>NZ_CP118574.1:6745000-9169400 GCF_028898845.1 Streptomyces sp. WZ-12 | reverse complement strand
CCCCCGCGCCCATGCGCTGGGCTCCCCCGTTATCTTCTACGCGGTCCTGCAAGAGGGCCGCTGGCCTCCGGGCCCGGCATGGCTGTTCCCCCCTGTCGAAGGCATGACCTGGGGGGTGGTGCCACCGGGCCCGAGAGGCGCCGTTGGAGACGCTGATGAGAGGTCCGACTACCGCCCCGCCGAGCGCAACGCCCGGCACTTCGCGGGCGGCAGGTCTGCATAACGTGGATGCGCGCACGACGCCAACGCCCCGGCCAGCACCGCACACCCCCGTTCGGGAGGACGGCGTGAACGAGTACGACGAGATAGGCGTCTTCCTGGGCCTGGACGTCGGCAAGAGCCACCACCACGGCAACGGGCTCACCCCGGCGGGCAAGAAGGTCTTCGACAAGCAACTGCCCAACACCGAACCGAAGTTGCGGGCCGTCTTCGACAAGCTCCGCGAGAAGTTCGGCACCGTCCTGGTGATCGTGGACCAACCCGCCTCGATCGGCGCTCTGCCCCTGACCGTCGCCCGGGACTCGGGCTGCAAGGTCGCTTACCTGCCCGGCCTGTCGATGCGCAGGATCGCCGATCTCTACCCGGGCGAAGCGAAGACCGACGCCCGCGACGCGGCCGTGATCGCGGACGCCGCCCGCACCATGCCGCACACCCTGCGCTCGCTGGAACTCACCGACGAGATCACCGCCGAGCTGACCGTGCTCGTCGGCTTCGACCAGGACCTCGCCGCCGAGGCCACCCGCACCAGCAACCGCATCCGCGGTCTGCTCACCCAGTTCCACCCATCCCTGGAACGCGTCCTTGGCCCTCGCCTGGACCACCAGGCCCTCACCTGGCTGCTGGAGCGCTACGGCTCCCCGGCCGCCCTGCGAAAAGCCGGGCGCCGCAGGCTCGTCGAGGTGATCCGGCCCAAGGCCCCGCGCATGGCCCAGCGGCTGATCGACGAGGTCTTCGACGCACTCGACGAGCAAACCGTCACCGTCCCGGGCACCGGCACCCTCGACATCGTCATCCCGTCGTTGGCCCGCTCGCTCGGCGCCGTTCACGAGCAACGCCGGGCCACAGAAGCCCAGATCAGTACCCTGCTGGAACAGCACCCTCTTTCGAAGGTCCTGACCTCGATGCCGGGGGTCGCGGTCAGGACCGCCGCCACCTTGCTGGTCACCGTCGGCGACGGCACCAGCTTCCCCACCTCCGCCCACCTGGCTTCTTACGCCGGCCTCGCGCCGACCACGAAGTCGTCCGGGACCTCGATCCACGGCGAACACGCGCCCAGAGGCGGCAACCGCGTCCTGAAACGCGCCATGTTCCTGTCCGCGTTCGCCGCCCTGCACGACCCCGCCTCTCGCACCTACTACGACAAATGCCGGGCCAGAGGAAAGACCCACACCCAGGCCCTCCTCAGGCTCGCCCGGCAACGGATCAACGTGCCCTTCGCGATGCTCCGCGACGGCACCTTCTACGAACCCCGAACACCCCGCCTCGCTTGACGAAGAACGTAGAGGCACCCCCCGTGCGCCAAGCAGTTGCCTCGCACCCGCTGTCCCCTTTTACGGGGCACGGAGTCCGTCGTCCTGAAATGAGGAAGTGATCATGTGGGAGAACCCCGTGCCCCTCGACGACTACGTCTATCCGCCTGGGCCAGCGCAACCCCGGCGCAGGCGCCGGTGGCTGCGGACAGCCTTAGGTGCCGTGACGCTTTCTCTTCTCCTGGCTCTGACCACGCAGTGGACAACCCCAGCCGCGGCTGCGAGCGCCGACTCCCTTGACAGTCAGCGGCCAGCGGCAGCGGTGTCTATGGGCGACAGCTTCATCTCCGGTGAGGCCGGCCGCTGGTACGGCAACGCCGCCCCCTGGTCGGCCGGGCACCGCTACGGCACCGACCGGGCCGCCAACAACTGCTGGGAATGGGCTAGCTGGTGCAGCCACGACCCCTCCGCCGTCTACGGCGACTCGCACCGTACCGGCTGCCACCGCTCAGACACCGCGGAGATCATGAGCGCGGACCTCGGCCCTGGAATCCAGCGCATCAACCTCGCCTGCTCCGGCGCCACCACCAACAACGTCCTCCGTGCGGCACAAGGCGGGCTCCCCTTCAAAGGAGAAGAGCCCCAGGCCGACCAACTCGCCCGCGCAGCACGCACACACGACATCAAACTCATCGTGCTGTCCATAGGCGGCAACGACCTCGGCTTCACCGACATCATCACCGACTGCGTCAAGGGCTTCATGGTGCCCACCGGCAACTGGCACTGCACACCCGGGCAGAACGGTCGGTTGGAAACAGCGCTGGAAGAAACCCAGGCGAAGGTCGCAAGGACCCTCGGCGACATCCGCGCCGTGATGGGTCAGGCAGGATACTCAGCGAACTCCTACCGCCTGGTCCTGCAGTCGTATCCCTCCCCCGTCCCCCGGGGCGGGGACAACCGGTACCCCGAGACCTACGCACGCTTCAGCACCGGCGGCTGCCCACTCTTCGACGACGACGCCACCTGGGCCCGCGACAGTGTGGTGCCCCGCATCTCAACCATGCTCAAGAAGGCGGCCCGGGAGGAGGGCACCCCGTTCCTCGACCTGCAAGACGCCTTCGACGGCAAGGAAGTGTGCAGCATGGGTACAACCCAAGCCACCGGCAAGAACACCCCCACCGACAGGCTGCCTGGCCATCAGGCCGAGTGGGTACGGTTCCTGGTCACCGTCGGCAGCCAGGGCAGCGCACAGGAATCCATCCACCCCAACGCCTACGGCCAACAGGCACTGGGGCACTGCCTGACCCTGCTCTGCCACCAACAACCGCACGATACCGTCGCCTGCCGCAACACCCCTGACGGCGGCCCCCAGGACATGAAACTCCAGCCGCCCCTCGAAGTAGGCGTTGAGAAGTGACTTGTGCCGTCAAGTGCGCTTCGAAGCCGCCGGATTTAGGGCGTTTGCTCCAAACGCACACCTTCGAGTCCGCCGAGCCGCATCGCCCCCGGCGAACAGCGCGCCCTCTTCCACCGCTTCTATCGAGGCCCCCGGACGCAGGCGACGCCCGGCTCGGGGCTCGGTTTGGCCATTGTGTACGACATCATCACGGCCGACGCCGGCACCGTCTTCGCCACCACGGCGGACGGCGGCGGTGCCGAGGTCCGTTTCAACCTCCCGCCCTACGACCGGGACAGCCCGAGCGGCCCGACGGCACGGAGACGCCCCTGGAAGACGTCGTGACCGGAAGCGCCGATCCGCGGTACCGCCCTCCTCGACGCCGCCAACTCCAGCGGCCCCTGACGGCAAGTCCGCCGGAGACCGCTGCGTACGGAACGGAACGGGCGCCGGCTTGTACAAGCAGGCTCAGGGTCGTCCCCGCTCACGGCCAGTTGGGGGCGCGGCACCGCTCACAGGCAGAGGTCAGGGAGTTGTGGGCAGTACGCGCGGCAGCACAGGACCGCCCAGCCCGCAGGTGCGGGACCTCACCTGCCCCGTCCCTGCGCTCAGTTGTCGCCCTGGGAGACGCGGAGAGGGAGTGTCCCGCGGAGCGGGCCCACGATCTGGGCGTGGTGCGCTGCCGGGGTTGCGTCAGCGGGTGGTTCGATTTCCCAGGCAGCGGCTCGGGCGGCGGCTGCCGCACGATTGGGGAGGCCGAGCTTGGCGAGGATGTGCTCGATGTGGGTCACCCCGGAAAGACCCAGCCCCTCGTTGGGAGTTGGTGATGGCCGCCGGCTACGGCGCGGTGGGCGGCGGCGCGCTGCTGCTGGCCGAACACGCCGCCGATACGCACCGCCGCCGTCGGGCATCGCCACTCAAGTCGTCGCGCTCGCCGCGGGCGTGGCCGACGACTGCCGGCGCTCGGCTGAGCTGGTGCGACGCGCCGGCAACGCCCTGCCCCACGGAAGCGGCGGGCATCTGGCCGACGAGTCCGGCCCACGGCCCCTTGCGGCCGGCGGGCGACCGACGTCCACTCCCGTTACTGAACGGACCGGCCCGATCCCGCGCACCCGCCATGCCGCTCAGACCGCCGCGGCTCGCACCGTGGCCTTCGCCGGTACGCACAGCGCGGCAAGGGCGGCGGAAGCGCAGTAGGCCAGGGCACCGATGCCCATGCTGACGCGCAGTCCCGCCGCGTAGTCGGTCGCCGTGGCGAGGAACGTTCCGCCGAGGGCGACCCCGGCGGCGCTACCGATCTGGCGCGCCGTGTTGAACAGGGCGGACGCGGTGCCCGCGTAGCCGGTGGGGGCGGACGTCATCACCGATGAGGTGGAGCCGGTCAGCGCGAAGGACGTGCCGAACCCGGCAGCCATCATCGGGGCCACCAACATCGGATAGGCCGGATCGGGCCCTGCTGCCGCCCAACCGGCCAGACCCGCGGCCGCCACCAGCATGCCGCAGACCACCAAAGGGCGATGGCCGGTGTGCCGGGCCAGCCGGCCGGACAGGGCGGAGGCGAACATCGTCATCGACACGGCCGGCAGCAGGGCCACCCCCGTGACGAGGGCGCTGTAGCCCCGCTGCCGCTGAAAGTCGAGACTGGCGGTGAACACCATGCCGTAGAAGGCGAAGTTGAACAGCAGCCCGATGGCCGCTCCCCCACCCAGGGCGCGCGACCGCAGCAGGCCAGGCGGGAGTACGGGAGCACGCGCCAGGTGCTCGCGCACGATGAAGGCGCCTGCGCACCCGACCACAAGTCCCGCCATGACCAGGACCGTTGGGTCGGACCAGCCGCGCCGGCCGGCCTCGTTGAGGGCCGCGGTCAACAGCGCGACCATCGCCGCGACCGCACATTGGGCGGGCCAGTCCACGCTCCGGGTCGCATGCCGGGGCGAAGCCGCGACGCACCGCAGGGTCAACGCCAGGCATCCGACACCCACCGGCACGTTGATGAGGAACACCCAACACCAACCAACCGTCGTGACCAACAGCCCGCCGAGCAGGGGCCCCGCGGAGGCGGCGATCCCGGCCATGGATCCCCACAGCCCGAACGCCCGCGAGCGCGCGTCCGGTTCGGGATATGCCTGTTGGAGCAGGGCCAGCGAGCCAGGCACGATCAGTGCCGCGCCACTCCCCTCAACCAACCGGGCGACGACCAGGGAGGCCGGGTCCCGGGCGAGTGCACACCCGACCGAGGCCAGGGTGAACACCGTTACGCCCCAGCAGAAGACCCGCCGGCTGCCCAGCCGGTCGCCCAGCGCGCCGCCGGTCATCAGCAGACCGGCGAAGACCAGGGTGTACCCGTCGGTGATCCACTGGATGCCGGTGAGGGAGGTGCCCAGATCGCGGCCCACCACAGGCACGGCCACATTGATGATCGTCACGTCCAGGATCACCATGAAGTACCCGGCGCACACCGCGAGCAACGGTCCGCGGGACCGCCATCGGCCCCCGGAGGGTCTTGGCATCGTATTGCCGTCGACGGGTTCGGTGTCTGCCATGGTCCCCTTCCTCGGGGTGGCGGGGTCTTGGCGGTGCTCGCCGCACGAGCGAGTGTGTGCCAGGCTGCGCGCCGCGGACAGTGACCCGCAATCGTCGGCGTGGCGGCGGCCTTGGCCGAGGTCCTACCGGTGGCTCGTCCCCTCTGATGGTGCGCTCCACCGATCGGGCCGGTGCGGGGCCGTGGTTGCTCAGTGGTGGTCGCTGTACGGGCGGGAGGGAAGTCGCACCTCGACCGTGGTGGAGCCCTGGGGCGAGCTGTCCAACGAGAAGGTTCCGCCCGCGCTCTCCACACGGACGTAGTGACTGGCCAGGCCGATGTGTCCGGCTTTCAGGCGCTCCTGGACGACGTTGGTGTCGAACCCCTTGCCGTCGTCGCGCACCCGCAGCACGACCTCGTCGGTGTCGCGTACGAGGGTCAGCCAGACGTTGTCGGCTTCGGCGTGCTTGACGACGTTGGTGAGGAGTTCCCTGGCGACGGAGAACAGCAGCGCCTCGGCGGGGTCCCGGTCCGGCATGTGCAGGTCGTAGTGGACGACGAAGCCGCCGCGCCGGGACAGTCGCTCCCCCAGGGACTCCAGCGCGGCGGCCAGTCCGGCGGCCGCCAGGACCTGTGGGTGGAGCACGTAGATCACTTCACGGATCTCGCGGACCGAGCCGCGGATCTCCCGCGAGGCCCGGTCCAGTTCGTCGGAGGGGGCCTTGGACTCCGCCTCCTCCAGATCGTGGAGGGAGGCGAAGAGGTTCTGCACCGCGCCGTCGTGCAAGGCGTCGGCGAGCCGGGCCCGTTCGCGTTCCTCGGCGTCGAGGGCGTCGCGCAGCAGTGTCTCGCGGTTGTCCAGCAACTGGGCCACGCGGTCGCTGCGTCGTCGCAACAGTGCCGCGACGAGCACACACACCCCGACGCTCCAGAGCAGGTACGCCTCGTCCACCAGCACCGGCCAGTAGTCCGCGTGGAGCCCGAGGAACAGGTTCGGCAGGGTCATCGCCAGGTATCCGCTCACGCAGGCCGCGCTGAGCCAGCCGGTGAGCCCGGGGCGCTGCCACATCACGCTCGCCATCGGCAGCACGAAGTAGGCGTAGCGGACCGCTGATTCCGAGCCTCCGGACAGTCCTCCCAGCACCGTCACGGCCACCACGTCGATGGCGGCCGCGGTCACCGCGCCGCGCGCCCCGGCGAGACGCTGACGGTGGACGAGGGCGAGGCGCACCAGTGCCCAGGCGGCGTACAGGCCGAAGCAGACGAAGAACCACGGGGTGATCAGGCGCTGCTCGGCGGCGAGTCCGGCGAAGAGGATCGGCAGCAGTGCCGGCAGTCGCAGGCGCGCGACGTAGCGGCCGGTCAGGTCGGACATCGCCGTGAACTGCTGCTCACGCCACCGTGTGGTCATCATGCACCGTCCGAACGCGTCCACCGCCCGGAGGCCGGTCGAGGGAGGGCTGCTTGACCGGCTGACCGTACGACGGATCCGGCCCGTTCGCATCCGGCCCGGTCAGCAGCGGGATTCCCGCTCGGGGCGCTGGTCTCCGGGTCCGGTCCGAGAGGTGTGCGCCGCCGCCCCACATTATTCTGATGACCGTTCCCGGCGTTTTCCCGGTGTGGCGAGACGGAAGGTGACAGACGGATGGCCAGTGCGAGCCGGCGGGTCACGGTTATCGTCGCCGACGACCATCCGGTGTTCCGCGAGGGCGTCACCAGGGGCCTCCAGATCAGCGGCAAGATCGAGGTGCTGGCCGAGGCGGAGGACGGCGAACAGGCGCTCGCCGCCATCCGTGAGCTGAAGCCGGACGTGGCCCTGCTCGACTACCGCATCCCCAAGCTGGACGGCATTGCCGTCGTGCACGCCGTCGTGCGGGACCAACTTCCCACCCGCACGCTGCTGTTGTCGACGACGACCGACAGTGCCGTCGTCTTCCGGGCCGTGCAGGAGGGGGCCTTCGGCTATCTCGCCAAGGACGCCAAGCGCAGCGAGATCGTGCATGCGGTGTTGAAGGTGGCCAACGGCAAGCGGGTCGTTCCGGAAGAGCTCGCCGGCGGTCTGGTGGACCAGATCCGGCTCCGTGCCGACCGCGATCCGGCGGTGCTCTCCGAGCGCGAACGCCAGGTACTGCGCGGGTTCGCCGACGGCAAGAGCATTCCGCAGCTCGCCGAGGAACTGTTCCTGGGCGCCAGCACCGTCAAGACGCACACCCAGCGGCTCTACGAGAAGCTCGGCGTCTCCGATCGCGCGGCGGCGGTGGCCGAAGCCATGCGGCGCGGCCTGCTGGAGTAGGGTCCGACTTCACGGCAAATCGCCATCCCTATAAGGCTGTTGGGCCGGTGGTGGTCCGCGACGTCGATCTCGGCATGGGTGGTCATGGCCCACCGGGATCTGCATGGCTTCCGTGCGCCGGGGGCGGTCCCTCAGCGATCGGCGGGCATCGCCCGGTCCGCCGCGGTGCGTTGCGCGGGATCGGCCGTCGGGCGCCCCCGGTCGGGGTGGACGACGAGGACGGGGCACTGGGCCCGCTTGAGTGCGAGCCGGCTGACCGAGCCGAACAGCAGGTGGTGGAGGTGGCCGTGGCTTCCCGCGCCCAAGACGAGGAGGTCGGTCGGCCTGCGGGCGGAGCGGGTCAACACGTCCTCCGGCCGCCCGCGCAGCACCCTCGACGAGACCGTCAGATCGGTGCTGTCGTCGCCCAGGGCCTCGGCGCAGGCGGCATCCAGGCGGGTTCGGGCCAGGCGTATCCACTCCCGCCGCAGGTCCTCGGGCTCGGGGACGGGGCACTGCGCCGTGAGGGCTTCGCCGCCCGGCGGGGTCCAGGCGATGACGGGGCACAGCTCGGCCCCGTGGCACCGGGCCTCGTGTGCGGCTTGTCGGAGTGCCGCCAGGCTCCCCTCCGAACCGTCGACACCCACGATGACCCGCTCGACGTCCTCGGTGCTGGGCATGGTCTTTCCCCTTTCTCGAAGGTTTTCCGTTCCTGTTTCTCGAAGGCTTCGCGTGTCCTGGAAGGTCTCTCGCCAGGCTAGGAAAGGCGGATGTCCCCTCGGCGTCCCCTGGAGGGAGGTCGTGCCGGTGGACCGGCCCCTCAGCCGATCGGTTCCGTGGGGCGGTCGGCCCCGTCCTCGTCGCCGCCGCGGCGGACGACGAGGAGCGCGGCGTCGTCGAGGTGGCCGGTGCGTGCGCTCGCGCTCAGCAGCGCGTCCGCCAGGTCTTCGGGCGACGAGTCGCGGTGGTGCGCCACGATCCCGCGCACCCGGTCCATTCCCTCGTCCAGGTCCAACTCCGGCCCCTCGACCAGGCCGTCGCTGAGCAGTACCAGGGTGCGCACCGCGGTCAGCGGACGACTCACGGTGACGTATGCGGTGCCCGGCTGCACGCCCAACGGCGGGCCGGGTGGCGGGGCCAGGAGTTCGGTGGTGCCGTCGGCGCGTCCGACGACCCCGGGGACATGGCCGGCGGTGGCCGCTTCCAGGCGGCCGCGGCGTGCGTCGAGGACCAGGAAGGAGCAGGTCGCGAAGTGTCCGCCGCCGAGGGAGGAGAGCAGGTCGTTCGCCTTGGCCAGCACCGCGCCCGGTCCGGACTCCGTCTGGGAGTAGGCACGTACCGCGGTGCGGATCTGTCCCATGACGGCGGCCGCCCGCACGTCGTGGCCTTCGACGTCCCCGACGCACAGGGCGTAGCGCCCGTCGGCGAGGGGGAACGCGTCGTACCAGTCACCGCCGATCCGGACTCCGTCGCAGGCCGGCACGTACCGTCCGGCCATCCGCAGTCCGGCCAGTTGGGAGAGCCGGGACGGCATCAGCAGGTGCTGTACCGCCTGGGCGAGTTCGACCCGGTCCTGGACCAGGGCGGTCCGGGCCAGGGCCTGGCCGGTCAGCCCCGCGACGGTCGACAGCAGTGCACGTTCGCCCGGTGGGAAGTCGTGCCAGCGCGCGAAGCCCAGCGCGAGCACGCCCGACGGCCGCCCCGCGCAACTCAGCGGGAGCATGGCCCAGGAGCGTGCCTGTGTGCGGGAGAGCAGGTCGTGCGGATCGCCGTCGGTGAGGGCGCGGTGTTCCTGCGGGCTGCCGATGTAGCAGGCGCGGTTGTCCTGGATGACGCGCGCGGCGGGCACCTGGGCGTCCAGGGGCATCCCGTCGAGGATCCGCGCCATGGACGTGCCGGCCCCGGACGAGGCCAGCGACCTGAAGTGCCCGTGTTCGGCCACCAACACCAGTGCACCGATGGCGCCCATCGCCGGTGGGAAGCTCTCGGTGATCGCCGCGCCGACCGCGTCGGCGGTGGAGGCGGAGACGAGGGCCGCGGCGATCTCCTCGATCCGGTCCGCCCGGTCGGCCTCCCTCCGCGCCGTTTCCTCCAGGGCTCCGCGGCGGTGCACCTCGTCGGTGACGTCCCGGGTGACGCCGACCAACCAGCGGTGCGGCGGGGTGCTCAGCGGGTGGACCCGGGCGTCGACGCGCATCCAGCGGCGCCGGCCCTCGTCGTCGAGCATGGCGAACGTGGTCTCCACCTGGTCGCCCTCGCTCTCCAGGCCGGCGAACGCCTCGTGGACGGCCTCGCGGTGTTCGGGGGCGATGGCTTCCCGGATCCGCGGGACCAGTCGGTGTGCCGCCGGTCGCATTCCGTACAGCTCCTCGGAATCGTCGAACCAGCGTTCCTCGCCGCTGTCCAGGTCCACGCTCCACGCGGCGAGGGACGCGGTGTGCAGTGCGAGGCTCAACTGCTGCTGGCGTTCGGCGAGTTCGTCGGTCACGTCGAACGCCGTGGCGACGCAGTGCCCGAGTGCCGGGGTGCGCCGGATCTTGATGACCACGGAGCGGTCCTGGCCGCCGGCTCCGGGGAGCGCGAAGAGACGTTCGACCGGTTGCCCTTCGTCGTGGACGAGGGCGCGGTCCAACAGGCCGCGGCCGGTGCGGCGCAGCTCGGCCGGCAGCCGCGCGGTCCAGGGGTGGACTCCGGCGGCCGGCGACGGGCACAGCACGGTTTCCCAGCGGGGGTTGGTGATCAGTTCGTAGCCGCAGGTGTCGAGCAGCGCGATGCCGCCGGGCGCGTGGGCGAAGGCGATCCGAGCGAGTGTGGGCGCGGGCTCGGGCCCCGCACCGGTTTCCGACCCGGGCAAGGGGCCGGGGCCGGAGCCGGCGCAGTGGTGGGCTGTCGCCTCGGGCATCCCGAGGTAAGGCTCAGGCATGACGCCCCCCTCCCCCGGCGACCGGGGACATCACCGTGCCGTGGCACGCCGTCGCCGGTCCCCGGATGAGTGCCTCGACTCCCAGGCCGCCGCATTCCTCATCCTCCGGGCGCTCGCCGTGCGGCAGCGGCGACCGCACCTCGTCCGGGTCCAGCGGGTGCAGAAGCACGGGACGGAGCCTGGCGCGGTGGCGCACGGCCTCCTGCCCGGCTCGGCGCAACACCCTCCGGTCGGTATCCGTCCCGGCGGCCTCCACCACCACGTGCCGCACTGCCTGGTCCATCGCTGGCTTCCTCCCTCGTGGGCCACGCCTCGGCGCGGCAGATCGGATCGGGCCCCGCCCCGGTCCGGGGTGGAGAGGGCCTTGGTTGCGACGGTAGGAAGCGATGGCGGCGGATCCCATCGGTCAGTCGGTCGGTCCCGGGCGGTGTGTCATCCCCCGTTAGGGGGACGTCCGCGCGCCCGGCGTCCCGAACATCGGCGTACGACGGCCCGGACGGCTGCGTCGCAGGCCCCGGATGGCACCCGCGGATGGCTCGGCCCACCATGGTCAGCCTGGCCGAGCCGCCCGAACCCGCCGACCACACTCCGTATCCCCATACTCACCCGACGTCCGGCTCCGGGGTCGGAGGGCGGCAGGGAGGAGGCGCACCATGGCACCGGTCCACCTCCCGATCGAGCGGTACGCCATGATCGGCGACTTCCAGACCGCCGCTCTGGCGGGCCGGAACCGGCATCGCCCCGGCGAGCGCGGCCGAGGGCTCCCGCACGCGGCGGGCGTACGCGGTGGGCTTCCTGCTCCTGGAGACCTTCTGGGAGACGGACGACGGCACCGTCGAAGTGGTGGGCCGTGGTGCGTTCGCTCATCCCTCTCAAGGCGTTGATCCCTCGCCGGTGAACGGCGGTTGCCCTCATCCGCACCCTCAGCCACCCGCCGGACTTTCGAACCGGCCACGTGCCACTCCGCCCCTCAGCCGCCGTCTACTCTCTCCCCGTCGGAGAAACGGGCGCGTGCCGACTCCCCCATCGGGTGGGTTCGACGGCGTGGAACCCTGACAAGTCAGGTCAACGACCGAAGAGTTGGCATCGAGCCCCTCGCGCCTGATCGGCCACATGCCAAAGCCGCGGTCGGGATGTTCACCCTGGCCGTGGTGGCTGGGTCACAAGTTCACAGGTAGAGCGCCCGGTTGATCTCGATGCCCTGCTCCTGACAGCCTCGCTCGTAGTGATCGATGAACCAAAAGGCGTCCATCACCTCCGTCACCCGGTCCCGCTCGTCGAGGAACTCCACCGGCCCGTTCAACCAGAAGATGGTCTTCATGCCCTCGTCGGAGACCAGGGTGTGGGTGCGGCCCGGACTCTCCCGGATGAAGTCGCCAGGCCGGCCGACCCAGTCGTACTCCAGGTAGCGCCAACTACCGTCGAGCACATACCCGGAGACCGGACCGCGGTGGCGGTGGCGCCCCAACACCCCACCAGCTTGTACCCACAAGACGTTCGCGGCCGAGTTGCTCCGGATATCGAACGTCAAATGCTTGATCATCACGTTGGGGACGAAGGGCAGCCATGGTGAGGCCGCCTCTGCGATATGGCCTTCCGGCAGCGCGTATTGGTCCCGGCGTTGGTCGATCCGCGCTTCGATCGCAGCCAGACTGTCCGCACCCGAATTCGAGTTGGTCGTCATCGCTGACATCCTTCCTGCATCCTGCTGGGACGGACTCGCACACATACCCATGTTCGACTCCCCCGACCCACACAACAACCGCCCTCCACGGCGGCAGGACACAGCACCACCGCGTCCGCATCGGCGCGGAGCGACCCGTGGGTGACCAGGACGACGGCGGGTTCGGCGGGGGTGGCGGCGTAGCGGTAGGCGACGGCGAAGCGCAGCAGAAAGGTGGCACCGGTGTCCACCGTGTGGGGGTTGCTCGTGGTCAGAAGTACCCCTCGCGCTTGCGGTCTTCCATGGCGGCTTCGGAGAGTTTGTCGTCGGCTCGGGTGGCGCCGCGTTCGGTGAGGCGGGAGGCGGCGATTTCGGCGATGACGGCGTTGATGGTGTCGGCGTTGGAGTCCACTGCGCCGGTGCAGGACATGTCGCCGACCGTGCGGTAGCGGACCGTGCGCCGCTGCAGGGTTTCACCGTCCTTGGGGCCGCCCCAGTCGCCGGGGGCCAGCCACATGCCGCCTCGTGAGAAGACTTCGCGCTCGTGGGCGTAGTAGATGGTGGGGAGTTCGATCTGTTCGCGGGCGATGTATTGCCAGACGTCCAGTTCGGTCCAGTTGGACAGGGGGAAGACGCGGACGTGTTCGCCGGGGGAGTGGCGGCCGTTGTAGAGCTGCCATAGTTCGGGGCGTTGGCGGCGGGGGTCCCAGCCGCCGAACTCGTCGCGGAGGGAGAAGACGCGTTCTTTGGCGCGGGCTTTTTCCTCGTCGCGGCGGCCGCCGCCGAAGACGGCGTCGAAGCGGTGGGATGCGATGGCGTCGAGGAGGGGGACGGTTTGCAGGGGGTTGCGGGTGCCGTCGGGGCGTTCGCGTACCTCGCCGCGGTCGATGAAGTCCTGGACGGAGGCGACGTGCAGGCGCAGGTGGTGGTGGGCGACGGTGCGGTCGCGGTAGTCGATGACCTCGGGGAAGTTGTGGCCGGTGTCGACGTGCAGCAACGCGAACGGCACCGGCGCCGGCGCGAACGCCTTGAGCGCCAGGTGCAACATCAGGATCGAGTCCTTGCCACCGGAGAACAGGATCACCGGCCGCTCGAACTCCCCCGCCACCTCACGGAAGATGTGCACCGCCTCCGACTCCAACGCATCCAGGTGCGACAGGGACGGGGACGCGCCGGAGTTCGCGCCCGGCGGGGTCATGCCAGGCTCCTTTCCTTGAGCAGCGTGTGGAGCGTCGCCGTGCAGGTGTCGATGCTGTCCCGGTCGGCCTGGATGCGCAGGTCGGGGGCGGCCGGGCGGTGGTGGCGGCTGAGGCCGAGATCGGCGGTGGGCAGCCTGCGGTTGTTGTCACCGTCCGGTGCCTGAACTCTGCTGGCCTGTCTGCGCAGTTGGCCGGCGAGCGCTTCGGTGAGTGTTGGCTTTCCGGTGCTCAGCGGGCCGGTCAGCCAGACGGTGCATCCTGGCCGGCAGGTACAGAAAACCCGGGGGGTCAATGGGGCCGGCCTTCCTGCTCGGGCGGGGATGAGGCGATGAAGGCCGACCAGAGCTCCGCGTAGGGGCCGTCGCCGGACAGCAGTTCGTCGTGGGTGCCGGTCTGCGCGACGCGTCCGCCGTCCAGGACCACCACGAAGTCGGCTGCGGCTGCGGTGTGCATCTGGTGGGTCACGACGATGGTGGTGCGGTGGCGGGAGAGCAGCCGGCGGGAGCGGTGCACGGCGGCCTCGTTGACGGGGTCGAGTGCCGCGGTGGCCTCGTCCATGATCAGGATGTCGGGGTCGACCAACTGGGCGCGGGCCAGGGCCAGTAGCTGGCGCTGGCCGGCGGACAGGCCGCGACCGCCCTCGCCGACCTGATGGTGGTAGCCGTGAGCGAGCGAGGCGATCATGTCGTGGGCGCCGACCGCGCGGGCCGCCCGCTCGACCTCGATGTCCGCGGCGTCCGGCCGTCCGTAGGCGATGTTGTCACGGGCCGTTCCGGCGAACAGGTACGCCTCCTGGGGGACGATCCCGAGTCTGCGCCGGTAGGCGGTGGGGTCGAATTCCCTCAGGTCGGCGCCGCCGATCCGGATGGCGCCCGCGGTCGGCGCGTAGAGCCCGGAGAGCAGTTGCACCACGGTGGACTTGCCCGCTCCGGTGCGGCCGACGAGTGCCGTGGTGCGGTCGGGAGGGATGACGACGTCGATGCCCGACAGTGCCTCGCGGGTGGTGGCCGGGTAGGCGAACCGCACGCCGTCCAGGGCGATGGGTCCGTCGAGCCGGGGTGGCAGCGCCAGCCGCCGCGCCGCGGGCACCGACTCGGGCGGTGGCGTCCGCAGCAGTTGGCTGACCCGCTCGAAGCCTGCGGCGGCCTGCTGGTAGCTGTCGAAGGACTGCGAGAGCTCCTGGACGGGCGAGAAGAACAGCTCGATGTAGAGGAGGAAGGCGGCGAGCACGCCGGCGCTGACGGAGCCGCCGGTCACCCAGCTCGCGCCGAGGGCGAGGACCAGCAGGACGCTGGTGTCCGCCAGCAACTGGACGAAGGAGAAGTACGCGGCCAGTTGGCACTGTGCCCGGTACTGAGCGGCCGTGAAGTCCCTGCTCCGCAGGTCGAAATGGCGTTGGCTGCGGCGCTCGTGGCGGTATGCCTGCACGGTGCGCAGGCCCGCGATGTTCTCCTCAAGGTCGGCGACCAGCGCGCCGGCGCGTTCCCGGGACGTCAGGTAGGCGCGCGAGGAGACGCGGCGGTACAGCAGGGTCGCCACGATGAGAGCCGGTTGCAGGGCGAGCACGGCCAGGGCCAGCGGCACGTTGATGATCAGCAGCAGGACGGCGACGGTGACGAGCGAGAGCAGGCTGAACAGGCCGTTGGTCAGGTCCGTCTGGAGGAAGGCCGACAGTTTCTCCATGTCGGCGGTCAGCCGGGTGATGATGCGGCCGGAGCCCTCCCGCGCGTAGTACTCCAGGTCTATCCGTTGGAGATGGCCGAACGCTTTGAGTCGGAGCGTGTAGAGGAGGCGTTCGCTGGTCCGCCCGCTGACCCGGTCCTTGGCCACGTTGATGCCCCAGGTGAACAGGACGACGCCGAGGCCCGCTAGGGAGGCGGCCAGCAAGGCGGCGGGGTCGGAGCCGCTGATGCCCTGGTCGATGCCGGTCCGTACGAGGGCGGGGAGGGTGAGGATGCCGGCCGCGCTGGCGATGACCAGGGCGAGGGAGAGGACCAGCGGGCCGGTGAGCGGGCGCAGCAGGTGGGGCAGTCGGAAGCCCGGTGGTACCCGGCGGGCGGCTTGTTCGTCGATGTTCGGGGTGTCGGTCGCGGCGGACAACTTCGCTGCCTCGGTGGCCAGTTCCGGTGGCGGTTCCGTGTCCGGCTTCCCGTTCGCGTCCTGGTCCTGGCCCTGGTGCCGTTCCCAGAGTGCGGAGTTGACGCCGGTGACCGGGTGGGGCGCGGTGCGGCGCGGTGGGTCGGCGCGCGGGTCCGCGGCGGCTACCAGGGCGCGGTAGGGCGGGCAGTTCTTCTTGAGCGCGCTGTGGGTGCCGGTGGCCAGGATTCTGCCCCCGTCCAGCAGGGCCACCCGGTCCGCCAAGGCCAGCGTGGATTCCCGGTACGCGATGACCAGCGCCGTCCTGTCACGCAGGGCGGCGCGCAGGCCGCGGTGGATGGCCGCGCTGGTCCTGGCGTCGACGGCGCCCGCCAGGTCGTCGATGACGAGGACGTCTGCGTCGCTGAGCAGGGCGCGGGCCAGCGCCAGGCGTTGCCGCTGGCCGCCGGAGAGTGTCTGGCCGCGTTCGCCGATGACCGTGTCGTAGCCCTGCGGCAGCGCCTCGATGAAGGTGTGGGCCTGGGCGGCGCGGGCGGCGGCGGTGATCTGGTCGGGGGTGGCGCCGGGGTTCCCGTAGGTGAGGTTGGCGCGGATGGTGTCGTGGAAGAGGAAGCTGTCCTGTAGGGCGATGGCGACCTTGGATCGCAGGGATTCCAGGGGGAGTTGACCGATGTCCTGTCCGTCGATGCGGATCGTGCCGTCGGCCGGTGGGTGGAAGCCGGTGAGCAGCATGGCGAGGGTGGATTTCCCCGAGCCTGCCGGGCCGACGAGCGCGACGGTCTCGCCGGGCCTGATCGTCAGCGAGACCCCGGCGAGCAGGGGCGGGTCCGCGTCGTACCGGAAGGCCACCCGGTCGAGTTCCACGGCGGCCGGCACGGGTGGGAAGCCGGCGGGTCGCGGCTCGCGGTCCGGCAGGTCCTGGGGGTGGTGCGGGGTGTGGCGGGTGGTGCGCGGGCCGGAGTCGATGATCTCGAACATCCGCTGGGCGCCGGCCTTGGTCTGCTGGGCCTCGGTCACCAGCGACGAGAGGACCATGGTGGGTTCCATCAACTGCGCCAGATAGGCGGAGAAGGCGAGGAAGGTGCCCAGTGAGATGTGGCCGCTGAGGGTCAGCCAGCCGCCGAGCGCCAGGATGCCGACCTGGCCCAGCGCCGACAGCATGCCCATCAGGGGGCCGTAACGGCTGCGCAGCCGTACCGACCGCACTCTGGAGGCGAAGAGGTCGCGGGCCGCCGTCCGCAACTTGGCCTGCTCCTGGTCCTCTTGGCCGAAGCTCTTGACGACCCGGACGCCGTCCACCGCCCCGCTCACCACTCCGGTGACGGCGCCGGTCTGTTCCTGCGCGTGCCAGGCGGCGGCGGACACCCGGACGAAGGCGCACCGGGCAACCCACCACAGGGCAAGGCCCGTTGCGGCGGCCACCAGTGTCAGGGTCGGCGACAGGACCAGCATCGCGGTGAGGGCGAAGACGAACAGCAGGGTCGAGCCGAGCATGGTCGGCAGGTTGTCCAGCAGCCGCTGCACGGTGGCGGCGTCGGACGTCATGCGGCTGATGAGCTGGCCCTTGCCCATCCGGTCCTGGGTGCGCCCGTCGTGGTGGACGAGAGCGTGGAACATGTCGGACCGCAGGGCGTGCAGCACTTCGAGGGAGAGCCGGCCGGCCGCGCGGCGCCTCGCGTATGAGGCGAGGAAACCCACCGAGATGACGGCCGCCATCGCGCCGAGCAGCGGCCCGAGCGGGCGGTGGTGGCGGCCGACCACGTCGTCGACGACGGAGCGGATGATCAGTGGTACGGCAGCGGTCGCGGCCGTACCGGCGGTGGTGGCGGCCACGACGACGGCCAGGGCGAGCGGATGTCTGCGGCAGTAGCGCAGCAGCTTCCGGATCCAGCCGCCGGCCATGCGGTCAGCTTGGCAGTCCACTTGAGCCTTCACGCCCCTCTTGTGACCAGCACGGCATGGCCTCCCACGAAGGTCCGGAAATTCACGCCGAAGCCTTGGCCGCCACCCCTCCTGGCGCACGGGGGCGGCGCTGTGCGCAGGTCGACGGGTGGCCCGGCCGCGCCCGATCAACCGGGGCCTGCCTGATCACGGGACCGCTGATCAATGCCGCGATGATCGCCCGGCGAGACGCAATATAACAGCGGACTTCCGGCTAACTGCACCATAACGACAGTTTTTTGCCGTTCCACACGGGCCAGTTACTGCTCCGCAGGCAGGGCATCTGTTTCCCCCGCCAGGTTTTGGTCATCCGCGACGAGGGAAGTGCACGGTTCCGGCCGACGCGAGAGAGGCAGATTCACGCTAAAGATATCCACATATCGCGTATCGATTGACGCGACCCGATGCATGCCGCAGCGTGCTTCCTGGCGTGAAACGAACTGCCTTTGCTTCACGCTTCCGAGGTAGCTGGTAGACATGGCCGGAAGAGTACCAAGATGACGGTTAGTCACAGAGCGCCCGATCACCCTCCTACGCCCACCTGGCGCGCGCCACCCACGCGCGTCACTGTCGGCCGGCTGGTTTTTCGGGGTCGATGACCGGGCCCCGGTACAGGAGGAGGGGAATGATGTGAGGCGCGGCGAATTCTCACCCTCCGTGCGACCATGAGGGCCCTCGTCAAGATCAACGTCACTCATCATGACGCACAGGAGAACGGGGATGAAATTTACTCTCCTGGGGCCGCTGACCGCGACCCATAACGGAAAGCGGATGCCCTGCGGAAGTACCAAGCAACAGATTCTCTTATCCTACTTGCTGCTGCACGCCAACCGGCAGGTCACGGTGGCGGAGCTCATCGAGGCTCTGTGGGGCGTACACCCTCCGGTATCCGCGGTCAAGAACATCCAACTCTACGTGGGACGACTGCGCCGGACGCTGCGGTCGACCGAATCCGAGCAGCGGCTGCACACCGTGGGCAAGGGCTATCTGCTGTCCGCAGGACCCGACGAGATCGACCTGGAGCACTGCCACCGGCTCATCCAGCGCGGCACGTTGGCCTGGCGCGCGTCCGAACGGGACGACGCGGCACGCCTGTTCGCCGAGGCCCTGAGTCTCTGGCGGGGACGCCCCCTGTCGGCGCTGATGGGCACCGCCTCCATGGCCGCGGAGATCCGATGTCTTGAGGAGCTGCGGCTGATGCTGCACGAGAACTACATCGAGGTGCTCTTGGAGGCGGGGCGGCACCGGGAGGTCGTGTCTGACCTGCAACGTCTGGTCGATGCCCATCCCCATCACGAACGGCTCAGGTTCCAGTTGATGCTGGCCCTCGCCCGGGCGGGCGACCGGCTGACGGCACTGGCCGCCTACCGGGACGGCTACCACCTCCTGGCCAAGGACCTCGGGATAGAGCCCTGTCGCGCGCTACGGGAACTCCACGACTCGATCCTGACCGACACAGTTCCCCCCGTGCCCCAGCAGCCGGAAGGTCGGCCTCGCGGAGCGGTCTCCTCCCCGCACCGCGAGGCCGACCTCCCGTCGTTTCCGGAACACCTCCGCGCGGTCAGTGTGCGGCCCTAACCCCGCCCTAACTCCGATCGAACCCGCCCGATTTCAACGATTCAGCCAAGGAGAGCCTATGCGTTTCATCTTCGTCGGGGGCTGTGCCCGCTCCGGAACCTCGCTCGTCCAGAAGCTACTGGCCAGCCATTCACGGATCGTCGGCGGGCCGGAATTCGACCACACCGCCGGGATCTTCGAGCTGTACCGGTCCATGTCGGTGGAGTGGCGGTTGGCACGGCAGTCGTTCTACTACGAGGGCACTGAACTCGCCCGCGCCTTCAAGGATTTCTATGAGGGTTTCTTCGCCCCGGTCGTCGAACGGAAGGCGGGTGCCGACTTCGTGTCGGAGAAGACGCCGAGCAATATCTTCGCCGCGGAAACCCTGCTGGAGCTGTGGCCGGACGCCGTCTTCGTGAACGTGGTGCGAGACGGGCGTGACGTGCTGCTGTCCCACGAGGACGTGAACCGGCGCTACCGACAGCGCGGGGAACGCAATCCGGAGCGGGACACCCTGCTGAGCGTGAGTCGGCACTGGAACGCCTGTGCCGACGCGTACTTCTCCCTCATCAACAGACCGGAACTCCGGGACCGGGTATTCCTGATCGAGTTCGAAAGGCTGGTCGCCGCGCCGCAGGAAGAGCTTTCCCGGCTCTTCGACTTTCTCGGCCTGACTGTTGAGGAACGCCAGTTGTGCCCGGAGGAGATCACCGAGCAGGAAACCGGTGTCGCGCTGGAAGGCGCGTACTTCACGAAGTCGCTGTACCGCCAGCCGTTCAACACTGGGAAGACGGCGCGGTGGCGCCGGGAGATGGGCACGGCCAAGCGGACCGCTTCGACCGCGCTGCTCCGCGCCAATCTGCGCCGCTTCCACTACCCCGTCTGACCGGGGCGTACGGGGCCGGCGGCATCGCGTCTATCGGACCTTGGGGCGCTGCTGTTCGGCCGGGCGTACGGGGATCACGTCGCTGCCGAGGTGGGGCCTGAGGAGTGCGGGCACCTCGATCGAGCCGTCTTCCTGCTGGTAGTTCTCCATGATCGACAAGATCAGGCGGTCACAGAACCCGGTCGCGGAGATGGTGTGCGGGAAGCCCTTCTCCCCGTCGATCTTGTAGCGGATGCGGCCGCGCCGCGCCTGGAAGTCCCCCATGTTGGTGTTGGAGGTCATCTCGCGGTACCGCTCCTGGAAGGGCAGCCAGGCTTCGGTGTCGTACTTCATGCGGCCGGGCGCACCCAGGTCCTGCGAGCCGGTGAGCACCACCTGGTAGGGAATGCCGAGCTCACGCATCAGCCATTCCTCGTTCTCCAGGCAGAGTTGGTGGTAGCGCTCGCTCTCGGACGGGTGGCAGTAGACGAACTGCTCCAGCTTGTAGAACTGGTGCACCCGCAGGATTCCGGCGGTGTCACGTCCATAACTTCCGGCCTCGGTGCGGAAACACATCGAGTCGCCGAGGTAGAGCAGCGGAAGTCTGGTCAGGATTTCCCCGACGTGCATGCCGAGCAGGGACTGCTCGCTGGTGCCGATCAGGGACAGGTCGGAGTCGTTGACTGTGAAGTTGTCCTTGTCCTGGAACGGCAGGTAGCCGGAGGCGTAAAGGGTCTCCCGGCGGGCCAGGTAGGGCGGCGAGACCAGGTCGAAGCCCTGCTCGCGGGCGCGCTTGGTGAACAGGTCCGTCAGGGCGTAGCGGATCTGGACGGCTTCGTTCATCAGCAGGTAGAAGCGGGAGCCGGCGACGTTCACCCCGCGCGGGATGTCGATGGTGGCGGTGAGCCGGCCGAGTTCCTCGTGGGAACGCGGGGCGAAATCGAAGGACGGCGGGGTGCCGACGGTCCGGACGATTTCGTTCTCTTCTTCGCCGCCGACCGGGACCCGGGGGTCGAGCATGTTGGGCAGACGTTCCAGGATCTGCCGCAACGCCTCCTCGATTCCCTCTAGTTGGGCCTCCAGGTGGGTCCGGTCCTCCTTGAGTGCGTTGGCCTTGCGCCGGTGTCCCTCCTGGTCGGTGGTGTTCTTCCATTCGCGGCCCAGCACGGTGATGCCGTGCCGCGTTTCGTCCAGTCGCGTGATGGTTTCGCGCCGTTCACGGTCGAGCGAGGCGATCCGCTCGATGTCGACTTCGTAACCCCGGTGGGCGCAGTTCTCGATGACGGCCTCGGGGTTTTCCAGAATGAACTTCACATCAAGCACGGTTGACCCTAACGATGTTCCGTTTCGGTATGGGCATCAGAATGCGCCACGGCGAGAAAGTTTCGGTAAGCGGTGGTTTTCGCTTCGGCCACGGCCGGCCAGGAGCCGTGAACGGCGCGGGCGACGAACGGGACGCCGTGACATCGGCCGGCAGACCACCGGCCAGCGCTTCGAGCAGGCACAGCGAGAAGGTATCAGCCGCGATCGACGGGGAACAGAAACGGCGGCTCGGGCCAGGGGTTGGTCGGGGGCCCGGCGGCGGTCGCACGGTCAGACGCATCCCGCTGTCCCCGCCGGTCACGGTGTGGGGAACGTCGAAGTGTTCGGCCAGTGCCGCCCTGAGCGCGTGCGGGCGAGGTGTCTGTTGTGCTGGCCGCTTCCATGACGTGTGCAAGGGCGAGTTGTTCCACGGACAGTCCGGGGCGGTTCCTGGCGTGTCGGGCTCGCGGCAGCCACCAGGCCGAAGCCGCCCTCTACTTCGACGCCATGACCCGCATACGCTGGAACGAAGCGCCCACGGCCTACTCAGCACGGCGCACGGTCAAGAGTAGGTCCGCGCACGTAGTCGTCCGGTGCCGCAAAAGTAGGTGGCAGGTGAGCGGCGCACAGGCTCCATCAACCGGGCCAGTTCCCGGTCATCGCACCGCTCTCGTCTACGACTTGAGGCAACACAAGGGGCTTTCGGAGGAGACGTGACCCATCCCATGTTCCGGGCTGCGCGCCGCAGGGTCGTCTGCCCCTGTCGTACGGTCTCGATCCGGTGAAGGGCATAGTCCTGGCGGGTGGGAACGGGACACGACTGCTGCCCCTCACCCTGGTGGGCTCCAAACATCTGGCCCCGGTCTACGACAAGCCGATGGTCTATTACCCGCTGTCGGTGCTCATGCTCGCGGGCATCAACGACGTCCTCATCGTCACCCGCCCCGCGGAGATCGAGCTGTTCCGCAGGTTGTTCGGAAGCGGCAGCAGGCTCGGCATGCGCATCGGCTACGCGGCCCAGGCGGAGCCGCGGGGCATCGCCGACGCCTTTCGTGTGGGTGCGGACCACATCCGGGGCGAGGACTGCGCCCTGGTGTTGGGCGACAACCTCTTCCACGGCGCCGAACTGCCCGCCCTGCTGCGCAGCACGACGCAGGGGTTGCGTGGCTGTGTCCTCTTCGGCCACCAGGTCGCCGACCCCCGGCGTTTCGGGGTCGCCGAGGTCGACGCCAGGGGCCGTCTGCTCTCCGTTGAGGAAAAGCCTGAGCACCCGCGTTCCCACCTCGCGATCCCGGGCCTGTATTTCTTCGACGACACCGTGACGGACATCGCGCGAGGTCTGCACCCCTCCGCACGCGGCGAGTTGGAGATCACCGACGTGCTGCGCGCGTACCTGATGGCGGGGCGTGCCCATCTGGTGCGGCTCGGCAGCGGCGTGACCTGGCTGGACGCCGGGACCCACGAGTCCCTGCTCGCCGCGGGCCGGTTCGTCCGGGACGTACAGCACCACCAGGGCACCCGCCTTGGCTGTGTCGAGGAAGTCGCCCTGCGCATGGGGTTCATCAATGCGGACGCCTGCTACGAGTTGGGCGCCGAGATGAGCGACTCCCCCTACGGCCAGTACCTCATGGCGAGCGCCCGCGCGCACCGCCTCAGCCGGACGCCCGCCACCTCCCCGGAGGAATGACGTCGCCCCCGGTCACCGGCGCCGTCATCGGGTCCGCATGCGCCCGCATGCCGCGCCATGCCTGTGGCGGCAACCGGGGCCAGGTGCGCCGGGGGGCGACGGCCGCAGGGGCCGCGACGGGCACTGCTCGATCCGTGACGACAAGGCGCGCGCCGAAGCCGGGCTATTCAAGCCGGCGCGCTGAAGACGAGTCGGTGGCCCTCGGGCAGCTCGAACGTGAACTCGCGTACGCCCCACGGCTGTTCGGTGGGTGGCTCGACCCGTCCGGCCCCCGATGCGACGGCTCGTCGGTGGAGCTCGTCCAGTTCGGTGGCGGCGTCGAGGGCCAGGGTCACCGGCGCGCTCTGCGCCCCCGACGCGGTGACGAGTCGGATGCTGGGCCCGACGCTCCACGGCCCCAGTACGAGCCCGGCGACCTCGACGGGTTCGCCCACCGAGAAGGACACCCGGCCGGACAGCACCGCTCGCAGCAGACTGAGGGTGGCCGCTACGTCGGTCACCGGGAGCACCGGTTCAACGCGCAGTACGGGGGTCGGTTCCTGTTTGTGCTGCGGGTTCGTCAGGCCCAACACGGCCACCTCGTGGGGGTGCGTGCGGTGAGCGTAGCGCTGGGCCAGGGTGCCCTGGCGGACCAGGCCCAGGCGTTGGCAGACGGCGAGCGACCGCGCGTTGCTCGCCTCGACCCATGCCTCCACCCTGTCGAGTCCGGCGTGCGTGAAGGCGTACTCGATGGCCGCCGCCGCGGCTTCGGTGGCGAAGCCCCGCCCCCAGGCGTGCCTGGCCAGGATCCAGGTCAGTCCGGGAATCTCCACCGCGCCCAGCAGGCCGACCAGCCCCACGACCGTCCCGCCCTCGTCCCGGACCGTCCACAGCATGGCGCCGCTGCGCGCGTTCTCCTCGGCCAGCAGGCGCTGCGTTTCGGCCGCGGTGGCGGTCGCCGGACGGGTCCACCAGGTCATGACCTCCGGATCGCCGTACGCCGCGTGCAGCCCTTCGGCGTCTGCTGCGGGGTCCAGCGGCGCCAGACTGAGGCGGGGGGTTGCCAGTTTCACCGATGTGAGCCCTTTCTCGACAGGCTTGTCAGGAACGTGCGTTGAGCTTTTCGACCCCGGGGTCAGGGCGTGTGGTTCGCCGTGCCGACGATCCGGTCGGCAGTGCTCGGGTCGAGCCCCCGATCGGTGACCAGATGCTGACGAACCAACTCTCCTGCCGCGGCGGGGTCCAATCCGATGTCGCGTTGCTGCTGCTCGATGGTGGCCTGCCGTTCCCGGTAGCCGGCCGGCAGTCTTTCCACCGATGCGCACAGCACAGCGTACTCGGCGGCCAGGTAGAGCTTGCGGAATGTGGAGGCGTGAAAATACCGGCCGTAGTAGCTGATGCCGCCGACATGGACCAGTTCATCGGAAAGGTCCTGCTGCCAGACCGGTTTGCCCGCGTTGGTGGCCGCGGTGAACATGTTCTGCGTCCGGTGCGCCAGGGGCCGCACCGCGTGTGTGCGGTAGCCCGTGGCCGCGGCGGCGATCTGGTACCCGACCAGCGTGTCGAAGAACGGGGCCTCGACCGGGGCCTGTGGGCGTCCACGCTCGTCGGGTGGCAACACTTCCAGCAGCAGCCGACGTTGGGCGGCAGTGGGCACGCGGCAGTAGGTCCGGTGGTGCAGCAGGGGCACCGTGCGGCCGTGCCAGTCGTAGTTTGCCGGGGAGAGATACCTTTTCCTGGCGCGTAGTTCGGCGATCACCGCGGCGTTGAGGAACACCAGGTGAGTGCAGCCGAGCGGCACGCCGGGGGCCGCCTGGTAGGTCCAGATCGCGTTGACCGCCACGCCCTCGTCGAACGAGGCGAGGTCGGAGAAGACCGTCGGCTCCAGCACGAAACAGTCGATGTCGACGTATCCGAAGTTCGTCTTGTTGGCGTCGAACAGGAATTCCCACGCCGTGTTGTCGTCGATTTCCAGCGTGGAGTTGTACATCGGGCGGTCGAGGTTCTCGTTCAGCCACCGCTGCTCCTCGCCGGTGAGCCCGGAGCCGAACAGCACCAGGTTCACCGCCGCCGGAATGTGCTTTTCCGCGGCGATGACCCAGTGCAGCAGGCCGCTGGTGAAGAACATGTACACCGGGTCGCGATGGCTCGGCAGGCTTGCGTAGAACCGCTCGAACCCGGCGTACTCCGCGCGTTCCTGCCGTGCGAACCGGCGGTCGCGTGCGGCGTTGCGAACCCGTGCGGGGACTGCCCGTTCGGTGAGCTGCCGCAGTGCCGGACGCCATCCGTCGTCGGCCTCGGCGAAGGCCAGTCTGTTGCCCCAGTCGTCGCGGATCTCCAGCATGCGGTCGGAGAGGGTGGAGATGCCGATGCCCACGTCTATGCGGACGCCGCGGGTCCGCAGTTCGTCGGCCACTCGATCGATGTCGTCGACGAAGAAGGCGGCGTCCCAGTACGCCTGGTCCGATTGGCGGCGGGCCGGTCCGCCTGTTGCTTCCGCACCCTCCTCGCTCCGCGTCAACAGCACGGTGCCGCCGCGGTGTTGGGCGGCGCACAGTGCCGCATGGGGGTGTGCGCCACCGAGCAGTCTGACCTGGTCGAACCCCAACTGGTCACGGTAGAAGCGGACGGCCCGGTCCAGGTCGCCCACCCGCAGGCAGGGCACCCCCTGCCCGCTGCCGAGTGCCAGTCTCGCGAGTTTCCGTGTCACGCTCACCGCAGCGTCTCCTTACCGTACGGGTGTCAGGGTGCCGTGATCCCCGCCAGTTCGCTCACCTCGGCCACGGCGGCGCGGAGTTCGGTGGCGACCGTGTCGAGCTGGGTGTCGTCGAGTCCCTGGTGCAGCGGGATGCACAGGGTCTCCGCCGCCGCGCGCTCCGCGCCGGGCAGTGCCGGCTGCGTTCCGTAGGCGCTGACCAGATGCAGCGGCGCGTAGCGGAAGCTGGTGTAGATCCCGCGCCGGTACAGCCGGGTGGCGACCTCGTCGCGGATGCGCCGGTCCATCTGTACCCAGTAGAAGTAGTACGAGGATTCGTGTCCCGGTGGTGGCGGCGCCGGGCGACGCAGTCCGGCCGCGCCCGCGAGTCGGTCGTCGTACCAGTGGGTGATCTCCTGTCGCCGGCGGACGAACGACGGCAGCTTCGCGAGCTGTACCGTCCCGATCGCCGAGGAGATGTCGTTGGTGATCGACCGGCGGCCGAACGGCCCGACCTGGAACTCCCACCAGCGTCCCCCGGTGCTGGCCTGCGCGTATCCGCTGACCTGTCGCAGCCCCAAGTAGGATAGTTCGGCGGCTCGTTGGGCCAGCGCGGGGTCCCTGGCGTAGAGCATGCCGCCGTCGCCCGTCACAAGGATCTTCATCGGGTCGAAGCTCCACAGGCCGATGTCGCCGAACGTGCCGCAGGCGGTGGCTGATACCCGTGAAGCCACCGCGCAGGCGGCGTCCTCGATCAGCGGGATCCCGCGGTCCCGGCACAGCGCGGCGATGTTCTCGATGTCGCCTGGGTAGCCGCCGTAGTGCAGCACCAGGACGGCGCGGGTGGCCGCGGTCAGCCGCGGTGCGATATGGGCCACGCTCGGGTTGAGCGTGTGCGGATCGACGTCGCAGAACACGGGGGTGCCGCCCCGCGCCGCCACCGCGTTCGCCGCGCCGACGAAGCTCACCGAGGGCAGCACCACCTCGTCACCCGGCCCGATCTCCAGCAGCTCCGCGGCCAGGAACAGCCCCTCGGTGCAGGAGTTCAGCGAGACGAGCCGGTCGGCCGGCACGCCGAGGTGGGCGGCGAACGCCGCTTCGAACTCGCCGGTCCTGGTCCCCTTTCCCAGCCATCCGCTGGCGAACACCGCACGGACTTCCGCCAACTCCTCCTCGCCCAGGGCGGGTTCGAACAAGTTGATCACTTCAGTGGCCCCGGTATGTCGTCCGGGCGTTCCCAACGGACCTGGTCGCCGTCGAGGTGCACGCCGGTCAGTCCGGTGCCCGCCATGTAGGTCGCGACCAGTTCACGCACCCCGGCGTCCGGGGTGAGGGTGATCTCCCCGTCGCGGATGGCCACCCGTTCCACACCGCGTTCCCTCATGAACTCGATGATCTGCTCCTCGAAGTTCCGCCGTCGTCCGAGCACGCGCTGCCGGTGGTCGCCGTGCAGGTCCGGGTGGAGCACGTCGAGGATCAGCACCACCCGGTCCTCGGTGCCGCGGTGCCACACCTCGTGCTCGAAGGAGTCGTCGAAGACCAGGCATTTCCCTTCCTGCCACTGCATTTTCCGGTCCGCGACGCGGATGCTCACGCCGTCCGGCACGATGAGCGGGAGGTGGATCCGCAGCAGCCCGTTCGTCGGCCCGCAGTGCGGCATGATGTGGGTGCCGGGGGAAACCCTGGACATCGTGATCACCCCCGGGCTGAGCTCGGTGACGTCGGGGATCTTCTCCACGATGCTCGCCGTGACCGGGAACCGTACCCGGACGTGACTGAGCCATCGGCCGTCCCGGTAGAGGTGCGCCTGCTTCCAGGAGCCCTTGCGGATCAGTCCGGCGTCGTCGGTGGTCGAGACCACCGGATCGAGCGGGGTGTCGAGGACCCGCTCGACCTCCGCCCTGATCCGGGGGTAGTTCTCCTCCAGGTAGCCGATGAACCAGAACTCGCCGGGATCGTGCACCGGTTGCGCTTGCAGCCCGGGGATGTGCTCTCGGGCCCGTTGCAGGGGCTGGTCCCAAACCCCTTGCCGGACCGCCTCGTTGGCGCACTCCATGGCCTTCGCCGTCTCGCCCGCGTAGTGCCAGGCGTCGATCAGGCTCGCGTAGTAGCGCCGGATCATCTGCGTCAGGTAGGCGCGCGTGCCGACGGTGCCGGGGGCGCCCGCACTCTCGTTCTCGGTCATGTTCCCCCTCCTGTCCTTTCCTGTTACACGGCGGACCAGCCGTCCCCGTCGAGAAGCGCCCGGCTCCGGTCGGCGTCGACCACCGTCGCGTGGATCTCCGCCTGTCCCGCCACCGCATCCGCCGCGGGCAGGATGATCTTGGTGCGGCGCTGCCACGGCTCCTCCCCCTGCCCCCTGAAGCTCAGGTAGAGGAAGCGTTCCTTGGGGGTGCCGTGGACGAACGGGCCGCCGAAGTCGTTGCGTTGGGGTCCGGCCGCCCTGCTCTCGCGCACGGTGAGGTCCACCTCGTAGCGGACCGAACCGTCGGGGGCGCTGACGCCCTCGACCAGTTCTCCCGACGTGTCCTGCAGCCCGACGCCCGCCGCGTGCTCGGTCGGGTCGGCCCAGGTCACCACCGCGTGCAGGGTCTGGTCAGCCATGGTTGCTCCCGGTGGTCGTTTCGGTGATGAGGTCGAGGTCGTCGGGCACCGCGAAGCCCAGTTCCTGCCGGCAGAAGCGCTCCCATCGCGGAGTGCGGGCGTCGAACACGATGTCCTCGCCGGGCCAGATCCCCGAGGTGACGGTGAGGTCGTGGTGCAGGTAGACGAGCGTGTCGCCCGGCAGGGGGGCGCCGTCCGGGCGCTGCGCGGCCCCGGCGGGCCAGTCGGGGTAGGCCCGCAGCGCATCGAGCGGATAGGCCCGGCAGTAGGGCATCCAGGAGGAGGCCGGGTCCTCGCCGGTGGACTGCCGCACCCTCTCCCGCAGGATGCGGGCCGCTTCCCGGTGGCCGGCCGCCAACGCGATCTCGTACGGCGGCCGTTCGTCCTCGCCGGTGGCCAGCGGGTCCGCCCCCGCGGCCAGCAGGGCCCTGACCGTCGCCGCGTCACCGTGGCCCGCCGCCCAGTCCAGTGCGGTCCATCCCGCCGCGTCCCTGGCCGCCAACTCCTCTCCCGTCGGCGCCAGATCGCCGATCGCCTTGCTGTCACCGGTCTTGCTCGCTGTCCACAACGCGGTCTCGCGTCGGCTCCCAGCAGTCATCCGTGCTCCTTCGACGGTGGTGTGTCGGCTGTCCACGCGGTCACCAGGGTGGTGAGGGTCGGCGCGCGCAGAAAGTCCGTCAACGCAATCCGGACACCATGCTCTTCCTCGATCCGCTTCAGCAGCACCGCGGCGTCCACGTCGGTCCTGCCGTTCTGGAAGAATTCGCCCGAACGGTGTCCCGGACCGACGGCCTGCGCCCAGATGTCGAGCAGCCGGGCGTCGATCCGTCCGGCGTTCTTCGCCATCCAGTCGGCCGCGCATCGGGTGCGCGGCCGCGGGACGGCAGCCCGGGTGATCGCCTCCCCCGCGGCCTGCGGACGGATTCGGGAGAGCCGGATGTCGGGGCGTTCCAGGATCTGCCGCACCACCGTGCCGTACCAGCGGAGCCACCTCGGCCCGGCGCCGGCAGTGTACAGCTCGGCGGTACACCGGAGTTGGCACACGAGCGGGCCGGCTCCGTAGTCGAAACAGTTGACGCTGAGGTCCGCGTGCTCCGGGACCAGGTGCGGCCCGCGGGGCCCGTCGTCCAGGCTGACCAGCGTCGCCGAGAGTCCCGAGGACAGTCGCGCCTCGGCGCGCGGGGCGGCCAGCAGGTTGAAGTAGACCTGCTTGAGCGGGTGCGGTCTCAACTCCCGTGCCGGGTCGAGACCTTGCACCAGGTCGTCGCGCGGCATGTTCTTGCGGTCGCGGGCCCTGAGCACCGCGTCACTGGTGCGGTGCAGCACCTCGCGGAAGTCCGGGTCGCCGGTGAGGTCGTTGGGTATGACCAGGTAGTCCGAGAGGGGGCCCACCAGTGCCGTCGCGAGGTTGCTACCACGGTTCGCCGACGAGGACGCGGTGACCATCGTGTCGACGCCGCAGACGCGGGCCAGCAGGCAGTGGAAGGCCGCCAGCAGCGTCACGAAGAGCGTGACGTTCTCCCGCCTGCTCCACGCGCGGAGCCGATCGCTCACGGTGGGATCGAGGTTCTCGGCGTGCGTCCAACTGCGGGCCGGTATGCCCGTGCTTCTCGGGTGGTCGGCGGGCAGTGGCAGCGCGGTGATCCCCCGGAGCCTGCGCTGCCAGCCCAACAGTTCCTCGGCCCGGGCCTGCGGTGACCACTGTGCGGCCTCCCAGGCGGCGTAGTCCGCGTAGTCATGGCCGTGCGCGCGAGGCTCCGCCGGGCGGCCGGCCGATGCTGCCTGGTAGAGAGCGCTCAGCTCCTGGCTGAGCAGCGGGATCGACCAGAAGTCCGCCGCGATGTGGGGGATCGACAACACCAGCAGGTGGTCGGCGGGGGCGAACCCGACCAGGGCGAACCGGCAGGGCGGGCGCCGGTCGAGCGCGTACCCGCTCAGCGCGGCACGGTGCAGTTCCCTGAGTTCCCGCTCGCGGTCCGCGTCGGTGGGCAGCGCGCTGAAGTCGACGAACGGCACGGAGATCCGGTCCGTCGGCTCGATGACCTGTCGGGGTGCCCCGTCGAGCACCGGGAACCTGGTGCGCAGCGATTCGTGCCGTGCCAGCAGCGCGCGCAGTGCGGTGCGCAGCGCGGGTACCCGCGGTGGTCCGCGCAGCCGCAGCAACATGGCGTCATAGAGCGGGGTGTCGCCGAACTCCTGGTAGTGCAGCCAGTCGTGGCGCTGGTTCGGGGACAGGTCGAGTGGCCCATGTCTCGGGAGCAGCGGAACACCGCTGGGGGCGGGCGCCTTCCCGGTGCGATCACGACCGCCCCGCGCCGCGAGCAGCCGACGCAGCGGCCCGCGCCTCATCGCGGGACCTCGGTGGTGGCGAGCCGGCGGTACAGCGGGTCCGAGCGCAGGAGTTCGGTGTGCCGCCCGGCGCCCCGGACCCGTCCCTCGTCGAGTACGACCACAAGGTCTGCCTGGCGGGCCACCGAGATGCGGTGGGTGACCGCCAGCACGGTGCGGGCCCTGGACTGGTCGACGATGGTGCGCAGCAGGATCTCCTCGCTGTCGGCGTCCAGTTGTGAGGTCACCTCGTCCAACAGGAGCACGTCGGCGCGGCGCAGCAGGGCGCGGGCCACCGCCAGGCGTTGGCGCTGCCCGCCGGAGACCGAGACGGCGCGCTCGTCGACCGTGGTGTCCAGGCCGCGCGGCAGGCTGGCGAGCCACTCGGCGAGCCCGACGGCGCGCAGGGTGTCGAGCACTTCCCCGTCGTCGGTGCAGTCGGTCCCGTAGCACACCGCCTGTCGGATCGTCGCGCCGAGCAGCGGGGCGTCCTGTTCCACGTAGGCCAGCCGGCGGCGCAGTTCGGAGCGGCGGAGGGCGCGGATGTCGACGCCGTCGAGGAACACGCGTCCCCGATCGGCGTCCAGGAACCGTTCGACGAGGTTGAGCAGTGTGGTCTTGCCGATGCCGGACGGTCCGGTGATGACCGTGAGTCCACGCGGCACGTGCAGCGAGACCCCGTTGAGGACCGCGCTGCCGTCGTAGCCCGCGGACACCTTCTCCAGCACGATGCCGGTGGACGGCCGGTCAGCGGTCGGGTCCGGTGCCGGTGTCGCGTCGGCGTCCGCCGCCTCGGGTTCGGCCGGGACGTCCAGGACCCGCTGGATCCGGCCCAGTGCGGCAAGTCCCTCCGAGACCGCGCTCGCCGCCTGGGTCATCGCCCCGACCGGGGCCCGTAGGTACATGACGTAGAGCAGGAAGGCGACCAGGTCGCTGAAGGACAGTGTGCCGGCGGCGATCTTCGCCGCGCCCATGCCCAGCGCGGTCAGGAACATCACGTCCATGATCACTCCGCTGCAGGCGCCGATCAGCGCGGACCAGCCGGCCGCCCGTACGCCCTGCCGGTAGGCGACTTCGGCCCGGCCGACGACACCGCGGGTCTCGTGTGCCTCGGTGCCGAACGCCTTGACCGTGCGGAACGCCACGAGCACCCGTTGCAGCCCGGCGAGCATCTCGCCGACGCTGGACTGTGTCGCCTTGGTGGCCTGGTAGAGCCGGCGCAGGACCAGCCATTCGATGCCGGCTCCGAGGAGGACGATCGCCAGCAGCACCAGCACCATCGTCAGGTCGGTCAGCGCCATCAGCAGCACGGTGGCCAGCAGTACCAGCGGGGCGCCGGCGCCCCGGACCAACGCCTCGGCCACGGCGCGTTCCAGCAGCGTGGTGTCGCTGCCGACTCTGGAGAGCACCTCGCCGACGGGCTCCCGCTGCACCGTCACGACCCGGGCCCGCAGCAGCGCGCCGATCATGTCGGAGCGCGCGCCGAGCACGATCCGCTGCCCGAACCGGCCCAGGAGGTAGTTGCTGGTGAACAGCAGCACGCCGGACAGCACGGCCACCGCGCTGAGTGCCACCAGGCCGGGCACGAAGCTGGCGCCGGTGGTGACGGAGTCCAACAGCCACTTCACCACGCGCGGTTGAGCCAGCACGATGCCGTAGGAGAGCAGGTCGAGGACGAGCAGCCCGGCCATCGCCGCGCCCATGCCCCGGCCGAGTCTCCACAGCAGCGGCAACTGCGACCAGGTGGACGGCCGGGCGGACGGCGTTGACTCAGTCACCGGTACTCGTACCTGGCCTTTCCGTCCCGGAGTTCGATGGCCGTCGCGTTGCTCTCTCGCAGGTACCGGGTGACCAGGCTGGTGACACCGCGGTCGGCGGTGAGTCGCAGGGCGTCCTCGGTGAGTTCGGCCCGTTGGATGCCGCGCGCGCTCATGTAGGAGCTGATGCGTTGGTCGAATTCGGTGCGGGCGGACAGGATCCAGTCGCGGACGCTGGGGTCGAGGGCGTGGTGGGAGACGTCGAGCAGCAGCACGACCCGGGGCTGGGTGCCGTCGTGCCAGACCTCGTGCTCGAAGGAGTCGTCGAAGACCAGGCATTGGCCTTCCTGCCAGCTCAGCGTCTGGTCACCGACCCTGATCCGGGGGCCTTCGGGGGCCCGTAGGCCGAGGTGGACCCGGTGGCGTGCGTTGGAGCCGCCGCAGTGCGGTCGGATGTGCGTGCCGGGGTACAGCCACGACAGGGTGACCACGCCCGGGCCTCCGCTGCTGGCCTCCGGGATGCCCTCGATGACGCTCGCGGTGACGGGGAACCGTTCGCAGACGTCGGCGAAGCGGTGTCCGGCCTCATAGAACGTCACCTGCTCCCAGCGGCCGCGGTCCAGCAGCGGCTCCTCGACCGGGAGGAAGCCGCCCGGGGAGGCCACGGTGACCGTGTCGAGTTCGGCGCGGATCCTGGGGTAGCTGTCGGCCAGGTAACCGGTGAACCAGAACTGTGCCGGGTCGAAGACCGGGCACGGCTCCAACGAGGGCACGTAGTGTTCCGGGCGCTGTTCGGGATGGCGCCAGATGCCCTGGGCCACGGCGAGTTCCGCGCAGGCCCGCGCGGCGTGCCGGTCGCCCTCGGCGAGCAGGGCGTCGATGAGGGCGCGGTAGTGCCGCCGGGCGTCGGTCGTGCGCCGGATGCCGGTGCTCGGGGCCGTGTTCATCGCATGCCTCCGGGGGAGCCCGGGCCTTCGGGCCGGGGAGGGGTCGGACACCGGCGCTCGCGTGGGGAGGACGTCATGTCGCCTCACGCCCCCTTCTGGTCCTGGCCGGCGCGGTGTTCGTCCGCGCTCGGCAGTGCGTGGATATCGCGGATGATCTTGCTGGTGGACAAGTCGTCAACGGTGCTGAGCAGTTCGACCGAGCCGCCCAGCCGCTCGACCAGCGGGGCCTCCGGCAGGGTCCGGCGGGTGTAGTCGCTGCCCTTGACGTAGTGGTCCGGTCGCAGCCGTGCGATCAGTTCGGTGGGGCTGTCCGCCTCGAACGGCACGACGAGGTCGACGCAGCCCAGAGCGGCCAGCACCCGCATCCGCTCGGAGAGCGGAATCACCGGCCGGGCCGGCCCCTTGAGCCTGCGCACGCTCGCGTCGGAGTTCACCCCGACCACGAGCAGCCCGCCGAGTGCCTTGGCCCGGCTGAGCAGGGACACATGGCCGCCGTGCAGGATGTCGAAGCAGCCGTTGGTGAAGACGACTCGCTGGGCGCGGTGGGGCACGTCGGTGAGCCAGCGGGGCAGTTCGCCGTCCGCGAGGAGCTTTCCGGTCTCCGACAGCCGGCGGCGCAGCTCCTCGGCGGTGCAGTGTGCCGTGCCCGGCTTGCGCACGGCGATGTCGGCGGCCGACGAGGCGAGTTCGGCGGCGGTGCCGGGGTCGGCGCCGGTGGCCAGTGCCATGGCCAGCGCCGCGGTGAAGGTGTCCCCGGCCCCGATCGTCATCCCGAACTCGCCGTCGGCGTAGGTGCGCAGGCTCGGGCGTCCGGCCTGCACGATCACCGCGCCGTCGCGGTCCAGGGTGATCGCCGCCAGGTTGGCGCCGCTGCGTTCCAGCACCTGCTCGGCGTGGTCCATCATCTGCCGCACCCGACCGCGGCCGCGCGCGGGGGCGGGGAGGCCGAGCAGGTCCAGGGTTTCCGCGTGGTTCGGCGTGACCGCGTCGGGCCGGATCGCGCGGAACGCCGACGGCGCCCTGGAGTCGACCACGAGCAGCGGGCGCCGGGGCGAGGCGGCCAGCGCGGCACGCACCTCGGGGGTGAAGGTGCCGTAGTCGTAGTCGCAGGCGATCACCGCGTCGCACCAGTGGAGTTGTTCGGTCAAGCGGGCGGCGAGCGCGGCGGAGGCGCTGGGGCCGAGCGGCCTCCGGCTGCCCTCGTCCATCCGCAGCAGCATCTGCCGCGGGGCCAGCACCCGGGTCTTGACCACCGTCGATCGGGTCCGGTCGGTCAGCAGGTGTTCGGTGCCGACCGCGGCCGACGCCAGGGCCCGTCGCAGCCGCCGCCCGGCGGGATCCGCGCCGACGACGGCCAGCAGCCGGGTCCGTGCGCCCAGCGCGGTGAGGTTGGCGGCCACGTTGGCGGCGCCGCCGCACTGGTCGCGCGCGCCGGTGACCTCGACCACCGGAACGGGGGCTTCCCGCCCCAACCCCACCGGGTCGCCGGTGACATAGCCGTCCACGATGGCGTCTCCGACGACGACGGTGCGGACGCCGGCCATGGCGGTCAGCAGGGCCAGCAGGTCACTCGTCACGGCCCGGCCCCCGTTCGGCACCGGACCGCCGTTGGATGTGGTCGGCCATCCCGGCGATGGACTGGGTCTCCATCAGGACGCGGACGGACAGGCTCACCCCGAGCCGCTCCTCGACCGCGCTGATGAGCCGGACGGCGGCGACCGAATCGCCGCCGAGGTCCAGGAACCGCTGGGTGCGGCCGATCCGTTCCAGCCGTAGTGCCGCACACCACGGTCCGGTCAACTCGCGTTCGAGTCGGCGCCGTTGGTACCACCCCCTGATGCCGGAACTCATGGCCGCCTCCGCCGGCTGACGAGGGTGTGCGGCAGCACCAGGTAGTCCAGGCCGGCCTCCAACAGGGTGCGCACCGCGTCTTTGGGGGTCTCCGCGATCGGCTCCCCCTTGGTGTTGAGGCTCGTGTTGAGCAGCAGGGGCACCCCGGTGCGCGCTTCGAAGGCGCGGATCACGTCGTAGTAGGCCGGGTTGTCCTCGCGGCGGACGGTCTGGAGCCGTGCGGTGCCGTCGACATGGGTGACCGCGGGCACCGTCGGCCTGCGCACCGGTGAGGCGCGCAGCATGAACGGGCTGTCGGCGAATCCGAACCAGTCGGTCGCCCGTTCGTTGAGGACCGCCGGCGCGAACGGCCGGAAGTGCTCCCGGAGTTTGATCTGCGCGTTGAGCCGGTGGCGCATGGTCGGGCTCCTCGGGTCGGCGAGGATGCTGCGGTGCCCCAGTGCCCGGGGGCCGATCTCGCTGGCGCCGTCGAACCAGCCGACGACCGCGCCGTCGGCGAGCAGGTCGGCGGTCCTGCCGAGGTAGTCGTCGACGGTGTCCACGTGCAGTTCGCTCGCGTACTCGTGCAGGGCACGCCGCTCGGCCTCGGCGGAGTAGGTCCGGACCGAGTACATCAGCTCGGTGTTGTGGTGCTGGCGCCTCGGATTTCCCAGGACGTGGTGCCAGTACCACAGGGCGGCGCCGATGGCGGTGCCGTCGTCGCCGCAGGCCGGGTGGAAGTGGATCCGCTCGAACTCCGAGGCGGCGAAGGCCGGTTCGGTGGCGACCACGTTCAGCGAGGTGCCGCCGGACAGGCACAGGTTGCGCCCGATCCGGTTGCGGACGGCGATCGGGCCGAGCTCGGCGAACAGCGTCCGCATCTGTTCGTCCAGTCCGCGCTGCACGTAGTACGCCAACCGCGCGTTGAGCTGCCGGTCCCCCACCGTGATCGGGACCGGGTCCCGGTCGGCGAGGGCGACCAACTCCTCGAAGCTCTTGATCCCGGCCGAGGCCGGCATTTCGGGTGCGTCGGTGGCGCCGTAGGGAGCCAGCCCCATCACCTTGCCCGCGCCGACGATGCTGGTCCCGAACAGCCGCTCGGCGACGTAGCAGTAGCCGACGTTGGCGTTGAACCACGCGTCGAAATCGCGCCGCAGCGGATACAGCTTGGTGCCCCGGCCCAGGTAGGCGCGGCAGCCGATGGGATCGATGGCCACCGAGACCGCGGAGTCGAACGGCGAGGTGTAGAAGCTGGCCGCGGCGTGCAGCAGGTGGTGTTCGGGGTTGACGGTGCACGGCAGGCGCGTGCCGTCGATGGCGACCCGGGCATGGCGCTGGTCCACCCAGAACTCCGGCCAGGTCTCCTTGAGGTCCGAGCCGTGCAGCAGGACGATGTCCGGCGAATCCATGGTGTGCAGATTGCAGAGCAGCACATGGTCCACGTCGGACAGCGCGAGGCCGGCCTGGTCGAGCAGTTCGGCCAGGTCGGCGGCGCGCAGCCCCGGGTGTTTCTTGCGCCGGGAGAAGCGTTCGGTGCTGACGAAGCCCGCCATCCTTCCCTCGGACAGCAGGACCGCGGCGCCGTCGTGGTTGAAGTTGATCGACAGGATGTTCCGGACCGATGCCGCCGGGGGTTCAGTGCGCACCCGAGACCTCCGCTTTCCCCGGCTCGGACGTCGCCGTCCCGAGCAGCCGTGACGCCACGGCCCACACCTGGTCGACCCCGATGTCGGACAGACACCTCGGATAGCGCCCCGCGGCCGAGGAGTAGGGGATCGGGCAGTCGTGCGCACAGCGCCGGCCGGCCAGTTCGTCGGGCCGATGGGTGGCCGACTGGCACGGGTAACGCAGCGACACCCCGTGGTGGTGCGGGTAGATCCTGGCCCAGAGGAACTGGGTGCCGGTGGGGCCGTACAGGACCACGGTCGGCAGGCGCACCGCGGCGGCGATGTGGGCGAGCGCGGAGTCGTTGCCGACCAACAGGTCCATCTCGGCCAGCAGGTTCGCCGTCCGGTCGAGGCTGCGGCCGGTGACCACCTCGACGGCCGCCGTCGGTCGTCCGGCCGTGATGGCGCCGGCCAGGGCGAGCAGGTCCGCGCGCTCCTCGCCGGTGCCCAGCAGGTAGCAGACGGCGCCGTGTTGACCGATCGCGCGGCGGCACAGTTCGGCGTAGCGGTCGGGCGGCCATCGGCGGTTCCAGTGCGGAGCGCCGCCGGGGTGCACGGCGAGCCGCGGTACGCCGACGGGCAGGTCCGGCGGCGGCTGGCCGGTTCTCGGCAGTGGCGGTACCACGGCGCCCGGCCGGAGCCCGCCGGTCAGGCCGAGCGTCGCGGCCAGCGCCGACGCGTGGTCGAACAGGTCGGCCCGGCCCAGCAGGGGCGGGGGCAGCCGGAGCGGGTCGGTGAGGTCGCCGGGAGCGGTACCGGGGCCACTCAGTCCCAGGCGGACCGGGATGCCGGCCCGCCGTGCCTCCGGTGCGCCCAGACCGCGGCTGTCCGGATCGACGAAGCACACCCGTGCGCCGAGCGCGGCCAGTTGAGCGTGGAACCGTGCCCACCGATCCGGGTCCGGGTCGCCCGGGTCCGGGCACTCCAGCACGTCCGTCGCATAGCTGTGCCGCGCGAAGAACTCCGCGAACCGTCCCGCCACCGTGCTGCCGGTGACCATGGTGAGCCGGGCCGTCGGGAAGGCCCGGCGGAGCAGGGCCAACGCGATGTTGCGCTGCACCAGGTCGCCGAGCCCCGGCTCCACGAGGCGGGCGAGGACACACACGCCGTCCACCGCCATCACTCCGGGCGGCGTGCCAGGCTCGCCTGACCGGTGAGGGTGCCGAGGTCAACGGTGGCGGCGCAGGTCAACGGCACGAAGTCCAGCTCCAGTTGTCCGCCGATCCGGACCGTTCCGGTGCCGGCGGCGAAGTCCGCCCCGGCCTGCTCGTAGTCCCCCTCGGCCAGCTCGATCCCGAGTTCGGTGCCGCCGTCGGTGCCCGCGAACCGGAGGAAGACATAGCCGCGGTCGATCGACTCCTTGAACGCGGCGGCGGTGCGGTCGGGGCGGAGCGAGACCTCGATCGGGTGGGTACCGGTGGTCAGCCGCTCCACCAGGGTCGGCGTGCCCTCGAACGGGTCCTCGGGCACGTCTTCGGACAGCCCGTCGGGGTGCTCCGCCATGAAGGTGCGCAGGCTCAACGGGCGCATGTCGGTCCAGACCTCACCGATGTAGGACAGGCACTCCTCGCGTCCCCCGGTCTTGCCGACCGTGGTCCAGCCGTCGGGCACGTCCTGATCGGTGGGCCAGATCGAATACTGTTCCTCGGCGTTGCGCACCACGTGGTAGGTGCGCTCGTCCACGGTCTCGGTCATGGGGCGGTGCTCCTCATCGTTGGCTGGGGACCGGCAGTGGTGCCGCCGGGTCGGTGCTGACCCGGTCGATCAACCATCCGAGCTGGTCGAGCAGTTGGACCGCGGCGGCTGCGGTGAAGTCGGGCTGGACGTAGTCGAGGACGAGCACCATGTCGTCGTCGAGTTCGCCGATGTGGACGTCGAGCAACGCGCCGTCGGTCGGCGCGGCGCCCGATTGGCCCGCGTGGCTGAGCAGTTCGGCCTCCCTGAAGAGCTCGACCGAGGGGCCGCCGGCCGGTGCCCGCTCGTTCTTGGTGCGGGCGCTGCGCGGCGGGTTCCGGCAGAAGTGCACGGTGACGTCCCAGAGCGCGGCGGTGTGCGGCGTGCGCAGCGCACCGGTGCGCACGCCGTGGTCCAGTAGGCGCGGGTAGGGCAGGTAGTGCACCACCGAGTCCAGGAAGCCCGCTTGGGTCCGCCGCATGACCTCGGAGAAGGCCGGGCTGTGCAGGCCGTCGAGGTCGACGCGGAAGGCCAGTCGGTCGGTGAACGGGCCGAGGACCTGGCCGAGTTCGTAGCGGTCCCGCAGGTCGAACTCGCAGCAGAAGCCGGTGCTCGGCCTGCCCTGTGCGCGCAGGCACCAGGCCAGCAGGGCGACGACCGCGAGCGAGCCGCTGGCGCCCAGGGGGCCGCTGCCGCCGGTCAGCGTCGCCCAGCGCTGCGCGTCGATGCGCAGGCGCGCGGTGTGGAGTACCCGGCGGTGGGTCGACCGGGGGTCGTGCACGGGGGTCGCGTAGCGCGGGAACTCCCTGCTCCACCAGCGCCGTCGGGCCTCGTCCGCGGTGGGTCTGCCGACCGGGTCGAAGCCGGCCAGCTCGGTGGGGTCACGGTAGGCCGCGGCCCGGAACCGGCCGAAGTACGCCTGGAGCACCGCCCCGAGCGCCATGTACAGGGAGCGCGCGTCGAGCGCGTCCCGCGGCGCGACCAGGCCGAGTACGTGCCGGCGTTCGGCGAGGGGCACCCAGTGGAACCGGTTCGGCGGTCCGCCGTCGCGGTCCACCGGACGGTCGCGCTCGGCCCTGAGCAGCGCCACGCAGCAGGTCGCGGGATCGCCCGGCCCGAGAGCGTCCGCGGCGTGCCGGCGCAGGTCGGGGGCGAAGCCGGCGAACGGCGGCGCGGCGGCCACCGTGCGCACCGCGGCGGCCAGTCGGTCGGTGTCCAGCTCGCCGTCCGTCTGGAGTGCCCGGACGTGCCGTCCCGTCCCGGTTTCCAGGAGCGCGCCGAGGGACGGGGGGATGCGCTCGGGCCGTCGTGCCCTCATCGGACCACCTCGGCCCGCGCCGCGTCCCAGGACAGTGGACCGGTCATGGCGACCGCTACCAGGCGGTCGCCGGTGTAGGGTTCCCGGCCGTGCGCGGCCAGCAGGTTGTCCACCAGGAGCAGGTCGCCGGCCTGCCACGGCACCGCGGTCCGCTCGGCCGCATAGGCCGCCCGGAGGTGATCGAGCACCCCGTCCGGGATCGGTTCGCCGTCTCCGTAGTAGGAGTTGACCGGCAGGTCCGCCTCGGCGAACTGGGCCCGGACCGCCGCGCGGACCTCCGCCGGCAGGCTGCTGACGTGGAAGAAGACCGCGTGGTTGAACCACACCCGGGCACCGGTGCCGGGGTGCACGGCGAGGGCGGGCCGCACCTGGACGGTCCGCAGGCGGTCGCCGCCGACCCATTCGACCTCGATGTCCCGTTCCCGGCAGTGCCGTTCGACCCGTGCGCGCTGGTCGGTCTGGAACGCCTCGCGCCAGCCCACTCCCAGACCGGTCCCGAAGTTGCGGACGTAGCGCACCCCGCGCTCGGCGAATTCGGCGCGCACGTCGGGCCGGATCCGGCCGAGCACCCTTCTGGCGTCCGCCAGCGGGGTTGCGCCGCCGGTCGCCGCCGGGCGCAGGCAGCAGAACACCAGGCACTGCGGGAACTCCCGTTGGTAGGAGTTCTCGTGGTGCATCGCGATCGGCTGGTCGGCGGGGTGGTCGGTGGCGGTGTAGACCCGGTCGCCGAGTTCGGTCCGCGGCGAGGACCGTTCCAGGTAGGGGCTCGGGTCGCCGGCCAGTGCGCGCAGCGCCGTGCCGAAGCGCTCCAGGTCGACACCGAAGCCCCGGAAGAGCACCGCGCCGTGCTCGTCCAGCCAGGTGCGCACCCGCTGCGTCGAGTGGGCGGCCCAATGTGCCAGGTCGACGCCCGGTTCCCCGGCGAGCACCCGCAGCGGCAGGGTCGCACCGGCCGGTGGTCCGACCGCCCGCACCCAGTCCTTAGGGTGGGAGGACACCCGGCGCCGCTGACCGGGTCGGGGACCGCCGGTGCCCGCCGTCATGTCCGTGGGCCTTCCTGCCGCGCGGTGCGGCCCGGCCGGTCGACGGGGTCGGGGGTCCGACGGCGGCCCGGCCGGTCGGCGCTGACGTCCGGGGTGCCGCCGAGCAGGGCGTGCACGAACCGGTCGTGGGGACGGAGCCGTAGCGGTGCGCGCAGCGCGTCGGGGTCCAGCGTGCCGATCGGGCAGAGGCCGAGGCCGGTGTCCGCCGCGACCATCATCAGGAGCTGGGTCATCGCTCCCGCCTCGAACACCGAGAAGTCCCAGGCCAGTTCGCCGTAGAGCGGGGTGATGGCGTCCATTCTGGCAATCAGGTAGAGGACGAACGCCGACTGGTGCAGCGCCGGCTGATTGATCTCGGCGTGTGCGGTGGCCGGCACGCGGTGGCCGGTGTGGACGGGAACGAGTTCGGCGCGGGCGGGGTGGAGGTAGTAGGTTCCCGCGTCCAGGTCCGTCACCCGGCCCGGTGCGACGTCGACGTAGACGCCCAGTGGGTAGGCGCTGCCGGCCGAGGGGTACCAGTACTTGGCCTCTCCCTCGTACTGGCTCCGGCGCACGGCGCCGAGCAGGGCCGCGAGTGCGGCGAAGGCGACGGGGGCGGGCGCGAACCGCCGGTGGCTGCGGCGCCCGGTGATCCGTGGATCCGCCGCGCCGCCGAGGGCGGTCCCGGCGACCTCGTCGTACTCCTGTCGGATGCCGCGGTGGGTGTCCTTGAACGCCTGGCGCGCCACCAGGTCGACGAGCAATTCCCCTTCGTCGGCTTCGTCGGCGGATGGTTCGGCGTCCGGCTCGCGCGCGGACGGTGCGGCGTCCGTGGTGAGATGCGGGCCGACCAGCACCGCGATCGAGGGGAACCGCAGCAGTTCCTCGACCGCGACGTCGATCCCCAGCTCCTCCTCGATCACGGTGGCCAGCCGCACCAGCTCCACCGACGTGGCGCCCAGGTCGATCAGGTTCGTCTCCGGGTCGATCTCGTCCAACGCGAGGACCCGGCAGGCGATTTCGGTGGCCGAGGCCAGCAGTGCCCGGTCGTCCGCCGCCACCGGTGGCCGGTCGGCGACGGGTGCGGGCGTCGTCTCTCCGATCGTGGCGAGCCGGTCGCGGTCCACCCTGCCGTCGGGGGTGAGGGGGAAGGCGTCCAGGATCTCGATCCTGCTGGGCAGCAGGTACGGAGAGACCTTGCGGCGCAGGTGGTCGAGCAGGTCCTGTCCGGTGCGGCTCGTCCCGGGCGCGAGCCGGACGAAGCCGAGCGCGCTCTCGCCGGCCACCGTGACCACCGCGGCGGCCCGCACCCCGTCCGTCGAGGCCAGCGCCACTTCCGTGTCGTGCAGATGGAGTCGCCTGCCGTGCACGAGGAGCTGTGCCGAGGCGTGTCCGACGGTCTCCACCGTGCCCGTCGGGAGCACCCGGCCGAACGAGGCGGTGGGCAGCAGGCGTTCGCCGGACTCCGGATGGGCGGGCCACCTGTCGGTGGCGGTGGCGGACCGGTGCCGCGCGCAGTCCGCGGCCAGGCCGCCGTAGTGCACCTGCCCGGTGACCCAGAGCGGGCAGATCCCGCCGTTGTCGGCCAGCACGTGGAGGCGTTGGTTGCGCAGCGGACCGCCGATCGGCGCCGCGGCCATCTCCGCTTCCGCGTCGGAGAGTTGGCAGCAGGCGACCCAGGCGCCGTGCTCCTCGGCGGCGGAGAGGTTGGCGACGACGAGCTCCGGGCCGGAGAGTTGGCGCAGGCGCCCGAGCAGGGCACCGGTCAGCAGCTCCCCGCCCAGCAGTACCAGCCGCAGCGGCTCGGGCAGCCGCTCGCCCCGGCGCTCCACCTGGGTGAGCAGCAGTTCCAGCAGGGTCGGCGTGGAGTTCCACACGGTGATCCGCTCCCGGGCCAGCAGATCGAGCCAGGCGGTGGGCTCCCGCAGGTCGATGTCCTCGCCGAAGACCAGCGCGGCGCCGGTGAGCAGACCGAGGCAACTCTCCCTGATTCCCGGCCCGGAGGCGATCGGGGTGAGGGCCAGGATCCGGTCGTCCGGTCCGAGCCCGAACCGGTCGCCAAGATCGGCCGTCATGTTGAGCAGTTCCCGGTGGCTCATCGCCGCCCCGGCGTCGCCGTCGGGGAGTACCACCGCGGGGTCCCGCTGGTCGCGGGGCGGCGGGTCGGCGGGAGCCGCCGCCGGCACCCGGTCGAGCGCCGTCGTGGCGGTCCCCTCCGGCCAGCTCAGCCGGTCCAGCAACCAGGACTGCGAGACGCACGCCGAGATCCCGCCGCGGTCGAGCTGCCGCCAGCGGGAGAGCTGTGGTCGGCCGGGGTCCACGGGCACCGGTACCGCGCCCGCGCGCAGGATGCCGAGCAGGCCGGTCAGTTGGTCGGCGCCCGGCTCGACGCACAGGGCCACCCGGTCCCCCGCCCGCACCGCCTGCCGGCCCAGTGCCGCGGCGACGCCGTCGGCGGCGGCGAGCAGCGCGGCCCTGGTCCGCCGGTGGCCGGGGCCGAGCGCGGCGAGCGCGTCGCCCCGTTCGGCCGCCAGTGCCGCGACCGCCTGGTCCACGGTGCCCGGCGGGATCGGCCCGGTCACCTCGTTCATGCGCAGCAGCAGTGTCCGCTGCTCGGCGGGAAGCACCGAGAAGCCTTCCCCGACCATGCTCATGCTGGGTCGCCTCCAGATTCCACGGCTGCCGCCGCGAGGTTCGCGAGTACCGTCTCGAACGCGTTGAACATGCTCTGCACCAGGCCGGGCGGGAACGCCGCGGCGACGAAGTCCCAGGTGCAGACGAGCCTTCCGGCCTGCTCGCCGACCTGGTGGTCGAGCAGCACCTGGGGGGTCTGGCTCACCGCGTACACCGTCCGGGCCCGCCAGGCGGGCACCTGCGCGGCCGGCAGCGCGCCGTCCGAGAGGAGGGTGCTGGTGAACACCACGGGCATCGCCGAGTCGTCGCGCCGGCGCGGGTCCTTGCCGCGCAGCATGCGCAGCACCTCCACCCCGGTGACGGTGCGGTGGTCCAGGTCCCGCCAGAGCTGGTCCTGGAGGCGTTTCGCCCTCGCCGGGAACGAGGATTCGCCGGAGCCGTCGACGGCCAGCAGTGTCGTGGCCGTGAAGTCGCCGACCAGGGCGTCCACGTCCGGATGGAGCGGCAGCCGGTTGAAGGTGGTGACGTTGAGGGTGAACCGCGGGCTGTCGCTCCAGGCCGCGAGCACCTCGCAGAACGCGGCGCACAGCGTCGCGGACGGGGTGAGGTCGGCCGCGGCCGACCAGGTGCGCACCGCCTGCCAGGCCGCCGGGGCGAGTTCGGTGTGCAGGCGGTGGAACGTGGCGCCGGTCAGCTCGGTCGGCCGCCGCAGCAGTGGCAGGCCGGGGGCGGGCGGCAGTTCGGCGAGCCGGTCGGCCCAGTAGCGCTGCGCCCGGCGGTGGCGGGGACCGCTCTTGAGCCCCTCGACCGCCAGCACGTAGTCGCGGAAAGTGCAGCCGAGCGGGGGCAGTTCGGCCGCCGGGTCGTGGTAGAGGGTGAGCAGCTCACCGGTGAGGATGCGGGTGCTGTGCGCGTCGGCGATCAGCAGGTCGACGCTGATGTGCAGTCGGGTGGTGGTGGCGTCGAGACGGCTGGCGCGCAGCTCGAACAGCGGCCACTCCTCGGGCGGCCTGACCTGGTGGGACAGGGTGCTGCGGAGCTCGGCGAGCCGGTGTGCCGCGGCGTCGGGTGACAGGTCGCGCAGATCCGGTGCGTCGAGCCGGTAGGTGGGGACGGTGGCCAGGACCTGCTGACGGCCGTCGCGCCGGACGACGGTCCGCAGTGCGTCGTGCCGCTGGATCAGCAGGCGGAGGGCGCGTTCGAGCCGGGGGACGTCGAGGTCGTCGACGTCGAGTTCCAGGTAGCTGTGAGTGGCGACACCGCCGAGCCCGAAGCCGGCCCGGCGGCCGAGCCAGTACGCCTGCTGGATGTCGGTGAGGGGGAACGGCTCGCTCCGCGCTTCCGGTTGGGCCGTCAGCGCGGCCGGCGGGCCCGGCTCGGGGCCGCTGTCCGCCCGCGCCTCCGCCACGGCCTCGGCCAGCGCCGCGAGCGTCGGGTTGGTGAACAGCCTGGCGAGCTGGATGCGCACGCCCCATTCCTGCTGGAGTGCGGCGATCAGCCGGATGGCCTCCAGTGAGGTGCCGCCGAGCGCGAAGAAGCTGTCCTGCGGCCGCACTCTCGGCACGGCGAGGAGTTCCGTCCAGATGTCGGCCAGTTCGGTCAGCAGCCGGTCGTGACGCCGGGGGTCCACCGCGGCCCGCATCCGCCTCATCCGCCCTTCCCTGGCCGGCAGTTGTGCGTGCAGCGCGGCGCGGTCGACCTTGCCGTTGCCGGTCAGCGGGATCCGGTCGAGTGGGTGGAACGCGGTGGGAACCAGGTACCCGGGCAGCACCGCACCGAGCCGGGTCCGCAGCGCGGCGGGTTCCTGGTGGGAGTCGGGCTCGGCGACGAAGAAGGCGACCAGTCGCCGTTCCGTCCCCGGTTCCCCGACCGCGATCACGGCGGCCGCCCGCACCCCCGGAAGCCGTTGCAGCGCCGACTCGACCTCGCCGAGCTCGACCCGGAAGCCGTTGATCTTCACCTGGCCGTCCTCCCGGCCGAGGAACTCCAGGTTCCCGTCGGGCAGATGGCGGGCCAGGTCACCGGTCCGGTACAGGCGCTCGCCGGTCACCGGGTCGTGCGGGAACCGGTACCGGGTCTGTTCCTCGTCGCGCCAGTACCCCAGCGCGACGCCGGCACCGCCGATGTACAGCTCGCCGGCCACCCAGTCGGGGCGCGGTCGCAACCGGTCGTCGAGCACCCGGATCGACTGGTGGGCCATGGGCACGCCGTAAGGGATGCTGCGCCAGGACGGGTCGACCTCGCCGATGGGGTACCAGACCGACCAGATGGACCCCTCCGTCGCACCGCCGAGGCTCATCAGCCGGGCTCCGGGGGCCAGTTCGCGGAGCCGGTCGGGCAGGGCGACCGGGATCCAGTCGCCGCTGAGCAGTACCAGGCGCAGCGTGCCGAGCGCGGTCGGCGCCAGCTTTCCGGCGTACTCGGCCAGGACCTCCGCCAGCGCGGGCACCGAGTTCCAGAGCGTGACCCGTTCCCGGGCGACCAACTCGGCCCAGTGCGCCGGATCGCGCCGCTTGTCCGGCGCGGGCAGGACGACCGTGCCCCCGGCGGACAGCAGGCCGAAGAGGTCGTAGACGGCGAGGTCGAAGCTGAGGGAGGAGACCGCCAGGACGCGGTCGTGGCGGCCGACTTCGAACCGCCGGTTGACCGCGTCGATGGTGTTCGCCGCGCCGCGGTGGTCGATCATCACGCCCTTGGGCGTTCCGGTCGAGCCGGAGGTGAAGACGACGTAGGCCAGGTCGGCGGGGTCGGTGTGCACTCGTGGCGGACCGTCCGAGCGGTCGAGGTCGGTCGGCCGGTCGACGGCGAGCGCCCGTACTCCGGCCGGGCGCGGCAGCCGGTCCGCCAGCGCCCGTTGGGTGAGCACGGTCCGCAGTTCGCCACGCGCCATCAGGTGCCGCAGGCGGGCGTCGGGCAGTTCGGGGTCCAGCGGCAGGAAGGCCATCCCGGCCGCCAGCACGCCGAGCGCGGCGACCACCTGTTGCCAGCCCTTGTCGGTGGCGATGCCGACCAGCGCGTGGGGGCGGTCGCCGGTGGCCAGCAGGGTGTTGGCGACCCGGCGGGCCCGTTCGGCCAACTCCCGGTAGGTCATCCTGATCTCGCCGTCGATCAGCGCGAGGTCCGCGGGCCGTGCCGCCGCGTGGGCGAACACCGGTTCATGCAGACAGTGCGGTCGGGGGGCGGTGGTGTCGGCGGCCGTGAGCGCCGACCTGACGGCCTGCTGCGCGGTGGGGAGCCAGGGTTCCGGTCGGCCGGTCCAGTGGGCGGGGTCGGCCACGAGGTCGGCCAGGAGTCGGCGGTAGGCGTCGAACATCCCGTCCAGCACGCCGGGGTGGAACAGTTCGTCGACCGCGTCCCAGTTGAAGACGAGGTCGCCGTCGCGCTCGGCGACCTGGTGGTCCAGATGCACCTGCGGGGTCTGGGTGATGCCGTAGCCGAGTTCGCCCAGCGGGGCGGGTTCGGCCTGCGCCGCGTCGGAGGCGGTGGCCAGCGGCAGGTTCGAGGTGAACACCACCGGGGTCAGCAGTTGCGGTGGGCGGCCCCGTTGCCGGGCCCATTCCCGCATCACCTGGACCCCGCTGAACCGGGCGTGGTCCAGGTCGGCCCAGAGCAGCCGGTGCAGCGCGCCGGCGCGGTCCGCGAAGGGCGCTGTGGTGCGGTGGTCGACTTCGAGCACGGACAACGACGTGAAGTCGCCGACGATCAGGTCGACTTCGGGGTGTACCGGTTCCCGCTGGAACACGGTGAGCATCAGGCTGTAGTGCGGGCGCCGGCTCCATCGGGTCACGATCTCGGCGAAGGCGGCCAGGAGGACGGCGGACGGCGTCAGGCCGAACTCGGCGGCCCGCGCCTTGAGCGCTGTCCAGTCCGCCCGGTCCAGCGTCCCGGAACGGCGGACGAAGTGCGGTGCGCCGATGCTCTCCGGCGCGGTGGCCAGGGGCAGTTCGGGGCCCTCCGGCAGGTCGGCGAGGCGGTTGCGCCAGTACGTCCGGGCATCGTGGTACTCCGGCTGCGCGCGGCGGCGTTCGGCGGCCAGCACATAGTCCCGGAAGGTCAGTTCCAGCGGCGGGTACCCGCGCTGCCGGCCGGTGTAGCGGTCGGTCAGTTCGGTCATCACCAGCCCGAAGCTGTGGGCGTCGCAGATGAGGGCGTCGATGCTGAGGTGCACCAGGGTGTCCCCGTCGGGCAGCAGGGAGGCCCGGACGTCGAACAGCGGCCACCGGTCGGCGGGGAGCAACTGGTGGGAGAGTTCGGTCCGCCAGGCCGCCAGTCGCGCGGTCCGGTCCGGCGCGGTCTCCCGTCGCAGGTCCTGGACGGCGATGCGGTAGGGGGGCACCGGGTCCAGCACCCGCTGCGTGCCGTTGTCCGCCAGCACGGCGCGCAGCATCGGATGACGGTCGATCACCGCCCGCAGTGCGGCCTGGAAGCGGTCGAGGTCCAGTCCGGTCGCGGTCAGTTCCAGGTAGGCGTGGGTGGAGACGCGTCCGAGGACCAGGTCTGCGTCCCGGCCGACGAGGTAGGCCCGTTGGATGTCGGTCAGCGGGAACGGGGCGTACTGCGCCGCCGGGTCGGGGGTCGGCCGCCCCGAGACCTCCGGTGCGTCCTGCTGTCCGGCCGCCGCGTCGAGCCGGGCGGCCAGGGCGCGGGCCGTCGGCGCCGCGACGAGGTCGCGCAACCCCACCGGGGTGCCGAGCCGCTCGCGCAGTACCGCCGCGACCCGCGCCGCGAGCAGCGAATTGCCGCCCAGCAGGAAGAAGTCGTCGGCCGGGCCGGGCCGGCGGGCCGGCAGCAACGCGGCGAAGACGTCCAGCACGACGGCCTCGGTCGGCCCGGTGTCCGGTCCGGTCCACCGCTCCGCCGCCGGTGCCGGGTGCGGCCGCAGCGCGCGCAGTCGTCGTCGATCGACCTTGCCGCTGGCGTTCAGCGGCAGTTCCGCGATCAGCTCCACGGTGGCCGGCACGGCGTAGGCGGGAAGCCGGTTGCGCAGGAATCCGGTCACGTCGTGCGGCGGCCGCTCCTGGTCGGCGGCGACGGCGTACGCGGCGAGCAGGGGCTCGCCGATGCCGTCGGGGCGGGTGACGACCGCGGCGGCGCGGATTCCGGGGTGCCGCAGGAGGGCGCGTTCGACCTCGGCCGGCTCGACCCGGTGGCCCCGGATCTGCACTTGGGAGTCCAGCCTGCCGAGGTACTCCAGGTTCCCGTCGGCGCGGCGGCGCACCGCGTCGCCCGTACGGAACCAGCGTTGCCCCGGCCTGCCGCCGGGCACCGGTCCGAACCGGTCGGCGGTCTCCTGGGGGCGCCCGTGGTAGCCGAGGGCCAACCCGGCCCCGCCGACGTGGAGTTCGCCGAACCCCAGCGTCGGCGCGGGCAGGCCGGCCGGGGTCAGTTCTCGGGTGGCCACACCGTCGATGGCCCGGCCGATCGGGATCGCCGCCGGATTGCCGCCGGGGCGCACCTCGAACGCGGTGGCGTCCGCGGCGACCTCGGCGCAACCGTAGAGGTTGAGCAGCCGGCGGCCGGGCAGGCGCCGGTGGAACCGTTCGGCCAGGTCGGCGCCGAGCGCTTCGCCGCTGCTGACCCAGGTGTGCAGGTCCGGTAGGTACAGGTCCGGTTGGTCGTCGAGCAGGATGCGCAGCAGGGTCGGCACCACCACGAGCCGGGTCACCCGGTGCGTGCGGAGCCTGCCGACCAACCGCTCGGGGTCGGCGGTGTCCTGGGCTCCGAGCAATACCAGCGGCACGCCGGACAGCAGCGGGCCGAAGGTCTCCGCCACCGCGTCGACGAAGCCGGGGGACGTCCTGGCCGCCCAGGCTTCCGCGCCGGTGGCGGGGTGGGTCCGCCGCATCCACCGCACCCGGTTGAGCACCCCGCGGTGGGTGCCGAGGACGCCCTTGGGCGGGCCGGTCGAACCGGAGGTGTAGATCAGGTAGGCGACCGACTCCCGGTGGACGGGGCGGTTCGGGCGGTGTGCCGGGAACCCGTCGACCGGGTCGCCGGGGTCGTCGACCGCGATCAGGGGACTGTCCATCGTGGCGCAGCGGGGCAGCAGTGCGGTGGTGGTGAGTACGCACCGGGGCCGGGCGTCGGCGGCGATCTCGGCGAGCCGTTGGGCGGGCTGGTCCGGGTCCAACGCCACATAGGCGGCCCCGGCCTTGAGCACCCCGAGCACGGCGAGCACCGAGTCCAGGGAGCGGGGCAGGCAGCAGGCGACCCGGTCGCCGTCCGCCACTCCCCGTGCCCGCAGCTTGCTGGCCAGTTGGTTGGCCCTGTGGTCCAGTGCGCGGTAGGTGACCGCGCGCCCGCCGTCGACCACCGCGACCGCGTCCGGGGCGTGGTCGACCCGGCGTTCGAAGGCCGCGGGCACGCTGTCGGTCCGCCCGGCGGCCGGCGGAGGTGCGGGCTGGACGGCGACCGGTGGGGCCAGCAGTTGGGCGGCGGTCCGGTCGGGGTGGTGTGCGCAGCCGGCCAGCACGGCGTGCAGTTGCTCGGCGAGGAGCGCGATGGTGGGTGCGGTGAACAGGTCCAGGTCGTACTGGCAGGAGATCCTGATCCCGTTGGCCTGTTCCCAGATCTCGACCAGCAGGTCGAACTGCGCCGACCCCAGCTCGATGTCCGGCTGTTCGGCCGCCAGACCCGGCAACTCCAGGGTCGGATGGGCCTGTTGGGCGACGCACAGCACCCTGATCGGGGTGTCGCCCCCGCCGTCGGCCCGGTGTAGCTCCAGCAGGTGCTCGTAGGGCATTTCCTGGTGGGCGAGGCTCTCCAGGGTGGATGTGCGCGTCGCCGCCCAGAGTTCGTGGAAGCCCTGCCCGTCCTCGATCCGCAGCCGCAGCGGCACGACATTGACGAAGTAGCCGATGAGCCGGTCGAACTCCGGCCTGGTGCGGCCGGAGACGAGGGTGCCGACGACGAGGTCGCGCTGCCCTGTCCACCCGTGCAGCACCACCGACAGGGCGGTCAGCACCAGCAGGAACAGGGAGCCGCCGGTTTCCCGTCGCAGTGCGTCCAGGCGGTCGGCCAGCTCCGGACCGATCAGGAGGCTGTGGTTGGCGCCGGTGCCGCGCCCGGTGGCCGGTCGCGGATGGTCCAACGGCAGCTCGGTGTAGGGCAGGTCGGCGAGCCGGTCGCGCCAGAAGCCGGTCAGCTCGGCGGCTTCCGGTCCGGTGAGCCGGGTGCGTTGCCAGGCGGCGTAGTCGTGGTAGCCGAGCGCGGGGAACGGCAGGCGGACCGGCTGCCCTGCGGTGAGGTCCTGGTAGCAGTCCGAAAGGGCCTGGGCCAGCACGCCGTTGGACCAGCCGTCGGTGACCGCGTGGTGGAGGGTGAGCAGGACGAGGTGGTCTGCGGGGCCCAGCCGGAACAGCACCGTGCGCAGCAGCGGTCCGTGGCGCAGGTCGAAGGGGCGGCGGACCTGTGTCCGCAGCAGTGCGTCGAGTCGCGCGTCCCGGTCGTCGGTTCCGGCCGGGTGGGAGAGGTCGACCAGCAGGAGCGGCACCGTGGCCCTGGTGGCGACCGAGCACACCAGGGTCCCGTCCTCGGCCTGGTACAGGCTGGTGCGCAGGGCCTCCTGGCGTCGGACGACGGCGTTGAGTGCCGACCGCAGGGCGACCGGGTTGAGCGGGCCGCGCAGCCGGACCGCGGTGGCGTAGGTGTAGGCGGCCGGCGCCAGTTCGTTGAGCAGCCACATCCGTTCCTGGCCGAAGGAGGGCCGGACCGTCTCGGCCGCGGGCGCCGGGGCGGCCGTGGCCGGACCCTCGGAGAGGGTCCGCTCGAACACTGCCCGGGCTTGGGGGGACAGCGCGGCGATCCGCCGTCGCAGCTCCGCCGCCTCCGTCTCCGCCAGCCCGGCGAGGATCGACTCCAGTGCCGGTTCCGTCATGGCCGTCCCCCCTTCGTCATCCGGTCACCTCGCCGGCGGTCATGCCGAACTCGGCGGTGAGCACGCTCGTCGCCACCACGAGCTGCACCAGGCGTTCGCTGCCGGCCCGTTGGTCGACCGGGCGGGCCAGGAGTGCGTCGAGCAGCCGGCGCACCGCCGCCGGGTGGTAGAAGGGGTTGTCCCGCAGGGCCGGCCCCGCGCACAGCTCCCGTACCGTCGCCAGTAGCCCGTCGTCGCGGACGAGCGGCGGGGCGAAGAAGCCGCGTTTTCCGCCCGCACGCACCTCCTCGGGCAACCGGTCGTGGACCGCGGCGCGCAGGACGTACTTGGTGGTGTCCGCGCGGGTGTACCAGGACAGCGGCGCGGTCCGGGCGGTGGCGAACAGGTGGTGGTCGAAGAACGGCAGCCTGACCTCGACGCCGTGCGCGGCGTCCAGCCGTTCGGCGCCCAGGATGTAGTTGGGCAGCCAGCTCTTGGCGAACAGGTACAGCGACTGGTGCAGCGGAGCGCGCCCGGCCAGTTGGTGGCGGGACTGGTCCAGCAGGGGTGTGCAGGCGTCCGTGCCGGCCAGCACCTCGGCGAACTCCGGGCGCAGCAGGGCGCGCGACGGTGCCAGTACGGCGAAGTGCCGTTGGGTGAGCCAGCTCGGCAGGAAGCCGAGCCGGTCGAGCGCGCTGCGCAGGTGCGGCGGAGCGCCGAACTCGACCAGCTTGCGGTACCCGGCGCGGGCTCGGTCCCCGGCCTCCGGGGACCGGCTCAGCGCGAGGTCCTGTTGGAACTGCGGGTACCCGGCGAACAGTTCGTCCCCGCCCTCCCCCGCCAGCGCGGCCTTGAAGCCGTGGGCGCTGATCGCCGCGCTGTGCAGGTATCTGGCGACGCCGTGCGCGTTCTCCTGCACCATTTCGCCGGCCCGGAGCGTGGCGGCCAGGTTCTCGGCGAAGTCCGCGGGGGTGAGCTCGATCCGGTGGTTGGGCACGCCGAGCCGGGCGGCGGTCCGTGCCGCGACCGGGCTCTCGTCGAGCGCGGTGTCGGCGAAGGCGACGGTGAACGTGGTGAGCGCGCGGTGGTCGGCGGCGCTGGCGACCACCGCCGAGGAGTCCACACCCCCGCTGAGGTGGCAGGCCAACGGGACGTCGGCGATCGTCCGCAGCCGCACGGCCTCGTCCAGCCCGGACCGCACCTGCGCCAGATGCCCGGTGAGCGCGGTCGGCGCGTCGTGCTCGGCCGCGGTCAGCTCTTCGGCCGTCGGATAGTCGAGGTCCCAGTACCGGTGGAGGGTGACCCCGTCCTCGCCGGCCAACAGATAGCAGCCGGGCGGTACTTGGCGGATGCCGGCGAACAGCGTCCGGTCCGGTGGGAGGGCCATCTGGAGGTGGGCGGCATAGGCCGTCAGGTCCCAACGGGCCGCGAGGCCGCAGGCGAGGAGGGCCTTGATCTCGGAGGCGAGGTAGAGCCTGCCGCCGTGTTCGGCGTAGTAGAGCGGCTTGACGCCGAACCGGTCGCGCGCCGCGAACAGTTCCTTCCGGCGGCCGTCCCACAGCGCGAAGGCGAACTCGCCCCGCAGTGTCCGCAGGGCCCGGTGGCCGTCCCTGAGGTAGAGCCGCAGCGCGATCTCGCTGTCGCCCCGGGTGCGGCAGGGGTGTCCGGTGCCGGCCAACTCGGTGCGGATGCGCTGGTAGTCGTAGAACTCACCGTTGGCGACGAGCCGGGTCCGGCTCGGCTCGTCGCCGAGCGGCTGGGCGCTGCCCTCCGGGTCGACCACGGCGAGCCGGGTGTGCCCCAGCACCGCCCGCCCGTCCGACGAGCACCAGACCCCGGAGCCGTCGGGGCCCCTCGGGCGCAGCACCGTCATCGCCGCGGTCGCCGCGTCCGTCGACAGTCCCGCGTCGCGGGCGAAGATCCCGATGATGCCGCACATGCCGCTCACCGGTCCGGGTGCGGGACGCGGAAGGCGAGCACGGCGTTCGGGCCGTGGCCTTGGTGCCAGCGCTGCCGTTCGAGGCCGTCGTCGAAGATCAGGCAGCCGCCGCTCGGCCAGGTCCCGGTCCGCTCCCCGACTCTGATCCCGCTGCCGGCCGCGACGATCAGGCCGAACTCGACCCGTAGATACGCGTTGCTCGGTCCGCAGCTCGCCGGTTCGCGGGTCGGGGGGTGGTGGAGCAGCAGCTCGACGGTCGCCCCGGGGAACAGCAGCGCTTCGGGGATCTTGTCCAGGACGCCGCGCAGGACCGGCAGCGCCTCGGCCGGCGGGGTCCAGGTGCCGTCGCGGTACAGCTCGATGCGGGCGGTCCCGGCCCCCTGGCCGCCTTCCGGGCGCAGTCGACCACCGTCCGGTGCGGCGCGCAACTCCCTTACGATCGCCTCGTGTTGGGCCGTGAGTTGGGCGGTGAACCAGAAGTCGGCCGGGTCGTAGTCCGTGTGCACCGGCAGCTCCCGGTGGAACTCCGCCGGGCGGTGCAGTGCCGTGGCCCACAGGCCCTGACGGACCGCGAGCTCGGCGCAGTCGGCCGCGGCGCGGGGCTGCCCGCCCGCGTGCAGCGCGTCGATGAGCGCCCGGTAGTGCCGCCGGGCGCGGCCGGCCAGCGGTTCGGCCAGTGGTTCGGGCGGCTCCTTAGCGCGCCGGTCGCCGTGCCCGCCGCGCGCTGTGCGGGCGGCGAGCTTGTCCACCTCCGCCACCCGCCGGTGCTCGGTGCGGAGGAACAGGGCGTGGTCGGCGATCGACTTGCCCCGGGTCATGCGGTGCCGCTGGTAGGTGTCGTCGAACGGCGCCTTGTAGTCCTGGTAGTGCCGGTGCTCGACGAAGACCTTGGGCACCGGGTAGAGCCTGCCGAGCCGTTGGGCGAGGTCGAAGACCCACTTCTCGACCTCCCACTGTTGGAAGATCGTCGGCACGAAATAGCCGAGGGTCTCGTACCAGGACCTGCTGACGATCGGGAAGTCGCAGCCGCCCTCCGGGTACTGGGCGGCGTCGAAGTAGAGGCACAGCACGTCGTCCCCGTGCAGTTCGGCGAGTTCCCCGGCCCGGCGGTCCAGCGCGACGTCCCAGCCGTAGTCCACGTAGAGCTGGTCGTCGTTGGCCATCAACAGGAAGTCGCCGCCGGCGTGTTCGGCCAGTTGGTTCCAGGCCGCCGCGACCCCGATCGGCGGCCCGACGTGCAGGGCGCACCGGCCGATCGCCCCGTAGCGCCAGCGCGCCCGGTCGAACAGCTCGCGGTACTGGGACAGCGCGGGATCGTCCTCGTCGACGTAGCAGAGCACCTCGATCCGTCCCGGTGCGGCGGCGGTCCGCTGGACGCTGCGCAGGAACGCGTTCAGGTTGTCCACGCGGTTCCTGGTCGGGCAGAGCAGGGAGAGCGGGCGCGGTGTGGTGGTGACCGCCGCGGCACGCAGGGGGAACGCCGCCTTGCTCCACAGCCGGCGTGGTTCCAGCCGCAGGGCGTAGGCCAGCTTCTGCCGGAACAGCAGGCTGCCGTTGACCGCGTCGACGATCCAGCCGCGCCGGTGGTGTTGGTCCCGCAGCAGGTCGGTGACCAGGTCCTGGAGCCTGCCGTCCCGGTAGCGGCTGTGGTGTCCCAGGAGCAGCCTGCCGAGGTCGTGGGCGACGTCGAGCGCCTTCCGGTCCGCCGTCACCGCTGGGCCTCCTCTCCGGTGCGGGCCGCGGCGACCTGCTCCTCGATCCAGCGGTAGGTGCGGCGCAGTCCGTCGTCGAGGGGGGTGGGCGGCTGCCAGCCGAGCAGGTGCCGGCACAGGGTGTTGTCGGAGACGCGGCCCAGCGGTCCGACGGGTTTGTCGGGCCGGTAACACGGAACGATCTCCTTTCCCGCGAGGGCGGAGATCCGGCCGACCAGTTCCGCGATGCTGATCCGCTCCTCGGAGCCGATGTTCACCGGTTGGTCGACGGTCGACCCGGCGAGCCGGAGCAGGCCCGTGACGCAGTCGTCGATGTAGCAGTAGGACCTGGTCTGGGTACCGTCGCCCCACACCTCGATCTCGCCGGAACCGCCCGGCACGGCGGCCACCTTGCCGCACAGCATGGACAGGGATTTGGCCCGCAGCCCGGAGTAGGCGCCCAGCGGGCCGTAGATGGCGTGCAGCCGGGCGACCTTGATGTCCATGGCGTAGGTCCGGCGGAAGGTGTCGCACAGGATCTCGGTGGTGAGCTTCTCCCAGCCGTACTCCATGTCCGGGTCGGCCGGGAACACCCGGCTCTCCCGGAGGGGCGCGCTGTCGGGCCTGCGCTGGAGGGAGTTGGGGTAGACGCAGGCGGAGGACGTGTAGACGACGGTTCCGACCGCCGCCTTGCGGCACGCCTCGATGGTGTTGACCGAGATCAGCAGGTTGTCCCGCAGGATCTCGGCCGGGGCCGCGTGCGTCCACCCGATACCGCCCATGTTGGCGGCCAGCGCGAACACCTGGTCCGCACCGGCCACCGCCGCCGCGCACTGGGCGGGCTCGCGAAGATCGGCGAGCACGAACTCGTCGGCCCTGCTGGGCTCGTACTCGGGCACCCGCACGTCCACCCCGCGTACCCGCACCGACGGTTGGCGGGTCTTCAGCGCGTGGACCAGGTGCGTCCCCACGAAGCCTCCGGCTCCGGTCACCACGACCAGTGTCACGCTCGCTCCTCGTCGATCGCTCGGCGTCGTGCCGCCCTCAGGTCGCGGCCCGCTCTGTCCCGGTCGGCCCGGCGTTCCCGTTCGAGGTGCTGTTCGCGCTGCCGGGTGAGCGCCGTGCGCGGACCGGACAGCGGTTGGGTTGGGTCCGCGACGCAGGCGGCGAGGCAGGCCGTCAGCGCGGCGAGCATGGCCCGCACGTGGGAGGCGGGGAGCCGGGCCGGATCGTGCCGGGCGAGCAGCCGCAGTTCTTCGCCCGGCGCGATTTCCAGCACCAGCGGATAGCCCTCGTCGACCACGGTGTGCACTTCCCCGACGCGCAGTCCGCCCGCGGCGCTCCGGCCCACGGCGGTGGGGAAGTTCTCGATCACCACGATCGTGTCGAACAGGCTGGCGCCCCAACCCAGCCCGATGCCACGGGCGATGCGACTCAGCGGGACGTGGCCGCGCTCCCGCATTCCGGCCAGCCGGTGCTGCAACTCGTGTAGCCAGGGCAGGACCTCGCCGTCCGGCGCGCAGTCCACCCGGAGCGGCACCGTGTTGATGAGCAGGCCGACCAGCTCGGTCGCGCCGGGCAGACCGGGCGGGCGGCCGGAGACGGTGACGCCGAAGACGACGTCCGTGCGTGCGCACCACTCGGCGAGCAGCAGCGCCCACCCCCCGTAGAGCACGGTGCTCGGGGTGAGCCCGTTGCGGCGGCAGAACGCGTCGAGCTCGGCGGCGAGGGTGCGGGACGCGGTCAGCGTGACCTCGCCGCGCCGGGCGGCGACCACTTGGCCGTTGACGCAGCCCGGTCCCGCGATCCGGGTCGCGGTCGCCAGCCCGGCGAGCTGTTCGGCCCAGAACCCCTCGTCGGCGGCGTGGTCCCGGCTCCGGGTCCAGTCCACGTAGTCGGACATGGCCGGCCGCTGCGGCAGTTGGGGCCGTTCGCCCGCCGTCAGGGCCCGGTAGCAGTCGAGGAAGTCGGCGAAGACCAGTTGTTGGGACCAGCCGTCGAGGATCAGGTGGTGGTGGGTCCACACGCAGCGGTGCGTGGTGTCGGACTCGCGGAGCAGGGTCAGCCGGAGCAGCGGTGCGCTGCCCAGGTCGAAGCCGCGCGCGCGGTCCCGGTCGAGGAGCGCGGTCAGGGCGGCGGCCCGGTCCGCCTCGTCGCGGTCCCGCCAGTCGAGGTGGTCGATGGTCAACTCCACTTCGGGGGCGACCACTTGGCGGGCCTGCGTCCGTTCGCGCCAGTCGAAGGACACCCGCAGTGCCGGGTTCGCGGACACCACCGCCTGCCAGGCCGCCCGGAACGCGGCCGGGTCGAGCGGTCCGGTCAGCAGGCAGCAGACCTGCACCAGGTACGCGCCCGGGCTGCTGCCGCCGACCGAGTGGTACAGCATGCCCTCCTGCATCGGGCTGAGCGGGTACGCGTCGGGGGCGGGCGGCCGCGGCCGTGTGGGGTCGGGCGCCTCCCGCGTCGCCCGCTGCGCGACGGCCCGTACGGTCGTCAGGTCGAACAGGTCCTGGGCGGTGATCCGCAGTCCGGCCAGCTCCAGCTTGGCCACGATCACGATGGCGTGCACCGAGTCCCCGCCCAGGGCGAAGTAGTCGTCGTCGATCCCGATGCGGTCCAGTTCCAGCACCTCCTGCCAGATCGCGGCGACGGTCCGCTCGGCCTCGGTCCGGGGCCCGGTCGACCGTGCGGGGTCGTGGCCGTCGTCGGCGTCCTCGGCCAACCACCGGGCCAGCAGCTCCCGTTTGGTCGCGGACAGCCGTGCCACGCGCGCATCAGGTTCGGACATCGCTACCTCCGGCTTCGTCCCGGGTGCCCGGCGGGCGACCGGCCTTCCGCAGCAGCAGGGCCGCCTCCTGCTCGGTCAGTGACTCCAGCCGTTCGACGAGTTGGTCGCGTCGGTCGCGTGGCGCGGCCAGCGCCGCGTAGTCGATCTTGCCGTTCCGGGTCAGCGGCAGGTCGGCACGGCGCAGGATCTCGACGGGGACCAGGCGGCCGGGCAGTCGGGCGGCGAGCCAGCCCTGCAACTGCCGGGCCTCGGACGGCAGTTCGCGGCGACCCGGTCGTTGCGCCGGGGACCAGTAGGCGACCAGCCGCGAGCCGCCGGCCGGCGTCGCGCGCAACAGGACCGCGGCCCGGGCGACGGCCGGGTGCGCGGCGAGCGCCTGCTCGATCTCGCCGAGCTCCACCCGGAAGCCGCGGATCTTGACCTGCCGGTCGGTGCGCCCGTGGAACAGCAACGCGCCGTCGGCCAGCCGGCGCACCACGTCTCCGGTGCGGTAGCGACGTGCGCCGCGGCGCTCCGGGTCCGGGACGAAGACCCCGGCGGTCTCCGCGGGCCGGCCGAGATAGCCCCTGGTGACGCCGAAGCCGCCGATCGCCAGCTCCCCCGGCGCGCCGGTCGGGGCGGGCACGCCGTCCACCAGCACCACGGCCGAAGTGCCCGTGATCGGGCCGCCGATCGGCACCGGTCCGGCACCGGGCTCCGCCACCGGCTGGACGCAGCAGCCGACGACGGTCTCGGTCGGCCCGTACTCGTTGAACACCACGGCGTCCGGGGCGACTTCGCGCACCGCGGCGACCTGCGCGGCGTCCAACTGCTCGCCGCCGACCACCGCGGTGATGCCGCTGAGTGCGCGCCGCTGCGCGGCCAGTTGTGCCGTCAGCGCGGACAGGTGGGAGGGGGTGACCTTCAGCAGGGTGTGGCGTCCGACGGCCAGCGCCGCGCCCAGCCGGGTCGGGTCCGTACCGGGCACCAGGTGCGCCGTCCCCCCGGCCGCCAGCGGCGCGAGCAGCGCGGTCACGCTCAGGTCGAAGGCCAGGGAGGAGTGCACGGGCGAACAGGTGCGCTCGGTGATCCCGTACGCGGGCAGGCACCAGCGCAGGTAGTTGGCCAGGCCCTGGTGCGGGACGCCGACCAGCTTCGGCGGCCCGGTGGAGCCCGAGGTGGCCAGCACGCAGACCAGGTGTTCCGGGCGCAGGTCGGGGCGGCGCAGCCGGGCCGGCGCGCCGCGGCCGACGGCGTCGGTGCACAGCAACGCGCTCGGGTCGACGCCGGCGGGGGCGGCCGTCGCGGGCGGCAGCACCAGGAGCGCCGCGCCCGCACCGGCGAGCAGTGCGGGGATCTGGTGCGGTGGGGTTTCGGGATCGAGGGGCAGATAGGCCGCTCCGGCGCGGAGGACGGCCAGCAGGCCGACGATGCTGTCGATGCTGCGGTCCGCCCACAGCCCGACGACGGCCTCCGGTCCGGCCGAGCGTGCCTGGAGCATTCCGGCGAGCCGACCGGCCCGCTGCCACAGCGAGCGGTAGCTGATCTGCCGGCCGCCTTCGAGCAGCGCGATCCGGTCCGCGCACCGACCTGCCGCGTCCTCGATCAGGGCGAGCACCGAAGTCACCGGCGGGGGCGGGAGTTCGGCCGGGGGCGCGGGGGGCGGCGCGCCGTCCCCGGCCGCGGAACGGTGCGGCGCCCGCGCGGCGGCCTCCAGCGCGGTACGAAACCAGTCCGCGATCTCCGCGGCCCGCTCGGCGGCGCCCCCGACCGGGTCGACCTCCAACAGCAGGCGCAACCGGCCGGACGCCGCGTCGACGTTGAAGTGGGCGGTCAGCGGCACGTACGTCTGGTCGGGCGCCTGGAGGTCGGATACCACGAGGTCGTCCGGCGCGGACAGTTGGCCGTAGAGGTGGAAGTGGGTGAAGACGAACAGCGTGTCGAACAGCCGGCTCGCGCCGAACTCCCGGTTCAACGCGACCAGTGGGTAGCGCCGATAGGGCGAGACCCTCGTCTCGGCCGCGTAGGCCGCGAGCGCCAGCTGCGCCCAGCTCGCCCCGGCCGGGACCGCGGCGCGCAGCGGCAGGATGTTGTTGAACACGCCGACCACCCGGTCGCCGTCCGGGCGTTCGGGTCTGCCGTTGGTCTCCAGGCCGGTGACCAGGTCGGTGCGGCCGGTCAGCAACCGGACGATCCGCAGGTGCACGCCGAGCAGGACGTGCTTGAGCCCGACCCCGAGCTCGGCGGCGAGCCCGATGAGAGCGTCCCGCACCGCGTCGTCGAGCTCCACGATGGTGCGCTGCTGGTACACCGGCCCCTGTGCCGGCGGTCGTTGGTGTGTTCCTCGGGGCAGCGTGCAGGGTGCGGCGCCGCGCAGCTCCGCCGCCCAGAAGGCGCGGTGCTCCGGTGAGCGGATGGCGGCGCGTTCCAGTGCGACGAAGTCCGCGTACCCGGTGCGGAGTACGGCCGGGGCGGGCGGGCGGCCCCGCAGTGCGGCCCGGTACGCGGCGAGCAGCCCGGTGAGCACCAGTGCGGTGCACCAGCCGTCGAGCGCGAAGCTGCTGACGGTCAGCCGGAAGCCGGTGCCGTGGTCGTGCGCGGTGAACCGCACCAGCGGCCCGCGGTCGAGGTCGAAGTGCCGCTTGCGCTCGCTGAGCAGCCACGCCCCGAAGCTCTTGTCGCGGGCGGGATCGCAGCGCTGGTCGAGCACCTCGACGGGCGGCCGCGGGACGGTCTGCGGCACGAGTTGTACCGGCTCGGCACGGCCGGTGAGGTCGAAGTAGGAGCGCAGGTAGGGGTGTTGGGCCAGGGTGTGGGCGACGGCCTGTTCCAGTGCGGCCGGGTCGAGGGGGGCCGCCACCGCGATGCTGGTCACGTACACCTCGTAGCCGGGGTCGTCGCTCCGGTGGACCAGCAGGGCCTGCTGGGCCATCGAGACCGGGTAGGCGTCGGCCAGTCCCGGCCGGCCGGCCAGCGCCGGGCACAGGCCGAACGGTGGCACCGTCTTCCCGCTCGACTCGGGCTCCTGCGGGGCAGTCTCCCGCCGGGAGTCGAGATACGCCGCCAGCTCCGCGACGCTGGGGTGGGCCAGCAGCTCGGTGACGGTGAAGCCGTATCCCGCCGCCCTCGCCGAAGCGACGATCCGGATCGCCAGGATCGAGTCGCCGCCGAGGGTGAAGAAATCGGTGTGCACGTCGATCCCCGTCCCGCCGAGGTGCCCCTCCCACAGGGCCGCCAAGGCCCGTTCGGTCGGGGTGAGTTCGACGGTGGGCACCGGGGTGGTCGACCGTTCCCGGTCGGGGTCCTCCTCCGGTGCGGGTAGGGTCCGTCGGTCCAGCTTGCCGCTCGCGGTGACCGGCAATGCCTCGACCGCCACGAGATCCGTCGGCACCAGGTGGCCGGGCACCGAACGGCGCAGCCGGTCGCGCAGCACGGCGGGGGGCGGGGCGTCCGGTCCGGTGACATAGCCGGTCAGTCTGCCGTCGCGCACGAGGGCGACGGCGTCGGTCACGCCGGGCAACGCCCTCAACAGTTCGGCGACCTCGCCGAGTTCGACCCGCATTCCGGCGATCTTCACCTGCTGGTCGGTCCGGCCGAGGAAGACGAGCGCGCCGTCGGGACGGCGCCGGGCCCGGTCACCGGTGCGGTAGATCCGGCTCCCCGGACCCCCGTGAGGAGCGGGCAGGAACGCCGCCGCGGTCTGCTCCGGCCGTCGGAGGTAGCCGGTGGCCAGCCCGTCCCCGCCGATGAACAGCTCGCCGGTCGCCGGCACCGGCACCGGGCGGAGCCGGTCGTCGAGCACCCGGACCGAGGTGTTGCTGATCGGCCGCCCGATCGGGACCGGTCCCGTGTCGGACGGTGCGCACTGCCAGGCCGTGACGTCGACGGAAGCCTCGGTCGGGCCGTAGAGGTTGTGCAACTGCGCGGCGAACAGCTCGAAGAACCGCTCCCTGGCGGTGGCCGGCAGCGCCTCGCCGCTGCACAGCACCCGGCGCAGCGGCGAGCGCCCGGTGGCGGTGCGCGCCGCCTCGGACAGGAACGGGGCGAACATGCTCGGCACGAAATGGACGGCGGTGATCCGGGCCCGTTCGATGAGCCGCACCAGTTCCAGCGGGTCCCGGTGCGCACCGGGCGCGGCGAGCACCACGGTGCCGCCGGCGATCAGCGGCCAGCACAGCTCCCACCAGGAGACGTCGAAACCCACGGACGTCTTGTGCAGCACCCGCTCCCCGACGCCGAGTTGGTACTCCTCCTGCATCCACGCCAGCCGGTTGACGATGCCGCGGTGCGGCACCAGCACCCCCTTCGGCGCTCCGGTGGAACCCGAGGTGTAGAGCAGGTAGGCGGGCTGCTCGGGGTGGACGCGCGCCGCATACGGGCACTCCGGCCGTGCGGCGAGCAGCGCCGTGGTGAGCAGTACCCGGGCGGGCAGGGTCGCGGTGCGGTGCCACAAGGGCTCCTCGGTCAGCAGGAACCTGGCACCGCTGTCGGCCAGCATCGCGGCGTGCCGGGGCGGTGGGTCCGCCGGGTCCAACGGCAGTACGGCGCACCCGGCGTTCAGCACGGCGAGGTAGCCGATCGGCAGTTCGCGGCCGCGCCGATGCAGTACGGCGACGGGTTCGCCGGGCGCCGCGCCGGCCGCCCGCAGCCCGGCCGCGACCGTGGTCGCCGCCCGTTGCAGCGCCGCGTAGCTCAGCCCCGCGGTGGTGCCGTCCGCCGCGACTGCGAGGACGGCGGTGGCGTCCGGGCGGGCGGCCGCGGCGGCGGCCACCAGGTGGTGCAGGCCGCCGGGGTCGGGCCGGCGTCGCACCGGTCCGGCCCCGGCGTCCCCCGTGAGGTCCTCGCTCAACGGGATGTCGTCCACCGCGCGTTCGGGCGTCGCCACGGCGGCCCTCAGCACCTCGGTGAGGTGCTTCGACAACGCGGCCACCGCGTCCGCGTCGAACAGGCCGGTCCGGTACTCCCAGCGGCCGGTCAGCTCGCCGCCCACCAGCGCCATGCTGAGGCTGAGGTCGAGCTGTGACCAGCGGCGGGGCACCTCGACCGCGGAGGCGGTCGCCGCGCCGAACGCCGCGCGCCCGGCGGTCTCCTGTGCCAGGGCGAAGGTGCCGTCCCGCAGTGCGCCGTTGTCCTGCTGGAGGACGAACTGGCTCTGCACCAGCGTCGCCCGACCGGTGTCCCTGGCCGGGGCGAGGTCGGTGACCAGGCGGCGGAAGGGGTACCTGCCGTGGGTGAGCACCTGCCTCAGCAGCGCCGCGGTGTCCGTGAGCAGGGTCGCGAACGGGGTTCCGCGGGGGCAGCGGGAGCGGAGCGGTACCGGGTTGACGAAGTAACCGACGGCATCGGCGAGTTCGGCGGAGTCCCGGCCGGCCAGCAGCGTGCCCAGCACGAGGTCCGGCCGGCCGGTGCAGCGGTGCAGCAGCGCCCGGTATGCCGCGAGCAGCACGGTGAACAGCGTGCAGTCGCGTCGCTTCGCCAGCGCGCGCACCTCGTTGGCCAGCTCCGACGGCAGTCGGAATGCGGCGGTGGCGCCGTGGAAATCGCGTTGGCGCGGGTGCGGGCGGACGGTGGGCAGGGCGAGGCCCGTCGGTGCGCCGGCCAGCGTCTCGCGCCAGTACGCGAGGTCCCGTGCGTACGCCGGGGAGTTGGCATAGTCCTCGGCGTCGGCCAGCGCGGTGGCCTGCGGATCGCCCGCCGGGGCGAGCGCCTCCGGGATGCCGGTGGTCTCCGCGAGGTAGCAGGTGTGCAGTTCGTCGAGCATCACCAGGAAGGACCACAGGTCCAGCACGAGGTGGTGCGCGACCAGCACCAGCAGATGCGTGTGCGCGTCGCGGCGCAGCAGCGTCGCCGTGAACGGCACGGCCCCGGCCAGGTCGAAGGGCCGCTCCACCATCTCCAGCAACCGCGCCCCGAGGTGCTCCGCCGACTCCCCCGGCACATCGATGACGCGCAGCCGCGGGCCTTCCGGTTCCACCCGGCACCACGGTCGCCCGTCCTGGACCGGGAAGGTGGTGCGCAGTGCCGGATGCCGCGCGGTGAGCGTCCGCAGTGCCCGGTCCAGCGCCGGTGCGTCCAGCGGTCCGTCCAGCCTGAGCACCCGGGAGAGGTTGTACGCGGCGCCCCGGGGGTCCAACTCGTGCTCGAACCACAGCGCTTCCTGGTTCGCGGTCAGCGCGAGCCGGCCGTCGCCGTCGGCCGCGCCCGCGGACGTCCGCGCGGCCGCCGGGGTCGCGTCGGCCGCCAGGATGCGCCGGGCGAGGTCGTGGGGGCTGTCTCCGTCGACAAGGGCCTCGGCGCCGATGTCCACCCCGTACCGTCGCTGCACGCGGTGCCGCAGTTCCGTGGCCCGCAACGAATCCAGTCCGAGCCGGACCAACGGCTCGTCCGGCCTGGGCGGTGTCCCGCCGATACCGGCGAGCGCCGAGGCGGTGGTGGCCAGCGCGGTCGCCAGGACCGCGGCCCGGTCGCCCGGTGCCGTCGCGTCGAGCGCGTCGCGGCCCGGGAGGTCGGGGATCTCGATCCGGCCGGTGCCCACGATGCCGAGGACGGGCAACTCGCCGTCCACATAGGACTGTCGGCAGTGCTGCCTGCGGACCTTGCCGCTCGTCGTCTTCGGCACCGCTCCCTTGGGCAGGAAGACCAGGCGGTGGGTCTCGATGCCGTGCCGGGTGGCGATCGCCTGCCGTACTCTGGCGGCGATCCCGACCAGGTCCAACTCCCCTCGGCTCGTGGCGAGTTCGTAGCAGAGCACCAGCCGTTCGACGCCGTCGACGTCCACGGGGAAGGCGGCCCCGCAGGAGGGCCGTAGCGCCGGATCCGCGCGTTCCGCAGTGTGCTCCAGATCGTGCGGGTGGTGGTTCTCGCCCCGGATGACGAGGAGGTCCTTGCGCCGCCCGGTGAGGTGGAGCCCGCCGTCCAGGAGGAATCCGAGGTCGCCGGTGCGGAGGTAGGGGCCCTGGTGGGGGTCGGCGAGGCGGGCGCCGAAGGTCTCCTCGGTCTCCTCGGGCCGGTTGTGGTAGCCGCCCGCGATGCCCTCGCCGCGCAGCCAGACCTCGCCGATCCGCCCGGCCGGCAGCGTCGTTCGGGTCTCCGGGTCGACGATCCGCACCTCGGTCCCCGCGACCGGAAGGCCGCTGGAGACGAGCGTGCTGCCGTGCTCGTCCGCCCGCACGGGGGTGACCCGGCCCGCCCTGAGGGCGGCGGGTTCGGCGCGCACCGAGGTCGGCGGCCGGTCGAACGGCGTCGCCGTCACGATCAGGGTCGCCTCGGCGAGGCCGTAGCAGGGGAAGTGGGCGGCCGGCGCGAATCCGGCGGTGCGAAATCCCGCACTGAAGCGGCGCATCGTGGTGTCCCGGACCGGCTCCGCGCCGTTGTAGGCCACCGCCCAGCCCGACAGGTCGAGGGTGGCCCTGGTGGCCTCGTCGATGCGTTGCAGGCACAGCTCGTAGGCGAAGTTGGGGCCGCCGCTGACCCTGGCCCGGTACCGCTCGATGGCCCGCAGCCAGTTCAGCGGCGCCCGCAGGAAGGCGCCCGGTGGCATCAGCACCGACCGGGAACCCAGGTACAGCGGTTGCAGCACGTTGGCGATCAGGCCCATGTCGTGGAAGAGCGGGAGCCAGCCGACGAAGGTCGCGTCCCGGTCGTTGCCGCAGGCGAGTTGGATCGCGCGCTCGTTGCTCAGCACGTTGGCGTGGCTGACCCGCACGCCCCGCGGTGTTCGGGTCGAGCCCGAGGTGTACTGCAGGAACGCGGTCGCGGCGGGGTCGGTCGGGGGCGGGGTCCAGTCGTCGGCGGCCGCGTCGGGGACGGCGCTGACGTCGGCCCTGGGCAGTCCGACCAGCGCCGCGGGAGCGTCCTCGGCCCGGCAGAGCACCAACGCGGGCCGGGCGTCCGCGCGGAGGGCGGCGAGCCGTTCCGCCCCGGCCCCGCCCCGCCCGGAGTCGCAGGGGACCGCGACGCTTCCCGCGTACAGACAGCCCAGGAAGGATTCGACGTACTCGATGCCGGAGGGGTGGGCGATGAGCACCCGCTCGCCCCGGCATCCGCGCGCCACCAGTTCCGCGGCGATCGCCCGGGCCCGCAGGTCGACGGCGGCGAAGTCCCGGCTGGCCGTCTCCGTGACCCCGTCGGCGAGGAACAGGTAGGCGGGGCGGTGCGGTGTGCGCGCGGCGTGCTGCCGCGCGACCTCGACGATGGTGGCCGCCTGGGTGGTCATGTCGGCTCCTCCCCCGCCTCGGCCAGCCGCAGTGCCTCCCGGATCAGCGCGCTCCGCTGCCCGGCGCGCGCCCGGTCGACCGCCTCGGCCAGCGCGGCGATGTCGGGTGCCTGGTACACCCGGCGGATCGGGAGGTCGATGGCGAAGGCGGTGACGATCCGGAAGTGGAACTGGGTGAGTTGCAGCGAATCCCCGCCCAGGTCGAAGAAGTTGTCGTGCCGGCCGATGCCGTCCGGGCTCGGCCAGCCCAGTACCCCGGCGGCCAGCCCGGCGAGCGTCGATTCGGTCAAGGTGGCCGGCGGGCGGCTCCGCGGCCGGTCGGGCTCCAGGGGCGGGGCGGGCAGGGCCGACTCGTCGAGTTTGCCGTTCCTGGTCAGCGGGAGCGCGGGCAACAGCACCGTCTGGCGCGGGATCAGATGGTGCGGGAGCTGGTCGGACAGGAAGCTCCGGAGCGGGCCGGTGGTCAGGTCCCGGGCCTGCCCGGCGCTCTCGGCGACCAGGTAGGCCACGAGCCGGCGGCGCTCCCCCGCGCCGTGGGCGACCACCAGGCAGTCGCGTACGGCGGGGTGCGTCAGCAGGGCGGCTTCGATCTCGCCGGGTTCGATGCGGTAGCCGCGCAGGGAGAGTTGCTTGTCGGTCCGGCCGAGGTAGTCCAGTTCGTCGGGGAGCCGCCGGACGAGGTCACCGGTGTGGTAGCGCCGGCCGCCCGGGCTGCCGGGGGCGGGTCGGAAGCGGTCGGCGGTCAGTCCGGGGCGGCCGAGGTAGCCCCGGGCCACCCCGGCCCCGCTGACGGCCAGTTCGCCCCGGCCGCCGATCGGCAGCGGACGTCCCTCGTCGTCGAGCACCTCGACGTGCTGTCCGGGAATCGCCCGCCCCAGCGGGCTGGCCACCGGGCCGTGCCGGTCGGCCGGCCGCAGCCGGCGGCTGGTGACGTGCACCGTGGTCTCGGTGACGCCGAACATGTTGACCAACTCCGGCCCGCGCTCACCGAACCGGTCGAACCAGGGGGCGAGCCTGGCCACTTCGCAGGACTCGCCGCCGAGGACCACGAGGGAGAGCGGTGGGCCGCCCGGCCCGGTCCGCAGCGCGGTGGTCAACAGGGCCCGGAAGGCGCTCGGGGTCTGGCCGAGCACGCCGACGCGTTCGGCCAGCAGCGTCGCCCACAGCTCGTCCGGTGCGCGGACCGCGTCCGGGGGAACGAGCACCAGCCTCGCCCCGCTGGTCAGCGCGCCCCAGATCTCCCACACGGAGAAGTCGAACGCCGGGGAGTGGGTCAGCGCCCAGGTCTGGCGTTCGCGTGTCACGGGGAGCGCGGTCCGGCACGCGGCCAGCACCGCGGTCACCTGCGCATGGCTGACCAGCACGCCCTTGGGGCCGCCGGTGGATCCCGAAGTGAACACGGTGTAGGCGAGGTTGGCCGGGTGCACCCGCACCCGGGCGGGTGCCGCCGGTGCGGGCCAGCTCCCGGGCCGGTCCAACAGCAGGGTGTCCGCGCCGGGTTCCGGTGGGTGCGGCACGGTGGACCGGGTGAGCAGCAGCCGGATACCCGCGGTACAGGCCAGCTCCGCGCGGCGCCGGGGCGGATCGGTCGGGTCCATGGGCACGTAGGCCGCGCCCGCTTTGAGGATGCCGAGCATCCCGACCACCAGGTCGATCGAGGGTTCGGCGCACAGCCCGACCAGGTCTTCCGGTCCGCAGCCGCCGGCCCGTAGCACTGCGGCGAGCCGGTCGGCCCGCGCGTTGAGCTCCCGGTAGCTGAGCTGGTCACGGCCGTGGCTGAGCGCTACGGCGTCCGGCTGCCCGGCGGCGATCCGCTCGACCTCGTGGTGCAGACAGCCGGTACCCTCCGCCGGGGCAGCGGTCGCGGTCGGCGCGGGTGCGAGTGGCCGGGTCGACGCGCTGGGCGGGTCCGGGGCCTCGGCCGCGGAGCGCAGTACGGCGACCGTCCTGGCCAGGATCTCGGCCGCCGTGGCGTCGTGCAGCCGGGACCGGTCGAACTCCAGCTCCAGCTCCAGTCCGTTGGGCAGCGGGGACACGGTCATGGTGAGCGGGAACTTCGCGGCCACCGGGGGCGAGCGCAGCGCGGTCGCGGTCAGGCCGGGGAGTTCCACCCGTGGCGCCGGGGTGTTCTGGTAGGCGAACGCGGCCTGGACGAGCGGGGTTTCGGCGAGCGAACGCCCGGGGCGCACGGCCTCGACGATCCGCTCGAACGGGACCTCCTGGTCGTCGAGGCCCTGTCGGACGACCTCACGCACCCGGCCGAGGAGCGTGCCGAAGCCGGCGTTGCCCGACAGGTCGAGGCGCAGCGGCAGCAGGTTGACGAAGCAGCCGACCAGCCCGGCGAGTTCCGCCCGGGTGCGGCCGGCGACCGGGCTGCCGATCACCAGGTCGCGCTGCCCGGACAGGCCGGCGACCGCCAGCGCGAAACCGGTGAGCAGCACCGGGAACAGGGTGGTCCGTCGTTGGCCGGCCAGGTGCCTGAGCCGTTGCACATCGGCGTCGCCGAGCCGGGTCCGTAGGGCGCCGGCGACCTGGTCGGCGGGCGGGTGGGAGGTCCTGCCGAGCAGGTCCAGCCGTCCGGGGGCGCCGTCGAGCGCCGCGGTCCACCGGGCCAGTCGCTCGGCGAAGCCGGGCCCCCGCGCCCGGCGCCGCTGCCAGGCGGCGAAGTCCCCGTACTGGACCGGCAGTTCGGCCGTCTCGGCGGGGGTTCCGGCGAGGTGTGCCCGGTACAGTGCGGCGAGGTCGGCCAGCAGCACCCCGAGCGACCACCCGTCGCCGGCGATGTGGTGCCGGATCAGGACGAGTTCGTGTTCGGCCCGGTCGAGCCGGAACACCACGGCCCGCAGCACCGGGCCGCTCGTCAGGTCGAACGGGCGGACCGCCAGAGCGGCCGCCTGGGTGCGCCCCGCCGCTCGCCGGGCCGGGGCCGGCAGTCCGGTGAGGTCCACCAGCGGCAGGGCCGTCGGGTCGGCGGCGGGCAGCACCTCGACCAGGGGGCTGCCGTCGACGACCGGGTAGCGGGTGCGCAGCACGGCGTGTCTGCGCACCACCTGTTGCAGTGCCGTGCGCAGGGCGGGCAGGGCGAGTTGGCCGGTGAGCCTGAGGTGCAGCGGGAGGTGGTAGGAGCTGGCCGTCGGGTGGAACCGGTGGGTCAGCCACATGCGTTCCTGCGCGAAGGAGAGCGGCACCCGTGCGCCGTCGGCCACCGGGATGCCGTCGTCGGCGTGCAACTCGCGGAGGATTTCGGCCTTGTGGGTGGCGATCTCCGCCTGTACCTCGGCCGTGAGCAGGCCGCGCCGCGCCACGCACCGCAGCCGTTCCCCGTCGGCGGTGACGGTGATCCCGCGCCGGCGCAGCTCCGCGAGAAGGGCCCGGGCGCTCACAGCAGCACCTCGTCCCCGGTGGCCCGCTCGATCGCGGCGGCCTGGCCCGCGATGGTCGGCGCGTCGAAGAACTCCGCCATCGACAGTTCGACCCCGTGCCGCTCGCGGACCAGGGACAGCAGCCGGAGCGCGATCAACGAGTCGCCGCCCAGCTCGAAGAGGCTGTCGTGCACGCCGACGGGGTCGCCGCCCAACAGGCTCGCCCAGCAGGCGGCGAGGCTGTGCTCCAGCGGGGTGTCCGGCGCCCGATACGCGGTGGACAGGTCGGCCCGGTCGCGCCGGAACGGGGCGATCCGCAGGTCGGCGAGGGCCGCGCGGTGGTCCTCCGTGCTGAAGGCCGCGTGCCTGGCCAGCAGCGCTTCGAGGTCCTGGGGGCAGACAACCACCTGCGGGGCGGCTCCGGTTGACAGGATGCGGTGGAACAGTTCGACGCCCTCCGCCCGGCTGATCCCGTCGAGCAGGTCGCCGGCCGACGCGGTGCGCTCCGCGGTGCGGCCGTAGCGCGCGACCAACTCCTCCTGCGCCGAGGCGCGCATGCCGATGTCGGTCCAGTCGGTCCAGGCGATCGACACGGTGGTTCCGCGGCGACGGTGGGCGCGGTGGGCGGCGTAGGCGTTGAGGAACTCGTTCGCGGCCACATAGCCCACTTCGCCGAACTTCAGCTTGTGCAGCACGGTTCCGATCGACGAGCACAGCACGAAGAAGTCCGGTTCGCGGTGGTGCAGCACCCTGTCGAGCACGATCGGGCCCAGCACCTTCGAGGCGATCGCCTCGTCGGTGGCCCGCTGGTCGCGTCGCTGGATCATGCCCGCGGTGTCGGGGCTGCCCGCGGCGTGGACGACTCCGGTGATCGGCCCGAAGAGCTCCTCGGCCTCGGTGACGACCGCCCGCATCCGGGACTCGTCGGTGACGTCGGCCTGTCGGACCAGGACCGCGGTGCCCTTGGCGGTGAGGGCGTTCAGCCGGTCGATCAACCGCGTGGTGTCGTTCCCCTCCGGGTGGGAGGTCAGATAGCCGCTCCACTCCTCGGCGGCGGGGAACGGCGTGCGCCGGGTGAGCACCAGCGCGGTGGCACGGTCGGCGAGGGATTCCGCCAGGCTGAGCCCGATGCCACCGAGGCCGCCGCAGACCAGGTGGACCCCGCCGGTCGCGGCGGCGCGCGGCGGGATGGCCGGGTCCAACCGCAGTGGGGTGTGGCTCCGTTCGAAGCGCTGTCGTCCGCGGTAGGCGATCTCGGTGGCCGGGTCCGGGGCCAGGAGCTCGGCCACGATCCGGTCCGCCAGCCGGTCCAGGTCGCCATCGGCCGGCCCGATGTCCAGCGCCGTGCAGGACATCGCGGGCAGTTCCCGGGGGATGACCTTGACCGCCGCGGTCACGGTGGCGTGTTCGGGATGGTCGAGGTCGTCGCCGAGCACGGACTGGGCGCCACGGGTGACGGCCACCAGCCGGACCGGTTGACCGTCCGGGCGGGCGCCGAAGGCCCGTGCCAGGTCCAGCAGGCTGTGCAGTCCGGCCCGTTGTCCCTGTCGCACCGCTGCCCCGTCCAACGGCGCCTCGCCGCCCGCCGCCGTGACGGGCCACAGGTGCACGACCAGGCGCGGGGTCCGGTCCTGGGCGGTGAGTTCCGCCAACAGCTCGTGCGGGTCGCGCGGTTGGTCCCCTCGCCCGTGGTCGGACGGCACGGCGACCGGGTGCACGCCGAGCGCGGTGAGCCGTCCGGCGACCGCCGTGCCGAGCGGGCCGTCGGCGAACAGCAGACACGTCGCGCCGTCCTGCCGGGCCGGTGCGCGCACCGCGGCGGCGTGCCGCCAGCCGGGCAGATAGCCCCAGTTGCGGAGCTGCGGTACGGCCGGCGGTCGATCGGCGACCGTGGGAGCGGCCGGCTGGACTCCGGCGGTGTCCCCCGGCGCGTCGGACCAGTAGCGCCTGCGCTGGAACGGGTACCCCGGGACGGGGGTGCGCCGCGGCCGTTGCGGCCGGTGGAAGGCGGTCCAGTCGACGGGGCAACCCGAGGTCCACAACGTCCCCAGCGCGCGCACCAGGTGTGCGGTTTCCCGCTCCGCCGTCGGTTCACCGGCGTCCGCCGGCAGACAGCTCGGGGTCGACGCCGAGCCCGGCACCAGCCTGCGGGCCGCCAACCGGGCCAGCCCGGCGTCGGGGCCGAGCTCCAGCAGCGCGGCGGGTGCCAACTCCGCGAGGTGCCCGGTGCAGTCGTCGAAGAGCACCGGCCGTCGCATGTGCGCCAGCCAGTATTCCGGGCGGGTCACCTCGGCGGGATCGGCCCAGTCCCCGGTGACGTTGGAGAGGAACGGCAGCCGGGGGGTGGCGAATTCGACCTCGGCCAGGACGGTGCGGAACCGGGCGGTGATGGGGTCGACGGCCCTGGAGTGGAACGCGTGCCGAACGGCCAGCGTCCTGGTCCACACCCCTTCTTCCTCCAGGTGGGCGGCGAGTGCCGTCACCGCGTCGGGGGCGCCGGTGACCACGCACCGGTCCGAGGAGTTGACCGCGGCCAGGGTCAGGCCGCCGTCGAGCAGCGGGGTCAGCTCGTCGGGGCCCAGCGCGACGGCGAGCATCCGGCCTTCCGGAAGCGTGGCCTGTGCGCGGGCCCGGGCGGCGACCAGTCGCAGCGCGGTGGGCAGCGGGAACACTCCGGCCACGGTTGCGGCGACGTATTCGCCGAGGCTGTGCCCCAGCATCGCGACCGGTTCGACGCCCCAGTCGATCAGCGTGCGGGCCAAGGAGTGGGACACGGCGAACTCGGCCACCTGGAACGCGGGCTCGGCCCCCTGGGGTCCCGCCTGCTCGGCGCGGAGCATCGCGAACAGGTCCACGCCCTGTTGGGCGAGGAGTCGCGCGCAGTCGTCGAGATGCCGTCGGAAGTCCGGCTCCCCCGCGTGGAGTCCCAGCGCCATGGCCGGATAGCCGTAGCCGTGGCCGGGGAAGAGGAAGGCGGCCCGCCGCCCGGTGCCCTGGACCGCCCGCTCCGGTGCCGGACCGGAAAGGGCCGTGGCCGCGGCCGTGACCGTGGTGGCCGCCACGGCCCGTCGGTAGCGGTGCGTCCGTCGGCCGCCCAGTGTGGCCGCCACGTCTCCGAGGTCCGCGTCCGGTCTGCCGCGCAACTGGTCGGCCAGTTCGTGGCCGGCCCGGGTCAGGGCCGACGGGGAGCGCGCGGAGAGCACGAGCAGTTGGCATGCCCGGCGCTCGCGGTCGGGCGCGGTCGGGGCGGGCGGTTGTGCCAGCACGAGGTGGGCGTTGGTGCCGCCGATGCCGAAGGAGCTGACCCCGGCGCGGCGCGGGGAGTCCGCTGCGGGCCAGGGCGTGGTGGAGGCGTTGACGTAGAACGGGGAGGCGGCCAAGTCGATGGCCGGGTTGGGCCGTTGGTAGTGCAGGCTCGCCGGGATCACGCCGTCGCGCACCGCGCCGACGGCCTTGATCAGTCCGGCGATGCCGGCGGCCGCGTCGAGGTGGCCGATGTTGGTCTTCACCGAGCCCAGGGCGCAGAACCCGACCCGGTCGGTGGTGGTGCGGAACGCCGCGGTCAGCGCCGCCACTTCGACCGGGTCGCCGAGGTGGGTGCCGGTGCCGTGTGCCTCGACGTACCCGACGCTGCCGGCGTCGATCCCGGCCACCGCCTGCGCCTCGATGATCACGTCCCGTTGGCCGTCGACGCCCGGGGCGGTGTAACCCGCCTTGCGGCGGCCGTCGTTGTTCACCGCCGAGCCGAGCAGCACCGCGTGCACCGGGTCGCCGTCCCTGCGGGCGTCCGACAGCCGCTTGAGCAGGACCAGCCCGACGCCGCTGCCGCCGACGGTGCCATCGGCCGAGGCGTCGAAGGCCGCGCACCGCCCGTCCGGCGAGTAGATGGCGTCCTCGGCGTACACATAGCCCTGTGCCTGGGGTACCTGGAGCGAGACGCCGCCCGCCACGGCCATGTCGCACTCGAAGGACTGGAGGCTGCGGAGGGCCAGGTGGACCGCGACCAGCGAGGAGGAACAGGCCGAGCCGACGCACATGCTGGGGCCGGTGAGGCCGAGCTTGTAGGAGACCGTGGTCGCCGCGAAGTCCTTGTCGTTGTGGATCAGCAGGGGGAAGCCGCCGAGCGTGCGGAGCAGTTCGGTGTTGGGGAGGAGGTTGCGCACCAGGTAGGAGCTGAGGCCGCAGGAGAGGAAGACGCCGACCGGGAAGGGCAGCGCCGCCGGGTCGTATCCGACGGTGTCGAATGCCGTCCAGGCCGCCTCCAGGCACAGCCGGTGCTGCGGGTCCATCACCTCGGCTTCGCGCGCGGAGTAGCCGAAGAACTCCGCGTCGAACAGCGCCAGGTCCCCCACGGTTCCCTCCGCGCCGACGAAACGCGGCCGGCGTTCCGGTCCCAGGTCGGGGAACCGGCTGATGCTCTCGGTCTCCGCACGGAGGTTGGCCCAGAACTCGTCGACGTTCTCCGCTCCGGGGAAGCGGCAGCTCAGCGAGATCACCGCGATCGGCTCACAGCCGTCCTGTTCGGTCATCGCCCGCCCTCCTGCCCGGCCGCCCGGCGGGGCGCCCCTCCCCCCCGCCGGCGCCAGCGCCGGGGAATCCGCCGGCGCCGCGCCGGCCCCGGCCCCGGCCCCGGCGAGGTGATCGGCGAGCCCGGCGATGTCGGGGAACCGGAACAGGTCGACCAGCCGCAGCCCCGGGTGGACGGTGCGGACGAGGGCGCCGTGCAGCCGCAGCAGGCCGAGGGAGTTACCGCCGACGTCGAAGAAGGCGTCGTGCACGCCGACCCGCTCGATCCCCAACACCCGCTGCCACTCCCGGGCGATGGCCCGTTCCAGCTCGGTTCCGGGGGCCGCGCCGCGCGGGTGCTGCCGGCGGACGGCTCCGGCGCGGGCGGCCAGCGCCGCCCGGTCGACCTTGCCGTTGCCGTTGTGCGGCAGGTCGGCCAGGACCACCAGCTCCGCGGGGATCATCACGGCGGGCAACAGGGCGCGCAGCGCGGCCAGGGCCCGCTCCGGTGGGATCTTGCGGCCCGGTTCCGGGCTGGCGAACGCCACCAGCCGCCGGTGTTCGGCTGCACCGTCGAGCACGACGGCGGTCTCGCGCACCGGCGCCACCGCGCGCAGTGCGTGCTCCACCTCCCCCAGTTCGATCCGCACCCCTCGCAGCTTGACCTGGGTGTCCCGGCGTCCCACGAAGTGCAGTTCACCGTCGGCGCGGCGGCGCACCAGGTCCCCGGTGCGGTAGATCCGGCTGCCGGGCCGGTCGTACGGGTCGGGGAGGAACGCCGCCGCCGTGCTGGCGGGGAGGCCCAGATAGCCCCGGGCCAACGCCGGTCCGCCGATGAGCAGTTCCCCGGCCATGCCGTCGGGGACCGGCCGGCCGTGGTGGTCGGCCACCCAGGCTCGCGCGCTACCGATCGGCGTCCCGATGGTGGGCGGGCCGCCGCTGGCACCGACCACCGCGGCCGTCGCGTAGGTGGTTGCCTCGCTGGGCCCGTAGAGGTTGCGCACCACGGTGCGGACCCGGCGGCGGTGCAGTCGGTCGGCCAGCTCCCTGGGCAGGGGTTCTCCGGCGAGGTTCACCGAGGTGACCGCGTCGGGAATCCCGTCGGCGTCCAGGAGGGCGGCCACCGCGGACGGAACGGAGTTGAGCAGGCTCGCCCCGGCCGCGGCGGGGGTTTCCGGGACCCGCAGGGCGTCCTCGGTCAGCACCACGGTGCCCGCGTGGACCAGCGGTGCGAACAGCTCGAAGAAGGCGAGGTCGAAGCCGACCGACGTGGTGGCCAGGACCCGGTGCAGCTCGCCCGGGTCGAATGCCTCACCGGCCCAGCGCAGGAACGCCGCGGCGCTGCGGTGTTCGATGGCCACGCCCTTGGGTCGGCCGGTGGACCCCGACGTGTAGAGCACATAGGCCAGCGCCGTCGGCGGCACCGACACCCGGCGCGGTGGGGACGAACGGCCGGGTCGCGGCGCGGACACGCGTACCGTGGGCGGCAGTTGGGCACTCTGGGCGCCACGGGACGCCAGCAGCTCGTCGTCACCGATCAGGAGCCGGGCGCCGGTCTCGGCCAGCATCGGCAGGGCTCGTGCGGCGGGCTGTTCGGTGCCGATGGGCAGGTAGGCCGCTCCGGTCTTGAGCACTCCCAGCAGGGCCACGAGCAGTTCCGGCGTCCTGGGCAGCCAGACCCCGACCACGTCGCCGGGGCCGCATCCCCGGGCGAGCAGCTCCGCGGCGAACTGGTCGGACCAACGGTCCAGTTCGCGGTGGGTCACCTGACGGGAGCCGTGCACCACGGCCACCGCGTCCCGTTGGCGTGCCGCGGTGGCGGCCACCAGCCGGTGCACCAGTTCTCCCGCGCCGGGGTCGATGGCCGCCGGGGCGCGCACACCGCGCCACTGCCGGGCGGTCAGCAGCGACCAGCGCGACACCGGCCGTTCCGGTGCGGTCGGAACGGCGGCGAGCAGCGTCCGGAACTGCCGGCACCAGTCGGCCAGTTCCGCCGCGGTGCACCGCCCGCCGTCCGCCTCGAAGATCAACTCAAGGGCGTCGGGGGTGTCCGCCGCGGTGACGGTCAGCTCGTACTTCGCCGCCGCCGCGGGCACCTCGACGAGCCGCGCCCCGACCCCAGGCAGGCTGGGGGGCCGTGGCGGCTGCTGGTAGGCGAACAGCACCTGGAACAGTGGGGAGGTCCCCAGTTCCCTGGGCGGTGCGAGCTCGTCGACGATCCGCTCGAAGGGCAGCAGTCGATGTTCGAGCGCGTCGAGCAGGGTGTCCCTGGTCCTGCGCAGGACCTCGACGAAACCCGGCTCGCCGTGCAACCGCAGGCGCAGCGGCAGGGTGTTGATCAGCAGGCCGACGGTGCCGGCGGCCGGTTCCCCGTCGCGCAGCGCGACCGGCGACCCGATGACCACGTCCTCCTGGCCGCAATGCCGGCCGACCAGGCATCCGAGTAGGGCGAGCAGCGCCATGTACAGGGTGCTCCCGGTCCGTCGGCACAGCCTTTCCAGGCCGGCGAGTTCGGCTCGGTCGAGCCGTTCGACGCGGCGTACCGGGCGGGTCTGCCGCCCGCTCCGGCCACCGTCGAACGGTGTGCTGCGCGGTGGCGCCGCGCCGAGCTGCGCCCGCCAGAACTCGACCGAGCCGACCGCATCCTGCGTCAACGTCCGCTGCATGTCGACGAGTTGTGGGTAGCTCGCGGTCCGCGCGGGCGCGGGCGGTGCGCTGCCGGTGACCGCGCGGCGGTACAGCGTCTCGATCTCCTCGCGCACCACGGCGAGCGATCCGCCGTCGAACACCAGGTGGTGGACCGACAGCACGAGCAGGTGGCGCCGCGCTCCCAGTCGCAGCAGCAGCCAGCTCACCGGCGGCCCGGCGGTGAGCTCGAACGGCCGGGCCGCGAGCGCGGCGAGCAGCCGGTGCGCCTCCTGTTCCGCGGTCCGCTCCCCGGTACCGGACAGGTCGACCAGCCGTAGGCGCGGTGGTGCCGCGGTGATGTACTGGGCCGGCTCCGGGCCGTCGTCGGTGAAGGCGGCGCGCAGCATCTCGTGCCTGCTGCCGAGCTGGTGGACCGTCGAGCGCAGTGCGAGCGGGTTGAGCGGTCCGGTCAGCTCGATCGCGGTGCAGATGGTGTACGCCGGGTTGTCCGGCTCCAACCGCTGTAGCAGCCACAGCCGTTGCTGGGCGGCGGCGAGCGGCAGCCCGGCACCGCGGCCGCTGCCCCGCGCCCCGTCCCCGGCCGTCCTCAGCACGCTCATGCCTGGTCACTTTCGGGAGCCGCGGCGAACACCCCGCCGTCGGGGGCCGCTCCCGTCCCCGATGCCCTGGCTTCGTCCACCACGGTCGCGAACTCGGCGATGGTGGGCGCGTCGAACAGCCTGCGCACCGACAGTCGGGTCCGGAACAGCTTGTTCGTCGCCGCGATCGCCTGCATCGCGCGCAACGACTCGCCACCGACGTCGAAGAAGTGGTGGTGCACTCCGACCCGGCCGACCTTGAGCACCGTGGACCAGATGTCGACGAGCAGGCGCTCGGTCTCGGTACCCGGTGCCACATACGGCAGTTCGGCCACCGGATCCGGATCGGGGAGCCGTGTCCGGTCGACCTTGCCGGTGCGGGTCAGCGGCACCGCGTCCAGCACGGTGAAGGTGCTGGGCACCATGTACCTCGGCAGCCGGTCCCGGACGTACTTCTGCAGTTCCGCCCGGTCCGGCCGCTCGCCCGGTTCCGGCAGTACATAGGCGACGAGTTGCTGCTCGCCGCTCTCCGCCCCGCGGGCCATCACGATCGACCGCTGGAGCGAGGGGTGGGCGTCCAGCACGGCCTCGATCTCCATCGGCTCCACCCTGAAGCCACGGATCTTGACCTGGTGGTCGTTGCGGCCGAGGAACTCCAGGTCGCCGGTGGGCAGGAACCGGCCGAGATCGCCGGTGGCATAGCGGCGGGCGCCGGGGACCGCGCCGCGGGGGTCGGGCCGGAACACCGCTGCGGTGGCGGCCGGTTGCCCCAGATACCCGCGGGCCACGGTGGCCCCGCCGATGTGCAGTTCCCCGGCCACCGCGACCGGCGTCGGCCGGCCGTGCTGGTCCAACGCCCGTACCCGGGTGTTGGCCACCGGGCGGCCGATCGGCAGTTGGGGCTGGACCACCGGCCCCGGCCCCGTCCACACGGTGCTCCACACCGTCGCCTCGGTGGGGCCGTACTCGTTGGCGAGCCGGGCGCCGGGAACCTTCGCACCGAGCTCCTCGTACAGCGCCGACGGGGCGGCCTCCCCCGCCGTGATCACCCGGACCAGGGATTCCAGTTCGCGCGGGCCGGACTGTTCCAACAGCGGGCCCAGCAGGGACGGAATGGTCAGGGTGTGGGTCGGACGCCGTCGGGCGATCGCGGTGGCCGTGCTCATCGGGTCGAGCTGGGTGCCCTCCCCCGGCAGCACCAGGGTGCCGCCGGTCGACAGCGTCCAGAAGATGCCTGCCACCGAGCTGTCGAACGCGAAGGAGGACAGCAGCAGGAACCGGTCGACCGGCTCCGCGTACGCGGCGTACCTTGCGCTGACCGAGGCCACCGCGTTGCGGTGCTCGACGACGACCCCCTTGGGCCGGCCGGTCGAGCCCGAGGTGTAGATGACGTACGCGGCGTCGGCCGGGCCGGTGCCGACGTCCGGGTTGTGCGTGGGTTCCCGGTCGACCGCCCGGAATCCGCGGTCCACCACGAACGGCTCGGCCGCCGGCGGAACCCGGCCGGCCAGGTGCTCCTGGGCGAGCACGACGCGCGCCGCGCTGTCCGTCACGAGGAGCGCGGTGCGCTCGTCGGGTTGTGCCGGGTCCAGCGGGAGGTAGGCGGCCCCCGCCTTGAGCACGCCGAGCAGGAGGACGATCTGGTCGATGGAGCGCTCGGCGAGCACGCCGACGACGTGTTCGCGCCGGACTCCCCTGCGGCGCAGTCCGTGTGCGATCCGGTTGGCGCGCTCGTTGAGGAGCCGGTAGCTGACGGCCGTCCCGTCGAGCTCCACCGCGATCCGGTCCGGGGTCGCGGCCGTGCGTTCCTCCACCAGCGCGTGCAGACAGCGCTGCGGCACGGGGGTGCGGCCGCCGTCGGTGAACCGGTCGAGCAGTTCGCGGTCCCGGGCCGGGAGTTGGTCGACCACCCCGTAGTCCGCGGTCGGGTCGGCCGCGATCGCCGTCAGCACCCGCACATAGCAGTCCCGGACGCTTTCCATGACCTCGGCGGAGAACTGCAGGCTGTCGTACTCGATCCGCACCTCCAGCCGGTCGGTGGTCCGGTTGAGCCGGAAGATGCCGCAGAACGGGAAGGTCGACTCGCCGTAGAGCTCGTTGGCCACGTGCTCGACGCCGGCCTCGATCCACCGGTCCAGCACGTCGAACACGTGGTAGTTGGTGAAGAAGAACAGCGTCTCGGCCAGCGGCTCGTTGCCCTGGTGCCGCTTGAGTTCGGCCATCGGCAGCCGTCGGTAGGGCATCGACTGCCGCTCGGACCGCAGGGTGGCCTCGATCAGCTCCAGCCAGCTACCGCCGGCCATCTTGGCCCGCAGCGCCAGGCTGTTGACGAACAGCCCGATGGCGGTGCTGCCGTCGACGACTTCGGGGCGGCCGTTGGTCACGGTGTAGGTCAGCGTGTCGACGTTGCCGCCGTAGGTCGACATCACGGCGAGATGCGCGGCGAGCAGCACGCTCTTGAGCGGCACCGCGTGCGCGGTGGCCACCTGCTTGAGCCGCTCGGACAGTTCGTGGGGCACCGGGACGACGATCCGGACGATCTCCCGGGCGCCCTTGTCGGCCCGCGGGCCGGCGGCGGCCCCGGTCCTCGGCAACCGCATCAGCGTCGCATCGGCGAGGTAGTCGTTCCAGAAGTCGTAGTTCTCCTTGCGCCTGAGCGCCTCCAGTTCGAGGGCGACGGCGTCGCTCATGCCCGTCTTGGGCGAGCGGATGGAGAGCGGCTCGTCGAACATGAGCGAGAAGTAGTGGCTGAACAGCTCGGTGATCATCAGGGCCTCGCTCCAGCCGTCGACGATCTCGTGGTGGAAGCCGTAGGTGAACTGGAACTCCGCGTCGCTGCGGCGGTGCACCATGAAGCGGATCAGCGGGTAGTCGTGGAGCTCGAAGCCGCGCAGCTTCTCCCGGTCGATCCACGCACTGACCCTGTCGTCCTGTGCCGGCTCGGACAGCCCGCGCAGATCCTCGAAGTACAGGGGCGTCTCGAAGCTGCCGTGCACGATCTGCAACGGCCGGCTGTAGGTCGTCATGTCGAACGACGTCCGCAACATCGGGTGGCGTTCGACGAGTTGCCGGACGACGGTGCGCAGCACATCGAGATCGAACGGTGCGCGCAGTCGCACGGAGGCGATCGCGTGGTAGACGGCCGACTTCGCGGCGAAGTCGCGGTGGAAGATCATCCCTTCCTGGAGCAGGCTCAGCGGGAAGGCGTCCCGCGCTTCGTCGGGGAGCCGCGCGCGGTCCTCGGCGTCGATCAGGGCGAACGGGGCGGTGGTGGGCGCGTCCGGTTCCGGGCGCCGTTGGTCCACGGCGGCCGCGCAGTCCGCGATGATCGGGTTCTGGTGCAGCTCGGCGACCGTGAGGTCCAGACCCCGGGACTGCGCCCGGCTCACGACCATCACGCTGCGGATCGAATCGCCGCCCAGCACGAAGTAGTTGTCGGCCGCCCCGACCCGGTCCACCCCGAGGACCGTGGCGACCGCGCCGGCCAGGATCTCCTCGGTATCGGTGCGCGGGACGACGTAGGCGGCGTGTTCCGCCGCCGACCGGCTCACGGCCGCGGGTACCGGTAGCGCGGCCCGGTCGAGCTTTCCGTTGGCCGTCACGGGCAGCGCGTCGAGCACCATGACGGTGGTGGGAACCAGCAGTTCCGGCAGCCGGGTGCGGCAGTGTTCGGCCAGCGCGCGGGGGCTCGGGGCCGGGCCGTCGGTGTCCTTGCCGGGTACCACGTAGGCCACCAGCCGCAGTTCCCCCGCCAGCGGTGAGGAGCCGCCCGGGTCCTCGTCCCGTCGCGCGACGACCACCGCGTGCTCGACCCCGGGGTGGGCGCGCAGCACGCTCTCGATCTCGGCGGGCTCCACCCGGACGCCGCGGATCTTGACCTGTTCGTCGGCGCGGCCGAGGAATTCGAGGACGCCGTCGCTGCGGCGGCGGGCCAGATCGCCGGTCCGGTACAACCGGGAACCGTCGGTCGCGAACGGGTCGGGGACGAAGCGCCGTTCGGTGAGGTGCGGCTCGTCGAGGTAGCCGTCGGCGACGCCCGCGCCGCCGATGCAGAGCTCGCCGACCGCGCCGTCGGGAACCAGGCGACATCGCCCGTCCATCACGTGGGCCCGGGTATGGGCGATCGGCGAACCGATCGGCACCGCGCCCTGCCACGGCCCGCCGGCATCGAGCCGATGGGCGGTGCTGCCGACCACGGTTTCGGTCGGGCCGTATTCGTTGACGACCGTGGCACCGGCGGCGTGGAACAGCGCGGCGCCCTCGGCGCGCAGCGCCTCACCGCCCACCACCACCGTGCGCACGCTGCCGGTGATCTCCTCGGGAGTGACCAGTTGGCCGACGATGTCCAGATGCGTCGGGGTCAGCTTGACCAGGCTGAGGTCCCGCATCTCGCGCAGTACCGACACCAGCCCGGTCACCCCGGCCGATTCGGGCAGCAGGATGACCCGCTGGCCGGCCAGCAGCGGGCCGAGCAGGCAGGTGAGCGTCAGATCGAAACTGATCGAGGTGTGCACCAGCGCGCCGCTGCCCTCGTGCAGGGCATAGGCGGTGGCCGCCCAGGAGAGGTAGTTGGTCAGGCCCCGGTGCGGGACGACGACGCCGTTGGGTCGTCCGGTGGTGCCGGAGGTGTAGAGCAGGTAGGCGTGGTCGGCCACGGTCACCGGCACGTCGACCGGGGTCCGCGGCCGGGCGGCCAGCTCGGCGGGGTGTCCGTCCATCGCCAGCGTCGGCAGCCCGGGTTCGTCGAGCCGGTCCAGCACCTCCCCGGTGGCCAGCAGCATCTTCGGGGCCGCGTGCGCCAGCACGAAGTCCATCCGGGCCCGCGGATAGCCGATGTCGACGGGGACGAACGCGGCACCGGCCTTGAGCACGCCGAGCAGCGCGACCATCAGCTCCGGGGACCGCCCGATGGACACCACCACCCGGTCCCCGCGCGTCACCCCCGAAGCGATCAGGTGACGCGCCAACTGGTTGGCCCGTGCGTCCAGTTCGGCGTAGCTGAGTTCGGTACCCGCGCAGACGACGGCGGTCTTCTCCGGGTGCCGGGCGGCCTGCCCCGCGAACAACTCGTGCACGGCCGCCGCCGGAACCTCGGTGGCCGGCCCGGCGCCGGAGGCGCGTACCCGGTCCCGCTCCTCGGCAAAGAGCAGTTCGATCTCCCCGATGCGCACCGCCGGGTTCCCGAGCACCGCGCGCAGCGTGGCCGTGAAGCCGTCGGCGAGGGCCCTGGCGGTGGCGGGGTCGACCAGGGCGCTGTCGTAGCGCACTTCGACGGCGAGGGTGTCGTCGGTCCGCACACAGCTCAGCGCGACATCGGTGGTGTCCGCCCGCCTCTCCTCGGTGATCGTGCAGCGGACGCCGTCGGCGAGGAGGGGGGCGGCGGCGACGCGGAAGGCGAAGCAGGCGAGGGCAGGGCGTCCGGCGGCCCGGTGGCCGGCCAGCGCGGCCGGGTCCAGGTGGTCGATCCGCCGCTCGGCATCGCGACGCCTCTCGGCGGTATCCCGTGCGAGGGAGAGGAATTCCTGCTCGGCCACGAAGGCGGCGCGCAGCGGCAGTTCGCGTTCCAACGCCCCGACCGTGTGGTCGAGCGCCGGGTGGCTGCGGCCGGACGAGGCCAGCAGGACCAGGCAGTCGCGCTCGCCCGCCACCCGCCATACGACCACCTGGAACACGGCGTCCAACACGGCGGCGGCATCGAGCCCGTTGGCCGCGGCGAAGGCGTCGAGCGCGCCGGCGGCGGGGGCCGGCGCCGGGCGGTAGGTCCGCCGGTCGGGCTGGTGCCCGTCCGCCGGGGCCGCGTTGCCCAGTGCGGCGCCGCCCTGCGCCTCGGCCAGTCGGTGGGACCAGGCGGCGCGCTCGGCGGTGCCCTCCTCGGCGGTGAGCAGTTCGTTGTGCCAGGTCGCGAAGTCGGCGTACTGCACGAGGTCGGCTGCGGGTGGCTGCACCTCGTCGCCCGCGTACGCGACGGCCAGTTCCTCGGCGACCAGGCGCAACGAGGACCGGTCGGCGATGAGTACGTGCGCGGTGAGCAGGAGTATCGCCCGGTCGGCTCCGATGTCCGCGAGCAGCACCCGGAACCCCCGACCGTTCCTGGGGTCGACCGCCGCCCGCTCCACGGCCGCCCGTTCCTCCAGTTCCGGGGGAGCCGTCGCGTCCGGGCCCGAAGTCACCTCGATGGTGCGCAACTCGATGGCGTCGGAGTCACCGATGACCTGACTGGGCTCCGCCCGGCCCTCGCTGACGACGAGACGCGTGCGCAGCGACTCGTGCCGACGCACCACCGCGGACAGCGCTGCGCGCAGCCTGCCCCGGTCCAGCACGCCGTCCAGTGCCACCCGGAGCTGCACCGCGCGGTGCGGGCCGACGGCGGGCGATCGTGACCAGAGTTCGCGCTGCTGCGGGGAAACCGCAAACCCTGGTGTGTGCGTCACTGACATCAGCCACCTCCGCTACATGTGCGTGCGCTGCAAGCCCGATTACCGCCATGCGACGACGGTGGTTTTGACTGCCGGATCCGCGAGGATCGCCGGCCAGGTGAACAGGCAGTGATGTGCCCTGCCCCGCGCGAACAGCCCCTGCTGGTCGGCGAAATGCGGGGAGTCCGGGTCGATGGACTCCGAGAAGGTGAGCAGTCCCTCGGCCACCGGGCCGTGCTCGGTGAACTGGACGGCCAACAGCATGCTGGTGCCCGAGTTGACCTGGAAGCCGTCGGGCGGCGGGACCGGCTGGGTGGTGGTGCCCGGCTCCGGGGTGTACTCCACGACGTCGAGCGCACCGAGTGCGTCGGCGGTTCCCGGCACGGGCAGCCGCCGTCCGCCCTTGTTCTCCTGCTGGACGGCGCCGAGCGGGACGTCCAGTGGTAGTCCGGAGGACTCCATCGTGTGCTGCGCGCGCAGGATGGCCGGTCCCAGCACCGCGGGGTCCGGCTTCGGGGTGCCGGGGGTGTGCACCGGGTCGCGCGGGTCGAACGGCGTGCCGAACAGCGGTCCCACCGACGTCAGGGCGTCGGGAGCGACGGCCAGCACGTTCGACATGACCTCGCGCCACAGCACGGCCCCTCTGCTGCCGACGGAGAACCGGCCGTCCCAGTCGTCGAGTACGTGGCAGGCTTTCGCCGCCTCGGCCTGCGCCCGGCACACCCCGCGCACCGGGCCGAGCAGCAGCCGGGAACTGAGCGTCTTGTTGGACAGCACCGCGGACATCAACTCCCGTACTCCGAGGCGGTGTTCGCGTCCCCGCCCGGAGTCGGCGAGCAGGAGGGCGTTGAACCGCGCCCTGGCGCTCAGCGCCGCCCGCTGCTCCCCCAGCACGGTGGGGAACCCTTCGAGCGGGTGGTGCGGATTGGCGATCCAGGGGCTGTTGTTCGCGTTGAACACATAGTCCCGGCGGGTGAGTTGCGGCCAGCGGCTCGGCGGCAGCAGCCCCGGCGCGGCCGCTCGGGGGCTCACCAGCCAGTCCTGCCGGGGGTCGCTGCCGTTCAGGAGGCCGATCGGGCTCGCCAGCCACGCCTTGGTCGCCGCGCGGCCGAGATAGGGAGTGCTCGCCGCGTCCCCGTACCAGGCGTTCCCCTTTTGGTCGGCGGCCAGGGTGTTCAGCCAGGGCGTGCCGTACCTCGCGTTCGCCTCGGCGACCTCGGCGACGCTGCCGGACCGTGCCAGGTCGAGCCAGAAGTCGAGTTGGCGGGTGTTGCCGGCGTTCGCGTCGCGGAAGGCGATGGCGCTGGTGGTGCTCCACCCGTAGCGCGGGTCCAGCGCCGAGAGGTCGACGATCGGCCCGTAGTCGGTCGACCACAACGTCCGGGTGACCGTGCCGAGTCGGCCGCCGGCCAGCCTGACCTTGACCGACGCGGTGGCCGGCCGCAGCCGTCGGAGGCGGTCACCGCTGCGATAGCGCGTCGGGTCTCCCGCGACCAACTGGAGCTTGGCGAAGGTGTAACGGGGCCCTTGTGCGACCGTGTGGGTCCAGGCGACCTTCTCGTTGAAGCCGAGCTGGATTCCCGGCAGGCCGCCGACGCCGGCACCGTAGACGTTCAACTCGCCGGGTACCGTGAGCTGGCACTCCCACAGCTGGAGCTCTCCCTGCCAGGGAAAGTGCGGGTTGGCCAGCAGCGCCCCCCGGCCGGTGGTCGACCGCTCGCCGCCGATCGCCCAGCCGTTGCTGCCCGGTGCCGCGCCATGGGCCCCCGGCAGCGCCTGCCGGACCGAGTCGGCGACGGCAGCCAGTGGCACCCGTAAGTCGGGCGGGTGCCGTGGGTCGGCGGGGCGGGCGGCCGGTGGCTGCGCCACGGCGATGGCGGGCAGCACGGCCCGACCGCTGGAAACGATCGCGAGATCCTGCTCGTAGGCGAGGAGGTCCACCGCGGTGAGGGGGCCCACCCACGGCCGTCCCGCGCACCAGCCGTGGACTCCGCGCGGCCCGACGGTGGCCAAGTACCGGTTGTATCCGGCGGCGTAGCCCTCGATCATGGACCGAGCGCGGCCCGACAAGGTCGGAAGCGAACGCCTCGCCCGGTCCACCAGGCGCAGGGCCCGGTACCCCAAGTCCGACGCCAGGTACCGGTCCCCCGGTCCGCGGCCGAGCCACCGCGCGCGTTCACCGCGGACCTTGAGCCTTTGCCAACCTCACTTTGAGCAGTTCAGGTGAAGCGTCAGCACTGCTTGAACGACGCCGGTGATGCGGGTGGTGCTGCAGCGGAGTTTGCGCAGGAGGCGCCACGTTTTGAGCGTGGCCATCGCCTGCTCTCCGAGAGCCCGAATGCGCGCATGTGCGACGTTAACAGCTTGCTGACCTGCGGAGAGGTTGTTGTGCCGGCCGCGGAAGGGCACCCGGACACTCCCGCCGGCGCCCTGGTATCCCTTGTCCGCCCAGCAGGCCAGGTCGGCATCAGACAGGGCGTTGATGATGCCGTGAGTGCGGGCGGCCTTGATGTCGTGGACGGCGCCGGGCAGGGCGGGCGATGCCCACAACAGTCGGCCGTGCGGGTCGGTGAGGACCTGCACGTTCATCCCGTGCTTGCGATGCTTGCCCGAATAGAAGGGTCGGTCGGCGGCGATCCGGTCGATCGGCAGCAGGGTCCCGTCCAAGATGACGAACGCCTTGCCCTGTGCCGCCTTCACCGCCGCCGCGAGCTCCGGCGCCAGGGCGGCCAGCAGTTCCACGGCTTCGGCGACATATCGGTAGACGGTGCTGAGACCAACCTTGAACCCGGCTGCGAGCTGCGCATACGTGTGCCCACAGCGCAGGTGCGCCAACACCAGCAGGGCCTGTCGGCCAGCGGGCAGCCGGCGCCAGCGCGTACCCCGCCCGGCCCGGTGTGCAGCCAGTTGAGCCGTCAGAAACCGCAGGTGGGAAGTGGACAGGTCGAGCGCGGACGGGTAGACAAGCACGCGAAGCTCCTGGAGCAGACGAGCGATCTTGGTCGTGAACTCGTCTACCAGGAGCTTCGTCATGTCACGCACCTGGGCCCCACCCCAACACCCCATCAAGCCCAGCAGGTTGGCAAAGGCTCCTTGACCACCTGGTCCGCGAGATCACACAGCCGGTCCTGGGCATAGGCCCAGCCCTGTCCGAACGCCACACTGCCCAGATTCGCCGCCCGAATATGGGGAATTCCATAGCTCGTTCGATATATCTCGGCGCGGTAACCCACCCCGCCGACCGCAAACTGTCGGCCAACTTCACGCGTCGGTACCGCACTCCCCAGCGCCGGCCCCGGCGAGGCCACCGGTAACAGGCATGCGGCGACGAACGCCACGGCCGGTAAAACCAGCGGGGCTCGGCGCCGACGCCTCCGGGCGTCAGGGATCGTGGACAGAACTCCTCGCCTCCAACAGGCACAGCCGTTCCGGAATCACGAAAGACTTTCAGTCCACAGCAGAATTCCCCCGACCCCAACTCGGACTGCTAGAAACTTCTACACACCGCCGCCCGCAGAAACAAGAGGACGGTAAGACTGGCTTTCGGACTCCATTCCGCCCGCACAGCCAACGGTCACGCCGAACAAGTGAACGGAATCCGCGGCCGCAAATCCCCTACCCGCTCAGGGCTTTGGGGCTCCAGAGGAAGTAGCGCTGGATGGGAAGAAAGTAAACGAATTGCCACCACGAAGAGTTGAGACGGGACGCGCTCGCGCTCGCCGACTCCGCGACCGCACGGCCATGTGAACTGGCTGAAACCCCTGGGGCGTTGCCGATGACTCCTGACTCACCGACCCCCCGCTGAGAAACACAAACCCGCCAAGCCCTCACGCCCATGCGCTGCTCAATGCACGCGCTGCTCGGGAACTCCACCTGATCTGAGCCATTTCGCTGACCGGGGGCGGGCAACACCCCACCGGCGCCCGCGCCGAGAGGTGCGCGCCCATCTGGCAGCGGCCGGGCGTTCCCTTCAGACCAGCCCTGCACCCCGGAGATCACCGCGTCTCACTGTGGGAGACGGACGGGAAGACCTCGGGCATCCGTCGCTTCAATTCGGCCTCGATACCCAGGATTTCGGCGATCTCCACGATCGGCGCCCGGCTCAGGCGCAGTTCCTGAAGCCGGGCGCTCATCCCGTCGCCGCCGGCGAAGCCACCCCGTACCCACCGTTCACGGGCACCGTTCGGTGGCGACCGTGCAGCGCTCCGTGTCCCCGGCGCGGCCAGGGTCTCGTCGCGCCGCCGTGCCGGGGATCTCGGCGTGGAGGTCGGGTCAGAGCTGTTGGGTGCTCGGCTGGCTCGTGCCGACCAAGGAGAGCTGGGGGTTGCTCGGCGTGCGGGGCGGGTCCCAGCACTGGATGCCCTTGAGGCCGGGCAGGCGGTCCCGGGTGAAGAGGGGGTCCAGGCCGGCCCGGCGCTGGGCGAGGTAGTCCTCCAGGAGCCGGAAGGCGATGCCGGAGAGGGGAATGATGGCGAGCAGGTTGATCAGGGCCATGATGCCCATGGAGACGTCGGCGAGGTTCCAGACGATCGAGACGGAGCCCAGCGAGCCGAGCACCACTGCGGCCAGGACCAGTGTCCGGTAGGAGGAGAGCACCCAGCGCTTGCGGGTGATGAATTGGATGTTGGTCTCGCCGTAGTAGTAGTTCCCGATCATCGAGCTGAAGGCGAGCAAGAAGACCACGGCGGTGAGCACGTGGCCGGCCCAGGAGCCGAGGGTGCCGCTCAGCGCGTTCTGGGTGAGGTCGGCGCCCTGCCGGCCGGCGAGTTCGGGGTTGGTGACCAGGACGATGAAGGCGGTCATCGTGCACACCAGGAGGGTGTCGAAGAAGACGCCCAGGGACTGGACGAGGCCCTGCTTGACCGGGTGGGAGACCTCGGCGGCGGCGCCTGCGTTGGGGGCCGAGCCCAGGCCGGCCTCGTTGGAGAACATGCCGCGCCGGATGCCCTGTTGGATGGCCGCGCCGATCCCGCCGGCGGCGAGCTCGCGCAGGCCGAATGCGCCGCCGACGATGTCTGCGATGACGCGGGGGAACTCGGTGATGTTCAGCAGCACCACGGCCAGACCGAGGAGCAGGTAGACGATGGCCATCACTGGGACGAGCACGCTGGTTACGGAGGAGAGTCGGCGGACCCCGCCGAAGACGGCCAGGCCCAGCAGGGCGGCCAGCAGGAGGCCGGTGGCCGGGCCGAACCAGGAACCGTCGGCTTCCGGCAGCGAGCCGCCGACCACGGTGGTGATGGTGTTGGCCTGGACGGCGTTGAAGACGAAGCCGAAGGTGGCGGTGATGACCACGGCGAACAGGACGCCGAGCCAGCGCTTCCCGAGGGCCCGCTGCATGTAGTAGGCCGGGCCGCCCCGGTAGGTTCCGGTGGCGCCGCGCACCTTGTAGAGCTGGGCGAGGGCCGACTCCACGAAGGCGGAGGCGGCGCCGATGATCGCCATCGCCCACATCCAGAAGACGGCCCCTGCTCCACCGAGGGTGATCGCGGTGGCCACACCGGCGATGTTGCCGGTCCCGACCCGGGCGGCCGCCGAGATGGTGAAGGCGCCGAAGGCGGACACCTGCTTACGGCCGTCAGCGCGCGGGGAGGTCTTCTCCCTGAGCACCCGGAAGGTCTCGGGCAGCAGGCGAAGCTGCACGGCCTTGGATCGGATCGTGAAGTACAGACCGGCGCCGATCACCAGGGGGATCAGCAGCCAGGTCCATAGGTGATCGCTCACGGAAACGATCAGTGTGTCCAGGTTCTCCATGTCGGAAGTGTCTCGGGGGGCGAGGAGCCCTCGACAGGGACTAAGGTCCATCGCTCGCAGGTCGCTGGACCTTGGGTTTGCGTCTTTGGTCCTTTCCCGCTGCGCGGTGGTGTTCGGGGAGCGGTGTCTTGGGCTCCGTCGCAGGTGGTGTCCGGTGCGTCGGTTGTCTGGGGGCTGCGCGAGCCCGGGAGGAGGGCGGGGCCGGTGGAGCCTGGTCCTGGCGATGGTTGGGGGCCCGGTGATGGGTTGGTCGTGGAGTGGGTGAGGGCGTTCGCCGTGGATCTGGCTGGGGGCCCTCCCGGCCGCGGCGCGCATACTGGGGGCAGGTGGCAGGGGTGGTGAAGTGCCGGCCTCTTCCGTGCTCTTGGGCGTTGGTGGAGCCTGCTGCCACATGCCGCTGCTATGTGCCTGGGAGATGAGTATGGCTGCTGCCCTTGCAGAGCTACTGGAAGAGCATCCGGTCGTCGCCAGCGTGGTGGACGAGTCCGGGTTGCAGGCGGTGCTGCGTTCCGATTGCCGCATCGTGTTCCTGCTCTACGGCTCGGTTCTCGACCTCCCGGACATCGTGCAGCGTCTCAAGGACGATGGGCGCGTCGTCTTGGTGAACGTCGATCTGCTCGATGGTTTCGCCGGGAAAGAGGTGGTCGTGCGGTACGTCAAGGAGCGGACGGCCGCCGATGGGATCCTCAGCTCCAAGGCGTTTATGGTGCGGGCCGCTCGCGAGCTGGGATTGTTCGCGGTGCACCGCTTCTTCCTCATCGACTCGCTCTCGTACCACAATCTCGCGCCGCAGGTGCGTAGGTCGCAGCCGGACTGTGTGGAGATCCTGCCCGGCTGTATGCCGCGGGTCATCTCCTGGGTGGTGGCGGACATCGGTGTGCCGCTCATCGCCGGCGGGCTGGTCTGTGATCGCGACGATGTGTTCGCGGCCCTGAAGGCGGGTGCGTGCGCGATCGCCTCGTCGAATCGGGACGTCTGGGCCATGTGAGCCTCGTACCCGCAGGTCGTGGGGGTAAGCAGGTGGTTGACAGCGGGAAACGTTCGCTCGTACTGTTCGTGAACGGACCGATGAGGGCCGAATAACTTCATACCGGCTCCGGCTCTGCGCCGGAGCAGTTACTAGAGACCAGAGAACAGTAACTCCTCACCACAGAGGGTTACTGTTCTTTTTTTGTATCCAGTTTCTCGGATTCTGGGCTTCCACGAAGAGGTGGTTGTGCGTTGTCCACGTTGCAAAGATGGGTCAGCTTTCTGGTCCTTTCGATGTCCGGCGGGATCATCTTCCAGGTCGCTTACATTCGCTTTGTGTTCCTCGGGCCCACTACCGAGGCACTACGGTTGTCGGCGCAGGACTACGGCAACATCATTTCGGTGTTCGGCGCCGTTGCGGTGTTCATGTACTTTCTCGGCGGCTGGTTCGCCGACCGGTTCGAGCCGCGAACGCTGATCACCGTGGCGCTGGCCGGAACCGGCGCCGCTGATCTGTACCTCGCGCAGGCACCCGGATATTGGGGTGCGCTGGCCGCCCATGTGGTGATGGCCGTGATGGGGATGGGTCTGTACTGGCCGGCGCTCGTCAAGGCGATCGGAATGCTCGGGAGCTCTTCCGAGCAGGGGCGTCTCTTCGGGTTTTTGGAAGGGACGCGTGGCGTCACCTCCACCGTGGTGGGGTTCGCCGGAACCGCTATCGTCGCGATGGCTGTGGCGCAGTCGGCGGGCGTCATCTGGCTGATCCGGCTCTACGGTGTGCTGTGTTTCGTCTTCGCCGCGCTGACGTGGCTCTTTGTGAAGAGTGACGCGGGGAGGCTCGCTGAACTCGGCTCGTCGTCGGTGACGTTGCGTCAGTTGTGGCGGGCGGTGCGGAACAAGTACACGTGGCTCATCGGCATCACCGCCATGCTGATGTACTGCTTCTACACGACGCTCGGCTATTTCTCGCCGCTGCTGGAAAACCGCTTCGGCATGGCCGCCGGGCTCATCGGTGTCATCGGCGTGATCCGCACCTACGTCTTCCAGTTCGTCGCGGGCCCCGCGGGTGGTGTCGTCGTCGACAAGGTCACCAAGTCCTCGCCGCGCCTTCTGCGTTGGATGTTCGTCGGCAGCGCCGCCGTTGCCCTGGTCTTCTTGGTGCTGCCGCACCAGCCCGCCTACAAGTGGGGGGCGCTGGGGTTGATGTTCCTGCTCTGCCTGTTCGTGTTCACCAGCCGGGGTGTCTACTTCGCGACGGTCGGTGAGGTGGAGATCCCCAAGAACGAGCGGGGCGGTGTCATCGGACTGGCCTCTGGTATCGCGTTCCTGCCCGATGCGTTCCTGCCCTCGCTGTGCGCCTGGTGGATCGGCGACCCCACCGCGACGCCCGCCGTGCCGGAGCAGGGCGGCGGCTACACGACGCTGTTCGTCTTCCTGCTGGCGATGGCACTGCTGGGGGTCTTGGTGACGACCCTGACCACGCGGGCCCGCGCCCGGACCTGGCCTCCCGCCCCGCCCCCCCCCCCCGGCCCCTCCCACGGTCCCCGCGACCGCCTGAGCCGCCCCCCCCCCTCTTCCTGAGCCGCACTACTGAAGGCAGAACCCCATGGACATCACGGACTTCCACTCAGGTTTCTTCTCCCTCGCGGGCAAGAACGCCATCGTCACCGGTGGCAACACCGGTTTGGGCCAGGCGTTCTCACTGGCCCTCGCCAAGGCCGGCGCGAACGTCTTCATCCCCTCCGTCGCCGAGGACGACGGCACCACGCGTCGGCTCATCGAGGACGCGGGGGCTCGTATGGAGTTCCTTGAGGCCGATCTCACGGCGCCGGGTGCTCCGCTGCGGATCGTTCAGGGGTGTGTGGAGGCATTCGGTTCGGTGGATGTGCTGGTGAACTCGGCGGGCATCTGCAACCTCGCCCCCGTGGAGGAGTTCGGCCGTGCCGAATGGGATCCCATGGTCGCGGTCAATCTGACGGCGGCCTTCGAACTCAGCCACGAGGCGGCGCAGTTCATGATTCCGCAGCGCTCGGGGAAGATCATCAACATCGCGTCGATGTTCTCGTTCCTGGGCGGTCAGCGCTCGCCCGCCTACGCCGCAACCAAGCACGGCATCGCAGGACTGACCAAGGCGTACTGCGACGAGCTCGCCCCGTACAACATCCAGGTCAATGCGATCGCGCCCGGTTACTTCGCCACGAAGATCACCGAAGAGACGCGGTCGGACCCGGAGAGCAACGGCCGCGTCCTTTCCCATATCCCGGCCGGGCGTTGGGGGGACGTGGCCGACCTGATGGGGACGACGGTGTTCCTGGCCTCGCGCGCCTCGGACTACGTCAACGGCCATGTGCTGCCGGTGGACGGAGGCTATCTGGTCCGCTGACCCCTCCCCCGGCGCACCGTCTCCCTTTTCCTTGCCCTCGTCGCACTTTTGACATCGCAACACCCGAAGGTGAAACCATCATGGCCAAGTCGCATTCGACACTCACCCGCGCAGACATCCTCACCGGCCTCGCCGACCTCGTCGCCGCCGAGCAGATCGTCACCGACCCGGAGCAGCTTCAGCAGGCGAGCGTCGACCGCTTCAAGAAGTACCAGTCCGTGCACGGCATCTACGACGGCCCGCTGCCCGCGGCGATCGTCAACGCCCGTTCCACCCAGGACGTTTCACGCGTCCTGGCCTTCGCCAACGCCCACGGCATTAACGTGGTCGCCCGCACCGGCCGCACCGGCACCGAGGGCGGGCTGGAGACCGCCGTGGAGGACACGATCGTGCTCGACGGCTCGGGCCTGGACCGGATCCTCGCGATCGACACCGACAACATGCAGGTCACCGTGGAGTGCGGTGTGCCCCTCCAACTCCTGGAGGACCGCCTGCGCGAGCAGGGCCTGACCACCGGCCACTCCCCCCAGTCCAAGCCGCTGGCGCAGTACGGCGGCCTGGTCGCCACCCGCTCGATCGGCCAGCTCTCCACGCTGTACGGCGCGATCGAGGACATGGTCGTCGGCCTGGAGGCGGTCTTCGCCGACGGCACCGTCACCCGCATCAAGAACGTCCCGCGTCGCGCCGCCGGCCCCGACATCCGACACATCGTCATCGGCAACGAAGGCGCGCTGTGCTACCTCACCGAGGTCACGGTCAAGGTCTTCAAGTACCAGCCGGAGAACAACGAGTTCCACGGCTTCCTCGTCGATGACATGGCCACCGGTGTCGCGATGATCCGCGAGGTGGTCACGGGCGGCTACCGTCCCTCGGTGGTGCGCGTCTACTCCCCCGAGGACGCCCGCCAACACTTCGACCACTTCTACCAGGGCAAGGTTGTCGTGGTGTTCGTCGCGGAAGGCCCCAAGGGCCTGGTGCGCGCCACGAGCGAGGAGATCACGCGGGTCGCGGCCCAGTATCCGCACACCGCGGTCGACCCCGGGCTGATCGAGGAGTGGTTCGCGAACCTCAACTGGGGCGTCGAGAAGATCGAGGCCGAGAAGCAGCACATGCTCAAGGAGGCCGAACTCGGCTACACCACCGAGGTGTCCGTGGACTGGTCACGCACCGTGGAGCTCTACGACAACGTCATGGACCGCATCCGCAACCACTTTCCGGCGGCAGACGACCTGGTGATGCTGGGCGCCCACTCCTCGCACAGCTACCAAACAGGCACCAACCTGTACTTCGTCTACGACTACAAGATCAACTGCGCGCCGCGTGAGGAGATCGACAAGTACCACATCCCGCTCAACGCCATCATCGTCGAAGAGGCCCTGAAGGTCGGCGGCTCGATCGTGCACCACCACGGCATCGGCAAGTACCGGGCACCGTGGACACGGCAGGAGCACGGCAGTGCCTACTACCTGCTGGCCAAGCTCAAGGAGACGTTCGACCCGAACGGGATCATGAACAAGGGGACGATCTTCCCCATCTAGGGCTTGAGGCCCCTCCCGCACGGCGCACGGCCGCTGTGCACACGGCCCCGCCGCGCCCGGGTGTGCGGCGGGCCACCTCTTCCCCTTCCCCCGCCGGACAGCGCCGTCCGGCCCGCACCCCGGAGTGGGCATGACCAGCACCCGTCCCCGCTACTTCATCGGCATCGACAACGGTTCACAGTCCTCGAAGGTAACCGTCTTCGACGCCCGCGGCCGGGCTGTGAGCGAGGGTCGCGCCGCCCTACGCCCCTACCACACCCCACGCCCCGGCATCGTCGAGCACCCCGACGACGACCTGTGGACCACCATCGGACAGGCAAGCCGAGCGGCGCTCGCCGCCTTCCCCGGCGACCCGGCGGACATCGCCGGGGTCGGCCTGTGCACAATCCGCTTTTGCCGCGCGGTACTCAAGGCGGACGGCACACTGGCCCAACCCGTCATGAGTTGGATGGACCAACGTGTCTCCCAACCACACGCCGTACCGGACGCGGCATATGTGACCACGTCCTCCGGCTACCTCACCCACCGCATGACGGGCGCCTTCCGCGACACCGCCGCCAATTACGCAGGCAGATGGCCCGTCGACCCCGAGACCTGGAACTGGTCCACAGATGACGGGCAGTTGGCGGCCTTCGGCGTCACGCGGTCCATGCTGTTCGACCTCGTCCAGCCCGGCGAGATCCTCGGCCAGGTCACACCGCAGGCCGCCGCGCACACCGGCATCCCCGCGGGCATCCCCGTCGTGGCGACCGCCAACGACAAAGCCGTCGAAGCACTCGGTTGCGGACTGCGCAATCCCCACACCCTCCTGATCTCACTCGGCACCTACGTCGCCGGCATGACCACCGGAACACACCACGTACCGGCCGCCCGGGACTTCTGGACCAACTACGCGAGCGAGCCCGGCCGTTACCTCTACGAATCCACCGGCGTACGGCGCGGCATGTGGACCGTGAGCTGGTACCGCGACCTCCTCGGCGAAGAAGCGGCCCTCCACGCACGAGCCGCCGGCCTCGGCGTCGAGGACTACCTCAACGCCCAGGCCGAGAAGGTCCCCGCCGGCTGCGACGGCCTCATGACGGTCCTGGACTGGCTCGCCCCACCCACCGCGCCCTTCCGCAAAGGCACCCTCCTGGGCTTCGACGGCCGCCAAGGCCGCTTCCACATCTACCGCTCCATCCTCGAAGCGCTCGCCCTGACCATCCACGACACCTCCGCCCGCATGGCCACCGAACTGGGCACCACCTTCGACGAAGTCATCCTCACCGGCGGCGGCTCCCACTCAGACCTCATGATGCAAATCCACGCCGACGTCCACGGCCTCCCCACCCACCGCGCCACCGCCACCAGCACAGCCGGCCTCGGCGCAGCCATCTGCACGGCCGTCGCCCTCGGCACCTACCCGAACACCGACGAGGCCCTCACACACATGACCCACCCGGGCACGGTGTTCGAACCAAACGAGGCCAACCACGCGACCTACCAACGCCTCAACCAGGTGTACCGAAACATCCGCAACCACACCGACGCCATCTACCAACACACCTACGGCATCTTCAACTGAACCAACAGCGCCGCCGACCTCGGAGGCGGCGAGCGCGCTCGTCCCGCTAGACGGCGCCGTCTTTGCCCTCCCCCGGCGGCACCTACTGCGCTGACCCCTTCGACGCCCCGGCGTGTCCGCACCCCGGGGCACCGAAGGCATCCTGACCCCGGCGTCTACACGTCTTCCAGGAGCCGTACCGTGCAGGGCGCGTACCCCTTGCGGTCCCTTGCGACTATCAGAAACTCATCGTCGATGCCGTGGCGGCGACAGATGGCCTTGGAAGCGCCCTGCAGCGCCTGCGGGGTGTACTTCTTCGCCTCATCCTGCAGCCGCTTCAGCGCGAACGGCCGATCCAACTCCCCCAATGACTGGAGGGTCTTCACCTGGAGTTGCGCCGGTCCGCCCTCCACCTCGACCATCTCCTCGGCCACGATCAGCCACTTCGCCATGGACAACCTCACTCCCTGATGTCGTCTGCCCTGACAACGCCCCACCGCAGCGGGCTGTTCCCGTGACTCGTGCCCCTACGACAAGGTGTGGATGCGCGCCTGGTCGACGCCCATGCGGCGGCCGGGGTCACACCGCTGACGCTCTTCCTCGACGAGCTTGACGAAGGTCGCGCCCTTGCCCGTCTGGACGATCCGGCGAAACTGATCGAGCGGTACGGCGGCTGACTGCCGTCGTCCTGTCGCCCCGTCCGTTCCCGGCTCTGCCACAGGCCCTGTGGAACGGGCCTGTGGCGGGAGCCCGCTACGGGCGCGGGGTGCGTGCCTCGATCCGATAGTCGAAGGCGGCGCCGCCGACGCCGAGTTGGGTCACCCCGCCGTCGACGGTCAGGGCGGCCCCGTTGACGTAGGAAGCGGCGGGCGAGAGCAGCCAGTCGATCGCCTCGGCGACCTCCTGCGGATCGCCCGGCCGCCGGGCGGGATTCAGCCGGTTCGCCTCCTCGTACCCCGCCTCGGCACCGCCCGCCAGCCCCGCCTCCGCCGCGAACCGCGTCATCCGCTGGTCGGCCATCTCCGTACGCACCCAGCCCGGGCACACCGCGTTGGCCCGCAACCCCTGCGGCCCGTAGTCAACGGCCATTGAACGGCACAGGTGGAGCAAAGCCGCCTTGGACGTCGAATAGCCGGCGCTGCCAATGCTGTTGCGCAGCGCGCCGACCGAGGCGACCGCGACCACCGCACCGCGGGCCGCCAGCAGATGCGGCAGCGCGGCACGCAGCAGCAGGAACGGTCCGGTGACATTGGTTCGTATCAGCTCCTCCCAGTCCTCGACCGCGAGGTCGCCGACCGCGCCGGCCCGCCCGATTCCGGCGTTGAGCACCACACCGTCGAGCCTCCCGTAGGCCGCCACCGTCGCCTCGACGAGCTCACGGACGGCCTCGGGGTCACCGACGTCGGAAGGGTGAGCCAACGCTCCGGTCTCCTCAGCCACCCGCCGCAGTGGCTCAGGCCGTCGCCCGGAGATCACCACCTGATGCCCGGCGGTACGCAGCAGTCGGGCCGTGGCGGCCCCGATTCCCGTCCCCCCACCCGTCACCAGGACAACACGCTGCTCCGCCATGGTCGTTCGCCTTTCGAAGATGCTCGGCTTCCGGTTCCCGCACCGCGAGCATACGAAGCCCCCGCACCACCAGGCCGACGGGGTACCGCTGCTGACAGCACCGCGGCTGAGTGCACGGCGACGGCAGCCGAGAACGCGCCGGAATGGCAAGGTGGACGGCCCAAAACTCCGGCCGATACGGGTCGTTGCGGGGGTCTTCGGGCGCAACGCTGTGGTAGCGACGAGGAGTGACCCGGCAGCCGTGCCCCCTGCCGGGCCCCGTTCATCACAGCAAACTGCGGTCAGTTGCCGTGCGGTCCAGGTCGGCGCCCCAGCAAACTTCCCGGCAGCCGTTGACGTTCGTGGTGGCAGGGGTTGCGAGCCCGACCGCGTGGCCGCCACCGAGCTGTTGCCGCAGCACGAGCCGCCGGTGGCACGCCACATGGCCTGGTGCTCCGCTCCCGAACCGGAGCGGAGCAGGGCGGCATCCCGACAGGCGTCGGCCGTGCCGGTCACCGTACGCACCAATCGGGCCGAATTCGGGCCCACTTGAGGGCTCCCCACCGCTCTACTGTTGCCAGGCACGGACCAGCTTCGGCCGCACGGCGGCGCCCATCGCCGTCGCCGATACCGCGACGACCAGGAGAAAGACGCTGCCCGCCACGGCGAGCACCGCCTGGATCTGATCGTCCGCCACCGATCCTGCGCGTTGGGGACGGACCCATGCTCCTGGGTCTCGGACCACGTTCATGCGTTCACCGGGCCGGTCGTCGCGCTCGCAGAAGATGGTGTCCGTTATCCCGCCCGAGCCGTCCTCTCGGACTCTACAGAGGTACTCGGTGACCTTTCCCCGCCACGGCGTGACCGCGGTGACGACTCCGGAGTGCGTCACGCCCCTTTCCCGCAGGACGATTGCTCCCGCCGATCCGTAGGCCAGCACCGGAACCGCGAGCAGTGGTACGAGCATCAACGGGTGTGCCAGGGGGCGCACCAGTGGGGTGGCCAACACCCACACCACCTTCATCAGCCCCACCCCGCTGACGACGCTGAGCAGTATCCCCGGCAGCCGCATCCCGTCGTTCGCCCCCAGGGCACCGCCGAGGAGGTGCAGCGTCACGAAGACCGGAATCGAGACGGCGAGCAGCCACGGACGGCGCGGGTACCAGGGGAGCGGTTCCGCGCGTCCGCGGTGCCGCCCGCGGGGCCTTACAGAACTCGGCGGGCTCCCCAACTCCCCTTTGCTGCCGGGCTGTTCTTCTGTTCCAGCACACCCCTGCGGCCCCGGGCCGTTCGACGTGCTGTCCCCCATCTCCGTCATGGATCACATCCTCGCACCCACCACTGACATCCCGTGCCCGACAGCGCAGCGGGCAGTGTGCAGGAGGTGATTGCTGGGTCGATGGTGAGGTGACGGTGGGTTGCTGGCCGGCGCCGGGCTGGGCGAGGGGGCTTGCTGTGAAGGCCCGTTGGGCGGTTAGACCCTGATGCAGGCGACGTTCAGGGGTCCGCTCGCGAGAGGGGCACCGTTTCGGCAGGTCAAGCGCTTGTGCGGCAGCAGGGCGCGTTGGTCACGGTGCCGGAGGGAGGTCGGGGTCGGCTCGCCCGCGCGATGTCAGTGGGGTGACCTAGAGTCCTGGATATGACGACTCTCATGATTGATGCAGGTCCGGTTGCACCGACTGCTCTGGTTACCCGGACCGGCGGAGTGCCACTGGCTCCGGCGGCTGCTCCGTGGCCCTGCTGCGCTTCGTGCGAGGGCCCGATGCAGTTCCTCGCCCAGGTGGTCCTGGATGACCTCGGAGGCGGGGTGGGAAACCGGGGAATCCTCGCCTTGTTCGCGTGCCAGAACGACCCGGGTATGTGTGACGACTGGGATCCGGACTCCGGCGGGAACCAGGCATTGCTCTTCCCCGCGGATGGTCTTGAGCCGCTGCCTCGGCCCGAGGGCGGTGTCGATGAGGCCCTGCTCGCGCTCGGTTCCGTTCGGGGCGTCAGCTTGGTGCACGCGGACGAGCACCATTACGACCAGGCCGGCGAAGAGTGGGCGGCGAGAAATGACCGCCCCGCGTCATCCGTGCTCGGCCAGCTCGGCGGAAGTCCCGCCTGGCTTCAGGGCGATGAGACGCCGTCCTGTCCCTCATGCGCCTCCCCCATGCCACTGATCGTCCAGCTCGAAGAAGGCCCTGACCACAGCACCGCGATGAACTTCGGCGGTGGCGGCGGCGCCTACGCGTTCGCCTGTGAGCCGTGCGGCCGTGCGAAGTTCCTGTGGCAGTGCTGAGCCGCCCTCAACAAACGTGAGGAGCGCGGCACCGACGAGGGAGCTGATCGCGACGCCTGAAGGAGATGTGCGAAGCCTTTTCGGCGCGGGTGTCTCAGCGGGTAGGAACGTTTGGCGGCCCGCTCGACTGCCACGAGTTATGCGTGGGAAACCGAATAGATGGCGTGGTTGAAGTCCCCGACGGACTTGTTCGGATCCCGTGACGCCTCCTGATCCATACCTCGCCCGACGATGCGGCCGGAGCAGGTGCCCAGCCCAACCCCCGACCTGCGGCCACAACACCACGCCGCCGAGCCCAGGCACGTCCCGGTCGCGCGCAAGTCGTCGGGAGGAGAGGGGCCGGCTTATCCCTTCGCGACATGTCGGACTAATGCGCTACGGTGCGTAGCGTAAGTAAGGAAGACGGACAAACAGGGGTAGGCGTGCGCAAGAGCATCACGCGACGTGCGGGGATCTCGGTGGCGGCGGTGGCCGCGCTGGCGGGCGTGACGAGCTGCCAGGGCGGCTCGGACAAGGCCGAGGGTAGCCCGCGGGACTCCGGCAAGGGCTCGGTAACACACGCGCTTTCGGCGGCCTACAAGAAGACCGCGGCGGCGAAGTCCGCGAAGGTCACGATGAGCATGACGACGCCGGCGGGCATGCCGGACAGCGGCGTGACGAAGATGTCCGGTGTCATGGGCTGGGACCCGATGGTGATGGATGTGACCATGACCGAAAGCCCGCTCGGGGCGAAAGCTGGCGACGGTGCCGAGAAGACCCACATGATCTGGCTCGACGACGCCATGTACGTGGACATGAACGAGCGGCCCGAGGAGTTCGACGGCAAGCGGTGGGGCAAGCTCGACTTGGGGGCCGCGCTGAAGCAGAGCGACAACGCCAAGCTCGTGAAGCAGATGACCGCCGGCCTGGACGACATGAAGCAGGACCCGGCGCAGCAGCTCGCGATGTTGCTTGGTTCGCCGGACGTCAAGCACCTGGGGTCTGGTGAGGTGAACGGCGAGCGCGCCGAGCACTACAAGGGCTCGTTGACGATCGAGGAGGGGCTGAAGGGCGCCAAGACCGCGCAGGCCCTCTCGCCCGAGGAACGCGAGAAGTTGCTCGCGAACGCCAAGAAGGCGGGCGTCAAGGGCTACACCTACGACGTGTGGGTCAACGGTGATGACTACCCGGTGAAGATGGACATGGACGTCAAGACGCCGCAGGGCGCCATCAGCACCACCATGGACTTCTCCGACTACGGGACCAAGGCATCGGTGAAGGCCCCGCCGGCCGACGACACCGTCGACCTGATCAAGGAGCTCCAGAAAATCACCGCTCAGGGCGCGTAGTTCCCCGCCACGGCGGGACCACTCGATCCACTCCAACGCCACGACCACGTCGCGGCCCCGGCACGGGTCAGTCAATGCCTCGGCGATCCAACATCTGATGCACAGTCAATGTCCCTTCCTGTGCAGGGTTATGAGCAGGCGAGGCCGCCGCACGACGGGTCCGCCATCTACGCGGAGGCACGACCGACAACCGACGCACGCCTGCCATCCTCCCCCTCCACCCCGTCGTCAACTCCTGTGCGCTTTGAGCCAACTTGAAGTCATCGAGGCTCGATTACCGGCGAGAGGTTGTCGTGTTCGCGACGAACCCCGTTTACTGCGGACACCAGTTGAGACTCAAGGAGGCGCACCCGTCCCATGATCAAGCAACTAGCCGCCCTGACGGCGCTCATCCCCGCCATGCTGAGCCCCACGATCGGCGTCGCCGCGGCGCACTCCGCACCGCACGCGACCTCGGCCGTGGTCACCCTGACCTATGACGCCAGCGGTGCCGGCCAGTGGGCGGACCCGATCAAGCAGGCCGTACAGAACTGGAACGCCGCGGTGCACAACGTGCGCTTGGAGCCGGCGAGCTCCGGCGCCTCGGCCGACTACGTCTACACAGCGACCAGCGGCTGGCCGCAGACCACGTTGGGGCCGATCTTCCCCGGCGGCAGCGGTGAAGTGCAGTTGGGCCAGCAAGCGGTGGACGAGGGCTACGACACGACCCGGATCGCGGCGCACGAAACCGGGCACATCCTCGGGCTGCCCGACGACTACAGCGGCCCCTGCTCGGAGCTCATGTCCGGCCACGGTCCCGGCACGTCCTGCACCAACGCCAAGCCGAACGCGGCCGAGGCGGCGCAGGTCGACAAGAACTACGCCGCCGGTGGACCGGCGGTTCGCCCGCATCGTCACCAGGTGGTGATCGACATCTGGTCCAACCGGGTTCCCGCCGGCGCGCGCTGACCGGCCATCAGCCCACCTGCCGCAGGGGACGGCTGCGGCAGAGGGCCGGCCGATGGGCGAGCGCCCTGGCGCCGGCCGCCAGCGCAGCGACCTCGAACGAAGACCTCCGAAGACCTCCGGGCAAAGCCATCAACTCGGGCCCACGGACGCCGAGTCGACATCCGCGTCAACCTCCCGTCACCACCGACGATCCGCCACCAGCCAGGCCCCGCCAACGCGGCGGCGTAGGCGAGCTGGTCCAGCGCCAGAGCCCGGCGCCCCGCTCTGAACGCACGGCGAGTTGGCGCCCACGCCCGGCCACGGCCCCGATCACCGATCTCGCCATCCGAGCCGAGGACGGCCGGAATGGCGCAGTCGAACAATCTCTCCGCGCAGTACCGGCACACCTCCCTCGACCAAGACATGACGCCGCGGAAGACCCGGCGCACGGTGACGGCTCCGCCGCTCGCGAGCCGGGGTTGTACGTCAAGCACTCACCCTCTAAGGTTAGTTCGATAGTTGTCGTACAAAGAGGTGAGAGCCATGCGCGCGATCGGTCTGACGGAGTTTGGTGGTCCCGAAGTGCTGCGGGTGATCGAGCTGCCGGATCCGGTGCCTGGCCGCGGTGAAGTGCGCATCCGCATCCACGCCGCCTCGGTCAACCCCACCGACACCATGCTGCGTTCCGGCACCACCCGCGGACGGTTCAACGGCCGCCCGGGGCCGTACGTACCGGGTATGGACGCGGCCGGCGTGGTCGATGCGATCGGGCCGGACACCTCCACCCCGCTCCAGCAGGGGGATGCAGTGATCGCGATCGTGCGCCCCTACGAGCCGCGCGGCGGCGCCTACGCCGAATTCGTCGTGGTGCCCGTGGAGTCGGTGGTGCCGATGCTCTCCGACGTGGACTTCCCGGCCGCCTCGACGCTGCTGATGAACGCCCTCACCGCCCGCGTCGGGCTGGACTTGCTCGACGTGCCGGCCGGTGGCACCGTCGCGGTGACCGGGGCGGCCGGGGCCTTCGGCGGGTACGCGGTGCAACTGGCCAAGAGCCAAGGGCTGCGGGTGCTGGCCGACGCCTCTCCGTCCGACGCGCAGTTGGTGGCAGACCTGGGCGCGGACGAGGTGGTACCGCGCGGTGATGACGTCGCCGATCGGTTCCGCGCGCTCGCGCCCGACGGGGTGGACGGCGTGCTCGACGGCGCGATGCTGCACGAGTTGGTCCTCCCGGCAATCCGGGACGGCGGTGGTATCGCCGTCATCCGTGGCTGGGAGGGCCCGGTGGACCGCGGCATCCGGGTCCATCCGGTCTGGGTCAACGAGGCGGCCACCGACCACGCCCGACTGCTCCGGCTGCGCGACCAGGCCGAGGCAGGCGAACTGACCCTGCGCGTGGCCGACGTACTGCCCGCCGACCAAGCGGCCTCGGCACACCGCCGACTGGCCAAGGGCGGGCTGCGGGGCCGCCTCGTACTGGACTTCACCACCCTCTAGCAACCTGGCAACCCCGGCTCAAGCGAACGCCTTGCGCGCCGACGACGCGGCCGGCGAGACGGGCGACGCGACGCGACGGGTCATCCACCGGGCGAGGTCCCGGGGCGACCCTCCTCAGGACCTCGCGCAGGCTAGGCCACTGCCCGGCGCACCGGATAGTCCCAGCGCCTGAGCGACCGGACCACGGCTTCGGCGCCGATGGGATTGGCGCTGTGGCGGTGGTCACCATCGGTGTTCGGTGATGGTCACCGGCCGTTCCGCGATGGCCAGTATCGTGGGCGTCGGCTCAGCGGGGCTCGCCGAACCAGCGGTGGAGCGCCGGTTCCAGGGCGTCCGCGCCGGCCCAACACACGTAGCCGTCCGGCCGGATGAGCATCGGTTCGGTGTCGGTGCCCTGGTCTACCCGGTCCACCCGGTCCGACCAGGGGCCGGCGATCTTGGCGAAGGCGTCGGCCGGGTCGAGCAGGATGCCGTGCCCGGACCGCAGCAGTTCGTGTATCCGGGCCGGGCCGAGGTCCAGGTCCGGTGCGGGTCGGCCGACGAGCGGATGGGTTTCGGTGCCCGGCATCGGATAGCGGATGGCCATGCCGGACATCAGGTCGGCGAGATGGTGCTGGACGTCCGGCAGTTGGGCCATCGCCGTGAAGATCTCCCGGGCGGACAGCACGTCCGGATCGCGGGTGCCGGCCCAGTCCATCAGCAGGCTCTGTGCCCGGACGTTGCGCAGTACGGCGGCCCCGGCCGGATGCCGTTCCGCGTGATACGTGTCGAGCAGGTTCTGCGGTGCCCAACCGTGCACGGCGGCGCCGAGCTTCCAACCGAGGTTGAGCGCGTCCTGCATTCCGGTGTTCATGCCTTGTGCGCCGAGCGGAAGGTGGACGTGGGCGGCATCGCCCGCGAGGAACACCCGCCCGTGCCGGTACTGCTCGACCTGCCGCGACGCGTTGGTGATACGGCGGGCGTAGCGCAGTTCGCGCAGGTGCACCCGTGTTCCGAACACCGTGCTCAGGCCGTGGCGGATTTCGTCCTCGGTGACCGGGGTCTCCCTCGGCAGTGACTGGCCCGGTCCGCCGAGGACCAGTCGGCGCAGTTGCCTGCCCTGCGGATCGGTGCCGAGCGGGAACAGTGCCGCCCAGTGTCCGTCCTCGTTCCAGGTGTGTGACGTGGACGGATCGGTGCCGCCCAGCCGTACGTCGGCGGCGACGATCGTCAACGTGCCCGGTTGACCGGTGAATTCGGCCCGCAGCAGGGACCGTACGGTGCTGTGAGCGCCGTCGGCGGCCACGAGGTATCGGGAGCGGAGGGTGGTGCCGTTGGCGAAGGTCGCGGTGACCCCGTTGTCGTCCTGGGTCAGGCCGACCAGTTCGTGGTCCCTGCGGGGGTGGAGGCCGTGCGCGGCGAGATGCTTCTCGAAGAACCCCTCGATCACCACCTGCGGCACGGACCGCCAGGGCAGGCGGTGTCGGTTGGCGTGGAGTGGGAGGGGGATACCGGCGAAGTGGCCGGTGGTGACGGGGTGGTCTCCCGTGGCCAACAAGGGTTCCAGCAGCCCTCGTTGGTCGAGTGCCTCCAGCGTGCGGGACTGCACGCCGCCCGCCTTGGACAGGTCACTGCGCTGCGACAGCTTGTCGACCAGCGCAGTCGAAACCCCCGCCATCAGCAGTTCGTTGGCCAGCGTCATTCCGGTCGGGCCGGCTCCGACGATGAGCACATCGGTGTCCACGGACTCTCCTTGGGTCGGTGTCGATCCTGTCTGTGTCGATCAGGGCAGGAGCAACGGTCCGTCAGCCGGGCTGCCCGAGCCAGAATCCGGCTCGATTGCGTCGGTATCTGACGCCGTATAGCCTCGGCTCGGTGGAATCCGACTACGACGAGCTGGATCGACGGCTCGTGCATGCCCTGCAGATCGACGGCCGCGCCCCGTTCAGCACCATCGCCGAGGTTCTCGGCGTATCGGATCGCACCGTCGCCCGCCGCTACGCCCGGTTGCGGTCGGCCGGGGCGGTACGGGTGCTCGGCGGGGTCGCCCCGACCGCGCTGGGCGCCATCCAGTGGTTCCTGCGGGTGCGATGTGCGCCCGCGGCGTCGCTTCCGGTCGCCGAGGCGCTGGCCAGGCGCCCCGACACGTCCTGGGTGAGCCTCAGTTCCGGCGGCACCGAGATCACCTGCGTGGTCCGAACCGAGAACGAGACGGACAGCGAGGCGCTGCTGCTGGCCAAACTCCCCCACACCCCGCGCGTGGAGGGCGTGACCGCGCACTCCGTGTTGCACGCCTTCTACGGCGGCCCGGACAACCTGGTGGGAAAACTCGGATCGTTGGACGAGGCGGCGATCGAGCGGCTCCGCCCGCCTCCGGTGCCGCATCGACGGGGACCGGTGCGGCTCGACGACGGCGATCGCAAGCTCCTCGCCCTGCTCGCCGCTGACGGCCGGGCCGGGTTCGAGCAGTTGGCCGCGGCGACCGGCTGGTCGCCGACGACGGTCCGGCGCCGGATGACGGAGTTGCGCGAACTCGGCCTGCTCTATCTCGACATCGACGTCGACTGGCGGATGTTCGGCGTGCACGCCCGAACGCTGCTCTGGCTCTCGGTCGCCCCCGCATACCTGGAGGAGGTCGGTCAGGCACTGGCCGGGCATCCGGAGATCGCGTTCGCCGCCGCCACCACCGGCCCGACCAATCTGTACGCGAGCGTGGTGTGCGCGAACCAACGGGAGTTGTACCGGTACCTGACCACCCGGGTCGCCACGCTCCCCGCCGTCACACACCTCGAAACGGCACCCGTGATCAGGACCGTCAAGAAGGCAGCGAACCAGGCATAGCAGCTGACCGGCGCCCCGCTGGCTCGATCGCACGGCGCCACGGTGATGTCATCGGCTCCGGCGCCGTATCGACTGTCTGGCTGACCGGCCGGGCCGCCGGTCAGCGTGCTTGGCCAGGCCCGGGTTCACTCCCAACGGCGTGCTCCCACCGACGGTCCTCGCGACGGAACGCTGCCTTGCTGACACCCCTCGTGCATCAGCTCAACTGGTCTCGCTCAACTGGCCCTGGATCGTGGGCCGTTCGCGCCGCGCGACCGCTACAGGTCGAACTCCACGTGTTCGATGTCGGTGAAGCGCACCTCCTCCAGGCTCCCGGCGCGGCGGCCGTTGTCTTGGAAGTAGACCTCCCTGAGCGCTTCGGCAGCGATCTGCTTGAGCTGTTGGTCGCCGGCGCCGGTCTGTTGGGCGTCGAAGAGGCGGGCGGCGTAGCGGGGTGGCAGGGCGACGGTCAGGTGGCGGATGCGGTCCTGGTCGGTGGAGCCGATCGGCGCGGTGTAGCCGAGGCGGGCGCGGGTGTCGATGACGATGCCACCGGTGGTCGCCGCCTGTTCCCGGGCCTTGGCCCGGATCTGCGGCTGCCACCGCTTGACCACCTCGTGTTCCAGGCGTGCGGCGAGGTCCGGTCGCGGCTTCTTGAGCTGGTCCTTGACGTACCGTTCGACGGTGCGTTGGGAGACGCGCAACAGCTCGGCGACCCGCCTGGTGCCCTTGAGCTGCTTGACCAGGTACCGCATCTGCGCGCCGGCCGACTTCGGCGCGGGGCGGGTGAACGACTTCTGCACCGCCTTGTCCAGGCCGTCCCCGAAGATGTCCATGTCCCTCTCCTACTCTCCGTTGTCGACGTCGGTGACGGTGCCGTCCTTGATGTACCGGGCGAGGTTGAGCTCGGGGGCGGCAAACCGGTCGCGGAGCTCTTCGCCCCACAACACGGTCTGGGTGCCCTCGTGCTTGACCAGGCCCGGGTTCACTCCCAACTTGAAGCCACCAGGCAGCGGTTTGCCGTCCCGGTAGGGCAGGAAGTCCAGCGGCGAGGTCCCGTCGGTCGCGTAGACGGCGCAGTCGGAGAGGACCGCGACCGGGTACTGGCCGGTGAACGCCGCGTGCTTGACGATCTTTCGGTGCATGTTGATCCGCGTGCGGGAGATGACCGCCGCGCGGATGTCCGGCCGCCACGTCGGCCGGGACAGGGCACGCCAGGGCTCCCCCGGCCGCCAGCCCTCCCCCCGCGGGCGCTCGCGCAGCTTGCCCAGGCCGCCCTTGACCGTCGCCTTGATCGCCGAGACGACGATTGCCAGGTGGGGGTCGCGCTGGCGGTAGCCGTCCATCGCCGTCAGGAAGTCCGCCGGCGCCAGGTCCGCGGCCACCCCGAGATCGGCCATGGTGGCGAGGTAGGCGTCGCGCAGGCGGTTGTACCAGGCGTCCAGGTAACGGCCGTTGTCGTGGCGCACCCACGCCTCGATCGGCGTGACGTCGTAGCCGAGCTCCACCGCGTACGCCACGGTGGGCGTGGCGTACCAGGCCGGGCCCTCGGGGCGCTCGCCCTTGGGCGTGAACGGACTCGGCAGCAGACTGCCGTCCAACTCCACCCGCTCCTTGCCGACCTTCACCCTCGACAGGTCGACGTGAGACAGGTCGACCAGCCACGAGCCGGGCAACTTCGGGTCGAACACCGGGTTGTTGACGTGCGTCGGCGCGCCGAGGCCGACGGGCAGCCCGTTCGCGCCGGCGGCGAAGGCCATGTTGACGTCGATGCCGACCAGGTGTTGCCGCATGGTGGCCTCGGTGTCGGTGAGCGGCCGGGCCCAGTCATACGCCTCTTCGAAGAGCTTCTCGGCCGGGCCGCGGACGTGGAAGCGCGGCAGGTCCTTGAGCAACGGGTGCCCGTCGGGGGCTTCGCAGGGTGCGCAGTCCACCGGGTCCTTGCCCAGGCTGCCGGGGTTGCGCTCGGAGTGCCGCTTGCCGTCGGCGTCGGGCGCGGAGGCGCGGGTCGGCGGGTGCAGGGCGGTCATCAGCTCCAGGCCGGTCACGGCCGTGGAACCGCGCGGCGTCATCACCCTGGACGCGTACACGCCCAGGAGCCGGGCCAGTTCCGCCGGCGGGAGGTGCGCGGCGTCGGCCCAGTGGCGGGAGTCGAGCGCGTGCCAGGACGGGATGCACAACTGGACGCAGGCCCGCTCCGAGCCCTGCGCCGGGCGGTAGATCCGCGCCCACGGACCGAACCCGCGCTTGGTCAACTTCCATTCCGCACGCGCCAGTTGCTTGATGACCTTGTGGCCTTCGGGGATCCGCCCGGCGAGTCGCTCCTCATCCGTGAGGGCAACCGGCAGGCCGTAGCGCTCCAGTGCGGCTTCGGTGAGCGCGAGCAACGGATCGGCGTCCTTGCCCGGGCCGGACAGCTTCGGCTGCCCGAGCCTGGCTTCGCGCAGCGTCCAATCCACCAGGGACGGGACGGACTTGGCGGGCACCTCCAGGACCAGGCCGCCGGGGCAGTACGCCGACACCTGCCCGTTGTCGTCGACGTCCACGACGGCGAGCGGCCCGTTCTCGAAGCGTGGGTCGACGCCCCCCGCCGGGGTGTTGGCCGATGCCGCCTTCTGCGCGCCTGGTCGGCGCGGTGTCGATGAGGAACGGGCGGTGCGCATCGGGCGCTGCGGGGCTGCCGGGGCAGCGCTCGGCTCGGCGATCTCCTGGGCGGGCACGGCCGCCGCTTCGGGCGCCGCGGGGGACGGAGTTCGCCTCTCGGCCTCGGCGGGCGCGTCAGCGGCGGGCGTGTCGGTGGGCGTCTCCGGTGGCTGCGCGCCTTCGGTGTCGGCGGGCTTGGGGTACTTCTCCGCCCACCCGTCCAGCAGCCGTTGGTACGCCTGACGGCGCGGCGGCCGCGGCTCCGAGCGGCCGGCCTCCCAGTTCTTCACCGTCTGCGTGGACGTCCGCAGCGCCTGCGCGAGCCGGGCCTGCGAGATGTGGGCCGCTTCGCGCAGTCGCGTCCGCTCTGCCGGGGGTGGCAACTCCGGTTCGCCTTCCAGCAGTTCATCCACTGCCGCGAACAGCTCGTCTTCGGTCGGCATGATGCACCTCCGCCCCCACACTATCCCAAGCTTACCCCTCATTTTATCTTTGGAATCGCATCCGCCTTAACCTTGGATTTGGATCGCTTCGGGGCGGCCTGAACGAGCGTGCCAGGGGCGCGGCTTGCGTCCACCGCTAGCGAGCGGCGAACGACACACCGTGATGCGGGCCCGCGCTTGAGTGGGGGACGTGCTCTGCCCCTCGACCCGACGGGTGCGGGTCGAGGGGCAGAGCGTGAAGCCCTCCGCGTAGGTCCTCTCTGCGCCGAGCGCGTCGCCGGTGCCGGGCGGACGCGCCGGCCCGGGCCGGTTCACCGATCCTGGGCGGGCAGGGGGAGGAATCCCGTGCGGGCGAAGTACGTCAGGTAGGCCCGTACGGTGTCGTCGGTGAGGGGCGGGAGGTGGACTCCCGATGCCGCCGCCGCGCGGTGCGTTGCGGAGGAGTCGAAGGTCCGGCGTGCGCGGGCTGCCCCGGCCGCCGTTTCGTCGGCCGCCTGTTGGCTGCCGGCGCCGAGGAAGAGCTGGGCGGCGTTGTCCGGCTGGTCGGCCACCAGCTTGCGCCAGTGGTCGAGTGGCACCGGCCGCACCGGGTGGCCCAGCGCGACCGCTGCCCGGAACACCTGCGAGAGCATCGGCGGCGCGGGGTGGGTGAGGTGGAAGGCGGTCGGTGCCTGGCCGGCCGGATTGCCCATCGTCTGCTGGTGGTTGGCGAGGGCGACGACTGCCGCGCTCACGTAGTCCACCGGTATCCAGTCGGTCGACTCGTCGGCCCCCTCGGGGACCGCCTGTGCCTGGAGGCATCCCTTGATGTACTGCCACAGCAGGTCGCGGTCCTGACAGGCGCCGGTGCGCGTGGCGCCCGAGATGCGCGCGGGGCGGTAGACGGTGACCGGGATGCCGCGGCTCCGTGCGATGCGGACGAGTTCCTCGGCGACCCACTTGCTCTGCGCGTAGCCGTCGGGCAGTTCGTGCACGGGGCCGATGGCGGAGGCTTCGGTGCGGGGTTGGCCGTCGGCGGTGTGGGGTGCGTACACGCCGGTGGTCGAGATGTAGTGCATGCCGCCGAACTCCGATGCGGCGGCGATCCGCAGGAGTTCCTCGGTGCCCGTGACGTTGGCAGCGCGGAGTTCGGTGTAGGGGGCGGCGAAGTTGACCCTGGCGCCGTTGTGGTAGACGGCGCCGACCCGCTTGCGCAGTGCCTGGTGCTCCCGGTCGGACAGGCCCAGGCCCGGCGCGCTCAGGTCACCCGGCAGGGGACGGATCAGCTCGCCGTAGTGCTCCTGCCACAGTCCGTACCGCTCCAGGCCGGACCGCAGCCTGCGGGCCCCCTCGGCGGTGTCGCGCGCCCGCACCAGGCAGTCCACCGGGGCCTGCGTCGACTCCAGCAGGTCGCGGAGCAGGAACGCTCCGAGGAAGCCCGAGGCTCCGGTGAGCAACGGGCGGCGGGGGCCAGCGGGTTCGCCGGGTAGGGGCCTGATCTCCGGGGCGATGTCGGGTGCCAGGCGCGCGTCCTGCCGGGGGTCGGGGCCGGGTGTGTCCGCGGTGCCGCCGTCCGGATCGTCCAGGAGGCACCGCACGCCGTCCGGGGTGGGTGCGGCGAAGAGGGCGCGCATCGACAGCCGTGTGCCGAACCGGTCCTCGATGCGTTGGGCCAACTTGACGGCGAGCAGGGAGTGTCCGCCGGCCTCGAAGAAATCGTCGTCCAGGCCCATTTCGGGCACGCCGAGGACTTCGGCGAACACCTCGCACAGCAGTTTCTCCCGCTCGGTGTCCGGCGCCCGTCCGGCGGCCGGGCCCGTGGCCGGGCCGGGGGCGGGCAGTCCGCGCCGGTCGATCTTCCCGTTCGGGGTCAGGGGCAGGGCGTCGAGCGTGACGAACGCGGACGGCACCATGTGTTCCGGCAGTTGCGCGGCGAGTGCCTGGCGCATCCGGGCGGGTGCCGTCTCCCGCTGCCCGTCGGCGGGGACGGCGTAGGCCACCAGTCGCCGGTCGCCCGGCCGGTCCTCCCGGACGACGGCGCAGGCGGCGGTGATCCCTGGTACGGCGGCCAACGCCGCCTCGATCTCGCCGAGTTCGATGCGGAAGCCCCGTAGCTTGACCTGGTCGTCGGCGCGGGAGAGGTATTCGAGTTCGCCCCGGTCGTTCCAGCGGACCAGGTCGCCCGTGCGGTACATGCGTCCGCCGGTGCGGCTGAACGGGTCGGCGACGAACCGGGTGGCGGTCAGGCCCGGGTTGCGGAGGTAGCCGCGAGCCAGTCCGTCGCCGGCCACGTACAGTTCGCCGCTGACCCCTGGTGGCACCAACTGCAGGGTGGCGTCGAGCACATACACCTGTGCGTTGCGCACCGGGACGCCGATCGGTACCCGGTGTGTCGGGGTTTGTGGCGCGGTCGGATGTTGGAAGTCGCTCATGGTGGCGCAGACCGTGGTCTCGGTCGGCCCGTAGGCGTTGACCACCCGTCGGCCGTCGGCCCACCTGGCGACCAGCGCCGGTGGGCACGCCTCACCGGCGAGCACCAGGGTGGTCCCGCCCGGTATGCCCTCGTGCTGGGGCATCACCGCGAGGGCGGCGGGCGGGAGGGTCAGGTGGGTGATGCCGCGTTCGGCGAGCAGGCCGGCCAGCGGGGGTCCCGGTACCAGTTGCGCCGGGTCGGCGACCTCCAGGCAGGCGCCGGTCAGCAGGCCCATGCAGATGTCCCAGAACGCCGCGTCGAAGCTGACCGAGGCCATCTGCAACACCCGGCTGGTGCGGGTGAGTTGGAGCCTTTCCGCCTGCGTGCGGACCATCGCGCCGACGCCCTGGTGGGTGACCACGACGCCCTTGGGTCGGCCGGTGGAGCCGGAGGTGTAGATGACGTAGGCGGGGTGGGTGAGCAGGGGGCGGGTGCGCGGGGGTGCGGTGTGGCCGGTGGACCAGGCGGGGGCGTCGTCGAGTGCCAGGCAGCGGGCGGCGGTGGGGAGTTCGTCGCGGAGGGTCGTGGTGGAGATCAGGAAGGCCGGCGCGGCGTCGTCGAGCATGAAGGAGATGCGGGCGGGCGGGTAGGCGGGGTCGAGGGGGAGGTAGGCCGCTCCGGTCTTCAGTACCGCCAGTATCGCGACGATCATGTCTGCCGAGCGGGGCAGCGCGAGGGCGACCAGGTCCTCGGGGCCGATGCCCCGTCCTGAGAGGTGGTGGGCGAGGTCGTTGGCGCGGGCTTCGAGCTGCGCGTAGGTCAGGGTGCCCGTCGCGTCGCGGACCGCCTGGGCGTCGGGGGTGCGGGCGACCCACTCCCCGAACAGCTCCGGCACCGTCGGGGCCGGCGGGTACGCGGCGGGGCCGCGTCCCCACTCCCCCAGCATCCGCACCCGCTCCTGGTCGGTGAGCAGGTCGTGGTTGCGGAGGGGCAGGTCGGGGTCGGCGACGACCGCGGAGAGCAGGCGGCACAGCCGGTGGGCCAGTCGGTGCACCGTCTCGGCGTCGAACAGCTCGGTGGAGTACTCCAGGTGGGCGTCGATGCCCGCGGCGGTACCGGCCGCGTCCCGGGTCTCGGTGAAGCTGAAGGTGAGGTCGAACTTGCTGATGCCGGTGTGCGCCGCCTGGCCGGTCGCCGTGATCCCGGGCAGCTCGATGCCGGCCGTCGCCTGGTTCTGCAGCACCAACATCACCTGGAACAACGGGTGGTGGTCCTGCGCCCGCGCCGGGTTGAGTGCCTGCACCAGCCGCTCGAACGGCACGTCCTGATGCGCGAACGCGGCGAGGTCGAACTCCCGTACCCGATCGAGGAGTTCGCGGAAGGTGGGGTCGCCGGACAGGTCCGTGCGCAGGACGAGGGTGTTGACGAAGAACCCGACCAGGTCGTCCAGGGCCTCGTCGCTCCGGCCGGCCACCGCGGTACCCAGCGGGATGTCGTCGCCGGCACCGTGCCGGGACAGCAGGGCGGACACCGCCGCCTGCACGACCATGAACAGGGTGCAGCCGGAGGACCGCGCCAACTCGACGAGTCCGCGGTGGGTTTCCTGGTCCAGGCCGAAGAAGTGGGCCTCGCCCCTGTGGTCGGTCACGGCGGGCCGCGGCCGGTCCCAGGGCAGCACCAGCTCCTCCGGCACGCCCGCCAGTGCCCGGCGCCAGAAGTCCAGTTGACGTGCCATCAGGCTGTCAGGGTCGGACTCCTCCCCCAGCATGCGCCGCTGCCACAGCGCGTAGTCGGCGTACTGCACCGGCAGCGGCGACCAGTCGGGAGTCCCACCCCCGGCGCGCGCCCGGTAGGCGGCGCCCAGGTCGCGGGCCAACGGCGCCAGCGACCAGCCGTCGCCGGCGATGTGGTGCAGCGCCAGTACCATCACATGGCTCTCCGCGCCCATCCGCAACAGACTCGCGCGCAGCGGTAGTTGGGCTTCCACGTCGATCGGCTCGGCCATCGCGGCGGAGATCCGGGCGGGCAGCTCGGGCTCCTCGACGTCGTCGACGGTCAGCGCGGGCGGTGCCTGGGCCGGGCCGAGGACCAGTTGCTCGGGCTCACCGTCGTGCTGGGGGAAGACGGTGCGCAGCGCCTCATGGCGCTCGATGACGTCGCCCAGCGCCGCGCCCAGCGCGTCGATGTCCAGCGGGCCGTCGAGCCGCACCACCAGCGGGATGTGGTAGGTGGCGCCGGACCCGTCCAACTTGCCCAGGAACCACAGGCGTTGCTGCGCGAAGGACAGTGGCAGCCTCGCCGGGCGCTGCGCGGGCACCAGGGCGTCCCGCGCCGCGTCCGCACCATCGAGGGCCGCGGCCAGTCGCGCGACGGTGGGGTGCTCGAAGAGCGTGCGCACTTCCAGTTCCACGCCGAGGGTGGTGCGGATGCGACTGACCAGGCGGGTGGCCAACAGGGAGTGTCCGCCGAGCGAGAAGAAACTCTCGTCGGCGGGAACCCGGCCGACGCCGAGCACGTCGGCGAACAGGTCGGCGAGCAGTTCCTCCTGCACGGTGCGTGGGCCGCGTCCGGCGCCGTCCGCGGTGTGTTGGGGCGCCGGCAGTGCCCGTCGGTCCAGCTTGCCGTTGGGGGTCAGCGGCAGCGCGTCCAGCACGACGAACGCCGACGGGACCAGGTAACCGGGCAGGGTCCGGCCGAGCTGCTCCGCCAGCGCCTCCGCGGATGTCGTGGTGCCGTCCGCGGCCACGGCGTAGGCCACCAGCCGCCGGTCGCCGGGGGTGTCCTCGCGGACGACGACGCAGGCGGCCGCCACTGTCGGCAGGGCGGTGAGCGCGGCCTCGATCTCGCCGGGTTCGATCCGGTGGCCGCGGAGTTTGACCTGGTCGTCGGCGCGGGTGAGGTATTCGAGTTCGTCCCGGTCGTTCCACCGCACGAGGTCGCCGGTGCGGTACATCCGTCCGCCCGCGGCGTCGAACGGGTCGGCCACGAAACGCGTGGCCGTCGCGTCGGGTCGGCCCACATAGCCGCGGGCCACTCCCGGTCCGGCGAGGTACAACTCGCCCACCACGCCCGCGGGTACCGGCCGCAGCCGGGCATCGAGGACGTAGCACCGCATGCCGTCCAGCGGCCGGCCAATCGGCGGAACCCGGTGTTCCGCGGTCGGCTGCGACGGCACCTCATACCGGGTCGCGAACGTCGTCGCCTCCGTCGGCCCGTAGCCGTTGACGAACGTCGTCCGGGGGCAGGCGGTCGCGGCGCGTTGCAGGACGCCCGCTGCCGCCGCCTCGCCGCCGGTCACCACCAGGCGCACGGTCGCGAACAGGTGCGGATCGCCGTCGGCGATGAGGTTGAACAGGGAGGTGGTTAGGAAGAGCGCGGTGATCCGCTCGGCGGCCAGGACGCGACCCAGGCGGTGCGGTTCGAGCGGGCCGTCTGGGGCGACGACGACCGTTCCGCCGTTGAGCAGCGGGACCCAGATCTCGCAGGTCGAGGCGTCGAAGACATAGGCGGAGTGCATCAGGACCGCGTCGGCGGCGCCGCGCCACATGGCATCGGCGGCGAGCGCCGCCACGTCGGCGTGGGTGACGCCGATGGCCTTGGGCTCGCCGGTGGAGCCGGAGGTGAACATCACGTACGCCAACCGCGCGGCACCGGTCGGCGCGGGAAGCGGGCCCGGCTCGGCGGGTGTGCCGTCGATGACGCGGCCGTCGGTGTCGACCACGACGACCGGGAGCCAGTCGCGGGCTTCCGCCACCCAGGGGTGGCCGGCGAGGTCCGCCGCGACGACGAGGGCGCGCAGACCGGCGGAGGCGGATATCCGGCGCAGCCTCCCGGCCGGCCAGCGGTCGTCCAGCGGTACGTATGCGCCGCCGGCCCGGACCGCGGCCAGGGAGGCCGTCACGACTGCGGCCGAGCGGCCGACCAGCACACCGACGCCGTCCTCGGCGGCCACGCCCAGACCCGTCAGACATCGTGCCAGGGATCCGGAGATTTCCGCCAACTCCCCGTACGACAAGGCACGTTCGCCCTGGCTGACCGCCACCGCGTCAGGGTTCGAAGCCGCTCGGGCGGCGAACAGTTCCGGCAGACCGGCCCGCAACGCACCGGACGGCAGGGGGGCGCCCCTCCCCTGGTCGAGCAGGCGTGCGCGCTCGCCGTCGAGCAACACCGACAGGCCGGCGACCGGCCGTTGGAGGTCATCGGCGCAGGCTTCCAGCAGCAGCCGCAGCCGCTCGGCCATCAGCCCTACGGTCCCGGATGCGAAGGCGTCCGTGCGATGGCCGAAGGTGATCCGCAGATCGTCCCCCGGCGCGATCGTGAGGGTGAGCGGGTAGTGCGCCGCGTCGGTGCCCCGGACGCCGGAGACCCGAAGGCCCGGGAGGCCCTCCTGGGCCTGCCGCAGCGCCGCCGCATCCATGGGGTAGTTCTCGAACACGGCGAGCGTGTCGAAGAGGTCGTCCAGGCCGGTCAGGGCGCGGATCTCGGTCAGCCCGAGGTACTGGGAGCCCAGGAGTCGGCCCTGCTCGTCCTGCATCCGGTGCAGCAGCGTGGCCAGGGTGTCGTCGGGGCGAATGCCGACGCGGACCGGAATCGTGTTGATGAACAGTCCGACCATGGTCTCGACACCGGGGAGCTCCGGCGGCCGTCCCGAGACGGTGGTGCCGAACAACACGTCGTCCTGGCCGGTGAGTTGGTGCAGCAGGACGCCCCAGGCGCCCTGCACCACCGTGTTGAGCGTCAGGCGGTGCCGGCGGGCCGCCTCCCGCAGCCGGGCGGTGGTGGCCTCCCCCAGATTCAGCACCACTTGCTCAGGCAACTCGCCCGACGACGCGGCGGCCGGCTGCTGGCCGGCCAGCAGGGTCGGCTGCGCCACTCCGGCCAGCGCCGCGCGCCAGGCACCGGCCGCGGCCGTCCGGTCCTGGGCGGCCAGCCAGGCGAGGTAGTCCCGGTACGGGGCGACGCGCGGCATCGCACTGCCGTCCCCGCCGCGCGCGTAGAGCTCGAACAGCTCGCGCACCAGCAGCGGCATCGACCAGCCGTCGAGGAGGAGGTGATGGTTCGTCATCACCAGGTGGTACCGGTGGTGTTCCCTCCGGATCAGGGTGAAGCGCATCAGGGGCGGTTCGGAGAGGTCGAACCGCCGCGTGCGGTCGGCGGCCAGGAACGCGGCGAACCGCTCCGCCCGTCCGGCCTCGTCACCGGTGCCGAAGTCGAGTTCCTCGAAGACCGGTGGGACCTCCACGGCGACGGCCTGGACCGGCTCGTCGAGGTCTTCGTGGAGGAACCCCACCCGGAGGTTCGCGTGCCTGCGCAGCAGTCCCTTCACGGCCGCGTACAGCACCGCCGCGTCGACCGGTCCCTCAAGGTCGAAGACGAACTGTGCGGTGTAGACGTCCACCGCCTCGGAGTCGTACACGGCATGGAACAGCATGCCTGCCTGCAGCGGTGTCAACGGCAGGACGTCCTGCAACTGAAACCCGGTCACTTGCGTCCACCCCACTTGTTCTGCAGCTTGTTCTGCAGTCGATCGATCTGAGCCTGGTTGAGCGAAACCAACGGAAGGTCGGAGGGCGTGTAGCCGCCGGCGTCGGGTGACTGAGCGTGCTCCGCGACGGCGCGCAGCGCCCGCAGCCAGCCTTCGGCCAGTTCCTCGACGTCCTCCTCCTTGAGCAGATCCGTCGGCCAGGTCCAGCCGGCGACCAGTTGGGGCCCCTCCGGCAGGTCCTTGGTGTAGGCGTTGATGTCCAGCACGTGGTGCACCGGCATGTCCGGGTCCTGACTGCGTGGCCCGCCCCCGTCGAAGAGCAACTGCCAGTCCCCGGCGTCACCGGCTGCCGATGAACCGGCATAGCGCCCCAGGTAGTTGAAGCCGACCTGCGGTGTCACGGCGTCCCTGAGCACGTCGCGGGTACGCGGATTGAGGTGGCGCAGCAGGCCGTAGCCGATGCCGTGGTCCGGGACGGTCCGCAGCTGTTCCTTGACCCGCTTCAGCGCGCGATCGACGAGCGGGGCGTCGAAGGCCCGTGCCTCATACCGGTTCACCGGACCCGGATCGAGCCGCACCGGGTACATGCTGGTGAACCAGCCGACGGTCCGGGACAGGTCGATGTGCTCGGCGATCTGCTCGCGACCGTGCCCCTCCAGGTCGAGCAGCACCGCGGATCCGCCCGCGTCCCCGCGCTCGGCACGCCACCCGACGATCGCCAGCGCCAGGCCGGTGAGCAGCACATCGTTGATACCCGCGTGGAAGGCGGTCGGCACGGTGGTCAGCAGCGGCCCGGTCCACTGTGCGGGCAGGGTGACCGTCAGCGTCCGCACGCCGTCGGCGGTGTCCCGGTCCGGGTCGAGCGGTCGGTATCCCCACTGCGGGTCCCCGGTGCGCAGGATCTCCTGCCAGAGCGGTAGTTCAGCGGCGCGCTCGGCGCTGCGCGCATCGGCCACCAGCAGCTCCGCCCATCTGCGGTAGGAGGTGCGCACCGGCGGCAGGGGCGATGTGCCGCCGTCCGCCGCGCCGGTGGTGACCGCCTGCCAGGCCGCGGCAAGGTCCGCGGTGAGGGTGCGCCACGAGACCGCGTCCACCGCGAGGTGATGGATGACGAGCAGCAGCCGACCGGGCCGGCCGGGCCCCGCGTCGTACCAGACGGCCTCCAGCACGCCGCCGGTGCCGGGCCGCAGCCGCAGGCGGGCGGCCTCCGCGGCCTCGGCGACCGCCTCATCGGTCCGGACGCCGTCGAGCCCGGCGATGTCGACCCGCGTCAGCCGCGCGCGGGCGCTCACGGCGCCCTGGGGCAGCACTTCGAGACCGGGGCGCCCCCCGGGCATGGCAGTCACCCGGAGCCGCAGCATGTCGTGGTGGTCCAGGAGGAGTTGGAGCGCCGCGGCGATGTCGCTCTCCGTCGCGCCGGCCGGTGAACGCAGCACGCTCGACTGGTTGTAACCGTCGGATGTGCCTGGCCGGTCGAGGAACCAGGCGGCGATGGGCGTGAGCGGCACCTCGCCGATGCCTGGGGTGGCTGCGGTCTCCGGTTCCGCGCCCAGCGGCACGGCGACCGACGCGATCGCCGCCACCGTCCGGTGCACGAAGACGTCGCGCGGGGTGATGACCAGTCCCTCGCTACGGGCCCTGCTGACGACCTGGATGGACAGGATGCTGTCGCCACCGAGGGCGAAGAAGTCGTCGTCGACGCCGACTTCAGGGATGCCGAGCGTCTCGGCGATCACCCCACACAGGAGCCGTTCCCCGTCGGTGCGCGGTGCCTGCCCGCCGGCCCGGTGCGTGTCCGGTTCGGGGGCGGGCAGGGCACGGCGGTCGACCTTGCCGTTGGGCAGCAGCGGCAACGCGTCGAGGACGACGAACGCGGCCGGCACCATGTAGTCGGGCAATGCCACAGTCAGGCTCCGCCGCAGCTCGACGGCGTCCACCTCCTGCCCGGCATCGGCCACCAGGTACGCAACCAGGCGTTTGTCGCCGGGGCGGTCCTCGCGGATGAGCGCACGCGCCGCCATAACGCCCGGGAGTGCCGTCAACGCACTCTCCACCTCACCCAACTCGATCCGAAAACCCCGCAACTTCACCTGGTCATCAGACCGCCCCACATACTCCAACCGACCCCACGCATCCCACCGCACCACATCACCCGTGCGATACATCCGCCCACCCGACGCACCAAACGGATCCGCCACAAAACGAGACGCCGTCAAACCCGGACGCCCCACATACCCACGCGCCAACAACCCACCCGCCACATACAACTCCCCCGACACACCCGGAGGCACCACCCGCAACGACCCATCCAACACATACACCCGCGCATTCCAAATCGGCCGCCCCAACGGCACCGAACCCAAACCCTCACCCGAACCCACCACATGCGCAGCAGCATCAATCGTCGCCTCCGTCGGCCCATACAAGTTGTGCACCTCCACCGACCACACCTCAGCCACCCGAGCCGCCAACTCCCCCCGCAACGGCTCACCACCACACAACACAACCCGCAAACACCCAGGAACCACCCCAGCCCCACCACCCAACACCAACGACAAATGCGACGGCACAAACTGCGCCACCGTCACCCCAAACTCCCGCATCCGATAAAGCAGTTGATCCGGATCACGATTAGTCTCCGGCGACACCAAACAGGCGGACGCACCATGCAGCAACGGCAGCCAAATCTCCCACACCGAGGCATCAAAACTCGGCGACGTCCGAGCCAACACCCGATCCTCACCCGTCAACCCCAGATGGTCAGCCATCCACGCCATGTGCTGCGTCAAGGCCGCATGAGTCACCACCACCCCCTTCGGACGCCCCGTAGAACCCGACGTGTAAATCACATACGCCGACCCCTCAGCCGACACCGGCCCCACCGGAACACACCCACCCCCCACAGACCAAGACGCCACATCATCCACCACAACCAACGGCACACCCACCGAAGGCAATTGACCCCGAACCACCCGATCCGTAATCAACAACTTCGGACCAGCGTCCTCCAACAAAAACGCAACACGACCAGCCGGATACGCCGGATCCACCGGCAAATACGCCGCCCCCACCATCAACACCGCCAACATCGCCACAACCATCTCCGCAGTACCCGGCAACGCCAACGCCACCACATCCTCCCGACCAACCCCACACCCCGACAAACACCGCGCCAAACCCTCCGCCTCCACCTCCAACTCCGCATACGTCAACACCCGCCGACCATCCCGAACCGCCACCGCACCCGGAACCCGCACCACCTGCGCACGGAAAAGCTCCGGCACCGTCAACGCCGGCACCCACCGAGACTCACCGTGCCCCGCAGTGATCACCCGCGACCGCTCCTCATCGGTGAACAACTCGACGTCGTGCACCCGCTGGTCGGGGTCGACAACCACGGCCACCAGCAACCGCGACAGGCGGTCGGCCAGCGCCTGGACGGTGTCGCGCTCGAACAGCTCGGTGGAGAACTCCAAGTGCCCCTCGATGCCCGCGATACCACCGGCCTCGTCCCGCTTCTCGGTGAGGGAGAAGGTCAGATCGAACTTGCTGACACCCGTGTGCACGGGCTGCCCGGTCACCACGACCCCCGGCAGGTCGATGTCCGCCGCCGCCTGGTTCTGCAGTACCAACATCACCTGGAACAACGGATGACGATCCTGCGACCGCACCGGGTTGAGTGCCTCCACCAACCGCTCGAATGGCACGTCCTGATGGGCGAACGCCGCTAGAGCGAAGTCCCGTACCCGGTCGAGCAGTTCGCGGAAACTGGGAGCGCCCGACAGGTCCGTCCGCAGCACGAGGGTGTTGACGAAGAACCCGACCAGGTCGTCCAGGGCCTCATCGGTCCGCCCGGCCACCGCAGTGCCCAGCGGGATGTCGTCGCCGGCACCGTGCCGGGACAGCAGCACGGACACCGCCGCCTGCACGACCATGAACAGGGTGCATCCACACGACCGGGCCAACTCCACGAGCCCCCGGTGCGTATCCTGGTCGATCACGAAGGTGAGGGCGTCGCCCTCGTGCTTCAGCACTGCGGGACGCGGCCGGTCCCACGGCAGTTCGACCAACTCGGGTATGCCGCCGAGCTGTTGGCGCCAGAAGTCCAGTTGGCGGGCCGTCAGGCTCTCGGGGTCGGACTCCTCGCCGAGCATGCGCCGCTGCCACAGGGTGTAGTCGGCGTACTGCACCGGCAGCGGCGACCAGTCAGGGACCCGGCCCTCGGTCCGCGCCCGATAGGCCGTGCCGAGGTCCCGGGCCAGCGGCGCCACCGACCAGCCGTCTGCCGCGATGTGATGCACCACCAGTGCCAGTACGTGCGCCTCGGCGCCCAGCCGCAGCAATCGCGCTCGCACGGGAACGTCCTTCGCCACGTCGAAGGCGCAACTGACGCTGTCCGTGAGTGCCCGGTCGAGTTCGGCGGGCGACACGTCCTGGGGCTGCGGTGCGAGGTCGACGGCGGACGCGTCCAGCACGAGCTGACGGGCGACGCCGTCGGTCACCGGATAGACCGTGCGCAGGGTCTCGTGGCGCTCGACGAGGTCGCCGAGCGCCGCGCCCAGCGCGGGGACGTCCAGCGCGCCGTCGAGCCGCAGCACCATCGGAATGTTGTAGGTGGCGCCAGGGTCCTCAAGCCGGTTGAGGAACCACAGGCGCTGCTGCGCGAAGGAGAGCGGCATGCCCTCGGGCCGCTGTTCGGGCAGTACCGACGGCCGTGCCGCGTCGGCGCTGTCGAGTACCGCGGCGAGCCCGGCGACCGACGGGTGTGCGAAGAGCGTGCGGACCTCGACCTCGACGCCCAAGGTGGAGCGCACCCGGCTCACCAGTCGCGTCGCCAGCAGCGAATGTCCGCCGGCCGCGAAGAAGTTGTCCGTCACGCCGACCCGGTCGACGCCCAGGACCGTGGCGAACAGGCCACACAGGATCTCCTCGCGGGCCGTGCGCGGGCCGCGGCCCTCAGCGGCACCGGACGCCTCGGGCACCGGAAGCGCGCGGTGGTCGACCTTCCCGTTCGGCGTCAGCGGAAGCGCGTCGAGCATGACGAACGCCGAGGGAACGCTGTACGCCGGGAGGACCCGTCCCGCATCCGACGCCAGTTCCGCGGGGTCCAGTTCCGCGCCTGCGGAGGGCACCACATACCCGACCAGCCGCCGGTCGCCCGGCAGGTCCTCCCGTACCCGCACGTGCGCGGTGGCGACGCCCGGCAGACCGGCGAGCACGCCCTCCACCTCACCGGGTTCGATGCGGTGGCCGCGGAGTTTGACCTGATCGTCGGCGCGGGCGAGGTAGACCAGCCGCCCATCCTCGTCCCACCGGACCAGGTCCCCGGTGCGGTACATCCGCCCGCCCGACGGATCGAACGGGTCGGCGACGAAGCGGGTGGCCGTCAGGCCGGGGCGGCCCAGATACCCGCGGGCCACGCCCGGTCCGGCGAGGTACAACTCTCCGGTCACGCCTGGCGCCACCCTGGCCAGGCCGGCGTCCAACACGTAGGCACGCATGCCGTCGAGCGGTTGGCCGATGGGCGGCGGTCCCATCGGTGTGTCGGGGGTGACGTGGTACCGGGTGGCGAACGTGGTCGTCTCCGTCGGCCCGTAGACGTGCTGGACCCGCGTGCCGGGCAGGTGACTGGCGAGGCGTTGCATCGCTCCTGGCGAGGCCGTTTCGCCGCCCGCGCAGACCATCCGGACGCCGGCCAGGGCCTGCGGGTCCACCTCCGCCACGACGTTGAACAGGGCGGTGGTCAGGAACAGGCCGGTGACACGCTCAGCGACGACGATGTCACGCAGGACATGAGGCTCAACAGCACCCTCCGGCGCAACAACCACACGCCCACCCCGCAGCAGCGGCACCCAAATCTCGAAAGTCGAAGCATCAAAGACATACGCAGAATGCAAAAGCACCGCATCCGCAACACCACCACCCCACGCACTATCAGCCGCCAACGCCGCCACATCCGCATGCGACACCCCCACACCCTTGGGCACACCCGTCGAACCAGACGTGAACATCACATACGCCAACCGCTCACCCCCCACCACCGACGGCAACACCACACCACCCACCGACCGCGAACCCTCAACCACCCGACCCACCCCATCAACCACCACAACCGGCACAGACGCACGCGCCTCCTCAACCCACACATGACCAGCCAACTCCACACCAACCACCAACACCTGGATGCCACCCACATCCGCCACCTGACGCAACCGCTCCACAGGCCAACGAGCATCCAACGGCACATACACACCACCCGCCCGCACCACAGCCAACGACGCCACCACCACCCCCACAGAACGCCCCAACAACACACCCACACCACCCTCAACCCCTACACCACACCCCACCAAACACAACGCCAAAACACCCGAAACCTCCCCCAACTCACCATACGACAAAGCCACTTCACCACCCGACACCGCCACCGCACACGGATCCGCAACCACCCGCGCCGCGAACAACTCGGGCAGGCTCGCCCCGGCCGTAGCGGCCGGGAGCCGCGCACCCTCGCCCCAGCCGACGACCTCGGCGTGTTCGCGGTCGGACAGCAGGTCGTAGCTGTGCAGGGGGCGATCCGGATCGGTGGCGACGGCCTCCAGCAGCCGGATCAGGCGGCAGGTCAGGGCCTCGATAGTGGCGGCATCGAAGAGCGCGGTCGCGTACTCGACTCCGGCCGTCAGCCCGCCCTGCGCGCCGTCCGCCCCGAAGGCGAACGTCAGGTCGAACTTGCTGATCCCGTTGTGCACCAGTCGGCTGCCGACCGTGAGCCCCGGCAGATCGGTGTCGGCGGTGTCCTGGTTCTGCAGCACCAGCATCGTCTGAAACAGCGGGTGATGGTTGCGCGCACGGACCGGGTTGAGGCTCTCCACCAGCCATTCGAACGGCACGTCCTGATGGGCGTACGCCGCGAGGTCGAACTCCCGAACACGGCCGAGGAGTTCGCGGAACGTCGGGTCGCCCGACACGTCCGTGCGCAGGACGAGGGTGTTGACGAAGAAGCCGATCAGATCGTCCAGTGCCTCGTCGGTACGGCCTGCGACAGGGGTGCCGAGGGGGATGTCGGACCCGGCGCCGTGCCGGGAGAGCACCGTCGCCACGGCGGCCTGCAGCACCATGAACAGCGTGCTGCCGGAGGACCGGGCGAGATCGAGCAACCGGTGATGCAGCGCGGCTTCCAACGTGCGGACGAAGACACCACCGGAAGGGTCCGTGACGGCCGGGCGGGGCCGGTCGAGGGGAAGTTCGAGCAGTTCCGGGAGCCCGTTCAACGCGTCCCGCCAGAAGGCGAGTTGCTGTGACGCCAGGCTGTCGGGGTCGCTCTCCGCGCCGAGGATGTCCCGCTGCCAGAGGGTGTAGTCGGCGTACTGCACCGTCGGCCTCGGCCGGTCGGGTGCCTTGCCAGCGATGCGCGCCCGGTAGGCGGCACCCAGGTCGCGGGCCAACGGTGCCAGGGACCAGCCGTCACCGGCGATGTGGTGCAGGACCAGCACCAACACGTGGTGTTCGGCATCCGTCCTGAACAGCCAGGCGCGCAGCGGCAGATCGGTCATCACGTCGAACGCACTCGTCACCGCGTCGCTCACGGCCGTGTCGAGCGCGTCCGCCGCGATCTCACGCACCCGCAGGTCCAGGCCCACGAAGGAGGAATCCAGCACGCGTTGGTGTGGTACGCCGTCCCGCTCGGGAAAGACGGTGCGCAACACCTCATGCCGTTCGACCACGTCACCGAGTGCGGAGCGCAGGGCCCGGGCATCGAGCGTCCCGTCGAGTTCCAGCACGAGCGGGATGTTGTAGGTGGCACCGGGACCGTCAAGTCGGTTGAGGAACCACAGACGTTGCTGGGCGAAGGACAGCGGGACGGTCGTGGGCCGCTCTGCCCGCGCCACCGAGGTCCTGGCCCGCCCCGCTCCGTCCAGCACGGCGGCGAGACCGGAGGGTGTGGGGTGTTGGAAGAGCGTGCGGACGGCGAGCTCGACTCCGAGGACGGAGCGCACCCGGCTGACGAGCCGGGTGGCGAGCAACGAATGCCCGCCCAGATCGAAGAAACCGTCGTCGACTCCGACCCGGGCTCGGCCCAGCACGTCGGCGAAGAGACCACACAGGATCTCTTCCTGGGCCGTGTGCGGGTTGCGCCCCTCGCTGCCCGCCGACGCCTCGGGGGCGGGCAGGGCGCGGCGGTCGACCTTGCCGTTGGGCAGCAGCGGCAACGCGTCGAGGACGACGAACGCGGCCGGCACCATGTAGTCGGGCAGGGCGCCGATCAACTCCGTCCGCAGCGCGGCCTGATGCACGGTGCTGCCGTCCGCGGGAACGACATAGGCGACCAGGCGTTTGTCGCCGGGGCGGTCCTCGCGGATAAGCGCACGCGCCGCCATAACGCCCGGGAGTGCCGTCAACGCACTCTCCACCTCACCCAACTCGATCCGAAAACCCCGCAACTTCACCTGGTCATCAGACCGCCCCACATACTCCAACCGACCCCACGCATCCCACCGCACCACATCACCCGTGCGATACATCCGCCCACCCGACGCACCAAACGGATCCGCCACAAAACGAGACGCCGTCAAACCCGGACGCCCCACATACCCACGCGCCAACAACCCACCCGCCACATACAACTCCCCCGACACACCCGGAGGCACCACCCGCAACGACCCATCCAACACATACACCCGCGCATTCCAAATCGGCCGCCCCAACGGCACCGAACCCAAACCCTCACCCGAACCCACCACATGCGCAGCAGCATCAATCGTCGCCTCCGTCGGCCCATACAAGTTGTGCACCTCCACCGACCACACCTCAGCCACCCGAGCCGCCAACTCCCCCCGCAACGGCTCACCACCACACAACACAACCCGCAAACACCCAGGAACCACCCCAGCCCCACCACCCAACACCAACGACAAATGCGACGGCACAAACTGCGCCACCGTCACCCCAAACTCCCGCATCCGATAAAGCAGTTGATCCGGATCACGATTAGTCTCCGGCGACACCAAACAGGCGGACGCACCATGCAGCAACGGCAGCCAAATCTCCCACACCGAGGCATCAAAACTCGGCGACGTCCGAGCCAACACCCGATCCTCACCCGTCAACCCCAGATGGTCAGCCATCCACGCCATGTGCTGCGTCAAGGCCGCATGAGTCACCACCACCCCCTTCGGACGCCCCGTAGAACCCGACGTGTAAATCACATACGCCGACCCCTCAGCCGACACCGGCCCCACCGGAACACACCCACCCCCCACAGACCAAGACGCCACATCATCCACCACAACCAACGGCACACCCACCGAAGGCAATTGACCCCGAACCACCCGATCCGTAATCAACAACTTCGGACCAGCGTCCTCCAACAAAAACGCAACACGACCAGCCGGATACGCCGGATCCACCGGCAAATACGCCGCCCCCACCATCAACACCGCCAACATCGCCACAACCATCTCCGCAGTACCCGGCAACGCCAACGCCACCACATCCTCCCGACCAACCCCACACCCCGACAAACACCGCGCCAAACCCTCCGCCTCCACCTCCAACTCCGCATACGTCAACACCCGCCGACCATCCCGAACCGCCACCGCACCCGGAACCCGCACCACCTGCGCACGGAAAAGCTCCGGCACCGTCAACGCCGGCACCCACCGAGACTCACCGTGCCCCGCAGTGATCACCCGCGACCGCTCCTCATCGGTGAACAACTCGACGTCGTGCACCCGCTGGTCGGGGTCGACAACCACGGCCACCAGCAACCGCGACAGGCGGTCGGCCAGCGCCTGGACGGTGTCGCGCTCGAACAGCTCGGTGGAGAACTCCAAGTGCCCCTCGATGCCCGCGATACCACCGGCCTCGTCCCGCTTCTCGGTGAGGGAGAAGGTCAGATCGAACTTGCTGACACCCGTGTGCACGGGCTGCCCGGTCACCACGACCCCCGGCAGGTCGATGTCCGCCGCCGCCTGGTTCTGCAGTACCAACATCACCTGGAACAACGGATGACGATCCTGCGACCGCACCGGGTTGAGTGCCTCCACCAACCGCTCGAATGGCACGTCCTGATGGGCGAACGCCGCTAGAGCGAAGTCCCGTACCCGGTCGAGCAGTTCGCGGAAACTGGGAGCGCCCGACAGGTCCGTCCGCAGCACGAGGGTGTTGACGAAGAACCCGACCAGGTCGTCCAGGGCCTCATCGGTCCGCCCGGCCACCGCAGTGCCCAGCGGGATGTCGTCGCCGGCACCGTGCCGGGACAGCAGCACGGACACCGCCGCCTGCACGACCATGAACAACGTGCAGCCACCCGACCGCGCCAACTCCACGAGCCCCCGGTGCACTTCCGCCGTGACGAGGAAGGGGACGGCGTCACCGCGGTGCTGCGACACGGCGGGCCGGGACCGGTCCAGTGGCAGTGCCAGCGTTTCGGGCACGCCGGCCAACGCCCGGCGCCAGAAGTCGAGTTGGCGGGCCGTCAGGCTCTCGGGGTCGGACTCCTCGCCGAGCATGCGCCGCTGCCACAGGGTGTAGTCGGCGTACTGCACCGGCAGCGGCGACCAGTCAGGAACCCGACCCTCGGCACGCACCCGATAGGCGGCACCCAGGTCGCGAGCCAGCGGCGCCAACGACCAGCCGTCCGCGGCGATGTGATGCACCACCAGGATGAGTACGTGCGCGTCGGCACCGAGTCGCAGCAACCGCACCCGTATCGCGGGGTCTCCCGACAGGTCGAAGGCTCCGGTCGCCGCCGAGCGGATCTCTTCACCGGCCCACTGCTCGACCACGGCCGGGTCTCCGCCGCCCGGCGCCTCCTCGAAGCCCAGCGGCACCAGCCCGGCCGCTTGCGCCGCGTCGCAGATATGCTGGCGCGGCGCTCCGCCCTCCTCTACGAAGACGGTGCGCAGGGTCTCGTGGCGCTCGACGACATCCGCGAGCCCGGCGCGCAGGGCATCAAGGTCCAGGGGGCCGTCGAGCCGTAGCACCAGCGGGATGTTGTAGGTGGCGCCGGGCCCCTCAAGCCGGTTGAGGAACCACAGGCGCTGCTGCGCGAAGGACAACGGGAGATCCCGCGGGCGCTCCTCGCGGACCAGGGCGGCCCGCGCCCGGTCGGCCGTGTCGAGCGCGGTGGCGAGTTCGCTGACGGTCGGGTGTTGGAAGAGCGTGCGCACGTCCAGTTCGGCGTCGAGTGCCGAGCGCGCGCGGCTGACCAGGCGCGTCGCCAGGAGCGAATGCCCTCCGAGGGCGAAGAAGTCGTCGTGTACGCCGATGCCGTCGGTGCCGAGGACGTCGGCGAACAAGGCCAGCAGCAGTTCCTCGCGGACGGTGCGCGGGCCGCGCCCGGCGGTGCGTTCCGGCAGCCGGGGCGCGGGCAGGGCCCGGCGGTCGACCTTCCCGTTCGGCGTCAGCGGCAGCGTCGCGAGGGGCACGAAGACCGAGGGGACCATATAGGCGGGAAGGACGCGGCCCACCGACGAGGACAGTTCACCCTCGTCCACGGACGAGCCGTCCGCCGGGACCACATAGCCCACCAACTGCCGGTCGCCGGGCAGGTCTTCGCGTACGACGACGCAGGCGGCGACCACCGAGGGCAGTTCGGCGAGGACGCTTTCGATCTCTCCGGGCTCGATGCGGTGGCCGCGGAGTTTGACCTGGTCGTCGGCGCGGGCAAGGTAGACCAGCCGCCCGTCCTCGTCCCACCGGACCAGATCGCCGGTGCGGTACATCCGCCCGCCCGACGGGTCGAAGGGGTCGGCGACGAAGCGGGTCGCGGTCAGCCCCGGGCGGCCTGCGTAGCCGCGTGCTACGCCCTTGCCTGCCAGGTACAGCTCACCTGCGACCCCGGGCGGGACGAGTCCCAGGGCGGAGTCGAGGACGTAGGCGCGCATGCCGTCGAGCGGTTGGCCGATGGGCGGCGGTCCCATCAGTGTGTCGGGGGTGACGTGGTACCGGGTGGCGAACGTGGTCGTCTCCGTCGGCCCGTAGACGTGCTGGACCCGCGTACTGGGCAGTTCGCGGGCGAGGCGCTGCATGGCATGGGGCGCGGCCCGTTCGCCGCCGGTGCAGACCGCGCGGACCCCGGTGAGGGCTTGCGGGTCGACTTCGGCGATGACGTTGAACAGGGCGGTGGTCAGGAACAGGCCGGTGACACGCTCAGCAGCGACGATGTCACGCAGGACATGAGGCTCAACAGCACCCTCCGGCGCAACAACCACACGCCCACCCCGCAGCAGCGGCACCCAAATCTCAAAAGTCGAGGCATCAAAGACATACGCAGAATGCAAAAGCACCGCATCCGCAACACCGCCACCCCACGCACTGTCTGCCGCCAACGCCGCCACATCCGCATGCGACACCCCCACCCCCTTGGGCACACCCGTCGAACCAGACGTGAACATCACATACGCCAACCGCTCACCCCCCACCACCGACGGCAACACCACACCACCCACCGACCGCGAACCCTCAACCACCCGACCCACCCCATCAACCACCACAACCGGCACAGACGCACGCGCCTCCTCAACCCACACATGACCAGCCAACTCCACACCAACCACCAACACCTGGATGCCACCCACATCCGCCACCTGACGCAACCGCTCCACAGGCCAACGAGCATCCAACGGCACATACACACCACCCGCCCGCACCACAGCCAACGACGCCACCACCACCCCCACAGAACGCCCCAACAACACACCCACACCACCCTCAACCCCTACACCACACCCCACCAAACACAACGCCAAAACACCCGAAACCTCCCCCAACTCACCATACGACAAAGCCACTTCACCACCCGACACCGCCACCGCACACGGATCCGCAACCACCCGCGCCGCGAACAACTCGGGGAGCGATGCCTGTCGGGCCGACTCGTCGCCTCGTCGTTCGAGGTGGGCGCCGCGCCCTGCCGCAAGCACCTGGCCGGCGGTCTGCTCGTCGAGGATCGCGAGGCGGGAGAGCGGAGACGTGGCGTCGGCCCGGGAGAGTTCGGCGACGAGCGTGGTGATGCCCTGCTGGTGTGGCCTGATGTCCTCGGGGCGGTACAGGTCCGGGTTCACGTCGAAGCCGATCAGCGGCCCCTTCCCCTCTGACCGCTCGGAGAGGAAGAGGGAGAGCTCGTCAACCGGGCCGGTGGACAGCAGCCTTGAAACGCCGGCGCTTCCGGCGAAGTCGAGGGCGTACTCGTAGGGCATGACGTTCACGACCACGTCACACATCCGGGCCGCGTCGCCGGTGATCCTGAGGTCGCGCGCGAGCTGCTCCTTGGAGTAGCGACGGTGGCGCAGCGCCAACCGCATCTCGGCGGCGACGGTCCGCACCAGCGTTTCGACGGTCATGTCCGGAGTGATCCGCACGCGCAGCGGGAGGATGTTCGCCGTCATGCCCGGGATGGCGCGCAGACGGCCGGGGCGGCCGTTCGAGGCGAGTCCGACGGTCACGTCGCTCGCGCCGGCGACCCGGCCGAGGTACGCGGCGACCGCGCTGACGAAGACGGCGGACCAGGTGGTTCTGGTCGCGGTGGCCAACGCGCGCAGGCCGTCCATCAGTTGCGGGTCGAGGGTCTCGCCCTGGTGCAGATGATTACCGCCCGCCGCATGCCGTTCGTCGCCGGCCCCCGGTCGTGAAGCGACGTCCTGTGGCGTAGGGGCTTCGTCACCGATTTGGTGAGCGGCAACGAGCAGCGCGTTACCGGCGGCACCGTCGGCCCGGGTGAAATCAGCGAATTTCTCGGTCCAATACGCCTTGTCCCGTTGGAAATCAGCTGATTGCCGGTACGCCGTCTCGTCGTCGACGAGAGCACTGAGCGGAGCGAATAATTCCGGCTCCGCCTCGCCGCGCACCGCGGCGGTATACGTCTCGGCCACCTTGCGTGCGAGAACGGAGCAGCCGAGGCCGTCCATCACAATGTGGTGATAGCGGATGTACCAATAGTGGCGGTCGGGGCTCAGTGTGAGCAGGGCGAAGGCGTGGTGCGGCGGGGTCGACGTGCCGGTGGTGGCCATGTCGGCGGCCATGAAGCGCTCGGCGGCGCCGGCCGGGTCCGGCTCGGCGGAGAGGTCAATGGCGCGCGAACGTCCAGGTAACGCGGGCACCACGCGTTGACGAATGTCGTCACCCTGCTCGATTAACTCGATATTGAGCGTGTCACAGCCATTGCTGACTTTTTCCAGCGATGCCATGAACAGGGCCTCGTCCAACGGGCCCTGGATTTCTATGCATTCACCGATGTTGTACTTCGGGCTCTGCGGATCCAACTGCTGCCCGTACCACACCCCCTGCTGCGACATCGTCAGCGGGAGGAGGCGTGCGTGGTTTTTCGGCATGGTGCTTCCGCCCTTTCAGGGGGTGTGTATTCGGTCGCCCCATCAGGGCTCGGGAATGCGTCCGGGGTCACCGGAGAGGAGTCACATCTTGAACTATGGGTAACGGCCCGAAGAATTACCTTCGTTCGCCGTTTCCGCCATGCCGGAGATCACTTCCGGGCACGGCGAAGCGACATCATCGAAGGGAATCGAGACAGAAGGACTGATGTGCATGCGCATCACCGCCCGGCACGGGCGATGGCGGATGGCACGGCCGTGACCATGCGGCACCACCGGTGGGCGCGCCCTCAATCGGGCGCGCCACAGCCGTACTTGCCCTGGTCACGACCGTGGGCTAGGAGCCCTGGGCCTCCATGGCCGCGACCAGACTGGCCGGTCGCATGTCGGTCCAGGTGGACTCGATGAATTCCAGGCACTCCTGGCGCGCGCCCTCGGGCCGCGCGACCTGCCAGCCGCCCGGCACCTCTGTGGCGGCGGGCCAGAGCGAGTACTGACGCTCCTCGTTGACCAGAACGATGAATCGGGCGGACTCATCGTCAAAAACGTTGGCCATAGCTTCCCCCTGCTCCTTCCTTCCCACTGACAAACCAGGAGGTGATCGGGATCGCACCCGCGCCCCAACCCCACCTATGCGCTACGGCATTGGCCGATATTCCGAACGAAAATCGGCCGAGCGTCAGTACGGTACACCACAAAACCTTCACACCTGACCAGTCCGCGAACCGGCCCGCCCATGTGATCACACACCACGACGGAACCAGCGCCCCACCGCCCCTAAGCGTCCGAACGCTCCCTCCTTTCCCTTTGACGTCACCGACCTGCCGATTCACGAGTAAGAAACACGAAGGCTTTGCCATCGACATACGAACGGCGCCCTGTGGCGGGCGATATACAGCCACACCTTGGCCGATTCCGAACAGGCCAACAACGCTTCCCGCTCGCGCTCACCACGCATCACGCCCGGGGCGCATTGAAGCTCCATCAACACTCCAACAAACCTCAATGCGCCCCCAATGCACTCTTGCGCAACACCGAGTGGACTGCTAAAAGGTTCGCGCCTTGCGACTCCCACCGGCGGCCCCGCCCTCCGCGGCCCGGCGGATCTGGGGCAGCCTTCCCTAATCGTGTGGCGCGTCCCGGCGCAGATTGACCTGGCGGTACCAGTTACGCAAGCACTCGGGGCTGCCCCCGAGTTCCCGGGCGCGAGTCACCACTCACGCCGGCGAAGACGTCGCACCGTGCGTGTAAGAGCTGTGACGGCCGTGCAGGATGCGGGCATGGAGCCGCAGTTGCAACAGCCCGTCTTTCACATGCCGTTCACCGCACGCACCAACCCCCATCTGAGCCGGACTCGTGGGCAGGTGAAGCAGTGGGCGCATCAGGTCGGGCTGCTCGACCCCGAGTACACCACCCCCTGGCCGGAGCGATGGAGCGAGCGGAAGTTCGACGAGGCGGACTTCCCGTTGTGGACGGCGCTGACGCATCCGGACGCCACGGCGGACGAACTGGACCTGGTCACCGACTGGCATGTGGCCCTGTGGTTCGTCGACGATCTCTTCCTGCCGCTGTTCAGGCAGCACATCGACCGTGCGACCGCGCGACGACAGGTAGGTCGTCTGCTGCACTTTCTACCCGTTGATGCCCTGCCCCGGCCGCAGTTGACGTCCCAGAACCCAGTGGAGCGGGCGTTTGACGACCTGTGGCCCAAGACGGCCCCCTCGATGACGCCTGTCTGGCGCCTGCGGTTCCGGGGCGACATCGAGCGCTTCTTGCACGGCGTGCTGTGGGAGCTCGACCAACTTGAGACCGCCATTCCCCACGGCCCCACCGGCCTGGGCACCTCAGCCGCCCGTCTGACGTATACCTGAGGCCAGTTCAGGGGGCGCGTCGTTCGGGGTGGCTGTCCGGGTGGTGGGGCCCGTTGGATGAATGAGTGGCGATGTCTTGAGTGGTCGAAGGCGACCAGGGATCGTGGGGCCAGCTGAGTGTCCGGGGCGCCGTTGCCGTCTCCCCAGACGGTCAGATGGGCGGAGCGGGGGCATCGTTGTCCAGCGCAGCGGCCCGCAGGGCGGCCGCGAGGCGGGTGACCGCCTCGGTCGGTGGCTGGGGCAGTCGGGCGAGCAGCAGGCGCCGCTGCTCTTGAGGGCCCCCGTGCACGGAGAGGACGCGGACACCCGGCGGTACGGCGGCGGCGAGCGCGGCGGGCACGGTGGTCAACCCGCAGCCGGCGGCCACGAGTTGGAGCTTGGCCAGCCAGTCCCGCGCCGTGCAGACGATCTCGGGCCGTTCGTCCAAGCCCGGCCAGACACCCATCACGCGATCCTCGCCCGAAGAGGACCCGACGATCCAGCGTTGCCCACGCAGGTCGACGACATCGACGAAGTCTCCGCGGGCGAGGGGGTGGGCTGCGGGCACGGCCAGCAGTAGTGCCCGTTCGGTGAGTGTCCGCAGCGCGAGCGGAGGCGACTCGGCGTCCGGTGGCCGAAACGGTGGAGCCGACGACAGTAGGGCGAGATCGATGCTGCCGGCCCGCAGGGCGCGCGTCAGCGCCGGGGTGCCCCCCTCCCGGCCGACGACCTGGATCTCCGGGTCCGTCCGGCGGAGCGCGGTCAGGGCCCGGGGCACCAGCACGGCGCCGGCACTGGGTACCCAACCCAGTCGGACCGTCCCTCCTCGCCCGGGCATACCCGACAGTTCCCTCGCGGTCGCGTCGATCTCGTCGAGCACGACCTTCGCGCGGCGCAGCACCGTGCGACCCGCCGAGGTGAGCCGCACCCCGTCCCGTCGCCGCTCCAGCAGTTCGGCACCCGCGGCCCGTTCGATCGCGGCGATCTGGCGGGACACCGCCGACTGGGTATAGCCCAGCGACACCGCGGCCGCGGTGAACGTCCCTTGCTCGGCGACGGCTCGGAAAACCCGCAACGCGGTCAGTGACACATCCGTGAAGTCCATGACGATTACGCATGGTATATGTGCGCAACATTCGTTGGACGCATGGTGGCGTGATCCCTAGCGTGGCAGACGTGAACCCTTCCCGCATCGCCCTCGTCACCGGTGCCAACCAAGGACTCGGCCGCGCCCTCGTCGCAGGACTGGCGGCCCGCATGAACCCGCAGGACCTGGTCCTGCTCACGGGACGCCACCGCCAGCGCGTAGCGGACGCCGCCCGCGAGGTCTCCCAACTGCCCGGCACCCGCGCCCGTGTCGAGGGCGGACTCCTGGACGTCACCGACACGCAGGCCGTCGCCCGCCTCGCCGACGAGCTCAGGAACCGGTACGGCGGCGCCGACATCGTCCTCTCCAACGCGGTCGCCCGTCTGCTGCCCGGGGAATCGCAGGCCGAGCGGGCCGACGAGTTCATCGACGTCTCCAACACCGCCACCCTCGCGGTCCTGCGCTCCTTCAGCCCGGTCCTGCGTCCGGGCGGCCGGCTGATCGTCGTGGCCAGCAGTCTCGGCACCCTCGGCCACCTGGCGCCACGGCTGCACCCGCTGTTCGACGGCGCGAGCCTCGACCAGGTCGAGTACGCCGTCGAGTCCTGGCGCACCGCCCTCCACAACAACACCGCTGCGGAAGCGGGTTGGCCACGGTGGCTGAACGTGCCCTCCAAGGTGGCGCAGGTCGCCGCCGTACGCGCAGTCGCCGCCGAACGCCGCGAACACGACCTCGCCACCGACACGCTGGTGGCCTCGGTCTGTCCCGGCATGGTCGATACCGCGACCTCCCGGCCGTGGTTCAGCGACTACAGCCAGGCCCAGTCACCGTCCGAGGCGGCCCGGGCCGTGCTCGACCTCGTGTTCGCCGAGCGCGTCGACCCGGCCCTGTACGGCGAGTTGATCCGCTTCGGCGAGGTACTGGACTGGCACGACGGCACGCCGCCGGAAGAACAGGACCGCATGCTCACCCCCTGACACCTCCACGTCAACACACCACCCATCTCCAGGAGTTCCTCGATGTCCACCCCCATCACCACGCCCTACGGTTTCGCCAGCACGGCCGCAGAAGTCACCCACGGCATCGACCTCACCGGCCGCCGCGCACTGGTCACCGGCGCCTCCTCCGGACTCGGCGCGGAAACGGCCCGTGCCCTGGCCGGTACGGGGGCTGCCGTGACCCTGGCGGTCCGCGACGTGGCAGCGGGCGAACGCGTCGCCGAACAGATCACCGCGGCGACCGGGAACCACGAACTGCACGTAGCCCACCTCGACCTCACCGATCCGGCGTCCATCACGGCCTTCACCGCCGCCTGGCAGGGCCCGCTGCACATCCTGGTGAACAACGCCGGCGTCATGGCCTGCCCCGAGCAGTACACCGAACGGGGCTGGGAATGGCAGTTCGCCACCAACCACCTGGGCCACTTCGCCCTCGCCACGGGTCTGCACGATGCGCTCGCCGCCAGCGACGCCGCCCGGATCGTCGTCGTCAGCTCCACCGGCCACCAGCAGTCACCCGTCGTGTGGGACGACGTCAACTTCGCCTTCCGCCGCTACGACCCCTGGCTCGCCTACGGCCAGTCCAAGACCGCCAACATCCTCTTCGCGGTGGAGGCCACCCGCCGCTGGGCCGACGACAACATCACCGCCAACGCCCTGATGCCGGGCGCCATCTACACCAACCTCCAGCGCCACACCGGCGGCCGAGGCAGCGGCCGGGTCCCGGCCGAACTCATCAAGACGGTTGAGCAGGGCGCCGCCACCTCCGTGCTCCTCGCCACCTCGCCCCTCCTCGAAGGCATCGGCGGCCGCTACTTCGTCGACTGCAACGAGACCGCCACCGTCGACCGCCGCACCGGCACCCTGCACGGCGTCGCGCGCTACGCCGTCGACCCGGACAACGCCCAACGCCTGTGGACGCTGTCGGAGGAGTTGCTCACCCCCGCCGCATGAACACGCGCCGCACGACGGGGCGTTCGCCCCCACGGCGGCGGGCCGCACCGCAGCCACCCGCCCGCCTCAGACCGGCGATCCACCGGACATCCCCCGCACCCAAGCGTGCGGGATCACGCTAGAGAGCGGCCTTCTGCGGTTGCGTGGCGACCACGATGACCGTTGGGGTTTCGGCGGTGAGGGCCTGGGTGAAGGCGCGTTCCAGGTCCTGGGTGGTGTCGACGGCGACGGCGCGGCAGCCGAAGCCGTGGGCCAGGGAAACGATGTCGATGCCGGGCAGGTCGAGTCCCGGAACACCGGGTGTCTCCTCCAGCTCCGCAAAGGACTTGAGGATGGAGTATTCCTTGTTGCGCATGACCACGTAGACGATCGGCAGCTTGTGCTGGGCGGCGGTCCAGATGGCTTGGACGGAGTACTGGAACGACCCGTCGCCGATGAGGCCGACAACGGGTCGGGAGGTACCCCTGCTGCGGTCGGCCAAGGCGACCCCCACCGCCGCCGGAGTACCCCATCCGATGCCTCCGCTGGCCGTGGCGAAGAAGGATCCCGACGCGGTGGTGGGCAGCCACTCGATCTGTTGGGCCATGGTGGAGGTCGACTCGTTGACGATGACGGCGTCGAGCGGCCTGAGCTTGCTGAGAGACGCGTAGACCTCTGGAGGGGTGAGCGGGCGGCTCGGTGTCGCGGGGAGTTTCCGCGGCCTCTCCATCGCCCTGGGGGTGGCACGCGCCGACCCGTCCGCGACGAGTTCGAGGAGTTGGTCCATGGCGGTCTTGGGATCACCCAGGAGGCTGTCGCCCCTCCGCGCGGCCGCGGCGACTTCGGGGTCCGCGGTGATCTGGAGCAGTTCCGTCCCTGCCGGGAGGTAGTCGCCGGGAACGTAGGGGTAGTAGCGGAACACCTCGCCGCCGATCACGACGACCAGGTCGTGCCCGGCCAGCCGATCGCTGACGGCCTTGATGGAGATGCCGAGCGGGCCACAGAAGAGTGCGTGGTCTTCGGGGAACGAGGCGCGGTCCAGCAAGGGGGCCCCGTAAACGGCCGCGCGCACCTTCTCGGCCAGGGCGATCGCCGCGTCCCATCCGCCGCTGCGGTCCACCTCCGGCCCGAAGACCAGCGCCGGGCGGCTACTTGCCGAGATGCGGTCGGCGAAGGACCGAAGCCGCTGCTCGTCGGGGACGACCCGATCGCTCACGGTGCGCACAGGCGCCGGGCCGGCCAGCGGCCGTTTCCAGTCGTCGAGCGGAATCGACAGGTAGACCGGCCCCGCCGGCGGCTGGAGGGCCATCGCGTAGGCCCGCATGAAGGCGTTCGGCACGTCTTCGGCGCGGGCGGGCTCGTAGGACCACTTCACCCATGGCTTCGGCATGGTGGTCGCGTCCCGATTGCCCAGGTACGGCTCGCCGATGACCATCTCGCGGTGCTGTTGCCCGGACGTGATGATCAGGGGGGTGTTGCCGTGGTATGCGGCCACCAGATTGCCCAGGGAGTTGCCCAGCCCCGCCGAGGAGTGGACGTTGACCAGCGCCGGGCGCCGGGTGACTTGGGCGAAGGTGTCGGCCATGGCGATGACCGAAGCCTCTTGCAGCGCCAGCACATAGGTGAAGTCGTCGGGGAATTCCTGGAGGAACGGCTGCTCCGTCGAACCGGGATTCCCGAAGACCGTGGTCAGTTGAAGGGCGCGTAGCAGATCGTACGTCACGCTGTGGACCGTCGATTCCGGAGCCACGGACACCACCCGTTCCTCGTCACGGAGCTGAGAGACCATCCGGGCCAGTATGCGGCGGACGGAACGACCGCCGGCGCGTCATCGCCGTGTCCGCTGAATGTTGGCCCGTTCGCGATGCGCGATGCCCACGGCGCCCTACGGCCCACTTCGTCGCCTCGAACCGGCCGCCGGCGCGCGGTACTTCGGCGGCGCACGTCACGGGTCCGGTGCCCGTCCGCGCACCGGGGCGACGCGGCTGCCCCCGGTCACCTGGTTGCGTCTCGCCGGGGCTGCCGAAGGCCGCTATGCCTGGCGGGCGGCGGAGATCTGACCGACCAGGACGGCGAACGGCATGTCGAGGGCGGCGTAGACGGCACCGGACTCGGGTGCCGCGTTGTCCGCCAGGGCCTCGACCATGAGGGTGGCGTAGTCGCTGACGATGACGCCCGCCTGCTGCATGCGCAACAGCCCCGCCTGCCGTTTCGTTTGACTGAAGGTGCCGGAGGCGTCCACGGCGACGTACGCGTCGTATCCGGCGGCGGTGGCGGCGTACGCGGGCAGCGCCGCGCACACCTCCAGCGACACCCCGGCGAAGATCAGCTTCTGTCGGCCGGTGGCTTCGATGGCCTCGCGGACGCGGTTGTCGTGCCAGGCATTGACCGTGCTGCGGTCGATGATCCGCTGTCCGGCCGGCAGCGCCTCGACCAGCTCAGGGGTGGTCGGACCCCACATGCTGTCGGCCGCGGTGGTGGTCACGACCAGCGGGATGCCCAAGGCCGTCGCTGCCCTGGCCAGCGCCGTCACGTTGTGCTTGAGCTCGTCGACGGTGATGTCGCGGACGCCGGACAACAGGCCCACCTGGTGGTCGACCAGCACCACGGCGGCGTTCTCCCGCGTGAGCGGTTCCAGGAACTTGCTGCGCTCGCTCATCTCGCACTCCTCATCGGGTTGAGACACAGCTCATCGGTCACTAATCTTGATAGTCAATATTCGTGACTACTTACCCCACGCTATGCCTCGGCCCGACAGGGCGCAAGCACCCCACGGAGCGGGGCGGTGGACGATCAGCGAGACGGGAGCTGCATTGACCAGGAACCAGACCACGGAACCAGACCTCGGCGTACTTGCCGCCCAGGTCCTCATCTCCGTTCAACGCGAGCTGTTCGCCGAGCTCGCCGAGCAGGGCTTCGACGACATCCAGCCGCGTGCCGGCGCCGTCCTCGCCCACCTACGTCCGGACGGCGTCCGGGCCAGCGAACTCGCCCTCGCCTCCGGACGGCACAAGCAGGTCATCGGATCCCTCGTCGACGATCTCGAACGCCTGGGGTACGTCGAGCGCAGACCCGATCCCGCAGACCGCCGCGCCAAACTGGTCCACCCCACCGAGCGCGGCCTGCTCCAGATGGAGACCGCCGCCGCCATCATGCGCACGATCGAGGCGCGTCACGCGAAGGCGATGGGCAGGCGGGAATACGCCACTTTCAAGTCGGCCCTCCGCCGGGTGGCCGGCCTCCCGCACAGGCCCCCAAGCTGAACGCGCGAACCACCGGCCCACCATCGCGGCCCACACGGCGGTGCGGCGCGGAAAGAGTGCGTGGGCGCTCAGCGCGCTGCTGTGGGAGGCGGCAGCCGCAGGTCCGCCAGGTCCGGCGGCAAGGGAGCGTCGGGGCGCATGAAGGGCGGGGACTCACCGTCGGTCTCCGTGGCGGGCGCGTCGGTGAGGCGGAACCGGTCCCGGAGGCGGCCGTAGAAGTCGGTGGGGTGGAGGCGGATGAGCCGCGCGCGTTGCGGGGCGCGGTAGACGCCGATCCAGTCCCCCGGTTCGAGCACGCCGCGGAGCTGGCCGTCGATACTGACCGCGGCGCGGCCGGAGTTGGGCAGGATGCGGAGGGCGACCGGTTCGTCGGGGGCCGCCACGACGGTGCGGTTGAAGGTCATGTGGGGCGCGATCGGCGTGAACACGACGGCGTCCATGTGCGGGGAGAGCACGGGACCGCCGGCGGCGAAGCAGTAGGCGGTCGAGCCGGTGGGCGTGGCGACCGCGAGCGCGTCCGCGGAGTAGGCGGCCAGCAGCCGTCCTGAAATGTAGACGCCTGCGGTGACCTGGTGGTCGCGGGCGAGCTTCTCCACGACGACGTCGTTGAGGGCGTTGACGTCCAGGGCGATGCCCCAGCCGTCGCGCACGGTGCTCTCGGGGCGCACCGGGGGCGGCGGCAGAGCGGGGCCGCGCCCGTAACAGAGGAACTCCTCCAACTCGGCGGGCAGCTCCGGTGGTTTGGAGGCCCGCATGGTCAAGGTCATGCGTTCCTCCACCAGCGCGTGGCCCGCGTGGACGGCGTCGAGGGCCACGGTGATGTCCGTGGCCGGCACCTCGGTGAGGAACCCGACCTTTCCGAGGTCGACGCCGAGCACCGCGGCCCCGGTCTTCACCGCGATCCGGGCGCCGCGCAGGAACGTCCCGTCCCCGCCGAGGGTGACGACCAGGTCGGGGTCCCCGGCCGCGTGCGCCTCCTCGCGGCCGGAGCGGCGCTGATGGTCCGTCGACCAGACGTCGATCTCGGTGCAGGGGAGGCCCTGCGCGTCGCACCAGGCATGCACGCGACGGGCGGCATCCAAGGCAGCGGCACGGCCTTGATGGACAACGAGTCCAATGCGATGCACGGGCATGGCGAACCTCGTCTCGGTGCCGTGTTGCGAGCCCCCGAGCGCTCAGGGGCCTCCTGCCCAGCCTGCCATCAGGTGGGAGCGGATCCCGGTAGTGGTCGACGACGCGCCGGGGATCGGAGCTGCCCGTTGCCGAAGCCCTCCACCAGCGGCGGGACTTCCGGCAGCGGGGCCATGAACTGACCGCCCAGGAAGCCTGGGTTGTGCGCCTGGCAGCTAGGGATGCCACCAACGCCGAGATCGCCGTGCGCCCGTTCCCGGACACCAACTGGAGGCCCTCGCGCGGGGCCGTTCGCCCGCCGCCGCGCGGTGGCGGGAGCCGTCTGATCGCGCTCGGCAGCGCCGGTGGCCGATACCGCGGGTCAAGCCTCGGTGTCCGCCGGTCGGTCGGAGGCCACCGGGTCTTGGGCCTCGTCCAGAGGGAACCGCCGCCGGACGTCGGGGCGGTTCAGGAGCTTGGTCGGGTAGCCGGGGCCGGGCCGCGGCGTGACATCGGCCCACTCCATCGGCTGTCGGCAGTGCGAGCACACGACGTCCGCGTGCGCGTCGTGGCCGCAGGTCTCGTGGCGGGTCAGCACGGGTGTTCCCGCCTCACCTGCCAGCCATCGGTCGCCCCAACTGGTCATGGCCAGGATGACGCTGTGGAAGTCCCGCCCCGACTCGGTCAGTAGGTACTCGTGCCGCAGGGGCTGCGTCTCGTACACGTGCTTCTCCATCAGGCCCGCTTCCACCAGGCGGCGCAGCCGCTCCGAGAGGGTGTTGCGGGCGATCCCCAGTTCCTGCTGGAAGTCGCCGAACCGGCGGATTCCGTAGAAAGCCTCGCGCAGGACCAGCGGCGTCCACCAGTCCCCGAGCAGATCCATGGTCCGGGCCACCGAGCATGGCCAGTTCGCGAAGGAGGTACGCCTCATGCCGCGAGTGTATGGGTCTCCTTACGAGACTGAGTTGTCTGCGGCGGGGACGGTCTTGCCCGAGTCGGTCTATCTACGCAACCATGGACGTGGCAGGGCGGCAGTTGGGCCGCGACGGTCCGAAAGGGAGGCAGCCCCGATGGATTGGACCGGACAGGTCTACGCCGACATCCCCACCGTGGCCTCACGCGTCTTCATCGACGCACCGCCGGAACGGGTGTGGCGGTACGTCAGCGACATCCGCGTCATGCCCCGCCTCAGCAGCGAACTGCAGGAGGTCGAGTGGCTGGACGGTGCGACCGGGCCCGGTATCGGTCACCGCTTCACGGGACGCAGCGCGCACCCGTCGCTGGGGCAGTGGGAGACCGTCAGCACGGTGGTGGAGTGGGAGGCCCCGCGGCGGTTCTGCTGGGCGGTGGGAGATCCGGCCGTCCCGACCAGCAAGTGGCGTTTCACCCTCCACGGCGAGGCGGACGGCACGGTGCTGGAACAGTGGGCGCAGATGGGGCCCGCACCGTCGGGGCTGAGCGTCGCCATCGAGGCGATGCCCGACAAGGAACAGAAGATCGTTTTCGTGCGACTGCGGGAGTTCGAGAGCGGAATCAAGGCCAACCTCGCCGCCATCAAGGACCTGGCGGAGGCGGGGAGTTGATGCGTACCGCGACCACCATCGAGGCGTCCAGCGACCCCTGGCGGCAGACCAGCGACTTCGTCGTCGAAGCGGAACGCCTGGGGCTCGACGTCTGTTGGGTGGCCGAGGCGTGGGGAAGCGACGCGCCCTCCCCACTGGGCTACCTCGCGGCCCGCACCAGCACGATCCTGCTCGGCTCGGGCGTGATCCAGCTCGGCACCCGCTCTCCGGTCACCGTCGCGCAGACCGCCATGACGCTCGCCGACATCTCCGAGGGCCGTTTCCTACTGGGGTTGGGAGCATCGGGGCCCCAGGTGATGGAGGGTCTTCACGGGATCCCCTTCGCGCGGCCGCTGGCCAGGATGCGGGAGACCGTCGACGTCCTCCGCGCCGCCTTCACCGGCGAGAAGATCACCTACCACGGCAGCCAGTACCGCATCCCCCTGCCCGACGGCGAGGGGCGTCCCATGCGGCTCAGTGCCCCGGCCGGGTCGGTACCGATCTATCTGGCCGCCCTGTCGCCCAAGATGCTGGAACTGACCGGCGCGGTCGCCGACGGCTGGTTGGGCACCAGCTTCCTGCCCGAAGGCGCCGACGCCTACTTCACCCACCTGGACACCGGACTGGCCCGAGCCGGCCGCCAACGAGCCGACCTGGACATCTGCCAGGGCGCGGAGATCAACATCCTCTCCGAGGGGGAACTGTCGGCCACCCTCGCCACCCGGAAGAAGGAACTCGCCTTCTCCCTGGGCGGCATGGGCTCGGGCACCACCAACTTCTACAACCGCGCCTACAGCCGCCAAGGCTGGGCCGAGACCGCAGCCGAGGTCCTCGCACGGTGGCAGGCCGGAGACCGCGACGGTGCCACGGCCCTGATCACCGACGAGATGGTCCTGGCCACCACGCTGATCGGGACCGAGGAGATGGTCCGCGACCGGCTCAAGGTCTGGCGGGACAGCGGCGTCGACACCATCCGTCTGTACCCTGCGGGCGACACCCTCGAAGCCCGCCTGACCAACCTCGGCCAGGGCATCGCGCTCGTCCGCGCCGTCGACCCGCGCTAACGGTCGAGCTGCCCCCCGTGCGCGATCCACGTCCCCGCCTCGGGCGCGACCTTCGTCTTCGCGACGGACGAGGGGAAGCGCCCGTACTCCGCGCCGTGTCGGTGCACGAGCACCGCCCCCACGCCTACGGCTGGCTAGGCGAGTTGGGTGTCCAGTGCGGTGCGGAGCCAGTCGTCGCAGGCGCCGATGGTGGGTTTCGGGGAGGGGGTGGGGACTTCGGCGGCGAGTTGCCAGTAGCGGTCGATCAGCGGATGGGCGATGTGTGCCAACTGGGTGCTGAGTTGGCGGCGGAAGGCCGGGGTGTCCGGGGTGTTGCGGAGACCGGCGTGGGCGGCGACGAAGCAGTCGAGGGCTTCCCCGGCATGCGGGGCCTGTTGGGTTTGTACGTCTGTTGCGGCCAGTTCGTATGCCTCGCGCAGACCTTCGTAGAGGACGGCCGGGCGGCAGGGGCCGCTTGGAGGGCGGGGGGCGGGGCCGCAGATGTTGATGTCCAGGACATGTGGGTTGGTGACAACGGCGTGGAGACTGGCGAAGGTCAGGACCTGTGGCGGGGTCGGGTCGGCGGGGGGTTGTGGGATGGCCTCGTCGAGGATCGTGGACAGCAGTCGGGCCGGCAGGCGTGGGGGGAGGATGTGGCGCCAAAAACGGGCCAGGGCAGTGGTGTTGGGCGGAGTGGCCATGGCGCCTATCAGTCGAAGACGGTCGGCGCGTTCCGCGGTCGTGCAGTCGTGAAGGAGGTGGAGGGCGGCCTCGCGCCAACGCAGGGCGGTCAATTGCGAGCCCAGTGCGTTCAGTTGGTCGGCGAGGGCGTCCTGAAGCGCAGTGTCGGGATCCGTGCCGGGGTCGTCGCGGGCGAGGACGCGGTCCACTTGTGGAAGGGGGAGGTCGAGGGCGCGCAGCGAGCGGATGAGGCGGAGGCGGTCCAGGGCCTCGGGGCCGTAGCGGCGGTGGCCGCCGGTGCTGCGGGTGGCTTCGGGCAACAGGCCGCGGTCCGAGTAGAAGCGGACGGTCTTGACGGTGACGCCTGCCTGTTGGGCGAGTTCGCCGATGCTCCACGTGCCCTCGGAAGGCACGGAAATGGGCTCGGAGAAGGACGCGGAAGCGGATGCGGGTGCTGTCATGCCTTGAACCTCCCTTAGGGGGAGTTCCTACCGTAACGGCAAGCGCGGCCGGACCAACGGGGGCCGGCCGCGCGAACCGAGGCGTGCGAGGAGGCGTTGATGACGGCGTATGTGCTGGTGCCGGGCGGACATATGGGTGGCTGGCTGTGGAGCGAAGTCGCGGAACGGCTGGGAGGCTTGGGGGAACGGGCGTACGCGGCGACGCTCACGGGGCTGGGAGAGCGTCGTCACCTGGCGGGTCCGGAAACGGACTTGGAGACCCATATCGAGGACCTGGTACAGCTCATCGATCACCTGGAGGAGCCGCAGGTGGTGCTCGTTGCGCACTGTCACGGCAGCTTCCCGGTGTTGGGGGCCGCTGACCGGCGGCCGGAACGGGTTTCCCGGCTGGTGTATGTCAACGCGCCCATGCCCATGGACGGTTACTCGGTACACGGCCTGGTCCGGGACTTCGAGCCCGACCCGGTGGTCCGCGACGGTTGGCGGCGACGGGCCGAGCAGGCCGAGGACGGATGGCGGATTCCCACACCCGTGCTCGACGGCTCCGACCCACAGGCCCAGAACAGGCTCGCCGGCGTCCCCGCGAGCGCGCTGGCCCGACTCGCCCGCCTGGCCGCACCGCAACCACTGGGCCCCCTCACCCAACCACTACGACTGTCAGGAGCCGCCGCGAAACTGCCCATGACCGGCATCTTCGGCACCAGGACCGGAATGAGCGTGGCCACGGTCGAATCCCTGGTACGGAGCGGAGATCCGCGTTTCGCGGTGCTCGCGGAGCCACAGGTGCGGTTCTTCGAACTCGACACCGGGCACTGGCCGATGCTCTCCGTCCCCGACGAACTCGCCGGGATGCTGACCCGGGCTGCTGCGGGCGAGGGGCGGCGGGTGACGGCTGCGTAACGTCGCTCGGCGACCGAGCTGGAGGTACGGGCTTCCCGCGGCGCACACCGCGGGAAGCGTCGCGCCGGTGACGCCGCCCAGCCCGAAGACGCGGTCGCCGATGCTCACCCCCTGCACACCCGCACCGATCTCGTCGACCAGGCCGACGGCCTCACGCCCGGGAATCGCGGGCAGGTCCACGGGCAGCGCCTCCTGTACCACCCCGGAACGCACCTTCCAGTCAACGGGGTTGACACCGGCCGCCGCGACGCGGACGCGGATCTCGCCCGGCCCGGGATGGGGGTCCGGCACCCGCTCGACCACAAGGGTCTCCACACCGCCGTACTCGTGATAGCGAACTGCGCGCATGACGTTCTGCCTTTCCACGCGGCCGGGACCGGCCGTCTCATGGGATCGGTGGGGTGAGTGTTCGGCGAGCACCGACGCCCACTACGCTAGAACCTGACGTTGACGTCAGGTGCAAGTCGGGCGGGCCGCCCGAGCAGAGGAGGACCGGTGCGCATCGGTGAGGTCGCCGACGATGCAAGGGAGTTGGACGCGGCGAGCACATTCACGTACGACTGCGGCGCCAGGGACCGTGCTCGACCAGTAACTCCACTGGGACAGTGCCTGCGCTCTGTCGCAGTCAGCGGCGGGACATGTAAAGGCCAAGAGCCTTGTACAGGATCCTGTTGAGTGGAAAGTCCCACTCACCCAGGTACTCCACGGCCTGGCCTCCGGTGCCGACTTTGAAGCGGAGCAGGCCCAGGAGATGGTTGTTCTCCTCCAAGGTATCGGTGATGCCACGGAAGTCGTAGATGCTCGCGCCCAGTGCGTGAGCATCGGACATCATCCGCCACTGGATCGCGTTGTTCGGCTGGACTTCGCGTTTCCGGCTGGTTGAGGCCCCGTAGGAGTACCAGGCATGCTCGCCAACGGTCAGCATCGTTGCTGCTGCGAGCACTTCACCCTCGTGTTGGGCGAGGTAGAGGCGCATGCGGTTGGGGTCCTCGGACGTCAGCGCTGTCCACATACGCTCGAAGTAGGCCAGGGGGCGGGGAATGAACCGGTCCCGTTCAGCAGTCTCGACGTAGAGGCCGTAGAAGGCGGGCAGGTCCTCGTAGCCGCCCTCGACAACCTTGACGCCGGCCTTCTCGGCCTTCTTGATGTTGCGGCGCCACTGCTGGTTCAGACCACGCTGGATCTCCTCCAACGACCGGCCAACGAACGGGACTTGAAACACATAGCGCGGCTGACCCGCGGCGAACCCACCTTCGCGGTCAGGCTCCGCCTGCCGCCAACCCATCCGGCGCAGCCGATCAGCGACGTCGACAGCCTGCGGCTCGTACGTGGTGGCCTCGACATCGCGCAGCCGCACGGCCTGAGGATCGGCGATCGCGTCCTTGACCGCTTCGGCACTCCAGCGGCGAGCGACGACGGGTGGCCCCATCTTCACCGAGAAGGCCCCCTGCCCTTTGAGATAGGCGAGCATCGGCTCCAGCCATGACCGAAGGTCCCGTGCGTCCCAGTCGATGACCGGCCCTTCGGGCAGATAGGCAAGGTACCGCTTGAGCTTTGGCAATGACCGGAACAACACCAGCCCCGCACCAACGAGGCGGTCATCGCCGTCGAACCAACCCAGGCTCTCCGCCCGCCAGTCGGGCTTCACATCTCCCCAGGCGGGAATCTGCAGGTGACTCACCGAGGGCAGGGCCGTGACGAAGGCCAGATGCTCCTCGCGGGTGATCGCGTTCAGGCGGAATCTCATGTGCAGCGCCTCCTTGTTCGACATAGCACCCTACTGACACCGCCTCGCATGCGCGCTGTGCGCCTAGCCCATCGGACAGACGGACACAGCCACCATTCATTCGCGCAGCAGGCTGCCCCCGGATCCCGCTGCCGCCAAGACCTGTGGTTTCCATGGGCGTTCACCACAGGGCAAGGAATTGCCGACTCGCGCGAGCCGGGGCAACACCAACATCATGGTGCCGGCCGTGGCGAGGAGAGCCCGGTGACGACAGGATGGGCAGGGGTGCCGCTCCGTGCGGGGCGGTTCGTGGTGCACGTCCTGAGAACTCACGTGGCCGGCCCATGCCACGGACGACCGCACCTCACCTCCTGCACGCGCTCCACAGCCATGCATGCCATGACCGTCTACCGACGAGAAGGAGAGTCATGCTCATTGCCGTCGACCACATCCAACTCGCCGCCCCTCCCGGCAGCGAGGACCAATTGCGGAGGTATTACGGGGAGGTGCTCGGCATGGCGGAGATACCCAAACCGCCGGCCCTCGCGGTTCGGGGCGGTTGCTGGTTCCAGGCCGGACCAGTCCAACTCCACCTAGGCATCGAGGCCGACTTCCGGCCCGCGAAGAAGGCCCACCCGGGGCTGCGCGTCACCGGGATCGAGGGATACGCCGCCCACCTGAAGGAACACGGCGCTCAGGTCGTCTGGGACGACAATCTGCCAGGCCACAAGCGCTTCTACTCCGAAGACCCGGTAGGCAACCGGCTCGAATTCCTGGAGCCAGTGCAGTAGGAGGCCACCGGCGCCAGGTGCCGGCAGGCGTTTGCCGGGCAGGGAAGGCGGGCCCGGCACTCGCGGCCGGGCCCGCGCCCCGGATCGCCTTGGCTCAGCCCCGCGCGACCATCAGAGCGGTGGCACAGGTATCCAGCCGGTTCTCCACGGCGCGCGTCGTCAGCGCTGTCCGCCCTGCCTCCCGTCATGGCTGCGCCACCAACTGCTCTTCTTCGGAGAACGCCACCACATCCCGAACCTGCCAGTACAGCCCCGTTGCCGAGGTGGAAGTCCCGGTGCAGGAATCGCCCTTCACAGGGCGGCGCGGGCATGCGGATCACATTGATCGCCGCGGTCCATGCCTCCGCGTCGACGTCCTTAGCCGCTCCCCCCGGAACCGTCCGGGCCTGTTGTGCGGTTGCGCGACGTCCGATTCGGGCCTTCCTGCGCAGCGTTCCGGCCAGGTACTGCCCAATAGCCGTGCAGACGGCTACCGATGCGCCCGTCGCCCGTTGCACTTCTTGTCATACGGCCGCACCGAGCCCGGCGAGCACCCGGCGGGCTGAGTGCGGCAGCCGTAGCGATACGGCCCGGCAGAGAGGAACGTCGCACGCCAATGTCCCACCACCACCCCACCGGCCGCTCCATCACCCGGGCTGCGCTGGCCACCGCCCTCGCCGCCGCCCTGGGAACGGGCGCGGTGCAGACCGCCACCGCCGCCCCGGTCACCCCGTCCCATGCCACCGCGATCGCCCCGTCCGCGCAGGCCCGCGTCACCGCGCCCGACGGCGGCTGGAGTCAGGACGGGCTGCACCTCAACGCCCGTGACAACAAGGAAGTGGACGCCTACCTCGCCCGGGCACGGCGGGCGGAACGGTCCATCAGTCCTCAGGTCCGCACCGTCGCGCTGCTCACCCACGCACAGCTCGTCGGATTCGACCAGCGGCTGAAGTCCCCGGACTCGCTCAAGCGGAAGGTCGCCACCAAGATGAAGGAGGTCCCGGGGCAGAGCGTGGGGACCTCACTCGCCACGCTCAACGACTCGGTCCGTTACACCCTCCAGTGGCCGACCGGGCAGTACACCCATGGCGTCACCGTAGCCGCCGGGCTGCTCTCCTCCTGGGGCAACGACACCAAACGCTGGTCCAACACCTGGGGCCGCCCCCAGGGCTACAAGGCCGTCAACTCCGCCTGGCGTGCGCCACGTTCGGGCCAGGTCTTCGAGGTCCAGTTCCACACCCCGGAAAGCAAGGCCGCCCAGCTCGAAACCCACGAGATCTACGAGGAGCAGCGGCTGCCGGGGACCCCGCCCGAGCGTCGCCGCGAACTCCAGGCGCAGCAGGACGCGATCTTCGCTGCGGTGCCGGTGCCAGCCGGCGCCGTACGCCTCACCGCCCCAACCCAGCGGCACCCCGAACCGCTTCCCCTCCACCCGGCAACCGCATAACCCTCCACCCCGTGGCCCGACGCCGCCCGCCAAGTGGTCCGCCCGGCCTCATGGTTGCGGCGTCCCGGGCAAGGGTCGAGACCGCTCCCCAGAGCAGAGCAACGAACATCCGGTGCGCACCGTCCCGCCGCCTTGCAGCTCCCGCCAGGGGTTGCCGAGGCGGAGCCTCCACGTTCCCGCGTTGAGGTGGCTGCACAGGATCGGCCAACGCTTCTGGTCTCAGGGCCGGTAGACGCACTCCGCCAGCGTCGCGTGCTTCTTCCAGCCCAGCGTTTCGTACAGCGCACGTCCGGCATCGGTCGCGCCAAGAACGCCGAGGACCGCGCCCTGGTCCACGGCGTGGTCGGCGAGCGTACGCATCACGAAGTTGCCCAGCCCGCGCCGCCGATGGGCCTCCTCGGTCACCACCCGGTCCACAACCGTGGCCTCCCCGAGGAGCGCCATCTGCCCCTGAGCCGCCGGCTCGCCCGTCGCGTCCCACACCCGGACGTAGGCGACAGCACCGATGGCCTCCACAGTCACGGTGTACCCCTCAGGTGCGACCGGGTTCGAGGCGACCAGGTCAACCGCCATCAGATGCCCGCTCTCCTCCCAGGCCCACCCTTGCGGTAGCCAGGGCTCGATCTCGGCAGGCTCCGCTGGGATCTTCATCCAGGTGCGCGGCGCCTCCACCGAGGCAGCGGCGCTGCGGACCAACGCCTCGTCAACCTCCGGCAGGACATGGCGTCCCCTTTCAGCGGGGTTGTCGGCCACCTCGATGTAGAAACCCCAGGGCATGTCGACCGGCGGAGGAGTCCGCCGTGAGACAGCCCATCCCGCCACCCAGGTCCTGACTATGTCCGCAACCATCGAACCCTCCCGAAACAGTGGCCGCATCACCAGCCGAGTAAGAGACACTGCCAAGGAGCGCACATTACGCGCGCTTGCGGTGCACGGCATCTGCTTTTGGATGCGGCCTTCGTGCCGCACCTCCCTGAAGGGCGAACACCCTGATCGAGAACCGAACTCGTAGAACTCGTCGTCGTCCTCCTCGAACACGTCGGCTGGGACTTCCCTCAGGAACACGGTTGCCGACACGATCTTCTGCCCGCCCAGCAGCGGTCGTCCGCCGCGAGCCGGAACGCTTCCTCGCTCTCGCGCACCCCGCTGTGTCGGCGCAGCGATGCGACCAGGTCAAGCGGGAAGGCGAAGGCTTCCCGCTCCTGTCGACGTGACGATCGTGCACGATGGAGGAATGTCGGAGTCTTCGTTGTCTGGTGGGTCGGTCAATCGCGTTGTGCGCGTTGGCGGCACCGTGCGCCGGCCCGTGTCGGCGAGCACTGGCTTCGTCGGTGACTTGCTGCGGATGTTTGAGGCCGCGGGGTGGGGTGGGGCGCCGCGATACCACGGTATCGACGAGGAAGGACGCGAGGTTCTGACCTATCTCGAAGGGCATGTGGCCTGGGGTCCGCAGCAGCCTCCGGCCGTGCACTCCGACGAAAGTCTGGTGCGGGTTGCCGAACTCGTGCGGGAGTTCCATGACCTCACGGCAGGCACGGGACTGGCCGGCTCGCATGAGGTCGTGTGTCACAACGACCTTGCGCCCAAGAACACCGTCTATCGGCCTGTTCACGGTGCCTTGCGCCCCGTGGCCTTTATCGACTGGGACTTGGCCGCGCCGGGTGCGCGCATTCATGACGTCGCCCATGCGTGTTGGCAGTATCTCGGACTCGGGCCGGGCGTCGAAGACGCCTCCGAAGCTGCGCGACGGTTGAGGTTGATCGCTGACTCTTATGGGCTGGCCGAACGACGCGCTCTCGTGTCCGTGGTTTTGTGGTGGCAGGACAGGTGTTGGCGCGGTATTGAGGCGGCTGCGGACTCCGGAAACCTCGCGATGGTCCGCCTCAGAGCAGCTGGGGCGGTGGGTGAGGTACAGGCGGCGTATGAATGGGTCAGTGAACACCGGGCCGAGCTGGATCACGCCCTGCGTTGACCGTGAGGCAGACAGCGTCTGCCTCATCCCCGTTTGACGCGCCCCCGGACGCCCCGGCACCCCACCGAGTCGTCCTCATGCGCCCCCGCACCACCGTGGGGCCAGTCAGGTCAGAGGGAAAGGAACAGCGGCAAGAAGTTGCAGGCACGGATCGGAGGGCTGTCGGTCGGGCGTCGGTCCGATGTCGGTGGGGTGTCGGCGGGGGCTGGCACGTTGTCAGGGTTCCTGCCGGGTGCCCGCTCGGTAGGCGTGCGATCTGCAAGGAATCACCATGACCACTCACGTCACGATCATCGGCGCCGGACTCGGCGGACTCACGCTCGCCCGCGTCCTGCACCTCCACGGCATACCGACCACCGTCTACGAGGCGGAGTCCTCCCCCACGGCACGCGCGCAGGGCGGACTGCTCGACATCCATGACTACAACGGTCAACTGGCGCTTCAGGACGCGGATTTGATGGACGAGTTCCGCGGCCTCATCCTGGAGGGCCGCCAGCAGTGCCGGGTCCTCGACCGGGACGGGACCGTGCTGCTCGACGTGGCCGACGACGGCACGGGCGGGCGCCCCGAGGTGCAGCGCGGCGAGCTGCGGCAGATGCTGCTCGACTCGCTCCCGGCCGGCACCGTCCGGTGGGGGCACAAGGTCAGCGGCGTCCGGGCCCTGGGCGGGGGTCGTCACGAGGTGACCTTCGCCGACGGCAGCACCGTCGCCACGAGCCTGCTGGTCGGCGCGGACGGTGCGTGGTCGCGGGTCCGGCCGCTGCTGTCCGATGCGGTACCCGAGTACGTTGGTGTGTCGATCGTCGAGGCCTATCTGTTCGACGGCGACACCCGCCACCCCGCTACCGCCAAGGCAGTTGGCGGCGGGGCCATGTTCGCCCCCGCGTCGGGGAAGTTGCTCGGGGCGCACCGGGAGAGCGGCGAGACGCTCCACTGCTATGTGATGCTCTTCAAGCCACTGGAGTGGTTCGCCGGCATCGACTTCAACGATCCCGCCTCCGCGGCCGCGCGGATTGCGCAGGAGTTCGACGGTTGGGCGCCGGAGCTCACCGCGCTGATCACCAATGGCGACACCGCACCGGTCCTGCGCCCCGCCAACGCCCTGCCGAACGAGCATCGTTGGGATCGGGTGCCGGGGGTGACCCTGCTCGGCGACGCGGCCCATCTCACGGCGTCGAACGGCGAGGGCGCCAACCTCGCCATGCTCGACGGTGCCGAGCTCGGCAAGGCCCTCGCCGCGCACCCCGACGACGTCGAGGCCGCGCTCGGCGAGTACGAGCGGGCCATGTTCCCGCGTAGTGCCGCGGCCGCCACCGAGGGCGCTCTCTTCTACGAGACCGTCTTCGACGACGACGCGCCCCAGCGGCTGATCGAGATGTTCGGCGAGCTCAAGGAGAGGTGACGGGCCGCTCGTCGTGAGGGGCGCCTGCGGGCAGCGGTGCGCCGGCCGGGGTTCTCTGGTACAGGCCGGGCCCGGCGCCGCCTACTGGGGGGCGCGGCGCAGCGGGGCTCTGTTGCCGCGCGTACCGGGCCGAGCCCCGCCAACGGCCCTCCCCACGGCCTTCGTTAGGGGGCCGTGCGGGGAGCCGTGCGGCGAGGGCTCGGCGCTGTTTTGCGTACTCCCATTGGTCATAGACTCGGCGCGTGACCGCTGAAGATTCCGATTCCGCATTCGCGGTGCTGGGTGTGTTGGGTGACCCCGTGCGCCGCCGGCTCTATCGACACGTTGTCGCCGCCGCGGAGGAGGTGGGACGCGAGGCGGCCGCGGAAGCGGTGGGGATTACCCGGTCGTTGGCCGCTTTCCATCTGGACAAGTTGGTCGAGGCGGGGTTGCTGGCCGTGTCGTTCCGGCGGCTGTCCGGGCGCACGGGGCCGGGGGCGGGACGGCCGGCGAAGCTGTATCGGCGTGCCGAGGGTGAGCACGCCGTGTCCGTTCCGCCCCGGTCGTACGACGCGGCCAGCCGACTGCTCGCCGAGGTGGTGGAGAACGCGGGCCTGGACCGGGAGTTGCAGGCGGCGGCGAGGGTGGCGGGCGCGGCGCATCCGGATGCGGCCGCCGATGACCTGGTCGAGGTGTTGCGGGCCCGCGGCTATCAACCCTTCTGGGACGGGGAGACGTTGCGGCTGCGCAACTGCCCCTTCCACGCGCTGGCCGAGGAGTTCCCGGCCTTGGTCTGCGGGATGAATCTCGCGCTGCTGGAGGGCCTGGCGCCGGAGCGGTGGTCGCCGTCGATGGACCCGTGTCCCGGCGGGTGTTGCGTGGCACTTTCTAAAAACAAAAACCATTGACGATAGAAGTCGGGCCGGGCCATGCTGAGCTCATGACTGTCTTTCACCTCGCGCAGGTCAACATCGGCCGGATCGTCGGCCCGCTGGACGGACCGGAGTTGGCCGGCTTCGTCGCTCAACTCCCCGAGATCAACGCACTCGCCGAGTCCAGCCCGGGGTTCGTCTGGCGCATGGTCGACGACGCGGGCGAGGACGCGACCGGGGTCCGCCCCGACGAGGGCGACGACATGCTCCTGATCAACTGCTCGGTCTGGGAGTCGGTCGAAGCCCTGCGGAACTTCACCTACCACACCGACCACCTGCGCGTACTGAGCCGTCGTCGTGAGTGGTTCCACCGCATGACCGACGCGCACCAGGCCCTGTGGTGGATTCCGGTCGGCCACCGCCCGAGCATCGCCGAGGCGATGGAACGGGTCGCGCGGGTGCGCGAACACGGCCCCGGGCCAACGGCGTTCACCTTCCGCGATCCCCACCCGGCACCGGGCGTCGGGGCCGCGCAGCTCTAGCCGAGAGGTCCGACGGGCACTCAGCCGCGCCTCCTCCCCTCGGCGTCAGGCCCGGGCCCGGAACGCCCCTCACGCCTTCGCACGGCTCTGACCAGCAGGTTTCCGTGATAACTCTAGGTAATGACTGCGCATTCCGGATATGCCGCAGCCTGATACCGGAAACACTCATCAAGGGAGCCATCGCGTGAAGACCTCGGCAGCCAAGTCCCCGGGCCCGACACAGAAGTTCCGGGCCCTCGCCCCGATGGCGCTCGATCTGGTCATCCCCATCGCGGGCTTCTACGTCCTGCACCAGTTGGTCGGCCTCGACCAGGTCTGGGCACTGACCCTCGCCGGCGCGGCGGGCGGCCTGTGGGCGCTGATCCACACCATTCGGCGGCGCAAGCTGGACGTCATCGGCCTGCTCGTCGTCCTCGAAATGGCGCTGACCGTCGCCCTGTTGTTCCTCTCCGACGACCCGCGCCTGGTAGCCGCCAAGCCCTCCTTCTACACCCTGCTCGCGGCCGTCTACCTGCTGCTCACCTGCGTCGCCGGACGGCCCCTGGTCTATGTGGCGGCCACCCCGATGGCCACCGACGGCGACCCCGACCGCACCGTCGCCTACGAGCAGGCGTGGGAGCGCTCCCAGCCGTTCCGGACCCGTGAGCGCATGGTGACGGCGGCGTTCGGACTCGCCGCGCTGGTCGATTCCGTACTGCGGGTGTTCGTCGTCTACAGCTTCGATGTCGACAAGTTCAACGAGTCGTTCCTGCTGTCCCAGTTGCCGGGCATCGTGCTGATCGTGGCGGTGCTGCTGTTCACCAAGTCCCAGATCAAGGTACTGCACGGGCTCGTCGACGAGGTCCACGACCAACTGGCCGCCGAGGGCGCCATCGGCCCGCGCCCCGACGCCGACCAGCCCGCCACCGTGGCCGACGAGACGCGCGGGACGAACAAGGCACGCGAGGCGGACGAGGCGTTGAACGGTGCGACGCGATGAGGGGGGCTACCGCTACCACTGGGCCCCGCCTGTCGCCGCGGACCGCCGCACCGACGGTGCGTTCGCTCCTGACTCGCGGTCAACACCGCTCCAGGGCGCGCTACTTGTCATGGGCGCGTAGCCGTACGGGTACGCGATTCAGATGCGGCACGCCGTAACGACGTAGCCGCGTCGCCGCAACCGCGTCGCCGTACCGCGCTGTCGACGCGGCGCGGTTGACGCGTTTCGGGTCCGAGGCCCGGGAGGCCACTCCCGGACCTCGATCTTTCCGGCAGACTGCTGCGATGGACGTCTACGAATCCCTTGTCGACGTGGTCGGCAACACCCCGCTGGTCCGGCTCAACCGGATCACCGCGGGCCTTTCGACCCCGATCTACGCGAAGTTGGAGTACGTCAACCCGGGCGGCAGCGTCAAGGACCGCATCGCGCTGTCCATGGTGCGGGCCGCCGAGGACGCCGGGCTGTTGCGGCCGGGCGGCACCATCGTGGAGACCACCTCGGGCAACACCGGGGTGGGCCTGGCCATGGTGGCGGCACAACGCGGCTACCGCTGCGTCTTCACCCTGCCGAACAAGAGCAGCGCGGAGAAGGTGGCGGTGCTGCGCGCCTACGGTGCCGAAGTGGTGATCTGCCCCGGCGACGTGCCCCGCGAACACCCCGAGCACCCGAGGGCGGCGGCGGAACGGATCGCCCGGACCACTCCCGGCGCGTGGCTGGCCGACCAGTACAACAACCCCGCCAACCCCCGTGCGCATCGGGGCAGTACCGGTCCGGAGCTGTGGCGGCAGACCGAGGGCCGGATCACGCATCTGGTGGCGGGCGTCGGCACCGGCGGCACGATCAGCGGCACCGGTGGCTACCTCAAGGAGGTCAGCGGCGGCCGGGTGCGGGTGATCGGCGCCGACCCGGAGGCATCCGTCTACTCGGGCGGGCCCGGCACCGCGTACGCGGTGGAGAGCATCGGGATGTTCCGCCACCCCGAGACGGTGGACGACTCCTGGCCGCAGTCGTTCCACACCGATGCGGTGGACCACTTCGAACGGATCAGCGACCGCGACTCGCTGCTGACCGCCCGCCGACTGGGCTGCGAGGAGGGGCTGTTGGTGGGCGCCTCGGCGGGCACCGCGGTGGCCGGAGCGCTACGCGTCGCCGCCGAGCTCGGTCCGGACGACCTGGTGGTCGTGGTCATTCCGGACTCCGGCCGCAACTACCTGAGCAAGGTGTTCGACGACGAGTGGCTGCGCGAGCAGGTCGGCGACCATCTTCCGGCCGGCGGAGCGCAATAGGCCGATACGGCAACGACCCAACCGCTACGGCCACTTGGGGCCGTCGGGGACGAAGACCGCACGGCTCCGGGCAGGTCCAACGCGCCGTGGTTCAGCGCCTCGCGGCACACCCCGGCCGCCGGGCCGGAGCGGGAGCGACGGCCGACGAACACCACGGCGCCGGCCGGACGCGCTGAGTGCCTGGCGGAGTTCGGTGACGCTCGGGGCGCCGACCGTGGGCATGCCTTCCAGTGCGAGCGAGGGTCCGGCCGAATCACCGTTGCCGGTGGGCGGAGGACTCCAACAGGTCCCTGAGCCGGGTCAGGTCGGCGGCGACCGTGCCGGCGTCCCGCTCGAAGTCGGCGTCGCTCATGCCCGGTTGGCGTCGGAGGGTGAACACCACCTCGCTGCCGCTCCCGGTGCCGTCGGCGATCGCGCGGAGCGGGCTGTGGACGGTCTCCCCGGTGGACAGTGCCGCTCTTGTTGTCGTTGTCACTCTGACAGTCGTTGTCACTGTCGCTGGTATCGTTCATGGTGAGGACCGTAACGACGTTGCGTCTCCGGCGTCTTGAAGAAATGGGACACGGAACGGCCACCGGTGGACGGGGACTTCGCGCCCGGTTGCCGGCCAATGCGGCCAACGCGCTTGGCCTCGTGCCCCGATCGTCGCCAACACCTATGCCAGTGGGCTGAAAGTGACGGCGACGGTTCCGGCGACGATCATTACCCCTCCCCCGGACCCGGTAGCGGCATCCCGCAGGACGGGCACGCGCTCATCGGCTGGTCCGGGATCCGGTCGCAGTGCGGGCAGACCGTCCTCAGCCAACAGGCGGCGTCGCCGGCGTCCTCGGGTGGGCGGCCTGGGGCGTCGGTCGCCAACTGGTGGGCCAGGACTCTGGCGTGGCTGAGGTGGAGCGGCGTCGCCGCGGTCTGGAGGATCAGCGGTCCGGTGCGGGCGAGTTGGTGGAGGCGGCGCAGGGCGTCGGCGCGCGGCGGGTCCTCGGCGAGTTCCTGGGCGTAACGACGGGCGAAGGCCCGGTAGTTGACCTCGTTGAGGGCGTACCAGCGCCAGAGAGTGGCGGAGGGCGCGACCCTGGCCAGCCAGATGTCGGGGCGCACGATCAGGGGCAGGCGTGCCAGCGTCAGCCTTCGGTCGACCAGTACGCGGGTGCCGGGCCAGGGGCGAGCGGGCCCGTACACCGATTCCGTCCGGACTCCGCGCGGTGTCGCGGCGGCCGTCTGGTCCGCCGATCCCGCTGGCGACGTTCGTGGCGCCCGTGATTCCCGTTCCGTTCCGCTCATCGAACCGCTTCCTCCCCACGCATCGGGCAGCTTCCGCTTCCCTCGCCGAAGGGCTCTCGCCCCGCTCGCCGATCGGCGTCCGTTTCGCGGCCGTTCCGCGGCCGTTCCGGGCACCGAGCGGCCTCCGTTCCCCTCATGGAACACCTCCCCCGCTCCCCGTCGTGTGGGGTACTACGCCTCGTCAGGCCGGTGTTTGTCCGGGGTGACCGGCGAGGCGTCACTCACAGCGAAGTGCATGCCATTGGCAAGTATTGCAAAGCGCAAGAAAAACTACGTATAACTCTCATCAAGCCTGTCGTGATGGCGTGTCAGCAGGGACTCCGCATGGTGAAGCTGGTCCCGGTGGAACGCGACCGCCCGGGTACGGGGCCCCGAGAGGTCGGTGCCGCTCCCCGCATGTGGTGAAAGGAGCGACGGTGGTGGTACGAAGCGGCGCCCGGAAAGAAGCCGAGCGCGTTGCGGCGAAGGCTGCAGATCAGTTGTTGCAAGTGGGTACGGCTCTACGGCGGGCCCCCACCACACCGGACTTGAGGGCGGTGTTCCGGACCGACCAAGGTGTGAACGACGCGCCGTACCGGGAGCGTTGGGCCCACGACCGGGTGGTGCGCTCGACTCACGGGGTGAACTGCACGGGCTCGTGCTCGTGGAAGGTGTACGTCAAGGACGGCGTGATCACCTGGGAGACGCAGGAGACCGACTATCCGTCGGTGGGACCCGACCGTCCGGAGTACGAGCCGCGCGGGTGTCCGCGCGGGGCCTCGTTCTCTTGGTATATCTACTCGCCGACCCGGGTGCGCTACCCGCATGTGCGCGGGGTCCTGTTGGAGCTCTACCGGGAGGCGCGTCAGCGCCTGGGGGACCCGGTGGCGGCCTGGGCGGAGATCACCACCGATCCGGTCAAGCGGCGGCGGTACCAGTCGGCGCGCGGCAAGGGCGGTCTGGTGCGCATCGGTTGGGACGAGGCGCTGGAGCTCGCGGCGGCGGCCCATGTCCACACCATCGCGGCCCACGGGCCGGATCGGATCGCCGGCTTCTCGCCGATCCCGGCGATGTCGATGGCCTCGCATGCGGTCGGTGCGCGGTTCATGTCGTTGATCGGCGCGCCGATGGTGTCGTTCTACGACTGGTACGCGGACCTGCCGATCGCCTCGCCGCAGGTCTTCGGGGACCAGACGGACGTGCCGGAGTCGGGTGACTGGTGGGATGCCGCCTACCTGATGCTGTGGGGTTCGAACGTGCCGGTGACCCGGACCCCGGACGCGCACTGGATGGCCGAGGCGCGCTACCGGGGGCAGAAGGTGGTCGTGGTCTCGCCGGACTACGCGGACGCGACGAAGTTCGCGGACGAGTGGCTGCATCCGCATCCGGGGACGGACGGTGCGCTGGCGATGGCCATGGGGCACGTGGTGCTGCGGGAGTGCTTCGTCGAGCGCCAGGTCCCGTATTTCACCGACTACGTCAGGCAGTTCACGGATCTGCCGTTCCTGGTTGTGCTGGAGGAGCGGGAAGAGGGGTTCGTTCCGGGGAAGTTCCTGACGGCCGCGGATCTGGGGTTGGAGTCGGAGGAGGAGGCGACCGCGGCGTGGAAGCCGGTGTTGCTCGATGCGGTGTCCGACCGGCCGGTGGTGCCGAACGGCACGCTGGGCGACCGCTGGTCCAAGAGCGGCACCGGGCGTTGGAACCTGGATCTGGCCGGGATCGAGCCCGCGTTGACCTTCCACCGGGAGCACGGCACCGGGGTCACGGTGTTGCTGCCGCGGTTCGATGCGCCGGGCACCGTGCGGCGTGGTGTGCCGGTGCGGGAGATCGGCGGGCGTCGGGTGACCACCGTCTTCGATCTGCTGCTGGCCCAGTACGGCGTGGGACGGTCGGGGCTGCCGGGTGACTGGGCGGAGGACTACGAGGACGCCTCCCTCCCCTACACCCCGGCGTGGCAGGAGACGGTCACCTCGGTGCCGGCGCGCGCGGTGGTGCGTGCGGCGCGGGAGTTCGCGCACACGGCGGAGAAGACCCGCGGCCGTTGCATGATCGTCATGGGGGCGGGCACCAACCACTGGTTCCACTCCGACACCATCTACCGCTCGTTCCTCACCCTGCTGCTGCTCACCGGCTGTCAGGGCGTCAATGGCGGTGGTTGGGCGCACTACGTCGGCCAGGAGAAGGTCCGCCCGTATACCGGTTGGCAGCAGTTGCAGTCGGCTGCGGACTGGGTGCGTCCCTCCCGGCAGGTGCCCGGTACGCCGTACTGGTATCTGCACACCGATCAGTGGCGGTACGACGCGCAGGACGCTGACGCGTTGACGGCTCCGACCGGGAAGGGTGCGTTTGCCGGGCGGCACACCGCGGATCTGGTGGCGCAGTCGATGCGGTTGGGTTGGATGCCCTCCGCTCCGGCGTTCACCGCCAATCCGTTGGAGCTCGGTCGGCAGGCGCACGAGTCGGGGCGCGAGCCGGGTGACTGGGCGGCGTCCGAACTCGCGGCCGGGCGGCTGCAGTTCGCCTGTGAGGATCCGGACGATCCGGCGAACTGGCCGCGGGTGGTCACCGTGTGGCGGGCCAATCTGATCGGGTCCTCGGCCAAGGGCAACGAGTTCTTCCTGCGCCACCTGTTGGGGGCGAGCGACAACGCCCGCGCGGAGGAGGCCCCGCCCGGGAGTCGGCCGCGCGACCTTGCCTGGCACGAGGGCGGGCCGCGCGGCAAGGTGGACCTGCTGTTGGCCTTGGACTTCCGGATGACCTCGACCACGTTGATGGCCGATCTCGTCCTGCCGGCGGCGACCTGGTACGAGAAGCACGACCTGTCCAGCACGGACATGCACCCCTATGTGCACGCCTTCTCGCCGGCGATCAACCCGCCCTGGCAGGCCCGCACCGACTTCGAGATCTTCCAGGGACTGGCAGCGAGGTTCAGCGAGTTGGCGGCGGGACGCCTGGACACCGCCTACGACCTGGTGGCCACCGTGCCGCAGCACGACACGCCTGGGGAGACGGCGCAGCCCGGCGGCACGGTGCGTGACTGGCGGGCGCCCGGCGTCCGGCCGGAGCCGGGCCGCAACATGCCCCTGTTCAGCCTGGTCGAGCGGGACTACACCGCGGTCGCGGCCAAGTTGGCGGCGTTCGGTCCACTCGCCGAGCAGCAGGGCATGACGGTCAAGGGGCTCACCGTCCACCCCGGTCCGGAGTCCCGTTGGCTGGCCGAGCGCTGCGGGACCGCCCTGTCCGGCCCGGCGCGCGGTCGGCCGTTGTTGGACACCGACGTGAAGTTCTGCGAGGCGATCCTGGCGCTGTCCGGCACCACCAACGGGCGCCTGGCCGCCGAGGGTTTCGATCAGCTCTCCGAGCGCTGCGGGCCGGTCACCGCGTTCACCGGGCTGGCCGCCTCCGTCCGCGAGCGCCGGGTGGTGTTCTCCGACACCCAGAACCGGCCGGTCCAGGTCGGCACCAGTTTCGAGTGGTCCGGCAAGGAGGCCCCCGACCGGCGCTACGCCCCCTTCACCGTCAACACCGAACACCGCAAGCCCTGGCACACCCTCACCGGGCGGCAGCACTTCTACCTCGACCATGACTGGATGGCCGAGTACGGTGAGCAACTCCCGGTCTACCGGCCCCCGTTGGACCGGGCCGTGGTCCACGGCGGCGATCCGGTCGACGACGACTCCCGCTCGGTGACCGTCCGCTATGTCACTCCGCACTCGAAGTGGTCGATCCACTCCGAGTACCAGGAGAACCTCCTGATGCAGACCCTGGCCCGTGGTGGGCCGGTGATCTGGATGAGCCTGGCCGATGCCGAGGCCATCGGTGCGGCGGACAACGACTGGATCGAGGCGGTCAACCCCAACGGCGTGGTGACCGCGCGGGCGGTGGTCTCGCACCGCATGCCGCCCGGCACGGTCTTCATGTACCACGTGCAGGAGCGCCTGGTGAACGTCCCCCGTTCCCAGGCAACCGGGCGCCGCGGCGGGGTGCACAACGCCCTCACCCGCCTCCTGATCAAGCCCACCCACCTCATCGGCGGCTACGGGCAGTTGTCGTTCGCGCCCAACTACTACGGTCCCACCGGCAACCAGCGGGACGCGGTCACCGTCATCCGTCGTCGCGATCAGCACGTGGAGTACTGAGAGATGCCCCGTCGCAAAGCCACCTCCATCGGACGCTGCATGGCACAGGTCGCGATGGTCATGAACCTCGACAAGTGCATCGGCTGCCACACCTGTTCGGTCACCTGCAAACAGACCTGGACCAATCGGCAGGGCACCGAGTACGCCTGGTTCAACAACGTCGAGACCCGTCCCGGCCAGGGATACCCCCGCGGCCACGAGGACCAGGACAAGTGGAAGGGCGGCTGGCGCCTGGACGGCCGCGGCCGCCTGGTCCCGCGCACCGGCGGCCGCGCCCGTCGCCTGGCCCGCCTGTTCGCCAACCCCGAACTCCCCACCCTCAGCGACTACTACGAGCCCTGGACCTACGACTACGAGACGCTGATCTCGGCGCCGTTGGGCGACGACCTGCCCACCGCCCGGCCCCGCTCGCTGATCGACGGGCGGCCCACCGAGGTGACCTGGGGCCCCAACTGGGACGACGACCTCGGCGGTGGCCCCGACCACCTGGCCGGGGACCCCGTGCTACGCCGGATGAACGAGCAGGTGCAGTGGGAGTACGAGCAGGCGTTCATGTTCTACCTGCCGCGGATCTGCGAGCACTGCCTGAATCCGACGTGCGTGGCGGTCTGCCCCTCCGGCGCGCTCTACAAGCGCATCGAGGACGGCATCGTCCTGGTCGACCAGGACCGGTGCCGCGGCTGGCGGATGTGCGTCAGCGGCTGCCCGTACAAGAAGGTGTACTTCAACCACTCCACCGGCAAGGCGGAGAAGTGCACCCTGTGTTACCCGCGCATCGAGGCCGGTGAGCCGACCGTCTGCTCGGAGACCTGCGTGGGTCGGCTGCGGTATCTCGGCGTCATGCTCTACGACGCCGACAAGGCGGGCGAGGCCGCGGCCGTCCCGGACGAGAAGGACCTGTACGCGGCCCAACTCGACTGCTTCCTCGATCCCGACGACCCAGAAGTGGTCCGCGCCGCCGAGGAGTCGGGCATCCCGCACGACTGGATCCTCGCGGCCCGCCGCTCCCCCGTCCGCGACCTGATCACCCGTTACCGGGTGGCCCTACCGCTGCACCCGGAGTACCGGACGCTGCCCATGGTCTGGTACGTCCCGCCGCTCTCCCCGGTCGTCGAGGCCCTGACCCGCGGCGGTCACGACGGCGAGGACCCGGCGAATCTCTTCGGTGCCATCGACACCCTGCGCATCCCCCTGGACTATCTGGCCGGCCTGTTCACCGCCGGGGACCGGGCACCGGTGGAGGACGCGCTGTGCCGGCTGGCCGCGATGCGCGCGCACATGCGGCGGATCAACCTCGGCGAGGAGCAGGACCCGGCGATCGCGCGCGGCGTCGGCCTGGACGAGCACTCGATCGAGGCGATGTACCGGCTGCTGGCCGTTGCCAAGTACGAGGACCGCTACGTCATTCCCACCAGCTACGCCGTCGGCCGGGACCGGGAGGACGACGCGACCGCGCACGGGTGCAGCCTGGAGGGCCAGGGCGGGCCGGGCATGTACGACCCGGAGGCGTTCCACGCGCCTCCCCTGGCCGGCACCGCGGCGTCCACCGGTCGGCTCCGGGACCGGGTCAACCTGTTCAACTGGAACGGGCGCGGCAGGCCGCAGGGCCTCTTCCCGCCGCGTCAGCAGGGGGAGGGCGGTAGCTGATGAACCGTCACCGCGCCGTCCACCAGGCGACCGCCCTGCTGCTGTCCTATCCCGACCCGGTCTGGGCCGAGCGGCTCCCCCAGGTTGCGGCCGCACTCACCCAACTCAAGGGTTCGGACGTCGAGTTACTGCTCGGCTTCTGCGGCGAGGCGGCGAGCGCCCCGCTGTTGGACCTGGCCTCGCGCTATGTGATCACCTTTGACCGCAGTCGGCGCCGGACCCTGCACCTGTCCCACTACACCGACGGCGACACCCGTCGCCGCGGCGCGTCCCTGGCGGCGCTCAAGTCGCGGTACCGCGCGCACGGTTGGGAACCCGACGACGGCGAGCTGCCCGACTTCCTCCCCGTCGTGTTGGAGTTCGCCGCCCGCTGTCCCCAGGCGGGCATCCCCGTGCTCCATCACTACCGCGGCGCCGTGGACCTGCTCGCCCGGGCCCTGGCGGACTACCGCAGCCCCTACGCCGACGTGCTGCGCGCCCTGCAACACACCCTGCCCGCCGCCGGACCGCAGCCGGCACCCGTACCCAACGAGGCGACCCCCGTGCCTTTCCCGATCCGCGCCACCCCGGGCGACGAAGGAGTCCGCCGGTGACCACCCACCTCCGCATCGCCCTGTGGGGCGTGCTGCCCTACCTCTCCCTGACCATCCTGGTGGCCGGCACCGTCTGGCGCTACCACCACAACCGCTTCGGCTTCACCACCCGCTCCAGTCAACTCCACGAGGCCCGGCTGCTGCGCATCGGCGGTCCGATGTTCCACTACGCGCTGCTCTTCGTCGCCGGCGGACATGTGATGGGGCTCCTGGTGCCCGAATCGCTCACCCAACGGTTTCAGGTGAGCGAGGAGATGTACCACTCGGTGGCCCTCACCATGGGCGGCGCGGCCGGCGTCGGGGCCGCGTGCGGTCTGGGCATCCTGCTGTGGCGGCGGCTGCGGGTGCCGGCGGTGCGCCAGGCGACCAGCCGCAGTGACCGCCTGGTCTACCCACTGCTGACCCTGGTCCTGGTGGCCGGGCTCACCGCCACCGCGTCCTCGGTGGCCAACCCCTACGACTACCGGCTGGGCGTCGCCGTCTGGTTCCGCAGCCTGTTCGAGCTGGCCCCGGACGTCCCGGCGATGGCGCACGCCCCGCTCGTGTACCAGTGCCACGCCCTACTCGCCATGGTCCTGTTCGCCCTGTGGCCGTTCAGTCGGCTCGTGCACGCCTTCACCGCACCCGTCGGCTATCTGATCCGGCCGTACGTCGTCTACCGCTCCCGCGCCCGCACCACCCCCTACCGGCACCCCGCCACCACCCGCCCCGCCGCGCGGCAGGGGCGGGCCGGCGCCCCGCGCTGACCGATACGACGGCCGGCCCCGCCCATCGGCGGGGCCGGTTCGCGCCTCTCACACCAGACCGTCGCGGCCACCCGGGGCGAGCGGGTCCGCCACGATCCCGCCTATCCGCCGTACCTCGTCGAAGGGGTCGACGGCCAACTCGCCGGCGGCCTCGATGAGCGCCCGCAACGCCGGTACCAGCTCGGCCCGTTGCTGGTCCGGCAGCCGGCCGACCAGTGTGCGGACCTCGGCCCTGCGGTGTGCGAGGACCCGTTCGACCATGGTTCGACCCTCCGCGGTGAGCCGCAGCACGACCTCGCGGCGGTTTTCCGGGTTGGGCTTGCGGTCGACCAGTCCGACGGCTTCCAGCTTGTCGACCATCCGCATGGCGGTCGAGGGATTGACGCCCAATGTGGCGGCCATGGCCGCGAGTTTGAGGGGCTCGCAGCTCTCCAGCACGACCAGGGCCCGCAGTTGCGGCAGCGTCATGGCGTCGTCTATCGAGGCCAGGGCGCGCGCCGAGACGGCCATGAGCAGGCGGGACGCCGCCATGACGGCGACCGTGACCTCCTCCGCCTCCTCGTCGAGGCGACCCGTCACGGCCGGCTCGGCGGACGGGTCGACGGGCGGATCGGCGGGCTCGGGTGATGCGGGTGGGTGCGGAGACATGGGGACCGTTATACCGTCCGATGCTCCGCGGTGATCCGCTTTGCAGGGGTTCTCGCTACATCACCGCTTCCCGGCCAGCCATTCTGCGAGCACCGCGGCTTGACTGTGCTCGATGTCCTTGGTGGCGGTCAGCAGCGTGACGGTGTGGTGGGTCGCGAGGTCGCGGAGGTGCACAGCGGCCTGGCGGTGTTGGGAATCGCGCAGTTCGCTGAGGTAGCGGCGGCGGAACTCGGCGAAGCGGTCCGGGTCGTGGCCATACCACTTGCGCAGTTCGGTGGAGGGGGCCACCTCGCGCAGCCACTCGTCGAGGTGCAGGTCCTCCTTGCGCATCCCGCGCGGCCAGACACGGTCGACCAGCACGCGCTTGCCGTCCCGCGCCGTGGTCTCCTCGTAGACCCTGCGGCAGGTGATCTGTGTGGCCATCGGTGTCCTTCCCGGCCGGCCGCCACGGGCCTACCCCCGAAAGGCCAGCGGTGCCTTGCTCTGCGCTGCGACGGCAACTACCGGTGCGAGTTCGGTTGCAACAGCTACGCGGTCTCATTTTATCGGGGATCATCGGGGCCAGCCGGCCCGGCGCCAACCCCCGAACCGTTGCCCGCGCGTGCGCCTGTCTGGCCTGTCGACGCCCGGACGGGGACGCCGGGGGTGACTGGCGTTCGCGACCGGGTGCTTCCGCTCGCCAGTCCCCTCCGCAGCGTCACCGCGCGTTTCTCTTGGTAGCGACCCGAGCGGGGAGCGACTGGGAGGCATGGCAGGTCAGGCAGGTGACTTCGCGGGCCGGTCGGGAGAGCGTCGACTGACCGACGCCGGCCAGCCGGTGACCGGGCTCCAGGGCGACATGGCAGTGTTGCAGACAGACCCCGGCGCCGCAGTGGTGGCAGACGCCGACAGCGTCGGCGAACTCACCGGCCTGCGCGCAGTCGTAGCACTTCATGGAATCACCACTTTCCAGCCGGTTCATCGGGTCGCGTGCCCGCCGCGACGGAGGTCCGGCTCAGCCGGGCGTTCCGCCCTGCGTCGGAACCGGGCGCAGACCCACGGGAGTCCGGAGACCAACACCATGGCCCCGCTCGCCATCAGCAGCCCCGCGTCCCGGGCCACGGCCCCGGCGACGAACAGCGCGCCGCTCACGATGACCGCCAGGTAGGCGATCACCACACCTGTCCGGAGCCGCCGCACGAGTCCGGTGCGCCGTCCCCCGGTCCCGGCACCACCGAAGGTGCCCAGCAGCAGCGCGAGCTCGGGGTCGTCCTCCAGGAAATGCTGCTCGATCTCGGCGAGAGCCCGCCGGTCACGCATGGGTAGAGTCATGGCCACCTCCTTCCGGAGCGGTCGCCATGCGCTGCGCGCCGGCTACTTAGCGGTCGTTGGCCGCTGTTCCGCCGACATCGCCAACCGGGTTGCGGCCAACCCGAGGACGAGCGTCACGGCGCCGAGCAGGACGTTGTTCCAGATCATTCCGGCGGTCGCGTGGTGGCCGGCGGTCACGACCCACGGCGAGATGATCAGCCAGACGCCGATCGCCGCGCAGGTCCATGTCAGCCGGTACATGCGCTCGGGCGCCCGGGTGATCCCCAGGCCGATCACGGCCAGGACGAGGCCGATGATGAGGTTGTTCACGGTCAGTTCCGGGCTTGTCACGCGGAAGTGCACCACCCACGGGGAGATCGCCGCGTAGATACCGGTGAGGAGGACCAGGCCGTCGAGGGCGACTGCCTGGCGTCCGCCGACCAGCTTGGCGTAACGCTCGCGCATCTCGGGGACGTCGGGGTGACTGGTGATGTCCGGGGCGTGATGAGAGAGGTCCGACATTCGAATCGCTTCCCCTCAGATATTTCGAATGACCTCACCATCAGAGTATCATTGCTCAGTGCAATAAAGCGGCCAAAAACGGATAAATAGGCACCCACGACGGCACCCTCCGGCGCCTGTCCACTGCCGGGAAAACTCCGGCACACCCCCACCTGACCATGGCGAAAGACCATGAAGCAGTACACCCCCCGGGACGGCGGAGCGGCGGCCCCGAAGCGCGATGTGCACGAGACCGTCGAAGAGGTCACCGCTGCACTGATGGAAACCTCCCGGCTCTTCGTCGCGATCTCCGCCCGCTCGCTCGCCGCCACCGATCCCACACTCACCCTCCCCCAACTCCGCACCCTGGTCGTCCTGCACAGCCACGGAGCGGGCAAACTGGCCGCGCTGGCGGCCGCGTTGGAGGTCAACGCCTCCACGGCGCTGCGCATGGTCGACAGGCTGCAGGCCGTCGGCCTCGTCGACCGGCAGATCAATCCCGCCAACCGCCGCGAGGTCGTCCTCCGCCTCACCCCGGCCGGCCGGCATCTGGTCGAGAACGTCCTGGCCCACCGCTCGGAGGAGATCGGCACGATCGTCGCCCGCCTCCCCACCGACCAACGCACCGGCCTGATCAAGGCCCTGCGGGCACTGATCGAGGCCGCGGACGAACTGATCTCGGACGCGCAACGCAACGCCCCACTGGTCGTGACGCCCTGACGTGATGACGTGGTGCGATGCCTGGCACTGGGAAACACGGTTGGGCCCGCCCCTCTTGGCTTCTCGCAGCGAAGGTTGCGCATTCTCAGCGACGACCCGTGGCAGCTCGGTACGCTCAGCGAAGCGAAGGTTGGAGGGCGGCCGCGGCCTGGCTGTCCGGGGGAAACGAGGGATGCACACCATGAAAGACCCGACTCGCACCACCGACGGCCCCGAGCGTCAGCTTCTCGAATACCTGCTTGACCATGTTCGGGCCGAACTGATCGACACGGTGCGCGGCCTCTCCGAAGCGGAGGCACGCCGCCGTCGCGTCCCGTCCATGACGACGTCGATCGGGCTGCTCAAACACGCCGCGTTCGCCGAACGGAACTGGTTTCAGCGCGTCTTGGCGGGATTGCCGGACGCTGAATGTGACGGTGCGATGGTGGGCGAGGACAGTTTCGTGGTCGGTGACGACGAGACGGTGGCCGACGTCATCGCCGAGTTCGAGCGCGCCAGCGACCGCGCACGAACGATCGCCGCGGGCATCGACCTCGACGCCACCCGACAGCACCCGGTCGTCGGCACGGTCAGCCTGCGATGGATCTATCTGCTCATGATCCAAGAATTCGCCCGCCACGCCGGCCACAGCGACATCCTGCGTGAGCAGACCGACGCCGCCAGCCGGACGTGAGCCAGGCCGCCAGAGCGACGGCACCACGCGCCGCTCGAAGTTCGCTGAGGATCCCTAACCTTCGCGGCGAGCGGTCATCGATTCCGCGGTACGGCGCTCGCGTACGGGGATGACCAGTGGTTGGCCGGTCCTGGGGTGCTCGACCACCTCCACCGGTTGCCGGTAGATCCGGGACAGCGGGCCGGCCTCGAACACCTCGGCCGGTGGCCCCTGAGCGGCGATCCGGCCGCCGTGCAGCACCGCGGCCCGGTCCGCGTACGCCGAGGCCAGGCCCAAGTCGTGCAGCACCACGACGACCGCGTCCCCGGCCGCCGCCCGCTCCCGGCAGATTCCCAACACCAGTTCCTGGTGGCGCAGATCGAGCGCGGCGGTGGGCTCGTCCAGGAGGAGGAGTGGAGCGCGTTGGGCGAGGACGCGCGCCAACGCCACCCGTGCCCGCTCCCCGCCGGAGAGGGCGGAGAAGGGCCGTTCGGAGAACCGTGCCACCTCGGTGGCCGCCATCGCCGCCGCCACCGCGGGCTCGTCCTCGTCCTCGGCCGGTGTCCCGGCCCAGGGCGCCCGGCCCATCCGTACAACCTCGGCGACGGTGAAGGGGAAGGACAGCGCGGCGGACTGCGGCAACACGGCGCGGCGCAGGGCGAGTTCGGGGGCGGACCAGTCGTCGGCCGGGCGGCCGTCGATGCACACCTCGCCGCCCGCCGTCGGAAGGTCGGCGGCGAGTGCCGCCAACAGGGTGGACTTTCCGGCCCCGTTGGGACCGACCAGTGCCAACACCTCGCCGGCGGCGACCGTCAGATCCACCCCGTCCACCACGGTCCGTCCGCCCAGGCACACGGTCAGCCCGCGGGCCCGGGCGCACTCCTGGCCGGGCTCGGGCCGGGCCGGGATCCGCCGGGACGTCCGGGTGCGCAGCTTGCCGATCACGGCTGGTCTCCTTGATGGCTGGGGCGGGTGGGGATGGGTTGGCATGGGGCCGTGTGGTGTCCGGCAGGGCTCGTGCGGTGCCTGGCTGCCCGCCTGGTCGCCCGGCGTCACGCCCAGCCGCCCTGCCTGCGGCGGGTCCGGCGCAGCAGCCAGAAGAAGAACGGGCTGCCGAACAGCGCGGTGAGCACGCCCAACGGAAGTTCGGCGGGCGCCACGGCCGTACGGGCCGCGAGGTCGGCCACCACCAGGACCAGGGCGCCGCCCAAGGCACTGCCCGGGATGAGGAAGCGGTGGCCCGGGCCCGCGGCCATCCGTAGCAGATGCGGAACGAGTAGCCCGACGAAGGTGATGATCCCGGCCACCGCCACCGCCGCGGCGGTCAGCAGCGCCACCACCAACACCAGGGCGATCCGCAGCCGTTCGACGTCCACGCCCAGATGGCGGGCGGGCCGCTCGCCGAGCGCGAGCAGGTCCAGTTTGCGGGCGTACGGCGGCGCCGCGGCCAGTCCGGCCAGCGCGCACGGCAGCACCGCGAGCACCTTCGGCCAGGTGGCCTGGGAGAGCGAACCGAGCTGCCAGAAGGTGATCTGACTGATCTGGGCGTTGTCCGCCAGGAAGACGAACAGGCCGATCAGGGCGCCGGCGAAGGCGTTCACGGCGATGCCCGTGAGGATCAGCGTGACGACTTCCGTGCGCCCGCCGGAGCGGGAGAGCAGATAGACGAGGGTGACGGTGAGCAGTCCGGCGGCGAACGCGCAGACCGTCACCGTCCAGTTGCCCAGGAACGTCAGGCCGAGCGCGATCGCGCCGACCGCGCCGACGGCCGCGCCCGAGGAGATGCCGATGACGCCCGGTTCGGCGAGCGGGTTGCCGAAGACCCCCTGCATCAGCGCGCCGGCGCAGCCCAGCGACGCCCCGACGAGCAGCCCGAGGACCACGCGCGGCACCCGTACGTTCCACAGCACGCTCTCGCCGACCCGGTCCAACTCCGCACCGCCGAGGTGCAGTCGGTGCAGCACCGACCCGACGACGTCGCCGACCGGGATGTCGTACGCGCCGGTGCCGGCGGAGACCAGGGCGGCCAGCAACAGCGCGGCGGCCAGCCCGAGGGTGAGGAGGAAGGGGGTGCGGCGGCGGCTGGGGCGCGGTGTGGGAGCGGGCTCCCTCTCGTTGGCGGAGCCCACAGTCGGGGTTTCCGTGGTGGTCACGCTCGGCACTGCCATGTCACTTCCCCTTGGCGTGGAACTGGCCGACGAGCGAGGCGAGCACCTGGTCCGTCCGTGGTCCGAAGTTGAGCAGCACACCGTCGTCGACGCTGGCCACCCGGCGGTTCATCCCGGCCGGGGTCTCGGCGACGCCGGGGATCTTCTCCAACCCGTCGATCCCGCCCACGGACTCCAGGCCCTTGGTCATGACGAGGATGACGTCCGGCGCCGCCTTGGCCAACGCCTCGCTGGTGATCGGGGTGAAGTCCTTGGTCAGCCCGGACTCCTTGCCGGCGTCCACTCCCCCGGCCGCCTCGATCAACGAGTCGGCTCCCGAGCCGGCGCCACCCAGGAGGTAGACGGAGGCCGAGCCGCGCAGGTAGAGGAAGGCCACCCGCGGTCGATCCCCACCGTGCGTCTTCTCACCCGGGATCTTCCTCTCAACTGCCGCCAGGCGCTGCTCCGTTCGCTGCTTGAGCGCCGTACCGGCCGGAGTCACGCCGAGGGCCGCGGCCACCGCGTCGATGCGCTTCCCCACGTCGGAGAGGCGCTTGGCCGGTTCGAGGACGACGAGCGGGATGCCCGCGTCGCGGATCTGGCCGAGGGCCTCGGCCGGTCCCGTGGTGGTGTCCGCGAGCACCACATCGGGCTTGAGGGAGAGCACGTTCTCCGCCGAGACGTCGTGCGCGCGGGTGACCACGGGCAGCCGCTCGGCCTGCTCGAAGGTGGTGGTGATGTCGCGCGCCACCACCCTGTCGCCCAGGCCGAGGGAGTAGACGATCTCCGAGAGCGAGCCGGTGAGGGGCACGATCCGGTCGGCCTTACGCACCGTCACTTCGTGGCCGTCGGCGGAACGTGCGGTCGCCGGCAGCGTCGGGGCGGGGGCCGGGCCGGCCAGCGGCTCGACGCGATCGATGGTGGGCCGCGCCGCGGCCGGGGAACTGCCCTGGCCGCTCCCGCCCTTGGCGCTGCCCGCCTTGCCGCCACAGCCGGTGAGCAGTGCGGCGAGGGTCAGCAGGAGTGTGAGTGCGGCGGCCGGTGCACTGCGGGTCCAAAGGCGCCGGCCGTTGGCGGCCCGGAGGGGTGCGGTCACTGTCCCGCCTTTCTGTGGAGGTCGGTTGACGCGGGTGAGGGTCGAGGTGGATTGGCGTTGGTTGGTGCGGGTTGACGCGGGTTGCCTGGAAGAGTTTAGGTTAGCCTTACCTTAGCGACCAGCCCTGAAAGGGGTCCTCGATGCTGCTGCCCCGCAGACCGGCCCGCGGCCATCCCCGCGACCGAGCCCGCGCACGCGGCCGTTTCCGCGCCCATGGCCGCGCACTCGCCCTCGCACTCCTGACGGCACTGCTGGGCGGACTGCTCCCCCTCACCACCGCCACCACCGCATGGGCCGGGCAACGCCCGGTCTCCGGCGGCAGACTGGACTGGGCCGTCAAGTCCTCCTTCCAGGCATACGTCACCGGGCCGATCGCGCAGGGGAGTTGGGGCCTGAGCCAAGGGGCCGCCACGGTCGGCGCCAACCAGTTCCGGTTCCACTCCGCCACCGGCGACTACGACCCCGCCACCGGCGCGCTGACCGCCGGCTTCTCCGGCGCCGTGCGCTTCACCGGACACCGCACACCAGACGGCGGCTTCGAGCTGGACCTGACCATCAGCCGACCCCAGGTCGTCGTCGCCGGCGGCAGCGGCACCCTCTACGCCGACCTGACCAGCAAGGCGAAGGGCACCGGAAAGGTCACCGCGGCCACCCGGGTGCCGCTGGCCTCCTTGAACCTCGGCGGCGTGGACACCCGCGGCGGCGCCAGCCCCATCGCCCTCAACAACGTTCCCGCCACGCTCACTTCACAGGGCGCGCGGGCCTTCGCCGGGTACTACCCGGCCGGCACCGCCCTGGACCCGGTGAGCCTGTCGGCCGACGTCAAGGCAACCGCCGGCGACGGCGGGGCGAAGGGCCGGAGCGGCGACGCGCAGGACAAGGACGGCCGCCGGAGCAACGACAAGCCGGGCGCCTTCACCGACGCCGCCGTCGACTGGGGCGTGCGTCGCACCTTCCGCGAGTACGTCACCGGCGACATCGCCAAGGGCAGGTGGCGACTGTCCGACGGCGCCCAGGACGGCGGCGCGGTCTTCCGCTTCCCCCGCGGCAAGGGCAGCTACGACCCCCAACACGCCATCCTGGACGCCGAGTTCACCGGAGGCGTGCGCTTCACCGGCGCCCACCTCGACCTCGCGCTGAGCCGGTTCGCCGTGAAGGTTGCGGACGGCAGGGGCACGCTCTCCGCAACGGTCACCACCTCCGGCACCACGACGGACCGCACACCGCTGGCCACCTTCGACGCCAAGGACCTCAAGCCCGAGGACGGCCTGGCGGCACTGACCGAAGCACCCACCCGGCTCACCGCGGAAGGCGCCAAGGCGTTCGGCGGGATGTACCAGGCGGGCACGGAGATGGACCCCGTTTCGCTCGCCGTCGCCGTAGACGCCAAGGCCGCGCTCCCCGCCCTCCCCAACCTGGGCAGCGACCCCACACCGCCCACCCACCCGTCGGCCAAACCGGGTCCGCGGCCCAACACCGCCCCCGTCGCAGCGGCAGACGGCTCCACCGCCTTCCCCGTCCTCCCGGTATCCCTCGGAGCCGGCGCGCTCGCCCTGGCGGCCCTCGCCTTCCTGGTACTGCGCGCCCGCCGCCGTACGCCCGGGGCCACCCCGCCCCCGGCCCACGACTGACCCCACCCGCACCCCGGCGCTCAACGCCCCATCCCACCCCACCAAGGAGAACGCCCCACCATGTCCGTCATACGCCGTCCCCTCGTCCTGGCCGCCGCCCTCGTCACCGTCGCCGGCAGCGCGGTCCTGGGCCTGCCGGCCGCCGCCCTCGCCGCGCCCTCTGCCGGCTCCGGCGCCCCCTCGATCGCGCTCAAGGACGGAACCCTCGACTGGGGAGTCAAGGAGTCCTTCCGCAGATACGTCACGGGCCTGGCACTCGGCACGATCACGGCCGCGGACGGCGCCCAACAGGCCGCGGGCAACGGCCCGTTCACCTTCACCGGCGGCACCGGCCACTACGACCTGAGCACCCATGCCGTGGCCACCACCTTCCAGGGCAGCGTCCGCTTCACGTCCAAGCTGCACGGCTTCGACATCCGGCTCGCCGACGTCAAGGTGTCCACCGACGCGGCCACCAAGGGCGTGTCCGGCGCGATCACCGCCGATGTCACCGCGGGCGGGAAGACCCGGGACGACGTCCCGCTGGCCTCGCTCGACCTCTCCAAGGTCAGACCGGAGAGCGGCGCCGGCGGCGCGATGACCTTCGCGAAGATCCCCACCAAGCTGACGGCCCAGGGCGCCGAGGCGTTCAACGGCATGTACCAGGAGGGACAGGAACTGGACCCGGCCACCCTTATCGTGCGCCCGGACGGCGGCGGCCCGGGCAAGCCGGAACAGCCGGGCGAGCCTGAGAAGCCCGGTAAGCCCAACCAGCCCGGCGAGCCCAGCAAGCCGTCCGACGACCGGCGCCCGTCCCCCACCCCGACCGACAAGCCGTCGACCGGGGCCAAGCCCCAGTCCGAGTCCGGGTCCGGGTCCGGGTCCACCGCGCCCCGCAACCCCGGCACGGTCTACGACGGAAACCTCGACTGGGGCGTCAAGAAGAAGTTCCGCGACTACGTCAACGGCCCCATCGCCCACGGCAAGGCCGAACTCTCCGGCGGCACCACCCCCACCGCCTCCGGCTACCGCTTCCCCAAGGGCCACGGCACTCGCGACGCCCAAAAGGCCATGCTGGCCGCGGAGTTCAACGGCGCGGTGCGCTTCACCGGCCACGGCGGCGCACTGGACCTGACGTTCAGTAACCTCCGCATCAAGGCCAGCAACGGCAAGGGCACGCTGATCGCCGACGTCGCCAGCAAGCCGCGCAGCGCCGACGGCAACGCCCCCACCAAGGTCGTCGACACCCCCAACACCGCAATCGCCGACCTGAAGCTGCCGTCCGGCGCACTCACCGCCACTCGCGGCGTGATCACCCTCAAGAACATCCCGGCGACCCTGACCGCCGCCGGCTCCAAGGCGTTCTCCGGCATGTATCCGGCGGGCGAGCCCCTCGACCCGGTCAACGCCTCGCTCGCCGTCGACTCCAACGCCCAACTCCCCTCCCCCGCAACCGGATCCGCCGGAACCACCGATGCCGACGCCTCCCCCGGCCCGGTCTCCGCCGACGGCACCGGCGGCGCACCCGGCGCCGCCAGCTTCACCAGCGGCAACACCGCCGGCGGCACCGCGTCCCTGGCCGCCACCGGCAGCGCCCTGCCCACCGCGCCCCTGCTCGGCACCGCCGCCGCCCTCGTGGTCACCGGCGTCGCCACCGCCTACGCCACCCGCCGCCGCGGCGCCACTGCCCGCTGACCCGACCACCACCCGAGACGACCGACCCCTTGGCACTGAGCCGTAGGCCGTGGTGCTCTACGGCTCAGCACCAAGGTCACGTTGGTACCAACTGCCCGGCTTGCCCCCGAGGTGTGCCGGGTCGGCGGCGCCGATCGGCACGAACCCGGCCTTGCTCAGCACCCGCTGCGACGCGACATTCGCATGGGCAGCGGCCGCCCTGAGCGTGCGCAGCCCATGTCTCGCCCTCGCCAGCCGGCACAAGTCCCCAACGGCGGCGGTCGCCACACCACGCCCCGTGACATGCCGCGCAACCCGGTAGCCAAGCACCGCAGTGCCGCGCTCCCGCTCGATGTCCATCAGGTTGAACCTGCCAACCACCGAGCCGTCCTCCGCAACGAGCACATGGCAGGCACAGACATCCGCCTCCTGCTCGACCAACAACGCATCGAGCCGTTCGGCGAACTCCTCGAAGAAGTCATCACCACGGTCGGAAATCGAGGCGGCGAAGTAGGCGCGGTTCGCCAACTCGAAGGCCAGGAGCGCCGAGGAGTGACCAGCATGCAGCCGCTGCAACTCAGTCATCGCCCGACCCTACCCAGTCCTGCACCCCGAGGCGCACCACGTGTGCGACGGAAGGCCCCGTACAGGGGAGCGCGAGAACAGGCCGAGACCGACGATGGCGCATATGCCCTGGATGGTCCAGAAGCCCCGTCGAGAGCTGGCTCTTGCCGGTCAGCCCTGGATGACGGCGTGGTGAGCGGACTCGTCGACGTGCAGGGTGAAGACGTCGGGGCGGGCATAGTGGCCGGTGGGGTCGAAGTCGAAGCGGGCGCGGGTGAGGTCGTCGAGGTCGAGTTCGGCGGAGAGGATGCCTTCGCCGTCGCGCAGCGGGCCGGCGAGGACCTCGCCGAGTGGGGAGACGATGACGGAACCGCCGCCGATGATGACGGTGTCGGGCGCGTCGCCCTGGGTGGGGTGGAGGTCGGCGGGGAGGCCGTCGCGGCGCAGGTACTGGTTGGCGCTGAGGACGAAGCAGCGGCCTTCCAGGGCGATGTGGCGCATGGTGACCTGCCAGGCATCGCGGTCGTCGACGGTCGGTGCGCACCACAGGTCGACGCCCTTGGCGTACATGGCCGTGCGGAACAGCGGCATGTAGTTCTCCCAGCAGATGGCGGCGCCGAGGCGGGCGGCGCCGGTGTCGACGACCGGGAGGGTGGAGCCGTCGCCCTGGCCCCACAGGTACCGTTCGGCGGCGGTCGGCATGAGCTTGCGGTGCAGGCCCAGGTAGCCGTCGGGGCCGAAGTAGAGGGCGACGCAGTAGAGGGTGCCGCCCTGTCGTTCGACGGCGCCGACGACGGCGTGGCAGTCGAGTTCCCGGGTGAGGCCGGCGAGGTGGTCGGTCTCGGGGCCGGGGACGTTGATGGCGGCGTCGTGGTAGCGGCGGAAGAGCTCGCGGCCGGCCGGGGTGCGCATGCCGACCGTGACGTCGAAGTCCAGACCCTTGGGGTAGCCACCGAGGAACGCCTCGGGGAGGACGATGACTTGCGCGCCGTGGTCGGCGACGGCCTCGCGGATGAGTTCGTCGGCGCGGGCCAGGGCGGCCTGGGTGTCGAAGAGCGGGGCGGCTGCCTGAACGACGGCGGCGGTCACGGTGCGGCGGGGGGCGCGGGCCGCGGCGGCGGCTTGCTGAGTGGCCATGGCACCGAGACTAGGAATCCCCACGCCGTCGGGCAACCAGTCCCCGGTTTTCGTGGCGGTGCGTGACCGCGGCCGCGCCCCCGCTCGTTCGCGCGCCGAGTCCGTTCGGCGACCAGGCCAACTGCCGGCGGTCCGGCCCCCGTTCGCGTGGTGCGGTTGTGGGGGTCGGACGGCCGGGATGTTCCGTCGGCCCTCAGGCGCGGCAGCGCAGCATCTCCAGCGGCGGGTTGGTGAGGAAGCGACCCAGTAGTCCGCGCCGAACTGCGCACGCCGGCGTCGGACACCTCCAGTGGGACCCAGGTAAGCTCGCTGAATCCGGCTGCCCGCAGGCACTTTTCGTGGACCTCGCGGCGCGGGCAGATGGCGACGATCTCGATCGGCGGGTCGAGCAGCGCCGTGGTCCGGGCGCGGGGTCCGGCCTCGTCCTCCTCCCCGGTCAGCTCCGTGTGGAAGCCGTACTTGTGCAGGAGCGGCCCGTCGAAGCGGTAGTCGGGTGTCTGGACGAGCAAGAAGAACCCGGCACCGGGCGCCAGGCTCCAGCCCATGACGGCGATGTTCTCCGCTTAGTTGAGCAGTTGGACCCCCGTGGCGATGTCGAAGTGCCGCCCGAGGGACCGCAGTTCGGCCACGTCGCCCGCTGCGTACTGCACGCCCAGCGGATCCGCCTCCTCCAAATGGGCCTTTCTCCGCGGTCGATCAGCTCGTTCCCGCGGCTGGTGCCCCTCCGCAGGTAGCCCCCTCGACGTGCGAGCCGTTGGCGTTGTGCGCACAAGGGCCGCCCGCCAGCCTCCGCCTCATCCGTGACGCGTGGTGGAGAAGTTGTCGTGCCAGGCTGCCTGGGCTCCCGAGTCCCCGATGCGATAGGTCTGCACCACCGCGCCGGCGCCCACCACCAGCGAAAGGACTACCGCCACCACGCGCAGCGCACCCGGTGCGCGCGTTGTTGACCGTTGCCCTGCGGCCTCGGCCGCCGTGGCGGAAGCATCGGCGTCGCCCGAGAGCGCTGCCCCGGTACGGCGGTGCATCCACCACAGTGCCGCCGCCAGCACGAACAGGCCCGCCACCCAAGGCAGCAGCCCGTCGCCCAACTCGGCGTGCTTGCGTACCAACGGGTCACCGTCGACGTGGTGCTTGAGCCACTCTCCCGCATGGGTGGTGATCGGCACACTGGCCAGGGTCACGACGCCCAACACCGGCAGGGCGGGGCCGAATCGCCGGGCCAGGCCGGGCCACACAGCGCAGAGCACCACTGCCAGCGCCGTCAACGGCACGAGCACCACCACGAGATGCACGAAGAGCACATGCGCGGGTATCCCGTTGATCAATGTCGGCCCCATCGGCACTCCTTGTTTCCGTCGTCGCCTGCGGCCGCAACCTACTACACGCTTGTAGACGCTCGATAGAGGGTCCGGGGCGGGCGCAAGTCCCTGCTCACCCCGCCCGTCGGCATGCGCCACGCTGGTACGGGTGGCCGAACGCCGGTCGGGGCCGGATCCGGCGCGGCGCGCCTTGTCACCGCGTCGAATCGGCCGCCGTGACGCCTCACTCCTTCGTGCGTACGTGTCGCGGTGGTGCGCCGGGCGACGCGCGGCCACTGTCACGATGCATGCGGCGTTCGGCGCCACGGCACGGCGCCGCACCCCCATCCCGTCCGGAGAGAGGCAGAGACCCAGGAATGACGGAATCGGACTCGCGGCAGGCCCCCTTCTTCATCACGACGGATTCGGACTCGCGGCAGGCCCCCTTCTACGTCACCAAGGCCGAAGACCGTCAACTGCGCGTCGCCGCCGACCTGCTGAGTCCCTCCCTCCTCATCGACCAGGCATCGTCGTTCGACGAGTACGTCCGCCAGATGATGGTTCCGCCGGCCGTCATGGACCTGGCCCGCAAGGCCGCCAACATTCGGCTGGCGGCCTGGGAAAGCCAGGCACTGCGCGAGCAGTTCGAGCCGGCCCTCACCGACGACGAACGGCCGCGGCTACTGCGGGAGATCCTGCGCCGCAAGTCCCAGGAAGACCCCAGTCACCCTCCCTACGTGCGGGTGGCGTGCACCGGGCGCGGCAAGTACGACGATCTCGCCGAGCAGTACGGATACGACCCGACCCTTCCCATGGCGGGCGACAGCGGCGACTTCGGCTCGCCGGTGGTCCTGGAACTGTGGCCCGCCGGGCACTACTCCCCGATGCACTCCCACGGCAACACCACCGGCATCATCTACTGCCTGGCCGGCCAACTCGACGTGATGTCCTACCGCGAGCTGGACTGGAACGCCGACAGGCGCGGCCTGGTCACGCTGACGCCGGGCAGGTGTGCCTGGCTCTCCGGTGACACCTACGACGTGCACAAGGTGTTCTGCCCCATGGACGGCGGCCGAGCCGTTCGGCCCGACCAGATCACCAACACCGCCGACTTCGCCGCCAGCTTCCACGTCTACCTCGACGAACACAAGCTGTCGATGGACCACTACGAGCCGTACGACCCGGAGTCCGCCGTGCCGGACAGCGTCGAGGTCTTCTCCTACGTCGATGAGAGCGAACCCCACCTCGTCAAACCGTTCAGGACCTACTCCGACCTGTCGTGGCGCGCCCTGCGCATGGTTCTGGCGAAGACCGCCCTCGACCAGTTCCGCCGCGACCCGAACGGCCCGTTGGCCGCCGAACTCGTCAAGAACCTCTTCTGAAATCTCTTCTGAGTGCACCGTCCGCGGCACGCGCGCGGTCGCCCGAAATCCAGTTGATGGCCGGGTATGTGGCCTGTTAGGCAACGGGGGTACAGCGGTACATGGCGAGAGGGACCAATCATGGGTGACCGGGTGTCAGTTCTGGTCGTCGGCGCTGGACTGGCCGGCCTGTCCAGCGCAATGTTCCTGGCTCAGCGGGGAGTTGATGTGCTGCTGGTGGAGCGGCGCTCCGGCACTTCGCCGTTCCCACGGGCGGTGGGGCAGAACCAGCGCACGATGGAGTTGTTGGGGTTCGGTGGGGTCGCCGACGCGGTGCGGGCGTGTGGGCCCGCGGCGACGGGGTTCCGGGTCCGGATCGCGGCCAGTTTGCGCGGGCCCGCCTTCAAGGAGGCCGTCCACGACGACGTCGTCGCCGATGCGGGTGCCCTGTCCCCGGCGGTGTGGGGCATGGCCGGCCAGGACAAGGCGGAGCCGGTGTTGCGGCAGCGCGCCGAGGAACTCGGTGCCCAACTGCGCTTCGGCATCGAGTTGGTGTCGTTCGCCGAGGACGCGACCGGGTTGACGGCGGTGCTGCGCGAGCGCGGCGGCGAGTTGACGACGGAGGTGCGCGCCGACTATCTCGTCGCGGCGGACGGCGCCCGCAGCGGGGTGCGGGAGGCGCTCGGCGTCAACCGGCACGGTCCGGGCGGCCTCTCGCACAACATCAACATGATCTTCGACGCCGATCTCAGTGAGCTGATCGACCATGAGCGGCCCACGTTGCACATAGTGCGCAACGGCCAGGTCGCCGGCGTGTTCGCCCCCGTCGACACCGTCAACGGGCGGCATCTGTTCAGCACTTCGTACGATCCGGACAAGGGCCAGTCGCCCGCGGACTTCACCCCTGGCCGGTGCACCGAGCTGATCCGGACGCTCACCGAACTGCCTGAACTTGAGGTACGGATCAGGGCCGTGCAGCCGTGGGAGATGGCGGCGGCGGTGGCGGACCGGTTCCGAGTGGGGCGGGTGCTGCTGGCCGGTGACGCGGCGAAGGTGACCCCGCCGATCGGCGGGTTCGGCGGCAACACCGCTATCGGCGACGCCTTCGACCTGGCGTGGAAGCTCGCGGCGGTGCTCGACGGTTCGGCCGGTCCTGGGCTGCTCGACAGCTACGACGCCGAGCGGCGCTCGATCGCCGAGCGGGTCGTGGCCGAGTCGTTGCGGTTGCGGGACACCCGCGAGTTCTCGTCGCCCGGCAAGGACACCGAGCAGGTCCCCGAGCAGGTCTCCGAGCAGCAGAAGGCCATCGAGCTCACGCTCGGGTTCCGCTACCGCTCGGATGCGGTGCTCACCGAGGACGCCGACCCCGCCGACGCGGAGGACCCGTACGAGCCGACCGGACGCCCCGGATTCCGCGCGCCACACGTGTGGTTGCGCAACCGGGACAGCGAGCAGGTCTCCACGGTGGACCTGTTCGGACGCGGCTTCGTGCTGCTGTCCGGTGTGACGGGTGGCTTCTGGACCGATGCGGCCAAGCAGGTCGCCGCGAACCTCGGCGTCGCCGTCCGCACGCACCTGATCGGCATGGAACTGACCGACACCGACGGCCGGTTCCATCCCCGGTACGGGATCGACACTTCTGGAGCCAGCCTGGTCCGGCCGGACGGCGTCGTCGCCTGGCGCAGCGCGGCAGCGCCGGACAACCCGGTGCGGACGCTGTCACACGTGCTCACGGCGGTGTTGGCAAGGGAGTCGGAGGGCGGCGCGTCAGCGCCCCGACGCCCCAAGGCGGTTGCTTCCGAGTAGGGGCGTCGCCGGCTGACCGCCGCCCGGCGTGCGCGCCGGGCGGCGGTCAGCCGGCGGTTTGCGAGCGACTCGTTCTTCGGCCTTGCCTGGGCCGACCATGATGCCCGGTCAGGGGCGGCTCAGGGTGTTGTAGGGGTGATCCCTGATCCGGTGGTGCGGTGCCGGCCGAGAAGATCGACTCATGACGAACCAGCCTCGGGGATCGCACCGAACCGTGTTGACGCAGACCGCTTTCATCGCCGGACCGCTGTGCATGGCCGCGTATGGGGCCATCCGCCTTTCCGATCCGACCCACGGGCCGAATCTTGCCTGGATCAGCGGTCATATCGCCATGGTCGCGGGGGTGTTGCTCTTCGGCGCGGTCTTCCTGGGCCTGACGCGCCTGTCCGAGCCGGCAACCCGTGCACCGCGGCTGAGTGCCCGCGTTGCGGCGTTCCTCGGGCTGGCGGGGATGGTGTCGGTCGCCGCGCAGGGGGTCATCGACATCGTCGTCGGCTTGCGGGCCGACGACCGGGCCGGGATGGAGCGGCTCTTCGAGGGCATACAGAGCCACCCCGGGGTCATGCCCGCGGTGTACACGGTCGGCCCGGCGCTGTTCTACGTCGGCCTGGTGTGGCTGACGATCCAGCTCGCCGTACAGCGCCGCATCCGTGTCTGGCGTCCCGCACTGGTCGTGCTCGGTACGGCGACGATGCTGGCCAGCCTCGATCTCATGCCGCTCGGCGCGCTCCTCTTCTGCGCGGCGCTGTCTTCCTTGGGGCGCGACATAGCGGCTTCCCGCACCGCACGTCTCCGGCCGGCGTAGCCCTGGCATAACCCCGGCGTTTCCACCAGCACGGAGCCGCTCTCGCACGCCTCCCGCTCCTGCCCCCTCTCCCGCTCCTGAGGAAGCGATGCGAGGGGTTCGGGGTGGGCGTCGGCCGCGTCCGAGGGGCGGCGGGTGGCTCGCTCCCCGGACGCGGCGGGTGCGCTCGCGACGCGACGCGGTCTACATGTCGGGGTTGATCGGCGTGTCGCTCGCCGAGGGGTGCCAGTCGAACTGCTGGTAGATGCTGGCGGCCGCGCCCGGCGTGGAGCCCATGAGGTGGTACGAGCCGCGTGGCCCCGGCATGCCCGTTGCGTACAGGCAGGCGTTGGCGGCGTTGCAGAGGCTGCGGTCGTAATTGAGCGTCCAGCGCTGATGCGGGTCGTTGCCGTTGCAGTCGTAGGCGGCGGCGTCCGGGCCGTCGCTCGGCCCGCCGGCGACGTGGGCCCACAGGCACCGGCCGTCGTTGGTGCTGTGGATGAGGCCGTCCTGGCCCCAGAACCAGAACTGGTTCCACGTGCCCATACAGGGCTTGATGACGACCGGCCGCCCGTTGCCGTTCACTTGCCGGTACTCGTCCATGCAGAAGTAGGTGCCGTTGTCGGAGGGCGGCTTGTAGAGGGCCGCGAGGAAGCCGTAGCCGTAGGGCTGGGGCGCGACCGGGTCCGCCTGTGCGGCGGTCGACAGGGTGAAGCCGAGGCCGAGCACGGCCGCCAGTGCGGCGGCAATCCTTCCAATGCGCTTCATCAGTTCAACTTCCTTGTGAGTCTTCACTGTTGAGCCGGAAAGGAGCGCTGCGAACAGTAGCCGAGCGGTTCGGCGCTCCGCCAGGGAATGTCCGGGAATCTCTCGTAAAGGCAGTAAGTTGCGGCAAGTTAACGCCATGTCCGGACTGGGGGTCGTTGTCGTTGGCCTCGTCGAGGGTGCGGCGATGGCGGGCATGTGGCGGCGCGCTGTCGCAGTCAGTGCGCGTGCGCGCTTCTCCCCCTTGCCTCCCTCACCCCTCTGACCTGGGCTCGGCATCAGAGGACAGTGCCTGTCCGGAATTCGCCCTACCGTGGAAATGTCCGCTCGGACGGCAACTCCACACCCGCGCCACAGCAAGGAATCCACCATGACCGGCACCAGTTCCCACAGCCTCAAGCCCTCGGCGGGAAAGATCGTCTGCCATGCGATGTGGGCCCAGGACGGCCGCGAGCTCGCCGAGTTCTACGCCGCTGCCCTCGGTACCGAGGTTTCCCAGACCTTCCCCGGCGAAGACGGCAACGACGCCGCCTTCGCCTTCTACCTCGGCGAGGCGATGTACCTCTTCTACACCTCCGCCTCCTTCGTCGCCCCTAACTGGCCGCAGGACGACCTGCCGTTCCACCTGGACTTGATGTTCGACGACGTAGCGTCGGCGGAGAAACAGCTCCTACAGATGGGGGCGACCAAGCCGGCCCACCAGCCAGGCGGCCGGCGTTGGACCGTCCTCCTCGATCCTTCCGGACAGCCGTTCTGCCTCCACGCCAGCAGCTAGGCCCTGCCTGGCCCTGCCCCCTCGGACGGGTCCCCAGCCCGCCCCCAGACACGCCATGGCGGTTCCGCGCCTCCCCGTGCCTCTCCCGGTCGCGGGCGGGGCACAGACGCGGGGCACACCCTGATCGGTCTGCGCGTCCCAGCAGCCCGCCAGGCCGACGGCCCCGCCCGCCTGGTGTTGCGGCGCTCATGGCGTGATCGTCAGGACCTCGTCCACCGGTCGGCGCGGTGTTCTTGTGCCGTGGGGGCCGTAGCCGAGGCGCAGGATCATCTGGACGTGGCCGGCGCCGGAGCGTGGGTCGCGCAGCAGCCAGCGCAGGTCGGGCCATTCCAGGGGCTGGGTGGCGAAGGAGCTGGCGAGCCCTTGGTGGGTGGCGAGGAGCAGGACGCGTTGGAGTGCCTGGCCCGCGCGCAGCCAGTCGGCCGGGGCGTCGTGGGTGGTGCTGAGGGAGGCCAGTTGCGGGCTCTGCTCGAAGTCGGCGTAGGGGCGTCCGGGGATCGGGCGGCGGCCGGCGAAGTCCCGCAGCGGGGCCGCGCCGCCGCGTTTGGCGGGGCCGAAGGCGCACTCCGGGATCCCGTCCGCCGGCGATGCGGCGGAGGTGTCGCGGGTCCAACCGCGCTGTTCGACCTCGCGGCCGTCGTCCATGCGGTCGTAGCCCTCGGCGTTGAGGATGAGGTCGAGCACGGCCTCGCGGTGCGGGGTGGTCAGGAACGCCAGCCGCGCCCCTTCGCCGGCCGCGGCGCCGGACAGGGTCGCGCGGAGGCCGGCTGGGACGCGTCGTTCGGAGAAGGGGGCGCGGCTGGTGTGGCGGGTGCGGAGTGCGTGGTGGAGCTCGGACAGGCCCGCGTCCCGGGGCTCGTGGAGTTCGTCTAAGCGTAACGAGGCGAGGAGGGTGGGGGTGTTCGGGACTGGCAGCAGCGTGGTGACGGTGCGGTGACCGGCGTGCGCCGCCGCGGCGCGGAGGTTCAACAGGGCCGCGCCGCAGCCGAGATGGAGCGCGCGGTTGGTGGGATCGGCCAGTGGTATCGCGCGGTCCAGGTCGGCGAAGAGCAGCAGGGTGCGCGATGAACGGGAGTATTCGAGGTGCCATGGTTGGGCGTTGTGCATCGAGGGCGCCATGGTGGCGTCGGTCACCAGCGACTTGATGGCGGTGTCGTCGAGGGTGGAGTGGGTGAGCACGGGGTGCCTCCCGGGTGGTTCGGTCCGCGCCGGAGAAGCAGGGCTCGGCACGGCGGTGGTATCGGCAGGGTCCGCTCCAGGGTTGCGGGGCCCGGGCGTTGGCGTCAGGGGTCGTAGGGCCCTGACTGGGGGCTGGGTGGCCCGCGGCTCGGTAGGCCGGACGCGGGCCCGGTACTTGACGGTTTCGGCAGACCGGCCGGCACCGCAACGGGACTTTGAGGGGTTTTGGGGGTTTCGGCGGCCGATCTGAAGCCCAAGGCTCACAGAACGCTCCCGCCGCCCTGACGTGGTGTTTTACAGTGGCTGCCGCCAGTTCCGACAAAACAGGACCTGTGAGGTACGCGCGAACATGCCGACCGAAACCTTTGAGTTTCAGGTAGAGGCCCGTCAGCTGCTGCAGTTGATGATCCACTCGGTCTACTCGAACAAAGACGTCTTCTTGCGGGAGCTCGTCTCCAACGCCTCCGACGCACTGGACAAGCTGCGTCTGGAGAAGTTGAAGGACGATGCGCTCGACGCCGACGTGTCCGATCTGCACGTCGAGATCGACATCGACAAGGACGCCCGCACGCTGACCGTGCGGGACAACGGTGTCGGGATGTCGTACGACGAAGTCGGCCAACTCATCGGCACGATCGCCAACTCGGGCACCGCGAAGTTCCTCCAGGAGCTGCGGGAGGCCAAGGACGCGGCCGGGGAGGAGGGGCTCATCGGCCAGTTCGGCGTCGGGTTCTACTCCGGCTTCATGGTGGCGGACGAGGTCACCCTGGTGACCCGGCGGGCCGGCGAGGGCCAGGGCACCCGTTGGTCGTCGCGGGGCGAGGGCACGTACACCCTGGAGGCGGTCGAGGGCGCGCCGCAGGGCACCTCGGTCACGCTCCACCTCAAGCCGGCCGACCCGGAGAACCAGCTCCACGACTACACCTCCCCGTGGAAGATCAAGGAGATCATCAAGCGCTACTCGGACTTCATCACCTGGCCCATCCGGATGGCGGCCGAGGCTCCCGCCGCGACCGGCGAGGGCGACGAGGACGCCGAGGGCAGTGAGGGCGGCAAGGCGCCCGAACCCGAGACGCTCAACTCCACCAAGGCGCTGTGGGCGCGTTCGCGCGACGAGGTGTCCGAGGACGAGTACCACGAGCTGTACAAGCACATCGGCCATGACTGGCGCGAGCCGCTGGAGACGATCCGACTCCAGGCGGAGGGCACCTTCGAGTACCAGGCCCTGTTGTTCCTGCCGGCGCACGCTCCCCACGACCTGTTCACGCGGGAGTACAAGCGTGGGGTGCAGCTCTACGTCAAGCGCGTGTTCATCATGGACGACTGCGAGGCGCTGCTGCCGCCGTACCTCCGCTTCGTCAAGGGCGTCGTCGACGCGGCGGACCTCTCGCTCAACGTCTCCCGCGAGATCCTCCAGCAGGACCGTCAGATCGAGCGGATGCGGCGCCGGTTGACGAAGAAGGTGCTGTCCACCGTCAAGGAGATGATGGGCAAGGACCAGGAGCGGTACGCCACGTTCTGGCGGGAGTTCGGCGCGGTCCTGAAGGAGGGGCTGGTCACCGAGCCGGAGAACCAGGAGGCCATCCTCGCCGTCGCGTCGTTCGCGAGCACGCACGACGACACCGAGCCGACCACGCTCAAGCAGTACGTGGAGCGGATGAAGGACGGTCAGGACGTCATCTACTACCTGACCGGCGAGTCCCGGCAGGCCATCGAGAACTCCCCGCACATGGAGGCGTTCCGGGACCGGGGCATCGAGGTGCTGCTGCTCACCGACCCGGTGGACGAGGTGTGGGTCGACGCCATCGGCGAGTTCGAGGGCAAGTCGCTGCGGTCCGTCGCCAAGGGGCAGCTCGACCTCGATGGGGAGGACGAGAAGACCTCCGGCGAGGAGCGGGAGAAGCAGGCCGATGAGTACGCCGGGCTGCTCGGCTGGATGAAGGAGCAGTTGGACGAGGACATCAAGGACGTGCGCCTGTCCTCCCGCCTCACCGTCTCCCCGGCCTGCGTCGTCTCCGACGCGAACGACCCGACGGCGGCGCTGGAGAACATGTACCGCGCGATGGGCCAGGAAGTGCCGCGCGCCAAGCGGATCCTGGAGCTCAACCCGGCTCACGCGCTGGTGAAGGGCCTCAACGAGGCGTACAAGGAGCGCGAGGACCGCACGGCGCTGACCGAGACCGCCGAGCTGCTGCACGGCCTGGCGCTGCTCGCCGAGGGCGGCCAGCCGAAGGAACCTGCGCGGTTCGTCAAGCTGATGGCGGAGCGTCTGGAGCGCGCGCTGTAGCTCGTAGGCCGGCTTCGTCGGGAGCCGGCGGCCTGTCTCAGGGGCAGCCTCAGGGTCGCCCCTGGGGTGCTGGGCGGGCCGCCGGCTCGAAGTCCTGTGAAGGACCTGCGCGTGGACGTCTTGCGCACGCCGGGGTGCACCTCGCCGACGATGAAAGATCGCGAGCGGAAACGAAAACCTACGGAAACTTTCCGCCCTCTTCCGACGTTACGGTGGACGACCTGATCGTTTGGTGTGGGAGATGACGGCCGTGCCGTCATGGGGGAAGTGAGCAACCAATGGCCATGGTGGGCCTGTTCTGGATCGCCGAGGGCGATGTGTACGTGGGCGCGAAGCCGTTCGGTGCGACTCGCGGCGTGCGCCTGACCTCCGAGGGCGTGGTGGCCCTCGGTGAAGGCCAGTCCGGTCTCTACCTGTGGGAGGACGTGCACGCGCTGACGGTGGCGGACGCCCCCGTGAGGTCCCTGCTGCGGCGGGTCGGCGCGGTCACGAACGTCGCTCTGCACATGGCGATGAACGCGGCCGCCATGGACACGGTCCCGGACCGGGCGACCGATACCCCTCCGACGTTGATGGTGGGCGTGGAAACACCGGACGGCGCGCACGAGTTGACGGCCTACGTAGCCGCGGCCAACGGCTACTCCCAGACAGAGATCGACCTCTCCCGAGCCCTCCTGTCCCGTCTCACTGAGGGCGCCGCGACGATGGCCACGACGCTCGCGGCGATGGCGGAGTGGGGCCGTGCCTGGGAGGACGGATCGTCGCGGAGCGCGGAGCGGGAGAGGCTGTTGCGCGAGTGGGTGGACCGGTAGGACTCCGTTGGGCCGTTGTGGGCCGCCCAGGTCCCGCGGCCGGAGCCGGGTTGGTGCGACACCGCCATGACGCGCTCCCCCGCGCGCAGCCCGCTGCCCCGCCGTCGACGACGATGCCGGCCAAGTCCCAACCGAGTTGCAGCGACAGGGGAGGCGTCCCCTCGCCAGTGGCTGCCTCGCGCGCCTTGTCGATGGGCCCCACGGCCCCGCACCGGCTCTCGCTACCGCTTGCTGAGGGAGACGTCGCCTTGGAGGGACAGGTCGTCGCCGAAGCGACCGAGGGTCAGGCCGGTCGGGGTCACGTCGAGGTGGATCGGGTCCACGTCGATGGGGATGGCGGGGAGGCTGCCCAAGGTGAACTCGATGCCCTGGAGCGCGTCGCCGACGAGCCGTCCGAGGGTGGACGAGAGGGCGTTGGCCACCCAGGAGGCGATGACGCTGACGATGTCGCCGTGCGGATAGATCTTGAGGTCGAAGGAACTCACGCTGTCCGTCTTGGCCTTGAGCGTGGTCCCGTCCATCGTCAGAGTGAGCGTGACGGTGGGGTCGGGCTCCAGTCCCAGGTCGTAGAACGCGTCCGTGGAGCCGCCCCAGAACCAGTTGATGCCGGCGCTGCCGCTTCCGGTGACGGCGGCGTGCACCCGCACGGTGGGGATCTCGGTGTCCAGGATCTCGCACTGCACGTGGTGAACGGCGATCGTGGCCTTGTAGTAGCCGGTGCCGACCCCGAAGTTCTTGGAGTCGTCGGCGGGAAAGGTCTGCCCTTCGAGGTGTGCGGTGGCGGCCTCGGCGATCCGCCGGACGGTGTCCTCACCGAGCAGGGCGAAGAACGGACTGGTCGGCCAGGCGTCCGGGAACGGTGGCTGGGGGAGGCCGTGCTCGACCAGGTTCATGGCGGCCACGGCCCGCTGCGGCTGGATGACGGGGACCGGCACCGACAGGTCCAGCAGCGGGATGTCCGGCTTGGGCAGTTGGATGCCCGAGAGGACCTGCCGGGACTGGTCCAGGACGGCGGGCAGCACCACGTTGTCCAGGATGACCTTCTGCACGTGGCCGGTGTCGCTGGCCGTGGCCTTGATGGGGTCCAGGGTGAGCAGGCCGGAGGCGGACGTGCTGACCTGGACGTCCACGGTCACGGTGGCGTCCGCTTCCACCGGGTCCCCGCCGCCGGTGTCGACGGTGATGTGGACCTGGTGCAGGATGGCGTGGAAGGTGCTCCCGTCCAGCGAGGTGCGCAGGGCGGCCGCGTACTCCGCCACCTCGGCCTGGGTGAACCGTCCGGCGCCGCCCTCGGTGAAGCGCGCGCGTAACTCCTCCTCGGAGTACGTGGGCGGGGTGAGGTCGAAGACGGGGGCGGTCTTGACGTCCCAGGTCACCGTCACGGGAGTGCCTCCCGCGTCGTACGGCTGGGAGCCGGTGAAGTACCGGGGATACAGCTGGGAGTACACCTCCTCGGCCACCCTGTTGACGATGCCGACGTCTGCTCCGACCGCAAGGTCGTAACTCATGCCGTGACTCCCTCTGCCTGTGGAGATGGGGGTGGACGGTGGGGATGGGATGCCCACTTGGAGATGGGGACGGTGATGGGGTTGGGGTTGGGGCTGAGGTTGGGGTTCTCTCCCGGGGACGGGGATGGGGTTCTGGCCCGAGGCCAGACAGCCTCATCCCACGGACCCCACCTCCGGTGACGCCCCGTCGCCGGCGACGGCCTCACATCATCGATCCGGTGCCACCGATCCGGCAAGACGGTCTCATATACGCACCGGCGAACGCCTCCGGATGCGTCGACGGGGCCGGTAACACCCCTGGTTTTTCTACGAGTTAGCCAGATCCGTCGATCGAATGCCTGTCCCAGGCATGGTGCGGGCCGAGGCCGACGCGGCTGGTCACGGCGCGTAACCGACGGTAGGGGATCGGCCCTTCGCCGCAACCCGCCCGCGCGGAGGGCGGCTTGTTCGGAATCGCCGGGGCGTTGCTTTGCGACAGCGCACGGGAAGCTGTGGTCCGGCCGCCCCGTGGTGCCCTTGGATGGCGGGGTGAACGACTCACCTTTCGATCTCGCGGTCGGAGTCGGCGCCGACGCCATCAACTCCGGTCTCCAGGCGGCCTATCAGCAACATCGTGACGCGTTCCGGGGCAGCGCGGAGAAGACCGTCGAGGGGACGGACTACACCTTCGGTTGGGACTTCCTCGTCGCCCCCTCTCTCGTCCTTGCCCCACCGGACGAGGAACTCTGGGGGAAGATGGTCAAGGCTGACGATGTCAGCGTCCTCCCGGAGTCCGGCGTGCTCCAGTTCGTCGCCGAACGGTTGCAGGTGGACTGCAAGGTGGGGGGCGCGCCACTCCCCCAGGTCTCCGGCAAGGTCTCGGTGGCCCTCCAACTCAAGCTGGACGACGGCGGCATCACGGTCGTCCCCCTGGGCGCCTGGCTGGAGGACTGGCCGGCCAACCCGACCACCATCATCATCAAGAACCTCGTCGTCCCCACCCTCCTCGACCAGGGTGCGACCCTGCTCAAAGGGCTGAAGATCCCGGCTCAGAGCCTCTTCGGCCAGACCGTCACCCTGAACCTCGTGCGCGCGGACGTCCTCCCCACCCATCTGGTGCTCGCGTCGACCGCCCAGGTGGGGAAGCCGCCGACGCTGCGCGCCGATCCCGTCGACTGGCCCACGGACAAGCAGGTGTTCACCCTGGTCAGCAAGGGCCTGCTGACCACGCTCCTGACGGCCACGGTCAGGCAGTACGAGAACCACCAACTGGCCAAGGACGACCGGACCATCCGCTTCGTCGCCTCGGCCCGGTGGGACGCGACCTTCCGGCGGGCCAAGGACCTGACGGTCGGCGCCGACCCGACCACCGCCTCGGCCGGGGTCGACATCGACTGGCACGCCGAACTCGACCTCGTTCCCATCTCCCCGGACGGCAGCGGCGGTTGCGCCCTGTCCAAGGCGGGGCACGAGTCCTGACCGGTGCGCGCCCTCGTCACCGGGCTCGTCGCCTCACCTCACTCGGTCACCCGCCCGGTCATTCCCCCGGCCGTTCTCAGTCGGGCGGTCGATCGATCAGCCAGTCGGCCACCCAGTCGATGGCTTCGCCCCGTCACTTGGCCAACCACTCAGGAGAAGCACCTGCATGTCCGCCCCCATCGAGTTCGACGTCAGCTACGACCCGCCTTCGCCCGTGGTCACGGTCCAGGCAACCGGCCTCACGGACGCCGCCCTCACCGTGAAGGTGACGGACCTCGAACTGAACAGCGTCATCTTCCATCCGCAAACGGCGCTCTCCGACGTACTGGCGGGCCTGGTCAACGGCCTGGCCCTGGCGGCCCCAGGCATCGTCAAGGACAAGGTCAAGGGCCTGACCCCGGACATCCCTCTCGACCAGCCGATCGGCTGTGACATCCCGATCGGCGAGGCGACGGTTCATGTCCGCCTGACATCACCGGAGTTGGGCGCCCACGACGACATGCTCCTGATCAGCGGGACCGCAGACGTCTCCTGACCCGCCCGCGCCATCCACCGGCCCGACTCACCGCAGGAGACGACCGTGAGCTCCCCGCACCCCGAAGCCCAACCCCTGTATCTCGCCGACACCCCCGGCTATCCGCTCGCCCGCACCGTGCGGATGCCAGACACCGTCGACTACCCCACCGGCTCCCTCAGCATCCGTTTCGGCGCGCTCCAAGTCCAGGCCGAGGGGCGGCCGGAGGCCGTCGACGGGCGGCAGGGCACGTACCGCATACCGGCGCTCGTCCTCACCGGCCGGTACGCGCTCGACGCCCGTCCCGACGAGATCCGCGACCTCGACACCGCCGGCAACCTGCGCCCGCTCTCCGAGGAGGCCAGGCGGCCGACCCTCCCCGCCGCCAGTCGCGCGCCCGCCCCGCACGACCCGCCGGACCCGGACACCCTTGGCAAGTGGCGCGACCGAGCCGACCGGCACCGCGACCAACTGATGCGGAGCGAGAACGGGCAGCAGTTGCTCATCCAGTACGGACAGCACAACGAGAGTTACTACGCCGCGTTCGACGATCCGGACGACACCTACGGGCTCCGGCAGGTGTGGAGCGAGGGCGGCGTCACCCGACGGGCCTCGGAGCACACCTACACCGCGACGGACCCGGGGGCGTCGCTCAACGCCCAGCCCGCGATCAATGACTGGCGTGATCCGGACACCGACGTTACGTACAACAAGCACGCGTTCAGGCAGCAGAACAACATCGCCACCACCCTCACCTTCATGGCGGAGGACGCGACGGATCCCGACCAGCGGCAGAAGTACACCGATGCCGCCAAGGCAGCGCAGAACTTCGCCAAGACGGTCCAGAGCGACGCGGGCCAAACGGAGGTGGCCGGCCCCCCGATGTCCCAGCAGGACGTCTACGCGGCCATTGACCGGCACTCCGGCGAGCTACCGACCACCTCGGACGAGGAGCTCGCCCGCTACACCGCGTTGGCGCAGGGCACCTACGCCCTGGCCGCGGAGGACGAACCCGAGGACTGGCTGCCGCTCTCCGGCGAACAGCGCTCCGGCATCCGCGAGTTCGGCAAGGGCGTCTACCGCCGCAAGGCACATCGGCAACCGCCGGCGACCGACACGCTCCACGTCGGCGACTGCTCCGCACGCCTCGCCGACGTGCGCATCACCGTGGACCCCGACCGCCCCAACGCCACCGTGACGCTGCCTGAACTCACCCTGCACATCGACGACGAGAACTGGCAGGGGCCGGTCGGCGAGGTGGCGCGGGAGCGGCTCCGGACGATGGGGTTCGTCCAGGAGTTGCTCCGCGACGCGCTGGCGGAGACCGTGCGGCACGCGGCCCTCACCGGCATCGCGGGCTACGCGCTGCCCCGAGACGGGCGGTCCTGACCGGTGCTCACCCTCGACCCGAGCGCTCCCGTCGAGAGTGCCAGTCCCGACATCTGGGCCGAACTCCTGGCCGACGACCTACCGCACTTCGAGACGATCCTCGACGAGGCGCTCGCCCCGCAGCAGGACTACCTCAGCGTCACCGAGCACGCCCTCTACCGGCAGGGGAAACGGCTCCGGCCGGCCGTCCTGCTGCTCGCCGCCCGCACGGTCTTCGGCTCCGCGCCGCTCCCCCGCAAGGTGCTGCAAGGGGCCGTCTCCCTGGAAATGCTGCATGTGGCGACGTTGATCCACGACGACGTCATCGACGACTCGGCGCTTCGGCGCGGGCTGCCGTCGGTCAATGCCGCGCGGGGCAGGGAGGCCGCCGTGCTCGTCGGCGACCTCCAGTTCGTGCAGGCCATCCGCGGGTTCGTGCGGACCATCGACCGGGACCGGGACATGGCGCTGATCGAGCTGGTCCTGGACACCGCGTTCCAGATCGGCTGCGGTGAACTGGACGAGTTGCAGACCGACTTGAGCCAGGAACCGGCACGCCTGGTGCAGCACTACTGGCGGACCGCCGACCGCAAGACCGCCGTCCTCTTCGGCCTGGCCGCGGAGGCCGGTGTCACGCTCGCCGGCGGGCGCACCAGTGATGCCCGCCGCGCCGGCTTCGTCGGGCGCCGGCTCGGGCGGGCCCTCCAGGTCATGGACGACCTCTTCGACCTGGCCCAGGACGAGTTCGGCTCCGGTAAACCGCAGGGCATGGACCTGCTGCGCCGCCGCGCCTCGCTCCCCCTGGTGTACGCGATGGAGGAGTTGGGGCCGCGGCACCGGGTGAGCCGCGTGATGCGCGGGGAGCCCCTGGACGCCGCGGGCCTGGAGCGCTGCGTCGCCGAGGTGCGGGGCACCACCGGCTTCGCCCGCGCCTACGCCGACGCGCGCGCTCAGGCACTGGAGGCGATCGAGCTACTGCGCCCCTTCCCGGCGAACCGCTACCGCCATGCCCTGGAGGACCTGGCGCTGCACATCGTCGACCGGAGGCCCTGACCGGGCTGCGGCCCCGCCCCCGTGCGGGCACCCCACCATCACCGTGTACCGCCCCGAGGAGGAACACCGCCATGACCGCAGCCCTGGTCAACTTCGTCTACGCCACCATGGAGAAGCGGATCAACAACCCGGACAGCCCGTACTGGTTGCCGAAGGTCCTGGAGAAGATCCAGACACCGGATGGGCACACGCTGTCGCCGTTGACGGTGGACGAGTGGACGCTCGGGTCGCTCCCGGAGGGGGAGATCGCCGGCACCATCGCCGATGCCTGGTGGCTGTTCGTGCGGAGGGCCTTCAAGAAGGCGAAGGACGCCGGTGTCCCCGATCTGCCGCCCAACCTCAACGCGTTCATCAGCCAACCGGACCGTGCGGACCAGTACCCCGCACTGACGTTGACCGGCCTGACCATCAGCGGTCTGCCGAACGCGTCCATAGCCGACCTGACGGGTCTCACCCCCACCGAGAACGGCTATCGCGGCACCGTACGGGTCACGGCGGCCGCCTACGACTCGCACGGCTATCAGCCGCAGATCACGATCGACGGGGACTACCAGCTCGTCCAGCACGTCGTCGTGATCGACGCCCCTCGGACGGCCGACCTCAAGCCACCGACGAGCGTCGCGCTCAAGGGCCTGGACGCCTATGGGGTGGAGTGGCCGTCCCAGGCGATCGACGGGCGCGGGAAGTTCCTGTTCGCCGTCAGGAACCTCGCGTTCGATGTGCAGGTGAGCATCGAGGCGTCCGGTACCGGGGCCGGGCGCACGGCGCAGGCGACCGTGGAGCACGTCACCGTTGCCACCCGGCCGGAGTTCACGCTCGATCCGGATCACCTGACGATCGAGGGTGACACGGTCACCGAGGACACCAAGAAGGTATGGATGACCTCGGCGGTCATGGCCTTCAACAGTCCCGACGCGGCCAAGGCGCTCACCGACAGGCTCGGTGACGCCCTGAACGCGGAGGACTTCCGCACCCAGTTCTCCGGCGCGGTGACCGACCAGCTCGCCAAGGCGCTCGACGGCGCCCTCGGCGCCGGCCCGCTCCCGGCCGACGGCATCCAACCCCCGCCGGGCGACGGCCCGTTGGGGGTCTACCTCTTCGACCGGGTGCGGGCCTCGCTCAACGACACGGGCTCCGGCTTCTACCCGCCGACCGTGGTCCGCTCGTCCACCGATCCGGTGCTCGACCCGCTGTCGATCGACTCCATCGACCTCGGAGAGCAGCAACTGCTCGGCCAACCCGTCCACTTCACCCTCAACGACGTCACGATCGGCGGTATCGCGGACGTGCTCATCCCCACCGAGGACGCCTCGTTGGTGGCCGAGGGCGTCGACGCGACCCCGCGGTTCGGCCGCGTCTCCGGGACACCGATCACCATCGCCGCCGCGGTCGTGGTGACCTTCGTGAAGAGCGGGGACGAGATCGACGGCACCATGAACACCACCGTGCAACAGCCCTCCGTGGCCCTCGGGTTGTCCTTCGACGGACCCGATGCCGACCACCTCACCATCGGCCTGCACTCGCTCGCCGTCGACGTCGATCCGAACAACCTCGACATCAAGGTGCACGTCGACGGCCTGCCCGATGACGCGCTGCACACGATCCTCAACGCCTCACAGGTCAAGGACGCCTTCATCAAGGGCGTCCAGGACGGCGCCGACCAGCGCAGGGACGACATCGCCAAGGCCCTGACGGACAACGCCCGCAAGGTGATCGCCGAGAAGTTGACGGGCTGACCGTCGCGCGGGAGCGGGCCCGGACGCCAGCCGTCCCGCGCGACCGCTCCCGCACACCCGCTGCCGTACGACCGCCCGTCCCCGCCCGCCCGGAAGGCCCCGCATGCAGTTCACCGATCTCCAAGCACTGCTCGACCGGCACACCACCGGCGGCACCCTCACCCTCGCGGGCTCCGACTTCGGCCACGGCCCGGCCGCCGCGCTGGTCAACACCTGGCTCGACGACAAGACCCTCACGCTCGGCACGCTCCACCGCACGGACCACCCGGACACGAACACCATCGTCGTCGACGGCGAACTGGGCGCGCTGGGCATCACCGACGCCCAGGTCACCGGCATCGAATTCGGCCTCGACCCGGTCGATCAGGACCCCACCCTCTTCATCCCCCTGCCGACACCGGCGAGTTGGACCATCGCCACCTCGTTCCCGGACACCGAGGGCAGCGACCTCTCCGGCCTCACCTTCGGTGACCGCCGGCCCGAGCTCCTGCTCACCTCGGTGCCCCGCCCCGCCCGCGACGGTCGCCCCGTCCTCGACCGGGGCCTCACGTTCCACGCCCCCGAGGTCCAGGACCCGACGCCCCTCGGCCCCCTGGTCGCACTGGTCCGTCGCCCGCCCGCGTCCCTCTCGCTGACCGGTCTCGTCCAGCGCCGCTCCGTCGGCGAGACGGTCGTGACGGACGTCGCGCTGCGCTCTATTCCTGAGCCGCCGCAGGGGTTCGGCGGCGACTTCTTCCTGTGGGCTGGCTCCCGCGGCGACGCCCCGCCGCTGACCTACGGGCTCCGCCTGGCCGCCGACCTCGTGCTGGCGCACGGCGTCGGCGCGACCATCAGCGCCCCGGTCCCCGCGCCCGGGAACGAGATCGCGCTCACCGTGGACGCGCTGCCGGGCGACGTCGGCACGGACGCCCTCGCGGAGTGGTACGGCACCGGCCTAGCCGTACAGCAACTCACCACGGCCGGCTTCCCTCTCGGGGACGCCGTCCGGCTCACCGGACTCAGCGCCACCATCGACGTGACGAAGATCGGCACGGGTCCGGACAAGGGATTGGTCAAGGCCCTGACCGCGATCGCCGTCAAGGTCGCCGCGCAGCCCGCGGTCTCCTGGCCGATCGTCGGCGACGACCTCGCCGTGACCGGCGTCGGCGCCCACCTCACCGTCACCACACCGCTCCAAAAGAGCCGCTCCGCCACCGTCACCGGATACGGGGACTTCACGGTGGCGGGCGCGGTCGCCCTGCACGCCTCCGCGGCCATCCCGCCCGGCCGCTTCGAACTCGCGCTGGACGACGAGACGCCGGCGCAACTCAAGGACGTCCTGCGGCACTTCGTACCGGGCACCGACCTCAGCGGCGTACCCGATCTGACGCTGAGGAAGTTCCACGGCACGGCCACCCCGACGCAGGGCGAGTACGGGCTGTCGGCCGCCGTCACCACGGACTGGCACCTCGACCTCGGCGCGTCCCGTCTCCAACTGACCGAGACCTCACTTGAGTTGGACCGCAAGAGGGAGGAGGGGGAGAAAGGAGAGAAGGAGGTCGTCAAGCGCCGGGGGGTCTGGAAGACCTGGCGCAGCCCTCAGCCCGGGGCGGCGGAGTCGCAGTCCCTCAGCACCACCGGCACCCTCGCCGCGAAGGCAACGCTCGGTCCGGCCTCCGGCGGCAACGACGGCATCCTCTTCGACGCCGCCTGGCACCTGCCCGGCACCTTCGAGATCGGCGGCACATTCCCCAAGATCGACCTCACCGCCCTCATCGACGCGCTCGCCTGCCGCGCCGACGTGCCGTTGCCAGACGGCCTGCCCGCGGTCGAGTTGAGCGACTCGACGGTGCGGCTGCGCCTCGGCGGGGCCGGGGTGGGAGAGGTCGCCGACGGCCAGGGCTACGAGCTGGCGGTCGCCAGCACGGTCGCGTTCGCCGGGGCCCACGCCCTGACCCTGGTCGGGAAGGCGGCCAAGGGGGACTCCGGCACCCTGTTCGCCGCCGCGTTCTGGCAGCAGGACTGGGCCTGGTCACCGCGGCAGATTCCGGGCTGGTCCGAGGCCCTGGGCATCCTCGGCGACATCACCTTCGCCAAGTCCGGCCTGGCGGTCTGCTCCGCCGACGGTGTGGCCCTGGACGCCGCCTCTCCCCCGGACACGCTCCCCGGCACCCTGGACAAGGGCCTCACCTTCTTCACCGAGATCGGCTTCACCGGGCCGCTGGATCCGCTCAGGGCCCTGTTCGACGGCGTCGCCACCGGCGTCCACCTCCAGGCGGTCCTGACCTCGCCGGTGAAGAACTCGGTGTTCAAGGCATCCATCGCCGAACAGAAGCTACGCCCCGGCTTCGGCGGCCTGGAAGTGGAGATCAAACCGGCCCTCCCCAGCATCACCCTGTCGACCTCCTGGAACCTCACCGTGCCGGCGATGGGTTCGGCGCCGGAGACCCTGCTCCAGTTCGTGGCCGGCGGAACGGTCTCCCGGGCGGGCTTCTCGCTCTCCCTCACGCTCAAGCCCGCCGCCCCCGCCCTCGGCACGATCGCCGGCCAACTCGCCCCGGGGCGGTACGCCTTCGCGCTGGAGAAGCCGGGCCGTACGGCCCTCCCGGCGGTCCCGCTGACCGACCCCGACGGACGGATCGTGCACGACGCGACCCGCCGCCCGACCCCCGAGGTCGGCGCCCCGCAGCCCGGACCCGCCTGGAAGAACGCCTTCGGCATCGAGGGCTTCGACGTCGAGGCGTTCTGGGCCCAGATCGGCGGTGGGACGAGTGGGCTCACCCTGGGCATGGGTGGCTCCATCCGGGTCGGCGAGGTCCATCTGGAGCTAGACATCGTCGGCGGCCTCGAACCGGAGCCCTTCGTCACGGTGTTCCGCTTCGCCCTCACCACCGCCGACAAGGGCAAGGGCGTCTCCGTCCGGGACATCCTGGCCGTCGTCGTCACTCCCCCGCCCGCACTCGACTTCCTCAAGACGATCGTGCTGCACGAGCTGACGTTCTGCGCCGTGACGGCCCCCGGTGGGTGGGACAGCCCGCTGGGCGAGCACTGGGAGCAGGGCTACTACGGCAGGGGCGACATCGACTTCTTCGGCAACAACTGGCGCTTCGAGGTCGGCGTGGGCAACGACGGCATCTACGCGAGCAGTGTGGTCGCCCAACCCCTCGCCCTCGGCGGGGTGTTCACCTTCTCCAACCACGACGGTTCCAAGGGCCCTCAGTACCTCCTCGACACCCGGGGCATCAAGGAAGGCCACCTGCCGGAGAAGATCTTCTACCTCTCCGGCAAGATCGACCTCCTGGGAATCACCTCCGCCGCCGTCGAGGCCGAACTCGGCGCCAAGGGCTTCGCGTTCACCCTCGACGCGCACCTCCTGGACATCCTGACCAGCGAGCTGCGCTGCACCCTGAACACCGACGGCGGCCTGCACGCCAGCGCGAACGTCGGCCTGGACTTCAGGGTCGACATCCCCCGGGGCGTCCTCCTCGGCGGCATCCCCATCCCCGGCGGCACCCTGGTCGACATCCAGGCACACGGCGGCTTCGACCTGACGATCGACGGCAGCGGTGCACAGCTGCACCTGGAGGCCGGCTGCGACGCCTACCTCGCCGGCGTCCACCTGGTCACCTTCGACCTCAACATCGACTTCGGCATCCGGTCGTGGGACGGCATCGTCGGCTATCTCCAGGACCACCCGGAGGAGCTCTTCGCGGCCCTGGGCTCGGGCATCTGGGACGCGATGAAGGACTGCGCGACGACCAGGGCGGCGGAACTCACCTGAGGGGACGCCCAGTTGCCGCGTCCGGTCACCGCCGCCCGTCCTACGCCCTCAACCCTACGGCGGGCACCGAATGATCTTCGTCCTACGGTCGGCCCATGAACACCGCAACGCCCAGTGGCCTGTGCAATGACACCTCAACCGACCACGTGACCATCGCGCCGAGCATCCTGTACTTCGGGACGCCGGTCGTGTTGCTGTCGACGGAGAACGAGAACGGCACCTTCAACCTCGCGCCGATGTCCTCGGCCTGGGCACTGGGCCACGTCATCGTCCTGGGAGTGGGCGCCGACGCACAGACCGCGCACAATCTCCGCAACCGCCCCGATCTGGTGGTCAACTTGCCCGCGCCCGCTCAGTGGCCGTCGGTGGAACGCCTGGCGCCGCTGACCGGGCGCACTCCCCTACCCGCTCGCAAGCGCGACGCCTTCCGCTTCGAGCCGGACAAGTTCGCCGCGGCGGGCCTGCTCCCCGAACCCTCCGAGTTGGTCCGGCCGCCCCGAGTGGCCGAGTGCCCCCTTCAGATGGAGGCCCGCGCCGCCCGCGTCCAAGCCGACGCCTCCGGAACGTTCCTCATCGTCGAAGCCCAGGTACTGAAGGTCCACGCGGACCCGCGGATCGTCATCCCCGGCTCCCAGCACGTCGACCCCGCCGCGTGGAGCCCACTGATCTACAACTTCCGCCACTACTACGGACTCGGCCCGGAGCTCGGGCACACCTTCCGTTCCCAGACACCCCGACGACAGGACTGACCCGCCCCGCAGCCGACCAGGCGGGCGCCCGCCGCATCCGGCCGCTCCACTGCGCGGACCCGGCGACCCTGCGCGCCGCCAGCAAGAACGCCGTGGTGGCCGCGCCACGTTGGACGTCATGCGGCCAGCGGAAGCGGCGGTGGCGCAGGACCGGCTCTCCGCGGCCGTGCACACGCACGAGGTGGGCGGACCGTCGAAGGCGCACCGCATCAGGGTGCTGCGGCCGTTCTCGCGCAGAGGGGAGACGGGAGGCGGGCACCGGGGACCGTTGCGTTGCCGGCCGCAGCAGTGCCGTTGCCGGAATCCTTGCGCAGTCCTTACGCAACTCCCGCTCCAAGGCGTGGCGTTGTGGGTAAGGGGCAGAGTGCGGGCGGGCGGGGGCGTTCCCGTTGGGTTGCCGGGTTGCTGTGTGCCCGCTGAGACAGCGCCGAGGCGCCCGTGTCGACAGACCTCCCTCTTCTGTCACTCGCCTCGACCGCCGGCCTCATTTCACATGGCGGAACATCGGCCGGGGCAGCGCCCCTTGACGGAGAGACAGCGCATGACGGTCTACGAGCACCTGCCGCACCCACACATCGCTTCGCGGGACGCCCAGGGCCCGGTGAAGGTCACCGATCAGCTCCCGGCGGGCAATGCGGTCACCCGGTTCAACACGCGGATCGCGATCCTGATCACCCGGGCCGTGGGCAGCATGTGGTGTGCCTACGCGTTTGCGTTGTTCGACCTGATCAGCCTCCCGGACGCGATCAAGGGCGGGGCGTCGGCCATCGTGTCCTGGGTGGCGCAGACGTTCCTGCAGTTGGTGCTGTTGTCCGTCATCATGGTCGGCCAGAACGTGCAGGCCGCCGCGGCGGACAAGCGTGCCGCGGCGACCTTCCACGATGCGAGCGCGACCCTTCACGAGGTGGCGCACATGCAGGCCCATCTCGCCGCTCAGGACGCCCTGTTGAGCAGGATCGCCGAGCGGGTCGGCGTGGAACCCGGGCCCGTCGAGGGAACGCCCTCCGACGGCACGGCAAGCGAGGCGAATGGGGTGAATGAGGTGGCGGAGCAGGCCGCAGGCGACTGAACCGGGGGCCCCTCACACCGTCGGGTACGGAAGGGGACCGTCAAGGCTTGGTCAACAACTTGCGTTGATGTGCAAGTATCAGGCAGTCTTGTGGACGTTTGAAGAAGGCACCTCGTTCGGTGAGGCGTCTGCACGGACACAGGCCACTGACCCCACGACGTCGAGAGACGCCCAGGTTCAGGACAGGTCTCCCCGACCTAAGGGGTGACCCCAAGTGGCTTCCCCGTACGGGGATTACGCCGTGCAGTGCCAAAGCTCTGACGAGTAGGGGTGAACCGGCCGTCCGGGCCGGTCCGCTCGCTGCCGAGTCGTACGGCGCGCTCGCGCGCCCCGGCCGGAAGGAGGCGAGAAACATGGACGGCAGTAGTTGCAGTAGTTGCGATGGTTGCGGCGGTCCGGGGCACAGTAGGTCGTTTACCCATATGACTTTCTTGGCCTCCGGTATGCGGTAACCACTCCCGCTCCCGACGCGTTCGCGAACACTCCCCGCCAGCACCCGTGCGGCTTTCGCCGTCCCGGGTGGTCGGGCTGCGCGCTCGCAGGGCGGGCAGCTTCCGCACGCCCGCAACCTCTCTCCCAGACCAGGCACGTGGCGGGGTCTCGCCATGGCCTTCGCCACCACTACCCCGATCCGAGGGAAGCAGCCATGAACCTCCTGAACCTCCACCACCGACCGGTCCGTCACGCCTTGCTGGCCCGGACTTCCAACCTGCGCCGACGCCACACGACCGTTCCGCGCCCGCTGTCGTCGCCGCACGAGCCCGCGGACCTGCCCAGGGCGCCGATCCACCGCATTCGCGGCCTCATCGTCGACTGCGAGACCCGACGGGTTTCGGTCGGCGGGCAGCAACTGAAGCTCACCTGCATGGAGTTCGAGCTGCTGGCCCATCTGATGGCCAACCGGCGCCGGGTCTACAGCCGTGAGCAGCTGATGGCGCTGGTGTGGCAGCAGACCGCCGTAGGGGACATGCGCACGGTCGACGTTCACATCGCCCGTCTGCGTCGGAAGCTGGGCCCCGGGCATCGGGCGTTGATCCGCACCGTACGGCAGGTCGGCTACGCCTTCGAGCCGTCGGCCACGGCCAGGCCCCGCCCCTGACCGTCGGCCACAGACAGGGCCCCGCCCCTGATGAAGGAAGCCCGGCGACCGGCTCGTTGGGCTTCGCCGTCCCGTCACGCTGACCATGCAAGGGATACCCACCGTCATGCGATTCCTGCCCCGTACCCTCCTCAAGCAGACCAAGCGCCCCGGCACCGAGGCGACGGCCGTCCGGCCCCACGAGCTGGTCACCCTCCACGTCCATTGCGACCAGGGTGCCGAAACCCAGGTGCGCGCGCTGTGCGTGCTGGCCCTGAGCCGGCCCGGTGCGCGCGTCGAGGCCGTGCGCGTCGACCCGTCCGACGTGTTCACCACCCACCTGCAGATGTTGGTCACCCTGGACGGCACGGAGACCGGCCTGCTGGACCGACTCGTCGACATGCTCTCCGGCATGCCGCCCGTGCGCGACCTGCACTGGCACCGGGACCGGCACGACGATCCGCGTTCCCTCACCTCCGCCATGGAGAGGGGGTTGTCCGGTGCGTGCGCTCACTGAGTCCGACGTTGTCCTTCTTCCGGCGCGCACGACGACCACGGAGCTCACGGTCGCCGAAATCACCGCCGTGACGGCGTTGTTGAAGGCGGTGGCCGGCCCCATCCGGCTGCGGTTGCTACAGGCGCTGGCCGATGACCAGGAGCTCGCCGTCGGGGAGCTGACGGAATGCGTCGGCGCCCCCTACGCGGCCGTCTCCCAGCACCTCGGGCGCCTGCGGGCCGCGGGCCTGGTCGGGGTCCGCCGCAGCGGCCACCGCGTGCTCTACCGCACCACCAACCCGCACCTCCCGTCGCTGCTCGCCGCCGCCCGGCACCTGGCGGCCCGTCCGGCACCGACGGGGCCGGTCGGCGCGGTTGAGCACGCGGCGGAACGACAACACGCGTAGATACGGCAGCGAGGCGGTCGGCGACGCGGGGGCGGAGAGCCCGCGTCGCCGACCGCCTCGCTGTGTCGGCCCTATCTGCCCGGGGGTGTGGTGGCGGCGGCGGTGATGCGCTCGGCCGCGGATAGCGGCAGGTCGGCGTAGTGGGCGAGCCAGTGGGCGTCGTGGCCTTGCTGGGCGAGGAGGTAGGCAAGGTGGATGCGCGGTTCGTACCTGGCGCACGGCCCCGTGGGGCTGGGGCAGGTGTTGGGGCTGTCGAGCAGGTAGTCCCGCTCGGTGCCGTCGTGCAGGGTCAACTGGAGGTGTGGGCAAGAGTGGTGGGTGGTGTGCGGGGCGGGTCGGTCGTCGGTGGCGTGGTGCCGCCGGCGGGCCGGTGCGGTGAGCTTGGTGAGGTGCGGGAGAAGGCGCATGAGGGCCTCCCTCCTCCGTGAGGGGGCGGTGGGGGGTGGCGGCGGGTGGGGAGGGGTCCCGCCGCCACCCCGGTCGGGGGATGGTCAAGCGCCGGCGCGGGTGGGTCAGTTGCCGAGGGCGACCTGCACGATCTTGATGACGACGAGGACCATCGCGATCAGCAGGTAGGTGCGCAGGGCGCCCATGCCCAGCTTGCGGCCGGTGGACATGGCGGGTCGGGTCAGCGTGACGAGCGGCGGCATGCGCCATGACTCGCGGCCGGTGCGGTCGATCGGGTCTTCCTTGGTGGCGGTGCGCCGGCGGGTGAAGGCGTAGCCGGCGGCCAGTACCCCGGCGACGCCGCAGCCGGCCATGATGTCGAGGATCATGCTCGCGCTGATGTCGGGGAAGAGCACCGAGGCGGTCAGGATGATCGACAGTGACACCAGGACGCCGACGACCGCCGCGGTGAAGGCGTTGGTCTTGGGCCCGTTCACCCATGGTCCGAGGACCTGCTTGTCGTTGCAGAGCAGCAGCAGGAAGACCGTGGCGGAGGGCAGGAGCACGCCGGCGAGGGTCTGCACGCCCTGGGTGAGCAGGCCGAGCGGGGAGCCGGGGATCAGCACGATGGTGGCGGCCGCGGCGACCAGGCCGGCGTAGACGGCGTAGAAGCCCTTGGCTCCCTTGATGCCCCGGTGCAGGGAGTGCTTCATCCCGAACACGTCGCCGATCGCGTAGGCGGTGGACAGGGAGACGGCGAAGGCGCCGATGATCGCCGCGTCCAGCAGGGCGATGGCGAAGAGGACGCCTGCCACCTTTCCGGCCTTGGCCTCGATGCCGGTGATCAGGCCCGCGGTGTCGGTGAAGTTGCCGAAGCCCTTGGTGCCGGCGAAGGCGGCGGCGACCAGGCCCATCATGGCGGCGGCGCCGATGATCACGATGGCGATGCCGATCCACAGGTCGGCCTTCTCGTACTTCATGAAGCGCGGGGTGATGCGCTTGTCGATGACGTAGGACTGCTGGAAGAACAACTGCCAGGGCGCCACCGTAGTGCCCACGATGCCGATGATCAGCAGCATGACCGTGGCCAACTCGCCGCTGCCGCCGGGGATGACGGGGACGACGAAGCCGTGCGCCATCTGCGACGCCTTGGGGTGGAGCATGAAGTAGAGCGGGACCAGGAGCAGCGACCCGATGCACAGCGCGACGGCGATCCGCTCGAAGCGACGGAAGGAACCGGTGAACGCGGACGCGATGATGATCGCGGCGGCCAGGATCACCGAGCCGGTCTTGGGCAGGCCCAGGTAGTCGGCGGCCATGGTGATGCCGATGAACTCCGTGACCAGCGTCAGCGCGTTGAGCAGGAACAGGTCGATGACGGAGAACGCGCCCCAGAACTTGCCGAACCGCTCCAGGATCAGGCGCGCGTGCCCGACCCCGGTGACGGCGCCGAGTCGGAGCACCATCTCCTGGTTGACGTACAGGACGGGAACGAGCAGCAGCAGGGTCCACAGCAGGCTGGTGCCGTAGTTCTGGCCGGCCTGGCCGTAGGTGGCGAAGGCGCCGGCATCGTTGTCGCCGACCATCACGATCAGGCCGGGGCCGACGATCGCGAGCAGCGTCTTGAATTTGGCGGAGAGCCCCAGGCGCGGGGCGGTGTCGTCGACCCTGATGGTGCCAAGCGCACCGCGGATGTCTCCGATGTGGGCGTCGTCGAGCACCGCGCTGGACTGCGGCGGAGTCGATGGCGTGGCGGTGGTGGTCAGGTTGGTCATGAAAGCCTCCCGTCCCCCAACGGGGGAGGTTTGGGGCACGCAGCGGCGATCCCCCTGCGAACGCGCAGCACAGCGCCCCGGCACGGCCGGTGGCCGCACGGGTGCGTGGGGGGAGGGTGCTCTCGCGCAGGAGGTTGTTACTGCGTACCGGAGGTCGAAGAAGACATCGGAGATGACATACGCATATGGGGCCGACTGTGGCCCGGACTACTGCAATGGCCGTCCATGGTGTCTCTCGCCTCCTTCCGGCCGGGGCGCACGCGGGCGCCAAACGGACACGGCAAAGAGCGGACCAGTCCACGATGACTGGCTCACCCCAACTCGTCAGAGCTTTGGCACTCCACGGCGTAATCCCCGTACAGGGGAAGCCACTTGGGGTCACCCCTTAGGTCGGGGAGACCTGTCCTGAACCTGGGCGTCTCTCGACGTCGTGGGGTCAGTGGCCTGTGTCCGCGAAGACGCCTCACCGAACGAGGTGCCTCGATTCCTTCTCTTCGAACGGCTGAAATCCTACCCTCGTACTTGCGTGGGTACGCAAGTCTTTGACTCAACCTTGACCGGTGCCCGCACGGCGGGGCGGCCCCCACGGTGCCGTGCCTGGGAATTGCGGTGGGACGGGCGCGCGTGCATGGGCCGCCTGGCCGGCAGTGCGCGGCTCAACTCCTCCCATCAGAAGCCGGTCGCCGCACGACAGCCGGTGCCTATCGGGCTCGATCGAGGTCCAAGGGCGAACTCGGCCGCCCAGCGCGCCCATTCGACCCGGCGGCCACGCTCCGCCCAGCTGCCCGCGCAGCTCACCCGCACACCCCTTCCGCCAGTCAACGCGTCAACTCCCCTCCCCGCGAGGCGCGTTCAAAGACTCACCGTCCGCCTTCACGGGAGGCGGCGTAGATAGGGGTCGGTCGACCGGCGCGGCAGGAGGCGGACGCGTGCGTCGACGACGGTGCAGCCGTCGGGGCGGGCGATCACCGGGTTGCACTCGACCTCGGCCAGTTCGGGGAGGTCGCCGGCCATCTGGGAGAGGCGGACCAACAGGTCCTTGAGGGGGGCCGGATCGGCCGGTGGGGCGCCGCGGTGGCCGAAGAGGAGCGGAGCGCAGCGGGGCGTGGTGAGCAGGTCATGGACGTCGGTGTCGGCGAGCGGGGCGAGGCGGGCGGCGTGGTCGGCGAGCAGTTCGCTGGTGGTGCCGCCGGGGCCGAAGACGACCAGGGCGCCGAAGACCTCGTCCTGGACGACGCCGGCGAGGAGTTCGGCGCCGCGTTCCGCCATCGGTTGGACCAGTGCGCCGGTCATCGCCGTGCCGAGGCGGGCGGCCAGATCACGGAAGGCGGTCCGCACGGCGTGCCGGCCGCGCAGGTCGAGGAACCCGCCGCCCCGCTCGGCCTCGTGGACGAGGTCGGGTCCCTGGGCCTTGAGGGCCACCGTGCCGGAGCGGCTGGCCAGTCGGGCGGCGGCGTCGACGGCCGCCTCCTCGGTGGTGACGTATGCCTGGGGAAGGCGGGGGATGCCGTAGCAGTCCAGGAGGCGGGCGGTCCGGCGGGCGTCCAGCCAGCCGCCGGTCGGGGCCTCGGCGAGGAATGCGGCGACCAGTGCGCGGGCCCCGGTGGCGTCGGCGCCGACCGGTTCCACGGGGCGCCCCGGCGGTCGGGCCAACCACTGGGCGCGCGCCACGGCATGGCGTAGCGCGCGGGCCGCCGACTGTGCGTCGCCGTACGAGGGGACGGCCCGCCCGTCGTCCGCGTGCAGCAGTCGGACGCGTTCGGGCTGGTCGGGCCGGACGGCGAGGATCGGGCAGCGGCCGCCAGCGGGCATGAGGGCGGAGGGGGTGAGTGCGGTGTTCGGGTCGGTGCCCACCCCAGTGGTCAGGGCCGTGGGGACCAGCGCGACCAGGATGGCGTCGACCGCTCCGGAGGCGGCGAGGCGGTCCAGGCATCGGCGCAGCACCTCCGCGGTGACGGCCGGCGTGGCGTCGATCGGGTTTGCGGCGGTGGCGCCTTCCGGGAGCGCGTCGAGCAGTTCCTCCGTGAGGGCCAACGCCAGTTCCGGCACGGCGAGTTCGGCGTCGGTGCAGGCGTCGGCGGCCAGTACGCCGATCCCGGCCTCGTTGGAGAGCACGGCGATGCGCGGGCCGTTGGGCAGGGGTTGGGAGTGCAACAGGGCCGCGGTGTCGAGGAGTTCGCCGAGGGTGTCGGTGGCGGTGATGCCGGCCTGTCGGAACAGGGCGCGCCGGGTCATGGTCGGGACGGCCGCGGCCGCGGTGTGCGAGGCGGCGGCCCGGCGTCCGGCCGCCGAACGTCCCGTGTCGACGGTGAGCACCGGCATCCGCCGGGTGACCCGCCGCGCGGTACGGGAGAAGGCGCGGGGGTTGCCGAACGACTCCAGGTGCAGCAGGGCCAGTTCGGTCCGGCCGTCGCACTCCCACCACTGGAGGAGGTCGTTGCCGCTGACGTCCCGCTTGTCGCCGAGCGAGACGAAGCTGGAGACGCCGATGCCCAGGCGGGAGAGTCCGCCCAGGAGGGCGATGCCGACGCCGCCCGACTGGACGGCGACGCCGGCCGTGCCGGGCAGCGGTCGGTCCGCGGCGAAGGTCGCGTCCAGGCTGACGTCCGGTTCGGTGTTGGCGATGCCCAGGCAGTCGGGCCCCGCCATCCGCATGCCCCACCGGCGGCAGACCGCCGTCAACTCCGCGGTGCGGACGGCGTCGAGGCCGGCGGTCACCACCGCCAGGGCCCTCACCCCGGCCCGACCGCACTCTTCGGCGGCCCGGGGGACGGCGGCGGCCGGCACCGCCAGGACGGCGAGGTCCGGCGGGTGCGGAAGGTCGCCGACGGACGCGTACGCCGGGAGGTGCAGGACGGCGTGGGCGTGCGGGTTGACCGGGTGGAGGAGTCCGCGGAAGTGGCCCTCGCGCAGGTTGTGCAGGATGGCCCGTCCTACGGAACCGGGCTTGGTGCCGGCTCCGATGACGGCGACCGAACGGGGCCGAAGCAGCGGGCGCAGACTCGCGGTGCCGGCGGTGCGGCCCCGCAGGTCCACGGCGGAGCGGTACCTCTCGTCCGGTTCGAGGCGGATGACGCCGTGCACGGTGGTGTCCTCGTACCGCCGGGTGACGTGCAGGCCGAGGTCGGCGAGGATGCGGTGGATGGGGTGGTTGTCGGCGAGCACGTCGGCGGTGAAGGCGGTGACGCCGTTCTCCCTGGCGGTGTGCACGAGGTGTTCCAGCAGCAGGGTGCCCACGCCCCGGCGGTGGAAGTCGTCGGCGACGGCCAGCGAGATCTCGGCGGTGGTCGAGGTGCACGTGCTAGGGGTGGTCCGGGCCGTCTCCACGGTGGCCGGAACGCTCCCCCCAGCGGTCCGGGCGGTCTCCGCCGGGATCGGCGCATCGCCGGTTTCGTACTCGGCGACGCCGACCAACCGGTCGCCGTGCAGGGCGACGAGGGTGCGGTGCCCGGGGCCGCCGGGGGTGCAGAGCCGGTCTGCGGCCCGCTCGCCGGAGCGTCGGCTGACCATGAAGAACCGGTTGCGCAGGCTGTCCGCTGACATCTCTCCGTAGAGGCGCAGCACGTGCTCGCGGTCCGTCGGGTCCGCCGGCCGCAGTTGGACCGTGCTTCCGTCGGCGAGCAGCGCGCAGACCGTCGCGCACCCGGTGCGGACGGCGGTGGCCGTGTCCGTCATGGTGCCTTCCCCTCCCTGCGACCCGCTGTTCCGTCGCCACGGGCTGCGACCTCTTCAGCGTGCGGGCCCCGGCCCGGACTGCGGCAGGGGCCGTCCGACCCCAACTCCCGCCGGTCGGCCGGGGCCACCTGCCGTCGACGCGGGCCGGGCAGCCGTGGGTCAGGCAGCCGTCCCCGCCGTCACGTCGAGGACCACCTTGCCCGCAACGCGCCGGTCCAGCAGCGTCTGCGCGGCCTCGGTGACGCGCTCCCAGGAGTCGCGCCGGTCGACCTCCGGAGAGAGCCGGCCGGCCGCCACGAACTCCAACAGGGTGGCCAGGTCCGGGCCGGCCTCATGGACATCGCCGAACGTGCTCATCGTCTTGGCCGGTCCCACGAAGAACAGCGAGTACGGCGCGAACTCCGCCGGCTCGTTGGAAGCCCAGCCGATGGTCTGCACTCCCCCGCCCGGCGCGAGGAGTTCCCACGCGGCGGCGAGTTGGGGGCCACCGACGTTGTCGAGAACGAGGTCAACCGGCCGGTCGATGCCTTCCAGGCCGATCACCACCTCGTGGGCGCCCAGTTCGGCCAGGCCCTCGGCGCGTGCCGACGATCCCACCGAGGCGATCACGTGGGCGCCACCGAGGGCCGCCAGTTGGACGGCGTATCGGCCGACGCCGCCCGCCGCACCGGTGATCAGTACCCGCCGGCCCAGGATGGAACGGGAGCGCAGCGTGCGGAGCGCGGTGATGCCGGCCATCGGCAGCGCGGCCGCGTCGGCAAGGTCGACCTGGGCCGGGACTTCCGCCACGGCGGTGGTGTCGACGGCCATCCGCTGGGCCCATGCGCCGGCACCGAACGCCGCGACTCTGGTTCCTACGGTCGGTCCGGTCCCGTCCGCCGCGGCCCGCACGACGACTCCGGCGGCGTCGTAGCCGTGGATGGTCCCGGCCGGCCGTCGTCCGGCGAACGCGACCTCGCCGCGATTGAGGGAGATGTGACGGACGTCGAGCACCAACTGGCGTGGTTCCGGCCGGGGTTCCGCGACCGTTCCGAGGCGCAGAGCCCCGGGAACGTCGGGATCGACGACGAGTGCGCGCATGCCCATGAAGATGCCCTCCGGTAGCCGTGCGTCATCCGGACTTCCAGTCCGTTTGGTGCACGGTAATATCCGGACTGACAGTCCGTCTAGTGCGTCTTGTCTCTAGCTGTGAGGTGCAGATGACCGGAGAGCGCGCCCGCACCGAGCGTGCCGATGCGGCCCGCAACCGTCGCGCGGTACTCCATGCGACCGAGCAACTCCTAGCAGAAGGCGGCGGAGATCACGTGTCGCTTGACCGCGTGGCCGCGCTCGCCGGCGTCGGGAAGGGCACCGTGTTCCGGCGCTTCGGCAGTCGCGCCGGCCTGCTCAAAGCGCTGCTGGAAGAGCGGTCGCGCGAACTGCGCGAGGCCGTCACCAACGGGCCGCCGCCCCTGGGCCCCGGAGCGCCGGCCCGCGAACGGCTGCTCGCCTTCCTCGATGCCCTCGGCGCGATCGCCGAGGGCAACGCCACCCTGCTCTCCGCGCACGAGCGGGCCTGCGCCGAGGACAAGTACGGCGATCCCAGCTACCAGTTCTGGCACCATCATCTCAGCACCCTGTTCGCGGACGAACGCCCCGACCTCGACGCCGACTTCGTGGCCCATGCCCTACTCGCCGTCTTCGACGGCGACTTGATCCGCCGCCTGACGCCGGCGGACGACCCGGGTCGCTTCGTCCGCTCCCTCCAGCAGATGGCGTTGGCACTGCTCGACCGCGGCTGAACGGCGGCCCGCCCCCCTCCGGTGATCCATCAGCCGTAGGGATCGATCCGCTGAAGTGCCGCTCAGGCTCCGCCCGTTGGCGGGGGCTTGGTGAAGGCGCCGGCCGCTGCGGCGAGGGCCGCGGTTCTGGCGGCGCGGCCGGGGAGCTGCGGGTCGGGGGCCACGCGGAGCAGCAGCAGTTGGTGGTAGGGCGGGGCGGTGGCGGCGAGGAGGAGTTGCCTGGCGTCGGTGTCGGCTGGGAGTTCGCCGCGTTGGACGGCCCGGGCGACGATGACCTCGCAACGGGCGTACCGGTCCTCCCAGAGCCGCTGTTGGGCTTCGGCGGCCTTCTCGGAGCGGAACGAGGCGGCGATCAGCGCGGTCACGACCGGGGGTTGGGCCGTGAGGGCCGTCTGGATCTCCTCGTTCAGCGCCGTCAGGTCGCCTTCCAGTGAGCCGCTGTCCGGCGGCTGCCAGTCGTCGTCGCCCGCCGCGTCGAGGACGTCGGCGAGCAGGCCGCCGACATCTCCCCAGCGCCGGTAGACCGTGGTGCGGTGCACGCCGGCGCGGGCGGCGACGGTGTCCGTGGTGAGGCCGTCGTAGCCGTGTTCGCCGAGCTCCGCGAGGACCGCGTCAAGCACCTGCCTGCGAATACGGGCGGTGCGCCCCCCGGGGCGACGCCGGGGCGGCGTCCGGGCGCCTTCTGGCTCCGACGCTGGTCCGGGGGTTGGTTGTTGGGCTGGTTGTTGAGGCGGCTCTTGAGGTGGTGTGTTGCCTGTGGGAGTCATCACTGGTTATCCGATTGCTCAGGGGGCGGCGCTGTGCCAACATCTTAAAGCAGCAGTTGTCGCACTAGGAGAGTGACCGATGTTCCTTCAAAGCGTTCGCCCGGCCACGCGGCCCTTGATGACCGCCTCGTTCTCGAATGCTTTGGAGTCCTCTTATGCCTACCCAGATCACCGCGCTCGCCGTCAGCAAGTCCTTCCAGGGCAGGCTCGTTCTTGACTCGGTGACCTGCTCGCTCGCCGCGGGCGAACGGACCGGGATCATCGGCGAGAACGGATCGGGCAAGACCACCCTGCTGCGCCTGCTCGCCGGGCGTGAACGGCCCGATCAGGGCGAGGTCGTCGTCCAGGCCACCGGCGGCGTGGGCTATCTCGCCCAGGACGAACGGCTGGCGCCGCAGGCGACCGTCCAGCAGGTCATCGACCGGGCGTTGAGCGATCTGCGCGCCGTCGAGGAGCGCATGCGCCGCCTGGAGGCCGCGATGGCCGACGGCGACGAGTCGGTCCTGACCGAGTACGGCGAGCTCATGACCGTCTTCGAACTGCGCGGCGGTTACGACGCCGACGCCCGCGTGGAACGCGCCCTGCACGGTCTCGGCCTGGGACTGGTGGGCCGCGACCGCACCGTGGGCAGCCTGTCCGGCGGCGAACGCGTCAGGTTGCGGCTGGCGGCCGTCCTGGCGGCCGCACCGGAGGTGCTGCTGCTGGACGAGCCCACCAACCACCTCGACGACTCCGCCCTGCACTGGTTGGAAGACCATCTCCGCACCCGGCGGGGCACCACGGTGGCGGTCTCCCACGACCGGGCCTTCCTGGAGCGGGTCGCCACCAGCCTGTTGGAGGTGGACGCCGATCGGCGCCGCGTCGTCCGGTACGGCAATGGTTACGCCGGCTACCTCGCCGAGAAGGCGGCGGCCCGGCAGCGCTGGGCCCAGGCACACGACCAGTGGCGGGCCGACGTCGACCGGCTCCGCGAGACCGCGGCGACCACCGCCCGCCAAGTGGCCCCCGGCCGCCCGATGAAGGACGGCAACAAGATGGCCTACGACCGGGCGGGCGGTCGGGTGCAGCAGTCGCTGGCCAGCCGGGTGCGCAACGCCGAGGAACGGTTGCGCCGTCTTCTCGCCGACCCCGTTCCGCCCCCGCCGGAGCCGCTGCGCTTCACCCCCGTCCTGCGGGCCCGCCGCCTGGAAGGCGTCGTACTCGACGGCGCCGACCTCACCGTCACGGACCGGCTCGACCGCACGAGCCTCACCGTCAAGGCGGGCGAGCGCCTACTCATCACGGGGCCGAACGGAGCGGGCAAGAGCACCCTGCTCCGCGTCCTGGCCGGCGAAGTCGCCCCCGACGGCGGGAGCGTCACCCGCCACGGCAGGATCGGCCACCTCCCCCAGGAGCCGCGCCCGGGAAAACCGGACGAGACCGTGCTGACCGCTTTCGTCCGCGGCCGGGCCGGAGTCGGGACCGGGGAGACCGATGAGCATGCCGAACGGCTGCTGTCCCTGGGCCTGTTCGACCGCGAGCAACTCACCGTTCCCGTCGGCCGGTTGTCCACCGGGCAGTTGCAACGCCTGGCCCTGGCACGCCTGCTCAGCGAGCCGTCGGACGCCCTGTTGCTCGACGAACCCACCAACCATCTGTCGCCCGCCCTCGTCGAGGACCTGGAAACCGCACTGGACGGGTACGACGGCGCCCTCGTCATCGTCAGCCACGACCGACGGCTGCGACGGCGCTGGCGGGGCGACCGCCTGGACATACCGGCGACCGGGGCGTCCGCGACCGGGCGCTGAGCCCTCCGGCCCCGCAGACATCCCTCAGCCAGACACCCTTCAGAAAGGAAGCCCTCCGTGATGCCGCCTGTTCCCGCCGACCCCACCGTGCTGCACCCGATGCCCGACCAGCCGCGCGTGGTGCTGCTCAAGCCGCTGGTCACCTCGCCGCTGATCGAGGTCGGTGACTTCTCCTACTACGACGACCCCGACGACCCGACCGCCTTCGAGACCCGCAACGTGCTGTACCACTACGGACCGGAGAAGCTGGTCATCGGGAAGTTCTGCGCCCTGGGCGAGGGCGTGCGGTTCATCATGAACGGCGCCAACCACCGCATGGACGGCCCCTCCACGTTCCCCTTCCCCATCATGGGCGGTTCCTGGGCCGAGCACTTCGACCTCATCACCGGCCTGGAAGGGCGGGGCGACACCGTGGTGGGCCATGATGTCTGGTTCGGCTACCGGTCCATGGTGATGCCGGGCGTCCGTATCGGCCACGGGGCGATCATCGCCTCCGGCGCCGTGGTCGTCGACGACGTCCCCGACTACGGCATCGTCGGCGGCAACCCCGCCCGCCTCATTCGACGCCGCTACAGCGATCCGGACATCGAGCGCCTCCTGGCCCTCGCCTGGTGGGACTGGCCGCTCCAGCACCTCACCGCACACGTCCGCACCCTCATGTCCGGCAGCATCGACGACTTGGAGGCCGCGGCGGCCGAGCTCACGGAGTAGACGGCACAGACGGAATAGTCAACGCACGGCCCATCGTCCCAAGAGTCAACGCAAGGTTCACCGTCCCACTCCCCCAACCCTTCCCCGCGCAGAATCGAGCTGCCGCCAGCACGGCTGCTTCGCCCGTCCCCGCCCCGTTCACCGACTGGCTCCGAACCCATGCGGCCCCGCTCGCCCGTCTCGACCCCGAGGCACCGCTCGATGACTTGGCGCCGCTGCGCGCCATCATCGGCGACGCCCGGGTCGTCGCGATCGGTGAGAACTCCCACTTCATCAACGAGTTCGCTATGTGAGAGAGGTCAACGCGCAAGACGGTGCGGGGTATCACGTGACGGCCAGGCGATAGATCTGCCGTGAGCCGCCTTCCGGTCCGGGGTCGGCGGCCTCGGCCGGGCTGAAGCCGAGGCGCTCGTAGAAGACGCGGGCGCCGCTGGCGGTCGCGCCCGGATGGTCGGCCCCGAAGGTGACCACCTCAATGGTGCCCGGCCCCGGTACGAACCGGCGTACCGCGTCCGCCACCAGGGCACGGCCGACGCCCTCCCCGCGCGTCTCCTCCGAGACGACGAGCCAATGGACGTGATAGGTCGGGGCGTTGTCACCGAACAACAGGCCACCGACGACGTCCGAACCCGAGACGGCGACGAGCGCCGTGGACCGGCGCAGGTGCCTGTCCACGGCGCTGTGGAATCCCGGATCCTCAACCATCGGGCCGAACCAGTGCTCGACCTGAGCGGCCAACTCAAGAAGGCCGGGGAGGTCCTGCTCCCGCGCAAGTCTGACGATCACTCGGGCAGTCTCGCAGACCGGGCGCGCATCGTCACCGCCACGTCATGGAACGCCGGTCTGGGCCGTCGCCGGACGGCACCACCACGGCACCGGCCTCGTCGTCACCGCCGCAGCGCCGCTGATCTTCGGCGCGATCATCGCCGTCTCCGCCGTGCTGGTCACCGCCCTCACCTGACCTCGGGGGCCGACACCGCACCGGTGCCGCACACTCCGGATCGGATGCGGGCCGGACGCGCCGATCGACAGGTACGGATCGTCGAACTTCCGCTCCACACCGGGTAGTTGCGCGGGTGTCGCGCACGACGGGCGACCGGATCGAAGATCAACGCGAGGGAGAAACCCGCTCATTGATCACGACCGGTACGCGCCTGTGCAGCCGGCCAGGCGGTTCCCGGGCGGGCTTTCGTCGCGGCCCATGGTGCCGCAGCCGGCCCGGTGCGGGTGAGACCGGTCACATCGGTCTCGACGCTCCTACGCGCGGTAGTAGTGCCCAACTCGCGGGCGGCCCCTGAGGAAGCTCCGGGAAACCCGTGCCTCCGTCGGTTCTCGCTACGGTCGCGGGTCGTAGCGGGGTTCGTTGTCACCGGCTGGGGACGCGCTAACAATGTGCGAGTCGTGCAGGACGGCTGCGTCACACCCGCCGGTGTTCTCCTCGACATGAGCATGCGGGGGATCTCGATCCGGCCCCGCCGCGGTCTTCGCTGCGTGGTCCGAGTGCACGGAAGAAGGTGTCCCATTTCCAGCGTCGCCCTGCTCGCCCAGTCTTCGACGGGCGCCGCGACGGCCGCACTGGCCGGCCGGACGATGGCCTTCCTGGACTACTTCGCCGGCGTCTTCACCCTGCTCTCGCTGACCGCCGTGGTGGTGTGCGGGTTGGTCGCCACCGACCGGCTGGTGCTCAGTCCCAGGCTCCGGGTGGCGATGCAGTCCGTGCATCGGGCGGGCGCCGTCGGGGCGCTCGGCTTCCTGGGCATCCACATCGCCGTCAAGGTCATCGAGCGGCACACCGCCGTGCAGAACGCGGTGGTCCCGTTCACCGGTCGTGTCGCCCTCGCGGTGAGCCTGGGCACTCTCGCCGCCGATCTGCTCGTCCTGATCATGGCCACCGGTGTGTTCCGGGGGCGGTTCGCCGGTTGTCGCCGTCCGTGGCTGTGGCGGGTGCTGCATTCGACGGCGTATGCCTGTTGGCCGATCGCGTTGGTGCACGGGCTGGCGGCGGGGCGCCAGGCACATGTGTGGGTGCTGTGGGGGTACGGCCTGTGCGCGGCGTTGGTGGCGCTGGCCTTGCTGGTCCGCGGGCTTTCCTACCTGGGGCATCGTCGGTCCCTGGGCCGCCGGCGGCGAGGCGTCAAGGCATATCGGCCCGCTTCCGCCCGCCCGGCCGCGTTGGCCGCCTTGTCCACGCCGTCCGCCCGGCCCGTGACGAGCACCCGTCCCACTGCCTGGGCGGCCGAGTCCGCGGCGCCGGCGGTGCCCCTTCCGCGGTCCGCACGGAGCGTCGGTCCGGCCGGGCAGCCCAGGCACGCCGCGGGGCCGCGGCACCGGCCGTTCCGGCGGGCCCGACCGAGGAGCACCGAGTGAACGACGCCCCACTGGAACTGCCCGAGGTCGGCTGGATGGGATCGGCCCGGCTCACCGCCGGCCTGGATCGCCACCAGCGCCTGGATCTCGCCGCGCACACGCGGACCCATCAACCGTTGCGCCAACTCGATCGGGAGGGTCTGCTCGCACTGGCTGACGCCGTTGCGCTGCCCGGTCGCGGCGGTGCCGGCTTCCCGTTCGCCCGCAAGGCGCGGGCCGCGCTCGTTGCCGCCGACCGCACCGGTGCGCCGCCCGTGATCGTGGTCAACGGCGCCGAGGGCGAACCGGCCAGCGCCAAGGACAAGATGCTCCTCACCCGCGTTCCGCACCTGGTGTTGGACGGTGCCTGCCTGGCCGCGGTGGCGTTCGGCGCGGAGGAGATCGTGATCGCGGTCACCGCGGGCAGCCCCGGCGAGGTATCGGTCCCGGCCGCCCTCGCCGAACGTGAACTCCCCTGCCAGGCGCGGACGTTGTGCCTGCCCGAGCGCTTCGCCTCCGGTGAGTCGGGAGCCCTGATCCGTGGCGTCAACGGTCTGCCCGTGGTGCCGGCGCCGTTGAAGTCCCGCGCGGCCGACGGCGGAACAGGCGGGGTGCGCCGCCGCCCCACGTTGCTCTCCAACGCCGAGACCTGGGCGCAACTCGCCGTTGCGGCCCGGCTCGGCCCCGACGCCCATGCCGCCGTCGGCACCGCCGCCGAAGGCGGCACGGTCCTGCTCACCGTCCATCAACCGAGCGGCGATCCGCTGGTGGTCGAGGTTCCGGCCGGCATTCGGCTGGGTCTGGTGCTGGATGCCTGTGGGCTCCGGCCGGGCGCCGGGGTGCTGGTGGGTGGCTATCACGGTGCCTGGCTGCCGTCGGCGGACGTCGTCGACGCGCCGCTCTCCCGGGCCGGACTGGCCGATCGCGGCGGAACTCTCGGCGCGGGCGCGATCGTTGCGCTCCCGGACGACACCTGCCCGCTCGGCGAGGTCGCCCAGGTCGCCGCCTGGCTGGCGGCCGAGTCGGCCGGCCAGTGCGGGCCGTGCAAGCGCGGTCTGCCCGCGGCCGCAGAAGCCCTGGCCCTGCTGGCCGCCGGTGCCGCCGAGCCCTCGGTACTGGAGAACGCCCGGTCTGCGCTCGGGGCGGCCCAGGGCGGCGGCGCCTGCTCGCATCCCGACGGCACGGCCCGCTTCGTGCTCACCGCGCTTGACGTCTTCGCCGAGGACGTCGACGCGCACCTCGCCGGTCCCGGTTGCGGCCGTCCCGTGCGCGGCGCGCTGCCGCTGCCACGTGCCAACGGGGCCCGGCTGGAGGTGGATTGGTCCCGCTGCGCCGGCCATGGCCTGTGCGCCGTGTTGGCTCCCGACCTCGTCCGTCTCGGCCCGCACGGCTACCCCGCCTCCACGGCCCTGCCGGTCGCCTCCTGGCAGGAGCACGGCGCCCGTCGCGCGGTCAGCCAGTGCCCGGCCCTGGCGCTTCGGCTCCGGCACCGCGGGTGACCGGTCTGCTCGGGGAGGGAGCCGGCGGTGGTGGCGTCGGTCGGCCGTGCGGGACCGTGCGCCAAAACTTCGGGCGCGCGGATGACTTCGTGCGCCCGTAGCACACGTCCTTCCGGTGCGATGCGTTCTCACCGCTCCGGTTGACCTCAACGCCGAGCCCCTGCACATCCGTTCCGGCTCGCACCTCGGCAGAGGAATTTCTCGCCGGCTACGCCGCCCACTTGGCTGCGGCTTGGAATATTCGGCCGCCTGCTCGGCATCCGAGGGGGCGCCGCTGCGCAACGTCACCACCGGCCAGACCTCCGAACTCCCGGTCACCGGACCGTTCATCGCCATCGGCCACGACCCGCGGACCGAGCCGTTCAAGGGCCAACTCACCCTCGACGACGAGGCACCTTACCCAGCGCTCGCTTCGGCCATCCGCGGAGAAGGGGCGAGGGGGCAGTTGGACGCGCCCACCCCGTTTCATATGGAAGGGCATATGAGAAGTGGCAGCAGGAAGTATTGGACGATATGAGTTGCCTGGGCTTTGACTGGTCTCAACGGGCCGGCAGCCAGCGCCGGTTCCGAAGGAGATCGGAGGCTTGGCATGGCGGCAGGGCAGCAAGAGGCCGGTGGCGTGGGGCCGTTGAGCGGGGTGCGGGTGGTCGAGTTGGCCAGCGTGATCATGGCTCCGTACGCGGCGCAGCAGCTCGGGGACCTCGGGGCGGACGTGATCAAGGTCGAGCCGCCGGCCGGGGACATGACCCGCCACTACCCGCCGACCCGCAGTCCCGGGATGGGTGCGCTGACACTCAATCTCAACCGCAACAAGCGCAGCGTGGTGGTCGATCTCAAGGCACCGGGCGGCCGCGAGGCACTGCTCGATCTGCTCGCGACCGCGGATGTGTTCCTCACCAACGTCCGCCCGCAGGCACTGGCCCGACTCGGCCTGGGTTACGAGGAGGTGGCGGCCGTCAACTCCGGCCTGGTCTACCTCAACGCGCAGGGATTCCGCAGCGACTCCGCGCTCGGCGGGCACGCGGCCTACGACGACATCGTGCAGGCGGCCTCCGGCCTGGTGTGGCTGAACGAACAGGTCAGCGGGGTCCCGTACTTCGTCCCCACGGTCCTCGCGGACAAGATCTGCGGCCTGGTGATCGTGCAGTCGGCACTTGCCGCGCTGCACCACCGCGACCGTACCGGCCAGGGGCAGCACGTCGAGGTTCCGATGGCCGACACCATGGTGGCCTTCAACCTGGTCGAGCACCTGGCTGCGGCGACCCTGGATCCGCCGGAGGGCCCCATCGGCTATCGGCGGGCCCTCAGTTCGCAGCGCACCGCCTCCCGCACGGCGGACGGCTGGATGTGCATCCTGCCCTACAGCGACCGCAACTGGCGGGACTTCTTCGCCTTCGTCGGCCGCCCGGAACTGGCCGACGAGCCGCGCTTCGCCTCGCTCCCCGAGCGCGCCCGCAACGTCGACGAACTCTACGCGTTCGTAGGGGAATTGACCTCCCGTCACACCACCACGGAGTGGCAGTCGTTCTGCGATTCCGCCAGCATTCCGGCGGCCCCGGTGTTGAGCCTGGACGAGGCCGCCAACAGCGACTACGCCGTCGAGGGCGAGCTGCTGAAGACCGTCGAGCACCCCACCGAGGGCAGCTACCACCTCATCGGGCAGCCCGTGCGGTACTGGGCCACCCCGGCCGGTCTGCACCGGCACTGCCCGGCGCTCGGTGAGCACACCGAGGAAGTGTTCGCCGAGATCGGCCGCACCCCGGCCGCCTGAGTCCCCAACTCCCGGAATCGAGGCCCCTCGTGAGCGAGCAGGAACCGCTGCGCATCGCGCACCACCCGCACGGCATCACCGTGCTCACCTTCGACAATCCCGCCAAGCGCAACCCGATGACCAGTCGGCTGACCGAGGAGTGGCGGCGCGCCCTCCGGTCCCTGCGCGACTCCCCCGACCTGCGCGCCGTTGTGGTCACCGGCACCGGACCCGCGTTCTGCTCGGGCGCCGACCTCGGCGAACTCGGCGGCCAGCACGACCAGGGCCTCGCCGGCGCGCGGGCCCACCTGTCGGGCTTCTACCGGACCTGGTTGGCCGTCCGTGACCTGCCCGTTCCCACCATCGCGGCGGTCAACGGCCATGCGGTGGGGGCCGGACTGGCGCTGGCGCTCGCCTGCGACCTGCGCTACGCCGCCGAGGACGCGAAGCTGGGTGCGCCGTTCGTCCGGCTCGGGCTGCACGCGGGCATGGCCACCACCGCAACGCTGGCCGAGGCCGTCGGGCTGCCGCGGGCCCGTGAACTGCTGCTGACCGGGCGGCTGGTGAGCGGCGCCCAGGCCGCGGCCATGGGGATGGTGCAGTCCGCGGTCCCCGCCGCCCAGGTGCTCGACACCGCGCTCGGCGTGGCCGAGGAGATCGCCGCGGCGGCCCCCTTGGCGGTCCGACTGACCAAGAGCGGCCTGGCCCAGGGGCAACCCACCGTCGAACAGGCCCTTGCCTGGGAGGCACTCGCCCAGCCGGTGACGACCACCACGGACGACTTCCGCGAGGGCGTCCGGGCCCAACAGGAGCGCCGCCGCCCGCACTTCACGGGTGCCTGACCGCCGACCTCCGGTCCACCCCTACCCAACCACCCCTACCCGTGAGGAGTATCCGAATGGCTCTCTCCCCCCTTGCCACCGGGGCCGTGACGCTGCCCGTCGAGGCCCGGAAACTGCGGCAGGAGGTGCGCGACTTCCTCGCCGAGGAACGCGCCGCCGGCACCATCCTGGGCCGGCCCGACTCCTGGCTGACCGGTTGGGACCCCGCGTTCACCCGCCGCCTGGCCGAACGCGGCTGGGTCGGCATGGCCCTGCCGCAGGAGTACGGCGGTGGCGGGCGCGGCAACCTCGAACGCTATGTGGTCATCGAGGAACTGCTGGCCGCCGGCGCCCCGGTCTCGGCCCACTGGGTCGCCGACCGGCAGGCCGGGCCCTCCATCCTGCGCCACGGCACCGAGCATCAGCGGGAGTTCTACCTTCCCCGGATCGCCGCCGGCGAGTGCTTCTTCTCGATCGGCATGAGCGAGCAGAACAGCGGCTCGGACCTGGCCTCCGTGCAGACCCGGGCCGAACGGACCGCCGGTGGCTGGCGGTTGACCGGCACCAAGATGTGGACCGGTGGCGCGCACATCAACGACTACGCGATCGTGCTCGCCCGCACCGAGGACTCCGAGGACCGGCACGCCGGGCTCAGCCAGTTCATCGTCGACCTGCGCGCTCCGCGCATCCGGGTCGAGCCGATCCGCCTGCTCACCGGCGAGCACACCTTCAACTACTTCCATCTGGAGGGCGTCGAGGTCGGCGATGACGCGCTGCTCGGCCGTCCCGGTGACGGCTGGCGGCAGGTCACCGGCGAACTGGCCCTGGAGCGCAGCGGTCCCGAGCGCTTCCTGTCCACGCTGCCGCTGCTCACCGCGCTCGTCGGTCAGTTGCAGCGGGCCGCGTGCAGTCCCGAGCAGCACGGCCGGGTGGGCCGGCTGACCGCGCGGCTGGCCTCGATCCGGCAGCTCTCGCTGGGGGTGGCCGCCGCCCTGGAGGCCGGGCGCCCGGCCGATGTGCAGGCCGCACTCGTCAAGGACCTCGGCACGCGCTTCGAGGGCGAGCTCGTGGGCGAGGTCCGGGAGGTCCTCCCCGTCGCCGCCCGCTTCGACGCGACCCGCGGCACCTATCCCGAGTTGCTCGCCGCCGCGATCCTGCACTCCCCCGGCTACACCCTGCGCGGCGGCACCAACGAGATCCTGCGCGGCATCATCACCCGAGGTCTGGAGCTGAACTCATGAGCACGCAATCCCTCTTCGAACGCGCCGCCGCCGTCCTCGCCGCAGCGGACGAGACCGACGCGACCAGCGAGACCAACAAGGCTGACGGGACTGACGGGACTTTCGGGACCGGCGCCCTGGGGCGCCCCGCGGCGTCCGCCCCCTCGCTGTGGCGGGCACTGCGCGCCGCCGACGCCCTGCCGTCGCTCGACACCGACCCGGCCGTCCTGGTGGACCTGGTCTGCGAGGCCGGCCGCCGCGCCACCCCGGCGCCGCTCGCCGAGACGCTGCTGGTCGCCCGCCCACTGCTGGCCGCGGCCCAACTCCCCGTCCCCGACGGCCCGCTCACCGTCGCCTCCGGTCCGCTCGACGTGCGGTTCGCCCACGTGGACACCGGCAGCCGGGTCGGCCCGTTGGGCGCCGGCGGCACCGATGACGCCGTGCGGGTCAGCGGCACGCTGAGCCGGGTGCCGTGGGCCCGCGGCGCGGACGCGGTGGTGGTACTGACCGAGGGTCCGTCCAGCGGGCCGATGCTGCTGCTGTTGGACGCCGGCCAGTGCCGGCAGGTCGCGGGCACCAATCTGGCGGGCGAGCCCCGGGACGAGCTCGTGCTGATCGATGTGGCGGTGCCCGCCGAGCGGGTGCGCCGGGTTCCGGCGGCGCTGGTCGAGGAGGCGCGGTGGCGGGCCGGTCTGGCGCGGGCCGCGCTGATCGCCGGGGCGGCGCGCCGCTGTGTCGAGCTGACCGTGGCCCACACCTCGTCCCGGGTGCAGTTCGGCCGCCCGTTGAGCCACTTCCAGGCGGTCAAGCAGGAGGAGGCCAAGCTGGTCGAGGAGGCGGCGCTGATCGGCGCGGCCGTGGGCGCGGCGACCGCCGCCCTGGCCGAGCCGGGCGCGGCGGAGTTCCCCGCCTGGATCGCGGCCGCGCAGGCTTCCGCCTCGGTGGCCGAGATCGCCCGCATCGCCCACCAGCTCCACGGCGCGATCGGTTTCACCGAGCTCAGCCCGCTGCGTCTGGCCACCACCCGGATGTGGTCCTGGCGCGACGAGGACGGTGGGGAGCACGCCTGGCAGCGGAGGATCGGGCGGCGGGTGGTGGCGGCCGGCGGCGGCGACCGGTTGTGGCCCCTGGTGACCGGCAGTTGACCCGCGATCGACCCTCCGGTTGACCCCCTGTGCGACTTCGGCCGCCGCGATCACGACGCGATCCGTCCCGGATCCGTCAGTGGATCGCGGCGGCCGCGGTCGTGTGCGTCATGTACGGGACGCGCCGCGGAAGGGTCCCGGGCGACGCTCATCGCGCGGGTTCGAGGCGGACGGGAAGGGTGTCCGTGCTGTTGCCGACGAAGCTGCGGTGTCGGGGCAGTTCGGTGTCGGGGACGGCGAGGGTGAGCCCTGGGTGGCGGGTGAACAGCGCGCGGAGCGCGATCGTCGCCTCCATCCGGGCCAGGGGCGCCCCGAGGCAGTGGTGGGGGCCGTGGCCGAAGGAGAGGTGGCGGTGTGCGGGGCGGCGGGTCACGTCGAAGCGGGCGGCGTCCGGGCCGTAGGCGCGTTCGTCGCGGCCGGCGGAGAGGTAGGAGGCGAGGACCGCGGTGCCCTGCGGGACGACGGTGTCGCCGATCGTCAGGTCTCGGGTGGGGTAGCGGAAGGGGAAGTGGCCGACCGGGCTGTCGTGGCGCAGGGTCTCCTCGACGACGTCCGCCCAACCGGCCCGACCGGCGCGGACCAGGGCCAGTTGGTCGGGGTGCGTGCACAGTGCCCGTACGGCGTTGGTGAGGAGGTTGAGCGTGGTCTCGTGGCCGGCGACGATCAACAGCAGGAGCGTGCCGACCAGTTCGCCCGCGGTGAGCCGGTCGCCGTCCTCCTCTTGGGCGGCGAGCAGGGCGCTGGTGAGGTCGTCGCCGGGCCCGGAACGGCGGGCCGCGACGACGCGTTCGAGGGTGACTGCCGTCTCGTGGTGGGCGGCACGGGTCTCCTCCGGGGTGGCGCAGGTGCTGACGATCGTCTGCGAGCAGCGGTGGAGGGTGTCCCTCAGCTCGCCGTCGACGCCGAGGAGTTCGCCGATCACCTCCATGGGGAGCGGGTAGGCGAAGTGCGTGCGGAGGTCCACGGTGCCGTCGGGGTCCGCCAGTTCGGGAAGCCGGTCGAGGAGGTCGGCAGTCAGCTTCTCGACGCGCGGTCGCAGGGCCTCGACGCGGCGGGCGGTGAAGGCGCGGGTGACCAGGCCGCGCAGACGGCGGTGGTCGGGACCGTCGGCGGTGACCATGCCGCTGACGGTGGCGAAGACGGTCAGTGGCCAGTCGTCCGGGACGGCGCCCTGTTGGAGGGCCGCGAAATGGCGGGGGTCCCTGGCGACGTCGGGGTGGGCGAGGAACTCCCGCAACTCCTCGTAGCGGGTGACCGCGACGGCCGGCACTCCGCCCGGCAGCAGTACCGGAGCGGCCGGCCCGCGCTCCCGGAGGAGCCCCGCCTCCGTGTGCCCGCCGGCTCCCGTCGCGTCGAGTCGGTGCGGTGGTGCGGGCGGCGGTGACGGCCTGGTGCCTTCCAAAGCGGCTCCTTCCGCTGGCCGGCCCGCGGCCGAGCCGGCGTGGTCGCGTCAGCCGGCAGGCTACGCCCGCGCTCGGGCGGCCTTCCAGGGTGCAGTGCCGGGTGACCAGGACTGAACTGCCCCGGCACGGACGGCTCGTGGACTCACCGCGACACCCGCCGCGCCTCACCGGCCTCGACCATCTCGGCGCGGGCCAGTCGCACCTCCTCGATGGCTTGAAAGTGCCCGCCGGCCACCGCGCAGCGCCCGGCCCGTGTCAGCAGCCGTGCGGCCTCCCGTGGCGCGGACCCGCCCCGTACGCGGGCCAGTGCGGTCAGGGCGAAGGCCAGTGCCGTGCCGCCGAACGGCTCGGCCAGTTCGACCGAGGCGCGGGCCAGTCGCTCGGCGTCCGCCCGTTCGTCGCGCAGGAGATGGAGCTCGGCCAGGTTGGCGCGTTCGAAGGCGGTGGCGGTGGGGCGGCCCGCCTGTTCGGCCAGGGCGAGGGCGCGGTGCCCGTGGGCCAGCGCGTCCCCGAGCCGGCCCGCGCGGCGCTCGGTTTCCCGGAGTACGGAGAGCACGGTGGCCAGCAGCGCCCGGTCGCCGGACTCCTCGGCCGGTGCCAGTGCCGCGGCGGCGGGTCCGGCGGCCTGCTCGGCGAGGCCGGACAGGCCCAGGCAGACGGTCTGTTGGGCCAGTGAACGGGCCAGCAGCACCGGCCCGTCGGCCCCGCGGGCGGCCCCTGCGCAACGCTCCGCCGCCCGCGCGGCCGCCAGTCCGTCCGCGTACCGGCCGCGGTACGACAGCACCGCCGAACGCGCCATGTGGTGCGCGGCCCGGATGGCGTCGGGGGCGCCGGGATCGGGCGGGTGGGCGTCCAGGGCCGTCAGCGCCTGTGCCGCGCCCCGGCCGCGGCTGAGCACCTCCGCCAGTCGGGCGGCGGCCAATGTGCAGGCGTCGCGGAGCCCTTGGCGTTCGTACGCGTACAGGGCCTCGCGGACCACGGTGACGGCCTCGTCGTACTGCCCCGAGCGGTCCAGGTGCAGTGCCCAGTCCAGCCGTACCCGCGCCGCGTCCAGCTCGGGCCGCGCCGTTCGGTGACGCGTGGACCTGCGCTGCTCGGCGAGCGCGTCGCACAGCTCGGTCCGCCGGCGCGCCAGCCGCTCGCGGGCCGGCTCGGCCCATGGCGCATAGCGGTCCTCGGGCAACAGTTCGCCGCCCAACGCCTCCAGTGCGTCGGCCAGTTCGCGCCGCCGACCGCTTCGCAGGGCCCGCGCCGCGCGCGTCTGGGCCTCGTCGACGTCCACGCGTACCGTGTCGGGTGCCAGGCGCAGCAGTTCTCCGTCGCTGACGAGATAGGCGGAGGTGCCGCGCGGTGTCAGCTCGGGCTCCAGTGCGTGCCGCGCGGTGTGCAGTGCCACCCGTAGGCTGCCCAGTGCGGTCCGGAGTTCGGCGTGCGGCCAGCACACGGCCATGATCTGTTCGCGGTGCAGCGCGTGGTCCGGGGCGAGGGCCAGCAGCTTGACCAGGGTACGTGCGCCGGGCCGGGACCAGCGCGCCACCAGCGGTGCGCCGTCCTCGCGGGCGAGACGGAAGCCGCCGAGCAGCCGGATGCGCAGCAGTGGGGCGTTCATGAGGCGAAGACTCTATCCGTTCCCCAACACGCCTCATAGCCGCGGGAATTACGGCCCCGTTACTGGCCGGATCCGATCGCCGGTCCGGGCACGTCGTCGGGGGCGCACCCGCGTGATCGCGTCAATGTCCGCGGGCCTGTCGAAAGGCCGGGTGACGTGCGTTGACGGTGCGACGGGGGTTGCTGAGGATGGGCGTGTGCACCCCGCCGGCCGGCAACCACTTTCCGCGCAGCATTCTGAGGAGGAAGCGTGAAGCGCTCCCATGTCCTTGCCGTGTCCGTGCTCGCCCTGCTCTCCGGTACGGCCGTGGCGGCCAACGCGGCCACCGGCGCCGCCGGAACGCCCCGCGGTGGCCCGGCCGCCGGTCCGGCGCTCCGCTCCGTCTCCGCGGATGCGGCCTGGTGTGCGCAGCAGGGCGGCAAGGCGGAGACCCGCGTCCCCTACTTCACCAGCACCGGCAACAAGATCACGCCGCTGGGTGGTGAGCGGGAGATGTGTCTGTTCACCGCCGGCGACGGCAGTCAGATCATGATCGGTGCGGACACGTTGGCCGCGGACAAGCCGACGCTGGCCGCGCTCGCCTACGTCCGCAAGCCCAACGGTCCGAGCAGTCCCGGCAACCCCTCCATCGCCTACTGCCAGGGGATCAACGGCACCGCGATGTTCGGCAACCGACCTACGGACGGCGGTGGTTGGGGCCCCAGGAATCTCAAGGACCCGTCGAAGGCCATGTCCGCCTGCATGTTCGCGGACGGCTCGGTGATCGATGCCTGGGGGCTGAAATACCACAAGGGCGGGGTGATCCGCGGCGCCGACCTGACGAAGAAGTTCCGCGCCACCATCCCGACGGTGTGACGGCGGGCCGCCGGGAACGGTGGCCCGCCGTGCGCGAGCCCCGGCCGGCGCCTGCCCCGGAAACCGCGCCTCCCGCGGACGCCGTGCACGGGGCGTCCGCGAGAGGGAGGTCATGCATGGCGGGTTCATGCATGGTGAGGGTGAGGGTGGGGTGTCAGACGGCGAACCAGACGCGTTCGATGCGCTCCTCGCCGACCTCGTAGAGGGCGACGGCGGCGCGGACCTCGTCGCCCTGGAAGCCGGAGACCAGCTCCTGGTCGATGACGATGCGGCCGTGGGTGACCCGGGAGACGAGCTTGGCGTGCAGGTCGGGGCTGCCGTCGAAGAGGGCGCGGTAGCGCTCGCGGAAGGCCGGGCCGGAGCGGTCGGCGAGCACCTCGCCGGAGGGGAAGGCGTACACCGGGACGTCCTCGACGTAATAGCCGAGGAAGGCGTCGAGGTCGCGGGCGTTGTAGGCGGCGAGTTGGCCGTCGACGATCTCTTCGGGGGTCATGGGACTCCTTGGGTCAGGCGACCGGCACGAGGGCGCGGCGGCGGGTACGGGCACGGATGGTGAGCAGCGCGCCGGCCAGGGCGATGCCGCCCACCACGTGGGCCAGGCCGAGCAGCAGCAGTCCGGTCTTCAACTCCAGCAACAGGCCGACGACTTGTTCGCCGATGCCGAAGACCAGTCCGAGGTAGAAGATCATGCTCGCACGGATCTGGCCGAGGTGGGCGGCGGGGGCCGGTTCGAGGATGCGGGCGTTGGTGAAGTGGATCCAGTAGGCGTTGACGAAGGTCAGCGCCACGTAGAGGGCCATGTGGACGGGGAAGGCGGAGCGGCCGATCACGGTGCCCACTACGCCGCAGACGAGGAGGACGCCGGCGAAGGCCAGGGCCCAGCGGCGGGCCCGTTCGGGGTCGCGCAGCAGGGGGGCGGTCAGCCAGAAGGCCAGGCCGTAGAAGAACCAGCCGCCGGAGAAGGCGATGCCGGTGGGGACCAGCGTCTGGGCCTCGGCGATCGCGCTGGCGTAGACCATCATGCCGGAGAGGCTGACCAGGAAGGCGAGTTGGAGGAGGTTCCACGGCCACAGTTCGGGCAGCCAGTAGCTGCGCACGGCGGCGGCGCCGCGCCGCAGGACGTGGCGCCACTCGAAGCCGAACTCGCCCTCGCCTACCTCCGGGCGGGCCAGCAGCAGCCAGATCACCAGGAGCGAGGAGACGATGTCGAAGACCAGCGCGGTGAGCAGGGTGTGTGCGGTCCAGGCGGGTACCGCCGCGCAGATGACGGCGGCGAAGACCATGGCGCCCTGCGGGGAGGTCACCATCTGGAGCACCGCGCCCTGGGCGCTGGAGCCGGCGGCGTCGGCGAGCAGTCGGTAGGCGAGGACGGAGCTCGCGCCGACCAGCGTGAACCGCAGCGCGGTCCACACCAGGACGAAGTCCGGTCCTGCGGTGCCGAGCCAGGTCAGCAGGAGGAAGACCACCGCGAGGGCCAGTTGCATGCCCTGGAGCAGGGCGAACTTCCGGCCGATCCGGCCCCGGTCGGCCCAGACGCCGACCAGGAGCGCGCCGACCACGCCGAGTACCTGGCGTTCCATGCCGAGCAGGCCGACCAGTCCGTCGGAGTGGGTCTGTGCCTGGAAGTTGGGCACCAGCAGCAGCCACAGGACCGTGGAGCCCAGTGAGCTGAGGAGGATGGTGGAGAACGTCGCCTTCATGGTCACCGTCCCAGGGCGTTGGTCAGGGCGGTGCCGTCGAGCAGCTCCGGCAGCGGGATGTCGATGCCGTGGCGGTGGTTGAGGGCGTGGGCCAGGCGGAGGGTGGTCAGGGAGTCCAGGGCGGGGACGGTGCCGTCGGGGGCGGTGTCGCCGAGGAGCTCGGTCAGCAGCTCACGGAGGGCCGCCGGGTCGAGGGCGTCGAGGCCGGCGGGGTGCGCGGTCGGTGCCGGGCGGTCGTAGGGGTGACGCTCGCCGTCGGCTGGCGGCGGGAGTTGGGCGAGGAGCGCGGTGAGGTCCGGCTCCTCGGCCGGCTCGTCCAGCAGGTCGGCGAGGACGGCCCGGTAGACGGCGGCGAGGGTGCGGACCGCCTCGCTGCCGAGGACGTGCGCCGCGGCGTTGAAGTTGACCCGCATCTGGCGGGTGAACAGGTCGGCGCTGAAGGTCACCAGCAGGGCGAAGTCGGCGTGCTCGAACCACTTCAGGTCGCCGATGACTTGCCCGCCGTCCTCGCCCAACTGGTCCGCGTAGGCGGTGAAGTTGACGAAGTTGAAGGCGGTCTCGACCAGCCGGCGGCCGCCCGTGGCCTGCTGGATGCCGGCGTAGGCGTAGCGGCGGTGCGGGAGGTGTTCGTGGCCGACGCGGTTGACGGCGGCGATCAGTTCGTCCCACGGGCCGTCGGTGGCCGCGCGCAGCGGCACGATGTTGAGGAAGAGGCCCACCATGCGGTCGGCTTCCAGGTGTTCGGGGCGGCCGTGGCCGAAGACGCCGGTGGTCACGTCGGTGGTGCGGGTGATCAGTGACAGGGCGCGGAAGTGCGCGGCCAGGCACAGGTGCTTGACGGAGACGCCGTGCCGGGCGGCGAGCTCGGTCAGTCGGCCGTACTGCCCCTCGTCCAGCAGGAGTTCGGATTCCGCCCAGCGGTGTCCGGGCTCGGGCAGGCGGGGCAGCGTGGTGTCGGGGGCGCCGGCCAGCAGGTCGGTCCAGTAGTCCCGGGCCGCGGTGTCCTGTTGGGCGGCCTGGTCCAGGGCGACGTAGTCGCGGTAGGCCAGCGGTGCCGGGTGGTGCAGGGCCGGGGCGCGGCCGGCCAGGGCGTTGCGGTAGTCGCCCAGCAGTCGGGCCATCAGGCCGGAGAAGCTCCAGCCGTCGATGATCGCGTGGTGGAAGCTGACCGAGAGGTAGAAGGAGTCGTCGGTGGCCCGGTGTGCGAAGAACCGCATCTGGGTCGGCAGGTGCCAGTCGAAACCGGTGCTCTTCTCCTCCTCGAACCAGGCGTCGACGTGCGCGGTGCGCTGGGCGTCGTCGAGGTGGGTGAGGTCGTGCACGGTGAGCTCGACCCGGCCGTGCGGGTGGACCAGTTGGAGCGGGCGGCGGTGGCCGTCCAGGGCGAAGGAGGTGCGGAGGATCTCGTGGCCTTCGGCGTCGACCATGGCGGTCAGCAGGCCGGTCAGGGCCTCCTGGTCGAAGGGGAGGTCGATGCGGTAGCGGATCAGGTCGTGGAAGACCGCCTGGGCCGGTTCGAGGTCGGTGTGGAAGATCATGCCGAGCTGGAGCTGGGTGGCGGGGTAGGCGTCCACGACGTCCGCCGGGAGGCGGTCCCGGTCCTCGGTGTCGACGAGGTCGAAGGGCCGGCTCTCGGGGGCCTGGGCCGACGGGTCGCCGGTGCCGGTGATCATGTTCTGGTCGGTCAGGGCGCGGATGGTCTGCAGGCGGAACAGCTCGTGCAGCGGCACCTCGTAGCCGGCGCGCCGGAGGGCGCCGATGAGGCGGATGCCCTGGAGGGAGTCGCCGCCCAGGTCGTAGTAGGCGTCGTCGATGCCGACCCGTTCCAGGCCGAGGACGTCCTGCCAGACGGCGGTCAGGCGGGCCTCGGTGGCGGTGCGCGGCGCGGCGTGGGCGCGGTCGGTGCCGCCGGAGTGGTCCTCGGGGTGCGGCAGCGCGCGCCGGTCGGTCTTGCCGTTGATGGTCAGGGGCCAGCGCGCGACCTCGACGAGGAAGCTGGGCACCATGTAGCCGGGCAGCCGGTCGGTGAGGTGGGCGCGCAACTCCTGGCGGTCGATGGTCTCGCCGGGCAGCGGGACGTAGTAACCGGCCAGGGCCTTGCCGCCGGTGCGGCGGGTGAAGGCGATGACCAGGGCCGAGTCGATCCGGGGGTGGGCGACCAGCGCGGACTCGATGTCGCCGGTCTCGATGCGGTAGCCCTGGATCTTGACCTGGGCGTCGCCGCGGCCGAGGTATTCGACGTCGCCGCCGGGCAGTCGGCGGGCCACGTCGCCGGAGCGGTAGGCACGGGTCGGGCCGTGGCCGAGGTCGAGTTCGACGAAGCGCTTGGCGTTCTCCTCGGGCCGGTTGAGGTAGCCGTGGGCGACGCCGCCGCCGGTGACGGCGATCTCGCCGGGGGTGCCCAGGGGCACCGGTCGGCCCAGGTCGTCGACGAGGTAGAGGCCGAGGTCGGGGATGGGTTCGCCGATCATGCTGCCGGGGGCGCGGGTGTCGGCGGTGCGCACCGGGCGGTAGGTGACGTGCACGGTGGTCTCGGTGATGCCGTACATGTTGACCAACTCGGGGCGGGCGTCGCCGAAGTGGTCGAACCAGTCGGTGAGTCCGGCGAAGTCCAGCGCCTCGCCGCCGAAGACGACGTGGCGCAGGCGGACGTCGTCGGGGCCGACGCGGTCCATCAGGGCCTGCTTGACCTGCCCGAACGCGGAGGGGGTCTGGTTGAGGACGGTGACGCCCTCGGTGACGACGAGGTCGGCGAAGTCCTCGACGGACCGGCTGACCCAGTAGGGGACGACGACGAGGTGGCCGCCGTACAGCAGGGCGCCCCACAGCTCCCAGACGGAGAAGTCGAAGGCGAAGGAGTGGAACAGGGCCCAGGTGTCGTCCTCGGAGAAGCCGTACCAGTGCTCGGTGCGGGAGAACAGGCGCAGGACGTTGCCGTGGGTCACCAGGACGCCCTTGGGACGGCCGGTGGAGCCTGAGGTGTAGATGACGTAGGCCGGGGAGTCGGCGCTCAGTGCGTGCCCGGGGCCGTGCTCGGCGCCCTCGCCGATGAGGGCGTCCAGGACGTCGGCGGTGCCGGTGAGGGTGGCGCGGTCGGGGAAGAGGGCGCAGACCTCGGCGGTGGCCAGGACCAGGCGGACGTCGGCGTCCTCGACGGTGGTGCGGATGCGGTCCTCGGGGTAGCCGGGGTCGATCGGCACGTACACCGCGCCGGCCTTGAGGGTGGCCAGGATGCTGACGACCATCTCGACGTCGCGTTCCAGTGCCAGGGCGACGAGGTCTCCGGGGCGGACGCCGCGGGAGGCCAGGTGGTGTGCCAACGCGTTGGCGCGGCGGTCCAGTTCGCGGTAGGTCAGCCGGCGTCCGTCGCAGGAGACGGCGGTGGCTTCGCCGTGCTTGTCGGCCATGGCCGCGAAGCGGTCGACGAGGGTGGCGCTGCCGTCGAGTTCGGGGACGGTGGTGTGGGCGACGGCGGGCAGCAGCACGGCGCGTTCGTCGGCGGTGAGCGGGACGGTGTCGGCCCAGGGGCGTTCGCCGGCGGTGGCCAGTTCCGCGAAGCAGTTGCCGTAGTAGCCGAGGTAGCGGTCGATCTGCTCGGCGGTGAACTGTCCGGGGTCGTAGCCGATGCGGTATTCCCAGCCGCCCTCGTAGGCGTTGGCGCCGACGTAGACGACGAGGGGTGCGTTGGTCTGCTCGAAGTAGTCCACGGCGCGGACGGCGGGTCCGTCGGTCTGCGCGTCCTGTTGGTGGACGTGGAAGTTGGTGAAGTTGAACAGCACGTCGAAGACCGGGCCGCCGTGCAGCTTCTGGATGGCCGGCAGCGGGAACCAGCGGTGGGGTTGCAGTCGCTGCTCCAACGCGAAGCAGCGTTCGGCCAGTTCGCGCCAGGTGTGGTCGGTGTCGAGGTCGAGCCGGAACGGCAGGGTGTTGAGGAACATGCCCAGTGCGGTCTCGGCGCCGTCGACCTCGGGCCGGCCGTTGGCGACCAGGCCGGTGGTGACCTGGCGCCGGTTGGCGACGAACGCCTGCACCCGCAGGTGTGCGGCCAGGAAGACGCTCTTGAGCGGGACGGACCATTCCTGGGCGCGGTGACGGAGCGTCTCCAGCAGTTCGGGGTCCAGGGGGCGGGCGGCGATGACGACCTCGGAGGTGGCCCCGTGGCCGCGGTCGGTGCCCAGCCGCGGCACCTCGGTCAGGTCGGCACCGTCGAGTTCGGCGGCCCAGAAGTCCCGTTGGGCGGGGTCCTCTTCGGCCCGGCGTTCCAGGACGGCGTACTGGGACTGCAGGGTCACGGCGGGGGCGGGGGTCTCGTCCCGGCCCTGGAGCAGGTCGCCGTAGCCGCGGACCCACTCCTCGACCAGGGAGGCGACGCTCCAGCCGTCCAGGAGGGCGTGGTGGAAGCTGAGGCCGAGGGTGACCCGGTCGGGGGCGGTGACGAAGATCCGGACGCGGTAGACGGGCGCGGTGCCCGGGTCGATGGGGGTGCGCTTCTCCTGTTCGGCCCAGGCGGTGACGTCGGCGGCCGGGTCCGCGGCGGTGCGCAGGTCGATGACGTCCACCGGCAGCGCCGGGGCGTCCTCGACGACCATGTGGGGCCGGTCGAAGGTCTCCAGGTCGAAGCGGGCGCGCAGGACGGGGTGGCGTTCCGTCAGTCGGCGCCAGGCGGTCACCAGGGCGTCGTCGTCGACGCGGGGGACGTCCACGTGGTAGCGGAAGATGTCGTGGTAGACGGGCACGTCGGTGTCCACGCTGCTGTGGTAGATCATGCCCTGTTGGAGCGCGGAGGCGGGCCAGGAGCCGGTGTCCCCGGTCGCGGGCTCGGGCCTGGCCTCCTGCTGGACCGGGCGCACCACGGTCGCGAGGTCGGTCAGTCGCTGGTGGGCGAAGACCTCGCCGACGGTGACCTCGTAGCCGGCCTGGCGCAGTGCGGCGACCACGCGGATGCCGAGGATGGAGTCGCCGCCGAGGGCGAAGAAGCTGTCCTGTGCGCCGATGCGTTCGGCGCCCAGGACGTCCGCCCACACCGCGGCGATCAGGCGCTCGGTGTCGGTGGCCGGCTCGATGTGCTGTTCTTCGGCGGTCTGTTGGGCCGGGCGCGGCAGGGCGGCCAGGTCGCGCTTGCCGTTGTGGTTGGTGGGGATGGCGGGGACGGTGACGATGAACTGCGGGACCATGTAGGAGGGCAGTTCGGCGGCGAGCGCGGTGCGCAGTGCCGTCTCGTCGAAGTCGGGTCCGGTCACGACGTAGGCGCACAGCGCCTTCTCGCCGCGGTCGCCCTCGACGGCCGCGACCGCGCACTCCACGACTCCGGCCACGCCGCTCGCCAGGTGCTCGATCTCGCCCAGTTCGATGCGGTAGCCGCGGATCTTGACCTGGGTGTCGAGTCGGCCGAGGTATTCCAGGATTCCGCCGGGCAGCCAACGGGCCAGGTCGCCGGTGCGGTAGAGGCGGCCGAAGCCGTCCGGGCCGGCGACGAAGCGTTCCGCGGTCAGTTCCGGTGCGTGCAGGTAGCCGCGGGCCAGGCCGACGCCGGCGATGCACAGTTCGCCGGGGACTCCGATCGGGGCGGGGGCGCCGCTGCGGGTGCGCACCAGCAGCTTGATGTTGTCGATGGGGCGGCCGATGGGCACCGAGCGGGTGGTGTCGACGGTCTCGCAGTCGAAGTAGCTGACGTCGACGGCGGCCTCGGTGGGGCCGTAGAGGTTGCTGAGCCGCGCGTCGGGCAACGCGTCGCGGAACAGCTCGACATGGGCCGCGGCGAGCGCCTCGCCGCTGGCGAAGACCTGCCGCAGGGTGCGCAGGTGGGAGGTGGTGCCGGCGGCCCGGGTGAAGGTGAGGAAGGCGTGCAGCATGCTGGGCACGAAGTGCAGGGTGGTCGCCCCGCTCTCGGCGACCCGCTCGGCGATCCGCTCGGGGTCCTTCTCCGCGCCGTTGGGCAGGGTGGCGACCGACGCGCCGGCCAGCGACCACCAGAAGATCTCCCACACCGACACGTCGAAGGTGAACGGCGTCTTGTGCAGGATGACGTCGTCGGCGCCGAGCGGGTATTGGCGCTGCATCCACCACAGCCGGTTGACGATGGCGCGGTGCTCGACGACCACGCCCTTGGGGCGGCCGGTGGAGCCGGAGGTGTAGATGACGTAGCAGGCGTCGTCGGGCCCGGTGACGGGGTCGAGGTCGCCGGTCTCGGCCGACCAGTTGGCCGGGTCGTCGAGGTCGAGGGTGGGGTGCGTGCCGAGGACGTGGGCGGTGTCGCCGGTGGTGAGCGCCAGTTCGGTGCCGCTGTGCTCCAGCAGGTAGGCGATGCGGTTGTCGGGCAGGGTGGGGTCGATCGGGAGGTAGGCGCCGCCCGCCTTGAGCACGGCGTAGATGGCGGTGAGCATCGCGGCGGAGCGCGGGATGCAGACGCCGACGATGCTGCCGGCACTCACGCCGCGGGCGCGCAGGGTGCGGGCCAGGCGGTTGGCGTCCGCGTTGAGCTGGGCGTAGGTGGTTCCGCTGCCGTCGGCTACGGCGATTCGGTCACCGTGCTCGCGGGCCCGCTCCTCCAGGAAGCTGTGCAACAGCCGCCCGCCCGGGAAGTCGGCGTCCGTGTCGTTGAACTCGCCTTCAAGAAGGGCGAGTTCGTCATCGGACGGGGCGCGGAGGGCGTCGGTGGTGGTGTCCGGCGCGGTGGTGAGCGTGTGCAGCAGCGTGCGGTAGCCGTCCAGGAGGCGGTCCGCGGTGGCCTCGGTGAACAGCGTCGGGTCGTAGCGCAGGGCCAGGCGCGGGTCGGCGCCGGTGGTCAGGGTGAACAGCAGGGGGGCGCCGGCCTGGTCGGCGTCCTGAGGGCCGAGGTCGCCGTCGACCGCGATCATGAAGTCGGTCGGGCGGCTGCCGGCGCGCTCCAGCACGTGCCGTACGGGCACGTCGAGTTGGGCCGCCGCGTCGAGGTAGCCGGCGCGGACGGCGCCGAGGAGCTGCTTGGCCGCGGTCCCCGCCGGTATGCGCACGTCGAGCGGGACGGCGCGGTTGGGGGCGTCGAAGTGCTGCGGTGGCACGGGCAGGTGGACGACGATGTCGTCGCGGTCGGTGGTCCGCGCGGCGAGCAGCGCCAGCACGGTGGCGGCGACGGTGCGCAGCAGCACCGCGTCGCCCGAGGTGATCCGCGCCAGGGCGGCCGTGGTGGCCGCGTCCAACGAGGCGTCGGTGGTGCGGTGTTCGCCGGCGCCGGGGCGCAGGTGGTCGCGGATGACCTGGACCGGTTCGGTCCAGCCCTGGCTGCGGGTCTCCCAGAACTCCTGCTGGTCGGGGTGGTTGCGGAGGGCCTGCTGGACCTGGAGTGCGCTGGTCATGGGGTCCTTCTAGAAAGAGAAATCGGCGTAGGCGGGGGTGGCCGCGCTCGTGGACGCCGAGGAGTCGAACAGGGGGGTGTGCGGGGCGGCGTCGAGGTCGTCGATCAGCTCGGCCACGCGGTGGAGGAGGTATTCCGCCGAGGACGCGGTGAACAGCGCGGTGCTGTACTCCAATTCGAGCACCGTGCCGTCGGGCCGCTGGTACGCCTGGAGGTTCAGGTCGAAGCGGCAGGAGTCCGGGTGCAGCAGGGTGACGTCCACCCGCAGCCCGTCGCGGGCGAAGCCGTGGAAGTCGATGTTCTGCCAGGCGAAGAAGGCGTCCAGGAGGGGGAGCCGGGCGGTGTCCCGGGGCAGCCCCAACTGCCCGACGATCCGGTCGAAGGGGTACGCCTGGTGTTCCAGGGCTTCCTGGTGCCGTTGGTGGGCGGCGTCCAACAGGTCGGCGAGTGTGGCGGGTTCGTCGACGGTGAGCCGCAGCGGGGCGGTGTTGACGAACATCCCCACCACGGGCTCGAAGTCGGGGTGGATCCGCCCGCTCATCGGGCTGCCGACCACCACGTCGCGCTGTCCGGACAGTTGCATCAGCGCTGCGCCGTAGGCGCTGAGCAGCACGGCGAACGGTGTGCTGCCGGTCCGTTCGGCGCTCCGCCGGACCGCCGCGTCGCGCTCGGGCGTCAGCGCCAGCCGCACCACCGCTCCGCTCTCCGTGCGCACGGGCGGGCGGGGGTGGTCCGTGGGCAGCTCCAGCCGCGGCGGATCGGCCAGGACCTCCGTCCAGTACCGCTCGTCGGCCGCGAACGCGCCTTCGGCGAGCCGCTCGGCGTACCACTGCGCGGCATCGGCGTAGCCCCATTTGGGCTCCGGCAGGACGCCGCCGGAGAGCAGCTCGGTCAGCTCCTCCGCGACGATCCGCAACGACACCCCGTCGAACACCGCGTGGTGGACGTCGAGGTAGAGCCGGTGGCAACTGTCGTCCAGCCGGATCAGCAGCGCCCGGAACAGCGGCCCGCCCTCCAGGTCGAACGGCCGGACGAAGGAGGCCAGCAGCGACCGGTCGTCCTCGTCGGCGAAGACGTCGGAGTCGGGCGGCCCCACCATCTCCACCACCGCGTGCGGGTCCGCCAGTTGCCGCACTCCCTCGTCGGTGACGACGAGGCGGGTCCGCAACGCGTCGTGCCGGCGCACCAGTTCGCTCAGGGCGGACCTGACCGCCGATGCCGTCACCGGTCCGTCGAGGTCGATGCGGAGCGGGATGTGGTAGGCCAGCGAGGTCGGGGCCACCTGGGCGTGGGTGTGCAGCCCGTACTGCTGCGGGTGGAGGGCGGTGGGGACGCCGATCGGAGCCGGCGTGACCGGCGGCAGACCGGCTGACGGCGTCTGCCCGGCGCGCCCGACGGCCTCCGTCATCCGCGCCAGGGTGCGGCTCTCGAAGACCTCCCGGTACGAGAGCGCCACCCCGTCCCGCACGGCCAGTCGCCCGATGAGCGCCCCGGCGGCGAGGGAGTTGCCGCCCAGCGCGAAGAAGTCGTCCTCGGGCCGCACGGCACGGCCCTTCAACCGCAGCACCGCGTCCCACACCTCGGCGAGCCGCCGCTGCTCGTCGGACAACCCGGCGTACGCGTCCGCGGCCGTCGACGGGTGGTCAACTTCCGTCCCCGCCGCGGGAAGTGCGGCCTTGTCGACCTTGCCGTTGGCGTTCAGCGGGAGTCGGTCCAGCGTCACCAGGTCGTCCGGCCGCAGGTAGTCGGGAAGCCGTGCGGCCAGTGCCGCCTGGACCTGTGCGGCGTCCGTGCCCTCGTCGAGGACCGCGTAGCCGACGAGGTGTTTGCCGGCCCCGTCCGCCGCGACGGTCACGCAGCCGTCCAGGACACCGGGGCAGCCCAGCAGGACCGCCTCGACCTCCTTGACCTCCACCCGGTGTCCGCGGATCTTGACTTGGTCGTCGATCCTGCCGTGGAAGTGCAGCAGGCCGTCCGCGTCCCTCGTCACGCGGTCGCCGGTGCGGTAGCAGCGCTCGCCGTCGATCATGACGAAGCGCTCCGCGGTCAGGTCCGGCCGGCCCAGATAGCCACGGGCCAGTCCGCTCCCGCCGGTGTACAGCTCGCCGGGCGTGCCGGTGGGCACCGGTCGTCCGTCGTCGTCCAACACCCGCACGGTCGTGCCGTTCAGCGGGCGCCCGATGGGCACCGCGCCCGGCTCCTCGTCACGCACCTCGTGGGTGGTGGTGAAGGTGGTGTTCTCGGTCGGGCCGTAGCCGTTGATGATCCGCAACCCGGGGTACGCGGTCCGCAGTGCGTGTGCCTGGCGGGCGGGGAGCACATCGCCGCCCACGACAACCGCGCCCAGCCGGGCGAAGACCGCGGGGTCGGCGTCCGCGGTCTGGCTGAACAGTGGGGCGGTCAGCCACATCACGGTGATGGCGTGGTGATGCAGGAAGGTCTTGAGGGCGGAGGGGACCAGCAGCGTTTCCTTGCCGGTCACATACAGCGTCGCGCCGTTGAGCAGGCACCCCCAGATCTCGAAGGTCGCCGCGTCGAACTCCAGGGCGCCGGTCAGCAGCAGCCGCTCGCCCGCGGAGAAGTCGAAGAAGCCGTTGTCCTTGACCAGTCGGACGATGCCGGCCTGTTCCACGAGCACGCCCTTGGGGCGGCCGGTGGACCCGGAGGTGAACATCACGTAGGCCAGGGGGGACCGCTCCCCCGCGCTGGGCAGGGCCTCGGTGGGCGGGGAGATCCCGGCGCGCTCCCCTTCGGCGATCAGCGCCCCGAGCGTCATGGCCCGGGTCGTCCGCGGTAACGCGGGGGCCAGGGCTCCGGCCAGTCCTGGTGCGCAGACCAGCAGTTGGGCGCCGCTGTCGCCCAGCATGTGCGCCAGGCGCTCGCCGGGGAAGTCGGGGTTGACCGGGAGGTAGGCGCCGCCGGCCAGCACGATGGCCACGGTGCACACGATCGCGTCGGCCGAGCGCGGGAAGGCCATGGCCACCGGCGTCTCCCGGCCCACGCCCATCGCGATCAGTCCGGCCGCCACCCGGCCCGCACGGTCGTGGAGTTCGCGGTACGACAGCGTGGTCCCGCCGTCGATCACGGCCGGCGCGTCGGGGCGGCATGCCACCTGTTCCCGGAAGAGCTCTTCGAGTAATGGCTGCTGACTGGTGCCTGGCACAGGCGCCGTGTTCATCAACGGATGGGCCTTTCCCGTCGCGCGCCGGTCGGGCGCGCAGACGAACCGACGGGCAGCGGGGGTCTCCCGAGCGCCGTCGCGGTGGAACGGTATTGAAGTGATGCGAAGTGAAGTAATGGGGCGTCGTGGTGCTGGGATCGCGGACAGGGGCGAAGGGCGGTCATTCAGACCAGACCCGTCCCCCTGGCAACTGACGTGGCGTGGCACGTCGTTGCCGCCGGCTCACCGTCCGGCTTTCCGGTCTCTCCCGCTAGCAGATTCACCACACCGACAGGAACCTGATCCCGCAAAAATAGTGACGTGGCAAATGGTCGTGCGCCCCCTCGGTCGCCCTGCAACGCACTCAACGTAGCAGCAGCTACACAGCCTGATGCAACGTGACCCTGTTCACACGTATTACGCATCGCGAACCACGGAAAAGGCCCCGTGGCGCAATCTCCACCCCACGCGACCCTCGCCCGCCGGCAATTACCGCCGGGTAGACCCTTCGCCCTCGCACCACCGCCCTGAGCAGCGACTCCCGACCCAAACGCCGCCCTGACGCATCCTTTACTCCCTCATATCACTTACCACGCAAGGGAATTCACCTACGCATGTCACGGCACGGCTTCCGCACCCACCCGAGAACCCCTTCCCGGCACCCGATTCACGTCGCCTCGGCGCCCCTCTCTCGCCATGTTCCGGAAACCAAAAAAACACATACCGGCAAGAGAAGAGGGAAAGAGGAGGGCTCCGCACGGAGATGAATCTGACGAACCGTCACATCAATGCCGGATCAGCCCAGTTGTCGCACGGCTCCCCCGGCGAGCCGTGACCGGGACGGCCACAATGCGTGCGTCAACGCGCCCAATATTGCCGGCGCGTGTCAGGTATGCGGTGATCGTGCGCCAGGAGTGCGACTCCGCGCCGCCATTCCCTGATTCCGGGCGGAAACGGCCACCACCAGCTCCCCCACCGCCTCCTCGTAGCGCCGCGCGATGAGGTGGGCGACCGCGTCGTGGGTGCCCAGGGGAGCGGTGGTGAGGCAGGCGCCGGAGCGGGCCGCACGGCGGGCGAAGAGGCCGGGGCCCAGGAGGTATTCGGCGAGGGCGATGCGGGGGTGGCCGGCCGCGCGGAGGGCGGCGACCGCCTCGGCGGGGGTGGGGCCGGCGGCGCAGAGGTAGGCGGGCATCACGGGGCCGCCCTGCGGGAGTCGGGCGCGCAGCAGTTCTGCCATGGCCACGGTGTCGGCGTTGGCGCGCGGGTCGGTGGAGCCGGCGGCGGCCAGGACGAGGGCGCCGCCCTCCGCGTGGTCGTCGGGGCGCCAGCCGGCCTGGTGCAGGCGGTCCGTCAGGACGTCGGCGAGGAGGGGGTCCGGGCCGAGGGCGCGGGCGATCCGGGTGTGCAGGTGGGGTGCGTCGGCGAGGGCGGCGGGTATGTCGACGCGGATGTGGTAGCCGGTGCCGAGCAGGAGGGGGACCACGATCACCTCGCCGGTCAGGCCGGCCAGGGCCTCGGGGAGCGAGGGGGCGAGCAGGTCCAAGTAGCAGTGTCGTACGGGGATTTCGGGATGGAGTGCGCGGGTGCGGGCGATCAGGGCCTCGGTTGCGGCCGCGCCCCGGGGGTCGCGGGTGCCGTGGGCGACGGCCAGCAGGGTCGGGGTGGCGGTCATCCCGCCGCCAGCCGGTAGCCGCGCTTGGGGACGGTGCGGATCAGGTCGCCGTGCCTGCCGAGCGAGTGCCGCAGCCGGCCGACGGCGGCCTCGACGGCGTGTTCGTCGGCGTCCGAGCCGGCCCAGGCACGGCGCAGCAGTTCGGCGCGGCTGAGCACCCAGCCGGGGTGTTCGGCGAGGGCGCGCAGCACCGTGGCGCTCTTGGGCGAGAGCCAGTAACTCTCGTCGTCCACCAGGAGGGCGTTGCCCTGGAGCACCAGTTCGCGGCCGTCGACGCGGAGCGTGCGGCGGCTGCGGGGCGGGAGTTCCTCGGTGACGGTGCGTACCAGGGCGCCGAGGCGGCCGCGTTCGGGCCAGACGACCGGGAGGCCGGCGTCGAGGAGCGGGCGGGCGCAGACGGGGCCGACGCAGATGGCGAGCACGTCGGTGCGCAGCGCGGCCACCACCTGCTCGTGCAGGCCGTCGGCGGTGGCGGTGGCCAGGAAGGCGGCGATCGCGGGTGCGCTGGTGAAGGTCAGTGCGTGGATCTCCCGGCGGGCGGTCTGCTCGACCAGTCGTCGTACCGGGCCGGGGTCTTCGGGTGGTGCCCAGCGGTAGACGGGGACGGAGATCACCTCGGCGCCGCGTTCGCGCAGTGCGGCGGCGAAGTCGTCCAGCGGCAGGCCGTGTTCCTGGACGGCGATCCGGCGGCCGTCGAGCGGTCGGGCCAGGAGCCAGGTGAGGAGTTCGTCGGTGGCCTCGGTGTCCGGGGACCAGCTCTCGCCCACTCCGCTGGCCCGGACCGCGCCGGTCGCCTTGGGGCCGCGGGTGAGTACGACCGCGTCCCGGCAGGCGGCGGCGAGTTCGGCGCCCCGGCCCCAGCCGTCGGCGGCGCTCATCCAGCCGCGCCACCCGACGCCGGTGGTCGCCACCACGTAGTCCAGTGGTTGCGCCAGGCACTGTTGGGTGGCGCGGCGCAGCGCGAGGTCGTCCTCCAGCGGGAGGATGCGCAGCGCCGGCGCCTCGATCACCCGGGCTCCGCGCCTGGTCAGCAGGGCGACGAGCTCCTCGCGGCGGCGTGCGGCGGTGACGCCGACGGTGAAGCCGGTCAGCGGGAGGTGTGCGTCACCGGCGGGGCCGGTGGGGTTGGAGGCGGCGGCAGTTCCCATGTCGGCAGAGTCGGGGGCGTAAGTTACCCGCAGGTTGCCCAGCCATCACACCGGTGTTAGCGAACCGTTCGTTGTGTTACGGCATATGTCACTGACCGCACCACGTGGCGATGGTGGTGTGCGCGAGGCGTATCAACCGCGCAATACGCGCGGTGAGGGGATGTAACGCACTGCGGTCAGGGTCGAGTCATGACCGACACCGTCTCCACCGCCGCCCCCGCCACCACGGCGACGCGCTGTCCGTACCGTGCGTTGCGGTGCGGCATGCGGCTGAGCGCCGGGACGCCCCCGGAGGTGCGGGAGCGCGCCGACTTCCCGGTCAACCGGGGTGCGTTGTGCGGCAAGGGGCGGAGCCCGGCCGGGCTGCTGGCTCCCGGTGCGCGGCTGACGACGCCGTTGGTACGCGAACGGGGCGAACTGCCGGCCACGAGCTGGCCGGTGGCGCCGGACCGGGTGGCGGCCGACCTCGCCGCGGTGCGGGCGGAGCGCGGCGCGGGCGCGGTGGGTGTCGTCGGCGGCGGATTGACCAACGAGAAGGTCCACCAACTCGGCGAGTTCGCCCGGGTGGCGCTGGGGACCGCCTGGTCGGCGCGATCCTCCTCGGCGACCCGACCACCGTCGGCGACCTCGCCCGCGCACCGGAGCACGACGAGCCGCTGCCCGACCACCCCCTGCACCTGCTCACCACCCTCGGAGCCTCCTCATGACGCAGCGCCCCTCGAACAGCCCGCTCAAGGAATTGGTCCTGGTCGGCCACGGCATGGTCGGCCAGCGCTTCCTGGAGACCTTCGTCGAGCAGCCGGAGGCCGCGCGGTGGCGGATCACCGTGCTCGCCGAGGAACCCCGCGCCGCCTACGACCGGGTCCATCTGACCTCGTGGTTCTCCGGCACCAGTACGGAGGAACTCTCCCTGACCCCGGCCGGTTTCCTCGCCGGGCACGGCATCGACCTGCGCCTGGCCGACCCGGCGACCGCGATCGACCGCGCCGCCGGGACCGTCACCTGCGCCTCCGGCGCGACGCTGCGCTACGACGCGCTGGTGCTGGCCACCGGCTCGGTCCCGTTCGTGCCGCCGGTCCCCGGCCGGGACGCGGCCGGCTGCCACGTCTACCGCACCATCGAGGACCTGCAACGGATACGGGACGAGGCCCGGGCCGAGCGCACCCGGACCGGCGTGGTGGTCGGCGGCGGCCTGCTGGGCCTGGAGGCCGCCGGTGCGCTCACCGCCCTGGGCCTTGAGACCCATGTCGTGGAGTTCGCCCCACGCCTGATGGCGATTCAGATAGACGAGGGCGGTGGGCATCTGCTGCGCCGCAAGATCGAGGACCTCGGCGTCCGCGTGCACACCGGGGCCGGCACCCAGGAGATCGTCACCGACGGCGAGGGCCGAGTCCGCGCCATGGGCCTGTCCGACGGCCGCGAACTCCCCGCCGACCTGGTGGTGTTCTCCGCCGGCGTGCGGCCGCGCGACCAACTGGCCCGGGACTGCGGGTTGCCGGTCGGCGAGCGCGGCGGCATCGTCGTCGACGAGCGCTGCCGCACCACCGACCCGCGCATCCACGCCATCGGCGAGTGCGCGCGGGCCGCCGACGGCCGGGTCTACGGCCTGGTCGCCCCCGGCTATGCGATGGCCGAGGCCGCCGCCCGCTCGCTGGCCGCCGACCAGTCCGAGCAACTGCCCGCGGCGGAGCACCTGTTCACCGGCGCCGACACCGCCACCAAGCTCAAGCTGCTGGGCGTCGACGTCGCGAGCTTCGGCGACGCGCACGGCGCCACCGAGGGCGCGGCCGACATCCGGTACAGCGACAGCCGGGCCGGGATCTACAAGAAGCTGGTCGTCGGTCGCGAGGGCCAGCTCCTGGGCGGCGTGTTGGTCGGCGACACCGAGTCCTACGGCCTTCTGCGCCCGCTCGCGCTCGGCGGCAAGCCGCTGACGACCGCGCCCGAGCAACTGGTGCTGCCCACCGGGCTCGCGCCGGCCACCGGGTCGACCGCGCTGCCGGACGACGCGGTCGTCTGCTCCTGTCACAACGTCACCAAGGGCACCCTCCGCACGGCCGTGTCCGAGCAGGGCTGCACCACCGTCCCCGACGTCAAGAAGTGCACCAAGGCCGGGACCGGCTGCGGCAGTTGCGTGCCGCAGCTCGGCACGATCGTGGCCGAGGAGCTGGCGGCCGGCGGCGTCACCGTCGACACGAGCCTGTGCGAGCACTTCGGGCACACCCGCGCCGAGCTCTACGAGATCGTCCAGGCGGCCGGGATCGACTCCTTCGGCGAGCTGCTGGACCGGTACGGGCGCGGCGGTGAGGGCTGCGAGGTCTGCAAGCCGGTCGTCGCCTCGATCCTGGCCGGCCTGGCCGGCGGTCACGTCCTCGACGGGGAGCAGGGCGCGCTGCAGGACACCAACGACCACTTCCTCGCCAACTTGCAGCGCAACGGCTCCTATTCGGTCGTGCCGCGGGTCCCCGGCGGCGAGATCACCCCGCAGGGCCTGATCACCATCGGTGAGATCGCCCGTGACTACGGCCTCTACACCAAGATCACCGGGGGCCAGCGGATCGACCTGTTCGGCGCCACCGTCGACCAACTCCCCCGGATCTGGCGCCGCCTCGTCGACGCCGGCTTCGAGTCCGGCCACGCGTACGGCAAGTCGCTGCGCACGGTGAAGTCCTGTGTGGGCGAGACCTGGTGCCGCTACGGCGTACAGGACTCGGTCGGGCTGGCCATCGAACTGGAGCTGCGCTACCGGGGGTTGCGCTCGCCACACAAGATCAAGGCGGCGGTCTCCGGCTGCGCCCGCGAGTGCGCCGAGGCCCAGGGCAAGGACTTCGGCGTCATCGCCACCTCCGCGGGCTGGAACCTCTACATCGGCGGCAACGGCGGCATGACCCCGCGCCACGCCGACCTGCTCGCGGCCGACCTGGACAAGAAGACCCTGCTCCGGACGATCGACCGGTTCCTGATGTTCTACCTCCGCACCGCCGACCGGCTGGAGCGCACCTCGACCTGGCTGGAGCGCATCGACGGCGGCCTGGACCACGTCCGGGAGGTGGTGCTGGACGACTCGCTGGGCATCTGCGCCGAGCTGGAGTTGCAGATGGAGCGCCACATCGACCGCTACGAGGACGAGTGGGCCGCGGTGCTCGCCGACCCCGAACGGCTGCGCCGCTTCACCTCCTTCGTCAACGCCCCCGGAACCCCCGACCCGGCCGTGACCTTCGTCCCCGAGCGCGGCCAGATCCGACCCGCCCGTCCCGACGAGGACGGGCACGGCACCCCGGCGCTGATCGCCGGCCCCCAACTGGAGGTGCGTACCGCATGACCGACACCACGCTCGAAACCCGCCCCGCGGTCGAGACGTCCACCGCGATCGGAACCGTCGAGATCCTGGACGGCCGGAGGTGGACCCGGGTCTGCTCCTACGACGAGTTGACGCCCGGGCGCGGCGTCGCCGTGCTCAGCGCGAGCGGCCAGCAGGTCGCGGTCTTCCGGGACCGCGCCGGCGAGCTGTACGCGGTCGACAACCGCGATCCGTTCAGCGGCGCCTACGTCCTGTCCCGCGGCATCCTCGGCAGCCGTGCGGGCGTGCCGACGGTGGCCTCCCCGATGTACAAGCAGGCGTTCGACCTGCGCGACGGCCGCTGCCTCGACGAGGAGACCACCCCCGACGGGCGGCCCGCGGTCCTGCGCATCTGGCCGGTGCGCCTCGGGTCGTAGCCCGCCGACGGCCCGCACGCCGACGTGCGCGAGCCGTAACCTCTCACCACGCCCCGCCCCACCGTCACCTCACCACCCCCCACCGTCCGGATCCCCCCTCTCTCACCGAGCAGGTGACACGTCATGACGAGCACTGCCGTCGGCAGCGAAACCACCACCGCAACGGCCCCGGCCCGGGCCCGTACCCTCACCGACTGGCGGCCGGAGGACGAGGACTTCTGGGCCGAGGCAGGCGCCAGAGTGGCCCGCCGCAACCTGGTCTACTCGGTCCTCTCCGAGCACATCGGCTTCTCGGTGTGGAGCCTGTGGTCGGTGCTGGTGCTCTTCCTCGGCCCGGAGTACCACATCGACCCCGCGGGCAAGTTCACCCTCACCGCGCTGCCCACCGCGCTCGGCGCGGCGCTGCGGCTGCCCTACACCCATGCGGTGGCGCGCTTCGGCGGCCGCAACTGGACGGTCTTCAGCGCCTCGTTGCTGCTCCTCCCCACGGTGCTGGCCGGGGTCGTGCTGGAGCCGGGCGTCTCCTACGGCACGCTGCTCGCGGTCGCCTGCGTCGCGGGCGTCGGCGGCGGCAACTTCGCCTCCTCGATGGCGAACATCAACGCCTTCTACCCGCAGCGCCTCAAGGGCTGGGCCCTGGGCATGAACGCGGGCGGCGGCAACCTCGGCGTCCCGGTGGTGCAGTTGGTCGGCCTGGCCGTGCTGGCCACCGCCGGTGCCGCCCATCCGCGGCTGGTGCCGCTGGTCTATCTGCCGCTGATCGTGCTGGCGGCGCTCGGTGCCGCACTGCGGATGGACAACCTCCCCTCGCTGCGCAACGACCGGCGCGCGCTGCGCGAGATCGTCCGGGAGCCGCACAGTTGGGTCATCTCGCTGCTCTACATCGGCACCTTCGGCAGCTTCATCGGCTTCGGCTTCGCCTTCGGGCAGGTCCTCCAGGTGCAGTTCCAGCAGCAGTTCGACACTCCCGTGAAGGCCGCGTACCTCACCTTCCTCGGGCCCCTGCTGGGCTCGCTGGCCCGGCCGGTCGGCGGACGGCTCGCGGACCGCTACGGCGGCGCACGGATCACCGTGTTGACGTTCCTGCTGATGGCCCTCGGGACGGCCACCGTGCTCGTCGCCTCGGGCGCCGGTTCGCTGCCGCTGTTCCTGGCCGGCTTCGTCGCCCTCTTCACCTTGAGCGGTCTGGGCAACGGCTCCACGTACAAGATGATCCCCGCGGTCTTCCACGCCAGGGCGCGGGCGGCGGTGGCGGACGGCGATACCGATCCGGCCACCGCGGAGCAGGACGCGCGGCGCCGCGCCTCGGCGCTGATCGGACTCGCGGGCGCCATCGGGGCGTTCGGCGGCGTCCTGGTCAACTTCGCCTTCCGCCAGTCGTTCCTGACGGTCGGCGACGGCAACGCCGCCTACTGGGCGTTCCTGGCCGGCTACGCGCTCTGCTCGCTGGTGACCTGGGCCGTCTACCTCCGCCCCGGCGCCGGACGGATGTCCGGCATGTGAGCCGACGGCGGGCGTGGGCGCGCCGCCCGGAGCCGGAGCTGCGGAACCCGACCGCGACCGCGACCGCACCCGCGCAAGCCTCCCGTAAGCGGCGAAACCCCAGTTCATCAGGGGTACGTAAAGAGGCGCAGTCACCGCTTGCGGCGGGGTACGCCATGGCATTCGATAGGGACGTGAACAGCGCCCGGCTCGTGCTCGCCCACCCGCCTCATACGGCGGGCCGAGGTCACGCGCCGCGCTGCCCGGAGACGTCCACCGCCCGCTGACACGTCTCCGCACCCGGGGCGCCCGTGACCCGACCGGGCGCCCCTCTTCGCGTACCCGTAGGCCCGCACCGCGCAGGGCCGGCCCAGCGTACCCAGCCACTAGGAACCGCCGTGATCGAAATCCTGCCGCACCAACTCCCGGACCTCGCCTACTGGTTCGCCGATGGTCCGCCCGGCACGGTAGCCCTCACCCAGCACGCGCTGATCTCCGGCAACGGCCGCTGGTGGGTCGACCGCCCCGACGCGCCCCGCGCCGTGGTCGTCTCCTGCGCCAACCACGCGCTCTTCCGCGGCGATCCCACCGCGCTGGCGCCGCTCTCCCTGGCCGGCTTCGCCGGGCACTACGCCCAGGCGCCCGCCCGCTTCCTGCCCCTGTTGGGCAGCTCGTTCGACCTCCTGGTGCCCTGGGAGCGCATGGTGTACCTGCACCGCCAGTCCACCGCCGCCCCGCGTCCGCCGCACGGCGTGAAGGTGCGCCGCCTGCTGCCCCAGGACGCCGAGGCGTTGGGCGCGCTGGGTGCGGACGCCTCCTGGATCAACGCCAGTTGGGGCGGCCCGGCGGGCCTGGCCGCCTCCGGGCACGGCTGGGGCGCCTTCCACGCGGGCCGGGTGCTCGCCGTCGCCTGCACGTACTTCCGCGGCACCGGGTACGAGGACGTCGCCTGCGTGACCCTCCCCGAACACCGCCGACAGCGGCTGGCCCTCGCCTGCGTCACCGCCCTGTGCCGGGACATCGCCGCCCGGGGTCACACCCCGAGCTGGACCTGCTCCCGCGACAACCGCGCCAGTCGCCTGCTCGCCTGGACCGCCGGCTTCCGGTTGGCCGACGAATACGTCCACTACCTCACCGGTGAACCGGTCCGGCAGGACGTCGGCGTCGTGGCGTGAGGCCCCGGCCGCCCGGCGGTGCCCCCGATCTGCGTAATGCGCGCCGGGCGGCGATCGGCCAGGCAGGGTGCGGTGGGGCGGGCACCACGGGTGCCCGCGTGGACCACAGCGCCGAGGAGGGCCGGAGATGCTGTTCCGGAACGCAACGGAAGGGACGGTGGCGAGGGCCCGTCGGGTCGGCCGTTCCGCCTTCAGCGCGGCTGACGGCCGGCTGCCCGCCTCGGAGGCCGGACGGGCCCTGTTGCGCAAGGCGTTCCCGGACCACTGGTCCTTCCTCCTCGGCGAGATCGCGCTCTACAGCCTGCTGGTCCTGGTGCTGACCGGCGTCTATCTGACGCTGTTCTTCGAGCCGAGCATGGCCCACCGCACCTACGACGGTGCGTACGGCCCGCTGCGGGGGCTGTCGATGTCGGGCGCCTACGCCTCGACGTTGCGCATCAGCTTCGAGGTCCGGGGCGGCCTGTTGATCCGTCAGATCCACCACTGGGCGGCCCTGGTCTTCGTCTCCGCGCTCGGGGTGCATCTGCTGCGGGTCTTCTTCACCGGCGCGTTCCGCCGGCCGCGGGAGGTCAACTGGATGGTCGGCGTCACGCTGTTCATGCTGGCCATGTTGGAGGGCTTCGCCGGCTACTCGCTCCCCGACGACCTGCTGTCCGGCACCGGCCTGCGCACCGCGAACACCATCGTGCTGTCCCTGCCGTTGGTGGGGACGTACCTCAGCTACTTCATCTGGGGCGGCTCCTACCCCGGCCACATCCTGCTGTCCCGGCTCTACACCGTGCACATCCTCCTGGTCCCCGGACTGCTGCTCGCGCTGATCGGCCTCCACCTGCTCCTGGTCGTGTACCTCAAGCACACCCATTGGCCGGCCCGCGGGCGCACCAACCGCAACGCCGTCGGACAGCCGATGTTCCCCCAGTTCACCGCCAAGTCCTCCGGCCTGTTCTTCATGGTCTTCGCGGTGCTGACCCTGCTCGGCGGGCTGGCCCAGATCAACCCCGTCTGGGCCTACGGCCCGTACCTCACCGACACCGTCTCCACCGACGCCCAACCCGACTGGTACGTGGGCTTCCTCGAAGGCGCGCTGCGGCTGATGCCGGCCTGGGAGACCAACGTGGCGGGCCACACGTTGATGTGGAACGTGCTGCTCCCGGCCATCGTCCTGCCCGGCATCCTCTTCATGCTGCTGTACGCCTATCCGTTCTTCGAGCGCTGGGTGACCGGCGACCTGATGGAACATCACCTGTGCGACCGGCCGCGCAACGTCCCCACCCGCACGGCGCTCGGCGTCGCCGCCCTCGTCTGGTACGCCGTGCTGCTGGCGGCGGGCGGCAACGACGTCATCGCCACCCTCTTCCGGGTCTCGGTCGAGACCCTGACCTGGATCTTCCGGGTGCTGTTCGTCCTCGGCCCGGTCCTCGCCTTCCTCCTCACCAAGCGCATCTGCCTGGCCCTCCAGGACCGCGAACGCCAACTCCTCCTGGAGGGCCGCGAAACGGGCTACGTGCTGCAGAACGTCTACGGCGGGCTGCGCGAGACCCAGGAACCGGTGCCGACCACCGAGCGCTACCGCATGCTGGCCAGGGACATCCCCCAACCCCTGCCGCACCCCGGCGCCCGGGCCCCCCGTCTGGACCGCCTGCGCGCCGCCCTCAGCGCCTGGTACTTCCGCGACCGCGTGGAACTCCCCGTCACCGCCGAACAGCGCCGCCAGATCGCCGAAACGGTGGCCAGCCCGAAGGTCAGCGCCGGCGCGGAACGCAACGGCTAGGGCGCTTCTGACGGATCTCCGTGGAGGAAGGAGCGGCGTCTGGTGCGTGCGATCGCAAGGCGCCGGGATGTCTTCATAGCGGAGCTATGGGGACATGTCGGCAACGCCGCGACGCCGCGGAGATCCGTCAGAAGCGCCCTAGGGCTGGCTCGGGCGATCGTGTGCGGAGTGCGATGACGCGGGCTGCCGGCCTCCGCTCCTCAGATGAAGGCGGGGGCTTCAGGTCCACACGGAGCCGGATGGCGTCGTACTGCCGCTCCGTCGAATCCCTTGACACCCGATGCCCCGTCATGGACATTCCCTTAGGCCCTGGTTGGTCCAGGCCAGAGCAGGCCGGCACGGACGCGCTCAGGCAAGTACGGGTAAAGACGGGCACGTTCAGGTCGGCGCGGACACGTACGCGCACGCTCGGATCAGCTCAGGGAAACCCCCCACACGCCCTGGAGGTCAACCGTGAACAGCCCCGGACCCAGAACCGGTTCCAGAGCGAGACCTCGTTCGCCCCTCGCCGCCCTGGTCCTCGCCGCCTCCGCCCTCGCCACCCTGGTGACGCTGCCCCTGGCCGCTCCCGCCACCGCCACCACCCACCCGGCCACCGCCCGGGCCACTCCACCGCCCTCCCCCACGGCCCCGCACACCGGTGTCGTCGCCGGAGCGCGCACACCGGCCCGCAGCCCGGAACGCGCACAAGCCGTCCGTACGTTCCTGGCCGGGCGCCGTGCCGTATCCGGCCCGGCGTGGACGCACCACCCCCGGATCCCCGGCAGCCGGCCGGCCACATCGGCTCCTCCGGCGGGCCAAGTCACCCACAACTGGTGGGGCGTCTTCCCCCAGCCAGGCACGCATGACGGCATCATGGCCACCCATACCGTCGACCCGTCCTACACGGTCACCGACGCGGACAACGTCACCTATGCGCCCACCACCAAGGCACAGAAGTCCTGCATGGAAGTGGTGACCGCCTACACCAACACCGGCAACGAGATCTGGGCGTGGGACTGGTGCGGGACCATCGGTCCGGCCAAGACCGTCCCCATCGACGACAACTTCCTGAAGAACTACACCCCCGGCAGCGGCGAGCCGGCCGCGTACAGCGTGCAGATGGTGCAGGACGACGCCGCCACCAACCGCTGGTCGGCCTATCTCTACAACTACCGCACCGCCGCCTGGGACCTGTTGTTCCAGCAGTCGGGGACGGACCAGAGCGGGCTGGACCACGGATGGGACATGTTCGAGATCTATGCGAGCGTCAACCCGGCCACGCAAGAGGGGTATTACTGCACGGAGGCACGGAACACCACCTTCGACAGCAAGGCCGTGCAGTTGCGCAGCAACGGCGCCTGGAAGCCGGCGAGCCCGTCCGACTCACCGTGGACCGACACCAACCCCGATCCGAACGCCTTCCTGTGCCCGCCACTGAAGTTCGTCCAGGCAGGCGCCAATGACCACTGGACCGTCCACCAGTGACCCGCAAGTGACTCGGTAGCCCCGGCGAGGGTGTCCCCACACCGTGCGGCGAAACGGGGGCGCACCCAACAGTGCGCCCCCAAGGGCGTTGCCCACGGAGCTGCGTCGTCGCGCCTGGCGCCAGGCGGGACTGATGAAGGATGCGCCTACGGATGGTAGAGAGCGTGGGCGCGCGCCGCGTCGAGGGGTCCGTTCTCCGCGACATGGAGGAAGTAGTTGATCTGCCACGCCTGGGTGCTGCTCGCCTGGCGGCTGGTCGTGGTCACCCATGGCGGATAGACGCGGAACCCTCGCTTCCCTCCGGAGCGGTTCCTGGACATGATGCCGCGCTCGCACAGCACCTCCCGCGGGAACACGAACTGTCCGAAGTGGCCACCGTCCCGGCTGCTGATGGCGAAGAGATCGACCCCGTCCTCGGCGTCGAAGGGGCGGATCGGGCCCTCCGCGGATCGCTGCCACACGGTGACGAACTGACCGACCTTCGTCGGGGTGGTCTTGGCCACGCGGAACCTGACCGACGACCCGTCGATGGTGAATCCGTGCGCTGCGTACTCTGCGCCCTCCGGCTCGGGCACCGGCGGTGAGCAGGCGAAGCCGCTGGGGTCGTACACGAGTGTCTTCGCCGCCAGCAGGTCGCGGTGAAGCCCTGCCCAGGACTGGTCCGTCGTCATCCGCACATTCTGCCATCGCGCCCGCCAGGCACCCTCGGCCCCCGCTACCTGCTGAATCGTGCGCTACGCACGGCTTCGACGCCGGTCAACTGACGTGTGCGGGGCCGGAGTTCACTGGTCGGCATCCCGCGACGGGGCTCTTCAGTGGTCGCGCCGGGCGAATTGGAACACCGTCCCGAGGAGCGAGCCGCCGGTGACACCCACGCCGATCAGGAAGACCCACAGCCCGAAAACCAGGCCGAGGGCCAGCAGGGAGACGCCGAAGGCCACCGCCGCCGGGTATCCGCTCTCGGGTGGGAAGAAGTCGAGCTCTCCGGCGCGCTCCTGGATCTCCGAGCCCTGCCGGTCCTCCGGTCGGGCGCCCTTGCGGCGGTAGTTCATCGCGCAGAAGAAGGAGATGACCGAGGCCATGCCGAAGGAGACGGCGAGCGCGGCGCCGCCGGCGGGCTCGCGGGCCAGCCAGATGTAGATCGCGTCGGTGACGAGGAAGAAGGCGGCGACGCCGGCGAAGAGAAGTGCCTCCGTCTTCATGGGTTCTGCTCTCCGGGGGTGTCGGGGGTGGGTTCGGTGGTGCCGCGCCCGCCTTCCATCAGCAGGCGCACGTGGGGGTGGTGCAGGTCGAAGGCCGGGGAATCGGACCGGATGCGTGGCAGCGCCTCGAAGTTGTGCCGAGGTGGCGGGCAGGAGGTCGCCCACTCCAGGGAGCGGCCGAATCCCCAGGGGTCGTCCACCTCCACCATGGGCGCGTAGCGGGCGGTCCGCCACACGTTGTAGAGGAACGGCAGTGTGGAGGCGCCCAACAGGAACGCGCCGGCGGAGGAGACGGAGTTGAGCACGGTGAAGCCGTCGGCGGGGAGGTAGTCGGCGTAGCGGCGCGGCATGCCGCTCGCGCCCAACCAGTGCTGGACGAGGAAGGTCGTCTGGAATCCCACGAACAGGATCCAGAAGTGCACCTTTCCCAGGCGTTCGTCGAGCATCTTGCCGGTCCACTTCGGCCACCAGAAGTAGAAGCCGCCGAAGGTGGCGAAGACGATGGTGCCGAACAGGACGTAATGCAGATGCGCGACGATGAAATAGCTGTCGGTGACGTGGAAGTCGAGTGGTGGTGAGGCGATCAACACCCCACTCAGTCCGCCGAAGAGAAACGTCACCATGAATCCGATCGACCAGAGCATCGGCGTCTCGAAGGAGAGGCTGCCCTGCCACATGGTGCCGATCCAGTTGAAGAACTTCACGCCGGTCGGTGCCGCGATGAGGAAGGACATCAGCGAGAAGAACGGCAGCAGGACCCCGCCGGTGGCGAACATGTGGTGCGCCCACACCGTCGCCGACAACATCGTGATGGCGATCGTCGCGCCGACCATGCCCATGTATCCGAAGGTGGGTTTCCGGCTGAACACCGGGATGATCTCGCTCACCACCCCGAAGAACGGCAGGGCGACGATATAGACCTCCGGATGGCCGAAGAACCAGAAGAGGTGCTGCCAGAGCAACGCCCCGCCGTTCGCCGGGTCATAGACGTGGGAGCCGAGTTTCCGGTCCGCGAGCAGGGCGAGGAGCGCGGCGGTCAGGACCGGAAAGGCGAGCAGGGCCAGGATCGAGGTGAAGAGGATGTTCCAGGTGAAGATCGGCATCCGGAACATCGTCATGCCGGGGGCCCGGAGCGTGATGATGGTGGCGATGAAATTGACCGCGCCCAGCACGGTGCTGAGGCCGGCCACCACCAGCCCGGCCGCCCACAGGTCGCCGCCCGCGCCCGGCGTGTGGTCGGCGCGGTTCAGCGGGGCGTAGGCGAACCAGCCGAACGAGGCCGCCCCGCCGGGAACGACGAGGCCCGAGACGACCATCAGCCCGCCGAAGAGGAAGAACCAGTACGTCATCGCGTTCAGTCGGGGAAAGGCGACATCGGGTGCGCCGATCTGCAACGGCATGACGGCGTTGGCGAATCCGGCGAACGTGGGCGTCGCGAAGAGCAGCATCATCACCGTGCCATGGATGGTGAAGAGCTGGTTGTACTGCTCGTGGCTGAAGAACTGCATTCCGGGCTGCGCCAGTTCCGCGCGCATCATCATCGCCAGCAGCCCGGCGAATAGGAAGAAGCCGAAGGCGGTGACCAGATACATGTTGCCGATCGCCTTGTGATCGGTGGTCGTGAAGTATTTCCTGATCCGGCCGCCCGTGCGGACCCGTGGATTGGTGGGCGAATCCAACGGTGCGCGGTGAGGGGTGTGGCCCACTTGCGACATGGCTCCTCCGGGGCACGGTGACCGGGACTTCCTCCGGCGCGACAGCGCTTTTCGTGTGTAGCGGCTCGCCGACGCGACCGGCCCGACGCCACACCGGTATCACCCCCTTCTCCCTTTCCTTACGGCCAATCGGTGGCGGTGGGCGAGGGGGCGCCGGGGTACGGTGCGCGGTTGGTTCGTTCCGTTCCGCAGTCGACGTGGCCGCCGCCGGCCCCACCCCCTACGCTGAAATTCGGGGCCCCTCTCCCGCTCCGTCGAGCCGCCGCGGCCCAGTGGCACCGTTCTGGCCCAGGGAGGAGCGATGAGCGCCGTCGAGAAACTGCGGGCCGGCGGTAGGACCGTGGAGATCTACCGGCCGGAGAAGGTGCTGTTCCCCGGGGACGGCATCACCAAGGCCGAGCCGGCCGGGTACTACCGCACCGTGGCTGTCGTGCCGGCTTCGATGACGTCCGTGCCTTCGCCCGCGAGCTCGCCGAGGTCCTGGCGGCTCGCCATCCCGACCAAACTCACCACCGAGCAGAGCAAACGGGCCCGCCGGGGCCGCCTGTGTCTGGACCTCCAACGCAATGCCTACGCCCAGATCACCGTCGCCCCCTACGCCGTGCGGGCCCGGCCCGGCGCGCCCGTCGCCGCCCCGGTGGGCTGGGCCGAGGTGGACGATCCCGAGCTCACCCCCGGGCGTTGGACGCCGGCTTGCGCGGAGCAGCTCCTCAAGGCCGATGCCTGGCGGGGCGGCAACCTCCGTGGGCGTTCCCTCAAACCGGCCCGTCGACGCCTGGCGGGTCTGCGCAAGTAGCCGGGAAATGAGGTGAGTTGAGCTGTCGAGGAGTGGTTGGGCCCCGTGGAGGGGCCGGACGAGGGCGAGGTGCGGGATGAACTCCGATGAGACCGTGGCCGAGTTGTTGTCCGCGTACGGCCGGACGTACGCCGAGGAGGCCGGCATCGCGCTGCGGGACAAACCCGCGCCGCTGTACCAGTTGTTGGTGCTGACGGTGCTGTGCTCGATCCGGATCAAGGCGGAGATCGCCGCCGGTGCCGCCCGGGAGCTCTTCGCGGCCGGCTTGCGGACGCCGCGGGCGATGGCGGACTCCGGTTGGCAGGTGCGGGTGGACGCGCTGGGTCGGGCCCGTTACGTCCGCTACGACGAGAGCACGGCGACCGCCCTGGGCAGGGGGGCGGAGTTCGTGCTCGACCGCTGGCACGGCGATCTCCGGCGGATGCGGGAGGAAGTCGGCGGGGAGCGGGGGAAGTTGGCGGAGTTGGTGCAGGAGGTTCCTCGGATCGGGCCGGTCGGTGCGGGCATCTTCTGCCGGGAGGTGCAGGCCGTGTGGCCCGGGTTGCGTCCGTTCTTCGACGAGCGGAGCCGCGCGACGGCCAAGGAGCTGGGATTGCCGCATACGGCGCGCGGGTTGGGCGAGTTGGTGCGGCCGGAGGACGACGCCAGGTTGGCCGCTGCGCTGGTGCGGGTCGGTCTGTCGAGGGGTGCGGTCAGGGAGCTCCAGGTGGCGTGAGGGGGTCGGGTCGCCCAGAGGGGCGGGCGACGGGTGCGCGGTGGACCACCATCGGCATCAGCAGGCCGGCGGTGGCGAAGAGGGCGCCGAGGGCGAGCCAGCCGGCGGTGGTGTGACCGCCCAGGCAGAGGGCGGCCAGGAGGGAGGGGGCCACCGCCTGGGATGAGCCCTTGCCGAGTGAGTAGAAGCCCTGGTACTGGCCGTGGGCGGATTCGGGGGCGAGGTTGAAGCTCAGGCCGAAGCCGCCGGCGGAGGTCCAGAGTTCGCCGAGGGTGAGGAGTACCGCGAAGACCAGGAGCAGTCCGATGGTGGGCGCGGGGCCGCGGCCGCTGGTGAGGGTGACCACCGCGCAGGCGGCGAGCAGGGCGACGCCGGCGCGTCGGCAGAGGGCGGCGGCGCGGGCGTCGTCCTCGACTCCCCTGCTGGCGCGCATCTGGAAGAGCACCACCATGACCGCGTTGACCACGACGATCACCGAGGCCATCGCCTTCGGGGCGGAGGTGTGGTCGGCGACCCAGAGCGGAACGGCGAAGGAGATCACCTGGAGTTGGAGGTTGAGCACGCCGCAGAGGGCGGTGGTGCATACGTAGCGGGTGTCGCGGAGCACGTGCCAGCGGGAGACCGGTGGGGAGTGCGGAGCGTCGGTGGCGGGGTGGCGGCCGGTGTCCGGGGGCAGCCAGCGCAGTGGCACCGCGGCGCCGAGGAAGGTGGCCGCGTTCACCGCGATCAGGACGGTATACCAAAGAGGGCTGTTGGCCTGGATGGCGAGGGCGGCCAGGCCGGCGCCCGCGCCCATGCCGAGGTTGGTGACGACGCGGAGGTAGGCGCGGAGGCGGACGCGTTCGGCACCCTCGCCGGCCGCGGCGACCAGTGCGCCGCGGGCCGCGTTGCTGCCCTGGTCGGCGAGGGTGAACAGCAACGCGCAGGCCAGGAAGGCGGGGAAGGAGCGGACGACGGTGAAGGCGAGCATGGCCGCGGACTGCACCACCAGCACGCAGGCGAAGACCCGCCGGGGGCCGTGCCGGTCGGCGAGGTTGCCGATCGGCACGGCGCCGGCGAGGGCCACCAGCCCGGCGACGGTGAGGCCGATGCCGACCCGGGTGACGGGGAGGCCGACGACGCGGGTGAAGTACAGCGAGCTGGTGGGAAGGTACAGGCCGCTGCCGATGGTGTTGACGAGCCAGGAGGCGGCCAGCAGGCGCGGCGTCCCGGGGGCGGGCAGTGCGGTGGCGAGGAGGCGGCTCACGTGCGGGCCGCCTCCGCGAGCGCGTGCAGCCGGGCCTGGCGGAATCCGGCCTGTTCCGCGTCGGGCGCGGTGAACTGGACCTCGATGTGCGCGGAGCCGTTTTCGGCGGGCGGCAGTGCGGCGCGGACGCCGTCGGCTCGGATGAGCCAGTCCAGGAGTCCCGGGGTGTCGGGGAGGTGGGTCCAGGCGTGGATCCGGTCGGGTTGCCGGGGCGCCGTGCAGGCGGGTTCCTCGCCGAGCGCGGCGCGGATGAACTCCGCCCACAGGTCGATACCGAGGGCGCGTTGCCACAACCGGGGCACGCCGGAGCCGGGTGGCCGGGTGGTCACCTCGCCGATCACCGGGCCGTCGGCCGTCTCGAAGACCTCCAGGTGGAGGACGCCGTCCCGGATGCGGAGGGCCTGTGCCACCTCCTGGAGCAGGCCGGGCAGTTGGCGGGCGAGCGGGTGGGCGGGGTCGACGAGGTGGCCGCCGCGCAGCGGTGCCTGGACGGTCAGCAGCGGGGCGAAGTAGCGGGAGGTCGCGGCGAACGTGACCCCGCCGTCCCGCACGATGCCGTCGCAGTGGTATTCGCCGACGACGTCCACCAGGCGTTCCACCTGGACGGGTAGCCCGCGGTCCGCCAGGTCGTCGAGGGTGCCCGCGGCGCGTTGCCGGGCGAACTCCTCGGCGGAGTCGATGCGGTGGGTGCAGCGGGTGCCCGATCCCAGTACCGGTTTGGCGACGACCGGCCAGCCGGTGGTGCGCGCCGCGGTCGGTATCTCGTCGACGCTGGTGATCTGGGCGAAGTCCGTGACGGTCAGGCCGGCGGCGCGCAGTCGTTGCTTCATGGCGCGCTTGTGTGCCGACCACAGGGCCTCGTCGAAGGTGGGACCCGGGACACCGAGCAGGGAGCGGATCAGGCCGGCCGGGACGATGCTCTTCTCGGTGGCGGCGATGACGTGGTCGACGGGGGCGCCGCGGGTGAGGTCGTAGGCGGCCCGTTCGACCTGGGCGAGATCCTCGAAGCTGTCGATGCAGACGGTGTCGTGGCCGGCGTAGAGCGGTGCGTAGCTTTCCCGGGTGATCACCCGGACCCGCAGGTCGGGGCGGTGCGCGAGGGCTCGTAGCGCCTCGGGCTTGTCGGAGTTGAGCAGGAGGACCTGCCGGGTCATGCGCGCTCCGTAGGTTGTGGGGCGGGTCGGTGGTAGGTGACGGTCGCCGCCCGCTCGTCGATGACCGCCCAGTTCGGGTCGGCACCCCGGACCTGGCCGACGTTGACCAGGTAGCGGTGGCCGGCGGTGAGGGGCACCGGCTCGCCGTAGCGGAACGGCAAGGTGGTCACGTCCCGCCAGGCGCGCCCGGTGCCGGGCAGCCGGTGCACCGCGCTGCGGTGGTGGTGCCCGTGGACGAGGGCGCGCCCGGCGAACTCGGCGTCCAGCGGGCACCACTTGCCCGGTTCCACCTGCTGCCACGGCAGTGAGTGGCCGTGGCAGTAGGTGGCGAACGGGGTGCGGTGCTCCAGCGGGGCGCCGAGCACGGCGCGGGACCAGGCGGGCAGGGCGTGGTCCGGCACGAGGGAGGCGATCCGTTCCTCTTGGTTGCCGCGGACGACCACGGCCCCGTCGAGCCGTGCGACCAACTCCGGGACCTGGTCGAAGACCTCCGCGACGGACCCGAACGCGTAGTCGGCGCGGTCCCGTTTGCTGATGTGGCACTCGAAGACGTCGCCCAGGCACAGCACTTGGTCGACCTGTTCGCGGGCGACGTCGGCGAGGACCCGGCACAGGGCCGCGAGGTCGCCGTGGAGGTCGGTGACGATGGCGTAACGCAAGGGTCAGGTGGCGCTTCCCGGCTCGGCGGGGGCGTCGGAGTCCGGTGCGCCGAACCGCTTTTCCAGGTAGGCGATCAGGTCGGCGTTCTCCCGCAGCTTGCCCGGGATGACGGTGTCGCCGTCGATGAGTGCGGGGATGAACTTGCTGCCGGTGGCCCGGATCAACTCGTGCCGCTCGTCACGGGGCTTGGGCACGTTGATGTTGAGGTAGGAGACCTGGAGGCGGGTCAGGAGTTCGCGGACCGGCTTGCAGTCGGGGCAGGTCTCACGTTGGAACAGAACGAGCATCAGCTCTCCTCGTGGGGGAAGTCGGCCAGCGCGCGGATGATTTCGCCGGTGCCGGTGCCGGGGGTGAAGCGGTGCCCGAGTTCGAGCAGGGCCATCTCGACGGCGCCGAAGAGGGCGCACAGGTCCAGGGGGTCGGCGGCGCCGACGTGGCCGACCCGGATGAGCTTGCCCTTGAGGTGGGCCTGGCCGCCGGTCATGGTGACGCCGTGCCGGGTGGACAGGGTCTTCAACAGCTCGCCGGTGTCGATGCCTTCGGGCGCGAGCGCCGAGGTGATGACGTGGCTGCGCCGGTGTGGTTCTTGGATGAAGGGCTGGAAGCCGAGGGCCGTCAGGGCCCGGCCGGCGGCCTCGCCGAGTGCGGCGTGCCGGCGTTGGAAGGCCGGGAGTCCCTCCTCGTTGAGCATCTTCAGCGACTCGTGCAGGGCGAGCAGCAGTGAGACGGCCGGGGACGAGGAGGACATCGGGTAGAAGTGGCGCAGCCGCTCGAAGGACCAGTAGTAGGCGGGGCCCGAGCCGCGTTCCACGGCCGTCCACGCCTTGTCGGAGAGGGCGACGAAGGCCAGGCCGGGCGGGAGCATGAAGCCCTTGTGGGAGGCGGCGAGCACGACGTCCAGGCCCCATGCGTCCATCGGGAGGGGGTGGACGAGCAGGCCGCTGATCGCGTCGACGACGACGATGACGTCGGTGTCCCGGAAGATCCGGGCGATGGCCTCGACGTCGTTGAGGGCGCCGGTGGAGGTCTCGCTGTAGACGGTGAACACGCCGCGGATCGCGGGGTGTTCGGCGTAGGCGGCGGCCACCTGAGCGGGGTCGGCGCTGGTGCCCCAGTCGCTGCGCACGGTGTGGACGGTCAGTCCGTAGTCGGTGCAGATCGCCTCGAAGCGCTCGCCGAAGTAGCCGTTGGAGACGACGAGGACCTCGTCGCCGGGCGAGAAGCAGTTGGCGACGGATGCCTCCATCGCGCCGGTGCCGGAGGCGGCGATGGTGTAGACGGGGTGTTCGGTACCGAACAGCGGGGGCAGGCCCTCGTTGATCTCGTGGAGGAGACCGGCCATCTCCGTCGAGCGGTGGTGGATGATCTCGCGGGCGCCGGCGAGCAGCAGTCGCTGCGGGACCTCGGTGGGGCCGGGGGTGGCCAGGCGGAGCTTCATGCGGGGTCCTTCCGGTGCGGGCGGGGCGGGTCGAGGAAGATCCGGCGGGTGGCGGGCTTGAGGTCGAAGTCGAAGAGCACCACGCGGTGGGTCGGTGACATGGCGGGTTCACCGTCCCGGAACGGGACCAGCACGCTGGTGCCGAGCAGCGAGGACTTCAGGTGCGAGAAGCCGTTGGGGTCGCCGGTGGTGAGCTCGTGCAGATAGCGGTTGCCGTCGTCGGGCGCGATCCGCTCCAGGGTCCGCAACAGGTCGGTCACGGCGCCCTGTTCGTAGCGCATGATGGTCAGGCCCACCGTGCTGCCGTGCGCGAAGACGCCGGCCAGTCCGTCGCCGGCGTCGGAGGCGCGCAGGTGTGCGGCGATCTCGTCGGTGAGGTCGTAGTGAGAGTTCAGGCCGGTGCTGTCGACGGTGAGTTCGATCATGCCGCTCCCCCGTGTGCCAGTGGTCCGGGGGTGTTGTCGGGGGTGAGGTCGCCGGGGCCGGTGAGGGTCCAGGCCGGTGCCTTGGCGAGTTCGGCGGCGATGCGGGCGCGGCGTTCGGTGTGCTGGGCCCGGCCGTCGTCGAGGTAGTGGTGCCAGCCGGCGTTGGCGCCGTCGAAGGCCGATTCGATGTTGGCGGCCAGTGCCTCGGTGCGCTCGGCGGGGTCGGTCGGGAAGGGGGCGAGGACGGTGTGGTCGCCGGGGCCGATGTTGGGGTGGATGATGCCGGTGACCGGGACGGCGAGGCCGAGGGGGGCGCTGGGGAAGCGCTCGCGGAAGCCGTAGGGGTCCACGGCGAACTTGCCGATCGGCGAGAACGCCTGGCCGGCCGTGGGTTGGTAGTCGCCCGCGATGCCGGCGATCTCCTTCAGGCCCGGGTACTTGGCGATGGTGCCGTAGCCGAGGTGGGGGTAGTCGGGCCAGCCGGCGGCCAGGGTGGTCCCGTCGGGCTGTTCGTGCACGACGGTCTTGTCGCCGCTCATGATCCGGTAGCCGAAGTGCTCGACCAGTTCCAGCAGGATGGTGCTCTTGCCCGCGCCCTTGGCGCCGGTGACGAGCACGGCGGTGCCGTTCTTGACGGCGGCGGTGGCGTGCAGCACGGCGGCGCCGCGGTTCTCCTGGTCCTTGAGGACCAGGTCGCGGACGAGTTCGACGAGGTCCATGGCGCCGGCCGCGGTCACGGCGACGTCGATGGTGCGGGCGGCGCGGTCGAAGGCGAAGCGGGTGCCGGTCTTGGTGCACTCGACGTAGGTGCGGCCGTCGGCCTGGGCCCGGCGGGCCGGGACGGTGAAGAAGTCGCTGGCGCTCTTGCGGAGGTAGATGTCCTCCCAGTGCGTGCCGTCCGGGGGTGTGTGGCGGTCGTCGGGTGCCGGGGCGGTGCGGAGCGTGGCCAACGGGGGTTCGGCGTCCGCGGGTCGGGGGGCGAAGGCGACGTGGGTGTCGAGGAAGCGCAGGGCCTCGTCGATGGTGGCGCCGGGGGCCGGCTCGATGTCCAGGCAGGTGTCGAGGAAGGACAGGCGCAGTGCGGTGGTGGCACGGGGTGCGGTGGTCATCGGCCGGCCTCCGCGAGCTCGCGGCCCAACGCCTCGTAGTGGGCCTGCTGTTCGAGCATCTGCGGCATGTGCTGGAGGTCGAAGATCTCCTTCAGCGGTGCGATGCCGTCCTCGATGCCGTGTGTGGAGCCGTCCTGGATGATCTTGGTGAGGGTCTCCCGCATGGCGCGCAGCGAGCTGCGCAGTGCCTGGTTGGCGTAGATGGCCATGGCGAAGCCGCGCTGTTGGAGTTCCTCGATGGTCACCTGGTGGTAGGTGGTGGGGACGACGATGACGGGGAGGTCGCCGGTGTATGCCTCGCGGAAGGCGAACACCTCGCCGGGGTCGGAGATCTTGGAGTGGATCAACAGGGCGTCGGCGCCGGCGCGTTCGTAGACCTCGGCGCGGCGGAGCGCCTCGGCCATGCCCCGGCCGGAGATGAGCGCCTCCAGGCGGGCGACGACGACCAGGTCGCGGCGGACCTCGGTGGCGGCCTTGATCTTGGCGGCGAAGTCGTCCAGCGGTGCGAGGTCCTGGTTGCCCTCGATGAAGCTGTTGAGCTTGGGGAACTGCTTGTCCTCGATGCAGACGCCGGCGATGCCGCGGGCCTCGTAGGCGCGCACCATGTGGATCACGTTGTTGACGTTGCCGAAGCCGGAGTCGCAGTCGGCGAGGACCGGGGTGGAGACCGCCTGGGCGAGGGCGGCGGCGGCCTCCAGGCACTGCGGCATGGCCAGGATGTTGGCGTCCGGTACGCCGGCGGTGGCGGAGATCTCCAGGCCGCTGGACCAGATGACCTCGAAGCCGGCCTCCTCTGCGAGGCGGGCGCTGAGCGGGCTGTGGGCGCCCATGGCGCGGGCCGGGCGCTCGGCGTGCAGCGCGGCGCGCAGTGCCTCGGCGGGGGTGGGGCGGGTGCCGCGCGCGGTGGTGCGGTGTTGCTCGGTCATGCGGTGTGTCCTCCGGTCATCTCGTGGCAGACGTCCGCCACCACGTCGTCGAGCACCTTGCGGGGTCGGGTGGCGCCGATGCGGCGGCCGACCTCCCACGGGTCCAGCCCGTAGCGGGCACTGATCTTGTCGATGCGGTCTTGGTAGTAGTAGTGGTGGTCGTTGATGCCGGCGGCGATCTCCTGGCGGCGCACCACCATCGGCCGCGGCAGGACCTGTTCGGCGACGTATTCGGCGGCCTCGCAGACCTGGGCGAGGTCGGTGTGGGTGGCGTACTTGGGCCAGGCGGTGAGGAACGCCGCGGCCTGTTCGGTGGCGAGGTTGCCGGCGCCGCGGGCCATGGCGCACAGCGAGGCGTCCAGCCAGTCCACTCCGGCGTCCAGGCCGGCGAGGGCGTTGGCCGCGGCCAGGCCGAGGTTGTTGTGCGCGTGCAGGCCGATCGGGCAGTCGAGGTGTTCGCGCAGCACCGCGACGCGGGTGCGGACGTCGTCCGGGGTCAGAGCGCCGAAGGAGTCGGCGACGTAGCACACGTCGGGCTGTTCGGCGCGTATGGTGCGGGCGATTTCGGTGAGTTCGGCGGGGTCGGCGTAGCTGACGGCCATCAGGTTCACGCCGGTGCGCAGGCCGAGGTTGCGTGCGGCGCGGACGTACTCCGGTACGCCGGCGATGTTCCACGGGTACGCGGCGATGCGGACCATGCCGATGGGGCTGTCGGGGAGGTCGTCCATGGCCTGCACGGGGCAGACGGTCGGTACGACCATGACGGCCAGTTCGGCGTGGTGGACCTCGGGCAGCGCGGCGAGGAATTCGGGGGTGCAGTGGGCGGTGATGCCAGCGTCGGCGCTGCTGCGACTGCCGGAGCCGCCGCGGTAGCCGACCTCGATGACGTCGATGCGGGCGGCGTCCAGGGTGGTGACGAGGGTCCGCACGTCGGTCGGGGTGAATTCCCAGTTGTTCTGGTTGCCGCCGTCGCGCAGCGTGCAGTCGAGCAGGACGGGCTTCTTCACAGCGGGCTCCCTTCGACGGCGGCCGGCACGGGGGCGGCGGCCTCGGTGCGGAAGCGCGTCACGAGTTCCTGGGGCGTCAACTCGACGCGCCTGCCGGCCTTGTGGGTGCGCGGGTGGCAGCGCAGGTGCAGCAGCGTGGGGCCGGCGTTGCCGCGCGCGGGGTAGGCGGCGGCGAGTCCGTCGAGGGTGTCGGCGGTGTGGGCGGTGGGGTAGCCGGCGGCGCGGGCCAGGGCTGCGGGGTCGCCCAGTGCGGCGGTGCGCTGTCCGCCGGTGCTCTCGTGCGCACCGTTGTCGAGGACGACGTGCAGCAGGTCGGGGCGGTGTTCGGCGATCATCGGCAGGCAGCCGGGGTTCATGGCGAAGGACCCGTCTCCGTCGAGGACCACCACGCGGCGGTCGGGGCGGGCGAGGGCCACGCCGAGGCCGATCGGGGCCGCCATGCCCATCGAGCCCACGAGGTAGAAGTTCCCCGGGCGGTCGTCGATGTTGTAGACGTCGCGGGTGATGTACCCGCAGGTCGACACGTAGAGGGCGGTGGGGTCGCGGTCGAGGAGGGCCGTGATGGCCTCGCGGATGTCCAGCATGGTCACACCCCTTCCCGGACGACGAGGACGGAGGTGCGGCGGCCGCCGTCGTGGTGCGCCAGGCATTCCCGGACCGAGCGGCGGGGTGCCTGTGGGTCGAGCACGGTCCACGGTAGGTCGAAGACGTCCAGCAGGCGGGGCAGTTCGCGGCCGATGACGTCGTGCTCGACCGCGTCGTTGCCGTCGTGGCCGCGCCAGCTCACGACGAGCGGCAGGTGGACGTCGTAGATGAGGTTGAAGGAGGTGAGGACGTTCAGGGAGTAGCCGAGCCCGGAGTTCTGCATCAGGACGACCGGGCGTTCGCCGGCCACGGCCAGCCCGGAGGCGACGCCGAGCGCGCTGTCCTCGCGGGGTGCGGGCAGGTAGGCGGCGGGGCTGGCCGGGCTCTCCAGGTAACGGAAGATGCCCTTGAGCAACGAGCAGGGGACGCCGGTGAAGTGGGTGAACCCCTGGTCGAGGAATTCACGCACCACGGCCTCGGCGGCGTCGGCCGGCGCGGACACCGGCGGCTCGGCGGTCTTTACGGACATGGGTGGATTCCCCTCGATTGATGAGGTGCGAAACACCGGGGAAGAGAAATGTGCGCGGGACCTCGATGTCCCTTCGCGGAAATGCCCCCGTTGGCGCGTGCCGGCAATCGCCGCAGCTACGCCTGACGAGTCGGCAACTGAGGGCCGTGCTCGTCGAATTCCCGTAAGCCTGGCAGTCGGAAAGTCGCGACGTCAAGATCAATCACACCGAGTAATTGCGCCCGTATGCCCGGTTTTCCGGGGGTCAAGAACGGTGTTCCAAGGGCCCGGGAACCGGGCGTGAGACGGTCGTCACAACAACCACACTTCATCATTCACAGAGAGTGAACTCTCGCTAAACAAAAGGTAAATTCACTTCCCGGAAGGAGTCAATCGATTCCATCGAATTACCCAAGGCGGCCGGCCGGGGGCGCACACACGACGAGGACCGCCCCTGCGAAAGGGGCGGTCCTCGTGGTGCGTTGGCGAACTCGTCTGCGGTGGGGACCTCAGGGCGCCGCGACCGGGGCGGCCGTCGGCTCGCTCTCCACCGCTACCGCCCTCTTCGGGCGGCGCAGCATTCCGACCGCAATACCGGCGATGACGAGGCCGGTGGCACAGAAGGTCAGTGCCGTCATGCGCTCCCCCTGGAAAACCCAGGCGGAGGCCAGGCCGAATATCGGGACGAGCAACGAGAACGGCGCCACGGTCGGGGCGTCATAGGTACGCAGCAGATATCCCCATGCGGCGAATCCGAACAGCGTTGCCCCCCACGCCACATAGAGCGCGGCACCCACTCCGCTGACGTTGAGGTGCTGTAGCGCGCGGAGGTCCGCGTCCCAGCCCTCGAAGGGGATGGAGAGGAGCGCGAGCGGGATGGGCGGCACGACGCTCACCCAGACCATGAAGCGGAAGGTGTCCGGCGGACTGGCCCTGCGCATCGCGATGTTCGACAGGCCCCAGCACGCTCCCGCGCCCACGACCAGCAGGAATCCGCCGAGCGTGCCGGCCGTCGAGTCCAGCCCGGCGAGCACGATGCCCGCGGCGGCGATGGCCATGCCGACGATCTGCACCCGTCGGGGGCGCTCCTTGAGCAGGACGGCGGCGAACAACACGGTGAACACCGCCTGCCCCTGGAGCACCAGGGAGGCCAGGCCCGCGGGCAGCCCCTCGTGCATGCCGATGAACAACATGCCGAATTTCATGATGCCGAGCGCGACGCCGACCGCGATGACCCAGCGCCAGGGAACCCTCGGCGGTCCGACGAAGAAGACCGCCGGCAGGGCGGCCAACAGGAATCGCACCGCGGAGAAGAGCAGCGGGGGGAAATCGCGCAACCCCACGTCGATCACGACGAAGTTGACGCCCCATACGGCGGCTACGACCACCGCCAAGGCAACGTGTACGGGCTTCATGCCGATGGCTCCTGTGGACGTGCTCCTTCTGGACGCCCATCTCAACAGTCTTCGCACGTCAGGGCCAGCGAAGGCTGCTGAAGGTGGGGTATTAGCATCGCTTCATGTTCGACCTCAACCGCCTGCGCGCCCTGCGCGCCGTGGCCACCCACGGCACGATGACGGGTGCCGCCTCGGCACTGGGCTACACCCCGTCCGCCATCTCCCAGCAGATCGCCAAGTTGGAGCGCGAGACCGGCTCCGCGCTGCTCGACCGGCAGGGCGGCAAGGTGGAGCTCACCCCCGCGGCATGGCTGCTCGCGGAGGCCACCGATGAGGTCGTGGCGGTGTTGGAGCGGACCCGCTCGCGCCTGGAGGAACAGCGCGATCAGCCCACCGGGCGCCTGGTGCTCGCCGCCTTCCCCACCGCCTGCCGCGGCTTCGTCGCCGCCGCACTCGCCGGCCTGGCCGGGCGCTACCCCGCGCTGGACTGCCGGTTGCTGGAATCCGACCCCAACCGCGCCGTCAGCCTGGTGGTGCGCGGCGAGGCGGATCTCGCGGTGGTGCACGACTGGCACAACACCCCGCTGACGCTGCCGGCCTCGCTGTCGGTCGTCGAACTGGGCGAGGACATCGCCGACGTGGCGCTGCCGGCCGGCCACCCGCTCGCCGACCGGGCCGCGCTCACCCCGTACGACCTGCGGGAAGAGCGGTGGATCGGGCAGGGCTCCGGCGCCATGTGCCATGAGTGGCTGGTGCGTTGTTTCTCCGATCTCGGCATCGAACCGGACATTGCCTATCAGATCGAGGAATACGAGTCCCAAATCGCCCTTCTGACGGCCGGGTTGGGCGTGACGATGCTGCCCCGGTTGGGCCGCGGCGACCTGCCGTCCACCGTTCGCGTCGTCCCGATGCAGCCCCCGCCCCACCGTCGAGTTTCGGCCGTTTGGCGCTCCCAGGCCGGCCGTCGCCCCGCTCTCCACGCCGCATTGGCGGCATTGCGCGGGCGTTGGCCGGGAACTCATTCCGGCCAATCGGCCCGCGACGCCGGGTGAACAACAGGCCAACTCCCGCCGCCCTGTTCACGATTTAACGATTACTCGGACGGTCCACATCCTGAAACGAGATGATTGACAAGGCTGAGATTCGTGATCAAGAGTGGGCCCCGGACAGCAAGTCCGTAAGCACTGAAGTTTCCGGACGGGGGCACATTCCGGATGGCTTTCCTTTTCTCCCGCACACCTGATGGGGCGTCCCTACGGGACCGCACCAGATCCCCCGGTGTGTCATCGGGTGTTTCCCGTGCAGGCACCTGGCCGCGCTGAGCCGAATTCCCTTCTCTCAGCGTCGAGTTGACCGGTGATCCCGCCCGGCCACCTTGCTTTCCTCCCTTCTTCTGGCGCAACCGCCAGGCCATCAGACCAGTTTCTCCCTCACCCGCGCCTGCTCATGGTGCCGGCCCACCGTTAGTCCGGTTGAAAGAGGTGCTTGTCCGTCATGACGACTGACGTGTCCACGACCGCGCCCTCAGCGGCGCCCGACCATGCCACGGCCCTCCGGGAGCTGCGGGCCGTACTGTCCCAGGAGAACTACGAGGGCGCCGTCCGCTGCGCCGCCCGCCTCTACGACGCCCTCCCCGACAAGGCCCAACTCGCCCGCAATGTCGTCCTGGTGGCCTACGGCGGCGGCAAGGACAGCTCCTACACCCTCGCCTTCGTCCGGACCATGCAGCTCATCCTCTCCCAGGAGCACGGCCGGACCTTCACGATGCGGGTCGCCACCAACCGGCACGCGGGCATGCCGCAGGCCGTGATGGACAACATCGACCGGGCCTACCGCTCCCTGCACCTGCTGAACGACCCCGACTGCGAGCTGCTGTTGATCGACGGCCAGCAGGTGCGCCCCTTCGACGCCACGCTGCCGCAGACGGACGACGTCGTGGGCCGCAACCGCCTCGACATCCTGATGACCGGCCACCGCACGGCCGCGGACGCCCGCCCGACGTTCTGCAACGCCTGCAACCTGAGCATGGTCAACTCCTTCGGCCTGGCCGCGGGGTACGACGGCGGCGTCGACCTGATCATCACCGGCGACTCCCAACAGGAGCAGCGGGACTACTACCTGTGGGTCACCCGGCTCGCCCGGCGGTTCGGCCTCCAGCCGCCGCGCGACATGCGCGCCGGATTCCGGGGCTTCCTCGCCTCGCTCAACAACATCTCGCAGGCGTACTTCACCGACATCCACGGCCCCGACGCCCCGGAGGTCATCGCCGAGCACGCCATCACCACCGACGTCCGCACCGGCCTGCAGTTCTTCTCGATCTACGACGACACCGCCTACGCCTCCGGCGACCACTGGGAGCTGCTCACCGAGCACCTCGGCTTCCGCTTCGACGACATCGCCTTCAGCTTCACCGAGTCCGACTGCGGCAACCCCGCGCTGATGGCGCACCTGCGCGCCCTCAAGTGCGAGCACCGCTACGGCCAGTCCTACGCCGAAGGGCTCGCCGGCTACGTCGAGTTCGCCATCTCCCTCATGCACAAGAAGGAGTTCCCGCCGCAGCTCGTCACGCTCATGCGGGAGCGCTACGAGGGCCGGGCCGACCAGATGCGGGCCGCCATGGACGCCTACGCGGCCCAGGCATACGGCCTCACCGAGGAGCAGCTCGTCGCCATGGTCCACGCGCCGTTCACCGAGAAGGGCACGAACCTGGAGGCGTACCTCACCGCCGAGCAGCCGGACCTCCTCCCGCACGCCCCGCTCATCCACGAACTCCTGGGCGGCTCGACCCCGACCACCGGCGTCGCGGCGGCCCAGGTCACCGAACACCTGGAAGAAATCACGGGTTTGACGGTGGATCAGCTCAAGGTCCTGTACACCAGCTCGCTCCGTCTGCCCAGCCCCACCCCCGTCGGCGGCGAACTCATCGACGCCATCCTCGAAGGCGACCCGCACAAGCAGATCGTCCACACCCGGCACAGCGCCGACGGCCCCGTCGTGCCCGAACTGCTCTCCGGCCGGTGACCGTGACGACCGGCAATCCCCCGGGGGACTTCGTACAAGTAGGCGCCACCCGGGACGGCCTGGACCCGTACCTGGACTGCGCGCGCCGCCGCGGCATGCGGGCGGTGCTGGTCGAGACGCCCGCCTATCTGCGCTGGCGACGGCTGCTCGGCCGGCGGGAGTTCGACGTCGAGGTGGCTGTGGCCCGGCCGCAGGACCCGGACGCGATCCGCGCCGCACTCACCGCGGCCGGGGTGGCGCCCGGCCTGGTCCTGACCGGCTTCGAGCGCTACGTCTACGCTGGGTTCGCCCTGGCCGAGGCGTTGCGGGTGGCACCGTGGCCGGGCGCCGGCGTCGACTTCCGGCCGCTGGACAAGCGCGAGCAGCGCGAGGCCCTGCTGCGCGGCGCCCCTCAGGTGGCCCAACCCCGTTTCCTCTCACTGGACTTGGGCGACCAGGGCGCGGCCGATGGGCTCGGCTTCCCGCAGGTCATCAAGCCGGCGGACGGCGGTGGTGGGCTCGGCGTACTTCTCGTGGACGGCGCGGCGCAGCGCCGCCGCGCCCTGGACCGCATCCGCGCGCTGGCCAACTACGGCGGCGGCGCGTTCTCCGGCATCGTGGCGGAGGAGTTCGTCAAGGGCCCCGAACTCTCGCTCCAGGGCGTCGCCCACCAAGGCAGTGCCGTACTGCTGAGCGTCTGCGAGAAACTCACCAGTCTGGAGGAGGTGCCTGGCGAGCCCGGGCTGTCGGGCTTCCGGGAGGTCGGCCACGTGGCCCGGCCAGGCACGGACGCACCGCCCGAGCTGCACGCGCTGGCCCAGGCATGCCTGGACGCCGCCGGCTACCGCGCCGGCCCCTTCCACCTCGATGTCCTCCAGGGCCCGACCGGCCCGGTCTTCGTGGAGATGGGGTTCCGGCTCTCCGGCGGAGGGCTGGTGGCGCTCGTCGAGAAGGCGACCGGCGCCGACTGGGCGGAACTGGCCTTCGCCAGTCACCTCGGCGACGCGACACCGGTAGGACCGTCGTCACCGCCCGTCGGCACCGGTGGCATCGCCGGCCAGATATCGGCCGTGTCCGAAGCCGAACTGGCCGCCGCCGAGGCCCTCCAGGAGCCGGGCATCACGATCGAGATCCACCGCGCCGCTCCCCCGCCGGACCGCTCCGCACTGTCCGCGGACGACCTGCCGGCGCTCGCCTCCGACCTCGCCAGGCACACCGGCTCCGCCGGCCGGGTGGTCGTCAGCGGCGGCCCCGCCGACCGCGTCCCCGCACTGCTGCATTCACTCGTCGCCCACCGATTGCGAGGCTGACCCGCCATGTGCCGACTCATCGTGGCCACAGGGGACTTCCGCGCCGCGGACATCCTGGCCGCCGCCGAGGCGATGAGCTGTGGCCGCACCGCCGACCACGACGGACCCACCGACGTGCACCCCAACGGCTGGGGCGCGGTCTGGCGCCAGCCGGACGCCCCGTTCGGACTGGGGCGCCACCGGGACGTCCGTCCGCTCGCCGAGAGCAGCCACGAATCGCCCGTGCCGCACCTCTCCACCGACTTCCTGGCCGTGCACGCCCGGCACGCCACTCTGGCCAAGAACCACGGGCCGCAGTTCACCCACCCGTTGGAGCGCGCCGGCTCCTTCCCCTGGCTGTTCCTGCACAACGGCTTCCAGCCGACGGTCCACCGCCTGCTCGGCATGGAGGGTTCGGAGTTCGACTCCCGCGAGTACTTCGACTACATCGTCCCCGCCGGCACCCGCCGACTGGACGAGCAGGAGACCCTGGACCGCCTCAACGCCATTCCCCGGGGCGGGAGTTCGGGCAACGCCATCGCGGTGAACCCCTACGGGGCGTACGTCATCCACTGGACCTCGCCGGACACCATGGCGCCGCGCTACTTCGGCATGTTCCGGCTCCAGACCGCACGCTCGCTGGTGATCTCCTCGGAGGTGATCCCCGACCTCGCCCCCGCGGACCACTGGGAGCCGCTGAAGCCCGACAGCGTCACGGAGATCCCGTGGACCACGAGCTCCGGCCCCCGCAACCGTTACGACCTCGAAGGAGCGCCGATCCATGCCCACGACTGACACCTGGACCCGCGTCGTCATCGACACCGCCGCCGAGCGGCCCGACCCCGACCTGCTCCGCCAACTCGCCCACGGCGAGAGCGCGGTGGTCGTACTGCGCAACCTGCTGCCCGCCGAGGCGTTCGCCGACAACCTGACCCGCGTCGGCAAGCTCTTCGCCAACGCCTCCACCACGAGCTACGCCAACGGCGCCCTCACCACCATCGGCCCCTACCTGGCCAAGTACCTCAACGACCTGGACGGTTACTTCCAGGCGGCCGACGAGGCCCGCAACATGCTCGACTCCGCCGACTTCGACCTCGCCGGCCAGGTCCGCACCGGCCTGAAGAACGCCCTCGGCCTGGATGCGGTCTCCGTCGCGCAGGAACCGGACGGCCGCGACTACGCCGCCTCCGTCGTCCGCATCCACGCCGACGGCGTGCGCAACCCGCTGCACAACGACAACATCATGCGGGACGCCCGGGGCACCGGCATCGCCCTCACCGGCCTTGCCTACCAACTGAGTTGCGTGGTCTGCCTCCAGGAGTGCGACGAGGGCGGCGAGCTGCGGATGTACCGCAAGCCCTGGCAGCCCGCGGACGAGACGTACAAGATCCAAGGTGGCCTCGGGTACGACGAGACCGTGGTCGAGGGCCACCCCTGCCACGAGTTCAAGCCGCAGACCGGGGACGTGTACCTGATCAACCCCACGCAGTACCACTCCATCGAGCGGGTCACCGGCACCGACCGCCTCACCATGGGCTTCTTCATGGGCTTCGCCGACGAGTCGCTCAACTCCGCGGTGGTGTGGGGCTGATGGCGACAGACACGTTCTCCCCCGAAACCCACGCACCGGCCGACCCGACCCCGCCGGCGGACGACACCCCCGTCGCCACGTCGGACCGGCTCCTGGCCCTGCTCCAGGACGGCGGGGCCCGCCACCGCCTCATCGAACACGCCCCAGAGGGCCGCACGGACATCGTCAGCGAGCTCCGCGGGCACCCCCTGGACCAGGCGGCCAAGTGCATCGTCATGCGCGTCAAGGTCACCAAGAAGTCCTCGCGGTTCGCCCTCGCCGTCGTCCCCGGCGACCGGCGGGTGGACCTCGACCGGGTCAAGGAACTCTACGAGGCGCGCCACGTGTCCTTCGCCGACCAGGCCACCGCGGAACGCCTCTCCGGCTGCGTCAGCGGCTCCATCGTCCCCTTCTCCTTCGACCCCGAGTTGGAGTTGATCGTCGACCCCGCTCTCCTCGCCCACCGCGAGATCTTCTTCAACGCGGCCGCACTGCACCTGTCCCTCGCCCTGGACACGGAGGACTACCGCCGGCTGGCCCGGCCGCGGGTGGCGCCGGTCGCCGAGCCCCCGACGGGATCGGCACCGTGACCATGGCGCCGGTGGTCCGCCCGCGGTCCCGGGCCGCCCGGCACAGGGTGTACCGGTCTGGTGGGCGTGCCGGATGCCGGCGGCCATCGCCCGGACTCGCTGGGTAACCCTGTTCGTGACGCCCTCGAAGGTCAGCCCGCCATGGTGTTCCAGGTCGAGCTGGCCTTCGAGGGCGTCGCCGTCCGGCTCGATCGACTGCGGGCGTGGGAGGCGCAGGAGCGTAGCCGGCCAGCTATCGCGTTCCCCCGATCCCGTCGCCGGTCCTCACGTACAGTGCGGTCGAGAGGGTGTTCAGACCGGTCGTCACACACTGGCCTTGGACGCCTTCGTCCCTTTGGCAGCGCGGAACTTCGGACGTACGTGAGACCGGTCCCGGATTCGGCCGGGGCGGCACGAGGGGAGAGGCGATCGTGGGGGAACTGGACGGCAGGACGTCACTGGTGACGGGCGGCTCGCGCGGGATCGGGCGCGCGGTCGCCCTGCGGCTCGCCGCCGAGGGGGCGCTGGTCGCGGTCCACTACGGCGGCAACGACGCGGCCGCCGCGGAGACCGTGGCACAGATCGGCGGGGCCGGGGGTCGGGCGTTCGCGGTGCGGGCCAGGTTCGGCGAGAGCGGTGCGGTGGACTCACTGTTCGAGGGGCTCACCGCCGGATTGGCGGACCACGGGGCGGACGGCCTGGACATCCTTGTCAACAATGCGGGTATCCACTCGGTCAGTTCGATCGGGCAGCTCACGGAGGAGGAGTGGGAGCGACTTCTGGCGATCAACGTGAGCACGCCGATCTTCGTGGTCCAGCGGGCGCTGCCCCTGCTGAGGGACGGCGGACGGATCGTCAACGTGGGCTCGGCGGCCGCCAGGATCGCGAATCCACTCCAGATCGGCTACACCGTCACCAAGGCCGCGCTGGCTGCCCTCGGCCCGTCGCTCGCCAACGAACTGGGCCGGCGCGGGATCACGGTGAACACGGTCGAACCCGGGGTGGTGCTGACCGACATGACCGCCGAGTGGACCGGCGTTCCCGAGGCGGTGGCCGGACTTGAGTCGATCACCGCGCTCGGACGGATCGGCGAGCCGGGAGACGTCGCAGAGGTGGTGGGCTTCCTGGCGGGTCCGCGGGGGCGCTGGGTGACCGGGCAGACCATCGATGCCTCCGGCGGCACCTACCTCGGCCCGATCGCGGGCGGGTGATCCGTCGCCCGGGCAGGTACGGGAGCGTTGGCGTCGGGGCGGGGCGGAACCCGGGATCTCCTCGTCCAGGGCACCCGCCCCGCGAGGCGCGTGATGCCGGGTCCGCTCCCGCCCCGCACGGGCGTACCGGCCGTTGGCGACGCCCCGAACTCCCGCCCGGTGCCTCAGAGTAGAGCCGATCCCGGCTGAGCCACGCGGCACCACACCTGCTGCACTCCGCCCCCTCGTGCTCACAAATCGGCCAAAGGCGCGCATCGCTGACGTGCAGTGACTCGGGAAGCCCTCTGTACACCGGTGCGATGCTGCGCGATTCTGTCCCCTCGGACCAGGTGGCCGATTCCCGAGGCAAGTGCGCCAGGTGCTCTACCACGTTCGTGAGGAGCCTTGCTGTGTCGCATACCGCATCCCTGATGCACGTACTGGACGTGGCGCCTCATGATCGGCGCCGTCCGTCCTCGCCCGTGGGCTGCCAGGCGCGTCATGCGCGCGGAGCGGTGCGTCGTGATGTCCGACGCACCTCGCGGTCGGCTACGACCCGGGATCGCCCCCTCTCGGCCACGGCGGTGTTGCAGCCGGGCGGCTGAGGCCGGATCTGTGGGCTTCAGGCTTGTCGACTGTCGCGGACACGGCCTCGGTCCGACGGCAAGGTCTTCCTGTTTCTACGTCAGCGGAGGATTTGCGATGGCACGGAAGGACGCCCTGCGAGCATTGCTGGATGCCCCGGCCTGGCAGACCGACGGCACCCTCGTGCCCGACCGGCTGGCCTACGACCTCAATCTCTGTACGGCAACCCGGTTCGGGAAGGACGCGCCGTACAGCACCCACCCAGTCCGCTCCAACCACTCTGACGGTTGCCTGGTGTGTACGGGCATCCGCTGGATCGCGCGCTCCGGCGAACTTCTTCTGGGCACCGGCCCGGAGGACACCGCCCTCGACTTCGCTCTGCGCGACCTGTACGCGAGACTGCTGGGGAAGTCCCGTCCCACCGGCACCGATGCTTCCTGGTGGGGTGCCGATGACGCCCTGTCCCTCGAAGCCCACGGTGTGGTGCGCGAGGCGCTGGCCCGCAACGGTGACCTCGACGCCTGCCTGCGGCAGGGTCTGGCCGTGTGCGGCCTCGGGTACGCCGAGGGCGAGAGCGCACGCTTCGAGTGGGAGGTGCACAAAGGGGCGTGGTTCGCCACCGCCCTGAACTCGTGCGTCCACATCGCCCATGCACGACCGGACGACGCCCTCGCCCACAGCGACCCCACCCCTTGGAAGGAGACTCCGAGGATGGAGGACGGCAAGCCACGCACCAGCCTGTCCATCCACCTCGGTTGGGGTCTCACGTCACGCCTTGGACGACGGGGAGAGTCCGAGAACGTCCAGCAGCTCGCGACGCTGATCAACCTCTACTACGGCTTCTCCGACTATGGGGAAGGCAACTGGGACCAGGGCCGTGAGCTGCGGAAGCACATCGAGACGCGACTGCACGAGATCCCCGACGACGCCACGCACACCCTCGATGACCTGATCCTGCTGTGCCGGAGGATGCACCTGGTGCGCAACGCCTTGAAGGTCCGGGCCATCACGGATCTGGCTTGGGGGAACGTTCCGTGGTATCAGGTACAACTGCCGCCCGGTGCCCGGGAGTTGGTCAAGGCCACCGGGATGCTGAGCAACGTCATTGAGTGGGGGCCGCTCCCGGCTATGGAGGCGGACATCCCGGCCGTTCGACGCCGGTTACTGTCCAGCGGACACTCCAAAGCGGTCGCGGACATCTACGACCAGTTCATCGAAATGGACGAGACCGGGAACACCGCCCGCTGGATGGGCCCCGGAGTCGCCCTGATCATGGGAGTGCGCGGGCTGATCTGCGCAGCACGGGACTGGCCGCCGCGTCTCGTGCTACTGACCTCCGATATGTACGGATTGGTAGGAGAACGACACCGGTTCGCGGAGAGACTGGCCAGGGCGCAGTCCGCTGCCGGCATGGCAGCAGCTCGGCGCCCGAGCATCCACGCGACCGCGTTCGACGCCTCGGCGACGACCTGGCAGGACATGCTCCGGCAGTTGCACAACTGCCCGGTCCACGAGCCCTGTGCGGCCAGCGCCATCCGTCTGACCGCGAGCCGTGGCGCGGACGGTTCGGGGCTGGACTACGCGGACGGCTGGCACCAGCCCGACGTCATCCACGACATCGCAGGGTGGCTGCTCTCGGCCATAGCCAGCCCCTGCGAGGAGTCCTGTGAGGATGCCGTTGTCGAGCTGGTCTACCAAGGACTCGTGGCGGCGGGAGGGTTGGACAGGATTCTGGCCGCGAACTCCTACAGCACTGTGTACGCACCGCAACCCGCCCCGGCAGGCAAGGCGGGCACCCCACTGAGAGTCTGACGGTCGGGCCTACGGAACCACTGTGGCCGCACCGGTGACGGGAGCAACGGCGCCCCTCACCGTGCCGAGGGGCGCACGCCGCGCGCCCCTCGGCACCGGGCTACTTTCCTGACAGCCACCCCTTCAACCGGCCCCACCAGGACGGACGCACTCCGGGCGCACTCACTGCGGGAGTTGATCCGGGAGCCCCACCCGCGACGAGCGGACCGCCGGGCGCGAGACCCTGAAGGACGTGTTCACTCTGCTCGGCATTCCCCGACGTACCGGCTGGCGCGGGGCGAGTCACGCCGGGGCCCGCGGTGAACTTCACCGGTAGTTCCGTCAGGTGGCGGGCGATCCAGTGGGACACCCACTTCAACTCACCCTCGGGAACGGCCAGTTCGATATCGGGCAACCGCGTCAGCAGGACGTCGATGCCCGTGTCGATGATGGCCCGGCCGATCTCCTGGCCGGGGCACTCGTGCGGCCCGCCGCTGAAGGCGAGGTGGGAGCGGTTGCCTTGCATGGCGACCGAGAGGTCCGGGCGGATCGCGGGGTCGCTGTTGCCGGGGGCCAGGCCGAGGAGGAGCATGTCCCCCTCCTTGATGGACTGACCGCCGAGCTCCGTGTCGCCGGTGGCCCACCTCGCGGGCATCACCGCGGTCGGAGGTTCGTCCCACAGCATCTGTTCCAGCGCGTCGGGCAGGGTCATGCTGCCGCCCGTCAGCGATGCCCGGAAGCGCGGGTCGGTGAGGACCATCCGCAGGGTGTTGGCGGTCAGATTGGTGGTGTTCTCGTTCGCGGCGAGAAGGACGATCCGTAGGTGGTGGGCTACTTCCTCGTCCGTGAGGTGGGCCGGGTGCGCCATCAGCCACGAGGTGAAATCGGGGCCGGACACGGCTCGTTTGGTGGCGACGAGCTGCTCCAGCGACTTCATCAGGTAGGCGTTGCTCTCGACGGCGGTCTCCGTGCCCATCAGCAGGTCTCGGGCCGCCTCGACCAGCCGCGGCCCGTCCTCCTCCGCCATGCCGAGGAGCTGTGCCACCACGCGCAGGGGTAGTTGGACCGCGAACTGGCTTACGAGGTCGGCCTGTCCGTCGCCGATGAAGTCGTCGATCAGCTGGTTGGCGGACCGGGTGACGCAGCGGCGGATGCCGCGGCGGTCGAACCGCCCCATGCTCTCGGTGATCGCGACGCGGAGCCGCTCGTGCTCCTCGCCGTCCATGAAGAGGCAGACGGGCTGCCAGGCGAGGGCTGGCATGAGTGGTGAGTCGGCCGGGACCCGGCCTTCCTTGAAGCAGTGCCAGATGCGCGAGTCGTGGCAGAAACGGGAAGCGGTGCGCAGCACTTCGAGGTTCTCGCGGTAGCCGAGGACGAGCCAGGCCGGCAGGTCGCCGTCCACGAGGACGGGTGCCACGGAGCCGTGTTGGGCCCGCAGCCGTTCGAAGAAGCCCGGTGCGTCGTCGGCGATCTCGGGTCCGAAGAGCCGTGCCAGGCCGTCGGCGTTCCCGGTGCGGGCATGGGCGGGGCACTGCGGCGGCGGTCCGGATGCCGGGGTCGTACTGGGTTGATTGGTGTGAAAGGAGGTCACCGGGGCTCCGAGGCTTGGGTGGTGAGGGTGTACAGGTAGTGCACGAGGGTCAGTAGTGCGTCGCGGCTGGAGGCACGGTCGCGGGCATCGCAGTCGACCATGGGTACGTCATCGGGGAGGTCCATCGCCGCGCGGAGCTCGGCCATGGGGTAGGAGGGGGCGTCCGGGAAGGCGTTGATGGCGACGACGAAGGGCAGGCCGCGCTCCTCAAGCCGCCCCACCACGTCGAAGCTGTCGTCCAGGCGCCGGGAGTCGATCAGGACCACCGCGCCCAACGCGCCCTCGAAAAGGCCGTTCCACAGGAACCAGAAGCGTTGCTGGCCCGGGGTGCCGAAGAGGTACAGCACCATTTCGTTGCTCAGGCTGATCCGACCGAAGTCCATCGCCACGGTCGTCTGGGTCTTGCGCTCGACTCCGGCGAGGTCGTCAACCCCCACACCGGCCTGTGTCATGGTCTCCTCGGTGGTCAGCGGGCGAATCTCGCTGACCGATTCGACCAGGGTGGTCTTCCCCACTCCGAAACCGCCGACGATCACCACCTTGACCGCGGCGGAGACCGTAGCCGGCAGGATGTCCTCGCTCCGGGGGCCGACGACGGGCTCAGAGATTTTGCAGTCCATGCATCACCGCCTCCAACACTTCGACATCGGGCAACGACGCGGTCGGAATCGGTGCCCTGGCTTCGATATGACCGCTCTCCAAGAGATCCGCGAGCAGTACCGTGACCACGCTGACCGGCAGATGGACGTACGCGGAGATCTCGGCGATCGACAGCGGGTAGTCACATATCCGGAGGATGGCGGCCTGTTCTGGCTGCATACTCGAAGAGGCACGGTTCCGGGTCACGATCAGCGTGACCATGTCCAAGGGCGCCGATTCGCCCGGTACGCTCCGGCCTGATGTCAGGACGTAGAGGCGCTCGGGGCCGCCTTCTTCCCAATGCCCGTGCTCTTCTGGTTTCGAGTCGCTCATCGGGCCTACTGGTCGGCCCGCGGCGGGCTGGTGAGGTGTTGGCCGATCCGGGCGACCAGGTCCCGCATTCCCTGTCCCATGAGGCCGGCGTCCACGTCGTCATCGGCCAGCACCGCCAGATATGCCCCGGCGCCGGCTGCCATGAGGTAGAAGAACCCGCCGTTGACCTCGATGACGACCAGCTTCATCTGCCCGTCGCCGTTGGGGAATTCCGTGGCGATGGCCGCGGACAGGCTCTGTAGACCGGCACAGGCCGCGGCGAGGCGATCCGCGGTTTCCTCGTCCGTACCGTGCTGGGCCATGCACAAACCGTCCGAGGACAGCACCACGACATCGCGGGTGTGCGGAACACTGGACGCCAGGCCCTCCAGCATCCAATTCATATTGAGCCGCTGCTGTGTCGCCACTTACTTACTCATCCTTACCTAATGACTCAGTTAGTCTCGGGCTCTTCATCGCTCGGGCCTTCGGGACGGTTGGGGGAATCGACCCGGGACTCACCGGAGATGCCCTCCTGGAAAGCGGCCAGCCACAGTCCGGCCTGCGCGGGCGGACCGGCCGACACCGGGGTGTCGGGTCCGGTGGTGCAGGGCGCGGGCTTCTGCCGCAGGGGTGGGATCACGGCGCGGGTTCGACGCCTGCGCTGCGGGAGCCCGTTGGCGCTGCGCGGAGCGATGGCCGGCATGGCCTCCTCGATCCCCGGCGAGCGGCGCATCGGACCGCCGTGACGTCGCGGTGGCGGCAGGACGGTGGCCTTGGCAATGGCCCCGCCGGGCACCGGAGTCGCGGTGATCAGCTCCGGCGGAACGATCAGCACGACGCGGACGCCGCCGTACGCCGAACTCCGGAAGGAGACCTTGAACTTGTTGGTGCGGGCCAGTCGGCCGACCACGGCCAGGCCGAGTCGTGGCGACTCCCCCAGGTCGTCGAGGTCGAGGCCGGTGGGCGAGTCCTGCGCCAGGGCCCGCTCGGCGCGCGTGCGGGCCTCGTCGGTCAGGCCGATTCCGGCGTCCTCCATCTCGATGGCCACACCGGTCTGGATCTCGGTCGCGGTCAGATGGACCCGGGTCTGGGGCGGTGAGTAACGGGTGGCGTTGTCCAGCAGTTCGGACAGGGCGTGGATCAGCGGCTCGACCCCTCGTCCGAGGATGCCGACCTCGGCCACGGAGTGCAGATCGACGCGCTGGTAGTCGAGGATCCGGGACATCGCGCCGCGGAGCACGTTGAACAGCGGGATGGTCTGCTGCCATTGCCGGCCGGGCCTGGCCCCACCAAGTACGGCGATGCTGTCCGCGAGGCGGCCGATCAGCGCGGTGCGGTGGTCCAGGCGCAGCAAGTCACCGAAGACGTCCGGGTCATGGCCGTGCTTGTCCTCCATTTCCCGTAGTTCCTGGGACTGTTGGTGGACGATCGCCTGGACGCGCCGCGCGATGTTGACGAAGGCCCGCTGTGCGGAGTCGCGCAGGTCCTCCTCGACCTCGACGGCCTCCAGGACGCAGCGCAGCACCGCCCGGTACGCGGCTTCGAACTCGGGGCTGACGGCGGAGACATGGACGATCTTCTGCATCACCTCTTCGGCCCGGTCGCCTTGTTGGAGGCGGGCCAGGGCCGCGGGCAGGGTCTCCTTGGCCATCCGTACGGATTCGGCTTCCTGTTGGGCCAGGTGGCCCTTCAGAACTGCCTCCCGCGCGGCGCTCTCCGCTCGCAGCCTTTCGAGTGCACGTGTTTGACGTGCCGTTTTCCCGGTCGCGACGGCCACCACCAGCGTCGCAACGGCACCGATCGAGATGACCGGGACGAGGGCCACGGCAGGCGTCAACGACGCCGCCACGGACGTACCCACGGCCAGGAGTGTGGATGGCAAGAGCCATATTGGGGTGGGGGCGGGACTCGGCCCTCCGGAGGGCGAACCAGCACGAACCATCGGCTTCCTCAGAGTGCTAAAGGAATGGACAGGGCGCCGTACTTGGGGGATGTAGGCACCACGAGAAGGCCGCCTGCACGAGATCGACGACCGTGGGATCGCGCTCACCAATTGCTTGGCCGCAGCGCATTCCACGGCGGCGTTCCGCACGCAGGGGGCCGGGTCCCAGGACGCCCTAGCCCTCGTGCGATCGGCGGCACCACGACAGCCAGTCACGACGTTTGGTAATCGCCACAACTCGCTGCGCGACAGCGAGCATAGCGGGGGCGGCGTGATCCCGTGGCCTGAGTGCGTATAACACATAAATGCACTCGTGTACGAAATCTCGAAGAATCGTTTTGGGCTGCGGCTTCGACGGAATCGGCAACGGGGCGATCTCCTCCCGAGCCGGCGGGGAGGCGGTGTTGACGCGGGTCAACGCGCCCTTGCACGCGTTGATTTCGCACCTGGTGCACGAGACAGGACGCCGTGGGGTGAGGGAGATCGACCGGCACGGTCGGCGACCGGACGACGGAAGAGATCGCCGGGGATGGAGGAATGTGCAGCTCGGGTGATCCACAGAGCGCATGGAGTTGACGGCGAAGGTTGACCTTCCTGGGGCCCCGCGGCCATGCCCGCCCCATCTTTGCGCTCTTGAGGATGACTTGACGCGTTCTTGAGCCCGAAGGCCCATTCCGCAAAGCGCGTCAGTCGTTGCGTCGGGTCCGTTGTCGGCGACGCGATCGGCGCGGAGACGCCCAGGAATTACCCGGCTGCGGGGCAGGAATTGTCATTGCACCCGTGCCCGCCCCTGTGCGCAGTCCGGGCAGAGGCCGGCGAGTTCGACGGTGTGGCGGACGTCCGCGAAGCCGGAGGTCCGGGCGACCTTGTCGGCCCAGGTCTCCACGGGTTCCGAGTCGACCGCGAGGCTGAGGCCGCATTCGGTGCAGATCAGGTAGTGGCGGTGGTCGGGGCCGGGACGGTAGCGGAAGAGACGTTCGCCGTTGCGGTCGCGGACGACGTCGGCGCGGCCCGCGTCGGCGAAGGCGGTCAGGGTGCGGTAGACCGTGGACAGGCCGACCGGGGTTCCGTCGTCGGTCAGTTGGTTGTGCAGGGCCTGGGCGCCGACGAAGCCTTCCACCGCCACGAGGGCCGCCAGCACGACGGCGCGCTGTTGGGTGAGGCGGCCGATCAGGGCCAGTTCACGCGCCGGCGCGGAGGTGTGCGGTCGGTTGCTCGCCATCACCGTGCTCTCACCGTGCTTTCGGTCATGCCCCCGCGGGGGCCGCGGTGCGGGTGACGGGGCGTCGTATCAGGAAGGTGGCGGAGTAGACGGCGGTGGCGGCGGTCATGATGGCGAAGCTCGGGGGGATCTGCGGCAGCGCGTGGGCGGCGAGGAGTCCCGTCCACATCTCCAGTACGGCGAGCACGGCGGAGAGGGCGAGCGCGCGGTAGGGGCGGTCGGTGAGCCGGATCGCGGCGCCAGCGGGGGCGGCCAACAGACCGAGCAGGAGCAGCGATCCGACGGCCTGGGTGGCCTCGGCGGCGCTGACGCCCGCGATCGTCAGGAAGCCGAGGCCGAGCAGCCGGACGGGCACGCCGCGGGCGGCGGCCACGGCTTCGTCGAGGGTAGCGAAGAGCAGGGGGCGCGCGATGAGCAGCACCGTCAGGCAGATGCCGGCGGCGACCAGGGCGGCCACGACTGCACTGCTCGCGGAGATGCCGAAGATCGAGCCGAACAGGACGCTGACGCCGGCGTTCCCGTTGGTGGTGCTGCGGGAGGTGGTGTACAGGGTGGTGAAGAAGGCGCCGAGGCCCAGGAGCCAGGAGAAGACGCTGCCTATGACCACGTCGTCGGGGCGTGCCGCGCGGCCGAGAGTGCCGAAGAGCAGCGCGATGGCGACGGTGGCGGCGAACAGCCCGAGGCGGAGGTCGTAGCCGAAGGCGAGGGCGGCCATGGCGCCGGTGAAGGCGACGTGGCTGAGGGCGTCGCCGGTGAAGACCTGGGCGCGCAGGACGAGGAAGTAGCCGACGAGCCCCGAGGCGGCGGCGATGGCGGTCCCGGCCAACAGGGCGTGCAGGAAGAAGGGTTGGGCCAGCGGTGAGGCGGCCAGCAGACTGGTCATGCCGTGACCTCCTTGGCCGGCGGGGACGGCCTGAGGCGGCTGCGGACCGCGTGCAGCGCGTGCCCGCCCCGGGCGAGGACGTAGCCGGCGAAGGCGAACGACGTCACGAAGAAGCCCAGCGGGTAGGGCGCGTAGTAGGCGGCGGTCAGGCCGAGCCAGGTGGCCGCGAGGGCCAGGAGCGCGGCGAGCGCGAGGCTCAATCCTGGTCGGGCGGTGAGGGTTTGGGCGGTGGCGGCGGGGATGACCATCAGGGCGAAGACGAGCAGGGTTCCGGTGATCTGGCTGGCCTCGGCGGTCGCCGCGCCGAGCAGGACGAGGAAGAGTACCGAGAGGGCGCGGACCGGGACTCCCCGCCCGGCGGCGACCTGGGGGTCGAGGGACGCGAAGAGCAGGGGACGCCCGATCAGTGCCAGCACCGCGAGCACCCCGATGCCGGCCCCCGCCAGCACGGTCACCTGCGTCGAGGTGATGCCGAGGAACGTGCCGAACAGGATCGTCTGCGGGCCCTCCAACAGCCCTTTGTACAGGGCGATGAAGAGGAAGCCGGCGGCGAGGAGGAAGGCTTGGACGGTTCCGGTGAGCGCGGACTCCTCGCGGTCGCCGCTGCCGCGCAGGGCCGCGATGACCAGTGCGGCGGCCACGCACAGGGCGAAGTAGCCGTAGACCGCGCTGACTCCGAGCAGGACCGCCCCGGCCGCGCCGGGGAAGGCGACCGTGGAGACGGTGTGCGCGGCGAAGGTCTGCCGGCGCAGCACCACGAACCACCCGACCACGGCCGACACCACGGCGGTGATCGCCCCCGCGCGGAAGGCGTTGACCATGAACGGGAACGACCACATCTGTTGGAAGTCGGCGATGAGGTTCCAGGACCAGGCGGGCGCGGCGGCGTCAGCCAGCAGCATGGTCGGCTCCCGGCGTCTCGTGGCGGTCGGTGTGGAGTGCGGGTGCCTCCGGCTGCCCGACCACGACCAACCGCCCACCGGAGGTCCGCAGTACCTCGACCGGGGTGCCGTAGAGCCGGGTCAGCGTCTCGGAGGTGATGACCTCCTGCGGGGTGCCGGTGGCCGCGCCGCCCTCGGCCAGGTACACGACCCGGTCGAGGTGGTGGAGTATCGGGTTCACGTCATGGGCGACCATCACCACCGCCACCCCCTCCTGGTGGCAGATCCGGCCGATCAGTGCGGCCACCGCACTCTGGTTGGGCAGGTCCAGGCTGTCCAACGGCTCGTCCAGCAACAGCAGTTCGGGCCGGCGGACCAGCGCCTGCGCGATCAGCAGCCGCTGCTGCTCGCCGCCGGAACATCGGCCGATCGGCCGGCGCGCGTACCCCGACGCCCCGACCAACTCGATGACCTCGGCGACGCGTTCGCGCTCGGCCCGCCGGCGGGCGGTCGGGAACGGCAGGGGCACGCCCCAGCGGTCGCCGTCCAGGCCCATGCGGACGACGTCGATGCCGCGGACGCGCATCGAGGCGTCGAAGTTGCGGCGCTGCGGCAGGTAACCGATCCGGTCGTTGGCCCGGCCCGGGCGGGCGCCGAGGACGCGGACCTCGCCGGCCGCGGCGGGCAGCGCACCGAGCAGGACCTTGATCATGGTGGATTTGCCGACGCCGTTGGGGCCGAGGACGGCGGTGAACTCGCCGGGCCCGACGCGGAGGTCCGCGCCCGTCCACAGCGTGCGGCCGCCGACGCGCACGGCGGCGTCCCGCAGGACGATCACCTGGCCGCTACCGGTCTCTGCGGCGGGGGCGTGGGTGCGGGGCGCGGGGACGGTGGCGCTGCTGCGGTCGGTTCGGGTGGCGGCTTCGCGCACCTTCGCGGTCGGGTTCATGGCGTCAGTTCACTTCCCGGTCGCCTTGGCCAACGCCTGCTCGATGCCCCGCAGTTGGGTCGTCTGCCACTGCTGGAAGGTGGCGCCCGCGGGGGCGAGGGTCTCGGTCACGGTGGCGACCGGGATGCCCACCGCCTTGGCGGCCTTGACCTGTGCCTGCACGTCCGGGGTGGAGTTCTGGGTGTTGTCGACGTAGACCTTGATCTGCTTGTCCGCGATCTGCCGGTCGATGGAGGCCTTGTCCTTGGCCGTCGGGTCGGAGCCCTCGCTCATCGCGTCCAGGAACGTTGCGGGGGTGAGCATCTTCAGCCCCAGCCCCTCCGAGAGCGGCGTGACGATCGACTCCGAAGCGCCGATCGGGGTGCCCGCGTACTTGGCCTTGATGTCGGCTATGAGCTTGTTGTAGTCGGCGAGGGTCTTGGTCTCGAAGGTCGCCTTCTGACGGTCGAAGGAGGCGGCGTCGGCCGGGTCCAGCTTCTTGTAGTCGGCGGTGATCCGCTCGATCACCTTGTGGACGTCGGCCGGGGAGTACCAACGGTGCGGGTTGCCGCCTGGCTTGATCCCGACCAGGTCCCCGACCTTGACTTCGGCGCGTCCGCTGGCCGGGTTGGCGGCGAGCAGCTTGTCGGCCCAGGCGTCGTAGCCGATGCCGTTGACGATCGCGTACTGGGCACCGGCCACGGTGCGGGCGTCGGCGGCGGTCGCTTCGTAGTCGTGCGGGTCGGTGTTGGGGTTGGTGATGATGCTGGTCACCTTCACGTGACTGCCGCCGAGCTGGCTGGCGATGCTGCCCCAGAAGTTCTCGCCCGCCACCACCTGGATGGTCTTGCCCGGGCCGCCGCCGGTGGCGGCCGCGGTGGTGCCGCCCTTCGCCGACGAGGTCGAGCAGGCCGTGGCCGTCGCGGCGGTCACGACGGCCATCGCGACACCGAGCGCGATGCGCACGGTTCGTCGACCGGAACGCGGAGCGGGAAATGACATGGGGAACATAGGGGACTCCTTCGGGCGGCGCCGGACACGGAGGGGCGCGATCCAGCCACATAGCGACGCACCACACGCTAGGCGGAAACGATTTTCATCTCAATCACAGATGAAAACCATTGCCATCTCTTGCCTGGCTCTTTGCGCGCACGTCGGGCCCGCCCTGCGGTGCGGCTTCGGCTTCGGCTTCGGCTTCGGCTTCGGCTTCGGCTTCGATGCAGGAGGCGGCCGGCTGGTGAGAAGCGGCTCGGCGCTGCTTGCCCCGGCCCGAGACCAACCGATGTGCGGCCAAGGCACCGGGACGCCGCCCCGTGACGACCCGCTTTCCGTGACGACCCGTCAGCGATTCCGACGAGCGTTGAGTCGGGCGGCCTGACGCGTCAGGTGATCGCGTTCGGCGAAGTTGGGCGCCTGGTGCGCGGCCTCCGCGTACAGCCGTGCCGCCTCCCCCAGGTCGCCGGCGCGTTCATGGAGGTATGCCGCCACCGCGACGTAGCGGGGCAGCGAGCCGTCCAGCGCCGCGAGTGCCGCCAGGCCCGCGCGCGGCCCATCGGCCTCGCCCACCGCCACCGCGCGGTTGAGCCGGACGACCGGACTGTCGGTCAGTCGCGCGAGCTCGTCGTACCACTCGACGATCTGCACCCAGTCGGTCTCCCCGGCGGTGGGCGCATCGGCGTGCAGTGCCGCGACGGCGGCCTGGGCCTGGAACTCGCCCAACCGGTCTCGGGCGAGGGCCGTTTGCAAGATCTCGACGCCCTCGGCGATCAACGCCGTGTCCCACCGGCCGCGGTCCTGCTCGGCGAGCGGCACCAGGCTGCCGTCGGGCGCGGTCCGGGCGGCCCGCCGGGCGTGGTGCAGCAGCATCAGGGCGAGCAGCCCCGCCACCTCGGGGTGGTCGATCGCGGCCGTGAGCTGCCTGGTGAGCCGGATGGCCTCGGCGGCGAGGTCGACGTCGCCGGAGTAGCCCTCGTTGAAGACCAGGTAGAGGACGCGCAGCACGGTGCCGACATCGCCGGGCTGGTCGAGCCGCACTCCGGAGACGGTCCGCTTGGCCCGGCTGATGCGCTGGGCCATGGTCGCCTCCGGCACCAGGTACGCCTGGGCGATCTGGCGGGTGGTGAGCCCGCCGACGGCGCGCAGCGTGAGCGCGACCGCGGACGCGGGGGTCAACGACGGGTGCGCGCACAGGAAGTAGAGCTGGAGCGTGTCGTCCACCGCGGGCGCGGGTCCCGGCTCCGGCTCCTCGTCGACGAGGTCCTCACGCCGGCGGCGGGCAACGTCCGCCCTGGTCGCGTCGAGGAACTTGCGCCAGGCAACGGTGACCAGCCAACCCTTCGGGTCCCGCGGAGGGTCGGCCGGCCAGCCGCGGACCGCCTCGATCAGCGCGTCCTGCACGGCGTCCTCGGCCGCCGCGAAGTCGGCTCCGCGGCGGACGAGGATCCCGAGCATGCTCGGGGTGAGGCTCCTCAGCAGGGCCTCGTCCATCTGAGAGGTCACCTGGAGGGTTACTCCGTGATGGTGGGCGGCGCGGCCAGGAACGGGCGCAGCTCCAACCACTCGTGGATCGGCCGCCCGCCCGCCCCGGGGGCCGCCGACAGCTCCCCGGCCAGCTCGATCGCGCGCTCGTAGCTGTCGACGTCGATCACCATCCAGCCGGCGATGAGGTCCTTGGTCTCGGCGAACGGGCCGTCGGTGACCGGCGGACGCCCGGCGCCGCCGTACTGCACCCACGTCCCCTCGGGGGCGAGCGCCTGGCCGTCGACGAACTCTCCGCTCTTCTCCAGCCGGTCCGCGAAGTCCTGCATGTACTGCACGTGCGCCGAGATCTCCTCCGGCGTCCACTTGTCCATGGGCACGTCGTTGACCGGGGCCGGAGCGCCGCGGTAGTGCTTGAGCAGCAGGTACTTGGCCATCGTGGTTCTCCTTGGTGCGGGTGCGACCCATTGTGGTCGCGTTCATCTCGGGGACGGAGCCGGTCACGGGTTCTCGACATCGTCATCGGATTTTTTTGACACGCGTGGCTGAGCCCGAATTCGGGCGAGCCGCCACGCGGGTTCCGGGGCCCGAGCTTGGCGCGGAGGCAGAACCTCGGTCACCCGGCCCGGCCGCAACGTCCAGGACCCGATACGCGCCAGCGGCTCCCGTCCACTGAACCCACAGGCCGGCCATCCGACGGGGACCGCAGAGAAGAGAGGTCAGAACGCAGCGTCCTGCTGAACGATCCAGCCGTTGCCGTCGGGGTCGTCGAAGGACTTCCAACGTCCCCACGGGGCTTGTTGGATTTCCTGCTCGTGGAAGGTGACGCCGCGGTGCGCCAGTTCCCGCAGGGTCGACTCCAGGTCGTCGCAGGACAGTACCGAGCCTTTGAGGGAGCCGGCGGGCATGGTGGGGAACCAGGTGACCAGGGTGATCTTGGTGGAGGCGCCCGGGGGTTGGAGCATCACCCAACGCATGTTCTCGCCCATCGGGTTGTCCATCAGCACCGTGAAACCGAGGACCTCGGCGTAGAAGTGCTTGGCACGGTCCTGGTCGGAGACCGGGACGGAGACGAGGTTGAGGTTGGTCAGAGCCACCGGAGATGCCCTTCTTCGTTGCGAGACGGAGTTGGGGCACATTGTGGTGCTGGTGGGGAGCGGGCAAGGGGCATTGTCCTGCCGGCGCGCCGATCAGCGCGTGCTCGTGGCTCGCCTTGTCGCGCCGTGGCCGCTCCCTACGGCTGCGCTCCTGTTCACAGCGGTGCAGCCCCCGCGCGGCCCAGGAAGAGGCTGGTGATGACCTCCATCTGTGCGCGGCCGCCGTGCGCGTCCACGATGCGGGTGGTCTCGGCGAAGATCCGCTGGCGGGCGTCGGCGGGAAGTGCCCGGTAGCCGCTCAAGGAGGCGAGCAGCTCGATGAGCGCGGGCGTGGAGCGTTCGTGTACGGAGGTGTAGAGGCGGTGTTCCGGGTCGACGAAGCCGTTCGCGGTCATGTCGCGCCACTGGCGGGCGTCGGGGCCGCGACGCGCGGGGCGGGGGCGGGGGGCGAGGAGGGTGTCCGGCGGTATCTCGATGCCGAGGCGGGTGTGGGCGGCCGTCAACTGGTGCGCCAACTCGTCGCTCTGGAGCAGCCAGTGGTTCCAGAAGAGGGCCATCGCCCCGCCGGGAGAGAGCGCGGCCCGCGCCCGGGTCCAGCGCACGGCCGGGTCGACCCAGTGCCATGCCTGGGCGCAGTACAGCAACCCGTAGCGTCGTACCGGCTGCCAGTTCTCGAAGTCGGCTACGGCGAGGGCGACTTGGGGTAGTGACGCGCAGCGGCGACGTAGCACCCGGGCCATCCGGGCGTCCGGTTCGACGCATGTCACCGGTACGCCGGAGCGGGCGAAGGGCAGCGTGGCCTTGCCCGTCCCGGCTCCCACTTCCAGTGCCGCGTCGCCCGCGCCCAGGGCGGAGAAGTCCAGGACGTCCGCGATGAGTTGGTGGGGGTAGTCGGGTCGGCCCGTGTCGTACTGTTCGGCGTCCTCCCCGAAGATGTGGCGGCGTTCCCCTGTCCCCGATGTCGGGTCGTTGCCCGGGGTCCCGTACGGCATGCGTGTCACGGTAGACGAGGCGCCGCTCGGGCGGGAGGGCGCCTGGGGGTGCGAGTTGCTCATCCAGCCACTGGGGGCGGGAGTCAGCGGGGAACGGGCCGGGGTCAGGCGGACCCGTCGCCGCCGGCGAACAGCCGGTACAAGTGCGCGTCGATGGCGGTGAGGGCTTCGGCGGGCTCGACCACGTCCAGTTCGATGAGGGTGGTGAAACCGGTGAGGGCGAGCAGGAGGTTGGTTTCGGCCACCGGGTCGCGGTCGGAGGCGATGTGGCCGTCGGCGATCGCCTGGCGGATCAACTGCTCGACGAGCAGGCGTCCTTGGGCCATCCCCTCGCGCGCCTGGGCGTGGAGGGTGTCGTTGTGCAGCGCCTCCAGGACGTAGGCCGCGCTCATCCGACTGGCCGCGCGGGCGTCGGTGTGCAGGGGGAGCATTTCCGTGAGCATCACCCGCAGTACGTCGCGGGGGTGCGGCTGGTCACCCAGTTCCTTGAGGCCCTGCTTGACGCGCAGCGCGCGCTGCTCGGTCGCGTGCTCCATGGCGAAGGAGAGCATCGCCTCGCGGGACGTGAAGTAGTGCTGCAACGCCCCGTGGGAGATGCCCGCCTCCTTCGCGACCTCGCGCACGGACAACTGCGAGACGCCGCGCCGCTCCACCACCTGCCACAGCGCGCGGGCGATCTCCTCGCGGCGTTCGCGGTGGTCCACCTGTTTCGGCATCTGCCAGCTCTCCACACCCTCGTTTCCCATACGGTCGACATAATACGTGCGACCGGGAACGGTGCCAGCGCGTTTGAAGGGGGAACCCCGGGAGGGTCGGAACGACGCGACTGCGCGCCGGGGCGGGGACCGCGGGTCCGTGGGCCCACCCCGGCGACGGCCTTCGGGTCAACAGCTTCGGGCCAACGTGCCCGAAATGGCGGCCCGTTGGGGTCAGCAGCTCAGGTGGTCGCCCGGCGTGGTGCCGAGGATCTGCGTGAAGCGCTGGTAGTTGTCGATGCGGTTTTGCACCTGGCCGGGGTTGCCGCCGTTGCATTCGATGGAGCCGTTGATGCTGCGGATCGTCTCGCCGAAGCCGGCGCCGTTGACCATGGCGTTGTGCGCGGTCATGGTGCCCGGTCCGTTCTGGGTGTTCCAGTACCAGAGCGCGGTCTTCCAGGAGACGGCGGCGTCCCGCTCCACCAGGTAGGGGTTGTTGAGCAGGTCGATCCCCAATGCGTCGCCCGCGGCCTTGTAGTTGAAGTTCCAGCTCAGCTGTAGCGGCCCGCGTCCGTAGTAGGCGGCCTGGCCGGCCGGGCACCCGTAGGGGCGGGTGGCGTCGCAGTAGTGCGGGTAGTTGCCGGTGTTCTGTTCCACGACGTAGACCAGGCCGCCGGTCTCGTGGCCGACGTTGGCGAGGAAGGCCGCGGCCTCCTGGCGTTTGACGGTGTCGCTGCCGGTGTTCGCGAACGCCGGGTAGGCGCTCAGCGCGGCGACCAGCCCGTTGTAGGTGTAGAACGGGTTCCGGTTCGGGAACATCTGGTTGAACTGCGCCTCGCTGACGACGAATCCCTCGGCCCGGGTACCGGCACCGGACCGGACCGTACAGGAGGAGGCACAACCCGCCGCGGCCACCGCGAGCGAAGCCGGTAAGGAGAGGGCGAGTCCGGCGGCCATGGTGGTGGCGCTCAGGAGGACGGCGAGACGGGGCTTCATGGCGGTGACTCCTTCGTGCGGCCGGGCCCCGCAGACGAGGGGGTCGAGCGACCGCGGTGGGGGATGGCGTGCATGTCCAGTACGGGGCAGGCGAGTTGGCGCCCGGGGGTGACGCAGCGGGCATCGTTGCGACCGGGGGTGGACACGCGACGGCGGTCTAGACCAACGTCACATTACGAGCGGGCGCGCCGGCATGTCCATACCAATGCATGCCCGGGGTGGCGGGCGAAACACCCGGGACAGTCGAACTCGACAACGAGGCGAGGAATCCCTCAGTAGGTCCCAATAGCCTTGTCTAGGCTGGCATTTGGAGATCGCTCGACCGCTCACCAGGCGGTCGAGCCAGGCCCATGCGCCGGACGCCGCGACGACCACCCCACCTCAACTCCCCCGTCCGCACCCTGACGTTGAAGCAAGTCGGCGGACATTGCCGGAAGTTGGCGGATCTTCGTCGGGGCCACCAGGGGCCGTCCTTGCTTCATGAACCCAAATAACTCGACCGGTCGTCATAGTGCCGAACTGGTCTGCCCACCTCGACCTCGATCACGCCGGCGGGCGCACGCCGGACTCGGCGAGCCGTGGTACGGCTTCGACGCCGTCCGGGAACTCGACGGACTGCCGCCGGGGATCCTGCTCGTCCCGCTCGCCGGCCACACCCGCGGCCATGCCGGGGTCGCCGTCGACACCGGCCGCGGCTGGCTACTGCACGCCGGCGACGCCTACTTCCACCCGGGCGAACTCGACCCGGTCCGACCGCACTGCCCGCCCGCTCTGGCCCTGTTCGAGTCGAAGGTGCAGACCGAGAAGCAGGCCCGACTGCACAACCAGCAACGGTCGCGCGAACTGGCCCACGAGCACGGCGAGCACGGTGGACGTGGCGAGCACGGTGGTCACGGCACGCACCGCGATCGCATCCGCGACCAGTTCCGGATCTTCTCCGCACACAGCGCCGTGGAATACCGTCGCCAGGCTGCTTCCCTCAGCCCCCTACCGAAGACCAGCAAGTGATCACGAGACCACCGAGTGATCACGACACGATCGCCCGAACTGCCGTGATCACGCGAACTCCCGCATGGCGAGCGGTAGATGCCGGGGGCCCCGCAGCATCGCGTTCTGGCGATAGGGCGGCGGGTCCTGCAACAGGGTGGTGGTGCCGAGGCTCGGCAACAGTGCTCTGAGTGCGGTCTGGGCCTCGATGCGGGCGAGCGGTGCGCCGTAGCAGAGGTGGATGCCGCTGCCGAAGCCGAGGTGTTGGTTGTCCTGGCGGGCGGGGTCGAAGCGGTCGGGGTCGGGGAACTGCGCGGGGTCACGGTTGCCCGAGGCGAGCGCGAGCACGACCTTGCTGCCCTCGGGGATGATGGTGCCGGCGACCTCCATGTGGGCGAGGGCGATGCGTTGGCGCATGTGGACCGGGGGTTCGTAGCGCAGGAGTTCCTCCACCGCGCTGGGCATGAGGTCGGGTTCGCGGCGCAGCCGGTCGATCGCTTCGGGGTGGCGCAGCAGGGTGAGCACCCCGTTGGTGATGAGGTTGACGGTGGTCTCGTGACCGGCGATGAGCAACAGCACTGCGGTTTGCGCGAGTTCGTCGCGGGTGAGCCGCATGGTCGGGTCCGGTTCGTTGACGAAGGCGGAAAGCAGGTCGTTGCTGGGGTGGCCGCGGCGCCGCTCGCCGAGGTTGGCCAGGTACCCGCCCATCTCGGCCATGGTCTGGAGGGTCGCCTGGTCCGGTTTGTCGGCTTCCTCGCCGGGCTTGATGTCCGCGGCCGCGACCAGCGCGTCGGACCATTCCCGGAACATCGGCTCGTCCTCGCGCGGGACGCCGAGCAGTCGGCAGATGACCGTGACGGGCAGCGGATAGGCGAAGTCGTCGACGAGGTCGATCTCGGAGCGGTCCCGGACCCCGGCGAGCAGTTCCTCGGTGATCGCGTTGATCTCGCCGCGCAACGAGTCGACCGTCCCCGGGCTGTGCGGCGGGCCGAACGGCCGCATGGCCAGGGTGCGCAGCCGGTGGTGTTCGGGGTCGTCGAGTTGCAGGAACGAGGGCTTCACCGGCCCCTGGGACGGCTCCGCGGAGAAGTCGCGACCGCGGACCTCGGCGCTCATGCGCGGGTCGTGGAGCAGGGCGCTGAGGATGTGGTAAGTGCCGATCAGATAGGTGCCGTCCGTCTGCCGTACGACGGGGCCGGCCTCGCGGAGTTCCGCGTACAGCGGGTAGGGGTTGGGGCGGTTGGCGTAGTCGGTGATGCGTGCCAACAGGGTTTCGGCGGGCATGGGATCGGGCTCCTCGGGTTGGCTGATGGGTTCAGCCGTGCTGCACCGTGACCAGCCGGCGGTCCGGCAGGTGGCCGGTGAGTGCCACGGTGGGGCCGTGCGAAAGCCCCTTGGGATCCGGCACGTCGGAGGGGATCGCGATTTCGGCCGCGAGCGGGCGGTCCGCGGCGCCGGGCTCCGGCGGGAACGGGGCGGCGGACTCGATCAGGTTCCGGTAGTGCTCCAGCGCCTTGGCCATGTTGACGGTGACCGCGGCGGTGACCCGTCCGCGATAGCCGTACACAACCGCCAGGCGGCCCGCCTCCAACGTGCCCTGGGCGATGACGACGTGGTCGGAGAAGGTGGGGACGCCCACCGACTTGATGTTGTGGCCGAACTGGGTCGACCAGAACACCGGGACGGCGAGGTGCGGGCGTCGCAGCGGCCCCGGATTGACCATGTTGTGGGCCGCCACCTCGGCCTGTTCGACCGCGTTGCCCCAGTGCTCCAGCGAGAGGAGTTGGTACTCGTAGAGCGGGTGCGGGAAGCGGGAGACGTCGCCGGCCACGAAGATGTCGTCGGTGACGATCCCGTACATGTTGAAGGCTCGGCATCCGGCGTCGCAGGCGAGGCCGCGGGGGCCCGCTGCCAGTCCGGAGTCGGCCAACCACTCGACGTTGCGGATCGCCCCCAGTGCGGCGACACACACGTCCGCGTCGAGGTGGCTGCCGTCGGAGAGGTCAGCGCCGACGAACCGGCCGTCGCCGTCCCCGCGCAGGGCGGTGACCGTCACCCCGCAGCGCAGGTCCACGCCGTGCCCGCGGTGCATGCCGGCCGCCAGCTTGGCCAGGGTGCCGCCGACCGCGCCCACCAGGGGTGCGGGGCCGCGTTCGGCGACCGTCACCTCGATACCGCGCTCCCGGCAGGCCGAGGCGATCTCGGAACCGGTGAACCCGGCCCCGATCACCAACACGCGTTGCGGCCCGGCGGCTAGGTGCGCCGACAGACCCGCCGCTTCGTCGCGGGTGCGCAGCGTGAACACCCCGTCGAGAGCGGCCTCCTCGGGGTTGGGCCAGGGACGTGCCCGGGTCCCGGTGGCGATCAGCAGCCGGTCGTACGGCAGCGCTTCACCGTCCGCCAGGGACACCCGCTTGGCGATGGGATCCAGTCCGGTGGCGCGCACCCCGAGCCGCCAGACGGCTTTCGGGTCGCGGCGCATGGGCAGGCCCGTGGTGTCCGCCGGCACATGGCCGAGCAGCACCTGCTTGGACAACGGTGGCCGGTCGTAGGGCGGATAGGGCTCGTCCCCGACCACGGTCAGTGAGCCGGTGAAACCCTCCTCGCGCAGCTTCTCGGCGGCGCGCAGTCCGGCCAGTGAGGCTCCGATGATGACGATGTGCCCGTCGTGCAGGTCACTGTCCATCGGCCTTCACTCCCTCGCCCATGAGGATGGCCTGGACCGGGCACGCGGCCACGGCCTGGCGCACGCGCTCCTCCTGGTCCTCGGGGATGGACGGGGCGTAGAGCAGCCCTTCCTCCCCGTGCAACTGGAACATCTCCGGCGCGAGAAACACGCACTGTGCATAGCCCTGGCAGCGCGTGAGGTCAACGACGATCTGCATCCCCACCACTCCCTCGGTCGCCACACCCCCTCACTTCCAGAGTGAGGGAAGAGGCGCGGGCTCGCCTGGCAACGGTGTTGGGGGTATGGGGGCTGCCCTCCGCACGTATGCGGTTGTGCGGGTGGCTATCCAGGCTTGGCGGGCTCACCTGCGCATCTGCGGATCCCCCTGGGCTACTGCGGAGCCTTGCCTGGAAGGTGAGGCCGACGAGCCGGACGGTGGGGCGCAAGCGCTCCAGGAGGATGTCGATGTCGGGCGGGAAACTGCCGGCACGGTGGGCTTCCCGCGGGACGCGGGTGATCACCTCGCGGGAGCCGTCGCCCTATTAGGCCACGCGCGGGCGCAGGCCCCGGCGGGTGCGGGTCGCTGTCCTCAACGCCATGACCAGGGTGGCCTGTTGGTGGCGAGCTGCCCCCAACTGGGCGTGAGGCACTGCAGAGTTACTCCATGGCGGCACGACGGTCGACGCCGCACTCGGGAGGGAGATAGGAGGTGGTGTGCGTGCAGATGTGCGGCACGGCACAGCCCCGCCCGGGCCTTGGCCGAACGGGGCTGGTTCACCGGCCTACTTGCAGAACGACGACTTGACGGCTGTGACGATGCGCGCTGCCTGATCGGTCGTCAGCTTCGGCACGGTGCCGGGCCTGGTCCCCGTGAACCGCAGTTGCACCCCCTGCTCCACGTCGGCGTCAGCCTGGCCCGCTTGGATGTCTGCGCAGACGGTCTTGGCCCCGGTAACTGCCCACGCCTCGTTGCCGCCTAGGGCCGGGTCCACGGCTTTGAGCGCGGCCATCAGGGTCCGTGTCTGCTGCGCGTCCGGCGACGGCGCGCCGGCAGGGCCTGACGACTTATCGGCCGAGGAGGGGTCGGCGGCGCTCGTGCTTGCGCCCGTCGTCGGTGGCTTGTCGCTCTGCCCGGAGCTCGTGGAACCGCATGCCGACAGGCTTAGGGCAGCAGCGATTACCGCGATGGCGGCACGTGCGCACTGTTTGTTGATCACGTGCCCCACCATAAATGGATACGCGGAGCCCCGTCCCGCCACTGTGGCCGGAACGGGGCTCATGACGTGTGTCCGTGTTACCGGATCACGTCATCTGGGCCTGGCCCCCGAGCACCACAGACAGGTCGCACACAGCTCGAACACTTCATGAATCCTCACCTTGCGTCGCCGGCCCGAAGACCACTCCAAGGAGGCAAAGCACTCCCGGTAGATCGGCGAGGAGAGGAGTCGAGCGGGCCGCAGGTGGTCGAGGCTTCCGGGTAGGCCGAACTCGGTTGGGCGGCGGGCAACTTCCGAGGCGTTTCCGCCACCGAACAGTCACTGACCACGCCCCAGTAGCGCAGCAGAGGGGAAGGCCCCGCCGCGCGCCCGGGATGGCCGGCTTACCCCTTGCCCCGGCGTCGCTCCCCCGTGGCCAACGCCGCCACCAGGTCGGCGCCGCGTGCCGCCAGGAGGCGTCGTCGCTCCCAGCGGGAGCGCGGTCGAGTGCTGGCCGCTTGGGTGCCCCGCGGTGCGAGCGAGCGTGCGGTGAGGCGCCGCCCGGCGTCCGCGAGGTCGGCCAGGATGCGCTCCCGCTCGCGCTCGTTGCGCGCGCTACGCAACGCGGTGTACAGGCCCTCGATCTGCGCCACCGCCGCGCCGATGCGCAGGTTGGTGCTGCCTGTCCCTGACATCCCGCCCCGTGCCACCTACAGCCTCCTCGATATGCGTAGTCGCCCAGTGCACAACACTTGCCCACGTGCGCAATACCGCAACCTTACCGGGAGGGGGGTCCGCGCGGCTTCACAATTTCGCGTGGTTTCCCGTCAACCGACACGCCAACCGCCTCGTCCACCACGGCGTCAACTACCGTGCGCGCGGGCGGGAGTCACCGCGATGATCCTGCTCGACGCCGGAGCGCGAGCCGCACCATCCGGCCACAGCGTGGGCGCATTTCACGATGGCCATCGCCGGCGGACTCCGCCAACGGTTCCCGACCACGAAGTCGGATGCTTCGGGACCAAAGTCCCTATGCGGGACGGGAGATCACCGATTGCATTGCTGTCCAGGCCGGCCGGCCGCTTTCCCCTTCCACCCCTACCGCATTGGGACCCCCCATGAGCCACGTCTCCAGACGGCGCGTTCTCACCCTCGCCCCGGCCGCCGGCCTCGCCGGAGCACTGCCCAGCTTCCTCGCCGCCCCCAACGCCGCGGCGGCCGCGCCCAGTCGACCGAACGCGGCGCGGAGCGCCCGGAAGACCAAGGCCGCGGCCCGCTCCCTACAGGAGATCACGGACGCCTGGGGCGCGTGGATGGCCAAGGAGCGCTTCCCCGCCTCCAAGGGCTGCCGCTTCACCGCGTCCACCGAGTACGGCAAGCAGAGCGCGCTCAACGACTACCGCCGCTACCAGGTCGGCGCGAAGTACCGCGGCATCACCTACGACCCCAGCGCCCCCTCCCCCGTCCCGGGTCAGGTCAGCTCCGTGACCACCAACTACCGCAACGGCTCCGCGGTCGAGCAGACCGTCACGTACAAACAGAGCAAGACGACCGAGCAGGACCTGCGGATATCGGTGACCGAGTCGTTGAAGATCGGCATCAGCATGGAGGTGTCGGCGGAGATCCCGGCGGTGGCGAAGGTCAGCGAGACCACCTCGATCGAGACCAACCTCTCGTCCACGCAGGAGTACACCCACAAGGAGACGCAGACCTGGAGCGTTGACCTCCCGCTCCGGATTCCGTCAAAGTCGCTCATCGAGGCATCGCTCGTCGTCGGCACCCAGCAGTACGACATCGACTGGTCCGCCACCGTGAACATGACCGGCAACGTGGCGATCTGGTTCGAGGAGAAGGTCGACCTCAATCACGACGGCGACCGCCACTGGCTGTGGTTCGTCCCCATCGAGGAGGTGTTCCGCGACTGCCGTGCCAACGCCATCGTGGACACCACCGGCTACGAGATCACCGCGGACGGCGTGGATGCCTTCGCGAGCGGGACGTTCGGCGGCGGGCAGGGCGTGTCCCTCAATGTCAACGTCGCGCAGAAGGATCTCGACGGGACCAGTCGCGGCACCGTCGCGCGGATGACGCCCGTGCCGCTCAGTCAGAACGGGAAGAAGGTCATCCACGCCGGTCGCTGACGGTCGTTAATTCCGTCGACGCTGCCTCCCGGGCCGGGGATAATCCGGGCCATGGTGCTGCCGGTGCTGTGGATCTGTGGCCCACCAGGGGTCGGGAAGACCACGGTTGCCTGGGAGATGTACTCCCGGGCAACACGTGGCGGGCGCGGCGCGGTCGGGTACGTCGACATCGACCAGCTAGGGATGTGCTACCCCGCCCCCGCGACGGATCCGGGCCGGCACCGGATGAAGGCGCGCAATCTCGGTGCGGTGGCGGCCGGTTTCCGAGCCGCGGGCGTCAGCTCCCTGATCGTCTCCGGCGTCGTCGACCCCGCCGGTGGGGTGCGCCCGGAGGACGTTCCGCAGACCGCGGTGACGGTGTGTCGGTTGCGTGCCGAACGGGAGGTGCTCCGGCTGCGGTTCCTTGGTCGCGGCGGTCCCGCCGGGTTGGTCGATGCCGTGCTGCGGGAGGCCGATGCGCTGGACGCGAGCGACTTCGCGGATGTCCGTGTGGACACCGGCGGTTTGCGGGTGGGCGAGGTGACGCGGTTGGTCGGCGAGCGGCTGGGTGGGTGGCCCGCGCCGGTCGCCGGTCGGTCGGTCGCCGCGGAGGCGCGCCCGGCCCCGCCACTGGCGACCGTCGGCCGTCCTCCCGTCCTGTGGCTGTGCGGGGCGACCGGCGTCGGCAAGTCGACGGTCGGTTTCGAGGTCTACCGGAGGGTGCTGCGCGCCGGAGTGGTCGCGGCCTACCTCGATCTCGATCAGCTCGGCTTCCGCCACCCGGTGCCGGACGACGATCCGGGGAATCACCGGCTCAAGGCCCACAACGTGGCTGCGGTGTGGGGAACTTATCGGGCGGCCGGGGCGCAGTGCCTGATCATGTCCGGACCGGTTGAGGACGAGGCTGCGGCCGCGGTGTACGCGGACGCCCTGGGGAACGCGGAGTTGGCGATCTGCCGCCTGCACGCCGGACCGGAGGAATTGACGCGTCGCGTGATGTCCCGTGCGGACGGCGGGAGTTGGGATCAGCCGGGTGACCCGCTGCGGGGGCGGTCCGAGGCCGAACTGCTGCGGGTGGCCGACCGCGCGGTGGCGTCGGCCGCCACACTGGACGCTACTGGGGTCGGCGGAGTACGCGTCGCCACCGACGGGCGCACCGCGGCGGAGGTGGCCGAGGCCGTCCTCGCCGATGCCGATCTCCTGAGCGGGGTGCTCAATTCGTGAGTGCCGGCGCCCTGCGTGAGTATTCGTCAACTAGCCGGCAATATAGGGGACTTCGGCCACGGCGAAGCCCCGGAGCTGGCAAGGTGACCCCATGGCCATGTCTTCCTCTCCCTCTTCCTCTTCTTCCTCCTCCTCGCCCCTCACCTACGAGCGGGTCGCGGACGTCCTCCAGCTCGCCGGCATGATCACTCACGACGAGGCGCAGGCAGCCCGCAAGGAAATCGGTGCCGACGGGGTGGAATTGACGCCCTATGACGTCGCCCTCACGCTCTCGATGTTCGGGGTGGCGGTGTCGATCCATGCCGACGACATCGATTTCCTGGAGGAGTCCTACGCCTCGCTGTTGGAGCGGGCGGCCGAGGCCACCGGTGGCGCGGTCACCGTCTCTCAGGTGCGTCTGCGCGAGGGGGAGCCCGTGGAGGGGTTCGGTTATCCCGATTTCAACGGGCGGGATGACGTCCTGGAGTTCGAGCGGAACGGTGAGCTGTTTTCCTTCTCTGCCGAGCACTTCTCCGAGGACTACTTCGACACGGCGGCCGCAGTGGAGGCAGTTGCCGCGTGTTCCCCCGACGATGATCCGCGCGCCTTCCATCTGGTGGATTTCGAACGGGAGCCGCACGGCATCTACGACACCGTGCTGGCGCTCGTCTCCCCCGAGCAGGCGCGGGTGTTGGAGGAGGAGTTGGGACTGGAGATACCGGGGTCACGATGAGGCTTCATATTCGCCTTCTGTGGCCTTAGTTGAGGCGGTACGGGGCGCTCCTGGTGGCCTGGATCGCGTAGTCGACGACGTCCGCCGGGTTCTGGCCCGAGCGCTGGTAGACCTCGCGGAGTCGCTGGGCGCCGTTGCCTTGGGTGCGCAGCCATCCGGTGGCCTGCTCGACGAAGGGGAGGTCGCCGGAGTCCAGCAGGGCCGGCCGTATGTGGGCTATCAGCGCGTCGACGGCCTGCCAGGCGGGGACGAGGTTGCCGGTCGCGGCGTCCGGCAGGTCTCCGGTCATTCCGTAGCGGGCCGCGCGCCAGCAGGAGGCGCGGAGCACCTCGCTACGGATCGGTGGTTCGGTGGGCGTGCGGTTCGCCGGGTGCAGGGCGGTCTGGACCAGGCCGCGGCAGAGGGCGGTGAGCAGCAGCTCCTCGTCCACGGTGAGGGAGACGTCGGCGACCCGTAGCTCCACGGTCGGCCATCTGACCGAGGGGCGGATGTACCAGTAGAGCATGCCCTCGTCCAAGCCGGCGGAGGAGCGCACCAGTTGGTCGACGGTGCCGTGGTAAGTGGCGGCGTCGGGGAGGTGCGGGGGTGGTCCCGCGGTCGGCCATCTGGACCAGACCACGGTTCGCCAGCTCGCGTAGCCGGTGTCGGTGCCGTTGTGCACCGGGGAGTTGGCGAACAGGGCGAGCAGGGCGGGGAGCCACGGTCTCATGAGGTTGCAGACGTGCAGGGCCTCGTTGAGACCGTCGACGCCGATGTGGATGTGGGCGCCGCCGACGCAGGAGGTGTGGGCGAGCGAGCCGTAGATCTCCTGTATGTAGGCGTACCGGTCTTTGGGGGTGAAGAGGGGCGGGCTTTCGACCGGTGGCATGCCGACGGCGATGAGTCGGCAGCCGTTCTCCTCGGCGGCCTGGGCGAATCGGTGGCGTCCACAGACCAGTTGGCTTCTCAGTTCTTCCAGGTCGTGGCAGACGCCGGTGACGAGTTCCAGTTGTGCGGCGTGCATTTCGGGCTCGGCGTGCGGGATGGCGGACGACAGCGCCGCATGGACCTCCGGGCCTTTGGGCGCCAGTCGCCTGCTGTGCGGGTCGACGAGGAGGAACTCCTCTTCCACGCCGACGGTGGGTACGGGCCAGGAGCGGTCGGCCGCTTCGGCGGGCATGGATGCCGGCCTCATGAGCGGGGGCCGGTTTCCTGGGCGGGGCGGCCGGGCCCGTCGCCGGTCGGCTGTGCGGGTGCGTCAGGGGACGGCACAGCGGAGGCACTCAGGGAACTGAGAAGCATGATCAAGATCGTATATCCCGATGCCGCCGTCGCGGTGCCCGGATAAGTAGCCAACAATTTGGGGTAGTTAGTGGGACTTCAGGGGAGGGGGTGACGCGAGTGCGTGGGGCGGTGGTGCAGGGTTGAGTGGGAAATGCCCGCAGCACAATCGGGCCGCCTGCCGGGATCCGGGCGTGCTGCGCGGTGATCGGGGCGGGCGGCCCGACGGGGAGTCCGTGCGGGTCAGCGGTGGGTGAAGCGGGGTGGGCGCTTGTCGATGAAGGCGGTCATGCCCTCCTTTTGGTCTGCGGTGGCGAAGACCGCGTGGAAGATTCGGCGTTCGAAGTGGACGCCTTCGGCGAGGGTGGTTTCGAAGGACCGATTGACCGCTTCTTTGGCCATCATTGCGACCGGAAGTGACATGCCCGAAATGGTTTCGGCGACCGCAAGTGCCTCGGTGCGCAATTGGTCGGCGGGCACCACGCGGGAGACGAGGCCGGAGCGTTCGGCCTCCGCGGCGTCCATGGTGCGGCCCGTCAGGCACATCTCCATCGCCTTGGCCTTGCCGATGGCGCGGGTCAGCCGTTGCGAGCCGCCGATGCCGGGCAGTACGCCCAGTTTGATCTCCGGTTGGCCGAAGACGGCGGTGTCTGCGGCGAGCAACACGTCGCAGAGCATGGCCAGTTCACATCCGCCGCCCAGGGCGTAGCCGGCGACGGCGGCGACGGTCGGCGTGCGGAGCCGGCCAAGCCGGTCCCAGGCGCCGAACCAGTCACTCAGGTACATGTCCAGGTAGCCCTGCGGCCGCATCTCCTTGATGTCGGCGCCGGCCGCGAACGCCTTGGCGGAGCCGGTGAGGACGATGCAGCCGCAGTCCGGGTCCCGGTCGAGGGCTTCGGTGGCGGCGACGACCTCGTGCATGAGCTGGAGGTTCAGGGCATTGCGGGCCTCGGGCCGGTTGAGGGTGATCAGGGCGGTGCGGCCGGTGCGTTCGACCAGGATCGTCTCGTAGCTGTCGGTCGGTGGCGTGGTGGTCATGCCGGTCCTCCGTCGCGCTGTTCCCTGATGTCCCGGACGATGCCGGAGAAGTCGGCCTCGACGCCGGCCTCTTGGGCGTAGGCGGCATACAACTGGGCCGCGTGCTGGCCGAGTTCGGCGCGGACGCCAGTGGCCTTGGCCGCGTTGGCGGCCAGGCCGAGGTCCTTGGCCATGAGCGGTGCGGCGAAGCCGGGGCGGTAGTCGTGGTTGGCGGGGCTGGTGGGCACCGGGCCGGGGACGGGGCAGTTGGTGGTCAGGGCCCAGCACTGGCCGGAGGAGGTGGCGGCCACGTCGTAGAGCGCCTGGTGGGAGAGGCCGAGGCGCTCGCCGAGCACGAACGCCTCGCTGACCGCGATCATCGAGATGCCCAGGATCATGTTGTTGCAGATCTTCGCCGCCTGGCCGGCGCTCGGGCCGCCGCAGTGGACGGTCTTGCGGCCCAACACGTCCAGGAACGGCGCGACATGGGCGACGTCGTCCGGCTCGCCGCCCACCATGAAGGTGAGGGTGCCGGCCTCGGCGCCGACGACGCCGCCGGAGACCGGTGCGTCGAGCATCCGCATCCCGGCCGCGGTGGCCTTGTCATGGGCGGCGCGGGCGTCGGCGACGTCGATGGTGGAGCAGTCGACGAAGAGCGTTCCGGGGCGGGCGGCGGCGAGGATGTCGTCGTAGAGGGCGAGTACGTGGCGGCCAGCGGGCAGCATGGTGAAGACCAGGTCGGCGTCGGCGACGGCCTCCGTCGCGGACGCGGCGGGCGTCACGCCGGCGGTGGCGGCCGCGTCCAGGCAGGTGGCCACCTTGTCGTAGCCGCGCACGCGGTGGCCGGCCGCGGCGAGGTTGGCGGCCATCGGCGCGCCCATGTTGCCCAGTCCGATGAAGGCGAGGGTCACGGTCACCAGGGGACCTCCTGTGTCGGGCCGGGTTGGGTGAGTCCCAGCTCGTCGGCGCCCAGGGGGGCGAAGAAGCGCGCGATGTGCGCGTCGGTGACGTCGGCGAGGGCGGGCGGGGACCAGCGCGGGTTGCGGTCCTTGTCGACGATCTGGGCGCGGATGCCCTCGACCAGGTCGGGGGCGGTGAGGGAGGCGCAGGAGACGCGGTATTCCTGGTCGAGTACCGCTTCGAGGGATCCCAGGTGCCGGGCCCGGCGGAGCGCGGTGAGGGTGACCTTGAGGGAGGTGGGTGACTTGGTGAGCAGCGTCTCGGCCGCTTCCTTGGCCGCCGGGTCGCCGTGGGAGGAGAGCCGGTCGATGATCTCCTCGACGGTGTCGGCGGTGTAGCAGGCGTCGATCCACGGCCGTTGGTCGGCGAGTTGGCCGGACGGGGCCGGGCGGACGTGGCGCTCCAGGACCGCGTGGACGGGGCGCTCGGCGAGGTCGTCGCCGAGTGCCGGGAGGGCCTCGGAAGGAACGTAGTGGTCGGCGAGTCCGCACAAGAGGGCGTCGGCCGCACCGATCTGAGCGCCCGTCAGCGCGAGGTGGAGGCCGAGCGATCCGGGTGCGAGGGCGAGGAGGTAGGTGCCGCCGACGTCGGGGATGAAGCCGATGCCGGTCTCGGGCATGGCGATCCGGGAGCGTTCGGTGACGATGCGGACGCTGCCGTGGGCGGAGACGCCGACGCCGCCGCCCATGACGATGCCGTCCATGAGGGCGACATAGGGCTTGCGGTAGCGGGCGATGCGGGCGTTGAGCCGGTACTCGTCGGCCCAGAAGGCGGCGGATGCGGTGCCGTCGCCGTCGCGTGCGTCGTCGTGGACGGCGCGGATGTCGCCGCCCGCGCACAGGCCCCGCTCCCCCGCGCCGGTCAGTACGACGGTCTCGATGCTGGGGTCGTTCTCCCAGGCGGTGAGGGCCCCGTCGATGCGGCGGACCATGGGGTGGGTGAGGGCGTTGAGGGCACGGGGGCGGTTGAGGGTCAGATAGCCGGCCCGGCCGCGGGTCTCCAGCAGGACGGGCTGGTCGTCGGCGCCGGTCACTGGAACGCCTCCGTCAGGCCGCGGGCCACGATGACGCGCATGATCTCGTTGGTTCCTTCCAGGATCTGGTGGACGCGCAGGTCGCGCACGATCTTCTCGATGCCGTATTCGGCCAGGTATCCGTAGCCGCCGTGGAGTTGCAGGGCGCGGTCGGCGACGGAGTAGCCGGTGTCGGTGGCGAAGCGCTTGGCCATCGCGCAGAGTTGGGGTGCCTGGGGGTCGCCCCGGTCGAGTGCCTGGGCGGCCTGGTGGACCAGGGCCCGGGCGGCGGCGAGTTCGGTGGCCATGTCGGCGAGGCGGAAGCGCAGTGCCTGGGCGTCCAGCAGGCGGGTGCCGAACGCCTCGCGGTCGGCGAGGTGGGCCAGGCTGCGGTCCAGCGCGCTGCGGGCGCCGCCGAGGGAGCAGGCGGCGATGCCGAGGCGGCCGCCGTTGAGGGCGTTCATGGCGATCCGGAAGCCCTGGCCCTCGCCGCCGAGCAGCCGGTCGGCGGGGATGCGGACGCCGTCGAGGATGACTTGGCGGGTGGGTTGGGCGTTCCAGCCCATCTTGCGCTCGTTGGCGCCGAAGGAGACGCCGGCGTCGTCCTTGTCGACGAGGAAGGCGGAGATGCCGCGCGGGCCTTCGTCGCCGGTGCGGGCCATGACGACGTAGAGCTGGGCGGCGCCGGCACCGGAGATGAACTGCTTGACGCCGGTCAGGACGTAGTCGTCGCCGTCGCGGACGGCGCGGGTGCGCAGGGCCGCGGCGTCGGAGCCGGCGCCCGGTTCGGTCAGGCAGTAGCTGGCGAGGTCGTCCATCGCGCACAGCCGGGGCAGCCAGCGTTCGCGCTGGTCGGGGCTGCCGTAGTGGTCGATCATCCAGCCGACCATGTTGTGGATGGAGAGGTAGCCGGCGATGGCGGGGCAGCCGGAGGCGAGGGTTTCGAAGATCAGGACGCCGTCGGCGCGGGCGAGGCCGCTGCCGCCGGACTCCTCGCGCACGTAGACGCCGCCGAGTCCCAGGCCGGCGGCCTTGCGGAGCACGTCGAGGGGGAAGTGCTTGTCGCGGTCCCAGTCCAGGGCGTGCGGGGTGAGGTGGTCCTGGGTGAAGTCCAAGGTGGTTTCGACCAGGGCCAGTTGGTCCTCGGTGAGGTAGGTCGTGGTCACCGTGCTCACCTCATGACCGGGATCGTGAAGCTGGCGCCCTCCCTGACGCCGGCGGGCCAGCGGGAGGTGACGGTCTTGGTGCGGGTGTAGAAGCGGATGGCGTCCGGGCCGTGTTGGTTGAGGTCGCCGAAGCCCGAGCGCTTCCAGCCGCCGAAGGTGTAGTAGGAGACCGGGACCGGGATGGGGACGTTGACGCCGACCATGCCGGTGTTGACGCGTCGGGTGAAGTCGCGGGCGGTGTCGCCGTCGCGGGTGAAGAGGGCGACACCGTTGCCGTAGGGGTGTTCGCTGGGCAGGCGCAGCGCCTCTTCGTAGTCGGCGGCGCGCACGACGGACAGGACGGGGCCGAAGATCTCCTCCTGGTAGATCCGCATGTCCGGGGTGACGCGGTCGAAGAGCGAGGGGCCGGCGAAGAAGCCGCCCTCGTGGCCGGGGAGGGTGAAGTCCCGCCCGTCGACGACGAGTTCGGCGCCCTCTTCGACGCCGAGGTCGACGTAGGAGCGCACCCGGTCGACGGCGTCCCGGCCGACCAGCGGCCCGAAGTCGGCGTCCGGGTCGTCGCTGCGGCCGACGCGGAGTTGGGCGATGCGTTCCGTCAGTCGTGCGACCAGGGCGTCGGCAGTGTCCGCGCCGACGGGTACGGCGACCGAGACGGCCATGCAGCGTTCGCCGGCGGAGCCGTAGCCGGCGCCGATGAGGGCGTCCACGGCCTGGTCGAGGTCGGCGTCGGGCATGACGATCAGGTGGTTCTTGGCGCCGCCGAAGCACTGGGCGCGCTTGCCGTGGGCGGCGGCGGTGGCGTAGACGTGGGCGGCGATCGGGGTGGAGCCGACGAAGCCGAGCGCCCCGACGCGGGGGTCGGTCAGCAGGGTGTCGACGGTTTCCTTGCCGCCGTTGACGACGTTGAGCACACCGGGCGGCAGGCCCGCTTCCAGGAACAGTTCGGCGATCCGGTGCGGGACCGAGGGGGCGCGCTCGGAGGGCTTGAGGATGAAGGCGTTTCCGCAGGCCAGGGCGGGGGCGGCCTGCCAAAGGGGGATCATCGCGGGGAAGTTGAAGGGGGTGATCCCGGCGGCCACGCCGATCGGCGAGCGCAGCGAGTGCACGTCGATGCCGGTGCCGGCGTTGTCGCTGAACTCGCCCTTGAGCAGGTGCGGGATGCCGGCTGCGAACTCCACGACGTCCAGGCCGCGTTGGAGGTCGCCGTGGGCGTCGGGGATGGTCTTGCCGTGCTCGGAGGAGAGCAGGCGGGCCAGGGAGTCCTTGTCGCGCTCGGCGAGTTGGAGGAAGCGCAGGAGGACCCGGGCCCGGCGTTGGGGGTTCCACTCGCCCCAGGCGCGTTGGGCCTCGGTCGCGTCGGCGATGACGGCCTCGGTCTCGCCGCGGGTGGCCAGCGGGACGCGTGCCTGGACCTCGCCGGTGTTGGGGTCGTAGACGTCGCCGTGGGCGCCCGAGGTTCCCGGGGTGGGCTTGCCGCCGATGAAGTGGGTGAGTTCGCGGGCGGGTTGGGGAGTGTGTGCACGGACCATGGTTGCCTGCTCTCGTCAGGTGGGATCCGGGGATGGCGCGCCGGGCCGCGCCGCGCGCGGTGGCGGGCGGGCCGTGGGGACGCGGGATCGCGCAAGGCGGAAGGACCGCTCAGGCGGCGGGGGCCGCGGAGGCGGTCCTCCCCGCCCGTCCGGGCGGTTGACCAGGCTCGCGGGTACGCACCGGTGCCATGCGTGTCTGCTCCATCCTCGTGGACAACACGGAACGCCCCACGGCCGGTATCCTGACTTCCGGATCGGCGCGCGCCGCCCGCCTTCCCGACCTCTTACACGTCAGTGGCGTACTGCTCGACGGCGTGCTCCCCGGTAACAGTGGCGGGACCGTGCCGGATTCGCACCGGCTTCCCTGCACCGTGGGCCTCGCTCTCGAATATATAGTTGGACGTCCTAGTAAATCTACCCCTGACCGCACACCGGCCCCCTGCCTGGCCGCGGGCAGGGGGCCGGGGCGGGCGCCCGTCAGGGCAGCACGACGATGTTCGGCTTGCCCTTCACCGGGTGCATGCTGACCTCCGTCCGCACGCCGTAGACCTCGGCGATCAACTCCTCGGTCAGTACGGCCTCCGGGGCGCCGTCGGCGAGCAGTCGGCCCTGGTCGAGGACGCAGACGCGGTCGCAGAAGGCCGCGGCGAGGTTGAGGTCGTGGACCGCAATGACGGCCGTGACGCCGAGCGCCCGGACCAGTCGCAGGGCGTCGAGTTGGTGGCGCAGGTCCAGGTGGTTGGTCGGCTCGTCGAGCACCATGACCGACGGTTGTTGGGCCAATGCCCGGGCGATCAGCACCCGTTGCTTCTCGCCGCCGGAGAGCCGGTCGAAGCGCCGGTCGGCCAGTTCGGCCACGCCCAGCGATGCCAGCGCGGAGCCGACGGCCTCGGTGTCGTTCCGGCCGTCCGCCTGGAACGCCCGGCGGTAGGGGGCGCGCCCCATCGCCACCACGTCCCGGGCGGTCAGGCCGAAGTCGGCGGGCATCTCCTGGAGCACCGCGGCGAGCGTGCGGGCGACTTGGCGGGCCGGCAGGTGTCGGATGTCCGTGCCGTCGAGCAGGACGCGGCCGGAGCTCGGCCGCAGGGCCCGGTAACAGGTGCGCAGCAGGGTGGACTTGCCGGCCCCGTTCGGACCGACCAGCCCGACCACTTCGCCCGGTCCGGCCCGTAGCGAGACGGCGTCGACCAGGGTGCGACCGGCCACCTCGACGGTCACCGACTCGATGCGCAGTTCGCTCACGCCAGCCCCTTTCGGTACATCAGCCACAGGAAGGTGGGACCGCCGGCCAGGGCGGTGACGATGCCGACGGGGATCTCCTCGGGGCTGATCACCGTGCGGGCGAGCAGGTCCGCACCGATCAGGAAGACCGCTCCGAGCAGCGCGGCGACGGGCAGGGCGCGGCGGTGGTTGGCGCCGACCAACAGCCGGGTGATGTGCGGCATCATCAGGCCGACGAAGCCGATCGCTCCGCTGACCGCCACCATGACCCCGGTCAGCAGGGCGCACAGGACGAAGAGCAGGGCCCGGAAGCGCCCGACGTCCAGCCCCAGTGCGGCGGCGGCCTCGTCACCGGCCAGCAGCACGTTCAGGTGCCTGGCGGTGCCCAACAGGGCGACGGTGCCGAGCAGTACGGCGGCGGCCGGCAGCCACAGGGCGTCCCAGCCGGTGCCGCCCAGTCCGCCGAGCATCCACTGGAGCGCCGACTGGGCCTTCTGCGCCTGGTCGGAGGTGACGATCAGGAAGCTGGCGACGGCCGACAGGACCTGTCCGGTGGCGACCCCGGCGAGGATCAGTCGGACCGTGGTCATCCGACCGCCGGCCCGCGCCAGGGCGTAGACGATCAGCAGGGCCGCCAGTCCGCCCAGGAACGCGGCGGCGGAGACCGAGTAGTGCCCGAAGACCGTGACGCCGCAGACCACCACCAGGACGGCACCGACGCCGGCGCCTGAGGAGATGCCCAACAGGCCGGGATCGGCAAGCGGGTTGCGGACCAGTGCCTGGAGCGCCATGCCGCAGACCGACAGTCCGGCGCCCACCGTGGCGCCGAGCAGCACCCTGGGCATCCGGACGTCCAGCACGATGGTCTCCCGCACCCGCGGCCAGTCGGCGTCGACCAGGGACGGCACGACCCGGTGGGCCAGGATGCGCCAGACCTCCCCGGGCGGCACCGCGACCGAGCCGAGGGCGACCGCGCAGGTGGCCGCCGCCAGCAGCAGTACGGCCAGTCCGGCCACCACCGCCGCGTACCGGTATCGGGTCACCGGAAGGAGTCCGGGTGAAGCTGCCGGGCCAATGTCTCGACGGCCGCCGGCACCCGCACGCCCAACACCGTCGAGCTCAACGGCAGTACGGCGAAACGCTGGTGGCGAATGGCCGGCACGTCCTTCAGGGCGGGCTGGGAGAGTAGGAAGTCCTTCTTGGCGGAGACCGGGGTGTCACCGTAGTCGTAGATCACGATGACCTCGGGGGCGCGCTGGGCGACCTGCTCGAAGGAGACGTTGCCGAAGGTCTTTTTGAGGTCGGCGAAGACGTTGCGGCCCCCGGCCCGCTTGACCATGTCGTTGCCGATGCCGGCGCCGCCGGCGGTGAACGCGGTCTGTTCCCCGCTGTCGTAGACGAACGTCTTGACCGGTTGGGTGCCGGCCAGTCGGGACGCGACGCCGTCCAGGGTGTGGTGATGGGAGGCGACCAGTTCCTCGGCCCGGTCCGACACCCCGAAGATCCGGCCGATGGTGCGGATCTCGCGGTCGTCGGTGTCCTGGGTCACCGGCCCGCCGGGGCAGTTCTCGATGTTGAGGTAGGTGTCGATGCCGGCCTTGCCGAGTGTGGGCCGGCCGCGGCCCTGGGACTGCTCGAAGGCGCTGGCGAAACCGCCGTAGACGAAGTCCGGTTCGGCGGACAGCAGCGTCTCCTCGTCGGGGTACCGCTTGGCCAGCACCTTGATCCCGTCGTAGGCGGCCCGGTACTGCGGCAGCACGGCGTCGTCGCGGTAGGCGGTGCCGACCATGGATTTCTTCAGTCCCAACGCCAGCATGATCTCGGTGGCGTGCTGGTTGAGCGTCACCGCCCGGGTCGGTGGGCGCTGGTAGGTGGTGGTGACGCCGCAGTTGTGCACGGTGTAGGGAAAGCCCTTGGCGGCGGGCGCCGAGGAGGTCGAGCCGGACTTGGGGGTGGCGGAGCCACAACCGGCGACCAGCAGCAGGCCGAGGGCCGCGGCCAGGCCGGGAAGCACGCGTATGCGCATGACGAAGGGAAGATCCTCTCACCGGAACCGGGCCGGAGTCGGGGTACGGCAGTGGGCCAGTCTCCTGACTCCCGGATCAACGCTCCCCCCGGCCTTCCCGCCTTGCGGCCGTGGCCTTTTGGTGAGGTTCGCTCCCCGGTCACAGTGGCGCGACCGCGCCGGATTTGCACCGGCTTCCTGGCATCCGCCCACAGTCTACGGGGTCGGTTTTCCCCGCGTGTGACAGGATGTCCGGCCGTGACTGCCTCCCCCGAAACCGACCGCGCCCGGCGGATCCTGCCGCAACTCGCCGGCCTCGGCCGGTTCTTCGACGTCGGTACGGGCGCGGTTCCCGTCGGGGCCCGCCCCTGGGCCGAGTTGGCGACCGACCGCGCCGCGCTCGCCGGCCGGGTCGACGGTGTCGCGCTCCGCCTGGCGCCGGTGGAACGACGGGTGGCGGCCTCGGTGATGTTCCAGGGCCTGGCGGCCCGGGTCTGGTCCCCGCTGATCGGCTCCCACCTCTGCCACGGCGCCCTGCTCGACCTCTCCCCCGACACGCTTGCCTGGCTCCCCGCGCCGGGCGGCGCGGTGCCGCTGCATTACGCCCGGCCCGCCGTACACCGCGATGCCGCACCGACCTTGGTGTACGAACGGGGGCTACGCCTGCTGGAGCCGGTCGCCGCGGCGCTGCGGGAGCTGCTGCCGATCTCCCCGCGGGTGCTGTGGGGCAACTCCGCGTCCACGGTGGCCGAGGCGCTCGGCGCCGTCACCGCGGCCCGCCCCGATCTGACGGAACGGGCCCGGGAGTTGGGCGCGGTGTTGACCGGGCACGGCCGACATGCGGGACTGGGCACCTGGATACCCGGCTCACCTCGACCCAACTTCGGCTACCGACGCTTGAGTTGCTGCCTCTACCACCGCAAGTCCGGCGTTGCGCCGTGCGGGGACTGCGTGCTCCGCAGCCGCGAGCGGTGACGGCTGCCCGGTCGAGCCGTCGACCGCCACGAGCAGCCGGCCTTGCGCACGCTGGTCATTCCCGGCGCCACAGCGCCGTCACGTTGGGCGGCTCCCAGCCAGTCATCGACGTGTGGGCCTGCACACAGCGGTAGCTGCCGCCCTGGTAGGTGACCCGGTCGCCCGCGGGGTAGGAACGGCCGGGCGTCCAGGCGCCGCCCGGCAGGTCGGTGGGGTCGCCCGGACCCGGCGTCCCGTCGACGTCCAGCACGAAGTCGAAGGTGCCCTCTTTGCCGTTCCCGGCCCCGCGGACGTTCATCAGCAGCGCGGGATCGAAGAGCGTGTCGGTGGAGTTGCGCGGTTCGCCGGGGAAGTAGAGCTGGGTGGTCAGTACGGGCTCTCCGGGGGCCTGCACCTTGACGTGAAGGTGCCGCGTGCGGCCCGGGTAGAGGCCCGGGACGACCGTGGTCAGCGAGAACGCTCCACCCCTTTCCGTGAACTGATGGCCGCGCAGCGTGTAGCCGGCCATGTCGTAGTCGCCGGCGTCGTCGGCCTGCCAGAAGTCGAGCAGCACAGCGGAGAGCGGGGCGCAGTGCCGGCCGAAGACGTAGCCGCTGACGGTCAGCGGGGTGCCCGGCATGCCGGAGTCCACCAGGTTCTTCCGCAGCGGGGAGTTGGGCTTGAAGTAGGGGCCCTCGATCTGGTCGTGAGTGGGCCCGTCCCCGTCGTCGCAAGCGGGTGTCACGGAGAGGGGGTGCCCTTGGCCGGCGGAGTCGCGGGCGAGCGCCACCGTGCCCGAGGACAGCAGCGGGACCGCGGCACCGGCGGCGACGGCCGCCTTCAGCAGGCTCTTGCGACTGATCGGCCGGCCGGAGCCGGCGTCGCGGCGTGGAAAGGGTGTCATGGCGATCCTCGGTCTCCTGGGTGGGGAAGGAAGAGGGGCAGGGCGTGCCTGACAGGTGACGGACCGGAGAAAAACGCGGCCGCGTTGACCGTGCACGGCGCGGCGCGCGAGCGGCGCCATGCCCTTCGCAGGGCCGTGCCTGGCGCGGTCACCGTAGGAGACGGTAGGGGCAGCGGTGGCCGTTCGGCGAGATACCGTGCGATCCCTCTGGACAGCGTTATGGACCGGAATGAGCCTGCGGTGGCCTCCGCCCGCCCCGGCTTCAGGCCGGGTCTCCGCGGACGGTCAGACGGCGCCCTCCTCCAGCGCTACGGCACAGCGGGGCGCCGGTCGGGTCGCACGGCCCGTCTGGCGCGCCAGTCCGTGTAGGTGTCGCAGCGCACCGCCGTGCGCGCGTGCGCACGCAGGGCCTGCGCCAACAGCGTTGCCGCGGTGTCGGCCCGCTGGTTCGCCGGGTGCCAGCCCAGCAAGTGCCGCCAGTGCAGCGGCGTACCGGCGAGAGGTCGGGTGGTCAGGCCGGGTGTCGGCGGGAAGGTGGCCCGGCACAGGCCCACCGCGCGCCTCACCTGCACCAGGTGCGCGCAGGAGGCGGTGTCCGTCTCGTACATGCGGCGGGGGCTGAAGCCGGCCCGGGCGCAGGCGACGGTGAAACAGTCCCCGAAACAGCCGTCGCCCGGTACGCACACCCACGCCTCCTTCGCCAGGGCGGCCAGGTCGACCTCCCGGCTGCGGGCGAGCGGGTGGCCGTCGGCGAGCATGACGAAGACCGGGTCGACGGCGATATCTCGCCAGGCGAGGTGCGGGGCGCCGGGCGGTGGCGCGGACCCGCAGGCCCCGGCGAGCGCGAAGTCCAGGCGCCCCTCGGCCAGCAACTCGGCGAGCTCGCGCTCGGACCAGGAGACGTGGGTCGTCACCGTGGTGTCCGGGGCGGCGTCGGCGAGCCGGTCCAGCAGCGCGCCCAGCAGCGGGCCGGGGGTCGCGCCGAGCCGCAGCCGCTCGGCTCCCCGCCCCGCGCAGGTGAACCGGGCGGCCTCCCGCTGGAGTTCGCTCACCGCGGGCAGCACGACCCGCGTGCGCTCCAGAACGAGTTCACCGAGCGCCGTGGCCCGTACGCCGTACCTCCCGCGCTCGAAGAGCGCACCGCCGAAGGCCCGCTCGATCCGTCTGAGCTGCGCGCTGAGCGCGGGCTGGGCGAGCCCCAGCGCCGTCGCCGCTCTGGTCAGGCTGCCCGCGTCAGCGATCGCGCGGAGGATCCTCAGGTGTCTCAACTCCAGCTCCATGAAGGGAGTTTGCACATGACAGAGACAGCGGACACGCAGTTCTTGAAAGTTCAGGTTTTGGGCTCAAGCGCGCCCCCGTCTGGCGGGAACACCCCTTCACCCGGCCACATCCGTGCGTTGTTCAACCGGCAGGAAGTGGGCACCGGCGCCGGGGGCGCCGCCTCCCGCACCCTCGGGCGGGTGGCGAGCGCAGCGACCTCGATGCCCAAGTCCACCACGCCTCCTGAACGAAACCTGACCGTTCGTTTGCCTCGCTTTTGAGTGCCGGCGCTACGTTGCAACGACGGGGCGGATCAGATTCGGGGGGAGCGCGCGGTGGCACTGGAACTACCCGACGCGGTGGTGTCGTTTCTCGACTTCATCGGCGTCCACTGGCCCAACGTCAACGAGGACAAGGTCCGCGAATTCGCCGAACACGTAAGGGAGTTCAGCAACAACCTCCAGCAGAGTCACCAGGACGCCAGCTCGCTGGTCGAGCAGCTCTCCGAGGTCTATCAGGGCCAGTCCTACGAGGCCCTCATGTCCAAGTGGAGCCAGATGTCGTCCGGTCACATGCAAGAGCTGATCACCGCGTGCAACACCGTGGCGACCGCCCTGGACGCCGCGGCCGGCGTCATCGTGGGCATGAAGGTGGCGGCCATCGCCGAACTGGTCGCGCTGGCCATCTCGTTCGTCGCGGACCAGGCCGCCGCGGCCGTCACCTTCGGCATCGCCGAGGCGGCGGAGGCCGGCATCATCGCGGCGGCCCGCAAGGCGACGAGCTATCTGGAACAGCAGTTGGAGCAGTACGTCATCGGCGAGGTGATCGAGGCCGCCATCACTCCGCTCGTCGAGGTGGTCGGGAAGGCGGTGAGCGGGCTCGTCTACGAGGGCACCGCCAAGGCCCTCGGGGTGCCCGCCGGCGGGGGCGGGGCGGGCGGCAGCTTCTCCGTCCACCCCCAGGAGCTGCATGCCCGCTCGGAGACGCTGGCCTCGCACGCCCAGACGGTCGCCTCGCACGCCGAGAACTTCACCAGCAAGGTGAGCGGCGTGAGCTTCGACTGACGCTCCGGACCCTGATCACCGGGGAGCGGCCGGGGCCGCTGCTCGCCCAGCGGTCGAGGGGTCGCCTCGCCCGGAGTGCACCCGTGCGCGCTCGATAGGATCGGGGCGTTGGCACAAGCACTCTCAGGAGGCGTTTTCTCATGGCGAAGGTCACGTTGAAGGGCAACCCGGTTTCGGTCGGCGGCTCCCTTCCCCAGCCGGGCGACACCGCTCCGGCGTTCACGCTGGTCGGCGCGGGCCTGGCGGACCGCTCCCTCAAGGACTTCGCCGGCAAGCGCAAGGTCCTCAGCATCTTCCCCAGCGTCGACACCCCCACGTGCGCGGCCTCCGTGCGCAAGTTCAACTCCGTGGCCAGTGAGCTCGCGGACACGGTGGTGCTGTGCATCTCCGCCGACCTGCCGTTCGCGCAGGCGCGCTTCTGCGGGTCGGAGGATCTGGAGAACGTCCACAACCTGTCCGCCTTCCGCAACCGGGAGTTCCTCACCGAGTACGGCGTCGCGATCGAGGACGGCCCGCTGGCCGGCCTGGCGGCCCGCGCCGTGATCGTGCTGGACGCCGACGACAAGGTCGTGCACGCGCAGCTCGTTTCGGAGATCTCCGAGGAGCCGGAGTACGACGCCGCCCTCGCCGCACTGAAGTAAGCGCGCGCCCGGGCCGAGCCCGGAGCAGGGTTAATGATGCCGGCCCGCCGTCCGTTTCCGCCCGGGGACGGACGGCGGGCCTGCGCATGCCGTCAGTGCGGGCCGACGCATGCCGTCAGTGCACCGGGTCGGCCGCGGCCCCTCGTACCAGCCCTCTGAGCGTGTCCTCCGAGCGGCTCCCTTCCTCCGCGGTGACCAGGACCAGTGACTGGTCAGGCGTGCGGGCGAGCACGAGGATCTGTTGGGTGACCGTGAGCTCGCCCGCCAGCGGATGGCGCAGCCGATACCCGTCCGCTTCGCACGGCCGGATCCGGTGGTCGCTCCAGAGCGCGGCGAACTCGGCGGACTGCATGGACAGTTCGCCGACCAGCGCGGCCAACAGCCCGTCCTCGGGGTGGCGTCCGGCGACCTGCCGCAGATGCCCGACGACCGCCCGTGCCTTGCGTTCCCAGTCCGCGTAGAGGTGTCTGGTGTGCGGGTCGAGGAAGGTCATGCGGGCCAGGTTCGGCCGGTCGGCGGGGCGGTCGGGCGCCGTGGGTTCGAGGTGTCCCGCGAGGAGGGCACGGGCCGGGGCGTTCCAGGCCAACACGTCCGTACGGCGGCCCAGGACCAGCGCCGGGGTGGGCCCGACCGACCGCAACAGGTCGCGGGTCAGGGCGTCGACGCGTTCCCCGGGAGGGCGGCCGAGGGGCCGTGGGCGCCGGACGGCGAGCTCCCGCAGGTGGGTCCGCTCGTGCTCGTCCAGGCGTAGGGCGCCGGCGAGCGCCGCCAGCACGCCGTCGGAGGCGCGGACCGGCTGGTCCTGTTCGAGGCGGGTGTAGTACGAGACGCTGACGCCCGCCAGCTGCGCGACCTCCTCGCGCCGCAGCCCCACCACCCGCCGTACGCCGGGCAGCGCCGGCAGGCCCACGTCGTCGGGCCGCAGCCGCGCCCGTCGGGCCCTTAGGAACGCACCGAGTTGGGGGAAATCCGCCATGCCCCGAGTATGCCCGCCGCCCCGTCCACCAGCCTGCCCCTGCCGTGCATAGGCACAGCCCGGGACTGGTCTCCACCGCGCCCCGGCGCCAGCGTGGGAACAGCCACGGCACCAGGCAACCGCAGCACCCGACAACAAGGGCGCCGGAAACCAGAGGTGCCAGGCACCGGCAACACGGGCAATATCGGCACCAGGACGGGATCTGCCATGCAAGACATCGTGCTCGGGGACGTTTCGCTCACCCGGATCGTCGAGTACTACGGATCGGTCGAGTTGGCCCCGGCAACCTTCTTCCCCGAGGCGCCGGCACGTGCCTGGCACGAGCACCGTGCCTGGCTGGCGCCGGACTTCGTCGACCCCGACGCGAACGTCTGCGTCAGTGCGATCCAGACCTGGCTGCTGCGCAGCGAGGGCCGCACGATCCTGGTCGACACGGGCGTGGGCAACCACAAGGAACGCCCGTACTCGCCGGTCTGGAGCCGCCTCGACACCGACTTCCTCGGCGAACTGGCCCGGGCGGGCGTGCGGCCGGAGGACGTCGACCTCGTCATCAACACCCATCTCCACGTCGACCACGTCGGCTGGAACACCCGGCTCGACGGCCGTGCCTGGGTGCCGACGTTCCCCAACGCCACCTACCTGATGCCACGCCGCGACTTCGACTTCTGGAACCCGGCGAACGGCCACACCGCCAGGCTGGGGCGCGGCAACCAGAACGTCTTCGAGGACAGCGTGGCGCCGGTGCACGAGGCGGGGCAGGCCCTGCTGTGGGACGACGGCCACACCATCGACGCCAACCTACGGCTCGAACTCGCCCCCGGACACACGCCCGGTTCCTCGATGTTGGCGCTGGCCTCGGGCACCGACCGGGCACTGTTCGTCGGTGATCTGCTGCACACCCCGTTGCAGTTCGTGGCACCCGACACCAATAGCTGCTTCTGTGAGGACCCGGCCGCCGCCCGCGCCACCCGCCGCCGACTGCTCGGACGCGCCAGCGACACCAACTCCCTGGTCCTGCCGGCGCACCTGGGCGGACACGGCGGGGCGGAGGTCGTCCGCGACGGCGACACGTTCGCGATCAAGGCATGGGCACCGTTCGCCCGCATCTGACTCCGGTGAATCCACTCGCCCGTCTATTCGCCCCCTGAGAGCAGGAGAGTTCCGTGTCCGATCTGATCGTGGCCACGGCCGACGGGGCCGTCCGCGGCGCCGCCACCAGCGAGGGCGCGGTGCGGCGTTTCCTCGCCGTCCCCTACGCCGCGCCCCCGCGGGGCATCGGCCGTTTCACGCCGCCCCTCCCCCACGCGCCCTGGACGGGCGTGCGCGACGCCGTCGCCCCGGGGCCCACCGCGCCGCAGCCGCGCCGCGACGCCTTCGGCTCCCTCGACATGTCGCCCTACTTCGGCCCCGGTTGGATCCGCGGCGACGCTCACCTCACCGTCAACGTGTGGGCCCCGCGCGACGCCGAGCGGTGCCCGGTGATGGTGTTCGTGCACGGCGGCGGCTTCGTCGCCGGTTCGGGCCGCGCCCCCCTCTACGACGGCGCGGCGTTCGCCCGGGACGGCGTGGTCCTGGTGACCCTCAACTACCGCCTCGGCATCGCGGGCTTCCTCGACCTGCCCGGGGCACCGCCCAACCGCGGCCTGCTCGACGTCATCGCCGCGCTGCGCTGGGTGCGACGCACCATCGCGGTCTTCCGCGGCGATCCGGGCAACGTCACGCTGTTCGGCCAGTCTGCCGGGGCCACGCTCATCGCGGGGCTGCTCGCCGAGCCCTCGGCGGCCGGACTGTTCCGGCGCGCGATCGTGCAGAGCGGCAGCGGCCTGGGGGCGTTCTCCCCCGAACAGGCCGCCCGGGTGACGCACGCCGCCGCGGCAACGCTCGGCATCGCGCCGACGGCCGCCGCCTTCGCCGACGTCCCCGACGACCAACTCATCGCGCTCATAGCCAAGTTGAACGGTCTGGATCTCCGAACACCGGAGCGTGACGACCCCCTCATGGGGCTCAGCCCGTTCAGTCTCGTGCGCGAACGGCAGCCCGCCGAGAGCCCGCTGACCCGCGTCGACCTCCTCGTCGGCACCAACGCCGAGGAGGCCAATCTCTACCTCGCACCGCAGGGGAACCTGACGACCTCGACCGCCGAGGACGTCCGCCGAACCGCGGCCGCCGCACCCGGCGATCCCGACGCGCTCATCGCCGCGATCCGGGCCCGCCGGCCGGGCGCGGGCCACGGCGAGGTACGTTCGGCGCTCCTCGCCGACGCCCTGTTCGGCAACGGCAGCCGCAGACTGTTCGAGGCGCACGGCGACGCCCACGTCTACGAGTTCGCCTGGCGCTCACCGGCCGTCGACGGCCACCTCGGCGCCGCGCACACCGTGGAACTCCCCTTCGTCTTCGACCGCCTCGACCTGGCGGAACTGCGCGGGCCACAAGGGTTGTTGGGCCCGGCCGAGCCGCCCGCGTCGCTCGCCGCGGAGATGCACGCGGCCTGGATCGCCTTCGCCCGCAGCGGCAACCCGGGCTGGCCGCCGTACGGACCGGAACGACGGGTCCGCCGCTTCGGTGCGGACGCTCGAAGCTGACCCCGGCGCGGCATCGCCAGGCATCGTCGTCGTAGGCCGGTGGCGTCGGCTGGGCGCGGTTCACAGGCTCAGGGCGATCGCGGCGCCGACCCCGCCCAGCCCGAGGGCGAAGGCCGCGGCAGCCCAACCTCCATTTCGCCAGGGGAAGAGCCGGTCCACCGCCAGTCGGCCGGGACCGGTGGCGGCGAGGGCCAGGGCGACCAGGGCGATGCAGACGCTGTACTCCACGCCGCCCTCGGTCTCCCACAGGCCGTGGGCCCCGGTGACGCTTGCCATGGCGTTGATCATCACGCCGATGAGGGCCGCGGCTGCCAGCGGCGTGAACAGTCCGAGAGCCAGGCCGAGGCCGCCGAGGAACTCCGAGAGGCCGCCGATCACCGCGAAGAGTTTTCCGGGCTGGTAGCCGAGGGCTTCGAAGCCCTTGGCGGTGGCGGTGAGCCCCTTGCCCCCGAGGATTCCGAACAGTTTCTGGGAACCGTGTCCGGCCATCAACAGCCCGAAGGTCAGCCTGATGAGCAGGAGGCCCGCGTCGGGGGCGAACGAGGCCGTCGTGGTGGAGCGTGACGTCGCCATGGCTGTTGGTGACGAGAGGAGGTGGGTGAGGCGTTTGCTGTTCATGGGGTGCTCCGGTCGTGCATGCCGGACTGGTCCCGATGGTCGTTGCCGGCGGCCGCCTCGACGCTGTGGCGTGGTGCTGGCCTGACTGGCCGCGCTCAGTGCGAGCGCCGGGTGGCGTGGGCGGCACCCTCGGTCGGCAGCTCGACGACGTTGCTGTGGTGCAAGGGGTTGCGCATCACTCCGTGGTGGGGCCCAACTGCACGCAGCAGTCCCCGGGGCGTGGGGCGAGCGTGGCCACTACGCCACTGACCCGCAGGCCCTCCAGGTAGCCGGTGAGGAAGGCGTGGTTCATGCCGCAGACCAGTTCGGGCGCCTTCGCCGCCAGGGGATGGAACGGGCAGTTGCGCAGCCGGAGTCGGGTGGGGTTTTCGCGGACCGGCTCGAAGCCGTGCTGGTCAAGCATCCGCTCGCAGACGCTCAGTCCACGTTCTGCGCCGAGCCGGCCGGGGCGGGTCGTCTCCCGTTCCTGCTCGCCCAGTTCGCGACCGCGCCGGCCGGCTGTCCGGACGGCGGCGTGGGCCGCGGTTTCGCCGTCGCCGTCGGTCAGGACGGCTTCCAGCAGGAGGTCGGCCAGGAGTTCGTGACGGCGGTCGGGGATGCTGACGTGGATGTGACTGTCGGTGGGTTCGTAGACCTTGGGCTGGCGGCCGACCTTGCGGATCCCGCCCGGTGATGCGTAGCGGGCGCGCAGGAGGCCGGCGTCGACCAGCTTGTCGAGGTGGAAGGCGGCGAGCTTGCGCGAGATGCCCACGCTGGCGGCCGCCTCGTCCCGGGTCACGGGGCGGGTTTGCCGTCGGATGAACGCGAACATCCGCCGCCGGGAGTCCTCCCCGAGGACGCTGACGGATGCGATCGCCGCGTCACTCTCGGGAGGCTGCGGCGTTGCATCAGAGGCCACGCCTTCACGGTATCGCGCACCGCGATAGGCGCAACGAACGAACCTACGTACTTCTACGGCCCGGGGAGTGCGCGTCTTGACGCCCCTCTGGCATAAGACCAAGATTTGTTGGCGAAAAGGGAGAGGCGAAGAGGTGATCGGCATGGCCGAGTCGCCGCACGAGTCAAGCCCGGCGGCCGGTCGGCGCCGTACCGGCCGGTCCGTACGCCCACCCCTTCCATCTGACCTTGATTCCTCGCTCTCAGGCATGGCGGGCGTAGGACGCGAGGCGATCGGCGAACGCGCTGACGAGGTCGCGCAGTTCATCGGGGCGCTCGATGGCGAACGGCCGGTCGAGCGCGGCGAGTACCGGCGGCAACCAATCGAGCCGCTCCGCCCGTAGCTCGACGCGCCGCCAGCGCTCGGCGGCCCGGTCCTGGCCTGCCGCGGGCTCGGGCCCGGGCTCGTCCAGGCTCGCGACGCTGGCGGGAAGTTGGGCCCGGATCTGCTCAACTGTCCCGTGGATCCGCAGGGTCACCTCGTGCTGGTACTCGGCCGCGGCGAACCCTGACACCACGCGCTGTGCCGGATCGGGACCCACGGGTGCTTCGAACGAGCCGGGCAGGGTTCTGGCGTCGGCGATGCGGTCGAGCCGGAGGGTTCGGTCCTCGTCGAGCCGGGCGTCCTTGCCGGTGACGTACCACCGGCCGGAGTGGGCGACGATCCCGTAAGCGTGCAGCGTGCGTTCGCTGTGCCGTCCGTCGCGGTCGGTGTAGCGGATGGCGACCGGTCGGTGGTTTCGCACCGCATCGGCGAGGGTGAGCAGGACCCCGGAGTCCGGGGTGTCGAACTCGCCGGGCTGCCCCGTGAAGGCAAGGGCCTCCAGGAGCGCGTCGAGGCGGCGGGCGATGTGCTGGGGCAGCACCCGCCGGATCTTCGCCGATGCCGTCTCGTTGGCCGTGCGTTCCGTCGTCGTCAGCCCTGTTCGGCGGCCGGCGATCAGGCCGAGCAGCACGGCCAGCGCCTCGTCGTCGCCGAGCATGAGCGGAGGCAAGCGGTAGCCGGGCGCGAGCCGGTACCCGCCGTAGCGGCCGCGCACCGACTCCACGGGCACGTCGAGGTCGATCAGTTGGTCCACATACCGCCGCACGGTGCGTCCTTCGACGCCGAGCCGGTCGGCGAGTTCGGCCACGGTCCGGGTGCCGCCGGACTGCAGCAGCTCCAGGAGTGTCAGCACGCGGCCAGTGGGTCGAGGCATGCGCACAACCTAGCGCGAATACAGGACCGATTCTGTCCACTATTTCTCCTAGCCTGCGCAGTGCACGCCTCCAGCACAGTCAGGGAGATCCCATGGACTTCGTCTCGATCCGCATCATCACCAGCGACGTCGCGCGCCTCGTCGAGTTCTACGAGCGAGCAACCGGGGCGCGGGCGACGTGGGCGACCGAAGACTTCGCCGAACTCAAGACCGCGGGCGCAACCCTCGCGATCGCCGGCACCCGCACCGTCCCGCTCTTCGCCCCGGGCTCCGCTCGCCCGGCGGCCAACCACAGCGTGATCACCGAGTTCCTCGTCGACGACGTGGACCGCGTTCACCAGAACCTGACCGGCTTCGTCGCCGACTTCGTCACCGAGCCCACCACGATGCCGTGGGGCAACCGGTCGCTGCTGTTCCGCGACCCCGACGGCAATCTCGTCAACTTCTTCACCCCCGTCACCCCGGCGGCCATCGAGAAGTTCGCGCGTTGACGCCACGCGCGGTCGCTCACGCGGGAGCCCTGGGATTCCAGGGCTCCCGCTGAACGCGGCCGCCGAGCCCAACGGCCCCACCAGCGGGGGACGTTGGAACGCGTCGCTGACTCCGAAGGACGTTCGCGCCAGTGCCTGCGGATCGGTGCCGGACGTCCGCCGTGCACCTGGCTGGAAGCGGCAGTCTCCCGCTACGGCGGACGGCGGGCAAAGGCGACGGGGCGACAGTCGGACGCTGATCGCCGCCTTCCACGAGTCAGCCGCGTGATGAGGACGCCCTCGCGCCGGCTCAGTACTGCTCGGTCTCGGTAAAGCCCGTGTCGTTGCCCGCGTCGAAGGCGTCGGCCGCGGCGCTCGGGTCGAATCCGGGTGGGCTGTCCCTGAACGTGAGGCCCATGGCGGCGAGTTTCGCCTTGACCTCGTCGATCGACTTCGCACCGAAGTTGCGGACGTCGAGCAGGTCCGCCTCGCTACGTGCCACGAGCTCGCCCACGGAGTGGATGCCCTCGCGCTTGAGGCAGTTGTAGGAGCGGACGGTGAGCTCCAACTCCTCGATCGGCACCGCCAGATCGGCCGCCTGCGCGGCGTCCGTCGGGGACGGGCCCATGTCGATGCCCTCGGCGTCGATGTTCAGCTCGCGGGCGAGGCCGAACAGCTCCACCAGCGTCTTACCGGCCGAGGCCATCGCGTCGCGCGGACGCATCGCCTCCTTGGTCTCGACGTCGACCACCAGCTTGTCGAAGTCGGTGCGCTGCTCGACACGGGTCGCCTCGACCTTGTACGTGACCTTGAGCACCGGCGAGTAGATCGAGTCGACCGGGATCCGGCCGATCTCCTGGCCGACCTGCTTGTTCTGAACGGCCGAGACATAGCCGCGACCGCGCTCGACGGTCAGCTCCAACTCCAGCTTGCCCTTGCCGTTCAACGTGGCCAGGACCAGGTCGGGGTTGTGCACCTCGACACCGGCCGGCGGCGCGATGTCCGCGGCGGTGACCAGGCCGGGCCCCTGCTTGCGCAGGTACATCACGACCGGCTCATCCTGTTCGGAGGACACCACCAACTGCTTGATGTTCAGAATCAGGTCGGTGACGTCTTCCTTGACCCCGGGCACGGTGGTGAACTCGTGCAGCACGCCGTCGATGCGGATGGACGTGACCGCCGCACCCGGGATCGAGGAGAGCAGGGTCCGTCGCAGGGAGTTGCCCAGCGTGTAACCGAAGCCGGGCTCCAACGGTTCGATCACGAACCGGGAACGACATTCCTCCACGATCTCCTCGGTCAACGAGGGTCGCTGAGCGATCAGCATGAGGTGTTGCCTCCAGTCTTCGCCACCCACAAATTTGATGCCGTGCCACCGGACGGCAACCCGATGTCGGTAGGACCTAGAGTACGGGCGATGCGGATCACTGGCCGCATGCCTCGCGCAGACTGTGGACGACACTGCGTCGACCGGCAGGTTGGCCTGGTAGCCGTCGTTGGTAAGTACGTCGTCAAGCGCAGCAATGTCCAGCGGACGAATGAGTTCACGCGTGCGGTGTTGACGACGGAGCCCACCCCCTGACGTCGCAGCGGATTGCATCGCCGAGCACCGTGGCGGCCGGTGGCATGGCCGACCCCGGCCCTGTCGACGGCAGTGTGCCACTCGGACCGGCGGAATGCCCGTGGAAAAGCAGCCGCCCGGGCTCGGCGACGCAGGGTCTGCGGCCAACGGAAGGCCAACGGAAGGAGCAGACACCGCTCCACGGACCTTGGAGCGTGCGCATCGCCGGTGCGGCAGTAGGCTGACGCGGTGACTCCCTCACCGGAAGACTCGCCGCCCCGGATAGGCGAAGACGACCGTGATGCGGCCGTGCGGCGTCTGCAACAGGCGTATGCCGAACAGCTCATCTCCCACGAGGAGTTGGACGCACGCCTCCACCAGGTGCTCTCCGCCAAGGAGCACAGCGAGCTCGTGTCGGCTCTCGCTTCGCTCCCGGAGGAGGACCCGGGCACCGCGTCGACGATCGCCGCCATCAGCGGACGGATCCAGCGGCGCGGCGCATGGCGGGTGCCTCGGAACCTCAAGGTCGATTCCGCCTTCGGAAAGGTGCGACTGGATCTGTCCCGGGCGATCATCGAGCATCCGGTCGTCGACATCGAGCTGCAACTCGGCACCGGTGGGGCCAGGATCACGGTGCCCCGCGACGCGGTCGTTGACGTAGAGGGCCTGCACACCACGTGGAAGGACCTGCGCTACAAGCCCCCACGGGATCCGCGCCCCGGCGGGCCGACGATCCGGATCTCCGGGGCCCTGGGGTTCGGACGCTTGGAGATCCGTCACGCCCGGCGTTGAGCGCCCTGCGGAAGCCACCGAGCCGCACTCCTGCGCCCGGGGTCTGTCCAACCCCGATCCGTCGGGCAGGCCCTAAGGTCGACGCATGCACATCGTCTCCCTGCTGCCGGCGGCCACGGACATCGTGGCCGAACTCGGGCTGACTGCCGACCTGGTGGGCCGCACCCACGAATGCGACTGGCCGCCGGAGGCCGTCGCCGGGGTGCCCATCGTCACGGCTGCCGACTTCTCGGCGGACGCGATGACCAGCCGGGAGATCTCCGACGCGGTGGGCGGCGCCTCTCACTCGGGTTCCTCGCTCTACGCCCTCGACGCTCAGGCCCTCGCCGCCCTCGCTCCGGAGGTGGTCCTCACGCAGGACCTCTGCGAGGTGTGCGCGGTGTCGTACGGCAGCGTCTCCCGGGCCGTCCGGATGCTGGAGGCGGACACCAAGGTACTGAGCCTGGAACCACGCACCCTGGGCGATGTGTTGGACTGTCTGGTCACCGTCGGCACGCTGTTGGGTGTTCCCGAGCGCGCCGAGCGACGGCGGGAGGAGCTGCGCGCGCGGCTGGCGAAGGTGCAGCGGCTGACCGCAGATCGGCCGCGGCCGCGCGTGGTGGCCATCGAGTGGCTCGACCCGCTCTGGCCCGCGGGGCACTGGGTACCGGAGCAGATCACCTGCGCGGGCGGCTCACCGATGCTCGCGGCGCCGGACGAGCACACCGAGCCGATGGAGTGGAGTGCGGTACGCGCCGCGCGCCCGGACGTCCTCCTCATCCTGCCCTGCGGCTTCAGTCCCGAACGCACGTTGCGGGAGCGCGGTCTGCTCACCGAACTGCCTGGCTGGGACGAGTTGCCCGCCGTGCGCGAGGATGCGGTCTGGGTGCTCGACGGTCCTGCCTACTTCAACCGGCCGGGCCCCAGAGTGGTGAGAGGTGCGGAGGTCCTGGCACACGTCCTGCACTCCGTTGAGGCGGGTGCCCCCGTGACGGCGGGTGAGGCGGTCCGCCTGTCCGCAGCCGGGACCCCCCGGTCCGGTGCGTGAACCGACCCGACCCGCCCGTACCGTTGCCATCCCGCCCGCAACCCCCAACCCGCACCGGGGAGGACCGATGCCACAGGAACCGATGACTGCGGTCCTTCGCCGCGCCGCCGCCGTGGGACCGTTCTTCGCCGTGCGGACTGACGCCGGCACACCGCGGGACCAGGGCTTCCTCCCCCTGTCGGAGCTCTCTCTCGGGAGCTCCGTACCGACGTTGCGCAACCGCGTGGAGACGGTGGCCGCACGGCTCGGGACGACGGAGCGGCGGGTCGCGGCGTCCCTCGTGTACCAGGGACTCGCCGGGCGCCTGTGGTCGATCGCCCTCGCACCCGCGGTGCTCGCGGGGCGCGTCCCGCATCTCGGCGGCGAGGCCCTGTGGTGGCATCCGGAGCGGAGCACGCCGGACGAACTCTGGCTCCCCTCCCCGTCCGCACTGCCGTCGGCCGCTGCGAAAGTCCCGGAGGAGGACCCGGAGGAGGGCTTGGGCGAGGGACTGGACGAGGGACCGGTGGGCCGGCTGCGGGCGGCCGTGCTGCACGGTCATCTGGTTCCGCTGCAACGCGCCGTCGTCACCGTGTCCCCGCTCTCCTCCCAACTCCTGTGGGGCAACGCGGCGTCGGCGCTGGTCGGTACCCTCCGGGTGTTGGTTGGTTGGTGCCGCCAGGAGGGCCGCGGGGAGGCGGCGGAGCGGGCCGTGGCGCTGGCCGCCTCCCTGCTGAACGATCCGCTGCTGCGCGACACGGGCACGCTGGATCCCGCCGGTCCCGGATTCTCCCGGCGGAGCTGCTGCCTGTACTACCGCGTTCCTGGTGGGGGGTTGTGCGGAGACTGCGTGCTGCGGCGGACCGTTCGGTAGGGCGCGGCACAGCCGGGCCTGGCCCGTTGGCCCGCCGCGCCGGCCCGCCTGCCAGCGGATTGGACCGCCGACGATAATCGACCGATGACCACCATCGAACGCCCCATGCCGCCCCTGAACGTCGATGAGCGCACCACGCTCGAAGGTTGGCTCGACTTCCACCGCACGACGCTCGCCATGAAGTGCGAGGGGCTGGACGATGAGCAGGCCGCGGTCGCGTCCGTGCCACCGTCCGGCTTTACGCTGACGGGCCTCGTCCAGCACCTGGCGGAGGTGGAGCGGAACTGGTTCCGCCGGGTGTTCGCCGGAGAAGAAGCCCCGCCCCTCTACGATCCGCAGGCTGATCCGAATGGTCCCGACGGTGGCTTCGAGTTGGCCGAGAGCGCCACGTTGCGCGACGCTCTCGCCACCTGGCGCGGGGAAATCGCCCGCGCCCGCGCGCTCTGCGCCGGCCGTGCCCTGACGGACACCGGTCGCTTCATGGGGCAGGACGTCAACCTCCGCTGGATCTACGTCCACATGATCGAGGAGTACGCCCGCCACAACGGCCACGCCGACCTGCTCCGGGAACGCATCGACGGCGCCACCGGCGTATAGCACCGCCCAGACAGTGTCCGCCAGGCATGCTGCCCCCGCCCGGCCACGCGAGCTGCTCGGCGGGGCCAGGGTTGCCGGACACGGCACTGCCGTCGACGACGTGAGCGAGACCATCAAGTCCCGTCCTGTGGAGGTCACCGTGCAACTGTCCGACCTGCGGATCTACTTGGCCGTCGCGCGCACCCGCGGCATCACCAGAGCCGCTCAGGAACTGCACACCGTGCAGTCGAACGTCAGCGCCCGGATCCACGCGTTGGAGAAGGAGCTCGGTGCTCCGCTGTTCCGTCGGCATGCCCGGGGCGTGGCGCTGACGAGCGTGGGCGAGCGGCTGCTGCCGTACGCGGAGCGCATCGACAGGCTGGTCGACGAGGCGCGGCACGTCATCGGCGACGAGGCGGATCCGAGTGGACCGTTGCGGATCGGCTCCATGGAGACCACCGCGGGTCTGCGCCTGCCCGGTGCCCTCGCCGCCTTCATCGAGGACTGCCCACGCGTCGACCTGTCACTGGCCACCGGGTCGACCGAGCAGCTCATACGGGACGTGCTGGCATACCGTCTCGACGGCGCGCTGGTCAGCGGGCCGGTGCGGCAGCCCGACCTGGTGGAGACACCGCTGTTCGACGAGCGCCTGGTCCTGCTCACGGCCCATCGGATCACCGACCTGGATGCCGTGCTGACCGATCCCAAGATCCTCGTCTTTCGGACCGGTTGCTCCTATCGACGGCGGTTGGAGAGCGTCCTACGGGCACGGGGCGCGGTTGGCGTTCGCTGTATGGAATTGGGGACGTTGGACGGCATCCTCGGCTGTGTCGGGGCGGGTATGGGAGTCAGTCTGCTGCCCGCTGCCGTCGTCGAGCGGCACGCCGCCCGCGACCAGGTCCGGGTGCACGAGCTGCCGGAGGCGGAGGCGGGCGCGCAGACCGTCTTCGTCCGGCGCGCCGACGCGCCACCCCTGCCCGCGTTGACGCGGTTCCTCACGCATGTGCAGGCGGTGGAGCCGGGGCCACCCGTCCTGCGCATGGTCGGGAGTCCGCAGCGGCGGGTGGTGTGCCGGTCCGATGCCCGTTGACCATCGGAGAGTTCGCTTCCGGCGATGGCTCCCATCACCAGCAATCGTTGGATCTGAAGTCCTGGCGAACCTACTGTCCCTCTTGACGCCGCACCGCCGGACGCACGGCCAACGGGCCGCCGCCTGAACGAAGGGGACTTCGCCTTGCTGACGACGCGCTTCACCCACGCCCTCGGAATCGAGCACCCGGTGGTGCTCGCCCCCATGGACTTCGTCTCCGGGGCCCGCCTCGCCGTGGCGGTGTCCGCCGCAGGCGGGCTCGGCCTCATCGGCGGCGGCTACGGCGACGAGCAGTGGCTGAAGGACCAGTTCGCCGCCGCGGCTGGCACCCGGGTGGGGTGCGGCTTCATCACCTGGAGCCTGGCCCGTCGCCCCGAACTTCTCGACATCGCCCTGGAACACCAACCCGCCGCCGTGATGCTGTCGTTCGGCGACCCGACGCCGTTCGTCGACCGGATCCGCGGCGCCGGCGTGCCACTGATCTGCCAGGTCCACACACTCGAACAGGCCCGGCGGGTCCTCGATGCCGGCGCGGACGTCGTCGTCGCGCAGGGCGGCGAGGCCGGCGGGCACGGCGGGGGCACACGCTCGACGTTCACCCTCGTCCCCGATGTCGCGGACCTGATCGCCGACCGCTCCCCCGACACGCTGCTGTTGGGCGCCGGTGGCGTGGTGGACGGTCGCGGACTCGCCGCCGCGCTCGCCCTCGGCGCGGACGGTGTCCTGGTCGGAACCCGGTTCTGGGCGACGGAGGAGGCGGTGGTCTCCGATCGCGCCCAGGCCCGTGCGTTGGCGGCCGGCGGCGACGACACCGTGCGCACCAGGGTCTACGACATCGTGCGGCAGTACGACTGGCCGGCCGAGTACGACGGGCGGCTGCTGCGCAACCCGTTCATCGACCGGTGGCACGGTCATGAGTCCGCGCTCGACGCTCATCTTGCCGAGGCCGCCGCGGAGTTCAGGGCCGGCGTCTCGGCGGAGGACTACGACGTCGCGGGGGTGATCGTCGGCGAGGGGGTGGGCCGGGTCGGGGAAATCCTGCCCGCGGGAGAGGTGGTGCGCCGGATGACGCGGGACGCCGCCGCCCGGTTGGGTCGGTAGGCCCCGCGGGCTGCGCAGTCACTGCGTCCGCTACCCCCGTGCCCCGGACCGGATGCCCACTGACACGAACACAGCTCTCGGGGTGCCTGGCGCACTCGCCGCAACGTGCGCCCCGGGGCCGCGCTACTGTGCCGGGGTGAGTCTCTACGTCGTCATAGGATTCGGGCCCGCGGGGGCGGCCACGGCGCGGCTGTTGGTCGAACGGGGCCACTCGGTACGGGTCGTCACCGCGTCGGGCCGGGCCGCCGAACCAGGCATCGAACACCTCGCGTTGGACGCGTCGGACGCCGCGCGTCTGACCGAGGCCGTGCGGGGCGCCACGGCGATCTTCAGTTGTGCCGCGCCTGTCCTGCCGCGTTGGGCGACTGACTGGCCGCCGCTGGCCTCGGCGTTGTGCGCGGCGGCCGAGGCGGCCGGGGCCGCCTTGGTCATGTTGGGCAATCTCTACGGCTACGGCCCGGTGGACCGGCCCCTGACGGAGGAGTTGCCGCTGGCGGCGACCGGCCCCAAGGGGCGGGCGCGCGCGGCCGTTTGGGAGCAGGCGCAGGCGCTGCACGAGCAGGGTCGGATCAAGGCGGTCGAGGTGCGGGCCTCGGACTTCTTCGGGCCCGGGGTGACCGACGGCGGGCACCTGGCCGCGCGGGTCATGCCACGGCTGCTGCGCGGCAAGCCGGTCTCCACGTTGGGAGACCCGAACGCCCCGCACGGCTGGACCTATCTCCCCGACGTGGCCCGGGCGTTGGTCGAGATCGCGGGCGAGGAGCGGGCGTGGGGACGTGCCTGGCACGTCCCCACGGCGCCCGCGCTGTCCGTCCGGGAGATGGTCGACCGCCTCGCGGCGCGCGCGGAGACGGGCCCGGTCGCGGTGCGCCCGCTGTCCCCGGCCGTGTTGGGCCTGGCGGGCCTGTTCTCCCCGCTGATCCGCGAACTCAGGGAAACCCGCTACCAGTTCGACCGCCCGTTCGTGGTGGACGCCAGCGCCTACGAGGCGGAGTTCACGGTCCGCGCCACCCCCATCGACGAGCAGATCAGCGCAACGGTGGACTGGTGGCGCGCACGCCTGGCTGCCGCAGCCAACTGACGCCCCCCGCACGCGCCCAGGCGGCGAGCACCGCCTGGGCCTGTTCGGCGCCCCCGCCCGACCGGCACTCCCCGCTCAGGCCTGCCCGGTCTCGAAGCGGGAGATCTTGTCGCCGGAGACCGTGAAGCGCCATGCGGTGCGCATGGCTCCCCAGCGGTCGTTGGTGTAGTTGGCCACCAAGGCGGTCCCGCCGTCCGCCACGGATTCGACGTCCATCCGGCCGTTGCTGCCAAGGGCCTCACTCTGGAGCCAGTCGCGGAGGTCGCGGTCGGTGCCGTCGTCGCTCATGGTCGCGTCCGGTGTGAGCAGGCCGAAGAGGTCGTTGCTGTCACCGGTGTTGAGCGCATCGACGAACTTCGCGACGACCGGGTCCAAGTCGTTGAGGGGCATGCTGCCTTGCCTCCAAGGGTGCGGAAAATGGCCCCCTCCTCAACGAACGCCTGACCGCGAGGTCACCCGACGTCGCCCCATTCGGTGGCGTCACCGAAAGTGGATTCCTTCGTCCGAAAAGTGATAAGCCGCCGCCCCCCGCCCCCTCGGCCGACTACCGTACGGATACGCCCTGCTGCCCAGTGCAGTCATCCGAGGAGGAATCCGTGTCTTCGCTCTACGACCCCCAACACGCTCCCGTCGGCGATGTGGGCGCGGCGCTCATGATGATCGACTCTCGGCTGAAGAGCATCCACGACGGCAAGACCGGTACCGACCCCGAGCAACAGGAGTTGATCGACCAGTTCACCGCGTCGCTGGGCCCCAAGGGGGCCAATGACGTACTGGATGGCGCGTGCACGCTCATCTATGTGTTCATGACGTGGCTGCGGAAGGCGCATCAGGAGCACGACAAGGACGTCATCGAGTACGTGGTGCCCAGCCTCGTGGCCACGATGCGCATGATGCCCAAGAGCGTCCGCCCGGAGGCCATCCCCACCATGGCGGGCCTGGTCATCGCGGCGGGCACCGGTCTGAGCCCCAACCTGTGGCGCAGTCAGTACGGTTACTGGACCGAGGCGGAGATGACTCCCCTGGAAGTCACCGCCTTCCTGCTCGCGGAGCACATCAACCGCATCACCGACGACCCCGACTTCGCCACCCGCATGGTCACCGAGGCGCTGTCCAGTGCGGACGAGGACGAGGACTGACGCGGGGATCAGGACGAAAGCCGGCGCGCGGTTCAGGTGGTCAGCTCCGTCTGGACCGGGGTCGTCGCCTCCGTGGGGACGGGGGTGTGACGGATGTACCACTCGGTGGCCAACAGTTCTTCCCGGTCGGACGGGGACAGGGCGGCGAGCCGGCCCGGCAGGGCACCGCGCGCCACTTCGGAGCGGTGGGCCAGGACGGCACCGATCTTCTGTGCCCTCCATGGTCGGACGTCGACGGTCGCGGTGATCCACTCGTCCGGGACGCTGAGCATCGGCCGGCCCTCCCGGACCAGGCGGGGGCCCAACGCCCGTGCGGCGGAGTGCGGATGGGTGGCCAGGTAGAGGGCGCTCGGTCGCCAGGGGGCGCCGGCCTCCGGGTAGCGCCGGTCCAACCCGGCGGCGTGCACGGCCAGTACGGTCACCCGATGGGTGTGGACGTGGTCCGGGTGGCCGGTCATTCCCCCGTAGGCGTCGTGGGTGACGACGATTTCCGGGCGGAACTCCCGGATGTGCCCGACCAGTCGGCACACCGCCTCGTCGAGCGGGGCGTCACAGAACCGGGGACTGTTCGGGGCGGATTCGGGCACCTTCGCGTCGGCGTAGCCGAGCAGGCGGGGTGCGCCGGCGCCCAGGATGCGCAGCGCATCGGCCAGTTCCGCGGCGCGCCGGCTGCCTGCCGTCCAGGTCGCGGTGACGACCGCGGTGCGGGCGCCGCCGGCCGCGTGGCGGGCCAGCACGCCACCCGCCGACAGGGACTCGTCGTCCGGGTGCGCGAAGACGGCCAGGAGACTGGGAGGACGCATGGCCGGATCAGCTCCCTCTCTCTGCTGCTTGACCCGCACATCAGGTTGTCCTGCGGATTAGGCCGGGCTGCGGGCCTGTTCAGGCTACTTCCCCTCTCCGTGGGCGACCGTTGTTAACGCTGTCCATGCCCGATGCGGATGGTGATTCCCGGGTGGGAGACCCACAATTGGGGAGGACGGGATCGATGGCGATGGACGGATCGGGGACGGTACCGGCGGGGTGTGCGGATGGCGCGGACGGCCGTTGCGGTGGCGGTGCGTGGGGCGGCGCGTTCCCGAACCCGCTCCCGTCTCCCCGGGGGAGGGACAACCACATGACCGCCGAAGCAGCGGCCCAGCGCATTCTGGCGCAGGTGCAACGGGTCGAGAGCGACGCCGAAGCCCTGCACTGGTTCCTCGGTCCGGAGGCGGCCTCGGCCGCCGAAGCCGTGCGGGCCGATGTGGTGTTGCCCGACGGCTCGGTCCGAGGGTTGGCGGTCTTCGCGCTGGCCTACGCCGACTGGTGTCGCTTTCTCGCGAGTGGCGGGCAGGATCGGGCGGCGCTCGGCTCGGCCGTGCTGTCCTTCGCGGGGCTGGGCGATCCCGAGCACGCGCCCCCGGTGCTGCATCCGCTCCTGGACACGCTCGCCGGCCGGTCCGCCGGCGCCGATGCCGATCCGCTGCTGGCGTACGAGGCCGGCGTCGGGGCCTTGATGGTTCATGAACGGGGCCGGCACCCCAGGGCGTTGCAGGTGGCCGAGACCCTGTTGCGGCAGGCCGTCGCCGGTTTTCCGGCCGGGAGCGCCGAGCAGGGCACCTGTCTGTCGGACCTCGGGCTGGCGCTCGTGCACGCCTTCCGGGAGGGGGCCGGGCGGGAGGTGCTGGCCGAGGGCATCGAGCGGAGTCGCGCGGCGGTGGCGGCCGCTCCCCTCGAAGGGGCCGAACAGGCCCGTAGGCACGGGAACTTGGGGTTCGGGCTCCGGTTCCTGGCCACTGCCGCCCATGACCGGGACGCGGCGCGGGAGAGTGTGACGGAGTTGCGGACGGCCGTGCGGCTGAGCACTCCGCAGGACCCGCACGGCCTGTTGCACCGCGCCGCGCTGGGTTCGACGCTGTCCACCACCGCGCCGATCCTGGACGATCCGTCCGTGCTGCCGGAGGCGGTCGCGCTGCTGCGCGAGGCGGTGGCCACTGCGGAGCCGAACCCTTCCGCCGCCGTGCTGACCGATCTCGGCATGGCGTTAATCATGCGCGCCATGGAGGGCGGCGACGACGCGGCCCTGTACGACGAGGGCATCACCGCCTGCCGCCGGGCCGCGGACGCGGCGCCGAACCCGGTCGAGCGCGCCGCGTACCTCACCAACCTCGGCCTGGCCCTCAAGGGGCGGGCCGTCCGCACCGACGGCACCGATGTCCTGGCCGACGCGTACGCGGCCGCCCGCGATGCCGTCGAGGCCGCGCCGCCGGGCCATCCGGTGTACGCCCAGGCGTGTTTCGTGCTCTCCGGTGTGCTGCGTTCCCGCAATGTGACCAGCGGTCGGCTCGCCGAGCTGGACGAGGCGGTGGAGCTGGCCCGGCGGGCGTTCGAGGCCACGGCGGAGCAGGACCTGCGCCAACGCATGCTGCGCGGCGCGGAGTTGGCGGACCTGATGCGGTTGCGGGCGCTCGCGGGTGGCGCATCCGGCGGGGTCGCCGACCTCGCCGGGCCGATCGCGCTGTTGCGCGGCCTCGCCGGGGAGGTCCCTGAGCATTCGCAGGAGCGGGCCGAGGTCCTGCTCCAACTCGGCCGGTGCCTGAAGACCACCGGCCGCAACGGCGGTGCGGTGACGGACGGTTGGAGCACGGCCGGCTTGGGCTCCGGCACTGGCTCCGACCCGGGCGAGGCGATCGACTGCTTCCGCGCCTGTCTGACCCTGCCGTCGCCGAACAGCGGCTTCGAGGCCACGGTGCGCTTCGACCTGGGGGCGGCCCTCGCCGGCCGCGCCGCTCTTGACGACGCGGCCGGCTGGCAGGAGGGCGCCGACGAGATGCACCGGGGCATCGCCCTGCTCCCGGAGGGCGATCTGCGCCGCTCGGAGTTCCTCTCCGACCTCGGCGGCATCCACCTCGGGCGAGCCGTCGCCACCGGCACCCCGCAGCTCTACGAGGAGGGGGCGCGCCTGCTGCGCGAGGCGCTGGCCTGCGCGCCCCGCACCAGCCCGTCCGAACGGGCCGTGCGGCACTCGAACCTCGGCGCCGCCCTGGCCACGCTCGGCCGGCGCGACGGGGACGTGGAGCTGCTGGCCGAGGCGGTGCGGGCGCATCGCGCGGCCGTCGAACTCACGCCGCCGGACGACCACTTCCGGGTGCACCGGATGGGCAACCTCGGCGATGCGCTGCACCACGTGGCGGAGGTCCGCTCGGACCGGTCCCTGCTGGCGGAGGCCGTCGCCGTGCTGCGCGATGCGGTGGCGGCGGCCGGCCCGGGCACGCCCAGTGGGGCCGACACCCTCACCCGTCTCGGGCACGCCCTGCGTTCACTGGCCCGCTTCACCGGCGAGGCCGGTCCGTTGCGGGAGGCCGTCGAGCGGCATCGGGAGGCGTGCGCGGCGCCGCCCGGGCCGCCGGCACCCAGGGCGTTGACGGGCCTGGCCAACGGGCTGATGGAGCTGTACCAGCACACCCACGACGAGCGGGACCGCGAGGAGGCGTTGGAGCACTATGCCACCGCCCTCGCCGCCACTCCCAAGACGTCCGACGAGCGCTGTCTCGTCCTCACCAGTTTCGGGCACGCCGTGTGGGGCCGGGCGGCCGCCACCGGCGACGAGGCGCTGATGGACACGGCCGTCGACCGGCTCCGTGAGGCGGCCGCCACGGTGCCCGCGGGCCATGCCTCGCACGGCAATGTGCTGACCAATCTGGGCGCCGTTCTGGCCCAGCGCGCTCAGCTCACCGGTGACCGCGCCTGGCAGGCGGAGGCCGTGACGGTGCTGCGGCGGGCCGTGGACGAGGGCCCGCCGGACGCCTTCGACCGGGCGGGGCTGCTGAACAACCTCGCCGAGGCGCTGCGCGGTTGGTACGAGATCACCGGCGACCCGGCCGCCGCCGACGAGGCGGCCGCGCTGTTGCGCCGGGCGCGGGCGCGGGAGCACGGCGAGCGGTCCGGCCCGCAGTTTGCCGCGCTCAACCTGGGCCTGCTGCTGCAGAGTCGGGCCCTCGCCGGGGAAGGCCCCGGCGGCCCGACGATCACCGAGGCCCAACGCGCCCTCGATGAGGCGGTGTCCGGGTTCGGTGCGGACCACCCCTGGCGCGCGTTCGCCCTGGTCAATCTGGCCGCGACCCATCTGCTCGGCGCCCAGGTCGCCGAGGACGGTGCCGATCCCGCGGTGGTGCGCATGCTCCACCGGGCGGTCACCGCGGCCCGGGAGGCCCTCGCCCGGCTCTCCGAGGGCCATCCCGATCAGGCCCGCGCCCAGTGGATCCTGGCGGCCGCGCAGGAGCGGCTGGCCTTCGTCGGCGCGGACGTCGATCTGGCGGAGGCGGTCCGCCTCGCGCGGGAGTCCGCGCGGAATCCGGCCTCCCCGCTGACCGTCCGGCTGTTGGCGGCCCGTACTTGGGGCCAGGCCGCCGCGCACGCGGGCGCGGACGCCGAGGCGCTCGACGGCCATGCGTACGCCGTGGAGTTGCTGCCGCGCCTGGCGCCGCGCAGCCTCGCCCGCGCCGATCAGGAGGAGCGGTTGCGCGCCAGTGCGGGCCTGGCCGGCGATGCCGCGGCGCTCGCCCTGCGCGCCGGCGACCCCGGCCGGGCCTTGACGCTGCTGGAGCAGGGCCGGGGCGTGCTGCTCGCCCAGGGAGTGGAGGACCGCGCGGACGCCTCGCGGTTGCGGGCCGTCGCGCCCGCGCTCGCGGCCGAGTTCGAGGAGCTCCGCGAGCGGCTGAGCGCGCCCGCCGCGCGCCCGCCGGCGCTGCTCGGCCCCTCCGGGCCGCCCACCGTCCCGCCGGCCGCGCCGCCGGTCGGGGGCGCGACCGAGAACCGGCATGCCCTGGCCCGCCGCTGGGACGAACTCCTCGCGGAGATCCGGACGTTGCCCGACTTCGCGGACTTCCTCCGCCCGCCCGCGCTGCCGGAACTGCTCACCGCGGCCGCCGACGGCCCGGTCGTGATCCTCAACGTCAGCGCCTACCGCTCCGACGCCCTCCTCCTGACCCCCGACGCCGGCATCGAGGTACTGCCCCTGCCCGGCCTCACACCGGACGCCGTACTGACCCGGGCCACGGACTTCATCCAGGGCATCGACGAGGCGTACGGGGAGCAGGGGGTGTCCCGGGCGGTGGCCGCGATGCGCAGCCTCACCGAGGTCCTGGCATGGCTGTGGGACACCGTCGCGGCCCCCGTGCTCGACCGGCTCGGCCTGCGGGCCGTACCGGGCGACGGCGAGCCGTGGCCCCGGGTGTGGTGGTGCCCCACGGGCTGGTTGTCCTTCCTGCCGCTGCACGCCGCCGGGCGCGGCGCGCCGGACTCCGGCACCTGGGTCGTGGACCGCGCCGTCTCCTCGTACACGCCCACGGTGCGCGCCCTCCTCAGGGCGCGCGGCCGTCTGGACCGCGGCGCCCGACAGCGCCCGGCCCCGCTGGTCGTCGCCCTCGCCGAGACGCCCGATGCCCCGCCGTTGCCCGGCGCCTCGGACGAGGCCGCCCTGCTGGCCGAACTGTTCCCCGACGGCCGGCTGTTGGCCGGCGACGCCGCCACCGTCTCGGCCGTTGCCGAGGCACTGCCCGCGCACCCCTGGGTGCACTTCAGCTGCCACGGTGTCAGCGACCTGCTCAGCCCCTCGGTGAGCGGACTGGTCCTGTACGACGGCAGGTTGACCGCGCAGCAGGCCGCCGCCCAGCGTCCGGTCAGTCCGGAGCTGGCCGTGCTGTCCGCCTGCTCCACCTCCCAGGGCGGCATCACGCTGCCCGACGAGGCGGTGCAGTTGGCTTCGTCCTTCCAACTGGCCGGCTACCCGCATGTGATCGGCACCCTGTGGACCGTCTCCGACACCCTGGCGACCGGCCTCACCGGGGAGTTCTACGGGGCGCTGGCCGAGGACGTGGCCCGACGGCGCCCGTTGGACCCGGCCCTGGCCCTGCACCACCCGGTGCGGTCGCTGCGCAACCGCTTCGCGCAGGCGCCGCACCTCTGGGCCGCGCACATCCACACCGGAGCCTGACGCGTCACGCACCCCACTCAGGGGGCGTCCGCTTCCCCGCCTCCCGATCCGGTCGCCGAGGTGTCCCCCATGGCCGTCCCCGAGGACCCCTGCGGCGGCTCCTCGGGCTCGCTCACGCCGTCCGTGGGCCGATAGGTCCGGCGGGCCGAAAACTGTCTGACCAGCTCCTCCAGCGCCGCATCATCGCTCCCGTTGCTCTCCTTACTCTCCTTGCCCCCCTTGCCGCCGTTGCTCCCGCTGCTCCCGATCTCCTGATGCTCCGTCATCGCCAGCTCCCTCCCTCTCCCCCGCCGCCGGCGGCAGCAGGACTTCCAGCACTTCGACATCGGCGGCCCGTACGTAGACCCCGCCCGTGGCGGGTATCCGCCCGAGGAACCTCCCGTCGGCCCCCATCCGGTACTGCGCCTGCAAGTAAAGGTCGCCCGGCTGGGGATAGGCCGACACCGCTGACCGCGAACCCAGCCAACCGCCCACCCACAAGCCACTCTTGAGCCGCACCCGCACGAAGCAGGACCCACGGTCGTGGAACAGCGCGTCCCAGGCCGTCGGTGTGGGGTCGTACGTGGCGACCGCGCGCCGACTCCGCCAGGCACTCTCCGCCCAGGCCGCGGCGGACGGCACGGCGACGATCAACAACAGCGCGGCTATCCCCGCCCGCCGAGGGTGCGCCAACACCCCGGCAAGCGGCCCGTGCCCGCCCCCGGCCAGCAAGTCGACCAGCCACGGCCCGAGCGTCAGGGCATACAGGGCATCGAGCAGCGCGCCCACGGCGACCGCGCGCACCAATCGATTCTGCGGCTCCTGCTCGGCGGCCACACTGCCCAGCAGCCGTTCCCGCACGGCCTGGTAGAAGACCCCCGGCAACACCAGTACCAACAGGGTCGTCAACTGTGCCGCCGTCCCCGGAACCATCGAACCCCCGTCCTGGCGTCATCCGCCCCACTGCACCCGCCTATTGCTCCCAGCATGACGCACACCACTGACACCCGTCATGGCGGACGGGTGAACTGCCCTGGCACGTTGACGATTTCCACACGTCGTCGGCGGGCGGCCCGGCAACCGCGAGGCTGCCGCCCCAGCCGCCCCGACGCATGACCGGCTTCGGCAACACCACGGTCGGCTCCCGCGCGATCGGCCCCCGCTCCGACTGTCCGAAGCGGACGGATGGAGGCGTGTCTACCCGATGGACCGATCGATGGGGCATCGAGCAAGGCCAACGTCGCCGCGTTGGCCGAAAGGCGCGTGCCGGATGCCGACTGCCGCGCTGGGGACGGAAGACGGCGCCTGCATAGCCGAGTTGACCGATGAGCGCGACGAGGCGCGATGGCGGGCCGTGAACCCGGTCGATCGGCGCCCCGCCCCCGCCGGGTGGCGTTCCCCCGTCCCGTGGTCGGACGAGCCCGCGAGGGTCGTTCAGGGCCTGCGGTCGTGGAAGGTGCGGCGCAGGTCGTTGACCCAGGCGTCGGGGTTCTCCCAGGGGATGAAGTGGCCGCCGTGGTCATGGGCGTTGACGTTGACGTGGTTGAACCAACCGGCCTGCGGGCCGGTCTTGAACGCCCGCACGCGGTCGTCGGCGGTGTGGATGCCGGGCGGGTTCTCGTACGTGACGAAGGTGAGGCCGACCGGTGTCTGCACGACCGGGGTGCGGTCGTGGGAGGGGGTCCAGGGGTAGCGGTTGGCGTTGGCGTAGTAACGCATCGACGTGCCGATGGAGTTGTTCACCCAGTAGATCGTGGCGTGGGTGAGCAGGTCGTCTTTGGTGAAGACGGACTCGATGTCGCCGCCGTTGTCGCTCCAGGCGTGCCAGCGCTCCAGCAGCCAGGCGAGCAGTCCGGCGGGTGAGTCGCTCAACGCGTGGGCCAGGGTGGCGCCGTCGAGCCTGTGCACGGCGAGGTGGGACGCCGAGCGGTGGTCCATCTCGATGACGCGGGCACGGACGTCGGCGGGCTGGTCGTCGGTGAGGGGCCGTTTCTGGGCGAGGTCCCAGGCGCGGGGGCCGTTGAAGAAGTCGAGCGGCAGCCCGGAGCCGATGTGGATGCCGTACAGCTCGTCGGCGTACTTGTGGCCGAGCTGGCTGGAGACGATCCCGCCGATGTCGCAGCCCCCGGCTGCGTACTTCCCGTATCCCAGGGTCTCGGTCATCAGGGTGTGCCAAAGGTCGGAGACCTTCCAGAAGTTGACGTCCGGAAAGCCGGTGAGCGGGCCGGGGAATCCGAAGCCGGGCAGGGACGGCACGATGACGTCGAACGCGTCGGCGGGGTCACCGCCGAAGGCGGCCGGGTCGGCGAGCGGATCGATCACCTTCGACCAGTGCCAGAACGTCCAGGGCCAGCCGTGGGTGAGGATCAGCGGGATCGGGCGGGGGCCGTGGCCGGGCTTGCGCAGGAAGTGCACCGGGACACCGGCGACGGTCACCTGGTAGTGCTCGTAGGCGTTGATGGCGGACTCGGCCTTGCGCCAGTCGTAGCCGTCCCGCCAATAGGCGACCAGCTCACGGAGATAGCTGTTCGGGACGCCGTAGGACCAGTCCTCGTTCCCCTCGTCCAGCGGCGGACGGGTCAGCGCGAGGCGGGCGCGCAGGTCGTCGAGGCCCTCGTCGGCCACATGGATGGGGGTGGGTTCCAGGGGGAAGGGGAGCGCGCGTGGGGTGGTCATGGCGTCGTTCCTTACTGGGCGGGAAGCGGTGCCGTCGGCCTGCCGAGGGACAACTCCCGCCTCAGTGCGCCGAATTCCGACGTGGAGCTGATCGCGTTCACGCGATGCTACGTCGGCTACGGCCGACCTCGCCCCGGCCGCCCTGGAGGACGACGTAGTCCCGTCACGCCCCGCAGCAGGGGTTCCGTCGGCCTCGGCCTGTTCAGCGGTGGCTCGGGCGCACGAAGTGCGCGGTGCGCGCCGGTCCGGCGTAGCGCAGCAGTGCGCCCAGCCCGCCGTCCAGGGCGAGTTGGTGCTGCGGTACCACCACGAGGCTCGCGCCGGTGCGTACCGCGGCCCGGATCACGGCGGCGCGTGCGGGCCCGGCGTGGAAGCCGAGTGCGCCATAGGGCTCCCGGGCGGCTTCGGGCAGATCGCTCGGCGTCGCCCCCGTGTCGACCTGGGTTTGTGCCGGGAAGCTCATGGGCTCGTTGACCAGTAGGGCACCGACTTGGGAGCGTCGTAGGGCGGTCACGACGTCGGTCAGGCCCTCGACGGCGCCGTGTCCGCTGGTCCGCCGGGCCAGGAACAGGTCCAGCCGGGCCAGGTCGGCGGCGCGCAGTTTCCCCTGGAACACCTCGGCGAGTTCCGCCTCCATCAGTGCCCTACCGGGCGGGGCCGGATAGCCGTCGCCATCGGTGGTGACCAGGCGTCGGCGCCACCGTTCGGCCAGCCGGTCGGCCAGTACATTGCGGGCCCAGGGGATGCCGCCGAGCACGATCGCCTCGGCGTCGCCGCGCCTGGCCAGTTCGGCGACGCGGTCGGCGATGGGCCGGGCGCCGTCGAACCAACCGACGGCCGGACCGCGCATGCGGTGGCAGTCTCCGGGCGCGACGGCGCTGCTCGGCCATGCCCCGGCCTGGAACGCCACTTCCAGCCGGTCCGAGGGCTCGCCCTGCGGGCCCGGCAGGCTGTGCACGGTGGCGGCCACGTAGCGGATGTCCGGAGCGCACTGCAGCGCCAACGGCATCAGGTCGGGCAGCGCGTCGAACGTGGCCTGGTCGCGCTCCGGCGGCTCGGGCAGTTCCTCGGTGAGTACCACCTGTCCGCCGTGGGCGACGATGGCCTGCCCGTGCCGTCCGGCGATGTCCCCGTCACAGCCGGCGACCGCGGCCACGGCGGCCACCGTGGCGGCGTCCGCGCCCTGCTGTGTGAGTTCCGCGCAGACCTGTCGTCGGCGGAGCTCCAGCGTCCGTTCCGATGCGTCGGTGTCCCGCGAGGTGTCGAGATAGGCACAGGCATACGGTCCCCCGGTCGCGTACACCGCGTTCAGGAAGCCCAGTTCCACGATGCCTCTCCGTACTGTGATCTACCGCTACCCGCCATTTCGTCCCTCCCAGTACAGCCCTGGGGTCGCGGGCCCGCTCGCCGAGACGGCTCGTGCCTGGTGAGGGGCGCCTTGGGGCCCTCGGACTGGGCAGCCACCAACCTCCCCCGTCACCGTCCGTGAGAACATTCCCGGCGGTGTGCTCTGATTCCCGTGCCGTGCGTCTGCGCCGGGTCGCCGCGTACCCGCGTGGGTTTGTCCGCTTACCCCCGCGCCTGCTTCTTTCTCTGCTTCTTTCTGTGCTTGATCTCTGTACTCGATGCCGATCCTGGAGGGGACGATGTTCACGATTTGCCTGGGTGACGACGGCGCGGAGTTGCGTCGGCTGGAACCGTGGCACGCCGAGGAGTTCCTGGCCCACATAAATCGGGGCCGGGAGCACATCGGTCAGCACATCGGGATGCCGGATGCGGTCACGGACCTCGTCACGAGCCACTCGTACCTCCAGGCGTACGCCGAGAAGGCAGCGGCCGACGCGGGGCGGATCTACGGCATCTGGACCGAGGGCAAGTTGGTGGGCGGCGTCCTGTTCCGGACGATGGACGTCATGCTGGGCACCGCCGAGGCGGGCTGTTGGCTGGAGCCGTCGGCGGTCGGCAAGGGGCTGGTGACCAGGGCCGCCCGCGTGATCATCGACTGGGCCGTCGAGGAGCGGGGCATCCACCGCGTGGAGTGGGTGGTCGCGACGGCGAACGAGGCCAGTATCGCCGTGGCGCGACGCCTGGGGATGACCAAGGAGGGCGTGCTGCGGGAGGTCTACCCGTACCGGGGCAAGCGGCACGACATGGAGGTCTGGTCGGTGCTCGCGCCCGAGTGGCGGGCGGGCAAGCAGGCACGTTGAGGTGCGCCCGGGCCACGGCGTGAGCTCCTGGCGCCGGTCATGGTCGACAGGCCCGGATCAGGGCGTCCAGCAGCCCCGCCGGGTCGTGCAAGGGGCGGGCGCCGGCGGTGACGACGCGGCGCGTGCCGGGGTCGACCGGGTCGGTCCGCGCCCAGTCGGGAGGACCGATGTTGACCTCGACTTCCAGTCCGGAGGCCAGTGCATGGCGCCGTTCGTTGAGGGGCCCCCAGGCCCGGGTCCGCACCAACTCCCCGAGGGCGAGCCCGTCGGCCCAGGTGTCCTCGGCGTATCGCGACCGATCCGTCGTGAGCAGGACGATGTCGACGTCGGAGTCGGTACGCGCGGCGTTGCGGGCGTACGACCCGACGAGGAGCAGGCCGACGATGTCGGGTCGGGCCGCGGCCCAGTGCGTGACGCGGTCGGCGATCTCCCGCACTTCGGCGGCACGTTGTGGGGAGGGCGCGCTCCGGTCGGCCTCTGGTCGTTCGGCGCGGTGAGTCACGCGGGCTCCCGGGTCCTGGTCGCTCTTGAGGCCGTCCTCCACCGCATACAACCACGGGTTGACACGGGACCCCAACCCGAGGTCTGACGACGTCGCCCAACTCCCCCGCTACGTTCGTTTCTTGAGACGGGATCAAGCCGGCAGTCGGATGCTGAAAGGGCGGGGACGGCATGAGGGGCGAACGGGCACGTAGGGCGGACACGGCGGACCGGCAGCGGAGGCCGTGGCGTGGACGCGGGGCGTGGGTACGGGTGGCGGCGTTCGGCACGGCCGTGGTCGGGGTGGCTGCGGCCCTGGTCACGGCCGGCCCGGCGCAGGACCTCTTCCGCTCCCGCACCGTCCTCGGCAACGTCGTGGCCGCGGCCCTGGTCACGGCCGGCCCGGCGCAGGCCATGTCGGGTGGCACGCAGATGCCGCGGCCAGGCGCGGCACCGTGGTTGGCGACGCTGGCGATGAAGGGCGATGCCCCCTTGTTGGATCGCGCCTCCTGCGGCGGGGCGCTCATCGCCCCGGATCGGGTGCTCACCGCCGCGCACTGCCTTGACGGCGCGGATTTCCGGCGAGCGGAGGTGCACATCGGCTCCGCCGTGCTGTCGCGCGATCCGGGCGTCGTTCGGGGCATCCGGGGCATCACCTTGCATCCCAAGTACCGGCTCCTGCCCTCTCCCGTCGATCCCGGTTCCCCGGAACTCTCCTCGGCGGCCTACGACATCGCGGAAATACGGCTGAGCAGCCCGGTGCCCGGCGTCACACCGCTCACCCTCGCCCAGCATCGGCCGACCCCAGGCACACGCGCATCGATCTTCAGTCACGGCACGACGGCCGCGCCGGACCCGAGCCGACCGGAGCGGGAGATCCGCGGCGACGTGATGCGCCGCGGCGATCTCACCATCCGCACTCACGCCCAGTGCGCCGCCCAGACCCCGGCGGTCGTGGACGAGGCATCGGCCTTCTGCGCCCGTGACATACCCGACGGCCGCACGACGATGTGCTTCGGGGACAGCGGAAGCCCGCTGGTCGTCCGGGGGCGGCGAGGCCCGGAGTTGGCCGGAGTGTTCAGCTTCGCGGGCGAGACGGCCGGGAAGGTGTGCGGACAGCCGGCCGACGCCGCGTTCGCCGACGTTCCGGCACTCGCTGGCGATCTTGGGTAAGAACCGGCTCGCCGGATTCATTCAACACACTTGCTCAACAGAGGAGTTATCGAGCCAGGGCTCGCCCCTGTCAGGACCGGCCGCCCCACCGAACCGCGGGCCCCGTCGAGCCGTCGCCCTCCACCGCCCAAGCCGCCGGGCCATCGCTCGGAGTCATTGAGCCTTTGCCAACCTGCTGGGCTTGATGGGGTGTTGGGGTGGGGCCCAGGTGCGTGACATGACGAAGCTCCTGGTAGACGAGTTCACGACCAAGATCGCTCGTCTGCTCCAGGAGCTTCGCGTGCTTGTCTACCCGTCCGCGCTCGACCTGTCCACTTCCCACCTGCGGTTTCTGACGGCTCAACTGGCTGCACACCGGGCCGGGCGGGGTACGCGCTGGCGCCGGCTGCCCGCTGGCCGACAGGCCCTGCTGGTGTTGGCGCACCTGCGCTGTGGGCACACGTATGCGCAGCTCGCAGCCGGGTTCAAGGTTGGTCTCAGCACCGTCTACCGATATGTCGCCGAAGCCGTGGAACTGCTGGCCGCCCTGGCGCCGGAGCTCGCGGCGGCGGTGAAGGCGGCACAGGGCAAGGCGTTCGTCATCTTGGACGGGACCCTGCTGCCGATCGACCGGATCGCCGCCGACCGACCCTTCTATTCGGGCAAGCATCGCAAGCACGGGATGAACGTGCAGGTCCTCACCGACCCGCACGGCCGACTGTTGTGGGCATCGCCCGCCCTGCCCGGCGCCGTCCACGACATCAAGGCCGCCCGCACTCACGGCATCATCAACGCCCTGTCTGATGCCGACCTGGCCTGCTGGGCGGACAAGGGATACCAGGGCGCCGGCGGGAGTGTCCGGGTGCCCTTCCGCGGCCGGCACAACAACCTCTCCGCAGGTCAGCAAGCTGTTAACGTCGCACATGCGCGCATTCGGGCTCTCGGAGAGCAGGCGATGGCCACGCTCAAAACGTGGCGCCTCCTGCGCAAACTCCGCTGCAGCACCACCCGCATCACCGGCGTCGTTCAAGCAGTGCTGACGCTTCACCTGAACTGCTCAAAGTGAGGTTGGCAAAGGCTCATTGGCATAGAAAAACTTCCGGGCCGTGGCCACCAGGTTCGACAAGCGCATCTACGTCTTCCACGGCACCGTTACCGTTGCCTCGAACTGACTGTGGCCCAGGACGCGATCGGGCAGCCGGGATTCAGAGCCACCGCTGCGCGGCCTCGACGCTGTCCCCGCCACTGGTGTTGAACGCGATCGCGGCCTGGGGCGCATGGCGCCGGATCAGGTTCACGATCCGTTCGAAGAGCGGAAGCAGCGGCTCGGCCTTGCGGATCCCGCCGCCGACGACCACGACGTCCCACGGCTGCTTGGTCAACGATGCGACGAGGGTGGGCTCGGCTGATTCGTCGAACACGATCAACGTCATGGCCGCGTCGATGCCGTGCTCACCGAACCGGGCCAGCTCCACATCGAGCGCCGCGCGAAGGTCCTTCCCGTCGACGCCAGGTATCGCTTGCGGGTCGTAACCAACAACAAGTACAGAAGACATGCAGCCAACTTACCGAGCCCTGCCCGAACTTGACCGCTGGACAGGACCTACTAGGCGCCGCCCGCCGTCACTGCTTTGAGTTCTTCGAGCAACTCCCGGATGAGGTCCGGAAATTCCCGGTCCTCGCCTTCGCCGATCCAGCGCTCGAAGGCGACCTTGAAGACGGCCATTCCCGTTTCCGCGGTCAGGCTGGCGGTGGGGTCCTTGACGCCGCGCTGGCGCAGGGTGTCGGCGAGGGCGGCGGACAACGAGGCCAGTTTGATCAGCTCGCGTTCCTGGAGCTCCGGGTTGGCGACGATGACGGCCTGTCGCCGCAGGACCCCGTCCCGTCGTCCTCGGAACTGTGCGGCGACGGCATCGAGGGCCCCGGCCATCGCGTCGATCGGCGCCGCGGTGTCGGGCGCTTCGGCGACGGCGTGCACGAAGAGGTCTTGCAGGGAGCCGGCGTTGGCGAACAGGACCTCGCGCTTGTCGGCGAAGTGCCGGAAGAACGTCCGCTCCGTCAGTCCCGCGCGCTTGGCGATCTCCGCCACGGTGGTCTGTTCGTAACCGTGCTCGTTGTAGAGATCCAATGCCGCCTGTTCAAGCCTGCCGCGTGTGTTGGGCTCCCATCGACTCATGCTCCGCATCCTACGTGATCGCAGCGACGCCATGACAGTGACTGACATCGGTGCTACTGTTGATGTCAGTGACTGACATCGATCCGTTCCGCGGTGACTCCTGCGTGCCCCGGGGCGATTGAGCACTAGGAGGTCTTCTCATGCGTGTATTTGTCACCGGCGCTTCCGGCTTCATCGGTTCCGCCGTCGTTCCCGAGCTCATCGGCGCGGGCCACCAGGTCGTCGGGCTCGCGCGTTCGGACGCCTCGGCCGAAGCGTTGAGCGCCGCCGGCGCCGCGGTGCACCGCGGCTCCCTTGAGGATCTCGACAGCCTGCGCGCGGGCGCCGCGGCGGCCGACGGAGTCATCCATCTCGCCTTCATCCACGATTTCTCGCAGCACGAGAACGCCGCGCGCATCGACCTGCGCGCCATCGAGGCGATCGGCGCCGTACTGGAAGGGTCGGACCGACCGCTGGTCATCGCCTCCGGAACGGTCGGCTTGCCCTCGGGGCGCGTGGCGACCGAAGAGGACTTTCCCGTACCGGGTTCCGTCGCGTCGGCACGAGGGGCCGCGGCGCAGACCACCCTCTCCCTCGCCGAGCGCGGTGTCCGCTCCTCGGTGCTACGCCTTCCCCCGTCGGTCCACGACGAGGGGGATCACGGCTTCATCCCGGCACTGATCGGCATCGCCCGCGAAAAGGGTGTCTCCGGGTACATCGGGGACGGCTCCAACCGCTGGTGCACCGTCCACCGACGCGACGCCGCGCGCCTGTTCCGTCTTGCGGTGGAGCAGGCACCGGCGGGGTCGGTGCTGCACGGGATCGCAGAGGAGGGCGTGCCGGTCCGCACGATCGCCGAGCTCATCGGTCGACATCTCGACATCCCGACGGCCTCCGTGGCCCCCGACGACGCGGAACGGCACTTCGGCTGGCTGGGGAGGTTCCTCACGGCCGACGTGCCAACGTCGAGCGACAAGACCCGCACGCTCCTGGGATGGCAGCCGACTCACCCCGAGCTGATAGCCGACCTCGAAAAGGGCCACTACTTCCGGACCAACCACCCCTCTCCGCAGTAGCGGTAGGGGTAGGGGTAGAGGTAGCGAGCGCCTCGGCGGGCCGGCCAGGGCATCGCCTCCCACGCAGCCCGAGCCCCTTGGGGTGCGTGGGAGGCGGATCATGGCGCGGCGCGTCAGTTGGTGCAGGTGTCGAGCATGGAGGACACGGCCTTCTTCTCGGCGTCGGTCGTGGTGAGCTTCCAGATCGACTTGATGTGGGTGTAGTCCTTGGCGTAGGTGCACCAGAAGGCGTGGTTGGTCGGCTTCCAGTCAGCCGGACCGCTGTCGCTCTTGGAGCTGTTGGAGGACTCCGAGGCAATCAGTAGCTGGGGGTCCTTCAAGTCGTTGCCGAACGCCTTGCGTTGGTCGGCGGTCCAGCCGTCGGCGCCGGAGCGCCAGGCTTCGGCGAGCGGGACCATGTGGTCGATGGTGGCCTGGGCGACGTTGGTGACGGTGGCGTCGTCGTACGCGGAGTACCACGAGCCGCTCGACGGCTGGCAGCTACCGGGCTTGTCCTGGACGTCCTTGCCGTCGCGGGCGAGGACCTCTTGGCGGGTGGTGCAGCCGTCGGGCTGCTTGGCCCATATGGAGAACTTGTCGCGGGCGTAGCCGTCCATGGAGTGCGGGGCGGCCACCTTCAGGGCGGCCAATTCTGCGCGGATCGTCGACGTCGACGGCGGGGCCGGCGGATCAGCCAGCGCCGGAGCGGCGGTCACACCGACAATGATCACGGCAGCGGCCGACAGACCCAGAGCAGCGCGGGGCATCAACGTCTCCTGAAATGTGGGGGGTTGGAGAGACACCCTTCGAGGAAAGCGCAGCGCCCACACCCGGCGCTACGCGCGTTGAATGGACATGACAACATCTTTCCCTTTCCATTACCTTCCCTTGAACAACCGGACCGGCGTAGCGGGCGAGTCTCGGCCACCCCAACTCGCCGTGCGGCAGAGACCGTTGAGTAACCCCGAAGGCCCTCGCAACAATCCCCTCGATGAACCAACACCATCGGAAAATTACGAACACTCCGGATAATCGACACAGTGAAAGGAGTGGCACCGAGCGGCCAACTACCGCATCGACAGAAGCTCTTCCGGTGGCAGTTCCATGCCGAAGCCTGCGGCCGGATGGCACCGCGCCTGGCCACGCTCCGGGGACGGCGACGGCGATGGGGACGGGGACGGGGACGGGCGGTCAGATGGGCGTCCTGGCGCGGGCGGGTGGCCTGCTCACCTGAGGGGCACCGACACCCGACCGCTGCCTCCGAGCTCCACCTCCACACCCTGTGCCTCAAGGCCCTGCGCACGGCCAATACGGTTCGCGACCCCCTCCATCACCAGAGACCACCAGAGGCCAAGGGATCACCAGTCATCACCAAGCCGCCATCGAAGCAAGTTCACGTTCCGCGGAGGCACCATTTCCATGGAGGCGCGATTTCCGTCGAGGCACGATTTCCGTGGAGGCACGGTCGATTGGAGGCACGGTCGATTGCGTGAAGTTCGATCTCTAGGAGTCGCGAGCACGGGCGCGAGCCGGACGTTGATCACTGATCGGCCGCGGACCGGCGAAGTGAGCGCCCAGGGTCTCAGCACGCACGTGGGCGAACCGCCAGGATCAACGGCCGGGTCGTCCGCCGCGCAGGGCCGTCACGGCGTCAGCCAGGTCGGCGGTGAGACGCCTGGCCAGGGCGGGCGAGAAGTCGCGGCGGATGACCAGGCGGGCGACGGTGAGGTCAGTGCGGTTCGGCGGCAGGGTGTAGGCGGGAACGAGCCAGCCGCGTCGGCTCAGTTGGTCGGTGACCTCCGCCACGGTGAACGGGGCGTCGTCCCGCGTGGTGAAGGCGACCACCGGCAGTTGGGTGCCGCGGGTGACCGCGCGCAGGCCGTCGAGTTCGTCGATGCCGTCGGCAAGGAGGCCCGCGAGAGCGCGGCAGTGCTGCATGATCTCGCGGTAGCCCTCCTGGCCCAGCCGCAGGAACTGGTAGTACTGCACGGCGATTTGGGCCGCGGGCTGGGTGAAGGTGAGGGTCTGGCTGGCCATGGCCCCGCCGGTGTAGTCGACCTCGAAGCCCAGCGCCGCGGGGACGGCCGCGGCGTCGCGCCAGACCAGCCAGCCCAGCCCCGGGTAGACCAGCCCGTACTTGTGGCCGGAGGTGTTGATCGACATCACTCGGGGCAGCCGGAAGTCCCACAGCAACTGCGGTTCCAGGAACGGCGCCACCATGCCGCCGGAGGCCGCGTCCACGTGCACCGGCACCGCGATGCCGTCCCGCTCTTCCCGCACGTCCAGTGCCTCGCACACCTCCCGCACCGGTTCGTAGGCGCCGTCGAAGGTGGTGCCGAGCACGGTGACGACGCCGATGGTGTTCTCGTCGCAGAGGTCCGCCGCGGCCTGCGGGTCGATGACGAACCGGTCGCCCTCCAGCGGCACCTTCCGGGCCTCCACGTCCCAGTAGGCGCAGAACTTCGTCCAGCAGACATGGACCGCGGTCCCCATCACCAGGTTCGGCCGGGCGCCTCGCGTGCCACGGCGGGCCCGCCACTGCATCAGCATCGCCAGGCCCGCCAGCATGCACGCCTCGCTGGACCCACCGGTCGCCACGCCGGGTGCCGCGTCCGCATCGGGCGCGTGCCACAGGTCGGCGAGCGCGGCGATGCAGCGCCGTGACAACTCGGCCGTGCGCAGCGGCTTCACCCCATCGACGGTGTTGCGGTTGGCGTACTCGGCCATCAACGCGTCGGCCTCCGGCTCCATCCACGTGGTGATGAACGTCGCCATGTTCAACTGCGGGTCCACGTCCGGCCGTAGCTCGTCCCGCACCGCACGACCGGCTTCGGCTGCCGACATCGGCTCCTTCGCCAGACGGCCGCCCGAGAGCTCTCCCAGCGCGGCAGCAGAGGGGAGCGACGACAGACGATCAAGCACGGCGGTGCCTCCTACACAGGAACACAGAAACACAGAAACAACAGACGTGGACACGAGGGACGGAGATCGGGATGGGGATGGGGGGTGGAGGGGTTCGGTGCGGACGGCTGCCCGGGTGGTCCCGAGGAGGCCCGTTCCGAGGTCGGGCTGAGGCTGACCCCGGACGGGCGGGACCGGTGGAGGCTCCATCCGCATTTCGCCCGCCGATTACCGGAGGCGCGCGATGCAGGGATGAACAAAACCGTCAAAGCGCACCTTGGTGGCACAAACCGCTCGTCAGGCGGCACTTCGGCGCGCGGTCACCTCGATCTCGATCTTCATGCGGGGGTCGGCGAGGCCGCACACCTGCATCGTGGCGGCCGGCTGCACCGGGCCGAAGTGGCGGCGGAGCACCGGCCAGCAGGGCTCGAAGTCCTCGCGTTCGGGGAGCAGGTAGCGCACCCGCACCACGTCGGCGAGGGTGCCGCCGGCCTCCGTCAGTGCGGCCTCGATGTTGCGCAGGCACTGCTCGGCCTGCGTCACCACGTCGCCGGAGATGGTCATCGTGGTGTAGTCGAAGCCGGTCGTCCCGGACACGTGCACCCAGTCTCCGTCGACCACGGCGCGGGCGTAGCCGATCCGTTCCTCGAAGGTCGAGCCGCTGAGGATCGCACGTCGTCGCTCTGTCATGTGCCAAACCGTAGTGGGACCCGCCGACGGTGCCGCGGGCGACCCCACTCATGCGGGTTGAGCCTGCCGGACGTGACTGGCTGGCCGGCCGCTTCGGCGACGTCCCTTTGGGGGGCGAGGGTTCGGGGAGTTGGGGAGTTGGGGATTCGGAGAGAGCGCTGCCCCTGGGGCACGGCGACGCCGAGGTGCATCGAGGCATATCGAGGCACATCGGCATAGAGGTACATCGAGGTATGCCAAACCCCCGCCGGAAGTCCGATCCGCGGGGGTTTGGGAGGTGTTCAGCGTGTGGTCAGGGGCGCTTCGCGGGTGTGCGGACCGCGCCCTCGCCGCCGGCGAGTTTCCATTCGTGGTTGAGGGGGCCGAGGGGGATGCTGCGCTCGAAGAGAGGGGTGCCGAAGATGTTCAGGTGGGCCCAGAGGTCGCCGGAGAGGTCGACGCCACCATAGGCCGCCCACTTTCCGACGAGGGAGCCGGTGCCGTTCGATGATCCGGTGGCCGTGCCCGTGACCTCGGCGCGCAGGTAGGGGGCGAGTTTGCCGGTGACGCCGACGGTGCCGTAGAGGCCGACGCTGGCTTCTGCGCCGAGGGCGGCCTTGACGTGTCCGGCGGCCGTTGCGGTGGCCGTCAGCGGGGTGCCGTGCATGTCGGCCTGGGCGACGGGGGCCCAGCCCTTGGCGCGGCTGTAGGAGCCGCCGACCTGGAAGTGGCCCTTGATGTCCTGTTTGACGTCGACGCTTGCCTTGCCGTCGGCGTCGATCTGGAGGTAGCAGGTGAGGTCGAGGTTGACCACGACCGGGACGACGCCGCCGATCCAGACGACGGGGTCACTGTGGAGCTTGGCGAACGGCAGTCGGATGGTTTTGCCGCCGGTTGCCTGGCCCTTGAGTTCCCACTGTGAGGCCCAGTTGCCGGTCAGGCCCACGGATGCGGTGCCGGGGGTACCGGTGGTGGTGCCCTTGCCGTCGTAGGAGAAGTCGACTTCGGGCTTGAGTTGGACGAAGCCGGAGGCGGAGGCGTCGGCGGTGCCCGCGGACGTCTGGACGGTGGGCAGGGCGGCGCTCACGTCGAGGCGCAGGTCGCCCAGCGGCAGGTGGGCGCCTTCGGGCCCGAAGCGCACCGTGCCGGTCTTCGCCCAGGAGACCCGCACGTGCGGGGCGATGGGTTCGACCTTCATGGTCGAGGGGTCGACGGGTATCCGGCCCTTGGCGGTGGAGCCGCCGAGCAGGGCGCCGAGCGTGGCCGGTGTGGTCTTGACCTCCGTGCCCTGCTCGGTCTTGCCCACCACCTCGGTGACCTTGGCCAACGCACCGCGCGGCGCGCCGGGAACGGGGGCGCTGGCGAAGACGTCACCGACCGCAACCGGCGCCGGGGGCTTGGAAGGTGAGGGCTTCGGGGTCGAGGGCTTGGTGGTCGGGGCCTTCCCTTGGTCCTTCCCGTGGCCCTCGTCCCGGTTTCCGTGCCCGTTCCCGGTTTCGTCGGTGCCCTTCGACGGGGTGCCGTGAGCCGGCCCGGCGATCACGGCGCGCCCGCTCTTCGCGTCGAAGCTGACGATCTTCAGCGACGACTTGGCCGCCGGTCGGCCACCCCTGCCCGGCTTCGCCACGGCACTGGGTGCGCCCGAACCGGTGGGCGCCGCCGCGTCGGTGGGCGCCGCCGCGTCGGTGGGCGCCGCCGCCACCGCGAGCGGCGAATCGGCGTCCGCGCTCTCGGCGGTGACCGACGAGTCCCTGCCGTCGCCCTTTCCGGCCGCTGAGGTGTCGGACGACCCCTGCGAACACCCGGTGATGACGAGCAGGGACGTGGCGGCGAGGGCCGGCAAAACGGCACGTCTGATGGTCTTGAGCACAGTTGGCCCCTCGGGAGCATGGTGTGGGGGAGGCCGGAGGAAGGCGACACTCCGGCCACGCGATCACTCGCGGGATAGTTGGCATGATCGTGGCACAACTCGTCTGCACACAAGATCAGTTAGCCGGCCAAATCACGATGATCTTGGTCACATCGGCGATGAGGGGAAACGCTCCGATCCGCCCCGGACGGCACCGCGGCCGAGGTTCCGCACGGCGCCCGGCGCAAGCGAGCTCCCCCGCCCGTGCCGGACACCGCAACCGCACAGCACCGCACCGCGTCACGGCACGAGGAGCACCGTCAACCGCCGTGGACCATGGACGCCTTGGACCCGGATCATCTCGATGTCGGCGGTGGCGGAGGGGCCGCTGATCCAGGTCAGGGGGCGGGACGCGTCGAGGCGACCGATCGCCTCGGGCATCGCGGAGTGCACCTGGGACTCGCGGACGACGCAGACGTGGAGGTCGGGCAGCAGGGTGGGGGCGCGCCTGCCCTGCCCGGGGCCGCCGTCCAGGACGAGGGTGCCGGACTCGGCGATGGCGGCCGCGCAGGTGGTCACCACCGCGTCGGTGGCGTCGAGTTCGGCGGGTGTGAGGGGTGGGGCGTCGCGGCGGACGAGGCCGTACCACTGGGCGAGCCAGGCGTCGGGCAGTCCGGCGGGGGCGACGGCGGAGCGCGCCGCCGCCAGGGCGTGGGCCACGGCCACCGACAGGTCCGCGTCGGCGACGCGGCGCACCTCCGCCCCGTATTCCGTGAGCCGCTCGATCAGCAGCGCGAGGACGCCGTCCTGGTCCCCGGGCGCCACCGTGGGAGCGTGGCGCAGATAGGAGCGGGGGGTGGGGGTGGGGTCTCGGGGCAGGTCGGCGGTGGCCTGGCGGATACGGCGCAATACGGTCTCGCGCGAGCTCACTTGGTGCCTCCTTCGGTCCGCTTCCACCAACTGCGGAAGGACTCCTTGGGGATGTCGGGCAGGGCGCGGCTGTCGGTCCAACCGTGCAGCGGTCCGGGCAGGTTCATGTCCTTGGGCAGCAGGCGGCCCGCGGTGCCCGCGGCCTTGACGGCGGCGTTCCACAGCGGGCCGCGGTCCATGACGCCCTCGACGGCCTTCAGGGCGACCTTCTCCGCGCGGTGCTTGACCTTGGCATCGCCCTCGGCGACGTCGTGGCGCAGCTTGAGGAGGACGTCGGTGAACCGGATCTTGACCGGGCAGACCTCGTTGCAGGCGCCGCACAGCGAGGAGGCGTACGGGAGGGAGGCGGTCTGCGGGTCGTCCGCGCCCTTGAGCAGGGGGTTGAGGATCGCGCCGATCGGACCCGGGTACACCGAGCCGTAGGTTTGGCCGCCGGTGCGCTCGTAGACGGGGCAGATGTTCATGCAGGCGCCGCAGCGGATGCAGCGCAGCGCCTGGCGGCCGACCGGGTCGGCGAGCGCGCGGGTGCGGCCGTTGTCGACGAGCACCAGGTGGAAGGCGCGCGGGCCGTCGCCGTCGGTGACGCCGGTCCAGGTGCTGGTGTAGGGGGCCATCCGCTCGCCGGTGGCGCTGCGGGCCAGGAGTTGGAGGTAGACCTCCAGGTCCTGCCAGGTGGGGACGGTCTTCTCGATGCCGACGACGGAGATCAGGGTGTCGGCGAGGGTGAGGCACATCCGGCCGTTGCCCTCGGATTCGACGATGCACAGGGTGCCGGTCTCGGCGACCATGAAGTTCGCGCCGGAGACGGCGACCTTGGCCTTGAGGAACTTCTCGCGCATGTGCAGCCGGGCGGCCTCGGCGAGTTCCTCGGGTTCGTCGGTGAGGTCCTCGGGGGCGGGTCGGCCGTGCTTCCCCATCTCGCGCGCGAAGATGTCGCGGATCTCGCTGCGGTTGCGGTGCAGCGCCGGGACCACGACGTGGGACGGCAGGTCGTCGCCGAGTTGCACGATGGTCGCGGCGAGGTCGGTCTCACGGGCGCTGATCCCGGCCGCCTCCAGCGCGCCGTCGAGCCCGATCTCCTCCGTCAGCATCGACTTGACCTTGACGATCTCACTCTCGCCGGTGTCCCGGACGAGGCCGGTGACGATGCGGTTGGCCTCGTCGGCGTCGGCGGCCCAGTGGACGGTCCCGCCGGCCGCGGTGACCTTCTCCTCGATCTGCTCCAGGTACGTGTCGAGGTGGGCGAGCACGTCGTCCTTGAGCGCGGCCGCGGTGTCCCGCAAGTCCTGCCAGTCCGGGCGCTCTTCGACCAGTGCGGCGCGTTTGGTGCGGATGGTGTGGGTGGCGCGGCGCACGTTCGCGCGCAACTGTTCGTCGGCGGTGGCGGTCTCGGCGGCCTTGGGGAAGGTGGGCCAGCCCATGAAGGTCTTGCTCAACGCAGTGCTCCGTTCCGCGCGACCGGGACGTCCGCGAGCGGACCGTCGGCCTCGGTGCGGGCCAGGATCTCGACCAGGTGCATGGTGCGGACGGCGTGGCCGTCCTTGGTGAGCCGGCCGCCGATGTTCATCAGGCACGAGTTGTCGACCGCGGCCAGGACGTGGGCCCCGGTCTCCAGCACGTGCCGGGCCTTGTCGCCGTTCATAGCCCCGGAGACGGCCCCGTTCTTGACCGAGAAGGTGCCGCCGAACCCGCAGCACTCCTCCTGTGCGGGCAGTTCGACGAAGTCGATGCCCCCGACGGCACGCAGCAGGCGGTACGGGCGGTCGCCCAGTCCCCTCGCCCGCAGGCTGTGGCAGGTGGGGTGGTAGGTGACGCGGTGCGGGAAGTGGGCGCCCACGTCCTCCACGCCGAGGGTGTCGGTGAGGTACTGCGTCAACTCGTGGACGCGCGGGGCGATTTCGCGCACGTCGCGGAGCAGTCCGGCGTCCCCGGCGGCCTCGGCCGCGCTCTCGTACGCCTCGGAGGGGAGCCCGCCGCAGGAGGCGGAGGGCACGACGATCTCGTCGTACTCGCCGAAGACCTCCACGAAGTGGCGGGCCAGCTTCGCGGTCTCCTTGCGGTAGCCGGTGTTGTAGTGCATCTGCCCGCAACAGCTCTGCTGTTGGGGGAAGTCCACCGCCACGCCGAGCCGCCGCAGGAGGGTCACGGCCGCCTGGCCGGTGCCTGGATAGAGCGTGTCATTGAGACAGGTCACGAAGAGGGCGGTGGGCATCGCGTCTCCTTGTTCAGCGAGGACGGGGAATCGGGCATGGAGAGGGTGGCTTTCGTGGGGTGCGTGGGGTGCGTGGGGTGCGTGGGCCTCCGGAGGTCAAGGCGATCGCGGCTCGACGCTGGCGTTCTCAGGCCGGCCAGCGGCTCCGGCCGGCCCGTGCCCGCCGACCGCCACGGCCGCCACCCCCCTCCCCCGCCAGCGACCCGGCGGGAGCGCGGAGGGGCGGGCGGGCATCACCATGATGGACGTAAGCATAGACGGAAGATTAGGTGGATGCGTGCGGCGAGGGGGCACAATGGGTGCCATGACACCGTCGAAGCCGACCGCCGACCGCGCATACACCCACGTCAGGGAGCGTCTCCTGGACGGCCGCTACCCGGGCGGCGAGTTGCTCTCCGAACGCGGCGTCGCCACCGAGCTGGGCCTGTCCAACACCCCCGTGCGCGAGGCGTTCCTGCGATTGCAGGCCGAGGGGTTCCTGCGCCTCTACCCCAAGCGCGGCGCGCTGGTCGTCCCCGTGACGCCCGGCGAGGCGCACGCCGTCCTCCAGGCACGGCTGCTGATGGAGCTCTTCGCGCTGGACGCGCTGGCGGCGCGCGGGCCGGAGGCGATGCGCGCGGCCGCCGAGGCACTGCCGCAGGCCGGGGACGACGCCTCGCCCAAGCGGGCGCTGGACGTCGCCCGCGCCTTCCACACCCAGCTCGTGCAGGCCGGCGGCAACCCCGTCCTGGCCCGGCTCTACGAGACCCTCTGGGACCAGCAGATCCGCATCGCGGCCGCCTCGACCGCGGGCCCCGGCCACGCCGCCGACGACCTCGGCGAGCACACCGCCATCACCGAGGCCATCCGCCGGGGCGACGGCCCCACCGCCCGCGAGCTGCTCACCCGCCACGTCTCGGCGGTCCTCCAACGCATCGGCCTCGCGGGCGGCTCGGCCCTGCTGCCCCCTGTGGCGTGATCCGCCGCCGGACACCGGGAGACGGCCGGCGTCCTCGCCGAGGAACTCGCGCGCATGGCACCCAACGGGCGGCGCCTCCTCCATGACGCGCTCCCGGTACTGGAGGACCTGACCGAGTCGCCACGCGGCCGCTCCGCGCCGAACTGCCCACCCGGTACCGCGAGAACGCCCTCCCCCTCACCGGCCCGCACACCGTAGCTGCCACAGAGGTCACCACGGACACGGAAACGTGAAGCGTGCCGGCCACCGGCACCACGAACACCACGGGCACAACGTGAGCTTCTCGGCCGTCGGACACGGGTGGGGAGGGTGAGTACGACACCGCAGGCGACGGCCAGAGGAACGCCGAACCATCCCGACGGCCAAGTCTCTTATCAGGAGCTGGTGTTGGACACCCATCCCGTGCCCGACGCCAAACCCCAGGTGCGTCACCTACAGTGCCGCCAGACCCCAGAACAGTGCCCAGGGTACGAACACCGCACTGGCGAGGACCAGTAGCCCGAGGCGGGCGCCGGTCCGGCCTGGGACGGATGCCCTGACTCGCCACCAGCTCACCACTGTTGCCACGGCCGCCAGTACCGTCCCGGCCGCCAGCAACTGCAGGACGAGCCAGAACACCGGACGGTGGCCGAGCACCGGCCCGGGCGTCAACGTCATCGTCACGAAGGCGAGGTAGCCCAGGAAGCCGAGCAAGGTGGCCAGCCCCGTCGCGGCCAGCCAGCGCGGTGCCCGGCCCGCCCCGGGAGCACAGGGGCGCCTGCGCAGGCGGCGCACCCACTCCTTCAGCAGATGCGCGGCGAACGAGACGACCATGAGGGCGAATGCGGCGGCCTGCGCTGCCGGTCCCTCGTGGTGGGGTAGCGGAACCAGGGCATGGCTTCGCCTCGCCTGGTGCGGCAGGGCGTCGTTGGTCCGGTGTCCGCGTCCCGCGACCCAGGAGGCCATGGTTTCGACGTAGCCGGGCACCACGTGCTCGCCCCGTTGGAACCCGTCGGAGGAGGTACGCAGTTTGTGATCGGCGTGCGGGAAGAAGCGAAGAGTCACATCGGTGTTGCCGCCGTCCCTCAGCGCCTTCCCGATGGCGACGGCGCTCTCCGCCGGGGGCGACTGCTGATCGTCACCCCACAGGGCGAGAACCGGCTGGTGCACGCGCCGCAGCGCCGGCAGCGGATCGTAGTCCGCCTCGGGGAGCAGGCCGGCGTCCGTGAGGAACCGCGTGCCGGTGACGGGTACCGTCCGCAGCAGCGATCCCGCGACGCCTTCGTGCCAGAGCCTGTTCTCCAGAGACCACGCCGATTGCCGGGCCGGGGACACCCCGGATGCGCCGACCAGTACCACGTACGAGACCTGCGCCGAGCGCGCGGCCGCGAGGGGAACGACCCAGCCGCCCTCGCTGAACCCCCAGAGCCCGACCCTGCGGGGATCCACATCGGCGCGCCCGCGCAGCACCCGGACACCCGCCAGGGCGTCGTCAGCGAGTTGGGGGTAGGACCGCTGGGTCAGCGAGTATCCCGCGGTGCGTTTGTCGTAGCTGAGGACCACGAACCCGGACCGTGCCATGGCCTGCGCCTCGACCCGGTACTTCGCCCGCGTCTCCGGACCCGAACCGTGCACCAGCACGATCCCGGGCCGCCGCCGCCGTGCCGTCCCCGCGGGTGCCGTGACCGTGCCGTGCAGTGTCACTTCCCCGCTGCGGAACTCCACGCCCTGCTCGGTGTCCTGCCCCGCCCGAGCAGGACCCGCCGCGGCCGTCCCGCTCGCCGCCGCCACAACTGCCAGCGCAGCGACCAGACACCTCGCCCACCAGACCCGCATGCCACCCGCCCCCTGACCTTCCAGCCCGCCCCGGTCCGAGCGCCTCGGCCGGTCACTCCTCACCGACCTTGCTGCACAGAGCGGCAACAGCCCATCCCGCAGGCCCTCCAGGCGTGAGGGGGGTAGCACCACCACCCACCCCGGCCTCCTGCGCCCGTGATCAAGCTCACCACACTCGGTGGCGCGCGGCTCCGACGGGAGCACGGTCCGCGGGTAGCCTCCACGGCAACCCGTACCGGGCGGGCACCCGCCGCCCGTAGGAAGGAGCACCAGCGTGCGTATCGCGGTTCTCGGCGCCGGCGGCGTCGGCGGCTACTTCGGCGCCCGTCTCGCGGCAGCGGGCGCCGACGTCACCTTCGTCGCGCGCGGCCGGCATCTCGAAGCCATCCGGCGCGACGGGCTGTTGGTCCGCAGCTCGTTGGGGGACGTCCGCACCGCGCCGGACCGGGTGGTGGGCGGCGTCGACGAACTCGGGCCCACGGATCTGGTCCTGGTCGCCGTCAAGCTGTGGGACACCGAGGAGGTGGCCAAGCAGCTCGCGCCCCTGGTCGCCCGGGGGACGGCCGTGCTGTCCCTGCAGAACGGGGTGCAGAAGGACACCGTGCTGCGGCGTCATCTCCCCGAGCGGGACATCGTCGGCGGCGCCTGTTTCATCGCCGCCCACATCGAGGAGCCCGGCGTCGTCGCGCACACCGGCACGCTCCAGAAGATGGTGTTCGGCCCCTACCACTCCGAACGGCGGCCCCTGGCGGAGGAGTTGCTCGCCGCCTGTCGTGCCGCCGGTATCGAGGCCGAGATCAGCGACGACATCGCTCGGGTGATCTGGCAGAAGTTCGTGTTCCTCGTCGGCCTCTCCGCCACCACGGCGGCCGTGCGCCGGCCGATCGGCGTCATTCGGGACGATCCGCGCACCCGGGCCCTGCTCCGTGACGTCATGGCCGAGACGGTGGCGGTGGCCCGGGCGTCGGGCGTGGCGCTGGACGAGGGGTTCGTCGACGACCGGCTGGCCTTCATCGACACCCTGCCCGCGGGCATGACCGCCTCCATGCACCACGACCTGGAGAGCGGCAACCGCCTGGAACTTCCCTGGCTCAGCGGTGGAGTTGCCGACATGGCCGCCGAACTGGGCATCGCGGCGCCCCGCAACCAGACCATCGCCGATGTGCTCGCTCCCCACGCGCTCGGGACGACGCCGCGGGGCTGAGGCACCGGGCCCGCCCTCAAGTGGTCTGGTTCCTGGCGGGGTTGAGGCGGCTGGAGCGCAGGAGCTCGGGCAGGCTCGGGCCGCCGCGCAGTCAGCAGAGCGCGATTGACGCATGCCCATGGCAGCCCGTGGCGCGGTTGCTTGCCAGCCCGTGGCCCGGTTGCTCAGGTGGCGTGCCAGCCGGACCAACGGGTCACCGCCACCTCCACGACGGGGCCCTCCGGCAGGCGTTCCGCGTACTGCGTGCGGTACTTCGCCGTCAGGAACCGCACGTGGCCGGCGGAGCGCTCCGCGTCGGCGGCCGGTGGCAGCACGGTGGCCGTGCCGTCGGCCCGTGCCCACCACAGGTGGTCCCAGTCCTCGTCGTAGTCGTCGACGAGGAGGGAGACCGCGGGGTTGGTGCGGATGTTGGCCAGGCGCTTGAGCGCGCTGGTGCGCTTGGGTTTGTGGTCGACAGCGAAGGCGAGGGTGTCGCCGGTGAGGGCGAACACCACCGGCACCAGGTGTGGGCGGCCCCCGGCGTCGACGGTGGCGAGGCGGGCGACGCGGGAGTGCGCGAAGCACTCCCGTGCCCGCTCGGGCGTCATCGTCGGCACGGCCGCCCCGTCCGCTCCCCCCGCCACTCCCCCGTCCGGCTCACCGGAAGCGTCCGGCGACCTCGGCGAACCGGTCGAGGTGTCCCAGTGTCTCCGGTTCCGGGACCGTCGGCAGGTAGAACAGCAGGCGCTCGACGTCGAGTTGGGCGTAGCGCTCGATGATGTCGGGGTCCGAGGGGACCGCGTAGACGGTCACCGGCACGTCGCGGCCCGCGGTGCCGCGCAACCGCTCGATCTGCGGCCCCAGTTGGTCGGGCGAGGTGCTGTTGGCCAGCCAGGCGTCGCCGAGGGCGGCCACCCTGGGGAAGGCGCCCTCGCCGCCTCCCACGTAGATGGGTGGGTGGGGCCGTTGGACCGGCTTCGGCCAGGAGTAGACGGGGTCGAAGTCGACGAACTCCCCGTGGAATTCGGCCTTCTCCTGTGTCCACAGTTCCCGGATGGCCTGCAGTCGTTCGTCGACCAGGTGGCCGCGGGTGCGGGGGTCGGTGCCGTGGTTGGCCATCTCCTCGCGGTTCCAGCCGATGCCGACGCCGAAGATCGCCCGCCCGCCGGAGATCAGGTCCAGGGAGGCCACTTCCTTGGCGGTGGTGATCGGGTCCCGCTGGACCACCAGCGCGATGCCGGTGCCCAACAGGAGTCGCTCGGTGACCGCGGCGACCGCGGCGAGCGCCACGAACGGGTCGAGGGTGCGGTAGTAGATCTCGGGGAGCTCGCCGCCGCCCGGGTACGGGGTGCGACGCTCCACGGGGATGTGGGTGTGCTCGGCGATGAACAGCGAGTCCAGTCCCCGCTCTTCCAGGGCGGGCCCCAACGCGGTCGGCGCGATCCCCTGGTCGGTGAAGAAGGTCGAGACACCGAACTTCACAGCGGCTCCTTCGGTTTGCTGGTCCTCGGGGCGCGGTGCGCGGCCCCTGGCGAGGTACCCAGCCCGGCCCCGGGCCAACAGTCCGCCCCGCCAACCGGGCGATCGACGGGGAGGGGTGAGGAGCGGCGCGGTGCCCCGTTGGTGAGGCCGTGCGGTCAGTCCGTGAGGTAGTCGTGGACGGGGTGTACGGGGGCGAGGGTGAGGTCGGCGAGGAGGTGGCTGGCCGAGACGACCTCCAGGACGGGCAGGTCGGCCAGGGGCGCCATGACGTGGGCGTTGAGTTGGAGGCGGGCGGGGCCGGTCCAGGCGCCCTTGACGGTGATGTCGGTGATCTCGGTGCGGACCAGGTCGCAGACCTGCAGCGCGCCGGTGTAGTCGGGGACGATCTTGACGGCGTAGGTGGGCACGGTGATCTGTTCGCGGGCCTGCGCCGGGTCGAGGGGCTCCCACTTGTACGGCATGGTCGCGGTGGCCACGCGCTGGCTGCCGTAGTCCAGGGTGCCGACGAGGGCGCCGTGTTCGACGAAGAGGGCGGGGCTGCCGGTGGTCTTGGGGTAGGCACTGAGCTCCCGGCCGGCGGCGGTGGCGCCGAAGTTGTCCAGGTGCATGGCGTGCAGGTATGCGCCGCGCTCGGCGCCGTGACGGACGGGGATGACCTGTCCGCACTCCAGGTAGGGGCCGAAGCCCTCGACGTCGCCCATCTTCATGACCTCGAAGCGGACCAGCGGTTCGTCGATCTCCAGCGGTTCGGGTACCACGGCGCGCAGCGCGTCGGGGTCGGTGCGGTAGACGACGTTGAGGTATTCGCGGTCCGTGAAGCGGGTGGCGCGGGGCGGGTAAACGGGCGTGGTCAGCGGGGTGCCGAGGTGGCGGCGGACGTCTGCGGAGCGCATCGGGATTCTCCTGGGATCGGAGGCGGGGTGGGCCGCCAGTTTGCATACACCATGTATCGGATACATTGTGTATCCGATGGCTGGTTGTCGCAAACCCCGTGGCGGCCCGCCCGGGAACGGCGCCGTCAGCGCCACCGCACAGGAGGAAAAGCCATGTCGTTCACGCTTCCCACGGACATCCACCGGCGACCGGTCGCCGTCATCGGCGCGGGCACGCTGGGCCGGCGCATCGCCTTGATGTTCGCCACCCGCGGCGGTCAGGTCCGCGTCTACGACCCGTCGGCGGAGGCCGGGCAGGCGGCCCGGGAGTACGTCGCGCGGCACGTGGCCGCCACCGCCGCCGGCGTCGAGGGCGGCGAGCCGGGCACGGCGAGCGCCACCGTGGATCTGGCCGCGGCCCTGGCCGGTGCCTGGCTGGTGGTCGAGGCGGTGCCCGAGCGCCTGGAGCTGAAGAAGCAGATGTTCGCGGAGCTGGATGCGCTCGCGGACGCCGATGCGATCCTGGCGAGCAACTCCTCGTCGTACCCGACCAGTCAGTTCACGGACCGGGTGACCCGCCCCGAGCGCGTGCTGAACATGCACTTCTACATGCCGCCCCGGCAGCCTGCGGTGGACCTGATGTCCAGCGGCCACACGGACCGGGCGGTGCTGGACCTGCTCCTGGCGGAACTGCCGCACTACGGCGTCCTCCCCTTCGAGGCGCGCCGCGAGAGCACCGGCTTCATCTTCAACCGCATCTGGGCGGCCATCAAGCGCGAGTCCCTGTCCGTCGTCGCCGAGGGGGTGTCCACGCCCCAGGACGTGGACGCGATGTGGCGGATCAACACCGGTCTGTCCGCGGGCCCGTTCCGGGCGATGGACCAGGTCGGTCTGGACGTCGTGCTGGACATCGAGAACCACTACGCGGCGGAGAACCCCGCCCTGCCCGTCGGGCCGCGCGAGCTGCTCCGGCAGTACGTGGACGCCGGCCACCTGGGCGTGAAGTCCGGGCGCGGCTTCTACGACGACTACGCTCGGCAGGACTGACCGCGATCGACCGCCGCCCCGAAGGCGGCACCGAAGGACCCCGCCGTGCCCAAGTCACCCACCAAGCGCCGCCCCCTGACGCGCGCCGCCCTCACCGAGAGCGCCTGGGCGCTGTTCACCGAGAAGGGGTTCCACGCCACGTCGATCAGCGACATCGTGGAGCGCGCGGGGCTGACCCGGGGTGCCTTCTACTCCAACTACCGCGACAAGGAAGAGCTCTTCCTCACCCTGTACGACACCCACACCGACCGGCTGTTGGCGGAGCTCAAGGACGCCGCGGAGCATCCGGAGGCGGGCAAGCACCCGCTGGTCCAGCTCCAGGAGCGGATCGCGGGTCGGACCCGGCAGGAGCGGCAGTGGTTCCTGGTCTCCATGGAGTTCACCCTGCACGCGGCCCGCAACCCCGCGGTCGCCGAGCAGCTCGCGGTCCATGAGGAGCGTCTCACCGAGGGCCTGACCGAGGTGCTGTCCGCGGCGCTGGCCCGGACCGGTGCCCGGCCGGCCGTTCCCGCCGAGGAGTTGACCCGTCTGCTCGTCGCCCTCTTCGAGGGTCTCACCGCCCAACGGCTCATCCACGGCACCGCACATCGCACCGACGACCTCGTCCCGCGCGTCATCCACGCGCTCACCAGTCCCGCGCAGCCGGCCGGGAGCGGAGGCGAGGGCGCCGGGGCGTGACGGGCGGCGGCGAGCCCCAACGCCCCCTGGGCGGCGGTGTGGACGCCAAGTCGGTGCCTCCGCACCAGGATTGAGGCGCCCGCGCGCCGTCGTGGCCGCCGACCGGCGCATTTTCGTGCGAACACGCCGGGGCGCACGACGGGTTCACAAGCGCACAACCTCGTAAGCTCTTACGTAACGCAAGAGAGCGGCTCCCCCGGTGGAACCGCCAGTTCTCCGCGTTTCACGAGAGGGGCTCCAGATGCAGACCATGGAGGAGCGTCCGTCAACACCCCGTCGATTCCCCGACCCGTGGCGCCGTTACGGCCGGCTCGTCGCCACCAACTTCCTGCGCGGCGCGTCCTACACGTTGGGCACCGCGGTCATCGGCCTGGCGATGTGGTGGGCACAGAACCGCTAGTGCGGTAGCCGACCCCGGGTGGTCAGCTCACCCTCCGGTCCTCCAACGGGGCCGCGCGCAGCGGCATTTCGGTGGTCTGGGGCAGGTGCGGGGTGTGGTTGACCAGCCGGGCGGAGTTGCCGACCACCGCGATGCTGCTGGTGTTGTGGAGCAGGGCGGCGAGCACCGGGTTCATGGTGCCGCCGGCGCCGGCGATCAGGCCGAGGAGGTTGACGCCGATGGCGAGACCGTAGTTCTGGCGGACCACCCGCAGGGTGTGGCGGCTGAGTTCGACGACCGCGGCGACCTGCCGCAGGTCGTCGCCGGGCAGGGCGATGTCGGCGGTCTCCAGCGCCACATGGGACGAGTGCGCGCCCATGGCGATGCCCACGTCGGCGAGGGCCAGGGCGGGGGCGTCGTTGGTGCCGTCGCCGACCATCGCGACGGTGTGGCCCTCCGCCTGGAGGTCGCGGATCAGTTGGAGCTTGCCCTCGGGCAGGGCGTGCGCGTGCACCTCGGTGATGCCGAGGGTGTCGGCGACGACCTGGGCGGTCTCGGGCGCGTCGCCGGTGAGCAGGACGAGCCGGGCGACGCCGAGTTCGGTGAGCTGCCGGACCACGGTGGCGGCGCCGGAGCGCACCGCGTCGGAGACGCCGAGCAGGCCGATCAACTCCTCGTCGTGGGCGATGCAGATGACCGTCTCGCCGCCGGCGCGCAACTGTTCCGTCCAGCCGTGTGCCTCCTCCGTGAGCTCGACGCCGTGCCGGCGCAACAGGGCCGGGCTGCCCACCAGCAGCCGGGTGCCGTCGAGTTCGGCACGCATGCCCATGCCGAGGACGACCTCGCATGCCTGGTGGATGGGGGCGCGCAGGTGCTGCTGCTCGGTGTGCGCGACGATGGCCTGGGCCAGCGGGTGGCGGGCGTGCAGCTCGCCGGAGGCGGCCAGGCTCAGGACCTGGTCGGCGGTGTGGCGGGCGCTGAGGGTGACCACGCTGGTGACCAGTGGGCGGCCGAAGGTGAGGGTGCCGGTCTTGTCGAAGACGACGGCGGTGACCCGGCCGACGCCCTCCAGGTGGGTGCCGCCCTTGATCAGGGTGCCGCGCCGGGCGCCGTTGCCGATGGCGGCGCTGATCGCGGTGGGAGTGGCCAACCCGGCGGCGCATGGACAGGCGACCAGCAGCATGGTCATGGCGCGGCGGGCGTCGCGGGTGACGACGTAGGTCAGCGCGGCCAGGGCGAAGGAGACCGGGACGAAGCGGCGGGTGAAGCGGGTGGCGACGGTCTGGATCGGCGCCCGGTCGGACTGGGCCTCCTCGACCCGGCTGATGATCCGGCCGACGGTGGTGTCCGCGCCGACCGAGGCGGCCCGCACCCGCAACGAGCCGGAGGTGACGATCGTCCCCGCGTACACCTCGGCGCCCGCGCGGGCGTAGACGGGCAGCGCCTCGCCGGTGATCGCGGCCTGGTCCACGAGGGCGTCGCCGCCGGTGACTTGGCCGTCGACCGGGATGCGGTGGTGCTCGTAGACGGCGACGACATCGCCGGGGGCGACCTCCTCCAGCGCCACCTCGGCCTCGACGCCCGCCTCGCGCACCAGCCAGACCCGCTCCTCGCCGACGGTGAGCAGGTCCGCGATGGCGCGCCGGGTGCGGCGCAGGGTCAGGGTCTGGAGGAACTCGCCGATGTTGAGGAGCCACAGGACGGTCAGGGCGACCACGTTCTCGCGCAGCACCAGCGAGATCACCGTCGCCGCGGTGACGAGGGTGTCCGTTCCCGGGTGGCCGCGGCCGCGCAGGGTCCGCAGGGCGCCGCGGAAGAACGGGACCCCGGTGAACAGGGTGATCGCGCCCAGGAGTCCGGAGGATCCGACGGCGAGGCGGGGGCGGCGCAGCAATCTGCGCAGCGCCACGACGGCGAGGACGGCGCCGCCGACCGCGAGCCTGGCCAGTTCGCCGGTGGAGGAGTCGGGGGTGGAGCGGGTGGGTCTGGCGGGCGCCGCGGCGGGCGGGGCGTCTTGCAGGGCGGCGACCAGGCGGTCGACGTCCAGCAGGTCCGGGGTCATCCAGATCACGACGCTGCCGGTGCGCGGGAAGATCCGCAGGGCCCGGAAGCCGCGCAGGCCGGCCAGCCGCTCGTCGACCAGGCCGGCGCTGCCGGGTCGGGCCCGCACCCACGGCACGGTCAGCCGCGCCCTGCCCGCGGCGACGGAGCAGACCTCCACCCCGGACATGGTCAGTGCTCGTGCCCGTGGTCGGGCTCGGGGCCCTCGGTGGCGACCGCGGACGGCGGTGGGACCTCCTCGCCCAGTGACGTGCGGGCCTCGGCCAGCACGTCACCGACCTTGAGCCGGGCCTCCTCGGCGGCCGCCGCCAACCACCGCCCCGCGACGATCCCGCCGGCCACGGAGCCCACAACTGCCTTGCGCACGGCGGGCTTCGCCCCTGGCAGGTGCTTGGCTGCGCCCTTGACGATCAGGGCGCCCACCACACCGGAGACCGCGTGGTGCGCGAGGCGTCCGGCGGCGGTACCGGCGAGCGCGACGGGGTGCATCTGGGGACTCCTTCCGTCCGTACCGGATCCTTCAAGTGTGCGACCGGACGGCGTCGCGCGGCGAGCCGGGCGCGCTCGCCCCCGGCCGGCGGGCGGTGCGCCGGGCCGCCACCAGTCGGCAGCCGAGGTAGAGGGCGAAGGCGATGGTGGTGACGTAGGGGCTGACGGGGACGGTGCCGCCGAGCGAGAGCAGGATGCCGCCCTCCATCGCGCACAGCGCGAAGACCACGCTCAACACGGGGAGCAGCAGCGGCGAGGCGGTGATCCGGGCCGCCGCGGCCGCCGGGGTCACCAAGAGGGACAGCACCAGCAAGGCCCCCACGATCTGTACGCACAGCGCCACGGCCAGTCCCAACACCAGCATGAACGCCAGGGACAGGGCGCGGACCGGGACGCCCCGCGCCGCGGCCACTTCGGGGTCCACGCTGGCGAAGGTCAGCGGCCGCCAGACGATCGCCAGCGCGAGCAGCACCACCAGCGAGGTGCCGAGCAGCCAGGCGGTCTCGGGTGCGCTGACGGCGATGATCTGGCCGGTCAGGATGCCGAACTTGTTGGCCGCGCGGCCCTTGTAGAGCGACAGGAACAGCACGCCGAGGCCGAGTCCGAACGGCATGATGATGCCGATCACGGCGTTGCGGTCGCGGGCGCGGACGCCCAGCAGACCGATCGCCCCGGCCGCGATCAGGGAGCCGGCGATCGATCCGGCGACGATGTTCACCCCGGCCAGCAACGCCGCGGAGGCGCCGGCGAACGACAGCTCGCTGATGCCGTGCACCGCGAACGGCAGGTCCCGCATGACGACGAAGACGCCGGCGAGCCCGCCGACCAGTCCGAGCAACACCCCGGCGAACAGGGAGTTCTGGACCAGCCCGAGCAGTTCGCCGTAGTGGTCGAAGTTGATGATCTGTGACCAGATCCCGGTGCCGCCCGCGCCGTCGGCGAGCAACGCCCATCCGGCTACCGGCCCGCTCACGGGTCCGCTCCCCCGCCCGCCTCAGCCGGCCCGTTGGAGTGCACGTGCCCCGCGCCCTCCTCGGGCGCCCCGACCACCACGATCCGGCCCCCGGCCCGGACCACGTCGATCCGGGTGCCGTAGAGCTCCGTCAGCGCCTGGGAGGTCATCACCTCGTCCGGCGGCCCGACCCGATGCCCGCCCCGGGCCAGGTACAGGACCCGATCCACCAGCCCCAGTACGGGGTTGATCTCGTGCGTCACGAACACCACGGCGGTACCGGCGGAGCGGCGCCGCTCGCCGACCAGGTCGGTGACGGTGCGCTGGGACCGGAGGTCCAGGGAGTGCAGCGGCTCGTCGCACAGCAGGATGCGCGGGTCGGTGGCGAGCGCCTGCGCCATCCGGACCCGCTGCTGCTCGCCGCCGGAGAGCTGCCCGATCGGGCGGTCCGCGAACGCGCCCGCCCCGACGGCGTCCAGCAGTTCGGCCACCCGGCGGTGGAGCCCGCGGCGGGCCAACGGCGGCCCCCAGCGGTGTCCGTCCAGCCCCAGGCGCACCAGGTCGCGGGCGCGCAACGGGGTGTGCGCGGGTTGCAGGGTGTGCTGGGGCACGTAGCCGAGTCGCGCATCGCCCTTGCGGGGCGGCTGGCCGAGGACGGTGAGGGTGCCGCCGGTCAGCCGCTGCCGGCCGAGCAGCACCCGCAACAGGCTGGTCTTGCCCGAGCCGTTGGGGCCCAGGACGGCGAGGAACTCCCCGGGGCCGACGTCCAGGTCGAGGTCGTGCCACAGCACGCGCCCGCCGTATGCCAGGCGTGCCTGCCGCAGGCTGATCACCGGCGCCGCGGCAGTGTCGCCCGGGCCGGCCCGCCGGTCCGTGGTTCCCGGGAGCGCTGAGCGGAACTCCGCGCGTCTCATCGCCGCTCCAACGCGCCCGCGATCGCCGCGATGTTGGCCGACATCCAGCCGAGGTAGTGCTGTCCCGGGGGCAGGGTTTCGGTGACCGGAACCACCGGGACACCGTGGTCCTTGGCCGCCGCCTCGACCTTGTCTGACGGTGGTCCGGACGTCTGCGCGTTGTAGACCAGCGCCTTGACGCGCTCTCCGGTGAACAGCGCGAGCGTGTGCTCCAGGGTGCGCGCGGAGACGTCGTTGCCGTCCTCCACGGCCCGGCTGAAGTCGCCGGGCGTGACGTTGTGCAGCCCCATGGCTCCGGTCATGTAGAGCGGCAGCGGTTCGGTGACCGCCACCTCCGCGCCGCCGTGCTCCGCCTTGACCCGCGCCTCGCGCCGCTCCAACGTCGTCAACTCGCCTTGGAACGCCGTCGCGTTGTGCCGGAAGCGTGCCGCGTCCGCGGGGTCGACTTTCGCCAGGTCACCCGCGATCCGCTCCCCCAGTTTCCCCGTCGACGGCAGGTCATACCACACGTGCTCGTTGAGCTCCCCGCCCGCCTTCGGGGTCCTGCCGGACACCCGCACCGCGTCGATGACCGTGGGCGAGGGGTTGGCCGCGCCCTGCAACAGCCTGTCGACGAAGTCGTCGTAGCCGCCGCCGTTTTCGACGACGAGCCGTGCCTTGGACAACTCCAAGCGGTCGTAGGCGCTGGCCTGATAGGAGTGCGGGTCCTGCGCCGGGTCGCTGATGATCGAGTAGACCGTGACCTTGTCACCACCGATGGTCTGCACCAGATCCCCGTAGACATTGGTCGAGGCGACGACGCGGACGGGAGCGCCCGAGGAACCGCCGCCGCCGTCCGCGCCGGAACCGGACGAGGCGGCGCATCCGCAGGCCAACGCGAGGACCATGGCCAAGGGGGCAGCCGGCCCCACGGGGCCAACCGGGCCGCGCACCAAGCGCATCCGCCCGAAGCGCATCCGCATCGCGGCCTCCCGTCGTACGGAGAGCCGAAACGGTTTTCGGTTCATTATCGGCCCGTCTCCGTCGGGCCTCCACCGCAGCGGGGCGCTTGTCCACAGGGCCGAACGCGGAGCGCTCGGGTACGGCACAATCGCCGCATGCTGACAGTGGGTTCCGTGGTGCTGGGGGTATCGGACGTACGACGCGCGGCCGCGTTCTGGACCGCGGCGCTGGGATACGTCCCGCGCGAGGAGATAGCCGACGACTGGGTGGTCTTGGTGTCGGCGGAAGGGACCGGCATTCCACTCTCGCTCGGGCTCAGCGAGACGCCCGTGCAGGAGCTTCCGCGGATCCATCTCGACCTCTACGCCGGGGACGCGGCGGATCAGGCCGCCGAGGTCGAGCGCCTGCTCTCCCTGGGCGCCCAACGCGTCGACTGGGCGCACTACCCGGACGACGCCGACTTCGTGGTCCTGGCCGACACCGAGGGCAACCGCTTCTGCGTCATCGACACGGGGCGGCCCTAGTCAGCGCGGAGCAAAGCCCCGTCGCACACCACGGGAGAGCGCGCGAACGGGGCAGTTTCTACGTTTCACCACTCGATGTCCTGGAGGGCATCTGGTGACCTCCGTCGGACTCAGCCATGGCACCTCGCCCCGAGCTGGTGCCGCCACATCTCCTCGCTGGCAACAGCGGCCGCTGCATAGTCACCACGCGCACGCGCCTGCTTACGCTTCCCGTCCCAGGACCGGCACGTGCTGCAGTCCGGGGTGGGGTTCGGGTTCAGCCCGGCGAGTTCGCGCAGCGTTACGGGCTCTTCCTGGGCACGGAATTGAACACGGTCGCCATCGGTCACTGCTACCACGTCCGCTTCGTGTTCTTGCCCGCGTCAGTGGATTTCGATGACTGCCTGTTCTTCTCGGCGTTCTTCTTGCTCAGGTCGTCAGTGCTACCGCTCATCGCCGGGCCGCCTCCACGATCTTGCACAGGCACTCCGTCTGCTCCGCGTCGAACAGCGGAGGGGCGATCCGCTCGACCACACTGTCGCCGCGCTTGAACGTGGCAACTAGGGCGTCGTCAGCGAGGATTCCGGCTGCCTTGAACGCATCGTTCAGGCGCTTGCACAACTCGTCGGCCGTTCGTACGGGTACGGGGGTCGCACGCATGCTTGCCTCCTTGGCTCTCGGTAGTCGTTTCGCTACCGTCGCGACTCAAGTTGACCTAGAGTCGGCAAGTCTTCAACTTGCGTTATCTGTACGGAGAGTTGGGCAAGATCATGGTGAACCGCAAGAACCTCAAGCCCGCCGAGTCGCCCAACGCTCACTTTGGCGCGCGCTTACGCAGGCTGCGGGATGAACGCGGCTGGACTCAGGACGAGCTAGGCGCGCACATGGGGTGCTCCGGCACGCATATTTCCGCCGTCGAAACTGGTCGGCGTCCTCCAACTCCCCACTTTGCGGCACGTGCTGACAAGGCACTTGGTACAGGCGATCAGCTACAGCGGCAGTGCCGTGTGACCCGGGGCGGTGCGCTGCTGGAGGGCTTCCCGGAGTTCGTAGCTCACGAAGGCCACGCAGTAGAGATCCGCCTGTACGAGGTCGGCGTCATCCCTGGACTACTTCAGACTCCGGAGTATGCGTCGACGCTCGCCAAGAGCGCTGTCAAACGTGGAGCGATCACGCCTGACGAAGCCGATGAGCGGGTCTCGCTCGTCGCCAAGCGACAGAAGGTGATTTCCCGGCCCTGTGCGCCCCTGATCCTGGCCGTATTGGACGAGAGCTGCCTACGTAGGCCCGTCGGCGGCCCCGCTGTCATGCGCCCACAGTTGGAGAGGCTGGTCCAGTTCGCCGAACTCCCGGACACTGTCCTCCAGATCGCCCCGTTCGACATGGCGGAAGGGCGACCGTTCGACTTGCCGCTCTACATACTGACGCTTCCGGACCGCCAGGTCGCGACCTACGCCGAGTCTGCGCAACGAGGACATCTTGAACGGGAAAGCGCTTCTACGCGGCGCCTGTTGACGGCATACCATCAACTGCAGGCCGACGCGCATTCCCAGGCGGCTTCCGTGGCCATGATCGAGAAAGCACGAAAGGGCATCCTGTCGTGACGACCGAGACCCCCCGCTGGTTCACATCCTCTTACAGCAACAATGGCGGCGCCTGCGTGGAGGTCGCTACCAACCTCGTTTCCACGCGTGGCATCGTCCCCGTCCGCGACAGCAAGGCCCCGGAGGGCCCGCACTTGAGCCTCACGCCTTCGGCGTTCGCCGAGCTCGTCGCCTTCGCCAAGTCGCACGGCTGACCAGCCCACCACGCATCCGGACCGGCCCCCGACATGTCCACCAAAGGACACTGCGGGGGCCAACTGGTCACGGCTCGCCACAGACGGATAGTTGCTTCACGTCGGCCCGGGCTCACACTGGGCTCAACCGTGCAACTTTTTGCCCTGGTCATCCCGCCCATAGGATGGGGAGATGACCGATACCGCGAGTGAGCACGCACCGCTGGGTCGCCGCGAGCGCAAGAAGGCCGCCACCCGCCAGGCGCTGGCCGATGCCGCCCTGCGGCTCTTCACGGAGCGGGGCTACGACCAGGTCGGCATCCGGGACATCGCGGAGGCCGCCGACGTCTCCACCACCACGCTGTTCAAGCACTTCCCGAGCAAGGAAGCGCTGGTCTTCGACGAGGGCGACGAGATCAGGGCCGCGCTGCTCGCCGCCGTGCGCGAGCGGCCGGCCGGGCAGTCCATTCCCCGCGCGCTGCGCGACCACGTCCTGCGCGCCCGGCTCCCCAAGGGCGCCGACGCCGATCCGCGCTTCGTCCAACTCCTCGAACTCGTCGACGCCACCCCGGCGTTGCGTGCCTACGCGCGGCACATGTGGATGCAGCACGAGATCGATCTGGCCGCGGTGATCGCCGAGGAGAGCGGCGCGCCCGCCGACGACCCGATGTGCCGGGCGCTCGCCCACTTCGCCCTGGAGGCGCGCGACCTCGGCCACGGCAGCCCCGACCCCGAGGCCGCCGTCAACGGCGCCTTCGCCCTGCTCGAACGGGGCTGGTCGGAAGGGCGACGGGACGCGGCAAGCTAGCCGGCGGCGGTTGGCCGCGGGCTGGCGAGCTGGGGCGCGTTCGGCTTGATCGCAGTCGAGCGCCGGGCCCAGCGTCAGCAGACTGTGCCGGGCCGGGCCGCCGTCGCTCGCAGCAGATCACGCAGCAGACCGAAGTCGATGGCCTGTGCCCGGCGGAACCGCAGACATCCCTTGCCCATGTCCTGCCCCGCCAGCCGTTCGGCGAACGCCTCACGCACATCGCTGCGCATCAGGTAGAACGAGACGTACTGCTTCTGACTGGCGAAGGCGATCTCGGCGACACCGTCGCGCTCATATGCGGGCATACCGTAGGCCATGACCTCCGTGAAGCCTGTCAGCTCCCGGCGACACAGTTGCCGCAGCTCGACCAGGGCGTCCTTACGCTCATCGGGCACCTCGGCCAGATAGCCGTCCACATCCTTCACAGCGCTTTGCACCATTCCGATACGTTATGCCGCATTCGCGATCGTGAGCAAGACCTCCAACGCTCCCCAGCGCCGAGCCCGACCCATGCCGACCGGCGACGAGACGTACACGCCCGCAACTCCCGCACTGCCAGCGGCCCGTCACCGCGCCCGCACGCGCCTCAGCGCCCCCGCGCGGTCCGCTCCTCGGCCCGTCGGCGTCGGTACTCCGCCGCACTGGCTTGGTAGTTCCGGTGCTCCTGGGCGTGGTCCGGCGGGAGGTGCGGGGCGTCCGACGGGGTCGTGGCGAAGAACCGTTCCAGCCCGGTGTTGGCGCCCACGGCGAGTTCTCCGGAGCGGGGGAACATCGTCGCCTCGTAGCGGGCGAGTGCGTCCTCGACGGTGGCCTCCTCATGGAGGGCGTGTGCGAGTTCCGCGCCGTCGAGCAGGGCGAGGTTGGCGCCGTGGCCGCCGAAGGGCGCCATCAGGTGGGCGGCATCGCCGATCAGGGTGACGCCGGGGGCGCGGTCCCAGGTCAACGGGGCGGGCAGGGCCCAGAAGGAGCGGGGGACGTAGTCGCCGTCGTTGTCGGTGAGCAGCGGGTGCAGCTCTGCTGACCAGCCGCCGAACTCCCTTAGCAGAAAGGTCCGGACGGCCGCACGGTCGGCGAGGTCCAGGCCGGCCCGGACGTCCCAGTCGGGCCGGGCGCGGAACGCCACATAGCCGCGGACCACGCCGTTGCTGTTGCGTTGGACGATCACCGCGCGGCCGTCTCCGTCGGTGGCGAACAGATGCCCGTCGCCGACGAGCGCGGCGACCGCGGGATGCCGGGCATCGACGTCGTCGAACCGGACGTCGAGGAAGGCGACCCCCAGATAGCGCGGCACCTCATCGGTCAACAGGGGCCGCACCGCCGACCAGGCGCCGTCGGCCCCGATCACGAGATCCACCTCGGCGGTCGCGCCGTTGGCGAACTCCAGGTGGTGCACCCCGCGGTCGGTCGGTGTCGCCCGGAGCAGTTTGTGGCCCCAACGGACGGTTCCGGGGCGCACGTTGGCGTGCAGCATGGCCCGCAGTTGCCCGCGGTCGATCTCGGGCGCGGCCGCGTCCCCCTCGTCGGGGACGAACCCGGCGAGCACGGTGCCGTGGTGGTCGCGGCGGCTCTTGGCCTGCCCTTCGAGGCGCGCCAACGCCCGGAAGGCGTCCATCAGTCCGGCGTCCTCCAGGGCGATCTGGCCGGAGTCGGCGTGCAGGTCGAGCGTCCCGCCGGGGTCGCGGGAGTCCACGGCGTCGTCCGCGTCGTAGACGGTTGGCTCGATGCCGTGGTTCTGGAGGATGCGCGCGCAGAGCAGCCCGGCGGGTCCGCCGCCGATGATCGCGATGCGTGGGTTGTCCGTCGTCATGGGGTCCTTTCCGTGGGCGCAGGTGTAGCGCCCCTCGGCAGGCGCAGGTGTGGCGCCTCCTCCTTCACCGTAGGTCCAACGAGCACGAAAGTGCAACAGTTCAACTTTTCCATTTGGTCAACCTTTGCCAGGCCGCAGCACCACCCCTCACCAACTCCACTTGATCAGGCAATATTGACAATCCAGGTTGAACATATTTAGCGTGCAGGACATGAGCAAAAGTCGCGACGGCCTCCAGTCAGAGCAGCAACTCCACATGCTCATCGAGGCGATGACGCTGCCGGACCAGGCAGCCCGGGCATGACGGGGCCCGCCATACGCCCGCGCGCATCGCGGCACACCGCGGACCGCGACGGATCCGGCTTCGACCGGAAGTTGATCGCGCCGATGGTCCTGGGCACGATCCTGAACCCGGTCAACTCCTCGATGCTCGCCGTGGCCCTGATCCCCATCGGGCAGTCCTTCGGCGCCCCACCCGCGCAGACCGCCTGGCTGGTCTCCGCGCTCTACCTCGCCACCGCCGTCGGCCAACCGGTCATCGGGCGGCTGGTGGACTCCTACGGGCCCCGCCTGCTGTACCTGATCGGCACCGCACTGGTGGGCATCGCCGGCCTGTTGGGGGTGTTCGCCCCGAACTTGGGCGTGCTGATCTGCTCCCGCGTCCTGCTGGGGTTCGGTACGTCGGCGGCCTATCCGGCGTCGATGTTCCTGTTGCGCGCCGAGTCGGACCGCACGGGCCTGAAGAGTCCCAGCGGCATCCTCGCCGCACTGTCCGTCTGCGGCCAGGTCATCGCCGTCATCGGCCCGACCGTCGGTGGACTGCTGATCTCCGCGGGCGGCTGGCATCTGATCTTCGGCATCAACGTGCCGCTGTCCGCCGCCTGTCTGGTGCTGGGCGCGCTGCACCTGCCGCGCCTAGCCACCCTCAAGGAGGTCAGCGGCGTCCGTCCCGCACGGCGGACGGACGTCGCCGGGATGGCACTGTTCGCGGTGACGCTCACCGCCTTCATGCTCTTCCTGATGGACCCGCGGGTGGGCACCTGGTACCTGCCGGTGCTCGGCGCGGCGGCGGGCACCGCGTTCGCCGTGCGGGAACTGCGCACGCCCGAGCCGTTCGTCGACCTCCGGGTCCTGCGCGGCAACGCCCCACTGTTGGCCACCTACGGCCGTCAACTGCTCGCCTACACCACGACCTACGCCTTCCTGTACGGCTTCACTCAGTGGCTGGAGGAGGGGCGCTCGCTCAGCGCCAAAGCGGCGGGATTGCTCCTGCTGCCGATGTCGGCGGTGGCCGTGGTGATCACCGCGATCACCGGCCGGCGCGCCGCGGTGCGCGGCAAACTGCTCGTCGGGGCCGTGGTCCAACTCGTCGGCTGTGCGGCCCTGTTGTTCGCCGACGCGGCGAGCCCCCTGTGGCTGCTGGCGCTCATCGCCGCCGTCGTCGGCATTCCGCAGGGGCTCAACGGCCTGGCCAATCAGAACGCGCTGTACGCCCAGGCCGATCCGGCCCGGATGGGGTCGTCCGCCGGACTGCTGCGCACCTTCACCTACCTCGGTGCGCTCGCGGCCTCGGCCGCCAACGCCGCCTTCTTCCGGCACGGCGCCACGACAGATGGCTTGCACAACCTCGGCTGGCTACTGCTCGTCGCCGCCGCACTGTTCCTGGTGGCGAGCGTCGCCGACCGCTCGCTGCACCGCATCGGTCGGGCCGGGAATGCCGACGCAGACGCTGACACCGACACCGACACCGACACCGATGCTGATGCTGATGCTGATGCTGATGCTGATGCTGATGCTGATGCTGGCAACGTCGGTTCGTCTCCGGGGAGTCGGGAGGCCGGCCGCTGATCGGCAGCCGGGCCGCCCCAGGTCCGCGCCTCCGCACCACCCACCACACCACCCCCATCCCGCACCACACGAAATACCCAAGTACCCGCACTCAGCATGTAGTTCACGTATTGAGGAAGAGACCCCACCATGACCGTCAGCACCCTTGACCCCAAGACCGCCCTGGTCGTCATCGACCTTCAGAACGGCCTGCGGGGCGTGCCGGGCGCTCCGCACACCCTCAGCGAGGTGATCGAGCGGAACGTCCGGCTCGCGGACGCCTTCCGCGCCCGGGAGTTGCCCGTCGTCCTGGTCCGCGTCAGCTTCGCCCCCGACGGCGCCGATGTCGTTCCGGGCCGTGCCGAGGAGCCGCGCCACTCCCAGACCCCGCCCGCCGGCTGGGACGAGATCGTGCCCGAACTCGCCGGCCACGCGGGGGACATCACCGTCACCAAGCGCAACTGGTCGGCCTTCTACGGCACTGACCTCGATCTTCACCTGCGGCGTCGGGGCGTCACCCAGATCGTACTGACGGGGGTGGCCACCAGCATCGGCGTGGAGTCCACCGCCCGCACCGCGCACGAGCACGGCTATCACCTCACGCTGGCCACCGATGCCATGACCGACCTGGACGCGGACGCCCATCAGCACAGCATCGGCAAGATCTTCCCCCGGCTCGGCGAGCGCGGTACCACCGAGGAGATCCTGCAGCTTCTCGCCAAGACCCACGGCTGATCCGGCCGTTGGGCGGCAGCCCCTGACCTCCCATGAAGTCCGGGAGGTCAGGGGCTGCCGCTACGCCCGTTCGTCGAGGAGTCCGGCCACCAAGTCGTGGGCGTACTCGGCGTCGAGCGGGCCGGGGCGGAACAGGATGCGGTACATCATCGGGGCCACGACGTGGTCGAGGACCACGTCGACGTCGGGCGCCTGCTCGCCCCGGTCGGTGGCCCGGGCGAGGATGATGTCGATCTGGTCGGCCGCGTAGGCGGAGCACTGTCCGGCGTTGCTACCGTCCGGGTCGCCGAGCAGTGCGTCGCGGATGTAGGCGCGGCCGGGTGGCGACGCCATCTCGTCGAGGAAGTGCTCTGCCCACGTCCGCAGGTCCGAGGCGAGATTGCCGCGGTCCTCGGGCGCTGACTCCGGGCGCAGGCGCTCGACGGCCACGTCGGAGAGCAACTCCCGCAGATCACCCCAGCGCCGGTAGATCGTCGACGGGGTGACTCCGGCCCGTGCGGCGACCAGCGGCACGGTCAACGCGTCGCGGCCCAGCTCGGTTTCGAGTGCGCGCACGGCGGCGTGGACCGCCTCCTGAACCCGGGCACTGCGGCCGCCGGGGCGCACCATCGGTCGGGGACTCATACCATCACCCTAAGCCCCTAACGCAAAACTCTTGCGTCTAGCGGGCGCAGGGCGCGGACGCCTCGCCCGCCCGGCCTCACGCCGCCACCGGGGCGAGCGCACGGGCCGGCTCGGACTGCTCGTAGGCGTGGCCGGCCCGCAGCAACAGGGGCTCGCCGAGAGGCCGCCCGAGCAACTGCATGCCGATCGGCATGCCCGCCCGATCATGGCCCACCGGTATGGACAGCGACGGCAGTCCGGTGACGTTGGCGGGCGCGCAGAGCCGCACATAGGCGTCCGAGACGCTCTCGACCGTGCCGTCGGCCCAGGAGACCGTCTCCTGGCCGGCCGGTACCGCGGCTATCGGGACGGTCGGGGCGGCGATCACATCGACCTCTTCCAGCAGGCGCCCCCACTCCTGCCGCATCAGGGTGCGGGCGCGCTGGGCGCGTACGTAGTCACCGGCGGGCATCAACGCCCCGGCTTCGAGGAGGATGCGGACGTCGTCGCCGTAGTGGTCGGGAACGGTCCGGAGGGTCTGCTCGTGGTAGGCGGTGGCCTCGGGGACCATCAACCCCCAGTGGGTCGCCTGGATATACCGCGTCAGGGGAATCTCAACCTCGACGAGCCGTGCGCCGAGCGTCTCCAACTGGTCGATGGCGCGCCGGACCGCGGCCTCGACATCCGGATCGACCCGGTCGAAGAAGTAGTTCCGGGGGACGCCGACGCGCAGTCCCGTCAGGTCGGTGCCGCTGGGCGGGAGGTGTGCGGCGAGGGGTGTGGCCAGGGAGGCGGGGTCGCGCGGATCGGGGCCGGCCAGCGCGGGCAGGACCAGGGCCGCGTCCTCGACGGTGCGGGTGAGCGGGCCGACGTGGTCCAACGACCAGGAGAGCGCGGTGACTCCGTGCCGCGGGACCAGGCCGTACGTTGGCTTCAGGCCGACGATCCCGTTCAGCGCGGCGGGCACCCGGATCGATCCCCCGGTGTCCGTCCCCAGGGCGAAGCCGGCGGCTCCCGCGGCCACCGCGACGGCCGAGCCACCGCTGGAGCCGCCCGCGGTCCGACTGTGGTCCCAGGCGTTGTGGGTCTGAGGGGTGGTCAGTCCGTAGGCGAACTCATGGGTGTGGGTCTTGCCGACGAGCACTGCGCCGGCCGCCGCCAGGCGCGCGGCGACCGTGCTGTCCTCGTCCGCGCGGTGGTCGCCGCGGACCCGGGAACTGGCCGTGGTCGCGATGCCGGCGACATCGATCAGGTCCTTGAGCCCCATGGGGATTCCGTGCAACGGGCCGCGGAACCGGCCGTCCGCGGTCTCCCGTTCCGCCGAGCGCGCCGAGCGGCGGGCCAGCTCCGCGGTGACGGTCACATAGGCGCCAAGCCGTGGCTCGACCTGCTCGATGCGGTCGAGCACGGAGTCCACCAGCTCGACGGGGGACAGCTCCTGGGCACGGATCGCCTCCGCCGCGGCGGCGAGGGAGAGTTCATGCGGCTGCATCGGGCTTCTCCTCCCCCACGCGGTACGAGGCGGCGGGCGGGACGTCTGCGAGATCCAGCTCCCGCAGGGTCGAGACGACGGAGTGGATGTGGGCGGCGACGGCCGCCACCGCGTCGTGGCGATCGTCGGGCAGCGGAAGCCCGGAGCGCGCGGCCCAACGGGCGGCCTCCGGAGGTGTGAGTGCGGCGGCGGGCAAAGGCATGAGGGGCTTCTCCTGATCGTTCCGTTGCTCCGTTGCACGGCGTGCGAGCACGCCCACAATCAAAAGCTAACTGTTTGCTTTAACCGACGATAGGCCCTACTCTCGACTTAACGCAAACGGATTGCTTTTAGTTTTCCGCTCACGCCCCGCTCCACTCCGGCACGACGGACCAGCCACGACAGAGCATGGAAGAGCGAGAAGGAAAGGACGCATGATGCGCACTCCCTCCACCGACGAAACCGCCAACCACACCGGCCCCACCATCCCCTCCTGGACCGTCGGCGACCTCACCGTCCACCGCATCGACGAGACCCGCCTGCCACAGGAGACCGGCCCCTGGCTGCTGCCGAGCGCCACACCGGAGGTGATCGACGAACACGACTGGCTACGCCCCGACTTCGCGGACGAGGACGGCATCCTCCGCCTCTCCACCCACAGCTTCGCCCTCACCGTCGGCGGCCTGCGCGTGCTCATCGACACCGGGATCGGCAACGGCAAGACCCGCGCCAACCCTGCCTGGCACGACCTCCACACCGACTACCTACAGCGCCTCACGGCAGCCGGCTTCGCCCCCGAGAACGTCGACCTGGTCATCCTGACCCACCTGCACGCCGACCACGTCGGCTGGAACACCCGGGAACACGGCGGCACTTGGGTCCCCACCTTCCCCAACGCCCGCTATGTGGTCTCCCGAGCCGAGCGGGAGTTCTGGGCCGGGTACGCGATGGACGAGCCGCGCCAGCAGATGTTCCGCGACTCGGTACTCCCGGTCGAGGAGGCCGGGCTGTTCGATCTCGTTGACGTCCCGCCCGAGGGCGTCGAGGTCGCCCCCGGGCTGCGCCTGCTCCCCACCCCGGGCCACACCCCGGGCCATGTCGCGGTGGAGATCAGCAGCCGGGGCGCCACCGCGCTGGTCACCGGCGACTGCACCCATCACCCCGTCCAGTTCGCCGACCCGGCCATCGGCAGTTGCGTCGACATCGACCCCGCACAGGCCCTGGCCACCCGCCGCACACTCTTCACCAGACTCGCCGACGCCGAAACCCTCGTCCTGGGCACCCACTTCCCCCCACCCACCGCCGGCCGCGTGGTCCCCACAGGCGCAGACGCAGGCACCACCTATCGGCTCGTCCCCGTCCCGCCGAGCGACATAGCCCACGGTTGACATCCGCTCCGCGGCCCGACCGCCGGGGACGACCACCGCACGCCCCCGGCCGCCAAGAAGCGGACAGTTCCCCGCGGTTCGGGAATCGCGCGGTCCGGCGATCGCGCGGCCCGGGAATCGCGAGGTTCGGGAATCACGCGGCCTGGGAATCGCGCGGTTCGGGAATCGTGAGAATCCACCGACCGTGCGTCACGGACCGGAAGGACGAGCCTGTGCGGCACGACCGCCTCGCGCGTGTCCGCCAGGGATCGAGACCGTGTCCGCCACGCCCAGGGGTTGGGCTGAGGGCTCTCGGCGAACTGCGGTGCGTTCGCGTGCGCGACGCGGCAGGAGCGCGGCCCGGCATGGCGAATTTGTCGTGGGCGAGGCTGTCGCCGGAGCGGGGCTGCCGAGGGCTCGCCACCCCAGTGCTGACTGCTCGCCCAATGACCGTCCCGCTCCGGGAACACACCGACTACTGACCGTCCAGCCGACCGACGCCCCGCCGTGCGAGCTGGACCGCAAGGCGCCCGGAGTCACGCCACAAGTCCGCACAGGGCACTGCCAGTTGGGCGCAGCAGGTTGTCCCGCCATGGAAGATGTCTAGTCAACTGGCAACATTCGCGGCCCAGTTGGGATCTTGTGCGAATTAGGTCGAATATGATGCAGCTTCATGTTTTCTCTTGACTGGTTATGTTGACTTTGGTTCGCTTGGCGCGCTCTGCGCAAGGCACAGATCCGTGACCGTCCGTTATCCCTTCGGACTCAGGAGAACTGATGCGCAAGACGTGGGCCGCCTTCATGGCCGCCGCGCTGACTGTGGCACCGCTCGCGGTCGTCCCCCTCGCCGCCACCCCGGCGGCAGCTCTCGGCAACGGCCTGGCCCTCACCCCGCCGATGGGCTGGAACGACTGGAACGCCTTCGGCTGCAACGTCAGCGAACAACTCGTTCAGATGACCGCAGACAAGATCGCCTCCAGCGGGCTGCGGGCCGCCGGCTACGGGTACGTCAACATCGACGACTGCTGGATGGGCAAGTCCCGTGACAGCAAGGGCAGTCTCGTCCCTGACGAGACCAAGTTCCCGCACGGCATCAAAGGCGTCGCCGACTACGTACACGCCAAGGGCCTCAAGCTCGGCATCTACGAAAGCGCCGGCACGATGACCTGCGCCGGCTACCCCGGCAGCCTCAACCATGAGCAACAGGACGCCAACACCTTCGCCGCCTGGGGCATTGACTACCTCAAGTACGACAACTGCAACAACATGGGGATACCGGCCCGGCGGCGCTACCAGGCCATGGGCGACGCGCTGGCCAAGACCGGCCGCCCCATCGTCTACAGCCTCTGCAACTGGGGCGAGGAAGACGTGCCGAGTTGGGGAGGCTCGGTCGGCAACCTCTGGCGTACCACCGGCGACATCGACGCCTCGTACGGGCGGATGCTCGCCATCTTCCACCAGAACGTCAGCCACGCCGCCGCGGCCGGACCAGGTGCCTGGAACGACCCGGACATGCTGGAGGTCGGCAACGGAATGACGCCGACCGAGGACCGCACCGAGTTCTCGCTCTGGGCCGAGATGGCCGCACCGCTGATCTCCGGCACCGACCTGCGCAGCGCGAGCGCCGACACCCTGGCGATCTACGGCAACACGGACGTCATCGCCGTCGACCAGGACAAGCTCGGTAGGCAGGGAAGGCCGGTCAGTACGGCGGGCGGACTGGACGTCCTGGCCAAGCCGCTGGCCGACGGCAGCGTCGCGGTGACCTTGTTCAACGAGAACACCGCGCCCGCCGTCATCTCCACCACGGCATCGGCGATCGGCTTGGGGGCCGCCAAGGGCTACACCCTGCGGGACCTGTGGACGCACCGCACGACCGAGACGGCCAAGGCCATCAGCGCTTTCGTGCCCGGACACGGGACGGTGATGTACCGGGTCACACCCACCGGCAAGCCGGACGGATATGCGCCCAACGTAGTCGTCGACGCCGCCGCGTCCGGCTGGTCGGCCGGCACTTCCGCCACGGTGTCCCCGACCGTCACCGACAACGGTGTGGTGGCCGCCACCGATGTGCGGCTGACGGTCCACGCACCGACCGGGTGGACCGTCACCCCGCTCACCCGCACGCGATTCGCCCGGGTGCCCGGTGGCGGTAAGGCCGTCGCCAGGTTCCGGGTGACCGCCCCCGCCGTCCTCCCCACACCGATCACCCATGCCACCCTCACCGCAACCGCCGCCATCCGCGGGCCGGGCGGCAGACAGACGGTCACCGCGCCGACTCCCGTGGAACTGTCCGCCCCGGTCCAGGCGCCGTTGAAGGTCTTCTCCGACAACACGGCCACCTTCGGCGCGCAGGGCGGCAGGCTCGCCATCGACGGCGCGGGCGCGGACTTGTGGGGCAACACCGACCAGTACAGCGCGATCTACCGGCCGGGCGCGGAGCACGACGGCTCCACCACCGTCGTCAAGGTGACCGCCCAGGCCAACACCAGCGAGTGGGCGAAGGCCGGGATCATGGTCCGGGACGACATCACCAAGCCCGGCAGGTCTCCCGGTTACCTGATCCTCGCCGAGGCCGCCGGCAAGGGCTACGTCCTGCAGTGGGACAGCACCGGCGGCGGGCATCTGGACTCCAACAGCGCCCCGCCCAACGAGGGCAGCGGCACCGCCGCCTACCCGAGTTGGCTCAAGTTGGTCCGCTCCGGCTCCGCGTACACCGGCTACTACTCGACCAACGGCACCGACTGGACCCGGATTGCCACGGCCAGCCTGCCTGGAGTGACCGCCACTCAGGATGTCGGTGTGTTCACCAGCTCCCACAGCGAAGGCGCCGGCGGCGAGGCGGACTTCGCCGGTCTCACCCAGAACTGACCTCCGCGGCGCGGCGGCCGGCCAGCCGCTGCGCCGCCCTCCCACACCATCTCCCTCTCACCTCGGAGTTCCCGATGCGTGCCCTCTCACGCCTGCTCCTCTCCCTGTCCATCGCGCTCCCCGCGCTCGGACTCTCCCCGCTCGCCACCACCACCCCCGCCCACGCGTCGGGCAACGGCCTTGCGCACACCCCGCCGATGGGCTGGAACAGTTGGGACACCTTCGGTTGCAACGCCAGCGAGCAGATCGTCAAGGACACCGCCGACTTCATGGCCTCCAGCGGTATGCGCGATGCCGGATACCAGTACCTCACCATCGACGACTGCTGGATGAGACGCTCGCGCGACGCGGGCGGCAACCTCGTTCCCGACCCGCAGAAATACCCTGACGGCCTGGCGGCGCTCGCCGCGTACGTGCACGGAAAGGGGCTGAAGTTCGGCGTCTACGAGAGCCCGACCTACCACACCTGCCAGGGCTTCCCCGGAAGTCTGGGCCGCGAACAGCAGGATGCCCGGACCTTCGCCACTTGGGGTGTCGACTTCCTCAAGTACGACAACTGCCTTGCCAGTGACCCTTCTCAACGGGTCGGTGACGAGCGGCTTCCGTTGCAGACGCGTGACGGCCGGATGCGCGACGCGCTCGCCGCCACCGGTCGCCCGATCGTCTTCAGCCTCTCCCTGCAGCCCGCGGCCCAGGGCGAGACGCCGTGGGTATGGGGCAAGGGCGTGGCCAACATGTGGCGCATCGACGGCGACCGAGACGCCTCGTTCGCCGGCCTCACCCGACTGATCCACGCCGACCTGGACAAGTCGCGGTACGCGGGCCCTGGTGCCTGGAACGACATCGACATGCTGGAAACCGGCAACTACGCCTCGGCGTCTCAGAATCCCAAGCAGCGCCTGACCTACGATCGGGAGAAGTCCGAACTCTCCGCCGCCGCGGTGCTTGCCGCACCACTGATCTCCGGCGCCGACCTGCGTACGGCCGCCGCCGCGGGCAGCTCGGGCTTCCCGATCAGTCAGCAGGACCTGAGCGTCTACCTCAACAAGGAGGTCATCGCCGTTGACCAGGACAGCCTGGGTCGGCAAGGCACCGCCGTCGCCACCGCCAACGGCCTTGACGTGCTGCGCCGCCCGTTGGCAGGCGGTGCTGTCGCAGTGGCCCTGTTCAACGAGACCTCGGCGCCTGCCACCCTCTCCACCACCGCCGCGGCCGTGGGCCTGCCGGTGAGCAAGGCCGGATACGCGCTCAACGACCTCTGGACACACACGAGTTCGGTGAGCGCCGACGGCACCATCAGCGCCACCGTACCGGCCGGCGGTACGGTGCTCTACCGGGTGACTGCGCACTCCGGCACTACGGGCTCTGCACGGTAGCCCTGCCTCCGCTGCCTCCGGCCGATGCCTGGACGCCTGGGACAACCGGACCCCATCCCGGCACGAAGGTCGAGCTGGCTCGCGCGTCCTTGCGCGCGGCGGTTACAGATGATCGACCAGGTACTGGGTGGCCAGGCTGGTGACGGACACCACCAGCCACAGGCAGCCCCCGAGCAGCAGTGGTGCGGCGCCGGCTCGGCGCAGTTTGGAGGGTTGGGTGGACAGGCCGATCGCGGAGAGAGCGACGGTGATCAGGAAGACCGCGAGTGTGCTGAGCGGGCCGTGCGCCGTGGAGGGGATGAGGCCGGCGGTGTTCACGGCCGCCAGGACGAGGAAGCCGGCGAGGAACCACGGCACCAGCCGGCCGACCCGCACCGGGCCGGGAAGCTCCTGCCCCGAACCGGCTGCTCCGCCGTCGGCGAGCCGGGTGCGTCGGCGGGCGAGGGCAGCGAGGCCGAGGCAGATCGGAATGATCAGCAGCGTGCGGGCGAGCTTGACCACCACCGCATAGTCGGCTGCCCCGCTGCCGTAGGTGGTGGCTGCGGCGACGACCGACGACATGTCATTGACCGCGGTGCCGGCGAACAGGCCGAAGGCGTGCTGGCTCATGTCCAGCAGATGCCCGAGGACGGGGAAGGCCAGCACCGCGGCCACGTTGAAGACGAAGATCGTGGAGACGGCGTAGGCCACCTCCGCCTCGGCCGCGCCGATGATCGGCGTGACCGCGGCGATCGCGGAGGCGCCGCAGATGCCGGTGCCCACACCGATGAGGGTGCGCAGGTCGCGGACGACGCCGAGGCGGCGTCCGATGAAGTACGCCGCCGTCAGGCAGGCTGCGAGGGACACGACCATCACGGGCAGCGAGCCGACGCCGACCCGCAGCACCTGCCCCAAGGACAGTTGCGCGCCCAGTACCACCACCGCGGTCTGGAGCACTCCGCGTCCGGCGAAGGCGATGCCCGGTCGCATCCGGTCGCCGGGCCGCGCCAGGACCGCCACCAGCACACCCAGCACGATTCCGATCACCGGTCCGCCGATCACGGGCGCCAGTCGCCCCAGCACGGTCGCGACCAGGGCGACGGCAGCGGCCAGGGCGAGCCCGGGCAGCCGGTCGGCGAGGGCGGCGCCGCGATGTCGAGGGGTGGCAACGCGGGGCAGGCGGATGGTCTCCGACCGGGTGGGGCTGGCGTCCTTCATGATCACCACTCTGGGCCACCCCGGGCTCGCCCTGTAGCCCTTGATCGAGCAGGAGCTCATAGCCCTGGCGTATGACCGACACATACGCTACGGCTGTGACAGATTCCCCCACGTCAGATCGCCCTCCCACGCCCCCTCCCGCTCATCTCCCGCCGCGCGCACCCGACCTGGAGTCGCTGCGGCTCCTCGTTCTCGTGGCCGACCTGGGGAGCCTGGGCCGTGCGGCCGAGCAGCTACGGATATCCCAGCCGTCCGCCAGCCGCCGACTGTCCACACTGGAGCGCGGGTTGGGGCTCGTGTTGGTCGACCGGACGCGGCGCGGCTCCCGGCTGACGCTGGCCGGGCAGGTCGTCACCGGGCACGCCCGCAGCGTCCTGGACGAGGTGGACGGGCTGCTCGCCGGGGCCGGCAAGCTGCGCGACAGGCGGGAGGCCGAACTGCGCGTCGCGGCGAGCCTGACCATCGCCGAGTACCTGCTGCCGGTCTGGATCAGCGAACTACGGGGCCGCCGCCCTGAGTTGTACATCGGGCTGCAGGTGACCAACAGCGAGCACGTGCCCGAGCTGGTCGAATCGGGCGAGGCCGACGTCGGGTTCATCGAGGGGCCACACCTGTCCCGCGTGATGTCCACGCGGCAGGTGGCCGAGGACCGGCTCGTCGTCGTGGTCGACCCCGGCCACCCGTGGGCGCGACGCCGCGAGCCGCTCTCCGCTCGGGAACTGTCCCGCACGCGGCTGGTGTTGCGGGAGAGCGGCTCCGGCACGCGTCAGACCCTGGACCGCGCCCTGTACCTGGCCGGCCATGACCGTGCCCGGCCGTTGGTCGAGCTCGGTTCGACGGCCGCCGTGCGCGGCGCGGTGATCGCCGGCACCGGGCCGTCCGTCCTGAGCGAACTGGCCGTCCGAGGGGACATCGCCGAGGGCCGCCTGACCGGCGTCGACGTGGCGGGCATCGACCTCACGCGCGACCTGCGCGCGGTCTGGCCCACGGGGCGACGCCTGGTGGGACCGGCGGCCGAACTGGTCATGGTGGCGCGGCGGGAGAACGCCGGCTGAAGCCTCGATCCACCGGTGGGCGTGAAGGTGATCTTCGGGTGGGCTTCGGTCGGGTTCGGTGCCGGGTGGGTCGGATGACGAGCTGCGCACGGCGCGGTTGGCCGGGGTCGCGGCGCATCGTCCGCACAACCCGGCCGCCCCCGCACCCGGCTGCGGAGCGCGCCCCGTCCGGCCGTTGCTCGCCCGCGCTGCTGGGGCGCTGCATCCGAGGAGCGGCCGTTGCCAGGGTGAGGGGGCAAGGCGTCAGTTTGCCGGAATCCGATCCCGGTCGGTGTGGGCCTGGCCCGGTTCGCGTACCAGGCGGGTGGCTGCGAGGGAGAGGATGGCGGCGGCGGTCGCGACCCAGGGGGCCAGGCGGACGTGTCCGGCGTCGGCGAGGGCTTCGGCGAAGAGGGGAAAGGTACCGCCGAAGAGGGCGACGGAGAGCGTCAGGGGCAGGCCCAGGGCCATCACGCGGATGGGAACGGGGAAGAGACGGGCGAAGAAGACGTTGGCGGTGGCGAGGGGGCCGGCCAGGCAGGCCAGGACGAGGGTCGCCGCGAGCCACGGCGGAAGGCGCCCTGCGCCCACCGCCGCGTAGGCGGGGACCGTGGTCAGCGCGGTGAGCAGCAGACCGAAGCGGAAGACCGGCCGGGCGCCGATGCGGTCCGCCAGCGCTCCGGTGGCGGCCATCATGGCGAGGAGGATCAGCAGCGGCGCGACCATCGCCGTGGTGCTCTGCGCGTCGGTCGAACCTCCGGTGTGCCGTACGTACTCCGGCAGGTAGGTGACGGTCAGGTAGTAGCCGGAGGTGAGGCCGGCCGTCATGAGGAAGACGGCCGTGGCGTTGCGCCTGACGAGGCGCCAGGAACGGGCGTCCGCTCTGCCCTCGTGCTGGTGGCCGGAGCGGGCGAAGGCCAAGAATTCCGGGGATTCCGCGGCCCAGCAGCGCATGAGTGCGGCGGCGGACCCGAGCAGCCCGCCCACGGCGAACCCGACCCGCCAGCCGCCCCCGCGCAGCCCCTGCGGCCCGAAGTGGGCGAGTAGACCGGCCAGCGCCAGGTAACACAGCACCGTGCCGAGGATCACGCCGCCGTAGGCGATGCCGCTGTAGAGCATCCGGCGCCCCGACGGGGCCGTCTCGGTCACGTACGCGGCCACGGTGGAATTGTCGGCGCCCACGGCCAGGCCCTGGAGGACGCGCACCAGCACCAGGAGTGCCACCGAGCCCGTGCCGAAGCGGCCGGCGGTGGGCAGGGCCGCGAGGGCGAAGCAGCCGGCCGCCACGACCACCATGGACAGCAACATGACCGCCCGACGGCCCCGTCGGTCGCCGAACCACCCCAGCAGTACGCTGCCCAGTGGCCTCGCCAGGAAGCCCACGGCGAATCCGCCGTAGGAAACCAGCGTCCCCGCCGCACCGGGCGCGACCAACTGGCCGGAGAAGTACGGGACCAGCAGCGCGTAGAGCGTCCAGTCGAACGTGTCGACCACACTCCCCGCCGTGGCCGCCCAAAGGCTGCGGCCTCCTGCCGTCGGCATCTTCCTGCTGCCCTCCTGCCTCTCGGTTCCCACCGGTTCCCGCAAGACGCCCTGCAACTCCCTCATCCGTCCGTGTTCCGTGCGTGCGTCCCCATGCTCCAACTCCACATCGGCGAACGGCCCGTCAACCTGAAGGCCGGCAGCGCAGTGCGCGCGGTTGTGCACGGCGCCTGTGCGGTGGTGAGGGGGCGGCCGTGCGGGTGCGCGGGGAGGGGGAGCCGTTCGGGAACTGTGGGAACTCCTCTCGGGACACGGTTCGCGGGCGTCGTCGACGGATCAGTGAGCGGGCGGGTTTGAGGCGGGCTCCGTGCGGGTCGTCGCGGGTCGTCGCGGGTCGTCCAGCGGATTCTCAGCGGCCGAACCGGTGTCGGAGAACTGGGCGTCAGAACGGCAGTGCGCGGTCCGCGTAGGCATGCATCGGTTCGCTCTTCCCCGGCTCCGGCCGCAGGCCGTAGTCATGGAGTCCGAGGCGCTCGGCGACCGCGCGGGAGCCGGTGTTGTGTGCGAGGATCCAGGCGATCACGGGCAGCTCGGGGTCGCGCTGACCAGCGAGGTGGATGGCGGCGCGGGAGATCTCGGTGGCGTAGCCCTTGCCCCAATGGGCGTGAGCCAGGCGGTAGTAGAGGTTCCAGAAGCCCGGTTCGTGACGTTGGGCGCCGCCGACGCCGATCAGTTCGCCGGTGTCCCGGTGCCGGGCCATCCAGTAGCTCAGGCCGTCCGACTCCCAGTGGTCGGCGCACCGTTCGATCCAGGCTTTGGTGATGCCGGGACGGGTGTGGCGGCCCGCGGGGTCGTGGCGCCAGACAGCGGGGTCGGAATTGAGGGCGTGGAGGGCGTCCAGGTCCTCGGGCCCGACAACCCGTAGTTCCAGACGTTCGGTCAACACCAGGTAGGGCTCACGGTCGTCGCTCATCGGGCGACCGTATCGAGCGCTCCGGCCAGCCCACCTCCGCATTTCAGTCGGCGGCGCCGCGCCGGCGTTGCCGGGGCCTCAGCTCACGAACCCTCATGCTCAACTTGCGCTTCCGCTGGCGGAGTTGAGGCGGGGAGGCCACCGGATGGGCCCCCGACGATCCGCAGGTGAGCACCAGTCGAGCGCCACACCACCATCCTCACTTGCACCAGGGCACTTCTACTGCACCGACCATTGACACCTGCAACCAGTTGATCAACATGACTCTTGGGAATAAGGAACAAAATATCGAGCATTTTCGGCCCCGCTAGGACAGTTGGCCGCGGCTGCGATCCCTGGATACCGCCACCGTGGCGCAAAAGCGAGCACCTGGTGGGTGGCGGTTGTGGCCAGTCGGCACTCGACGCGCCATGCCGGCCGGGCACGGGCTCAGCCCCGCCGCGCCGGCAACGTCCGCGCTCCAACGACCGGCTCGACACGACCCGTTGGGCGGCGTGCGGGCGCTTCGAATGTCCTCCCCCACGGAGGAAAGCGATGGTCCTCCCGGTGACACAGACCTTCCCGCACCCGAACAGCGTCCCGTCCGAGCGAGCGGTCCGGCCCGGCGCCGCGGCGCCGGGTGAGGGTCCGCCGCAGCCGCTGTCCTTCGCCCAGCAACACCTTTGAGTGTTGGGCCAGTTGGAGGGGGCCGGCGCGGCGTACAACGAGATGGTGGTGCACCGGCTGCGCGGCCCGTTGGACACCGCGGTGTTGGCGCGGGCGCTGGACGCGGTGGCGGCGCGGCACGACGTGTTGCGGGCCCGGATGGTCACCGTCGACGGCGAGGTGTACCAGGTCGCGGGTCCGGCGGATGCCGGGTATCCGCTGGTGACGGTCGACCTGTCGGGCGAGGCGGATCCCGAGGCGCGGCTGGTGGAGGTGCAACGGGCGGAGGCCGGGGCGCCGTTCGAGCTGGGCGTCGGCCCGTTGGCGCGGGGCCGGCTGGTGCGGTTGGGGGCGGAGGTGACCGCGGCGCTGTCCCGGCTCGCCCGGCGGCAAAACTCCTCGACGGGCTGACCGCGATCCACGACGGCCTGCTGGCCTTCCGGGGCCACACCGTGCCGAGGGCTACGAGGTGCCCAAGAACGAACACCCGCTGGTGGTGCGCCACCCGGAGACCGACCGCAAGCTGCTCTACGTCAACCCGGCCTACACCGACCGCATTCCGCGGCTCTCGGAGACGGAGAGCCGGACCCTGCTCGACATGCTCTTCCGCATGACGGCGGAGCGCTCGCTGTTGCACTGCCGGGTCCGCTGGGCCCCCAACACCCTGGTGTTCTGGGACAACCGCTGCGTCCAGCACCACGCGACCTACGACTACCACTCGCTCACCCGCTACGGACGGCGCGTGGCACTCAACGGCGGCCCGCTGAGGGGCTGATGGGGAGCAGGCGGGGCGCGGTGCCATTCCGGGGGCACCGCGCCCCGCGCCGCCACGCCGGAGTACCTTTGCTGCGTGCCGAGCCTCCTGCGGGACGGGCTGACCCGCAAGGTCCGTACCGCACTGGAGGAGTTCGCCTCGCTGTGGACGGAGTTCGCCGATGCGGTCGACCGGGTCATCACGCCCGATCGGCCCTCCGCCCGGAAGGAAGAGTGAAGACAGTGTCCCCTCCCGAAGTACGCCGATACCTGGCTTCCGTCCGGCGGGCCAGCTCGGCCCTGCCTGCCCGCCACCGCAAGGAGTTGATCGACGGCCTCGCCGAGCACATCGCGGTCGCCTCGGCCGAACGCCCCGGCGAACTGGCCCCGATCCTGGCCGAGTTGGGCGATCCTGACGAGATCGCCGCAACCGCCCTACGCGAACGCGAGACGGCAACGGTCCGCCCCTGGGCGCGCAATCCGCAGCTCGTCCTGGCGCTCCTCGCGCTCGGCTCGACCCTGGGTGCGCTCAGGCAGGTCCCGCACATGGGCCAGTTGGTCCTCCCCGCCCTCGTCGCGATGGTCGCCGGCGTGGTGGCGATGTGCCTGTCGCCGTGGTGGACGACGCGACGGAAGTGGATCGCCGTCGGCTGGTTGGTGCTGCCGAACTGGATCCTTTCCGCTCTGCACGGCACGGTGGCCGGTTCCGGCCACGGAGCCGAGATCGCCAACACCCTTGTGGCAGTCGCGATCCGCACGGCCGCTCTCGTATGGCTGTGGCGCCGTCGGGTAGCCCCCGAGCCGGGGCAGAGCCGATTCCGCCTCCCGCGGTGGGCGCTCCTCCTGTGCTGGTCGGCGACCGGACTCATCGTGCTCCTCGAAGTGGCCATCGGGCTCGGCACGTTCACGCTGACCGGCCACCTCCACGAGGTCAAGGGCCCGACGCTCTCCCCTTGACCGCTCCCCCTCGATCGACGGCGATCCACCTCGGCAGTCCGGGGCGTTAAGCTCCCGGCCCATGGTCCTGCTGAGCGATCCTCGGGTGAGCAACGTCCCCGTGCTGGAGTGCGGCGAACCTCTTGTGGAGCTCGCCGGCGGCTCGGGCATCACGCTGGACCCCCGGGAACGGGACGAGGCCGGGGAGTACGGGCGGGTCAGGGCCGGAGTGCTCGCACGCCTCCGCTCAGCGTCCGAGCGGCTCCCCGCGGGCGTCGGGTTGCTTGTCATCGAAGGACACCGCAGCCTGGCGGAACAGGCACGTCGGTTCGCGCGGTACGAGGATCGCTTGCGCCTCTCGGGCATCGCGGATCCGGTCGAACGTCGGCGCCGAACCAGTGCGTTCGTCTCCCCGGTGGAGGTGGCCCCGCACTGTGCCGGCGCCGCCGTCGACCTGACGCTCATCGATGCGGACGGCGTCGAGCTGGACATGGGTGGGCCGGTGAACGGACACCGTACGGGCGACGAGCACTTGTGCCCACTGGACGCCCCCGGGTTGTCGGAGGCCGCACGCAGCAGTCGCGACCTCCTGGCCCAGTGCCTGAGAGCCGAGGGCTTCGTGAACTATCCCAGCGAGTGGTGGCATTGGTCATACGGTGACCGCTATTGGGCGCTCATCAGTGGCGTCCGCGCTGCCCTGTACGGACCGATCTGACCCGACGGCCGACGGCGCCGTTCGCATGGCGGGGCTCCGGCGACGGCCACCAGCGACTTTCGGACATGCCGTTGCATCGACAATCTCCCGCGCGCAACGTCCGCTTACAGTTCCCCGCATGGCTCTTGCACACGGCGTTCCGCGGCTGTTTCGGGACGGCACACCGCGGAAAGGCTCGCTGCGGAAAGGCCCACCGCCGTGGTGGGCAACGCCGATTGGCGCTCCGCTCGGCACCCTGTGGCGTGTTGGGCAAGAGGAGCCGGAGAGGCGGGGGTGGCGGACTGTGCGTCGTATCGCCGCGGCTGGTCGTCGGCCGGTGGGTTGTTGGCCTCCGGGTCCTGACCTGCGCCCTCTGGTTCGGGCCGAGGCAAGCGGGAGCTGCCGGTGACGGCGCCCGCGATGCCGGAGCCGGCATCCGGGGGGCCTGAGTCGGCGCCCGCGGGACCGGAGTTGGCATCCCCACGACCGGGCGTCTCGGTGCTCGTCGTCGGCGCCTATTCCGTGGATCTGGTGTTCCGCGCGTTGGCCGGGCCGGTGGCGTTCGGCTCCGAGGTGTGGGCCGGTGGGTTGGGCATGGTGCCGGGCGGCGCCTTCACGCTCGCGATGGGGCTGCGACGGCTGCGCCATGACGTGGTGTGGGCGGCCGACTTCGGCTCCGACGTCTTCAGCCAGGAGGTCCTCGCCGCGGCCCGGTCGGAGGGCCTGGACGAGCGGGGCTTCCGGCAGCACGCGCGACCGTTGCGGAACGTGACGGTTGCGCTCTCCGGTACCGAGGAACGGGCGATGATCGCGTACGAGGACCCCGTCGCCGTGCGCCCGTTGGCGGAGCTGATCGCCACCTACCGGCCCGACGTCGTGGTGTTGCCGTACCTCCAGTACGGGCCGGAGGTCTCGGCCGCGCTCGATGTGGCCGCCGAACACGGTGCCCGCGTGTTCATGGACTGCCAGGACTACCCCGGCGACGTCGGGATGCCCGACGTGGCCAAGGCGCTGTCCCAGGTGGAGGTGTTCGCGCCCAACGAGGCCGAGGCGCTGCGGATCACCGGGACGGGCAGCGCGGCGGAGGCGTTGGAGATCCTGGCCGATCTGGTGCCGGTGGCGGTCATCAAGCGGGGTGGTGCGGGGGCGATCGCCGCCGAGGCCGGTCGCCGGATCGCCCAGGCGGCGCCCGCTGTGCCGGTGGTGGACACCACGGGGGCCGGTGACTGTTTCAACGTGGGTTTCCTGCACCGGCGCCTGGCGGGCGGCTCGCTGGACGACTGCCTGGCCGCGGGCGTGGCCTGCGGCACGGCCGCGGTGACCGGCCCCGGGTCCAGCGCCGCGCCGGACACCGCCGGGCTGCGTGCCTGGCTCGCGCGCCTCCCGGCATGAGCCGGCAGCACACCAGACAGCTCGATGGCCAGTCAGCGGTGCGAAGGAGCGGGATGTCCGAACAGGCGTGGGACGACGCGGTGGTGGCCCGACCCCCGGACCAGGACGTCCGGGTCCTGGTGGCCGATCTGGACGGCACGTTGCTCGGCGGCGACGAGGGCGCGCGGCGACGGCTGCGCCAGGCACTGGACCGGCATCCGGACATCACCGTGGTCTTCGCCACCGGTCGCGGACTGCCCTCGATCCAGGCACGCCTGGCCCGCGATCCGCTGCTGCCCGTCCCCCGTTGGATCATCGCGGACGTCGGCGCCAGCATCATCGATGCCTCGGGGATGACTCATCTCGACGCGTTGGAGGGGGAGTTACGCGCCGGTTGGCCCGGGTCGGAGCCGATCCGGGCGGCCCTGCACCGCTTCCCCGAGCTCGTCTACCAGGAGGGCGTGGCGCAGGACGGCCGCTGCTCCTTCTTCCTCTCCCCCGAGCACCTGTCCCCCGAGATCACCGCGGCGGTGCGGCAATTCGGCTGTTCCTGGACCTATTCCGACGACCGCTTCTTCGACGTCCTGCCCCCGCAGGCGGGCAAGGGCCAGGCGGTGCAGCGGCTGGCCGACAAGTTGCAGTGGCCGCGGGGTGGCGTGCTCGTGGCCGGCGACTCGCTCAACGACCTGTCGCTCTTCCAACTCGGTAGCCACGGCGTGATCATGGGCAATGCCGAACCCGCGCTCCCCGCGCGGGTCCCCGACAGCCCGCTGGTCCACCGCCCTGCGCTGGACGGCGCCGCCGCGATCCTGGACGCCCTGGAACGGCTCGGCTGGGTGCGGCGCGCCGCACCGGTCGTCATCGGCTATCACCGCCCGCCGGTCCGCTGGTCGCAGGGGCGTTGGCGCCTCCCCGCAAGTCCGAACGGGATACTGCCGACGATGATGTCCGTCCTGGGCGGCAGCGCCCCGGGACTGGATGCGGTGTGGGCCGCCGCCCTGGTGGACGGGGAACCCCACACACCTCGCCCTCCGGTCCCCACCGCCCCGTCCCTCCCGCTCGCGCTGCTGAACATGACGCCCGAGCGCTGGTCGGGCTACTTCCACGGCGCCTGCAAGGAGACGCTCTGGCCCGCGCTGATGTCCCAACCACAGCTCATCCGGCGCTGCCCGTCACACTGGTCCGACTACGAGGCCGTCAACGCGGCCTTCGCCAGGCACATCGACGCGCACGCCGAACGCGGCGCCACGGTCTGGCTGCACGACTACAACCTCTGGCTCGTCCCAGGCATCCTCAAGTCCCAACGCCCTGACCTGCACATCGGTCTGTTCCACCACACCCCCTTCCCCACCCCGGACGTCTTCCGGCAGCTCCCGGACGCCGAGCAACTGTGCCGCTCGCTCGCCCGTCTCGACTGGGCGGGCTTCCACACCGCGGCCTTCGCCCACAACTTCCGCCAGTTGCTGGCCGGTACGGGCCGCGTTCCGCGTACCGGTGTCCATCCCCTGGGCATCGACCGTGCGGCAGTCTCCACACTGGCCCGGGCGAGGGCCGAAGCCCGCGCGGCACACTCACCCACCGACGACGCGTCCCCACTCGTCCTGTCTGTGGAGCGTCTGGACTACGCCAAGGCCCCCGTCCACAAGGTCCGCGCCATCGACGCCCTCCTGGAACGGGAACCCCGGCTACGGCAGCGACTGCGCTTCCGCCTGGTTTGCCCGCCCGCCGAGCCGGGCATCCGCGCCTACGACGCCACCCGCGCCGAACTCGAAGCGACGATCGCCGCCGTCAACAGCCGCTGGAGTAGCCACAGTTGGAGACCCATCGACTACCTTCCGCACGCCCTCCCCTTCCCCGCCGTGGTCGATCAGTACCTCGAAGCCGACGTGTTCTGGGTGGCTTCCCTGGCCGACGGCATGAATCTGGCCGCCAAGGAGTACGTCACCGTCCGCTCCGCCACGGACCGCCCGGGCGTTCTCGTCCTCTCCCGCCACGCCGGCGCCGCCGAACAACTCGCCCCCGCGGCGCTGCTCACCGATCCCCACTCACTCCAGGACCTGGTCGGCACCCTGCATCGAGCACTGGCACTCTCGCCCGCTCAACGCGCCGCCCACTCGGCCCACTTGGCGGCTCTCCTCGACGGCCAGTCACCCACGGCCTGGGCCCGTGGCATCCTCGGCGACATCCGCGGCGGCCAGGCAACAGCGCCCGCATTGTAGGGTTCCCTCATGTCTGCGTCGGGGGTGGGATTTCTTGTCTGGTTCGGGCTCGGTTGGTGGTTGTTGGGCACCAGTGCGTTCGACGGGGCCGCGCGGCCGATCCTCATCGTGATGGGTTGTGCGGCGGCGCTGGGGCTGCAGTTCACAGCTCGGCGCTTCCTGCCGGGGCGGGAGGCCGGCTCCCTCCCGCCGGACCGGCGACGGCGGTTCCGGCGGGTCAATGTGGTGCAGTGGCTGCTGATCGCCGCCGTGGTCGTGGGGGGTGTGAGCGCGGGGGTTCCGGTTCTCGTTGCGCCGCTGGTCGCGGTGGTCGTGGGCCTCCATTTCCTGCCGTTGGTGACGGTCTTCGAGCAGCCGCGCTTCCGGGTGCCCGCCGCTCTGCTGGTCGCGGCAGGGGCGGCCGGCGGGGCCGTCTGGCTCGCCGACGGCCCGGACGCGGCCGTGCGTTTGGTGGTGGGTCTGCTGAGCGCGTTGTCGCTGTGGGGCGTGGGGACTTGGGCGGCTGCCAGGGCGGCCGCTGCCGCCGGGCGAGCGGCGAGCGGCCCTCCGTTCGACAAGTGAGCGGCAACCAGGCAGCGGTGGTTGATGACTGGTGTGCGTGGCTACGTCGTGCGGCCGGTGCGCGCATAGCGCCCGGGCGGGACGCCGACCATGCGTTTGAAGTGGCGCGTCAGGTGTGACTGGTCGTAGAAGCCGGCGTCGGCCGCCACGGCGGTCGGCGGCCGGCCGTCGAGCAGCAGCCGGCGCGCCCGCTCGACCCTACGGGCCATCAGGTACTGGTGCGGGGCGATGCCGAAGGCCGCGCTGAACGCCCGTACGAGGTGGGTGGGGTGGGCGTGCAGCAGTTGCGCGGCCTCGTCGAGACTCACGCCTTGGCACAGGCGGGCGTCGAGGAGTTCGCGCAGGGTGCCGGCCACGCCGGGGGCGGCCTGGCGGGGGCGGGCGACGAGCCGGGGGCGCAGATGGCTGCGCAACTGCTCGCCGATCAGGGCGAGTCGGCTCTCGGCCTCCAACGCGTCGCCGGGGTGGGCCAGTGCCGCGTGCAGTTGCCCGACGCGTCGGCGCAGCAGCGGGTCGGCGAGGTCGGGGCCGTCCACCGCCGGGCCGATGTAGCTCTCGTCCAACTGGGACAGGTCCAGATAGAGCACGCGCTTGCGGAACCCGTGTGCGGTGGTGGGCGAGCCGTTGTGCGGTACCTGGGGCGGGAGCAGGGACACCGTGTCGTTCGGGGTGCCGCGCGCCTGGCGTCCGAGGTCGTACTGGACGGCGCCGTCGTCCACGATCAGCAGCGTCCATACGTCGTGGACGTGCATCGGGTAGGCGTGCTCGGTGAAGTGGGCGTGGAAGACCTCCACGACGCCCGGGACCTGCGGGCGCCACGCGGACACTTCCTGCCGTGCGGCCATGCAAAGAACGTACAAGACGGCGCGGCGGGTGGGTCGGCAGCCTGGGGGCATGACAGCAGCCGACGACGCCCCCGTGCGTTTCGAGACCAAGATCGCCGTGCTTCTGCGGGAGGACCTGGAGCCCTGGCAGCGCCTGAACGTGACCGCCTTCCTGGTCAGCGGGCTGGGCACGGAGCTCCCCGAGGTGATCGGCGCACCGTACGCGGACGCCGACGACACCCCGTACCTACCGATGTTCCGCCAGCCGGTCCTCGTCTTCGAGGGCGCCAAGGAGACGCTGGTCGCGGCGCACGGCCGGGCGCTGACCCGGGCCCTTCCCCGGTCGGTGTTCACCTCCGACCTGTTCGCCACCGGCAACGACCGGGACAACCGCGCGGCGGTACGGGCCGTCCCGAGGGACCAGCTGGACCTGGTGGGGCTGGCCGTGTACGGCCCGCGGAACGCGGTGGACAAGGTGATCAAGGGAGCCCGGATGCATCCGTGAGGGCGTTCCGGTTCGGGCCCGCCCGTAGGCGGCTCGGCCGGCCGAACGACTGCCCGGGCCGGCCCAGTTACGTCCCGAGCTCGGCCCGCCGCTCCCGCAATCCCCCCGATCCGCGCTCCCCAGGCGCACCATGGAAGGGCGAACGCCCGTCGGCGAACGCCCGTGGGAACAGCACGGCGGGAGGCGACGGGCCGGGGAGAAGAGGTCGTCAGGGGGGCCGAACTGGTAGGAGCCCACCGGTGGCACGTGGACGGTTGCGGATCTTTCTCGGGGCCGCTCCCGGGGTCGGTAAGACGTACGCGATGCTCGCGGACGGGCAGCGGCTGCGGGCGCTGGGCACGGACGTGGTGGTGGGCTTCGTCGAGCCGCACGGGAGGCGGCCGACGGCGGCCATGGCCGAGGGCCTGGAGACGGTGGAGCGGCGCACGCTGTGGCACCGTGGGGCCCGGTTCACCGAGATGGATCTGGGCGCGGTGCTGGCCCGTAACCCGCAGGTGGCGCTGGTCGACGAGCTGGCCCATTCCAACGTTCCCGGAGCGCGCAACGCCAAGCGGTGGCAGGACGTGACGGAGCTGTTGGACGCCGGCATCGACGTCGTCACCACGCTCAATGTGCAGCACCTGGAGTCGTTGAACGACGTGGTCCGGCAGATCACCGGGGTGCGGCAACAGGAGACCCTGCCCGACGAGGTGGCGCGCGGGGCGGACCAGATCGAGCTGGTGGATCTGCCGCCGGAGGCGTTGCGGCGGCGGATGGTGCACGGCGACATCTATCCGCCGGACCGCATCGAGTCCGCCCTCACCCACTACTTCCGGGTCGGCAATCTCACGGCGTTGCGGGAGATCGCGCTGCTGTGGCTGGCCGACCGGGTCGAGGAGGGGTTGCAGCGGTATCGGGCCGAGCACGGGATCGTCGCGCCATGGGAGACCCGGGAGCGGATTCTGGTCGGGCTGAGTGGTGGTCCGGAGGGCGAGACGCTGATCCGGCGGGCCGCGCGGATCAGTGCCCGTACGCCGGGGACGGAGCTGTTGGCGCTGCATGTGGTGCCCGAGGACGGGTTGGCCCGGGGCGCCCCGGCGGCGTTGGACGAGCAGCGCGCGTTGTTGGAGTCGCTCGGCGGGGGTTTCCATCAGATCACCGGTGAGGACGTGGTGACGGCGCTGCTGCGGTTCGCGGAGGCGGAGAACGTCACCCAGATCGTGTTGGGCGCGAGTCGGTACGGACGGATGCGTTCGCTGTTGAGGGCGGGGGTGGGTGAGCGGACGATCAAGGGGTCCGGGTCGATCGACGTGCACATCGTGACGCACGAGGAGGCGGCCGGGTCCGCCGCGTTGCGGTTGCCGCGGCCGGGTCGGGGGTTGGGTGTGCGGCGGTTCGTGGCCGCGTTGGGCGGGGCCGCGGTGCTGCTGCCGGTGTTGACGGCGCTGCTGGTCATGGCACGCGGTCCGGTGGGCCTGGCCGGGGTGTTGGCGATCTATCTGCTGGTGGTCGTGGTGGTGGCGCTGGTCGGCGGGGCCTATCCGGCGCTGTTGGCGGCGGTGGCCGCGGCGCTGTTGGCGGACTATTACTTCGCCGTGCCGCTGCACTCCCTGGTGGCCGACCGTCCTGAGGCGATCATCGCGTTGGTCGTCTTCGTCGCCACGGCCGTGTTGGTCGGCACCGCGGCGGGGACGGCGGCGCGGGACACCCTGCGGGCGGCGCGGGCCACGTCGGAGGCGCGGACGTTGAGCCGGCTGGCGGCGGGGGTGTTGCGCGGTCAGGACCTGCCGGCGCTGGTGGAGCTCATTCGGGAGAACTTCGGGCTGCGCTCGGTGAGTCTGCTCGAACGCGATCCGCAGGCGTCGCCGGTTCCGCACTGGTACGTGGTGGCGAGCGCCGGCGACCATCCGCCGGAGCGGCCGTACCAGGCGGACGTGGAGAGTCCGGTCGATGACTGTCTGACGTTGGCGGCGCGGGGGCCGGGGCTCAGCGTGGAGGACCGGCGGCTGCTCGATGCGTGCGCGGCCGAGTTGGGGTTGGCGCACGCCCGGGGGCGGATCGCCGGGCCCGGTGGGCCTGGGGACCCGTTCGCAGACGCCGAACGCACCCGGGCCGCACTGCTACTGGCCGCCGGCCGCGATCTGCGGGCCCCGTTGCGCACCGCGGAGGACGCGCTGGTGCGGCTGCGGCGGCGTCCCGCGCCGGAGCGGGATCCGGACGAGCGCCGGCTGTTGGACAGTGCGCGCACGGCCGTGCACCGGGCGGCGCAACTCGTCGCCGATCTGGATGACTTGAGCCGGCTGCACGCCGGGGCGCTGGACCTCTATCTGCGGCCGGTGGATCTCAACGAGGCGCTGGGCGCCGCGCTGGACGACCTGGGTCCCGGTGGTCATTCGATCGTGTTGCGGCTTCCGGAGTACCTGCCGGACGTGATCGCCGATGCCGCGCTGCTGACCCGCGCGCTGACGGCGTTGGGGGCGGAGGCGTTGCGCCACAGTCCGCCGGACCGGCCGCCGGTGGTGACGGCGGAGACGCGGAACGGTCGGGTGGCGATCCGGGTGGCGGACGGGCCCGTTGGCGAGGGGGCGACGCCGGTGCGGGTGCCTGGTTCGCGTGCCGACAGTCTGGCGCTGCGGCTGTCGCGGGATCTGGCCGAGGCGATGGACGGTTCGCTCCGGACGTCCAGGAAGGGCGGCACGTTCACGGTGACGTTGACCCTGCCCAGTTCGGCGCCCGGTGGTCCGCGGCGCGGCAGGCGGTCCGCACCCTCGACCTGATATAGCGTCAGAAACGTCAAGAAGCTCGCATACACCCGGATTCCGGGCGGACGGGTTCCGCCTCTTGAGGACCTGCGGGGTGCCGCACGCATGTCGGACGTGGTCTACGTTGCCCTGACGCTGGTGGTGTTCGCCCTCATCGGCCTGGCCGCCAAGGGGGTCGGACGCCTGTGAGTCTGGAGAACACCGTCGGCCTGGTGGTCGCCGGCGTGCTGGTGGTCTACCTGATCCTGTGCCTGATCTTTCCGGAGAAGTTCTAGGGAGGGCCCGCATGGGCGACACCGCGGCCGGTTGGCTCCAAGTGGCCGCACTGGTGGCGGTGCTGGCGCTCTCGTACCGCCCGCTGGGCGGCTATCTGGCGCACACCCTGACCACCGAGCGGCACGCGCGGGTGGAACGGCTGGTCTACCGGTTGGGCGGGGTGCACCCGGACGCCGACCAGCGGTGGCCGGTCTATCTGCGCAGCGTGCTGGCGTTCTCCCTGGTCTCGACGCTGTTCCTGTACGCGTTCCTGCGCCTGCAGGACCGTCTGCCGCTCTCCTTGGGGCGGAAGGCGGTGCCGGCGGACCTGGCGTTCAACACCGCGGCGTCGTTCGTCACCAACACCAACTGGCAGGCGTACTCCGGTGAGTCGGCGATGGGTCATCTGGTGCAGATGGCGGGGTTGGCGGTGCAGAACTTCGTCTCCGCGGCCGTGGGCATCGCGGTGGTGGCCGCGTTGATCCGCGGCTTCACCCGGAGGAAGACGGACCGGGTGGGGAACTTCTGGGTGGATCTGACCCGGTTGGTGCTGCGGGTGTTGCTCCCGATCGCGTGCGTCTTCGCGATCGTCCTGGTGGCCGCCGGCGTGATCCAGAACCTGCACGGTCCGCAGGAGCTCACCGCGCTCGCGGGCGGTCACCAGAGCCTGCCGGGCGGGCCGGTGGCCTCGCAGGAGGCGATCAAGGAGTTGGGCACCAACGGGGGTGGCTTCTTCAACGCCAACTCCGCGCATCCCTTCGAGAATCCCAACGGGCTGACCAATCTGATCGAGATCTATCTGATGTTGGTGATCCCGTTCGCCATGCCGCGGGCGTTCGGCACGATGGTCGGCGACCAGCGCCAGGGTTACGCGGTCGTCGCCGTGATGGTGCTGCTGTGGGCCGCGTCGGTCGCGCTGATCACCGTCAACGAGCAGTACCGGGTCAGCAGTCCGGCCGGGCATGCGGCCGGGGCGATGCTGGAGGGCAAGGAGACCCGGTTCGGCATCTGGGCCTCGACGCTGTTCGCCGCCTCCACCACCCTCACCTCCTGCGGAGCGGTCAACTCCGCCCACGATTCGTACACTCCGGGCGGCGGCGGGATGACGGTCTTCAACATGATGCTGGGCGAGATCGCGCCCGGCGGCACCGGGTCCGGGCTCTACGGGATCCTGGTCCTGGCGGTGGTCGCGGTCTTCGTCGCCGGGCTGATGGTCGGTCGTACGCCGGAGTACCTGGGCAAGAAGCTGCGCGGCCAGGAGATGCGGTTCGCCTCGCTGTACATCCTGACCACGCCGGCGCTGGTGCTGGTCGGCGCGGGGCTGGCGATGGCGTTCCCCGGTGAGCGGGCCGCCATGCTCAATCCGGGAGCGCACGGCTTCACCGAGGTGCTGTACGCGTTCACGTCGTCGGCCAACAACAACGGGTCGGCGTTCGGCGGGTTGAGCGCGAACACCGTCTGGTACAACACGGCGCTGGGCGTGGTGATGTTGCTGGGGCGGTTCCTGCCGGTGGTGTTCGTCCTGGCGCTGGCCGGCTCGCTCGCCCGGCAGCAACCGGTGCCGGTCACCGCGGGCACCCTGCCCACCTACCGGCCGCAGTTCATCGGCCTGTTGACGGGCGTGATCCTGATCGTCGTCGGTCTGACGTACTTCCCGGCGCTGGCGCTGGGTCCCCTCGCGGAGGGTCTGCACTGATGTCCTCGGCCCCCGTTCCCCCCGCCGTCCCCTCGGCCGGTGCCGGCAGTCGTCCGCAGCGGGTCTCGGGCGGGCTGCTGGATACCCGGCAGTTGGTGCGGTCGCTGCCGGACGCGCTGCGCAAGCTGAATCCGCGGTTGATGGTCCACAATCCGGTGATGTTCGTGGTGGAGGTCGGGGCGGCCCTGACCACCCTGTCGGCGCTGCGGACACCCAGCATCTTCGCGTGGGTGATCACGGCCTGGCTGTGGCTGACCGCGCTCTTCGCCAACCTCGCCGAGGCGGTGGCGGAGGGCCGCGGCAAGGCACAGGCGGCGGCGCTGCGGCGCACCAAGACCACCACGACGGCGCGGCGGCTGGTCGACTGGCGGGCCGGCGCGGTGGAGCCCGTCGAGGAGGAAGTGCCGGGCACCGAGCTGCGCTTGGGCGATCATGTGGTGGTCGAGGCGGGGCAGCTCATTCCGGGCGACGGCGATGTGGTCGAGGGCATCGCGAGCGTCGACGAGTCGGCCATCACCGGTGAGTCGGCGCCGGTGATCCGGGAGTCGGGCGGCGACCGGTCGGCGGTCACGGGCGGCACGAAGGTGCTGTCGGACCGGATCGTGGTACGGATCACCGCCAAGCCCGGTGAGACGTTCATCGACCGGATGATCGCGCTGGTCGAGGGGGCGGCCCGGCAGAAGACCCCCAACGAGATCGCGCTGAACGTGCTGTTGGCGTCGCTGACCCTCATCTTCCTGGTGGCCGTGGTGACCCTCCAGCCGTTCGCCGTCTTCGCCGGCGCCGAGCAGTCCCTGGTCATCCTGGTCGCCCTGGTCGTGGCGTTGATCCCCACCACGATCGGCGCGCTGCTGCCGGCGATCGGCATCGCGGGCATGGACCGGCTCGTGCAACGCAACGTCCTGGCGATGTCGGGGCGCGCGGTCGAGGCGGCGGGCGACGTCAACACCCTGCTGTTGGACAAGACCGGCACCATCACCCTGGGCAACCGGCAGGCCGCCGCGTTCCTGCCGGCGTCCGGGGTGAGCGTCGCGGAACTCGCCGACGCCGCGCAGCTCTCCTCGATCGCCGACGAGACGCCCGAGGGCCGTTCGATCGTGGTCCTCGCCAAGGAGCAGTACGCGCTGCGCGGCCGGGAGGAGGGCGAGTTGGAGGGGGCGGACTTCGTGCCGTTCACCGCGCAGAGCCGGATGAGCGGGGTCGACCTCCACGACCCGCGGGAGGGGCGCTCGTTGCGCAAGGGGGCGGCGACCGCGGTGATGCGCTGGGTGCGCGACAACGGCGGGCATCCGGCCGAGGACGTCGGGCAGGTCGTCGACGGCATCTCGGCCACCGGCGGGACCCCGCTGGTCGTCGGGCAGGTGATCCGGCGCGGTGCGGCCCCGGACGCCCGGGTGCTGGGCGTCATCCACCTCAAGGACGTCATCAAGGAGGGCATGCGGGACCGGTTCGACCAGTTGCGCCGGATGGGCATCAGGACCGTGATGATCACCGGCGACAATCCGCTCACCGCCCGGGCCATCGCCCAGGAGGCGGGCGTGGACGACTTCCTGGCCGAGGCGGCGCCCGAGGACAAGATGGCGCTGATCCGGCGCGAGCAGGAGGGCGGGAAGCTGGTCGCGATGACCGGTGACGGGACGAACGACGCCCCGGCGCTGGCGCAGGCGGACGTCGGTGTGGCGATGAACACCGGTACCTCCGCGGCGAAGGAGGCCGGCAACATGGTCGACCTCGACTCCAACCCGACCAAGCTGATCGAGATCGTCGAGATCGGCAAGCAACTCCTCATCACCCGCGGCGCGTTGACGACCTTCTCGATCGCCAACGACGTCGCCAAGTACTTCGCGATCATCCCCGCGATGTTCGCGAGCGTCTATCCCGGGCTGGACTGGCTCAACGTCATGCGGTTGCACAGCCCGGCGTCGGCGATCAGCTCCGCGATCGTCTTCAACGCGCTGATCATCGTCGCGCTGATCCCGCTGGCGCTGCGCGGGGTGCGGTACCGGCCGTCGTCCGCCGCCGAGCTCCTCGGTCGCAACATCTGGCTCTACGGGCTGGGCGGCCTCGTCCTGCCGTTCCTCGGCATCAAACTGCTCGACCTCGTCATCCAGTTCATCCCCGGCCTGCGCTGACGGCCGGCGACGGGAGGAGAACGACCATGGCGCGCACCGCCGTTCCCGCCGTACTGCGCCACCACCTGGCGGCCCTGCGGATGCTGCTCGTGCTGACCGTGGTGACCGGCATCGGCTACCCGCTCCTCATCACCGGCATCGCCCAGGTCGGGCTCGCCGACCGGGCCAACGGCTCGCTGCTGACGGCGCACGGCCGGCCGGTGGCCTCGCGGCTGATCGGCCAGAACTTCGGGCTGCCCACGGCCACTTCGGGCCGCGCCGCGCTCCCTGATCCCGCCTGGTTCCAACCACGCCCCTCGGCTGGTGGCTACGACCCCGGCAACTCCGGGGCCAGCAACCTCGGTCCGACCAACCCCAAGTTGACCAGGTTGATCCTGGCCCGCCGCGGCGCGGTCGCCGCCTTCGACGGCGTGCCGGCGGCCGCGGTCCCGGCGGACGCGGTCACCGGCAGCGGCTCCGGCCTGGACCCGGCGATCTCCCCGGCATACGCCTACCAGCAGGTCCGGCGCGTCGCCCAGGCCCGCCGGCTCTCCCCCGTGCGGGTCCGCCGCCTGGTCGAACGCCGGCTGCACGGGCGCACGCTGGGCTTCCTGGGGCAGCCCTACGTCAATGTCGTCGAGCTGAACCGGGACCTGGCCGCCGCGGTCCCCGTCGGCCGGGCGGGCCTCAACGGGCGGTAGGGCCAACGGCTTCGAAGGCCGCCCCTACCTGGTCGGCCAGCGTCACCGCGACCAGCCGGGCGCCGAGCGGCGGTGCGGAGCCCGGGGCCGCTTGCAGCATGAACCGGCCGTGGAAGTGCCCGCCGTGGCTCACCCGCAGCTCGACCGGCTCGTCCTCGGGCAGCCCGTCCCGGTCGGCGTCCCAGTGGCGGCGCCCCCAGGCGATCGAGCCGTCCTCCAGCAGCCGCGGTGGGTGTCCGATGAGCGTGCCGTACTCGAAGCGGCAGCCGCTCAGCCCCAGTAGCCCCACCAGTTGCCGCCGCACGTGGTCGACGACCATGTCCGGACCCGCGGCGGTCTCCACGAGCCGGGCGGTGTGGTGGATCTGCGCCAGGTAGTCGTCGTCGGTGATGGCGATGACCTTCAGTTCCCGGGTGTGGGCGGCGAGTTGGGATACGGCGACGCCGACGGCGAGCAGGAGCACGGCGGTGACGATGTCGGCGGACTTGGTGATGGCGAACTGTTCGTAGGGCCGGGTGAGGAAGAAGTCGAACCACACCGCGGCCGACAGCGCGGCGAGCGCACCGGCGAGCCGGTGGCCGAGGACGGCGACGGCCACCACGACGACGACCAGTACCAGGGCCGCGTTGGTGTTGGACATCCAGTTGCGGAACGGCAGCAGTACCGCGCTGACTGCCGGTGGAAGCAGGAGCGCGGCGGCCAGGGCCGTCTGGGCGCGGGTGAGGTAGCGCACCATGGAAGTCACCTCCCTCTCCGGTGTAAACGCAGGCCGTCGCGTACGGGCCGGAAGCGGTCCGGCTTTGACGCGGCCTTGACGGGGCGCGGGGCTGGTGGGACGGACGGTGGGCACGCCACGCAGGGTGCGGCGGGCCGGTGCCGGGCGGGGACGGCGTTCCGGCATCCTGGACGCGCGGTGCGGTGTGCTGCGGGAGGAGGCGCCTTCGATGGGCCCGACATACGGTCTGGTGGCGGCGGTCTTCCTGGCCTCGGTGGTCGAGGCGGTGGAGGCGTTGACCATCGTGATGGCGATGGGGATGACCCGTGGTTGGCGGTCCGCCTGGGCCGGTGCCGCGGCGGCCGCCGTGGCGCTCGCCGCCTTCACCGCCGCGGCCGGCTACGCGTTGGCCACCTGGCTGCCGGAGGCGGCGCTCCAGTTGACCGTCGGCACCCTGCTGTTGATCTTCGGGCTCCAGTGGTTGCGCAAGGCGGTGCTGCGCGGCGCCGGCCTCCGGGCCCGCCACGACGAGGAGGCCGCCTTCGCCGCACAGACCTCCGCGGCCCGCGCGGCGGAGCGGACCACCCGCCTCGGGTTGGACTGGTTCGGCTTCACGGTCACCCTCAAGGGCGTCTTCCTGGAGGGCGTGGAGATCGTCTTCATCGTGATCACGTTCGGGACCAGCGCCCGTAACGTGCCGGTGGCGGCCGGCACCGCGGTCATCGCCGCACTCTGCGTGGCCCTCGCCGGATTCGTCGCCCACCGGCCGCTCTCCCGGGTGCCGGAGAACACCCTCAAGTACGCCGTCGGGCTGCTGTTGACCGGCTTCGGCACCTACTGGGCGGTGGCCGGGCTCGGCGTCTTCGCGCCCGACGGACGGGCCCTCGCCTGGTGGGGCCGCGACGGGGCGGTCCCCGTCCTGATCGCGGCCTGGTTCGGCGTCAGTCGACTGCTGATCCGGGCCGCCCCCGCCCTCGCCGCACGCCCCGGTTCGCGCGTCACCGGCCGGGACTGAAGGGAGCCGTCGTGCGCCTCGTCCTCGCCCCGCTCAAGGGGTTCGCCTCCGTGCTCAAGGGATTCGCCCGGTTCTGGTACGCGTTCCTGGTCGGCGACGACTGGAAGATCGCCGCGACCGTGCTGGTGGTCCTGCTGCTCGGTCTGGCCGCGCTGTTCGCCGGCGCCCCGCCCGGCGGGCTGCTGGCCGCGATCCTGGCCCTGCTGCTGATGGCCGGCTTCGCGGGCATGCTACTGGCCGACGCACGGCGCCACAAGGGGAGTTGACCACCCGACCTGATCGCTTCGGCACGCGATCGGCGGCCCGTCGGTTCGCCCCGCGCGCACTGTCCTACGGGTGTCGTCGCCGGTCATGAGGACACCAGCAAGCCCATGCCTCCTTCACCGAACTCGCGGTGAAGGAGGCATGGGCACCAACGGCTCATCCAGGAGAACGCCGGCTCTCGCTGCGGCGCCCCGGACGTCAATCGCCGAGGTCGTCCTGGATGTCGTCCAGCGACTGCTGGCGGCCCTGCTGCTGGCGCTCTTGCTGCTGCTGACGCATCTTGTCCTGCGCCTGCTGGCCGCGCTGTTGGGCCTGCTGCTTGGACTGCTCGGCCTTCTGCCTGGCCTGCTGACCCTTCTTCTGCATGTCGTCCTTCATGCCCATGGGGGTTCGCTCCTTGAGTGGGGTTGAGCCCAGGCTGACACCCGGCTGTAACCGCCGCATCCGGAAACCTCACACTCCGTGATGGCGTCGGTGAACGCCCCCGCCGCTGGCCTCACCAGACACGCCCTGGAAGAACCCGGACGGCCGGGGCTGTCTCACCACGGCGCCTCCCCCGCCTCGTCGAAGAACCGGCCGGTCGGGCCGTCGTCGGGCAAGGTGGCGAGTCGGATCGCGATCGCCGCGCCCTGTTCGGGGGTGCGGACGCCGCTGAAGCCGTTGAGGTCGGTCGCGCAGTAGCCGGGGCACCCGGCGTTGATCAGGATGTTCGTGCCGCGCAGCTCTTTGGCGTACTGGACGGTGACGGCGTTGAGGAACGTCTTCGACGGCGCGTAGGCGACGGAGATGGGACCCGTCTCGGCGCCGGGGGTGGTCTGGCGGGTGAGCGATCCGACGCCGCTGGACACGTTCACGATCCGCGGCGACGCCGAGCGGCGCAGCAACGGCAGCATCGCGTTGGTGACGCGGATGACGCCGATCACGTTCGTCTCCACGACCGCCCGCACCGTCGCGGGGTCCACCGCGGTCGGTTCCTGCGGCCCGCCTCCGGTGATCGCCGCGTTGTTGACGAGTACGTCGAGACGTCCGGTGCGCTCCTCGATCAGGCGGGCGGCGGCCGCCACGCCCGCGTCGTCGGTCACGTCGAGCGGCATCCCGAAGGCATCGACACCGGCCGCGCGCAGCTTCGCCACGGCCGCCTCGCGACGCCGATCGTCCCGGGCACCGACGCCGACGCTCCAGCCGAGGGCGCCAAGGCCGGCCGCGATCTCGTACCCGATGCCCTTGTTCGCGCCGGTGACCAGCGCGGTCGTCTGTTCGTTCATACGGTCAATCCTGAGCGGAGACCCCAAAGAGCCGCCAACACCGATGGGGTGGGCAGCGATACCGCGTGGATATCGATCCTGGTCAGAGCCTGGGTACAGTGACGGCATGGAGACGCGGGAGCTTCGGTACTTCGTCGCCGTCGCCGAGGAACTGCACTTCGGACGGGCCGCGCGGCGGCTGGGTATCGCCCAGCCGCCGCTGTCGCGGGCGATCGGCCAGCTCGAACGGCGGCTCGGGGCAACGCTGTTGGAGCGCACCAGCCGCGGCGTGACCCTCACCGACGCCGGGGCGGTGCTCCTGCGGGAGGGCCGGGCGGCGCTGGATGCGGTCGCGGCCGCCGAGCGCCGCACCCGCCGCGCCGCCCGCACCGCCACCGGACAACCCGCGCTGGTCCTCACCACGAAGGCCGGCGCATCCAACGAACTCCTGGCGAAACTCCTCGACGCCCACGCCGCCGAACCGGGCGCGGTCGCCGTCGAGGTGCTCCTGTGCGGACCCGGCGAGCAGGAACGGCTCCTGCGCGACGGGCGGGCTGATGTGGCGCTGCTGCACCGGCCGTTCGACTCGACGGCCGGGCTCGATGCCGAGGAGCTCTCCACGGAAGGCCAGGTCGTGGTCCTGCCCGCCGGCCATCCCCTCACCGGCCGGCCCCATGTGCGGTTGGCGGAGGTCACCGCGCTCCCGGACCTGCCGCTACCGCGCTGGCCGGGCGCCGACGGCAGGTACCCCGACGGCCCCGGTCCGCAGGTCCGGGATCACACGCAGTTGCTCCAACTGATCGCCCTCGGCCGGGCTTGCGCGGTCCTGCCGGAGTCCTGCCGAGCCCATCTCCGCGACGACCACGCCACCGTGCCGGTGCTCGACGCGCCGAGGGTCACCACGGTCATCGCCTGGCCACCCCACAGCCGCTCCCGGGCCGTCGCCGACCTCGTCCGGGCCGCGATGGGTCTCTGAACGCCTGATCTCTGACTGAGCGTTCGGAGCACCGTGCGTGGATCGCGTGGATTGCATGGATCGCGTGGACAGATGGCGCTGTGGGCACGTACGGCGCATCGGCCGTGAGGGGGCAGCGCGGACCGGAGGCGGCTTCGGAGACGCGCCCGTACCCGCCAGAGTGCCTCAGGTGGCGGACCCGGCGCCGTATCCATACACCGCCGACTCGCCCAACTCCTCCTCGATTCGGATGAGTTGGTTGTACTTGGCGGTGCGGTCCGAGCGGGACAGGGACCCGGTCTTGATCTGGCCGCATCCCGTGGCGACGGCCAGGTCCGCGATGGTCGTGTCCTCCGTCTCGCCGGAACGGTGGGAGATGACCGCCGCCCATCCGGCTCGGCGCGCAGCGCTCACCGTTCCGAGCGCCTCGGTCAGCGTCCCGATCTGGTTGACCTTGACCAGGACCGCGTTCCCCACCCCCGTACGGATGCCCTCCCGCACCAGTGCCTCGTTGGTGCAGAACACGTCATCCCCGGTCAACTGGCACCTGTCCCCGACCCGCGCCGTGAGCTCGCGCCACCCGTCGAGGTCGTCCTCGGCCATCGGGTCCTCCACCGAGACGATCGGGTACGCGTCGATCAACTTGGCGAGGTAGTCGACCTGTTCGGCGGGCGTACGCCGGACGCCCTCCCCCGCGTACGCGTACACGCCGCCCTGGAAGAACTCCGACGACGCGGGATCCATGACGAGGCCGATGTCCGTGCCGGGCCGGTACCCGGCCCGTTCGATCGCGGCCATGACGAAGTCGAGCGCCTCCTCGGCCGTACGCAGCGCGGGCGCGAAGCCGCCCTCGTCGCCGACGCCCGTGGAGTGGCCGGCGGCCAGCAGGTCGCGCCGGAGCGTGTGGAAGACCTCGGAGCCCATCCGGACGGCCTGCGCGAAGGTTCCCGCGCCCACCGGCGCGATCATGAACTCCTGGAAGTCCAGCGGATTGTCGGCGTGGGCACCGCCGTTGACGATGTTCATCATCGGCACCGGAAGCACGCGGGCGTCGGCGCCGCCGAGGTAGCGGTACAGCGGCTGCCGGTGCGAGACGGCGGCGGCCTTCGCGGTGGCGAGAGAGACCCCGAGCAGGGCGTTGGCGCCGAGCCTGGCCTTGGTAGGCGTGCCGTCGAGTGCGATGAGCGCGGCGTCGAGGCCGGCCTGGTCGTCGGCGTCGCGCCCGGCGACGACATCCGCGATCTCGCCCTTCACGTGAGCGACGGCCTGGTCGACGCCCTTGCCGTGCCAACGCTGAGGGTCACCGTCGCGCAGCTCCACCGCTTCGCGGGCGCCGGTGGAGGCGCCGGAGGGGACGGCGGCGCGCCCCAGGGATCCGTCGGCGAGGACGACCTCGGCCTCGACGGTGGGGTTGCCGCGACTGTCGAGGACGGCGCGGGCGGTGACGCCGCGGATGGTGGTCGGCTCAACTGTGCGTACGAGCATGGGAGTTCCTTCCCGTTGTCGCTTTCCGGGCCCCGGCTGCGACGACGCTGGCGCTCGGCCCGACGCGACGAAACTGTACAGCATTGCTGTTCAGTTCTGCTGTTCAGTTCTGCTACACAACGGCGTTTCCGGGGTAAAGTGCCCTATGCCCACCCCGGAATCCGCCACCGTCGCCGCCGAACTGCGTATCGCGATGGGCAAGCTCACCCGGCGCGTGAAGCGCGAGGACCGGATCCCGCACGGGCAGGTCGCCGTGCTCGGAGTCCTGGACCGCGACGGCGCCATGACCACCAGCGATCTCGCGACCGATCAGCGCGTACGCCCGCAGTCGATGGCCCGGGCGGTCGGCCTCCTCCTCGAACAGGGCCTGGTCACCCGCAGGGCCCACCCCACCGACGGCCGCAAGTCCCTGGTCGAGCTGTCGGACGCCGGCCGCGCCGCGCTGGAGGCGGAACGCGGCCGCAGGGCCGGGTGGCTGGCCACGGCCATCGAGGCCGAACTCACCGAAGACGAGCGGGAGATGCTCGCGGGCAGCGCGGCCCTGATGGAGCGACTGGCCGCACGCCAGGGCCGGTACGAGCGATCGTGAGCGCACTCCATTGGCCGGGGCGGCGACGTTGACGGCGACGCCGCCGAAGAAGCCGTAGCCGCGCCCGTCGAAGCGGGTAGCGGCGGACCGAAGGGGCGTTGAGTACGGCGTCAGCCCGTCTCCCCCGCCTCCAGGTCCGCCAGCACGGTGCGCAGGTCGGCGTTGACCCTGCGGCGCCGGTCGGGGGAGAGCGCGGAGAGCATCCGCAGTTCGGTCTCGGTCTTGGTGGCGAAGACCCGCATGGCTCGGCCGCGGCCCTCCTCGGTCAGGGTGACGGTCACCGAGCGCCGGTCGTGGGCGGCGAAGTCACGCAACACCCATCCCTTCGCCTCCAGCCGTCGCACCCGGTTGCTGACGGCGCCGGAGGTGAGCTGCATCTGGCGGGCCAGTTCGCCCGCGGTGAGCCGCCACTCCGCGGCGCGGCTCAAGCAGGCCAGCAGCTCCAGCTCCCACAACTCGATGTCGTGCGAGGCGAGTTCGCGCTTGATCTCCGTCTCCAGCCAGTGGCTGATCCGTCGCAGCCGGTAGGCGAGCGCCTTGGCCTCCAACAGGTCGGGCTCAAAGGTGTCGGCGAGGACCTCCACCATGTCGTCGACATAGTCCGTGCATGGTGTCTGGCGCATCGTCGCTCTCCCGATCCGTGCCCGAAATCCGCTACCCGTGCGAGGGAATAGGATTCATTATATGAACGTTCTCGTAATCTAGGAGCTCGCATCCGGTTCCAGGAGCTCGTATCCAGGAAGGTCAGGAAGCCGATGAGTTCGTCACGACAGCGGGTCGGGGCCGTGGTCACGCTGGCGGGGGTCGCCGCCGTGGTGCCCTCGGTGTGGCAGACGGCCACCCACATCACCGACGAGACGTACCGCGCCCCGGAAGCGCGCCACGGGGAAGGGCACGTCCAGTACCACATGGCGCGTGAGGTGTTGATCTCCGCGGGTTCGGTCGGCGTGCTCGTGCTGGGTGCCCTGGCCGGCCAGAACAGGAGCCGGGCCGTGTGGCGGGGCATGGTCGCCTCGGCCGCCGGGATCGGCGCCGCGCTGTGGTCCGGTGGGCCGACCACGGGTGTGTGGGCCCCCAACCGCAAGGCGTTGCTGATCCACCTCGCTTCCACCACGGGGCTCGGCGTGGGTGTGGCACTCCTGCGCCCGAAGGCGGGGCACCGGTGAGCGCCCAGGTCATCGTCGCGGGCGGCGGGCCCGTCGGGTTGCTGACCGCGGCCCTGCTGGACGCCGCCGGCGTGCGCGTCGAGGTCTTCGAGCGCAACGAAGGCCCGAGCGAGCACTCCAAGGCCACCACCATGCATCCGCGCACATTGGAGGTGCTGGCCACGGTCGAGACGGCCGGCGGGCGCCGGTTGGCGGACGTCCTCGTCGACCACGGCACGCCGCGGCCCAGTGCCCATTTCGCCGTGCTGCCCGACAGGCTCGACTACTCCGGCCTGGACACGCCCTTCCCCATCGTCCTGCTGATCCCCCAGGCCGACACCGAGCGGTTCCTCGCCGACCACCTGCGGTGGCGCGGCGTCCCGGTGCACTACGGGCAGGCGGTGCAGGGGTGGGAGGAGGTTGACGGCGGACTCCGGGTGCGGGCCGGCGACCGGGATCACACCGCCGGCTATCTGGTGGGGGCCGACGGCGCGCACAGCCACGTGCGCAAACTGTCCTCGATCGCGTTCCCGGGCAGGGAGCCGACCGCGGTGGGATTCGTCGCCGACGTCGACCTCGCCAACCCACCCGTTGTGGCAGGGCAGTTGTGGCACCACGACACCGGCTTTGTCAGCACCGTGCCGATGCCGGGCGGTAAGTGGCGTGTGTTCGGCACGGAGGTCGGTGATACGGGGCTGACCGCCGAGGAGGTGCGGCAGCGGCAGTCCGAGCCGTTCGGCCTGGAGGAACTGCGCGCCGCGTTGCGGCGCATCGCCGGCACCGACTTCGGGTTGCGTGCCGCGCCGTGGATCTCCCGGGCCAGCGACAGCACCCGCCGCGCCACGCGGTACCGCTCCGGACGCGTCCTGCTCGCCGGCGACGCGGCCCACGTCCATCTGCCGGCCGGCGGGCAGGGGCTCAACGTGGGGCTCCAGGACGCCATGAACCTCGCCTGGAAGCTGGCGGCCGAGATCCACGGCTGGGCTCCCGCCCACCTGATCGACGGCGCCGGCTCCTACGAGCACGAACGCCAGCACGTGGCGGAGCAGCTCATGGCCAACACCCTGGCACAGGGGGCGCTGATGCACACGTTCACGGCCGGTGGGCAGGCACTGCGCGACCTCGTCAGCGGTCTGATCGGTCGTGGCGGCGACACCGCCGAGGAGCTGGCCGGGTCGCTCTCCGGCCTCAGCGTGAGCTATCCGCAACCCGAGGGCACGCACCCTCTGGTGGGCACCCGGGCGCCGGATCTCCCCCTCGCCGACGGCGGCACGCTCCACCGGGCGCTGCGTCATGACCGTTACCTGCTCGTGGACTTCACGCCGGAAGGCCACTTCGCCGAACTCGGCTCCGCCCGCGTGGAGGTGCGTGCGGCGCCCTCGCCGAGCGGTACGTGGTCCACGCTGTGCGCCGTCCTCGTCCGGCCGGACGGATATCTCGCGCACGCCACCCCGTCCGCCGATCCCCTCGGTCTGGCGGACGCGCTCGCCCAGTGGACCACGGCGGACGGGGCCACCGTGTCGGTGGCGTGATCAGCTGCCGGCTCGCCTCGGATCAGGAGCCGGATCAGGAAAACGTCAACATCGCGCCGTTTCATCGTGTTTCGGCCGGCCCGGTGTGACGATGACGGATAACCCATGTCCGCTCGGCCGCCCGAGGTCCCCTCGCCGAACCAGGCGTCGTGGGGCCGTGCTGGAATGGCGAGGGAGGGACGTTCGGTGGCGCCGAGAGTGGACGCGGCCGAGGTGCCGGGCGATCGGCCGGGGAAGCTGAAGGTCTTCCTCGGTGCCGCGCCGGGGGTCGGCAAGACGTACCGGATGTTGGACGAGGGGCGCCGCCGCCTGAGGCGCGGCACGGATGTGGTGGTGGCGTACGCCGAGTGCCACGGTCGGCGGCACACCGAGGAGATGCTCCACGGGCTGGAGTTGGTGCCGCGGCTGCAACGCACCTACCGCGGTTCGACGTTCACTGAGTTGGACCTCGATGCCGTGCTCGCTCGTCGGCCGGCGGTCGCGCTGGTCGACGAGTTGCCGCACACCAATGTGCCCGGTGGTCGGAACGCCAAGCGCTGGCAGGACATCGACGAGCTGTTGGCCGCCGGGATCGACGTGGTGACCACCGTCAACGTCCAGCACCTGGAGTCGTTGAACGACGTGGTCGAGAAGATCACCGGTGTGCCGCAGCGGGAGACCGTACCCGACGAGGTGGTCCGCCGCGCCGATCAGATCGAGCTGGTGGACATGCCGGCCGAGGCGCTGCGGCGGCGCATGGCGCACGGCAACGTCTACCAGCCGGAGAAGGTCGATGCCGCGCTCGCCCACTACTTCCGCATCGGAAACCTCACGGCCCTACGGGAGTTGGCGCTGCTGTGGGTTGCCGGACGGGTGGACGAGACGCTGCAGAAGTACCGTTCCGAGCACGGCATCGGCACGGTCTGGGAGACCCGGGAGCGGGTGGTGGTGGCGCTCACCGGCGGTCCGGAGGGTGAGACGCTGATCCGTCGCGCGGAGCGGATCGCGGACCGCTCGTCGGGCGGTGACCTGTTGGCCGTCCATGTCGCCCGCAGCGACGGCCTGGCCTATGCCTCCCCGGCGGCGCTCGCCAAACAGCGGGCGCTGGTCGAGAAGCTGGGCGGCAGCTACCACTCGGTGGTCGGTGACCATGTCCCCACCGCGCTGCTGGACTTCGCCCGTGCGGAGAACGCCACCCAGCTCGTGTTGGGCACCAGCCGCCGCAGTTGGTTCTCGCGCCTGGTGGCGCCGCGCGGCATCGGTGAGGACACCGTCGAGCTCTCCGGCGACATCGACGTCCACATGGTCACTCACGAACGGGCCGGCCGCGGCCGCCGGTTGAAGATCCCCGGCCGGCAGCTGCCGCACGCCCGCCGGATCGCCGGGCCGGTCGCCGGCCTGGTCCTCCCCGTCCTGCTGACCGTCATGCTCACCCACATGCGCGGCACCCTCAACCTCAGCAGCGAGGCGCTGCTCTTCCTGATCAGCGTCGTCGGCGTGGCCTGCCTCGGCGGTGTGGCCTCCGCGCTGTTGGCCTCGCTCACCGCCTCCCTGCTGCTGAACTACTACTTCATCCCGCCGACGGACGAGTTCACCATCACCGAGCCCAACAACGCGCTGGCGCTGGTGGTGTTCGCGCTCGTCGCCGTCACCGTCGCCGCCCTGGTGGACCGTTCGCTGCGGCTGTCGCGGCGCGCCGCCAGTGCCACCGCGGAGGCGGAGACCCTCTCGTCGATGGCCGGGAACATCCTGCGCGGCGATCAGGGGGTGTCGGTGCTGCTGGACCGTACCCGCGAGGCGTTCGGCATGGAGTCCGCGGAGCTCGTCCCGCGCACCGATCCGGAGACCGAGGTGGACGTGGAGGACGCCGACCTGGTGAAGGTGCCGGCCGGGCCGGACCGGTCCCTGATCCTCCGCGGTCGCCGGCTGCCGGCCTCCGAGCACCGGGTGTTGACCGCCTTCGCCGCCCATCTCGCGGCCGCGCTCGACCACGCCCGTCTCATGGAGGCCGCGGCCGAGGTCGAACCGGTCAAGGCGGCCGACCGGTTGCGCACCGCGCTGCTGGCCGCGGTCAGTCACGACCTGCGGACCCCGCTGGCCAGTGGGCGGGCCGCGATCAGTTCGTTGCGCAGCACGGATGTGGACTTCTCCGACGCGGAGCGGAACGAGTTGCTGGCCACCGCCGAGGAATCGCTCATCGAGCTCAACCGCCTGGTCGACAACCTCCTGGACATGAGTCGGCTCCGTGCCGGCGCGTTGACGCTGCATCTGCAACCGACCGCGTTCGCCGATGTGTTGCCGCTGGCGCTGTCGACGCTGGCCGCGGCGCCGGTGCGGGTCGAGTCGCGGGGGTTGGCCGAGGTCCGCGATGTGCTGGCCGATCCGCCGCTGTTGGAGCGGGTCCTCGCCAACCTCGTCACCAACGCGGTGCGGCACTCCGGTTCGGCGGAGCGGGTGTTGATCACCGCCAGCGCGCTGGGCTCCCGGGTCGAATTGCGGGTCATCGACCAGGGGCCCGGGTTGCGCCCGGAGGACCGGGACCGGATCTTCGTGCCGTTCCAGCGGCTCGGCGATCGCGACAACACCAGCGGTCTGGGGCTGGGCCTGGCGCTCTCCCGCGGCCTGGCCGAGGCGATGGGCGGCACGCTCGACCCCGAGGACACTCCCGGAGGCGGGCTCACCATGGTCCTCTCGCTGCGGGCCGCGGCCGCCGAGGAGGCGAGGGAGCGGGCGGTGGAGGGCGCCTAGCCCCGACCCGGGGCGGGGGCGGGGGCGGGGGCGGGGGCGGGGGAACGGAACGGAACGCCAGGCGGAGGAAGGCCGGAAGGAGGCGCGCGGTGGATGGGGTGGCGGTGCTGGCGGTGTTCGCCGCGTTCGGGGGCGCGCTCGCCCTGCTCGCCGGTGTGTACGGGCTGCGGCAGGTGCGCCGGGTGCAGCGGACGGGCGTGTGCGTGCTGGCGCTGGTCATGCAGGCACCGGGCAGGGGCGCCGAAGAGCCGGTGCGGCCGCGCCCGTTGCTCCAGTTCGTGACGGACGACGAGCGGGTCATGGAGGTGGTCTGCCCCGTCGCGTCGACGTCCCGCCGTCCGCTGGCCGACGGTGACCGGGTGCTCCTCCACTACGACCCCGCCGATCCGCGATCGGTCGTCGTCCGGAACCGCGAACGCCTGGGCATGGAGCGCGCGTTCATCGCCGCCGGCGGGACCGTCCTGCTGCTCGCGCTGGGGCTGCTGGCCGTCGTGGCACTCTGACCACCGCGCCGGCCGGTCGGCGTCTTCCGCCCGCCGCACCGCAGGTCATCAGGGCTGCGTCAAGAGGGAGCGGGGGTGCTTGCGGCCGTGCCCGGCCCGGCATTTGATGGTGGCGTGAACAGCGCCTGGCTCCTTCTCGACCGTCCGCCTCATCCGGCGGCCCCGCGTCGTGCGCCGCGCTGCCCGGAGGGCTCTGCCTCCCGCTGAGCCGTCGTCCGGATCCTCACGGGGCGTCACGATCCGCTCGGGCGCCCCGTTTCCGTGCTTCCGCACGTCCGTGCCCGTGCCTCCTCGCCCGTTGGGGCAGCGACTTCGGCGTACCCGGGCGCGGCGCATCCGTCCCTTCCTCCATCCCAACCCAGACAGGAATCATGCCCGCCTTCGACCTTTCCTCCCGTACCGTCCTGGTCACCGGAGCCACCTCCGGCATCGGCTACGAGATCGCCCGGCAGCTCGCCGAACGCGGCGCGACCGTGCTGCTGCACGGTCGGACCCTCGACGAGGCCCTGGCGGCGGCCGATGCGCTCGTCGCCACGGCGGGCCTAGACGCCGCCCGACTCATCGGCCTCGGCGCGGACTTCGCACGCCTGGAGGAGGTCGAGGCGCTGGCCCGGCGGGTCGTCGCCGACCATCCGCACCTGGACGTGCTGGTCAACAACGCGGCCACCGCGGCGCCCGAGCGCCACACCCTCACCGCCGACGGCAACGAACTCGCCTTCCAGGTCAACTTCCTCGCCCACTACCTGCTGACCTGCCTGCTGGAGCCGGCGCTCACCAGCGAGGCCGGCGGCCGCGTGGTCAACGTCTCCTCCTCGCTGCACCGCACCGCCTCCATCCAGTGGAGCGACCCGCAGCGGGCCCGCCGCTACTCCCGGCTCGCCGCCTACGCCCAGTCCCAACTCGCCCTCACCGTCTTCGCCGCCGACCCGCGCGTCGCGGCCGTCTCCGTCCACCCGGGCATCTGCGAGACCGGCCTGCTGCCGCTCTACGGCGTCGAGGGCGGCCCGGCGGCGGAGGGCGCGGCCCATGTGGTCCGGCTCTGCGACCCGGCCGTCGAGATCGTCAACGGCGCCTACTACGACCGCGATCAGCGCGTCGACCCGGCCCCCGTCGCCACCGAGGACCGCACCGTCAAGCGCCTCAACAAGCTGGCCGACGAGCTCGTCGCCCACCACGCCTGACTGCCACTCCCGCACCAGACCCCAACACACCGGAAGGACCCGTCGTACCGATGTCCAAGCGCGCCCGGAAGAAGAGAGCCCGCCGCAAGAAGAACTCCAACCACGGAGGCAAGGCCGGGCAGGGCTGAGGCCGAAGTGGCGGGGCCCCGGGGCGGATTGCCGTCCCGGGGCCCCGCCATGACGTCCCCTCAATCGCGGCCGCGCATACGGACACGTGGCGCGTAGGAACTGTGGCAGAGACCCGATAAAACCCGATAGGTTTCCTTGCGGGGTGCCGGGAAGTCTGGTCGGCGGCGGTTCCATGACGGCCGAAGTCACCGAGAGACGAGCACGTGACCGAACTTACTGCCATCCTGCTCCTCGTCGGATTCGCCACCCTGGTGGCCACCGGCGCCCGCCACTGGCGCATCCCCGCCCCCTCGTTGCTGGTCGTCGGCGGGGTGCTCATCGGCCTGTTGCCCTGGCTACGGGACATCCAGGTGGCGCCCGAAGTGATCAGCGTGGTGGTGCTACCGCCGCTGCTGTACGCGTCCGCCGAGGACATCCCGTGGCGCGAACTGCGGCTGGTGTGGCGGCCGGTGACCGTTCTCGCCTTCGGACTGGTACTGGCCAGCGCGGCGGCGGTGGGCGTGGTGGCCTCCGCGGTCACGCCGCTCTCCCCCACCATGGCGTTCGTGCTGGGCGCGGTGCTGGCCAGCACCGACCCGGTCGCCGTGACCGCCCTCGGCCGCAAGATCGCGCTGCCGCCGCGGATACAGGTGATGGTCCAGTCCGAGAGCCTCTTCAACGACGCCACCAGCCTGGTGCTCTTCAAGGTCGCGGTGGGCACGGCGGTCGCCGCGAACGCGGTCACGCTGCCCTCGGCCGGCGGCCAGTTCCTGCTGTTGGGCGGCGGCGGGGCGCTGGTCGGCGGCGCGGTCGCGGGCATGGTCGCGCTGATCCGGCGGCGGACCGAGGACCCGATACTGGAGACGGTGATCGCCCTCGTCACCCCGTACGCCGCGTACGTGCTCGCCGAGGACCTGCACACCTCGGGCGTCACCGCGGTGGTGGTCGCGGGGGTGGTGCTCGGCAGCACGGGCCACCGGCTCACCAACGCCACCATCCGCCTCCAGGTGCACGCCGTCTACGGCACCGTGGTCTTCCTCCTGGAAAGCGTCGTCTTCGCCCTGATCGGGCTGGAACTGCCGCCGCTCGTGCGCCAGTTGACGCCGGACGAACGGTCCTGGCCGCTGGGGCTGCTCGCGGTGGCCGGCACGGTGCTCGCCGTCCGGCTCCTCGGGGTCCTGCCGCTGTCCGCCATCATGCAGCGGCGCCGCGGCAACGGCGCGGTCACCTGGCGCATCCCCGCGGTGGTGTCCTGGGCCGGCACCCGCGGCGTGATGCCGCTGGCCGCCGCGCTGTCCATCCCGCTGACCGCCGACGGCGGCGGCCCGTTGCCGCACCGCCCGTTGGTCCTCGTCCTCACCACCGGCGTGGTCGTCTTCACCCTCGTCCTCCAGGGCTTCACCCTGGCGCCGGTCGTGCGCTGGTCCGGGATCGCGCTGGAACCGGAACACACCGCCCGGGAGGAGGCCCGCGCCCGCGCCGGTCTCGCCAAGGCGGGCCTGAGCTGCCTGGACGACCTCGAATCGGCCGAGGCCGCGCCCACACCGGTCATAGACCAGCTACGCCGCGGCCTCCTGGCCCGACTCGACCAGGCCGACGCCGACCAGGACGACGACGCCACCTCGACCCAGTGGACCTCCGCCGCCACCTACCGCGAGCTGCGCCGCACCGTGATAGCGGCCGAATCCGCCCAACTCCACCGGCTGTACGCGGACAACCACATCAGCGACACCACGCGCCGCAGACTCCAACGCGGCCTGGACCTCGAAGAGGCGGGGTTGGGGGATGACTAGGGCGCTTCTGACGGATCTCCCCGCCGGGACTCGCATGCCGGACGACAGGCCCGCGTCGTGATCGGACACGAGCAACTCCGCCGGGCGTCCCGCGCGCCGACGCAGCACAGCGGCGGCGACACGGATACGCACCGTCAACTCAAGCCACCCGCAGCGTAGTTGTTGCCTCCCCGCGATCACGAGGGACCCCACGATCGAGGAGGCGGCTCCCGGCTAGTCGTCCGAGCCGGTGGCCGAAGGCGGCACCTCGACAACGAAGAACAGGAAGCAGGGTTTGGCCGAAAGGTCGCGGAAGCCGTCGGGGAAGAGTTCACGGGCGGCCGGGTCGGGCCGCGGCTCGCTGATGGTGGAGAGGCGGAAGCCCGCGGTGGTGAAGGCATCGATCATCGCGTGCAACGGCTTGCGCCAGAACTTCATCGAGACGGTCTGCCCGCCGAACGTCCAGTCAAAGGTATAGCTGGTGGTCGCGAAGTAGTCGGGCCGAGGTTCCTGGATCGTGTAGGCCACGATCGGGTGGTCCACCGACGCGAACAGCCGGCCGCCGGGCCTGAGCACGCGCCGCAACTCGGCCAACGTCGGCCCCCAGTCCTCCAGGTAGTGCAGGACCAGCGAAGAGACCACGTCGTCGAAGGCACCATCGTCGAAGGGCAAGCGGTCGCGAAGGTCGACCTGGTGCAGGTCCGCATCCTCACCGAGCCGTCGCTTGGCCAGTGCCAACATCCCGGCGCTGGCGTCGATGCCACTGACGACGGCGCCGCGGTCGCGCAGTGCTGCGGACACGGGGCCGGAGCCGCAGCCGGCGTCCAGGATGCGGCGGCCGGCCACGTCTCCGGCGAGGTCCAGCATCGCGGGCCGCGCGTAGTACGCATTCACGAGGCTGCACTCGTTCTCCGCCGAGTACGCCTCGGCGAAACTGTCGTAGTCATTCACCCGGGCCGGATCCGCAGACCGGTCGAGGCGTTCGGGCACTTCGGTTGCGCGTTCCATCGCCGCAGCCTAATTAACCTTGGGTCACAGGAACCGCCGGATGAGCCCTCTTTCGCCGCCCCGGCCCCTCGACGTCGGATCCAGGAAGGTCCCGGAATCAGAACCGGTCGCGGAACTTGACGCCGGCCACCAACAGCCCGACCAGCGCCACCGCCACCAGCACGCCCACGATGTGCTCCGCGCTCACCACTTCACCGCCGGCACGACCGCACCGTCGCAACCATCCACCACGGGTTTCCTCCTCGTGCGCCGCACCCGATCCGATCCCGGTCCGCCCGGTCTCGGTCTCCGTCCCGGTCCACCGTGGCGGCCGGAGCGACACCGGACGAGCACCGGCGCCACTTCCCTAACGGGATCCGAACGTCGCGGACACTCCTTCGGCCACCGGGCCGGGAGGCGCCCCGCACACGGGTCGTGTGCTGCCCGGCGCGGGAGGCTTGCGGCGCCCCGCTGCCCCGCGTCGAGGCGGCCGAAGGAACCGAGGAACCGTCATTCCGGCCGACTGGCACAATCGATCTTGACGTAGAGAGAAAGGCACGAACCTCGATGTCACCGCTTCACATCGGCCTGCTCGGCGCGGGTGCCATCGCCCGTTCCCACCTCGATGGCTGGCTGGAACTGGGCGCCACCGTCAGCGTGCACAGCCGCGGCGACTCGGCGGAGAAGCTCGCCGCCGAGTACGCCGCGCTCGGCCACGACGTCACCGCCACCACGCTCGACGAACTCCTCGCCCGCTGCCGCGCCGTCGACCTCTGCACGCCCACCGCCACCCACAAGGACCTGGCCCTCACCGCGATCGCCGCGGGCAAACACGTCGTGTGCGAGAAACCGTTAGCCCTGACGGTGGCGGACGCACGGGAGATGGTCGCCGCCGCCGAGGCAGCGGGCGTTCGCCTCCAACCGGCCCACGTCGTGCGCTACTTCCCCGCGTACGCCGCCATGCGACAGACGGTGCACCAGCGCGAGCTCGGCGACCTCGCCGTGCTGCGCTTCACCCGGAGCAGCGCGAGGCCGCGTTGGGCCCCCTGGCTCGGCGACCCCGCCCAATCCGGCGGCGTCCTCATGGACTTCATGCTGCACGACCTCGACATCGCGCGCTGGACCGCGGGGGACGTGGTCCGCGTGCACGCCCTGACCCGCGGCACCGAGCGCCTCGCGGATGCCCCGGCCGGGCACGGCACGGACACCCCGGCCGAGGTCGTCACCGCCACGGTCGTGCTCACCCACGCCTCCGGCGCCCTCACCCACGTCTCCGGTCTGTGGGGGCTGCCCAGCCAGCCGTTCCGCACCACGTTCCACATCGCCGGGTCCGACGGGGTGCTGCGCCACGACTCCGCCGCCGCGCCCGGCTTCCGCATCACCGCGCAGGACGCCCGCGCCGCGCAGGACGGCATCCCGTCCACGCCCATGACGGAGAGCCCCTACCTCAGCCAACTGCGCGAGTTCGCCGCGGCATGGGACGACGCCACGGTGACGCCCCGCGTCACCGCCCAGGACGGTGTCGAGGCCGTGCGTCTCGCGTGCGCCGCCATCGAGTCCAGCCGCACCGGCCGCGCCGTCGAGCTCAAGGAGGTCACGCGATGAAGGTCGCCGTCCTGTCGTTCGCCCACGTCCACGCGGCCACGTACCTGGAGTTGCTGCGGGACATGCCCGGTGTGGCGGTCCTCGCCAGCGACCCGGACACCGCGGGTGCCGCGCCCGGTGAGGTGCGCGGCAGCGATCTCGCCGCCTCGCTCGACGTCCCCTACGCCGCCACGTACGACGACGTCTTCGCCCGGCGGCCGGACGCGGTGATCGTCTGCTCCGAGAACGCCCGGCACCGCCCCCTCGTCGAACTGGCCGCCGCGCACGGCGTGGACGTGCTGTGCGAGAAGCCGCTCGCGACCACCGTGGCCGACGGCGAGGCCATGCTCGCCGCGTGCCGCGCCGCGGGCGTACGCCTCGCGATCGCCCACCCGGTGCGCTTCAGCCCCGCGTACGCGGCCGTCAAGCGGGCCGTGGCCTCCGGCGACGCCGGCCGCGTGCTCACCGTGACCGGCGCCAACAACGGCCACCTGCCCAGCCACATCCGCCGGTGGTTCGCCGACCCCGAACTCGCCGGCGGTGGCGCCCTCATGGACCACACCGTGCACCTCGCCGACCTCCTCGACGACCTGTTCGGGGCCCGCGCCGTCGAGGTGTACGCGCAGACCAACAACCTGCTGTACGAGGGCGAGGCCACCGTCGAGACCGGCGGCCTGGTCACCGTGACGTACGACAACGGCGTCGTGGCCACCATCGACTGCAGTTGGTCCCACCCCCGCTCCCATCATTCCTGGGGCGGCCTGGACATGACCGTCGTCGGCGAGCGGGCGACCCTGGAGATGGACGCCTTCGACCAGAACGTCCACGGCTTCAGCGAACGCCGCGGCACGGGCCTCGAACTGCCCTACGGCACCGACCTGGACGAGCGCATGCTGCGCACGTTCCTCTTCGGGCCGCGCGAGGGCGAGGTGAACGTCTCGGACGCCGAAGGCGGCCTGCGCCTGCTGCAGATCGTGCAGGCCGGTTACGCGTCGGCACGGGCGGGTGTACCGGTCCCGGTGGGCGGCTGACAGCCGGGTGATAGCCGGTGACGCCCCCGTCCCTTCTTCCCTTCCATCCCGCGAAGGGAAGAAGGAACGGGGGCCGTCAGCGTTCTGGCGCCGCCCTACCCCTCCCGCTTCACCCGATCCACGAACGCCGACCACGACGACGCGGGGAAGTTCAGAGCCGGGCCCTGGGGGTCCTTACTGTCACGGACGGGGATGGCACCGCCGAGGTTGGTGGCGACCTCTATGCACTGGCCGCCGTTGCCACTGTAGGAGGACTTGAACCAGCGGGGGGATTCGGACGTCACTGGTAACCCTTTCGAAGCTGATCGATCAAGACCACAGATGCCGCTTGGGAGAGCGCTTCGGCCTGCAACTGATGGTAGGCCGACAGTATCGGCACTACGGAAGCACCATCTCGTTCGAGGTGCCCTCGCTGTGCTGACTCGGCGTAGGACATGATCGACCGATCCGACAGGGTCAGTACCGTCACAGGCAGGCTGAACGGTCGCCGCGCGCCCATGCTGAACGGGGCAATCTGCAGCACGGTGTTCGGCATCTCGGCGAATTTCAGCAGCCGATCAAACTGGGCATCCATGACCGCGGGATCATCGCCCATCGGCCGCCGAACGCAGCTCTCATCAAGTACCGCATGAATCAAGGGCGATGGGGTGCGGACTAACATGGTTTGCCTTCGCGTCACCAGCTCTACTCGTTCTTCGGCTTGTTCAGGTGTGATGGCTTCCCGTCGTACTGCGTCAGCTTCCAGAGTTGCCGCGTACTCAGGTGTCTGCAGCAGACCAGGGACTACGCCGACCTCGTACAGCCCGATCTCCACGGCGCGACCCTCGAAGCTCACGTATTCGGGAAACCCTTCCAACAGGCTGCCGTGTTTGATCTCGCGGTACTCGCGCTCGAATGCGTCTGCTGTACCTACAAGGCCGAGCACCGCGTCCGCGCTACGCGAGAATCGAAGAGTCGCAGACTTCCTCCCTGTTTCAACCGCCGAAATATGGACGCTGGAATACCCCATGCGTTCGGCAAGATCTTCCTGCGTCCAGCCGCGCGCTTCCCGCAGGCTGCGTAGACGTGCCCCGAAAGCCGCCTGAGGCGAGGCCTCCGGGTTCAACTCCTTGCGATTCAAAGGGCGTTCACCAACCTTCCTTCCCTATTTGGAACGTTGAATGGCACCCCGGCTGTACGCCACGCTGAGTCGCCCCGGTAGTGGAACCGCTACGGAGAGACACGGAGGTCTGCTTCATGGCTATGCCAGACGCGCGTAAGGCGAACGAGGTGTGCAAAAGGCTGCACGAAGCCTTGTGTGCCGTCGAGTTGGGCCTGCAACCGCCGGTCGTTGCCGCGATCTTCACCGCTGACGGTGCGCTGGTGGACCAGGTCGTTCCCCGCTGCTGTCGACCGCTCAGGCCGAGAGGCTGTGCAAGATCCTGGAAACGGAGGCGCAGCGGTGAGCGGCAGCACCGAGGACGTGGGCAAGAAGAACGCCGAGAAGAACAGGCAGTCTTCGAAGACCACCGACGCGGGCAAGAACACGAAGCGGACGTGGTAGCAGTGGCCGACTCCTACCGCGATCACTTCCGCGCCCAGAAAGAGCCCGTGACGCTGGGCGAACCCGCCGGACTGAACCCGAACCCAACCGCCGGCTGCAACACGTGCCTGTCCTGGGCGGAGAAGCGTAAGCAGGCGCGTGCTCGTTGCGACTACGCAACGGCCGCCGTTGCCAGCGAGGAGATGTGGCGACACCAGCTTGGAGCGAGGTGCCGTGGCTGAGCCTGAGGAGCGCCGCAGCGACCCGGAAGCGTACGCGCTCCCTGGCATTACATTCATCCCCAAGACCAGAGGGATACCCGTTGCCCCGTGCCCGTCCCCGTGCCAGCTCTGCCGCCGCGAGGGGGCGGTACGAGCGAGATGCGGGGAGGGATACAGCTCGCCGCGTGCGGGGTACTCCGCACGCTGGGGCACTGCCTCCCGCTATGGTGCGGCCGTCGACCCCGTCGCTCCCTCTCCCCCGCCGCCCCTCCCCACTCAGCAACGGCACGGCACCACGCCCTCCACTCTCCGTTCGAGGAGCCAGCCACCCATGGGCACCCCTCCCACCCCGCCGCTCCCGATCCCTCCAGCCCTGCCCGTCCCGACGAACTGCCCCGCCGGCTGGGGGTGTTCGACGCCGTGGTGATCGGGCTCGGCTCGATGCTCGGGGCGGGGATCTTCGCCGCGCTGGCGCCGGCCGCGTCGGCCGCCGGCTCCGGGCTGCTGCTGGGACTGCTGGCGGCAGCGGTGGTGGCGTTCTGCAACGCGACGTCCTCGGCGCGACTGGCCGCCCGGTACCCGCGCTCGGGCGGAACCTATGTCTACGGCCGGGAACGCCTCGGGGACTTCTGGGGCAACCTGGCCGGTTGGGCCTTCGTGGTCGGCAAGACCGCCTCCTGCGCCGCGATGGCGCTGACCCTGGGGTCCTATCTGTGGCCCGCCCAGGCCCATGCCGTGGCGGTCGCCGCCGTGGTGACGCTGACCGCGGTGAACTACACGGGAGTTGAGAAGTCCGCCTGGGCCACCCGGTCCCCCTGCTCGGCGCGACCGGCTGCCTGGCACTGGCCTGCGCCCTCCCCCTCACCTCGGTACTCCCAGGTATCGCCGTCCTGGCAGTCGGCGCCGCCGCCTACGCCACCCGCAAGACCCTCACCACACGGCGCTGATGAGCCCCAAATCCCCCTGCCCTCCTCGGTGCGCCCACAGCCCGGCTCGTCACCGCCCCCAGAAGGCAGCGGCGGCAGGTCAGTTGGTGCCCCTGGCCCCACGCTTGCGGCGTACGGCGAAGACCGCCCCGGTGCCCAGCAGTACCGCGGCGCCGCCCGCGAGGGCCAGCGTCTGTTCGGCCGAGGACGTGCCGGTCGTGGCGAGGCTGCCCTCGGCCGCGTCGGGGGTGGACTCCGGCTTGGCCGCGGCATCGCCCTTCGCCGAACCGTTCGCCTCGGGCTTCGCCTTCGGCGCCGGGCGGTCCTTGTCCTCGACCTTGCCCGGCTTGGCCTCGTCGACCTTGCCCGGCTTGCTGCCGGCGGGCAGCACCTCGAAGTCGTAGCGCTTCATCGGCCCGAGCACACAGGGGTTGTACTGATCGGAGGCATCACCCGCGAGAAGGGCCAGAGCTTTCTTCGCCGGGGCCTGCGCCTCGATCGCCATCCGCAACTTCACATCGGTACGGGCACCGGGCTTCATCGACTTGATGGGCGCGATGTGGTCCGTGCCGTGGCCGCGTCCAGCGTGGCCTGGGCCTCCGTGACGGCCTGGTCCGCGGCCGTCTTGGCGGCGTCGGCCGCCTTGGCCACCTTCCGCGCGGCGAGCCGGGCCGCCTTGAGCGGGTGGGTGTCCTGGTTCAGCGCGGCCATAGTGGCCTTCAGCTTCTCCAGCCCGGCCGCCTTGGCGGCCACCGCCTCGTCGTACGCCTGCCGCGCCGCTTCGGCAGACTTCGTCAACTCCGCGTGGGTCGGCCTGTGTTGCTCCTGCGGGGACGGTGACTTGGCGTCGGCGAGGGCGGTGCCCGTGGCAAGCAGAACGCTGGGCGCGGTCACCGCGGCAACGACAACGGCGGACGCGGCGGTACGGCGAAGAAACACTGGAGCCTTTCCTGGTCAGAGAGAAGGACGCCCGCAGCCTGGCACAACGCCGGGGCGTACGGGGCGCCTTGATCGTAAGACCGAAATAAGCCCCAATGAGAGGAAGTTTTGACTTGGGTGAGCGCCCCTTCCCTCAGTCCGGAATGGCAAAGCATGACAATCTCGAACAGTTGCCCCCGTTGTTGCGGTTTCCTCTGTGATCTACCCGACGGGTCGATGGGCCTGTCCGGACTGCGGCGCCGCCTGGTGCAGGCATCAAGGACCGCTCGACGCCTGCACCGTCCGACTAGCGGCGGCGAACACGAGGTGCGACCCGTCAGGAGTCTGGTGCGGGATGGCCTTCGGCGACGCGGCTCTCAGCGGGATCGGTTCGGCGCCGCCTTCTGACGGCGCCGACGAGGGCCCGCAACGCCCGCAGGGCGCCCAGCAATCGGCGCTTGCGCGTTCGCCGGGGGCGGGGGCGCCATACGGCCTGGACTGGGGCGGGAACCGGAGAGGTCGGCACGGGTGCCGACGGGGCGTGCTGGTTGGCAGGCACGGGAGTGGCCTCGGGGTGCGGTGGCGCGGATCTGCCATCGCCTGGTGGCGTAGCGGGGGTTGGGGTTGAGGTACGGGGCTCGGGTCGGGCTGCGGTGCGGGCGGCCTCGGCGCGCACGAGGGCGCCGAGGGCCGCGAAGATGTCGGCGGGCATGCCGGAACTCCTGCGGTGCTGATGTCTTGGAGGCTGAAGTGGCAGGCCGCGACGCCCCGTTGGCCCCTGCCGTGGGCAGGGCGGGATGGAGGTCGTACGCGGCCGGGTCCGCTCAGCAGCGCAGAACGGTCACGCCGGAGGGCGCTCCGGTGACGGCCGGGAGAACGGCCCAGGAAGCAGCGTGTTCGGGCGCGGTCAGGGAACCCAACACCCGGGATTCCCGAACCGCCTTGTCGTTCGGCCCGGTCGGGACGTGGGGGCGCAGATGGCCGGCCGTCGCGTGGGACAGTCGCCGGAAGCCGTTGCCGTGATGGTGCGCCTCGCCTCGCGAGCGAGTCAGCACGTCCGTCGAGGGGTCGCAGGTCCGGTCCGCGGGACCGTTGACGACGCCGGCGGCGGCCTCGGCGGGAGCGGCGCACTTCCCGGCGCCGGGCCACAGCGCGTCGGAGTAGGGGGCGGCCAACGCCGTGAAGAGCAGGGCCAACAGGGCCACGAACACCAGCATGCGGCCGCGGTCGCACCCGGTCGCCGCGGAGCGGCCGGTGCCGGCGGTGTGACGCATGCGGATCTCCCAACGCTCTTCCGCGGAAGGCATGCCCTGAGAGAGAACTGGACATTCGGGAGTCAGATGAACAAGTCGGTTATTCCACTCGTTCCGGCTATGGGTCGTATGCGTGATCCAGCGCGCCCTGGGCGCAGTTCGGGAGGTGGGGGCGCGGGAACCGGGTGGCGGGAAGCCCGTTTCCGCGACCCGCACCCCTGGTGGGCGCGGGCGCTACCGCAGGCGCAGTACCCACCGGGGACACAACGATCCCCGCCAGTCGGCCGGGAGGGATGCAACGCCCCCTCAGTCCTCCGCGCGGGCGCGACCGTAGTGATGCGCGAAGCGCTCCAGCGGCTCACCCTCCGCGTTCCACGGCCAGGGCGTCGCCACGCCGCCGGTGGCGCGCAACGTGTTCGCGGCCTCACCCGGCCGCGCGGCCTTGATCAGCGCGTAGGCCAGCAGGTTCAGGTCGGCGAGCGCCCGCGCGTGGTGGAGGAAGCCGGGGCTCAACCAGTAGTGCGCAGCGTGGTCGAGCACGGTGACGGCGTCATGGCGCCGCCAGAACTCCCCCGCGCCGAGGGCGGTCACTCCGCCGGGAGCCATGGCCCGCTGGTGACTGCGGACGAGCGCGGTGAGTTCCAGGCCGGCCGCGGGGGCGTTCGGCGGCATGGCGCGGACGCTGTCGAGCAGGTCCAGTACCTGACCGCTGGAGCCGCACTCGTCCGGCGAGAGGTACCCCAGGGCCTGGAGGTGGGCCTCCCGGTTCCACGGGTCACGGGCCTTGATCTCCCGCCAGACCGCGGACAGTTCGGTGGACGGCCACCGTTCCAGGCGGAGCGTCGCCAGGTACACCGCCCAGGGCGTGGGGTCGGCGGGCACCAGCTCGGCCGCGAGCCGACAGCTCTCCCGGGTCGCGTTGAGATCGATGTTGGAGCCCTCTTGGCCCGCCTGAAGCAGCTCCGACCAGGCATGCAGCAGCACGGCGGACTGTTTGCGAGGGTTGTGCTCCCGCCATATGCCCGGCAGCGCCCGCCCCGCGGATCCGGCCAGGACGCGGAGGCGGTGTGCCTTGCGGTCCCAGTCCTCGCCGGCGTCGTCCAGGATGTCCGACATCAGGGCCATGACAGCCGTATCGAGCGAACCGCGGTCCCAACAGGTCTCGACGCGTCGCCGGACTCGCCCGAGGGCGACGTCGTCGAGTTCGGGGAGCAAGCGGGGACGGCTGCCTTTGCGGCGTCTGAAGACGGGCATTCCGCGATGGCCTTCCGGAGGAGATGTGAACGGATCGGATTTCCGGGCATCGTACGGGCGAAGGGGCGCCACGCGATCCGCATCCCGCACTCCGAGACGCACCCGATATTCAGGCGCGTAGGTGGTGTCATGTAATGGCATGGGATGGGCGGTTTGCGAGGGGTGTCGCTCCTTCTCCCCGATTGACCTTTGGTTGAGGGTGGGGGCGGGGGTGAGGTTGGGCCGCACGCGGTCGACGCACTCGGGGAAGCCCTACACCGCCCCCGGAACGACCACCGGCCGCTCCCCCGGGGACAGTCGGGCGTACCGCACCGGTCCGGCCAGCCGTTCGCCTCCCACCAACGGCGACCGGGCGGCCTCCTCGCCGAGGGCGAGGAAGACCCAAGTTCCGTCGGGGAAGCGGGCGTTGATCGTCGTCCCGTTGACGTTGCAGCGCACGGCAGGAGGGGCCGGGTCCGCACCGCGGCCGGTGAGGCCGACGAGGGCGACGTGCACGGAGCGGGCCGCGGTGCGGCGGCCGGTGGCGTGCGGAACGGCGGTGTGCCGGCCGAAGGCACTGGTACCTTCGGCGGTCGCCACCGCGAGGTCGGTGTGGCCGGCGAGGGAGACGAACGAGCTGGTGAGGCCGTCGTCCGTGACGGCGGTGGCCCGGCCGTCGGCGGACCGGACGCGAGGGGGCCGCTCCCCCGCGATCTGCCAGCCGCTGTCGTACAGCGGCAGGTGCGGGGGCGCGTCGACCAGGTGGGCGCGCAACTCCCACGCGCCCCAGACCACGCTCGCGGTCTCGATGCGGGCCTCGGCATCCGCACGGCCGCCCCAGGTCGGGCGGTGCCAGGACGCGGCGTAGCGGTCCTGGACGTGCCGGCGGTGGATGCGTGCGCGGCCGGACAGGCCGAGTTCCGGGTGGATGAGCGCCACGTGGTTGTCCGGCTGGGGCCTGTGGTGGGTGACTTGGGTGTGAGCGTTGGCGTGGTACGGGCCGGTGGTCGTGGAGTAGGCGAACCGCGAGTAGTGCGGATCCCCGGCCGTGCCCCCCTGACTGGCGCCGCCATAGCGGTAGCTGCCGTGGTTGTCGCTGCCGTGGTTGATCAGGCGGACGATGCCGTCGGCCCGGGTCGCCGAGAGGAGGAAGCCGGGCGCCGGTAGTGCCTGGACGCGGTCCTCGCGTTCGATGGGCAGCGGTTCCTCGGGGGCGGTCCAGCACGGGTGGTCCGCCGGCAGCAGCAGGCCGAGGAAGGCTTTGGAGAGCCAGTAGGGCGAGCCCGGACCCGAATAGCGCTGCACCATGGGCGGATACGGCCCGTACCAGCCGAGGGTGGCGATCCCCTTCCGGTCGCGGAACCCGTGGTCGGTGAAGTGTCGCAACGCACCGCTGGCCAGGCGCCTGGTCTGGCCCGGGCTGAGCGGCGTCGCGTCGACGAGCGCGCCCAACCAGGGGGCGGTGGCCGCCGCGAAGCGGTAGATGAGCGAGCGGCCCTGGTGCACGGGGGCTCCGTCCGCGCCGAAGAACAGCGCGAAGTCCGCGAGGAACCGTCGCAGGCGCGCCGTGAACAGCGGCAGGCGCTCTGCCCGGTCCGTCGTGTGCGGGTCGGCCATCAGGGCCCACAGGAGCGGGTAGGTGTGCAGGGCCCAGCCGTTGTAGTGGTCGAAGTTGTCCGCGGTGTGGGGATGACCGCCGTCGCGGTACCAGCCGTCGCCGACGTAGAACTCTTCGATCCGCGCGAGGTCGGCGGCCATCTCGACGCGGTCGTGGGGGCCGCCGACGCTCGCCAGGAACTCGCCGACGATCACCCGGAACATATGCCAGTTGTTGTCGGGTATCGCCAGCCCCCACACGCCCTGGAACCATTCAACAGTCCGTTCCTGCACGGAACTTGACAGCTGGTCCCACAGCCACGGTCGCGTCAGATGGAGCCCGAGCGCGAGCGAGCACGCCTCGACGAGCGTCTGGCGGCATGCCCGGTCGAGTGACGGCCACGCTTCGGGGTGTCCCGGATCGGCGCCGGCGCCGATACCCTCGCCGTACGACTGGAGCAGCCCGGCCGGCGCCTCCCCACCGCAGCCGGCGGTGCGGAAGGCCAACAGCAGGAACGTGCGGGCGAAGCCTTCGAGTTGGTCGGAGTCCGTGCCCGACACCGAGGGCCGGCCGGGCAGCACGATGCGCGCGCCGGAGGGAGAGGCGAACCGATGTACGTCCGTGAGGAGTTGGTCGGCGAGGGCCAACCAGTGGGCACGGCCGTATCCCGTGAAGGGCGACAGCGTGCGGTCTTCGGGCGGCAGTTGTGAACCGGCCCGCTGCATGCGCGGCATTCGACTCCTTGGGACGGCGGACCCCCTCTCGTCAGCATGGCCGCCGCGCCGCGAGGGTGACAACCACGCGTGCCTGCCGAGGCGGACCGTCGGGACCCGGCATCACGGCGCACGCCCCGCTTCGTACCGACATCCCCCCGCACAGGAAAGGCAGTTGACGTTGTCGAGCCCCCTGGAAGACCCCCCACCACACACCCACGGTGACCTCCGACTGGCCGTAGTCGGTCTCGGCCTGCGCGGCAGGCTCGGCAGGCATGTCGCGGAGCGGGGCCTGCCGGCGCGGGTGGTGGCGGTGTGTGACCCGCTCGCGGCCCGTCGGGAGCGCAGTCGGGAGCTGTATCCGGAGGCGGCACACCATGCCGACCACCGTCCCCTGCTCGACCGGGCCGCGAACGGGGACTTGGACGGCGTCCTGCTGACCACGCCGGACGACACCCACGAGGAGCTGGCCGTCTCCTTCCTGGAGGCCGGCGTGGCGGTGTTCGTCGACAAGCCCCTGGCCATCACGACGGCGGGTTGCGACCGGGTGTTGGACGCGGCCCGGCGCACCGGCACCAGGCTCTACGTCGGGCACAACATGCGGCACATGCCGGTCGTCCGAACCCTGCGGGAGCTGATCGCCAAGGGCGCCATCGGCGAGGTCAAGGCGATCTGGTGCCGCCATTTCGTCGGCCACGGCGGCGACTTCTACTTCAAGGACTGGCATGCGGACCGGCGGCGGACCACCGGTCTCCTGCTCCAGAAGGGCGCGCACGACCTCGACGTGATCCACTGGTTGGCCGGCGGCTACACCGTGCGGACCCAGGCGATGGGCGGGCTGACCGTCTACGGCGACATCGCGGCGCGGGGCGGTCAGGGCGAGCGGACCATGACCGAGTGGTACGACCCGGGCGCCAACTGGCCGCCCACCTCGCTGACCGGCCTCCATGACGTGGTGGACGTCGAGGACCTCTCGATGATGAACATGCGACTGGACAACGGCGTGTTCGCCGCGTACCAGCAGTGTCACTTCACCCCCGACTACTGGCGCAACTACACCGTCATCGGTACCCACGGCCGGATGGAGAACTTCGGCGACACCGAAGGTGCGGTGGTGAAGGTCTGGAACAGCCGGCGCAGCGGCTACCGCGTGGACGCCGATCTCGTCGTCGAGGTGCCCTCCGAAGACGGCGGTCACGGTGGTGCCGACCCGCAACTGGTGGCCGAATTCGTGGACTTCGTCCGCGCCGGAATTCCCACGCTCACCTCACCGATCGCGGCACGGCAGGCGGTGGCCGCCGGCTGCGCCGCCACGGAATCACTACGCGCCGACGGCATTCCCGTCGATATCCCCCCATTGGCACCGGAGTTGCTCGCCCATTTCGCTTGACGGCCGGACGGAAAGGGGCGGAACGCGACGGAACGCGAGAGGCGGGGCCGAAGGCTCGGAGAACCGAGAATCGTGCGCGAATGGCGGAGAAACCCCAGAAGAACGACAGTGGACCGGCGAAGGAAACGGGGCGCAGAGCGTGTGCCCATCGCGGCCAATGGCGTGATCTGGACACTATGCGACGGCCGATTCAGGTACCACTGTCCTGGACGATCACGCACAGGAGACAAGAGCTACCTGAGCGTTCACGGAAGAGACCGCAGGCAAAAGGAGTGATGGACGAAATGGTCAAGGACATCGTCAGGGGCAAGAGGCGCGCCCTTGTGCTGTTGGGCCCGGCGGTGGGCATGATGATGGCCCTCCCCGCCACGGCGCAGGCGGCGCCCCACCCCGCCGAGTTGCCGAGCGAGAGTCAATGGCTGCGCGATATCGCACCGATCGCCGCATCTTTGCAGGACTACCTGAAAGGCCGCCTTTCCGGTGGAAAGAGCGGCGAAAAGCCCGCCGTCGTCCTGGACATCGACAACACCTCGCTGGCGACGCACTACGACCGGGGAAAGCCGATCGAGGCGATTCTCAAGGCGACCGAATACGCGCACGAGCACGGTGCCGCCGTGCTGTTCGCCTCGTACCGCAGCCCGAGCAAGCGGGACGCCACGACCCGTGAACTCACCTCGGCCGGCTACACCGTGGACGGCCTCTGCCTCAAGCCCGACGGTGACAGCCCGGGCAAGGCCAAGGTCAAGCTCGGCTGCCGGAAGAAGTACGAGTCCGAGGGATACACCCTCATCGCCAACGTCGGAAACCGCAGCACCGACTTCGAGGGCGGACACTACGAGAAGGGCTTCAAACTGCCTGACTACGACGGCCAATTGAGCTGAGACGGCCCGTTGAGCTGACTCAGCCTCCCGGCGCCCCTCCCCCTCTCCCTCTCCCCCACACTCGCGCACTGTCGGAGCTCCCCCACCCATGAGCCACCCATGAGCGATGACGACCGGTCGGCCCCTCTCCTGCGGCTCGGCCTGTCCGAGGCCGAAGCCGCCGCCTATCTGGCCATGTTGGACGCCGGCCCCACCACGGCGAAGGCACTGGCCCGGCGGCTCGGCCAGGCACTCGCCGTCACGGAACGCACCCTCACCCGGCTCATCCATCTGGGCCTGGCGTCCAGTCACGGTCCCGACGGTTCCGGGGTCGCCCCGATCGAGCCGTCACTCGGCCTGGGCCACCTCGCCAACGCCCGCGCCGCGGAGCTACAACAGGCCCACCTGGCGGCGATGGACGCCTACCGCACCTACCGCCGCCAGGTACACCCGCAGGCCACCGACCACCTCGTCGAAGTGGTCACCGGGCAGCAGATCGTCGAACGCATCATGCAGGTGGAGGACGCGGCCTCCACCGAGGTGTTGCGTTTCGACACGCCCCCATGGCACACCGGCGGCACTCCCAACCCGATCGAGATCCGGAACCTGGAACGCGGCGTCGCCTACCGCGTCGTCTACTCCAAGTCCGCGGTGGAGAACGGCGATTACTACGCCTGCAACATCAGGCCCTGCATCGCGGCCGGCGAACAGGCGCGGGTCCTGCAGTCCCTGCCGGTCAAGCTGGCCGTCTTCGACCAACGCCTCGCCATCGTCTCGCTGGCGTTCGGCGACGCCGAGGTGAACGACTCGATGCTGCTGGTCCGTCCCTCCAGCCTGCTGCGCGCGCTGACCGGCCTGTTCGAGACCTCATGGCGCTCCGCCTACCCGCTCCACTTCGGCGAACGGGTACCGACCGCGCTGCGCCCGGTCCAACGCCGGATCCTGGAACTGCTCGGCAGCGGCATCACCGACGAATCCCTCGCCGAACTCCTCGGCATCAGCCGCCGCACCCTGTCCCGACAACTGGAACAGCTCAACCGCGCCGCCGGCGCCACCACCCGCTTCCAACTCGCCTTGTACGCGGCACGGAAGGGGTGGATCTGACCCCTCGGTCTGCGGCCCGCCGACCGACCTGAATCTCGCGTGCCTGCCCCGGAACCCCCAAACCACCTCCGCGCACGGGGACCGGGGCAGGCACCCAACCACCACAACCCACAAGAGCCGGCTCCACACGCCTCACCGCGGAAGCCAAGTCCTTACTCGGCCTCCTCCTCAACGACACGCACGGCGCCCGAAGGGCAGAGCAACCCGGCCTCGCGCGCCGCGGGCCGATCGCCCTCGGCGGGCTCGGCCGTCAATACCGTGACGATCCCGTCGTCATCCTGGTCGAAGACCCCGGGGGCGGTCAGCGCGCACAATCCGGCACCGACGCAGACCCCCCTCTCCGCACTCACCTTCATGGCCATGGCCATTCCTTCCCTTCGCTCCCCCACCAGACTCCCGGTTCGCCCTCCGCTGTCTCGTCGTCTTCACCACGTGACCGGGAGCTCGTTGACCCCTTGGATCGTGGTCCCCGGACGTAGCGTCAACTCCGTTGTGGGGACGGCCAGTTTGAGCGTCGGTACGCGGTCCAGCAGCGCGGTGAGGATGACCTCCAGCTCCAGCCGGGCGAGGTTCTGGCCCAGGCACTGGTGCACGCCGAAGCCGAACGAGAGGTGGTGGCGGGCGGATCGGTGCACGTCGAGGGTGTCCGGGTCCTCGTAGACCGAGGCGTCGCGGTTGGCGATGGAGTTGGTGACGATCACGCCCTCGCCGGCCTTGATGACCTGGCCCTCGATCTCGATGTCGGCCAGGGCGACGCGGCCGCCCGCGGTGTCGGCGATGGCGAGATAGCGGAGCAACTCCTCGACGGCGCCGGGGATGAGACTGTGGTCGTCCCGCAACGCGGCGTACTGGTCGGGGTGTTCCAACAGGGTGATCACGCTGAGGGAGGTCATCGAGGCCGTGGTCTCGTGACCGGCGATCAGCAGCAGCATCGCGGTGGAGGCCAACTCCTCGCGGTCGATCTCACCCTTGGCCAACTGCTCGGCCACCAGGCTGCCGATGAGCCCCGGGCCGGGCTCTGCCTGGAACTTGGTGATCAGCCCGTCGAAGTAGCCCGCGAGGTCGTCGCGCGCGGCGGCCGCGACCTGCGCGTTCTCGCCCTGCACCAGGCGCCTGCTGGCGTCCTGGAAGAAGTTGTGGTCGGCGTAGGGCACGCCGAGCAGCCGGCAGATGACCATGGACGGGACCGGCAGCGCGAACTGGCTGACCAGGTCGGCGGGCGCGCCCGAGGCCAGCATCTCGTCGAGGAAGCCGTGCACGATCTCCTCGACCTCGGGCCGCATGGCCTTGATCCGCTTGACGGTGAACTCGCTGATCGTCATCCGGCGCTTGGGGCCGTGCTCGGGCGGGTCCATGCCGATGAATGCCTGGCGGTTCTCCCGGATCGCCTCGATGCGGGGCGAGGTGGCGGGGAAGCTGGCGTGGGTGCGGTTGGAGGACAAGCGCGGGTCGGCGAGCAGCTGGCGCGCGGCCTCGTGCTTGGTCACCACCCATGCCTGGCGGCCGTTGTAGAGGGTCACCCGGTGCAGCGGACCGGGGGTGTCCCGCAGCTTGGCGTAGCCATCCGGTAGCCGGTAGGGACAGGTCCGGTCGTTCGGGAAGGCGGGGGCGTCTGCTGCCTGGGGCGTTGCGGTGGTCTCGGTCATCGGTCCACTCCGAATCGAAATCTCTCACCGTTAAAGAACGCCTAGTTCTCTAATTCGGAGCATAGACTGCCCCCATAGGGAACGCAATGGCCTCTACCGGAGATCTTCAGGAGTCACGCTGTCACCCAACGCCGACCCCACCACCGCACCCGCCGCCGACCACCGCAAGGGCCCCCGCCGCCGCGGCGCGGAGCTGGAGAACGCCATCCTCATGGCGACGCTGGAAGAGCTCAGCGAGACCGGCTACGCCGCACTGACCATGGAGCGGGTGGCCACCCGCGCCCGCACCGGCAAGGCCGCCCTCTACCGACGCTGGTCCAATCGGGCCGAACTCGTCGTGGACGCCTGCGCGTTGGCCGGCTTCTCGCAGATCGAGATGCCCAACACCGGCGCCCTGCGGGAGGATGTGATCGCCCTGATGCGGCAGATCGCCGCCAAGATGACCAGCCCGCTCGGCGGCATCCTGCGCGGCCTGCTGGCCGAGATGACCCGCGACCCCGAGTTCGCCGCCCTCATCCGCAAACGGCTCCACACCGCCGGCCCGGCGTCCCTCCGCAACATCCTGGAACGCGCGGTCGAACGCGGCGAGATCGAAGCCTGGATCCTGGACTCGCGCCGCGCCACGGTCGCCACCGACCTCCTGCGCAACGAGTTCCTCATCTTCGGCACCCCCGTCACCGACGACGCCATCACCGACATCGTCGACAACGTCTACCTGCCCCTGGTCCGCCGCCCGGCACCGAGGTGAGCGGCGAGGACCGCAGCGACAACAAGCACTGCCAGGGCCACCCGGGCAGCGCTTGTTGGGCAATCAGGCCGCCGCAGGGAGCAGTCGATCGCGCGACCCGATTTCGTCAACGCGCAGCAAACCAGCGGGCGTTGGGCTACCGCCTCGCACCTGCGAGGCGCGTTCTCGGTGCGGAGCCACACTCAGGCTGACCGCCCCGGCTTGACCCTCACACCCATGTGAGCCCGTACCTTCCTGGCCATCGGAGCGCCCCGGCGGATGCCGGGCCTGCGCCCCGCGGCAATGCCCAGGAAGACGACGAAGCCGAGGATGTCAACTGCCATGACGGACAACGGAAATAGCGCGAACAGCAAGCCGCTCGCTGGCAAGGTTGCGCTGGTTACCGGCGGCAGCCGGGGTATCGGGCGCGCCATCGCCGAGCGCCTCGGTCGCGACGGGGCCGTGGTCGCGCTGTCCTACGCCCGCGATGCGGCGGCCGCGGACGAGGTGGTCGCCCACCTCCGCAAGGACGGTGGTCAGGCCGTCGCGCTGCACGCCCCGTTGGGCCACCGCGGCGATGCCGCCGCCCTGTGGTCGGCCTTCGACGAACGGATCGGGGAGCACGCGCCCGGGACGGGCACGGCCGTCGACATCATCGTCAACAACGCCGGTATCGGGATGCTCGCGAGCCTCCCCGAGCTCAGTGCGGACCAGTTCGACGAGGTCTTCGCGGTGAACGTCCGGGCCCCGTTCTTCGTCGTGCAGGAGGGGCTCAAGCGGCTGCGCGACGGTGGCCGGATCATCAACGTCTCCAGCGCCGCCAGCCGGCTCGCCATGCCCCAGGCCATCGCCTACGGCGCCACCAAGGGCGCCCTCGACAACTTCACCCTCAATCTGGCCCAGGACCTCGGCGCCCGGGGCATCACCGCCAACGCGGTCGCACCCGGGGTCATCGACACCGACGTCAACGCCGAGTGGCTGCGCGGCAATCCGCAGGCCGAGGCGGACGCCGCGGCGCGGGCCGCCATGAACCGGGTCGGCCAGCCGGACGACGTCGCCGACATCGTCGCCTTCCTCGCCTCGCACGACGCGCGGTGGGTCACCGGGCGGGTCATCGACGCCACGGGCGGCGTCAGGCTGTGAACGGGCGGTGAGCGCGGTCTCCCGGCCCGTCGTTCGGGGGAACACCGGGCGCGGCGACGGCGGCGGGCCAGGCACCCGCCGCTACGAAGGGACCGGTCCCGTACCGGAGCGCGCTGCCCCGGTACGAGCGTGACCGCCCAGCGAAAGGAGCCCGCATGTCCGCACCGACCGCGATCGACCACCACGCGTCCGCCGGGTACAGCCTCCCCCTGGCGTACTGGCTGGCCCAGGCGTCCGATCTGGCCTACAAGGACGAGGCCACGATCGAATCCCGGGCCCGCGACTGGGGTTTCGACGAGGTGCGCCACCACCAGACACGGTTCACCCCGCCGTTCCCGCTTGAGGACACCCAGGCGTACACCGCGGCCAGCGACCACATGATCATCACCGCCTTCCGCGGCACGGAGCCGGCGGAGATCCGTGACTGGTTGTCGGACGCCAGTACGCCGCCGTGGCCGGGGCCGGCCAAGACGGGCTACGTCCACTACGGCTTCGCCGAGGCCCTCCAGTCGATCTTCCCGAGCCTCAAGGACGCCCTGACCGAACTGCGCACCAACAACCAGACGGTGTGGTTCACCGGCCACAGTCTCGGTGGCGCGCTCGCCATGCTCGCCGGTGCGCGGATGTACCTGGAGGACCCGCGGCTCCAGGCGGACGGGGTCTACACCTACGGTCAGCCCCGCACCTGTGACCGCATCCTGGCGGAGGCGTACAACAAGGGCTTCAGCAACCGCATGTACCGCTTCGTCAACAACGAGGACATCGTGCCGCAGTTGCCGCCCGAGCCCGTCTTCACCCATGTCGACGCGCTCCGGTACATCGACTCCGGGGGCAAACTGCACGAGTCCATGGGCCTGTTGGGCGGTCTGACGGACCGGGCCAAGGGGTTGACCGCGGATGCCTTCGCACCCGCCACGGCCGGGATCCGGGACCACTCGATCAAGCGCTACCTCTCCGCGATCGAGAAGAACCTGCCCTGAGGGTCGGTCAGATAGCCACCGGCTCGGGCCGCGAGGGGTCCGCAGGCCCGAGCCGGGGCGACCGGGGGTGGCGGCGTCCGTCAGGCGGTGTTGAGGCTGGTGTGGTTCCACCAACCCTGGCGACCGACGATGAAGTCCACCGTCAGGTTGCTACCGCCGATCTTGCCCTGGTACTGCTGGCCCTTCTTCAGCAGGCTCTCCTCGATCACGCCCTTGGGGTCGTTGATCGACTCGATGACGACGGGCGGGACCTTCTTCAGGGTCTCGTCATTGATGGTCTGCTTGGTCGTCACGGTGATGACCTCGTCCCAGTTCGGGCGCTCGGCGAGTTGGTGGGCGAAGTGGACCTCCTGGCCCGCGCCGAACGCCAGGTAGGTGAGGTGCTGGGGGTAGGGCAGGGGCCGGTCCGAGAGGTCCCGGAAGGACAGGACGTCCTCCGGCCGGCACTTGACCGTCGTCTCGGTGGTGGTCATCTGCTGGAAGTCGCGGCTACCGTCCTCCTTGACCACCACCCGCTCCAAGTGGACCTTGAAGTCCTTGCCGTCCTGGAGCTCCGGGAGCTCGAAGTGGTGCGGGCAGCGCAGGGAGTAGTAGACCCGCTTGTCCTCGTTCTTCTTCAGGTCCTCCAGGTACATCTTCTTCAGGGCGCCGTCGTCCTGGATCTGGAAGGCGAAGACCGCCTGGTAGTGGTGGCCGAGGTCCGGGTTGTAGAGGGCCAGGTGGTAGAAGAACAGCTTGTCCTTGCCCAGGATCAGGAAGCGGTGGATGTGCTCGTGACGGTCGTGCTGGGGCGATGCGGATGAGGCGTTCATGTGCGGTAACTGCCTTTCGTTTTCGTGGGGTTGGGGTTGCGGTGCCGCCGGGCCCAGAAGGGGCGGTCGGCCCATCGGGTCTCCTGGGCGTGTACGGCGCGGTGGCCGTACTCGTAGGCGGCACGGGCGGTGGCGACCTTCTCCGCGTAGCCGGCCAGCGCCGTGGGGTCGCCGGACAGCCGGGCGTCGACCGCCTCGCCCGCGCTCAGTCCGGTGTAGAGGGCGGTGAGGATGCCCTGGGAGCTGAGCGGGTCGAAGGCGGCGGCCGCGTCACCGGCGGCCGTCCAGCCGTCTCCGTGCACCCGGTCCAGGTGGGCGGTGTGCGCGGGGGCGCGGCGGGGTGGGTGGGGCGGGCGAGCGTGCGGGCGCGTCCGGCGGGAGATGTGGCGGGTGGCCAGCAGCCGGTCGTGGAACCCCTCGGCGCCGCCGGCGGCGGCGAGGGGCAGGTCGGGGTCGGTGAAGTAGGCGACCAGGCGCTGCCGGGAGGGCAGCGGGGCGGTGTACCACCAGCCGTCCTGGTCGGACTCGACCAGCAAGCGGCCGTCGGTGGTGGCGTCCGGGGCCGGGTCGAGGAGGAGGTGGAGGGCGGTCAGCCGGTCGGCGGTCAGCCGGCGGGCGCCGGCGTGGACGGCGAGCGCGGCGCCCCGCCCGGTGGCGTCGATCAACCACCGGCAGTGGACGGTGCGTTCGGCGCCCCGGCCGGCGCGGTCGCACAAGGGGACCCGCCAGGTGCCGTCCGGTTGCCGGGCCGGGCGTCGGACGGCGGTGCGTTCGACGACCTCGGCGCCCGCGGTGCGGGCGGCCTTACGCAGCCTCCGGTCGAAGAGCGCGCGGTCCAGGTGCCAGCCGTGGCCGTAGGGGTCGCGGAGCGCGTCCACCGCGTGGAGTTGGGACGAGCCCCAGGCGGAGAGGTTTCCGTGGCAGGGCAGGTGTCCGGTGTCCAGGACGGTGCGGTCCACGCCGAGGTCGGTCAGCAGCAGTCGCGCGACGGAGACCAGCGCCTCGCCGACCTTGGGCGGTCCGGTGCCGGCGTCGGCCAACAGCACCCGGCGGCCCGCCCGTGCCAGCGTGAGCGCGGCGGCGCAACCGGCCGGTCCGCCGCCGGCGATCAGCACGTCGTAGACGGGTGCCGGTGTCACGGGGCGTCGTGGAAGGGGTCGAGCTTCTCCAGGTAGCCGGCGGCGATTTCCTCGTCGCCGTAGCCGGTGAGTTCCTTGGCCTCCTCGACCGCCTGCTGGACGAGCGACCTCTCGACCTCCTCCGCGGAGGTGGCACCGCGCCAGGTGCCGGCCGCCGCGGCGCGCTGGGGAATACCCGCCTCGGGAACCTGGATGTTGATGAGGTTGGCGTGGTCGGGAACCGACCCGTAGCCGGGTTGGGACTCGACTTGCAGATACTTCGGGAACTTGCCGTCGCCGACGGTGTATTCGCGCGGCTCGACGATGCCGAACTGCCACCAGATCTCGATCATCTTCTCGCGCTGCTTGTTCATCTCCACGCCAGGAAGCCCGCGCAGCCACACCGCCCGGTTCTCGAACGCCTTCTCGCGGGCGCTGTCGTCGCCGGTCGGCTTGGTGTTGACGGTCTTGAAGTCCTTCTCCGTCAGCACGTGGTTGGGCATCTGGGCGGGCCAGAAGGTCGGCACGAAGGGGCTGTAGCGGGCGCCGAGTCCGGATCGCTCCGCGTATCCCATGCGGCAGCTCGCGGTGTCGCACTGCCAGGGGGCGGCCATCCAGCGCGTGAGGTCACCGGGGCCCTGGGCGTAGAGCGGCCCGTCCTTGCTGTACAGGTCCACGTCCTTGAGTACGTCGCCGTAGTCGCGTTCGGGCTGGTCCGGGCTGCGGTGCAGGATGCGGAACGGCTCGGAGTACATGGTCTTGTGGCGGATCGGCCAGGTGATCTCGCTGCCCGGGTGGAAGGCGTCGGCGGCGCAGTTGTCCAGCGCGGCCTGGTCCAGCAGACCGGGCTGTCGGGCGGCGGGGGCCTGGTCCACGTCGGGGTATGTGGTCCGGCGCGGGCCGGGGGCGAAGCGGCCTTCGGACCATTGGGCCAGCATCCAGTCCTGTGTGGGGGACAGGGTCAGGTGTTCCCGGACCGAGGTGGCCTTGCCGCCCGTCATGGCGTCGCCGTACAGCCACGGCCAGGGAACGGGCGACATCCCGTCCCGGTCGTAGTCGCGCATCTGCTGGTAGATCTGGCGACGCAGGTCGCGGCTGGTCTCCCCGGGGTCGTTGAGCCGCCTGCGCATCTCCGGGTCGTCGAAGTGGTGCGGGCCCTTCCAGCCGAACTGGGTGGCGAAGCCGTGGTTGACCCATTGCAGTTCGCAGAACCGGACCAGCAGCGGCTCGATGTCCTCGGGATAGGAGACCTGCACCACCCTGTCCAGCGTCTTCTCGGTCGCGAAGACGTCGTACAGCAGGTCGTAGACGGTGCGGATGGTCTTGACGCCGGGCGCGTAGTGCGGCGGACCGACCACGACCCAGGCCGGCGTCGCGCTGATGGTGACGCCGCCGAGGGTGACTTGGGCGGTGATCGGGCCGTCGGAGGTGTTGTCGTACCAGGTGTCGTTGTTGGCGACACCGGTGATCTCGCCGGGCGGGTCGGTGTAGGAGCCCGATGCGCCGTCCCCGCCGGCGACGACGAGGCGGCCGTCGCCATCGACGTGCGCTGCGCCCAGGCGGACCCTCTTGGTCATGATCTCGCCGTCGAAGACGACGAGATCCTTCTCGCCGGCCACGAGGGCCTTGACGCCCGAGTCGATGACCAGTTTCTTGCGGTCGGCGCCCTTGACGGAGGCGTTCCGCCGGCTCCGCTGGGCGTCCGACAGTTTGGCGGCCTCGGGGATGTCGAGCGGGCAGTGGAACTGGTACCAGGCGGCTTTCTTGTTGGCTAGATGAGCCGTCCACTTGATGTCGGTGACGCCTTCTTCGCCCAGCTTCAGTTCCCGGACGACGTCACCGGCCGCGTTGTAGCCGTAGAGCCGGAAGCGGGCCGCCTGCTTGATGATCTTGCCGTTGCCGTCCTTGTACGAGCCCAGCTCCAGCGGCGGCTGGTCCGGCGACTCCGGGCCGATGAAGGGCGTTGCGTCGCTGTTGCCGACCCGGGCTATGCCGATGGCAGGGTGAATCCTCACCTGAACGATCTGCTGATCCATTACGGTGCCTCTGCTTGATGTGTGGTCTTCAGTGCCCCTAGTTACGTAATGGTCGTTATCTGTGAATTCCGTGGCGATTCCACCGCGTCCTAATGGGTATGGCGCGACTCCCTCGGACCGCGGTCGACATTAAAGTCGCAGGTCAGGGCATGCCTGGCGACGGTCGCCGCAGGCAATCACGTGTGTGGTGATCGTTGGCCGGCGCGCAGCCGGACGCCCGCCCGGGCCGCGCCGCTCCCCGGTCGGCTCGACGGCCGTCACGGGGCGATCGTCACCGGCGCCAGCCACAGGCCGCTCAGGGCGTCGACAAGTCCGTCCGCGTAGGTGCCCCAGTCGGCGTGGCCGACGGTGGCTCCGTCAGCCAGGGCTCGTTCGCGTTCGGCGAGGGCGTGCACCATCAAGTGGCGTGCCATGTCGCCGCGTTGGAGGCGTACCGGCGGCGGGAGGTCGGGCAGGCAGCGGTTGAGGCCGTCGAGGGTGTGGGCGAGGGACGGGCCGAACGCCTCGTCGATCATCAGCTCGCGGAGCACCGGGTCGGTCATCAGTTGGGCGGCGAACCGCGCGTACCAGGTGGGGCCGCCCAGCTCCGCCAGGTGTTGGGCACCCGGTCGCACCAGGCAGGCCACCCAGTCACGCACTTCGCGGGACGCGCCGGTGCGGGCGAGCATGCGTTGGCGCAGGGCGTCGATCGGCTCGGCGTGGCGGCGGACGACGGCCCGGATCAGCTCGGTCTTGGCGCCGAAGTGGTAGCCGACGGCGGCGTTGTTGCCCTGGCCGGCGGCCTCGCTGATCTGGCGGTTGGAGACGGCGGACACGCCGTGCTCGGCGAACAGGCGCTCCGCCGCGGTGAGGATGGCCTCCCGGGTCCCCGCGGAGCGGGCGGCTTTGAGGGACATCGTCACCACCGGACCGGAACTTCCCGCAGGCCGCCGACGACCAGTCCCTCGATGCGTCGCAACTCCCCGGCGGGAACGGCGAGTTCGAGGGTGGGGAGGCGGTGCAGCAGCACGTCGAGGACGACCTGGAGTTCGGTGCGGGCCAGTGACTGGCCCAGGCAGGAGTGCGGGCCGGAGCCGAAGGCGAGGTGGGGGTTGGGGCTGCGGTCCAGGCTCATCGCGTCGGCGCCGGCGAACGTCTCCTCGTCGCGGTTGGCGGCGGCCATGCTGCACACCAGGGTCGTGCCGCGGGCCAGGACGGTGCCGGCGACCTCGATGTCGTCGGTGACGTAACGGGGCATGCCGAAGCCGGCGTTGGCGTCGAACCGCAGGACCTCCTCCACGGCGGTGCGCACCAGCGAGCGGTCGGCGACCAGTTGCTCCCAGCGGCGCCGGTCGGCGAGCAGCAGCGCCATCATCTTGCCGATCATGTTGGCGGTGGTCTCGTGGCCGGCGATCAGCAGTGCCTGGCCGGTGGCGGCGAGTTGGTCGTCGGTCAGTCGGCCGCCGTCGGCGTCGGTCGCGGTGAGCAGGGAGCTGAGCAGGTCCTCGCCCGGATCGCGACGCCGGGTCTCCAGGTGCGCGGTCATGTAGGCGTGGAAGTTCCGCTGGGCGGTGGCTATTTCGCGCTGGTCGTAGCGGGTGAGGTTCAGCAGCATGTCGGACCAGCGGGAGAACCGGTCGCGGTCGGCTGCGGGGACGCCGAGCAGGTCGCAGATGACCCAGACCGGCAGCGGGAAGCCGACGGCGGCCTTGAGGTCCGCCGGGTGGCCGTGCGCGATCATCTCGTCGACGAGCCGCTCGGCCATGGCCTCGATCGTCGGGCGCAGCGCGGCCATCCGCTTGGCGGTGAACCACTTGGTCAGCATCCGCCGCCACCGTTGCTGGCCCGCGCCGTTGAGGGACGCGGCCATCTCGCTGTTGAAGACGCCGCCGGTGTCGTCGGCGGAGATGCGGGCGGCGCCCTCGGCGTCCAACTGGCGGGTGCAACGCGGGTCGGCGAGCACCTGCTTGACGTCGGCGTAGCGGGTCAGCAGCGCGGCGCGGTCGCCGCTGGGGAGGGTCACGGGGGCCACCGGGCACGAGGCGCGCAGCTCACCCCACTCCTCGGGCGCCGCCAACGCGTTCGGTGCCGTGAGCGGATAGCCCAGTGCGGGGCCGCCGTTGTCGTGGCTCACCACCGTCTCCCTTCGTCCCGAAGTCGCTTGAAGTCGGCGGTCAGTCAACGCCGACCGAAAACGTAAGTCAAGCAACTGACTTAACATTGACGGGGATCGGGGCCCGCGACGCGCTCGGGCTCCCGCTGCGGTGCTGGTCATCTCAACTGATCGAGTGCACTCCCGGGGAAGGTCATCGTCTCGCGCGCGCCGGCCAAGTAACCTCCGCGCCATGGGGACCTTCGCCGACGAAGCACGCTCGCGGATGGCGAATCTGTTGCGCATGGCCGGGAACAGCGAGCGGGACCGGGCGTTGATCATCGCGTATGTGGAGTCCACCCCCGAGCCGCCGCCGCTCGGGCCGCGCGGCATCCACACCAGCGGCTGCCCGCGGTGCCGGAACACCATGTGGGGCCAACGGGATCGGGACGGCCGCTCGATCTCCGTCTGCGCGCGGTGCGGATTCGTCAAGGAGGCCGACGGTGGACTGTCCTGACTGCGGCTTGTCGATGCTGGAGCCGGGCGCCCAGAGTAACCGGCACTGGTGCTATCGCTGCGGTCGCGTCGCGGCGACGGGTGAGACCGCGGACGACATCACCATCCGCGAGCGGGGCCGGCAAGAGGCGTTCGTCCTGCTCGATTACGCACTGGCGCTGCGCGGCGGGTGCCGTGCGCGCCCCCCGATGGAGGATCTGCGCATGGGTCAGCTCATTGAGACCAGAGGCTGCGGCAAGTGCGGCGGCACCATGTACCGGACGGTCGAGACGGACGGGGACGGGAGGCCGACGCAGGAGAGCCAGTTCGTCTGCTCGGTCTGCGGACACGTGGAGTAAGGGCATTCATGGCATGACGTGTCGTCAATTGTCGTTCACACGGCGGGTGTTGGTGCGGTGGTGGTGGGCGAGGTCGAAGGGGCGAGGGTAGGGGCCCGGGCGGAAGGCGATGTAGCGGGCCGCGGTGGTGGGGTCGAGGCGGTGGGCCGCGGTGTTGAGCGCGGCGGGGCCGGTGCCGCCCCAGTGGCCGGTGGTGATCCGGCGGTCGACGGCGTGCAGGGCGGCGGCCCGTTCGGCGGGGGTGAAGGTGCAGTGGCCGGCGTTGTCCACGTACGCCTGGCGGAGCAGGCGCGTGGTGCCGGCGGCGGACACCGCGCGCCGGTAGGCACTTTCGGACTGTACGGGGATGAGGGGGTCGCCCGCGGTGTGGATGTCCAGTTGGGGCTTGCGGAGGCGGCCGGTGAAGGCGATGTTCCGGGTGAGGTAGGCGACGGCGGAGGGGTCGGCGTGGAGCCTGGGGGCCTTGTTGAGTGTGGCGAGGTCGTGGGCGAGGGACCGTCCGGCGGCCTTGTAGAGGGCCTTGACCTCTGGGTAGTCGGCGGAGCGGCGGAGCAGGGCGGCGTAGTTCACCCCGGTGTTCCAGGAGGGGGAGCCACCGGCGCGGTGTTCGGCTTCCCGGCGCCAGGAGAACGCGGGCATCGCCAGTAGGCCGGTCATCGCCTGGTACTGGTTGGCCTGTTGGGCGGTGTAGTCGGTGGGGGCCGGGCGGGTCTGGGCGGGGTCGTTCCAGCCGGGGATGTTGTGCAGGGCGGCGGCGAGCGCGATGCGGGCCCGGCCGGTGGCGCTGCGCTGTGCCCGGGTGACGGCGCCGGTGAGCGCGCGGGCGGCGGCGCGGGCGTTGGCCTGGCTGCCGAGGCGGGTCAGGGGGATGCGCGAGCCGGGGGCGAGGAGGGTCTTGAGGGCGAAGACCGGGTCGAGGGTGGAGTTCCAGTTGGCGACGCCGCCCTGGACGAGGCCGCAGGTCGACAGTGAGCCGTCGAGGCGGTCGGGGTGGCGTTCGGCGAGGGCGGTGGTCACCAGTCCGCCGTAGGACTGGCCCCAGGCGATGGTGCGTTGGGCCCGGCCGATGCGCGCGGTGAAGGCGTCGAAGGTGGCGAGTTGGTCGGGGACGGCCTGCGCCACGGCCCATCCGGTGGTGGCGTACGAGGATCCGGCGAGCGCGTATCCCTCGGCGAGGAGCAGTCGTGCGGTGCGGGCGTCGGAGGCGTCCTCGGCGGGGTTCGAGGAGCCCGCCGCGCGGTAGCCGTGGCTGAAGAGCAGGAGGGTGCCGTTCCAGTGGGCCGGTGCGTCGAGCACGTAGGTGGCGCCGGAGGCCAGCGTGCCGTGGAGGTGGACGGTCCGACCGGTGGCGTGCGCGGGGGTGGTGGCGCCGAGGGTGCCGGCGGCGAGCAGGGCGGCGGCCAGGGCACCGGTGGCGCGTGGGGTGGGGATGCGGGGTTTCACGGGCGGGTTCCTCCTCGATCGATGGGTGGGAGGGACGTGCGGCCGGGCGGGCCGCACGCCGGGTACCGCGGGTGCTGCCCGGTCAGGAAGGGTCGGGCTCCGAGGCGCGCAGCAACAACCCGTGCAGCGCGGTGCGTTCGGCTTCGGAGAGCGGTGCGAGCAGTTGCTCGGTGACGTGGCGGCTCATCCGGTCGGTGTCGCGCAGGAAGGCGCGGCCGTCTTCGGTGAGGACGATGAGGCGGCTGCGCCGGTCGGTGGGTGCCGGGCGTCGCTCGACGAAGCCGAGCCCTTCGAGGTCGTCGACGAGGCCGACGATGGCGCTGGGGTCGTAGCCGAGGCGGGTGCTCAACTCCCGTTGCAGGGCGCCCTCGGCGGTGGCGAGGTAGCGCAGCAGCGCGTAGTGGCGCAGCCGCACCCCGGATTCCTGGAGGGCGGCGTTGAACATCTGTCCGGAGCGCAGGCCGAGTCGGTAGAGGAGGTAGCCGGTGTCGGAGTGCAGGCCGCGCATCCAGGGTTGGTCGGGGGCGACGGATTCCGCTCCGCGGGTGGGCGGTTGCTTGCTGGCGATGGCGTGCTCCCTGGTCGGGGCCCGGGTGGGGCCGGTGCGCGGGGTGTGCTGCGCCCAGCATGGCGCAGCACTGGTGTCGCCGACAACCATTGACGTCAACAATTATTGGTCTTAACTTCGCTATGGATCGTCCGGCGCGGATCGAGCACAGCTCTCCGACGCCCCTCCCGCCCTGCGCAACTCCCCGCTCCACGAAGGGACTTCCCATGGCACACCCCTCCCCCATCGATCTCACCGGCAAGGTCGCCGTGGTCACCGGCTCCGGCCGCGGGCTCGGCCTGGCCTACGCCACCGCCCTGGCCGCCGCGGGCGCCGCGGTCGTCGTCAACGACGTCGACGAGGCGGCCGCCGAACGGGCCGTGGCCGCCGTCACCGCGGCCGGCGGAACGGCGGTCGCCGAGACCGTCCCGGTCGGCACCGCCGAGGCCGCCGACCGGCTCGTCGCCCGCGCCGTGCACGCCTTCGGCCGCCTGGACGTACTGGTCACCAACGCCGGGATCCTGCGCGACCGGATGCTGTGGAAGATGACCGACGACGACTTCGACGCCGTCGTCACCACGCATCTGCGGGGCACCTTCACCTGCGCCCGGGCCGCCGCGGTCCACCTGCGGGCCCAGGGGCGGGGCGGCAGCCTGGTGCTGGTCGGCTCGCCCGCGGGCCAGCGCGGCAACCTCGGCCAGACCAACTACGCGGCGGCCAAGGCCGGTATCGCGGCCATGGCCCGCACCTGGTCCATGGAGTTGGCCAGGGCCGGCATCACGGTCAATGCGATCGTGCCGGTCGCCGCGACCGCCATGACCCGGACCCTTCCCGCCTTCGCCCCCCACGTCGAGGCGATGGAGCACGGCGCTCCGCTGCCGGGCGCGCTGCGCAAGGGCGAGGGGTTCGGCACCCCCGAGGACTGCGCCGCGCTGGTGCCCTTCCTCGCCTCCGACGCGGCCCGCGGGATCACCGGCCAGTGCATCGGCATCGGCGGCGACAAGCTCACCCTGTGGTCGCACCCCCAGGAGGTCGCCACCGCCTACGCCGACGGCGGCTGGACCCCGCAGGCGCTCGCCACCGCCTGGCACACCTCGGTCGGCCGCGCCGCACAGACCGTCGGCATCCCCGCCCCCGACCTCACGGAGGCCCGATGACCGGCATCGACGTGGCCGCCCTGACGGCCATCGACGTCCACACCCACTGCGAGGTCTCGGCGGACGGACGGGCCTCGCTGCCCGCGGAGTTGCACGCCGCCTCCGGCGCGTACTTCAAGGTCACCGGGGACCGGAAACCGACGCTGGCGGAGACCGCCGCCTACTACCGCGAGCGGCGGATGGCCGCGGTGGTCTTCACGGTGGACGCCGAACACGCCACCGGGACCGCGCCGGTGCCCAACGAGGAGGTGGCCGAGGCCGCCGCCGCCCATCCCGACGTGCTGATCCCGTTCGCCTCCGTCGATCCGTTCCGGGGCCGCGCCGGCATCCGGCGGGCCCGCCGCCTGGTCGAGGAACACGGCGTCCGCGGCTTCAAGTTCCACCCCAGCATCCAGGGCTTCTACCCCAACGACCGGCTGGCGTACGGGCTGTACGAGGTGATCGAGGAGACCGGCTGCATCGCGCTGTTCCACACCGGCCAGACCGGCATCGGCGCCGGCCTCCCGGGCGGCGGCGGAATCCGGCTGAAGTACTCCAACCCGCTGCACGTGGACGACGTCGCCGCCGACTTCCCGCACCTGAAGATCATCCTGGCCCATCCGTCGTTCCCGTGGCAGGACGAGGCGCTGGCCGTGGCCACCCACAAGCCGGGCGTGCACATCGACCTCTCCGGCTGGTCCCCGAAGTACTTCCCGCCCCAACTCGTGCGCTACGCCAACTCCCTCCTCCAGGACAAGGTCCTCTTCGGCTCCGACTACCCCGTGCTGACCCCCGACCGCTGGCTCGCCGACTTCGCCGACCTCCCGATCAAGGACGAGGTCCGCCCCAAGATCCTCAAGACCAACGCCGCCCGGCTGCTGGGACTGACCGGCGCCGGCTCCTGAAGGGGAACGTGATGCGCAACGACGGACTGGGGTCCTGGCCCGCCCGCCGGGCCCGCAAGACCCCGCACCGCACCGCCCTGATGCACCGGTCCACCACCCTCAGCTACGCCGAACTCCACGAGCGCACCACCCGACTCGCGCACGCCCTGCGGACCGCCGGCCTCCGCCGCGGCGACCGCATCGCCTATCTCGGCCCCAACCACCCCTCCTTCCTGGAGGCCCTGTTCGCCGCCGGCCTCCTCGGCGCGGTCTTCGTCCCGCTCAACACCCGCCTGGCCGCGCCCGAACTCGCCTACCAGATAAGGGACTCCGGCGCCGCCGCCCTGCTGCACTCCCCCGCCTGCGCGCCCCTGGCCGACGCGGTGCGCGCCGACGCCGGCCCACGGACCGTCCTCCCGGCCGGCGGCCCCGCCTACGAGGCGCTGCTCGCCGCCGCCCCCACCGCGCCCGTCGACGAGCCGGTCACCCACGACGACATCGCGCTCCTCATGTACACCTCCGGCACGACCGGCCGCCCCAAGGGCGCGATGCTCACCCACGGCAACCTCACCTGGAACGCCCTCAACGTCCTGGTGGACCTCGATCTGCTCGCCGACGAGACCGCGTTGGTCTCCGCACCGCTCTTCCACACCGCCGGCCTCAACATGCTCACCCTGCCCGTCCTCCTCAAGGGCGGCCGCTGCCTGCTCGTCGACTCCTTCGACCCCGGCGACACCCTCGACCAGATCGAACGCCACCGCATCACCTACATGTTCGGCGTGCCGACCATGTTCGACCGCATTGCCCGACACCGCCGTTGGGCGGCCGCCGACCTGTCCAGCCTCCGCCTGCTCAACTGCGGCGGCTCCCCCGTACCCACCCCGCTCATCGACGCCTACCAGGAACGCGGCCTGACCTTCCTCCAGGGGTACGGCATGACCGAGGCGGCGCCCGGCACGCTCTTCCTGGACGCCGAACACGCCGTGGCCAAGGCGGGATCGGCGGGGGTGCCGCACTTCTTCACCGAGGTGCGCGTCGTCCGGAGCGACGGCCTGAGCTCCGTCGACGTAGGGGAGACCGGCGAGGTGGTGGTCCGCGGCCCGCACGTCATGCGCGGCTACTGGGGGCTGCCGGAGGAGACCACGGCAGCCTTCGCCGACGGCTGGTTCCGCAGCGGCGACGCCGCCCGGATCGACGCCGACGGCTACCTCACCATCGTCGACCGCATCAAGGACGTGATCATCTCCGGCGGCGAGAACATCTACCCGGCCGAGGTGGAGAACGCCCTGCTCGCCCGGCCCGACATCGCCGAGTGCGCCGTCATCGGCGTCCCCGACGACGACTGGGGCGAGGTCCCGCTGGCGGTCGTCGTCCCCCGCCCCGGCACCGCGCCCCGGGCCGACGGCCTCCTGGCGTCCCTGCGCGGCCGCCTCGCCCCGTACAAGATCCCCAAGTCCGTCGTACTGGTGGACGCGCTCCCCCGCACCGGCTCCGGAAAGGTCCGCAAGGACCAACTCCGCGCGGAACACGGCCGCCAGCACGGCACCGCCTGACCACCCCGCACCGTCAAGGAGAACAGATGCCCCACCGCGTCAAGAACGGCCGCACCGTCAACGGCCTCGACGAACTACGGAAGTTGGCCGACAGCGACCTCGGCACCAGCGACTGGATCACCGTCACCCAGGACCGGATCGACGGCTTCGCCGACGCCACCGACGACCACCAGTGGATCCATGTCGACCCCGAGCGGGCCGAGGACGGCCCCTTCGGCGCGCCGATCGCCCACGGTCATCTCACCCTCGCGCTCTTCATCCCGCTGTTCACCCAGCTCCTGGACGTCCGCGGCGTGACCACCAAGGTCAACTACGGGCTGAACAAGGTCCGTTTCCCGGCACCGGTGACGGTGGGCGCGCGACTGCGGCTGGCCGCACGCCTGGCCACCGTCGACGAGGTGCCCGGCGGCGTGCAACTCACCGTCGACGGCACGATGGAGATCGAGGGCGGCACGAAACCGGCCTGCGTCCTCCAGAGCCTGTCCCGCTTCCTCCTTTGACGCCCGCCGCCGACGCCCGCCTTCGCCCCGCGCGCCGCGTTCAGTCCGCGCGACCGGACGCGGCCACCGTCACCCCGAGGCCGATCATCGCCAACCCACCGGCACCACCGACCGCCGACAGCCGCCGGGGCGAGCGCGCGAACCAGGCCCGTGCGGCCCCCGCGGCCAGCCCCCAGACGCTGTCGCAGGCCATCGCGATCAGGTTGAACACCAGCCCGAGCAGCAGCATTTGCCCCGCCGCGCCGCCCCGCTCACGGTCGACGAACTGCGGGAGCACGGCGGCGAAGAACACCATGGTCTTGGGGTTGGCCACCCCGACCGCGAAGCCCTCCCAGAGCGTGCGCAGGCCGCCCTTGGCGGTCCCCCGCTCGGCGGCGAACTCGGCCTGGAGTGCGCCGCGTTGTCGCCACGCCTTCACCCCGAGATGGACGAGATAGGCCGCGCCCGCCAGCTTCAGCGCGGTGAAGAGGAGGAGGGAGCGTTCCACCAGTGATCCGAGCCCGAACGCCACGGCCAGGATGAGCACATAGCAGCCCAGGGTGTTCCCCACCACGGTGGTCAAGGCGGCGCGGCGGCCGTGCGCCAGCGCCCGCCCGATGACGAACAGCACGCTGGGTCCCGGGATCACGATCAACAACAACGACATGCCCGCGAAGGCCAACAACCGGTCGGCTGACACCATGCCGCCCATCCAAGCACGCACCCACGAAGGACTCCACCGGGTTGCGGCAAGACACCGGTGGCGCCGGCGCACCTCGGGGCACACCGGGACAGTGGCATGCTCCTCTCCATGCATGAAGATCCGCAAAACAGGGCGACGTCGGGGATACCGGGGTTATGGGGGCGTAGCGCGTGTGCCTGGTCGGTCGCGTTCGCCGCGCTCCACTTCTACTGGGCGCTGGGCGGTAGTTGGGGCCTGAGCGTCGCGGCGGGGCCGCTGGCCGGTGAGCGTCCCGGGTGGTTCGTGGCAGTGGGCTTGTGGGGTGTGGGAGCGCTCTGCCTTGTCGGTGGCGGGCTGGGATGGCGGCTCTCCAGGCCGCTGCCTGGTGGCCCGGCAGAGTCGGCGATCCGGGCTTTGGGGTGGTGCGCCTGCGCCGTGCTGCTGGTGCGTGGTATCGCCATCGAGGTGATGCTGCTGATCGGCACGGCGGGCCCGGAGAGGGACATCAGCCCGGCTCAACGGCTGTGGACGCTGGCGTTGTGGAACCCGTGGTTCCTGGTCGGCGGTCTCGTCTTCGGCCTGGCCGCCCGGGAGTTCGGACGGGCGCGGGGCCCGCGTGGCGATGCCACCCGACAGTCGCTCACGACCTCCCGAGGGCCCGATCAGTGAGGGCCGCCGCCGCTCCGGTGTAGTGGGCGGGGTCGGCCAGTGCCCCCAACTCCACGCCCTCCAGGGCAGGTTCGGCGGCGAGCGCCTCGGCCAGGGTGCCTCCCTGGGTCCGGACCGTGATCGCCGCCTCGGTCACCAGGCGGCGCGCTTCGGCCCGGCCCAGTCGGCCGGCGAGGACGGCGGACAACCGCTCCGACACGATCATGCCGTCGGTCAGCTCCAGGTTGGCGCGCATCCGCGCCGGGTGCACCTGGAGGCCGTTGACGAGCTCCGCGGCGTCCCGGGCCGCGCCCCCGGTCAGGCGGAGCAGGTCCCGCAACGTCTCCCACTCCGCGTGCCAGGCACCGGCGGGCCGTTCGTCCTCCGCGGCCAGGCACCCGTAGAGGACCGCGGCCAACGCGGGCGCCCGGCGCGCCGCGGCGGCGAGGAGCGCGGCCCGCACCGGGTTGGCCTTGTGCGGCATGGCCGACGAACCGCCGCCGGCTCCCTCGCTCACCTCACCGACCTCGGTACGGGCGAGGACCAGCACATCGGCGGCCATCTTGCCGAGCGCCCCCGCGGCGAAGGCGAGGCCGCCGGCGAGCTCGGCGAGCGGAGTGCGCAGGGTGTGCCAGGGCAACTCGGGCTCGCGCAGCCCTACTTCGCGGGCGTACGCCCGGAGCAGCCTCAGCACGGCATCCGTGGGGTCCGACACCCCCTCGCCCTCCGCATACGCCTGACTGGCCGCCAATGTCCCCGCGGCGCCACCCAGTTGAGCCGGCAGCGCGGATCGCACCGCGGTGAGCCGGTCACGGGCGTCGAGTACCAGGCTGCGCCACCCCGCGGCCTTGAGACCGAAGGTCGTCGGGACGGCGTGCTGGGTGAGGGTCCGGCCGGGCATGGGCGTCGCGCGGTGCTCGGCGGCGAGGCGGGCCAGGGCGCCGGCCGTGCGCTCCAGGTCGTCCAGGACTGGCCCCAACGTCCGGTGGGCGACCAGCATCGACGCGGTGTCGAGGATGTCCTGGCTGGTGGCGCCGCGATGGACGTACGGCGCATGGCGCTCGTCCACCGCGGCGGTCAGCGCGGCGACCAGCGGAATGACCGGATTGCCGCCGGAGCGCCCGCGCAGCGCGAGGTCGCGGGCGTCGAAGCGGTCCGCGTGGGCGGCCGCGTCGACGGCCCGTGCCGCCTCGGCGGGGGCCAGCCCGACGGTCGCCTGGGCCCTGGTCAGGGCGGACTCGGCGTCCAACATCGCCTGGAGATAGCCGATGTCCGCGGTGGCGGCCTCGGCCGGCGTCCCGACCGGTCCCGGCGCGAGCAAACCGAAGTCGCCCTGCCTGCCCTGCTCATGACGCTCCACACTCATCCGAACTCCAAGAACACGGTCTCCGCGTCGCCCTGCAAGCGGATGTCGAACCGATGGGTGCCCCGCGGCTCGGCGGTGGCCAGCAGCGTCGCGCGCCGTTCGGGTGGCAGGCCGTCCAGCAGTGGGTCCGCGGGCATCGGTCGTCCGTCCGACTCCGGCAGGTAGACCCGGGTGAACAGGTGGCGGGTGAGGCCACGGGCGAAGAGGCAGACCGCGAGGTAGGGGGCGCCCTCGCCGCGGGCGGCGGGCCGTAGTGTGCGGATCGTCCAGTGGCCGTCGGCGTCGGTCGGTACGCGGGCGAAGCCGGTGAAGCCGACGCCGTCCCGGCCGAGGAAGCCGCCGGTGGCCGGGTCGCGGCGCAACGACCCGGCGGCGCGCGGCAGTTCGCCGTCCGGTCCGGGTCCCCAGAATTCCAGCAGCGCGTCGGGGACCGGGGCGCCGGCGCCGTCCAGGACGTGGCCGTGCAGGGTCAGCGCGTCGGGGTGTCCGTGCGGGGCCGCGTCACCGCCGTCGGGGAACGGTAGGGCGTATCCGTAGAACGGGCCGATGGTGTGGGCGGGCGTCGGCAGCGCGGGGGGCGGCGTCATCTCAGCGTCCCTCCTCGATCCAGGTGGCGGTGGGCCCGTCGAGCACGATGTCCCAGTGGTAGCCGAGGGACCACTCCGGCCGCGACAGGTCGTGGTCATAGCGGGCCACCAGCCGTTGCCGCGCTGCCTCGTCGGTGACGGACTGGAGGATCGGGTCGCGCGCGAAGAGCGGGTCGCCGGGGAAGTACATCTGGGTGATCAGCCGCTGGGTGAACGCGGCCCCGAAGAGCGAGAAGTGGATGTGGGCGGGGCGCCAGGCACCGGTGTGGTTGCGCCAGGGGTACGCGCCGGGCCTGATCGTGGTGAAGGCGTAGCCGCCGTCGTCGTCGGTCAACGTCCGGCCGACGCCGGTGAAGTGGGGGTCGAGCGGGGCGGAGTGCTGGTCGCGTTGGTGGGCGTAGCGGCCGGCGGCGTTGGCCTGCCAGATCTCGATCAGTTGGCCGCGTACGGGGTGGCCGGCGCGGTCCAACAGGCGGCCGCTGACGGTGATCCGTTCGCCCAGTGGCTCGCCCGGGTGCTGGCGGGTGAGGTCGTTGTCCAGTTCGGTGACGTCGGTCTCGCCGAAGACGGGTGAGGCCAGTTCGACGGCCTCCGGGTCCCGCTCCAGTGCCACGAGGATCGGCGGCCGCTTGGGGTGGCGCAGTGCGCTGGAGCGGTAGGGCGGGTAGTTCCGGGCCGGGTGGTGGGTGCGCGGGACTCCTCCGGCGACGGCCTCCTCGTACGCCGCCCGCCCCCGCGCGATCTCCCGGTCGATGTCGCCTTGCGTCGCTGTCATGGGTGGTGAACTCCCTTGGTTCGATGGCCGCGTGGGCTCCCGCGCTCAGTGCCTCGCCTGGACGCCGCTCACCGGCGCTCTTCCGGATCTCGACCGTCCGCCGCGGTCCGGTCCGGTATCCGGACCGGTGCGGCGGTCCTCTCGACGATCTCCTCGACCGTGACGCCCGGCGCCCGTTCGACGAGTACGAAGCCGCCTCCGGTGACGTCGAGCACGCCGAGGTCGGTGATGACCCGGTCGACACAGGCCCGGCCGGTCAGCGGGAGCGTGCAGTCGCCGACCAGTTTGGCCGAGCCGTCCTTGGCGCTGTGCGTCATGACGACGAGGACGGTGCGGGCGCCGTGTACCAGGTCCATGGCGCCGCCGATTCCGGTGATCAACTTGCCGGGGACGGCCCAGTTGGCGAGGTCGCCGTGGTGCGAGACCTGCATCGCGCCGAGCACCGCGACGTCGATGTGGCCGCCGCGGATCATGCCGAAGGAGAGGGCGGAGTCGAAGTAGGCGGCGCCGGGCAGGACGGTGACGGTCTCCTTGCCGGCATTGATGAGGTCGGGGTCGAGTTGGTCCTCGGTGGGGTACGGTCCGGTCCCCAGGATTCCGTTCTCGGATTCCAGGATCACCTCGACGCCGTCGGGCAGGTAGTTGGGGATCAGCGTCGGCAGTCCGATGCCGAGGTTGACGTACTGACCATCCGTCAGCTCCAGGGCGGCGCGGGCGGCCATCTCCTCGCGGCTCCACGGCATCAGCGCGCCCCCTTTCCCGATGTCTCCGGCACGGCGACGGTGCGCCGTTCGATCTGCTTGTCGGCGGCCTGCTCCGCGGTGAGCGCCACGACCCGTTGGACGAAGATGCCCGGCAGGTGGACGTGGTCCGGGTCGATCTCACCGGGCTCGACCAGTTGCTCCACCTCGGCAATGGTGACTTGTCCGGCCATCGCGGCAAGGGGGTTGAAGTTCCGCGCGGACTTGGCGAAGACCAGATTGCCGTGCCGGTCGCCCCGGGCGGCCCGGACGAGCCCGAAGTCGGTGCGGATTCCGTGCTCCAACACGTAGCGGCGCCCGTCGAATTCCCGCACCTCCTTGGGCGGCGAGGCCACCGCGATCCCGCCCGAGCCGTCGTAGCGCCAGGGCAGTCCCCCGTCGGCGACCTGAGTGCCGACCCCGGCGGGGGTGTAGAAGGCGGGAATGCCGGCGCCCCCGGCGCGCAGCCGCTCGGCGAGCGTCCCTTGCGGGATCATCTCGACCTCCAACTCGCCGGCCAGGTACCGGCGTGCGAACTCCTTGTTGGCGCCGATGTACGAGCCGGTGACGCGGGCGATCCGGCCCGCGGCGAGCAGCACGGCCAACCCCCGGTCCATCGCGCCGCAGTTGTTCGACACGATGCCCAGTCCCTCGACGCCCTTGTCGTACACGGCGTGGACGAGCACGTCGGGCACCCCGCTGAGCCCGAAGCCGCCGACGGCCAGCGTCGCCCCGTCCCGCACGTCGGCCACCGCCTCCGCGGCCGAGGCCACCACCTTGTCCATCCGCCCCTCCTCTCGACGTCAAATACTCAGCACACTGACTATCTCTCGTCAGTTCGGCAGCGTGGCATGATGAGATGACAAGGGCAAGACCCTCAGTGCAATGAGGATTGCGCGGCGAGTGTCGCGCAGCGCACACCGCCCGGGAGGAGCAGGATCGCCGTGCCCCCGCTCGATCTCAGCACCCACCCCGGCCACTTGGCCCGTCGGCTGCAACAGGCGCACACGCTGCTGTGGACCACGATGGTTTCGCAGGACGTCACGTCTCCGCAGTTCGCGGTGCTCAACACCCTGGTCGGCGCGGACGGTCTGGACCAGCGCACCGTCGGCGAGCGGGTCGGCCTGGATCGCTCCACCATCGCGGAAGTGGTCCGCCGGTTGGTCACCCGCGGCCTGGTCGACAAGGTCCGGGACACCAGGGACGCCCGACGTTCCGCGCTCCGCCTCACCACGGAGGGCACCCGCCTCCACCGCAGGCTCTCCGCACGAACGGCCCGGATGAACGAGATCTTCCTGGCCCCGCTGGACCCCCAGGAGCGGTCCACTTTCCTGGAGTTGCTGCAACGGGTCTCCGACGCGGCCGAGGACCTGCGTACCCCCACCACCCGCCCACCGGAGCGACCGGCGCCGTGAACCCCGCGGCTCGCCCCCGCCCGCACAACGGACCCGCCCCGTCCCTGACCGAGGAGATCGGAACAGGGACGGGGCGGGTCCGTCGCGTCGAAGCCGTGGCTCAGCCGCTCAGTGGCGACCGCCACCGTGGCCGTGGCGGCCCTTGTGGTGCTTGAAGTGGCCGTTGAGGCAGTGGTTGCCGAAGGCCGGGTTCAACACCCCGATGACATCAACGGTGTTGCCGCACAGGTTGATGGGAACGTGCAACGGGATCTGGATGACGTTGCCCGAAATCACGCCGGGCGAACGGACGGCGCTGCCTTTTGCGCCGCTGTCGGCGAAGGCAGCCGAACTCCCGCCCAGAGCAGTGGTGGCCGCGAGAGCAGCCATGGCGGTAATTCGAGTGATCCGTGACATTCCGAACCTTTCGATCATTCCAAGCGGCCCATTGCCGCTCTCTGCTCTTCCCTTCGGCATACGGAACGTCGCCATTAGGACAGTGGCCAACAGTTCGCTCTTTCGCGCTGTTTCCTCCGGCATGGGCGTGTCATTCCCGGCATCGACCTTGCGCTGCGCCTCAGGCGTCGCCGCCGGCCCGCCCGGTCGCCTCGGCGTGCCGGTCGCGGGCCCGCCGCAGGGCGGCGTCGAAGTCGCGCTGGGTGTCGTCGCACCAGTGCAGCAGGTCGGCGAGGACGCACTGCAAGGTCTCGCCGGGGCTGCGGCGCCAGCCCTCGGCGGACAACGTGTACGCCTGCAACGCCTCGTTGACGCGCCGCACCGCCGCATCGCGACTCTCCATGCCGGTCATGCCGCCCCTTTCCCTCACGTCAACTCCCGCTCGCTCGCGGGCACATCGGCCATCGGGCGGCGAGTATCGGCGCCGCCCGCACCCAGAAAAGAGTAACGCATTCCATGTTTACAGTAGGATCCAATGAAGTCGATGCGGTGCGGGTGACCCGGGAGGTGGTCGTCGGGCGCCCACGGCGGATCTTGGGAGGAGGACGGGGCTATGACCTCGGCATCAGGGGGGCTGCGGGCGGTGACGGCCGTCCGGTATGTGACGCCGCTGCGCAGTGGTGGGTCGGTGCCCGGCGTCGTCGAGGCGGACGACCTGGGGACCTACGTCGTCAAGTTCACCGGCTCGGCGCAGGGGCGGAAGGCACTCGTCGCCGAGGTCATCGTGGGCGAGTTGGCGCGGCGACTCGGGCTGCGGGTACCGGAGTTGGTCCTGGTCCACTTCGATCCGGAGGTCGCCAGGGAGGAGCCGCATCAGGAGGTGCAGGACCTGCTGCGGGCCAGCGCGGGGCTCAACCTCGGCATGGACTTCCTGCCCGGGGCGGCCGACTTCACGGCCGATGCGGTGGACGTCGAGCCCGCGGAGGCGGCCCGGATCGTCTGGTTGGACGCGTTCACCGCCAACGTCGATCGCACCACGCACAGTCCCAACCTCATGGCCTGGCCGAACTCCGGGCACCAGCGGCCCCGGCTGTGGCTCATCGACCACGGTGCCGCCCTGGTCTTCCACCACCGTTGGGACACCGCGGCGGACGCGGCGGGGCGGGCGTATGACTTCCGGCACCATGCGCTCGTCCACCATCGGCCCGATGTGGCCGCCGCGGACGCGGAGTTGGCGCCGCGGGTGACCGCCGGGCTGCTGCGCGAGGTCGTTGCCGCGGTGCCCGATGCCTGGCTCGTGGGCGAGCCGGGGTTCGCGGCGCCGGAGGAGGTCCGCGACGCCTATGTCGCTCATCTCGCGGCGCGCGCCCGGGAGTCGGGGCGTTGGCTTCCGGCGGGGTTCGCGGCGCGGGACGCCTGACGGCGCAGACGCTTGGCGCCGGAGGCGCGGCTTGCCCGCCGTCAGTGGCGCCAGGTGCCGAGTCGTCCTGGTGGGGCGTCCCACCTCGGTGCTCCGTCCCGCTGCCGGTCCAGGGCGTCGTCCAGCGTGGTGGCGGCCATGATGAGGGACAGGTGGGTGAATGCCTGCGGAAAGTTGCCCAACTGCTCGCCGCTGGGGCCGATTTCCTCGGCGAAGAGGCCGACGTGGTTGGCGTAGGTCTGCATCTTCTCGAACGCGTAGCGTGCCTGGCGGAGGCGGCCGGCGCGGGCGAGGGCGTCGACGTAGAGGAAGGTGCACAGGCTGAAGGTGCCTTCGGAGCCGCGGAGACCGTCGGGCGAGGCGAGCGGGTCGTAGCGGTAGACGAGGCTGTCCGACACCAGGGTGCGTTCGATGGCGTCCAGCGTCGACAGCCAGCTCTCGGTCTTGGGTGCGAGGAAGCCCAGGCGCGGGAGGAGCAGGAGCGAGGCATCGAGCACCGTGCCGCCGTAGTGCTGGACGAGGGCTCGTTGTTCCGCGTCCCAGCCGCGCTGCATCACCTGTTCCAGGATCGCGTCGCGGGCGGCGGTCCAACGGGCGGTGTCCGCGGGCCGGCTGTACTCGGCGGCCAGGCGCAGGCCCCGGTCGAAGGCCACCCAGGACATCATCCGGCTGAAGGTGAAGTCCTTGCGGCCGCCGCGGGTTTCCCAGATGCCCTCGTCGGGGCGGTCCCAGGAGCCGGCGAGCCAGTCCAGCGTCCGGGCGAGGTTCTGCCAGCCGTGGTAGCCGGCCCGCATGGCGATCTCCCGGCCCTCCGACAGGGCGTAGAGCGCCTCGCCGTAGATGTCCAGTTGCAGTTGGCCGGTGGCGGCGTTGCCGACGCGCACGGGGGACGAGTCGCGGTAGCCGGCGAGGTGCGGCAGGAGTTCCTCGGGGAGGTCGGGGTCCCCGTCGACGCGGTACATGATCTGGAGCGGTTCGTCCCGGCCGCCCTCCGGGGGCTGGAGGCGGTCTCCCAGCCAGTGGGTGAACTGCGCCGCCTCCTCGGCGAATCCCAGGTCGAGGAGGGCCCGTACGGAGAGTGAGGCGTCGCGGACCCAGGTGTAGCGGTAGTCCCAGTTGCGTTCGCCGCCGATCTGCTCGGGCAGGCCCATGGTGGCCGCGGCGACCGGTGCCCCGGTGGGGGCGTAGGTGAGCAGTTTGAGGGTGATCGCCGAGCGGTGCACGACTCCCGGCCAGCGGCCGCGGTACCGGGAGGTGAGGATCCAGCGTTGCCAGAACTCCACGACCTGCCAGAAGCGTTCCTCGACGGCGTCCGGGGTCAGGGGTGGCGGGGTCGGTGCGTGCGGCGCGGCGTCGACGGTGAGGACGGCCGCGGCCAGCTCTCCGGCGCGCAGGGTGACCGTGCCGCACACGTCGGTGCCGTCGGGGCGCAGCGGGAAGGTGCTCTGGAGGTGTGCGGTCAGGCCCGGTGCCCGGAAGGTGGCGGTGTCGTCGCGCAGGTCGCAGGTGTGGTCGGCCCGTGCGTAGTCGAAGCGCGGGCGGCATTCCAGGTCGAAGCGGACCGTGCCGCGGACGGCTCGGGCGCCGCGGATCAGCACGTGCCGGTCGGACGGGGTGCCCGTGCGGTCGGGCGGCATGAAGTCGAGGACCTCGCCGACGCCGTCGGGGGACATGAACCGGGTCACGAGGACCGCGGTGTCCGGGTAGTAGAGCTGTTTGCAGGTGCGGCTGCCCCGGTCTTCGGGGGCGAAGCGGAAGTGGCCGCCGCGGTCGTGGTCGAGCAGGGCGGCGAAGACGCTGGGCGAGTCGAACCGGGGCGCCGGGAACCAGTCGACGACCCCTTGGGAGGAGATCAGCGCGGCGGTCTGTAGGTCCCCGACGACTCCGTGGTCCGCGATGGCTGGGTACCGTTCCATGATCATCACGCTTCCGGGGTGCGCATACCTCCACTGTCCGCTCCCGCCGTCCGGCGCGCGAAAGCGGAGGCAAGCACCGCGGCCGCTCTTGCGGCGCCGGCCCGGCTCCACCGGCCGCCCGCGTCGCCTCCCGCGGGCCGCATGGCCGCGCTCATGAACGCGGTGGCCACCGCCACGGAGAGCGGGGTGGTACGCACGGGCGCCCCGAGGGTGCGGGCGAAGGGGCCGCCGCCGGCGATCATCACCTGCACGCGATCGCTGACGATCATTGCGCGACGGTCACCGCCCGGGTCCTCGCGCGCCGAACGGCCGCCCGCTCAGACCTCGGTGGGCCGGAGGGCGATCTCCCGCAGTACGTCCATGACGGCGCGAGCGCGGGCGGTCTGGGTCATGCCCCCCAGGGAGGCGATCCTGACTTCGAGCGGCGGCCCGCCGTCCCGGAGGGGGAGTTCCGCGATCTCGCCGCCGCCGTAGGTCTGGCTGGTCGCCGGCCGCTGGTTGAGCACGGAGTAGCCCAGTCCGCGTGCCACCAGGGAGCGCACGGTCTCGTAGCTCCGGGTGCGGTAGCGGACATCGGGCGCGGTGCCGGTGGCGGCCACCAGCGAGCGGAAGTAGTCGCGGCTGTGCGGGAGGTCGAGGAGGACGAGCGGTTCCCCGGAGAGTTCGGCCAGCTCCAGGCTGTCCCTACCGGCCAGCGGGTGGTCGGCCGCCACGAGCACGTACGCCGGGGCGTGGGCGATGGTCTCGTCGCGCAGGTCCGGCTCGGCCGACAGACCGAGGTCGTAGGTGAGGGCGAAGTCGATGCGTCCCGCCGCCAGGGCCTGGACGAGCTGGTCCGTCTCCCCCTCCACGACGTCGATCTCGATGCCCGGGTGGCGTCGGGTGCACTCGCTGAACAGGGGTGGCAGGTAGTAGGGGGCCAGGGTCACGAAGCAGCCGACGGCCACGGGTCCGGAGAGGGACTCGCCGTCTCCCCGGGCCTCTCGTTCGACCTCGCGGGCGCGGCCGAGCAGTTCCCGCGCCTGTTGCCGGAGCCGCTCCCCGGCGGGTGTCAGCGTCAGGCCCCGGCCCCGTCGGCGGATGAAAAGCTGCACCCGCAGGTCCCGTTCCAGGTTGTGGACGGCCGTGGAGACGGCGGACTGGGCGATGCGCAGCTCCGTCGACGCCTCCGTCATCGAGCCGCGTTCGGCGGCGACCAGGAAATAGCGGAGCTGAACGAGCGTGAAACCCACTGGTGATGTCATGCGTGGCCCTTGTGCCTGGTGATCCGGTTGGTGCCGACCCTAATGCGGCCCCGGCCGTGGCCCATCGGGCAGGCCCGGATGTGGCGCCGGTCAACGGGCCTGAAGGGACTCCGCTTCGGACACGTCCTCGGGGTGCAGCAGGGAGGAGCCGACCGTCTCCCGCAGGGACAGGGCGGCGACGAGACCGCCGGCGGCGAACACCATCAGGTACGGGCCGGGTACCAGGGTGCTGCCGGTCGCGGAGATGAGCACGGTCATCAGGTACGGCACGGTCCCGGCGAACAGGGCGGCGGTGAGGTTGTAGGCGACGGACAGGCCGCTCTGGCGCGTGCGGGTGGGGAAGACCTCCGCCGACCACACCGCGTACGTGCCGAGGATCGCCGCCAGGATCACACCGAGCAGCAGACCGGCGCTCCACGTCCCGACGGGACCGGTCCGCATCAGCAGAAAGGCCGGGGTGGCGACGACCAGCAGGGTGGCCGTGGCCCCGACGAACACCGGCTTGCGCCCCACCCGGTCGGACAGCAGCCCGAACAGCGGCACGAGCACGAGGCCGAGCAGCGAGATCGCCGTGGACAGCAGGGCGGCGTTGCCGGCCGAGCGCCCCAGGTGGTCGGTCTCGTAGGTGACGAGGTAGGTCAGCACCGCGTAGAAGGGCACGTGCATGGCCGCCATCAGACCCGCCGCCTGGAGCAACTGCCGCCTGTGACGGCGCAGAAGCTCCCGCGCGGGGCTGCGCGGAACGGAGCCGTTGACTTCGAGCGTGCGGTACTCCGGGGTGTCCTCGATCTTGTTGCGGATGACGAAGCCGACGACGCCCAGCGGCGCGGAGACGAGGAAGGGGATGCGCCAGCCCCAGGAGGTCAACTGGTGGGCGTCGAGCTCCGTCGACAGCAGCAGGAAGACGAACGAGCCGGCGAGGAAGCCCAGGAGGGAGCCGACCTCCAGCCAACTGACGCCGAATCCGCGGCGGCGCCGGGGTGCGCTCTCGGCGAGGAAGCTCGCCGCGCTGCCGAACTCGCCGCCCGCGGCGAAGCCTTGGACGAGGCGCAGGACCACCAGGAGTGCGGGGGCTGCGATGCCGATCGAGGTGTAGCCGGGCAGCAGACCGATCCCCAGGGTGGCGCCGGACATCAGGAAGATGACCAGCGACAGGGTGCGCTTGCGGCCGATCCGGTCGCCGAGCGGCCCGAACACCAGGGCGCCGATGGGTCGGATGCCGAAGGACACGGCGAACACCCCGAACACGGCGAGCAGTCCGCTCGTGCTGTCCTCGGCCGGGAAGAACACGGTCGCGACGGTGCCGGCGAGATAGGCGTAGGCGGCCCAGTCAAACCAGTGGACGAACACGCCGACGGCTCCCGCGATGACGCTCCTGCGCAGGTCGACCACGTCGGTCGGCACGGCGACTTCGGTCCCTGCGGTGCCGCTGTTATGGGTGCGCATGCGCGCCTCCTTGTGAGGACGGGGGAAGGGGCCTGAGCCGTGCGGGTGCCGGCGGCGGTTCTCAGCGCGAGGGCGGGCCGGTGCGGGCGGCGGCCGCCCCCGTCACCCCGCCGCTCCCCCGGCCGATGCGGTGCGGTCCACACCGGTCCAGGCCAGCGCGATCGCCCCGTCGAGCAGGGCGCGTTGCGCCGTCCCGCCCACGCAGTACGCGGCGAACTCGTGCTGGTGGTTGGTGGCGGGCAGGGACCCGATGCCGATGTAGGGGTGGATGGCCGGCACCACCTGCGAGACGTTGCCCATGTCGGTGGAGGCGCGGTTCATCCGCGCGGCCTGGCCGGGCGGCGCGAACTCCCTACCCAGGGCGAGGGTGTTCGCGCGGTAGTGGCCGAGGGCGGTTGGGTCCGTGCGGAACTCCGCGTACGGCTTGCTCTCCGGTTCGATCTCCAGCTCGCAGCCCGTCGCGAGCGCACCGGCCTCGAAGGCCCGCGTGATGCGCGGCTCCAGCTCGGCCAGTTCGGCGAGCGTCTCCGCCCGCACGTACCATCGTCCGCTGGACCGCTCGGGGATGGCGTTCGGGGCGTCCCCGGCCTGGGTGACCACACCGTGCACCCGCGCCGAGGCCGGCAGTTGCTGGCGGAGCAGGCCGATCGCGACCTGGGCCACGGTGAAGGCGTCGGCGGCGTTGACCCCGGCCTCGGGATAGGCCGCGGCGTGCGCGGACTTCCCGGTGTAGGAGATCCGGGAGTGGCTGACCGCGAACGGCCGGGCCTCGGCGACGTCGACCGGCGCCGGGTGCACCATCATCGCGAGGTCCACCCCGGCGAAGGCGCCGCGGTCGAGCATCTCGATCTTCCCGCCGCCGCCTTCCTCCGCCGGGGTGCCGTAGACCTCGACGGTGAGGCCGACGTCATCGGCGACGGCGGCCAGGCCGAGCGCCGCCCCCACCGAGGTCGCCGCGATGAGGTTGTGCCCGCACGCGTGGCCGAGGCCGGGCAGTGCGTCGTACTCGGCGCACAGCGCGATCCGGACCGGCCCGCTGCCGATCCGGGCGTGGAACGCCGTCTCCAGGCCCAAGTAGGCGGAGGCGACGTCGAATCCGGCGCGGTCGAGCAGTTCCGGGACGGCGGCCGCGGCCCGGTGTTCCTCCCACGCGGTCTCCGGATCGGCGTGCAACCGCTCGGAGAGACCGATCAACTCCTCCGCCCGGCGGTCGACCGCCCGCCGGGCCGCCTCCTTCAGCGCGCCCTTCACCGGTCGCCCGGGACGCCGTACGAAGGGGAGGTGGCGGGGTCGAGGCCGCGCCGTACGTAGTCGTCCCGCTGCGGCAGCCAGACGTCGAGGAGTTCGCCGAGCCGGTCCACGGGATCGTCGGCCCAGTCGACCCGCAGGTCGGTCACCCGCCAGTCCACGTCCGCGACGACCGCCAGGCCCGCGGAGTACACCGGCCCCTCCTCACCGCCGGCCGCGACGGCGGCCTTCAGCGCAGCGAGCAGACGCTCTTCGAGCTCCCCCGTGGCCTCGGCGTAGGCATCGAGGAGGACACCGGGGATGTGCTCGCCGGACAGCATGTTGCCGGCCGCCACCGCGCCGTCCGCGGTGGCCGAGCCGTACGTGCCGAGCGTCCGTGCGCCGCTGTGGGCGAACCCGGCGCCGGAGCGGCCGAGGACGGTCAACTGCCGGTAGTCGATGGTCTTCGCGTTCCGGGGCGCGCCCGTGACGCCGGCCAGGGCGCGGGCCGCGTCGCCGTGGTCGGCCAGCCCCGCCAGGAGGCTCGTGCCGAGCGTGGGGTCGGTGATGTTCTGCGAGGCCGCCGCGCCGACCCTGGGCCGCAGGTGGGCGACCCGGGCGAACACGGCCGGACTCGACGAGCTGGCCACGACGCCGAAGCGCGCACCGTCGCGCGCAACAAGGGAGAAGGTCATGCCAGTTGCTCCTCGGGGATCACGGCGATGGCGTCGATCTCGCACAGCCACTCCGGGCGGGCCAGGGCGGAGACGACCAGCCCGGTCGAGATGGGGTGTACGCCCTTGGTCCAGCGGCCCACGGTGCGGTACACCGCCTCGCGGTAGCGCGGGTCGATCAGGTAGATGGTCACCTTCACCAGGTGCTCCATCCGACTGCCGGCTTCTTCGAGCAGCATCTTGATGTTGGCCATGGCCCGCTCGGCCTGGGCCTCGGCGTCGCCGATGCCCACCGACTCGCTGGTGTCGAGGTCCTGGCCGATCTGGCCCCGCACGTACACCGTGTTGCCGGCGACGACGGCCTGGCAGAGGTCGTTGTCGAGGTTCTGCTCGGGGTAGGTGTCGCGGGTGTTGAACGGGCGGATCCGGGTGTGCCCACCGGCGACGATCGGGGCGTTGGCCCGGCGGCCCCCGCCGGTTGGGGTCGTGGAGGTCATCGTCTGCTCCTCAGTGCTTTGGGGGCACGGTCGCGGCGTCGGGCCGGTCGGTGGGGTCGTAGGCGAGGTATCCCCGTTGGGTCGCGATGTGGTCGGCGACGTACCTGGCGTCGTGCCATACGCCCCAGATGAAGCTGGACCCGCGGCGGGACAGCCAGGGCAGGCCCAGGAAGTAGACGCCGGGTTCGGAGGAGACTCCTCGTCGCTGGTTCGGCCGGCCGTCCTCGTCGAACGCGTCGACGTCGAGCCAGCCGTAGTCGGTGGCGAAGCCCGTTGCCCAGACGATGGAGGTGACGCCGGCCCCGGCCAGGTCGAGCTCCAGGAGGGGGCTGGTCACGCAGTCCGGGTCGGGCCCCAGGACGTGGGCCGCCGGCTCCTCGGGGAAGTCGAGCCCGTTGCGCTCGACGTACGCGTCGGCGGTCCGGAGGAATTCCAGGTACTTGGCGTCGCCGAGCGCGAGGTTCGCGGCGAGGTCCGGGGCGAAGCGGAGCACGCCGTCGTCGAAGGACGCGGTGAGGCCGACGAGTTCGACGCCGGCGTCGGCCAGGGCGCGGAAGTCGACGGTGTGGCCGCCCCGGGCCCCGCTGACCGCGATGGTGACGTGCTCCGCTCCCTGGGGAGGCGTCTGCGCGTCCCAGATCCCGAGCACGCCCATCCACCAGCAGAAGTCCCGTCCGCGGTACGTGCGGGGCGGCCGGTCGTGCGGACCGACGGAGAGCACGACGCGGCGGCCGGACCGGCGCAGCTCCTCGGCGATCTGGACCCCCGAGGAGCCGGCCCCCACCACGAGGACCGTGCCCTCGGGCAGTTGCTCCGGATTGCGGTACCCGCTGGAGTGGATCTGCACGGGGACGGCGCCGTCAGGAACGATCGGCGGGATCACGGGCCGCTGGAACGGTCCGGTCGCGGCCACGACGAAACGCGCGTCAAGGGAGCCCTCCGACGTCTGGACCCGGAAGCCGGGCCGATCGGCGCGCTTGTGCACCGAGGTCACCTCAACACCGCACCGGATCGGGGCACTTAGCTTCTCGGCGTAGGCGACGAAGTACTCCGCGACCTGCTCCTTCGACGCGAAGGCGTCGGGGGCGAGGTCGGAGAACGTGAGGCCCGGGAACCGGTCGTGCCACGCGGGTCCGTTCGCGACCAGGGAGTCCCACCGCTCGGAGCGCCACCGCTCGGCGATCCGGTGCCGCTCCAGGACGAGGTGCGGGATGCCGTGGGCGCCCAGGTGCTCGCTCATCGCCACGCCCGCCTGCCCCGCCCCGACGACGACAACTTCGGTCTCTTCACTCGGCATGTGCGCCTCCACTCAGGCGGTAGTCCACCCCGGTGTCGCAGTGACCGTGCTACCGCAGGAGACATCCTTGAGCGCGTCGGTGAAACTGTCCAACAGATGTTTTCGTTACGTGCAATCTGTTCTCTAGATGTTTGGGCTGCCCTGTTGCGTGGGTGGCTCCACCCCGTGCCGGTCGCTCGCGGTTGCTCATCTCCCGTACTGTGACCAGGAGTTGGCGCATCGCCCGTCCGACGGCGTCCGCCGCACGCCATGCCCGACGGTGCTCGGGGCGGCCGGCGAAAGCGCAATGGGGTGCAAAGATGCAGTGCGGTTCGGTGTCGGGGTTAGGGTTGGGGCATGACTGAAGGGCTGCGGGAGCGCAAGAAGCGGCAGACACGGCAACGCATCGCGGAGGTGGCCATCGGCCTCTTCGTGGAGCGGGGCTTCGACCGCGTGACCATCGCGGAGGTCGCCGCGGCCGCGGAGGTCTCGGTCAACACCCTCTACAACTACTACGAGTCCAAGGAGGACTTGGTCCTGCCGCCGGACCAGGCGTCCCCGCAGCGGCTCGCCGACATCGTCCGCGCCCGCCGGGCCGGCGAGTCCGCCGCCCGGGCCGTCCTCGCCCACCTCCGCGACGAACTGCGGCGCCGCGACCGCGCGGTGGGCCTGACCGCGGGCTTCGGGCGGGTCTTCGAGATGATGCGGGCCGCGCCCACCCTCACCGCCCGCCTGGAGGACCTCGGCCGGCAGATGACCGACGCGCTCGGCGTCGTCCTCACCGAGGAGACCGGCGCCGCCGCGGACGACCAGACGCCCCGCGTGGTCGCCAGTCAGATCGGCTGGTTCCACTCCCTGGTCTACGCCGAGGTCGGCCGGCGCATCGTGGCCGGCGAGGGTCCGGACGCGATCGCCGAGGCGGTCCTGGAACTCCTCGACCTCGTGGAGGGGACGTTGAGCGAGACCGCCCTCGACTACGCCACCCGCCCGTCTGACGGGTCGTCCGGTCCGGCAACTGCCTGATGGCGACGCTCCGTTGACGTCAGGTGCCTGGCCCGAGCGGGCCAGGCACCTGACGCCCGGTCGGGACGGTCAGCCGTTGAGTGCGGCGATGCCCGCCTGGGCGAACTGCTCGTCCTGGTCGCCGCTGGGGGCGCCCGCGACGCCGACGCCCGCTATCGGGGCGCCCTTGGCCTGCACGGGGGCGCCGCCGGCGAGGAACAGGGTGCCGGGAATGTCCTTCAGGGTGGGCGCCGTCTCCAGGCGCTTGGCCAGCGCCGAGGTGGGCGCGTTCCAGGACACCGCGGTGAACGCCTTGGCCTCCGACGCCTTGTACGACTGGGGGCCGGCGCCGTCGCCGCGCAGCGTGACGAGGGCGTTGCCGTTGCGGTCCACCACCGACACCGACACGTGCTGGTCGGCCTTCTCGGCGGCGGCGAGCGCGGCCTGCGCCGCCTTGGTCGCCGCGGCGATGGTCAGGTGGTCGGTGGCGACGACGCTCTGGGCCGGCGCCTCCCCCGCGGTCGCGGCGGCGGGCCTGCCGCTCTTCTCCGGGGCCGCGACGGCGACGGCGCCGACGGCGGTCAGCCCGACGGCGGCCAGCGCGGCCGCGCCGGTGACGATCCGGACGCGCTTGGACGGCATCTGCATGGGAGTGCTCCTCTTCGTCGACCCGGGACCGGGCGGCCCGCGGCCCGCAGTCGTTGCGGTGTTTCCATCCTTGGCGGCCCCGGCACGGGAGCGGTCGGCGGAGCGGATGGGGTCGCGGAGCATGATGGATGACGTCGGTGTCAACCGATCGGATGACGGGTGCGGGCCGGAATCCGGGCTACGAATCAGGGATGAACGTGAAGCACGTGAGCCGGGAAGGTGCCGGAGCCGCGGACGACGGAGCGCCGGCGGGGGCCGCCGCCGGCTCGACCGGCCGCTGGATGGAAGCGGTGATCTCGGCCTCGTTCGTCCTGCTGCTGATCGCCGCCATGGCGCGCTTCCTCACCCACCACCCCGGCGCCTCCAACACCTGGTGGGTGATCGGACTGACCTCGCTGCTCGCGGTGGCCTACGTGGCCCGGCCGGCGGTGGACGGGGAGATCCCGGTGCCGTGGCGGCGTGCCTGGCTCGGCGCGTTCGTGTTGGGGTGGGTGGTCCTGGTGCTCCAGGCACCCAGCTTCGCCTGGAGCGCGGTGGCGATCGTCTACACCGCGCTCCAACTGCTGCCGACCCGGGCCGCGCTCGCGTTGATCACCGTGCTGACCGTGCTGGTGGTGGTCGCGCAGTTGCGCATCAACGGCCCCGATCCGCTGCTGATCGTGGTGCCGCCGGTGGTCGCCGGGTTGGCCGCGACGGTGTTCGTGCACATGCAGCGGCAGTCGGCCCGGCAGCGTTCGCTCATCGAGGACCTGGTCCAGACCCGTCGCGTGTTGGCGTCCAGTCAGCGGCAGGCCGGCGTGCTGGCGGAACGGGAGCGGCTGTCGAGGGAGATCCACGACACCCTCGCCCAGGCGCTGTCGAGCCAGTTGATGCTGCTCCAGGCCGCCGAACGACTCTGGGACGCGGATGCGGAGGCGGCCCACCGCCATATGTCCACCGCGTCGGACATCGCCGAGCGCAACCTCGTCGAGGCGCGCCGGTTCGTCCATGACCTGGCGCCCGTGGACCTCGCGAGCGGCGGGCTGCCCGAGGCGCTGCAGGCCCTGGCCCGGCGGGAGTCGGCCGCCGGGTCCGCGGCGGGATCGCCGGCCGGCGGGCCGGTCGTGCGCTTCCGGATCGACGGCGAGCCCGTCCCGTTGCCGCCGGCCGTCGAGGCGGGGCTGCTGCGGGTGGCCCAGGGCGCCGTCGCCAACGTGCGGGAGCACGCGCACGCCAGCGACGCCGTGTTGACCCTCAGCTACCTGGACGAGGACGTGGTCCTCGACATCGCCGACAACGGCCGCGGCTTCCCGCCCGACCAGGACGCGCGGCGGTCGGCGCCGCACCGGGGCCACGGACTGCGCGCCATGGAGGCCCGGTTGCGGCAACTCGACGGCACGTTGACCGTCGAGTCCCGCCCCGGAGAGGGCACGGTCGTCTCCGCCGCCGTCCCCCTCCGTGCCGCCGGCCCAGTCCCCGCCCCGGAAGACCAGGAGTGACCGCATGCCACCCACCACCCCGAACTCCCGCGCGGGCGCGCCGGAACGACGCGTTCGCCTGCTGCTCTGCGACGACCACGCCGTGGTCCGCGCCGGCCTGCGCGCCCTGCTCTCCGCCGAGCCGGGCATCGAGGTCGTCGGCGAGGCGGCCACCGGCGAGGAGGCGCTGGCCGTCGCCGCCCAGCAGCGGCCCGACGTGGTGCTGATGGACCTCAGCCTGGGCACCGGCATCGACGGGATCGAGGCCACCCGCCGCCTCGTCACCGAGGTACCCGGCACCCGCGTCCTCGTGCTCACCACCTACGACACCGACGCCGACGTCACCCGGGCCATCCAGGTCGGCGCGACCGGCTATCTCCTCAAGGCCGAGCGCCCCGAGCAGCTCTTCGCCGCGATCAGCGCCGCCGCGGAGGGCCGGGCGGTGCTGTCCGCGCCCGCGGCCGACCGCGTGCTGGAGCGCGTCCGCAAGCCCCGTGCCGCGCTCACCGAGCGGCAGTTGGACATCCTCGGCCAGCTCGCCCGTGGCCTGGGCAACCGGGAGATCGCCCGGGCCCTGTTCATCAGCGAGGCGACCGTCAAGACCCATCTGGTCCGCATCTACGCGAAGTTGGGCGTCGAGACGCGGGCGGGCGCGGTGGCGGCGGCCAAGGAGCAGCGCCTGATTCCGTGAGCGGCGGATGCCGGCCGGGCCCGGAGCCCGCAGCAACCCAATCCTGTACCTACTAGTATGTACAGAGCTTGCACCCCGCCGGTGACGGACACCGGGCGGACACCGCAGGAGACACGGGAGACCACCATGCCCTTCGTCCGCATTGACGCGCTGCGGGCCGACCCCGAGCGGCTCAACGCGCTCGGTCGCGCCGTGCACGAGGCCCTGATCGAGGCGATCGGCATCCCGACCGACGACCACTTCCAGATCCTGGTCGGCCATGACGGGGTCAACAGCACGCTGCGTCACGGCACTTACCTGGGCGTGCAGCGCGACGACGGCATCGTGTATGTCGCGATCACGATGCGCGCGGGACGCACGTCCGAGCAGAAGCAGGCCCTCTACCGCCGGATCGCCGAGCTGGCCGAGGCATACGCGGGGACCGAGCCGCGCAATGTGTTCGTCACCGTGACGGAGAACGCGTCGGCGGACTGGTCGCTCGGCAACGGCGAGGCGCAGTACCTCGCCACGCCATCACCATCGGCTCTCACCGCAACTCTTGGAACGGTGCGGCGACTTGTCGGCAAGCTATGGCCGGCAAGCACCGAGGCGAGCAAGGGAGCGCAGCGAGATGCGCAAGGTGCGGCTGGCCACGGGGGCGAGCAGTGGCTTCGGCCGGGCGATCGTCGAGGCCGCGGTCGCCGCCGGTGACATCGTCGTGGCGGCGGCGCGCCGCGCGACGGCGTTGAGCGATGCCGCCGATGCGATCTCCGCGCAACTGGACGACTCCCGGCCGGAGTTCGAGGCTTGGCAGGAGCTCACCCGCTCCACCGATTTCGACGCGTAGCGATGCGACGCGCAGCGGAGGCGCGGCCAGGCCCCATGGGCCGGCAGCGGAACGCCGACCCACGGGGCCCTGACGTCGATCGGGCGATCAGTGGTGCTGGTGCCGGTCGCCGCCGTTGTTCTGCTGCCAGAAGCGGTAGACGTCCACCGCCGCGTCGCGCGGTTCGTAGCGCATCGGGAGGCGGCGCTGCTCCCAGTCCTTGGCGAACTCGTCGTAGAAGGTGGCGAGTTCGAAGTACCTGCGGTCGTCGACGTAGTGCGGCTCGTAGGCGTCGCGGGTGGTGAGGAAGACGACCTCAGCCGGCGAGCAGTAGTAGAGCGCGCCCAGACACATCGGGCAGGGGTGGGCGAGGACGTAGAGGGTGGCGCCGGTCAGGTGCTCGGTGCCCAGCTTGGTGCACGCCTCGCGGATGGCGAGGATCTCCGCGTGCGCGGTGGGGTCGCCTGTCTGGGCGACCTTGTTGGGACTCTCGGCAAGGACCTCGCCGTCCTTGACGATGACGGTCGCGAACGGTCGGCCGCCCTCGGCGACGTTCTGACGGGCGAGGTCGATGGTGCGTTGGACGAAGTCCATGGGAGTCCCTTCGGCGTGAGGGCGGTGGGGTGCCTGGGGCCGGGATCAGAAGGGCTTGGTCGGCAGGTACTTGCCGTCCAGGGTGATCACCGCGCGCTCGCCGCCCTCGGGGTCGGCGACCTTCTTCACGTCGAGCGTGAAGTTGATCGCGGAGATGATGCCGTCGCCGAACTGCTCGTGGACCAGGGCCTTGAGGGTGGTGCCGTAGACCTGGAGCATCTCGTAGAAGCGGTAGATGGTCGGGTCGGTGGGGATGCCGCCGGGAATCGAGCCGCGGGTGGGGATGGTCTGCAGCAGCATCGCCGCGTCCTCGTCGAGGCCCAGCAGGTCGGCGACGGCACGCGCGGACCGCTCCGGCAGGGCGTGCTGGCCGAGCACGGCGGCGGTGACGAAGGCGACCGACAGCTCGGCGGCGTCGGCGATCTGCTGCCAGGTCAGGTCCTTGCGGGTCTTGGTCTCGACCGCGGTGATGGCGAGCGCCTGGCGCGCGTCGGGGTGGAGCTGGGCGTGCGGGGTGGGGTTCGTCATGGGACGGGTTCCCTTTCGGGGTGCGGTGGTTGGGGTGGGGGCGGACAGTGCGGGGGGGCGCTGGCCGGCCGGTCAGGGGGTGGTGACGGGGTCGACGGTGCCCGCGGCGATGTCGTAGACCCAACCGTGGAGGCGGACCGTGTTCTCTGTGAGCGCGTGGGCGACCGAGGGGTGGGTGGCGAGGTTGGCGAGTTGTGCCCGCACGTTCTGCCGGACCATGGAGGCCACGTCCACGGGTGCGCCGGCGGCCTCGGCGCGGGCCCGGGAGGCGTCCGCGTGGTGCAGCCAGTGGGCGAGGGCCGGCGCGTCGGAGAGGTCGTGACCCTCCGCCAGGGCGGTCATCGCGCCGCACGCCGAGTGTCCGCAGACCACGATGTCGCTGACGCCGAGCGCGGCGACGGCGTACTCGATGCTCGCCGTCACGCCGTCGCCGGAGCGGCGGCGGTAGGCGGGGACGAGGTTGCCCGCGGTGCGGATGACGAACAGTTCGCCCGGTTCGCAGGACGTGATCAGCTCCGGGACGACGCGGGCGTCGGAGCAGCCGATGAACAGGGTGTGGGGTTGGTGGTGGTTGGCCAACTGGCGGAACAGGTCTGCCTTGGCGGGGTAGACGTCCCGCTGGAATCGCGTGAGGCGCTCGGCGAGGTCGGGCATCGGGCGGTCCCTTTCGACGTGTGCCGACCCGTCCGTTCTGGCCGGCGAGATCCACCCTGCACGGCCTGTCCATATAGAGTCCAAGAGTAATCAGCCATGCCTGCTATAGGTCGCATCTATAGTTGCTTCTATAGTGGCGGGCATGGCCCTGGAACTGCGTCATCTGCGCTATCTGCTCGCCGTGGCGGAACACGGCAACTTCACCCGCGCCGCCGAGGACCTGCACATCTCCCAACCGACCCTCTCCCAACAGATCAAGCAGTTGGAACGGACCGTGGGGGTGCAGTTGCTGGACCGCACCGGCCGTACCGTGCGCCTGACCGATGCCGGCGAGGCGTACGTGCAGCACGCCCGACACGCGCTGCGCGACCTGGCTGCTGCTCAACGGGCGGTCAACGACGTGCAGGACCTGTCCCGCGGCCATCTGCGCCTGGGGCTCACCCCGACGTTCACCGCCTATCTCGTCGGACCACTCACCGCCGAACTGCACGCCCGGCACCCCGGCGTCACGCTGGCCGTCCGGGAGATGCCCCAGGACCGCATCGAGGCGGCCCTGTCGGACGACGACCTCGATCTCGGCATCGCGTTCACGGGTCCGCACCTGCCCGGGATCGAGGCGACGGATCTGTTCACCGAGACCCTCAGCCTGGTCACCGCGGCGCCCGAAGCCGACACCGACCGCCCGCAGCCACTCCCGGTGACCGACCTGGCGGACCACCAACTCGCCCTGCTCAGCGGTGACTTCGCCACCCGCATCCACATCGACCGCTACTTCGACGAGCACCACGTCACCCCCCGCATCGCGGTGGAGGCCAACTCCATCCAGGCACTCACCGAGATCGTCCGGCGCACCTCACTGGCCACCGTCCTGCCCGACGCCATCACCCACGACCATCCGCACCTGGCACCCCTCCCCCTCGCCCCCGCGCTCCCCACCCGCACGGTCGCCCTGCTCCGCCGCTCCGACGCCTATCGCAGCGCCGCCGTGCGCGCCTTCACGCTCCTCGTCCGCGAACTGGTCCACACGCGGGGATACACGCCGGCCTGAACCACGACTCCGGCCCGCACGGAACGTACGGAACGTAGGGAACGTAGGGAACGTAGGGAACGTAGGGAGGCAGCGACAACTCCAGTCCACGGCAACCACAATGGGGCGCGCAGGCACCATACGCACCGAAGGAGCGCACCGCAGTGAAGATCGCCGTGGACGACCTCTCCGGCCCCGAGATCGCCGCCTTCCTCGGCGAGCACGTCCAGCAGATGCGCGCGATCTCGCCGCCCGAGAGCAAGCACGCGCTCGACCTCGACGGCCTCCGCAGGCCCGAAGTCACCTTCTGGGGAGGTGTGACGCCGGGGCTGCCCCGACCGGCGGGCGCGCGCCGGACCGAGGCGGGGCGGATCCTGCTGCATAGCATGGCGCGGTGGCAGGATTTCGGATCGCTCGCAGCGCACCGCTCTCCCCCGAGGTCGCCTGGCGGCGGCTGACGCGCTGGGAAGCCCACGCGGCGCGCGTGCCGTTGACCACGATCACCGTGACGACGCCGCCTCCCGTCGGGTTGGGCACTATCTTCGTCGCCCGCACCGGCCTCGGCCCCCTGGCCTTCGACGACGTGATGCGCGTCGTGGTGTGGGAACCGCCGGGCCGTTCCGGCGGCGGGGCGGCGGGCCGGTGCCGGGTGGAGAAGCGGGGACGGCTCGTCTCCGGCCGGTCCACGATCGAGGTGGCCCCCCGGGACGAGGGCTGCCGCGTTGCCTGGAGCGGCGAGATCCGCCTGCGCGCGCTGCCCGGTGTCTCGTTTCCGGTGCCGGCCTGGTTGGCGCGGTGGCTCTACGGGCGGATCGTGCAGGGGTTGTTGGAACGCTAGGGGCAGGAACCTCCCTGGCAGCTCACCGTGCGGTGCCTGACGGTGCCGTGCCCGTCCGCGCGGTGAGGAACTCCCGTACTGCCGAGGCGAATTCGGAGGGGGCGTCGTCGTGTACCCAGTGGCCGCAGTGGGGGAACTCCCGCAGGATGGTGTTCGGTCGGCGTTCGGCCATGTCCCGCGCCATCGACGTCGGCAGGATGCCACTGTCCAGGCCGTGCACCAGCAGTGCCGGACAGGTGGAGCCGAGCCAGTCGGGCCACCAGTCACCGATGAGCAACTCCTGCGACCGGACCATGTCCTCGTAGTCGAAGAGGAACCCCCAGCCGTCGGGCAGTTCGACGGCGCTCTCCAGGAAGTAGCCGGCGTCCGGGATGCCGCGCGCCTCCACCCGGCGGCGCAGTTCGCCCAGCGTCGGCGCCCGGCGCGGCCAGTCGCGCACGTCGAGGACCGGATGCGCCACCTCGGGGCGGCGATTGAGCGCGCCGCCCTCCTCGACGATCAGCGACCGGACGAGTTCCGGGTGGCGCGCGGCCATCCGGAAGCCCACGACGCCGCCCATCGAGTGGCCGAGCACCGGCAGCGGGCCCCGTCCCAACTCCCGGACGAACGCGGCGGCGTCGGCGGTGTAGGCGTCCGGGGTCAGGTCGTCGTCACGGTCGCTCTGGCCGTGGGCGCGCTGCTCCAGTGCGATCACCCGGAACTCCGGTGCCAGCGACGCGGCCAGCCCCGCGAACTGTCGGGCCCGACCGAAGTGCCCGTGCAGCGCCAGCACCGGCTCACCCGGCCCGCCCGCATCCGCGTAGGCGAGGCGCAGGCCCCGTACGGTCATCGTCTGCATGGTCATGGGGATCTGCGTGGCAGCAGTCATGGTGTGCCTTCCTGTCGTGGTGGTATACCGTCGGCCGGATTCCGCGGCCATCGGCCGCCACTGCGGCCGAACTGCGCCAGCGCAAAGGGCCGTTGGCCCCGGGCCCGCATCGCCCCCGAAAATCGGTTGCCACCGTTCGTATCGTCTCTTGTGTGGCAGACATCGACCCAGACATCGACTCTAGTGCGGCAGACAGGGCGGACATCGCCGGATTGCTGCTGGCCTACGACGAACAAATGCGTGGCGAGCCGCCCAACCCTCCGGCCGGGGTCGTCCACGAGCAGGACGGTCCGCTGTTGCGGGCCGTCGGCCAGTTCCGCGGCTTCGTCAGCGCTCCGCGCGATGTCGGCGTGCGCGGCGCCGAGTTGGACCGGTTGATCGCCCGTCAGCGGGACTTCTTCGCCGCGCGCGGGGAGGCGGTGGAGTGGAAGACCCGGGGGCACGACCGTCCCGTCGATCTCACCGAGCGGTTGTGCGCGGCGGGCTTCGTTCCCGAGGAGCGGGAGACGGTGCTCATCGGCCGGGCGGAGCGGATGGCGGCGGCGCCGGTCCTGCCGGACGGGGTCACCCTGCGGCGGGTGACCGCGGATGCCGACTTGCACCGCATCGCCGCCATGGAGTCGGAGGTCTGGGGTCAGGACTGGGGTTGGTTGGGCGAGGACCTGATCGGCCGGGTGGCGGCGGCGCCGGACACGATCGCCGTTCTGGTGGCCGAGGCCGGGGGCGAGGTGGTGTCCGCCGCGTGGCTGGTGGTGCGGGAGGGGACCGAGTTCGCGGGCCTGTGGGGCGGTACGACGCGTCCGGCGTGGCGCGGCCGGGGCATCTACCGGGCGCTGGTCGCCGCCCGCGCCGAGCTCGCGGTGGCCCGTGGCGTCAGATACCTCCAGGTCGATGCGTCGGACGACAGTGCGCCGATCCTGCGCCGGCTGGGTTTTCGGGCGGTGACGACCACGACGCCGTACGTGTGGTCGCCGCCGTCACGGGCGTGATGCGGGCGGCGAGGTAGCGAGCTCGGTTCGTCGGCCGGGCAGCCGGGGCCGGTCCGCGCCGGGGCGGCCGTGGAAGGCGGTGCGGTAGGACTGCGGGGTGGTGCCGACCACGCGACGGAACCGGTCCCGGAAGGCGGTCGGCGAGCCGAAACCGGCCTGGTGGGCGATGCGTTCGACCGGGTGGTCGGTGTTCTCCAGGAGGTACTGGGCCCGGCGTACCCGGGCGCGCAGCAGCCACTGGAGCGGCGTGGTGCCGGTCTGTTCGCGGAAGCGGCGGCTGAAGGTCCGTTCGCTCACGCCGGAGCGGGCGGCCATGGCCTTGAGGGTGATCTCGTGGGCAAGGTGGTCCTCGATCCAGTCGAGGACGGGCTGGAGTGCGGAGCCCTGGGGCACCGGTGGGTGCTCGTGGACGATGAACTGCGCCTGGCCGCCCTCGCGTTCGAGCGGCATGACGGACAGCCGGGCGGCGTCCGCGGCGATCGCCGAGCCGAGGTCGCGGCGGATCATGTGGAGGCAGAGGTCCAGGCTGGCGGCGGCGCCGGCCGAGGTGAGTATCTGGCCGTTGTCGACGTAGAGGACGTCGGGCTGGACCTCGATCTGCGGGTAGCGGCGGGCGAGTTCGGCGGCCGCGATCCAGTGGGTGGTGGCGCGCAGGCCGTCCAGTAGTCCCGCCTCGGCGAGGACGAAGGCGCCGACGCAGACCGAGGCGATGCGGGTCCCGGCGGCCGCCGCTGCGCGCAGTGCCCGCAGGGCCTCCGGGTGCGGTGCGCCGGCCTGTTCCGAGCAGCCGGGCACGATGACGGTGTCGGCCTCCGCCAGTGCGTCCAGTCCCCATTCGACGGTGAGGGTGAAGCCGTCGGTGCGTACCTGGGGCGTGGGGGCGCAGATCCGCGTCCGGTAGGGGCGGCGCCCGTCGGGCAGGCGGGTGCGGCCGAAGATCTCCAGGGGCGCCGCCATGTCGAACGGCACCACATGGTCGAGGACGAGGATGGCCACGGTGTGCATGGCGACACGATAGTTGGATTCTCGCCAGGGGGTCAGTCCTGTGGTGAGCGGCGGTGGAGGCCCCATATTCGCTCTACAGAGCATTGGCGAGAATCCGTGGAAAGTTGTCATTCTGGCCACTGTGTGGCGCGGGTCGGTCTTTCTAGCGTGGGGCGCGCACCGCTGATCGCGACTGGAGAAGAGGCATCCCATGCTCGTCCACTGCGTACTGTTCGACGGCTTCGACCCGTTGGACGTCATCGCACCCTACGAGGTGCTGCACTGCGCCGGCATGCTCACCGAGGGGGCCGTCCGCGTCGAGTTGGTCAGCGCCGAGGGGCCGCGGGAGGTGCCCAGTGGGCTGGCGGCAGTGTCCCTGCGCGCCGCCGCGGCCTTGGATCCCGCGCGCGCCGACGTGATCGTGCTGCCCGGGGCGGTGGGTGATCTGCGCGATCCGGCGGGGCTGAGCGCGGCGGAGCGGGCCGGGACCATTTTGGAGATGCTGCGCCGGGCCGTCGACACGGACCTGGCGCGGCTGGCCGGTGAGGCGCTGGCCCGGCCGGACACGCTGGTGACGACGGTCTGCGGCGGGTCACTGCTGCTCGCCATGGCGGGCCTCATCAAGGGGCGTTCGGTCAACAGCCATGACCTGGGGCGGGAGTTGCTGGTGGCCACCGGCGCCGAACACGTCGACGCCCGGGTGGTCGACGACGGCGATCTGATCACCAGCGGCGGAGTCACCTCCGGTCTCGATCTCGCCCTCTACCTCGTCGAGCGCGAGATCGGCCCCCGGGTGGCACGCGCCGTCGAGCGGGTCTTCGCCCACGAGCGCCGCGGCACCGTCTGGTCCGCCACCGGTGCCGCGCCGGCGCTGTCCCTCCCTTTCTGACCTCCCCGTCGCTCAACTCGCCTCGCTCAACGCTCTTCGCTCGCTCAACGAGAAAGCCTCTTCCACACATGTACCTCGTAGTTCCCCGGTCGATGGGCCCCGGCGGCCCGGTCGACGAGCGATCGGCGCTCCCCCCATCCCGGGTCCGCGCCCGCTCCTCCTGGACGGTTGCCGACCGATGACCAAGATTTTGCTTTCGCTGCACGTTCTGGCCGCCCTCGTCGCGGTCGGCCCGGTCACCGTGGCCGCCAGCATGTTCCCGCCGGCCGTCCGCCGCGCCCAGGCGGGCGGGGGCGGGGCGGATGCCCGGCCGGATACGGTGGGCACCGTCCGGCTGCTGCACCGCATCTGCCGGGTGTACGCGGGGGTCGGCATGGCCGTGCCGGTGTTCGGCTTCGCCACCGCCTCCGCCATGGGGGTCCTGGGCGACGCGTGGCTGATCGCCTCCATCGCCCTGACCGCGGCCGCCGCCGGCGTCCTGGTCGCCCTGGTGCTGCCCCGACAGGACGCCCTGCTGACCGCCCTCGACGGCGACCAGCCGACCACCTCGCCGCCCTACCGTCCCGCCCAACTGGCCATGTTCACCGGGCTGTTCAACCTCCTCTGGGCGACGGTGACGATCCTCATGATCGTCCGTCCCGGCTCGACCACGGGAGCATGACGTGCCCGTTCCACCCACCCGCCGACCGCTGCGCGCCGCCGCCACCGTCGAACTGGCCTCGCTGATCATCCTGCTGACCAACCTGGCCACGCTGCACCTGCCGGCCGTCTCCTCGCTCGCCGGCCCGCTCCACGGTTGCGCCTACCTCTTCACCATCGGGGCCGTCACCCGCGACCCGCACCGCACCGGCCGGTCGGTGCTGCTCGCCTGCCTCCCCGGCATCGGCGGCCTGCTCGCCCTGCGCCGGCTCACCAGCACCGGGACGGTCGCCGCCGCCACGGCCGCGTGAGTGCGAGGCGGGGCCGGCCGCCGCCCTCGGGCGCTCCGTACGGGGCCGCACCCGGCCCCGGAACCCCGGCAGCCGGCGAATGCTGCCACACTGTGCGTGCCGCAGCGGTGTGCCGTGCCCCGCGGTCGCCGCTCGGGCGGCGCGGCGCGGGGTACCGCGCCGTCGGCGAGCACATCGATTGACCTGGTGAAAGGGTTCCCATGGTGGCCTCCGCAGGGCACAACAAGAACGGCAGCGAAGCAACGCGAAAGGGCCCTCGCGGCAACTGGCGCAACTACGCGGTGATCGGCGTCGGGCTCGCCGTGATCTGCGGTGCCGCGGCCTGGATCGGCCAGTACGCCCGGTCCGGCGAGGCCACCGCGTTCGAGCCGCCGTCCAATGCCGTGGGGGCAACGACCAACGGGGACAAGCTGGCCCTTCCGGTCAAGCCGACCATTCCGGTCACGTTGACGGTGTACGAGGACCCGCGGAGCCCGGAGTCGCGGGCCTTCGCCCAGCAGTACTCCAAGACGTTCGGCCAGCTCCTCGCGTCCGGCCAGGCCCAGATCAACTACCGTCTCGTGACCGCGAGCGACCACCAGTACGGCGGTTCGGGCGCGAAGGAGGCAGCCGCCGCGGCTGCCTGCGCTCAGGACCAGGGTCGGTTCAGCGAGTTCATGGACCAGGTCTGGGCGAACCAACCGGCCCTGCAGCAGGACGACTTCAAGAATCGGACGCTGCTGAGGAAGCTGGCCAAGAAGGCCGGGAAGATCGAGCACGACGCGTTCAACCTCTGCCTGGACCGTGGCACGCGGCAGGGCTGGGTGACCAAGTCCCAGCAGGACTACGCCAGTTCGGGCCTCGGCCCGGTCCCGGTCGTGCAGCTCAACGGGAAGACGATCGCCGACCCCGCGACCAAGCTCACGCCGAGCAAGCTCACCGCCCTGGTGGCCAAGGAGGCCCAGAAGGTGGCGGCCGCGGGCCCGACGGCCTCCCCCTCGCCCAGCCCCACCTCCTGACGCGGCCCCTGGGGGCCGGTCCGCTGCCGCACGGCAACGGACCGGCCCCCAGGGCGTTCACGCCAGCGTGACCAACTCCCGGTACTCGTCGCTCCACAGGTCCTCGTCGCCGTCCGGCAGCAGCAGGACGCGGTCGGGGCGCAGGGCGTCCAGGGCTCCCTCGTCGTGGGTGACCATCACGATCGCTCCGGGGTAGGAGTCGACAGCGGCCAGCACCTCGTCCCGGGAGGCGGGGTCGAGGTTGTTGGTCGGCTCGTCCAGGAGCAGCACGTTGGCTCCGGAGTGGACCAGCCCGGCCAGCGCGAGCCGGGTCTTCTCGCCGCCGGAGAGGACGCCGGCGGGTTTGTCGGCGTCGTCCCCGGTGAACAGGAACGCGCCGAGCACGCGCCGGCGTTCCTGGTCGGTGAGGTGCGGGGCGGCCACGGCCAGGTTGTCCCGGACGGTGCGGGCGCCGTCGAGGGTGTCGTGTTCCTGCGCGAAGTAGCCGAGCCGTAGCCCCTGACCGCGCACCACCCGGCCGCTGTCCGGGGTCTCCGCGCCGGCGAGGAGGCGCAACAGGGTGGTCTTGCCGGCCCCGTTGAGGCCGAGGATCACCAGCCGGCTGCCCCGGTCCACGGCGAGGTCCACGCCGCGCAGGACCTGGTGATCGCCGTAGGACTTGGCCAGGCTGATCGCGCCGAGCGGTATCCGGCCGCAGGGGTGCGGCTCGGGCAGTCGGATGCGGGCGGTCTTCTCGGTGCGCCGGGCGGGTTCCAGGTCGGCGAGCAGGCGGTCGGCGCGACGGGCCATGCTCCTGGCCATCGTGGCGGTCGCGGAGCGGGCCTTCATCTTCTCCGCCTGGGTGCGCAGCGCCGTGGCCTTGCGCTCGGCGTTGGCCCGCTCGCGGGTGCGGCGTCGGGCGTCCGCCTCGCGCTGGGCCAAGTACGCGGCCCAGCCGGTGTTGTGGAGGTCGAGCGCGGCGCGGGTGGCGTCGAGGTGGAGGACGCGGTTGACGACGTCGGCGAGCAGACCGGTGTCGTGGCTGATGACGACCAGGCCGCCCTGGCGGGAGCGGAGGAAGGCGCGCAACCAGGCGAGCGAGTCCGCGTCGAGGTGGTTGGTCGGCTCGTCCAGGAGGAGCGTGCCGCGGTCGCCGGCGAAGAGGATGCGGGCCAGTTCGACGCGGCGCCGCTGGCCGCCGGAGAGCGCGCCGACGGGCCCGCCGAGGGCTCGTTCGGGCAGTCCGAGGCCGGCGGCCACCCGGGCCGCCTCGGCCTCCGCCGCGTAGCCACCGGCGGCCTGGAAGGCGGCCTCGGCGCCGGCGTAGGCGGTCATGGCCCGATCCAGTGCGCGGCCGCCGTCGGCATCGGCCATCGCGGACTCCGCGGCGCGCAGCCGCTGGCGGGCGATGTCCAGGCCGCGGGCGGACAGGATCCGGTCGGTGACCGTCTGGGTCGGGTCGGCGGCGCGGGAGTCCTGGGCGAGGTGCCCGACCGGGCCGGTGTGGGTGATGGTGCCGGCCGCGGGCGTGGTGCGGCCCGCGAGGGCGGTCATCAGGGTGGTCTTGCCCGCCCCGTTGCGGCCGACCAGGCCGATCCGGTCGCCGGGCGAGACGGTGAAGGAAACGTCGGACAGCAGCAGGCGGGCACCCGCGCGCAGTTCGACATCACGAACGGTGATCATGCTTGAACGCTCCGAAAACAGCGAAGGACACACTTCTGGCGTGGAAGCGGGTCCTCGGCTAGGAAATTCGGGGCGTAGACATGCGGCCACCGTAACGGATGCCCGCTGAGCAGGGCATCCGTTTTTTCGGTGGGCCTTGGGTGGTCAGCCGGCGAGTTCGCCCAGCAGCTTCCAGGTGCGGCGCCGGTCGGCTTCGCCGGCGATCTCCGTCCCGGCGAACACCACCTCGCTCGCTCCGGCGTCCCGGTAGCGCTGGACCTCGGCGGCGACGGTCTCCTCGTTGCCGATCACGGCGACGTCGACGGCCCGTTGGGCGCCGGACAGCTCGATGACCCGGGCGTAGGAGGGGACCTGCTCGTAGAAGGCCAGGTTCTCGGTGGCGGTGGCGCGTACCGCGTCGACATCGTCGGTGACCACGCCGTGGACGAGCGCCACGATGCGGGGAGCGGGACGCCCGGCGGCCTCGGCGGCCTTGGTGACGGCCGGCACGATGTGCTCGGCGAGCGCGCGGGGTCCGGCGAGGTACGGCAGGATGCCGTCCGCCAGTTCGCCGCTGACCCGCAGCGCCTTCGGGCCCATGGCGGCGACGAGCACCGGGACGCCGGACTCCGCGCCGGGCACGCGGGCCGGGATCGGGGTGGCGGCGGTGAGCAGTTCGCCGTGGAAGTCGGCGCTGCCGGTCTCGGTCAACTGCCGTAGTGCGGTGAGGAATTCCCGCAGGCGGGCCACGGGGCGTTCGAAGGGGAGCCCGAAGCCGCCTTCGGTCAACAGCTTGGTGCCGAGCGCCAGTCCGAGGTGGTAGCGGCCGTGGGTGGCCGCCTGTGCGGTCTGTGCCTGGCTGGAGACGATCAGCGGGTGTCGCCCGAAGACGGGGATGGCGGACGTGCCCACGTGCAGCCCGGGCACCTCGCGGCCGACGATCGCGGCCAACTGGGGCGAGTCGGCCCCGAAGGTCTGCCCGAACCAGGCGGACCGCAGCCCCGCGGCCGCGGCCTCCCTGGCCAGCTCCACGCTCGCGTCGATCTGGTTGGCGGGGGTGAGCGGATTGAGCGCAACTCCAACAGTCATGTTCGTGGACAACCACGGGAGTTGGCGGCTGATTCCCGGTCGGCGTGACGGGTTGGTGTCGGGGGTGTGTCGTCGGGGCCGCGGGCACCACTCGCCGGTGTGGAACGCGCTCGGCGTCGGAGTGTGGCTCAGGGCCCGAGGTCGGCCAGCAGGTCGCTCAGCACGGCTTCTTCCTCGATGCGCACGCCGAGTTCGGTGAGGGCCGCAGGCAGGTCAGGGTCCCAAGCGGCGGCGGTGGGCGTGCCGGTCAGGGTTGGGGCCAGGGGGGTGGCGGCGACCGCGTTGCGGTAGTCGGTGGTGGTGTAGCGCCAGGGGTGCCAGGGGACGCGGTGGAGCAGCGTGGTGGCGATGCGGAGGCCGCCCCAGTCGAAGTCGCCGTGGTAGCGGAGGGTGGAGCCGCGGGTGTGCAGGTGGCGCAGCAAGGTGAGGGCGGCGGCCGAGGGTTGGCCTTGGAGGCAGACCAGGGGTTGGCAGTCGGCGCCGTGACTGTCGGCCGCGGTGGCCAGGACGGTCGGGTTCTCGCATACGTGCACCACGGTGGGGGCCGCGCGCGGTGGGGTTCGGGTGAGTTGGCGCAGGGTGAGGACGGCTGGTTCTCCGGCGTCGGTGAGCCGGTCGAGGGCGGGGGTGCCGCGCAGGCCGAGGGTGAGGACGGTGGAGGAGAGCGCGTCCTTGAGGAGGCCGGCGAACGCCCATGCCTCGCGCCGCCATTCGGCCCCGGTGCCGTCCGGGAAGCCGGTCAGGGCACGGATGCCGGAGAGGACGAGGGTGGCGAGCGGGGTGCCGTCGTCGAGGGCGTGGGCGTCGCCGAGCGTGCGGGCGGCGAAGGCGGGCAGGGAGACGGCGGGGTCGGCCGGTAGCCGGCGCAGGACCTCGGCGGTGTCGCCGAGCAGGGCCTTCGCCGCCTGTGGGGTGCGGGCCAGGCGGCGCACGAGGCCGTCGCCGCGCAATTGGTCCGCCCAGTCGGCGAGTTGGGGTTTGGTGGTGTGAATGAGGGTGTCAAGGGGGGTGTGGGCGTCGCGCCAGTCGTTGGCTTCCCGCTCGCGTAGGTCGGCGAGGCGGGTGACGGGGCCGGTGAGGGCGGTGACGGCGGCGGCGAGGCCATGGGGGCTGGCTCCGGAGCGGCGCAGGACGGCGTCCACCGCGTCGAGGCGCATGCTCAGGGACCGTCCGGTGCCGGGACTGCGGCCCAACAGCCGCTCGGCGGCGGCGCGTTGCTCGACGGTGGGGGCGGCCAGGGTGACCGGGCCGGTGAGAGGTTCGTCCCGCTCCATGCGGCGGCGTACGCGGTCGACCAGCCAGCCGAGTTCGGGCGGGCCGAGCAGTCTGGTCAGGCGGTCGCGGTCGACCGGCGGCGGGGACTGCCCGGGTGCGTCGGGGGCCGCGTGCGCTGCCGGGCCCCGTCCGGGCTCTTGGTCGGTGTTCATGTCCACAGGGCGTCCTGGCTGTCGGCCGGTCCTGCGGGGATCTGCGCGGGGATGTGGGGGGAGGGCGACGGTGCGTGCGGGGCCGGTTCGGTGCCCCAGGTGCGTTCGGTTCCGTCCCATTCCCAGCGGGTCACCAGGACCGCCTGGATCTCGTCCACGCGGGAGAGTTGGGCGATGGCGATGCCGGGGACCTCGGGGTAGCAGGCCCATTCGCGTTCGCTGGTCATCACCACGTCCAGGTCGAACGCGTGCAGCAGGCCCAGGCACTTGGCGCGCGAGTCGTCGTCGACGCCGGCGAACGCCTCGTCGAGGGTGACCAGGCGGGGGGCGTTGGGGGCGGCCGTGGCGTAGTGCGAGGAGGCGGCGGCGAACAGCGGCACGCTCACCGCCAGGACGCGTTCGCCACCGGAGGCGGGGCCGGTGGCCGGGACCCATTTTCCGTGCTGGTGGCGTTCGATGCCGAACTCGTGCCAACCGCGGTAGTCGAGCGCGGTGGTGAGCACCTCCAGCCAACTGCCGGCGGTGTCGTCGGACTGTCGACGGCCGATCTGGGTCTGGAGGAACTCGCCGACGGCTGCCCGGTCCTCGGGCGTCCAGGCGTCGGCGGACTGGCGCAGGCGCTCGCGTGCCTGGGCCAGGCCCGCCGGTGCCTTGCGGGAGGGGCGCCAGACCAGGCGGAGCTTCATACCGGTGGAGGTGGGTCGCTGGTCGAGCTCCGCGTTCATGGCGTTGACCTGGCGTTCGGCGGTGCCGATGAGCTCTTGGAGGGTGCCGGCGACCTCGGTCAGCAGGTGGGTTTCGAGGATCTCGCGTTCGTGTGCGGACAGGATGCGGGTCAGCTCGGCGACTTCGGTGGCCAGGGCCTCGGCCAGTTCGGGGACGGCTCGTTCGCGGCCCTGGTAGATGATGTCGACGACCATGCCGTCCTCGGCGATCCGGGCGGTGGCGGTGTGGCCGCCGCGGGACAGCGCGTCCTGGAGTTTCTTGTACTCCTCGCTGAGCTTCTTCTGGACGCGTTCCCAGGCACCGGCGGAGTCGTCGGTGCCGGCCAGTTCGGCCTCGATGGTGCGGGCGAGCGTGACGGCGGGGGTGGCGGCCCACGGCCCGCCGTCCAGGGGCGGCACGGTGGTCTGTGGCAGGGCGACGCTCAACAGGCCGGTGGCGGCGAACCGTTGGAGGGCGGCGATGGCCTCGGCGCGGGCCGCCGTCGCCTCTCGCAGGTCGACCTCCAGTCGTTCGATGTGCCCTTGGGCGAGGTGGGCGCGCCGGTCGGCGGCGGTGTGGTCCTCGCGGGCCTGGCGTTGGTCACGTTCGCATGCGGTGCGGGCCGCGGTGGTTTCGGCCAGGCGCCGTTCCAGTTCCGCGACGGCGGCTCCCACGGTGGAGCGCAGTGTGGCGTGGCGTTCCTGGGCGGCGCCGGCGAGCTGGCGCGACTCCTCCGCGCGCAGGGCCAGTTCGGCCGTCCTGGTGCCGGCCTGTTCGGCTTCCGCGCGCTCGTCGGCGAGGGCCTGCTCCGCGGCGGTGTGTTCGCGCAGGGCCGGCCACAGGGCGGCGAGGACGGCGGTGTAGTCGGCCAGTGCCTGCCGGACGGCTGCCAGTGCGCTGCGGTCGGCGGGCAGGTTCACGGCGGCGGCGGTGTCGGCGAGTTCGGCGTCCGTCGCGGCCTGCCGTCGAGTCACCTCGGCCAGTTCGGTGGAGCGTTCGTCGCGGCGGGTGCGGGCCCGGTGGGCGGCGTCCGCGGCGGTCGCGGCGAGGGCGTGGGCGTGGCGGAGGGCGGCGTCGTCGGGGACGGCGGCCAGCTCGGCGTCCAGGGTGCGTCGGCGGTGGGCCACCGAGATGCGCTCGGCCTCAAGGCAGGCCATGTCGTCCTTCAGGGCGGCCAGTTCGCCGCGCAGCGCGGTGATCCGGGACCGGCGTGCCTCCTCGCGGGCTCCCTCGCCCACGTACGCGGCTGCCTCCTTCGACCAACTGCCGGTCAGGGCGCCGACGCGGAAGCTGCCGTCCGTCGACACCCAGGTGTCGCCACCGGAGCCGAGGCCGACGGCTGCCAGGAGGCGGGCCACCGTCTGCTCGCCCACCGCCATGGCGCGTGCGTCGCCGTGGTCGACCGCGGGCCGCAGTACGTCGGCGAGGGTCGGCCCGGTCGGCCGGTGGGCCGGCGGCAGGGGGGACAGGAGGGCGTCGTGCCCATCGGCGTGGACGGCGGTGCCGTCCGGGCGCACCCAGGCGTCCAGGAGCCCGGATGCCTCCAACGCGGCTTCCAGTCCGGCCCGTTCGGCGCCGGTGACGTGGTCGCGGAAGTCGACCAGTCGCCACAGGGGTGCTCCGGGCGCCCGGTCGCGCACGCCGGGGGTACGGGTCGGGGGTGCGGCGGGGCCGCGCTGGCCGCCCGCCTCCAGTCCGGTCAGCTCCCGCTCGGCCTCGGTGTGCCGGCCCCGGAGGGCGGTCAGTTCCTGTCCGAGGGCGGCGGTGCGGTCGGCCAGGTGCGCCGCCCGTACGCGATGGGCCTCGCCGGCCTGCTCGCGCGCCGGGTAGGGGCCTTGGAGGTGGGTGACCCAGTCCTGTAGTGCGTCCAGGAGCCCGGTGGGATCGGCGACGGTCAGCTCCTCGCAGGAGTCCAGGTGGCCGCCTACGAGGGTGACGAGTTCCCGCCCTGCTGCGGACGCCTGTTCCTCCGCCCGGGTCTGCCGCTCGGTGGTGTGGCCGGCCTCGATCTCGGCCTCATCCAGGCGGCGGGCGGCGTCCCTCCGTTCGCCGGCCGCCGTCTCGGCGTGTGCCATCAACTCCTCGACGTGGTCGAGGGTGCGCCGCCTGCGAGCCACCAACTCCCCTGCCTCGTGGCGCAGTTCCGCCTCCGGCACGCCGCCGGTTTCCGGCAGGCCGTCGAGTCGGGCCGCCGAGGCCGCTTCCCGCTCGCGGGCGAGGGTGTCCTTAGTCTGCTCCGCCGCCGTCGTGAGGCGGCGTTGTGCGGTGTCGAGGCGGCCGAGTGCGCGGGTGTGTGCCTGGCCCGCCTGTGCCTGGTCGTCCTTCGCGCGGGCCAGTTCGTCCGCGGTGCGGCGGGCGTCGACTGCCGCCTGTTCCAGCTCGCGGGCGCTGCGCATCTCGGGGCCCTCGCGCAGCGCGGCGTCCTGCGCCTTGAGCCGGGTGGCGGTCTCCGCGAGCTCCGCGAGCAGTTCGGCGGCCGTCGTCCGGGCCTTCTCGGCGTCCGAGCGGTCGGTCTCGGCGGCGGCCAGGTCGCGTTGGAGGTGCTCGTAGCGGGCGTGCTCGGTGCGGGGCAGGCGGGCCCGGCGGCGGGTGGCGACCCGGGCGTAGCGGCGGTAGTGGTCGAGGAACGCCGAGGCGGCCCGCTCCGCTTCGGCGGCCGCCCGCAGTTCGTCCTTCTCCTCGTCCAGGGAGCGGAACGCCTCGGCGACATCGGCGATCACCGCCTGGTCCATCGGCGGCAGCGATTCGGTCAGTGCGCGGGACAGCGCGACCTCGTTGGGGCGCTTCGACAGTTGCGGCTGACGTAGCTGGATGAGCAGGTCCACCAGCGCCGCATAGCGTCGCTCGCCGAGCCCGAACAGCGCCTCGTCAACGGCCCTGCGGTATGCCTTGGCCTGGTCGTAGACCAGGCCGCGCCCTGCGATGGCCTCCGTGAGCCGGTCGCGGGAGAGCGCGGTGTCGGTGGCGTCGAGCAGGCTCAGTTCCTCGCCGACGCGCTGGTCGGTGACGGCGTACCAGTGGCGGGCGATGCCCCGCCCGGACACCGCCTTCAGCCCACAGGCGAGGGTGACGAAGTGGTCCTGGCCGCTGGTCTCGTCGCGGCGGCCGAACTCGATCCAGGTGTAGCCGAGCCGCTCGGGGTGCTGATGCTGCCCGCCGAGCAGCAGGTTCCACTCCATTCGCTTACCGGGGTCGGCGTCGGGCTCCACCCGCCGGGCGGACAGGTCGCCGTCCAGGAGGAAGGGCAGGGTCAGGGCGAGGACCTTGGACTTGCCGGTGCCGTTGTTGCCACGCAGCAGCAGGCGGCCGTCGTGGAACCAGAACTCCTCTTTGTCGTAGTAGAAGAGGTCGACCAGTCCGATGCGCAGCGGCCGCCACCGACCGGGTGCGGGGAGGGGCAGGGCGGTCACGACGCTTGGGCCTTTCGTTGCGGAGTACGGGCGCCCGGTTCGATCACAACGGTCTCGCCGACCGCGTAGCGGGCGAGGGCGGGGCGCGGGGCGACGCCTCCCGGAGTGCGCGTGACCAGTCCGAGTGCGGTCAGTTTGGTCAGTGCCTGTTCGACCAACTCGGCTTCCGCGCCGGGCTGTTTGGCGCTCTTGGACCAGAATCCACCGTGCTCGGCCGCCAGTTCCCGCACCCGGCGCTCCAACTCGTCGCGGCCCACCTCGCCGCCCGTGGCCGCGAGGTGTTCGGCGAGCAGCAGGGTGACGTGCCCGTGGGTGCCCTGCTCCGGCATGCGGACGTCGGTCAGGTCGTCCAGTGGGTCGACCATGGCGATGCCCTCGGCCCGCACCTCTGCCACCAGGCCGGTCAGTTCGCTGATGCGTGCGGCGATGAAGCCGCGCTGCCGGGTCAGATAGGCCAGCTCCTCGTCGGTCAGCTCGTCGTAGTACAGCACCGGGTCGTCCAGCAGGCGGCGGGTCAGGGTCTGGCGGATCGCGCGGAACCGCAACTCGTCGCTGTCCAGGGCGCTTTCCGCGATCAGTCCGGCCAGGCGGTCGCCGGCGTCCTCGGCGGCGACGGTCGAGGGTCCGTGGCGGGCGGCGAGCAGCCCGGCCAGGACCCGGCGCTCCACGTCGTAGAGCACATCGCCCGCGCCGCTGACGTAGGCGTCCTCGTCCCCGGCGACCCGTCGCAGCACGCCGTACCGCAGCAGCAGCCGCACCACCGCGGCGAGGTCCAACCGCTCGTCGCGCCGCTCCAGCGTGAACTGCACTCCGGCGGCGGCCAGTTGGGGATCCGCGGCATCCAGTACGACCTGCCCGGCGAGCCGGCCGAGGGCGATCTGCGCCTCCCCGCGTTCCAACGCGGCCAGGGCCAGGCACAGCAGTACGTACCGGCGGCGGGTGAACGGCGCCTGCGCCCGGGACGCCTCGCGCGCGGGGTGGGTGGGGTCGGCCGGGGCGCCGGGGGTCTTGCGCAGCCGGGCGGCCTCCGCGTCCACCCGCAACGACCAACCGACGTTGCGGTCGAACCAGTCGCGCAGCTCGGCGGCGTGCTGCCGCGCCAGGCGGTACTCGTCGGCGTGGGGGCCGTGCGCGAGCAACAGCGGCTCCTTCAGCAGGGCGCGGGCGGCCTTCTGGAACTCGGCCGCGCGCCGGCTGTCCAGCACCTCGCCCAGGGGTGTGGTCATGGCTCCTCCCTCACGGGGCCCCGCGCCGGGGTGTCGTGCGTACGGACCCGGTCGCTCCGGGTGAGGTCGGTGATCTCGACCAGGTGGTCCGGGCCCCGGAACACCCCTCCCGACGTGCGGATCTCGGCCCTCGTGCCGTCCGTCAGCGCCGTGAGGCGGATCTCCATCGAGCCGTCGTTGCTGGTCACCACCGTCGTCGTCATGTCTGGCCGCCAGGTGGCCAGGGCGTCGCCCAGCAGCCGCAGGAACAGGCCGAAGGCGAGTGGATCGAGCTCGCCGAGCGCGGACAGTCGGGTGGCGCCGTCCGTTGCCAGGCGGGTGCGGGCGGCCGTGATCTCCGCCGCCTGTCTTGCGGCGATCTCGGCGAGGCGCCGCCGGTCCTCCGAGCGGTCCTGCACCTTGCGGATCTTCCCGCGCCGCTCGTAGCTGCCGGTGCGGCGCAACTGCGGGCTGATGCGCAGCGGTTCGGCCTCGGCCCACGGGGTGGAGGCCATCACCGGATGGGCGGTGCGCTCGGTCAGGGTGTCCGCGTCGATGGTGAGGTGACGGGCGGGGTAGAGGCCGAAGGCGGCGCGCCACAGCCGGTGCCTGGCCTCGTCGTCGGGCGCCTCGGCGAACCAACGGGCCAGGGTGCGGAAGTCCGCCGACCGGTCCGACCTCCCGGCCCGACGCTCATTCAACTGTCGTACGACCGCGAGGAGTTGGGGAATCGCCCCCAGTGCACGACCCCGGAGCAGGCGCGCCTGCGACTCGCGGCCGTCCGCCGAGACGAACCAGGCGGAAAGCCCCGCCCAGCGCCCTGCCCAGCGCGCGTACGCCTGCGCTTCCGCGCTCTCCAACTCGTCCGGTGCGGCATCCGCCGCCTCGCGGACCGCCGCCAGCCGCAGCAACGCATCGGCCCGGCCCCGCCCCTCCAGCTCCCCTATGAGCAGGGCGATCCGACCGCCCAAGGTGATCAGGTCCTGGATGAACCGCTCCAGGTACTGGATCAATCGGTCCTTGTACGCGAGGAAGACCTCGACCTCCACGCCGTGCAGATCGATGGTGCGCTGCAACGACCCCATGAACGCCCGCGCGTTCTCCGCCAGCGCCTCGAACCGGCTGGCCAGCGCGGACAGCGCCAGGTGGGCCTTGGCCGCGTCCGGCTCCCCCTCCCCCGCGATCACCAGCAGGGCGCGCAGCTGCGTGACGATGTCGTGCAGCGCCACCGCCTGGAGCGCGCCGCGCCGCCCCAGCGCCTCGTCGTACGCGGATAGCGCCTGTTCAGCGGCCTCTCCGGCGTGCGTGAGCTGGTAGATGAAGCGCTTGCGGTAGAAGTCCTCCACCGCGGTGACCCGGGAGGTGTCCGGGTCCGCTCGCAGGTTGCCCCAGTCGACGAGACTGTCCAGCGCCTTGACCACGGTGTCCAGGTCGGTGGGCCGGTGCTCCGGCGTCAGCGCGGCGTGCACGTCCTCCGGACGCAGGTGCACCGCGAACCGCTCCTTGGCCGCCAGGAACGCGCCCATCACCCGGCGGTAGAGGGCGGAGTTGGGCACGGTGAGGTGCGCGAAGGGGGCGTATCCGGCCCGATCCGGCTCAACAGGCTGCGACGTCATCGCCCGGCATTCTTCCTGACGCATACCCCGAAGCGGAAATCCCTTCCGAACCGTGGCCGGAACAGTGCGGCCGGCCCGTCAGGCGTCGCGGGGAGGTTGTGGTTGCGCGACCGGCGTGGGGGCCACCCCGACGAACGGGATATGGACGCGGCCGATGAGGCGGTAGCCCTCGGTACGGGGCCGACCCCTTCACCGTCCGGGCAGCCGCACGCCGCGTCGCCGACATTGGCCGGATCCTCAACATGACTCCGACGACGCCGCCTCCCCCAACCGGGACCGCACCGGTACCGGACGACCGGGACAGCGTCCACCTGCCTGGTCAAGGCGCCCGCCCAGAAGATCAACCACCGCGAGGCGACGGCCAACCCACCGCCACCAGGACGCACCATCATCGGGACATTTCGACATCAGGGCGCCTCGGGAGATGGCACCACCGGCACGCCCGGAACGACCCAACCGGGACAAATCCGCATGTCATCCATGCATAAACCGTCAGAACGGAACCAAGGTTGAGTCAAACCCTTGCGTTCTAGCACAGGCTCGAAGGTAGCCTCTCAGCGTACGACGAGTTTGAGACACCTCGTTCGGTACGGCGTCTTCACGGACACCGGCTCCCGCCGCGTGCCGTGCCTGTTCGGCGCACGCGTGCGCCTCGGCCGGGAGGAGGCGAGGGCCATGGACGGTCACAGCCGTGGAACGGACCGCAGTCGACCCCGTGCCCGTGGGCCTTCCCCGACCTCCGGTGCACGGTAATCACCCCCCTCCACTCCAGACGCCTCCCCCACACCCCTGCGACCACCACAACAACCATGCCGGGACGCCAAGTTGCGCCCGAAGCCGACGTAGGCAACCCGGCACGATCCAACCCGCGGCCTCTCCCCCCACCCCCACAACCTCGCTCGCGCACGGACACAGGCAACACGGCCCTCGACGCCGCACGCCCACCTCCCCCGCCTCCCTCCACCAGGCCGTCACGAGGTCCCACCATCGACCGCACCACGTCGGCGGTCAGTCACGCCCCGGTCTCCGATCCGCTCAAAGGAGCCGCATGAAACTCCCGTCTCTTTTCACTCCGTCCCGGGGGCCCAGGAACGTCGTACACCCCGTACCAACGCACTGCACGCTCCAGGCCGTCTGTGATCGTCACGTCGACCCGAAGATCCGCACCCTGTACACGCTCGCGTTCGCGAACACCGACATCCCCCTCCACAGCCTGCACACCATCAGGCCGGACGGCAGCGTCCATGTGCGGCTCCAGATGACCCTCACCGCAGACGGCCCCGGCGCCGCCGCCCTGGAACGGCTCGTCGTCCAACTCTCGCGCGAACCCCACATCCGTGCCCTGCACTGGCACCTGCACACCGACGACGGTTCCACGTCCCAAAGCCGGGCGCGCGCCCTGGAACGGTCACCTGCCGCGGAAGCCGGCCGCCGCCCCAGTCGCCTCACTTCCCGCCACCGACCTCTCACCCAGCTCCGGCCTCGCACAGGAGGAAACGCGCCGGGATGACCTCCGGCGCGTGGAGGACGACGCCCAACCAGCCCGCGAACACCCCTCCGGATAGGTGGTAAGCGACGTTGCCGTCGTGGGCGTAGTGCGGGCCGACCGACCCTGGAGTCGGTGTTCGCGCGGAGAGCACCCTACCGACACCGGAAACCCGACGGCTACGCCGTTTTCGCCCCTGGCTGCCACCATGACCAGTCGCACGGCGGCGCCTCGGGCGGGCGGGAACGCGCCGCGTCGCCCGGGGTGGCCGCCCATTCCCCCAGCAGTCGGCCACCCCGGTCATGTCACTTCTCGCCGACCGCCATCTCGCCCAGTTCCGACCAACCACCTTGCGGGGCGGTGAAGTTCACGACCCTGGGAGTCTCCACGAGGTGCGGGGGAAGGGTCTGCTGCGCGGCCTTGAAGTGGGCGGACTGGACGTGCGTCGCCCCGGCTTCGTCGTCGCGGAACGCCTCGACGAGGACGTACTCGTTGGGGTTGTCCACGCTGCGGGACCAGTCGAACCACAGGCAGCCGGGTTCGGCGCGGGTCGCGGCCGTGAAGTCGGCCGCGATCTGCGGCCACCGGTCGGCGTGTTCGGGACGGACGAGGAACTTGGCGGTGATGAAGATCATGATGGGGGTGTCCTTGTTCGGCCGGGTTGATCGGTCTGGTGGTGAGTGTCTGGGCGGTGAATGCCTGAGTGGTGAATGCCTGAGTGGTGTGTTGTCAATGGCGCGCGGGGTTCAGGCGGTTCGGCTGGCTCCGTGGCAGGCCGCGCAGGTCATGCGGCGAGCGGGTTCGGGCGAGGAGACCTGTCCCAGACCCGCCAGGCGGCGCACTTCGCGTTGCGCGACGATCACGTGGGCGGAGCACTGGCCGGCACCGCAGCCCTGGCACAGGGCGACCGCCACGGTCTCGCGGCCGAGTGCGGCACAGTCGAAGCAGTGCATCAGCCGGTCACCCCGGTATCTGTGCTGCCCCGCCGCAGCAGGCGGATGAACTCGCGCAGCAGCAGGGCGTTTTCCGACCAGTCGCGTACGGAGACCAGGTTGCCGTCGACGACCGGTGCGTCGTCGAGGAAGGTGCCTCCGCCGAGGGTGACCTCCGGGGCGACGCTCGGGAACGCGGTCGTGGTGCGGTCCTTGAGGACGCCGAGCGGGGCCAGGGCGATGGCCGCGTGGCAGGTGTGCGCGACGGGCTTGTCGGTGGCGAAGAAGTGCCTGACGAGACGCGCGAAGTCCGGGTCGTGGCGCAGGTGTTCCGGTGCTCGGCCGCCGGGCAGGAAGAGGCCGGCGTACGCGGCCGGATCGACGTCGGCGAAGGCGGCGTCCGCGGGCCAGGACTTGCCCGGGAACTCGGTGTACGTACCCGGGTAGGTGCCGTCGAAGTCGTGCGAGACGCACTTCAACCGCTCCTTGCGTGGGGCGGCGATGGTGACGTCGTACCCCTCTTCGGTCAGGCGTTGGAGTCCGTAGAACAGCTCCAGGTCCTCGGTGGCGTGGCCGGCGAGGATGAGGATCTTCCGGGGGGTCATGGGGAGTTGGGGTCTCTCGTGAGAGGGGCGGGGCGGGTCAGGCGCAGGAAGGGGTGGTCTGGCGCGGGCCGACGGCGCTGGCCTTGTGCGCGTACTCGGCCTCGTAGTCGACCATCGCGTCCATGAGGGGCGCCCATTCGGAGGTGGGGTCGTAGCGCAGGTCGAGCCACTGGTCGACCAGGGTCTGGGCGTGGTGCAGGCTGACGCACATCTGGCCGAGGGCCATCACCTGGGCGTTGTTGAGCAGGACCGATCCCTGGACCTGGTAGGCGTCGTTGACGGTGACGGCGCGGATGCCTGGGACGAGGTTGGCGCTGATGGCCATGCCCAGGCCGGTGCCGCAGATGAGCAGCGCGCGGTCGGCCTCGCCGTCGGCGACGATCTCGGCGGCGTCCACCGCGATGTGCGGGTAGCCGGTGTTGGTGTCGCCGGTGACGCCGACGTCCTGCACCGAGGCCACCCGCGGGTCGTTCTCCAGGAACGCCTTGAGGGATTCCTTGTACGCCAGCCCCCGGAAGTCACTCCCGATGACGATGCGGAGCCTTCCGCTCATGTTTTCCTCCCAGGACTTCATCGTGTCGGTTGGCGGTGTCGTTTTGACGGTTCCGATTGGTGTCGACGACGTCAGCGATGTCGGCGATATCAACGATCGGCATTTACTCGACTTTGCGGTGGCCGGAGGGCAGGGAGCAAGCCCGCAAGCAGGTTCGCCTTTCCCCTCGTTATGCCTTTCCTGGGATATGGCATTCCTGGTGATGGTGTTCCTGGGTTTGGCAGTACCACCCTTGCGTTCGGGCATAATGGAGGCATGGATCGACGGGCCGAGTTGCGTGATTTCCTGCGGTCCCGGCGGGCCCGGGTGCAGCCGCAGGACGTGGGCCTGCCGGCGGCCTCGCGCCGTCGGGTGCCGGGGCTGCGGCGCGAGGAGCTGGCGCTGCTCGCCGGGGTCAGCGTGGACTATTACGTGCGGCTGGAGCAGGGGCGCAGCGGGAATGTCTCGCCGCAGGTCCTCGATTCCGTGGCCGCCGCACTGCGCCTGTCGGCAACCGAACGGCAACATCTTTACGCCCTGGTGCATGCGGGGGCCGAAGGGCCGAAACCGCCGTCACAACAAGTCCGGTCCGGGCTCCATCACGTATTGGAGTCGCTGGAGCACGCGCCCGCTTATGTGGTGGGACGCCGCTTGCAGGTCCTTGCCTGGAATCGCATGGCGCGCGTGCTCATCGCCGATTTTCCACGGCTTCCCGAGGCGCAGCGCAATCTGGCCCGGCTCACGTTTCTCGACGAAACGTCCCGGCACCGTTATGTGAACTGGCAGCGCAAGGCGGATGACACGGTGGCCTTCCTCCGTGTCGATGCGGGACGGCACCCGGACGACGAGGAGTTGGCGGACCTCATCGACGAACTGTCCACCCGTAGTGAGGACTTCCGCAGGATGTGGGCCGACCACACCATCCGGGACGAGACCCACGGCGACAAGCCCCTTTACCACCCGCTGGTCGGACCGCTGGCCCTGAAGTTCGAGACCTTCCGCATCCCCGACAGCCCGGACCAGGCACTGACCCTCTACACGGCCGCACCCGGTTCACCGGCGGAGGAGGCGTTGCGGCGCCTGGCCGTCACACCGGACGCGGAGAGCTGGGACCAGCCCGTCGTGCCGTGAGGGCGGGTGCCGCCGGCTCCGCTACGGCCCGGTCGCGCCACCGCTTGCTGATCCGGCAAGGCGTCGCGCTCACAGATGATGCTCGTCCATCAGGCGCATCAGGTTCCGCCTACGTTTGTGGGCGGTGCGGAGGGCGGAGGCGTACTCGGTGAACTCCTCGGGCGTTCCCAGGTGGCGATGGCAGTCCTGGATGCCCAACAACAGGCTGACGAGGTGCGCGTAGACCCTGTTGCCGGTCTGCTGGGTGAGTGGCTCCGCCAGGCGCAGGTAGACGCCGAGCGCGTCGGCGGGGCGGGTGGCTCGGGCCTGGTCGGCGAGGGTGAGCCACTGTCGATCGTCTGCGCCGGCCTCGGCGGCGGCCTGCCAAGCGGCGTCGATGTCCTCGTCGTCGAGGAGGGCATCGACCAGGACGGGGCCGCCGTACCCACGCTGTGTGCGCTGCCCCGCGTCGGCACGAAGCAGGGCCAGCGCGCCCTCACGTTCGGCCGGCCAGCAGTCCGCTGCCCGGGCGGCGACGCGGAGTTGCTGGTAGCTGAGCAGGGCCCGGTGGGCGCCGAAGTGGTCGCGGCGCAGGGCGACGGCGTCGGCGAGCCGGCCCGCCTGCGCGTAGCGGTCGCAGAGGTAGTCGACGAGGGCGGTGTTGACGGTAGCGGGGTCCCGGGCGTCGCGGATGCCGCGTTCCGCCCAGCGCAGGGCCTCGTCGGGGCGCTGGGCGGCGTCCAGTTCGCGGGCGATGGCCAGGTGCGTGTGGCCGTCCGGCGAGAGGTCGGCCGCATGCACGGCGATCACCGTGTCGACGTCGCCTCCCGCCTTGGCCAGACGCTCCATCAGGTACTTCTCCGCCCAGCCGCGACGGTTGGCCCGCCACGCCTCGACCGCCAACTTCCGCAGGGTGGCCATTCCTTCTACGCCGAGCACGTCCTCGTAGTCGAGGGGGTCGAGGTCGGTGAGGCCGTCGTCCACGTCCCCGAGCGCATGGCCGACGAGCCAGCGGGCGAGCTCCCCTGGGGCAGGGCGGGCCGCACGGCATGCGTCGAGGTGCGCGTCGGCGAGGCCGGCACCCACCTGGCCGAGCCATCCGTCGGAGTCGTCGACGCACTCGACCGCCCGGGTCAGTTCCACCATCGCCTCCCCCGCCAGGGCGATCGCGTCGGTCGCCCGCCCGGAGCCGGTGAGCGCGCCGATCGCCGACACCGCCTGCCCGGCCTGGTCCGCGTAGGCACGGGCGTCGGCGTACTCGACGTATCCGTACTGTGCGAACGGGTCGATGTCGAGCAGTTCGCGGATTCGGGCCCGGATGGTGGTGAGGTCGCCACGCGTGCTCGCGGCCCGAAGCTCAAGCCGGCGCCGCAACTGCCGGTCCTCATCGACCTGTTCGCGCAGCAGGGCGAGCAACTCGTCCTTGGACCGGGCAGACAGCCACCTGTCCAGGTCCTTTGCCCGGTCCCGCGCCGCCTTCCGCTGCCGTGGCAGGCTCGCCGGTCGAGCGAGCACCGTCAGGCCGAGGGCGACCAAGTGCTTGCAGAAATTGCCCTCAAGGCCATACGGACAGTCGCACTCGCCGCCCAACCCACCGGGCCCGTCAAGGGTCAGTTGCGCTTCGTACCGCTCCGTTCCGTGGACGCTCGCGCTCACCCAGCCGTCACCGACCTCGACCCCGGATACCGCATCCAGGTATCCGCGCCCGCGCTCGAAGGAACGCGCACCGGCCAACTTCTTGAGGCCCGCTTCGGTGAGGCCGTCCATGGTCTTCTCGGTCCCGCCCCTGGTCCTGTCTGCCACAGCCACCAGCCTAGGGCAGCACGTCAAACCGAGGCGGCGGCCCAAGGGATGTCCACACCATCGTGGTGCATGCCGCGCGGCCGGGCGTCGCGCACGAGGTCTCGATCGTGCGGTGCGCCAAGGTCGTACCGTGTGCGCAGGGCGGTCGCGCTGGCCATCACCGGCGGAGCGGCCAACTGGCGCGCGTTCGGCGGGTGCTCGCCGGTGGACGGCCAGCCTCCGCCGTCCCCCGTGCCTACCTGGAGATCGAGACCGGCAGGGTTCGGGGGCCGCGTACGAGGAGGCCAGGACGGTAGGGCAGTTGGGTTGGGTCGGCGGCCAGGCGCAGATCGGGGAGGGCGTCGAAGAGGAGCGGGAGGGCGGTCGTTGCCTCCAGGCGGGCCAGGCGGGAGCCGACGCAGAAGTGGGGGCCGTGGCCGAAGGCCACGTGTGGCGCGGGTCGTTGGGCGTCGGTCGCGGCGAGGTAGCGGGACGGGCGGAACTCGTCGGGTTGCGGGAAGTGTTGCGGGTCGCGGTTGGCCGCGGCGAGTACGACCAGGACCGAGTCGCCGGCCGGGATGACGGCGCCTCCGCCGAGGTGCACGGTCCTGGTCGCGCGGCGCCACGTCGCTCCTTCCAGGGGGCTGTCGTACCGCAGCGTTTCCTCCACCACGGCGGCCCAGTGGGTGTCGGGGTGGCGTTGGGCGGCCGTCAGTTCGCCGGGGTGCGTGAGCAGCAGCAGCGAGGCCGAGGCGAGGAGGTTCATCGTCGTCTCGTAGCCGGCGAAGAGCAGGAGGAAGGCCATGGCGAGCAACTCGCCGTCGTCGAGGGCGTCTTCGGCCGAGTCATCGATCAGCACGCTGAACAGGTCCTCGCCCGGCGTGCGTCGCTTCTCGACGATCAGCAAGCTGACGTAGGCGTGCAGCCGCACCCATGCCTCGTCGACGGCGCCCTTCGGCAGCGCGTCCGCGGGTGAGCCGACGCGGTAGGTCCATTCCCTCAGGTCCGCGCGGTCGGCCTCCGGTACGCCCAGCACCTCGCTGATCACCAGGATGGGGAGGGGGAAGGCGAAGGCGTCGACGAGGTCGACGGTCTCGCCGGCGGACAGTCGATCGGCCAGGCCCGCGATGAGCCCGGTCGCGAGGCGATCGATCCGCGGGCGGAGGGCGTCGACGCGGCGCGGGGCGAAGGCCGCGGTGGTCAGACGGCGCAGCCGGGTGTGGTCGGGGGCGTCGGTGTTGAGCATGTGCCGCGCCAGGCAGGCACGGGCGCGCCGGGCCGGCGAGTTGGGCTTGGGCCGGCCGGCGCGTTGCGGCGGGACGTTGGAGAAGCGGGGGTCGGCGAGCACCGCGCGGCCGGGTTCGTAGCCGGTGACCAGCCAGGCATGCGTGCCGTTCGCCAACTCGACCCGGGCGGCCGACCCCTGTTCGCGGAGTCGGGCGTAGTACGGATAGGGGTCATGGGAGAAGGCGGGGTCCGCGGGATCGAGTCGCACCTGCCCATGGTCACGGAGGACGCCGGGGCGCGGCGGTGGGGGCAGGGTCAGAGCTGGCGGCGCGGTGCTGTGCGAACCCGACAACGCGCGGAGCGGGTGGAGCGCACCGCCGGTCGTCAGACCGCGGAGGCGAGGGCTGGGTTGTCCGGCGCGTGGTGCGGTGCCTGGCGCAGGGGCTTTTCGCACCAGGCGACGTCCCAGTACGTGCCGAATTTGCGGCCGACCTCGCGGTGGATTCCGGCGGGGCGGAAGCCCAGGCGCTGGTGCAGGCGCATCGATGCCTCGTTGGGCTGGGTGATCGCCGCGTAGGCGCGGTGCACGTCTTCGTCGGCCAGGGCCTCGAAGAGGGCGCGGTAGAGGAGGGTTCCCAGGCCGCGTCCGGTGTGGTGGGGAGAGAGGTAGGCGCTGGTCTCCACCGAGGTCTCGAAGGCTTGCTTGGGACGCAGTGCGCTGCTGGTGATGTAGCCGAGGACGGTGTCGGCTTCGTGGGCTACCAGCAGCCGGTGGCGGCCGGTTGCGGGATGGTCGGCCAGCCATTGCCTGCGGTCCTCGACGCGGATGGGCTCGACGTCGAACGTGGCGGGGGTACCGGTCACGTAGTGGTTGTAGATGTCGGTGAGCTGCTGGAGGTCGTCTTCGCCCCCTGGCCGTATCCGTATCGCGGTGTTCGCCGTGGCGTCCTGGTGCATGTTCTTCGTCGCTCCCTTTTCCGAGGTCGGCACGGTACCCACGGCGTGTTACGTGCATGTGTCCAGGCCCACGGGCCAGGTTCTGCCTTGTGCCTCTGCCTCTGCCTCTGAGCAGCCGTGCGACGGGCCGAGCGGCGCCGCGCAAGTCGTCAGTCGGCCGGCAGGCTCAGCGTGGCGGTCGCTCCGCCGTCGGGTGCGTTGGTGAACTCCAGGCGTGCCCGGATGACTTGGGCCTGGCCGAGGGCGATGGTCAGTCCGAGGCCGTGGCCCTGGCCCCGTTCGGTCGTGCCGGTACGGAAGCGTTGCGGTCCCTGGGCGAGGAGTTCCGCCGGGTAGCCCGGGCCGCGGTCGCGTACGACGACGGTCGTGCCGTGCACGGTGATGCTGACCGGGGGCCGCCCGTGCCGGTGTGCGTTGGCGATGAGGTTGGCGAGGATGCGGTCCAGGCGTCGCGGGTCGGTGCGTACCGTCCCGGCGTCCGTCGTCGAGACGTGCACGGGCAGCCCGGTGCGCCGCACAGAGTCCTCGACCACCTCGCCGAGGGGTACCGGCACGAGCTCGGCCCGTTCCGCGCCGGCGTCGAGCCGCGACACCTCCAACAGGTCCTCGACCAGGGCGCGGAGGGCCCGGACCCGGTCGCGGACGAGTTCGGTCGCCTCGCTCTCGGGCAGCAGTTCCGCCGAGGTGACGAGTCCCATCAGCGGGGTGCGCAGTTCGTGCGCCACGTCGGCGGTGAACTGCTGCTCGGTGCGCAGGCGTTGTTGGAGGCTGCCGGCCATTCCGTCGACGGCCGCGGAGATGTCCGCGATCTCGTCGTTGCCGCGCCCCGGGTCTCCGGTGCGGGCGTCGAGTTCGCCGTCGGTGATCCGGCGGGCGGTGACGGCGACCCAGCGCAGCCGTCTGACCAGGAGTTGCGTGGCCAGCGCGGAGGCGGGGAGGACGACGGCGAGCGCGGCGAGGGCCGCGTACGCGCTGTGTCGGTCGAGTGCCTTGCGGCTGAGCAGGTCGAGGTCCATGGGGACGCGGACGGCCGTCCAACGGCCCCCGTCCTCCTGGGCGGCCCACATCCAGGGCACGTGGGCGACCCGGGTGTCGTACCAGGTCTGCGGCGCGCCGCCGGCCTGGCGCACCTGGTCCCGGAGCGGGCGTGGCAGGTCGTCGGGGTTGTGGATGGCGCTCTTCGTCAAGGGTCCGGGCTGCTGTCCGGCGGCGACGGCGAGTCGGTCGCGGGCCTTGGCGCGGGCCTCGAAGAGCGAGCGGTCGTAGGTCGTCTTGTGCACGAGGAGGCCGATGACCAGGGCTACCGCGCAGCATGCGGCGGCAACCAGGGCGGCGATCTTCCAGTGCAGGGAGGTGAAGGGGCGTGCCATGTCAGCGCAGCAGCTTGTAGCCGAAGCCGCGGACCGTCTCGATCCGTTCGGCGCCGATCTTCTTGCGGAGCCGCTGCACGCAGAGGTCGACGACCCGGCTGTCGCCGTCCCAGCCGTAGTCCCACACCTCGCGCAGCAGCCGCTGTCGCTCCAGTACCACCCCGGGGTGCGCGGCGAACTCCAGTAGCAGCCGCAGTTCGGTCGGGGTCAGGACCACGGGTCGGCCGGCGACGTGTACCTCCAGTCCGTCGGTGTCGAGCGTCAGGTCTCCGAAGGTCAGTACCGAACCGCCGTCCGTGACGGGCTCGTTGGGGCGGAAGGTGACCCGGCGCAGCAGCGTGCGCATGCGGGCCACCAGGACGGCGGTGTCGATGGGTTTGACGACGTAGTCGTCCGCGCCGGCCTCCAGCCCGGCGATCACGTCGAGGGAGTCGCCGCGCGCGGACATCATCAGGATCGGCACCAGGCTGGTTTCCCGCACCCGTCGGCACAGTCCGATGCCGTCGAGCTGCGGCAGCATCACGTCCAGGAGCAGCAGGTCGTGCCCGCCGGCGCGGAACAGTTCCAGGCCCGCCAGGCCGTCCTCCGCGGAGTCCACGGTGTAGCCGTAGCGCTCCAGCGCGAGGCCGACGGCCCTGCGGATCACGGCGTCGTCCTCGACGAGGAGCACCTTCACGGGGGCGGACACCCACTCTCACCTGCCTCACACATGCACATGCACATCGGTAACTCGGTATCGGCGGCCGTCCATGACCACCACCTGGCCAGCAACAGCCCTCAGCGGCCACCACCATAAGGGCGGAAATGTCAGCGATTCACCGAAGGTCAGGTTTTCGGTGCCGGTGACAGGTTCACCGAGGCGGCGACGGGGCGGTGGTCGCTGGCCGTCCGCGGCAGTGTCCATGCCGCCACCGGCTCGACGCCCTGCGTGAAGACCTGGTCGATCCGCACCACCGGGAGGGCCGCCGGCCAGGTGAAGCCGAAGCCCGCGCCCGCCTCCTGCTGCGCCGAGCGCATCATCGACGTCAGCGGGGCCAGTCCGCGATCGTCAGCCGTCCCGTTGAAGTCGCCCATCACGATCCGTCGGCGCTCCGGGGTCCGGCGAACCTCGTCCGCGAGGCGTACCACCGCGTGGTCGCGCCAGTTGGTGGCGAACCCCTCGGTGGGCCGCACGCGCACGGACGGCAGGTGGGCGACGAAGATCGCGACGGGCCCCTTGGGCGTCTCGACGGTCGCGCGCATCGCCCGCGTCCACGCCATGATCGGCACCGGCCGCACGTCGCGGAGCGGCAGCTTGCTCCACAGTCCGACGGTGCCCTGCACCTGGTGGTACGGATAGGCGGCGGCCAACGCCCGTTCGTAGCGGGGAACGTTGGTGTCGGTCAGCTTCTCCAGGCCGATGACGTCGGCGCCGGAGGCCGCCAGCGCGCGTCCGGTGCCGGCCGGGTCGGGGTTCTCGTCGTCGACATTGTGGCTGACGACGGTCAGGGCGCCGCCGGTGCCGCGTTTGTCGACCAGCGTGCCACCGAAGAGGCAGGCCCAGGTCACGGCGGGCACGAGTACGGCGACCAGCGCCGTCGCGGAGCGCCGTACCAGCGCGACGGCCAGCAGCGGGAGCACGGCGACGCCGAGCCAGGGCAGGAAGCTCTCGATCAGGCTGGGCAGTCGGCCGGGGCCGTTGGGTATCCACTGGTGGAGCAGGAGCACGGCGGCGCACAGCACGGCGAGGGTCGCGGTTGCTCGGCCGCTGCGCCACGACCAGCGGGCGGGGGTGTTGTCGTGGCTGGGCACCTCGTCGCTCCCGGCGGCCTTGGCGTTCCCGGTCTCGCCCTCCGACCCGACGGTCACCTCACGGTCGGTGTCCGTACCGCCGCTGCCGCCGTTCATGCGGACCGCCTGGCGTCAGCCGTCAGACCCGCGCGAACGGCCGTGATCAGCTTCTCGCTCCGGTCGAGGGCCGCGTGCAGGCCCTGCTCCGCGGACGTGCCGGCCTGCTGGTGCAGCACCACGCCCAGCACCAGCGGCCCACGGCCGTCGTCACGGGCCGTCGCCGCCCATACGAGGTTCCCGCCGGCCGGTGTGCTGGAACCGGTCTTGAGGCCCACGACGCCGGGCATCCGCAGCAGGGTGTTGGTGTTGAGGACCGTCCCCGGGCTCCCGGGAATCGTCGCGCTCGGGGTGGCGACGATCTTCCGGAACACGTCGTTCTTCATTGCCTCCCGGGCCAGCTTCAGTTGGTCCTGCGAGGTGCTGACGGTCGTGGACTCGATGCCGCTCGCATCCGTGTAGGCCGTGCGGTTCATGCCCAGTCCCGACGCCGCCTGGTTCATCTTCACAACGAATGCCTCCTCGCTCCCGGCGTCCCAACGCGCCAGCAGGCGGGCGATGTTGTTGCCCGACGGGAGCAACAACAACTGGAGCAACTGGCGCTGCGAGTAGTCCCGGCCGGCTCGCACGGGAGCCGTCGATTCGGTTCCGGATACGGACTCGTCGGCCGCCTGCTGGTCCGCGCTGATGGCCGGGCCCTCCTCGTCGCCGTGCAACGGATGGTCGCGGAGGATCACGTATGCCGTCATCACCTTGGTGACGCTGGCGATGGGTACGGGTGTCTGTGCGCCCCGCGTCCCGAGGTTGCCGATTCCCTGGACTCCCTGGACCGCCAGGCTTGTCTGGCCCTCGTCCGGCCAGGGCAGCCCCGCGGCGAAGTCGGGGACGGAGTCGGCGCCGGCCTGGTCCGCCTCCGCGCGGCTGCCCGTCGTGAATCCGGGCGGGCCGCCGTTGACGGCCACGGCGATGACAGCGGCCATGGCCAGCAGGGTGGGCGCGATCCACCACAGCATGTGCCGCAGCCGACGGCCAGGCGGCGGGCGGAGCGGCAGCGGACGCAGCGGCATGGGACAGCCTCCAGGGGAACGGGAAGAGGAAGTGGGACGCCGTCCACTGTCGACGGGGTGGGTTTCCGCGCCGCCGTAGGCGTGTATCAGCCGCCGCTGAGCCTAGATGAATGAGTCCGATGTCTTCAGTGGTCATAGGCGATCAGTGATCGCTTGGCTGGGGCGTTGGTGTTCCAGTTGTGCCAGATCGCCGTGGCCAGGGCGAGGAGTCGTTGGCCGGTGCGGGCGAAGACACCAGCGGGTGTCCGGCCTCCGTGTTGTTCGAGGCTGAGCTGGCCTTTGAGGGTGTCGAATACCGCCTCGATCCACTGGCGGACGTGGGCCAGGCGTCCATGCCGGACAGGCTCGTTCTTCAGGTCCGGCCGCACCAGATGGACGCCCAGGCGCTCTTCGAGGAACGCCTCGAACTCCCGCCCGGCGAAGCCCTTGTCCGCAAGAATCACTTGACCGGAGCGCATGAGGTGGTGGTCGCGTTCCAGCAGCGCGGTCATCACCTGGCGTTCGCCGAGTTTGGGGTTGGCCAGGCACCAGGACACCGGCATGCCCTCGGCTGTGGTCAGCAGGTAGAGCCGCAATCCCCAGAAGAAGCGAGAATGGCTCGCGCAGTAGCCGTATCCGGCGTGCCCTGCCAGGTCGGAGCGTTTGACTGTCTCGCGGGAGGCGGCGCACGGCAGTGGTGTGGAGTCGATCAGCCGCAGGTTGTCGTGCCAGGTGGGCACCTGCCTGGCCAGTGCCTGGATCACGGCCGAGATCAGTGGGCCGGCGGCGTTCAGGCGCTTGTTGTAGGCGGATTGCTGGGGCAGGTAGCGAAAGAGGTGTCCCAGTCGGGCGTGTACGAAGCGGATCCATTGCCGGGCCGAGGGAAAGCCCAGTAGGACCTGGGCGACGGCCAGGCACAGCAGTTCGGCGTCTGTCAGTTTCGGGGGTCGCCCGATCCGGCGACGAGGGGCCACATGGTCATCGATGAACACGTACAGTGCAGCCAGAAGGGCGTCCAGGTTTGTCGTCACACACGAGCCAACGGGCGCCCTTCGCCATGGTCGCGGCCAGCACAAACATCGGACTCATTCATCTAGTATCAATCGTGTATCCGTGCGCTGTTCCGTGGCGCCTCGCGCGCTGGGCGGCAGGTGGCCCCCTGGGCCACAACGTGCTGCTGTGACCGCCCCGGAAATCCTTGTTGTCCGGGCCCCTTCGCCTTGCCGCAGAATCGAGGCGCCGGCCGCGGAAACCGGATGCCAGGCACCGTGACCCGCCGACTTCCAGACCCCCAACTCTCCCGCCACACAAGGGGTTTGGGTTGATGACGACCGCCGTTCCCAACACCCCGGACGGGGAATCTGGCAGGAAGCTGGCAGGAAGGGCCGTCTTCGTCGGCGGTGCCTCGCGCAACAAGGGTTCCGCGTCCGTGATCGCAACCAGCACGGGCGCGGGAACGCGCGGTACGGGGCACTGGAGGCCGGTGCGATCCACACGCCCCGGCCGGCGGCGACGAGTTGCAGGTGCATGCCGGCGGGGGCCCTGGTGATGCTGCCTTCTTCGACCACCGTCACCAGGGCCGGTACGAGCTTGAGGCGGGGGCCCGCCGCGGCGTTCTCCCCCGCCTCTTGCCCGCGGGCGTCAGCTCTCCGCGCTGACCGCCTTGTCGTACAGGGACTTGATGGCGTCGTTGAAGTACGAGCTGTAGGAGGTGTCGTCGGTGCTGCCACCGGTCTGGTAGCCGCCGATGACGCCGATGACCTCGCCGGTTCGGGTGGTGCGGTCGAAGTTGGTGAGCCAGGGGCTGCCGCTGGTGCCGCCGCTGTATCCGGTGCAGTCCACCTTCATCTGGTTGGTCTGGAACTTCACGGTCTTGTTGGCGCACGAGATGGGGGAATTGCCACTGGCCGGATAGCCGGTGATCTTCACGAACTTGTCGTAGCCGACGTTGTAGCTGAAGCGGTTGGCGCCCAGCACATCGGCGATCCGCTGGCCCTTGAGCTTGTCGACGATGACGAAGCCGACGTCGTAGGCGGGGTCGGACGACTGGGCCCAGTGAGGGTCGACGATCATCTTGCTGATCGTCCAGACCCCGTTGGGGTCCTTCCCGTCGCGGTATCCCGGAACGAAGGCCAGGTCGGACTGGTAACTGCCGCCCTTGCCGGTGTGGATGCAGTGCGCCGCGGTGATGACGATGGTCTTCTTGGGGCTGTCCACGACGCTTCCAGTGCAGAAGTGGTCGCCGGTCCCGTTGTGACTGAACACCGCGCCGACGCGGGCGTTGACCGTCGTCGGGGGCGAGGTGTGGGAGACGCCCCGCTGATGGTGGAACGCGTGGGCGCCGAGCATCCGGGCGATCGTCCACACATGGTGGTGCAGCGCCGAGGGCAGCGAGGTGGGAGGCGATGCCGAGGACGAGGCGGAGGAGGTGGCAGTCTCGGCCGACACCTTGTCCCCGGCGCAGCCTGTAGCGGTGGCGAGTACGGCCAGGACGGTGGCCGTCACAGCGAACCTTTGGTTCATGGCGGGATCGTAGGGCACGGCCTGGGGTGGCGTGCCCTGGCGAAGGGCAGGACGAGGTTGGGATCTCGCCAAATCGACACCAAGTGACGCGGAGTCGATGCCGGGTGACGCGGAGCGATCAACTCGCCGGGTGTGGGCGGTTTTCGCCCGGCCTGCGGTCGTGCGGTCCGGCCCCCGGGCGCGGCTGCCGGGTCTGGCCTTCCCACCCCTCTCACGCCGAGTCCGGTGGTGGAGGAATTGCCTGTCGCCAGTCCGCGGGGTCGATGTCCGGGAGTTGGCGGCGAAGACGTTCCGTCGCGGCCTGTGGGTGCGCGACGGTGACGGCGAGGAGGCCGAACGGAGCGGCGGCGGCCCGCAGTTCGACGCAGACGACCGGACTGCGCGGTCGGATGGCGACGAAGTCCCGCCCGCCGGCGTGCTCCCGGATGCCCAGGCACAGCGTGTCGGGAATCCACAGGCCGCGCCGCCGTCTGCCACGCAGGGCGCGCCACCAGTCGGGTTCGACCGCCACCCGACGCACGGCCGTCACCGGCACGCGCACGGTGCCGTGGCGTCCGACCGCCTTCTCCCACCACGCCAGGCGGACGACGAGTTCCGCACCGGAGATCAGCAGCCTGGCCATGGCCGTCATGCGCCCGCGCGGCGGCCCGGCGGGGTGTCCGGGGTGCGCAGGGCGAGGAGGGCCATGTCGTCGTGGCCGTCGCTGGGGTGGTGGTCGACCAGTGCCTGGACGAGGTCGTCCAGTGGCGCTTCGGCGTGTTCGGCGGCGAGTTGGAGGAGGGCGTTGAGGTCCTGGTTGATGTGGTGAGCGGGGTGTTCGATCAGCCCGTCGGTGAAGAAGACGACGGTGGTGCGCGCGGGCAGTGGGTGGGTGTGGTCGGAGCGGGGGTGGGCGGGGTCGACGCCGAGGGGGATGCCCGGGTCGGCGTGCAGGTATGCGGCTCCGCCGTCGGGGGTGATCAGCAGGGGCGGGAGGTGGCCGGCGGTGGACCAGTGCAACTGCCAGTCGTCGCCGGCGGGTTCGATGCGGGCCAGGCAGGCGGTGGTGACCGGGGTGTCGGTGATGGCGTGGAGGGTGCGGTCGAGCTGGGTGAGGATGGCGCTCGGTGGGGTGCAGCGGTCGTACAGCAGGGCGCGCAGCATGTTGCGGGTGGCGGCCATGGCTGCCGCGGCGTGCAGGTCGTGGCCGACCACGTCGCCGATGACGACGCCGACGGCGCCGTCGGGGAGCCAGGCGGCGTCGTACCAGTCCCCGCCCAGGTGGGCGGGTGCGGCGGCGGGCCGGTAGACGGCCGCGGCGGTGAACGGTGCGAGGTCGGGCAGGGTGGGCAACAGGAGGCGTTGGAACTGCTCGGCGCTGTCGCGGACCTGCTGGAACAGGCGGGCGTTGTCGATGGCGATGCCGGCGGCCCCGGCGAGCGCGACGACGACCTCCTCGTCGGCGAGGTCGAAGGGTTGTCCGTCGCGGCGCTCGGTCAGGTACAGGTCGCCGTAGATCCGGCCGCGCACGCTGACGGCGACCCCGAGCAGGGTGCGCATGTGCGGGTGGTGGGGCGGGAAGCCCGCCGCGGCCGGGTGGCAGCCGATCTCGTCGACGCGGAGCGGTTCGGGGTGGCGGATGAGGTGGCCGAGCAGTCCGTGTCCGCGCGGGAACTCCAGACCGTCCAGGGCCGTGCGTTCCTCCTCCGACAGACCGGCGGCGATGAACTCCTCCAGGTGTTCCCCGGACTCGTGCAGCACCCCGAGCGCCCCGTAGCGGGCATCGACCAGGTCCATGGCGGTGGTGACGATCCGGCGCAACACCGCCGGCAGTTCCAGCTCCCGGCTGATGGCCAGCACCGCGTCCAGCAGTGCCTGAAGCTGTGCCTGGGAACGGCCGCCCGCGGCATCCTGCTGCTGCCGCAGGTCGTCCGAGAACTGCGGCTCCGGTCGCGGGAGCTGTTCGGGCGGCTGCATCATGCTCCGATCCACGGCGGCGCCAGGGCCAGGGCCTCATGGGAGCGGAGGGCGGCGTTCCCCGCCTTCCTCTCCCTGCTCCCATGCTGCGCGGTGACGCACCCCGGGTCGAACCGGGACGGGCGTCCCAACTCACCGTGGGTATCACACCACCCCACGCAGAGCGACGCCGACTTTCCACGAGCGCGAAATAATGGGCGGTAGGGGCCGTAGGGAATGAGCTCCGCCCCCTCGCGGAGGGAGGAACGCCATGCTGAAGTACGCCAAGGACACGCCCGCAGGCATCGACGTGGTGCAGGCGATCGGCACGGTGTCGAAGGCCGACTACGAGGCGGTGGTGAAGCCGCTCGTCGATGAGGCCCGCAGGGAGGGGCGACGCCTGCGCGTGCTGTGCGAGATCGGGCCGGAGTTCCGTTCGTTCACACCGGGCGCCGGTTGGGAGGACCTCAAGGTCGCCCCCGCCGCGATGCGGCTGTGCGACGGCTGCGCGGTCGTCAGCGATGCGGGCTGGATTCGGGAGACGACGCGCCTGGCGCGCTTCCTGATGCCCTGCCCCGTGCATGTCTTCGGTGGGCAGGAGCGCGAGGAGGCCGTGGCGTGGTTGACGTCGCTGCCGGCCGGTTCAGGCGTGTCCCATCGACTCCTGCCCGACTCGGGCGTACTCCTCGTCGAGGTCGAACGCCCGCTGCGTGCCCAGGACTTCGAGGCCCTGGCGGCGACCGCGGACGACTGGCTGCGGAGCCACGACACGCTGGCCGGGGTCGTGATCCATGCGCGCGGGTTCCCCGGTTGGGAGAACCTCGCCAGCCTGTTCCGCCATGTGCGGTGCGTCCGCGGCCATCATCGGAAGGTCGAGCGGATCGCGCTGGCGGTGGACGGCCAGGTCGCCGCGGTGGCGCCCCGGCTTGCCAACCACCTCGTCCGGTCCGAAGTGCGTCGCTTCGCCTACGACGAACTCGATGACGCCCTCGCCTGGGCCGCCGGCACCCCACGCCCCGCCGCCGAACATGACGCACCACAACCATGATTGCGGTCAGCGACCCCACGCAGCCTGGCGGGCACCGCAGCGTTCCGCACACCGCGGACCTGCGGGTCGAGGCGTGGGGTCCGACCCGTGAGGTGTGCCTGGCCCAGGCGGTGCGGGGAGTCTGCGAGTCCTTCCTGGACATGGCGGGCGCGAAGGCCGCGAGGGGCCCGACGGGTGCCCGTCATCGAGAGGTGACGGTGCGGGCAGACACCGACGAGGACCTGCTGGTGGCCCTCTTGGAAGAGGTCGTCTACTGGCTCGACACGCAGAACGAGGCACCGGTCGAGGCGGAGCTGACGCCCGTCCGCGGCGGCCTGCGAGCCCTCCTCTCCATGACGGACATCGGGTCGCTCCCGGTGACCGGCGCCGCACCGAAAGCCGTCACCCTGCACGGGTTGTCGTGCGGGAGCGGACCGGATGGCTGGCGCTGCTCGGTCACCCTCGACGTGTGACCGGGCAGCCGCCCTTCTCATGCTCCGGCTCGACCCTCACCTCACCCCTTGACGACGCCCAACGGGACCAGCCGGGCGACCAGTCGGGCCAGTCCGGCGCCCTCGGTGGCGGTGGCGACCGCGTCGACGTCCTTGTAGGCGGCGGGGGCCTCCTCTGCGAGGCCGCGCCACGACGAGGGCCGGACCGCGATGCCGCGCGACTCCAGGACGCTCCGCAAGTGCTCTCCTTGGACCTCGCGCAGCGCCCGGTGCCGGCTCCACACCCGTCCCGCGCCGTGGCAGGCGGAGAAGAACGCACCGTTGTCTGGCGTGCCGACCATGACGTACGAGGCGGTGCCCATGGTGCCGGGTACGAGAACGGGCTGGCCGGCCTCGGCGAGCTCCTCCGACAGGCTGGGGTGGCCGGCAGGCAGAGCCAGGGTGGCCCCCTTGCGGTGGACGCACAGCCGTCGCACCTCGCCGTCCAGCGCATGGGTCTCGACCTTGGCCATGTTGTGGGAGACGTCGTACACCAGGTCCACGTCGACTCCGGTGGTGGTGGCGAAGGCCCGGCGTGCGGCCTGGGTGAGGAGTTGCCGGTTGGCGCGGCCGTAGTTGGCGGCGGCGGCCATCGCCCCGAGGTAGTTGCGACCGGATCGCGAGACGACGGGTGCGCAGGCCAACTGGCGGTCCGGGATCTTGATGCCGTAAGCGCGCAGTGACTGTTCCATGACCCGGGCGTGATCGGTGCACACCTGGTGACCCAGGCCGCGGGAGCCGCAGTGGATCATGACGCAGACCTGACCGGCCCGCAGGCCGAAGGCGGCCGCGGTGCTTGCGTCGTACACCCGGTCCACTGCCTGGACTTCGAGGAAGTGGTTGCCGGAGCCCAGGCTGCCGACCTGTTGGAGTCCGCGCTCGATGGCGCGTTGGCCGACGTGGTTCGGGTCTGCGTCCGCCAGCGCCCCGTGGTCCTCGCAGCGCTCCAGGTCGCGCGGGACGCCGTGGCCGCTTTCGACGGCGTACCGGGCGCCGCCGACCAGCAGCTTCTCCATCTGTGCGCGTCCGGACATCTTCCACAGTCCGCCGCGCCCCGCACCGCGCGGGACGGTGTCCCCGAGGATGTCCATCAACGCCTTCAAGTGGGGTGCCAAGTCGGCCCGTTCCATGTTCGCGGCCAGCAGCCGGACGCCGCAGGAGATGTCGAATCCCACCCCGCCCGGCGAGACGACGCCACCGGCGTCGACGTCCGTGGCCGCGACCCCGCCGATGGGAAAGCCGTACCCCCAGTGCACGTCCGGCATCGCGTACGAGGCGCGGACGATCCCGGGCAGCGTCGCCACGTTCACCACCTGCTCCAGGGCCCGGTCCCCGACGGCCTGCGGCAACAGCTCACGACTGGCGAAGACGACACCGGGCACGCGCATGGCGCCCTCCCGCTCGATGCGGTACCGGAACGGGGTCTCCTCCCGCACCGTGACGTCCATGTCCGTCCGCCGCCTTGCCTGTCTGTCTGTCTGTCTGTCTGTCTGTCTGTCGATGGGATCGGGGCGCTCCCCTTGCTCCCCTTCGCTCCCCCGCTCCCATCGTCATCCCCACAGCCATCCCGTGCTCGGCGGGGCGCCGCCTGCGCCGGGGAAGGGCCCCAACGCAAGGACCCAAACCGGTTGCCCCGATGATCTTTCGCTGCGTAATCTCCCCGGAGAGCGGAGAGCCCGGACAACCGTTCGCGTTGCCCCTCGGCCGCATGCGCCGTCGATCCGGCCGGGTCCCAGAGAGTGAGTGAACAGATGCAGCCGACGTTCGTCCTGGTTCACGGAGCCTTCGCGAACTCCTTCTCCTTCGCACCGCTTCAGGCCGAACTCGGCCTGCTCGGGCACCGTTCTGTCGCCGTCGACCTCCCTGGCCATGGTTTCCAGGCAAGCTACTCGCGCGCTTACCAGGCACCGCAGGATCTCGAAGGGCTCGCCACCGCGCCCGGCTCGATCAAGGGCGTCACGCTCGCCGACAACGCCAGGCACCTCATCAACATCCTGGAACGGGCCAAGGAGAACGGCCCGGTGATCCTCGTCTCGCACAGTCGCGGCGGCATCACGGCCACCGCCGTGGCCAACGCGCGGCCGGACCTGATCGACCGCCTCGTCTACGTCTCGGCCTGGTGCCCGGTCGATCTCGACGTCAACGACTACTACGCCGAGCCGGAGATGGCCACGTACGACGGCGTCTCGCTCGCGCCGGCGATGGTCGGGAATCCGGCCGAACTCGGCCTGCTGCGCTGCAACTTCCGCACCGCGGACCCGGACGCCCTCGCGGCGTTCAAGGCGGCCTTCTTCGCCGACGGCACCGACGAGGAGTTCCTGACCTTCCTCAACACCTTCCAGCCCGACGAGAATCTCGACGGCGGCACCTCCAGCGACCGCGCACAGGCCGCGACCTGGGGCCGCATCCCGAAGACCTACGTCCGCCTGGCCGATGACGCGAGCCTGACGCCCGCGCTCCAGGACCGACTGATCCGCGAGGGCAACGCCCTGACCCCGGACAACCCGTACGACGTCCGCACCCTCGCAGGCAGCCACCTGAAGTGGCTGGTCGACCCGGCCCCGGCGGCCCGCGTCCTGGGTGAACTCGCCGCCCTCACGGCCGAGTCGGCCTGACAGTCAGTGTGTGACCTCGCGGTCGGGCGAGGAATGCGGGGGCGAGGGGCGGCGGCAGAGGATCTTGCCGGACCTACCGGCGGTGCCGGCGTCACCGGCCCTCCCCCTCCGCCGCGCGGAGAGGGCATCCGGGCGGTCAGGGCACCGATCACACCCCTGATCGTCCGGCATTGAGGTCATCGGGTGACCTATTGAGTCCTTAGCGTCGAAGCCATGACTGATGGCAAGACTCCGCACGACCGCACCAACGTATCGATCGGCCAGGCACCACCCGACCTCAGGCAGTCACCACGGGACCCAGCAGATCCGTTCCGTTGGCTGGCGCTGATCGTCCTCCTCGTCGCGACCTTCATGGACGCGGTGGACGTGACCGTGGTCAATATCGCCGTGCCCCATATCCAACAGGACACCGGGGCGTCGACCGCCCAGATCCAGTGGCTGGTCGGCGGGTACGCCCTGGCCTTCGCACTGGGTTTGATCACCGGCGGACGCCTGGGTGATCTCTACGGCCGCAAGCGGGTCTTCCTCATCGGGGTCGCCGGGTTCACCCTCACCTCGCTGGTGTGCGGTGTCGCCGGCTCCCCCGAGACGCTGCTGGTCGGCCGGATCGCACAGGGCGCGGCGGGCGCGCTGATGGTGCCTCAGGTGCTGTCGATCATCCATGTCAGTTTCGCCAGGCAGGAGCGCGGCAAGGTCTTCGGGATCTTCGGGGCGGTCGGCTCGTTGGGCGTGTTGGCAGGGCCGTTGGTCGGTGCGCTGCTGGTCGAGGGCGATGTGTTCGGGCTGGGTTGGCGGCCGATCTTCCTGGTCAACCTGCCGCTGGGCGTGTTGGGCCTGATCGCCGGCACGATGCTGCTCCGTGAGTCCAAGGCCGAGCGGGCGGCCGGGCTCGATGTGGGCGGCATGCTGCTGTCCACGCTCGGGCTGCTGTTCCTCGTCCTGCCGTTGATCCAGGGCCGCGAGTTGGGCTGGCCGGTGTGGACGTACGTGATGCTGGCGGCGTCGGTGCCGGTGCTGGGATTGTTCGTCGCGTACGAGCGCCGGGTGGTCGCCCGCGGCGGCTCCCCGCTGGTCGTGCTCTCGCTGTTCAGCCGCAGGAGCTTCACGGGCGGCCTGGGCGTACAACTGCTGTTCGGACTGGCCTCGGGAGTGTTCTTCCTCGCCTGGACGCTGTACCTGCAACTGGGGCTGGGTTACTCGCCGTTGAAGGCGGGCCTGTCCGGGCTGCCGCTCTCCCTGCTGCTGATGGCCGGCGCCGGCGTCTCGATGCAGGTGTTGGTGCCGCGCTTCGGCCGCCGGGTACTCCAGGCCGGTGCGCTGATCGCCGCGGCCGGGATGGTCCTGTTCGCGTGGCTGACCGGCCACTACGGTGCCGGCATCTCGCTCTGGCAAACAATGCTGCCGCTGGTGCCGATGGGCATCGGCATGGGCCTGATCGTCGCGCCGCTGGCGGACATCGTCCTCTCCGAGGTGCCGCACCAGCACGCCGGTTCCGCCTCCGGCCTGAACAACACCACCACCCAGCTCGGCCAGGCAGTCGGCACCGCCCTCTCCTCGGTGATCTTCTTCAACCACCTGCCTGGCGGCGGCAACCCGACCGCCCAGGCAGCAAGGATGCCGGCAGCCTTCGCGCACACCCTGCCCTACGTCGCCGGCGCCTTCCTCGCCGCCTTCGCGCTATTGTACGCGGTGCCGCGCAAGGCCGGGGCGGGGAACAAGGACGGGGAAGACGGCGACAGCACCCCGGTCAAGGAGGCGCTCACCGAGCCGGATCGCTACGCCGCGTCCGCCCGCTGATGGGGAACCGGTCGCGGCGGAGACGACGCGATGACGGTGCGATGACGACGCGAACGCTCCGCCCCTTTGGGCCCGTTGGGACATTCGCCGACCTGTTGGACTTCTAGCCTCACAGGGTCGGGGCCCGGCAGGGCAGTGCGCGGGCGCGGCAACGATGACTGCCGGACCACACGGGCAGCCGGCCGTCCTGCATGGACCAGCGACGCCACCCCTCGCACAGCGCGTGTCAGTCGAACAAGTCCGGTGCGTCGTCGGTGATCTGATCCCACATCGGTTGGGCCTGGAACCAGCCCGCGAGCGGAGTGCCGAGTTGGTCGCGGGTCCTCAGGGCCGTCTCGTGATCGATGTGCAGTGGCTTTCCGGCGGCCATCGCCAGGAGTTGGGCCTGGCAGGAGCGTTCCATGGTGACGAACCACCACACCGCCTCGGCGACGGTGTGGCCGACGGTGAGCAGTCCGTGGTTGGCGAGGATGGCGGCCTTGTGCGGACCGAGGGCGGCCCCGATGCGGCGGCCCTCCTCCAACTCGTCGGCGACGCCGCGGTAGTCGGCGTAGAGGCCGTGGTCCTCGTAGAAGGCGCAGGCGTCCTGGGTGAGGGGGGCGAGGGGGATGCCGAGGCTGGCGAATGCCTTGCCGTGCAGCGAGTGGGCGTGAGCGGCGGCCTGGACGTCGGGGCGGGCGGCGTGGACCTGGGAGTGGATGACGAACGCGGCCTTGTTCACCGGCCGTTCGCCGTGCAGGACGTTGCCCTCGTGGTCGACCAGGATCAGGTCCGAGACCTTGATCCGGTGGAAGCTCATGCCGAACGGGTTGACCCAGAAACAGTCCGGGTGCTCGGGGTCGCGCACGGTGATGTGCCCGGCGACGCCTTCGGAGAACCCGAACTTCCCGAACAGGCGGAAACCGGCGGCGAGTTGCTCCTTTCGGTATCGCCGTTCGGCGTCGAGGGAGTCGAAGACGGGAGGGGTGGGCAGGCCGGTTCCGTCGGGGGCGGGGCCGACCAGGCGGGTGGGGCCGGAAGCACCTAAGGCAGCGGTGGTGGTCGTGGCCGCGCTCATGAAGTCCTCCAAAGATGCGGGGAGTTCAACGACGGGCACGAAGATACCTCCATGTATCAGATACAGCAATGCATCGGATGCACTGCTGTATTCTCGGTCGGGCCACCGCACCCGCCCGACGGAACACAGAACGGGCAGCGGGACGCACAGCGGGACGACGGCTAACGAGCAGGCGAGCGAACGAGCAACAGATCGCGGTGCACCATGAAGACGGCAGTGAAGCGGAGAAGCGGAGAGAGGGTCGCGATGCCCAAGGGAGTCACCAAACGCCGGCCGCAGACCCGGGCCGCGCTGCTGCGGGCCGCGCTGGAGGTCTTCGCCGAACAGGGTTTCCACGCCGCCACCATCGAGCAGATCTGCACCCGCGCCGGCTACACCCGCGGCGCGTTCTACTCCAACTTCGCCAGTAAGGAAGAGCTGTTCTTCACGCTGTTCGACGAGCACAGCGACCGCCTTGCCGCGCGGCTGAGGACACTGGTCGACCAGATGGGTACCGACGAGCCCACGGCGGAACGCTTCGCACAGATCGTGGCCCGCAACGAGCTCGAAGCCGAGGAGCGTGCCTGGTATCTGGTGACCACCGAGTTCACCCTGCACGCCATCCGGACGCCCGAGGCGGCACGGAAGTTGGCCGAGCACGACGCCCGGGCCCGCGCGGCCATCGCCGAGGCCGTCACCGAACTCGCCACCCGCCTGGGGCGTCAACTCGCCGTCGACATCGACGAGTTCGTCCGCCTCCTCGTGGCGCTCCGGGAAGGCGGACAGGCCCAGAGCTACGTCGAACCCGATGTCTACCCCCCGGGCGAACTGGAACGGCGCTTCCTCCCCGCGCTCCTCTCCACCTTCAGCGACCCCGCCACGAACTCAGGCAAACAAACATGAACGCTGACGGGACCGGAGGGCCCGCTCGCGGGCCTGATGGCGCCGTCGGCGCTCGATGGCCTGGGCGGGGAGCCTCTTGGTGACCGTCCTCGGGGTCGTGCCGCTGGTACTGGGGCCGGTCTCCTGGCTGGTGGCGGGCGACACCGTGCGCTCACTGCACGGGAGGGAGCGGGCCGACGCGGTGAACGCGGTCCGGCAGACGCGTAGGCCCGCGTAGCAGTACGCCTACGCATCACGCCCAGGCAGCCTGCGCCAACGCGGTCCCCGGGAAGGCCGCGCCCAGGCCGGCGGTCAGGCTCCCCACCACGTTGGCCACCGCGAAGAGCCGCACCCCGTCCTGGGACAGCCGCAACGTCTCGTACGAGAAGGTGGAGTAGGTCGTCAGCGCGCCGCACAACCCGGTCCCGATGAGCAACTGCACCTGCGTTGGCGCCGCACCAGCCGCCACCGCACCGGTGACCAGCCCCAGGATCAGACTGCCGATGACGTTGACCGTGAAGGTCCCCCAGGGGAAGAGGGTGTCGTGCCGCTGCTGCACGGCCCGGTCGGTCAGATACCGCAGTGGCGCGCCAACCACGGCTCCTATGAGTACAAGTAGCCAGTTCACGCTGTGCCTTCCCGCTGCGCCGACAACCGCAGCACCCTGCCGTTCGGACTGGTCATCGCGCCCTCCGCTCGACCAGGCGCTGGGCGTCCACCACATACGTCGAGAACGTCGTGAAGCCGCCCAGGACCCCCGTACCGAAGAACGGCCGCACCAACCGGTGCGCGGCCCGGACATCGGTGATGACGACCATGAAGACACCGATCACCGCGCATCCCCACACGTTGATCACCAGGGTCGTCCACGGGAAGGCGCCGGCGGCCGTCGGCCAACGCAGGGACAGTCCGCAGCGGGTGGCGGCACCCAGTCCCCCACCGATCGCGACCGCGCAGACGACCGGCAGTTGCCCGGCACGAGCGCCACGGGACGGGCGCCCCGCATCGCCAGCCGGTTCCACATCGGGACCGGTATCGGGAGGGACGGACTCGGGGGCTGCCTTCGGGGCCGCACCTGCCTGAGCGTTCTCCACGTTCCACATCTCCTACTTGCCAGGCACCCGAAAATGGGCGCGCCCCGCTGCAAGTAGGGACTGTTGGCGGCGCCGATGCCGCGGTTCGGGTACGGCGAGCCCCACCGCCGTGCGGCAACGAGAACGAGGAGATGAACGGTTGCCGCGGGACCAAGGGTAGTGCCTGCCGGAGAGGCGTCGACACGGACGCCCGCCCCTGGGCTCGCCCCGGGCCGGGGCGGAAGCCCGGGCCACCGTCGGCCGCGTTGCGCAATCAGTACACGATCGACACGATCTGGCAGGCGGCTTCGGCCAGTTGACGGTCTCCGTCGATGTGGACGCGGGCCAGTGCGGTGGTCGGCTCGACCCCGCGGGTGCACAGTCGCCAGGCGGTCTCCGCGTCCAGGGTGACGCGGACTGCGGGTGATCCGGCGTCGGGCTCGGCCAGGGACCAGCCGCCCGGGGTGTCAGTGGTGGCGGTGGCGGCCCAACTGCCGCCGGCCGGGCCCGAGATGTGGATCTGGACCTGCGTGCCGGCGGCGGCGTGGGTTTCGCGCAGGGTGTGGGGCAGGGCTCTCAGGAAGGTGTCCAGGACCGCCGACAACGTGTCCGGGTCGGGGTCGGTTGCCTGGCCGACGGCTTGGCGGATCTGCTGGCGATGGGTCCAGAACTCGGTCAGTTCGCGGGCGCTGTCGAGCCACATGGGGGCGGGATCGGCTCCTGCCCAGGAGACTCCCAACGACGGTTCGTCGAGGTCAGCGGCCTCGAAGAGGCGAGCGACCTGGGCGCCGAAGAGGTCCAGGGCATCGATGAGCGCGGCGGGGCTGACCCGGCGGTGGGCGTCGACCCACTCCTGGTTGATGCGGTGGATGAACGCCTCCAGCGTCTCCCCCGGCGCGAAGGCGGGCCCGGCCTGGTGACCGTCGCGGTCCCGACTCAGGCGCCCGTAACAGTCGCCGAGGACGTGTGCGGCCACGTCGTGCACATCCCAGCCAGACACGACTTCCCTGCGCCAGTCGGCCGGCTCCAGTCCGCGCAGGGTGGCCAGCAACGCCGCGTGCTCCCGGGCGAACAGCGGGCGGGCGTCGATGCGGCTGCCGAGCCAGGAGTGGCGGGGAAGGTCATCGGGCGGAGGGTTCATGGCCTCAGCCTGCCATCGCGAAGCCCGGCCCACCAACGAATATGCGGCCTGTGGAGGCGTTCGGGGCACGAGCCGGGCGCTCAACGGGAGGCGGTCGCCTGCCGGTTCACGGGGGCGGCCTCGGGCGCATCGGTCAGGCCCATCTTCAAGTGCTCGACGTGGTAGAGGGCTTGGTCCAGGAGTTCGGCGACGTGGTTGTCGTAGAGCGCGTACACCACTGAACGCCCCTTGCGGGTGCCGACCACGAGGCCGAGGTTGCGCAGCAGGCGCAGTTGGTGGGAGCAGGCGGACTGCTCCATGCCGACCTCCGCGGCGAGTTCGGTGGCGGCGAGCGGACCCTCGCGCAGCCGGGCGAGGATCAGCAGGCGGGACGGGGTGGCCAGGGCCTGCAAGGTGGTGGCCACCCTCGTGGCGCTGGCCGCGTCCAGATGCGCGCGCGGGACGCTGCTGCGAGGGGTTGCCGCTCCATGGCCCATGCGGTCATCGTACGCCACCATGATTACATGAATCATTGTTCATTCGTTCCTGCTACGGTGACGACGTTGGTGCGCTCCGCCTCCGCCTACGAAGGGCCCCGCTCCCGTGTCTTCCACGCTCACCCGCTCAGCCACGCCCGACGGCGTCCGCCACGACGCGGCACCTCCGCGGCGCCGCACGAGGATCCTGGCCCTGCCCGAGGCGAGGTGGGCGGCGGCCGCACTGGCGCTGTTCCTGACCGCACTGCCGCTCCACCTCCTCGGGGCACCGGCCTGGTCCTGGGGCCCGCTGTTCGCCCTGACCTACGTCACCGGCGGCTGGGAGCCGGGGTGGGCGGGGCTGCAGGCGCTCAAGGACAAGACCCTGGACGTGGACCTGCTGATGGTCGTCGCCGCGCTCGGGGCCGCGGCGATCGGTCAAGTGCTGGACGGCGCACTGCTGATCGTCATCTTCGCCACCTCCGGAGCCCTGGAGGCGATCGCCACCGCACGCACCGCGGACTCCGTCCGCAGCCTGCTCGACCTGGCTCCCACCACCGCCACCCGCCTCACCGACGACGGCGTCGAGGAGGAGGTCCCCACCGGGCAACTCCGTGTCGGTGACACCGTCCTGGTCCGTCCCGGCGAGCGGATCGGCGCCGACGGGCGCGTGCTGGACGGAGCCAGCGACGTCGACCAGGCCACCATCACGGGCGAGCCGCTGCCGGTGGCCAAGGAGGCGGGAGACGAGGTGTTCGCCGGCACCCTCAACGGCACCGGAGCGCTGCGGGTCGAGGTCGAGCGGGACCCGTCCGACTCGGTGATCGCACGGATCGTGGCCATGGTCGAGGAAGCCTCCGAAACCAAGGCACCCACCCAACTGTTCATCGAGAAGGTCGAACAGCGGTATTCGCTGGGCATGGTGGTCGCCACCCTCGCGCTCTTCGCGGTCCCGCTGTTGTTCGGCGCCGCCGTTCAGCCCACGCTGCTGCGCGCCATGACCTTCATGATCGTCGCGTCCCCGTGCGCGGTGGTGCTGGCCACGATGCCCCCGCTGCTGTCCGCGATCGCCAACGCCGGCCGCCACGGCGTCCTGATCAAGTCCGCCGTGGTCATGGAACGCCTCGGCCAGATCGACCAGGTCGCGCTCGACAAGACCGGCACCCTCACCGAAGGCACCCCGCAGGTCACCGACGTCCGCCCGCTGACCACCGGCCTCTCCGAGGAGGGGCTGCTGACGCTGGCGGCGGCGGCCGAGCACCCCAGTGAACATCCGCTGGCCCGTGCCGTCGTGGACGCCGCCCGCACCCGCGGCCTGGACATCCCGCTCGCGACGGACTTCGCCTCCACTCCCGGCACCGGGGTCACGGCCACCGTCGGCGGCCAGGCCGTGGCGATCGGCAGCCCCGCCCGGCTCCTCAACGGCCGTGACGGTCGCGCCGAACGCCACGCCGCCGCGCTCGCCGAGCAGTTGGCGGAGCACGGCCGCACCGTCGTGCTCGTCGAGGTGGACGGCGCCCCGGTCGGCGCGCTCGGCATCGCCGACCGTCTCCGGACCGAGGCCGCCGCCACCGTCACCGCCCTGGGCGCCCTCACCGGGACCGCCCCCGTGCTGATCACCGGCGACAATCCGCGCGCCGCCGCCCACCTGGCCGCCGAGGTCGGCATCACCGACGTCCGCGCCGGGCTCCTGCCCCAGGAAAAGGTCAGCGCGGTAAGGGAGTTGGAGGCCGCCGGAGGCAGGGTGCTCGTGGTCGGCGACGGCGTCAACGACGCCCCGGCCCTGGCCGCCGCCCACACCGGCATCGCCATGGGCCGCGCCGGCTCCGATCTCGCCCTGGAAGCCGCCGACGCCGTCATCGTCCGCGATGAACTCGCCACCGTCCCCGCCGCCGTGGCCCTCTCCCGCCGGGCCCGCCATCTGGTGGTGCAGAACCTCGTCATCGCCGCGGCCTTCATCACCGCCCTGGTCATCTGGGACCTGGCCGGAACCCTGCCCCTGCCACTCGGCGTCGCCGGCCACGAGGGCTCCACCGTCATCGTCGGCCTCAACGGCCTGCGCCTCCTGGCCGACACCGCCTGGAAACGGGCCCGGGACGACAACGGCCGCTGAGCCGCGGGCCGCCCCCTCAGTTCTCAGCCGCTGACCGCCTCCCGCACCGCCGCGAGGAATTCCGTCGTCTGCGGATGCGTGGGCTGCGCCGGGTGCGCCACGTACACCGTGGCGGCCGGGGCGTCGGTGACCGGGACGTAGGCCACGCCCGGGTGCTGGTGGCTCTCCCGCGTGCCGGCCGCCGCGATGCCGACGGCGTCGCCGGCGGCGATGGTGGTCAGCCAGGCATCGACGTTCTCGACCACCCGCACGCTCTCCGGGCGCCGTTCCCTGGGCCACAGTTCGACGCTCGCGGCGCCGGCCTCGGGGCAGGCGACGAGCGACTCATCGGCGAGTTCGGCGAGGGTGAGAGCGGGGCGGGCGGCCAGGGCGTGGTCGTCGGGTAGGGCGGCGACGCGCTCCTCCAAGTAGAGGGCCTCGGCGCGCAGCCGGGCATCGGCGGGCCGGGTGCGGAGGACGGCGACGTCGGTCTCGCCGGTGGCCAGGCCGGCGGTTCGGCTGTCCACGCGTCGCAGTTCGAGGGTGACGTGTGGGTGGCTGCGCCGCCAGGAGCGCAGGAGCGGCACGGTGAGTTCGCCGAGGACCGCGCAGGTGTAGCCGACGCGCAGCGGCCGGGAGACCGCGGTGGTCTCGGCGAGGGCGGCGTCGACGTGGGCGAGGATGGCCTGCCCGTGCTCCCGGAGGGTCCGTCCGGCGGGGGTGAGGGTCAGATGGCGGGACGAACGGTCCACGAGGCGGACATCGAGGTGCCCTTCGAGCGCCGCGAGGGTGCGGGAGAGGGCAGGTTGGGTGAGGCGCAGCCGCGCCGCGGCGGCGGTGATGGTGCCCTCCTCGGCTATGACGACCAGGGCCTTCAGATGGCGTAGCTCCACATCCATGCCCAGGAAGCATAGTTCCTGACCGAAAGGCATTTTCGGGGGCATACCAGGGAGCCGTAGCGTCGCCGACACCGACCGGATCTCCAGAGCTCCGGTTCTCCGGTTCTCTAGCTCTCCGGTTTCTTCCGAGGATGACGGTGGTGGTGATGAAGGTTGTCGTGGTGGGCGCGTTCGGCACGCTGGGCGGCGCGGTGCGTTCGGAGTTGGTCGACCGCGGTCATGAGGTGGTGGCGGTGGGGCGGAGTCGCGGCGACGTGCTGTGCGACATCGCCGATCCGGCGGCCGTGGGGAGGCTCTACGAGCAGGTGACGGGCATCGACGCGGTGGTGTGCGCCGCGGGGGACGCGGTGTTCGCCCCGCTCGGCGAGCTGACCACCGCCGACATGACGGCCACCCTGCGCGGCAAGGCGCTGAGCCAGATCGAGTTGGTGCGGCAGGGCGTGCGGCACGTGGCGCCGGAGGGGTCGTTCACCTTGGTCACGGGAATGCTGGCGCAGCAGCCCATCGTGGGCGGCGCCGCGGCCTCGGCGGCGAACGGTGCGGTCGAGGCGTTCGTCCGCGCGGCCGCCATCGAGATCGCGCCACAGCGCGTGAACGCGGTGAGCCCGACGCTGCTCACCGAATCGACGGAGTCCTACGGGCCGTTCTTCCCAGGAGTCGAGCCGGTCCCGGCGGCCAAGGTCGCCTGGGCGTACGTCCGTTCCGTCGAGGGCCGGGAGACGGGGCGGGTGTTGAGCGTGGACTAGGCGAGCAGGGAGCGGCGGAGGCAGGGATCTTATTTCAGCCACATATCCGACTACAGAGGCGATATAGACATAAGGTCTGCGGTGCGCACTGAGCGTGCGTCCATACCGTTTCCCTCTCTTTCCGTCAGGATGTGTCCCTCTGTGATACGTGTCCGAGCCCGCCGCCGCGCTTCCCTGTCCACCGCAGCAGTTGCGGCCACGGCGTTGCTCGTCCTCACCGGTTGCCAGCCCGGCGCCAGCGGCGGGGACCAGGCGGATCCGTCGCCCACCACTTCGGTCGCGCCCTCGGCCTCGGAGTCCGCCTCGGAGTCGCCCTCCCCCTCCCCCAGTCCGTCGACCGCATCCCCGACACCGTCAGCCGCGACCGCATCCCCGACACCCGCCGCGGTGACGAACTCTCCGGAGGAGAAGGGGAGTTACGCCTACGGATCGGGCTCCGGCTCCTCGTCGCATTCGGGATCGCGGTCCGGCGGCGGATCGTCGTCATCGTCCTCGTCCGGTTCCGCTGCCGGCGCGCCCGACACCGCTGGCGCCATCCTCTCCCCGTCCGGGAACTACTACCAGCGCGGCCAGTTCTGCAAGAAGGCCCACCTGGGTCTCACCACGCGCGACGCGCACGGCAACCCGTTGCACTGCGCCATGCAGAGCGGCCGACCGCACTGGCAGTGAGCACGTCCGACGGTAGACCTGGGCTGCGGCATGGAGAGGTAAGCGCCGCGCCCTGAGGGGATCGATCCGCATACCGCGACGGGTGCGGCGCACGGCCGGTCGCGACGCCCGGCGCCCGAGGTGGCGGGCGCCAGACAAGAGGACGGACGTCCACTCGCTGGGCGCGAGCCTGTACGCGGCGGTCGAAGGCCCGTCACGCCGACTGGCGTCAGTCGTGGGCTGCGACCGCATTCACGCCTTCGACGACGGCCGGATCGTGGAATCGCGCACGCACGCCCAACTCATGGCCTAACGCGGCGAATACGCCGCGATGTTCACCCTGCAAGTCTCCACCACAAGGCCACAACCGGCGCCGCCGACAAGGAGGTTTGCCCGTGACCGAGACCGCGGCACCTGCGGATGACGCATCTCCTCCCTCACCGGAGGAAGTCAACTCCTCGGCCTTGATCTCCAATTCGGCCGGTGGGCACCTGCTGAACGCCTCCGTCGAACGTAGGTAAGCGCACCTGCACGGTTCTTGATGTTCAGTGAACCGTGTGGGGTATTTCGGGAAGGCACCCTCCAACAAGGCGTGTTGGGGGGTGCCCGCGCTATGCTCCAAGTTCCTCACGCAACCAGAACCGCCCGAGTGGCGTCTTTCAAGTAACGTCACGTGCCCCGTTGATCGAAATCGTCCGGGCGCCGCAGATCCGGCACGGGTCACGCGATCTGAGCAGCATGCTGAGCTACCAGAAAAGAGAATCGTGCCGTAATTGCACACCCGAACCACGAACGGGGGCTAGCTCATGAACATCAGGTGCGGCAGGCCAAGGAGGAGGATCATCCTTGCGGCCGCCACGGCTACGGCAACAGCAAGCGGATTGGTGGGCAATATCGGAGCCGGATCGGCTGCCGCGCAACCGCTTTCCCGCACATTCGACTACACATGCTCGGCTGGTCTGCTGAGCAATCAGCCGTTCACGGTGGAGATCTATTCGGACGTCCCGCGTTCGGTCGCGGTCGGCGCACCCCGCAAGACCATCGCCGTCAACGCGGTGGCGACGGTGAGCGCGGGATTCACCTGGTGGCTCGCCCATGCCGGTATGAAGACCCTCGGGGGCACTGTGGACGGAACGGTCCATGTGGCCGCGCCGCAGGAGGACTTCGACGTCGCGGTCCCCTTCCACCTGGCGACGACCAACGTCCCGGCATCCGGTTCGTTCAAAGTCAGGGCGACCGCCAGTGTGACCACGCGCGCCTTCGACCATCCGGGCAAGGGGACGGTCACCGCCGGCGGCCTCACCCTTCACCTTCAGGTAGAGAACGCGGCTGGAAGCGTGAAGCTATGGGGCGCCGCTCCGTGCACCCTGAACGCCGGCCAAAGCAATGTCGTGACGTCCTTCGACGTCACGAAGCCGACCCCGGCGCCCACCGCCCCTCCGAACTCTTCGACCGGATCGGGCGCCTCCGCCGCTCCGAGGCCGACGACCGGATCGGTGGGCACCGCCGCCGTTCCCCGGCCGACGCTGTCAGCGGGCGCCGGCCCCACACCCCACAGTGCGCCCACGCCCGGCCACCCGGGCCCTAGCGCTTCCAACGCTTCCCACGCCCCAACGGTGACGAGCCCCACCCACGCGCCCCCGAGGTCGACCGCACCCGCGATCGTCGGTAGGACCTCGACCGGCGGGCAGAACACCAGGGATCTCATCCTGCTGGCCGTGGGCGCGCTCGCCGCATGCGCCGCCTCCTTCGGCCTTGGCGCGCTGTTCAAGAACCGCCGGCGTACCAGTGGCGACGGGGCGGCTCAGCGGTCCATCGACCCGAAGCAAGGCATGCTCGTCGATGGCGTCAACGCCGGAAGCAGCGAAGTCAGTTACCCCAGGATGGACGTGAAGGCTGCCGCCCCGCAGCGTCGGGGGTATGAGGGTAGGGCGGCATCGCACGACATCGCGGGCAGGAGGGTCCAAGAAGGCCGGAACCTCTTGAGGGGGCGTCATGTTCCGTACCAGGGCGGTCATCAGGGCGTCGCGGCGCGTGCCTGCGGCGGCACCGATCTGAACGACCAGTTCCCGGGCTCGCTACAAGGCGTAGACGTCGATGCCGCGGCCGACGAGCAGTCCAACACCGCATACGTTCGACGGGGGTAGTGAACGAACGGCCACCGTCTGTGCAACGGGGGTTGAAGCAGGGCGGCAGGCAGGCAGCCACGGGTGCCTGCCTGCTGGGGCGGGGACGGCCGCGCGGAAAGCCGACCATCCGCCCTCCGCGCGAAGGGAGAGGTCTCCGGTGACTGAGATCGACGCTTTGCCTGGCCAGATCGTGCCTGCAGTTGAAGCGGCAGCGGGTGCGTACGACATGGGCGTGCTGACCTGGGCCGAGAGTGAGGCGGCGGTCCGGTGAGCGTCGCGCCGGATCCGCAGGGGTCGGGACCCGCCGCGCGGACTGCTGACCAGTCGCGCGGCGAAGGGCCGATCACGGTCAGCAACGTCACGGGCGTTGTCAGTTTCGGTAACGACAACCTCATCGTGTACATCGACAAGGGGTTGTCCGCCGAGGGCGCGTTGACCGAGTTGGTCGGGCAACTCGTGGATGCAGTGCGCGCCGAACGCAGCTCCGTTGGGAAGGAGCTGGCCGACAAGGCCGATCTGCTCGCCGGGGACGTCCGTGCGCGCCTGCAGCATGAGGTGGAACAACTGGGGCTGGAGGACCGCGAGTTGCCGGTGCGCTGGCAACCGGTGCGGGGGAGAGCGCCCGGCCCCGAAGGCGCCCACAACGCCCGGTCCGGGGTAACGCCCACTCCCCCGGTGGGCCTGGCCGGTCAAAAGGACGGGATCACCGCCGCCCTTGAACAGGCGAAGTCCCACTGGCTGATCGTGCTGGGGCGGGCCGGCTCGGGGAAGAGCGCCCTGGCCCTGCGTTTCGCACTGGCCCGCCTCAAAGCACGCCCTCCCGCCCACAGAGCACCGGTGCCGGTGATCTTCAGTCTCGGATCATGGAATCCCGACACCACCCCGCTGCGGAAATGGTTGATCGCCCGCCTGGAGCGGGACCAGCCCTATCTCGCCACGGCAAGCCCGAGCGGTAAAACGTGGGCCGCCGCGCTGGTGGGTGCCGACTACGTGTTACCGGTCCTGGACGGGTTCGATGAGATCGCCACCGGATTGCGCAAACGCGCGCTGAGAGAACTCAACAGATGCGGCCTGCCGCTGCTGGTGACCAGTCGCCACGCCGAATTCGAAGCCGCCAGGAGGAACACCCATGTTGAACCCTCCGCCGCTGCCATCGAATTGATCGACCTCGACCTGGACGACTCCATCAGGTATTTACAGGAGGCCACCGGCACAACTCTCCCTGCCAGTCCGGACGTCGCCCCCCAGACCGGGTGGGCTCACGTCCTGAGTGAGTTGCGCTACCGTCGCCACACGCCGGACGTCGCCAATCTCGCCGCCGTGCTGACCACCCCCTTGATGGTCACACTCGCCCGATTCGTCTACGAATCCACACTTGACCCGTCGGACCTGCTGAAACCCGAGAAGTTCGGCACCCGAGAGGCCCTGGAAAACCACCTCTTGGACGCCTTCATCCCCACCGCCTACGAGCGCTTCCTGAGCGACGAGAACAACGAGCCGGAAGCACAAGGACGCCGGCGTCGGAACGCCGAGCGCGCCCGGCACTGGCTCGGCTACCTCGCCGCGCATCTGACGGAACTCAAAACGCCCGACATCGAATGGTGGCGGCTGGGGACCACCGTCAGGCTGCGCTGGGTCATGCTGCGGGTCGGGGTCACGATCGGAATCGCGTCCGGACTCATGGCTGGGCTCGCTTACGGGTTCGAAGACTGGCTCACATTCGGGCCCGCGTACGGACTCCGGTCGGCGGGCATTTCCGGCCCGGCGAACGGGCTCGCGCTGGGACTGACCTTCGCTCTCGTGCACGGGTTCGCCACCAAGATGAAGGTCGGCGGCCCGAAGTTCGAACCGTCGCTCATGGAGGTCAGGCTGCATGGCTGGGCGGAAAACGGGACGAAGGCACGACTGCGGGAGAGCTTCCGCCCCAGAGTCATGGGCGGGCTCACCGGTGGCCTCCTGTTCGGAATCGTGTGGGCGCTCGGAAGTGGGGCCGTTTCGGCCCTCGCGGGTTATCGCGGGGTGATGATCGCGTTGGGTGCGGGGCAGGTGTTCGTGGCGGGGGTCCTCCTGGGGCTCGCGATGGGGCTCATCGCCGCGCTCGGGGCCGGGTTCGAGACCGTCATCCCGCGAGAGAAACGCGCCCACCCGTCGGTCCTGTTGAACACGAACCGCGCCACCGTACTCAAACAGACACTCACTATCGGGCTCGCGGTCGGGACCGGGTACGGGATCATCTTCGGGGCCGCGTCACCCACTGCCTTGGTCGGGATCGGGGCCGGGCTGGTGGCCGCATTCGTGATCGCGCTCGGGGTCGGCACCATGACCGCCTGGGGGCGTTGGGTGGTCCTGGCGCGAATCTGGCTGCCCCTGTCGGGATGGTTGCCGAGGGACCTGGACGCGTTCCTTCAGGACGCCTGCAAGCGAGAGGTCCTGCGCCAGGTCGGCACGGTCTACCAGTTCCGCCATGCCCGGCTCCGGGACCACCTGTGCGCGACCGCCGACGCCCCGCCTGAGCACATCCTTCACCGCACCAGCAACCTGGACCGCCTGTTCAACGTCGCCGACACCGACGGCGACGGCTACGTCGACAGCGCCGACTACGAGCGGATCGTCGACCGTTACTGCACCGCCTACGGACTCGCCACGGACACCCCCGAGGCGAAGGCTCTGGCGTCCTTCTACCAGGAGTACTGGGCCGGTCTGCAACGTCACGCGAAGACCGACGGCCGGCTGTCGCGCAAACAGCACCGCACCGCTGCCGGCGCCACTCCTGCGGACCCCGCCTTGCAGGAGCCGGTCGCGGCCTTCGGAGCAGCGGTGTTCAAGGTCATCGATGCGGACCACGACGGCTACATCGGAGAGCAGGAGCTGACGCGGTACCTCGCGATGTGGGACCTCGCCAGAGACGCCTCGCGCGTGCTGGACCAACTGGACACCGACGGCGACGGCCGCCTCAGCAAGGACGATCTGACCCGCGCGATCAACACCTCCTTCTACTCCCCCGACCGGGGCGGCACGGGCAGCGTGTTCTTCGGCGTCGCGTAACTCCCGTTCCACTGAGGCACGTTGGTCGGCAGCTCCGCTCCTCACCCCTACACGACGCGGCGCGGGCCGCGGGCTAGCGACGGGCCGTCTCGAAGCGACCTCCCTCAACTACGGCGAGGTGCGGATCGGCCTCCAGGAAGCCGCTGACGGCACCGTCCTGGGATGGGACACGGCCGGAGTGGTCGAACACGCGGCGGCCGACGGTTCCGGTCCGGCTGCCGGTACCCCCGTCGTGACCATGGGATCGGCCGGCGGCTGCGCCGAACTCCGCGCCATAGACACCGACTTGATGGGGATCGCCAACCGGCGCCGACCTCGGAGCTATCAGTACGATCCCCGTCGCCGGCACCACCGCGCTCCGCGCCCTGCACCGCCTCGGCCCCATCCTGGGCAGGCGCGTCCTGATCACCGGCGGCACGGGCCGCTACGCGGCCGGAACGGCGGGCCCTTTGGGCAGCCCAGCGCTGCGGCCCGCACTCAGTTGAACCTCTTCTTGTGCACCCAACTGCCGCCCCCCATCATGGAGTTCGTCCAGACCAACTGAGCGCAGCTCCGGAGGCGGAGGCATCCATGCCGCACATGCCGAACGGCAAGGGAACATCGAGTAGGTGGGGAGCGGGCAGGCTCTCGGGCCGTCGCATCCTGCTGTTCGTGGCATCGTCCGCGCTGGTGGCCACCGCGCTCGCCGTTGCCCCCGCACAGGCGGCGGCTTCCCTCAACCCCGTCGTCTTCGTTCACGGTCGAAATGCCGACCCGGGGGTCTGGAACACCATGCGGGCGGACTTCGCCCGGAACGGGTACCCGGAAGACCGGCTGTTCGCCTGGTCGTACGACACCTCGAAATCGACGAACGAAGTGCTGAGTGGCCAACTCCAAAGCTACGTGCACACGGTGCTGGAGCGGACCGGCGCCGAGAAGGTGGATCTCGTCGCCCACAGTCTCGGCAGTCTTCCGACCCGTTGGTACGTCAAGTTCGGCGACGGGCGGGACAGGGTGGCGCACTGGGCCTCCCTGGCCGGCCCCAACCACGGTACCGATCTCGCCTGGTTGTGCGCAGCGTGGGACCAGGGCTGCCGGGACATGTCCCCCGGTTCGTATGTCGTCACGCACCTCAACTCCGGTACGGCGACGCCCGGCCCGGTGAAGTACGCGACGTGGTGGTCGCCGTGCGACGAGCAGATCACCCCGCACGGCAGCACAGCGCTCGACGGCGCCCGCAACACCCGTACCGCCTGCCTGAAACACAACGACTTCCTCGGGGATGCCACCGTGTCCCGGCAGGTGCGTGCCTTCCTCAGCGGTGACGACGCGAGCGATGCGGACCGGGTGAGCCAAGCGGACTGACTACGTCGTCAGGACGATCTTGCCCGTGGTGTGGCCGGTCTCGCCCAGTTCGTGGGCCCTGCACGCCTCCGCCAGCGGGAACACCGCGGCGATCTCGACGCGGAGTTGGCCGCTCTCGACCAGGGCGGCGATCTCCCGCAGACCCGCGTGGTCGGGTTCGGCGAACAGGAAGGTGGCGTGGACCCCGGCCGCGCGGGCCCGTTCGGCGGGGAAGGTCTTGTCCGGGGGGACGATGGTGACCAGTGTCCCGCCCGGGCGCAGCGTCCGGAGGGAGCGCTCCCAGTAGGGGCCGCCTACCGCGTCGAGCACGGCGTCGACGTCGTGGACGGTCTCGGCGAAGTCCTCGCGGGTGTAGTCGATGAGCTCGTCCGCTCCCAGGCGGCGCAGGAACGCGTGCTTGCCCCGGCTGGCCGTCCCGATCACGTGGGCACCCCGTGCCTTGGCGATCTGCACGGCCAGGTGGCCGACCCCGCCCGCGGCCGCGTGGATCAGGACCCGCTTGCCCGGGCCGACGTCCGCGGTGTCCACCAGCGCTTGCCAGGCAGTCAGCGCCGCGAGGGGGATTCCCGCGGCCTGGACGTGGTCCACGTTGGCCGGGCGGCGGGCGAAGTGCCGGGCCGGGGCGGCGACATAGTCGGCGTAGGCGCCGGCCGGTTGGGGGCAGCGTGGCATGCCGAAGACCTCGTCGCCGGGCCGGAAGAGGGTGACGCCGGGGCCGACGGCCGCCACCACGCCGGAGACGTCGAAACCGAGGGCGAAGGGTGGCTTGGCCCCGCTGTGGAAGGTGCCGCACCCTTCGGTCTTCCAGGCGGTCGGATTGACGCCCGCTGCACATACCTGCACCAGGATCTCGGTGGCCGCCGGTTCCGGCCGCACGGTTCCGACGACCCTGAGGGCCTCCGGACCACCGGCACGGTTCTGGACGACGGCCCGCATCATGAAGCGGTCAGTGCGAGTAGGGTGCGTGATCTGCAACATGGTTGGTTGTCTTTCGTGTTCGGCCTTCGGGGTTGGGTTCGTGCATGTGGGTCGGTGGTGTCTGGGGGCGCTGGACCAGTTTGACGTGTGGTCAAGTTCCGACGTAGTGACCTGATGGTCAGGGTCTGAAAGAATCGGGCCATGCATCGTGTCGGCGTACTGGCCCTGGACGGCGTGCTCCCGTTCGAACTCGCCATCACCTCCCGGATCTTCGGTGCCGCCCGCGGCGCGGCGGGCGAAGGTCTGTACTCGGTGACGACATGCAGCCTGGACGGCGGTCCCGTACGCACCGACGCGGACTACGAGTTGACCGTCAGCCACGATGCCTCCCTGCTGTCCGCAGTCGACACCGTCGTCATCGCGCCCACGCACCGGCTCGGCCCCGTCAGGGAGGACGGGCGACTGCCGGATGCCTTGCAGGCGGCCCTCACCTCCGTACGGTTCGGCACCCGCATCGTGGCGATCTGCACCAGCACCTACGTCCTGGCCGCGGCCGGCCTGCTCGACGGCCGTCCGGCCACCACGCACTGGCGCGAGGCCGAGCGGTTGCAGCGGATGTTCCCGCGCGTCCGGGTCGATCCCGATGTGCTGTTCGTCGACGACGGCGATGTGCTGACCTCGGCCGGCGCGGCCGCCGGAATCGACCTGTGCCTGCACCTCGTTCGGCGGGACCACGGAAGCGAGGTCGCCAACGACGTGGCCCGTTCCTGCGTCGTTCCGCCGTGGCGCGAGGGCGGTCAGGCCCAGTACATCCGGCGCCCGGTCCCCGCCCCCACCACCAGCGGCACCGCGCCCACCCGTGCCTGGGTCCTGGAACGGCTCGCGGAACCGGTCTCCCTCGCCGACATGGCCGCTCACGCCCGGGTCAGCGTGCGCACCTTCACCCGGCACTTCCGGGACGAGGTCGGCACCAGCCCCGGCCAATGGCTGATCCAACAACGGGTGGAGCGGGCCCGTCAGTTGTTGGAGACCACCGACTGGCCGATCGATCGCATCGCCGACAGCGCGGGGTTCGGCACCGGAACGTCCCTGCGGCAGCACCTTCAGGCCGCCCTCGGCGTCTCCCCTCAGGCGTACCGGCGCACGTTCCACACCGCGCCGGCCGGCGATCCCGCGCCAGCGGAGCACGGCAAACCCGCACCGCACTTGGACCCTGCCGCCTGAACTGACACGTGGGGCCGTTGCGGCTGACGCGACCGGCACTGCGCGATCTCCCACCCGGCCGGGTCGCCCAGCGAGGTCGGCGAAGTTCCCCCGGCATCGAGCGTTTCGACTACCCGCGGCAGATCGCCAGGATGATCCACCGGGGCGAAGCCAACCGCGACAGTCTGCTCACCGGGCAACGCCGCCATGGCACCCACTGCGCCACCGGCCCTGGCTGGTGGGGAAAGACGATCACCGTCGCCCTTGGTCACGGTCACGGCCGACGCGTTGACGTGGGCGTGCCCTCCGGGGCGGACCGTCGTTGGTGGCGGTGAAGGTGCCCGCATCATCCCCGGCCCTCCGCTCCGCTGTCGTAGCGGGCGCCGGCGCACTGCGGACCTTCCCGGCCCCAAGCGCTGCTGGTTCGCTACGTCCTCGGCGTGGCGCTTGGGGCCGCTCGCTGCCCGCACGGCCCGGGACCACGCCTGGATCCGTTCGGCCGTGCGGTCGCCACCCACGCCACCCGTCGATCAACGACTGTGGCCCGCCTCTCCTCGCGAGAGGCGCCCTGGTGGTGTCCGGCGCGGGCACCGGACCCTAGACTTGCAGAGTTCTTCAATTCGATATTTTCCTCAGAGGTCAATGACGTCGCGGTGTGGAGGTCTGATGGGCGACTTCGCCGAAGCGGTGCGGGAACGGGTGCGCAGAGCACGGGAGGCTGTCGCGGCGGCGCACGAGGCCGGGGACGTCTACGCGGTGGCCGAGGCCAGGGAGGAGCTGGACGACGCGCTGCGGATGGCGCGCGACCTCGGCGTGGATCCCGGTGCCGGACCGGAGGACGAACACGAAGACCCCAGGTGAAGGGAGGCGGCACTGCATGAACAGGACGCAGGTTCCCCTGTATCAGGCGAAGGCGGAGTTCTTCCGGATGCTGGGGCATCCCGTCCGGATCCGGGTGCTGGAGCTGCTGCAGGACGGGCCGAAGCCGGTGCGGGAGCTGCTGGCCGACATCGAGGTGGAGCCGTCGAGCCTGTCGCAGCAGCTCGCGGTGTTGCGCCGGGCGGGGATCGTGACGGCCACGCGAGGCGGGTCGACGGTGGTGTACGAGTTGGCCGGCGGTGACGTGGCCGAGCTGTTGCGGGCCGCGCGTCGGATCCTGGTGGAGCTGCTGGCCGGGCGGGAGGACCTGCTGACGCAGTTGCGCGCGTCGGGGGCGGGCGCTCCGGAGCAGGGACCGTGAGGTGAGCGGGGCGCGCCCTGCGGTGATGGCGTCGGCAGACCTTGCCGCTCACCCCCCACAGCCAGGACGTACGCCCTCCCCGTCTCCCCTCCCCCATTACCCCTGACCCGCGACGCACCCAGGAGAGCGACCATGCCCGACAACCGGACGAACGAGCAGGCCCAAGCGCCGGCCAACGAACAGCACCCGCTCGAAGCGTCCTTCGGCGGCGGGATGTCCGAGCGGCGGAAGGAACGGGGCGCGTCCTGGCGGGTGTTCCTCTACATCGCCGGCAGCCATCTCCTGCTGGCTTTCATGGCGCTCCTCTTCTACCTCGGCAGCCACGCCGGCAAGTAGGCGTCGGGGATTTCCGTGGGTGGCTGCACCTACCGCTACGGCAAGCAGATCGCGAAGCCCCGGCCGGTCCGGTTGAGCCGGTTACGGACGAACCGATCCGCCACGTCGCACACGAGGCTGACCACTGGGTCGATTTCCCTGCGACCTCTCGGAACTGCGGCTTTCTTCGGCGGGCGCAAGTCCGGCTCGCAGGAGCCGATCTGGTCGAGGCCGGGGCCCGTGACCGGGAGGTGACCGGCGGTTCCGGGTGATCCGGATGTCGGCGAACGCTCCGCTGGGACGGCCAGGCACCCGACCGGCCAGCTCACCCGCCGACCCGGCTCCGCCGAGCGGCAGTCGGGGCCGGGTTCTCGGGGGCCGGACGGCCGGGCGGTAGGTGTGGTTGGGCGGTCCGTCGTGCGCGGCGGCCTCGCGTCAGCCGCGCGCCGAAGGGGTGAACTGCCCTGTCTGGAGGGCGATTTCCTCCAGGCTTCGGCCGCGCGTTTCGGGCATCGAGCGGCCGAAGCCCACGATGGCCACGATGGTGAGGCCGCAGTAGAGCAGGAACGTCCCTTGGAAGGAGAAGTGGTCGACCAGGGGGACGAAGGTCAGGGCGACGATGGTGTCGGCGGCCCAGAGTGCGGTCGTGGCCAGGCTCATGGCGCGGCCGCGCACCTGCTGGGGAAAGATCTCGGAGATGTACACCCAGAACACCGGGGCGGGGCCGACCGCTCCGGCGGCGATGAAGACGCACATGAGGACGACGGTGACCGGGCTGCCTTGGTGACCGGTGAAGGACGCGAGCGAGATGCCCGCGCCGCTGACGGCCATGAGCGTCAGTCCGCCGAGGAACAACGCGCGCCGGCCCAGTCGGTCCAGTGCGGCCATAGCGACGAAGGTCATCAGCAGGTTCACGACGCCGATGATGACGCTGCCCAGGACGGAGCTGCGGATGCCGAGTCCGCCCGCGGACAGGATGCGGGGCGCGTAGTAGATCGCGGTGTTCAGACCGCTGAGATGGACGGTGAAGGCCATCAGGGCGGTCATCCAGATGAAGCGGGTGCTGGCCGGGTTCGATGAGCCGCGCGCCGCTCGCTGTGCGGGCGGCGGGGTCAACTGGCGGCGCAGGGCGTCCAGATCGTCGGTCAGTCCGGTGACGGCCGCTGCCGCGCGGGCCCGGACCTCGTCGCCCCGGGCGAGCAGCCAGCGCGGCGATTCGGGCACGAAGAGGGTGCCCACGGCCATGATGGCCGTCGGGAGCAGTGCGGCGGCCAGCATCAGCCGCCATTGGCCGCCACCGCTGAACGCGTATCCCACAGCGAACGCGGCCAGGATGCCTACGGTGACCATGAGTTGGTTGAGCGTCACGAGGAAGCCCCGGCGCTGCTGCGGGGCGATCTCGGCGATGTAGAGGGGGACGACGAACGACAGTGAGCCGAGGCCGAATCCCACCAGCATGCGTCCGGCGAGCAGCGGATAGATGCCCGGCGCCAGCATGGAGACCACGCTGCCCACGGCGTAGAGGACGGTCATCGCCAGGATCAGGGGTTTGCGGCCGTAGCGGTCCGCGAGCCTGCCGCTGACGGACACCATGATCGTGGCGCCCAACAGGGCGCTCGCCACCAGCGCGCCCTCCTGCCAGTCGTTCAGCGCGAAGTCGCGGTCGATGTAGAGCAGCGCTCCCGAGACGACGGCCGTGCCGTAGCCGAACAGCACGCCGCCGAGCGCCGCGACGAGGGAGACCAGTAACACCCCGCGGCCGCTGCGGGTGGTACGGGGGGCCTCTCCCGAGGGGTCTAACTCCATGATGATGTACCGCTCCCTCTTGCTTGTTCCGTGCGACTCAGCCGACTACTCCGCCGGCCGCTCAGTAGTAACTCGCCTCGTTTTAGCATGTTTTGGCGTGGCGCTATGACGTGGCATCAGGGGCGGCCGTCTCGGGTGTGGGGGGTGTGGTGGTGAAGGCGGTGCCGGTCATGCCGGCGGTGAGGGTGGTGCCGTCGGTGGGGTCGATGAGGAGGAAGGAGCCGGTGCGGCGGGAGTGTGTGTAAGGGTCTAGGGGGAGGGGTTGGGCGGTGCGGAGGTGGAGGGTGCCGATGTCGTTGGCGGTGAGGTGGTGGGGGGTGGGGTGGGGGGAGGGTCGTTGAGGGTGAGGCGGGAGGGGATGTGGGTGATGAGTGCTTTGACGGTGCGGGTGGTGTGTTTGAGCAGTACGCGTTGGCCGATGGTGAGGGGTTGGTCGGCGAGGTGGCAGACGGTGGCGTGGATGTCTTGGGTGAGGGTGGGGGTGTTGGTGGTGGGGGTGATGAGGTCGCCGCGGGAGATGTCGAGGTTGTCGGTGAGGTGGAGGGTGACTGATTGGGGTGCCCAGGCGGTTTGGACGGTGGTGCCGAGGGCGTCGATGGCTTTGATGGTGCTGGTGTGGCCTGAGGGTAGGACGGTGATGTGGTCGCCGACGTGGAGGATGCCGGAGGCGATTTGGCCGGCGTAGCCGCGGTAGTCGGGGTGGGTGGTGCTTTGGGGGCGGATGACGTATTGGACGGGGAAGCGGGCGGGGTCGCGGGTGGGGTCGGTGCGGACGGAGACGGTTTCGAGGTGTTCGAGGACGGTGGGGCCGCCGTACCAGTCCATGTGGGGGGAGGCGGTGACGACGTTGTCGCCGGCCAGGGCGGAGATGGGGATGGTGGTGATTTCCGGGATGCCCAGGGAGGCGGCGTAGGCGGTGAATTCCTGGGCGATGGTGGCGAATACCGTCTCTTGGTAGTTGACCAGGTCCATTTTGTTGACGGCGAGGACGACGTGGGGGACGCGCAGGAGGGCGGCGACGGCGGCGTGGCGGCGGGTTTGTTCGACGACGCCGTTGCGGGCGTCGACCAGGACGATGGCGAGTTCGGCGGTGGAGGCGCCGGTGACCATGTTGCGGGTGTACTGCACGTGGCCGGGGGTGTCGGCGAGGATGAAGCGGCGGCGGGGGGTGGCGAAGTAGCGGTAGGCGACGTCGATGGTGATGCCCTGCTCGCGTTCGGCGCGGAGGCCGTCGGTCAACAGGGCGAGGTCGGGGGTGTGTTGGCCGCGGTTGCGGGAGGCGTGTTCGACGGCTTCCAGTTGGTCTGCCAGGACTGATTTGGAGTCGTGCAGGAGGCGTCCGACGAGGGTGGATTTGCCGTCGTCGACGGAGCCGGCGGTGGCGAAGCGCAGCAGGGACGTGGCGGCGAGGGCCGCAGGGCCGGCGGCGTTGGGGGTGTTGGGGGTGTTGGGGGTGGTGGGGGTGGTGCTCATGTTAGAAGTACCCCTCGCGCTTGCGGTCTTCCATGGCGGCTTCGGAGAGTTTGTCGTCGGCTCGGGTGGCGCCGCGTTCGGTGAGGCGGGAGGCGGCGATTTCGGCGATGACGGCGTTGATGGTGTCGGCGTTGGAGTCCACTGCGCCGGTGCAGGACATGTCGCCGACCGTGCGGTAGCGGACCGTGCGCCGCTGCAGGGTTTCACCGTCCTTGGGGCCGCCCCAGTCGCCGGGGGCCAGCCACATGCCGCCTCGTGAGAAGACTTCGCGCTCGTGGGCGTAGTAGATGGTGGGGAGTTCGATCTGTTCGCGGGCGATGTATTGCCAGACGTCCAGTTCGGTCCAGTTGGACAGGGGGAAGACGCGGACGTGTTCGCCGGGGGAGTGGCGGCCGTTGTAGAGCTGCCATAGTTCGGGGCGTTGGCGGCGGGGGTCCCAGCCGCCGAACTCGTCGCGGAGGGAGAAGACGCGTTCTTTGGCGCGGGCTTTTTCCTCGTCGCGGCGGCCGCCGCCGAAGACGGCGTCGAAGCGGTGGGATGCGATGGCGTCGAGGAGGGGGACGGTTTGCAGGGGGTTGCGGGTGCCGTCGGGGCGTTCGCGTACCTCGCCGCGGTCGATGAAGTCCTGGACGGAGGCGACGTGCAGGCGCAGGTGGTGGTGGGCGACGGTGCGGTCGCGGTAGTCGATGACCTCGGGGAAGTTGTGGCCGGTGTCGACGTGCAGCAACGCGAACGGCACCGGCGCCGGCGCGAACGCCTTGAGCGCCAGGTGCAACATCAGGATCGAGTCCTTGCCACCGGAGAACAGGATCACCGGCCGCTCGAACTCCCCCGCCACCTCACGGAAGATGTGCACCGCCTCCGACTCCAACGCATCCAGGTGCGTCCAACGGTCGAAGTCCGGCCGGGTGGGTCCGTGGGAAGGGGCCGGCCTGCGCATCTCGGTCGCCGTGCGGGATCCCGCCGTCGTACCGGAGGAGTCCGCCGGCGTACGGCCCTCGGTAGTCGTGGACGACCGGGACGGTTCCGCCGTCACGCGAGACCACGCTCGGCGAGGGCCAGCAGCAGGCTGTCCACGGATTCGTCGACGTTCAGGCGGTGTGTCTCGATGCGTAACTCCGGCGTGAGGGGCGGCTCATAGGGGTCGTCGACGCCGGTCAGGCCCGAGAGTCGGCCCGCGGCCTGGCGGGCGTACAGTCCCTTGACGTCTCGCTGGCGGCACACTTCGAGTGGGGCGTCCACATGGACCTCCAGGAAGGCTGTAGCGCTGGCGGTGTGGCGTTCGCGGACCTCGGCCCGCGCCACGGCGTAGGGGGCGATCACCGGTACGAGGACCAGAATCCCGTTTCGCGCGAGGACTTCGGACATCAGGCCGACCCGGCGCACATTCGTGAGCCGGTCCTCCTTTCCGAATCCCAGTCCCGCGGACAGCAACTTCCGGTTCTCGTCGCCGTCGAGTATTTCCGTGCGCCGTCCGCGTGCGTGCAGTTCCTGTGCCACTCCACGGGCGATGGTGGTCTTTCCGGAACTGGGGAGCCCGGTCAGCCAGACGGTGGCTCCTGGCCAACATCGACAAAATTCGGGAGTAGTCCACGGTTCGGCGACCCGATGCTGCCAGGCGCCACACTCATCCTCATCGAATGCGCTCGACCGGTCCATGCAGCCAGGATCCACATCCGTCGCCGACGTGGTCAATGGCGTCCCGGTTTGCCGCCTCTTCAGCTTGGCTGAAACCCCCGGGGGAAGGGCTAGTTGGGTCCGGACCGTGAGGCGGCACGCCACCCCGTTACAGCAGGTCCCGCGCGTCTGCGCCGTGCCCGGCGGTGGAGCTGCGAAAGGGGCCGTTGACCCGCCGGTTTATGCCCGTTGCATGGTGCGCCACGGCCGCTTTGCATTCCGGGGGCGCGCCAAGCCTATTCTGTCCGGATCGCATCGCTGCACGCTCGTTGGCCGCTTGTCGGCGTCTGGAACCGTGTGCTTCGCTTTTCACCGAAGAGCCCGGAGGTGTTTTGCGATCGTCATGAACGGGACGCAAACTTCGGGCTTTTCACACCCCCCTAGGACCCCCCTAACACCCCCCTACTCCATTCCTCATCCGGGCCTCCCCTCTCCCCTCGACCTTTTCCCTGGTATTGGTCGGACTTTGTCGGTCCCTTGACCTGAGTTCTTGTGCGCTTCGGGCCGTGGCCCCCGTGGGTCGGGTCCGTGATTGTTCTGCCAGTCAGCCATGAAGGAGGCGCCGCGTGGGCGCGTTGCCGGAGGAACTGTTACCGCTGCCGAAGGACCGTTGGGATCCCGTGGCGGCGCGGGGCCTGTCAGGGCGTGACGAGGCGATATTCCGCTCGCACCTGGTGGGTTCCGAGTCGGCGTTGGCCAAGGAGGGGGGCGGCAACTTCTCGGTCAAGGGGACGGTGACGGACCATTGCGGGCGCTCGACCCGGGTGTTGTGGATGAGTGCCTGGGGTTGTGACGGGGCCACCACGACCGACGAGGACTTTCCCGCGTTGCGGCTGGACGAGTTGCTGGCGCTGCGCGAGCGGGATCGGCTGGATGAGCAGGAGATGGTGACGCATCTGGTCGCCTGCGGTGTCACCGGTGAGCAGCGGCGTCCCGGTATCGAGACGCTGACGCACGCGTTCATCCCGGCGGCGCACGTCGACCACAGTCACCCCGACGCGGTCATCGCGCTGACCTCTTTCCCCGAGGGTCGCAAGCTGGCCGAGGAGGAGTTCGGGGACGAGGCGATCTGGTTCGACTACCGGCAGTTCGACATCGGCGTGGCGCGTGAGCTGGCGGACCGGATCGCCGCGAACCCGCGCTGCCGTTTCGTGCTGTTGGCCAATCACGGCCTGTTCACCTGGGCCGACACCAGTGAGCAGTGCTATCGCAACTCGCTGGAGGCCGTGGCCCGTTCGGTCGCCGCATTGGGCAGGGTTCCACGCGGGCCGTTGGACCTCGGTGGGCGTGCCGTGCCCGCGCTGTCGGGCGAGCGGGCGGAGGCGGTGCTCGCGGAGGTGTTGCCCGCGTTGCGCGGTGCCTGCTTCGAGGGTGAGCGCGGTCCCGTGTTGCAGGTGGACCGCAGCGCGGCGACCGAGGAGTTCGTCTCGTCGGCGCAGGGGCCGCGGGCCAGTCTGCGCGGACCGGGTTGCCCCGACCACCTGGTCACCGTCGGCTACCGTCCGCTGATTCTGGGGGCGTTGACCGATCCGGGGCGGGAGACGGTGACGGCCCTGGCGGACGGGGTGGAGCGGCACCGGGCCTGGTACCGGTCGTACTACGAGGAGAACATCACGGAGGCGGGCCGGGTCGGCGGGCGCCGCAGTGACGCTCCCCGTGCGCTTGTGCTGCCCGGGATCGGGGTGGTCACCCAGGGTGCGGACGCCGCGGCGGCCCGGCTGCGGCGGGACCACTACCGGCAGACGATGACCGTGGTCCGGGTGACGGAGGCGGTCGGCGGCTATCTGTCGCTGACCGAGGCTCAGGGCGTCGCGGACGAGTACTGGCCGTTGATGCGGCTCAAGCCGCAGCTCAAGGCGGCGGACGGGTTGTTGGCGGGCAAGGTGGTGCTCGTGCTGGGGGCCGGGGAGGCGAGCCCTGATGCGGCGGCGGTCGCCGAGTTGCTCGCGGCCCAGGAGGCGCATGTCGCGCTGGCCGCCGGGGACCGTGCCGCGGCGGAGCGGATCTGCGGGACGTACGGCGAGCGTCGCGTGGTCGCGCTGCCGGGCGGGGGCGCCGATCCGGTGCGTGCGGCGGTCCTCGCCTATGGCGGGTTCGACGTCGTGCTCGACCTGGCCGGCGGTGGTCGTCCGGACCGTACGGGGGCCGCGTTGGACGTGATGGCTCGGCAGGGCCATGGCGGAACGTTCCTCCTGGTGGCGGAGACGTCGTCCGCCGCGCTGCGCTGGGCCGCCGCGGAGCTCGACGGGCGGGGCGCGGAGCACGACGTGTCCGCGCATGCCGTGGCGACGGCCGACCCGGCGGCGCTGGCCGAGACGATCGTCTTCCTGGGCGGGGCGCGGCGCACCCGGTGGCAGAGCATCTCCCTTGAGGCGGCGGGCCGATGACGAAACGAGCGGGAAGGGACATCGAGAACGCCGCGGCCCCCAGCGCCGCCGAGGGCGACCTGCCCTCCTTCGTCCCCGAGGGGCAGACCCTGCTGGTGTCGTGTTTCGACGCCCATCACACCATCGGTGGCGGGCTGTTCGCGATCGGGCGGGGCACACAGGGTGCCGAGATCGTGGACCGGGTCTCCAGCAGTGGGCTGGTGCTGGGCGATGACGGGCTGCTCCACCGGTGTCTGTGGAGCGCCGACGGCAGTCCGGCGGAGCTCGTCACCTACGACACCACCGGGGTGCGCCGCTATCACCGGCTGGACAACGTCTCCACCCCGCACGATCTGCTGCCGGTCGGGCGCAACGTGCTGGTCGCCGCGACCATGCAGAACGAGGTCCGGTGTGTGGGGCCGGACGGCGAGGCGGTGTGGAGTTGGCACGCGCCGGGTGAGCCGGACAGTTGGCACGTCAACAGCCTGGCGCTGTACCGCGGGCAGCCGGTGGTGTGTGGGTTCGGGCAGTACCTGCGGCGCCGGGGTTGGGACGAGAACGGCAAGCCGGCCAGTGGGCGGGTGGTCCGGCTCGACACGGGCGAGCCGGTGCTGGAGGGGCTGCGGGCCCCGCACAACCCCTGGTATCAGGACGGGACCTGGCTGATCTGCGACTCGGCCGCGGGCGAACTGGTGGAGTTCGACGACGCGACCCGGCGTCCCACCCGGGCCCTGACCCTGCCGGGTTGGCCGCGGGGGCTGGTCGTCACCGACCGGTACGTCTTCGTGGGGCTGAGCCCGCACCGGCATGCCGCGTCGTCCGTCGCCACGGCCGCGGTCGCGGTCGTCGACCGGCAGCGGTGGAGCCTGGCCGGGCTGTTGGACCTGTCCGCGCGCGAGGTGTACGCGCTGGCGCTGGTGCCCGATGCGGTGGCGGCAGGTGTCCGGACCGGGTTCGGTACCAATGCCACGCGGGTGCACGAGCAGGGTCAGCGGCAGCTCTTCGACCAACTCGGCGTGCAGCCACGGCGGTTGTGGGCGATCGGCGACCGGCTCACCCCGCACGAGAGTCGGGCCCGCCTGACGCTCACCGGGCCGCAGGGCACCCGTCATGCGCCGCGGGACACCGCGTACCAGGCTGCGGAGGCCCTTGCCTCGGGCGCGGACACCGCGGTCGTCGAGGCCGAGCCCGAGAGCCTGATCACTTTCGCCTGTACCGTCCGCAACATCGGTAGCGCCCTGCTCACACCCGCGCCGCCGTATCCCGTGCGGATCACCCACCGTTGGTACGACGCCGAGGGCAAGGAGGTGACCACGCAGTCGCTCCGGTCCGCGCTCACCCGGTCCGTTCCTCCGGGGGACGACGAACGGGTGCCGATGCGGGCGCGGGTGCCCTCGGCGCCCGGCCGGTACCGGTTGCGGGTGACGCTCACGCAGGACGACGGCGAGCCCTTCGACCTACAGGACGAGCTCAGCGGTACCGACGTCGTGGTGGACGCCGTGGTGCAGGAGGCGCGGTACGTCCCGCTGCGCGCGTTCGGCATCGCGCCGGCCGACGCCGCGGCGGCCCGTACCGCGGGTCCGCTCGCCAACGACATGGTCCGCGCCCTGCTCCACCGCCCGACCGGGGAGCCCGACGGGTTGGTCCTGGGGCGGATCGAGGACCTGGGGCGTTCGGCGTTCACGACCGCCGTGGCCCAGGCGCTCGACTGCACGGATGCCGCGCTGGACGACACGGTCGCCAAGCTGCTGCCCGAGCCGTCGCAGGCTCTGCTGACCGGTGCCGAGGCGGTGGCGCTGGCGGCGCTGCGCGGCGGCGAAGCGCCCGGGGCGGGGCGTGCGTTCGCCACTGCCGAAGACGGTGCCCTCGCCGCGGCGTTCGCCAGGTTGGGCACTCTGGCCGCGGCCCGGGACGCCCAGGACGCGCTGGGTCAGGCGGCGGGCGCGAGCCAGGCGGGACACGGGGCGGCCGTTGCCGTCCTCACCTCGGACGCCGAACTGCTGGGCGCCTCCGTTGCGTTGGCCGCCTCGCACGGCAGCGGTACCGCCCCGCTGGTGCTGGCCGCCCCGGCGTCCGACGGGCCCGCGCTCGCCCTGCTGCGGGCCACTCCCCAGCCCGCCCGGTCCTGGTACGACTGCGGGACGGCGTCCGAGCGGGACGCCGACACTTCGGCCGCCGCCTTCGCCGCCGCGCTGCGGCAGGCGTTGCGGACCGCCGCCGATGCGCCGTCCGGGCCGGTGTTGTTGACCCTCTCCCCCGAGGCTGCCGTGCGGCCGTGGGTCCCGTTGTCCACGCTGGGCCAGCAGGTGTCGGAGCCCCGGGTCCCGGAGGCTGCCCCCGTCCCACCGCCCGTCGGCGGCCCGCTCGGTGAGGCGCTGCACGAGGCCGTCGCCCGGCCGTATCCCCGCAGCGTGTTCGTGACCGGCGGTCGGCACGCGACCGGCGGGGACACCCCGCCGTACCGTGCGGTGCCCTTCGCCCTCGGTCGGGCGCTGGCGGAGCCCGCGGCGCGGGTGCTCTGCCTGGTGGACGGGGCCGCCTTTGCCGAGGGGCTGCCTGCGTTGGCCGTGGCCCGGCGCGAGTTGGCGCGGATCGTCCTGGTGGTCGCCGAGGCCGAGGAAGCGGTGGCGACGGCCACCCCTGGGGCCCGCTCCGGTGGGGAGGTGCCGTCCCCGGTGCGGATGGCCGAGGCGTTGGGGGTGCCGGCGCGCAGGGTCTCCCCCACCGCGCTGGCCTTGACCCTGACGGAACTCGCCGACCATTCCGGACCGGCCGTGATCGAGCTGCTGCCGCGGGAGGTCCGCGATGCGTGAGGTCGATCTTCCCCCGGTGCGACTGGAGCCCTACAAGGAGGCGTTCGGCCCGGCCCGTAGCGCCGAGTTGGCCTCCGTGGCGGAGCGGGTCGGCAAGCGGCTGGCCGGGCGCGTGGTCTGGCAGCTCAACTCCACCGCGGCCGGTGGCGGGGTGGCCGAGCTGTTGTACGGTCTCGGTCCGCTGGCCGGGGCGCTCGGAGTGGGCACGCGGTGGTTGGTGATCGACGGTGATGCCGAGTTCTTCGCCATCACCAAGCGGCTGTGTCTGCGGCTGTACGGCATCCAGGGTGATTCGGGCGCGTTGGGCCCGGCCGAGCTGGCGCACTTCCGTGCGGTCACCGAGGCCAACGCCGTGGAGTTGGCGCGTCGGGTGCGGCCCGGCGATGTGGTGGTCGTGCACGATCCGCAACCGGCCGGGCTGGTGCGGGTGGCCCGGGAGTGCGGTGCGAGCGTGGTGTGGCGCTGTCACATCGGCAGCGACCGGCCCAACCAACACACCGCGGAGGGTTGGGCGTTCCTGCGGCACTTCCTGGAGCCCGAGGACCGGATGGTCTTCTCCACGCCGCGCCATGTGCCCGGGTGGGTGGAGCGGCCGACGGTGATCCCACCGTCGATCGACCCGTGCGCACCGCGCAACACCGATCTCACCGACACCACGGCCACGACGGTGCTGGGTGCCGTCGGGATCCTCGCCAACGGGGGCCCGTTGCCGGTGACCGTTCCGGTGCCGGTGGGCGAGCCGGTCACGGTGCGGCGGCCGGTGACCGCGGTGCGGGAGGGGGATCCGCCGTCGGCGCGGGTGCCGATGGTGGTGCAGGTGTCGCGCTGGGACCGGCTCAAGGACATGGGCGGGGTGCTGCGGGCGTTCGGCGAGGCCGGGGTGGAGGGGGCGTACCTCACGCTCGCGGGGCCCGATGTCGGCGGGGCCGTTGCCGACGATCCCGAGGCCGCCGCCCTGTTCGAGGAGTGCCGGCAGCAGTGGCGGGAACTGCCCGATGGGTTGCGGCGCCGCAGCCAGTTGCTCTGTCTGCCGATGACCGACCTGCGGGAGAACGCCCTGGTCGTCAACGCGTTGCAGCGGCACGCGACGGTGGTGGTGCAGAAGAGCCTGGCCGAGGGGTTCGGGCTGACCGCGACCGAGGCGATGTGGAAGCGCCGGCCCCTGGTGGCGAGCGCGGTCGGTGGGCTGCGGGACCAACTCGACGACGACCGGCACGGGTTGTTGCTCGATGACCCTAAGGACATTCCGGCGGCCGCCGCGGCGATCCGGCGCCTGCTGACCGACCCCGCCCTGGCGGCCCGGCTCGGCGCGGGCGCGCGGGAGCGGGTGGCGGAGCGGTTCCTGCCCGACCGGCACCTGACGCAGTGGGCGCAACTGATCGAGGACGCCCTCAAGGACACCCCCGGGCCGGCGGCCGGCGAGCCGGGGCCCGGACAACGACGCAGCGGCACGAAGGAGCACTGAATGCGCAAGCTCGGAAAGAACGCGGTGGGGGACGTGCTGGTGACGTCCGAACAGGGCCTGGGCTGCATGGGGATGTCGCAGTTCTACGGTGCCTGGGACGACGCGGAGTCGATCCGCACCATTCACCGGGCGTTGGACCTCGGGGTGAACGTCCTGGACACCGCGGACATGTACGGTCCGTACACCAACGAGGAGCTCATCGGGCGGGCGGTGCGCGGCAACCGTGACCGGGTGGTCCTGATGACCAAGTTCGGCAATGTCAAGGGCCCGGACGGCCGGGTGATCGGCGTCAACGGGACGCCCGAGTATGTGAAGGCGTCCTGCGAGGGTTCGTTGCGCCGACTGGGCGTGGAGACCATCGACGTCTACTGCCAGCACCGGGTGGACCCGGACACGCCGATCGAGGAGACCTTCGGTGCGCTGGCGGAGCTGGTGCAGGAGGGCAAGGTGCGCCACCTGGCGGTGTCGGAGGCGTCCGCCGCGACCGTGCGCCGGGCCCACGCGGTGACCCCGGTGACCGCCGTGCAGACCGAGTACTCGTTGGTCAGTCGCGATCCGGAACGTGAACTGCTGGGTACCTTGCGGGAGTTGGGCATCGGGTTCATCGCCTACGCCCCGCTGGGCCGTGGCATGCTCACCGGCCGCATCCGTTCGTTCGGCGACCTCGGCGCGGACGACTTCCGGCGTTCGCTGCCCCGCTTCCAGCCGGCGAACCTGTCCCAGAACACCGCGCTGGTGCGGGAGATCGCCGCGGTCGCCGAGGCCCGTGGGGTGAGCGTGGGGCAGTTGGCGCTGGCCTGGGTGCTCGCCCAGGGGGAGGACGTCCTCGCCATCCCCGGGACCAAGACCGTGGCCCGGTTGGAGGAGAACGTGGCGGCCGGCCAACTACGCCTGACGGTCGAGGAGTTGGAGCGGTTGTCCAAGGCGGCCCCGCCCGGTGCGGCCGCCGGCGACCGCTACCCCGACATGTCCGGTGTCGACCGATAGGCGGGCCCGCATGACCACGCACCCTCAGATACCGCCGCAGGACACCGACGGGCCCGGCCCGTGGTGGCGCGAGGCGGTCCTGTACCAGATCTATCCGCGCAGCTTCGCCGACTCCAACGGCGACGGGATCGGGGACCTGCGGGGCATCATCTCCCGGCTCGACCACCTCCGGGACGGCACGCCGTCCTCGCTGGGCGTCGACGCGCTCTGGCTGTCGCCGTTCTACCCCTCTCCGCAGGCCGACTTCGGCTACGACATCAGCGACTACCAGGACGTCGACCCCGTGTACGGCACACTGGCCGACTTCGACGAGTTGGTCGTCGAGGCGCACCGGCGGGGCCTGCGGGTCGTGGTGGACCTGGTGATGAACCACACCTCCACCGAGCATCCCTGGTTCACCGAGTCCCGTTCCAGCCGCGCCAACCCCAAGCGGAACTGGTACATCTGGGCCGACCCGGCGCCGGACGGCGGCCCGCCCAACAACTGGCTGAGCGCCTTCGAGAAGTGCGGGCCCGCCTGGACCCTCGATCCGGCCACCGGCCAGTACTACCTGCACAGCTTCACCCCGGGGCAGCCGGACCTGAACTGGCGCGAGCCCGCCGTGCGGGAGGCGATGCGCAAGGTGTGGCGGTTCTGGCTGGACCGCGGGGTGGACGGGTTCCGCGCCGATGTGGCGCACCGGCTGCTCAAGGACGAGCGGTTGCGGGACAACCCGCCGGAGTTGGCGCCCGCCCGTCGTCACGTGAGCGTGCCCGGTATGCGCCAGCGCCAGTTGGACCTGCCGGAGGTGCACGACGTGCTGCGGGAGCTGCGCGAGGTGCTGGACTCCTATCCCGGTCTCGACGGGTCCCTGGCCGAGGGCCGGTTCGTGCTGGGCGAGGTGCCGATCAGCGACGACTCCCGGCTCGCCGACTACTTCGGCGGCGAGGGCATGCACACGGTCTTCCACATCGCCTTCTGGGAACAGCCGTGGGAGGGCGCGGCGTTCCGGCGTACGGTCGACGGTCTGCTGGCGGCGATGCGGCCCGGTTCCTGGCCGACGTACGCGCTGGCCACCCACGACATCTCGCGGACGGTCAGCCGCTTCGGCGGTTGGGGTCCGGCGCGGGCGGCGGCGGTCATCATGCTGACGCTGCCGGGGACGCCGTGCGTCTATTACGGCGAGGAGATCGGCATGGCGGACGCGCCCCCGCCGGCCGGCCTGGAGCGGGACGTGGACGGCCGGGACGGTCAGCGCACCCCGATGCAGTGGGACGCCTCCGGCAAGGGGTTCGGCACCGGGACGCCGTGGTTGGCGCCGGGTCCGGACGCCGGGCGGGCCAACGTCGAGGCGCAACGGGACGATTCCGAGTCGATGTTGGGGCTCTACCGGCGGCTGATCCGGTACCGCGGCGGCTCGGCGGCGCTGCGGCGCGGCGGCTACCGCTCGCTGGACAGCTCCGGCGACTCCTACGTCTATCTGCGCCAGGCGGCCGGTGAACTCCTGCTGGTCGCGGTGAACTTCCGGCATGTCCCGGCCCAGGTGGAGATCACCGGTGTGGACCTGCCGGCCGCCGGCCGCATCGAGCTGTCGACCCATGCCGGCCGGGCCGGGGCGACGGTCCCGCTGGGCCCGTTGGCGCTCGGCCCGTTGGAGGCGGTGGTGGTCCGCCTCGCCGACGGTGTCCCGACGGACCCCGGCGCCACCGCGGCACCGTCGAAGGGACCGGCCGCGTGAGCGCCACACAGCCCCGCACCGTGACCAACTGGTCCGGCAATGTCACCTTCGGCGCGCGGGAGTTCGCCGCTCCCACCTCGGTGTCCGAGCTGCAAGGTGTGGTCGCCCGCGGCCGGCAGGTGCGGGCCCTGGGCACGGCGCACTCCTTCAACGACATCGCCGACACCCCGGGGACGCTGGTCTCGGTCACGTCGCTGCCGCCGGTCGTCGAGGTGGACTCCGGGGCCGCGCGGGTCAAGGTGGCCGCCGGCCTGCCGTACTCGGACGTCGTGGGCCCGGTGGAGCGTGCGGGGTTCGCGCTGCCCAACCTCGCCTCGCTGCCGCATGTTTCGGTCGGCGGCTCCGTGGTGACCGGGACGCACGGTTCGGGGGTGCGCAACGGCTGTCTGTCGACCTCCGTCGCGGCCCTGGACCTGGTGACCGCCGACGGCGACCTGGTGACCCTCGCCCGCGACACCCATCCGCGGGAGTTCGACGGCGCGGTGGTCAACCTGGGGGCGCTGGGTGTGGTGACGTCCGTGACGCTGGATCTGGTGCCGACGTTCGCCATGCGGCAACGGGTCTACGAGGGGCTGCCGTTGGAGGTGTTGGACGCGCACTTCGCGGAGCTGGTCGCCGGCGCCTACAGCGTGTGCCTGTTCACCGACTGGCGCGGCCCCCGCCTCACCCAGGTGTGGATCAACCAGCGGATCGGCGATCCCGATCCGACGGTGGTGCACGAGCCGTGGTTCACCGCGGCGCCCGCGGACGGCCCCCGGCACCCCGTAGACGGCCTGGATGCCACCTGCTGCACCCAGCAGTTGGGCGTCATCGGCCCCTGGCACGAGCGGCTGTCGCACTTCCGGCCGGACGCGGTGCCCAGCGCGGGCGACGAGCTCCAGTCGGAGTACCTGCTGGCCACCCAGGACGCTCCCGCGGCGCTGCGCGCGCTGGACCTGGTGCGTGAGCGGCTCGCGCCGGTGCTGCACATCTGCGAGGTCCGCACGGTGGCCGCGGACCGGCTGTGGCTCAGCCCGGCCCACGGCCGCGACAGCGTCAGCATCCACTTCACCTGGACCTCCGACCTCGACGCGGTACTGCCGGCGGTGCGGCTGGTCGAGGACGTCCTCACGCCGTTCGCCGCCCGACCGCACTGGGCGAAGGTCTACACCACCGCACCCGACGTGGTGCGCTCCCGCTATCCGAAGCTGCCCGACTTCGTGGACCTCGTCCACGGCTACGACCCCCACGGCAAGTTCGCCAACGAGCACCTCCGGCGCTGTATCGATGCCGGCCGATCCGCCCACTGCTGAAAGAGGTTCCATGTCTGTCACCCCCTTGCCCGTTACCGAACACCCCGCGCTGCGCAACCTGCCGACCGCCGAGCCCGGCGCGCCCGAGGCCGTTGCCGACCGGCTGCTGGAGCTGGCGGGGCCCGACGCGGCCCGTCTGGTCGGCCAACTCCTGGCCGGCGGCCGGCGGGCGGCCGAGGCCACCCTCGCCGGGGTGCTCAAGCGGCCCCTGACCGAGTCCGCCGCCGTGGTGGACTGTCTGCTGACCCGCACTCCGTTACTGACCGGGGCCGAGGCGGTGGCCGTGATCCTCGCGCAGAGCGGCACCCGGACCGTCTTCGGCTATCCCGGAACCAGCGAACTCTCCCTGTGCGACGCCGTGGACCGGACCCAGGGCGTCGCCATGGTCAACGGGCGCGGCGACAAGGAGTCGGCGTTCATGGCGGGCGGCGGCAGCTTCCTCGCCCCCGGCCGGGCCGCCGCGATCCTGCACGGCGCCCGGGGCCTGACCAATGGCGCGGGCGCGGTGGCCGACGTGCGACGCAACGAGGCCGGCACGGTGTTCCTGGTCGGACTGCCCAGCAGTGGTTCCGCCCGGTTCCTGCCGCCGCACGGTGAGGACAACCTGCTGGCTGCCATTGGTGAGTTCACCAGTTGGTGGTGGCAGGCCCCGGCGGTGCCGGCCGGGGACGCGGCCGGAGCGGCGGCCGTCGCGTTCGTGGCCAGGCTGCGCGAGGCGTGCCGGGTCGTGCGCCAGGCGCCGTACCGTCCGGCGCTCTTCGGTATACCGCAGGACGTCGCCGAACAGCGGTGGATCCCGGCGGAGGCGCTCGCGGAGGCGCCGACGCCGCCGGCGCCGGGGCTGCCGGAGACCGAAGTCGTCGCCGCGGCCACGGGGTTGCTGGCCACGGCCGACCGCCCGGTGATCCTGGTCGACGACTACGCGCTGCGTCACGACGGGGTGCGCGAGGGGCTGGACCGGGTGAGCCGGGCGCTGGGTGCCGCCGTTCTCCAGGTCCGCTACCGCCGCGGCCCGATGCTGTTCGAGCGGCTGCGCAGCGAGGAGGTGCACGGCTTCGCGGGCTGGCTCAATCCCTACAGCCCGGCCCACGTCGAACTGCTGGACCGCTGCGACCTGTTGGTCACGGTCGAGGACCGCAACATCTACCCCCGCGTGGTCGGCCCGCTGCCGGAGTGCCGCAAGATCGCGCTGAACACCGACCCCGCCAAGGTCGAGAAGAACGAGTACATGTCCCCCGACGACCTGCTGGTACCGGGCGACCCGGGCGCGGCGCTGCTGGGCATCGCCTCGCGGCTTGAGCAGAAGGGCACCGCGCGGGAGCAGTGGTTCGGTCCCGAGGTGGCCGCCACGGCGATGCACACCCCGGAGCCGGCCCGCGAGCCGGTCGTCGCGGCCCGGCAACGGATCGTCGACGCCGTCGCCGGGCTGCTCTCCTGCTGGCGCAACCCGGTGTTGGTGGACGACAGCCAGATGTTCGGCGGTCTGCTCTCCGAGGGCTACGACGGATTCCCGCCCGGCCTGCGGGTCTTCGGCGGGCACGGCGGTTTCGTCGGCGGCGGTATCCCGCTGGCCACCGGCGTCGCCATCGCCAACCCCGATGCGGACGTGCTGTGCACCCTCGGGGACCAGGCGTTCACCAACTCCTTCCAGGGTCTGGTGGCCGCGGTCCAGGAGCGGCCCCGCATCACCTACCTGGTGTGCAACAACGGCCGGTCGGTCTCGCTGACCAAGCAGTCGGCGGCCTCCGGTCCGGAGTGGTTCGGGGAGGGCACCCGGCCGTTCCTGCACAATGTCGAGGACTTCGACTACTGCGCGCTGGCCAGCTCGTTCGGCATTCCGGCGGCCGCCGTGGAGGTTCCCGTCGGCGGCGATCCCAAGGCCGTCGAGGAGGCCGTCGAGCGACTGTCGGCCGAACTCGACAAGGCCGCGGCCGTGGACGGTCCCGCCCTGATCGAACTGCGGCTGCCCGCCGACCCCGACGCCTGGCGCGGTATCTGGGTCACCCAGGGCTTCGAGACCCAGCGGAAGGTGGAGGCATGAGCATCCTGCTGATCGACAGCGCGGACCCCGCCGACGTCAAGGAGGCCGTGGCCTCGGGCCTGGTCACCAGCGTGACGACCAACCCGAAGCTGATGCGGGCGGTCACCGACAAGCCCCTCGAACACCTCGCCACGCTGCTGGCGTTGGTGCCCGGGGAGGTGTGCTACCAGCCCACCGGGGCCTACGGCGACGATCTGGTGGCCGAGGCCCGTCGCGCCGTCGACCTGGACCCCGAGCGCGTGGCCATCAAGGCCATGGCGACCGCGTCCGGTACGGCCCTGGCCCACGCCGTGCGGCAACGCGGTGCCCGCGTGGCGCTGACGGCCGCCCAGGCGCCCCGGGCGATGATCACCGCCCTCGCCCTCGGCTGCAATGCCGTGATCCCCTACCACGACCGCGGTCTGAAGGACCCTCAGGTCTCCGACCCGCTGGTGGCCGGTCTGGTGGCGGTGCGCGGTAGCCGCCCCGCCCCGCTCGTGGTGGCCGCGTCCGTGAAGACCCCGGAGCAGGTGGCCGAGGTGCTGCGGCAGGGCGCCGACGGGGTGACCGTCCCGCTCGCCGTACTGCGCGACCTGGTCTCGCACCCCTCCTCGGTCACCGCCGAGGAGGACTTCCTCGCGCAGTACCGCGGCGGCGCGGGGGCAGCGTCGTGACCCCCGCCGCGGCCACGGCCACCGTGCTGCGCCCCACCACCGTCGGGCGAGACTACGCGGCGGTGCTCTTCGACCTGGACGGCACCCTGGTCGAATCGGGCGATTCGGTGGACCGGGCCTGGAACCTGTGGTGCGCGCGGTACGACGTGGTCCCGGAGGAGTTGGAGGGACTGCTGCACGGCCACACTGCCGTCGACCTGATCCGGACCGTGCGGCCGTACTGGCCCGCGGACAAGGTGGCGCAGGCGGCCCGCTACCAACTGCAGATCCAGGAGGAGGACCCCACTCCCGGCACGGCGATGCCGGGCGCCGCCGAACTCCTCGCATCACTGACCGCGCGGGGCCAGCGCTGGGCCGTCGTCACGGCGTGCTCCGCCGCGCTGGCCCGACACCGCCTGGCCGCGTCGGGGCTGCCGGTCCCGGAGGTCCTGGTCACGGCGGACGACTGCCCGCGCGGCAAGCCCGACCCGGCCCCGTACCTGCTCGGGGCCGAGGCCCTCGGGGTCTCCCCCACCGACTGCCTGGTGGTGGAGGACGCCCCGTCGGGAATCCGCTCCGGACGGGCCGCCGGCTGCACGGTCGTGGCCATCACCACCACACACCAGGCAGCCGCGCTGGTCGAGGCCGGCGCCGTACTACCCGGCCTCGCCCACCTGGAGTTCGCCCACGACACCGTGGCGAGCACCGGGCGCGACTGACCCACACCGGTGACCGCGGGGACGCCCGAGAAGGGCGCCCCCGCGGCGCTGTCTCGCCACCCGCCCACTGCGGCCGCCTGTGGTTGGCTGTGGCCGTCCACCACACCGGTCCTCGCGGACGCGGACCGAGACGAACGGAGGATTCAGGTGACCTTCGCCGGCTACGAGCAATACGAGCAACTCGCCTTCTCCCGCCGCCCGAACGGCGTTCTCCTCATCACCCTCGACCGGCCCGAGAAGTACAACGCCGCCGACGAGCAGATGCACACCGAGCTCGCCGGGGTCTGGAACGACGTCTCCGCCGACCCCGAGACCCGCGTCGCCGTCATCACCGGCGCGGGCCGGGCGTTCTCCGCCGGCGGGGACCTCGCGATGGTCGAGCGGATGGCCGGAGACTACGACCGGGTCTCGCACATGCTCAGCGAGATGAGCGCCCTCGTCTACAACATCATCAACTGCGAGAAGCCGATCGTTTCGGCGATCAACGGCGTTGCGGTGGGCGCCGGTACGGTCGCCGCGTTGCTCGCCGACGTCGCCATCGCGGCCGAGGACGCGAAGATCGGCGACGGGCACGTCAAGCTCGGCGTCGCCGCGGGCGACCACGCCGCCATCATCTGGCCACTCCTGGCCGGCATGGCCAAGGCCCGCTACTACCTGCTGACCGGCGACATGCTCACCGGCGCCGAGGCCGAGCGCCTCGGCATGGTCGCCAAGGCCCTCCCCCGCGACCAGGTCCTCGACGAGGCCCTCAGAATCGCCGACAACCTCGCCACCGGCCCCCAACAAGCCATCCGCCTCACAAAACGCACACTCAACAACTGGCTACGCGCCTTCGGCCCCACCTTCGACCAATCCGCCGCCTACGAAATGCTCACCTTCCTCGGCCCGGACGTCGTGGAGGGCTACACGGCCCTGCGCGAGAAGCGCGCTCCTCGCTTCCCTTCGGCACAGCCGTGATCCGGGGTTCGGCCGCGGTTCGACGGCCGTCACCACGACGAACAGGCGCCCCCGAACAGGGCCTCCACGCGGGCACTCACCTCGGGCACTCGACGAGGACAGGCATAACTGTTATGGTTACAACACAAGGGAGGTGAGGGACGACATGAGTGCCAACAGCAGGCTGACCGTCGCCGCGCACGCCCTGACCTGGATCGGGCTGTATCAGCGCCGCGGCCACGAGGTAGCCACCTCCGAGCAGATCGCGACGAGCGTCAATACCAACCCCGTAGTGATCCGGCGCCTGTTGGCCCAGCTACGCAAGGCCGGCCTGGTCGACTCACGACGAGGCGCCGGCGCCGGCTGGACACTGTCGCGGGCCCTGCCGACGATCACCCTGCTCGACGTCTACGAGGCGGTTGAGCCAGGGCCGATCTTCGCCCTGCACCCGGCCACACCCGACCCCGAGTGCGTCGTGGGCCACGGCATAGCACCGGTGCTGGGCGTCGCCTACGACGGAGTCGAGACCGCCCTCCGAGCGGAGCTGGCCAGAACCACCCTGGAAGACGTGCTGCGCGACGTACTCAAAGCCACTTAACTTCGACCGCGAGCCCCACCCGGCCGCGACAGTACGGCGCTTCTTGCGCCCCGAAATGTAACCACAACGGTTACATCAATCACCCGGAGAATGTCATGGGACAGCTCGACAACAAGACCGCCCTCGTCACCGGGGCTTCCACCGGCATCGGCCTGGCCATCGCCCGCCGGTTCGCCGCCGAGGGAGCCACCGTCTACCTCACCGGCCGCCGCAAGGCCGAACTGGAGCACGCCGTCGACCAGATCGGCGACCGCGCAATCGGCATCCGGAGCGACGTATCACAACTCGCCGACCTCGACCGGCTCTTCGCCGAGATCACCGAGCGCAGCGGTCGACTCGACATCGTCGTGGCCAACGCCGGCGTCGGCGACTCCGGCCCGCTCGGCACCATCACCGAGGAGGAGTACGACCGCACCACCTCCATCAACCTCAAGGGCACGGTCTTCACCGTCCAAAAGGCACTCCCCCTGCTCCCGGCCGGCGCCTCGGTGATCCTGCTCTCCTCCAGCGCCGCCCTGCGCGGTGTCCCGGGCCTCGGCATCTACGCCGCCACCAAGGCCGCGATCCGCAGCCTCGCCCGCACCTGGGCCGCCGAACTCGTCGGCCGCGGCATCCGCGTCAACGCCCTCACCCCCGGCCCCGTCGCAACCCCCGGCGCCGACGAACTCCGGGCCGCACTCCCGCAAGACGGCCCGGCCGACGAGCCCGCCGCACCGACCCCACTCGGCCGAGCCGGCCGTCCCGACGAGGTCGCCGCCACCGCCCTCTACCTGGCTGGGGACCAGAGCTCCTTCACCACCGGCGCGGAACTCTTCGTCGACGGCGGCGCCACCCAGCTCTAGCCACACAGACCGCCCTCGGCGCCCTCCCGCGCCGAGGGCGGATCGCCGATCCTCATCGAACCACTCCTGACACGGAACCAGGAGCCGACCAATCACCGGCCGACAAGCCACCGGCTGGAAAACCGGAGCGGTTCAGTGGACTTGGCGTCACCACACGAATGATCGGTTCGGGAGCCGCTGTTGCGGCAACGGCATGGGACGCCACCCGATCCGATGGTGTGTGACATACCGCTGGTGCCGTAATGGCGCTGTGCGTCCGTTTGAGCCGGTCAGTCTGTGCGTCGTTGACCGGTCGTGCCAAGCGTGCCGCTCGGGAGTTCGCGCGGAGGAATCACATGGCGGCGATGCCAGCATTCGGATTGAATCGCTTCGACTTCACCTCACCGCCTGCCTTCGCCGCCGATGTGCGCCGGGCCGAGCATCTCGGCTGGGACTACGCGTTCATCCCCTCGACCCCGCTCCTACTGCGTGACCCGTATGTGAATCTGGCCTTCGCCGCCGCACGCACGGAACGCATCGGGCTCGGGCCGCTCATCGTGAACCCGGTGATGCGTCATCCCGCAGTGATCGCCTCATCGATCGCGACGGTCGCGGGACCGGCCCCCGGCCGGACCATGCTCACCTACGGCGCGGGCGACACGGCAGTCCGCCTCATGGGCCAACGCCCGGCCACCGTGGCCCGCCTCGCCGAAGCCGTCACCCTGACCCAAGGGCTGTTGTCCGGAGAAGAGGTGGAGGTACCGTCGGCCCCGCGACGGGCCCGCCTGACCCACGCCGCGCCGGTCCCGGTCTGGATCGCCGCCGGTGGGCCGCGCACGCTGCGCATGGCCGGCCGGGTGGCGGACGGAGTGTTCATCCGGGTCGGACGCCATCGGGCCAATCTGAGCGCGGCCGTCGACGCGGTTCGTGCGGGGGCGGCGGAGGCGGGCCGGAATCCGGATGGGGTCAGGATCGGGGCCGTCTTCCATACGGTGTTGGGGGACGACCTCGAACGCGCCGCCCTCATCAGCCGCTCCCTGGCCGCCGGGTACTACGAGTACTCGCCCCGGCTGTTCGGCCCTCCCGGCTTCGAGTGGAACGGACCGCCCATCGAGGAGCTCAAGGCGAAGGTCTGGCCCGACTTCCATCACGCCGCAGATCTGCGGGAGTCCGGCCGGGTGGTCTCCTTCCTCCCCGACGAGGTGGCCGATGCCTTCGCCCTCTACGGAACGCCCAGGATGATCGCCGAGCAGCTGGTACAGGCCCTCGGCGACGGCCTCCCGACCTCCGTGGTCGTCGCGCATCCCATGCCCGCCCCGTTGTCGGGCGGCCGGGCCCCGTACCTCGAACGGTTCGCCACCGAAGTCATCCCCCTCGTCCGCAACCAGCTCGGCGGCCGACGGCCTTCTCGTCCTGGCCCCGCTACGGACTTTCCAGAACAGTCTGATGGTGTGTGACATGCCGCTGACTGCGCAGTACTGATCCGAAACTCAAAGGGTTCTCTTCGATGGCGTAGCGGACGTGTGGGCCGCCGAAGTAACCGCGGAAGAGGTGGAGTTGGTGTTGGCGGCGGTGGAAGAACCCCTGGCTCCGGCGACGGGTTGGCTCTGGTCGCGGGCCCGCAGCTCGTCGAGTCGATTCGCCTGGCGCGGAAGGCGGCGAGCCCTCCTCCCGCACCGCGCGTAGTGCCGCGTCACCACCTCACCGGCCGGCCCCCTTGGAGGCGTTGAGGATGAACGATTCGCCAGCAATGAGGCCGACTCACCCCACCGGCCAGCGCCTGGTAGGGAGCCCTCCAAGGTTGGGTCAAGCGCCTGTCCGCGTGCCTCGTCACGCGGCTACATTCAGCGACACGAGAACACCTCGCCAGGCAGGCTGTCGGCGTGCGCGCGGGTCACCGACAGCCAAAGGCGCCCGGAATTCCCTGGCGGCGCTCCCCGACCCGGGGGAGGTCGCCGAACGACGGCTCCCTTGAGGGAACTACGTCCCACCTCGGAGGAGCTGCCGCGGGTCCGTCGCCTATGGAGTGGCCGCTTCGGGACTGGCATCCCGTGTCCCCTCCGCACCACACACGTTGAACATACCGTCAGCTCACCTGACGACATTTCCGTAGAAGTCGGTTGTCCAGGTACTCGCCCTGAAAGGGGTTTTCGATGGCAGTGCGTAGGAAAAAGCTGATGGGAGCGGTGGGGTTGGCGTTGTGCGCTTACGCGCTCAGCGTCGGCCTCGACCAGGGGCTGGTGGCCCCGGCATCCGCGGGACAGGATTCGAGCGAACTCGTTCGACCAGCAGGCCGCGACAAAGTCCCCCTGGTCTCGGGCCTGTTGGGCCACCTGCCCCTCCCGGGACCGGCGCGGAGCCGGCAGGAGGGAGCGTACTGGACCGCGCAGCGTATGGGCGAAGCGCTCCCCGTCGACGTGGCACGCGTCGTTCGGCTGGGTTCGGACCTGTCGGAAGCCCTCGAACAACTCAGCCTCGCTGGTGTGCTTCCCCGGACGGCCGAGCACTTCGAGGGGATGCCCATGGTGGGAACGTTCTTCTACGACGGCAGCCCGGTGAGCGGTAAGGCCACGTACTGCACAGGCAGTGTGGTGCACAGCGGCGGGCACAGTCTTGTCCTGACGGCCGGGCACTGCGCCCTCGGCCTCACCCACGCCAGGCACGCGATCTTCGTGCCCGACTACCATTTCGGATACTCCGCCGCCGCCCAACCCCACGGGTTCTACCCGGCGACCCGCCTGTTCGTGGACCCGCGCTACCGGGCCAACACCAAGCAAGCGGTATCAGACCTGGATCTGGCCTTTGTCCAGGTCGACGCGAACGACAGGGGCAAGAGGCTCGAAGACGTCACCGGGGCCCTGACGTTCGCCCAGACCCCGCGGTACAACAACCACGTCACGGTGATCGGCTATCCCTACTCCGCCGCGGTCAACCCCGCCCACAAGGCCGTCCATTGCGACGTCGCCACCAAGCGGCTGCTGGGCTTTCGGCAGATGCAAATGGAGTGCAACGGCTTCTACGGGGGCGTCTCCGGAGGCCCGTGGATCAGTGACTACAACCCTTCCACCGAGACCGGCAGGGTCATCGGCAGCGTTGGCGGCTACAACGGCGGCGGGAACGATGCCAACGCCGACAACGTCACCTACTCACCCCTGTACGGCAAGGACGCCCAAGACCTCTACAACGACGCCAACGCAGGCCGCGCCGTTCTGCGCCCACACTCCTACGATCCGGCCACTGCCAGCACAGGATGAAGACCACCCGCGCCAGAGGACGCACTCTGTTCTCATGTCCGGTGCGGTTGTGGGTACTTGGCGCAGGATAGACAGGTGTCGGGCTCGCCCTTCGCCGAGTAGTGGTGGCTGACCAGGGGCTTCAACTGAGGTCGGCGGCCTTCGAAGCACCAGCGTCCGCGACCTACTCCAGCGCCCAACAGGCGTCCTCGGCATGAAACCGGTCAGAAGTACTCGATGGCAGCAAGGGCTCTGACGACCGACCGCAGTATGCGTGAGCAGCGGGAGCCGACCTCCTCGACCGGCTCCCGTACTGCCAACACGCATGTCTCCCAGACCACAAGCGAGTTGATCGCCGAGGGTGACTGGCCGGCAGCGCCCACGCGTGTGGGATCGCCGACTGGCCGGCCGGGTTGCTGTAGCCCGCGATCCGCAGGCCGTCGCCGCAGTCGGAGGTGGTGTCGACGTCGAGCCAGAAGCCCCTGCCGCAGTACAGCAGTACGCGGTGGCGGGGACGCAGGCTTTTCACCGCTGGGGCGCTCCGACCTACTGGCGCAAGGGGCTTACCGCTGGCAGGAGTTGGGGGTGCCATCGAGCCAAGGTTGGGGCAACACTTGCGCCCAGGTGCAATCATGGCACTACGCTCAGGCATCAGCAGGCACCTCACTGGCGAGGCTCCTGCACGAACATTGACCGCTGGACGGCCCTCGCTTCGCAACAGTCCGGCCCGCCTCGCCCTTCGTTCCTTCACGGCTCATCAACTGGCGTCATTTCCCTCGCCGTTGACTGACTCTTCCAGGATGCGCCCATGCACCTTCTACCCCGTCCAGGCTTCCGGCGCCTCAAGGACCCCGCACGCCCCCTGACGGTGCATTGCGCCCTCCAGGCCGTGTGCGACGGGCACGCGATGAACAAGACGCTCACCCTGTTCTCGCACATGTTCACAGGCACCGACGTGCGAGTGGACAGTCGGTGCACCGTCAGGCCGGACGGCAGAGTCAGCGTGCTCGCGCAAGTCGCCCTCACCCCGGACGCCTCCGCCACCGCCGCGCTGGAACGGCTCGTCGTCCACCTGACCCGCGAGCCCGGTGTACGCAACGTGCGCTGGCACCTGCACACCAAGAACACCCCCTCGGCCCCTCCCCGGCCACCCGGTCCGGACGACGAGAAACCCTCCCAGGGAACGGCCTGAGCGGGGACAACCCGAGCGAGCGCCGCTGCGCGGACTTCGTAGCAGCCCCTCGGCCTTTGCTGATCGGCCACCCGGGCCACGCACGCCACTTTCGACGTCGGAGCAGGCTTCCGTGCAGGCGGCTCGCGCGGGGTCAGACCGTCCGCAGGCATGGGACTTTTCCTCAACTGCGTTGATTTCTTGGGGGGTTGTTGAAGCGGTGTTCATTTGCGCGGTGACGCAAGTGGGGTAGCGTTCCGGTGGCTGGAAACGGGCACCTCGTTCGGTGAGGCGTCTGCACGGATACAGGCCACTGACCCGACGACGTCGAGAGACGCCCAGGATCAGGACAGGTCTCCTCGGCTTAAGGGGTGACCCCAAGTGGCTTCCCGCCCGTCCGGGTGGGGATACGCCGTGCAGTGTCGAAGCTCTTACGTGGAGGGTGTCTGTCCGGCGCAGGCAGGAAGGCTTCCCTGTCGTGAGCGTAACGACGCATCCAATATTGGAGGTGGTCAGGATGGTTCCTGATGGACATACGCGGCCTCACATGCAGCCTGGCCTCGTGAAGGTAGACGCCTGAGTCATTCCCTCGCGCTGTGACCGCGCGTGAGGCGTGCCGCGCATTCCACGGTCAACGGGATGCCGCGCGGCGGCTCGCTTTCGTTCCAGCGGCGCCGCCAGACGTCCGCCCGTTGGCTCTTCATCGCTCTTCAACGGCTCGCCATGGAGCCGTTTTTCGCCACGCCCGTACGCGGGTGCTCCCGCCTGTGGGCGTACGGTTCAGGGAGGCAGATACATGGCTTTTGGCATCACTCGGCAGACTCCCGATCAAGATCCCCGTCAGGAAGGGAGCCGTGCCCTTGTTGGCACGGCGGTGCAGGATCCCGCGCATGTCGGGGACATCGTCGGTGCGTTGGGAACCATCCGCCAAGGGGACAGCGGTCGGCGGCGGTCGTGGGGGCAGCGCATCCGCGCGCTACTGGTGATCATGGGGCCCGGACTGATCGTGATGGTCGGGGACAACGACGCCGGCGGCGTGTCGACGTACGCTCAGGCAGGCCAGAACTACGGCATGAAGCTGCTGTGGACCCTGGCTTTGCTGATCCCGGTGCTCTACGTCAACCAGGAGATGGTGGTCCGTCTCGGAGCGGTCTCCGGTGTCGGGCACGCCCGGCTGATCTTCGAACGGTTCGGCACGTTCTGGGGTGCCTTCAGCGTCGGTGATCTGTTCCTGGTCAACGCGCTGACGATCGTGACCGAGTTCACCGGCGTCTCCCAGGCACTGAGCTACTTCGGGATACCCGCGTACGTGGCCGTCCCGATGGCTGCCGTGCTGCTGTTCGCCGTGGTGGCCGGGGGGTCCTTCCGGCGCTGGGAGCGGTTCTTGTTCCTGCTGATCGCGGTGAACGTGGTGATGTTCCCCATGGCGCTGCTGGCTCATCCGAAGGTCGGCACGGCCGCTCAGGGTTTGATCCCGCAGTTCCCCGGCGGGCTCGACTCCACGCTGCTGCTCGTGATCGTCGCCATCGTCGGTACCACCGTCGCCCCGTGGCAGCTGTTCTTCCAGCAGTCGAACGTGGTGGACAAGCGGATCACGCCGCGTTGGATCCGTTACGAGCGCGCGGACCTGTGGATCGGCATCGCTGTCGTCATGGCCGGCGGTGCGGCGATCATGGCGACCGCGGCCTTCGTCTTCCACGGCACGGACCTGTTCGGTCAGTTCAGCGACGCCGGTGGTGTGGCGAACGGGCTGCGGGAACACGGAAGTTCGGCCCTGGGGGCGCTGTTCGCGATCCTCCTGCTGGACACCGCCCTCATCGGCGCCAACGCCGTGGGACTGGCCACCGCCTACACCTTCGGGGACACCTTCAAAAAGCGGCACTCGCTGCACTGGAAGATGTCCGAGGCTCCCTTGTTCTACGTCGGTTACGCCCTCCTGATCGGCATCTCCGCCACGGTCACACTCGCGGCGAACGACCAGGTCCAGGGCCTGATCACCCAGGGCGTCCAGGCACTGGCGGGGGTCCTGCTCCCTTCGGCAACCGTCTTCCTCGTCCTGTTGTGCAACGACCGGCCGGTGCTGGGCCCGTGGGTGAACACCGCCAAGCAGAACATCGTCGCGGGCCTGATCGTCTGGACGCTGGTGCTGCTCTCACTGGCACTGACCGCGGCCACCTTCTTTCCGAACCTGACCACAACGCAATGGGAGGTCGGTCTCGCTGCCGGCGCGGCCGTCGGCGCTGTCGGCGGGACCTTCGTTGCCCTGCGGTCGCGGCATGCGGCGAACGTCGCCGCCGCGCGCGTGGCCGCTTGGCTACACGCCATGGACCAGGATGATCCAGCCGTACCCGAACCCCTGAGCAAGGCAGACCGCAAGGCGTTGCTGGAGGCCGACCGCAAGGCGTGGCGCACCCCCGCACTCTCCGCCCTGGAGAAGCCGAAGTTCTCCCCCCTGCGCCGAGCCGGGCTGCTCACGCTGCGCGGTTACCTGGTCATTGCGGTCGGCTTGGTCATCGTCAAAATTGCCCAACTGGCCGCAGGACACTGACCGTCGGCCCGCAGCCACTTCGTGGGGCGGCAAACGGCCGCCCCACGCATCCCTCTGGCACGACAACGTGTCACCGGAAGTGCACTGTGCCTGGACGGCCGTCCCGTCCCGGTGGCGGTCCCGCCGCAGTTCGTCCGCACGGCGCTGCGTCGAGTGTCGGTAGGGGCGGCGTGGGCATCTCACGCGTGCCCGTGGTGCGGTGTGCGCCGGGTGTAACGCCAGGCACTCGCGGCTCGTGACGGAATCGAAATTCGATCTTCCTAAGCTGCTGTCTCTGGGCTGCTGCCGCTGACGGGGGCAGTCCGGCTCAAGGGAGTGGACACGCCGCGGAGTGGAGTTTTGGTGGCAACTGGCGCGAAGGACGGCAGCGTCCGTACGGTCTGTTCGTACTGCGGGGTGGGCTGCGGGATCGTTCTGGACGTGGCGCGGGACCCTGCCGACGGTCGGCTCCGTGGGGCGAAGGTGTCCGGGGACAAGGCGCACCCCGCCAATTCCGGCCGGCTGTGCACCAAGGGGGCGACCAGCGCGGACGTGATGGCCGCTCCGGGGCGGGCGGCGAAGGCGCTGGTGCGTGCCGAGCGCGGCGCCGAGCCCGTTGAGACGGACGTGGACGAGGCCATCGAGTCGGTCGCGGGCCGGCTGCGGACGATCCTCGACGCGCACGGGCCGGACGCCTTGTCCTTCTACGTCTCCGGGCAGATGTCCCTGGAGGCGCAGTACTTGGCGAACAAGCTGGCCAAGGGCTTTGTGCGCACCAACCAGATCGAGTCCAACTCCCGGCTGTGCATGGCCTCCGCCGGAACCGGCTACAAGCTGTCGCTGGGCGCGGACGGCCCACCCGGTTCCTACCGGGACTTCGACCGCGCGGACGCGTTCTTCGTCATCGGCGCCAACATGGCCGACTGCCACCCGATCCTGTTCCTGCGGATGATGGACCGGGTGAAGTCGGCGGGCGCCAAGCTGATCGTCGTCGACCCGCGCCGCAACGCCACCGCCGACACGGCCGACCTCTTCCTCCAGATCAGGCCCGGCACGGACCTGGCCCTGCTCAACGGCCTGCTGCACCTGCTGGTGGCGAACGGCCACACCGACGAGGAGTTCATCACCGAGTTCACCGAGGGCTGGGAGGAGATGCCCGTCTTCCTCGCGGACTATCCGCCCGAGAAGGTCGCGGAGATCACCGGCATCCCCGAAAGCGACATCCGCCGGGCCGCGCAATGGATCGGCGAGGCCGGCGAGTGGATGAGCTGCTGGACCATGGGCCTGAACCAGTCCACCCACGGCACCTGGAACACCAATGCCCTGGTCAACCTGCACCTCGCCACCGGTGCCATCTGCCGCCCGGGGTCCGGCCCCTTCTCGCTGACCGGCCAGCCCAACGCCATGGGCGGACGCGAGATGGGCTACATGGGACCGGGCCTGCCCGGGCAGCGCTCCGTACTGGTCGACTCCGAGCGCGCGTTCATCGAGAACCTGTGGAACATCCCCGAGGGCACGCTGCGTACCGAGGTCGGGCGCGGCACGGTCGAGATGTTCGAGCGGTTGGCCGCGGGCGACATCAAGGCGTGCTGGATCATCTGCACCAACCCGGTCGCCTCGGTGGCCAACCGCAAGAGCGTCATCGCCGGTCTGGAGGCCGCCGAACTCGTCATCACCCAGGACGTGTTCGCCGAGACCGAGACCAACGCCTACGCCGATGTCGTACTGCCCGCCACGCTGTGGGCGGAGTCCGACGGTGTCATGGTCAACTCCGAACGGAACCTCACCCTCGTGCCGGGGGCCGTCGACGCGCCCGGCCAGGCGCTGCCGGACTGGCAGTTGATCGCCCGGGTGGCCCGCGCGATGGGCTTCGTCGACGGCTTCACCTACGCCTGTGCCGAGGAGGTGTTCGAAGAGCTCAGGCGGGCGTGGAACCCCAAGACTGGTTGGGACCTGCGCGGCGTGAGCTACGACCGGCTGCGCACCACCCCCGTCCAGTGGCCGGCACCTGCCGTCGACGGCCCGGACCGCAACCCGATCCGCTATCTCAACGACGGCGTCAGCCAGACCCTCCTGGAACGCGAGGACGGCACCCGCCCCCGCCTGGCCTTCCCCACCGCGAGCGGACGCGCCCGGTTCTTCGGCCGCCCGCACCTGCCGGCGGCCGAACTCCCCGACGACGACTACCCGTTCGTCCTCAACACGGGTCGCCTCCAGCACCAGTGGCACACGATGACCAAGACCGGCAGGGTCGCCAAGCTCAACAAGCTCAACCCCGGCCCGTTCGTGGAGGTTCACCCCGAGGACGCCGAGGATCTTGGCGTTGTCGAGGGTGACCACCTGGAGGTCGCCTCCCGCCGCGGGCGTGCCGTACTGCCCGTCGTGGTCACCGACCGCGTGCGGCCGGGCATGTGCTTCGCCCCGTTCCACTGGAACGATCTGTTCGGCGAGTACCTCAGCGTCAATGCCGTCACCAGCGACGCCGTCGACCCGCTCTCCTTCCAGCCCGAGTTCAAGGTCTGCGCCGTCGCCCTCACCAAGACGGTCACCCCCGTTCCCGCGGCCCGGGAGAGCGCCGAACCGGAGTCCGCGCCCGCGTCTCCGGTGGCCGTGCAGGCCGACGCGGCACCCGTCGCTGCGGACTCCCCCGTCCGCGCGCTGGCCACGCTGTTCGGCGTCGCCGGCCTCGCCTCCGCGCCCCTGGCCGAGGCGGAGCGCCGCTACCTCTCCGGATATCTCGCCGGCCTCGCTCTCACCCCGCCGGACGGGCAGGTCCCCGTCCTGCCGCCGGGCGCACCCTTCGATCCGGACCACGCCCTGTGGGTCGACGGTGTCCTGGCCGGGATGTACTCCCGCACCGCCAACGCCGCGCCGCCTCCGGCGCCCGCGCAGCCCGATGCGCAGGCCGCTGATGCCGCCGTACCGGCCCGTGACCTGGTCATCCTGTGGGCCTCCCAGACCGGTAACGCCGAGGAGTTCGCCGGTGGTGCGGCCTCGCACCTCGCCGGGGCGGGCCGCGCCCCCGAACTGCTCCCCATGGCCGACGCGACCCCGGCCCGCCTCGCTCCTGGTACCGATGTCCTCCTCGTCACCAGCACCTTCGGCGACGGTGCCGCCCCGGACAACGGCGCCGACTTCTGGCAGGCTCTGTCCGCCCCGAACGCCCCCCGGTTGGAGGGAATCCGGTACGCGGTCCTCGCCTTCGGTGACTCCGCCTACGACGACTTCTGCGGCCATGGCCGCCGGCTCGACGAACGCCTTGCCGCGCTCGGAGCCACCCGTCTCCTCCCCCGCACCGACTGCGAACCCGACTTCGAGGAGACCGCCGGGCGGTGGCTCGGGCAGGTGGCCACGGCGCTGGCCACGGCTGACGAGCGGCGGTCCGTTCCGGCGGGCGCGGTCGAGACGGCCATGCCCGACCCCGCCGCCACCGCACCGGCCGGTTACACCAAGGCGTCGCCGTTCGCCACGCTGCTCATCGGCAACCGGCTGCTGAGCCTGCCCAGTTCGGAGAAGGAGGTACGGCAGTTCGCGCTCGACACCCGCGACGGCGAGCTCGCCTACGAGGCCGGTGACGCCCTCGGGGTATGGCCGATCAACGGCGCCGGTCTCGTCGCCGAATGGCTCGCCCTCACCGGTCTGGACCCCGACGAAGTCGTCGATGTCGGCGACGGAGTGTCCCTCCCCCTCGATGAGGCCCTGCGCACCCGCTTGGACCTCACCCACATCACCACCGACCTGCTGAGGTTCGTGACCGAGCGGACCGGCAGCCACGAGCTGAAGCGGCTGCTGCGCCCGGACAACAAGGACGCGCTCGCGAAGTGGAGTTGGGGCCGCCAGGCCGCCGGCGTCATCGGCGCGTTCCCCGTCCGCGCTTCGGCGGCGGACTGGGCGGGGGTCCTCAAGCGCCTTCAGCCCCGCCTGTACTCCATATCCTCCAGCCCGCTCGTGCACCCCAGCGAGGTCCGCCTCACCGTCTCCGTCGTCCGCTACACCGACGACCGCGGCCGCGACGGCAAGGGCGTGTGCTCGACCTACCTCGCCGACCACGCCGACGACGGCCCGGTGCAGGTCTTCGTGCAGCGTTCGGCAAACTTCCGACCGCCCGCTGACCCCGCCACCCCCATGATCATGGTCGGGCCCGGCACCGGCGTGGCGCCCTTCGTCGGCTTCCTCGAAGACCGTCGGGCCCGCGGCCACACCGGCCCCAACTGGCTGTTCTTCGGCGAGCAGCGCCGGGCCACCGACTTCTACTACCGCGAGGAGCTGGAGGCGTACCGCGCATCCGGCCACCTCGACCGCCTCGACCTCGCCTTCTCCCGCGACCAGCGCAACAAGGTCTACGTCCAGGACCGGATGCGCGAACACGGCCCCCGCCTGTGGCAGTGGCTCCAGGACGGCGCCCACTTCTACGTCTGCGGCGACGCCGGACGCATGGCCAAGGACGTCGACCAGGCCCTCAAGGACATCGCCGCCGCCCAAGGCAACATGGACGCCGACGAAGCCACCGACTACGTCAGGCGCCTGTCCGCGGACAAACGCTACGTCCGCGACGTCTACTGACCCCGCTCCAGACGGTTGCGCCACCGGTCGGGACCAGGCCGGCGGCGGCCTGTGGGCGACTTTCCGGCCGCCGGCCTCTCGTCAGGCCAGGTCCAGCAACTGCTCGTAGAAGCCGCCGAATCCGTGCTCCTCGTCCACCAGATGAATCTCCAGGATCCAGTGGCAGCGCCAGCCCGCCCTGTCGGTGCGACGGAGCGGATGGTCGTTGTCCGGCACGATGTACGCATCCGTCTTGGCGCCGTCGATCGTCTCGTGCGGGAACTCCCCGACGAGATGCCCCGCGTGCCAGCCGCCCAGGGACCAGCCGGCCCCGGACGCCAACTGTTCCACCTCGGCGTACAGTTGCTTACCCGTGATGTCGGGATCGGCCTGGAACGCGCGCCGGCCCGCCGCGAAGACGGTCGCCAAATCCTCCCGCAGCCGGTGCTTGACCGGATCGTCACCGAAGACGAAGGTGCGGCCGAAGTCCGCTTCGTACTCCTCGAAGATCGGGCCGAAGTCGACGAAGGCGATGTCGTCCGCCCCGATGACCCGGTCCGGCGGATTCTCGCGGTACGGGAACAGGGTGTGTGGGCCGGCCCGGACGATCCGCTTGTGCCAGTGCTTCGTCGTCCCGAACATCTCGTTCGCCAGATCCCGAATCCGGTCGCTGACCTCCCGCTCGCCGGCCCCGGGCGCCACCAGGCGCCGCGCTTCGACCTCGGCGAACAGCGCCGTCGCCTTGCGCTGTGCCGCCACCAGGCCCAGGGCGCGCAGTTTCTCGTCCATACGATCAGGTATGCCCATGGCGGTGCTCCTCTTCTCCTTGCGTCTTCTCCTTGCGCTGCCGCGCGCACTGTGACGAGCGAGCCTTCGGAGGACGCCTGGCTGCGCAGTTGGCCGAAGCGTCCGTCCCACGGGCCGGAATCCAGGTCGCCGCGCAGGCGCGTGGTGCACCGCTCGCGCACCCGGCCGTCAACGAGACTCCACTGACGCCGGCAGTGCCGGAGGTATCGGCACTCCTCACCTGCCGTCGACCCAGCCCTCCCATACTGCAGCTGCGAAGCCGATCCGTAAATGATCTGGCACATGCTTGGGGAATTGACCAAACGGTTTGCACATGTGGCCCCGGAGGACGCTCCGAGGTGAAGCGCTCCACGAGGCAACGGCGGCGGCCGATCGTGCACCGGGGGCACGCGCTCGGTGCGCTTCGGCACACGAGGACACCGCCGGTCGCACGTCAACGGGGCTGACCAGCCGGGCCGTTCGGAAGCGCGGTCCCGGGCGGGGTGACGGCGCCTGCTGCGGAGACGGGTTGGCTCGATTCTTCAGTGGCCCTTGCGAGAGTTCCGTCATGAGGCAGAGCTGTCGCGTACGAATGGGGGCGTGTCATGACATCAATGCCGCTGACCGGAAGAGCACTGCGCCTGGCACGGCTGTCCCGCCCCGGTGACGGCCGGTATCTGTTCGTCCCGCTGGACCACTCCGTCTCCGACGGGCCGATCGTGCCCGCGGCCGATTTCCCCGGCCTGGTGGCGGACCTGGCGGCGGGCGGTGCGGACGCCGTCGTGGTGCACAAAGGCAGAGCCCGGACGATACCGCCCAGTCTGTTGGCGGACACCAGACTCGTGGTGCACCTGAGCGCGAGCACCGTCGTGGGACCGGACGTGGATGCCAAGGTCCTCGTCGGCGATGTCGAGGAGTGCCTGCGCCTGGGGGCGGACGCGGTGAGCGTCCACGTCAACCTGGGTTCGGACACCGAGCCCGCGCAACTGCGCGACCTGGGAACCGTGGCCGGGGCGTGCGAGCGCTGGGGCATGCCCCTGATCGCGATGGTCTACCCCCGGGGTCCCCGGGTGACGGATCCCGCCCGGCCGGAGCTCGTGGCGCACGCCGTCAGCGTCGCGGCCGATCTCGGCGTCGACATCGTCAAGACGGTGCTCGCCGCACCGGCGGCGCGGATGGCCGAGGTGGTCCAGTCCGCTCCGCTGCCCGTCGTCGTCGCGGGCGGCGGTGGCTCCGAGGAGGATCTGGCGGCCTTCGCGGGGGCGGTGATGACGTCCGGTTGCGCCGGACTCGCCGTGGGCCGCCGGGTGTTCACCAGTGCCTCACCCCAGTCCGTGGTCCGGGACCTGGCCGCGATCGTCCACGGCAGCAGTCCCGCGCGCCCGTCCGAGTCCTCTCCCGAATTGGCAGGTGCCCTGTGAAGTTCGCCTGGATCGACCTCCGTACCGTTCCCGCCGAGCAGCGGGAGGCGGTCGTCGACGCGGCCGTGCACGCCCGCGTCGACGGCATCGTGGACGGCGACATCGACACGCTCGCCACGCTCCCGGTCACCGTCAAGCGCATCCTGGCCGGCGCGGAGCCGCCGGCCGAGGGGGCCCCGGACGGGCTGATCGTGCTGCGGGAGGTCGCCGGTGCCGGTGGCCTCGACCGGCTCCGGACGCGACACCAGGCGTGCGAGCCGGACGTGGCCGGTTTGGTGGACGTCGTCGACGACCCCACGTTGACCCTGGCCTGCGAGACGGCGGTGGCACTGCCGTACACGGTGGTGCAGTTCAAGGACCCGACGAAGATCCCGCTGGAGATCGTGATCGCGGCAGCCGACCGCTCCCCCGGTCAACTCGTGTGTCGGGCGGATGACTTGGAGGAGGCGAAGGTCATCGTCGACGTGCTGGAGAAGGGTTCGGAGGGCGTCCTGCTGGCCCCGCGCGATGCCAATGACGTCTTCCGGCTCGTGGAGTTGCTGCGAGAGGGGACTCCCGACCTGGAGCTGACCACGCTGACGGTGGAGTCGATCGAACACCTCGGTCTGGGCGACCGGGTGTGCATCGACACCTGCACGCACTTCGAGAAGGACGAGGGGATGCTCATCGGCTCGTACGCGCACGGGTTCGTCCTGTGCGTGAGCGAGACCCATCCGCTGCCCTACATGCCGACGCGTCCGTTCCGGGTCAACGCGGGTGCGCTGCACTCGTACGTCTTCGGTCAGGACAACCGCACCAACTACCTGAGCGAGTTGAAGGCGGGCTCGGCGGTGTTGGCGGTGGGGGCCGACGGCCGGACCCGCCGGATCGTGGTGGGGCGGATCAAGCTCGAATCGCGTCCGCTGTTGGGCATCCGGGCGGTGTCGCCCGAGGGGGTCGAGGTCAACCTGATCGTGCAGGACGACTGGCATGTGCGGGTCCTGGGCCCGGGTGCGGCGGTGTTGAACGTGACGGAGCTGAAGCGGGGCGACCTGGTGCTCGGGCACGTCGCCACCGACAAGCGCCATGTCGGCTGGCCCGTCGGCGAGTTCTGCGTCGAGAAGTAGCCGCCGGCGGGGAGGCATCGGCCTGGAGAGAAGATGAACGACGGAGGCTGGTGGGGCGGGGGGCTCCTCGCCGCCGGCGACCCGCGTGCGCAGTGGGCACGAGCGGGCGCCGACGCGGTGTCCTTCCGGGAGTTCCGCGCCCGCACCACGTGGTTGTCCAGTGTGCTGCCCGCCCACGGCATCCGTGCGGGCAGTACGGTCGCGCTGCACGGCACGCCCAGCTTCACCCAGTTGTGGGTGGTGTGCGCGCTGTGGTCCCTGGGTGCGCAGGTCGTGCTGTTGGAGCCGTCGGTTCCGCGCGCGGAGCGGCAGGCGCTGTTGGAGCTCAGCGACCCGCAGTTCGTGATCACGCTCGGGGAACTCCTCGGCGACGAGGACCGGTTCGCGCCGGAGTGTGAGGTCTTGGTGCGGCGGCGGCCCGGTGGCCGGCCGGCGGGCACGGACCACTGTCTGGTGCAGTTCTCCTCCGGTACCACGGGTCGACCCAAGGCCGCGGGGCGCACCGCGTCGTCCCTGTTGGCCGAGGTGCGGCGGATCGGTGCGCTGGCGTTGGTGGCGCGCGGTGGCGAGCGGGTGGCGGTCCTGGAGCCGGTGGCGCGCTCGTTCGCGTTGATCGGGGGTGTGCTGCACGCGTTGGCGACCGGCGCGACGGTGGTCTTCCCGACGTCCGGCGGGGATGCGGCCGTCGTGGCCGCCGCGGCGGACGCCGACGTGGTGTTGGGCGGCCCCCGCCAGATCGCCCAGTTGGCCAACGCCCCTGCCGGAACGCGGCTGCCGCGGCTGCGGTTGGCCGTGTCCGGTGGCGACGTGCTGCCGGTGGAGACCGCGGGCGCGTTCGTCCGGCGCTACGGGGTCCGGGTGGGGCAGGCGTACGGCACGACGGAGACGGGCGTCGTCGCCACGGACCTGGCGGGTGAGTACGGGCCCGGGGTGATCGGGGTGCCGCTGCCTGGTGTGCGCACCCGGGTGGTCGCCGGTGCTCTGCAGGTGCACGTCCCCGCGTCGCCCTATCCGTACGAGCCGTGGCCGGCGTTGGCGGGCGGCGGTTGGCTGCCGACGCACGACCTGGTGGCCAGGGACGCGGCGACGGGCGCCTGGTGGCTGCGCGGGCGGGACGGGCGGGCCTCCTCGGGCGAGTATCTGGTCGATATCGAGGCGGTGTTGCTCGCCCACCGGGACGTCCGGGACGCCGTGGTGCTGGGCCCGGACCCGGTGGAGGCGCATGTGGCCGGCTCCGGTGCGTTGCGGCGGGCCGACCTGGCGGCCTGGTGCCGGCGGTTCCTGCAGGAGGCGGCCGTGCCGCAGTCCTTCCACGTGGTGCCCGAACTGGCGCGCTCGGCCAGTGGGAAGGCGCTGCGGGACCGGGCCCGGCTGCACGGGCAGGGCTGGGCGCCGCGGCCGGACCGGGTGGGTCGGGGCCGGTGATGCGCCCGCGCGCCGGTTGACGGAAGGTGGCGGGATGCGTCGAGGGGGCTGGCCCGCGTGCAGGCGGGCCAGCCCCCTCGTGGCGTGTGGGGTCAGCCCCAGAACCGCTTGCGCTGCTCTCGCAGTTCGGGGAACGAGTCGAGGTCGGGGACGGTCCAGCCGTCGAGGTCGTATTCCGCCAGGCAGCGTTCGGCGAAGCCCTTGTACTCGTCGAGTTGGCCGCTGGCGGCCTGGGCCTGGAGGATGTCGGTGCGTACCTGCTCGTGGTTGCCCGAGTAGTTGCGCTCGTACAGTTCGTGGCGGCCGCCGAACTCGGTGCCGACGGCGTCCCAGAGCAGTTTCATGAGTTTGACGCGGCTGACGGAGTCGTACCCGTTGGAGCCGCGGACGTAGGTGTCCAGGTAGGGCCGGATCTCGGGGTTGGCGAAGTCCTCGGCGGCGGAGTTGACGTAGATCAGTCCGCTGGCCACGTCCTGTTGGATGATCTCCTTGATGCGCGGGTAGCCGATGGTCATGAACCAGCGGTAGGCCATGCCGTAGTCGAGACGCGGCAGCAGCGCGCCGTTCTTCCACTGCTGTGGGTTGCGGGCGGCGGCGTCACTGAGCGCCCAGAACATGTTGCGCCAGGCCAGGACCTCGCCGACCCGGGTCTGGATGCCGCGGAAGTCCTTGCTGCCGGTCATCTCGACGGCCTTGAGGAGCAGTCCGGCCAGGAAGTCTATTTTCACGGCGAGTCGGATGCAGCCGTGGAAGGTGAGCCGTTCCAGGAAGCCTGACCTGGGCGCGAAGCCGTTGACGCGGTCGGCGTCGCCGTAGAGGAAGACGTTCTCCCAGGGGATGAGGACTTTGTCGAGGACGAAGATGGTGTCGTTCTCGTCGAGTCGGCTGGAGAGGGGGTGGTCGAAGGGGCTGCCCATGACGGCGGCGGTCGCGGCGTAGGAGGGGCGGCAGATCAGCTTCAGTCCGGGCGAGCCCATCGGCAGGGTGGCGACGAGCGCGAACTTCCGGTCGCGCAGCGGCAGTCCGTAGTGGGAGATGAAGTTGTAGTGGGTGATGGCGGAGCCGGTGGCCACTACTTTCGCGCCGGAGACGACCAGGCCGTTGTCGGTCTCCTTCTCCACGTGCACGAAGACGTCCTGGACCTGTTCGGTGGGCAGGTGACGGTCCACTGGTGGGTGGATGATGGCGTGGTTCCAGAAGAGGACCTTCTCCTGGGATTCCTTGTACCAGCGTTGGGCGTTGTCCTCGTAGGGGGTGTAGTAGTCGCTGTTGGCGCCGAGGGTGCCGAGGAAGGACGCCTTGTAGTCGGGGCTGCGGCCCATCCAGCCATAGGTCATGCGGGCCCATGCGGCGATGGCCTCGCGGTCGGCGACGAGGTCGGCCACGGTGTGCGGGGTGCGGAAGAAGGGGTGGGTGCGGCCGTTGCCGGTGTCGGTGGCGCAGGTCAGTACCTCGCGCCGGGCGGGGTCGTGCAGGGCGTCGTAGAGCCGGGCCGTCATCAGTGCCGGGTTGCGGAAGGCGGGGTGGGCGGTGACGTCCTTGACCCGCTCGCCGTAGAGGTAGATTTCGCGGTCGTCGCGCAGGCTGTCCAGGTATTCACGGCCGGTCAGTGGACGTGTTCCGGGATCCTGGGGGGCGTTGGATGCCGGGGCGCCGTTGGGTGGCGTCATGTTTCGCTCCTTGTCCGGTCGTTGGGGCCTGTGGTGGTCACGGTGTGCCGCCGGTCGCGGCGAGCGCGCCGAAGTCGGCCGCCCAGCCGTGGGCGGGGCCGTCGAGCGACCCGGCCCATACCGTGCCGCCGGGTGTGCGGTTCAGTTCGCCGAGGGTTCCGGAGTGGAAGACCAGCGGAGGTCCGCCGGGTGCCTCGAAGTCGATGACCTCGCCGATGTGGAGGACGTGGTCGCCACCGTCGTAGCCGGCCCAGGGTCGGCAGGTGAAGTGTGCGACGGCGCCGGGGAGTTGGGGCGCGCGCGTCCCGCCGGTCCAGTGGATTTCCGGGGCCGGTCCGCCGGCGTGTCCGGCGAAGAGCAGGGCGAGGTCGCGCTGGTCGGCCGCGAGGACGTTGACGCCGAAGGTCGGGGCCGTGGCGAGTCGGTGACAGGTGCGGCTGCGGCGGTCGAGGGAGACCAGGATCAGCGGTGGGGCGAGGGACACCGAGGTGAAGGAGCTGACGGTGGCGCCGTGGACGGCCGTACCGTCGGCGGTGGTCACCACGGTCACTCCCGAGGCGAACTGCCCCAGGCAGTCCCTCAGTGCGCGCTGTTCCTGATCCACTACGGGGCCTCCTCCGGGAAAGGGGGAGGGAAGGCGGGCGCGGGTTGCCCGGCATTCCGCTCCGGTCACCGGTGTCGCCGACGTCGACGGTTCGGCAAGGAATGGGGAAAATTCCCGTGCAGGTGTCCGGCGGCATTACTCGCATTGTTCGAGCGAGCGCTGAAGAAACGATCCAGGGGCGGGTGTTCATGGAGTGCTTGACGAGCGTCGGCTCGACGTTCTAGCTTTCGGAATCCGGGGGCGCGGTCCGGTCATGGACCGGCAAGTTCCGTATGTGGTGCGCCAGTTGGGCGCGAACGCGGCCCCGAGAGCACGGTGGGCGGGCCGTCATTGACTGCCGGGTCAGCCGTGATCGCGATTTGTGAAACGGGGGTTTCATGCGCATTCAAGTGACCGTCGACGAGGCGATGCAGGATTACGTCGCCAGCATTTCCCTGCGTGAGCCGGACGTGCTGAGGGACCTGCGGAAGAAGACTTCCGAGCTTCCCTTGGCGCTCATGCAGATCTCCCCCGAACAGGGCCAGTTCCTGGCCTTGTTGGTGAAGGCGATCGGCGCCCGGCGCGCGCTGGAGATCGGTGTCTTCACGGGGTACAGCCTGCTCTCGACCGCCATGGCGCTGCCCGCGGGCGGTCGGGTGGTCGGGCTGGACATCAGCGAGGAGTGGACCTCGATCGCCCGGGAGTTCGCCGGGCGGGCCGGGGTCGCGGAGAAGATCGAGTTGCGGGTCGGTGACGCCCGGCAGTCGCTGGCCGCCCTGCTGCGGGAGAACGGGTCGGTCGGTTCCTTCGACTTCGTCTTCATCGACGCCGACAAGGAGAACTACGCGGCCTATTACGAGGCCGCGCTGGAACTGCTGCGGCCCGGCGGGCTGATCGTGGTCGACAACGTGCTGTGGCACGGGGCGGTGCTCGACGAGGCGCAGCAGGACTCGGAGACGACCGCGCTGCGGGCCTTCAACGCCAAGGTGCGCGACGACAAGCGGGTGGTCCTGAGCGTGGTGCCGTTCGCCGATGGCCTGACGTTCGCCCTCAAGCGCTGAGCAGGTCCGGAAGCCGGCCGGTCGGGCGGCTTCCGGCGACTGCCGGGCTTCTCTCCCATCCACGACCTCAGGGTCCTCGTCACGAAGGTATGACCATGGTGCATCACCCTGCCGACGAAGCCGTCGGCCGCTGCGAAAACCACGGATCGGACGGCGTCAGGGCGGCCGGCTCGATGACGGTTACTCCTGACGACCGGCAATACCCGGACCTGGTACGGGCGTTGAACGCGCGGTTCGTCGCCCATCCGGAGTCGGTGCGGGTGGTCGACGCGCCGAGTCAGGTTCCGGCGGTCGTCGCCGAGGCCGTGCGGCGTGACAAGCGGCTGACCGTGCGCAGCGGCGGCCACTGCCTGGAGGACTTCGTCTTCAATGCGGGCACCCAGGTGGTGCTCGACCTGTCGAGGATGAAGGCCGTGTACTACCACCGGGGGCTCAATGCGATCGCGGTGGAGGCCGGTGCCGGGCTGCTGGACGTCTACGAGAAGCTGTACGGCACCTGGGGTGTGACCATCCCGGGCGGGATCTGCTATTCGGTCGGGGTCGGTGGGCACGTCAGCGGCGGCGGTTGGGGCATGTTGGTGCGCCGCGACGGCCTCGTCGTCGACCACCTGTATGCGGTGGAGGTGGTCCATGTGACCGCCGACGGCTCGGTCCGGACGGTGGTCGCCACCCGGGAGCCGGACGACCCGCACCGGGACCTGTGGTGGGCCCACACCGGCGGTGGCGGGGGCAACTTCGGGGTCGTGACGCGCTACTTCTTCCGCTCGCCGGGTGCGACCGGCACCGACCCGTGCCGGCTGCTGCCCAGGCCGCCGGCCGAGGTGCTGTTCAGCGCGGTGTCGTGGTCGTGGCGCGACCTGACCCGGGACGAGTTCGTCCGGTTGGTGCAGAACTACGCGTCCTGGCACGTCGCGAACATGGCACCGGACAGCCCCAACCGCTTCGTGACGAGTTTCATGTTGCTCAACCACCAGTCCAACGGCCAGATCGGGCTGGTCACCCAGGTCGACGCGGGTGTCCCGCACGCCGAGAAGCTGCTCGACGAGTACCTCGCGTACATGAGCGCCGGGGTCAGCACGGGGCCGGGCGCGCTGACCGAGCCGATGGGCGAGTTGGTGGGCCCGATGCCGCATCTGGCCAAGCCGCAGCGGATGCCCTGGTTGCAGTGCACCCGCTTCATGGGCACCACCAACCCGCAGCTCAACGACCCCACGCTGCGGGCGAAGTACAAGTCGGCCTACATGAAGGCGAACTTCCCGCGGGCACACGCGGAGACGCTGTACAAGCACCTCACGCGCACCGACATCGACAACCCGAAGATCAATATCCAGTTGACGCCCTACGGTGGCCGGACGCACGCGGTCGGCGAACGGGAGACCGCCCTCGTCCACCGGGACGCGGCGTTCAAGATGCTCTGGTCCGTGCTGTGGAACGACTCCGCCGACGACGCGAAGTACATCGCCTGGGCGCGGGAGAGCTACGCGGAGACGTATGTCGAGACCGGCGGTGTGCCGGTGCCGAACGACGTCACCGACGGCTGCTACGTCAACTACCCGGACACCGACCTGAACGACCTGGCGTACAACAAGTCCAACGTGCCCTGGCACGAGCTGTACTACAAGGAGAACTACTCAAGGTTGCGGCGGGTGAAGACGGCGTACGACCCGCGCAACGTCTTCCGGCACCGCCAGTCGGTGCGGCCGCACGCCTGCTGACCCGCACGCCGGCGGGGGCCGGCTCGGCTTCGAGCGCAGTTCCCGGGGTGCCGGCACCCCGGTGCGCTCCCCAGCGTGATCGCGTCAATCGACCATAACTACGGTGAAACAGCGAGGAGTTGGCATGAGGGGGAACGATGAGGGCGCGATGCGGCGGCGGGACGTCCTCGCCGCGGGCGCCGTGGCCGGGAGTGCCGCGCTGTTAGGGGGAACGGGCCTGTCCGGGACGGCGGTCGCGGCCGACGGCGCGGGCGAGTCGGCCGCTGAGCCGGTCACCGTCATCACGCCGTCCGACAAGAGGTATCCGGACGTGGTCCGGGGGTGGAACCAGCGCTGGGTGGCCTCGCCCGAGAAGGTGTGCCTGGCGGAGACGACGGCCCAGGTGACCCGGGTCGTGCAGCAGGCGGTGTCGGCCGGCAAGCGGTTGACCGTCCGCGGCGGCGGCCACTGTTGGGAGGACTTCGTCTTCAACCCCGAGGTCCGGGTCATCCTCGACATGACGAAGATGAACCGGGTCTACTACGACCCCGAGATGAACGCCATCGCGGTGGAGGCCGGGGCCGAGCTCCTCAACGTCTACGAGCGCATGTACCGCACCTGGGGCGTGGTCGTGCCTGCCGGCATGTGCTTCCAGGTCGGCGCCGGCGGGCACGTCAGCGGCGGTGGTTGGGGGTTGCTGTGCCGCCCGCTGGGCCTGGTCGTCGACCACCTTCACGGCGTCGAGGTGGTCACCGTCGACGCGGACGGCGTGGCCCGGGCCAAGGTCGCGACGCGGGACCCCAAGGACCCGCACCACGACCTGTGGTGGGCGCACACCGGTGGCGGCGGCGGCAACTTCGGGGTGATCACGCGCTTCTGGTTCCGCTCGCCCGGTGCCAGGGGCACGGACCCGGCCGCGCTGCTCCCCCAGCCGCCGGCCGAGGTGTTGCTCAGCGCCATCTCCTGGCCGTGGCAGCAGATGACGAAGGAGCGCTTCCGGCGCCTGGTGAAGAACTTCGGCGACTGGCACGCCAAGCACCTGGGGTCCGGTACCCCGAACGACAACCTGGTCAGCATGCTCTCGCTGAACCACAAGTCGAACGGGTACATCGGTCTGGTCACCCAGGCCGATGCGGCCGCCCCCGGCGCGGCGAAGGTGCTGAACGACTTCCTGGCCGCGGTGACGGCCGGGCTGGGCATCGAACACCAGCCGCTGAGCGTCCACATGGGAGAGCTGCCGGCCATGCCGGAGTTCGTCAAGCCGCGGAAGATGCCGTGGTTGCAGGCCGCGCGCTATCTGGGGACCACCAACCCGACGCTGAACGACCCGAGCCTGAACGGCGACTTCAAGTCCGCGTACTACCGCACGGCCATGCCGGACCCGCACATCGACCGGTTCTACCAGCAGTTGACCCGCGACGACGCGGGCAACTCCACCGCGTCGGTGATGCTCAGCTCGTTCGGCGGGAAGGTCAACGCGGTCGCCCCGGACGCCACCGCCGCCCCGCACCGGAAGGCCGCGTACAAGGCCGCCTGGATGATCTGGTGGACGGACCGGGCGGACGAGGCCACGTGTCTGAAGTGGATCCGGGAGTTCTTCCACGGCGTCTACGCCGAGACCGGTGGCGTGCCGGTGCCCAACGAGGTCACCGACGGCTGCTACGTCAACTACCCCGACATCGACCTGAGCGACCCGGCGTACAACAAGTCCAACGTGCCCTGGTACACGCTCTATTACAAGGACGGTTACCCGAGGCTGCAGCGGGTCAAGGCGAAGTACGACCCGCACGACGTCTTCCGGCACCGACAGTCGGTGCAACTGCCGAAGTCGTGACCGGGACGACGAGTCATCGGCCGGCCGCTGCGGTGCCAGGCGCCGTCCGGCGCCGTGGCGGCCTGCCGGCCGTCGTCTCGGTGGCGTTGGGTTCCTTCGCCCTGGTGCTCTCCGAGTTGCTGCCGGTCGGTGCCCTGCCCGGCATCGCCGCGGACCTGGGCGTCTCGACGGGGACGACCGGCCTGTTGGTGGTCGTGCCCGGGCTCGCGGCGGCCGTCGCCGCGCCGCTGCTCACCGTGGCGGCCGGGCGGCTGGACCGTCGTCCCCTGCTGTGGGCGCTGGCCGCTGTGACGGGCCTGGCCGACCTGGTCTGTGCGACCGGCGGCGACCTGCTGGCGGTGTTGGCCGGGCGGGTGCTGCTCGGGGCGGCGTTGGGCGGGTTCTGGGCCCTGGGGGCGGCCGTGGCGCCGCGGTTGGTTCCGCCGGAGGCCGTCCATCGGGCGTCCTCCCTCGTGACCGCCGGCATCGCGGTGGGGACGGTGGCCAGCCTGCCGCTGGCGGCGCTGGTCGGCGGCAGTGCGGGGTGGCGGACCGCGTTCTGGGCGGCCGGTGCGCTGGCGCTCGTCGCGCTCGCCGTCCAACTCCGCTTCCTGCCGGCGCTGCCGGCGACGGCGGTGACCGGCCGGCGGGCCCTGGTCTCGGCGGTCGGCAGCCCGGCCGCCCGGGTGGGCCTGTTGGTGACGTCGCTCGCCTTCCTCGGCCATTTCGCGGCGTACACCTATATCGCTCCGTACCTGGAGGGCCGGGCGCGCCTGGGTGCCGGCGCGGTGGCGGCGGTGCTGCTGGGGTACGGCGTGGCCGGGGTTGCGGGCAACTTCCTGGCCGGGCTGGCCCTGGCCCGTTCGGTGCGGGGCACGGTGGTCGGGGCGGCGGCCGGGATCGCGGTCGTCGCGGGGCTGCTGCCGGCAGTGCGGGGGTCGGGGGCGGCGGTGGTCGTCCTGGTCCTGGTCTGGGGTGCGGCGTTCGGGGCGGTGCCGTTGAGCCTGCAGACGGCGCTGATGCGAGCGGTGCCGGAGGCGCCGGAGGGTGGGATGGCGGCCTTCGTCACGACCGTGCAGGTGTCCCTGGCCGCGGGGTCGTTGCTCGGCGGGGTGCTGGTCGATGGCTACGGGCTCAGCGCGAGCTTGGGCACGGGGGCCGTGCTGGCCGGTGCGGCGGTGTTGGTGGCCGCGGTCGCGGGGCGTCGCGGGAGCCGGACGCCGCAGCGAGAGCCGGTGGTGTGACACCCGGTCGGCCTGGGTGAGGCTGGGCCGACGTGCCCGGTCGGAGGGCCGGCCGGGCGTTTTCCTTTTGGAGGAGAGATGTCCGTTCGTCCGGGCGAGGTCTACTACAACCCCCGTTGCCGGGAGAAGATCGTCATCAGGACGCCCGCCGCGCACACCGGTGGCGGCCGGGCGGTGATGGATCTCTATGTCGAGCCCGGCGGGTTCGCGGCCGGCTATCACGTCCACCCGTACAGCCAGGAGATCTTCACGTTGGTGCGCGGCAGTCTGCGCGTGCACCTGGGCGGTCGCGAGGTGGTGCTCCGCGAGGTGGGGCAGACGGTGACGGTGCCGGCGGGCACGGTGCACCGGTGGTTCGGCAACACCGACGAGGAGGTCTCGTTCGCGGTGGTACAGCTCGTCAACCGGGCCGATCGTTTCGAGCAGTTGATACTGCGTCAGCTCTTCGGGTTGGCGCAGGACGGCAAGACGGACGCCGAGGGACGCCCGGGGCTGCTCCAGCATGCCGTGACCATGCGGGAGTTCGCCGACGTGCTGCGCTTCACGGACCGCCCCTGGCCGTTGCAACGCCTGATGAACGGCGCGCTGGCGCCGCTCGCCAGGCTGTTGGGCTACCAGGCGTGCAATCCCGAGTACCTCAAGCGCGGTCCGTCGGAGACGGCCGAACTGGAGGAGCTGCCCGCGGTGGTGGCCGCGCGGCTCGGCGCGGCGCGGGGTGGCGCGGACGACCGAGCGTGAGGCCGGGCCGCCGCGCGGCACGGCTCGGGGGCGCATGTGACAGGACCCCGGTGGCCTGTGGGCCACCGGGGTCCCGGCGTGCCGGGGTGCCCGGCCGGCGGTCGTGTCCGGTCAGACGCTCTTGTGGAAACCGGCGTCGACGGCGTAGTCGGAGCCCGTGGTGCTCGCCGAGCGCGGCGAGGCCAGGAGCAGGACCGCGTCGGCGACCTCCTGCGGGTCGATGAGCCGGCCGGTGACCTGGCCCATCATCTGCGGGGCGATGCTGTCCATGACGCTGTCGCGGTCGGCGCCCGCCATGCCGGCGATGACGTCGGCCGCGCCGCCCTCCTCGGTCCACCACGCGGTGCGGACCGCGCCCGGGGAGACGGTGTTGACGCGGATGCCCTGCGGGCCGAACTCCTCCGACAGGGCCTGGGTGAGGTTGGACAGCCCCGCCTTGGCCGCGCCGTACTCGATGTTGGCGGGCGCGGGCTGACGGGCCATGCCGGTGGAGATGTTGATGATGGAGCCACCGTTGCGCTCAAGCATCTTCGGGATCGCCGCGCGGATCGCGCGGACGGCCGAGAAGAGGTTGAGCTCGAAGATCGACTGCCACTCCTCGTCGTTGCCGGCGAAGAAGCCGGTGCGCGGCATGCTGACTCCGGGCGGCGGGCCGCCCGCGTTGTTCACGAGGATGTCGACGCCGCCGAAGTGGTCCACCGCACGGGCGATGACCGCCTCCGGCGCCTCCGGAGCCATCAGGTCGGCCGGCACGTGGAGCAGGTTCGCGCTCGCGAGTTGGTCCAGCTCGGGGCTGCTCTTGCGGGAGACCGCCACGACCTTGGCGCCCTCTTGGAGCAGGGAGCGGGTGATGGCCAGGCCGATGCCCTTGGAGGCTCCGGTGACCACGGCGACGCGGCCGGATAGCTGCAGATCCATGGGTGTCCTTGTCTTGGGTTCCGTGTCTCGGATGCCGGTGTCCTGACGCCTCGCGTCGTGCCGGGTGATCCGATGACGTGGCGTGCGGTGGTGTCGGCCCGGAGGCCGGTGAGAGTCCCGTTCGGCGCTCTCGCGGGGTTGAACACCATCCGGCGCGAACGGGTTGCAGCGCGGGTGCCGGCGTCAACGTCCGTCGGGTGGCGTGGGTTTGGCGTCGGCGAGGTGGTGGAGGGGTGGGTGCGGGCGGTCGGGGCGCGCCCGCGGGCTCTTCGTCCGCGGCCTGTCGGGGGCAGGCGGGGTCGGGTCAGGCGCCGAGCAGCAGCGGCCGGTCCTGCGGCCAGTCCGCGGACCTCGCGCGGGAACGGCGGCCCGGGGTCGCCGGGGTGTGGGCGGCGGCGTCGAGGGAGAGTCGCGCCTGGGGCAGGAAGGGCGGTTCCAGCCTGGCGTGGCCGGCCAGGATGTCGGTGACGAGGTGGTGGGTGTCGGGCCGCGGGGAGGTGCCCAACTCCTCGCGCAGTGCCCGGCGCAGGCGGTGGAAGACGGTGAGCGCGTCCGCCCGCCGACCCGACCGGTACAGGGCGAGCATCAGGTGGCCCGCGAGCTGCTCGTGGGTGGGGTCCTGGTGGACGAGGGCGTGCAGTTCGGCGAGGAGTTGGTGGTGGCGGCCCAGTTGCAGTTCGGCGTCGACGCGGCGGACGACGGATTCCAGGCGGTCGCCCTCCAGGGCCGCGAGGGCGGCGCGCAGCAGCGGTCCAGCGGGGGCGTCGACGAAGACCGGTCCGTGCCACATGCCGTGGGCGGCCCGGATGTGTCGGGCGCCGGCGTCCAGGGCACCGGCGTCCAGGGCGGTGTGGCCGGCGCGGAGGCGGTGTTCGTAGGTGTGCAGGTCGAGTTCGTCGTCGTGGACCCGAAACAGGTAGCCCTGGTCGCGGGTGACGATCCGCTCGGGGTCGGCCGGCGAGGTGCGGCCGGATTGCAGGCTGCGGCGCACCTGCATGACGTAGGTGTGCACCGCCGCGACGGCGCGGGGAGGCGGGTTGTAGTCCCACAGTTCCTCGACGAACTGGGCCATGGACACGACCCGGTTGGCGTTCATCAACATCAGGACGAGCATCTGGCGGTGCTTGGGTGCGCTGGGCGTTCTGTCGCGGCCGTTTCCGGTGACGGACAGGGGCCCAAGTATCGAGAAACGCATTACCTCTCCACGGATTCGAGCCCGGCGGTATCGGCTCAACCGTAACCACGCACCGGCGGACAACGAATGATCGGTTCGCCACTTTGGCAACTCCGCGTCGATCCTTTTCCCGTGAACTCCGGAGAGGGATTGCTGAATTGCTCGTTCCTTTTCGGTGTTAACCGGACGTTAATGACCGGTGACCCGTCGCAGGAGATCGACGATGTCCGCGGGCGGCCGGTTCCCGCGCCAGGCGATGTGCTGGTCCGGCCGCACGAGGACGAGGTCGCGCCCGTACAACTCGCGCGCCGCGGGTTCGGAAACCCGGAGCACCGAAAACGGAATTCCGCTTTTCGCCGCCGCGGCCTCGAACCCGGAGGCGTCGAGGGGCTCCGCGCACAGGTCCAGCAGGGTGAAACCCGGCCCGAGGCGGTCGAAGAGTGAACTGCCCGGTCCGTGGCGGTCGTCGAGCCACAGGTGCGGGGCGCGTCCGCCGGGCACCCCTGAGGGCGCGTAAGAGGTGAAGCTGTCCCGAGGCGGGCGCTGGTCCCCGACGACGACGGGTGAGCCGTCGTAGCGCGCGCCGAGTTGGACGCCGAGCGTGTCCAGCGTGAGCTGCCCGTAGGCGGCGAGCCGTGCGGCCGTCTCCGTTCGGGCCGCCTCCCCCTCGGCGGAGTCGTCCTCCAGGGCGGTCGGCCGCTCGATCGCTCCCAGGGCGATGTTGAGATCGCGGGCGGCGGCGGTGTTGCGCAGGGCGACCGGTCGCCGTTCGGCCTCGTAGGACGGCAACAGGCCCGGGCCCGCCCAGCCCTGTACCGAGGCGGCCAGTTTCCAGGCCAGGTTGGCGGCGTCGTCGACGCCGGTGTTCATCCCGAATCCGCCGTTGGGGGTGAACAGATGGGCGGCGTCGCCCGCGAGCCAGATCCGACCGGCTCCGAACCGCGTGGCGACCAGGGCCGCGCCCGGTGTCCAGGCGCGGCGGCTGAGCACCCGCACGTCCAGGGGCACTCCGGCGGCCCGGCGGACCAGGTCCACGAGGGCGTCGTCGGAGGGGTCGTCCGGGTCGACCGAGCTGGTCAGCAGGAAGAACGCGTCGGTGCCGTCGAGGGCGATGAGGTTCAGCGCGAGTTCGTCGTTGAACACCCAGTTGCTCCAGGCCGCGTTCCCGCGCAGGAACCGCTCGTACAGGCCGGGAACGCGCAGGTGTGCCGCGGTCGCCCGGCGGCCGAGGACGTCCTGGTCGAGTGAGCCCGCGCCCTCGTAGGAGATGCCCAACGAGCGGCGCACCAGGCTGTGTCCGCCGTCGCACCCGACCGCGTGGGCGGCCCGCCAGGTGTGCCCGCCGGACCGTCCCTCCTCGGTGAGCGCGACGTGACCGGGCCGTTCGCGGACCGCCGTGATCCGGCTTCCGTAGCGCAGGGTGATGCGGGGCCGGGTGCGGGCGTGGTCGAGGAGCAGGCGCTCGACGTACATCTGGTTCGCCCGGTGCATGGGCTCGGGCACCTGGTCGGTGCGGGCGGCGGCCGCGACCTGGGCGCGGGCCGCGTCGGGGCCGGGCCAGGGCAGGTGGGCCAGCAGGTGGCCGCGGTAGCGGGTGAAGAAGGAGATGCCGGCGCTGTGGCCGCCGGGCAGCCCCAACTCCCTGATCCGGTCGGCGAGTCCGAGTCTGCGGTAGTGCTCCATCGTCCGGGCGCCGTGGGTGCTGCCGCGCGGCTCGGTCGGAACCGAGTCCGCGGTGTCGAAGACCACCGAGTCGACTCCGTGGTGGTCGAGCAGGAGCGCGAGCAGCAGTCCGACCGGACCGCCGCCCACGATGGCGACCGGTGTGCGAACGGAGCGGTCCATGGCACGCGCCTCCGGCAATTGAGTTCGGGAGAACCGGCGCGCGCAATCCTCGTGACGCCTGCTGAAGGATTAATGCAGGTTCCCGCGAACCCCCGGGAATTGCCTCGTACTTCTGCTTCCAGAGGACCTTTAGACGGCACCCGCAGACTCGTGCGGAACCCGCCCGCCGCCCAGAGTCCCCCGGAGTGTGAGGTATTCATGTTTCTCCTTGGCACGCATCGGTCGATTCCGCAGCGCCTGCGTCTCCACGCCGACCGGAATCTGGGGGCGGGCAACTTCTTCTGGCACGCCTGGCGCACCGCGCACGACCGGGACCGGCCGTTCCTGTTCCACCCGGATGTCGCTCAACCCGACTGGCAACACCGGGAAATACCGGGATTCTCCCTCGACGACATGCGGCGGTCCGTGCTGCGGTACGCGCACTGGTACCGCGAGCAGGGCGTGACGGCCTCGTCCCACGTCGGACTCTGCACCCGCCACGGGCTGTTCGGCCTGCTGCACCACATCGCGGTCACGAGCCTGGGCGCGGCGGCGGTGCACTGCAACCCGCGGATGGCACCGGGTACCGCCGCCGAGTACTTCCTCCGCACCGGTGCCGCGCTCGTGGTGGGCGACGGCGACCTGCTCAAGGACCTCGGCGCCGCTTGGGCGGAGTCCGGCACCACGGCCCCGCGCACGCGGGACGTGCACACCCTGGACGCGGAGGCCGGGTGGCCGCCCGCGCCCCTGGCGGGCTTCCCCCACCGGCACGCCCCCGACGACCTGGTGATGGTCTCCCACTCGTCGGGCACCACCGGCCGCCCCAAGGCCCCGGTCTTCCACCACCGTTCGTTCTTCGCCGGCAAGCGCGAGCGGCTGTGGACCTTCCCCTCGCTGGCCTCCGACCGGCTGCTGACCGCGCTGCCGCACAGCCACTCGGCCGGCATCAGCTACCTTTCCCTGGCCGTGCTGTTGGGCGTTCCCACGCTCGTCCTGGACGGCGCCGACGGAGACCGGGTCGCCCGCGCGGTCAACTGCTTCCGCCCCACGGTCGTGTTGGGGTTCCCGCTGACCCTCGCCGAGCTCGATCCGGCCGCGCTCCGCCCGGAGGCCGCCCGCGGCATCCACACGTGGAACGGCATGGGCGACGCCTCCCACGAGCGCCACATCCGCCCGTTGGTCGCCCTGGGCACCCCCGGCACCGGGTCCGTCTACGTCGACGGCCTCGGCTCCTCCGAGATGGGCATGGTGCTCTTCAAGGCCGCCCACACCGCCCACTCCACGCACTACGGGCGCTACATCGGCCGTCCCGTGCGTGCCGTGCGCCGGGCGGCCGTCCTCGACGAGTCCGGGCACGAACTCCCCACCGGGCAGGCCGGGTTGTTGGGTGTGCGGGGATCGAGCATCACCGCCGGCTACTGGGACGACCCCGGGTTGACGGAGAGGTCCCTCCGCAACGGCTACTTCCTCACCGGCGACGTGGTGCGCCGGGACGGCGCGGGCCACTGGTACCACCTGGACCGCACGCCCGACGTGATCGAGACCGCGGCCGGCGCCGTGTACAGCCTGCCCCTTGAGGAGGTCGTCCTGACGGCCACCGGTGCCCTGGACGCCGCCGTGGTGGCGGTGGCCGACCCCCGGCAGCCCGGAAGGTCCTGCCCCGCCGCGGTCGTGCACTCCCCCGCCGGTACCGCCCGCGACGCCGCCGGGCTGCTCGCCGACTGCAACGCGGCCCTCGACGCGGCCAGTCAGCCCCGGCTCGACGCCCTGATCCTCGCCCCGTCCCGCGAGGACCTGCCGGTGGGCGTGACCGGCAAGGTCCTCAAGCGGGTGCTGCGCGAACGCCACCGCGACGTGCTCAGCCGACCGGCCACCGACACCGTCGCCCACTCCGGGGCCTGACCGCCACAGCGCCGACGTTCGGCGCACCCACCGACACGAAAGGCCCAGCATGCCCGACCAGAAGGCCGCGCGCCGCATCGTCGACATCATGACCGGCACCTGGCAGGCCCAGGCCCTGTACGCGGCGGTCGCCCTCGGCCTCGCCGACCACATCGAGGACGGCCGCACCACCGACGAAGCGCTGGCCGCGGCGACGCGTTCCCCCACCGACGGCATCCGCCGGCTGATGCGGCTGCTCACCGCCATGGACGTCTTCGAGGAGCGGGCGGGCGGCTACCGGCTCACCCCGACCGGTGAGCTGCTGCGTGCCGACGCGCCGCACGCCATGGGCGAGTTGGTCCGCCTGTACGGCGAGGAGTTCCACCGCGCGTGGGGCGCGGTGGTGCCCGCCGTCCGCACCGGCACCTCCGGCTTCCAACACGCCTTCGGGACGAGCCTGCACACCCACTTGGAGGCCCCGGAAGCAGCGGCGAAGTTCCAGCGGGCCATGAACGCGGGCAACGTCTTCTTCCCCGAGGTCCTGGGCGCCTTCGACTTCTCCCGCCGCGACCTGGTCGTCGACGTCGCCGGCGGCAGCGGGCTGCTCCTCGGCACGGTGCTGCGGGCCCACCCGCACCTGCGCGGCATCCTCGTGGAGCGGCCCGGCATGGTGCCGGTGGCGAGGGCGCACCTCGACGCGGCGCTGGGCGCCGGTCGCCACGAGGTGCGCGCCGGCGACGCCTTCGCGGGCGTGCCGGCCGGCGGTGACGTCTACCTGCTCTCGCGCGTCCTCCAGGACTGGGACGACGACCGCTGTCTGACGCTGCTGCGTCACATCCGCGGTGCCCTGGCCCCCGAGGGCCGACTGCTGGTCCTCGAACGGGTCGTGCCCGACGGTGGTGAGGCCCTGCTGCCGCTCCTGTACGACCTGCACCTGCTGATGGCCGCCGGCGGCCGCGAGCGCGATCTCGCCGGCTACCGCGCCCTGTTCGCGGCCGCCGGCCTGGAGCTGACGTCGGTCCACGCCCTGGCCCTCGAAACCAGTCTGCTGGTCGCGGCGGCGGCCGGGTGAGGCCCGCCCCGGCTCCTTCCACACGCATCGGAGTAGCGAGATGAGCAGCGGTCACCTCACGGTCGCCATCGTCGGTGGCGGCCCGCGCGGTCTGTCAGTCCTGGAGCGGATCTGCGCCAACGAGCGGAAATCCCCGTCGAGTTCGTCGGTGACGGTCCACGTGGTGGACCCCTACCGGCCCGGGCCCGGCAAGGTGTGGCGCACGTCGCAGTCCCGGCATCTGCTCATGAACACCGTGGCGTGCCAGGTCACCGTCTACACCGACGAGAGCGTGGTGATGGACGGGCCGGTCGAGGAGGGGCCGAGCCTGTACGCGTGGGCGGCGCGGCTCGCCCGCGCCGCGGACCGCCGCACCGCCCGCACGGCCGAGGAGCGGGCGTTCCTCGACGAGGCGCGGCGCACCGGCCCCGACTCCTACGCCAGTCGCGCGCTGTACGGCCGCTATCTGACGGACTGCTTCGCCCGTGTCGTCGAGCACGCCCCCGGCCACGTCACGGTTCGGGTGCATCGGCAGCCGGCCACCGCCCTCGACGACGGGCCCGCCGGAACACAGGTCCTGGCCCTGGCCGATGGCACCCGGCTGGCGGGGCTCGACGCGGTGGTCCTCGCTCAGGGACATCTCCCGGCACGGCCCTCGCCGCACGAGGCACGGGCCGTGGAAGAGGCGCGGGCCTGCGGCCTGACGTACATCCCCCCGGCCAATCCCGCGGACGTGGACCTGTCCGCGGCCGAGCCCGGCCGGCCGGTGCTGCTGCGGGGCCTGGGCCTCAACTTCTTCGACGGGATGGCCCTGTTGACGGTCGGGCGCGGCGGGCGCTTCGAGCGCGACACGGGCGGCCGGCTGCGGTACCTGCCGTCGGGGCGCGAACCCACGCTCTACGCCGGTTCGCGGCGCGGTGTGCCGTATCACGCGCGGGGCGAGAACGAGAAGGGGGCGCACGGCCGCCATCGACCCCGCCTGCTCACCCCGGAGCGGATCGCCCGCCTCACCGCCCGGGCCGATCGCGGCGAGCACGTGCAGTTCGGCACCGACGTGTGGCCGCTGATCGCCAAGGAGGTGGAGAGCGTCTACTACGGGACGCTGCTGGCCGCCCGCGGCCGGGCGGCGGAGCGCGCCCGCTGCGTCGACCGCTATGCGGCGGCGCGGCCGGGCGAGGAGGCCGGGCTGCTCGACGCGTACGGCATTCCCGCCGCCGACCGCTGGGACTGGGGCCGGCTCTCGCTGCCGTACGGGCGGCGGGTGTTCACCGACCGTTCGGCGTTCCGCGACTGGCTGCTCGCGTACCTGGCCCGGGACGTGCGCGAGGCCCGCGCGGGGAACGTCAACGGACCGCTGAAGGCCGCCCTGGACGTCCTGCGGGACCTGCGCAACGAGATCCGACTGGTGGTGGACCACGGCCGGCTGGAGGGCAACTCCTACCGGGACGACCTTCAGGGCTGGTACACGCCGCTCAACGCCTTCCTGTCGATCGGCCCGCCCGTCTCGCGCATCGAGGAGCTCATCGCGCTGGTGGAGGCCGGCACGGTCCGGCCGATCGGCCCGGGCATGCAGGTCCGCGTGGCCACCGAGGGCCCCGGGGCCCCGGTCTTCGAGGCCACCTCCGACCGGGTCGGCGGGGACCCGGTCCGCGCCACCGTCCTCGTCGAGGCCCGGTTGCCCGAATCCGACGTGCGGCGCACCGACGACCCTTTGCTGGCCCACCTGTTGGCGACCGGTCAGGCCACCGCGTACCGGATCGCCGGTGCGCACGGCACGAGTTACCAGACCGGTGGGATGGCCGTCACGGAGCGGCCCTACCGGGTGGTGGCCGCCGACGGACGGGCGCATCCGCGCCGGTTCGCCTACGGGGTGCCCACGGAGGCCGTGCACTGGGCCACCGCGGCGGGCATCCGCCCCGGCGTCAATTCGGTGACGCTGGGCGACTCCGACGCCCTCGCACGCGCCGTGTTGGAACTCACCCCCGCCGGGGACGGCGGCAATCCGGGAGAGGACCTGACCGGCGCCGGACTCAAGGAGGCAACACTATGACCATGCCCTCGCACACCGATGCGGGCGCGGGACGGGACACCGGACTCCTGTCGCCGGTCCGCGCGGGCACTCCCGTGGAGCGGGCCGTGTCCGACGAGGCGTGGCTCCAGGCCATGCTCGACGCGGAGGCCGCCCTGGCCCGCGTCCAGGCCGAGTTGGGCACGCTGCCCCGCACCGCGGCCGAGGTCATCACGGGCGCGGCGGTCGCGGACCGGTTCGACGCCCGCGCCCTCGCCCTGGCCTCCCGTGAGACCGCCAACCCCGTTGTCGGGTTGGTGCGGGCGCTGGCCGAGGCCGTCGCGCAGGCGTCTTCGACGGCCGCGGAGTACGTGCACCGGGGCTCCACCAGTCAGGACATTCTCGACACCGGCGCCATGCTGGTGGCCCGACGGGCGCTGCGCCTCACCCGGTCCGACCTCGACCGTGCCGGCGAAGCGCTCGGCGCACTGGCCGCCAGGCACCGGGACACCCCGATGGCCGGCCGCACCCTCGCCCTGCACGCGGTGCCCACCACGTTCGGCCTCAAGGCGGCCGGGTGGCGGGAGTTGACGTTGCAGGCCGGCGAACGGCTGGACACCGTGGCGGACTCCCTGCCGGTGTCCCTCGGCGGGGCCGCGGGCACGCTGGCCGGCTATCTGGAGTACGCGGCCCTCGACGGCTCCCCCGCCGCGCCCGGCGACTACGCCGACCGGCTCGTGGACGCCTTCGCCGCCGAGACGGGGCTCGCCCGACCGGTACTGCCGTGGCACGCCCTGCGCACCCCGCTCGCCGACCTCGCGGCGGCCCTGGCGTTCACCGCCGGTGGACTCGGCAAGATCGCGGTGGACGTACAGGCGCTGACCCGCACCGAGGTCGGGGAGGTCACCGAGGCGCCGGTCGCCGGCCGCGGCGGCTCCTCCGCCATGCCCCACAAGCGCAACCCCGTCCTGGCCACGCTGATCCGCAGCGCTGCCATCCAAGTCCCGGCTCTCGCCGGCGCGTTGACCCAGTGCCTGGTCACCGAGGACGAACGGTCCGCCGGGCCCTGGCACGCGGAGTGGAACCTGCTGCGCGCGTGCCTGAGGTTGACCGGGGGCGCCGCGCACACCGCCGTCGAACTCGCCGAGGGGCTGCTGGTACAGCCCGAGCGGATGCGCGCCAACCTCAAACTGACGGGCAGTCGACTGGTGTCCGAGCGGGTGGCGGCGGCGCTGGCACCCCGGCTCGGCCGGTCCCGCGCGGCCCGACTGCTCGCCGACGCCTCCGCCGCTGCCGAGCGGGACGGGGTGGACCTGCGTACCGTGCTCGACGCGCTGCCGGAGGTGACCGCCCACCTCGGCGACCGGGAGTTGGCCGCCCTGCTCGATCCGGCCGACTACACCGGGGCCGCCGGCGCCCTCGTCGACCGCGCGCTGCGCCATGCCCCGCCGCGCCGGGCCTCGGACACCCTGGGACCCCGGTGACCGGCGTCCGTGTCAGGCGCCCCGCTCCAGGTCGAGGAGGTGGCGCTTGAGCGTCTCGCCGCCGGCGTAGCCGCCGGTGCGGCCGGTCGAGGGCACGACGCGGTGGCAGGGCAGGACGACGCAGAGCGGGTTGGCGCCCAGGGCGGTGCCCACTGCCCTGGCCGCCCCCGGTCGGTCGAGCGCGCGGGCCAGTTGGCCATAGGTCGCCGTGCGGCCGTAGGGCACGAGGGCGTCCAGCGCCCGCACGGTCTCGGCGCAGAAGGGTGTGGCGAGCGTCAGGTCGAGCGGGAGCGCGAAGTCCCGCCGCCGGCCTGCCAGATAGGCCGCGAGTTGGTCTTCGGCCGTGTCGAGCAGGGCGGTCTGCCGCGGTGTCCAGGTGTCGGCGGGCGCCTCGCACAGTCCTGCGCGCGCCAGCTTCCGCGCGACCTCGGCGGCGCTCTGGAACCCGCAGTAGACGAGCGCGCGGTCGGTGGCGGCGAGCCGCAGCTCGCCGAGCGCGGTGTCGCGGACGGTCAGCGCAACACCGGTCTGGTTGGCGGCACGGGGGCTCGGCATGGGGTTCTCCTCGACGGTCGTGCTCAGGCCGGCAGCGGCCGGCAGCTCTTGCAGGCCCGGTACCCGGCCCGGTGGGCCTCGCGCGCGTCGGCGAACGGGACCCGGTGCGGCGCGGTGATCCGCCGCGCGTGGGCGCAGGTGGGGTGGCAGTAGATGCGGGTGGTCGCGCTGCCGAGGAAGACGGTGCCGCTGTGCGACCACCGGTGCACCTCGGTCATGTCGACGCCCTCCGCCGAGCGCAGCGCGTCGCCGATCGCCGGCAGGTACGCCGCGTCGCACGGCACCCCGTTCTCGTGCGTCACCCGGTGGCACGGCACCAGCACCACGAGCGGATTGCGGGCCAACAGGCCAACCAGCGGCTCGACTTGCCCAGCGGTCGGCAGTCCGGTCTCCCGGGCGATCCAGGACAGCGGGCGCAACTGGCCGGCCGGGATGGCCCGCACGGCCCGCAGGACGGCCGCCTCCGCCCCGTCCGCCGGGCCCGGGTCCAGCGGCAGGTTCCGCGCCCGCCCCGTGCGCAGGGCCGTCATCAGGCCGGGAAACCGCTTGGTCGTGGGGATTGCCGATCGGCCGGTGCGCCGCCGGTGCAGTTCCTCGAACCGCTCCGGAGTCAGCCCGCCGGCCGCCAGCGCGGCCCCGGTGATGGCCTCCGTCGTGGCGGCCACGTAGAGTCCGCCCGCCGCGGTGTCCAGGCGCGCGTACGTGTCGTAGCGCTCGCGCGGGACGCCCGCGCGCTGCAGGACCCGCAGCGCGAAGTCCGCCGGCACCGGTGGCATGCCCAACCCGCCGCCCGGACCGCCGTCCGGCCCGGGGTGGGCCCGCTGATCGTCCCCGTTCATGTCGTCACCTCCCTCAACTCGTCGTCCGGCGCCAGCAGGCGCCGTAAGCCCCACATGCCGCGCGAGACCTGCGCCTTGGCCGTCCCGACGGGACAGCCCTGTACGTGGGCGACCTCCACGTAACTCATGCCCACCACGTGTCGCAACACCACGGGGACGCGGTAGTGCTCCGGCAGCTCGGACAGCGCCGCGATCAACCGGCCGCGGTCGTCCGCGTTCAGCGCCCGCTCGGCCGGTCCCGGCTCCGCGGTCGACAGGATGTCCTCGGCGTCGTCGATCTGCATGACCGACGCCGGCCGGCGGGTGCTGGTGCGTACGTGGTTGCGCCAGACGTTCGCCGCGATGGTCATCAGCCAGGCGCGCGGACGCAGGGTCCTTCGCCGCTCGGGCGAGTAGGTCTGCAACGCCGTGTAGGCACGCAGGAAGGTGTCCTGCCCCAAGTCGTCCGCTTCCGCGGGCGATCCGGAGACGCGCAGCAGGAACGCGTGCACACCCCTGGCGTGGGTCCGCACCAGCTCCGTGAAGCCGTCGTCCAGATCCGTCGCCAGCAGGTCGGTTAGTTGCTCGGCCACCTCGTCCATCGCTAGTCAAACACCGTCCTGTGGAGAAGGGTTGCGGAAAGGGAAGCTCGGGGAGCGGCCACCGCCGCCCGGAGGTCGTCCTGGAGGTGGTGATCCGGGTGCCCCGGGAGGTTGCGGTGAGCCGCCCGCCGGGCCTGGTCCGTGGTCGCTCAGGGCGCGGCGAACCCCGCGGGCGCCCGCAGCGCGGGGTCGTCCGCGTCGATGGCCTCGTACAGCCGCCGTAGCCGCGGCACGGGCTCGATGCCGAAGGAGCCGCCCAGCCGGCAGCGCAGCCGGTGGAAGACGTCCAGGGCCTCAAGCCGCCGGCCGGAGTGGTACAGGGCCACCATGTACTGCGCGTGGATGTTCTCGTTGACTGAGTGACGTGCCGTCAAAACTGCTAGTTCAGGGAGGAGTTCGTGGTGTCGGCCGAGCCGGAGGTCCGCCTCGATCCGCTGCTCCAGCACCCCCGTGCGGGCCTCCTCCAGCTCCACGACGTGCACGGAACTGAGCGGCCCGGGTGGCACGTCCGCCAGGGCTGGGCCGCGCCAGAGTGCGAGGGCCTGCCCCAGCAGTGCGGAAGCACGGGCGGGATCGCCCGCGGCACGGGCCTCGCGCCCCCGGCGGGCCAGGTACTCGAAGGCGAGCCGGTCGCTCGCCTTCGGGGCCACGCCGAGCTGATAGCCCTGGCAGCGGGTGATCAGACGGTGACTGTGGTCGGCCGGAGCGGTGCGTAGGACCTGCCGGATGTAGAGCACGTACGTCTGGAGGGTGGAGATCGCCGTCTTGGGCGGGCAGGCCCCCCACAGTTCCGCGACGCACTCGCTCGCACGGACGGTCCGGTTGGCGTTGAGGGCGAGCAGGGCCAGCAGTTGCCGGGGCTTGGGGGCACTGGGGGTGCGCTGGTGCCCGTCGACGACCAGCGACAACGGGCCGAGCACGCCGACCCGCAGCGGAAGGTCCGCGACCTTGGCGCCCCGGCGCCCGACCGTACTCATCCCGGTCATTGGAGGCTCCCACCGCACGCGTGCGCGGGGCGCGGGCGGAGGAAGGAGTGGCGAACTGCGCACTGTCGTCGGGGCATTGGCGGCCTCCGGTCGATCCGGTCGTGGGCGGCCGGTGCACCATGCGTCCTCCCCCGACACGCGCACAACCGCCAACTTCCCAAAGACGTAGGCAGTTTGCGGATCGCCACGCAACGGCCCAGGCCCGGGCGCCACGGGCTCCGCGGGACAACTTGCCAAAATTGTCGCCGGACAGTTTCGCCGCCTGGCAGTGGAGACAACGCCCGCTATCCTCTTGCCATCTCAGGTATCCGGGGTCACGCCGCTAGGGGGAGCAAGCATGACCACGAACCGTACGTCGCGCATGCACAGTCCACACCGCCAGATGACGATCGACGCCTTCAGCAGGGATGTGTTCGGGCACCTGCCCCGGCAGGATCAACGCCGTTGGGCAGAGACGTATCTACGAGGACTGATCGGCACACCGGGCAAGAAGTCCGTGCGGCGGATGGCCGCCGCGGTCTCCGGCGGTCCCACCGCCTCCCAGTCGCTCCACCAGTTCGTCAGCGCGAGCCCCTGGCCGTGGGACCCTTCGCGCCGTGCCCTCGCCGACTGGGCCCGGCAACGGGCCGCCGTACGGGCCTGGAGCCTCGTACCGGTCGTCGCACCGAAGCGGGGCGAGCACTCCGTCGGCGTGCACCGCCGCTTCGATCCCGCGGCCGGACGCGTCATCAACTGCCAGGCCGGCATCGGACTGCTGCTGTCCGGTTGCTGCGGCGACGTACCGGTGGACTGGCGGCTTCACCTTCCCGACGTCTGGTGCCGGGACCAGCAGTTGCGGCGCCGCGCGCGGATACCCGACTCCGGGGACGCCCGCCCGCTGTGGGCACTCGGCATGGAACTCGTCGACACCCAGATGTGCCGCCACGAGGGGCCGCCGCCACCGGTGGTGGCGGACGCCAGGGAACTCCTCGACACCGCCTCCCTGGTCAACGGATTGTCCAACCGGGGCCTCAAGTTCATCGTCACCGTCTCGGGGACCCTGGTGGTGCGCGGCGGCCCGCACCTCGGTTCACAATGGCGGGCGGGCACCAACTCCCTGGCGGCCCGCCTGTGCGTCGTCGACCGGCGCCTCCAGCGCGGCGCCCCCTCCCTGGTGACGACCGCCCGGGACCGGCACCGCCACACCGCCGTCATGTGGACCCTCTCCGGCCCCGTCCATCTCCCGCACGGCCAGCAAACGATGCGCCTGCTCGCCAAGTGGCATCCCATGCACCCCAGCCCGGCCCGTGTCTGGCTCACCAACATCGCCGACATCGACGCACTGCAGGCCCTCGCCCGTACCCAGGCCGGCGTCGGTGCCGCGATGCAGACCCTCCGGGAACGCTTCGGACTGCTCGACTTCGAGGGCCGTTCCTTCCCCGGCTGGCACCACCACATGACCTTGGTCTCGGCCGCGTACGGATGGCACCTCCTCTCCGGCTCCGCTCCCGACCGGCACGTCCCCACCGACGACTTCACCCCGCCCTTGGGCGAACTCCAGCCGGCCGGCTCCTGACACCCGCACCACCCGGGTCGGCGCCGCTGCCATGCCGGCGCCGCCCTGGCTACCGGTCGCCGTGATCACCGAACGCCCGGGCGCGGCACCGTCGTTCTTCCGACGGTTCAGTGGGAAGCGGTCTGCCGCGGGGCCGACGGGCCGCTTCGGGCGGCGGTCGTCGGCGCAGGAGCGGACCCGTGCAGGGCTCGGAGGACGCTCTGGTGAGTGAGCCAGCCGACGAGGCGTTCCCCGTCCGGGTCGAGGACGGGCAGGCAGGTGCCGGAGGCGGTCACGCGTGCGTGCACGGCGAGGGTCAGCGGCATGTCTGCGCTGATGACCGGGGCGAGTCGGACCGCGGAGAGGTGCGCGCTCCGTGGGCGGATCATCCGTAACCGCGGTGCGAAGGCCGGCCCGTTGGCCGAACCGGGTGGCCCGCTCCCTCATCGCGGAGGATGAGTCAGGTCACGGAGAGGGGTTCCCCGACGGGGGCTCCAGGAGCGTCATCGCGAGGGAGAGGGTGAGCAGAAGGACTTCGACGACGACGCTTTCGCCCCCTGGGGGGTCGCTCCAGTAGCTGTCGTCGACGCCGCGCTCCGGGATCTCGGGGATCCACGTGAGGACGTTTCCCAGCAGCGGACCGTCCGCGACCCAGGAGGCGAGCAGCCACGCGTCTCGGTACCGGCCGGTTCGAAGCCCGGCGAGCAGCAGCCCGGCACACACCATGCCGCCGCCTTCCACCAGGTAGTAGGCGAGGGCGATGTAATGCGGAGTCTCATCGCCGGGGATACCGCCCTGGTCCTCGACGTGGACCCAGACGATGGCCAGGCACAGCACCGCGGCCATCACCCGGGCGGCGCGGTCGATTACCGTGCTACGACAGTGCATGCGGCAAACCTCCTGGAGCGGCGGACGACAGCGCTCCCGACAGATCAACGAGCCGACTGGCGTGGCATCCCGGACTTCGCCGAGAGGGACAGTGTCGGGAGCGGTGCGCGTCGCGAGGAGTGGGGTCAAGACGTCGTGCGGTGCCTCAGTGGCTGTCGCGCCCGCGCGACGGGACTTCAGTGCCCCTTCCACGAAGGCCATGCGCCGCACCGCTGGCGGTCGTGGAAGCGGGACACCGAGGTCGGGACGGACGGCGCTCGGGGGCGCCGGGTCAGGCCGTCAGATCCGTGGCGAGTTCGTCGGGGCTGAGGACGTCCTCGCCGTACAGGTCGTGCAGCCAGTTGGTTTGGTAGATGGTGTCCAGATAGCGCTCGCCGAGGTCCGGTGCGATGGCCACCGCGGTGAGGTTCTGGTCTTCGTGCTGGCTCAGCCAGTGCGCGGCTCCGCTGACCACCGTGCCGGTGGAGCCGCCGAAGAGGAATCCGCGCCTGGCCAGGCGGTGGCAGGCGCGGATGGTGTCCGGTTCCTCGACGCGGACCACCTCGTGCACGTAGGACTCGTCCAGGATCGCCGGGCGGACGCTGGTCCCCAGGCCGGGGATCATGCGGCGGCCCGGTTCGCCGCCGAAGGTCACGGAGCCGGCGCTGTCCACCGCGACGATCCGTACCTGTCGGTGCAGCGTGCGGAAGTAGCGGGCGCAACCCATCAGGGTTCCGGTGGTGCCCGCTCCGATGAACAGCACGTCCAGACCGGGGAAGCGGCGGGCGATGGCCGGCGCGGTGGTGCGGTAGTGCGCCTTCCAATTGTCGGTGTTGCAGTACTGGTTGAGCCACACGTACCGGTCGTCGGACTCGCACAGTGCCTTGACATGGGCGATCCGGGCGCCGAGCAGTCCGCCTTCGGCCGCCGGTTCGGAGATGATGTGCACCTGGCTGCCCATCGCCTCCATGAACCGTCGCGCGGACAGGTTGCACCGGGAGTCGGTCACGCACACGAAGCCGTAGCCCCTGCTGGCGGCTATCAGGCTCAGGGCCACGCCCAGGTTGCCGGACGAGGACTCGACCAGGATGGACCCCGGCTTGAGGATCCCGAGCCACTCGGCGGCCTCGACCATTTCGGTGGCCGCCTTGAGTTTGATCGAACCGGCGAAGTTGAAACCCTCGCACTTCAGGAAGAGGGAGTGACCGACGATCGGCCGCAGGTCGACGTACAGGTCCTCTTCGTTGAAGTCCGTGGGGACGGAGATGATGGTCATGACGCCTCTCCGAACAGTGGTAGTGACCTTGGTCGTTCAGCCATAGCGGCGCAGCTCGTGGAAGAAGTCCTCGACGACGTGCAGTTCGCCCGAGCGGGCCACCTCGTCGTAGACGTGCTTGCCGACCGCGAGGTCCAGGACCCCGAGTCCGAACGGTGAGAACACCACGGTCCGGTCCGCCGGTACGGTCACCCGTCCCTCCATCACGTCGTCGAGCGTGCCGGCGAGGAAGTCCCTTCCCCCGGTGCGTTGTTCGGCCAGGTGGGGTGAGGTGTCGGCCTTCAGGCAGTGCTCGATGTCGTCGACGATGTTGGTGGCGGCGAGCACGATCTCGGGGGCGAGGTCGCGCAGCGAGATGTGCAGGACCAGTGGGTGGTGGTCGAACCAGGACACGTCGCTGACGTGTGGTTGTCCGGCGATGGTGGCGAAGACGACCAGGTCGCTGTTGCGGATGAGTTCCTCGGCGCTGTCGCGTACCGTGATCAACGGAGTGTTGGTGGAGGTCTGTTCGAGGTAGGTCCGGAATCCGGTGGCGCTGTCGGGTGACAGGTCGTGCACGCCGATCTGGTCGAACTCCCAGCCGGTGCCGGCCAGGAAGGTGTGGATGTAACGGGCGATCAGGCCCGTGCCGAAGAATCCAATGCGGCGGGGACGCGGTCGGCCGTGGCTGAGCCGGTCGGCGGCGAGCGCGGCGGACGCCGCTGTCCTGGTGGCGCTGATGATGGAGCTTTCCAGACAGGCGAGCGGATAGCCGGTTTCGTGGTCATTGAGGATCAGCACGGCCGAGGCGCGCGGGATTCCGGCCGCCACGTTGGTGGGGAAGCTGGAGATCCACTTCAGGCCGTCGATCGGTGACTGTCCGCCGAGCGAGGCCGGCAGCGCGATGATGCGGGAGGTCGGCCGGTCGGGGAAGCGCAGGAAGTACGAGGGCGGGTTGACCGACTTGCCGGCGCCGTGCAGGCGGTAGGTGGCTTCGACCAGGTCGACGATCTCGCGCTCGTGCCCGGACAGGGCCTGTTGGACCTGGGCTCCGGAGATCACCGCGAACGGTGGGGCGGTGCGCGGCGCCGGTTCGTCGGCGGTTGTCTGGGGGCGGGGGGTGGCGGAGTGTGCGGTGGTCACTTGGGGGTCACCTCGATGGTGGGCGAGCAGTCGGTCAGGTGCACCGGGTCGGTCATCGCGACGAGGACTTCGCGTGCCCCGTCGAACGGCTCCCGGCTGTGCGCGGTGCGGATGTTGTCCACGAGCATCAGATCGCCGGCCTGCCAGGGCTCGCGCGCGGTGTGGGTCTCGTAGACGGTGTTGAGGAGTTGGACGGTGTCGGCGTCGATCGGGTCGCCGTTGCCGAAGAAGGTGTTGAACGGCAGTCCGTCGGCGCCGTACTCCTCCACCAGGTATTCGCGGATCTCCGGAGCGATGGTCCACTCGTTGAGGAAGGCGATCTGGTTGAACCAGCAGCGCCGGCCGGAGACGGGGTGGCGCACGACGGCGCTGCGCCGCTGGCGGGTCCGCAGGCCGCCGTCGGGCTGCCACTCGAAGGCGATGGCGTTGTCCCGGCAGTACTGTTCGACGGTGATGCGGTCGTCGGTGCCGAACGCCTCGGCGACGGAGGCGCCGATCTCGTCGTTGTAGGTACGGGTCAGCAGCCAGCCCTGCCGCTCGAACCGCTTGACCAGCCTCCGCGGCAGTGCGTCCAGGACCGCCGCGGAGTCCGCGACGCCGGTCGCCCCGCCGCTGGTGGGTGCGCTCAGGCAGGCGAAGAGCATCAGGCCGGGCAGTTCCAACGTGTAGCTGAGCTCGTGGTGCATGCACATCGGCTGGTTCTGCGGCCACTTCGAGGAGGAGTACACCCCCTCCTCGTAGGTCTGGCGCGGGGCGAAACTCTCCTTGTCGGCCATCAGGTGGGGGGAGAGCGTCCGGAAGGCCGCCGTGGTCTGGGGCACGTCGCGCAGGCCGAGGCCGCGCACCAGGACGGCGCCGTGCTTGGTGACGGCGGCACGGAGTGCGTCGCGGTGTCGGGCCACCCACTGCACGGGGTCGCTGCTTGCCTCGGCCTGCAGCATCGGCGGCTTGCCGGGTTGGACGGACACCTCGAACAGTGCGGCTGATGGTGGTGTTGCGGGCATTGACGTCCCGTTCCTTTCTCGTGCTCTGGTTGCTTCTTCGGGGCTTGGTGTGGGCGTCACCGAGGAGTGGTCGGCGGGTGGACGGCGCGCAGGACGGCCTGCGCCGTCTCGGCCGGGCGGGTGCGCGGGAAGTAGTGGCCGCCGTCGGGGAGTTGGTGCAGGTCGACGTGGTCGGCCAGGGTCCGCCACTGGAGGTGTCGGTGTGCGGCGTCCGCGGTGATCGGGTCGTCGTCGGCGACGATGACGGTGAGGGGTGTGGTCAGCCTGGCCGTCGGGGGACGGTCGAGGGCGCCGGCGAAGTAACGGTGGGCGCAGAGCGCGTCGTGCCGGTAGGCGGAAGCGGCGCGGGTGGCGCGCTGGCGGTCGAGGTCGCCCAGGGTGCCGTAGCCGCTGTCCGCGCTGAGCTCCTTGGCGATCTCCTCGTCGCTTTGGGCGGCGAGCGCGCTGGCGGCGGCGTATCGGTCGGGGGCTTCGCCGGGCAACTGGGCGCTGAGGAAGACCCGTTGGGCGGGGGCCTGGCGGGCTTGCAGGAGTTGGGCGGTCGCCAGGGCGAATGCGGTGCCTGAGGAGTGGCCCCACAGCAGGACCTCGGTCAGGCCGCGCTGGGTGATCTCCGCAACGACTTGCTCGACCACGCGTTCCAGTGGTGCGAAGGGTTCCTGGTTGACGGCGAGGTCGTGGCCGGGCAGTTCGACGGCGTGGACCGCCAGTCCGCCGGCTTGGAGGTGCCTGGCCACCTGTTGGAAGTTGACCGCGTTGCCCCCGGCGTAGGGGAAGCACACCAGGTGGCCGATGGGCTCGCCCTCGGGTTCGGCCAGGGTGTGCAACAGCCCGCGGCGACGCTCCTGTTGGCCGTCGAGCAGTGCGGCCAGGTCGGCGAGGACCGGGTGCCGGGTGAGGTCCTTGAGGGAGACGGCGCGGTCGAGGGCGATGGCCAGTTTCACGGCCGACAGGGAGGTGCCGCCCAGGTCGAAGAAGTGGTCGTGCCGCCCGATCCGGTCCTCCGGGACGCCGAGGATCTTCGCCCAGGCCCCGGCCAGTCGCCGCTCGGCGGGTGTGCGCGGTGCCTGGTGGTTCTCGACGTCCTCGGGTTGGTTGGCGAGCGCGGTGAGGGCCTTCTTGTCGATCTTTCCGTTGGCGGTCAACGGCAGTTGTTCGCGCCAGTGGAAGGTGCCGGGCACCATGTACGAGGGCAGCGACTTGGCGAGTTGTTTCCGGAGGCTCTCGGTGTGCAGGGGCTGTGGGCCGCTGTAGAAGGCCACCAGGCGCTTGCTTTGGTGGTCCCCGGCGACCGTGACGGCGCCGTCGCGCACGCCGGGCGCCCGCAGCAGTGCGTTCTCGATCTCGCCGATCTCGATGCGGAAGCCGCGGACCTTGACCTGGGCGTCGCGGCGCCCGAGGAACTCCAGCTTGGCGCCGGGCAGCCAGCGGCCGTAGTCGCCGCCCTTGTAGAGCCGTTGGCCTGGGTAGTGCGGGTCGTCGAGGAAGGCGTCCCGGGTGCGTTCGGGGTCGTTGACGTAGCCGCGGCCGACGCAGACTCCGGAGAAGACGATCTGGCCCGGGGCGCCCAGCGGCACCGGCTCCAGGTTGTCGTCGACGATGTAGACGCGCACGTTGTTCACGCACGGCCCGAGCGGGATCCGGCCGTCGTCCGGCGCCCCTTCCATGACCTCGTGGTTGGTGTCGTCGGAGGTCTCCGTCAGGCCGTAGGCGTTGACCAGTCGGATGCCCGACACGGCGCCGAACCAGCGCTGGGCGAGCTCCGTCTTCAACTCCTCACCGGTGACCGACACGCAGCGCAGGTCCGGGAGTTGACTGGGGTGGAGTTCCAGGTGGGTCAGGACGGCTTCGAGGTAGGAGGGGACGACCTGGAGGACGGTGATGCGTCCGTCGGCGAGGGTGTCGACGAAGCGCGGGACGTCGAGGATCACCTTCTGCTCGACCAGGTGGGTCCGTCCGCCGACCAGGAGTGCGGAGACGAGTTGCCACAGGGAGATGTCGAAGCACTGCGGTGCGGTCTGGGCGACGACGCTGCCTTCGATGATCCCCAAGTCGCCGATCTTGGCGTAGAGATGGTTGAGGAAGCCGGCGTGTTCGCACATCGCGCCCTTGGGCTCGCCGGTGGAACCGCTGGTGAAGTAGATGTAGGCGAGTTGGTCGGCACCGACGTCGACGCCCAGGTCGTCGGTGCCGAGGTCGTCGTCGGCCAGGACGGTGTGGATGTCCAGGGAGTGGGTGTCGGGCAGGGCGGCCAGTGCCTGGTCGAGGGTGGCGGTGCTGCCCGGTTCGGTGAGGACGAGGCGGCATTCGGCCCGGGTGAGCACGGCGGCGATGCGGTCGGGGGGAAAGTGCGGCTCGATGGGCAGGTAGACGCCGCCGGCCTTGAAGACGGCCAGGACGGCGGCCATCCAGTCGAGGTTGCGTTCGGTGACGACGGCGACGACGCCTTCACGGGTCAGTCCCTGGGCCAGGAGGGCACGCCCCAGGCGGTTGGCGTGGGAGTTGAGCTCCTGGTAGGTCCACTGCCGGCCACCGTGCACGGCGGCGACGGCGTCCGGGTGGCGGCGTACCCGCTCCTCGAACAGTTCGTGGAAACGGTGGTCGGGCAGGTCGAGGTCGGGGCCCGTCAGCGCTTCGAGTTGGAAGCGGCGTTCGGCCACGGACAACAGGCTCTGCGTCGCGTGCTCGGCGTCGGGGTCCGCTGCGAAGCGTGCGAGCGCGGTGAGGTGGTAGCCGGTGATCCGGGCGGCGTACTTCGCGTCCAGCACCTCGGTCCGGTAGCGCAGGTGCAGCGTGATCCGCCCGTCGTGCCGCAGTATCGCCAGCCTGAGCACGGTGGTGTCGGCCAGTTCGTCGTCGGTCCCGGACAGGTCCAACTCCACCTCGAACGGCGGCTGTTGGGCCAGACCCAGTTCGGCCCTCAGGGCGTCCACCGGGTAGCCGTGGTGGGAGCGGAGTTCGGCGGCCGCCCAGGCGGCGTCCCGCGCCAGTTCGCGCCAGGTGCGGGAACCGGTGGAGACCCGGCAGGGCAGTGCCGGTCCGCCGTCGGCGGAGAGGTAGCCGGTGACCACCTCCCGCTCGCCGGCGAGCGCGGCAAGGACCTTGGCGTGTGCGGCCAGCAGGGCCGCATTCAGGCGTACGTCCAGACCGTCGGTCCGTTGGCGCAGCCTCGTCACCAGGGCGTCCGGAAGGGGCAGTTCGTGTTCGGCCACGCCGGTCGCCGGATCGGGCGCCCACCGCGGGATCGCGGTGAACCCTCCGGCGGAGAGCACTCTCGTCCAGTACTCGCGGTCGACGTCCTGCGGATTGTCCATCGGGGTTGCCTCTTGTTCCTCTTCTCGCCGGCGCCACGGTGGCTGGTGGTGGTGGGCCGTGGCGGTCGGCGGTGGCGGGTGGCGTACCGGTTGGTGTTCCGGTCGGTGGTACGGGATTTCTCAACCGTCCAGCGTGTGACGGGTGTTGGTCGTTCCGTGGGTTCGGCGGCGCAGTGACGGCCTGGCGATCGGCTTACCGCAAGGTGGCCGCCGCTGCGGTGCCTGTCTGGGGCGCCCGCTGCCGGTGGTGAGGGGTCTCGGCGGCCGGGTTTCCCGCCCACACTGCGTTGTGGGGTACGTCTTCGCCCTTCATCAGGAAGGAGTCGGCGGCGAGCACCGCGCCCTCCCCCATCGTCACGCCGTAGTGGACGAGTGCACCCACCCCCAGGGTGCTGCCGGTGCCGAGCGTTGAGTGATCGGACTTGAAGGTGCCGTCCTCCTGCGAGTGGCACTGGATCTTGCTGCCGGCGTTCAAGGTGGAGTCGTCGCCGATGGTCGCCAGCGTGCGCTCCGTGATGAAGCAGCCGTCGTCGAAGACCCGACGGCCGACCCGGACTCCCAACATCCGCCACAGGACGTTCTTGAACGGGGTGCCGTTGAAGGCGTTGAAGTGGGTTTCGGGTACCTTCCACAGCCGCTCGTGGTGCCAGAAGTACGGGTCGTAGATGGAGCACACCTTCGGCTGCAGGGGGCGGAACCGCATCAGGCACCGCTCGATCAGCCCGAAGTAGGCGGCGGTGAATCCCACGGAGAACACCAGGAACACGGCGTCCAGGAGTTGTCCGAGCGCGTCATCGCGGTAGAAGGTGGCCACGCTCAGCAGCGTCAGCGCGAAGAAGTGCAGCCACCGCAGGAGGAGCAGCAGGCCGATGGAGCGCAGGTTGTAACGGTTCTTGGCCGCCAGGCGGCGGCGCAGTTCGTCGCCGTCGCGCAGGTGGTCGAAGCGGGCGTCGCGCTCCACCGTCCGCGGGATCTCGAAGCTGGGCGAGCCCAACAGCCCCACGCCCTCCCGGATTTCGCCGTCGAGCGGGACCATCACCTTGGTCGCCAGGAGGCAGTTGTCACCGGTCCGGCCGCCGACGGGGTAGGCGATGAAGTTGCCGAGGAAGTTCTGCCTGCCGATCTCGGTGCGGGACACGCTGAAGGAGGTGTGGGAGATCTCCGCGTTGAGGATCGACAGTCCGTCGGCGACCATCGTTCCGCTGCCCACGAAGCTCAGGAACGGGGATTCGTGCTGTAGGCCGCTGCCGAAGTTCGAGCCGGTCTGCTCGACGCGGGAGAGGTCGTACCCCAGGCCCTGGAGGTAGTGGACGATGTAGGAGCTGTCGCCGAACAGCCAGATGAAGAACTTGAGGTTCGTCATGCGCGCGATCGCGCGGTGCACGCCGTACTGGAAGCCGTAGAGCGGATAGACGGTGTCCGGCCTGATCACCCGGCGCAGCAGGCGCGGCACGGTGCAGAGCACGACCAGGCCCAGGATGACGAACCCGAAGAACAGCGCGAGGGAGAAGATCAGGGTGTCGAGGTAGAACGCCGTCGAGGTGACTGACTCCTCGCTCAGGGCCTTGTGGCCCACAGGCATGGGGACTTCGGTCAACAGCAGGGCGGCACCGCCGATGACCAGCGGCAGCCCGACGAGGAACGTCCTCAACAGGCTGACCAGGCCGAAAGCGATCCGCCGCGGCGTGCCACAGTGCGCTGGTGCGACCCGCACGTAGTTCAACTCGGTGCGCTCGGCGGGGGATCCGTGCCACCGCTGCCCGCTCGGTACGGTCTCGCCGCGTTGGAGGGTGGAGGTGTGGCCGAGCTGGGCCCCGTCGCCCATCGCGGTGTCGATGTCCAACACGGTCCGCTCGCCGACGAACGCATTGCGGCCGAGGGTGACTGTGCCGGTCTGGATCCGCCCGGCGTGGGCCCGGTAGCAGAGGAAGAACGAGTCCTTGCGGAGCACGCTGCCGGTGCCGATGGTGAGCAGGTCGGTGCAGACGGGGACGTGGTGGGAGAGGATCGTGACGTGCTTGCCGATCTTCGCGCCCAGGGCGCGGAGATAGAGCACGTACACGGGGCTGCCGACGAACAGCACCATGGGGTTGGCGTGCAGCAGCACCTTGACGATCCAGAAGCGCAGGTAGGTCAGCCCCCAGATCGGGAACTCCCGCGGCTTCCAGCGGCCGATGAGGACCCACTTGGCCACGATCGGGAAGAGGCTCAGGCCGATGCACTCGGCACTGCCGAAGAGCACTGCCCGGCCGTAGACGCCGATCGCTCCCGAGGCGTTGGAGACCCAGTCGTAACCCCTCGTGGTGGCGAGGGCGGTGAGGTAGGAGTAGCCGAGGAAGAAGAGCAACTGCAGTGTCCCGCACAGGGCATAGCGCAGGCTGCTCCCCTGTGGCGGCGCCTCGACCGGGGCCGGCCCGACCGGCGTGGCCGGCTCGGGTGTGGCGTGTTCCAGTGCCGCCGCGAGGCTGCGGACGGTGGAGTGCTGGTAGATGTCCTTCATCGACACCGACGGCAGGTCCGGTCGCTTTCTGACCCGCGCGCAGAAATGCGCCATCACCAGTGAGTCGGCGCCGAGGTCGTTGAAGAAGTGGCTCTCGACCGGGACCTGTTCGACGCCCACCACCTCGGCTAACACCTCGGCGAAGATCTCCTCCAAGGCGTGTGTCGGATCCCTCTCCTCCCGAAGGGCGGGCATGGTTGTTTCGGTCAGGCCGTCGGTCGGGATGTCGGTGGACTTGCTCGCCATGTGTACTCCGTACGTTGTGTGGTGGCCCCGGAGGGCCAGTGCGGCTGTGGTGCCTTCGCTGTGGTGGTGTGGCCGCCCCGACCCTCCGGGGCCCGGCCTGCGATCCAGGTGTGCGTTGCCATGTGCGCCGGTGCCGGGGCGACGACACCGGGTTCTTTACTCGGACCGAACGAACGCTGTGCAGGGCAGCGGGAATTACTCAACGAGCACGGATTCAGGTGCGGGCAGGTCACCTCACCGGAGAGTGCCGAACGCTGCCGCCATGCACCCGAAAGAAGTAGGCAACAAGCGTCGGCGCTCGACGTAACCCGCCGCACCCGGGAGTGAAGTGAGCGACCGGCGCCAGCCGGCCACCACAGCAGGGGAGTTGGCGGCCCGGCCGAGAGCCGACCCGGCGCGCTCAATGCGGCCTGGTCCACCCCACCCCGACTGCCGGCTCACCCCGTCGAGCAACCGATCAACGAGACCTCGCCCCGCGCCCGTCGACGCGCCGCAACCCCCGACTACCGCGCCGGATGAGCCCGTTGTCCACCGGTCAGTTCACCGCCGCGTCCGCAGGCCATATCGCCACCCGCACCGACACCAGTCACCTCCCCCGTGGCGAGGCTCGTGTTGGTGCCCGACGTCGCCCCAGCCTGTCGAAGCGCGGATGCCATATGGCGGCTCGTGCACGGCAACCGGGTTCTCACCCCCGCCCCTTGGTTCAAGCAGGCGGCATGGCTTCGTCATTGAGACTCCTTGAGAGCCAAAATCCATAGGGAAAGCGAAACTCTGTGCACCAGAATGGAGCGGAACTCGCGGGTCCACCTCCAGTGATCAACCGGTAGCTTACCGTGTGACTTCCATGTAACGACCCCGCGTAGCTCTAGCAAAAACCAAATCCACGTATACAGATTCCCGGCCCTCTCCCCTTCCCCATGTCAACGGGATGGAGACAGCGAAGGGCACACGATCTGGCCGAATGCCGACCGGTCGACATCAGGCCAGTGGAATGCGGCCCGCGCACAGGAAAGCCACAGACATTGCATGGCGCAACGGTTCTAAGAATTCACCACGTGGCATCCTTGCCCCGCGCACTACGACTCCGAGGCTTCGCACCTGTCCTACAACGCGAGAGGAGGCTGGATCTGTCAATCGGATGCGAAACTCCCACTGTTCTTCAAGTGACGTGTGGTACAGGTGAGGTGACGTCGAACCGTTCGAAATTGCCATTCTCACAGTCGTCTTGACGCGGGCTTCGCTTTCCCGGTGTTCTGTGGTCTCCGCCGCCTCGGCCATGCCCCCGAGGCTTAACGTCGAAGAGTCGGACGTCCCCTGTGACCTGCCCTTGGCCGATCGGACCCCGTCAACCGAGGGCACCGCCGTGACGAGCGAGGCCGGCGATCGGACAGGACGCCCTCGTGAGGCGCCCGGGAGCATGGACTTCGGTGAGCCAAGAGCACTTGCCTCCAGAGGCCAGCGGCGCCCGAACCCCACTCCTGACGAAGGGAGTTGGCCACCTCGGTGCACTGCGGGTCCTGACCGGCAGCCGCGTGCGGAGTTCGCCGCCGTGAGCAAGTCGCCCACGCTCGCCGCCGAGAGCTCCGTCAGGCCGCCACGTCGAACACGCATATCGCCGGCATCGACATGAACGGCAAGCCAACAGCGCCATACTGGCGCCGGATGAACCGGATGACCGTGGAGTGCCTGCCTTAACGGGCGGGCGCGATGGCTAGGCGATCCGTATCGCCCCGACACACTTGCCGGACACGGCGGGCCGCACGCACACTCCCCCGCTACAACAACGCCGCATCAACACGGCCGAGGCCGGGAGAGGACCCGAAGCCCCGTCCTGCCCGCTACGCGGGAGCTTTTTCCCAGCGTCGCGAGGGAGTTCTCCCATGACGTCGTGTGCACGACCTTCGGGTCGCAGCCGTCGCCGCACGTTCCACGGCATTCCAAGATCGCACCCTCGGTCGGACAATAGGAATTTCCAGCCCACGAAGCAAGATTCCCATGCCCGCGCCACAGCGGGCATCGAACATCGAATCGCTCTAGATCACCTGGACGGGGGAGTTTGCGCGACCTTCTCCCCGGACTCCCCCGGCACGCACCACGCAGTGGATTCGTTCACCAACGGGGCCGCGACGTGGGAATCGACGCGACACGCCGCTTTTTCTGAGGGCCCGCACGCCGACCGCCCAACCCGCACATTCGCTCTCATCACCACGGGCCGACGCCAAGACCCCGGCCGGGTTCCGCTCCCGCAGTATCCCTCTCAATTCCCCCTCGGTCAGGCCCATCATGCAGGCCGCGGCATCGCTCAGGGAAGAGCATCCGCCGCCCGTACCCCTCGAAACCGAACACGGGTTGCCCTACCGGCCGTTGAACGGACCGCTCGGGGCCCTATCGGCGTGGACATCAAAGGATGGTGCGCCGACCCGCAGATGGGCCGGACCGCCCGGTCAGACGGGCCGTTGCCGTGCCGCGCGTGACTGCAGCAGCCTCTTGTCGGGCTTGCCCGCGTCGGTCAGCGGCAGCGCGTCGGCGAAGGCGATGTACGCCGGTTCGAACATCGCGCCGCGCTCCCGGCGGACCATGGCCCGTAGTGCGCCCGCGCCCACCTCGGAGCCCGGGGCCCGCACCACGGTTGCGTGCACCCGTTCCGTCCGATCCGCGTCGCGGACGCCGTAGACGGCGCTCTGGAGCACCTCCGGGTGGGAGTTGAGGAGGTCCTCCAGCTCGGTGGTGTAGACGTGGCCGCCGACCACGACGATCATGTCCTTGATCCGGTCGACGAGGGTCAAGTAGCCCTCGTCGTCCAGGAATCCGACGTCGCCGGTGTGCAGCCAGCCGTCCCGGAGGACCTCGGCGGTCAGCTCGGGCTGCTTCCAGTAACCCTGCATGACGTGGCCGGAGCGGACGCAGATTTCGCCGTGCTCGCCGGGCGGCAGGTCGCGGCCGGCGGAGTCCCGGATCGCCACCTCGACGTCGGGCAGTACCTTGCCCGCCGAGCGCAGTCGCCCGGGGCGGTTGAGGTCGTGGTCGTCGGGGGTGAGGACGCTGATGCTGCCGGCCTCGGTCTGGCCGTAGCCCTGCAGGAGAACGGGGCCGAAGCGGCGGATGGCATCGGCGATGCGGGCCGGGGATGACTGGCACCCGCCGTAGATCACCTGGCGCAGGCTGGAGGTGTCGGTGCGGTCCGCGTGCGGGTGGTCCACGAGTTGGTAGAGCAGCGGCGGCAGTAGGTAGAGGTGGGTGATGCGTTCGCGTTCGATGGCGGCGAGCACCCGGCCGGGGTCGAAGTCGTCCAGCAGGACCACCGTGCCGCCCGCCGCCAGCAGATGGTCGGCGATCAGCCCGGCGGCATGGGCGAGGGTGGTGGGCACCAACTGCCGTGGCCGGGCGGCATTTTGCCCGTCGGGCGTGCGGGGCATCCTGCCGGCCCTTGCGAAGCTGGTGCAGATGCCCTTGGGGTGGCCGGTGGTGCCGCCGGTGTGGCGGATGGAGCAGATGTCCTCGGGGCGGGCCAGTCCCGAGACCGGCTCGGTGGACTGGGCGGCGGCCAACTCCAACAGATCGGTTCCCCACGTGCCGGCGCCGAGGGTCAGCAGGTGCGGAACCGGGGCCGTGGCGGTGACTTGGGCGGCCCGCTCGGCGTACGCCGGGTCCACGATCAGTGCCTGGGTCTCCACGTCGCGCACGATGGCGGACTGGGAGTCGGCGGAGAGCTTGTTGTAGAGGTGGTTGACCGGGCAGCCGAGCAGGTTGGCGGCATAGCGTGCGGCCAGGGCCTCGGGGAGGTTGCCACTGAGCAGCGTGACGGTCTGGCCGCGCTTCAGGCCCTGGGAGCGCAGCGCGTGCGCCAACCGGTGGACCAGGTCACGGAACGCACCGGCGGTGATCCGTCGCCCTTGGTGGACCAGCGCCTCGTGGGCCGGGGTGTCCCCGAGCGAGTCCAGGATGTCGTCCACGAAGGAGCGGAAGGGCAGGGCGGCGTTGGGCATGTGGGTTTCCTCCGGCAGTGGGTGAGCGGTTTCGAGCCGACGGCCCGGGGTGGCACAACGGGGCTCGGGCAAAGGCGGGCAGCGGGGATCACCCCCGACTCGCCGTCGGTGCCCAGGATTTGCCGGGCCCCCCGAATCGCCGTCCCGGGAACAAAGTAGGTTTCCTAATCACGTTAGGCAAGTGCATAATTGGATGAGGTCGATGGAGGGATGACTGTGACCCGAGGGCGCGCAGGGCTGAGCACGGAACGTGTGGTGCGGGCGGGGGCGGAACTCGCCGACGAGATCGGCTTCGACCGGGTGACCCCGACGGAGCTGGCCCGACGGTTCGACGTCAAGACCGCGAGCCTGTACGCGCACATCAAGAACCTCCAGGACCTCAGGACCCGGATCGCCCTGCACGCCCTGGAGGAACTCGCCGACCTGGCCTCGGCCGCCATGGCGGGGCGGGCCGGCAAGGACGCCCTGGCCGCCTTCGCCGACGTCTGCCGCGACTACGCCCGCCAACACCCCGGCCGCTACGCCGCCACCCAACTGCGCCTGGATTCCGCGACGGCAGCCGGCAGCGCCGCTCCCAAACACTCCCAGATGCTGCGGGCGATCCTGCGCGGCTACGACCTCGCCGAACCCGACCAGACGCACGCCGTCCGCCTCCTGGGCAGCGTCATCCACGGCTACGTCAGTCTGGAGGCGGCCGGCGGCTTCAGCCACAGCGCCCCCGACACCCAGGAAACCTGGTCATGGCTCCTCCACCGCCTCGACGCCCTGCTCAAGAGCCGGCCCACGCCTTGACTCGGCCCCGCACCAGTCAGTCCCGCGGCCAGAGCCGCCGGCCGGCACCCGGCGCGCGTGACCGTCCGGGCCGAGGGCGCGCAGCGAACGGCGGCCCGCCCGCGGGCCTTGGCCCGAGCCCCGGACACCGCTCGTGCGTCAATTGGCAACGTCGGACCACGAGTTCCGGCATGACTGGGCCGGGCACGCCCCGGTCCGCGTGGGGACAACCCTGCGGGGATCGTGCGCGCATACCTGCTGGTGCCGACCGTCACCGCCGCCGTCACTCACGTGCTGACGAGCCAGGCAGACCTATGACGACGAACTCGCCAGGCGAGGTGGGGTGGAATGAGTGAGCACGGCCGACGCGGGCGGCACCGTACGGTGGACCGGGTCGCGTGGATCCTGGAGGCCGCCGCGCGGGCGCCGGGCGGGGTGACCGTGGCCGAGTTGGCGCGGACGATCGGGGCGCCGGCGAGTTCGGTGCAGGACCTGGTCAACGGCCTTGTCGCGACGGGCTTTCTGCTGGAACAACACCGGCGCTTCCGGCTCGGACCCGCCCCGCACGTCCTCAACCTCATCGCCGGCCGGGTCGTCCCGCGGCTCAGCCAGGCCGAGCTCGACGAACTGAGCCGCGTCGCGGGTACCCCGGTACTGCTCACGGTGCGGGTCGGACTCGACGCCGTGTACCTCGCACGCGGCGGCGAGGACCACATTCCCCGCCTCGTCCCGCTCGCCGACGAACACCTGGCCCGGCCGCTGCTGCGCACCGCCGCGGGCCGTCTGCTCCTGGCCTTCACCGACGAGGCGGAGCGCCGCGGCCTGCTCGACGAACTCGCCCGCCATGACCCCGAGGCGGTCGCCGAGTTCCGCTCCGCCCTCCCCTCGATCCGGGCGTCGCGGATCAGCCGCAGCGAGGGACTGGCCGACCCCGAGGTCAGCGCGCTCGCGATCCCGGTCACCGACGGCCCCGTCGTCACCGGAGCCCTCGCCCTGATGCACCGGCGTCGCGGCCGCTCGGAGCGACTGCGCCTGGACCGAGCGGCGGCCCGACTCCTCGCGCACCTCCAGGAGACGCGGACGTGACGTCCGCATCCCTTCACGGATATCCGTGAATCCAGGCGATCGTGCCGTGCGGGAACGAGCATCCGGGCATGACCTCACACACGTTGAGCACGACCCAGCCGACAACGCCGCCGTCGTCGTCCACCGACGAGATCGTCTCCCAACTGCTGCACACCCTCGGCGACCCCGACCCGGCCCGGGGAGCCGAGGGCATCACCGTCGTCGGGGCCGATCCCCTGGTGCCCTCGGTGCACCGCCTCGCCGATTCCATGTCCGCCGCGATCGGTGTCTTCGGCCGGCAGACGGCGGCGCTCGGCGAACAGCGCGGTCACCGACACCAGAGGGTAGAGGTGCAGGCCGGAGCCGCGATCGACCAGCTCATGGCGACGTATCACACGACACTCGCAGGGCGCCCGATCGGCGCCTTGCTTGAGGACCCGGCACTGCTCGACAACAACGACTTCTACCGTGCGCGCGACGGCCGTTGGATCTTCATCATCACCACCTATCCCCATCTGCGGGACGCGGTCCATTCCGTGCTGAGGTGCGGGCTGGACAAGGTGGACATCGCGCGGGCCGCGGCCGACTGGGACGCCTTCACGCTGGAGGAGGCCATCTGTGCACGGGGCGGCGTCGCCTGTGCGGTGCGCAGCCGGGACGAGTGGCTGGCGCACCCCGCGGGGCGGCATGTCGCACAGCGCCCGGTCGTCGAGATCGAACGCGTCGGTGACGGACCGGTCCGACCGCTGGAACCGATCGGTGAGGCCGACGAGGCGCTCACGGACATCCGGGTGCTCGATCTCACCCACGTCATCGCGGGTCCCGTATCGACGCGGCTGCTCGCCCAGTTCGGCGCCGACGTGCTGCACCTGACGCGTCCCGACCGCCCCGACCCGATCCCGATGATCGCCATGACCGGCGGCGGCAAGCGCAACGCCTACTGCGACCTGCGCGACGCTGACGACCGTGCGGCCTTCCACGACGCGCTCCAGGAAGCGGACGTCTTCGTCCACGCCTACCGGGGGCTCGCCCGACACGGGGCGTCGACCGAGGAACTCATCCGGCGCCGCCCCGGACTCATCACCCTCGAATACCACGCCTGGGGCGCCGAAGGCCCCTGGGCCGAACGCGGCGGGTTCGATCAACTCGCCTGCTCCGCAACCGGATTCGCCATCGAAGAGTGGACCGACCGCCCGTCACTGCCGCCCACCTACCTGCTCAACGACTACCTCGCCGCCTACCTCGGCGCCGCCGCCGTCACCACGGTCCTGCGCCGACGCGCCACCGAGGGCGGCTCCTGGCGCATCCGCGTGACCCTGGCCGGAGTGTGCCACTGGGTGCAGGAACTCGGGCTGCTGGCACGGGAGGACGTACTCGCCCTGCCCCGGCCCGGGCGCACGCCGCTCGCCGCGCTCTCAACCACCGCAACCGACTTCGGCCCCCTCGCCGAACCGGCCACACCGTTCACGTACAGCGGCCGCACCGTCCCCCAGCCCGGCCGACGCACCCCACTGGGATCCGCAGCGCTCCAGTGGCGCTAAGGGTTGTGCTCGGAGGCGGCCCCGGCGAACGCATCGCCGGGGCCGCCTCCTTCAGCGCCGTCATCCACCGCGCTGTCCGTCCCCCGCAACACCTCCATGAGCAGGCGTCGCAGCGCCGTCACTCGATCGGGCGGTGTGCTGGGGTGCCGGGTTCCGCCGGCGCCGTGTCGGCAAGGATTCGAAGACCGGGGGGACTTCGCGGGTCGTCAAGTCTAGCAAGGCACAGGGACGTTGCGGCACCGGCCGCGCGGCACGGCGACAGCCAGGGCGCGGGAAGTGGACGTGGTGCGGCGCGGCCGTCGACACAACGCAGCGGGAGTCTGCGGGCTGCTTGCTGCCGCCCGGTCCCGGGACTGTTCGGGGAGAGTGATGCATGCGGCAGTGATCCGCGGGGACCCGCGGCCTTTCCCGGTGTCTGTTGTCGTCCCGCTCCTGGTTTTCGCCGCACTTGACGGATTCGTCGAGGGCAGCGTGCTGACCCTCATGCCCGCCATCCGAGATCTCCTGGGCACCGGCACCGGGCCGGCCATGTGGATCTCGGCGACGCAGTTCCTGTCCGCCGCCGTGTGCGTGCCCGTCTGCGGACGCCTTGGCGATCTGTACGGCCACCGCCGCATGCTGCGCGTCGCACTCGGGATCACCACGGCCGGATGCCTGCTGTGCGCCCTGGCACCGGGACTTGCCCTCTTCCTCGCCGGTCGCGCCCTGCTGGGCATTCTCAGCTCCATGGTTCCGCTGGGTGTCGGGCTGGCCCGCGATCGGCTGACGGTGAACGACAGTCGGCGCGCAGTCGGGATGCTGATGGCCGCCCTGCTCCTCGGGTCCACCGCCGGGGACGTCTCCGCAGGATTCCTGACCGAGGCCCTGGGCGACGTACGGGCGGTGCTGTGGATCCTCACGGCACTGGCCGCGGTCTGCCTGGCCCTCTGCCTCGCCCCGGGTGTCGCGGAGACCCGGTACCGAGCCGGCGGTCGGATGGACTGGCGTGGCACGGCGCTGCTGACTCTTGGCCTGACGCTGCTGCTGGGGGCCACCTTCCAGGGCACGGCGAACGGCTGGACCTCCCCCGGTGTTCTGGCCGGACTGCTGCTGGCGCCGGTGGTCCTCATCCTGTGGCTGTGGCTGGCACGGCGCACCCACGAACCGCTTGCCGACGTACGGGCGATGGCACGCCGCGCCACCGCTCCGGCATTCGCCTGTGGATTCACGCTGGGCGTCATGGTCCTGGGCGGTCAAGGAGTCCTCGTCGCCTACCTCGACGCCTCGCCAGAACGCACCGGCTACGGATTCGGCCTCACGCAGGGGGAGATCGGGCTGTGGCTGGCCGTACCGTCCCTGGGCGGCTTCCTGGTCGTGAGCGCCTCGGCCGCCGTCGCCCGCCGGGTCGGCTACCGCACCATGTTGACGTACGCCTTCCTTCTCGCGGCCGTCGGCTTCGCGGTGAAAGCCGCCGGACACCGCACCATGCCGGCCTGGGGCACCGGGCATGTCCTCTCCGGCCTCGGCACCGCCCTGGCTGTCGGCGGGATCCCCACGGTGATCGCCGAAGGCAGCCCGCGCGGGCGGGCCGCCGTGTCAACGGCCGTGTACGACACCCTCAAGACCACCGGCGGCAGTTTCGCCGGGGCGGCCGCCGCCGCACTGCTCAGCGCACTGCTGTCCCCGAACACCCACCAGCCCACCCTGACCGCCTACCTGATCCTGTGGGGCCTGAGCACCGTCCTCGCCCTCGTGTCAGCAGCAGTCATCCGCCTCACTCCGGACAACTGACAGCACTCTGGTCCATCACCCCCTCCGGAGGGTTCGCGCTCCTCTCCCGGGGTCAACTTCCGGTCACCGCAGAGTGGTTGACCGCCCCGGGTACCCCTCGCGCGATCGATCCGACGGGGCGGGCGCGGCGAGGGCGATGGCGATGGCGATGGCGATGGCGATGGCGATGGCGATGGCGATGGCGAACCAACTCGCCTGCTCAGCAAACGGATACGCCATCCCAGGTGGCTCATCGTTCCGCCTGACGGGCAAAGCCGCCCCGAACCGCATCCACACTCTCGTCCGCATCCGCATCCGCACGCCACGGCTGGGGTCGTGCGCGCAGTGGGGACTGAGTCTGGGGTATTCAGTCAACGAGGAAATGAGGCACGGATCACCCAACGACGCCGCCCCAGGCGCTCGTTGACGTCGAATCGATGACCTTGCGTGCGGCGCGGACGCCGATTCGCTTGGCGCGGAGCCATGTTCGCAGGTGGGGATGTCGTACGCCGCGCCTGTATCGGGGCGTTGGGGTTTGAAGGCGTTTGACGTATCGGCCGTGGGCGATCCGTTGCGCCGGCCTGTGCCTTCGTCGCCGGCACGCGGTCGGGTGCCGTACGGGCGGTGCTACCATGCCCGCGTGATCATCGAGGTCGACAGACTGTAGCCGCTTCGAAGGCGGCGTTCCCGGGGGCACGTTCACCACGTGTCGTGAATGTGCTGTTCCACGCGTCTTGGCGCGGGGCTGCTTCCGTGTGTGGTGTCGCCCTCTCCCTGGGGCGCAAGTGTGGTCGCCGGTCCTCTCGTTGAAGCCGTTCTCTTCCTTCCCCGCCGTGTGCGCTGGTCCTCTTCGTGCCCGGTGAGGGGGACGAAGGATGCGCGCGGGTACCGTCGACGCCACGCCGGGCGGTATCGGGCTTCCTCGTGGAACGTGACCGGACTGTCGCGTCGTGCGGTGCCGTGGGGCGCCGTCTCAGCCTTCGAACCTGTTGTTCTCAGTGCGGGCCCGCCCTGGTCGGCTTCGGCTGCCGGAGGCGATTGCGCCTGCCCGCCTGCTGCGTTCCCCTCCCCACGAGCCTCCAGGGGGACCGGCGTTGGCCGCCACCGCAGGCCGCTTCCCCCATCACTCTTTGATCACGAGGAGAGACACCAGTGCCGCAGACCACGATTCCCGACTTCCCCCTCGACCGCGCTCCCGGCTGCCCTTTCGACCCACCGCCGCACTTCGCCGCCCTGCGCGCGCAGGCTCCGCTCGTCCGGGTACGGATCTGGGACGGGCAGACGCCCTGGCTCGTCACCCGTTACCAGGACCAGCGCGCCGTGCTGGCCGACCCGCGCTTCAGCGCCGACCCGAGCAGGCCGGGCTTTCCCGCGCCGACCGAGGGCTTCAAAGCCCAGGGCAGCCAGGAGGTGCAGGCCCTGAGCATGCAGGACGATCCGGAGCATGCGCGTCAACGCCGCATGCTCATCGGTCGCTTCACGGTCAAACAGGTCACCGCGATGACTCCGCGGCTGGTGCGGATCATCGACGACCTGCTGGACCGGATGCAGGCCGCCGGGCCGCCCACCGACCTGGTCGGAGCCTTCGCGCTGCCCATGCCCTCTCTGGTCATCAGCGAACTGCTCGGCGTCCCACGGCAGGACCATGCCCTCTTCCAGCGCGTGGCTGGCACGATGATCTCCCGGGAGAGCACCGTGCAGGAGTTCACCGCCGCCCGCACCGAACTCGCCGACTTCCTCGGCCACCTGATCCGGCGCAAGGACGACGATCCGGGTGACGACCTGCTCAGCTCGCTGATCGTCACACGGCTGCGCACCGGCGAACTCACTCCTGCGCTCCTCGTCGAAACCGCGATAACGCTGCTGGTCGCGGGGCACGAGACCACCACCAACCAACTCGCCCTCGGAACACTGGTGTTGCTGCGCAACCCGGACCAGCTCGCCGTCGTCCGGGACAGCGACGATCCCGTCAGAGTGGCGTTGGCCGTCGAGGAACTGCTGCGCTACCTGTCCATCACCCAGAACGGGCTCTCCCGGGTCGCCACGGAAGACGTCGAGATCGCAGGCCGGCTCATCCGCGCGGGCGAGGGCGTGATCGTGCCGAACGCCTCCGGCAACCGCGACGCGGCCGTCTTCCGCGACCCCGACCGGCTCGACGTGGACCGGCCGGACGTACGCGGACACCTCGCGTTCGGCTACGGCGTCCACCAGTGCCTGGGACAGAACCTGGCCCGCAAGGAACTCCAACTCGCCTACTCGGCCCTGTTCCGCCGCTTCCCCGAACTGCGCACCACTCTCCCCGACGAGGACATCCGCTTCAAACACGACATGATCGCCTACGGCGTACACGCATTGCCCGTCACCTGGTGACCCGGAACCGCCCGCCGCCTACGCGCCCCTGCAACCTGTGCGCTCCACGCCGCCTGTGTGCTCCTCGCTGCCCCGCTCGGTTCCGCTGCCCGCGCGCCCGGCACGTGCCGGCGCACAGCCCACACCCGTCCAGAAAGGCATCCATGAACTCCCGCCCCACGCCCGGCAACAACCCGCAACAGACCCCCACGACTCCCCCACGGACCACCACCTGCCCAGCAGCCCCGTCCGATCCGACGGCCTCCGCAGTTCCGACGGACTCAACCGCTCCCGCGACTCCCGCGGATCAGACGGATCAGACGGATCGGACGGATCAGGACACCTGGCCCGCCTCCGTACCGTTCGACCCGGAAGTGGCGATCGTCCTGGACAGGCTGGGCGAGCTGCGCGGCGCCGAGCCGTCGTCACCCGCGGACGTGCCGCGGTGGCGCGCGCACCTCGCCCAGACCGCTCCCGATCCCACACTGGAGGAACTCCGCGACGGCGGGGGCTTCGAGGTGGTGGAGCGTGCGGCACCGGGACCTGACGGAGCGCCGGACGTCCCGCTGCTGATCGCCCGCCCGACGGGGCTGTCCGACGGTGCACCCGTCCTCTACCACCTGCACGGCGGCGGCATGATCGGCGGAACCGGCCGCACCGGCATGCCCGGCATCTTGCGCGAGTGGGCCGCGCCTCTCGGGCTCGTCGTGGTCTCCGCCGACTACCGTCTGGCTCCCGAACACCCGTACCCGGCGGGCGTCGAGGACTGCTACGCGGGCCTGGTGTGGGTGGCGCGGCATGCCGCGGAGATCGGCGGCGCCCCGGAGCGGATCGTGGTGGCGGGCGGCAGCGCGGGCGGCGGGCTGGTCGCCGCCGTCGCGCTCATGGCGCGCGACCGGGGCGGACCACGCCTCGCCGGCCAGCTGGCCATGTGCCCCATGCTCGACGACCGCAACAACACCGCCTCCGCCCGGCAGATGGCCGGCCGCGGCGTGTGGGACCGGCGCGCCAACGAGGTCGGCTGGACGTCGCTGCTCGGCGAGGCCCACGGCACGGACCGGGTCCCGCCGTACGCGGCACCCGCCCGCGCCACCGATCTGTCCGGCCTGCCGCCGGCCTACATCGACGTCGGCGCCGCCGAGACCTATCGCGACGAGGGCGTCGCCTACGCCACCCGCATCTGGCAAGCCGGAGGCGATGCCGAACTCCACGTCTGGTCGGGCGGATTCCATGGCTTCGATCAGATCGCACCCGATACCGCCGTCGCCCGCGACGCCCGCGAGGCCCGCGTCCGCTGGCTACGCCGCATCCTCAACCGGTGAACCCACGCCGTTCCCCACGCCCCGTTCCCCCAGCGGCCGCGTGGGGTCCGATGCTCTCCGGATAACCGATCACTTCGGAATGAGGTTCGCAGTCGGCGGAGGCGTATAGAGGTACGGGTCGACAGGGTGCGGTGCGCGTCGACGTCGTAGCCCCGGCCGGCAGATGGCCGCCGGGGCTACGGCGAGACGCCCCGCCAACCTCGGATCAGCAGGACCGCGCCCAGCAGGAACAGGAAACGGGCTCCCGGCCGCCCCTCGGGATGCGAGGTCATCGCGAGCTTGCGGCACGACGATGACGCTCACACGATTGCGTCACCTGTCAAAGAGATGATTTCGATGAACTACCTTGAGAGGTACGAGGATTAGGGGCCGCCACTTCCACGGATCGCCCCTACGGCACCACCTTCACGCCGTCACAACACCCGGCGGATCAGGACTGCCCGTACTGCGCCGGCCCTCGCCCCGTACGGCATACGGCTTCAGCCGGTGCCTTCCACGGGGTATCGGGAGGCCAGAACGATCACGTGGCTGAACGTGCGCGAATCCGTTGCGGGCGGCCGTGGAGCCGTCCGCACGGTGTCGTCATGCCCGTACGGGCCCTTGCTTCTCAGGCATGCAGGGCCTCGCGGAGTGCTCGTACCTGGGTGGCCAGGCCGCGCTCGCCGATCGTGGTGTGGGCGAACATCAGGTCAAAGCCGTGTACGGCACCCGGTACTTGGACGAGTTCGGTGTTGACCCCGGCGGCGCTGAGTCGGGCGGCATAGGCGATGTTCTCGTCGCGCATCGGGTCCACCTCCGCGACCATCACCAGGGCCGGCGGCAGTCCGGTGAGATCAGCGGCGCGGGCCGGGGCGGCGTATCCGTCAGGCGCGCCGTCGGGGCCGTAGTACTCCCAGATGCGTTCGACGGCAAAGCGGGTCAGTACGGGGATGTCGGTGAAATCGCGTGCCGAGGGGGTGTTCAGGCGGTCGTCGAGCCCCGCGTAGATCAGCAGTTGGAAGCGGATGGCGGGTCCGGCGGTGTCTCGGGCGCGCAGCGCGGTCGCCGCGGCCAGCGCCCCGCCGGCGCTGCAGCCGGCCACGGCCAGTCGCTGCGGGTCGGCACCGAGCTCGGCGGCGTGTTCGACGGCCCAGAGCAGGCCGGCGTAGGCGTCCTCGACGGCGGCCGGATAGGGGTGTTCGGGAGCATGTCGGTAGTCCACCGACACCACGACGGCGCCGACGTCCGTGGCATAGCGCAGTGCGCGTGCCTCCTCCGTCTCCGGCCGGCCGTGCACGAAGCCTCCGGAGTGCAGCATCAAAATCAGCGGCTGCAAGCCGGCGTTGGCCGTGCGGTAGACGCGCAGCCTCAACCCCCCTTGGGTGAAGTGGTCTTGGACTGCGACCCGGTCGTCACGCGGGACGTCCACGACGGTACGCAACGCCGGGAACCATTCGGTGGTGGCGAAGATCGAGTCGGGGTCGTGCAGGAAGGGGTCGTCGGTCGCGTCCAGGGTCGCTTGGATCTCGGGATCAATTGCGGGAGTTGTCATGGGTTCAACTGTGGTGACTGGCAGGCCGATCGAGAAGTGGCCCGTGGGGCGCGTTATGCAACAATCGGGCCATGGTCGAAATTCGCACCGCACACCGGGTCGTCGTGCTCGCCGTACCGCCGGTGGTCCCGTTCGATCTGAGCATCCCGGCGCAGATCCTCTCCGGCGTCGAGGTGGTCACCGGCGTATCGGCGTACGACCTGCGGACCGTGACCCCCGACGGCCGGATCGCGCCGACGACGGCCGGGTACGGAATCGCGCCGCAGGGGGACCTCGAAGAGCTGGTGGCGGCGGACACCGTGGTTGTCGCGGGTTCGCACGCACCCGGCCTGCGCGATGCGGGCCGGCTTGAGCCGCGCACGGCCGCGGCGCTGCGCGACGCTGCGCAGCGGGCCCGCATCGTGTCGTTGTGCACCGGGTCATTCGTCCTCGCGGCCGCCGGGCTCCTGGAGGGGCGGCGGGCCACGACACACTGGGCCTATGCCGACCTGTTCCGGCAACGCTTTCCCCGGGTGAACCTCGACGCCGGCGCGCTCTTCGTCGAGGACGCCGGCGTGCTCACCTCGGCCGGTGGCGCGGCCGCGATCGACCTCTGCCTGCACCTGGTCCGCGACGATCACGGCAGCGCCGTGGCGAACCGGGTGGCCCGCCTCAACGTCGTCGCCGCGATGCGCGACGGCGGACAGGCACAGTTCGTCGACCGACCGGTAGCCGAGGACGCCGACACGTCGACGGCGAGGGCCAGGGCCCGGATGCTGGCCCGACTCGACCGGACCCATACGCTGGCCGAGTTGGCCGCCGAGACCCACATGAGCGTGCGGACGTTCACCCGCCGCTTCCGACAGGAAACCGGCCTGTCGCCGGTGGGTTGGCTGAACCAGGCCCGGCTTGACCACGCCCGGCATCTACTGGAAGCAACCGAACTCCCCGTCGACGAGGTGGCCCGCCGAGCCGGCTTCGGCACCGGCACCAACCTCCGCAAACGCATGGCGGCTGCACTTCACACCACCCCCTCCACCTACCGACGCGGATACCGCACCCGAGCCCGCGCCACACCGTCCTCAGAGCAGTAGGGCGGGCATGCCCAGGTGAGCTGATGAGCTGCACTCCCGTTCCCTCAGGGGCAGTTGGGGCGTCGCCCGATCAGGTCCAGCACGTCGTCAGTGGACCGTACGTCGCCGAACGACCGGTAGATCGTGTGCAGCGCGGCGTTGTGTTCCTGGTCGCGTCGGGCCGCGTTCGCGTCGGCGACCATCAGCACGCGCAGGCCCATGGTGGCCGCGTCGCGGGCCGAGGACTCGCAGCAGACGTTCGTGAGGGCGCCCGTGATGAGGACGGTGTCGACAGCGCGCTCGGCCAGCAGTCCCGGTAGCGGCGAACGGCCGGGGAAGAAGGCGCTGTAGGCGGTCTTCTCCACCATCAGGTCATCCGGCCGGGTGTCGAGGGCGTGCCACAGGCGCGAGCGCAGTGGCCCCTCGCCTGCCGTCGCCGCGAACTTCTCACTGACTGCGGGACCGTAGAACTCGCCGCTCGCCCTCCCGAGGGGAGCCTCATTCGCCGGCAGCACCCAGGCGATCAGGGCTCCCGCTGTGCGCAGCGCCTCCGCGAGGCGACCGATGTTGGGCACGATGCCCCGGACATACGGATTCGCCTCGGCGAAGAACGGCACCATGTCGACCACGATCAGCGCGGTGCGTACCGGGTCCACGCTCCCGTACGCGTGCCGACTGCCGCGCCGCGCCTCCTGCCGCGCGTACTCCCGGGGGTCGATCCGCCAGTCGTGGATCTTGGAATCGGTCCGCATGCATCCCCTCCATCGGCCGGCCGGTCACCGGGAAACATGCCCTCCCACACCGGCAGTCAGGCCGACCTCGCCGGGCTCGTCGGCGATTGCGGGCCCGGCAACGGCTCCCTCCTTGCCACGTGCCAGGGGTCGCGGTCGGGCGCACTCCCGTGGAGGAGACCGCGGCCGACGGGGCATCGACTCCGTTCGGCTCCGTGGGCGATGATCGGAGTCGACGGCCATCCACCGCGCAACGCACCATGGAGGCAGGCACCGTGAAGCGCATCGGCATCATCGGAGTGGGCGAGATCGGTCGGGCCATCGTGATGGGCCTGCGGCACGGGGGCGACGCAGCACCGGAGATCTTCCTCTCACCCCGGGGCGCCCGCACGGCCGCCGAACTCTCCGAACGTTACGAGGGCGTGCGGGTGTGCGCCGACAACCAGGAGGTGCTGGACCGCTCCGAGCTGGTGATCATCGCCGTCCGCCGCCAGGACCGGCAGGATGCGCTGGCCGGCTTGCGGGTGGGCCACGACAAGATCGTGGTGAACGTGATGGCCGGCGTCGCAAACGACGACCTGCGCCAGACACTCGCCACCGACGCGCCGCTGGTACGGGCCATCCCGCTGCCCGCCATACGCGAGCGCCGCTCCGTCACGGTGGTGCATCCGTCGCACCCGGAAGTGGACGCCCTCTTCGAGGAGTTGGGCGGAGCGCTCCCCGTCGCCGACGAGGCCGCCTTCGACGTCTTCTCCGCGCTGACGGGGACATTGACCACCCATTACACCTACCTCGCCACGCTCACCTCGTGGGCCGCCGACCGGGGCATCGCCGCCGATGATGCCGACCGCTACGTCCGCAGCCTCTTCCAGGGTGTCGGTCGCAGCCTCAGCGACGAGACCCGTTCCCTGTCCCGACTCGCCGCCGACCACGAGACCCCGAACGGAAACAACGAACGCATCCGCACCACCTGGTTCACCCAGGCCAACTCCGAAGCCCTCAAGAAGGCCCTCGACGGCCTCCTCGCCGATCTGCGGTAGCCCCCGGCTCGCGCCTCCGCGCCCGAAGCCACCCGCAAGTCGACGGAAGTGGTTCACCGCCCGTTCAATGCCGGTCGTCGGAGTGCGTGACGCCCTGCCGGCACCATGGTTGCGGTGGGTCGACGAGGACGTCGTTCGACTGACTCCCTCCGGGCAGGAGGCCGATCGACTCGTCTAGTAACGGGTGATCGCGGTGGGTCCGGAGACGGTCCCGATCGCGATGTGTGGCCGCTGGCGGGGGTTGACCCAGGCCAGGATCCGGCGCACGGCGTCCGCGGGTGCGGACACACAACCGGCCGTCGCCGCCCGCCCGTTGACGTGGAGAAAGATGCCCGCACCCCGGTCGCGTACCGGCTTGGTGTAGTTGAAGCCGATGACGAGCGCGTGCGCGTACTGGGTGCGGTAGTCGGCGAGGTGTTCGGACTCGGTGGCGCGGCAGTCGGCGGGCAGCGGCTCCGCCCAGCGGTTGTAGGCGCGCGAACGGCTGTCCTCGCACCACCAGGAGTTCCGGTTCACGCGGCGGTACGGCACGGAGGTCCCGCTCGGCGCGGCCTTGATCCCGAAGCCGTAGGGGAGGTCGTAGAGACCGGTGGGAGTGGTGTCGGTGCTCTGTCTGCGCTTGTCCCCCTCGACGAGGCCCTTCGCCCCGAACCGGGCGGGCGCGCTGCCGGCCACGACCCATGTGCCGCCCCGCCGGTCCCACCAGGTCAACGTCCCCGTCGTGGCATCGGCGCGGGGTGCGAGGGCGGTGATGAGCTGACTGCCGCCGCCGGTGTCGGCGAGCCGGTCCGGCAGCGGCGGACCGCCGCCGTCCGGGGTCAGGACGAGCAGGACAGCAGCGAGAGTGACACCGGCAGGTACGACGGCCACGGCAACCCCCGGAGGGAGAGGGACAGTTGCTCAGAAGGTACCGGGCGGCGGCGGAAAAGCACCGGAGCGTAGGCATCGCAGCGGACTTCTTGGGGCGCGCCAGACTGAGTGGCGAGAAAGAGGTCCGATATCGCAGCCATGAGGCGACACACACCGGGGTATGGCGGCGGCCCGGCGAACTGGGCGCGGGCCACGCGATGGCAGCCGTCCGCCACGACGACGGTCCGACCCGCGGCCCACCGCGGTTGACTCTCCCGCCAAGCCGGGTCCCGCCGATCACCGCCCGAGTCCTCGCACCGATGAGGGTGTTCGTCATGTCGTCGGGAACCGGCACCAGCGGTTGATGCGCAGGCGGGGGCATCCGGGACGTGTTGCTCGGGGCCCTCGTGGTGATCACGCGGTCGTGTTGTGCGGGGTGGGCATGAGGGCGTTCCAAAGCGGGCTGGCCTGGCCGCGGTTGCGGGCGGTGATCTCCTCCAGGTACCAGTCCTGGCCGAGCAGTTGCTTGACCCGCGGGATCGCTTCGCCGTCGGGGCCGCTGTAGTAGTGGACTTTCTTGGTGTCGCCGTCGGTGACCATCCGGTACATGACGTCGACGGTGAGTGCGGGGTCGGACCGGACGAGGTACTGGGTGTTGAAGGCGTTCCAGGAGGCGGTGTAGTCCTCCGGAGCATTCTGGGCCTGGTCGACCTTGCTGAAGATCTTGGTCTCGTGGCTGCCGGGGTGCAGGGCCTTGACCTGGACGCCGAACTCGGCGAGTTCCGCGTGCAGGCCCTCGGTCAGCGAGGCGACGGCGGCCTTGGATGCCTGGTAGACGGAGGTGTAGGGGTAGCCGGCGTCGGCGCTGATCGAGCTGACGTTGACGATCACGCCGGACCGCTGCTTGCGGAAGACCGGGATGAACGCCTTGTTCAGTGCGGTGAGGCCGAAGACGTTGGTCTGGAACTGTCGGTGGACCTGGTCCATCGTGGTGGCTTCGAGCGGGCCGGACTGGAAGTAGCCGGCGTTGTTGATCAGGGCGTCCAGGCGGCCGAACCGGGACAGCGCGCGTTCGCCGAACGCGAGGTCGGCCTCCTCGTCGTCGACGTCCAGCAGGAGCGTGCTGACGTTGTCCAGGTCGGCGTGCGCGCCCAGGTCCGCGTCCTTGCGGACGGTGGCGACGACGTTCCAACCCGCCGCGGCGAAGTGGCGCACGGCCAGGTACCCGAATCCGCTGGCGGTGCCGGTGATGACGACGGTCTTCGCTGACATGGGAGAACCCCTTTCGTGAGGTGAGCAGCCCCCATGACTTAGTGAAACACTGGTGCGTTAATTGGGCAAGTGCAACGCAACGGTGTTGCGTTAAGCTGTTCCCATGTCGACCCCGTTCCAGCGCGCCCGCCGACCAGAGCACAAGGAGCAGCGTCGGCACGACATCCTGGAAGCGGCGGCGACTCTGGCCCGGCGGGACGGGGTCCGCCCGGTCACCCTCACCGACATCGCCGCCGAGGCGGGGGTCCACAAGTCGGCCGTCCTGCGCTACTTCGAGTCCCGCGAGGCGGTCTTCCTCCAACTGACCGCCGAGGGCTGGCAGGACTGGGCCGCCACGGTCGGCGAGGTCCTCATCGAGCCCGCGCCATCCGGGGACGTCGCTGCCGCACTCGCCGGCACCCTCGCCGCGCGGCCCCTGTTCTGCGACCTGCTCGCCCACGCACAGCTCAACCTCGAACGCGGCGTGACCCGGCAGCAGGTCCGCGACTTCAAGCTCACCACCCTCGAAGCGGTCGACCGCCTCGCCCGCGCCCTGACCGTCGCCCTGCCCGAACTGGGCAGGGAGCGGGCGGTCGATGTCGTCGCGGGCACGACGGCGATGGCGGCAGCCCAGTGGCAGACCTCCAACCCTCCGGAGAACCTCGCCCTCCTCTATGCCGAGGACCCGGAATTCGCGCACGTGGCAACCGACTTCTCCCCCCGCCTCACACGGCTGGTGGCCCTGCTCCTGTCCGGTGCCGCCTCGGATCGCCAGGCGTAAGCGGGCGCCAAGCGGACGCCGTCGGCCGGCAGGACGGGCGGCCGGACAGCGCGGAGCACCCGCCCCCCTGAACGGGGCGACCCATTCCCCCCGGCACCCCAACGGCCAGCAGTCCCCCGTCCGTTGAGCCCTTACCTACTCCACCGCGTACCACAGTCGGTACTCAGCCCCATCCGCCCTGAAGCGCAGACTGCGCTCACCAGGCGTATCCGTAATCCACTGCTCCCCGACCTCGCCGTGCCCACCCGAGGCGCCGGCCTCCCCGAGTGAGACGCCGATCCTCCCCGTGAAGTCGCAGTCGTACTTGACGGTGAACATCCGGTCTCCCAGCACCGTTCCGTTCCACACGGTGCCGCGATCCTGGACAACCAGCCTCGGCTCATCGGAGCCGCTCCAGCCCTCAGTGGTGACGCACTTGAGCTTCTCCAAATACAGCTTGGCCATACCGTTCCCCTGCGAAGGATCCTTCTCGACACTTCACATCCTGCCGAGCCCCAATAAACGATCACTAAACGGTTGGCGTGGTGACCGTGGCCAGGACGACGTTCGCGGCCGGGGTGCGCTGAGCACCGCCGGCGTGGCGAGGAGCGCCCCTTCGCCCTGACTTGGCCGCGGGCCCCGCGGATGCGGGCAGCGGGATCGGGTCTGCGCCGGGAACCTGCCGTCAGCACAAGGCGCTGGCCGCTTGCACTTCGGTGAGTGTCCGCCGCGCGAGTTCCGCGAAGTCGTCGCGGTTGGTCGTGTCCCTCCAGCGCTCGTAGGCGATCTTCCAGGCGAGCGAGCCCAGTTCGGCGGCCACGCGAGCGGTCACGTCGGGAACGCCGCGGCGCTTGAGCGCGTCGATCATCGATGCGATGAGGCCGAGTTCCTTCAGCGCCTCGCGTTCACGCAGTTCCGGGTTGGCGGCGATCACTGCCGACCTCCGGGCGCTGAATTCCCGGCGATCGGAGGTGAAGGCTTCCCTGCCGATCGCGTCCAGCGCATGCGCTACTGCTTCGAGGGGGCTGGCCCCGGCTGGTGCCGCGCCAATCCCGTCGACGAGTAGTCCGGTCATCGCGCCCCCGCCGAAGAGCACTTCTCGCTTGTCCGGGAAGTGCCGGAAGAAGGTGCTCTTCGTCAGTCCGGCGCGCTCCGTGATCTCGACGACCGTCGTGTTCTCGTAGCCACGTTCCTCGAACAACTCAAGGGCGGCGACGAGCAGTCGCTCGGATGCGTGGGGTTGCCATCGGGCCATGGAGTCAGCTTACGGGACTTGGTACCGTCACTCAGGTGCAGTGATGGGACCAAGTCCCGTCACTCCGTCTACATCACGCTTCTTCCACAGACAGGAGATGTTCGACATGGGCAGGTACGAGGGCAAGAAGGTCGTCATCACAGGAGGCAGCAGCGGCTTGGGCCTGGCCACTGCCCGGGCACTCGCGGACGAAGGTGCGCGCGTGCTGATCACCGGGCGCGACCAGGACAAGCTGCGTGCCGCCCGTGACCAACTCGGCGAGAACGCGATCGCGGTCCGCAGCGACGCGGCGTCGCTGCCTCACATCGATGCGCTGGCTGACCGGGTAAAGGCCGAATTCGGCACGGTCGACGCCCTGTTCGCCAATGCCGGTGTCACCGGCTCCGCACCGTTCGATGCAACGAGTGAGGAGCTGTACGACCAACTGCTGACCATCAACGCCAAGGGGCCTTACTTCACCGTGCAGAAACTCGCTCCGCTGCTGGCGGAGGGCAGCGGAGTGGTGCTCACGACCTCGGCCGTCAACGTGCTGGGCCTGCCGATGCTCAGCGCGTACGCGGCGAGCAAGGCGGCACTACGCTCGATGACCCGCAGCCTGGCCCGCGAACTTCTCCCGCGAAAGATCCGTGTCAACGCGGTCAGCCCCGGTCCGATCGACACCGGGATCGCCGACGAGTCAATGCCACCGCAGTCAGCCGAGGAAACGGAGGCGCTTGTCGCGCAGATCCCCATGCTGCGACTGGGAGCGCCGTCCGAAGTGACCAGGGCAGCGCTTTTTCTCGCGTTCGACGCCACCTACACCACCGGCACCGAACTCGCCGTGGACGGCGGTGGCACTCAGCTCTGACGCCCAACACCCGTGGCTGAGCGCGTAGTCGACACACCCCTGCGCCCTCCCGGCAGAGCGCCCGGATGACAGCGGCCTCGGCCTTCCGTCCTGTCGCGGAGGGAGGGCCGAAAGGCCGGAGTGCGCCGCGAAGACCCCTTCTTCGCGGCGCACTTGACCCCGTATCAGCCGGGGTGCTTCACAACAACGGGGCCTACGGCGCCGCCGGGCTGTCAACGTGGCGCGCGCGCAGCGCCTTCTTGTCCACCTTGCCGACCTTGGTCGTCGGGAGCTGCTCCAGCAGCACCGTCTTCCGGGGCGTGTACAGCTCTCCCAACTCGGCGGTCACCGCCGCGGCGACCGCCTCCGGGTCGACGTCGACGCCCTCGGCCGTGGCCAGGAAGATCTGTACGGCCTCCCCGTACTCCTCGTCCGGCACGCCCAGCGCCGCCGCGTTGCGCACGCCGGGCAGCGTGAGCAGGAAGTCCTCCAGGACCCGGGAGTAGACGTTGTCGCTGGTGCTGCCGGTGACGATGATGTCCTTGGCCCGGTCGACGAGGTAGAGGTACCCCTCGGCGTCCAGGTACCCCATGTCGCCCGTGCGCAGCCAGCCGTCCTGCAGCGCCGCCGCGGTCCGCTCCGGGTCCTCGAAGTAGCCGAGCATCACCGGCTCGCCGTGGACGCACACCTCGCCGACCTGCCTGGCGGGCAGCGCCTCCGTGCTGTCCTCGGCGCGGATCTCGATCTTGACGTCGGAGATCGCGCGACCACAGCTACGCCAGAGCTCGGGGCGCCGGGCTCCCTCCGAGGCGAGGTCCTCCGCACCGAACGCGGTGATTCCGAGCGACTCCGACTGTCCGTAGCCCTGGCTGACCACGGGCCCGAACACCTCAACTGCCTGCTGCAGTCGGCTGGGTGACGTGGCAGCGCCGCCGACGACGATCCGCCGCAGCGCGGGCAGGACACCCGGCTTGCACTCCGGGTGGTCGAGGACCGCGTACAGCATGGGCGGTACGAACATGGTGGCGGTGATGCGCTCCTCGCGCAGTACCGTCAACGCCGCGTCCGCCTCGAACTCGGGCAGCACGACGAGGGCGGAGCCCGTCACCAGGGCCTGGAGCGAGGTGAGGTGGCCGCTGCCGTGCGTGAGCAGCGTGGAAGCGAGCACCCTGTCCGTGCCCTGGTCCATGTTCGGGAAGAACGTGGAGCCGGACTCCTGTTGGGCGTCGTCCACCAGGTCCACCAGCATGTTGTAGAGCCGGTGGCTGTGCGAGGCGAGCTTGGGGCGGCCCAGGGTTCCGCCGGTGTAGAGGACGGTGACGGCTTCGTCCGCCCCCGGGGCGGGCACGCCCTCGGGGCGCACGTCCGGGCACCCGGCCGCGAGGGCCAGCAGGTCCGTGCACTCCTGCTCGCAGGGCCCGAGGCTGAGCAGTTCGGGGGCGTGGATGCTGCGGCCGGCCGCGTCGGCGGCCCGTTCCGCGAAGAGCGGGTCGGTGACCACGGCGCGCGCCCGGGACTGCTCGACGAGCGCAGCGAGCTCGCCGGGCCCCGGCTCGGGCGGCAGGAACACGACGCGAGCGCCGATGAGATGGACGGCGAGCTGCACCAGGACGGAGTCCACGCGGTTGGCCAGGAACAGTCCCACTCCGTCGCCGGGGGCGAGCCCCTGCCCGCGCAGCGCATGCCCCAACCTGAACAGCCGACGCCGAGCTTCCCCCCTGGTCAGCCGCTGTGCCCCCTGGACGAGCGCCTCGGCGTCCTCGTCCTTGTACCAGTGATCCAGAATGCGGTCCACGTAGGTCCGCGACTCGGATGTCTCCTGTGCATTAACAATCACTAATACATCCAAACATGCCACTCAGAGGCCGCGGCCGCGCGGGGGCCGCCCCTTCGGTCTTCGGCCGGCGGAGTACCATGCCCCGCCTTGCTGGAGGATCGACATCCGTGGGCCAACTGAGCTCTGGAGAGGGCGCACTGAATGCCCGTCAGCACGGCAAGGAACCGCTCGCCGCGGTGTGGTTCCAGCGGGCGGGCCCTTGCACGGATACCGACGGGTCGACGCCCAGGTCGAAACGTCGCACGCGGTTGCTTTCGCCTCGAATTCCACAAAGGCTCCGGGTATGGCCGTGTTGTTCCTGATCGTCGGCCTGCCAGGGGCTGGAAGGCCCACGAGGGCTCGGTGGTTGGCCGGGAGCACCGCGCAGCGGAACCCGAAGGCCGTCAGATCGCCAGCCCGCCTTCCGGGTGGCCGGGATGGTACGAGTGGGCGGCCGATCGACGGCCCTCGCTGGTGTGACCTTCCACCGCCCCACCTCGGGTTGACCCGACTCCGGCCGGGCGGGGGGGTGGGAGTCGTGGACAGGCAGCCGATGCGATCAGTGGGCCGTCTCCCATCCGCCTGGGAATCGGGCCTGTTGGTGTAGTCAACGCGCCAAGGTGACGGGCGTCTTGTCTCGGATCGGCACGGTGCGCCGCACCTGGCCGTGGACTGCTAGGTTGCGCCCAGGCGAACGCGCGTACGGAGGTTGTGTGGTGATCGGGCTCGAAGCAATAGCGGGGATCGCGGTGGTGGAACTCGGCATGGTGTTGATCCCGGGGCCGAACATGATCTACCTGGTCTCCCGCTCGATCGCCCAAGGCCGCCGGGCGGGGCTGACCTCGCTGGCCGGGGTCTTCCTCGGCTTCCTGGTCTACCTCATCGCGGTGTCCGCCGGTATCGCCACCGTCTTCGCGTTGGTGCCGGAAATTTACCTGGCGATCAAGCTGGGCGGCGCGGGCTATCTGCTCTGGCTGGCCTGGAAGGCCGTCCGACCGAGCGGCCGATCCTCCGTCGCGACCCAGGAGTTGACGCAGGACGGGCCCCGCAAGCTCTTCCTGATGGGCTTCCTCACCTGCGTACTCAATCCCAAGGTGGCCGTCCTCTACATCTCACTGCTGCCGCAGTTCGTCGACCCGGCACGCGGTCATGTCGGCCTGCAGGGACTGCTGTTGGGGCTGACCCAGATCGCGGTGGGGGTCGCAGGCAACGCGTTCTTCATCGTGACGGCCGGCTCCGTCGCCGGGTTCTTCGCCCGACACCCGCTCTGGCAGCGCCTGCACCGCTATGCGATGGGCACCGCGCTGGCGGGCTTCGCGGTCAAGATCGCCACCGAACGAACGGGATCGGTGGTTGCCCTGCGCTGACGGCTGCGCCTCAGCTCACGTCCATCGGCAGGGCAGGGTCGGTTGGTCCGGCCCCCACACGGGGGCGGCGCCAGAACATCGCATAGCCGTTGGGCGCCTCCTCGAATCGGGCGCCGTCGAAGACCGTGCCGTGGACGCGCCTGAACGCCTCCCGTGTCAGGAAGCGGTCACCGGCCCGGTGCGCCAGCCACGCACCGGTCCGCAGCCGGAACACGGTCCAGGCCCTGGCGGTGTTGTGCGGGCTGCGGGCCACCCCCGCGAGCAGGCGCCGCACCTCTTTCGCATACAGCCGGGGGCGTGCGGGCGGTCGACCCTCGCAGAGGCCGTCGTGGAGCAGCGCAAGGCCGCCCGGCGCGACCAGGTCTCGAATGCGGGTGAGCGTGGTGGGGAGGTCGTCAACGTGGTGCAGCGTCGACACGCTCAGGACGAGGTCGTAGGCCGGGGATTCCGGCAGTGTGCCGAGGTCGCCGACGAGGTAGCGGATGTTGTGGCGGGGCCGGGAGGCGGCGGCGATCCGGACCATGGCAGGGGAGATGTCGAGTGCGTCAACCTGTGCGAAGCGCTCCGCGAGCAGTACGGCGTGGCGTCCCGTCCCGCACCCGAGGTCCAGAGCCCGTCCGCCGTGTGCGGGCAGGTGCTGGGCCAGCCAGTCACCGACAGGGTCCCCGGTCAGATCGTGCAGAAGCTCGAACTCTTCGGCGAATTCGTCAAAGGACCTGGCCCGAGGCTCCACGGCCCAACCTCCTTGTTTGGAGCGCTTGTTGGTGGATCCCGTGCGGGGGAACCCGGCGCCGAAGGCGTGCTGCCCTGGGGGCGCGCTGCGTACCGTGGCATGCAGACGGGCACCGCAACAAGGGGGCCGCACTGCGCATCCGGACAGCGAGCCTGGACGGCGGTGACGCGGCCGTGGTGCGGTCGGTAGCCGGGCAGGTCGCCCCAGCCCCCTGCTCCCCTGCTCTCCGTCGAAGGGGCGCATGGAGTCGTTGGAGGGGCCGGCCTCATGACCGGGTTCGGTCCGGGCGCACCAGTGCACCCGGGCGGTGAACGGCGTGTACCACCAGTCCAGTTCGGGCGGAGCCAGGCTCATGCTCTCGACGGTGATGGTGGCCGCATCGAGCCCGGTGCCGTCTCACGATTCGCCGGACACGGCGAGCGGCTGCCAGCCGCCCTCGCGCAGCAGGCCGGCCACTTGGCGGGCGGAGGCCACGCAGGTGGCGATCTTTCCGCCGAACAGTGCGACGGTGCGGTCGTCGAGGCGTCGCACCAGCGTCGGGCGGTCGTCGGTGGTCTCCACGTGGGGCAGGACAGCCCGTACCGTGAAGTACGAGCCCAGGTGGCCCGCTTCGGCGAAGCCGGTCACGTAGCGGCGGGCGAAGCGTTGGAAGTCGGGAAAGCGGGTCACCTGGGGCCGGCGGACCAGTCCCGCGTTCACGTACTGCATGAGCGGGCCGGGTATGAGCGGGTACGGTCCGACCGTCGTCGCGTGGATGGCGTGGTCGACGTTGCCCAGCAGGAAGCGGCGGGTGCCGGCGACCTGGTCCAGGCACATGAAGGGGCCGTCCATGATGACCAGGCTGTGGCCGAGGTACATGGGCGGGAGCGCGACCAGTGGCTTCTCGCAGACCTCGAACTGGTACTCCGGCAGGGCGGAAACGGGCCCGGGGTGCAGGGCGTTGATCGAGGAGTAGGTGGCCAGCACCACCTGGTCGAACTCCCGCAGCGTGCGCCGGTCCGCCCGGGTCCGCAACCGTACCTCGACGCCCGCGGCGGCCAGTCTGGCCGAGCACAGTCGGCGCAGTTCGTTGATGTCGATGTGGGCCTCCGCGATGCGCACCGACAGTTCGACCGAGCGCCTGCGGAGGAACGGCGGGTACTCCTCGCGGTACGGCAGGCCGACGCGGTCGCAGAAGGCGAGGTAGCGCTCCGCCGTCACCAGGCTGTTCCGCTTGGCGATGGCCACGTAGTGTGCGGACCTGTTGTGGATGGCGGCACCGTACTCGGTCTTGAAGGCGCCGAACGCCCGCATCACCGCGGCGACGGTGTCCATCCCCCGTGGGTAGTGGTAACCGCGGTGCAGCCGGCGCTGGTTGGCGCTGCTCGCCGCCGACAACAACGTGTGGGACTGCTCGAAGAGCACCACGGAATATCCCGTGCGGGCCAACTCCACCGCCGTGGTCGCACCGAATATCCCGCCGCCCACCACCGCGATGCGTTCTGCCTGCACCATGCTCCTCCGAATCCTTCGTGAAGCGGTCTGCGCGGCAACAGGGGGTATTTCTGCCCGGGAGCGTTCCCCGGAAACGATGTCCGCCGTTTTTCCGGGGAATCGGCGCGGGCGGGCCGACGAGGACGGGGCGGTGGCCGACTCCGGAGGAGTAGACTACAGAGAGTCAATTGACGCAAGGGCTTTGCAGGGAAGCGGAATTCGCTGCGGAGTGAGTCGACGACACCGTCGAGGAAGGTTTCCGTATGTCCCAGCCGGTGCAGATCGTCGAGTACGACCCTCAGTGGCCGGTGATTTTCGGACGGTTGGCCGTCGTCATTCGCGAGGGGCTGGGTCCGCTGGTCCTGCATATCGAGCATGTCGGGAGCACGGCGGTTCCCGGTCTGCCGGCCAAACCCGTCGTGGACATGGACGCGGTCATCCCCGCGGGGGCGGATCCGGCCGAGGCCATCGCGGCCTTGCGGCCCTTGGGGTATGTGCATGAGGGGGACTTGGGCATTCCCGGCCGGGAGGCTTTTGCCGCACCGGAGGGGGCGCCGGCGCACCACTTGTACGTGTGTGCCGCCGACAGCCCGGAGCTCGCCCGGCATCTGGCGTTCCGCGACTTCCTGCGCGCGCGTCCGGAAAGCGCGCGGCGCTATGGCGAGCTCAAGCGGGAGTTGGCGTCCCGGCACCGCGACGACCGGTCCGCGTACACCGTGGGCAAGTCGGCGTTCATTGAGGACGCCCTCGCCCAAGTGCGGGCGGAGGCCCGCCGATCGGCCGGTCAGGGCTGACGGCGCCGCCCCGGGGGTGCCCTCCGGGTCGCTCTTGAACCCCGGCGAACACTCGCCGGGCCGCACGCAAGCGGTCCGCCGATCCGCGGTTCGCCGATGGCTGAAAGTCGCTTGTGCTGATCCACTGGCAGCGCCTACGTTGACTCAAACCACACCCGTGTAACGCTCAATGGCCAGTACATGGGTTCGGTGAAGGAGCACCAGAGGCAGACCTCCACCGAGGGGAGTTGCGGGTGGCCCTGGTTGGCGTGAGTTGTCTCGCACACGATGCGGGTCTGGCCGTCCTCAGGGGCGGTCGGATCGTCTTCGCGTCGCACAGTGAGAGGTACAGCCGGAAGAAGAACGACCCTTTACTGAACGGCGCGCTCCTGGACGACGCCCTGCGGTATGCCGACGATATCGAGGGCATCGTCTACTACGAACACCCTTTACTGAAACGGCTGCGCCAGGCGCGGGCGGGAAACTGGTCCGCGGCCTTGGCGATGGGCCCCAAGCGCTATATCGAGCGGTTTCCTGCGTTACGCGGGAAGCCCGTGCATTTCGTCTCCCACCATAAGTCGCATGCCGCTGGCGCCTATTTCACCTCGCCGTTCACCGACGCCGCGGTGGTCGTCGTCGATGCCATCGGGGAATGGGACACCCTGACCGTCTGGCACGCCCGGAACCGCCGTCTGAGGAAAGTGCACTCCGTCCGCTATCCGCACAGCCTGGGACTGTTCTACTCGGCCGTCACCCAGCGCGCCGGACTCAAGCCGAACGAGGAGGAGTACATCCTCATGGGGATGGCGGGCTACGGAACTCCCCGCCATCGTGCGCTCCTCGAAACCGAGCTGCTCGCCGATGGGAAACCGCCGCACTTCGCGCTGCGGCAGAGCCTGCACCGGGGCCTCGGTCCGCGCTGGCACCCCGAACTCACCCACGCACCGGACCTGGCGAGCAGCGCCCAGGCCGTACTGGAGGACTTCCTCACCGGTCTGTTCCGCTGGGTGGCCCGGACCGTTCCGTCGCCCAACCTCGTCTACACGGGCGGTGTCGCCCTGAACTGCCTCTTCAACGGACGGCTCGCGGCCATGGGGTTGTTCGACGACATCTGGATCCCGCCCAATCCCGGGGACGCCGGCTCAGCACTGGGAGCGCTGGCCGCCCACACCCGTCAGTTCCTCCCGTGGGAGGGGCCCTACCTCGGGCACGACATCCGGCGCCGGACCGAACCGGCCCAGGTCGTCGATGCCCTGCTGAGCGGATCGGTCGTCGGGCTGGCCAACGGGCGTGCGGAGTACGGCCCGAGAGCCCTGGGCAACCGCAGCCTGCTCGCGGACCCGCGGGACCCGGCCACCAAGGACCGGGTCAATGCGATCAAAAAACGGCAACGCTACCGGCCGTTCGCCCCCGTGATCCTGGCCGAGTACGCCGACAAGCTCTTCGAGATGCCCGTGGACGAGGCCCCGTACATGCAGTACGTGGTGGCGTGCCGGGACCCCGACGCCTACCCGGCGGTGTGCCACGTGGACGGGACCAGCCGGGTCCAGACCCTGCGCCGCGATCAGAACCCCCTGCTCCACGAGGTGATTTCGCGCTTCCACGAGCGCACCGGCTGCCCGATGCTGCTCAATACCAGCCTCAACATCCGCGGCCAGCCTCTGGTCAACACCTGGCAGGACGCCCAGGACTTCGCCAGGCAGTACCAGGTTCCGGTTTTCTGACGCGTGCGGGAGGGCGGTGGGACGGTGTACGTCTATGCCAATGGCTGCTCCATGACCTACGGATCGGAACTCGCCGACCACCCGGTCACGAAGGTGTGCCGGGACCACGGCTACCGCTGGCGCTACAGCTGGCCGGGGCGGCTGCACGCCCTGCTCGATGCCGACGGCAGCTACAACGACGCGATGCCCAGCGGGTCCAACGACCGTATCGTGCGCACGTCGATCGACTTCGTCGCACGCTGGCTGAAAGCGGGGCTGCCACCGCGGGCGCTGCTCGTCGTCGTGGGGTGGACGCACCCCGCCCGGCGCGAGTTCCACGTCGCGGGCGACTACCGGCAGATCGTGCCCCACCACGCCTACGACATCAGGGCGTTGGACCGGCTCGTGTCGGCGTACCGGAAGACGGCGGTCTGCCCGGACGAGGCTGAACAGCGCTACGCCACTCAAGTCGCCTCGCTGCATGCCTTCTTGGAGCAACGCGGCATCGCGCACGTGTTCTTCAACGGCATCGTCGCCCCCGAGACCCCCCGGCACCTGCGCGGTACGTGCGTCCAAGAAGCCCTCACGGGCGCGCCCTTCGTCCCTCACGAACCGGCCGAACCGACCATGGCCGCATTCCTGCGTCGGCGGCCGAACACGGTCAACATCCAGCACCCCAACGAGACCGGCCATCGACTCTGGGCGATGTCGCTGGCCGCTCATCTCGACCCCGACGGGTTCGAGAGCGTCGACCCCGCACGGCTCACCGACGCCGGCCTGCCCGTGCTGGGAGGGGCCCAGGCCCTCAGACGCCACGACAGGAAGGGCACCGAGCGGATCGGGAGATTCGTGCGATCCCGTCGCACCCGCTCGCGCGCCCGGCACTCCGACCGGTCCGACCCCTACATCTACCCCTGATCCCGGGCAGAGCACGCGACCGGAGGAGCCACCCTTGACGCCACCCGACCCGCCCCCCAGCACCCGGGTCCCCTTCAACGACCTGGGACGGACCGCCCTCACCGACACCCTGCGCGCCGCCGTCGAAGAGGTCGTCACCGCAGGGGACTTCATCCACGGCCGCGCCGTCGACGCCTTCGAGCGGCAGTTCGCGGCCCACAACGGCGCCGCCCACTGCGTCGGCACGTCCTCGGGCACCAGCGCTCTCCAGTGCGCCCTGGCCGCCGTCGGCTGCGGCCCCGGGGACGAGGTCGTGACCGTCTCGGCCACCTTCGTCGCCACGGCGGCCGCGATCGTGCACACCGGTGCCTCACCGGTGTTCGCGGACATCGACCCGGCTACCCGGACCATCCGGCCGGACCAGGTGAGAGCGGCGATCTCGGCACGGACCCGGGCCATCGTCCCCGTCCACCTCTACGGCCACCCGGCCGACCCGTCGGAACTGGCCGCGATCGGCGCCGAGTACGGCATCCCGGTCATCGCCGACGCCTCCCACGCGCACGGGGCCACCTGGGCGGGCAGGCCGGCTGCGCAGTACGCGGACGTGAGCTGTTTCAGCTTCTACCCGTCCAAGAACCTCGGCGCCATCGGCGACGCGGGAGCGCTGGTCACCGACGACGGGGACATCGCCCGGCGCGCCCGGGCCCTGCGCGACCACGGCCGTCAGGACGGCGAGGTGGTGACCGTCGGCCACAACTGGCGGATGGACACCCTCCAGGCCGCCGTGCTCGGGGCCAAACTGCCGCACCTCGACGAGTGGACCGCCTCGCGGCAGCGGACCGCGGACGGCTACCGGCGGCTCCTGGCAGACACCGGCCTCGCGCTTCCGGCAGGATCCGCGGAAGCCGGCCACGCCTACCACCTGTATGTCGTCCGTCACCCCGAACGCGACGCCCTGCGGGCCGAGTTGGCGCGGCACGGCATCGACACACGCGTCCACTACCCGCGGGCGGTGCACGACCTGACGCCGTTTCATGCCTTCCGGACCGCGCCGGAGGGGCTGTCGGAGACCGAGGCACTGGCCCGGCAGTGCCTGTCCCTTCCCCTGTTCCCCGGCCTCACCGACGAGGACATCGACACGGTGGCGCAAGCCGTGCGGGCGGCCCTGCGGACCGTCGGTGGACGCGCCCTCGCAAGCACCGACCCGACGGAAGGCACCGTGCCAGCCCACCATCACCGACCGACCGCGACAGCGAGGAACTGACGGCCATGCCTGCTCTGCGCGTTCTCGTGATCTGGCCACCCCAGGTCCTCAGCTACTTCAACGCCGGTCACCACAACCTGATCTACAGCGTGGCCAGTTACCTCCGTCGACTGCCGGAAGTCGAGCGGGTGGACACCCTCGACGCCTCCGTCGAATCCCGCACCTGGAAGGAGGTCGGGGACCTCCTCCACCAGGGCGGCTACGACGTGGTGGCGATCACCAACGACCTGGACGGTGTCGACGGGCTGACCCGCTTCCTCACCTATGCCAGGCAACTGGCGCCACAGGCACGGCTGGTGACGTTCGGACGGCTCAGCGGTATGCAGCCGGAGATCTTCACCCGCTTCGACCTGGACGCGATCGTCGGCTCGGGCGACTACGAGCCGGGGGTGGCGGCCTTCGTCCGCGCCGTGGCCGAAGACCGGGCGGCGGCCGGCACCCTGCCCGGGGTCTGGCTCCGCACGGACGGTGACTGGGCCGCGCCGGCCGCGCCCGGCGGCGCGCTGTCCGCGGCGGACTGGGTGATGCCCGAGGTCTCGGAGATCCCGTACCACGCCTACGACTGGCTGTACCGGGACGACCAGAACAAGTTCTGTGGCATCCCGGGCCGTCGGGAGCTGGTGGTCCCGGCCGCCCGGGGATGTCCGGTCGGCTGCGACTACTGCGAGGTTCCCGCGGTCTTCGGCAAACCGGATCGGCGCGCTTCGGTGGAGCACGTGGTGGAGTACATCGAGCGGTCCTTCGCCGAGCTCCCCTTCGAGTACGTCGCCTTCTACGCGCCCACGTTCACCCTCAACCGGGCCTGGACGGTGCGGCTGTGCGAGCAACTGGTGGAACGGGGCGCCCGGTACCCGTGGAAGTGCGCGACCACGGTGCACCACCTCGACGAGGAGTTGGTGGCCCTGATGGGCCGCAGCGGGTGCGTGCGGATCAGCGTGGGCGTGGAGACCCTGGCGGAATCCGGGCACGCCGCCCTGCCGCGGCTGAAACGCAAGAGCGAGGACGCCGTCGAGGCGCTCGCCACCTGGTGCGCGCGCGCCGGCGTCGAGTTGAACTGCTTCGTCATCGTCGGGCTGCCGGGCACCAGCGTCGCCGACGCGGAGGCGGCCGTTGACCGGGTCCGGGCCGTCGGCGGGCGGGTGCGGCCCACCATGTACAGCCCGCACGAACTGCTGCACCCCGGGATGTCCGTGGACGCCCTCTCGCTGCACAACCGGCAGATCCTGCCCGACGGCGTCTTCCCCGATCCGGCCGAGCGACAACGGGCCTACGACATCGTCTTCGGTCGCGAACGCCACCTGACCCGTGTCGGCGAACAGGTCAGGGAGCGGCGCGGCACCGACTCGGCGGCGAGTTCCCGATCATGACGGCGCGCATCCCGGAACGCTCCCTACGGGACTGGTTCCCGACCGCGGCCGGTGTGTGGGACCTCGCTCCCCGCAGCCGGAACCACGTGGCCGGCCAGCTCAATCTCAAGAGCTGTGAGCTGCTGCATCCCGCGGTGGCGCAGTGGCACGCCGACCGACTCGGCGAGCTCTCCTCCGCCACCGCCGTCGAGTACCCCCTGACCGACCCCTACCGCGACGCCGTCGCCGCCCACTTCGGACAGGATCCGGCACGCGTACTGCTCACCCCCGGTTCCGACCACGCCATCCAGCTGGTCTGCGAGGCACTCGCCGCGCCGGCCGGCCGCCTGGTCATCGCCCGCCCACACTTCGACAGTTGGAGCCGGTGCGCCACCCGCTTCGGCTTTCGTCTCGACGGCGTCGACATGCCGCACCGGGCTCCGATGGCCGTCACCTCGCTGATCGACCGGCTGCTGTCCGGGCCGCCGTCGGTACTGGTGATCACCCAGCCCGACAGCATCACCGGCCAGCTCTACACCCGCGCCCAGCTCACCCAGGCGGTAGCGGCGGCCCACCGCCACGGCAGCGTCGTGGTGATCGACACCTGTTACCTGGCCTACGCCGACGACGAGGAGAGCACCCTCCAAGGGCTGCAGACCTGGGACAACGTCCTGCGGATCAACAGCTTCTCCAAGAGTCACGGGCTCGCCGGCGCCCGGCTCGGCGCGGTACTGGCCCAGCCGTCGGTCATCGACTACCTGGCCCGATGGGCGCCCGACGGCATGCTGTCCCACGCGAGTCTGGCACTGCTGGAACACGCCCTGGCCGAACCCGCGGTCTTCCACACCGCGCGCGCCGAAGTGCGGACGGCGAGGGCGGCACTGGCTCGCGGCGTCGAGGAGACCCTCCCGGGCTGGTCGGCCCGTCCCACTCAGGCGAACTTCGTGGCCTTCGACGCCGAACCCGACGACGCCGCACGGGTGTGCGCGGCGCTGCTGGCGGACGGTATCCGGACCAGACTGCTGAACGCGGAGCCCGGATTCTCCGGAGGGCTGCGCATCGCCACGCCGAGCCTCGCCGCCGTCCGGCGGGTGACGGACACCCTCACCAACCTCGCGACCCCGACGGGGAGTTGAGATGACCCTGCTCAACCTCGCGGCCATCGGCTCCGCGCCGCTGTCGACGGATCCCTACCCGCACGCCGTGCTGCACGACAGCTTCGCCGACCACCAGGACGCCCTGGTCGCGGAGTTCCCCACCGAGGGCTTCCACTACGACGTCCGGGACACCGCCGAACCCGGCCGCAAGCGCTACCGGACGTACAACTACCAACTCGTCAGGTTCGGGGAACCGGACCGGCACAACATCGGCAGGCTCTCCCCGCGTTGGAAACTGCTCCTCGACGACCTCACGGCCACCGCCTACCGCACCGCCGTCAGCGCCGCGACGGGGGCCGACCTCACCGGCACCGTGCTGGACATCCGGCTGGTCCGCTACGCGGACCGCTGCTGGATCGAACCCCACGTCGACCGCCCCGACAAGGTCGTCACCCATCTGTTCTACCTCAACGCGGAGTGGCAACCCCGGTGGTCCGGCGCGCTGCGCGTGCTGCGCTCCGCCGACATCGACGACTGGAGCCAGGAGGTGTTCCCCCTCGCCGGGACCTCGGTGCTGATGGTCCGCACCGAGCGTGCCTGGCACGCGGTACCGCCGGTCACCGGCGCGGGCCCGCACGACAGGAAGACGCTGCTGGTGCACTTCGCCCGGCCCGCCGACGCGGCCGCGGGCCCGGGGCAGAGGTGAGATGCGGAACATCCTGATCGTCGGCATCTGCGGCGTGGGCAAGTCGACCCTGGCCCGAACCCTCGCGCGGCAGTTGGGCCTGCGCCATGTCGAACTCGACGCGCTGCGGCACGGCCCCCGGTGGGGCGTGCGGGCCTCCTTCGCGGACGACGTGGTCGCGCGCACCGCGACGGACGGCTGGGTCGTCGACTCGACCGCCTATCCGGAGGTGCTGCCGGGGCTGTGGTCCCGGGCGGACACCGCGATCTGGCTGGAGTTGAGCCGGGGCGTGGTGCTCGGCCGGGTGCTGCGCCGTACCGTGCGGCGGCTGGTGAGGCGGGAGGCGTTGTGGGCGGGCAACCGCGAATCGTGGCGGGGTGTGCTGAGCCGTCGGCACCCGGTGGTGAAGGTGCTGCTTGACTTCCGCACCCGCCGAGAACAGGAGCGGCGGATGCTGGCCCGTTTCGACGGCACCGTGGTGCGGCTGCGCACACCGGCTCAGGTCGCGGCGTACCTGTCCGGGGTCCGGGGAGCGGGCCCCGGACACGGGGCGGAGTTGGGCGGCCGTGGTGACCGGGATGGCGGGAGGGGCGGCGATGTTCTTGGTGGCCGCTGACGGGTCGGCTGACGCGCAGGGCCTGCCGGGGCTGCGCGTGGTGCGGGACGACCGGGTGACGGTGCTCGGCCGCCCCGGACACGATCTCCTCCTCTTCGAGGGAGTGCTCTACCCCGACGGTGGCATGACCCCCGAGCGGCTGCTGCGGATGTTGCGGAGCACGGCCGGCGCGAGCACCGCGGCCGACTGGGCAGCGGTGAAGGGCAGATACGCCGGCGCGTACCTGTGCGCGCGGCCGAGCGGGACCCGGTTGCTGGCCTTCAACGACCATCTGGGCGTCGCGGATCTGTACTCCTGGGTCGAGGGTTCGGACCGGACGGTGCGCGGTTTCGCCGTCAGCAACGCCTTCGCCGCGTTGCTGCCTCAACTACCCGCGTCCGCCCGGCGCTTGGACGGGCGGGCGGCGGACGCCTTCCGGGTCCTCGGCGCCACGGTGAACGGCCGGACCTTCGCCCGCGGGGTCCGTCGGCAGCCCCCGGGCACCCTGCTGGCCCTCGATGCCGGAACGGTGCGCCGGGCGCGTAGCTGGCGCTATCGCTTCGAGCCGGCGGCACGGGACATGGACGAGGCCCTGGACCGGTGCTGGCGGCTGATCGAGCGGGCCGGCCGGCGGATCGAGGCATGCGCACCGCAGGGCGGACCCGCTCTGCTGGGCATCAGCGGCGGGCACGACTCACGCGTGACCGGCGCCGCCTGCGTCACCGCCGGCATGGAGCTGACCGGCTACTTCTTCGGCGAGCGGCACAGCAGCGCGGGGCGGGCGGCCGACCAGGTCGCCCGGGCCCTCGGCACCCCGCTCGGCTTCCCCGGCCGCAACCGCGAACTCCCCCGGTACTTCGCCGCTTCGCTGCGCCACCAGCCGATGGCGGACCTGGAATGGTGCAAGTACCTGCCGGGGCGGGACGCGCTCGTCGCGGGCTCCCGCGCGCTGCTGTCCGGCAGGCTCGGCGACCACCTCTTCAGCGACAAGGGGCACCAGCCCGAGGACGGTCCGCAGGACGACCGCGGGATCGCCGCCGACCTGTTCCGCGAGCTCGCCAAGGAGGAGGCCGGCGCGGCCGCCGAGGGGATCGTCGCGGACATCACCCAGGAGCTGGCCGGCCTGGGCGGTTCGGGGGTCCAACGCAGGCGCGGCTTCAACTTCCAGAGCATGAGCATGTCCGTCAAACAGTGCGGGCTGTTCCACACCCTCGGGACGATCCCCCACTACTCGGTGTTCGAGGACATCGACGTCTTCGAGTCCGCGCTGGACCTGCCCAACGCCTGGCGCGTCGACAACCGTTTCTACGACACCCTCTTGGAGCGCAGACAACCGCCCCTCGCCCGCAGCCGCATCGCCGTTCCCACCACCAACGAGCACAAGCCGATCGAGCACTGGCTGTGCGGCAACGCGGAATTCGCCGCACAGGCGGGACAACTCCTGGACCCCGCCGAGGACATGGCGCTGCACGGACGCCGCCGCACCTTCGGCGAGGCACTTGAGGCGATACTCGCGGGCCGGGCGACGCGGAACGAGATCCATCAGTACTTCCGGCGGGCCACCGTCAAGGCGTATGAGCGCACGCACGGCTAGCCCCGCCGCGCACCTGCGCGCCCACGCCGAACTGGCCCGCTACGGATACCGGCGCTACGCCACCTACGCCAAGGCATCGCTGCTCGGCCTGGCCACCACCGTGCTGTTCGGCGTGCTCCGTTCCGCGATCATGCGTGGTATCTACGCCGATCCTCGGGAGATCGGTGGCTACCACGTCGCCCAGGCCCTCACCTATGTGTGGCTGGTCCAGGGCCTGATGACCGTCGTCCGGATCTACGGCGACGCCGAACTGGCCACCCGCGTGCGGAGTGGTCAGATCGTGGCCGACCTGGTCCGGCCGGTGCACCTGCAGTCGGCGTACTTGGCGGCCGACTTGGGGCGGGCCTGGTACCACCTGCTGTATCGCGGCGTGCCGCCGATGCTGGTCGGCTGGGTGTTCTACGGGCTCACCGGGCCGCCGGGTGTGCTGGGTTGGCTGGCGTTCCTCGCCAGCATCTGGCTCGCGGTCGTGGTGAGCACGCTGTTCCGCTTCCTCTACAGCCTGTCCTCGTTCTGGCTGTTGGACTACCGCGGGGTGGCGCTGATCGCGGTCATCCTGGTGAATCTGCTCTCCGGTTTCGTCCTGCCGACCGGCTTCTTCCCCCACTGGCTGCAAGCAGTGGCGGCGGCCACCCCCTTCCCCTCGATCGTCCAGGTGCCGGTGGATGTCTTCACCGGACACGTGACGGGTCTGGGGGCCGTCGCGGCGCTGGCCCGGCAGGCGCTGTGGGCGCTGCTCCTCCTGGCGGCCGGGCGGTGGCTGCTCGCCGTCGCCCGTCGGCACGTCGTGATCCAGGGAGGCTGACCGGTGTTCGCCCTCGCACTCCTGCTCCGGCTCGCCCGCGTGCAAGTACGGTCGCAGATGCAGTACCGGACCAGTTTCGCCCTCTCGCTGGCGGGCAACTTCGCCTTCACCGCACTGGATTTCGCCACGATCGTCCTGCTCTTCGGCGACATCTCGCGGCTCGGCGGCTGGACGGTCGACCAGGTGGCACTGCTCTACGCGGTCTCGTCACTGTCCTACGCCCTGTGCGAGCTCACGCTGGGGAGCCTGGACCAGCTTCCGACGATGGTGCGTGACGGCTCGTTCGACACCCTGCTGCTGCGGCCGGGGCCGACCTTCGTCCATCTGTTGGCGACGGACTTCCTGCTGCGTCGTGCGGGGCGTCTGCTCCAGGCGGTGGTCGTGCTCGTCGTGGTGACAGCCCGCTACCCCGCAACGCTGTGGACGGCCGGGAAGGTTGTGGTGCTGCTCTCGTCGGTGGTGGGCGGTGCGGTGATCATGGGGTCACTGTGGATCGTGGCCGCTTCCGCCTCGTTCTGGGCCAACGGGGCCGACGGTCTGGTGAGCGTCTTCTCCGCGGGCACGAGCTTCCTCGTTCAGTACCCGCTCGACGTCTACACGGCCTGGCTGAGGTCGTTCGTGCTGTTCGTCGTCCCCCTCGGGTTCGTGTCGTACCTCCCGGTGAGCTGGGTGCTCGACAAACCGGACGCGGCGGGACTGCCCACCGCGGTCCGCCTCGCCACACCCCTGGTCGCCGCGGTGACCGCGGGTGCCGCCGCGCTCGTGTGGCGCACGTCCGTCCGCCACTACCGGAGCCCGGGAGGCTGAATGACCGACCCCATCGAGATGCGGAGTGTCACCCGCACCTTCACGGTGCGCACGAAGACCGGCCGGTTCCGCAGCACGCGCAGGGAGGTGGCCGCGGTGGACGACCTCAGCTTCTCCGTGGCCGCCGGGGAGTTCGTCGGGTACCTCGGGGCCAACGGCGCGGGCAAGTCCACCTCGATCAAGCTGCTGACCGGTGTCCTGGCACCAACCACCGGCCAGGTACGGGTACTTGGCCACGATCCGTTCGACGAACGCGCCAAGACCGCCCACCGCCTGGGCACCATGTCCGCCCAACGCATCCAACTGTGGTGGGACCTGCCACTGCGGGACTCCTTCGAGCAACTCCGCTACATCTACCGGGTCGACGCCGCCCGCTACCGCGCGCGCCTCGACGAACTCGTCGACGTACTGGGCCTCGCCGACCTGCTGCCCGTCCCGGTGCGGCAGCTCAGCCTCGGCCAGCGGATTCGCGGCGAACTGGCCGCCTCCGTACTCCACTCCCCCGACGTGCTCTTCCTCGACGAACCCACCATCGGCCTCGACGTCATCGCCAAGCAGCGTATCCGCGCGTTCCTCACCACCCTCAACCGCGAACAAGGCGTCACCATCCTGCTCACCACCCACGACATGGCCGACCTGGAGCGCATGTGCTCCAGGCTGCTGGTGCTCTCCAAAGGCAAGTTGATCTGCGACGACTCGATCAGCCGGCTGATGGTGGCGCACGGCCTGGAGCGCACCCTCGTGGTCGACCTCACCGACCCCCACCCACCGCTACGGATACCCGGCGCCAGGGTCAGCAGGGTCGAGGGCCCGCGCCAGTGGCTGAGCTTCTCCACCCGGTCCCTCCCTCCGGACCGCCTGATCGCGGAGATCACGAAGCAGGCCCGCATCGTCGACCTCACCATCAACGAACCCGACGTCGAAGACCTGGTCCGGGCCCTGCACGAGACGGAGCGCAGATGAGCCGGGACACACCGCACACCACCCCCGCCCCGGCGACCAGACGCCGCCCTCACGGAGGCATGACCGTGTCCAGCCCACCAACGCCCCGTCCCGCGCGGGGATCCCGGGTCATCCCCGGCGCGCCGAACGCCCGGGATCTCGCGGGCCTGCGCGCCGACTCCGGCCGGTACGTCAGGCCGGGCCTGATGTACCGCGGGGCCGCGGCCGCCATCGGCCCGCTGACCGACCGCGCCGGCCTGCGCGTCGTCGTCGATCTGCGGGGCGGCCGCGAGAGCGCCGGCCAGAAGCCGCCCCCGGACGTCACCGTGCTGTCCCGGCCGTTGGTCGCCGACCGGTCGGTGATCAAGACCGGTGGCACGCCCCAGCCCTCCCATTACCTCGCCTACTACCGCCAGTTGGCCCGACTGGCCGCGCCCACGGCCGCCGAGCTCGTCGGCGTGCTCGCCGAGCCGGAGCGCCTGCCGCTGATGGTCTGTTGCTCGGCCGGCAAGGACCGCACCTCCGTGGTGTGCGCGCTCGTTCTGCGTGCGATGGGCGTGCGGGTGGCGGACCTCGCCCGCGACCACGCCTTGACCGGCCGGCTGTTCCGCCGTGACCCGGCAGCGACGCGGCTGCTGCCATGGGCACGCGGCCTCGCCCCGCGCGATCTGGCCGCGCGCACCGCCACCCCCGGCTACGTCCTCCGGATGTTGCTCTGCGGCTTGGAGCACGAACACGGCTCCGTCCGGCGGTTCCTCATGGACCACGGACTGCGGTCGGACACCGTGCGCCGGGCCCGCCACATCGCCCTCAGCGCTCCCCGCACGGCCGTCCTCGACGGCGTCGCGCACCCGCAACCTGACACCGACAGGAGTTGACGTGACCTCACCCCCCACCGGGCGCGGCTATCTCACCCATGCCTTCAACCACGAAGGCGCCGACTACCTGCGCATGGCCTACTGCCTGGCGCTGTCGCTCCGCCTGACGCAGTCCACCGTCACCGGACTGAGCGTCATCGTGCCGCGCTCGCAACACCTGCCGGACCGCTACCGGCAGGTCTTCGACCACGTCATCGCGATCCCGGACGTCCGGCCGGACTTCGTCAACAAGACCTGGCGGGTGGACAACTACGTGCGGATGTACGACCTGAGTCCGTATCGGGAAACCGTGACGGTCGATGCCGACACCCTCTTCTTCGACGACGTCTCCCCGTGGTGGGAGGTGATGGCGGCGGCGGACCTCGTCGGCGGGACCGCGGTCACCTACCGGGGGGAGCCGATCGAGCACAACCCCCTGCGCAAGGAGTTGTACCGGATCGGCCTGCCCGATCTGCACAACGGGTTCTGCTACTTCCGGCGCGGACCGGTGGCCGAGCGGTTGTTCGCCACCATGTCGGGCTACCTGGAGGACTGGGCCGGGACCTGCGCACGCCATTTCGGCAACCCCCACGTGCCGTTCTCCTCCGACTCCGCCTTTCTCCTGGCCGTCCGGGACAACGGCCTTGAGGACGTCGCCGCCGGCCCCCGCCCCGGCACACCGCACTTCGTCCACATGAAGGCATGCGTCCAAGGCTGGCCCGGGGTGCCGGAAACGGCCCGCGAGTGGCGCCCCCACGTCAGCCACGCCTTCGACGACCAACTGCGGCTGCACATCGGCGGAATCCGCATCGGCGCGCCCTTCCATTACCACGTGCGGGACTTCATCACCGACGACCTGCTACTGGCCTACGAGACCGCGCTGGAGGCCCGGCATGGCGCCGCCCGGGGCTGACGCGCGGGCCGGGCGGGTACTGCTCCTGGGCTGGAACACCGGGCGCGCCGCGGCGGCCCTGGTCGACCTGGGCGCCCGCGTGACGTGCGTGACCGAGCCGTCCGAGGCGGCCGCCGCCCGCAGCAGCGGGCTGGCCGAACGGACGGTGGCCGCCGCCGATTCCGCCGACACCGAGGCCGTCCTCTCCGCCCTGGCTCGCGCGGGCCTGCGACCACACGACTACGCCGCCGTGGCCCCGTCCCACGAACTCCGGGTGGTCACCGCCTCCGTACTGGGCGCACTGGGCGGCGCCAGGGCACTGCCGCTGGCCACCGCCCTCGCCCTGCGCGACAAGGCGCTCCAGAAGCACCTGATCCGTGCGGCGGGCGTCCCCACCGCGAGGTCCGTCGTGGCCGAGTCACCGGTCGAAGTGCCCTTGACGCCCATCGGGTTCCCGGCCGTCGTCAAGGCGCTGAACGGCCACGGCAGCCTCGGGGCCGAGCGGTTGCACTCCCCCGCACACGCCCGCACATGGACGTACCGACCCGGCGGCGACGGCCCCTGGCAGGTCGAGGAGTTCGTCCCGGGACCCGAGATCCATCTGGACGGTGCGGTGCGCGCAGGCGAGGTGACGGCGCTCGCGGTGTCCCGGTACCTCGGGAACGTCCTCGACACCCACCACGGCGGGCCGATGGGCTCCGTGATCGCCGACCCTCGACGCCATGCCGACCTCTACCGGCGCGGCCGGTCACTGGCAACCCGCGCCCTGGCCGCCCTCGGGCACGACGACGGCGTCTTCCACATGGAGGCGTTCGAACAGCCCGACGGGTCCTTCGTATTCGGCGAGTGCGCCGGCCGGGTGGCAGGCGGACGCATCGACGAGGTCGTCCGGCGCAAGCTCGGAGTGGACCTGCACGCACAGTGGGCGGCGGCGCTCCTCGGTCTTCCGGCACCACCACCGCCGACCCACCCCGCCGAGGAGGCGTTCGGCTTCCTCCGCCTGTCCGCGGCACCCGGAGTGGTGGACGAGGCACCGGGCACCGCGGAGGTCCTCTCCCGGGACGGGGTGGTCATGGCGGAACGCGAACGCCGGACGCGGGGCGCGCGCACCGGCCGACCCGTCTCCTTCGCCGTCGTCCGTGCCGTGCTGACGGGCAAGGACGAGGACCATGTGACACAACGCGCCCACGACCTCGTCGCCTGGTACCACCACCGGATGGACCAGATCGTGCGGGGCACGGCCGGCACCGCGGAGGACGACGGTGCCTAGCGAGCAACCCGCGGGCCGCACCGTGACACCGCGGACCAGGCACTTCGGGGTGAGCCCCAACCCGCGCAACGCGGTCAGGCACCAGGCGGTCCGCCAACTGCGCCCCGGCGCGTGGCTGGTGCACCACACCGGAGACCGCTTCCCGTCCCGCAAGGCGTTCGAGCACGTCCACGGAGCGGACTTCGATGCCGCCCAGTTCGAGGAGGCCCCCATGGCTACACGACGTTCCGGCTCCGCCCCCGCGCGGGGGTCGGTCCAACCGGCCCTGCTCCGTGGGCGGCGGTGAACCGATGACGCTGCTGAAGAAGTTCCCAGCCGACTTCCTGGTTTCGGAGAGCCTGGTCCTGCCCACCACCGCACCGGGCGCCGCAGGCACCCCGTACCACTACGTGCGGCTGCGCAAGCGTGGCTACACCACCTTCGAGGCGATCGACACGCTGTCCGCCTTCTGTGATCTGGACGCGCGCGAGGTCGGCTACGCGGGGCTCAAGGACGAGGACGCGATCACCGACCAACTCATCTCCCTCACCGGCCCGTTGACCCTCGAACGCATCGAGGCGTTCAACACCGAACACGGCGCGGGCGAACACCAACAGGGCCACCCGCCCTTCCTGATGTTGCGTCACCACGGCTACGGCCCGTTGGCGCTCGGGGTGGGCGAGTTGGACGGCAACAGCTTCCACATCGTGGTGCGTCATCTGAACCAGACGCAGGCCGAACGGCTCGACGGCATCCGCGGCCGGCGCAGCCTGTACTTCGTCAACTACTACGACACCCAGCGGTTCGGAGTGCCCACGGGACCCAAACGCACCCACCTGATAGGCCAGGCACTCCTCGACGGCGACCACGGCCGCGCCCTGGAGCTGGTCCGCGAGTCCGGCTCCGCCGAGGCGACCGCCGCGCGGCGGTTCACCGGCCCCGCCGCCGAGTTCTTCAGCTCTCTGGACCAGCGCCGGGTCGCCTTCTTCCTCTCCTCCCATGCCTCCGCCGCCTGGAACCGTCAGGTGAGCGACCTGGTCCGCACGAACTGCGCTGACGCCATGGTCCGAGAGGTGCGCGAGGGCATTCCGTACCTGTTCCCCACCACTGCCGACGGGGTCCTGGCAGTGCTGCGGGACGGCCTGGGCCTGCGCTACGACAGCTGGCGTTGGCGGGACGGGCAGCTGACCTCATCCCCCTCGGCGCGGCCGGCCGCCGTGCAGACCCAGGTACGCGTTGGCGAGGTCACCGAGGACGAGAGCGCCTCGGGGGCGTGGAGGTGCACGCTCAAGTTCTTCCTCGGCTCGGGCTCTTACGGCACCACCGCGGTCGGCCAGTTCTTCCACCAGCTCCAGGCGGTCGCGCGGTGAGCGCCGACTCCTCGCCCGCGCTGTTGGTGCAGGGCGGCCACGAACTGCGTGGCGAACTTCGCGTACCGGGGTTCAAGCACGCCTTCGTCACCGTCCTGGCCGGCGCGCTCACCGGGCGCTCGGCGGTGACGATCGACAACTGCCCCGCCATCGAGGAGACCCGGGTGCTGCTCGCCTTGGCGCAGGCACTCGGGGCCCGGGTGCACGAGAACGGTCGCAGGGTGCTCGTCGACCCCTCGGGCCTGACCGGGCAGTCACTGGACCCGCAGTTGGTCGATCGCATCCACGGTGCGGTCTACCTGCTGCCCGCCCTCCTGGCCCGCTCCGGCCGGGTACACCTTCCGGTCGCCGGCGGTTGCCAGATCGGCGACGAAGGCTCCGGCGCCCGTCCGGTGCGCCAGTACGCCGAGGTGCTCCAGCGGTTCGGCGCCGAGGTCACGGTCGGTCCCGATGGTTCCCTGACCGTGCGCGCCGACCGGCTGACCGCTTGCGAACTGGACCTGCGCGACTGGACATCGGACCGGGAGCTGCGCACCGGTCCGCTGTACTCGGGGGCCACCAAGATGGCGATCCTCACCGCGGCTTCGGCACGGGGCACCACCCGGCTGCGGCACCCCTACCCGAAACCCGACGTCACTGAGCTGGTCCGGCTGCTCGACGCCACCGGCCGCCCCGCGCGCTACACGCCCGAGGGCGATCTGCTGATCGAGGGCCGACCGGACGGCGGTCACGGCCGTCCCGTGCGGCACATGCTGGTCAGCGATCTGATCACGGTGGTCACCTGGGCCACGGCCGCCGCCCTGACCCGGAGCACGATCCGACTGACCGGCCTGACGCCGGACCGCCTGGCGACGGGCCTGGCACCGGAGATCGCCGTCGCCCGTGACATGGGCCTGGACTGGCAACCCACGGCAGACACCCTGGATTTGACCGGCGAGCCACCCGACGCGCCGGTCGACGTCACGGTCGCCTCGCACGGCATCTACAGCGACAGTCAGCCCTTCTTCATGCTCCTGGCGACGCTCGCACCGGGTGTCTCGCACCTCCGGGAAACCGTGTGGCGCCGCCGCTTCACGCACGTCCCGGAACTCCGACGGCTCGGCGCCGACATCGAGGTGACCGAGGCCCGGGCCCGGATACGCGGCGGCTGTCCGCCCCACCGACCGGACCAGTCGGTGGCCGGCGGCGACCTCCGCGCCGCGGCCGCCCTCCTGCTCGCCGCCCTCGCGGTGCCCGGCCAGGTCCGGGTGCACGGCGCCGAACATCTCGTGCGCGGCTATGAGGACTTGGTCACCGACCTGGTGAAGCTGGGAGCACATGTCCGGTCCGAGCCTTGAACGACGCCCCGGCGCTGCGGAGTCGGTACCGCTCATCGGCACAGTCAGCGGCGAGCCCAGGCCCCCTCCTCGGTCCGCCGCCTGATCGGGGTCCCGCTCCGCGATGAGGGCATGGCCGACAGCCCCGTCCGCACGCAGCCCCTGCCGGCTTGCGCGCGGACGGGGCCACCCGCCCTTGTCGACGGCGCGCTTGCCCGTCCATGTCCTGCCGGGTGATTCTTCCGGTTCGCGGACGTCAGGCCGTCGATTCCTGAGGTCGGTCGTGGTCGATGCGTTCGCCCTTGAACAACACCCGGCCCGTCGCGTAGGGGACGAGCTCGTAGAACTTCTTCAAGACCTCGCCCTGGCAGTGGGCGTCGAAGGCCGCGCGGTCGGTGTAGACCTCGTCGAGGTAGAAGCGGTTGGGGTCGGCCTCGTCGTGGATGACCTCGAAGCGGAGGGTGCCTTGCTCGGTGGCCAGGGATGTCCGGGCGTCGAAGAGGGCGGCGGCGGTGAAGTCCCCGCGCCGTTCCGCCGGTACGTCGAACTGTGCCAGTACGTGGTAGGTCATGGAGCGTTCCTCGGGGTGAGTTCGGTCATCGGGCCCCAGCCGCCGTCGGGGGCGTCGTTGCGATGCGGTACTTGACGGCGGTGCGGTCCAGACGGTGATCCTTGGGGAAGTGGGTAACGGTCTTGCCCGTTGCGCTACGGGTGTTGGGGGTCGGGTGGGAGGTAGGCGATGCCGTGGGCGCCTTGTAGGTGGGCGGCGTCGCCGGGGTCGATGTCGAGGACGTGCAGCGGGGTTCCGGTCCGTAGGTCGATGACGTGCAGGGTGCCGGAGCGGAGGTTGGCGACGAAGGCCCGTTCGTTGTCAGGGGTGCTGCGGATGGTCAGGGGCACCTTGCCGACGTCGGTGGTGAAGTGCGGTGCCAGTGCGCCGGAGGTGCCTTCGGGGCGGTGGACGGCGAGTTGGCCGTCGGCGGGGGTGCCTGGTGCGCTGAAGCGGACGAGGCCGGTCAGGACCTGGCCGTCGCGGGTGACGTGGACGGCGGACGGGGGGTGTGGGAGCGGAAGCGTGGCGGTCACCTCGTCGCGTTCGGTGTCGATGACCTTCAGCGCGGCCGGTGGCTGATCGGCGTCCCCGCCGGCGTAGTTGATCATTGCTGCGGTGGAGTAGAGCCACCTGCCGTCGGGGGCGAGGGCGATCTCCTCCGTACCGTGCGGCATGGGGATGCGCCCGGTGAGCGTGCCGCGTTCCAGGTCCAGGACGGACACGAACGGGGCTTCCTTGTTGGCGGTGTAGGCCCTGGTGCCGTCCGGGGTGACGGCGAGCCAGTGCGGGCCGGCCGCGCCGACCGGGATGCGCGCGGTGACCTTGCGGGTGGCGGTGTCGATCGCGAGCACCGCCCCGCCACCGTTCCCGCCCGCCTCCACGGTGGCGTAGAGGAGTCCGTGCGGCGCGTCGAGGGCGAGGCCGTGCGGCGCGTGTTCCGGGTCGAGGGGGATGACGTCGAGCAGTTCGCGACGGTAGGGGTCGATGACGGAGATCTCGTGGGCCTTGGCGCCGGGCGCGGTGTAGACGCCGGAGCGGTAGGTGTGCGAGACGTACAGCAGGCCCCGGTCCGGGTCGGCGGCGATCTCGTGCGGCTGCGCGATCACGGGCAGGTCGCCGAGCGGCTCGTAGGAGAGGCCGTCGAAGAACCGCAGTGCCTGGCCGGTGGAGGTGACCACCGCCAAGACCGGACGGCGGGGCGCCGGGGCGCTCACTGGACGGTGCCTGGGAAGTCGGCGCGGCGGATGAACTCGATGACCTCGCCGTCCAGGCCGTAGACGAACGCTATGCGGATCGTGCCGTCCGGGTGCCCGTTGAGGCCGGTCTGGGACAGGTCGGCGGGGGACTGCATCTCTCGGGCGCCGTGCGCGAGGGCGTGGGCGTACGCGGCGTCCACGTCGTCGGTGCGCAGCGCGATGTGCAGCAGTGCGTTGTGGGCGGCGCGCGCCTCGTCGCTGGGGGCGGGGGCGGCGTGGTCGGGGTGGGCCGGGCCGCCGGGGACGGCGGTGGTGGCATCGAACAGCTCCAGGTAGCTGCCGTTGCCGGAGTCGAGGAACGCGGAGCGGCGCACGGCGTCCGGCGAGGTCCATTCGTGGGCGACCGTGAAGCCGAGGGCCTCGCGGTAGAAGCGGACGGTGGCGTCGAAGTCGGCGGCGCGGAGGGCGAAATGGTCGAATCCGCGGTGCAGTCGGGGGGCGGTGTTCATGGCGATCGGGGTTCCTTCCCATCCCGTTCGTGCAGAGACGCCCTCCACGCTAGGAGCACGCCAGGCATAGAGCAAAGAAGAAATTTCAAATAAAGCCATAGTCTTGCGCTATGTCTAACCTTGGGCCATGTCCGCGACCCTCCGGCAGCTCGCATACCTCCTGGCCGTCGTCGATCACGGCTCCCTCACCGAGGCCGCCGCCCACCTGCGCATCAGCCAGCCCACCCTGTCCCAACAACTCAAGGCCCTGGAACGCACCGTCGGCACCCCGCTCTTGGAGCGCACCCCGCGCGGCGCCCACCTCACCCCCGCGGGCCGCGCCTTCCTGCCGGGCGCCCGCCACTCCCTCGCGGGTGCCGAGCGCGCTACGGGAGCCGCGCGCGCCGTCGCCGGCATGATCCACGGGGAACTGCACCTGGCCACGGTCCTGTCCGTCGCGCTCGGCGTGGTCCCCTCCGTCCTGGCCGCCTGGCACGACCGTCACCCGCACGTCGATGTCGTCCTGCACGAGTACGGTGATCTCGGCGCGTTCGTCGCGTCCATCGCGGGCGCCACCGCCGACGTCGCGATCGGGCCCCTGCCGGCAGGCTGGGACGGTCCCCATCACCCGCTGGGCGCCGAGGAGTTCGTGGTGATCACCCCGCCCGGCGACCCGCTGGCCGGACGCCGAACCGTCCGCCTCGCCCAACTCGCCGACCGCCGCTGGGTGTTGTACGGACCTTCGCACGGCCTGTCCGCGATCGTCAGCCGCCTGTGCGCCGAGGCCGGGTTCACCCCCAGCCCCGCCATCCGCTCCACCCAGACCGCCGCCCTCCCCCGCCTCGTCGCCGCCGGGCTGGGCGTCGCCGTCGTCCCCGCCAACATCCTCACCCCCGACTTCCCCGGTGCCGTCCTCCGCCTCACCCCCCGCCACCGCCGCACCCTGGACGCCTTCTCCCGCCCCGCACCGCACCCCCTCATCACCGCATTCCTCACCACAGCCCGGGACCACGCCCGCGTTCATCCCGAACACCTCACCGTTCTCGGTCGATGAGGCGGGCCGGGAGCTTGGGCGCGTCCGATGGGTTGAGCCGCCGTACCGCTGTGTGGTCCGAGCCTCGTGGGATCACGCGACGCCGACCCAGGGGCACTCCGGCGGGTGCCTGAGCAAGGTGGGCAGGCCCTACATCGGATCTCAACGCCCCCGGTGAAACCCGGAGTTCCCGGCGGGTTGAGCGCGCGGGCACCGAGAGCGGAATGAACCGTTTCTTGAACTTCCGTCTCCTATCGGCCCGTTCGCTCACCTGTCAGGGTTCTCCCCGTACCACTGAGGTACGGGGAGAGAGGACTCTCGGTGAACCTAAAGGTGAGATCGGCACTGGTGGCCGGCGCGCTGGCGGCTGCTGCCGTGGCGGGAACGACGGGCACCGCCCAGGCGAACACCTACCAGTACAACGTGATGCTCCAGGACTACGCCACCGGCCGCTGCCTGGACTCCAACGGCGGCGATGTCTACACCAATCCGTGCCAGCCCGGTAATCCGTGGCAGCGGTGGAACGTCGTGTCCTACGACGGCAACGTCGGTGGCTACTACGACCGGGTGGAGATCGTCCATCGCAAGGAGGGCAACTGCCTGCGAGTCCAGTGGTCGCATTCCGTCTCGACAGGCAGTGGCTGGTACGCAACCCGAGCGGCAGGGTGCAGTTCGAGCGACTACCACGACCAGTGGAACATGACCTGGGTCGGCAACGGCTCCGGCAACCCTCGCAACAGTTGGCAGTTCGCCAACTACCAGGCGGACTCCAATCTCAACGAGGTGCTCTGCCTTGATCGCGGGCAGGACGGACACTGGAACCAGTTGCTGTGGGACCAGGGCCACCCGCAGGGCGCCCAGGTCGCCAGGACCACCTGCTACAACCACACCAACCGGTACCAGATGTGGAACATGGTCCATTAGGCCAAGGCAAGACCCAGCCCGGTGTCCGGCCGGCGGAAATCGCCGGGTGCGGAACGGGTGCGGACCACGAGCAACGCCGCGGGCGAATAGCCACGGCGCGGGCTTGTAGATCGTCCGGTCGAAGCCGAGGCTTCATCCGAACGATGACGAGCGGGCCGGCTCCGTCGTCCGGGAAAACGTGCCGCGAGGGCCATGCCACGTAAAGGCCAGCTAAGCGTGGCAATGGCCATAGAACGTCATGGCTATACCATCTGGGACATGGCGCCCAAATCCGTCCCAGACGCCGCCTCCGAGGCCAACGAGCGGATACGCGCGTTCATGGCCGCCCGTGCCAGCCGGGCACTGTCCCCGGAGGAGCAAGCCGAGTACGAGCAACTGCTCGCCGACTGGGCGGACTCCGTACCTGGTCGCCCGGCCTCAAGTTGAACGACGAACCGCCCCGCCCCTGCCACGGCAGCAGCGGGGCGGTTCTTGCGGTTGCTCGGACCACGAGCGGCGGCGGGACGCGAGGCGGCCCGCTCGCCGTGTGACTGCCCCTTTCCCGTTATGTGACCGGAAGGTGACCGCCGGGCCTGGCGGCTCGGGGCGCTGTTTGTCTGGGCGCATGAACAACGACAACGGCTTCACGCCGCGACAGCACGATCACGCCGACGACCAGTCCCCGCGCACCCAGCACAGCCCCGGCCACCGGAGCCGCACCCGCCAGCGGCGGGGTGTTCTCGCCGCCCTCGTCGCCGTCACGACGGTGACTGGCGTCGCGCTGACCGGCTGTGGGAAGTCCGGCGGTGCGGACGGCGCCGGGAAGGCGGATGCCACCGAGGCGGTGCAGAAGAGCAAGAAGGTGCTGTGGATGGGGGACTCCATTGCCGGTGCCGAGGCTCCACCGCTGGAGGCCGCGCTGAAAGCGAGCGGTGTGGCGTTCAAGAACGCGGCGTCCGACGGGGGTGGCACGGTCGTCGAGGGCGACAAGATGGCCGCGCCGATCGCGGCGGACACCTGGAAGGACGTGGCGAAGAACGTCGGGGCGTTCCATCCGGACGTGATCGCGTACCAGATCACCACCTACGACTGGGGCACCCAGGACCAGCAGCGGGCCTCGTACGAGAAGCTGGCGAAGACCGCGGAGCAGGCGGGCGCCGAGTTGGTGCTCGTCTCGGCCCCGCCGTTCAAGATCGACGACTTCTACAAGAAGTACGAGGGTGCGATCGCCAGCGCGCCGAAGGCGGCCAAGGAGGTCGCCGACCGCAGCGGCGGCAAGGTCCGGTTCCTGGACGCCTCCGCGCTGTGGGGTACCGACGCCAAGGGCGGGAAGGCCCAGCGGGCGTCCGACGGTATCCACTCGTGCCAGCAGGGTTCGGCCGCGTTCGCCAAGTGGTTCACGGATCAGCTCGGCAGGGCCTACGGCTTCACCCCGGCCACCCCGGAGAAGTGGGCGAACGGCTCATGGACCGGCGATGCGCGGTACGGCAAGCTCGGCTGCCGCTGAGCCGGGTCGCGCAGCGCCTGATCCCTGCCCTCCTCCCCCACCCGTCTCTCACGCGTCCTGGACCTTCATGTCGTCATCAGCCTCGCCGCCGTCCCCGCCCCCGTCCGTATCGGGCTCGCACCGTCGTACGCGCGTCCCAGGACGCCCTCGGGCCGCCCACATCGCCCCGCTCGACGGGCTGCGCGGGCTGGCCGTGTTCGCCGTGCTCCTCTTCCACGCCGGGCACCTGAGCGGTGGCTTCCTCGGTGTCGATCTGTTCTTCGTGCTGTCCGGCTTCCTGATCACGGGATTGCTGCTGCGCGAGGCGGCGGATCGGGGGCGGGCCGGTCTGGTCGCGTTCTGGGGGCGGCGGGCGCGGCGGTTGTTGCCCGCGCTCGCCGTCGTCGGAGTCGGCACCCTGCTGCTCACCTGGGCGTTCGGGTCGCCGTCCGCACTGCTCTTCGCCCTCGAAGACGCGCCGTGGGTGGCGGCCCAGGCGGCGAACTGGCACTTCATCGTCGAGCAGATCGGGTACTGGAACGCCTCCGGCTCCCGGGTCTTCGCGCACCTGTGGAGCATCGGCGTCGAGTGGCAGTTCTATCTGGTCTGGCCGCTGGTGGTGGCGTGCGTCGGGAGGGGGCGGGGCGGGCACCGGCGGGTCGCGGTCCTCGCGGGCGCCGGGGCGCTGGTCTCGCTCGCGCTGATGCTGCACTTCGGCGGCGCGGTGGACACGACGCGGGCGTACGAGGGCACCGATACCCGGGCGTTCTCCCTGCTGTTGGGCGCGCTGGCGGCCACGGCGCCGGTGCGGAGTCTGGTGGCCCGTATACCCCGGCGTGTCGCGGATGGGATGTGCGCGGTGCTGGTGTGCGGCATCGGCGCGGCGTGGGTGCTGACGGACGGTCAGAACGCGCCCGGGCTCTTCCGGGGCGGGCTGTTCGTACACTCCTTGGCGGCCGCGCTGTTGATCGCGCTGCTCGCCCAGGCACCGGACGGACGCGCGGGCCGACTGGCCGGCAGTGTCGTCCCGCGCCGTCTCGGAGAGCTGTCGTACAGCCTGTATCTGTGGCACTGGCTGGTCTATCTGCTGTTGCCGCAGACGGTGTTGGGGGTCGGCGGGTGGGGGCGCACCGCCTTCGCCATCGGTGTGTCGCTGTTGGCCGCCTGGCTGACGAAGGTGTGGGTGGAGGACCCGGTCCGGTTCCGGGTGCGGTGGGCGACCGGGCGTCGGGGCCTGTTCGCGGTCGTCGTCGCCGTCGGCGTGGCGGCCGGTGTCTGGGCGGCCGTACCGCAACCGAACCCGGGCGCGGGGACGGTGGACGTCGGGCGGTTGACGGCGCCGTGAGAGGTAGGTGCCCGGCGCCCGGACGACCGGCGGGGAAACTGGGCGCGTACGGGAGGACGGGGGCATGGCCGGTGAACAGGGCGAAGGTTGCTTACGGAATGCGTGGAGCTGGTGTGGTTCGGTTGGGCGCGGTGTGGAAGGCGGTGCCTTGGGGCGGAGTTCGGCCGGCCCGCGCCGTCGGGACCGCGCTGCTCGTCGGCTTGGTGCTCGCCGGCTGTGGGGTCCCCGATACCGGACCGGAGGCGGCCGGCGCGCCGGCCCGAGGAGGGCGGGCCGCCCATGCCGACCACTGGGTGCGGGTGTATTTCGCCGCCCCGAACGGCACCTGGCCCGTCGCCCGCGCCGCGCCGGCAGGTGCCGGTCCGCAGCGGGCGCTGGACGAGTTGTTGGCGGGACCGACCCGGGACGAGCGGGAGCGCGGGCTCAGCACGGCGCTGCCGACCGGCACGCACCGGGTCCGGGCCGAGGCGGCGTCGCCCGGCACGGTGACGTTGCAACTGCCGTGGCTGGTATCGGAGTTGGACCGGACGGCGGTGAACCAGTTGGTGTGCACGGCCGCTGCGGCGCCGGGGGTTGCGGGCGGCCGGCCGCCCACGGACGTTGTCGTACAGGTCTACGAGTCCGGGCTGCCTGGGGAGCCGTGGACGGTCACCTGCGACGAGACGGGCGCGGCCGTCCCGGTGGGGGCGCCGCGCGCGCGTCACTGACTCCCCGAACTCCCCGTACCACCTGCATCGCCTGTGTATCTTCGCCGTAAATCCGCCCATGGCACCCCTTTGCGAGCTGCTCCGGGGGAGCGGATGCGCCGACGAGCGAAAGGAGAGGACCGGTCCATGACACGCGTCCTGCTGATCGAGGACGATCCCGCCGTGCGTCGCGGCGTCGAACTGGGGCTGCGCCGCAGCGGCCACGAGACGGAGGCGGTGGCCACCGGCGAGGACGGCCTGGAGTCGCTCGCGCCGTTCGCGCCGGACATCGTGCTGCTCGACCTGATGCTGCCTGGCATGAGCGGGTTGGAGGTGTGCCGTCGGATCCGCGAGACCAGTCAACTGCCCATCGTGATCCTCTCCGCCCGGGACGATGACATCGACGTCGTGGTGGGATTGGAGGCCGGCGCCGACGACTACATCATCAAGCCCGCGAGCGGGGAGGTCATCGAGGCGCGGATGCGCTCGGTGCTGCGCCGCGTCGCCCCCGCGCAACCCGACGCGGACGCCCCCGGCCAACTCCTGGTCCACGGCGACCTGGAGATCAACGGCGTCTCGATGCGCGTGCACAAGCGCGGCCAGGAACTGACGCTCGCCCCGTCCGAACTGAAGCTGCTGCTCTTCCTCTCCGCGTCCCCCGGCCGTACGTACAGCCGCCAGCAACTCCTCGAACAGGTCTGGGAGCACAGCTACTACGCCGACGCGCGGCTCGTCGACGCCTGCGTGAAGCGGCTGCGCGCCAAGATCGAGGACGACCAGCGCAACCCGCGCTACGTCCAGACCGTGCGCGGCTTCGGCTACCGCTTCGGACCGCTGTGAGACGCCGCCGTGTGAGGTGCCGCCGCCTGCCGCAGGGCCTGCGCACCCGGCTCGTCGTCGCCTTCCTCCTGGTCTCCGCGCTCAGCGCGCTGTGCGCCGCCGCCCTCACCTTCCGCCAGGCACGGTCGGCCATCCTGGACCGCGCCCGGGACAGCGCCGTGCATGACTTGCGCGCCCAAGTGGGCTCGCTCGCACCCGACTTGCCGTACGCGCCCACCGCGACGGACCTGCGCGCCCTCGCACTCCAGGTCGACCGGGCCGGCGGCTCCCGCGGCTGGCGCACCGCGGCCGCCTACCGCGACGGCGCCCTCGTCTCCGCCGCGAGCACCGCCCCCGTCCTGCCCGAAGGTCTGCGCGCCAACGCCGCCTCGGCACGCACCGCCGTGGTCCAACGCTTTCACCGCGGCGGGGAACCCTGGTTGGCGGTGGCCCTGCCGGTCACCCGCGAGGGCCGACCGTCCGAACCTTCCGGACTGGTCGTCTACGCCTCCTTCTCCCTCGCCCATGAGGAACAGGACGTCGCCGCCCTGGTCTCCGCCGCGCGCGCCGGCGCGCTGCCCGTGGTCGTGTTGTCGATCATCCCGGCGCTGCTGGCGGCCCGCCGCGTCCTGCGTCCCGTACGGCAACTGCGCACGGCCGCCGAGAACATGTCCGAGGGCGCTCTCGACACCCGGATCCACGTCACGGGCAACGACGAACTAGCCGACCTCGGCCGCACGTTCAACACCATGGCCGCGACCCTCCAGGCCGACGCCACCACGCTGCGCGCCATGGAGACCCGGGCGCGCCGCTTCGCCTCGGACGTCTCCCACGAACTGCGCACACCGCTCGCCGCGATGACCGCCGTGACGGGGATCCTGGACAAGGACGCGGCTTCCGGACGACTGGATCCGGAGACCTCCGAGGCGTTGGAACTGGTGGCCGGCGAGACGAACAAGTTGGTCCGCATGGTCGAGGACCTCATGGAGATCTCCCGTTTCGACGCGGGCGCCGCCGTCCTGGACCTGGACGAGATCGACATCGGCGAACTCGCCCGCAAGACCCTCGCGTTGCGGCACTGGCAGGACCGGGTCTCCCTGGACGTACCGCCCGGGCTGCGCGCCCGGCTCGACCCCCGACGCGTCGACGTCATCCTCGCCAACCTCATCGGCAACGCCCTGCGGCACGGCGGCGCGTCCGTACCGGTCGACGTACGGGCCCGGGCCTCGGACGGCCGGCTGGTCCTCACCGTCACCGACGGCGGGCCAGGCATCCCGGAGGACGTCCTGCCGCACGTCTTCGACCGCTTCACGAAGGGGGACGCGGCCCGGACCCGCAGCGAGGGCAGCGGCCTCGGCCTCGCCATCGCGGCGGAGAACGCCCGCCTGCACGGTGGCACCCTCACCGCCGCCAACGCACCGGCCGGAGGTGCGGTGTTCACCCTCACCCTGCCCCAGGAGCCGGCATGATGCCGCGCGCGGTAACCGCGACGCTCCCGGCCCTCCTCGTCCTCTGCCTGGCGTCGTCCCTCACCGCGTGCGGCATCGACAACACCGGCCCCCTCGACGCCGGGGCTCCGGCCTCCGGGCTCCCCGCGCCGGGCGGCCATCCGGCCGCCGCCGTGCACGTCTACTTCTCCTCCCCCCTCGGCCTCGAACGCGTCTCCCGCCCCTACCGCGGCCCAGACACCCTCCAGGCCGCCATGGAGCGGCTCGTGGCGGGGCCCGACCCGGCCGAGCGCGGCCGCGGCCTGATCAGCTTCATCCCGCCAGGCACCCCCGCACCGACCGCTGTCACCCGAAAACCCAACCTGGCCGACGTCTACGTCCCGCCCCACTGGACGGCCAACCCCACCGCCCTCCGCCAACTCCTCTGCACCACCGCCGACGCCGTCGCCCTCTCCCACGGCACCAGGCCCCAGGAAGCCCGCATCAGACTCCACCGTCCCGAGGGCGGCGGAGTCAACACGGGGGCGTGCGCGAGTCCTTGAGCCCGAAGAGGTTCGTGACCGGTCCGCTCATGCGGCACGCCCACCACACCCGGCGTCGCCGGCGTGGTTCGGCGTGCGGGTCGCAGCGGCGGTCAGTTCACCGCCGCGACTGCGTTTGCCTGGTCGCGGAACTCCGCCAGCTTCACCTTCTGGGCCTGGAACATGGGGAGGAGCGCGGCCCGTTGCTCGGGGGAGAACTCGGGGAGCTTCCGGCCCATAAGCCGGCAGTCCCTGAGCCATTCGAGGAGTGCGGGGTCGGCGGTCCATCGCATGACCCGCTCCTGGACGTCGCCGAAGAACTGTATCCAGTCCAGGGCCGAGTTGGGGTGCTGCGCGGGCGGGCACTGGACGTTCTTGGTGGCGTCGTCGACGTCACTCGCCTCGACGTGGGCGACGAGTGCGGCGCTGAACACCTGCTGGCAGGGAACCACCGCCTGCAGCGTGATGCGCGGGCCGTCGAACACCGGCACCGTCGGCCGTCGCTCCAGGCCGTCGGCGGTGCAGTTGATGTAGAGGGTGCCGGCCTGCGCGGGGACGGTGGCCTGGTCGAGTTCGATCGCGTGCGCGTCGATGCGCTTGATCCTGCCGTGGCGGACGATGTTGTCGATGCGGCGTAGCTGATCGAGTTCGGCGCGGGCGACCGTCGCGCAGCGGAAGGCGGTCGGCTCGACGTCGGGTGACAGCCGCAGCAGCACGCCGCTGTCCTCAAGCCGTGCGAACAGTTCCTGGACCGTGTTGGCCTCGGCCACGGCGTTGAGGCGGGCCGCTTCCGTTTCGGCATCGTGCCTTCCGGGCTGCCAGTGGGCGCGGTCGAGCAGCCAGGAGTCGCGGGGCATGATCCAGGTGATGTCGGAGGGATCGGTACCGTGGCCGAGCAGCCACAGGCAGGCGTCGATGCCGGTCTTTCCCGCTCCGACGACGGTGTAGTGGGCGGGCTTGTCCTGTAGGGCGGGCAGTTGGTTGGGGGTGATCACGCGGACGTCGGGGGCGACCTCGTATCCGGGCGGCACCATGGCCGGCACCGTGACGTTCATGTAGGTGGCGTCCACGGTCCGTTGTTTGACGGTGACCTCGAAGCGGTCCCCGCTGACGATGGAGTGGAAGCGCTGGACATCGGGCCGCTGTGGATCCGGGCCGTCGTAGCACGACTTGGGGAAGTAGGAGACTCGTCCGCTGGGCAGCAGCGTCTTGTGCATCACCTGGTTGAAGTAGGCCAGGATCTCGCTGGCCGAGGCCAGCTCGTGCATACCGGCGTTCCAACCGTGCTGGTCCACCGTGCCACTGCCCAGTTCACGGGAGTTGACGCCGTAGAAGGCCGACGGCTGGTGCAGGCGCACGAAGGGGTAGGAGACCGTCCAGTGCCCGCCGGGCTGGTCGTAGCGGTCGACAATCGCCACCGTTGCGTTGGTTTCGGTGATGAGGGTGTCGGCGAAGGCCATGCCCATGGCCCCGGCCCCAACGATCAGGTAGTCGACCTCAAGAGCTGTCGGTTTCATGGGATGCCGTCCTTTGCGTGGTTGTTTTCGGAGGTTGGGGGTCGGCCGTGCTCAGCCCGACCCACGGTGACCGGTCGGGTTGAAGCCGGCCACCTGCTCTTCCTCGGCTGTCGTGAGGGCGCCCACCGGCATGTCCGTCAGTCCGGGGCGGGCGCGCAGACCGTCCAGGACGATCACCAGGTAGCGCCGCCACACCGCGCTGGAGACAGGCAGGGTGTGGTCGATCGCGCGGCTCAGCATCTGGAAGATGAGGGGCAGGTCGGTCGTCGCCAAGTCCGGACGCAGCAGGCCCGCGTCCTGCGCGCGGCGCATCACCGCGTCGGCTGCCGGAACGAACTTGCGGCGTGCCTGTGCCACCTCGGGACGGCCCCCGACCTCGGAGAAGACGACCTCTCGCAGTCCGCGATCGGCCGCCATCTGCTCCAACGTCATGGTCAGCAGTTCGACGAACCCCTCCCAGGCGTCGTCATGCGTCAGAGCCTGATCGGCACACTCCACCAAGGCGTCGACGCGGTCTTGGAACAGCTCGTTGATCAGCGCTTGCTTGTTGCCGAAGAGCCGGTAGGAGGTCGCAACCCCGACACCGGCGTGGCGAGCGATGTCGTCAAGGTTCACCCCCAGCCCTCGTTCGGCGAACACCTCGCGCGCGGCCCGGAGCACGCGCTGCCGGTTGGCCTCGGCATCACGCCTCAGGCGTCGTGGGCCACGGGGTGCGGGGGCTTCCGTTCCGTTCATGAGCCCACGGTATATCTGGAGTAGTCAACTCCAGATAAGCGCGTACCCCCAGGTCAGCGTCGCCTCTACTAGTCGGTCTCGGCTACCGCAGTACGAAGCCGGTGCCCAGGTCATCTGCGGGATCGAGTGCGAAGCGGTGCTCGCCGGTGCGGTATGCCGTTCCCGTGACCTGCGGGACGACGGCGGGGTGCCCGTCGGTGATCAACTGCCCGGCGATCCGCGCGTGGAAGCGGGTGCCGACGATCGAGTCGTGGACCAGGGTCTGCTCTGGCGTGAGGCGACCGGCGGCCGCGAGCACCGCGACGCGTGCGCAGGTACCGGAACCGCACGGGGACCGGTCGACCTGCCCGTCGGCGAAGACGGTGACGTTGCGCTGATGCGGGTTGCCGTTCTCGTCACAGCCGAGGTCGGCGTAGAGGATGGTGCCGTAGATGCCGCTGAGGCGGTCGTCGACGGGGTGCTGCGCGTGCTCAGTGCAGTCGAGCGCCCTCTTCACCTCGCGCCCGATCGCGATGAGGTCGGTGTAGTGGGCGGGCGTGACGGCCAATCCGACGCCGGCGACGTTCAGTTGGGCGTAGAGGGCACCGCCGTAGCCGATGTCGACGACGACATCTCCGCGGGAGGTGGCGACGGTGACGTGTTCGGCCAGCCGGTAGCTGGGGACGTTGAGGAAGTCGACGCCGGTGATGCGCTCGCCGGCGGAGCGCACGCGCAGGGTGACCCGCCCCGAGGGGACGTCGATGACGACGGTGGTGACGCCGGTGGGGTCGCGGGCGACCCGGCCGGTCTGCACGGCCCAGACCGCGAGCGCGATGGACCCGTGTCCGCACGCGGTCGAGAAACCGTCCTTGTGCCAGAACACCACCCCGAAGTGGGCTACTTCGTCGTCGGGTGGGGTGAGGAAACCGCCGTACATGTCTGCGTGTCCGCGCGGCTCGCAGCACAGCAACTTGCGCAGGTCGTCCACCTCGGGATGGTTGATGGCGAACATGCGACGCTCGGCGACCGTGGCGCCTTCGATGGCGACCGGCGGTTCGGGAACGATGCGGAAGGGTTCACCGGCGGTGTGGTAGTCGGTGGTGGAGACCTGAAGGATAGTCATGGCGCCCTCCCAAGGCTGCATACGGGGGGTGAGGGGTGAACCAACTGTGCAACTGCCGCAGACAATTGCATAGCTTTCCGGCCGCTCTTCCCGCCACGTCCCGGCGCACTTTGTCGTGAGGTACGGTGGCGGGGCATCGGTGGCTTCGTAGAGGAAGCGAAGAGGAAACGAAGCGGCCCCCGGCGGTGCTACGCGCACCAGTCCGAGGGCCTACGTCTCCAAGGAGTAGGAGCTCCCTGGGATGCTTGGGCAGGCTGTGTTCGCTACTGTCCGCGCCGTGATGCGACCGGCACGAGGCGGTACTGCTGCCGGGTGGCCGGGGAGGGTGCACGGACGAGCCGGTGGCCCGCTAACGGATGGGGCCGGGGCGTTTGCCGCACCGATCGCACTGCTCAAGTGCGCCGCGGGGACCGCAAGTTGAGGGTGTTCAGCGGGGCGGGTGGGTCCGTTGCGGTCGCGGCGTCGCCGCTTCCCTCGCGTAGCGCCGCAGCAGCCCGTCCTCGGTGGCGCGCTCGAAGTGGAAACCGCACTGGGCCAGCAGGCGGTCGGCCCGGTCCTGTGGGTAGGCGCGGAACTCGCAGCGCTGGTGGGCGACGACCTCGCCCGCCTTCCGGACGAAGTAGTCCTTCACGAACCGGTCGCCTTCGGGGCGGATCTCCTGGGCGTACACCAGGCCGCCGGGCAGGGGGCGTTGGTAGTTCCGGTGCGCTTGCTGGACGGCCAGGAGCAGCGGCCCGCCGGGGCGGATGGCTGCGCACACGTTCTTCAGTGCCCTGATGTCGTCGTCCTCTTTCAGCAGGTGGCTGCACAGCTCGCCGCCCTCTGGGGCCTGGGTCCCGTACCAGATGCCGCCCACGGAGAAGGCGGCGTCGAAGACCGGCGGCGCCGCCATTTCCACGATGTCCTGGCGGATCAGTTGCACGCGGTTTCCGAGCCGGGCCCGCGCCTGGGCGAGCATGCTCTCGGTGTGGTCGATCCCGGTGAGCCGCAGGTCGGCTCCGCTCAGTTCCAGCAGGCTTTCGCAGACCAGGCCGGTGCCGACGCCGAGTTCGAGAACGCGTTTGTGGTCGCCGAGTTCGGTGACGAGGGCGCGGGCGTAGGCGCCGTAGTCGTAGTAGCCCGAGGTCATGATGAGGTCGTAGTGCCGCGAGAGCGCGGCGTATGAGTTGGCCACGCACGGCACCGTAGTGAGGGCAACCAGCCACCATCAGGGCGTAATTGAGCCCCGGCCGGTGCGCCGTCGACCGTGGATCGAGGAGACGGTCTCGGCGTGGCACGCAGTGACGTGCGCAATGCGGTGCGCGCCACGCCGAGGTGTAGCGGGCGGGCTCACGGGCCCGGTGCTACGGAAATGGCCGGAAGGGTCAGTTCGACTGGTTGGCGGCAACTGGCCTGCGGGGCGCCTTCGTCGGGTCGCCCTCCCGCGCCGCCGTTCCCTGCGCGTGCGCCCCCGTCGTCACTCCGGTCGTCGCTCCGGTCGTCGCTCCGCTCGTCGCTTCGGCCTTCGCCTCGGCGGCGTACCTGTCGATGTACTCCTGCTCCGACAGTTTCATGATCGCGTACATGATCTGGTCCGTGACCGCCCGGAGCACCTCGCGGGACTCCTCCATCCCCGCGTACCGGGAGAAGTCCAGTGGCGTCCCGAAGCGGATCGTGAGCGGTGCCGGACGGGGCAACCGCCGCCCGGCCGGCTGTGCTTCGAACGTGCCGATCACCGCGCAGGGGATCACGGGCGCGCCTGATTCGAGCGCCATCATGGCCACTCCGACCTTGCCCTTGTACATCCGCCCGTCGTGCGAGCGCGTCCCCTCCGGGAAGATGCCGAGCAACTCGCCCGAGTGCAGCACCCGTAGGCCCGCCTCGACCCCGGCCTGTCCCGCTTCCTTGCCCGAGCGGTCCACCGGGATCTGCCCGCAGCCGCGGAAAAAGCCGCGGGTCAGTGCGCCTTTGAGGCCCCGACCGGTGAAGTACTCCTTCTTGCACAGGTAGGTGATCTTGCGCCGGGTCACCGTCACCGTCAGGAACTGATCACAGAACGACAGGTGGTTCCCCGCGATGACTGCCGGCCCTGTCTGTGGGATGTGTTCCATCCCCTCGACCCGCAGTCGGAAGAGCCAACGGAACAACGGCACCAACAGCACGGCCCTGACGAACGCGTAGAGCACCGCAGCGATTCCTCCCTCACTCCCCCGTGCCTGGCGAACCTTGTGCCGAGGCACGCTACTTGTTGGTAGGGATCACGGGGAGAGTGACAAATGAGCCACCCCTCGCCGCCAGGCACCGCTGCACGCGGGGAACGCGGCAGGGCGGGGACGCCGCCGGATGCGACGTCCCCGCCCTGTCCGTGTCCGTGACAGCCCCGCCTCGCAGCACCTACGAGGCGCCCACGAGATGCCTGTGACGTGCCCGCAAGGCGGTGCGGTGTCAGCGGACCTGCTTAGCGGCCTTGCTTAGCGGCCTTGCTTAGCGGGCCTGCTTCTTCGGCAGACCGAACTCGTGGTGCCGACCGTGGTGGTGCTTCGGGTGCGGCTTGCACGCGTCCTTCTTCGGCCGGGGACGACGGTGTTCGCGGAGGGCGAGCGGGTTCAGCTTGAGAAATGCCATGACTGGCTCCTTCTTTCTCGCGGCGCAGGATGCGCGCCGTGCTTTTCGTCGTTGCCGATTTCCAGCAACGAGAAGGACACTACAAGCCCTTGGCAAGGGAATTCGACCGCGATCGCCGCACACCCTGGCCGGTTCACAGAAAAGCGCGACAGCCACATCGCCCTCACCAGGAAATATATGAACAGGCTGTGTGCCGGAGCCGCGAACCTGTGAATCCAAAGAGGCGCGGATGGGCACGTGCACGGCCCTGACCTGCACCAATATGCCCACATCTCCCTCATGCGACCTTCACAGAAGGCCGTCGAGCACACCCACTCCATGAGACTGTGTGAAACTTCATGAGAATTGCATTAACCAGGGAACCGCATTTTCATGGGTTATCGTCGGTGCCCTTATGCGCGACAACACTCTCCTCATTCCCCTGGTTTCCGAGCCGCGCCAGAAAACCTCGGGGCGACGCTCGCGGGCCCGACTTTCCGCACATACCGCGTACCGTCGACTGTGGCCGTTGGCCCGTACCTGGCGTTGGCGTCTACTGCTCGTCCTGGCCGCCTCGCTCCTCGCCACCGCGTGTGAGGTGGGCACCATCCAGGTATTCGACTACCTCACCGACCACGTTCTGGTGACGGGCAACTTCGGCGGGGTCTGGGCGCCCGCCGGGGTGTGGTTGGCGCTCTCCGTGGTGGGCAGTCTCGGCACCTTCGTCGCGAGCTACACCCAGAGTTGGGTCGGCGAGCACTTCCTGCGCCGGGTGCGGGACCGACTCTTCCACCACGTCCAGCGGCTCTCCCCCGACTTCTTCGAAAATCGGCCGACGGGCGACCTGGTGGAACGACTGACCTCCGACGTGGACGAGTTGGAGCATCTGGTCGTGGGCACACCCGTCACCGTGCTCACCGCGGGCGCCAACATCGTCTTCTTCGCGGGCGCGGCCCTCTACATCCGTTGGGACCTGGCCCTGATCTGCTTCGCCGCCGCGCCGCTGTTCTGGCTGAGTACCAAGGCGTTCGCGGGGCGCATCCGGGTCGCCTCCCGCGCCGAGCGGGACAGCAACGGCGTGCTCACTTCCGTGTTGGCGGAGAGCATCGCCAACATGCCGTTGGTGCAGGCGTACAACCGCCAGCCGACCGAGAGCGCGAAGGTACACCGGGAAAGCGTCAACTGGATGCACAGCGTCATCCGGCAGTACCGACTCTCCTACGCCTACCAGCCGTTGGCCTCCCTGGTGGAGACGGTCTGCGTACTCGGCGTGGTGGCCGCCGGCGCCTGGGAGATCTCCGCCGGGCGGCTCAGCCTGGGCGGACTGCTGGCACTCGCCGCCTACCTCGGCTATCTCTACCCGCAGATCCAGTCACTGGGTTCGCTCCAGATGGCGCTCGCCTCCGGCACCTCGGCGGCGGAGCGGGTCTTCGAAGTCCTCGACGTCGCGCCCACGGTGCGCGACCGGCACGACCCGCACGCCCTGCTCAGCGCCAGGCACCGCACGGACATCACGCCCGCCCCGCCCGGCCCCCGCCCGCGCGGGGTGGTCTCCTTCGAACGGGTCGGCTTCCGCTACCCAGGCACTCGCCGACCCATCCTGGACACCCTCACCTTCACCGCCTGGCCCGGCCAACTCGTCCTGGTGGACGGCCCGAGCGGGGCGGGCAAGTCCACCTTCGCCAAGCTCCTGCTGCGCCTCTACGACCCGACCAGCGGGACCATCCGCCTGGACGGCCAGGACATCGCGGAGTTGCCACTGCCCGCCCTGCGTGACGCCGTCACCCTGGTCCCGCAGGAGACCCTCGTGTTCAGCGGCAGCATCCGGGAGAACATCGCCTACGGCCGTCCCGGCGCCACCGAGCAGGAGATCCAACGCGCCGCGGAGGACGCCGACCTGGGCGCTTTCATCGCCAGTCTCCCGGACGGCTACCACACCGAAGTCGGCGCGAACGGGCGGTTGCTCTCCGGCGGGCAACGTCAACGCCTGGCCATCGCCCGGGCCCTCGTCCGCGACGCCCCGGTACTGATCCTGGACGAGCCCACCACGGGACTTGACGATGCGTCGGCGCAACGGGTGCTCCAACCACTGCGGAGACTGGCCGCCGACCGGACCACCTTCCTGATCACCCACGACCGCCGACTGGCCGCCGAGGCCGACCTCGTCCTACCCGTCGCCCCCACCCATGCCCCCAACACCCCATAGCACGGCCAGCGGCCAGCCAGGCGCCCAGCCAGGCACTGCACGCGGGGGCCGCACGGCCGCCCCGCCCAGCTTCGTTGGGGGCTACTCGGACAGCGGGCGGTCATCGACGACGTTCTTCATGACGAGGGCTTCGAAGTTGAGACCGACTGCGGCCGGGTCAACACTGAGCCGCGCGGGGCTCGTAGCCGTTGCGGCACTGGGTCAGCCCCAGAGCTCCCGCAGGGCGGCGTTGACGGCGGCGGGCTCCTGGGTGTGCGGGTAGTACCCGGGCACCCGCAGCAGACGGCCCCCGAGGGAGTCCGTGAGGGACTCGGCCACGGCCATGAGGGGAGGCCCCACGTGCTCGCGGTACGCCGCCGGCGCGCGCTCCCAGGTTCCGCAGATCACCAGAACCGGCAGGGCGGCGCCCCGGATCGCCGCCAGCGGGATCTCCGCCTCCCAGATGGGCCGCTCCCCCATGGAGGTGGCAACGGCACGGAGCCGGCGCGACGTGGGCTCCGGCATCGCCATCCCCAACCCCTCGGTGGACGCGCGCAGATACTGCTCCGGCGTGATGCCGTCGGGGAGGCCCGGGACGCCGTCGCACACCCGGTCGAGGAGTTCGGCGACGCGTGGATGGTGCGCGGCGGCGGTGAAGGCGGAGGGCTGGATGAGGGCGAGGGAACGGACGAGGTCGGGCCGGCGCGCGGCGGCGATGAGCACGGCGACGGCGCCGTTCCCGTGCCCCACGAGGTGGGCGCCGTCGAGCCCCACAACGGAGGCCCCCGCGCCGAGAACCTCCACGACGTCCTCGGCGTCAACGTCGAAGTCGCTGCGCGCGGTGTCCGGGCTGTCGCCGTAACCCCGGCGATCCATCAGGAGCAGCCGCCGGCTGTCCGCGAGCGGCCGTTGCCCGGCAAATCCGTACGCGGAGTCGCTGCCCCAGGTGAAGATGTTGTGGATGAAGAGGGCGGGGGCGGCAGCGACCGCCGACGCTCTCGAAGCTGTCGGGGCCCGGCCTCCTCCGCCCCGGTCGCGGTCATCCCACACGGTCACGTGCACGGCTGTCATAGGCCATCCTCCCGAAGCCGAGGAACGTCAACTCCCTTGACAGTAAACCTAGATTCACGGCTGCTGCCCGTGGATGACGTTCGGGAAAATGCAGGAGTGCCTGGTGACCTGCGAAGGTCAAGTTGACCGGGGTAGGAGGATTCTGATGGGACGTCTGAAAGGGCCTTTCGAGAGGCTGTTGGAAACTGTTGGCTCCCGCGCCACGTCTGTACGTGTGAGGTCACGGACCGGCCACGCACGACGTGTGCAGAACGCAGCCGAGGAGGAGAGGAGGGGGCATGGGGCCCATAGCGGGGGCGGTATCCGTCATGGCATTCGGCTCGGTGTTCGGCGGCGCGGGCGCCGGGAGCCTGTACAAGAGGCGATCGCTACGCCGCAACGGGTCGCGGACGTCCGGCACCGTCATCCGGTTGGACCGGAACTCCAGCGGTGAGGGGACGTCCTACCATCCAGTCGTGCAGTACCGGACCGACGACGGCCAACTGGTGGAGACCAGGTCCTCGTTCGAGACAAGCCGGTCCGCAAGACTTCGCCCCGGTACGCCAGTCACGGTCTTCTACGATCCGGCCAAGCCTCAGCGAATGGCCACCGACGGCTACGCAGGCGGCAGCGTGCTCGCCTTCTGCGTCTTCGGAACCGTGACCTTCGTGGGCGGCGCGCTACTGCTGTGGTCGAAGGTGAGGTGACGGCGCCCAGGTCGGTCGATGAGTGGCCGCGCCTGTGGGGCCCGCCTCAACTGGCTTGATCATTAGTGGTGTTTGGTCGGGTTGATGTGAGTGCGGACATGTCGCGATGACTGGTGGGGTAGCGCCGGTCCAGGTGGTGGGGAGGGTCTGTAGTTCGCGGACGATCCGGTAGAGGGTCGGGCTGGCGCCGTTCCTTTGGGGGCTCGGGCCATGCGCTGGAGGGTGTAGAAGGCGTGGGCGGCGGAGGCGAGGGTGGTGTGGTGGCGCCGGCCTCGCCAGGTTCGGCCTTGAAGTGGGCCAGTCCCGGGGGTTGTTTCAGCTCGCGGTGGTCGTGCTCGATCCGCCGGCGGAACTTCGCGAGCCGCACGAGTGTGGCATCGGGGCAAGATCCACAACCAAATGTCTCTGAGAAATCCCTGGGCGTCCCGTAAGCCCCGAACGAGGCCGAAATCCACAGGTCAGGGCGGCAGTCGCCCGCATCGTCAGCCTGTACGAGGAGTACAAGGAACCGCTCTACGCCGCGCCGCCGTTGCTTCAGTGGATGGTGGACGCGGGGCGGTTGGGGCGCAAGAGCGGGTCGGGGTTCTACTCGTACTTGTCCGTCGTACTCGGGTCGTCGTGTCGGGCCGTCGCGCCGGTGTGTCGTGCTGGTGCGTCGTCAAATCTCTGTGGAACGGCGGGAGTTGGGGCGACTCGGCGCGTGTGGGTGCGCCGGTGCCGAGTAGTGTCGCCCCGGGGTGGAGAACGGCATCGCTGAAGGTGCGGGGCCGGGAGAGGGTTGACGCCGCGACGGGACCGATGGTGTCATCCCCTCTCGAAGGGGGCATCGGCCGGCGGGCCGGACAGCGCCAGGGGGATTCGGGGGAAGCCACCGCATCATGTCCCGGCGGTTCCGGGCGCTCGTTGCGGCATGCCCCACAGGGGGAACGAGAGGGCCGCCTTGACCACGTGGCACCGCACCGCCTTCGGAAGAACGCATATCCGTTGGCCGCACGGCAGACGTGCGGCCTCCGAGGCACGTGCACGGAGGGCATGAAGTGGCCGCTTCCCGGGGAGTCGCCCGGCACGTAGCGCCACTCCCGAACCGGCTCGGGGGACGAGAGCCCGGCACGGCGGAGGACGTCCTCGACCGGTATCTGGTCCGGGCCGCCGCCGTGGACATCGAGCTCGACCTTCCGCCGGGCAGCGACGCCACACTGGGCGCGCTGCTCATCGCGGAGCACGCGCTGGCGAACGGGCGCAGCGCCGTGTACCTGACGGACGACCCGGACCGTGCCCTCGCGCGCAGCGTGGAGTTAACCGGGCTGAGCGCGGCGGTGTTCCTCAACAACCGGCGCAACTCCCTGAGCGAGCTGGTGGCGTACTACAACGCGCAGTTGCTCGGCATCACGGACTTCCCCACGTACTTCAGCGCCGGCACCGCCCTGGAGCCGGCCGAGGTGGTGGTGTTCGACGGCCGGCACACGGACGGGGACGTCGTCGGCGGCCTGTTCACGCTCCGCCTGGACCGCCGGGTGCACCGGCGGGTCTACGACGGCCTGTGCGCGCTCGTTTTGGCGCTGGACCCCGGGCAGATCGGGATCGAGCGGATGTGGGCGGCCAGGGCGGACGCGGCGGTGCTGCCCGTCACGCTGCCGGGGCCGCTGTGGCGGGAGATCTCGGACCGCGCCGGGCGGCTGCTGACCGCGGAACTGTACAGCGAGGCTGCCCGGTTCGTCTGGCCCCGCGTGCAGCCCTGGCTGCACGACTGCCGGGTGACGATCGGTCCAGCGGGGATCGAGATCTGCCCGCCGTGCCAGCTGATCCGTACCCTGCCCGGCTACCGGCACGCCGGCCAGCGCGTCCACCTGGTCGAACGGCGCGCGGCACCACCCGCCGTGCGCGACGCGCCGGGCCCGGACACGGACACGGACCCGGAGTCCGGGCCGGCTGGCCAGCTGCCCGATCCGGATCGGCTCGAACTGTCGGCGAGCATTCGCAGTGCTATCGGGTTCCTGCGGGAGAACTACGCGGACAGCGACGTCACGCTGGGCCGGGTCGCGCGCACCGTGTACATGAGCCAGTGGCACTTCTCCCGCAGCTTCAAGGAGCAGACCGGCTGGCGGTTCATCGACTTCGTCACGGCGCTGCGACTGCGGGAGGCGCAGCGGATGCTGCGGGAGACCGGCACGTCGGTCACCGACATCGCCCGCCATGTGGGCTACCGCGAACTCAGCCACTTCCAACGGATGTTCAAGAAGCAGTTCGGCATGTCGGCCTCGGCATACCGGGCCGCGTACCAGGCGCGCCCCCGGCAGCCCGGCGCCCCGTCGGACGGCGGCCGGGCCCGCAGCCGTCCCCCGCCGCGGGTGCGGCGAGGGACGGGAGGGTCAGGGCCGGCAGCAGCCCTTGCGGCTCCACTCCGGCTGGTGCCAGTAGTGGCGCGGATCGTGGGCGGCGGACGGTGCCGCCGGCCGCACCGTCACGGCATCGGAGGGCCCGGCGGCGCGTACCGCGGACCGCCGGAACGGGGCGAGGATCTCGGACACGGAGCGGGCCACCCCGCCGACCATGACCGTGCGGACCGCGGCGGTGGCGGCGATGTCGGTCAGCGGGTCGCCCTCGACGGCGATCAGGTCGGCGATCCGGCCGGGCTCCACCGCGCCCAGCAGGTCCCCGTAGCCCAGCGCGCGGGCGGCGTTGCCGGTGGCGGTGCGCAGGGCCTGGTGTGGGGTGAAGCCGTACTTCACCAGTGCCCGCAGGTTCTGGTGGATGCTGATGCCGATGTCGTCCAGCGGGGCGTCCGTGCCGCACACCACCAGTCCGCCGGCCCGCTGCACCCGGAGCAGGGCGTCCACCATGCCCCTGGTCAGCCGGCGGTTGAGGTCGGTCTCCGGCCCGGGGTTCCGGGCGCCGTCGGCCTTCGCCACCAGACGCCGGTACTCCCAGTCGGGATACAGCACCCGGGTGCGCTCGTCGTCGATCAACGACCGGTCGCCGACGAAGAGTTCGGCGGCGAAGATGGTCGTGGAGGAGACCCACATCCCACTCGCCGCCAGCACCTCCACGGCGTCCTGCGCCATGTGGACGCCCGCGAAGCTCAGGGTGCGGGAGTAGCCCAGTCGGTGCCCGCCGCCGGGGTGTTCCATCCCGTCGAGACCGGTGTGGGCGGCCGGGTAGAGATAGTGCGAGGTGACCGGGACGCCCATGGCGTGGGCCCGGCGCACCACCCGCTGTTCGTGCCCGGGCGACAGCCGCATATAGGACTTGAGCAGGTCGTACTCCAGCCCCTCCGCGCGGTCCAGCTCCCGCTCCAACTGCTCCGCGGACATCGTGGTGCGCATGCAGTTGTACGACGCCCGGGTGCCGTCGAGCGCTTCCCCGGAGCCCAGGTACCGGGGGCCGACCCGGGTACCGGCCGCCATCGCCTCCCGGTTCTCGACCATCTGGTAGGCGGGGTCGCCGGGCGACCGGCTGGTGGTCACGCCGTAGGCGAGCCAGAGCCGGCCCTGGCGGTCGCCCCACTGCTTGCCGCGCATGTTCCAGTGGTTGTGCGTGTCGATCAGGCCGGGCAGCACGGTCAGGTGCGAGGCGTCCACCACGTGCGCGCCCCGCGCGCCGGCCGAGCGCGGGGTGACGGCCTCGATGCGTCCGTCCCGTACCACCACGTCCGTGGCGGGGCGCAGTTGCTCGGAGGTGCCGTCCCACAGGGCACCGGCCCGTACGACGACGGGCTCGCTGACCCGGGCCGGGCGGTAGGTGAGGTCGGCGGTGACGGTGCACGCGGTGCCCCCGTCGAGGCCGACCGTGCGCAGCAGCCCGTTGGACAGGTAGAGCAGGACGCGGCCGTCGCCGCTGAGCGACAGTGAGTCGGTGACCTCCGAGGTGAGCGCGACCAGCGGGCCGGTGAGGGTGCCGTCGGCGGCCACCGGGGCCCGCCACGCGAGGCTCTCCGCCCCAAAGACCAGGTGCTTGCCGTCCGGGGTCCACAGCGGACCGTCGCCACCGCGGGTGGCCAACGAGCGGTCCGGCGCGATCGGTTGGTAGCGCACCGCGCCGGTGGCCAGGTCCACGGTGAGCACCTGGTTGTGGCCGGTCTCGGTGCGCCGCGAGTAGGGCCGCAGCGCGGACAGCACGAGCTTGGTCCCGTCCGGCGACCAGGCCGGCCGGCCCGGCTGGTAGAGCGAGGGCAGCACCTGGCGGGTGGCGCCCTTGGCCACGTCCAGCACCCACAGGGCACCCGACTCGTCCTGGTAGGCGATCCGGGTGCCGTCGGGCGAGACCCGCGGCGTCAGCTGCCCGTTGGGCAGATCGGTGAGCCGCTCGGTGTGCCCGGACGCCAGGTCGAGCCGCCACAGGTGCGCGGTGCCCGCGCGGTCGCTGACGTAGACCAGCCAGCGGCCGTCCGGCGTGAAGTCCGGGTCCGCGTGGAAGTAGCCGTCGTCGAGGAGCTTGCGGGGGCGGCCGCCGACGGGCAACAGCCACAGGGCGTTGAGCGCGCGGAAGGCGATCTGTCGGCCGTCGCGGGAGAGCACCGGGTCCGCGATGCCCTTGGCCCGGCGCGGTGCGTCCGAGGTCAGGTCGCGGGGCGTGCGGCGGTACCGGCGGATGGCGAGCGGCAGTTCGGCGGTGAACGGGACGTCCTGGGACGGCCCGTTCACCGTGCCGCGGCGGATCCGGCCGCCGGCGGTGTGGACGAACGTGGTCGCGGAGGTCCACGACACCGGCAGCGGCGGCAGGTCCTCGCCGGCGACCACGGTGCGGTCGGCCACCTTCAGCACGGTCTCGCCGCCGTCCGCCTGGACGTAGCTGACCGCTCCGCCGTCGGGGAGGTAGACGGGCGAGTAGAGCTGCGCCTCGCCCGGTGCGGCGGCGAGCCGGGTGCGCCGCATCGAGCCCAGGTCCACCGCCTCGATGACGGTGCCGCCGACCACGTAGGCGAGCCGGGTGCCGTCGGGCGACCAGGCCGGGGCCGCGTGCACGGTGTCGGCTTCGGTGACCGCCCGCAGCGCGCCGTCGGCCACGTCCAGTACCCAGATCCGGCTGCGGTTGCCGCGGTCGGAGGCGAAGGCGATCCGCCGTCCGTCCGGGGACCACCGCGGCTCCAGGTCGTAGCCGGCGCCGCTGGTGTGCTGCCGCAGGTCGGTGCCGTCCGGCCGCAGCGACCAGACCTGGTAGACGCCGTCCCGGAAGGACTGGAAGACGATCCGGGTGCCGTCCGGCGACCAGTGGGGCCGGGTGGCGTCGTGGTTCAACGGCGTGATCCGCCGGGCCCGGCCGCCGGTGGCGGGCAGCACCCAGATGCCGCCCGCCACGTCCACCGCCAGCCGGCGGCCGTCGGGGGCGGCGGCGACGCCGAGGTTGGCGTTCTCCCTTATGGTGATGGACCGTTCACCGTCTGCGCCGTGCTCACCGTGGTCACCGACGGCCCGGCCGGCCGGCGTGGCCGCTGCCGTCGGGACGCCGGGCGCCAGCCCCAGCAGCCCGGCGGCGGCGAGGAGGCCACCGCCCTCCTGCAGGACGCGGCGGCGTGACCTGCCCCGTGGCGGCTCCTGTTCCATGCGTGCTCCTCGTCACTTTCTGCGGGCGGTCGTGTAGCGGGGCGAGCCCCCGTGGTCCACGCCGAAGTCGATCTCGGTGAAGACGCCCTGCGCGCGCAGTAGCGTCATCACGGGCTCGGCCTGGTCGTCGTCGTGCTCGATGGCGACGCCCCCGCCGGGGCGCAGCAGTCGGGTGGCCGCGGTGACCACCGCGCGGATGACCACCAGCCCGTCCGTCCCCGAGAACAGCGCCGGCCAGGGCTGGTGCTGCTGCCACTCGGGGGGCAGTTCACGGCCCTCGACGACGAAGGGCGGATTGGCCAGGAGCAGATCGACCGAGCCGTCGAGGTCGCGGAGCAACGCCGGGTCGGTGACGTCGGCGGTGTGCAGGTGGATCGGGGTGTCGCCCTGCTCGGCCTGCCGGTCGGCGTTGCGGCGGGCCCACTCCAGCGCCGTCGGGTCGAGTTCCACCGCGTGCACCGCCGCCTCCGGCCGGGCGTGCGCGACGGCGAGCGCGATCGCCGCCGAACCGGTGCACAGATCGACGGCCAGCGGTTTTGCCACGTCCCGCAGCACCTCCAGGCCCCAGGCGAGCAGCGGCTCGGTGTGCCTGCGGGGGATGAAGACCCCTGGCCCGACGGCGACTTCGATGCCGCCGAGGGTCGCGCGTCCGGTGAGGTACTCCACCGGCTCGTGGGCCGCCCGGCGGGCGAGGAGTTCCCCGAGCCGCGCGAACACCGCGTCGTCGACCGGCAGGTCGTCCGGCAGCGGCACGCCGGCCCGTTGCCGTACGGCGTGGGCGAGGAGTTTCTCGGCGTCCTCGCGCGGTGCCCACATCCCGGCGGCGGCGAGCGTCCGCGTCGCGTCGTCCAGGACGGTGGCGAGGGTGCGTGCCCGGGTGCTCATCCGGTCACCATCCCTTCGAGGATCTTCGCGGCGGTTTCCAGGTGTTCGGGCTCGTGGAGGGAGGAGAGGGCGAAGCGGACGAGCCCGGTGCCCCTGGCGACGGTGGGGAAGAAGGCGGGCAGGATCAGCACGCCGGCCTCCTTCAGCGCGGCCGCCGTGCGGAACGCCGCCTCCTCGGTCGGGAACGCGGCCCCGCGGACCGGGGAGCGCAGGCCCGCGTTGACCAGCCGCCCGCCGGTCAGGGCGTCGAAGGCGTCGGCGTTGCGCCACAGCCGCTCCTGGAGCGCGGCGACCTCGCCGTCCAGGTGCAGCCGCGCCGAGGCCACGTTCGCTGCCAGCAGCGGCAGCATGAGGGAGTGGCCGAACACCAGCGGGTTGGCGAACTTCCGCAGTACCCGCACGTCCGCCTCGTCGGGCACCAGCGCGAACCCGCCGGAGCCGCCGAACGCCTTGGACATCGAGCCGGCGATCACCACGTGCGGCGGAAGCTGGTCGCCGAAGGCGTCGAAGGCGTAACCGGCGCCGTACCGGCCCGCGATGGAGATCCCGTGCGCGTCGTCGATGTAGAGGTGTCCGCCGTAGGGTTCCAGCGCGGCCCGCACACCGGTCACGTCGATCAGGCCGCCCATCGAACCGACGCCGTCGATCAGCACGACGGGGGTCCGGCCGTCCTGCGTGCTCTCGCGCAGGGCCGTCTCCAGGGAGCCGGGGGTCTCGACGTCGAAGCGTCGGGTCGGCCCGATCTGGCCCAGTACGCCGCGCAGCACCTGCATCGAGGAGTGCGCGGTGCGGTCCAGGAGGAACACCACCCCGGCGGGCGCGACCGGGTAGCTGGGCAGCGCGCCGGCGCCCAGCAGCGGCAGCAGCCCCAGGTGGACGGTGCCCACGGAGGTGAAGGCGACCGCCCGGTTGCCGCGGTAGATGGTGGCGAGCAGTTCCTCCAACTCGCCGAGGTAGTGCGGACGCATCCGGTTGCGCGAGGTGGACAGGTGCACACCGAAACGACGCAGCGCCTCCTCGGCGGCACCGACCAGCGCCGGGTGCTCCTCCAGCCCGAGGTAGGAGCAGGAGACGAACTCCAGCGCCTCGCTGCCGTCCTCCAGGGTGACCCGCTTACCCCGGTGGCCGGTGACCACGTGGCCGGTCAGTCCCTCGTCGAAGGCGCGGTCCAGTGCGTCGGAGGTCCGGCTGATGCGGGAGTCGACCCAGTTGGCGGGGCGGGTGGACGTGGGTGGCTCGGTCATGTCGCCTCGTTTCGGGAGCGGTTGGGGAGTCCGGCGAACAGCCGGACGCAGATCTCGGCGTGCGGCGTCAGCTCGTCGCCCAGCACGTCCCGGACGGCGTCGAGCGCGGTGCCGAACCCGGCCTCGTCGTCGCGGTCGACGAGGTCGGCGAGCCGCCGGAGGCCCGCGGCCAGTGCGGCGCGGGCGTCGGCACCGTGTGGATGGGCGGCCTGCACGTCCCAGTACACCTCCGGCGAGCCGGCGGCGATCCTGGCCAGCAGCGCCAGCAGGGTGGTGTGCGGGGGCGGCGCGAGGGCCGCCAGTTCCCGGGCTCCGACGCCGAGTTCGGCGAGCCCGAGGCCGAACCCGAGTACGGTCGCGTGGGTGAGCACCTGGGCCGCGGCGGTGAGCCGGTCGTGCTCCTCGGCGGTGACCCGTACCGCCCGGCCACCCCACTCCCCCAGCAGACGCAGCAGTTCCGCGGCCGCCTCGCCGTCGTGGACGACGACGGCGGCGACCGGGTTGCCTGCCATGCCCAGCGAGGGGGCGAACATCGGGTTGAGGCTCACCGCCTCGACGCCGCCGAGGGCGCTCAGCGCGGCGACCACCTGCCGCTTGACCGAGAGCGTGTCCACGACCAGGGCACCGGTGCGCAGGTGCGGTGTGAGCCGGGGCAGTGCGGCCAGCGCCGCGCGTTCGGGCAGTGCCAGCAGCACCAGGTCTGCGCGGCGCACCTCCGCCACCAGGGCCGGCCCCGGGGCTGCGGCGTCATCGGTCATCTCGCCGCCCGCGGGGTCGGCCACCCGCACCTGGGCGCCCGAGGCCGTCAGGAGCCGGACGAACATGCCGCCCACCGCCCCCGCGCCGCCGATCACCAGGCACCGTTGCAGCAGCCGGACTTCGGTCGTGCTCACGATCCTCCCTCACCGGCGGGCCGACGGGCCGCCGCTACGGCGGTCAGCCCGGCCCGCGACTTGACCACGGTCTCCTCGTACTCCTCGGCGGGGTCGGAGAGCGCCACGATCGCGCCGCCCACCCCGAGGCTCAGGTGTCCGCCCGCGGCGACCAGCGTCCGGATGACGATGCTCAGATCGGCGGCCCCGGAGAGCGCGAACCAGCCGAGCGCCCCTGAGTAGACGCCACGGGGGCCCTCCTCCAGCTGGTCGATGATCTCCATGGTGCGGACCTTCGGCGCCCCGGTCATCGAGCCACCGGGGAAGGCCGCGCGGACGCAGCCGACCGCGCTCTCCCCGGGGCGCAGGGTGCCGCGGATCGTGGAGACCAACTGGTGGACCGGCGCGTAGCTCTCCACGTCGAAGAGGACCGGGACGTGCACCGAGCCGATCTCGCACACCACGTTCAGGTCGTTGCGCACCAGGTCCACGATCATCAGGTTCTCGGCGCGGTCCTTCTCGTTGGTCGCCAGGTCCCGCCGCAGCCGCTCGTCCTCCTCCGGTGAACGGCCGCGCGGGCGGGTCCCCTTGATGGGCTTGGACTCCACGGTCCCCGCGGCGCTCACGCTGAGGAACCGTTCCGGGGAGGCGCTGAGCACTGCGACGTCGTCGAAGCCCAGGTAGGCGCCGAAGGGCACCGGGCTGATCCGGCGCAGCCGGGTGTAGGTGCGCAGCGGGTCGATCTCCTCCTCCACCGTGACGGTGTTGGTCAGGCAGATCTCGTACGACTCGCCGGCGCGGATCTCGTCCAGGCACTTGGCGATGCGCTTGAGGTAGCCGTCCCGGTCGTGCCGGGCGTGGGCACTGGTCAGTCGCCGCAGGTCGGTCGCCCCGGTGCCGGTCAGCGGCCCGGCGTCGGCGTCCGTCGGCGCCGGGCCGTCGAGCGAGCGCAGCCGGCGCTCGGTGGCGTCCAGCCAGTCCAGCGCGGGCGCGGGGTCGTCGGCGGTGCTCAGTGCCAGCAGGTGGCAGCGGCCGCATTCGTGGTCGATGACCAGGGCGCGGTCGGCGAACAGCAGGGCCGCGTCGGGGGTTTCGGCCCGGTGTACGCGGGCACCGGAGGTCTCGGCCTTCAGCTCGTAGCCGAGGTAGCCGACGTAGCCGAGGTTGAATCCGAAGGGCAGGCCCTCGGGCACCGGCAGCGCCCGGCGGGCTAGTTGGTCGGCGAGGTAGTCGAAGAAGCCCCGGCGGACGTGCTCCACGATGCCGCCTGCGCGGCGGACCGTCACGGTCGTGGTCGTGACGTCGTAGCTGACGTACTCCGCGAGCGGTCCGCGGTCGTCGCCCATGACGGAGAAGCGTGCGCGCCGGGAGTCGGTCTCGCTGCTGTCCAGCCAGAAGGAGCGGGCGGAGCCGGCGAACAGCTCCCGGTGGGCGGTCTCGGCGTCCGGCTCGTGGGGGACGTTCCGGACGTGCAGCCGCAGGGACGCGTCCGCCGGCGGCGCGGCGGCGGGCGGCGCGGCGGGCGCGGGCGGGGCCGTCGGAGCCCCGGCGGAGGTGCCGAGCACGAGGTCGCGGAAGTTGCCGAGCAACTGCCGGCCGTGTTCGCTGGCGATCGACTCGGGGTGGAACTGCACTCCCCACAGCGGCGCCCGCCGGTGCCGGTGGCCCATCAGCAGGCCGTCCGCGGTCCAGGCGACGCGCTCCAGGTCGTCGGGGAGTTCGGTGACGACGAGCGAGTGGTAGCGCACCGCGGAGAACGGCGAGGGCAGCCCCGCGAAGAGGTCCTCGCCGGTGTGGTGGACGAGGGAGCTGCGTCCGTGCACCGGCTCCGGGGCGAGGCCGACCGTGCCGCCGAAGAGCTGGGCGATCCCCTGGTGCCCCAGGCACACCCCCAGGACGGGCAGTCCGCTCTCCTTGACGGCTCGCGCGCTGATGCCGAAGTCGCGGGCGCGCGCGGGGTTGCCGGGGCCGGGCGAGACGACGATGCCGTCGAAGCGTTCGGTCAGCCGGTCCGGCAGTTCGGCGTCGTTCCTGACCACCACGGGCGCGCGACCGGTCACCTCGCCGAGCAGTTGGAAGAGGTTGTAGGTGAACGAGTCGTAGTTGTCTATGAGCAAAGTCCGCATGGCACGGCAACCCTCCAGAAACGGCCGGAAATCCGCTTTCCCTTTTCCCTAGGGCCTGTTGCCCATGACGAGGTCCTCGACCCGACAGGTCTCCTCGATGATCAGGTCGTAGAGCCGGCGCAGGAACTCCTGATCGACGCCGTGGCGCTCGCCGTAGCGCGCGGCGCGCTCCTGGACGACGCCGATGCGGTGCGGCTGCATCATCGGCACGCCGTGCGCGGACTTGTGGTGCGCGATCCGCACGCACACCTCGATGCGCTCGCGCACCACGTCGAGCAGCCGCGCATCGAGTGCGTCCAACTCGGCGCGCAGGTCCGCGAGTTGTCGTTCGGGCTGGGTCGGCTCCGTCGTCGCCACCGGGGTCTCCTCGTGCTTGGTCGGCAGGGCCCTCCCAGGTGTACCCGTCGGTCCGCCGACGACGGGCCCGCGGCGGGTAGCAGGGCAAGAAACGTGGCGTGGCGCAACAATCGCCGCACGCCCTGCGCAAGAGAGTCGTGGTGCGCCAACCGCCGCCAGGCATACGGTCGTTGTCGGCACCGACATGGAAGGGCTCATCGATGACCTTGTCCGCGCGCACCCTCCTGCCCGCCGGTCTCCGGGCCAGGCTGGCCGCCGATCCCGGCCTGGGCGGTGGCAATGTGCTGGAGTCTGCGCTGGCCCACAGCCCGGCCCCCGACCTCCCGTTCCTCACCTGTGCCCGCCCGCTGGCGACCTGCGAGGGCACCCTCCGCAGCGAGTTCAGCCTCCGCGAGCTCGACCGGCTCGTACAGAGCTGGTCGGTGTGGTATCTCGACAGGGGCGTACGACCCCGCGACCGGGTCGCGGTCCACCTCACGGACTCCTTCGCCTACTCGGTGCACCTGCACGCACTGGTGCGCATCGGGGCGATCGCGGTACTGATCAACAGCAAGGCCCCGCGCGAGGCGGCCCTCGCGCTGATCCGCCGTACCGATCCGGTCGGCCTCTACACCACGCGCGCCCGCCTCGCGGCCCTGGGCGAGGACCTGGCACGGCTGCCGGGCCCGCGCTGGACGGAGCTGGCCGAGGACGTGCCGGCGCCGGAGGCCGCCGAACTCCCGGACCGGGCGCGGTTCCGGCACGCGCCGGAGGACCCGGTCTCGATCCTGCACTCCTCCGGTACGACGGGCGTGCCGAAGCCGGTGGTGCAGACCCACGCCTCCAGTGTGGCCGGGCCGCGCTTCCGGCTCACCCACGCCACCGACGAGCCGCACGAGCTGATGATGGCGGCGCAGCCGCAGTCGCACCTGGGCTCCGTGGTGTACGTCAACTACGCGCTGCTGGCCGGCACGCCGATGGTGGCCCTCTACGACCCCAGCGGCGCCGAACTCGTGGCGGCGATCGGCGCGCACCGCCCCACCACCGTGATGGCCTTCTCGCACGCCTTCGCGGAGCTGGCCGAGATCGAGGCCCAGCCCGGCGCGCTCGACTCGGTGGACAGCTGGGTGACGATGGGCGACGCCATCCACGAGGCCCACCTGAAAACGATCCTGGGCCGCCGCGACCCGGGACTCCCCTCCGCCGTCTTCTACGACCGCTTCGGCGCCACCGAGTTGGGCTGGGGCGTCATGGTGCACCCCCGCTCGCTCAGCTCGCAGCGCAACGACCGCTGCATCGGCCGCCCGGACGCGCTGTCCGAGGTCGTGGTGCTGCGCCGGGACGGCACCCGGGCCACCGCCGGGGAGGTGGGGCTGCTGGGCGTCAGCGGCCCGACCGTCACCGCCGGTTACTGGAACGACTCCGACACCACCTACCGCAGCCGGCTCTCCGGGTACTGGCTCTCCGGCGACCTCGCCTACCAGGACGAGGCCGGGTACTTCTACCAACTGGACCGTGCCGTGGACGCGGTCGAGACCGCCGAGGGCATCGCGCACTCGGTCCACATGGAGGAGTTCCTGCTCAACGAGCTCCCGGTGCTCGCGGACTGCGCCGTGGTCGGTGGCTGCCTCGACGGCATGAACGTGCTGGTGGCGGTGGTCACCACCGGCGAGGCCCGACCCCGCCCCGAGACGGTGCTCGCCTCGGCCAACAAGGTACTGCGCGAGGCCGGCCACCAGGAGCTGTCCGTGCTGGAACTGGCGCGCACGGACGCCGATTTCCCTCAGGGAGTGACCGGCAAGGTGCTCAAGCGGCAGCTCCGCGCCAAGTACGCGGAACTGGCGGGCTATCTGCGCGCCTGCGACACCGACGCGGTCGCCTGGACCCTGGACGTCGGCTGACCGCCGGCGGACGCCGGGCCGTCAATGGCCCGGCGCGGGACGAGTCAGCCGCGTGCGCTGGGCAGGCCGGGGGCGGGCACGCCCGGCGGGGTGGTCTCCCACTCCGCGCCGAGCAGGGCGTACACGGCCAGGTCGGCCCGTTCGCCCTTGAGCATCTCGCCCTGGACGAAGAACGCCTCGCGGCGCATGCCGAGCCGCTCCATGAGCCGCATCGACGAGGTGTTGTTGCCGTTGCACATCCCGATCACCCGGTGGAAGCCGTACCGTTCGAACGCCAGCCGCAGCACCTGGCGGCCGGCCTCGGTGGCGTAGCCGTGGCCGGAGTGGTCGGGGTGCAGCAGGAACCCGATCTCGGCGCGGCCCAGTTCGGCGCTCAGCCAGTGCAGGTTGAACTCGCCGATCAGGCGCCCGCTCGCGCGCAGTGTCACGGCGATCGCCAAGTTGTCGCCCTCGGCGGCCAGTTCGGACTCCCGGCAGCGGGTGGCGAGGGCGGTGCCCGTCTCCTCCCGGCTCCGTGCGTTCCACAGCAGGTAGCGCGTCACGTCAGGACGGCGGTGCAGGTCGTACAGCTCATCGAGGTCCTGGGGCGTGAACGGGCGCAGCACGAGCCGTTCGGTGGTGATCCGATCCATGATGCGGCGGCTCCACGGTGACGGGTTCCGGTTATCGCGCGATGAACAGTTCGAGGATGCTAGCAGTCCCGACAGCACCGTCCGGCGGGAGCTGCGACGAGGGGCGTTCCAGGGGGAGTTCCGGTGTTCCGCAGCATGCCGCTGACCGCGCTGGTGGTCGCGAGCGGTGCGTCCTCGCTCGGGGCCACCATGACGCTGATCGCGGTGCCGTGGTTCGTCCTGGTCCGGACGGGCAGCGGCACCCAGACCGGGCTGGTCGCCGCCGCGGAGACGCTCGGCCTGGTGCTGTCGCTGCTGTGCGCGGGCCCTTTGGTGGACCGGTACGGGGCCCGGCGCGGCAGCGTACTGGCCGACCTGTGCACTTGTCTGGCGGTGCTGGCGATCCCGCTGGCGGACGCGCTGGGGGTGCTGTCGCTGCCGGTGCTCGTCGGGCTGGTCTTCATGGTCGGCGCGAGCCGGGCCCCCGCGCGCAGTGCCAAGCAGGTGCTGCTGCCCGCCGTGATCGGCGCCACCGGCATCCGGGTCGAGCGCGCGACCAGCGCCGAGGAGACGGCGCTGCGCACCGGGGACCTGCTCGGCGCGCCGCTCGGCGGGGTGTTGATCGCGCTGGTCGGGCCCACCTCGGTGCTGATCGCCGACGGCACCGCGCTGATCGTGTCGGCGCTGCTGGTCGGCCTGTTGGTGACTGGTGCCCCGGTCGGCGAGGGCGCTGCCGCCGCGGGGGCGCGCGGCTATCTGCGCGAACTGGCCAAGACCGCGGTCCAGTTCCGCCGGGACCGGCTGCTGCTGGCCCTCGGCGCCGCCTGTGCCGCGGTCAACGCGCTGACCAGCGGCCTGCTGTCGGTGCTGCTGCCGGCGTACGGGGTGTCGGTGTGGCACAACAGCACCCTGGTGGGCGTGTTGATCGGCGCGGCCAGCGGCGGCAGCATCCTGGGCACCGTGCTGTACGGCTGGTTGAGCCGCGGCGGGCAACGGTGGCGCACCTTCTCGGTCTGCTTCCTGGTCTCCGGCGCCCCGGTCTACGGGGTCGTCGCCCTCAATCCGCACCCGCTGCTGCTGGTGCCGCTGGTCTCCCTGTTCATGATCGCCAACGGGCCGGTGAACCCGGTGATCGCGGCGGTGAAGTACGCCCGGGTCCCACTCGCCCTGCGCGGCCGGGTCTTCGCCGCCTTCAGCGCCTCGGCCAACGCGGCGATGCCGCTGGGCCTGCTGCTCGCCGGCGCGCTGCTCGACGGCATGGGGCCGGCCGCCGCCGCGTACGTCCTGGGCGGGGTCTGCCTGGCCATCAGCGTCTGCCCGTTCCTCTTCCGGATCTGGCGCGACATGGACGCGCCCGACCCGGAGCACGGCACGCCGACGCCCGACACACCGTGACCCACGGCGGCGCGCGGCGCCGAAACCGCCGCGCCCGTCCCCGACCGAACCGGCTCGGAGCCGGCCCACCCCACGGAGGTCCATGATGAACCCCACCAGCGGCATCCGGCTCGCGGAAGACCTGGACGTGCTGGACCGCGAGGAGATCGAACGGCTGCGACGGCACAACCTCGACCGGATGCTGGACGCGGCCCGCAGCACCCCCGCGGTGCTGCGACGCTGGCCCCGGCTGACCTCCGTGCGGGACTTCGCCGGGCTGTCCGGGCTACCGCCGCTCTCCCCCGCCGAGTTGGCGGCCGGCCGGCCGCCGCACTCGGCGGAGTTCCTGCTCGGCGGCGACGGGCCCGGCATGGTGATCCGCTCCGGCGGCACCTCCCGGACCCTCAAAGTGATGTACCACTCCTGGGAGTTCAACGAGCAGGTGTCCGCGCTCGGGGCCCGCGGCGTACAGGCCGGCGCGCGCCGCCCGCTCGGCCGGGTGGCCAACTGTCTGCTCTCGGCCGAGCTGAACGGCGCCTTCCTCTTCGCCCAGGAGGTCATCCGGCTCTGCTCCGCACGGGCGTTCCCGATCGGCAGCACCATGGGCGTCGGGCAGACCGCCGAGGTACTCGCCGAGCACGCGGTGGACACCCTGATCGCCGCCCCCGGTTTCGGCGTCGACATCCTCACCGGGGTGCCGGCGGACCGACTCGCCGCGCTGCGCACGTTCCTCTACATCGGGGAGGGTCTCGGCACCGAACGCGCGAAGGCGGTCGCCACGGCCCTGCCCGAGCTGGCGGTGCGGTCGCTCGCCTACTCCACCACCGAGACCGGCTGCATCGGCTACCAGTGCGCCCACCAGAGCGGCACCGAGCACCATGTGCACGAGGACGCCGTCGTGGTGGAGGTGGTGGACGAGGAGAGCGGGGAGCCGCTGCCCGCGGGGGAGGCCGGCGAGGTCCTGGTCACACCGCTCAGCGACACCGGCATGGCACTGTTCCGCTACCGGATCGGCGACCGCGGGCGGCTGTCCGCACGGCCGTGCGGGTGCGGGAGCCGGGCGCGTGTCCTCACCCTGCTCGGCCGGACCGCGCAGTCGCTCACCGTGGACTCCGAGACCTTCGACACCGACCACATGATGGGCCGGCTCGCCGCACTCGGCATCACCGACCCCGCCGACTGCCAGTTGCAGGTGCGGTGGGAGGGTAACCGCTATCGGGTGCGGCTCCTGGTGTCGCCCGCCGTGCCGCCGGGCGTCACCACCGAGGCGGTGGCGGCGGCGTTCGCCGGCGGCCTGGAGATCCACGCGGTCATCACCGGACCGCGCTGCACCGGGTTCACCGTGGAGCGGGCCGATCCGGCGCGGTTCGCACGCACCAGCCGCGGCAAGGTCCCCACCCTCTACGAAGACATCGCCGCCTCATGAGCCACGACCATCACCCCGTCACCACCGCCTACCTCGACGCCTGCGTACGGGAGGGCCCGGCGGGCCTGCGCGCCGTCAACCGCTGGCTGCGCTTCCCGCCGCACCTCTCCGCCGCCCACGCCGGGAGCCTGCTCGGCCGCCCGCTGTTCGTCGACCGCGCCGCGATCCACCGGCTCGCCGACCGGCTGACCGCCTTCCACGCCCTGCTCACCGCGCTACCGGAACGGCTGTTCGCGGGCGATGTGGCCGCGTACTGCGCGGCGCTCGGCCTCACCGGGCGGCGGGCGCGGATTCTGGGCCGCGCCCACGGCACCCCCGCGCCGCTGTACGGCCGTGCCGACCTGCACCAGGTCGGCACCGGCTGGAAACTGCTGGAGTTCAACGTGGGAAGCGAGCTCGGCGGGGTGGACCGGGCCGGCGAGGTCCCGCGGGCGCTGCTGGCGGACGACCGCTTCCGGGCGTTCGCGCGGGAGCACGGCCTCGGCCACGTGGACACCTGCGACGCGGTCGCCCGGATGCTGACACGAGCCGCCGCCACCGTCTCCGACGCGGACGCCCCGGTCATCGCGCTGCTGGAGATGGACGGCCGGATCGCGCGATACGGGACCCACATCCGCCCCTTCCAGGAGAGCATGCGCGCCAGAGGCATCGACCTGCGCCTGGCCGAACTGGGTCAACTGAGCGTGCGGCGCGGCAAGATCCACCTCGGCGACACACCCGTCGACGTGCTGTTGCGCTATGTGACGCTCGATCAGATCACCGCGCACCCGTCCGGCGAGGAGTTGCTCGAACCGGTGCTCCGGGCCCACCAGGACGGCCGCACTGCGCTGGTCACCCCGCTGTCCAGCTGCCTGTACGACAGCAAGGCCGTCCTCCCGCTGCTCTCCGCCCCCCGGCTGCGAGCCGCCTTCACCGAGGCGGAGCTGGCACTGATCGACGAACTGCTGCCGTGGACGCGCAGCACCACCGAGCGGCACGTCGAGGTGGCCGGCGACCAGCTCGACCTGACCGACTACTGCCGCGCACACCGCGCCGACCTCATCCTCAAGCCGAACGACGCGCTCCGGGGCGAGGGCATCGTCGCGGGCTGGGAGGCGACCGACCGGGAATGGACCCGGGCGGTACGGGCGGCCGTCGGCGGCAACTTCGTGATCCAGCGCAAGGCCCCGCCGCGGCCGGAGCCGGTCTGTGACCCGGACACCGGAGCGGTCGAGGATTGGTTCGCCACCTGGGGCGTGTTCCTCACCGACGAGGGCTACGCGGGCACCTACGTCCGTGCGCTGCCGGCCACCGGCAGCACCGTGATCACCTGGGACAGCCCGCGCCGGACGACCGGGGTGTTCGCGTGCCCGGCCGGGGCCTGAGCATCCGGTCCGGGCCGCCCGCCTCGCCGCGGCGCAGGAAACGGGGCCGTCCGGCAACACCGTTCCTCCGCAGGCACCTACCTCACAGTTGAGATCACTTCTTGGCCATCGCCCAGCGGCTACCGACCGATCTCGAACTGCGGCGCGCTTCAACGGGATTGGGTAAATCTGGATCACTCAGCCAGTGCCGGCCGCAAAGGGAGCGTGCTGGGTGCGCGGCGGCCCGCAAGCCCCTCAGGTGCTTGCGGGCCGCAGCTTCTCACAGGCAGGCTCAACGCCTGTCGAGGCAGGGGAGCGAGGCGGCACGGCGGCTAGCCCCCGACCCCGGCACGCGAGTCAGGCAGCGGTGACGCGGTAGGCGCTGACCCAATCGCCGATCTTGTGATAGCCGGATCCGTCGATGGTGATCGACCCTCCGGTGCAGTCGGCGTTGTCCCACAACTCCACCTTGACGTTGCTGCCGTTGGCGCGGGCGGAGCGGATGTGGTCGTTCCAGTTGTCGCCTACGTAGTGGCATTCCCCGACGTTTCCGCTGAACGTCGTGTCCGCACCGGACCAGTCCTCCTCGTAGTAGGCCGTCCAACTGCCACTCGCCAGACGGGCATTGCTGGTGGAGGAGTGAGAGGGCGAGGACGCGAGCGGCTGAGCGGCCGCCGGATAGGCGCTGATGACTGTTCCAGCCAGGACCGCAGCCGAGACCGCGAGCTTGCGCAAAACGGGCATGACATCTCCTATCAGTGCTGAGCCCCAGAATCCCCAAAGTCGTATCCGGGGCGTCCCGAACGGGCATTTCCGCCGTGCTCCGCTGCCGACGAATAGCGAATCCGTCGAGGCTTCGAACCCTACCCGCAAGCACGACACCGGCAATCGTGGCGGCGGAGAATAAACGATGGATGAACGCCCGAACGGATTCTCGCCACAACCTGTCGCGGCAGCCCCACAAACATCAGAAATTCCACTCTGTGAACCGTCGCAGGGATGTCTCACTAAAGACCCGAAAGACGCGTGCCGCCTCGCCGTCACCCCGCTGAACTGCCCGCTCAAAGCTCACTATGCGCACCTCGGCGACCGCACCAAGCCGCGAACCGACTCGACATGGACACGCAGCCCGACAACAACGATGCGCCCCGAGGCCGCCACCTTTCCCCCTCCGTCGACTTCTTCACCAGCGGCGTCCCCGCGATGAAATCCGCAGTGCGCACATCGACACAAGGCGCAAGGCGCCAGCTTCTCGCGTGAAGATGCAACCGGGTTGGGTCAGGCTGGAGATTTGATGGTCAATCAGGCCGACGGGATCGTGGGCGAATCGCGCGCACCTCCAGCCTGGTGATGAGACGTCGCCTCATGCAGCCGGCCCCCGACAGTAGGGAGGAGGCTTGAGCGCCAGGCCGTCGCGGAGGTTGCCGCCGCACCCCAGACGCAGGCAGGCGCCTGACGCAACAACCACCTGATCACCAGCGGCAGTTACTGCACCGCTGCCCCGAACCCCCCTTCCGGATATCGGATATCGCGCCACGTCAATCGTGCAGCAGGCGAACGAACCGGGCTCTTTCGACTGCACGACGCCTCGGTCTGACGCACGCGCCCCAGGCGCCTCATCAGGCCATCAACGCACGGCCGCACTTCGTCGTTCCGGTCACCATTCCCCGAGCGCCCAGGGGCTTTCGCGGATCCCGATGAATGTCAGGGTTCGCTGGTTGCGGCGAGACTTCAGCGGCTAGGATATCGCGCGCTGCTCGCGCCGGCGGTCGGCAAGATTGGCGGTGGGGGGCGAAGGCACCGTGATTGAGCTGCAAAAATGCGCAACCGCAGCCCAGGGCAGTCCTGCCCGTCAGGCTTGCGAACGCGCGTTCGCTTTTCCCGGCACTCGCAGCGCTTGCAGCTCGCCCGCAATGCCCTCCGGCGATCACCACAAAGCGGCCCACGTAACGGCAGTTGACCCATTTCCCTTTCCGTGGCGCTCGCGGCCGGCGTGAACGTGCAGCGAGAAGCGGGTCCTTCCCTTTGACGACGAGAGAAATGTGGAGTGTGATGCGGTGAACCAAGTCGGCAGAGACTCGCGCCGGTTGGCCTTGCGGCCCGTGGAACCACTGGCGCGCATCGGGTTATCTGTGCTTCTACTGGCGGGCGGCACCGTGGGTGCGATGGCCGGACCGGCCGCCGCTTCAACCGCCGACGGCACGCTGACGGTTGAGGTGTTGCGCGACTACTTCGGCACCGGCGTGATCAACGCGACGATGGACGTGCCGCAGCGGGGCATGAGGGTGAGGATCACCGACCCCGCCGGGCACGAGGTCGCCGGCGTCACGGATGCCACGGGAAAGGTCGTGGTGTCGCGGTCAACCGTGCTGAGCGGCGGCCGATACCGCGTCGACGTCAACGTCCCGGCACCGTACAGCGGTTATCTACGGGCGGCTCCCGCGTCGACGGCCGGGAACCACTTCGACAGCTTCACGTCGTTCGTGGATGTGTCGGGCGGGAAGAACGCCTCAGTGGTGACGGGCGTGTGGGATGCGGCCAACTACACGCTGCCGGACTCGCGGTATTTCGTACCCGTCCAGAATGGCGCCAGCGGGACCGACACCCGGGCGTTGGTGGCGTTCGACACGAAGGCCCGAGGCACGTGCCCCACCGGCGTGTCGTGCCCGGCAACGCTGGACACGCAGGCCCAGGTGGGCACGACGTTCGGGTTGGCGTACGACAAGTACCGGAGCCGGCTGTTCCAGGGCGCGTTCGCCCGCCGGTACGCCCCGTACGGGCCCAAGGGCGCCGGCGCGATCTATACGGTGCCGGTCAACGGATCAGGTGCGCCGAGGCTGTTCGCGCAGGTGCCGAACGCTTCGGTGACGCCGCACGACACCGCCAACATGATCAAGGATTCCGGGTTCACCGACGCACCCGGCAAGGAGAGCATCGGTGGCCTGGCCCTGTCGGAGGACGGCTCCACGCTGTACGCGGTGAACCTGCTGACCCGCAGCCTGGTGCGCTACAACGCGACCGGGGCCACCGCCGCTACGCCCGAGGCGACCGTGCGGATCCCGGACCCGGGGTGCGCGAAAGCCAGCGACTGGCGGCCGTTCGGTCTCGCCGTCCACGACAACACGCTGTACGTCGGCGGCGTGTGCACTGCGGAGAGCACGCGGCAGCGCGCGGACCTCAAGGCCGTCGTCTACACCTACGACGGCAAGCGGTTCACCACGGTGCTGGCCCACCCGCTCACCGGCAAGCGCGGCACGGTCTTCGTCGGTGCCGGCAACGTCGACCAGGCCACCCACTGGAACCCGTGGAACACCACCCTGGCCACTTGGGACGAGCGCAAGGCGGGCGGCGCCTTCATCGATCCGCAGCCGGAGCTCGCCTCCCTCGCCTTCGCCCGCGACGGTTCGATGATTCTGGGGTTCCGCGACCGGTTCATGGACGTTCTCAGTGCGAAGGGGCTGGACCCCCGTCCGGGGAACAACACGCCGGAACTCGGCATGTCCGGTGGTGGCATCACCATGGCCTGCGCCAGACCCACCGGTGGATACGCGTGGGAAGGCACCGGGAACTGCCCCAACCACGCCGACCCCGCCACCGACGGCGGCAAGGACAAAAGCGTCGTCGAATACTTCCCGGGGGGCTTCTTCGCGGGCGGGCACCAGGAGACCGCGCTCGGGTCGGTCGCCTACATTCCGCAGCAACAGTGGGTCGTGAGCACGGAGTTCGACCCGACCGTCAACATCGAGACCGCCGGGACCGGCTACTACGACATCACGACCGGTCAGGGCCCGGGCAACAATCCGACCGCCAACGCCTACCAGTTCGTCGGTCAGGAGCAGAACGGGTTCGGCAAAGCCGGCGGGCTCGGTGACATCGCGTACGCGGCGGCGAACGCGCCGGTCCAGATCGGCAACCTCGTGTGGTTCGACGCCGACCACAACGGGATCCAGGACCCGGGCAAACCGCTGCTGCCGGGGGCGACGATCAACCTGCTGGACGCCGACGGCAAGAAGGTCGCCACGACCAAGACCGATGCCGCCGGCGAGTACTACTTCGGTGGCGTCGGCGCCGCGTACCAGCTCACGCCTGGGGCGAAGTACACGGTGCAGTTCGATGTGTGCACCGCGGACACCAGCAAGGTGCCCGGTCAACCCGCGGCAGGCCAACTGCGGTTCACGCGCCCGCACGCCGGTAACGACCGGGCCCATGACTCCAATGTGATCCCGCCGACCACCGGGCGGTTGTGCAACGGCTACGCGCCGGTCACCGCACCGGACAAGCCAGGAGGGGTCGACCACACGATCGACGCCGGGGTGTACGTCCCGAAGGCAACACCGACGCCCACCCCCACCTCACCACCGGTCTCCACGCCACCGTCATCCGCGCCGCCTGCCAACCCGGCCCCGGCCGGCGGGAGGACGGGTTCGCTGGCGCACACCGGCATGTCCGGGCTGCCGGGGGCGATCGCCCTCGTCGGTCTGCTGGTGGGTGCGGGCCTGGCCATCGTGCTCATGAGCCGGAAGCATCGCTCCCAGAAACACTGAAACGAACCGAACAACAGTGATCTGCCTGCCCGCGACCCGGAGGGCGCGGGCAGGCAGATCACGTCTCGGCCGGTCCACGAGGGTCGGCCTTGGCTCCGTCCGTCACTGGACCGTCGAGTGTCGCCGCGCCCACAACTGCGGCCCGGCAGCGTGACGTTGGAGAGGGTGAAGCAGAAGAGTGTCAGCGTCGAGCCGCGTGCGGAGCGTGAGAATCCGGCAAGCTCAACCAGGCGGTGCGGCCGACCGGCGCCGATGGTTGCGGCCACGCTGGGTGGCAGCCGTCCTCGGCGCCGTGGCCGTCACGGTGGCCGCGTTCCTGGTCGCCGGCGGCGGCTCCGGCCCCGGCGGTCCGCGCGCACTGACTTCGGACGAGGTGAACCGACTGGCGATCACGAGGTTCCGCAACTACCAGGCGCACGGCCGTGCGGTGACGATCAGCGTGCCGAGCACGACCGGCGGGCTGTTGATCACCGGGTCCGTCGACTACCGCGCCAAGGTCGGCTACGGGGTGGTGCACGGCACCGGGCGCGACGCGGCCGGCGACGGGCTGATTCAGTGGAAGGCCGGCACCGTGCTCGTGCGCCCCATGGCCAACGCTCCGGCGGTGGCACCGGCATCGCCACCCGCGTCGGGTTGGTACGGGCGTCCGTCGCAACCGTCCGGCAGTGCGCTGGACAGCGGGCTGGCCATCGCGCTCGGGCTCGGCAGCAACCGGCCGGACAACGCCGAGCTGCTGCCTCAGAACGGTGCTGCCTGGGTTGGTCAGGGCCAGTCGCGCGGCCGTGGAGTGGACATCATGCTCGGGCCGCACACCGGTGTCGGCGCCGGTACGTCGGGGACCGTGCGCTACTGGATCGGCCCGGACGGCACCATGTACCGGGTCCAGGCCGATGTGGCCTCCGCATCGCAGCCGGTCGTCATCGACTTCGACACTCAGAAGTACGCACCGGTTCGCCCGCTGCCGGGAGTTGCTCCTACGCCGTAGCCGCCGCGCGGCGCGGGGCGCCGTGCTCAGGGCGTGCGCACCCGTGCGTGGTCGGCGAGCAGTGTCCTCGTCGGCAGCGGGATGCGTGCGGTGTCCGGTAGCGCCGGAACGGCGGGCACGGTGGTGGCGCCGGCGGCGGTGGCGTTCGGGAACTGCGGTTGTGGGCCAGGCGCTGCCACCTCGGTGAACGGGATGCCGCCGGGCGCCTTCGGCGCCGCCCATGTGCCGGACGGCGTGGGCGAGTTGGCGGAGACCGGGCAGGGCGCGGTCGTCGCGAGCTGAGCGGGCACGGTTGTGCCCAGCTTGTTGCCTTGCAGGCAGTTGCCCTTCCCTCGTGTGGCGCCGGGGAACGTCCAGCCGATGTCGAGGCCGTTGGCGGCGAAGAGGTTGTCCACGATCTGGTTGCCGTCCGGCGGGATGTCGGCTCTCGCGGTGATCTCCAGCCCGGCGTTGGCGTTGTCGGCGATGCGGTTGCGGAGGAAGCGGTTGTCGCTGCCGCCGTCGATCCCGATGCCGATGCCCCAGCCGCCGTCCGCCTGCTCCGGGGTGGCTGTCTGCTGGTTGGCCGCGATCAGGTTGCCGACGACCACGGCACCCTGCTGCGGCAACAGCTTCTCCTGGTGGTCGGAGTTGGTGGTGAGGCCGACCCGGTTGCCGACGAAGCGGTTGCCGACCACGTACATGTCTTCGCTGGCGTTGGTGCCCTCGTAACCGACGGCGTTGAGTTCGGCGACGTTGTCCCGCACCACGGTGTGACACGGCTTGCACTGCCCGACATAGATCCCCGAGTCGGCCCCGCCGGACGTGTACGTGTGCTCGATCACGCCGTTCTGCGCGGAGAACGCGTAGATGCCGTACAGACCGTTCCGGGTCGCGGTGACGTACGAGACCAGGAACGACTTCAGGAAGGTGGCGGGCTCGTCGCCGGTGTCGTAGCCCCCGGAGCGCCCCGGCAGCCCGGCGGCCACCTTCGCCGAACCGGTGACCAGGACCCCGTTCTGGGTGTTGTCCCGCACGGTCAGGTTCTCCACGGCCACCCCGGGCGCCGCGACGACCACACCGTTCGGCTGCTGCAACCGCCCGTCGATGACGACCTTTTCCCGGGATGCGCCGCGGAGCGTGACGCGAGCCGTGTTGATCTTCACCGACTCGTGGTACACGCCCGGAGCGACCAGCACCAGGTCACCGGGCCGAGCCAACGACACCGCGTCCGAGATGGTCGGGGCGTCGGCGGGTACCCGGATCGTCACCTGCGCACCGGTCGGTCGCCGGCCGTGGCGCGATCCGCCGTCGCCGCCGCCGCAGCCGGCCGCAAGTGCCAGTGTGCCCAGTACCGCCGCCACCGCGCGAAGAGCTGATCGAGGCATGATCCCAGTCTGGCATGTCGCCCAATTCCCCGCCAGAATGCAGTAGTTGACCTGAAGGTGCGATTCGGGTGTGGCACTCTGCACACCATGCACCGAGCCGACCGCCACCCGTCGCGCCGCACGTTCCTGGATGTCACCGGCGCCATGATGGCCGCCGGTCTGACCGCCGGGTGCACCCCGCACGCCGCGCAGCCAAGCCGGCACGCCCCGTCCGCGGCGGCCGCACCCGTGCCGGTTGCGGCGACGGGCCGGCATCAGGCGGGCATCGCGCTCCCCCAGCCCGCCCAGCCCCATCTGCTCGCCGTGGTGGCGGACCTCGGTGCCTCCGTGGCTCCCGGCCCGTTGCTGGCCGAACTCGGCCGGGCCATCCGCACGCTCACGGCGGGGACCGATCCGCGGCTGCTGGGTCTACCGCCGGGCGACCTCACCGTGACCGTCGGCGTGGGCCCCCGGCTGGTGCGCGCGGTCGGTGCCGCACTGCCCGGCGCGGCCGACCTCCCGCGATTCTCCCGCGAGCGGATCGCCCCCCAAGCGCGCGGCGGTGACCTGCTGTTGCAGATCTGCGCCAGCGACGCGCTGCTCCTGCCGGTCGTCTCCGCCGCGCTCCTCGGCCAGGCCGGTGACCGCATCCGCGAACGCTGGCGGCAGTCCGGACGCCGCGGTACGAACGTGCCCCTCGGCAACGGCCTCACCGCGCCACGCAACCCACTCGGGTTCATCGACGGCATCGTGGGCCCGCACACGGCCGCCGAACAGCGGCGCGACCTGTGGCTTGCCGGGCCTCCCGCGGTCGCCGGCGGCACCCTTGCCGTACTGCGACGGATGGAGCTCGACCTGCCGCGGTTCGCCGCCCTGTCCGTGGCCGAGCAGGAAGCGGTCTTCGGGCGGCGACGGGCCAGCGGCGTCCCCCTCTCCGGCGGCACCGTCGCCTCGGGCCCGGAACTCGGCGCCAAGACACCAGACGGACGCTACCTCGTCCCCGCGGACTCCCACGTGCGCAGGGCGCACGCCACCGTGGTCGGGGTCGGCCTCATGTTCCGTCGCTCCTACAGCACCGACGAGCCCGCTCCCGGACTGCTCTTCATCGGCTTCCAGAACGACCTGCGGACGTTCACCGCCACCCTCACCCACATGGACGGCTCCGACGCGCTGCTGCCCTTCACCACCACCACCGCCAGCGCGACATTCCTGATCCTCCCCGGCTTCGACCGGCAACACCCGCTCGGCTCCGGGTTGTTCGGCTGATCACGTGCGTCGGCCCCGCTCGGGCCGCCCGACGTCGCAGGGAGGCTTCGGGGTGCTCAGCTGGCGATGCCGACCGGGTGGACCTTGATGGTCTCGTCGTACGAGCCGCCCAACTTCAGCGCGTCCGCCGGCCACTTCAGCGACACGCTGTGCGTCTCGTTCGGCGGCGTCACCATGATGTTGGTCGGAGACGTCAGGCTGTCGCCGCTCAGGTCGACCTTGTACGAGATGCTGAACGTCGCGGTGTCACCAGGCTTCAAGTTGGTGATCCGGGGCACCTCACCCCCACGGTGAACAGGAGCGGAAGTACCATCGGCATCCTTCAAGTCAACGCCCGCAAAGCCCGTCACCGAGCAGACGCTCCCCGCCTTGCTGGTCATCTGCACGGTGATCTCCCCCTCCTTCTCGTCACGCGAGGAGTTGTCCGCCTCCATCACCAGGTCCGACGTACGGCAGAACGTGCTCTTGCCCCCACCCTTCGCCCCACCACTCCCAGCATGGACACGGGACGAATTGGCCTCGCCGGCACCCGACTTCGCCTCACCGGACCCCGACGTGGTCTTGCCCTCCTGCTTGTCGGCGCCCTGCATCCCAGCCGCACCCGAAGCGCCGCCCTCGGCACCGACCGAACCCGTGCTCGCGCCCGCCTGACCCGCGGGCTTCGCCGCTTTGGCGTCCGCACCGGAACACGCGGTCAGGGACAATGCGGCGGTCGCAGTCAGAGCCGCGGCGGCAACACGCACGGCACGGCGACGAACAATGCGGGCATGGGTGATGGAGCTCATTTCGGGTCCCCCCGGTCAAGTCGGTGTCGGTAACTCCTCGGTACGACACCCACTTTGATCAAGCCCACTATCGCCACACTGCCGCACCACTAACGCCCAACTAATACTGCTCCGCCCCGCAGTACGCCTACCCGGTCTCGCCCAGGGCAACGCCCAAGAAGCTCAGGGTACTCAGGGCACCTGCGGTCCCCGGTACTCGTGCATCGCGTCGATCAGCCAGCGCGCCAGGTAGTCGGCGAACGAGGAGCGCGGGAGCAGTCGGTAGGTCGGCGCGGCATCGAGCTGCCAGAGCAGTACGGGGACGGGGCCCACTGTGGTGGACACCGCCTGGCCGGGGCCGAAGGCCCGGGGGTGTAGGTCCAGCGGGCAGCCCTTCTCCAACACCTGGCGGGCGGAGGGGCCGCTCAGCTCCACGGTGGTGCGGTTCGCCGAGACGTTGACCACCGAGCCCGGGTTGGTTCCGAGGGCGTCCCGCAACTCGGCGGTGACGGTGGTCTCTTCGGCCGGGGACAGCACCAGCCACTCGTCAGGGCCCAGCCAGGCAAGGGTGGGGGAGCCCGCCGGGGCAGCGGAAGAGGTGGTGTCGCCGCACCGGCGTGGCAGGGCCGTGCCAAGGGTCTTCTCGATGCGGGCGGCCGCGTCGGAAGCGGGGTCGACGCGGAGGTTCACCATGGTGGTGAACGGCCGCTCGGTCAGCGTGACTCCGCGGGCGCCGGTGAAACTGGCGGCGCGCATCCGCTGCGTCAGGTGGGCCAGCGGGCTGGTGCGCAGGGCCACCGGTCCGGTGCCCGCGTCGGTCGTCGTCGGCTCAGCCATCTCGCTTGGTCCCTTCGGGGTCGTAGAGGACGGAGTCGGCCACCTCGACGGGCACCAGGTGCGCGCCCACCGGGGCGAGCAGGGTCTCGCCGATCCTCGCCCGTCCGCCGGCGACGAGGGCGAGGGCGAAGGGACGGCCGAGGGCCGCGCTGTGGTAGCTGGAGGTGACGTGGCCGAGCATCGGAACCGGCCCGGCCCCGGGGGTGATCGGGACGTCCGGCGCGACGAGTTGGGTGCCCTCGGGCAGCCGCGTCGTGCGGTCGCTCGGCAGCAGGGCGACGAGTTGTTTGCGGTCGGTGCGGGCGGTGTCGGCGCGGGAGTAGGAGCGCTTGCCGATGAAGTCCTTGTGCTGGGAGACCGCCCAGGACATGCCGGCGTCGTGCGGGGTGACGGTGCCGTCGGTGTCCTGGCCGACGATGAGGTAGCCCTTCTCGGCCCGCAGGACGTGCATGGTCTCGGTGCCGTACGGGGTGATGTCGTGCGGGCGGCCGATCGCGTGGACCTCGTCCCAGACGGCCGGGCCGTACCACGCGGAGACGTTGATCTCGTAGGCGAGTTCGCCGGAGAAGGAGATCCGACAGAGGCGAGCCGGGATGCCGGAGGCCAGGGTGGTCTCGCGGAAGGCCATGAAGGGGAACGCCTCGGTGGAGAGGTCGACGTCGGGTGCCAGGTGGGCCACGACCTCGCGTGACTGGGGGCCGACGACGGCGATCGTCGTCCACTGTTCGGTCACCGAGGTGCAGTGGACGTCGAGTTGGGGCCACTCGGTCTGCAGCCACTCCTCCAGCCAGTCCAGGACCGCGGCGGCGCCGCCGGTCGTGGTGGTCATGAAGTAGCGGTCGTCGTCGAGGCGGAGCGTCACGCCGTCGTCGAAGATCATGCCGTCGGGCTTGCACATGACGCCGTAGCGGGCCGTGCCCGGCTTGAGCTTCTTGAAGGCGTTGGTGTAGATGCGGTTGAGGAACTCGCCGGCGTCCGCGCCCCGGATCTCGATCTTGCCGAGGGTGGAGGCGTCCATGAACGCCACGCCCTCACGGGCCGCGCGGCACTCGCGGGCCACGGCGGCGTCCATGTCCTCGCCGGGTCGCGGGTAGTAGCGGGGGCGCTTCCACTGCCCGACATCCTCGAACACCGCTCCCTGGGCGAGGTGCCAGCCGTGCAGGGAGGTGGTGCGCTCCGGGTCGAAGAGTTCGCCGCGCTCCCGCCCGGCCAGGGCGGCGAACGCCACCGGCGCGTACGGCGCTCGGTAGGCCGTGGTGCCGATCTCGCCGGGTGACGCGCTCCCGCCGAGGGCCTCGGCGATCACCCCGATCGCGTTGACGCCGGAGGTCTTGCCCTGGTCGTTGGCCGTGCCGAGCGAGGTGTAGCGCTTGACGTGCTCGACGCCGCGCATGCCGGCGCCGGTGGAGCGCAGGATGTCGGCGGCGGTGACGTCGCGTTGGAGGTCGACGAAGTGGGTGTCCAGGTTGCCGCTGTCGGGGCCCGGTACCAGCCACAGGGCACGTACCGCGTCAGGGCGTGCCCGCTGGTGGCGTGGAGTCGTGGGGGCCGGCACCGGGAAGCCGGCTTCCGTTGCGGCCAGTGCTCCGGCGCGCGCGCCCTCGGCCACACCGTCGTCGAGTGCGTATGTCCCGTTCGCCGCACCGACGATCCGCTGGTTGCGTACGGTGCCGTCGGGCACGAAGGCGACCAGGTCCTCGTCCCAGCGCAGGCGGCCCTGGCGCTGGCTGTGCAGGTGGACCACCGGGCTCCAGCCGCCGGAGACGGCGAGCAGGTCGCAGTCGAATGGCCGGGCGGGGCCGGCGAGTTGGCCGTCCGGGTCGATCGCCCGGACCGTGACCGAGCTGAGCCGTCCCTCGCCCGCCGTGTCAACGACCGTGCTGCCGGTGAGGACGCGGGTGCCGGTGTCGGCGGCGACCTCGACGGCCCGTGCGGTCAGTTCCGGGCGTGCGTCCACGACGGCGGCGATGGGGATTCCGGCGGCGTGTAGAGCGGCCACCGTTGCATAGGCGCTGTCGTTGGTCGTGCTCACCACGGCCCGCGAACCGGGCGCCACGGCATACCGGTTGAGGTAGGTGCGCACGGCCCCGGCGAGCATCACGCCGGGTCGGTCGTTGCCGGCGAAGACCAGCGGGCGTTCGTGCACGCCGGTCGCCAGGACGACCTGGCGGGCTCGGATGTGCCACAGGCGTTGGCGGGAGATGCCCTGGGACGGGTCGGGGGCGTCGGCTCCGAGGTGGTCGGTGCGGCGTTGGAGGGCCAGCACGTAGTTGTCGTCGTAGGAGCCGATGGCCGTGGTGCGGTGCAGGACGACGGCCTCGGGGGCGTCGTCGAGGACGGTGTGGAGTTCGGCGGCCCACGCCAACGCGGCCTGCCCGTTGACCTGTTCGGCGCGTCCGGCGAGCAGCGAGCCGCCGGGCTCGGGCTGGTCGTCGACGAGGATGACCCGGGCGCCGGAGCCGGCCGCTGCGGCGGCGGCTGCGAGCCCGGCGGGGCCGGCGCCGACGACCAGGACGTCGGTGTGGACGTACTTCTTGTCGTAGACGGCGGGGTCGGGGGCTGGGTCGAGCCGGCCCATCCCGGAGAGCGTCGTTGCGGACAGGCCGTCGTACAGCTCCACGGTCGTCGCCGGGAGCATGCCCTCCGAGCAGGGGCCGGCGATCTGCACCAGGGCGTTGGGTTCCTCGACGCCCGCGGTGACGATGCCGCGCGGGCGACCGCGGTAGAGCGACGGGGCGACCCGGATGAGGCCGTTGGCCAGCATGGCCGAGGCGACGGTGTCTCCGGGGTGACCGGTCAACTCCCGCCCGTCGACAGAGAATCGGAGCGCGGTGGTGCGGTCGATGCGGCCGCCTCGTCGGAGCCGGAAGTGCTGGTCGGTCATCGGTTCCCTCCGGCCTGGGGCAGTTGGGGGCGGGGCTCGTCGAGCCGGTAGGCGGCGAGTACCTCGTGGGTGGCGGTGTCGCGCAGCACGTTGAACCAGCGGCGGCAGCCGGTGCTGTGCACCCACCGCTCGGCGAAGGGACCTTTGGGGTTGTCACGGTAGAAGACGTACTCGGCCCACTGCCGGTCGTCGAGGTCCGCGGGGTTTTCCGGGTAGGGGACGTGGGCCTGTCCCCCGTAGTGGTACTCGGTCTCGTCGCGGGGACCGCACCATGGGCAGTTGATCAGCAGCACGGCGTCCTTCTCTCGGCAGGCTCTCGGTGGCCTCGGCGGGGCTCGGGGGCGGGGGTCAGCGCCGTCTCGGCTGGTTCAGCGGGCCGCTCAGTGGGCCACGGCTGCGGCGCCGTGTTCGTCGATCAGGGCGCCCGTGGTGAAGCGTTCGAGGGCGAAGGGGGCGTTCAGCGGGTGCGGTTCGCCGGTGGCGAGGGTGTGCGCGAAGGTCCAGCCGGCGGCGGGAGTGGCCTTGAAACCGCCGGTGCCCCAGCCGCAGTTGACGTAGAGGTTCTCGACGGGGGTGGTGCCAATGATCGGGGAGGCGTCGGGGGTGACGTCGACGATGCCGCCCCAGGTGCGGAGCACGTGCGCGCGGGCGAAGATCGGGAACAACTCGACGGCGGCGGCCATCTGTTGCTCGATGACGTGGAAGGAGCCGCGCTGCCCGTAGCCGTTGTAGGCGTCGACGCCCGCGCCCATCACCAGCTCTCCCTTGTGTGCCTGGGAGACGTAGACGTGCACGTGGTTGGACATGACGACGGTCGGGTGGACCGGTTCGTGCAGTTCGGAGACGAGTGCCTGGAGGGGGTGGGACTGTACCGGCAGTCGGACGCCGGCGCGTTCGGCCAGTACGCTGCTGTGCCCGGCGGCCGCGAGGCCGACCCGTCCGGCGTGCATGCGGCCGCGGTTGGTCTCGACGCCCACGACCCGGTCGCCGTCCTTGAGGAAGCCGGTGACCTCGCAGCCCTGGATGAGGTCCACGCCGAGCTCGTCGGCGCGGCGGGCCAGTGCCCAGGCAACGTGGTCGTGTTTGGCGATGCCGGCCCGTGGTTGGTAGGTGGCGCCGAGGACCGGATAGCGGGTGCGGGGCGAGACGTTGAGGATGGGGCAGACCTTGGCGACCTCGTCCGGTTCGAGCCATTGGGCGTCGATCCCGTTGAGGTGGTTGGCGCTCGCGCGGCGGACGCCCTCGCGGACGTCCTGGAGGGTGTGTGCGAGGTTGAGGACGCCGCGCTGGCTGAAGAGGAAGTCGTAGTCCAGCTCCTCCGGGAGGCGTTCCCACAGCTTGAGCGCGTGCTCGTAGAGGGCGGCGCTCTCGTCCCAGAGGTAGTTGGAGCGGATGATGGTGGTGTTGCGGGCCATGTTGCCGCCGGCCAGCCAACCCTTTTCCAGGACGGCGACGTTGGTGATGCCGTGGTTCTTGGCGAGGTAGTAGGCGGTGGCCAGGCCGTGGCCGCCGGCGCCGACGATGATGACGTCGTACGAGGAGCGCGGCTCGGGGTTGCGCCAGAGGAAGTCCGGGTGCTCCGGCAGCGGCTCGGCGGTCATTCCGTGCCTCCCGTGCGGTAGGGCAGGTGGGGGTAGAGGGGGAACGCGCCGGCCAGCTTCCCCACCCGGTCACGCAACAGTCCGGCGCGTTCGTCGCCGAGCCCCTCAACCTTCAGTGCCTGGGCGATGATGTCGGCGACCTCCCGGAATTCGGTCTCGCCGAACCCGCGGGTGGCCAGGGCCGGAGTGCCGATCAGCAGGCCGGAGGAGACCATCGGCGGGCGCGGGTCGAACGGTACGGCGTTGCGGTTGACGGTGATGCCGATGCGGTGCAGCCGGTCCTCGGCCTGCTGCCCATCGAGCGCGGAGTTGCGCAGATCGACCAGCACCAGGTGGACTTCGGTGCCGCCGGTCAGCACCGTGATCCCGGCTTCGGCCACATCGTCGGCCAGCAGCCGGCCGGCGAGGATCCGGGCGCCGTTCAGGGTGCGTTGCTGACGCTCGGCGAACTCCTCCCCCGCCGCCACCTTGAAAGCCACCGCCTTCGCGGCGATGACGTGTTCCAACGGCCCGCCCTGTTGCCCCGGGAAGACCGCCGAGTTGAGCTTCTTGGCCAGTCCGGCCCTGCTGAGGATCACCCCGCCGCGCGGTCCGCCGAGGGTCTTGTGGGTGGTGGTCGTGACGACGTCGGCGTACGGCACCGGGTTGGGGTGCAGGCCCGCGGCCACCAACCCCGCGAAGTGCGCCATATCAACCATCAGATACGCGCCCACCGCGTCGGCGATCCGCCGGAACGCGGCGAAGTCCAGTCGGCGGGGATAGGCGGACCAACCCGCGACGATCATCTTGGGCCGGTGGGCGAGGGCGAGTTGCTCGACCTCGTCCATGTCGATGCGGAGGTCGGTTTCGCGGACGTGGTACGGCACGACGTGGTAGAGCTTGCCGGAGTAGTTGAGGCGCATGCCGTGGGTGAGGTGGCCGCCGTGCGCCAGGTCCAGGCCGAGGATGGTGTCGCCGGGGTCGAGCAGTGCGAACATCGCGGCGGCGTTGGCCTGGGCGCCGGAGTGCGGCTGCACGTTCGCGGCTTCCGCGCCGAACAGTTCCCTCACCCGGTCGATCGCCAACTTCTCGATGACGTCGACGTGTTCGCAGCCGCCGTAGTAGCGGCGGCCCGGGTAGCCCTCGGCGTACTTGTTGGTCAGCACCGAGCCCTGGGCCTCCATGACGGCGGCCGGGGTGAAGTTCTCCGAGGCGATCATTTCGAGGGTGGACTGCTGGCGGTACAGCTCGGCGTCCACCGCGGCGGCGACGTCCGGGTCGAGTTCGCCGAGCGGCCGGGAGAGCGGGGAGCAGGCGAATGTGCTGTTCGACGGGTCCGTTGCCATCTGTGCACCATCCTGAGAGCCAACTAATGGGCGACTGATATATCAGTTGTTGCGGTAACGTATGGGAGCTCGACGAACAGGTCAAGGGGGCACCATGCAGCAGGCGGCGACCGCATCCGACGGCGAGGAACTCTCCCTCGCCGAACGCGCCTACCGCGCCATCCGCGACCTGCTGGTCATGCTGGAGATCCGCCCGGGCGCGCCGATCCACGAGGAGCAACTGGCGCAGTCCCTCGGCGTCGGACGCACCCCCGTGCGCGAGGCGCTCAAGCGACTCCAGTACGAGCGCCTGATCACGACCTACCCCCGACGCGGCACCTTCGCCACCGACGTCAACATCACCGACCTCGCCCATATCTCCGAGGTGCGCCTGGAGTTGGAGCCGCTGGCCGCCGCCCAGGCGGCGCGACGCGCCACGGCCACCGACCGCACGAACCTCACGACCCTGCGCCGGGAACTCACCACCGCGGCCGCCCGCCCCCTCGACGCCGTCGACCTCATGCACCTGGACCTCCAGGTCCACCGCGCCATCTACACCGCGACCCACAACCCGTACCTGGAGGACACCCTCGTACGGCACGACAACCTGGCCACCCGCATCTGGTGCCTGTTCATCGACCGCCTCTCCGACATGGCCGGCCACGTCGAGGAACACGGGCCGCTGATCGAGGCGATCGTCGCCGGCAACCCGGACAAGGCGGCACGGCTCGCCCGCGGTCACGTCGAGGGCTTCGAGCGGGCGATTCGCCACGCCATTTGAGGACGGGGAGTTGGGCGTGCGGGCTGGTCCGGGTGGCGGTCAGCTCACCACGGCTCGATGACGAGCCTCGCGGATGACCTGATCGGCGGTTTGGTCAGGGGTGAGAGCCGCGGTGTCGAACCACCAGCCACATGCGCCGAGTTCGCGCTTCATGTCGGCGTCGAGAGCTTCATAGCCGTCGAAGTCGAACCGCTCGCGTGGGTCCCGGATCGTGTTGCGGTACCGGCACACCTCAATGCCGGGCGTGAGGACGACGAACAGGACCTGCCGAGCCGGGAGGAGGCTCACGAAGAAGTCCAACTGCCTGCGGTCGGGGATCACCCAGTCGATCACAGGCGTGAAACCGGCGTCGGAGACGTTGTTCGCCAGCACGCACAGGTTGCGGTTGCACAGGTCCACTTGCCGCGCCGCCTCGTCGGCCGGCTCGCCAAGGGCCCCGACCCGACCGCCGACGATGAGCCTGCTGATCTGGTCACCGTCGATCCGCGCGGAGCGTGGCAGCCGTGCGGCGACCAGCCGGGTCACCGTCGATTTCCCGGCCCCCGGCATCCCCGTCACGATCAGACAGCCCGGCCTCTCGGCAACGATCACGTCCGGAAGCCTGTCAAGGCGCCCGCTGGCCGGCAACCGCATTTCCAGCTGCGGGCGCCGAGTGGGCTGAACTCAGCCAAAAGCCATAGCACATGCTGGACGGACACGTACGGCTGACGATCTACTCTGCGCCATGGGTATACAACGGCATGCGGTGACCCCGCGCGAGGACTTCTCCCGCCTCTACTCGGCTGCCCAGGTGGATGCGGTCGCCGATTCGCTCAGCCGCCGGGCCGAGTTCCCCTACCAACTGACCTACCTCGGCGAGGGAAGCGAAATGTGGCGGGCGGGCGAAGTACCGTCCGACCCCGACCTCGTGCCGATGCTCCGTGACATCAACAGCCTCCTCACCCGGCACGCCGAGCAACTCCTCGCCCTTGCCCCGCCCTCGTCCCCCATACAGATCGTCGATCTCGGGCCGGGCACCACGCGTCCGGTACGCGGCCTGATCCGGCACCTGGTGGAGCGCACCCGCCTGGCCGGTTATCGCGCCGTCGACATCAGCGCCGAGATCCTCGAACTCGCCAGGGAGAACCTGCAATCCGAATTCCCGGACCACGCCGAGCACTTCGAGCTGTGGCAGGGCGACTTCACCGGGCCGGATCTCAAGCGGGTCCTGGCGCCCGAGCGCGCCTCCGGGCACCCCGGTGGCGATCCGTTCCGCTTCGTCATCATGGCCGGCGGGACGCTGTACAACTTCGCCGAACCGCACCAGGTCCTCCGCCACGTGCGCAGCGCCATGAGCGACCACGACGTACTGCTCCTGACGCTGCGCATCGACATCGGCGCCGACAGGCCCGCGTTCATGAAGCAGGTCAAGGTCGGAGACGCACACAAGCCGCAGCAGCTCGCGGGACTGGACCTGCTTGCCATCGACCGCTCCTGGTACGTCACCGAATCGGGGTTCGACCGGGCGCGCAGCGAAATCTTCGTCCGCGCACGGTTCCTGGAGCCGGTCACCGTGACCTTCGACGCCGCAGGGGGCAGCCGCACGGTGTCGTTCGAGCCGGACGACACCGTGGTGGTCTGGCGCTACCTCTACCAGGACAGTGCGGCGGTGGCCGACCAACTCGCCGACTGTGGGCTCCAGGTGCGCCTGCTCGAACGCGGCCAGGGCAGCCACGTAGTCCTCGTCGCCGCGACTCCGACGCCCTGAACGCCCCTGCCCGTGGCCGGACTTGGGGCCCGCACTCGATCCGGACGAGGTCCGCTCGGTAGGGCCGGGCATCGGCCGGATTCGGTGAGAATCCGGTCTGGTACCCACCGACGTGAGTGCCGCCACCGCCGTTCGCGACGCCGAGAGCGGGGTGGCGCGCACATGTCGGGAGGGGACGGGGCACCTGCCGGCCCCGTCCCCCGAGCTCCCTCGCTGCGTCAGCGCGTCACCTGGACGGTTGGGCGCAGGGTGGCTGTCAGGCGGGTCAGTAGGTGTTCGGCGGGCGGCAATACCCACGGGGAGAGGGCGGCGGCGCCGACGCCTGCGCCGACCCCGGTCCAGGCGACCGGGCCCAGTGGTGTGCACCCGAAGAAGTGGCTGACCACGGGTGTCTGGACGATGCCGGCCAGGACGAGGGCGGAGCCGAAGGCGGTCGCCATCACCAGGGGGCTGCGCTGTCGGCCCCTGATGGTCTGGGTGAGTTGGGCTCCGACCACTCCGCACAGTGCCATGGTGCTGGTCCGCCGGGCCGAGCCCGGGGTGAGCCGGCCGACCAGCCATGCCGTGGTCGCGCCCAGCCCGGTGACCAGGCCGCGTTGGCGGATCTGCCGGGTCAGCGGGGCACCGAGGGCGGCGATGCCCACCGGCGCATCGCCGGGCAGGGACGTTTCTTCGCCCGGCTCCTCGTCCTGCGGGGTGACCGCCACGGCCATCGCCGGGAACATGTCGGTGAGGAGGTTGACCAGCAGCAACTGCCGTGTGGACAGCGGGGAGGCGCCGTCGAGCAGGGTGCCGAGCACGGTGAAGCCGACCTCGCCGAAGTTGCCGCCGATCAGGATGCTGATGGCATCGGCCACGCTCCGCCACAGGGCCCGGCCCTCGGCCACGGCGTCGACGAGGACGGACAGTTCGTCCCCCGTGATGACCAGGTCCGCCGCGTTGCGCGCCGCGGCCGATCCGCGTGCCGCGATGCCGACACCGACGTCGGCGGCGCGGATCGCCGCGGCGTCGTTCGCGCCGTCGCCGACCATGGCCACCACGCGCCCCGCTTCCCGGAGCGCCTCGATGACCTGGAGCTTCTGCTCAGGGGCGACGCGGGCCACCACGCCGCAGTCCCGCAGGAGTTCGGCCCGGCCGGCCCGGTCGAGGGCGGACAGCCGGTGACCGGTGACCACGGTGACGTCCTGCGGCCAGCCCAGGGCCACCGCGATGGCCCGGGCGGTCTGCGGGTGGTCGCCGGTGAGGATCACCGGTCGTAGCCCGGCCTGGCGCAGCCCGGCCACCAGTGGAGCGGAGCCGGCCCGCGGAGTGTCGGCCAGTGCCACGAACCCCAGGAACTCCAGCCGTGTCAGGGGCTCGTCCAGCGCGTCGGGCGCTTCGTCGGGAGCGAGCCGGCGCCGGGCGACGGCCAGCACGCGCAGCCCTTGGCTTGCCAGGGAGTGTGCGCTCTCCTCCGCATCGGCGGGGACGTCCGCGCAGCACGGCAGCACGACTTCCGGTGCACCCTTGATCACCATCAGGTGCGCGCCACCGTCCGCGGTGTGCTGTCCGAGGGCGGCGGCGTAGCCGCGGCTGGCTTCGAAGGGCTGGGCGTCGATCTGCAGCCAGTCCGGGTCGTCCTGGGCCGCGGCCAGGACGGCTTCGTCGGTGGCGTGTGCGTGCACTCCCGTCTCGTCGGGGCGCGGGCAGGCACGGGCCGCGGCCTGCAACACCGCGGCGGCTTCGGGGGCGTTGGCGGCGTGGGTGACGCCCTGGGCGGTGACGAGGTGCACGACGTGCAGCCGGTTCTCGGTCAGGGTGCCGGTCTTGTCGAAGCAGATGGTGTCGATACGGCCCAGCGCCTCCAGGGTGCGCGGGGTGCGCACCAGTACCCCGCGCCTGCTGAGCCGGCGCGCCGCAGCCATCTGCGCGACCGTCGCCACGAGCGGGAGACCTTCCGGGACCGCCGCCACGGCCACCGCCACGCCGCCACCGACGGCTTCGCGTACCGGGCGCCCGCGCAGCAGGGACAGTGCGGTGACGGCCGCCCCGCCGGCGAGGGTGAGCGGCAGCACCCTCTTCGTCAGTTCCTGCAACCGTGCCTGTACCCCGGCCGCGGCCGGAGCCCGCGAGGCCAGGGACGCGGCGCGTCCGGCCTGGGTCTGGTCACCGGTGCCGACCACGACGGCCCGGCCGCGGCCCGCGACCACGGTCGTGCCTTCGTAGACCATGCAACTGCGGTCCGCCACGGCCGCGCGTGGTGTGGGGGCCACCTGTTTGCGGGTCGGCAACGACTCGCCCGTCAGGGCGGATTCGTCGACCTCCATGTCGACGGCTGCCAGGAGTCGGGCATCGGCGGGCACCACGTCGCCGGTGGCCAGTTCGATCAGGTCGCCTGGCTTCAGCCGGGCGGCGTCGACGACCGCCGTCGCCCCCGCCCGGGAGTCGGTGATGCGCCGGGCCGTCTGTCGCTGGCCCACCGCGAGGGCGGCCAACGCGCGCTCGGCGCGCACTCGTTGCACCCCGCCCACCATGGCGTTCATTCCCAACGCCCCGGTGACCAGGAGGGCGTCGACGGTGGACCCGAGGACCGCCGAGGCTGCCGCGCCGACCGCGAGCACGGGGGTGAGGGGGTCGTCGAGTTCCGCGCGCACGGCCGCGACCAAGGACATCGTGAGGCGCGCCGGGGCGAAGACCGGTAATCGGGCCGCGGCATCCGCGCCGGTGCGCAGCCGCGACAGCATCGTGGGGGCGGTTCGGGGCATGCTGGCCAGCCGGGACAGTGCCTCGTCGGGGTGCAGGGCGTGCCACGGTACGCGCGGACCCGGGTGGGGCGCTCGGCGGCCGAGCGAGCCGTACGCGGCCCGCCACCCCGAGAACAGGGCCGCACCGGCCGCCGCGTTGACGGGGCTGAGCCGGACCCCGGTCGGCAGGAGCATGCGTCGGGCGGGCGAGCCTCCCGTGACCACCAAGAGCCCGGACAGCGCCGTCCCGGACTGAGCGAGGACCGTGGAACGACGGCTGACGGAGCGCGCGGCAGAGGTGGCTGCCAGCAGCCGCCGCACTCCCTCCAGACCGTTCAGCGCCAGGACATCGGCATCCCAGACCACCGTGCTGCGCCCATCGGTGACGGACACGGCGAGATCACCGGCCAGCAGCCCCGCGAGCACCTTGTGGCTCCCGGCGTCCTCGTGGTCGATGCGCGTGACGGTCACCACCACTTTGCCGTCGTCCTGCAGCCCGCGCACGACCTCGGCCAACGGCCGTTCGGGGGCGACGACCGTGTCCGCCAGTGACGCGAAGTCGCCGAGGGAGGGGTCGTCCACCATCACGACGTTCAGGCCGGCCCGGCGGGCGGCGTCCAACACCGACTCGGCTCGCGGGTCGAGCTCCCACCCGACGAGCACGGTGCCGATGTCCTCCCCACCCGTGGAGGCGATCATCAAACCGGTGTCCGCCGGCTCGTTGTCGGAGGCCAAACGGAGGCTCACCGCAGGCCGGTTGGCGCCACCGGCCGCGTCGTCGACGCCGCGCAGCGCCGCGGTCGCGGCGTGCCAGAGCCGGTCGTGGTCCCACGAAGACGTGCCGGGGTCGACGTCGAGGACCGTCCGCCGTGGGCTGCGCAGGGCTCCGGGGTGCAGAACCACGGTGTCCACGAGTTCCAGTCGGCGCAGCCGCTCGACGCTGCGGACCAGCACTCCGCCCTGGGCCAGGGCGCTGCCCACGGCGGCCGTGAAGGCCGTGGGGCCGTAGCGTGCCGCCTTCGGTGATCCGGCCAGGACCGCTTCCGCGGCACCGGCCAGGCTGCGGGTGAACACCAGCGTTGCGGCTGCTCCCACGAGGCTTCCCGTGACCGCGGTGTCGGCGTACTCCTCGCCCGGATTCCGCCGGAGCGGTGGCCGGGACAGCCCGGCCCCGGACAGGCTCGGCCGGTCCGGCAGGCAGAGGCTGTCGTGTGCGGCGTCGAACGCGGCGGCTCGGGCCAGCGCCTCCGCCAACTGCCCCGTCCGCAGCGCCCCGTCCAGCACGAGCGCGGTCGGCGACTGGCCCAGACCGTGCGTGGCGGCGTTGACCGCGGCCAGCACCAGGTCGGTGCCGGTCGTACCGAGCCGGCGGCGCAGCACGTCGCGGACCCGGGAGTCCTCCCGGAGCAGCGTCACCGCCGCGGTGACCAGCCGCGGCGACTTCTGCAACCGCATCACCTGTGTCGTCAACGCCGTGGCGATGCCCGCCGCGTCGCAGGCCAGGACCATCGCCGCAGCACGCACATCGGCGGCGCTCCCCGGGTGCGGAAGGTGTGGTTCCGCCGTCCCGTCGGAGTCTTCCAGTCCGTACCGGGCGGCCAGCTCCGTCGCCCGGCGTTCGACGGTGCCGACCAGGGCCTCGTCGGTCGCCCGCACCACCAGCCGGGACAGCCTGCCGTCCCAATAGGCAAGGAGGACATCGGGATGCTCCAGCAAGGCGGCGGCCACCTTCTCCGCAGCCTCCTCCAGGGGCGCAGTATCGGCGGCCCCGGGGTGCGGACGCAGGGGCAGTTGCAGACGGCTGCCGGCCCGCCAGCAACCGTCCGCAGGGGCAAGCGCGTTGCGGGCTACCCGGGCCATGCGCACGGCCGTCGCCGACGCCTCGGCCGCGGCGCTCGCCGCGGTGCGCACGCCGGTGGAGGAGAGTTCGGCAGCGCCTCGCCGGAGCGCGTCGGCCGGGGAAGCGAGATGCGTGACGACCCGGGCCGGAACGGCGAGCGCCACACCGAGGCCGGCCGCAGGCAGGCCGGTCAGTAATCGCAGAACCACTGTCCTACTTTCGCGAGAGAGCCACACCGGTCGGGACCGCGGTGCGGGGAGAAAGAGCCATGCCCGGGACGGCCGGGCGGCCGACGGATTGGTGGCGGGCGGGTCAGCCGGCCGCCTGCCTCGACGGCGTTTCGGCGTCGATCGGCACCGCGCCGTCGCGCCGGCCGTGCGCCTGCGGCGATCGCGACTTCCGCGCGCCCTTCGCCCGCTTGTCGGCAGTGGCAGGGGCCGTTGCCGACCGCTGCTGTGCACCGGTCGGCACGGCGTCTGCCCCGTCGCTCTTACCGGGGTTCTGCTGAGTCAGCCACACGACCGCGGCGCCTGCGGCCGCCACCGGCCACTCGACCAAGCCCACCGCACCCAGGATGCCGACACCGGCATACACCGCGACCCGACGCGTCGCGGGAGACACCGAACCGACCACCTCCAAGGCCCCGTCCAAGGCCCCTTTCGCCAGGGAGGCACCGGGGACGTGGTTCACCACCGCCTGTACCGCCCCCATGGGGCCCGAGCGCTCCACCGGGCGCGACGAGGACGGGGGAGGTAAATGGGCGCTCTCGCTCACAAGATCTCCTGTTTCCGGTACGAACACGTCACCAACTCGCCGTGTTCCCTTGGCGTTTACCTACGTCGCCTACGGTCTCCGTAAACGTGCCTTGACGCTGTCCGTGCTTGACAGTGTCCGTGCGCGTTCGTGATTCTCGACATGTGCAGCACCTCGTTAGGTGAGGCGTCTGCGCGGACACAGGCCGCTGACCCCGAACGTCGAGAGACGCCCCGGGTCAGGACAGCTCGCCCCGGATTAAGGGGTGCGCCCAAGCGGCTGCCCGGCCAACGTCGGCCGGGAATACGCCGCGCAGTGCTGAAGCTGTGACGAGAGAGGTGCCTACCCGCGTCGCGGAGGCTCCTCGGCCCATGTCCGGCACCCACGGGTGCCCAGGCCGCGAGGAGGTGAGGGGCTTGAGTCCCTGGCATAGTCCGGACCCCGTTTTTCCCAGGCCGACCCGCCCGTCACCGCCCGGCCGCCGCTGACGCCGCTCACCCCCCTCCACACGCCGCCCCTGCCCGCGAGGCGCTGAGGCACGGCGCGTGGTTGCTTCCTGCCGGTGTGCGCGGCCGGGCCCGTTCCCCCTCGGAGCCTGCTGTGCGCATTCACCTGACATGGCCCAACCTGGCCGCTACCGGCCTCACCCTCGCCGTACCCGACATCACCCCCGACGCGCTACGCCCCCTGCTGCGGCGGGCGTTGGCCCATGCCGGGCCCGTCGTGTCCAGTGCCGCCGACGCGGCGGGTGCGGGCCCCCTCGCCCGTCTGATGCTCCCGCTCGCCGTCTGCGTGGTGCAGCAGGCGCTCGCAGGCCCCGCGCACACTCCGGAACGCGCCCCCGGTGGCGGCTCACCCCAGGGGGCACAGTCTTAACCCCCGCACCTTCGCCAACCCCACTCCCCCGATCTCGTGCACCCTCCAGCAGCTCCTGGCGTTGTTCAGGCGAACCATGCGCCCGCGTAAGGGCGTTGACGCGGGGACAGTGCCGCGCCAACACCGATGCTCCGACGATCGGTCGCCCGGAGTCCCCACGGCAGACCGCATGGCGCGATGTCGGCCCAACTTCCCGCTGAGGCCGGCGCGTAGAAACACTAAAGATGCGCCGCCGTATACCCCGACGGCGTCAACTTAACCAATTCTTCTCGCCGTTCCGACGCACGTAGCGACTGCCGGAGTCGCGGCCGCATGCGCCTTCACATCAAATCGCGGCCCCACAGCGGCGATTCATCGAACACGCAACGCAAAGGCCGGAGCCCACCCACATCACAACAGAGCAAAAAGTAAGACAACCCTCCGATGACTTTCAGAGAATGGCGCGGAGCGCCGCCTTGCGCCCCATGTCGCACACACCGTGCCGGGCCGCACACGCCGTGTCGAAGCGTCCCCAACGGCGCTCCCGCAAGCGAGGTTTGAGGAGTAATTTGTGCCGGCTGAACACGCCGATCATGCCGATACCGAAGCCGCGAGCCGAAACTCGCTGAAAGTTGAAGAAATAACCGTCACCAACCCTGATGTGACGAGAAGGGCGATTGGCGCAGCGGCGATCGGAAACGTCACCGAGTGGTTCGACTTCGGTGTCTTCGCCAACCTGACCCCCGTGCTCACCGCGGTCTTCTTCACCGGCGCGGGTCAGACCATCGGCACGATCGGCACCCTCGGCCTGTTCGCCGTCGCCTTCCTGGTGCGCCCGATCGGCGGCATGTTCTTCGGCCCGCTCGGCGACCGCATCGGCCGCACCAAGGTCCTCTCCATCACCGTCATCATGATGGCCATCGGCACCTTCGCCATCGCCTTCATCCCCGGTTACGAGACCATGGGACCGGCCGCTCCCCTGCTGATGTTGCTCGCGCGGCTGATCCAGGGATTCTCCACCGGTGGTGAGTACGGCGGGGCGATGACCTTCATCGCCGAATACGCCCCCGACAAGAAGCGCGGATTCCTGGGCAGTTGGCTGGAGTTCGGCACCCTGACCGGCTATCTGTTCGGTGGAGTGGCCGGCCTGGTCATCCAACTGCCCGGCGTGATGTCCCACGAGGCCCTGCTCTCCTGGGGTTGGCGCATACCGTTCCTCATCTCCGGCCCCATCGGCGTCATCGGTCTCTACCTCCGCCTGAAATTGGAGGACACTCCGGCCTTCCAGGCGGTGGTCGCGGAGACCAAGGGCCGCGAGGGCAACCAGACCCTGAAGGAGATCCGCAGGATCTTCACCAACTACTGGCGGCCGATGCTGGTCTGTATGGGCCTGGTGCTGGTCTTCAACGTGGTCAACTACATGCTCACCACGTACATGTTGGAGTACATCGCCAAGTTCGCCCCCTCGGTGAGCGCCACCTGGGCACAGATCCTGGAGATCTCCGTCCTGGCCTTGGGCATGGTGCTCATCACCTTCGTCGGCCGGCTCTCCGACCGCATCGGCCGCAAGCCGGTGATGTACTTCGGCTGCGGCATGCTGATCCTGCTCGGCGTGCCCTCGGTGCTCCTGATCCAACAGAACACGCTGACCTCCGTCTTGCTCGGTCTGGCCCTGATGTCGTTGATGCTGCTCTGCTTCAACAGCACCGTCCCCTCCGCGCTGCCCGCACTGTTCCCGACCGAGATCCGGTACGGCGGCCTGTCGATCGGCTTCAACCTCTCGGTCTCGCTGTTCGGTGGCACCACCGCCGTCATCAACGCCCTCCTGGTGGAGGCCACCGGAGACGTCAACGTGCCCGGCTACTACCTGATGGCCGCCGGCGCGATAGGCGCCGTCGCCTGCTACTTCGCGGCGGAGTCCGCCCGCCGTCCCCTGCCCGGCTCCGCCCCCGCGGTGGAATCCGTGGAGGAGGCCCGCGAGTTGGCCCGCACGGGACTCCCCGCACGCTGAACCAGCGCTCCCTCCCGGCCCGGGGCCACGCCACAGCCGCCGTCTGACGCTTCGGCGGTGGGCTCCGGGCCCTTCCATGCCAACCAGCAACGAGCGGCTTCGCCCGGCATCCGTAGCACGCCCGACGGCGTTACACCCGAAGCCGCCCGACGTCATCCGTCCGCGGCCGAACGACGCCGTGGCCGCCCTGACACCCCCGTCCTTCACCACAAGCCCTCGCGTGACTCGGCCGCGCTGGTCGTCGTTAGCACCGGTGATGTCTGAGCGACTGCCCGCCGAAGGTCCCCCCGTTGCGGTCATCGGCGCCGGCCCCAGCGGCCTGGCCACCGCTGCCATGCTCGCCCGCCTCCGCGTACCGGTAGTCGTCCTGGAACGCGGCGACCACGCCGGCACGAGTTGGGCCGATCGCTACGACCATCTACGGCTGCACACCACACGGGGCTCGTCGGGACTTCCCGGACTCAAGTTGCCCAAACAAGGCGGCACTTGGACGGGCCGGGACGAGTATGTGCGGTACCTGGAGCGGTACCGCGCCCTGCACCGCCTTGACGTGCGAACCGGGACCGCCGTCCACCGCATCGAGCGCTCTTCGTTCCCCGGCACACGGTGGCGCGTCCACACCTCCTCCGGCCCCCTCCCGGTCCGGGCCGTGGTCGTGGCGACCGGACGCAGTCACACGCCCCACCTCCCCAACTGGCCCGGCCGCGACGGGTTCACCGGCACGTTCCTGCACTCCGCCGAGTACCGCAACCCCGCCCCCTACCGCGGGCGATCCGTCCTGGTGGTGGGCGCCGGCAACAGCGGTACGGAGATCGCGGCCCTGCTCGCCCAGCACGCAACCGAATGGGTATGGATCGCGGTACGCACTCCACCCAACATCCTCCCCCGCAGCTCCAGCCGTTGGCATCTGCTCGGGCGGGTGACGGAGCACCTCCCCCTCGCCTGGCGCGACCGCTCCGCCCTCCTGACGCAGCGCTACGCGCTGCCGAACATGGCCTCGTTCGGCATCCCCCGGCCCCGCACCGGACCCTTCGTCCGCAATGCGCGCGAGGGCGTGAATCCCGTGCTGGACCACGGTTTCGTGGCGGCGGTACGGTCGGGACTGGTGGAGCCGGTCGCCGCGGTCGCCGCCTTCGACGGCCCCCGCGCGCTGCTCGCCGACGGCACCCACCTCACCCCCGACGTGGTCATCGCCGCCACCGGCTACCGTCCCCATCTCGACGCCCTCCTCCCCGGCCTCGACGTCCTCAACGACGCCGGCTACCCCACCGTCCACGGCCGCCTGACCCACCCCACCGCGCCCCACCTGTACTTCGCCGGCTTCACCAACCCCCTGAGCGGCGCGTTGCACCAGGTGGGCGTCGAGGCCCGGGCCATCGCCCGCACCATCGCCCGAGGGCCAGGCACCACGCCCTCCGTGCCCCGCCCCCGGGACGGCCATCACGGCCGCTGACGCCGCAGAGGGGGCGCACCCAAGAGCCCCCGGCCTCCAGGCGTCCGCCCTCAGCCAGTCAACGTCTCCACGAGCCAGGCAGTGCCTCCCACCAACACCCCGTACCCGGGGATGGCGAGCAGCGGCCAGGGAACGGGGCGCGGAACCAACACCCTGGCGTGGAAGGCGAGGTCACGGTACTCGGGCATGCCCTCGGTGCCAGGCAGCGTCATGAAGCGCGGCCGTACCGTGCAGAACAGCAGCCAGTCGATGACCAACAGGTCGAAGAGGGTGAGGGCCAGGAAGCCGACGGTGCCCAAGGCGAACGGCGGCACGAACCCCAGGCGACCGTCCACCCGGCCCTGGAGGTCGAGCACGCCGGCCACCGGAACGGCCACGAAGAGCAGCAGATTGAGCAGGCCGGCCACGGTCGCCGTCCGTCTGCCGCGCGTGCTCTACTCCCCGTACCGCTCCCTGATCGCCGGCGGGTAGTCGGAAAGCAGAGCGTCCCGTGCCACGAGCAGGGAGCCGATGACGACCAACGTGAACAGGGCTGCCAGGACGAGTGCGTACCCCATACTGACGCGAGCGACTTCTAACCAAGTCATGGAGAGGTTCATGCCGTCCGAGCGTAAACCCTGCCCGGGAAAGCTCGGTCAGGTGCTCGGGAGGACAAAAGGTAACAGCCGCTCCTGGAGGGGGTGTTGATCTGAGCGGTGCACGCTCAGGGCGCACGCCCAGGGCGGATGCGGGGGCCGGCCCAAGGGTGGGCTTGACCACCGGTCGGTAGCAGTGCAGCTCACCGGCCCGGCCAACTCCCCGGACGATCGGGAGCGCGTGGGACGATTGGTTGTCACGTGTCCCGGTTCGTGCATCCCCAGGTTGTCGCCATGCCGGGGTATCCGCTTGGATCGCCTTCTGTGAGTACCTTCCAGCCGCCGCCTCCGCCCAACCAGCCCCAGCCCGGTCCCGGCTTCGGTCCCCCGCAACCGCACTACGGTCAGCCGCAGGGCGTACCGCCCCAGCCGTATCCTCCGCAGGCCCCCGTACCCCCTTACGGGGCGCCGCAGCCGATGCCACCGCAGATGGGCATGCGACAGGGCCCGCCCCCGCACGCGCTCGCGTCCCCCGGCATGCGCCTGCTCGCCCGCTTCCTCGACTACCTGATCGCCGCCGTGTTGATCGGAGGTGCCTGGGTGCCGGCGACCATCTGGATGTCCAGCACGTTCAAGGCCGGAGACCACCGCGGGGTGCCCATCGTTCTCGGTCTCTTCGCCTGGACGCTGCTCGTCGGCCTGTTCTTCGAACCGCTGACGATGGCGATGGGCGGCACCATCGGCAAAGCCATCTGTGGCGTGCGCGTCGTCAAGGTCGAAACCGGTGAGAAGCTGGGCTTCGGTCACGCCCTGGGTCGTTGGCTGGCCTATCTGGGCATCGGCATGGTGCCGGTCCTCGGCCTGATCAACGTGTTGTCGTGCATCTGGAACGAGCCGTTCCGACAGTGCATGCACGACAAGGCCGCCAACACCGCGGTCATCAAACGCCGCCTGCAGTGACACACCGGCCCCGGCACATCCATCGGTGACGCCGAGCAGGGCAGGACAGGACAGACACGACCTGCTGGGTGTTGGGCGGCTGGGCGGCTGCGAGGCGCCGGCCTGCCGAGGTCGGGTCGCCTTCCCCCCGGCGACGCTCGGCCGCAGGCGTCTGTCTCCAGGAACCTCGTCAGAGGCCCGTGTTCCGCCCCTGCTCGTGCGCACAACCCACAACCCACAACCCAACAGAACGGCGATCACGAGATTCGCGCCCACAACCTGGAGCGGCGCGACCAACGTCCGATAGCTTCCCCGGTTGGACCTGATGTCCGACAGCCTCAACGAGCCGCGGCAACCGGGGAGTTCACATGGCGTCATTCATCGAGCCGGCAGGCGGCACGCGCCGCACGAGAGGGGGCCGGCGGTGACCGCACACGCTTGGACCTTGCTGATCATCCTGGCGGCCGCCATCGGGGCGTTGGTCACGTTGATCAACTCACGGTTGCGGTTCCATCCGTTCACCGCCTTGATGCTCGTCTCGATCGGTGTCGGTCTGGCGGCCGGCGAATCCCCTACCCGTATCACCACGTCCCTGGAGCAGGGCGCCGGCAAGATCCTCGGCAACGTGGGTGTGACATTGGCCTTCGGCGCCATGTTGGGCCGGATCCTGTCGGACTCGGGAGCCACCGACAAGATCGCGCGGCTGGTCGTCGACCGCGCCGAGGGGCGCCGGCTTCCCTGGTACATGGCGGCCGCCGCGTTCGTCATCGGAATCCCGATGTTCTTCGAGATCGGGCTGATCGTGCTTCTCCCGCTGGTCTTCAGTGTGGCCCAACGCCTGGGCCACACAGGGAAGTTCAACGGCTCGCCCTACCTCTACCTGGCCGCTCCCACGATCGCGGCACTCTCGACGCTGCACGGCATGGTGCCCCCACACCCCGGGCCACTGATCGCGGTGCAGGGTCTGCACGCACATCTGGGCCTCACCATGCTGGTTGGTCTCGTCTGCGCGATTCCGACCGTCATCCTCGCCGGACCGGTCTACGGCCGATGGATCGCGCCACGACTCGCGGTGTACCCCGACAGCGAGTTGGTGGCCCAATTCGCCTACCGCGGCGCGACATCCGGCGGCGAAGGCAGGGCAGACCACGCGCCGCGCACTCAACCGCCGGCAACGGGCGATGGGGTCGCGTCGCCGACCAGGAACGCCGTCCCGACCGGGTTCGCGGTCACCGCGGTCCTCGTCCCCGTGGCGCTGATGCTGCTCAACACCCTGGCCGAACTCGCCCTCGCCAAGACCGATCCCCTGCGACCCGTGCTGGCCTTCACCGGCGAGCCGGTGATCGCCATGTTCGCCGGCTTCCTCGTCGCGCTCTTCGCCCTCGGCTACCGCAGCGGCATGCCCTCCGAGGCGATCCGTACGTCCTCGGCCGACAGCCTCAAGTCCGTCGCCGGCATCCTGTTGATCATCGCGGGCGGCGGAGCGTTCAACCAGATACTCGTGGACTCCGGCATCGGCAAGGCCGTTCAATCCGCGGCCACCGGCGCTCACCTCAACGTCCTCGTCCTCGGCTGGCTCGTGGCGCTGCTGCTCTCGTTCTCGACCGGATCAGTCACCGTGGGCATTGTCGCCGCGACCGGCATCCTCGCGCCCCTCACCGCAACCGGCGGAAGCCTGCACACCGCGCTGCTGGTCATCGCCATCGGCGCCGGCTCCATCGGCCTCAACTACGTCAATCACGCCGGATTCTGGCTGGTCAAGGAATCCTTCGGCATGACGCTGGGACAGGCCACTAAGTCACACACCGCCATCCAAACGATCGTCAGCGTCTGCGGGCTCGCCATGACCCTGCTCCTGTCGAACCTCACGTGACGACTACGTCTACGCCGGCACTGCCGCGACTGCACTGGATCAACTCGACGGGCCTACGGCAACTGGTCATCCGGTATGCGTGAGGCAACGACGACGGAGCTCGACCGCACGCTCGGACCGAACTCGGGCCCGTTCGCCGACCGTCCGCCACCCACCGCCCTCACGCGTGCGATGTCAGCGTGTGGTGTTCACCGTGTGGGTATAGGACGCGTCGGCGTCGTCGCTCTGTGGGCCTTGCCAGACCAGCACCCGCAAGGAGCGGCCATCGGCTTTGGCAGCGCCGATCCGTGTCGCTCGATGGGCCACGTCTGACTCCGTCACGAAGCGGCGCTCGGCGACCTGTTCGCCCTCGTCGATGGGCCACCACTGGTCGGGGGCGTCTTGCACGTCGACGCGCCAGGTGTACCGGACGTAGCGGCTGAGGACGTCATAGACACGTGCGGGCGCGAGGCCGATCGCCTCGGCGATGGCCGGCGCCCGCATGCCGCGCTGCGCTGCGCGCAGGATCACGACGGGGGTGGCGGCGACGACGGCCTCGCCGGCAACTCGCAGCGCCCACACGTCATGGAGGCCGAGTTCGTTGGCGAGCTGCTCCAGGTGGGCTTGCAGGTGTTCGGGGTCGCCGCACCGGCTTTCGTAGTTGTCGGCGATCCAACGCACATGGCGCAGTGGGTCGTCACCGTCGTCGGCGCCGTCACCGGCTCCGACGGTCGCGGCCCGGCGTTCGCGCGCGTACTGGTCGAATGCATCTATGACCTGGAGCATCAGCCGTGCGGAAGGCGCGGCGGATGACGTTCTTGTGGCCCCTAGCCGGTCGGGGGTGTGGTCGGCCATGCGCGCGATGCTAGCGGCCTGCCTTGCTGGCATATGTGGGGACACGTCGGTGTCACGCCACCGCGCCGCGAGGTGGCCTCGGCCCGGTGGCGCTCCGATGCACTGCTCATCCAGTTCCACTGCTCCCCGGCGCAGTTCTGCGACGCTGACGCCCCGGTGCGTGTCCCCTGCGTCAAGGTCGTCGCGGTGCGCTTCTCCCTCACGGTGTTGACTTCGGCCGGAACGGCAGCCCGCTCCGCACCGCGCGGCCAGGGGCTCGCGTCCACGGCAGTGGCGCGCGGGGCGAACGCTCAGGTGTCCGGGGTGACGAGGTCCTGGGAGCCGAGGACGGTCAGGAGGGCGAGGCGTTGGGCGTCCCCGGTGCCGGGTTCGGCGGTGTAGACCATGATCCGCAGGTCGCTGCCCGCCACCGTGAGGAGGTCGCAGTCCAGCGTCACGGGTCCGACCTGCGGGTGGTCGATCGTCTTGCGCGAGGCTCTGTGGGGGCCGGGGGCGCCGGTGTCCCAGAGCTGCGCGAACCGCTCGCTGCCCGTGCGCAGTTCCGCGATCAGCCGTTGCAGCCAGCGGTCGGCCGGGTAGCGCTCGGCGACGGCGCGCAGGTCGGCCACGAGCGTGGCCTCGTGTTCGCGTTGCGCCTGCGGCGTGCGGCGGGCCCTGCTGGTGCCGCCACCGAGGAAGTGGCGCCACACGCCGTTGCGTTCGTTGCCGTGCCCGGCGGGCAGGTCGCCCATCAGCGCCTCGTACGGGGCGTTGGCGACGAGCAGGGTCCAGGCGGCGTTGAAGACCGCCACGGGCGTCCCCGTCAGTCGGTCCAGCAGCCGTTGGATGCTCGGGGTGAGGTACCCAGGCACCGTCTCCGGTCCCGGCGGCGCGAGCCCGGCCAGGTGGAACAGGTGGGCGCGTTCCTCCTGCGACAGCCGCAGCGCCCGGGCCAGGGCCTCGACGACCTGGGACGAGGGGTTGGCGGCCCGCCCCTGCTCAAGCCGGGTCACGTAGTCGACGGAGATCCCGGCGAGCATGGCCAGCTCCTCCCGACGCAGACCGGCCGCGCGCCGCTGCCCGCCGGCCGGCAGCCCGGCCGCCTCGGGTGGGACGCGGTCGCGCCAGCGGCGCACCGCCTTGCCGAACTCCGTCGTCGCCATGCGACCAGTGTGCCCCGCCGATCGTCCGCCTTCCTGGTACTGCCGGTCCCAGGAAGGCGGGGCTGCTGGCTGTGGGAGCGGGCCGGACGGACGATGAAGGCATGACGACAACACTGATCACCGGAGCGAACAAGGGCCTCGGCTTCGAGACCGCCCGCCGCCTCATCGCCGCAGGTCACACCGTCTACATCGGCAGCCGGGACGCGGCCCGCGGACGCCAGGCAGCCGAGCGACTGGGCTCCCAGGCACGGTTCGTGCAGCTCGACGTCACCGACGACGCGTCCGTCGCGGCCGCGGTCGAGGCGATCGAGGCCGACGGCGGTCTGGACGTGCTGGTCAACAACGCCGGCATCGAGGCGCGGGGCACGAACAACGAGGTGGCCGGGGCCGCGGAGGTCACGGCCGACGCTATGCGGGAGGTCTTCGAGACCAACGTCTTCGGCACGGTGCGCGTCACGCACGCAGTACTGCCGCTGTTGCAGCGCTCCGCCGCCCCGGTGGTGGTCAACGTCAGCAGCGGCCTGGCCTCGCTCACGCACCTGACCACCCCGGACCACCCGGCCGCCGCCTACCCCGGCGTCGCGTACCCGGCGTCGAAGACCGCGGTCAACACGATCACCGTGCAGTACGCGAAGGCGTTCCCGCGGATGCGGATCAACGCGGTGGAGCCTGGTTTCACCAAGACCGACCTGAACGGGAACACCGGCGTGCAGACGGTCGAGGAGGGCGCCGAGATCATCGTCCGGATGGCGCTGGTGGGCGCGGACGGGCCCACCGGGGGCTACTTCGACGCGGCCGGGCGGCTGCCCTGGTAGGCGTCTGGGCCCTCCAGGTAGTCGCCGACATCCGGAAGGCGCCGCACCGCGGGCGCCAACTCGACGGCGACGTCGGCTGGTTGGCGCCGGAAGCACATCGGGCCGAGCATCATCGAGGCTCCGCCGCCGGACACGATGGCGCCGAAGCCAGGCACCAGCCGGGCGAACCGCTCGTCCAGCACGGTCCGGCCGATCACGCATCACACACCGGTGTCGGTCGGCGCGACGGCTACCAGGCGGTCGCGGACTGCCGAGTTGACGCCATCGGCGCCCACCAGCAAGTCACCGGTGGGGCGGGCGGCGATGCCGTGGGACCAGAGCGTGGCGCTGGAAGCCGCGCTGCAACCGGGTTCTCCACCCGCAAACTGGCCACTCGCCTCGGAGTTCCGGTCGGCGCCCTCCATGGGCACTTCGAGCCCAAACAGGCACCGTTGGACGCCATGGCGGAGCGCATCGCCACCGAGGCCGTCGACCGACCGTCCAACCAACCGGCCGCTAACCGGTCAGCAATCGGCCAGAAAACGCCGCGTCACACGTCACCCCCGTGGGGAGGTACGAACGCGATCAACACCGCAGAGTAGTCGGGGAGTTACGTGAAGTGGGCACAGGAATTCGACGCCGTGAAGAAACAACTGGGGGCAGTGCAGGAGACGTTAGGTCGTCTTGAGAAGAAGTTAGATCGCCTTGAGGACCCCGCCTACGGCTTGTCCGCCCTGCATGGGGAACTCGCGCAGAGCCGCCTGCAGATCCAGGAGGCCCTTCAACGAGGCACCATCGAGCTACGTGACGAGAATCGGGAACTACGTTCCCGCCAGGACCGGTTGACCGGCGAACTGCACGCAACCCGGAGCGAGTTCCGGCAGCTTCTGGAACTCGCCGACCTGCTACGCGCCGCCGCAGCACCCCCACCACCCCAGGACCGCGCCCCGGAAGACTCCCCGGAACACGCCCGCAACGAGCCGGCCGTGGAGACGCCGGAGCCGGCCGCGGCCAAGCCCGAGCCCACGCCTCCGCCCGCCCCCGCAACCACCGCACCGAGCCCGCACGCCGAGCCCAACGCCAACCAGCAAGCGGAGACCATGGACAACACCGAGCCGCAGCCCGTGTCCGGGGAGGACAACCAGGGCCGGGAGCAGGACCACGCCCTCAAGAAGGCGATCGAGGACGCCTACCGCGGCACCGCCACCCCCGCGCAAGTCCCCGCAGCCCGGCCCGAAGTCCCGCAGGTCAGCCACGGCGTCCTGCTGCTCAAGGCCGCCGGCGTCGCGTCCGCCGAACTCGTCGCGCACCGGGACACCTGGGAGTGGATCTCCGGCCTGACCGTCGACCACTCCCACTTCCGCACTCCGCCCACCGTCCAGGACGTCGAGCAGGGCCGCATCCAGACCGTCCTGTCCGGGCGTTCGCTCATCGCGCTTCTCATCGAGCTGTGGAACACCCGTCACGACGCCGCTCCCCTCACCATCGACTGGGCGATGGCGACGACCTCCTACGACCGCATCGCGACCGAAATCGCCAAGGTCGAGGGGCAGGGCCGGACCATCCGCATCGTCTTGGACGATGGCCTTCCCCACAGCGATGACTAGGTTCGTCCGCATGCGCGTACATCCGTCACCGGCCGCGGTGCTCGCGCCCCCTCGCCGTCGCTGATCGCGTCGCAAGCGCGCCGAGGTCGTGCCGACCTCGGCGCGGAACGCGCGGGAGAACGCGGAAAGGGCGCGGGAACGTCGCCCGTGACAGGGCCGGCGCGGTCCACGACCCGCTCGTCGTGGCGACGCCGGGCACCTGTCATCGACACTCGCCTTCACCGGTGCCGTGGACGACCTCCGTGCGGATACCGAACCTCGTGGCCGCAGCACGGAAATTCGTCAGGGCATTGCCGGCCCGCGCCACTTCATTCCTGCACTTGTAGGTCGCATTTCCGAAGCAGATGGGTCAGCCGCCCTTGCTGCCGCACGCCTCCGCTTCACCCCTCAGGGGTCGGACGGGGCCGTCTGGCCCAGAGCGGGACTGCGGGACCACGCGATGCCTGCTGTCGTGGAGCGCACTGATCACTACTGCCCCAGGAGAGTCATGCACCGTCCTCCGCCGGCCAGCGAGCTTCTTGGCAAGACACCGACCCGGGTCGCCGCGAGCGCGCTGCTCTCCCGCCGCGGCCACCGGCTGTGCTGGAGCACGGCCGCCGCCCTGGTGTTAACCAGCACACTGGTCACCGCTGGCGCGCCGCCGCGCACCGTGGCCCGGCGCGTGGCCGGCTACCCCATCCGCATCAGCGCCTACGTGGCCAACAGCGGCACCGAGACCGCCTCGGCTTACGACACCCGCCTGGAACGGAAGTTCGGTGCCGTCCAGGTGGGCCACGGCCCGACCGGCGTGGGGGCGGCTCCGGACGGCGAATCGGTCTACGTCGCCAACGGCCAGTCCGACACCGTCTCGGTCATCAACATCGGCGCCAGGCTGGTCAAGGCAACCGTACGAGTGGGGCGCCGGCCCTTTGCCGCGATGCCGACCCGGGACGGTCGCAGGGTGCTGGTGGCCAACTTCGGCTCGGACACGGTCTCGGTCATCGACGCCCGGGGGTGCCACGTGATCGCCACCGTGCGGGTGGGACCGCTGCCGCACAGCATCACCACCATCCCGGACGGACGCGCATACGTGACCGACAACGGCGGTGGCTCGGTAACGGTGCTCGACCCACAATCGCGGCCGATCCGCCGTATCCCGGTGGGGGACTTCCCCAGCGGCATCAGCTCGCCGCCCTCCGGCCGCCTGGTGTACGTCTCCAACACCGGTTCCAGCACGGTTTCGGTCATCGACACCCGCCGCGACGTCGTGGTGGCCCGCCTTCCCGGCGGCCAGGCCCCGCTGGGGAACGCGGTCAGCCCCAACGGCCGGTTCCTCTACGTCGCCGACTCGGCCCGGGACTGCCTGCTGATCATCGACATCGCCGCCCGCCGCATCATCGGCCACGTCCACGTCGGCGCGCAGCCGCAGGGCGTCGCCGTCACTCCGGACGGCCGGCGGGTGTGGGTGACCAACGAACGGTCCGACAGCGTGTCGGTCATCGACCCCTACACCCGGCAGCTCCGCGCTACGCTGCCGACCGGACACGAACCCGAGGGCATCGCCATCACACCGCGCTGAGCCCGACCAGCTCCCACGCGCCGCACCGTGCTTTCCACCGGGTGAGGGGAACCTTCTCCGCGCGTCCCCGCACGCACTCGTACAACGGTGCCCGTAAGCGTGACAGTAACTCGAACGCCGCGCCCCGGCCCTGCATGCTGCCGCACACTGGTTCCTACGAACCCGGTTCGCAGGGCGGATTCCCGGGGGCGATGGGCGTCCAGAGCCAGGGCCGGCCCCGCTTCCCGGTGAACGCCCGGTAGGCGACCTGGTTCACGGCACGCTCTGACCGTCACGGGAGAACCGGAAACCCCATGCGCATCCAGCAACTCTCCGCGGCACTGGGCCCGCTGGCCGCTGCGGTCGCCCTCGTGTTCACCACCGCCGTCCCCACACACGCAACGACCGGCACCGCGACGACCTCCCGGGTCGGCGCCGAGGCCGCCTGCCCGGAAGGTACCGTCTGCTTCTGGTCGAAGCCCGATTTCGACGGGGAGATGAAGGCCGTGCACAACCGTCAACACGACTGCAGGGAGGTGCCGTTCACCCCCTCGCGGTCGGTGTACAACCACGCGCACGAGACCGTGTCGTTTTATGCCAAGCTCCATTGCTCGGTCCAGGTCGGCACGTTGGAGCCCGGCGGATCAGCGCGGTCGGTCTCCCTCTCCAGTTGGCGCTGACTCCGCGATCGCGGCGGTGTTGGCCGCGGCTGCCAGGCTCGTGGTCATCCTGGGTCGCAGACACGGCTTTCGCGGAGGGCGGGCCGTGGTGCAGAACGCGGCCTACTGGCCGAACGCCCCTCGCGGCCCGAAGCCAACGTCCGCGAACCGCTTGCCGATCCGTCGGTAGCCGGCCGCGTTCGGATGCAGGCCGTCCGGCAGGTCGTCGATGTCATCAGTGGCGAAGAGCCGGCGCCCGTCCAGGTAGTGCAGGTTCCGGTCGCGCTCGCCGCGTTCCGCGACGATCCGGGCGAGGATGTCGCGCACGACGTTCAGCGTGAGGGCGCCCCGGGCCACGTCGGCGGGGTCGCCGATGGCCCTCGCCCCCGCGGGCGTCTCGACCCGCGGGCCCGGGGTGTCCTCCAGCAACGGGCAGAGGATCGGCGAGATCAGCAGCAGAGGAGTCTCCGGATGACCCTCGCGGACCGTGTCCAGGAAGCCGTGTACCGCCGGGGCGAAGGTGCGCCGCCGGAACGATGCGCTGCCGACGATGTTGATGCCCACCTTGAGGCTGATCAGGTCGGCGGGGGCGTCCCGGATGGTGCGCGCGACGTAGGGGTCGAGCAGCGCGTTGCCGGCCTGGCTGAGGTTGAGCAGGTCCACTCCGGCGAGCGCGGCGGCCACGGCCGGCCAGGTGCCTGTGGGGGCGTCCGCGGCAATGCAGTGACTGATCGAGCTGCCGTGGTGCACCCAACGGCGGCGGTCGCTCGGTGCGGGCGGTGCGACCTCGGCGTCGGCGCGCAGGGCGAGCAGTTCGGTGCGGGTCTGTTGCGGCAGCCACAGCTCGATCTCCTTCGGCCCGGCCGGCAGGTCCGCGAACCGCACGGTTCCGGGGGCACCTGGTTCGAGCCGCTGTTCCGCCCGCACGTCGGCCAGGCGCACCACGTTGCCGACCGGCACCGCGGCCCGGCCGACCGACTCCCCGTCCACGACCAGTTCCACCACCCCCGGGCCCATCAGGTCCGGGCTGTCGTCGAAGTGCCATACGGTGGTGAGGACTTGGAGCTCCAGCCGTCTCGCTTCGGTGCGGAACGCCAGTCGCACGCCCGAGGGCATCTCGGCCACCCCGCGCATGAACGCGTCCGGATACTGTGCCCTGGTCCACGCGGGCAGCCGCAACGGCAGCACGGCCGCCCCGACGGTCTCCCATTCCAACGCCCCCCGGAACTCAACCGGGCCATCGACCAAGGGGACATCCTGCATCGCATGGGTGTTGGGCATGGGCGCGCCTCCGCTTCCGGTCTCTCGCGGTCGGGTGAACACCGCCGTCGAGTGGTCACCACCGTCCGGTACTCATCAATGCCTGGCCGGCGGAATGTGTTCCTCGGAGGCACGCCCGGCGGAGGAACGGCAGGCGGGGGGCTGCGCGGTGTTCACGCACCCGCGGGCCGCTGCGCGGTGACCACGTAGTAGTCCAACAGTCCCTCGCGGTAGGCCCGGAGGAAGTTGCGCGGCCACTGCTCGGGCTGGTTGATGCCGGCGAGGAAGCTGTCGAATCCCGCCCACACGTGTTCCCCGATCGACTCGACGCGCACCTCGCTCAACCCGGCGTCCTGGAGGGCGTCGAGTAGTTCGTCCAGTCGATGGGCCACGTCCAGGTCGATGGCGAAGCTCTCCAGTCGATCGGCCAGCGCCTCCGCCTTTCCGGCGCCGCCATCGGGTACGAAGAAGCTGCTGACCACCAACCGTCCACCGGGGCGCAGCACCCGTGCGCCCTCACGCCCGAAGGCCGCCAGGTCCCGGAAGTGCTGCGCCGCCTCCAGCGTGAACAGAGAGTCGAACTGCCCGTCAGCAAAGGGCATGTGCTCCGCTGACCCCTGCGCGAACCGCAGCCGGTCGGGCGACCGTTCCAGCAGTTCCGCGTGGACCCGACGGGCCCGCGCCAGTTGCTCCGGGTGAATGTCCATCCCGGTCACCGCGTCGAAGCCGAACTCCTCCAAGGCCAGTGCGCTGCCCAGCCCCAGGCCGCAACCGATCTCGACGGCCTTCCCCGCCCCACCACCTGGCCCCAGCGCCCGCAGCACGCGACGGTAGAGATTCCGCTGGCTACGGATCCGGTCCTCCGCACCGAGCGGCCGGTCGAGGGAAATCCCTTGCCAGTAACCGAAGTTGATGAATCCACCCGCGAACGCGGGGGCGGAGCCGAGATCCTCCGGACCGTACCAGGCACGTACCGCCGGGGCGATCTCTCCACCGTGCAACGCTTGCGCTTCATGACGATCCATGCGCACAGCGTAACCAGGTCAGCGGGAGCGCGAGGGGCGAATGCCTCCACCGCTGCCAACTCCCGGCGATGCAGCCGCTGATCAACGGATCGTGCGGTCGGACTCGTGCGGCCTGGCAGGCGAGCGCGTGCCAGGCCGCAGGTCGGGGCGGAGGGGGCGGGGGTCGGCACGCCGTGGGTGCGTCGGCGTGCTGCGGCTGTGGAGGTGCGCTGTTGGCTATCGGGTCCGGAAGCGGCGGTAGAGGTTCCGGGCCACGTGCACCCCGGGGCCGCCGAAGCCGACGATGTCGACGCGTCCCTCACCGGTGATGTCGGCGAGGAAGCGGTGGTGTCGGTCGACCCGCCAGCCGCCCGCGTCCTCGTCGTACCCGAACCCGCGGCACACCAACTGAGCCTGCTCGAACCGGCCGTCGCCGCGGCTGTGCGACACCCAGACACCTTCGTTGCCGAAGCCGACGATGTCGGTATTGCCGTCGCCGGTGACGTCGGCGAGGAGGCGAAGGTGCTTCCCGCCGGTCCATCCCTGGGCGAGCCCGAAGTCGTTCAGGACCAGCTTCGCGGGCTCGAACGTGCCGTCGCCCCGCCCGCGCGCCACGACGACGCCCTGCGGGCCGAACCCGACGATGTCCTGTGCTCCGCCCTCGGTGGTCTTGATCAGGAACCGGGGGTGCTCCTCGATCGAGCTCCACCCCTGCTCGACCCCGAAGTCGTCGAGGACGTAGAGGGGTTCGGCGAACGTTCCGTCCTCGTCTTGGAGGGACACCCAGACGCCGTCGTCATGGCAGCCGACGACGTCCAACCTGCCGTCACCGGTGGTGTCGACGAAGAAGCGGGGATGCCTGTCGACCAGCCAACCACCCGCCTCCGCACTGTGCCCGAACGCCTTCAGGGCCGGTTCGTCGGCGAGCGGTGCGAACTTTCCCTCCTCGTCCTGGAGCGAGACCCAGACGCCGTCGTCGTGGCAGCCGACGACGTCCAACCTGCCGTCACCGGTGGTGTCAACGAGGAAGCGGGGATGCCTGTCGACCAGCCAACCACCCGCCGGTGCGCCGTGGCCGAACGCCTTCAGGGCCGGCTGGCCGCCTGCGGGTGCGAACGTCCCGTCCTCGCCTTGAGAGGACACCCGGACACCGTCAGCGGCGAGCACGACGATGTCGGGCTTGCCGTCGCCCGTCGTGTCCACAACGGTCCACAGGTCCGCGGGACTTGGCGAGGGCACGGGTGGGTGCAGGACGCGCTCGTCGTCGAACGTCCCGTCGCCCCGGCTGGACGACGTGACGGCCCCCTTCCCGGGTTTGAGCCCGACGATGTCCGCCCGCTTTGCTCCCGTGGTGTCGACGAGGAAGCGCGCGCCGGCCCCGGCCCACCAGCCCGGTTGTCCGCTGGGAGAGCGGGGGGCTCCCTCGTTCTTCCATTCCCCGGCGTCCTTGTCGCTCCCGAACCCTTCGACGGCCAGCAGCAGGTCGCTGAAGGAGGGCGTCGCACCGGGAGTTGGCCGCAGCGCGGTCGAGCGGGCCAGTCGCCAGGACTGGCGGCCGTTCCAGTGGTTCAGTGGTGACCAGCGCAGCACGGGGTCGCTGATGCGCTCGGGCTCGGCCGGGACGAACCGCCACCGCTGGCTCGCCGCGCCGTCGTCGTACTCGCGCAGGACGATCCGGGTGTCGTCCGGGCCGGGGTCGTCGAGGTCGAGCACGGCGCCGTCGGTCGCGCCCTCGATGAAGTAGAGGCCCGCCTCGCCCGCAACGGGGACCAGGCGCCACTGCTGACTCTTCTTGCCGGCGGCGGCAGCCCCTTGACGGACGCCGCGGTCCGCGGCGGCGGGGTTGTCGAGCACCTTCCCGCTGACCGCGTTGCGGATCACGTATGCCTGGTCGTCCTGGGCTTGACCGCCTTGGCCGCCCTTCGCGGGCTGCACGGGGGTGAGTTGCCACTGTTCCGGACTCGGGCCGTCATCGGGGAAGTCGCGGACGACGAGCGCCCCGTCCGCGCTCGGCGCGGCCTTGGCGCCCAGGGTCTTCCCCGTGGCGGCGTGGACGATCTCCAGTTTCAGTTCTTCCGTGGGCACGGGCATCGTGGTGCCTCTTCCAGGCGGTAAGGGCGTTGGCTCGGGACGTGGTGGGCACGGCGGTGACCGCGGATCACGTGAAGACGTGGTGGTAGGGGACGTTCCACTCGTTGGGCAGCCGCGGGTAGAACGTGTTGATGACCGTCCCGGTGAAGTCCCCGCCCCAGTTGTAGGTGAGACGCGCCTCGCTGTTGGCCGTCACCGCGTGGTCCTTGAAGCCGAGGATGGCGTCGGGGTGGGTGATCGGCACGAAGGTGATCCCGCCCCACGGCGTCACCGTGACGACCCAGAGTTGGGTGTCCTCGGGCGCACCGTTCTTCCCGCGCCACTTGTCGCCGACCTTGTCGGGGAGGCCGACCTGGAGGGTGTCGGCCGTGCTCTTGGGGGCCTCTTGGTGGGCGGTGATGCGCCGGCGCTTGGACTTCGGCCTACCGTCGTCGCCGCGGCCGCCGTCGGCTTCGCCCGCCGCGGCGGGTTTGGGTGTCGCCTGGCCCGCGGCGCTCTCGATGAAGTACAGCGGCCGCTGTCCAAAGAAGCCGGCCGGGGTGATGTACCAGAGGTGGCCCTCCGCCTCCTTGGTGGCCGGATCGAGCGCAGTGGCCAGTTGGACCCCCTTGTCGTGGCTCTCCTCCTTCAGGTCGGCGGGCTTCAAGTAGCCGCCGTTGAAGGCGTGGACGAGCATGACCGGCCGGTTTTCGATGAGCGCTGCCACGATTGCGTTGTCGTAGCTGTTCACGGCCACCGGGCCGCCGACCACCAAATTCGCCATTGTCGTGCGTTCTTGGGTGTACATCGCGGAAACCTCACCTGTTCTGGATGTGGAGAACAACGCGTTGGGGCGCCAGTTCAGTGGTCTGTCGCGCGGCATTACCGCAATTACCGCGGGCTCAATCACCCTCGACTAAGCGAGTCCGGAAACGATTGATTGGCCGAATCACGCACCCTCATCCGCGTCAACGGGCGAGGTCAGGGCGCTCACAGGTAGGGCCGTCGGAAAGTCATCGATCGGGTGATCGGCAGCGCTTCAACTTACTGCCCGGTCTTGTGAGTTGAGAACGGCCACCGAACCGCGATCACCCGTTTGAGTGAATACAAAGAGGCACCCTAGCGAGTGATGGAGCCCGTGATAATTTCGATTGCCGGAACCTGCACAGACGCCTGTTTCCGTTTCACCGAGCGCAGTTCGCCCAGATCAGTTGAGGACGGGGAATGCCTTCCAACGCGTACAACCTGGAACGGGCCAAGCGCCAACCGCTAACGAAGAAGAACCTGCGCGAACTCAATATCGAGCAGACCTGGAAGTCCATCCTGGACCACCCCAACCTGGTCTACGTCGACGACTACGGCGTGCAGCACAAACCCATCGGGTTCTCCCTGAACAAGTCGAGCTTCGGAGATTTCCCCGGCACCGCGTCCAAACTGGGCTGGCTCGCCTACATGAACCTCGGGGAGCCACTGATCGAGGAGCGGGGCAACATCGACCAGCCCCCGCCCGAAACGTTCTCCTCGCGCACCTACGCCAACCGCAGCCTGACGACCCCGATGAACTTCACCGACGCGGTCGAGTTCACCGTGTCGAACGGGATCACGTGGACGCTCCAGGGAGAGGCCCAGCTCACCTTCGGCGGCTCCGTCGGCGCGGAGCTCCAACTCCAGTTGCAGAACCAGCTCCAGTTGGACCTCCAGACGCAGCTTGGGACGCAGCTCCAGAACGAGATGGAGAACAAGGTCACGAACACCGTGACCAACGAGAACAGCAAGGAGGACATCGGGGTCGACACCGCCAACGGCGCCGAGAACGGCGTGAAGAACGCGGTGGCGAACTCCGCGACGAGCTCGGTGACCAACTCCGTGGCGTTCACGACCTCGGGCACCGCCACCGGCAAGGCGGAGCTCAACGCCCAGTTGATGCTGGGCATCATGGCCTCCGTCAGCGGCTCCCTGACCACCAGTTGGGCCTCGAAATCGGAGATCTCCGGGGAGGTCCCGGCGGGCTCCCGGGTGAAGACCCTCGTCACGCAGCGGCGTACCCGCAAGCAGTTCCTCTACGAGATCCCGGTGACCTTCTCCGGGTTGCTCGCGGTGAAGTACGCCGTGCCGGTGACGGTCCTGGCTCCCCCGCAGTCCCGGAACTACCCCGGCCTCAACGACGTCGTCGCCCGCGACATCAACGACATCGACCTGGGGGACGGCAACGGCTTCCGCATGAAGGGGTTGGCCGAGGTCGTCTCCGCCCTGGAGGCCCACCACACGATGTTCGACGGCGAGAGCCTGACCGGCAGCGAACGAGAGCTGCACAAGGGACCTTGACCGGGCGGGCGACACCGCCACGACGACGCCACGACGACAACCAGGGGTAACGACCATGGTGTTCGACAACATCTTCGGCTTCGCGGGCAGGGGCGCGGGGCTGTTCTCAGTAACCACCGACGGAGCCAAGCCACAGCCGGGTGCGGGCGTCGACTTCGAGGACGCCGACGACGACACCTACGACGACACCAGCGCGAGCCTGTTCAACAGCTCGATCCACGGGGCCAACTCCCGCGCGAAGGTCGTACAGGAGCAGTCGCCCGAAGCACGGGCCATCCTGGGCTTCCTCGGCTCCTTCATCCAGACCACCCAGGCGTCGGCCGGCGCGCAGGCCCAGTACGCCCAGGATCCGGGCTCGGTGTCCAACGCGGCGTCGGCCGGCATGCAGGAGTCGAGTACGACGGTGACGGAGCACAGCGGCCTCCAGAAGGACGAGGACCTGGGGAGCAAGCCGAAGAAGAGCGACTTCTCCAAGGCGCCCGAGGCTCCGCCGACTCCCGAGGCCAAGGCTCCGAAGGCGTCCCAGCCGACCGCCAAGGACCCGTCAAGTTCCAACAACCGCTCGTAGCAGACGGCCAGTCAACGGTGAAGGGATGACGATGAGCACTGCCCAGGCGGCAGCCACCGATGGCGAGGGCCCCACCCCTCCCCTCAGCACCCTCGCGGGGACCGGGTCCGCGGGCTTCAAAGGAGACAACGAGCCTGCCGTTTCGGCTCAGTTGAGAAACCCGTACGGGATCGCAGTCGACAGCGTCGGCACCCTCTACTTCTCCGACTACGGCAACCACCGGGTCCGGAAGATCGCGACCGACGGCAAGATCAGCACCGCCGCGGGGACCGGGGTCGCGGGCAACCGGGGCGACAACGGCCCTGCCGTGTCGGCCCAACTCAACTGCCCGCGCGAGTTGGCGGTGGACAGCGCGGACGCCGTCTACATCGTCGATTCCAGCAATCACCGGGTCCAGAAGATCACGACCGACGGAAGGATCAGCACGGTCGCCGGCACGGGCACCGCAGGATTCAGCGGCGACAACGGCCCCGCCACCGCCGCCCGGTTGAACCTCCCGACGGGGGTGGCGGTGGACAGCACCGGCGTCCTCTACATCTCCGAGTACTCCAACAACCGGGTCCGGAAGGTCGCGGTGGACGGGACGATCAGCACGGTCGCCGGCACCGGCACCGCGGGCTTCAGCGGCGACAACGGCCCCGCCACCGCCGCCCAACTCAACCGCCCGCAGGCACTGGCGGTGGACGGCGCAGGCAACCTCTACATCGCCGATGGCCAAAACCACCGGATCCGGAAGGTCGCGACGGACGGGAAGATCAGCACGATCGCCGGCACCGGCACCGCGGGCTTCAGCGGCGACAACGGCCCCGCCACCGCCGCCCAACTGAATACCCCGGTGGGGGTGGTGGTCGACACCACCGGCAGTCTCTACCTCTCCTGCTACCGCAATCACCGGGTCCGGAAGGTCACGGTGGACGGGACGATCAGCACGGTCGCCGGCACCGGCACCGCGGGCTTCAGCGGCGACAACGGCCCCGCCACCACCGCCCAACTGAACCTCCCCTACGGGCTCGCCGTGGACTGCGTTGACGCCCTCTACATCGCCGACCACGCCAACAACCGGATTCGGAAGATCGCGTCGGAGAAGATGGCCGGGCTGCCCGATTCGGGCGCGGTGGTCGCCTGGGCCAACGTCCGCAGCAGGCTGCGGATGGCGGTCCAGCGCGAGTCCACCAAGGACGGGGCCGAGATCCACCAGTCCCTCGCCGCCCCCAGGGACCACCAGCGGTGGCGGCTGATCGTGGCGGGCCAGGACAACGGCGACGTCCTGTACTTGATCGAGAACGTGCGCAGCGGCAAGGTCCTGGAAGTCGTCGGAGCGGGGCAGGCGGCCGGGGCGACGGTCGCGCAACGCGCCTACGAGGGAGGCGACGCACGCCACCAGCAATGGAGGCTGATCCCGGTGGGCTCCGTGACCGACACTCCGCGGGTGTACGAGATCGCGAACCGGAGCAGCGGTCTGCTCCTGCGAGTCGCCACCAACGCCCGCACGGCGATCACGCAGCACGGTGCGGAGGGCGACCACCGTGAACGGCAATGGCAGATGCTCCCCGTATGACGCACGAGTGGTCAGCGGCGACCTCGCCCTCTGACCACTCGGAAGCCAGGCACCACGTGGGGTGACCGCGGATACACGCCCATTTCCGCGCGGAGTTGGCACCAAACTCCCCTCGCCACTCCGCGCCCCGTCGTGTGCCCCACAGGGCCCGGCCAAGGGATACCAGCCCGGGCCGGGCCCCTGCGTCGTCCGGGATGGTCCACGGCCCGGTCCGCGCCGTGCTCCCCCGGCAGTTCAACGTGGCCGGTGCGGCGGCCACGAGACAGGGGCAGGGAGTCCACATGCACGACCACCACCCCACTCTTCGCCCCGCCCGCGTCGACGAGGCCGGGATCATCTCCACGATGTGGCACGAGGCGGCGGCCTGGCTGCGCTCCAGCGGGATCGACCAGTGGCGGTACCCGGCGAACGTCGAGAAGATCTGCCGTGACATCGCGCGCGGGACCGTCCAGGTGGTGCTCGACAGCGCTGACGCCGGCTACCTGGGGACGATCACCCTCAATGGGTTCGCTGACCCCGAGTTCTGGGTACCGGCCGACGCCCCTGACGATGCGCTGTATGCGCACCGGGTGATCGCCCGCCCCACCGCCATGGGCGCTTCCCTGGGCGCCGCGATGCTCGACCGGGCCTCCCTGGAAGCGGAACGCGCCGGCAAGCGTTGGCTTCGCGTCGATGCCTGGAAGACCAACGCCGGGCTCGGCCGCTACTACGAGGCCCAGGGGTTCGGGAAGGTTCGGACCGTCGATCTACCGCACCGCCGCTCCGGCGCGCTCTACCAACGGAGGGCCGGAGCAACCGCCGCCGGCGGAACCGTTCTACGGTGAGCGCGGCGTCAGCCCACTGATCGCGCCGTGGCCGACTGGCGGGTGAATGGCGGAGTAGCGCGGCGCGGGTTGGGCAAAGTATCGGCCGTCACTCCACTCGTACGGGAGGTCTCGGTATGACGATCAGTCACCGCACCATTGGCACTGGCGCGCACAAGGTCATGGTCCTGCACGACTGGTTCGGCACCAGCGCGGGCTGGGGAACGTTCCTTGACCACCTGGACCCGGAGGAGTTCGGCTACGCCTTCCTCGACTACCGCGGCTACGGCGAACGGCGGGACGTGGCGGGCGAGTTCACGCTCGCCGAGATCACCGCGGACGCGCTGGCCCTGGCGGACCAACTGGGTTGGGACGCCTTCTCCGTGGTCGGCCACTCGATGGGTGGCAAGGCGGCGCAGCGGGTGCTGGTCGAGGCTCCGCGTCGGGTGCGCAAGCTGGTCGGGGTGGCGCCGGTCCCGGCGAGCCCGTATCCGCTGGAGGGGGACGCGTACGACCTCTTCCACGGCGCGGCGCAGAATCCGGCCAATCGACGGGTGATCATCGACATGATCACCGGACACCGGGCCTGCGACCGCTGGCTGGACGCCATGACCAACCGGTCGGTCGCCCTCTCCCGGCCGGAGGCCGTCGCCGCCTACCTGACCGACTGGACCACCCAGGACTTCGCCGCCAAGGTGGCCGGCAACGCCCTCCCGGTGAAGGTCTTCATCGGCGAGCACGATCTCGCCATCAACGCCGAGGCGATGCGGGCCACTTGGCTGACGCACTACCCCCAGGCCGAGTTGGAGGTCCTGGCCAACTCGGGCCACTACCCGATGCACGAGCTCCCGGTGGCCTTCGCCACTGCCTTGGAGGCGTTCCTGCGCGCCTGACCGCCCGAGGCGCGTTCGCGGGTACGGGGCGCCCGTACCCGCTCAGATCCCCGGCGGCGGGTAGGGACCTCCGCGCTCTGGCCCGCACCCGCCGCCGGCACCACTCCCCCGGTGAACCGGCCTCAGTTCCGCGACGGACGCCTCACGAACTCGACAGCTCCGTCAGGAACTCGATCAGCGCCGCGTTCACCTCCGCGGGTCGCTCCTGCTGGGTCCAGTGGCCGCAGCCGGGGAGCACGATCGGTGCGCGGCGCAGGCTGGGCATCAACTTCGGGAGATTCGCGATGAGTTCCGTCGCGCCGGGGAACGCCGGGACCAGGTCGCGGTCGCCGTACATGTAGAGCGAGGGCGGGCTGATGACCGCGCCGTCCCAGGCGGCGGTCAGCTCCCAGTTGCGGTCCAGGTTGCGGTACCAGTTCAGGGCGCCGGTGAAGCCCTTGTCGTAGCTGGCGGTGACCTCGTCCAGGTCCTGCTCGGTGAGCCAGTCCGGGAGTGTCTCGGGGTCGGTCATGTCCGCGAGCCAGCCCCGCGCCGGGTCGGGCACCAGGGCCGATTCCGGGCGGCCCGCGCCGGGGCCGTCGCCCGAGGCGTTGTAGAAGAACTTGCGCACGGTGGCGCGGGCGTCCGCGGCGAACTCGGCGTCGGCCACGCCGGGTTGGTTGAAGTAGTTCCAGTAGAACCGCCCGCCGAACCGCTCCTGCATGGCCCCGAGCGGCGGGCGGTCCCCGCGGAACGGCGGCGGCACGCTCAGCCCCGCCACCCCGCGCACCACGTCGGGCCGCAGCAGCGCGGTGTGCCAGGCCACCGGTGCGCCCCAGTCATGCCCGATGACGAACGCCCGCTGCTCGCCCAGGGCGTGGATCAGGCCGATGACGTCCCCGACGAGATGGAGGATGTCGTACGCCTCGACGGCCTCCGGGTGGTCGCTACGGCCGTATCCGCGCTGATCCGGGGCGACCACCCGGAACCCGGCCGCGGCCAGCGGGCCGAACTGGTGGCGCCAGGAGTGCCAGGACTCGGGGAAGCCGTGCAGCAGCACGACGAGCGGGCCCTCCCCCTCCTCCGCGATGTGCAGCCGGATGCCATTCACGTCGATCATGCGATGCTCAACCATGGGCGGACCCACTCCTCTGCGATCTGTGCGATCTATGCGATCTGCGCGATACGGACGACACACGTGGTGCGCACGACACTCGCACACGCGCCACAGGTAACTGCCAACGCAGCCTTACCCCCAGGCCGCCGAGCGCGCAACAGTCCCCTACCGCCCGGACGGTGGCGCCGGCACGAGGCCGTCCGCGACCAGGCCGGCGAAGACCGCTTCGCTCAGGGCCTGGACGGCGGACTGGGGACGGACCATGACCGTGAACTCCTTGATCCGCCCGTCGTCGTCGAAGTGCAGCAGGTCGATGCCGTGGATCTCCTTGCCGGCCACCCGGGCCCGGAAGAGCAGCACGGCCGAGGGTGCTGACGTGCCGTCGACGCTGGTCTCGGCGGTGCCGTCGTATGCGCCGACGTAGCGGAAGTCCTCGAAGGTGCGCAGCAGGACGCGGAAGAGGCCCAGCACCATCGGCTTGCCCTCGAAGGGGGTGAACTTCACCGGGCTGTAGAAGCGGATGTCCTCCGTGAACAAGTCTTCCAGGGCGGCGAGTTCACGGCCGTCCACGGCGGCACGGAACCGCTCGGCAGTCACTACGGTCGACATGACGTGCTCCTTCATAATCATCATCGTGATTACTCATCTCCATGACTATCATGGGTGAACGTTCGACGACAGAGGCAGCGAGACACAGCGGTACCAAGGAGGCGATCGACTCGATGGCGCTACGGCATGCGGTGTTGGCGGCGCTGCTCGACGGGGAGTTGAGCGGATACGAGTTGGCCAAGGCGTTCGACCTCGGTGTGGCGAACTTCTGGCACGCCCGGCCGCAGCAGCTCTACGCCGAGTTGACCCGCCTGGAGAAGGACGGGTTCATCGCCGGCCGGGAGGTGGTCCAGGAGACGCGGCCGACCAAGCGCCTGTTCCACGTCACCGATGCCGGGCTGGCGGAGCTGGAGGAGTTCACGGCCGCCGCCACCAAACCCTCGTTGGTCCGCGACGACTTGCTGGTGATGGTCCAGGCCGCCGACCACGTCGACGCCGAGTCCCTGATGTCGCAGCTCTCCGAGCGCGTTGCCTTCGCCCAGGCGAAGATCGACCTCTTCGGCAAGATGCTGCGCAAGATGCGTGGGGACCGTACGGAGGAGGAGTTCCTGCGCGAGGGCGAGCGCATCGGCCCGTACCTGACGTGTCTGCGCGGACTGGCCTTCGAGCAGGGCAACCGCGACTGGTGCGAGCGCACCACCGCGGTCCTGCGGGAGCGACGGCGGGCGCATGACCGGCACTGACGCGGCGTACGGCCGTTACGTGGCCCTGGGGGACAGTCAGACCGAGGGCCTGGGCGACGGCGACGACGCCACCGGTCTGCGCGGCTTCGCCGACGCCGGCGCCCACCGGATGGCGGGCCACCACCGCCGAACTCCGTTGGGCCGCGGCCTTCCTCGGCCCCTGGCTCGCCCGGCGCCTGCGCGGCCGCTCCTCCGGGGACGGCCACACGGCCAAGCGGCCACGACTCACCCCGGTGAGCGCCGCGCCGCCCCCTGGGGGTCCTCAATAGTTCTGGGGGCAGAGCACGGGACACCCCGAGGAGGCCCGCCAGGCAAGGTCCCGATATACCCGATTTCCCCTTCAGGGGGCGTTCGGTATGATTCGCGGTTCGTTAGCAACCGCTCGACTGCTGGGCGCGCCCTGCGCCCCGTGCGCCGTCGCGTCGCGGGCCGTTGGGCTCGTACCTCCAGGATTCCTGTTCCATGTCCTCGCACCCGCACGCGCATCCCGAGCACCGGCCCACGCCGCGGGCGGCACACCTGAGCATCCTCGCTCACCCCGACGACGACCTGTACTTCATGAATCCTTCGGTCTTGCAGGCGATCCGCTCCGGGGCGCCCACGACCAGCGGGTATCTCACCAACGGCGAGTCCGGCGGACGCAATCCACGCCCCTGGGAGTCGCGGGACCCCGTTGCGGCGCAGCGTCCTGGCGGACGTGCCGGCGTACCACCCCGGTGCCTGGGCGCGGACCGCGGCCAACCAACTGCGCAGCCACACCGACATCTCGGTCGCCTCCTCGCTGCACCACAACCTCGGTTACCACACCGGGCGCAGCATGCCGGGCGGCATCAACTGCGGTTTCGTCAACGTCGGCCTGCGCGAGCACCACACCCGGCTCAACCGGCTGCTCATCAGCCGCCCGCATGACGTGTTCTGTCTGATCGACTACCACGACGGGGACGTCCCGGCCGGGGAGCGGAGCGCCATCCTGGCGGCGTTCCTGCCCGGCCACTTCCCGGTCGTCAGCCCATTCGAGCGGGACAGCGCACGCAACGCCCACCTCAACCACGCACATTCGCACGCCTTGTGACGGTCCGTCGGCCCTTCTTGGTGCCGCAGCCCCTGCCACCGGGCCCCACCTAAGGACACCGACAGCATGACGAAGGACACCCGTCGCAAGGCCCGCAGCCGCGGCGCACGGATACGCCGGGCACTGGGCTGGACCGTCCTGGTCCTCGTGGTCGCCGCCGGCGGCCTGGGCTACTGGGGATACCGGCACCTGGACAACAACCTCACCACCGTCGACATCAACCAGGCCCTGGGCAAGGAACGCCCCAAGGACGTGGACCGCGGCGCGCGCAACATCCTCGTCCTCGGCTCGGACTCCCGCTCGGGCGCCAACGGCGACCTGGCGGGCGGCGACACGGGCGACACGGCCCGCTCCGACACCGCGATGGTCGTCCACCTCCCCCAGGGCCGCCGGAAGGCGACCGCGGTGAGCATCCCGCGCGACACCCTCGTCAGCCGCCCCGAGTGCACCACGGCGAGCGGCACCCCGCTGCCCGCCGCGCACCGCGTCATGTTCAACTCCGTCTACACCAGCGGCGGTCCGGCCTGCGTGGTCAAGACCGTCGAGGCGATGTCCGGCGTCCGCATGGACCACTACGTCGAGTTGGACTTCGCCGGCTTCAAGGGACTGGTGGACGCCGTGGGCGGGGTGCCCGTCGCCATCGACCGGCCGATCCACGACAAGGAGAGCGGCCTGGACCTGTCGGCCGGCACGCACCGGCTGGACGGCACCCGCGCGTTGGCGTTCGTCCGCACCCGGCACGGCATCGGGGACGGCAGCGACCTGGGCCGCATCGGCCTCCAACAGAAGTTCATCCTCGCGCTGCTGTCCGAGGTCAAGCGGCAGAACGTGCTCGGCAACCCCACCAAGCTCTACAAGACCGCCAACGCGGCGACCAAGGCACTCACCACCGACTCCGAACTGGGCTCGCTGCCCAAGTTGGCCGCATTCGCCAAGTCCCTCAACGACCTGGACCCTTCGTCCATGGACACCCTGATGCTGCCGGTCAACTACGACACGGCCGACCCGAACCGCGTGGTCGCCGCGGAGCCCCGGGCCCGCGAACTGTGGGACGCTCTCCGTGCGGACCGCCCCGTCCCGGCCGAGTCCAAGAAGTCACCGGCACACGGGGCCGAGTGATCCAGCGGCCTCCTGTCCACAACTCCTCGCCGGCTCCTCGCATACAGTGCGGGGACGAGGGTCTCGTGGGGTCGGTGGGACCCACGCCCACACTGCCGTTCTCCAGGGGGATGGGGATGTCGATGGAACTTGCCCAAGTCCGGCTGCTCGTCGTGGACTTCCGCGGCTGCTACCGCTTCTACCGGGACGTCCTGGGGCTCACCCCGCAGTTCGATGCGGAGGACGGCCCGTACGCCAAGTTCAGCCCCGACGGCGGCTCCGCCGGCATCGCCCTTCAGGAACGCCGGCACATGGCCCAGGTCCTGGCCGAACTCACCGACGAGCCGACCGGCCACCGCTCGCTGGTCGTCTTGCGGGTCGACGACATCGACCGCTACTGCGACGAGATCACCGCGCGAGGAGCCGAACTGGCCCATGGCCCCGCCCCCATGACGGACCGCATGCGCGTCGCCCACGTCAAGGACCCGGAGGGGAACCTCGTGGAGCTACAGGAGTGGCTCGTTCTACGGGAGTGACGGTTGTGGCCGAGAGGTGGGCCACGTCGTGGCCGCAAGGGCCGGTCTTCGCCGATCTCGGACGCAGGGGCGCCGTGCTGTTTCCCCTCCCCCGGTCCAGGCATACCATCGCCAGATGACTCGACGTGGGCTGGTACTCGGCGGCGGCGGCGTAGCGGGAGTGGCCTGGCAGACAGGGCTGTTGGCCGGACTCCTCGAAGGGGGCGTGAACGTCCTCGACGCGGACTTGGTCGTCGGTACCTCTGCCGGCTCGACGGTGGCCGCGCAGATCACCAGCGGGACTCCGCTCGGCGCGCTGCTCGACCGCCAGGTTGAACCGGCTCTGCAGAGCCCCGAAATGCCGCCCGTCCTCGATGCCGATGACCGGATGGTGCGGTGGCTCGATGCGGTTGACGGGGCCACGGACGCCGTCGATCAGCGGCGTCGGCTCGGAGCCATGGCGCTGGCGGCTCCGACCGTCGCGGCGGACGAGCGCCGTGCCGTGATCGAGGCCCGGCTGCCCTCGCACCGTTGGCCGGGGTCGGACCTGAGGATCGTGGCCGTGGACGCGGAGACCGGCGTTGAGCGCGTGTTTGACTCGGCCTCGGGTGTGGACCTCGTGGATGCGGTGACGGCGAGTTGTGCGGTGCCTGGCGCCTGGCCACCGGTCGTCATCGGTGGCCGCCGCTACATCGACGGTGGTACCCGTACGACGGAGAACGCCGATCTCGCCGCGGGATGCGACCGGGTCCTGGTGCTCCAGGTCATGCCGATTCCCGGCAACGTCGACCTCGACGGCCAAGTGGCCGGGTTGCGTGAACAGGGGGCCGGGGTCACGGTGCTGCGCCCGGACGACGGCGCCGCGTCGGCAATCGGCCCGGACCTGCTCGACCCCGCCGTGCGGGAATCGGCGGCGCGCGCCGGCCGCGCGCAAGGACTGCGTGCGGCGTCGGCAACGGGCGCATTCTGGCGCTAGGACCCGTAGGCCGGGAACCGCAACGGCCGGGTCAGGACGCGGAGTTGTGGCTCCGTTGGCTCGCGTAGGCGGGGCGCTGCCGGCCGGTGAGCGGCCGCGGCGGCTGCGGCGGAAGATCCCGATGAGCTGCGCGTGGGGACGTCGTTACGCCTGCGGGTGCGTGTGGGGGTGTCCGCCAGCGCGCGGGGAGGGCTTGGCTGTTCGCTGCCGCGACGGTGTGATGCGAACGACCCGGCCATCTCGTGGAGTTGCGTGTTCGCCGGTTGGTCGGTGCCTGTTGGGGGCAGGGTGACTGGGCCTTGGACGGCCGTCGGCCATCAACGCACCGGTTTTGCGCCGCACATGGGCGGAACTATACGGTCCACTTGAATCCTGGATGTTCTGGTCGCGGCTTGATCTTTACTCTTGGATTCCCCGCGAATTTTTCCGCACTGGCCGAAATTTGCTGCCCTGGGGCCCACTTCGGCGCTTTGCAAACGATGCCGTCACATCTTGACAAGCATGTGCCATGGTCATTAATAATCAATGTTCGGACCCGGATGATCCACCTGTCGACCCTTGGTCGACCGATGCGAGTGCGCCAGAGTTCACCGTACTGACCACGACCTTGTTGTGCGACAGAAGCGAGGAACACCGGTGGAATCGTGGTTCGAGATGGCCCGTGGCGTGCCGTCGGGCTGGCCCCGCACCTACTGCTTTGCACATGCCGGTGGCAGGGCGCAGGCATGCGTCGAATGGCAGGACGCGCTGGCCGGAGTGACCGCACTGGTCGCGGTCAGCCCGCCCGAGCGCACCAGCATCGACACCGTGAGTGACCAGGTCGCCGAACTGATCGCCGGGCAACGCACGGGGCCGTTCCTGCTGTTCGGGCACAGCCTCGGGGCGTTGATCGCCTTCGAGGTGGCCCGCAGGCTCGGCGACCGGCCCGCCCATCTGATCGCTTCCGGCTGCGTCGCGCCGAGTTTGCATCCGACACCGCGCATGGTCGAGGTGGCGGGGCTCAGTGGACAAAGCCTTACCGAGGCGCTCGCCGTCTACGGCGGGCTGCGACCGGAGATCCTGGCCGATCCGGAACTACAGGAATTCATACTCCCTGACATCCGGGCCGATTTCGAGCTGGTCGCGAGGTACCGATATCGCCGAGCCGCCGCGCTGACCTGCGGCGTTTCGCTGATCAACGGCACGGACGACCCGCTGGTTCGCCGCGATGATCTGGTGGACTGGTCGAGAGAGTGCACCAGCGAGCCCGAGGTGCACTGGGCCGCGGGCGGGCACTTCTATTTCGAGAACCACCCTGAAGCGGTCACCGAAGTAATCCGCCGGGCGGCGGAGGCGTTGCCGGTCGAGTTGATTTAGGTTCCGGCAGCGAGCCAGAAAGGGAAGCATGACCGATCAATGCGATAGAGCCGTCGTGCGCTGCGAACCGCACCGGTTAACCGACTTCCTCGTACCGCATCCGCATGCCCGTCCCCACACCCTGCTGAGTGGCGGGTCATGACCCCCCACCCCACTGAGCGGGGCACCACTCCCCCCGTCAGTCTCACCTCCCCCCACTACCTTCTCGGCGAGTTCGAGCAGGACCACCACACGATCCCCGAATTCGCCGCGCGTGCACGCGAGTTCGGCATGCAACCCGACGCCCGACTGTGGGGCTGGGGAAAAGTCCACCGCACCGAGAAGCCCCTTGAGCAACTGTTCGTCGAGACCGGGAAGTTGGTCATCGGTGCGGCCGTTGAAGCCGGGCGGCCGGCCGTCGGGTCGTCGGCGGATGTGGACCTCCTGATGCTGTGCTCGACGCGGTTCCCCGGCGACGCACAGACCCACGGTGCGTTCCTGGAGGCGATCCTGAACGGACTGGGGCTCGACTGTGCGTTCCTCGGGCTGACCCTCAACCGGTGTACCAATCTGGTGAGCGGGCTCGGGGTGGCCGAGGCCCTGGTGCGCGGTGGCGCGTACCGCAACGTTCTGGTGATCACCGCGGACCGTTGTGCCACGGAGTCAGCCCGGATGGAGAGCTTCGCCCTCTTCAGTGATGGCGCGGCCGGTTGTCTGGTCACCGCGTGCCCAGGTGAGTACGAGGTCCTGGGTTCGGCGAGTGCGCAGGACCCCGGAGCGTTGGAGTGGCACCACGAGATCAGCGCGGACCTGTCGCGGCAGGTCAACGACCGGCTTTTGCCGCCGCACGGACTGGCCCCGGGAGATCTGGCCGGCGTGCTGCACAGCAATCTGTACGTGCCGGTCGTCGTGATGAAGGAACGCCTGGCCGGCTTCACCACCGGGCAACTCGACACCGGCAACACGGCCAGGACCGGCCACTGTTTCGCCGCCGATCCGCTGATCAATCTCGTCGACCGCCGTACCGAGCCGGGCGGGCACTATCTGCTCGCCGCGAGCGTGCCGGGTTGCCGCGCCGCGATGTTGCTGCGCAAGACCCCGCCACGGCCCTGACCCGTACCCGTCCCAGGACAGCGTCCGGAGGTACCCCATGCCTGCTTTCGCCCTGCCCGACGCGTTCGTCGTAGCGCCCCAGTCCACTTCGGAGTTCGACCCGGCTGCCGTTGCGGCGACCGGCGAGGTGATCGCCGCGGGTCCCGAGGCGGTCTACCAACGCCTGGTCGGTGACCAGGAGTCCGAGGTGGTGTTCCTCCTCGCCCGGCACGTGCTGAAAGGTTTCTGCAATGGTGACGGTCCCGCCAACGGTGCGCGAGAGCCGACCGGACACGTCGGCGTGGACGCTCAGGGCGAGGCCGACCGGATCGCCGAGGAGACAGCCGGGGTGCGTCGGCGGATCGGTGCACTGCTGGAGCCGTTGGGCGAGGCCGAACCCCGGGTGCGGGAAGCGGTGTTGGCCCAGCGGGCGCCGTTGGCGCTGATCGGCGGCTGTTGGCTGGACTCGGTCTCCCAGCCGGCCACCCAGCCCGCGACCGTGGTCAACCACCTGGTCCGCCACCAGTTTGCCTGGCGTGGCGAGGGTAACCCGCGGCGCGGGCTGCACCGGTTGCGCGGGCGCGCCTTGGAGGACCAGGGCGTGTTTCTGCCGGACGTCACGGCGCCGGACTTCCTGCCGCGGGCCGAGGCGCGGCCGCTCACGGCCTGGCTCGGTGCCTACTCCCTCAGCCTGGCCAGGCTGCCCGCGACGTTCCTGCCCGAGGTGATCGGCACGCACTACGTCATGACCTCGCTCGGCGTCGACGAACTCCTGCTCGGAACGCGTCCGTTGCTCACGGAGGCCGATCTGCGGGCGGCCCTCGTCGACTACCTCGCGCTGGCCCCGGCGCCGGTCAGGAACAGGCTGTGCGCCGCGGTCGAGCGCGCGCTGGCATGGGAGTTGACGCATGCGCGTCTGCTCGTCGAGGTTGCCGAATGGCATGCCGGGCTCTCGCTGGACGCGCAGGTCGGGCGGATCGTGGCCAGGCACGCTCCGTTCGCGGGCAAGCAGCACCGCAATGTCCGCATCGGCCGCCGGCCGCTGGCCGAGCGGTTCGACGATCCCGATTTCGATCTGGGCGCGTTCATCGGTGAGTTCCGCGCCTCGCCCCAGGTGAAGCCGCGTGCGGATGGCTGTCGCTTCTTGCGGGCCATCAAGTTCGGCGGCCCCATGTTCGGCATCTTCGACGAGCGGGAGGCGGCGACCTTCGAGCGGTGGGCGGACGCGATCGCCGCGGGGGAACCTCCGGGCGCCGCGGTCACCCCCAACACGGCCGGTGATGACGCCGCGCGGGCGCTGACGGAGGCCATCGCCGCGCCTCCGCCGGACGTCCGGCTGCGGCCCGCGGACCGGGGCGACGACCGTGACTTCCTGCACCGGCTGGTCAACATCGAGAACTTCCCCAACACGTTGGCCCTCGCGCGGGCGCACGCCGAGGAGGGACTGGCCCGCGCCGAGCTGTTGTTCACGCACGGCGGGGGTGGGGTGCTCACCGACGCGAGTTGGTTCGACTACTCACCCTCGGCCCTCAACGAGCGCGTCGACCGCATCTACTGGGACAAGCTGGTCAACCCGTACCGGCCGTTGACCGAGATACCGGACCGCGACGAGGTCGTCTTCGGTCAGAAGACCTTTGCGCTGGGCAGCATGATCGACGGCGCGTGGGCGCACCGCATCGGCGCGACCGGGCGCTACACCCGCCGCAGTGACGGCATGCTGTACTCGATCTACGCCGACGAGATGGGCCGCGGGGACGTCACCAAGAACCACATCACGCTGATCTATCAGGTGCTCGCGAGCATGGGCATCGAGGTGCCGCACCTGCGCGAGACCGCCTTCCTCGACCAGGACGAACTCCCCGACCATCTCTACGGGTTCTCGCTGTTCCAACTCAGCCTGGCGCTGTTCCCGGACTCCCGCTACGACGAGATCCTCGGCTACAACCTGGGCATCGAGATGTTCGGGCTGGGCACCATGCGGATGCACGAGATGCAGAAGCTGCGCCACCACGGCTTCGACGTCGCGTACGAAGAGGCGCACCTGTCCATCGACAACCTCTCCGCCGGTCACGCGCGGCAGTCGGCCGAGCTGATCGTCGCCTATCTGCACGACGTGGCGAAGGTGTCCGGGGCCGACGCGGTGCCGGCGCACTGGCGCCGGATATGGCGCGGCTACGCCTCCTTCGCCTACTTCATCGAGCACGAACTGGTGGCCGGCCTCGCCCGGCACGAGTCCGCGGACGTGATCATCTGATGCCCACCACGAACCCCACCGCCCCCAGCACCTTCGACCCCCACCTCCTCGCACTCCCCCTGTACGAGGATCACCACCGCGAGCTGGCCGCACGCCTGGTGGCCTGGTGCGACGAGCACCGGGAGGTGCTCGCCGGCGCCGGGCGGCCGGAGGCGGTCGGACTGCGCATCCTCCGCGCGCTGGGGGACGCGGGGTGGTTGGCGTTCCTCGACGGCGGCCCGGACGACTACCGCGCCCTGTGCCTGGCGCGGGAGGCACTGGCGTACGCCGACGACCTCGCCGACTATGCGTTCTCCATCCAGGCGTTGGCCGCCACCCCCATCCGCCGCTTCGGTAGCGACGAGCAACGTCGCCGGTATCTGCCGGGACTTGCCGCCGGCACACTGTGCGGCGCGTTCGCGGTCTCGGAGGAGGCCGCGGGTTCGGACGTCTCCGCGATCGGGTTGGAGGCGTGCGAGAGTGGGGACGGCTGGCTGCTCAACGGTGCCAAGGCGTGGATCGCCAACGCGGGCCTCGCCGACGTCTACACGGTGATCGCGCGCACCGGTCCCGGTCCGGGTGCGCTCGGGCTCAGTGCGTTCCTGGTCCCCTCGGACACGCTCGGCCTGCGCGTCGAGCCGGTGTCGATGATCGCGCCGCGCGCCCTCGGCCATCTGGTCTTCGACGACTGTGCGCTGCCGCCGGATGCGTTGCTCGGCCGGCGCGGTGGCGGGTTTCCGATCGCGATGGAGGTGTTGGACCGGTTCCGGATGACGGTCGGCGCCGCCGCGCTCGGCTTCGCCCGTCGGGCCGCGGACGCCGCGTTGGCGCGGGCCAGGGAACGACCCCTACAGGGCGGGAAGCTCTTCGATCTGCCCACCGTGCGCGCCGCGTTCGCCGACATGGAGGTCCAACTCGACGCGGCAGCCCTGTTGGTGGCCCGGTCGGCCTGGGAGATCGACCGGGGCAGCCGTCGGTATGCCCGGCATTCCTCGGTGGCCAAGCTGTACGCCACGGAGGCCGCGCAGCAGATCGTGGACAGCGCGGTGCAGGTCTTCGGGGCGGCCGGGCTGGTCCACGACAGCCTGTTGGAGCGGCTGTACCGGCAGATCCGGTCGCTGCGGATCTACGAGGGTTCGTCGGAGGTGCAGCGAGCGATCATCGCGGCGGCGATCGATCCGGGCCGGGCGCACCGAGGGGCCTCATGACGCGGTCAGGTGTCGCGACGCCGGGCACGGCGGCCGCCCATCCCGATCCGTATCCGTTCTACGCCGCGTTGGTGGCCGACCGGCCCTTCGGCCATGACGCGGACAGCGGGGTGTGGGTGGCGGCCGGTGCGCCGGCGGTGTCCGAGGTGCTCGCCGATCCGTCCTGTCGGGTGCGGCCGGGCGTCGAGCCGGTGCCGCGCGGCATCCTGGGCACGCCGGCCGGCGAGGTGTTCTGCGAGCTGGTGCGGATGACCGACGGTTCGAGGCAGGCGCGGCGCAAGCGGAGCCTGGTTGCGGCGTTGGGCACGGTCGGCGCGGAGCAGGTCGTCGCGTTGGCCGCGGCGCAGGCGGCCCGTGCGGTCGACTGGCACGATCTCCAATTCGGCGTACCGGTGCGGGTGGTGGCCGCGCTGTTGGGTGCGGACGGGGATGTCCCGGCGGAGGTGGCCCGGCTGGTCGGCGCGTTCGTCCGGTGCGTTCCGGCCTCGGCCACCGCCGAGGACCATGCCGCGGCGGCGGGCGCCGCCGCGGACCTGCGCGAGCTGCTCGGCCCGTACCTGCGTGCCGGGGGTGGCGGTCTGCTCGGCGCGCTGGTCCGTTCGGCCGCGCGCGACGGTTGGCCGCAGCCCGCTCCGCTCCTGGCCAATGTGATCGGCCTGCTGTCGCAGACCTATGACGCCACGGCGGGGCTGGTCGGCAACACCCTGCTGGCGCTGGCCCGTTACGGGCGGCCGGACGATCTGGCGGCCTTCGTCGCCGAGGTGGTCCGGCATGACGCGCCCATTCAGAACACCCGTCGGTTCGTGGCGAGCGACACCACCCTGGCCGGTCATCGCGTCCCGGCCGGCTCGGCGATCGTGCTGTTGCTCGCCGCGGCCAACCGCGATCCGCACGCCAATGTCGATCCGCACGCCTTCCGACCCGGCCGGGCGGATCCGCGGGTGTTCACCTTCGGCCGGGGAGCCCACGGGTGTCCCGGCCGTGCCCTGGCCACCGCGATCGCCGTCGGTGTGGCCGCGACGGTGACCGCGACGCCCTCTCACGCGGGCTACCGGCCCTCGCCCAACGCCCGCATCCCCGTGCTGAAAGGCCAGTTCCCATGACCCGATTACGGACCGGGCACCAGGTACGCGGCATCGCACGCAGAGCGCCGCGGACACCCCTCGATGTGCCGGCGACGTGGTGGCCCGACGGCCGCCCCGTGCGCCGTCGGCCGCCCTCCTCACACGCCAGCGGGAGCACCACCGGACGCACCAGTTCATCGACCGGAAACGGGGGCGATGCACAGTGATCGACAAAAACCATCTCAGCGTGCTCGGTATCGGTGTCGGGCCGGCCAACCTCAGTCTGGCCGCCCTGCTCTCTCCGCACCGCGACCTGCCGAGCCTGTTCCTCGACCGCAAGGAAGCCTTCAGCTGGCACGACGGTCAGCAGATCCGTGGCACCACGCTCCAGGTCACGATGGTCAAGGACCTGGTGAGCCTGGCCGATCCGACCAGCCAGTTCTCCTTCCTCAACTACCTGCACGACCAGGGCCGGATCTACCACTTCGTCAACGCCCAGTTCGACGCGGTGCCGCGACAGGAGTTCCGCAACTACCTGGAGTGGGCGAGCTGGCGGATGAAGAACATCGTCTACGGGGAGGAGGTCCGGTCGATCGACTTCGACGGTGTCTTCCGCGTGCACACCGACGACCGGGTGCTCACCGCGGACAACATCGCCGTGGGCGTCGGCAACCGGCCGTGGATCCCGCCGACCGGCCAGGCCGGGGCCTCCGGCAGCCAGTTCCACGTCTGCGACTTCGTCGAGAAGGCCGTCGACCTCGGCGGCAAGCGCGTCGTGGTGGTGGGCGGCGGGCAGTCGGGCGCCGAGGCGTTCCTCGACCTGCTCTCCCGCGAGGGCGACCAACTGCCCAGTCGGGTCTCGTGGTTCTCCCGGCGCCGCAACTTCCTGCCGATCGACGACTCGCCGTTCACCAACGACTTCTACATGCCGTGCTTCTCGGAGTACTTCTACGGTCTGGACCGGGCGGTCCGGGACCGGATCAACCAGGAGAACGTGCTGTCCAGCGACGGCATCTCCGAGCCGACGCTGCGCGCGATCTACCAGCGCATCTACCACCACCGGTTCATCGCCCGCTCGCCCGGGCTGATCAGGCTGTACCCGAACCGCGAGATCACCGGCGTGACCGGGGCCGGTGCCGGGTGGGAGCTGACGGTGGTCAACAACGACCGGCCCGACCGCCCGCAACGGGTCCCCGCCGACGTGGTCATCTGGTCGACCGGCTTCCGCTCCGGCCTGTTGGACCTGTTCGCCCCGCTGGCCGGCCGGCTGGACGGGGACGGCGGTGAGTACCTGGTGGACCGGGACTACGCGGTGCGCTGGGACGGCCCGCCGGACCACAACATCTTCGTCCAGAACGCGGCCCCGTCCCAACGGGGGCTCGCTGACAAGAACTTGAGCCTGCTGGCGTGGCGCAGCCAGCGCATCGTGGACCGGCTGCGCGGTGTGCAGCGGGAGGAACAGCTCTCCTCCTTCGTCGAGTGGGCGGACGAAGGCAGCGACGAGGGCGAGCTGCGAGGGAGGGTGTGACATGGATCTGGGCACGGTAGCGGTGATCGGCGGCGGCATCATCGGATGCCTGACGGCCCGCCGGATCGTCCAGGAGTCCCCGTCGAGCAGGGTGCTGCTGCTGGATCGGGACGAGGTCGGCTGCGGGGCCAGCAGGCGCTCCGCCGGGCTGCACTTCCCCCGCGGTGCGAGCGAGCGGGTGCGCCGTATGTCGGAGTACAGCCAGGAGTTCTACGAGAAGCTCAGGGCCGACCGGCCCGCCGTGCCGATCCACCCGGTCGGCATGTCGCTGGTGTCGCGGGCCGACCGGGAGGAGATGGCGCGCAGCTACGCCCGACCGGTGCGCCGCGATGGTGCCCCGGGTGTGCTCGACGCCTGTGGTGCCGAGGTCCGCGTACCGCCGGGGATGTCGGTGTGGGACGTCGAGGGCGGGCAGTACGCCGATGTGCACCGCCTGGTCGAGGCGCTGGTCACCGAGGTGCGCCCGCGCGTCGAGGTACGGGAGGCGGTCCGCGTCACGGCGGTGGAGCCCGACGGCTCCGGCGTGCGGCTTGGGTTGGGCACCGGTGAGCGGTTGGTGGTCGACCGGGTGGTGCTCGCGCCGGGCCCGTGGTTGGCCGAGCCCGCCTGGGCGGATCGGGTGGCGCCGCTGGGCGCGCGCGTCAAGCGGGTCGTCGCCCTGCACCTCGATCACCCCGTGGACGAGCGGGACCGGGCGGTCGTCTTCCACGACGAGGACGCCTTCCTGCTGCCGTTGGCCTACCGCGGGCACTGGCTGTTCAGCTACACCTGCGAGGACTGGGACGTCGACCCCGACCGGATCGGCGCGGATCTCGCCGGGCACGACCTCGCGCAGGCCCGCGCCTGTCTGGAGCGCTACGCGCCCGCGCTCGCCGCGCGGTGCACGGCCGGCCGCGTCTTCTGCGACGCCTACAGCACGTCCCGGGAGCCGCTGCTGCGCCGACTCGACCCGGACGGCCGGGTGGTGTTCGCGGGCGCGGCCAACGGATCCGGCTATCGCCTCGCCCCGGCCATCGCCGCCGAGGCCGTCCAACTGCTCGACCAGAGTGTGAAGGGGAGTCTGCGTTGAAGATCGACACCTTCGACCCCGCGGCGCTCAGCGATGCCTTCGGGATCGACATGAGCACCATCGACCTGCCCGGTGTCGTCGGGCTGGGCGCGGGCTGGGGCCGGGTGCGGCCGGGCGGGCGCTCCGAGCCGCACCAGCACGACGAGATCGAGATGTTCGTGATCGTGGCGGGCACCGGCGAGATCGTGGTGGACGGGGCGCGCCATCCGGTCGGGCCGGGCACGGTCGTGAAGTTCGACCCGTTCGAGACCCATGTCATCGACAACACCGGTGAGCGCGACGTGCTGTTCGTGACCTACTACTGGCGCGAGCTCCAGCACGCCGCGGAGGTGGCCACGCGCCCCGGCCGGCGGCGCTTCGCGGAGCGGCCGGTGTTCGTCTTCTCCACCCCGCCGACCCCCAACGGGGACCTGCACCTCGGGCATCTGTCCGGGCCGTACCTCGGGGCGGACGCGTTCGTGCGGTTCCACCGCATGAACGGGGTGCGGGCCTGGCACCTGACCGGCAGCGACGACCACCAAAGCTATGTGGTGGCCAAGGCGGCGCAGGACCACAGCACTCCGGAGCGGGTCGCGGCGCGCTACGGCGAGGAGATCGCCAGGACGCTGGAGTTGATGGACATCCGGCCCGACCAGTTCACCGTGACCAGTACGGAGGCCGGCTACCGCGCGGGGCTGCGCGACTTCTTCGCGGCGCTGGAGAGCTCCGGCCGGGTGGCCCGGCGGGAACTTCCCGCGCTCTTCGACGAGGAGTCCGGCCGGTACCTCTACGAGGTGGACGTCTCCGGTGTCTGTCCGTCCTGCGCGGCGGGTACCAACGGCAACATCTGCGAGGAGTGCGGTGAGCCCAACGTCGTTGCCGACCTCGTCGAGGCGCGCAGCCGGCACTCGGAGGGGGTGCGGGCCGGCGGCCTGGCCCGGCACACCCTGGCGCTGCACGAGTTCCGCGAGTCCGTCGCCCGGCACCACGCGCTCGGTCGGGTTCCGGCCCGGCTGCGCGAACTGGCCCAACGGGTCTTCGCGCGGGGGGCGTTCGACCTGCCGCTGACCCACCCCGCGCAGTGGGGCGTCTCCCCGGACGGCACCGATGACCAGGTGATCTGGGTGTGGCCGGAGATGTCGTACGGTTTCCTGCACGGCATCGCGCAGCTCGGGGCCCGGATCGGCGAGCAGTGGCAGGCGCACAAGCCGGAACAGGACTGGAAGATCGTCCACTTCTTCGGTTACGACAACAGCTTCTACCACGCGATCCTGTATCCGGTGCTGTACCAGTTGGCGTTCCCGGACTGGCAGCCGGACATCGACTACCACGTCAACGAGTTCTATCTGCTGGAGGACCAGAAGTTCTCCACCAGTCGGCGGCACGCGGTGTGGGGCAAGGACCTGCTGTGCCCGGAGACGGTGGACGCGGTGCGGTTCTACCTCTCCCGCACCCGCCCGGAGGGCGAGCGCACCAACTTCGTACGGCAGGCGTACCGCACGACCGTGCGCGAGGTGTTGATCGAGGGCTGGCAGGGCTGGCTCGACGACCTCGGCCGGCGGTTGACCGCGCGCTACGGCGGCGTGGTACCGGACGCCGGCACCTGGACGCCCGAGCACACCGCGTTCTACGCCCAGCTCGGCCGGCGACTGGCGGCCGTGACGGGGCACTTGGGCCAGGACGGGTTCTCCCTGCGGGCGGCCACCGGCGAACTGGAGGGCATCGTCACCGATGCGCGCGCGTTCGCCGGGCGGGAGGCGGTGCTGGCCGGCGGGTCCGGGTGGCAGTCGGAGAACCGCACGGCGATGGCGTTGGAACTGGCCGCGGCCCGGCTGCTGTCCCGGGTCGCGACGCCCGTCATGCCGCGCTTCGCCGGGCGGCTGGCCGCGCTGCTCGGCGAGTCCGAGCCCGCCTGGCCCAGCACCGTCGAGTTGGTGCCGGCCGGGTCCCAACTGGACCTGACCGGGCAGGTGTTCTTCGCCGCCGAGCCCACGCCGCCACCGTCCTCGGGGGCGGCGCCGGACCCGCTGCCCTGGCTCGCCGACGTGGTGCGCGCCACACTCGGCCTGCCCCCGGACGCCGCGGTGGCCGACAAGACGCTGTCGGAACTCGGCGCGTCCTCGTTGCAGGCGGTCACGGTGCAGTACCAGATCCTGGAGCGACTGGACCTCGACATCCCGATGGCGGAGCTGCTCTCCGGGCGGAGCATCGCCGCGCTCGGTCGCGACCTGGCCCAGGAGGTGGCCCGATGACCGACTACCTGGCGGTGTTGGAGGAGGTCAGCGCCCGCGGTCTGAGCATCGTCGCCGCCGGCCAGGACCTGCGGTTGCAGGGTCCGCGCGAGCGCGTGGACGCCGATCTCGTCGGCCGTATCCGGGACGTCAAGGCCGAGCTGCTGACCCATCTCAACCCGGACCCCGGGTTCGCGCTGACCCCGTTGCAGCAGGGCTATCTCGCCGGCCGCGACGAGGTGTTCGAGCTCGGCAACGTGGCCAGCTACGTCTACCACGAGATCGAGGGGCACTGGGACGTCGACCGACTCCAGGACGCGCTGAACGCCGTGGTCGCCCGGCACGACTGTCTGCGCTCCCGCTTCACCGCGGACCAGACCCAGGTCCGCCAGCCTGCGGTTGAAGTCCGCATCGAGCAGGTCGACTTGCGGGGTGACGACGGCACCGGGCTGGCCGCGCACCGTGCGCGCTGGAACCACCGGATGCTGCCGACCGCGCAGGCCCCGCTGGTGGCGGCCGAGGTGTCGCTGCTGGCCGGAGACCGCATGCTGCTGCACGTCGGCCATGACGGCCTGGTGATGGACGGGATCAGCATGTTCCTGTTCTTCCGGCAGTGGTGGGCGCACTACCGGCAGGAGCCGCCGACGGCCGGCGAGGAAGCCTCCTTCGAGTCCTATGTGGCCGCGCTGGAGACCGCGCGCACCCGGAAGCCGTACGCCCGGGCCAAGGCGTATTGGCAGGAGCGGCTGGCGGACGGCACGCTGTGGGGCCACCCGGAACTGCCGCTGGCCAAGAGCCCCGAGGCGATCACCACGCCGCGCTTCACCCAGCGCGTGGTACGGGTGTCGGCGGACCGCTGGACGGCGCTGAAGGAGCACGCCGCCGCGGCCGGCGTCACCCCGTCCGGGCTGCTGTTCGCCGCCTACGCCGAGACCCTCGCCTGTTGGGGCGCCGGCCCCCGCTTCACCCTGACCACCACGGTGGCCAACCGCCCGCCGATCCATCCGCGCGTCCTGGAGTCGATCGGGCAGTACAGCGACCCGATCCTGGTCTCGGTCGAGCTGGACCGCGGGGTGCCCTTCGCCGAGCGCGCCAAGGCGGTGCAGGAGCGGCTGCGCACCGACCTGGACAACCGGCACTTCTCCGGCGTCGAGGTGTTGCGGGAACTGGGCCTGCGCAGCGGCGGGCAGCCCCGCATGCCCTTCACCTTCAACAGCGCCATCGGCTATCCGCTCGCGGACGTGGACGGCTCCGCGCTGGAGCTGTTCGGGCCCGAGGTGCACACCATCAGCCAGACGCCGCAGACCTGGCTGAACGTGTTCGCGATGGAGCAGCACGGCGGCGTGGTCGTCCAACTGGACGGCGTCGACGAGCTGTTCCCGCCGGGCCTGCTGGATGATCTGGCGCAGGGGTATCAGCACCTGCTCGACCTGCTCGCCGATGACGGTGAGTGGAACAACCACCGGTTCGACCTGCTGCCGGCCGAGCAGCGAGCGCGCCGGCGCGCCGCCAACGACACCGACCGGCCGCTGCCGCAGCAACTGCTGCTGCACGAGCCGTTCGTGGCCCAGGCACGCCGCACCCCGCAGGCACCGGCGGTGATCACCTCGACCGGTGAGCTCAGTTACGCCGAGCTGTACCGGCGGGCCCGTGCCACGGCCGCCTGGCTGCGCGCCCAGGGCGTCGGCCGGGAGGAGCTCGTCGGCCTGGTCATGACCCGCGGGCCCGAGCAGCTCGTCGGGATCATGGGCACGCTCCTGGCGGGCGCGGCCTATCTGCCCGTCGACGCCGACCTGCCCGACCGCCGTCAGCAGGAGCTGCTCGACGGCGGCGAGGTGCGGTGCGTGCTCACCAACTCCGGCTGGAGCGACCCCTCGCACCGGCGCACGGTGCTCGCACTCGACCGCGTCGACGAGGCCGATGACGGGCCGGAGCCCTCCCCCGTCGCCGGCGCGGGCCCTGACGACCTCGCCTATGTCCTGCCCACCTCGGGCACGGCCGGCAGGCCGAAGGGCGTCATGGTCAGCCACCGCAGCGTGGCCAACGTCGTCGCGGACTGCACCCGTCGCTTCGGCGTCGGCCCGGGCGACCGGCTGTTCGCGATCAGCGCGTTCAGCTTCGACCTCTCCGTCTACGACGTGTTCGGGGCGCTCTCCGTCGGTGCCGCGCTCGTCCTGCCCGACCACGACAAGGCCGCCGACGCCGCGCACTGGCTCGCGATGTGCGAGCGCGGCGGGGTCACGGTGTGGAACTCGGTACCGCAGATCGTGGCGCTGCTGCACGACCAGGCACGCGCGGACGGCTTGGCGCCGCTCGCCGGCCTGCGGTTGGTGATGATGAGCGGCGACCGGATCCCGCCCGAACTCCCGGCGGCCCTGCGGGCGAGCCTGCCCTCCCTCGACGTGGTCGCGCTCGGTGGTCCGACCGAGACCACCGTCTGGAACGTCGTCCATCCCGTCGGCCCGGACGACGACGGCGCGCAACGCATCCCGTACGGGCGGCCCAACGACAACAACAAGGCGTATGTGCTCGACGGGGACGGCCTGGACCTGCCCGACTGGGTGCCCGGCGAGATCTTCGCCGCCGGGACCGGCCTGGCCCGCGGGTACTGGAAGGACGAGCGGGCGACCGGCGAGCGGTTCCGGCACGATCGGCGGCGGGGGGTGCGGCTGTACCGCACCGGCGACCGCGGTCGCTATCTGCCGTCCGGGGAGATCGACATCCTCGGCCGCGCGGACTTCCAGATCAAGCTCAACGGCTACCGCGTCGAACCGGGTGAGATAGAGACGCGCCTGGTGGCGCTGCCCGGCGTGCGGCAGGCGGTGGTGGTCCGCCGGCCCGGCAGCCGCGGCGATCAGCTCGTCGCCCACCTGGTGGCGGGCGACCCGGATCAACCCGCCGCCGAGCGGCGCCACTTGGAGGACGCACTGCGCGCGGCCCTGCACGAGCAACTGCCCGCGTACCTGGTCCCGTCCGTCGTGGTGTGGCACGAGCGGCTGCCGCTGACCGCCAACGGCAAGGTGGACCGGGGGCAGTTGGCCGCGGGCGAGGCTCTCCGGGTCGAGCCCGTCGCGTCCGGTGACACCGCGCTGGCGGAGGGCGTCGAGCGGGAGTTGGCCGAGCTGTGGGCGGGCGTGCTCAAGCTGCCCGAGGTGGACGCGCTGACCCCGCTGACCGAGCTCGGCGCGGACTCGCTCGCCGCGGCCCGCATCCTGGCCGGGGTGCGCAAGCGGTTCAAGGTCACCATCCCGCTGTCGGAGCTGGTCCGGCTCAACACGGTGCGGGCGATGGCCGCCCGGATCGGAGGGGCCTCGTGAGCGTCCTCAACCGGGTGGTCGGCGGCCCGCCACGGCCGGGCAACCGGCTCTCCGTGGCCCGGCTCGGGGCCACCGAGTCCTGGGATCTGACCGAGGTCTGGGAGCTGTCGGGCCGGGTCGCCGGGCATCTGCTCGGCCTGGGCATCCGGCCGGGCGACCGGATCGGCGTCCTCGCGGCGAACTCGCTGGAGTGGGTGCTGCTCGACCTGGCCGCCCTGCGCATCAAGGCGGTGACCGCCGGATTCGACCCGGGCAAGTTCGACTCCACCGGCGCCGAACTCGCCTCCCGTTACGGCCTCGCGGTGCTCTTCACCGACCAGGACGAGACGGCCGACACGGTGCGCCCGATCACCGAACTGCGCGGCCTCGCCCCCACGAAGGCGGAGCTGCCGGCGGTGGCCTGGGAGCCCGACGAGGCACCGGCGCTGAAGTTCACCTCCGGCAGCAGCGGCCCGGCCAAGTCGCTGTTGGCCAGCGCCGGAAGCATCGACAACTCCCTGGCCGCGGTGCAGGAGTTGTTCGCGCACGGCCCCGGCGACGACCTCTTCGTCTTCCTGCCGCTCTCCCTGCTCCAGCAGCGGTACTGGGTGTACTCGGCGCTGGTGTTCGGCCACGACGTCACGATCAGCACCTATGAGGCCGCCTTCGCGACCCTGCGCACGACGCGGCCGACGGTGGTGATGGGCGTGCCCGGCTTCTACGAGACGGTGCGCGCCCACCTCCAGGCCGCCACCGCCCGCACCGGAGTCTCACCCGCCGAGGCGGCCATCGGGGTCTTCGGCGACCGGATCCGCTACCTGTGGACGGGCTCGGCGCCCGCCAACCCGGCCACCCTGCGGTACCTCACCGACGCCGGTCTGCCGATCTTCGAGGGCTACGGGCTCAACGAGACCTGCATCGTGACCAAGAACCACCCCGGCGGGCACCGCCCCGGCAGCGTCGGCCGGGTGCTCCCGGGCAAGGAGGTCCTCATCGACGCGGAGGGCGTCATCCACGTCCGCAGCGAGCGACCGGTGGCCATCCGCTATGAGCACGCGGAACCGGGCGCGTCGGAGGGGATGTTCCGGCCGGGCGGCATCGTGCGCACCGGCGACGTCGGCCATCTCGACGAGGACGGCTATCTGTTCGTGCACGGCCGGGTCGACGACGTGATCGTGCTGGAGAACGGCAAGAAGATCGCCGTTCGGCGGATCGAGGAACGCCTGAAGAACCATCCGGCGATCGAGGACTGCGTGGTGACCAACCCGTCCCAGCGGCAGCTCGTCGCCATCGTCTCCCCCGCCGGGCAGCCGGCGGATGCCGCGCTGATCGCGGCGGCGCTGCGGGAGGCCAACGCCGTGCTCGACCACGACGAACGGCTCGCCAAGGCCGTACTGGCGGAGCGGTTCACCGTCGAGAACGGGCTGCTCGGCTCCCAGTTCAAGCCCCGCCGCAAGCAGATCGAGGCGCGCTACCGCGGCCTCGTCATCGACCCCGAGGAGGGCATCCGTGCCTGACACCATCGAAACGGCGGCCCGCTCCGCGCTCGCCGAGGTCCTGCCGCAGCCCCTGCCGCCCGAGGACATCGACGCCGACGCGCAGCTCGACCACCTCGGCCTCACCTCGCTGAACAAGGTGCTGTTCCTGACCTCGTTGTGCGACCGGGTCCAGGTCGGCCTGCACCACTTCACCGAGCACGACCTGGCCGCGATGCGCACCCTCGGGCAGGTCGTCGCCGCGCTGTCCCGGCACGCCGAGGTGAGCTGAGGCCCACGCCGACGGCGCCCCGACCACACCCCAACTACGCTCCGCAAGAACCCCGTTCTCCCCCGCGAGCGGGAGGCGGCACCCCACTTCCGTCCCCGAGGGCGGAGCGACCAGGAGGAACATCCACATGAACTGGCACGAGCGCGCCGCGACCGTCCTGGAAGACGACGTCGTCCGCCTCCGAGCGATCGACGCGACCGACCGGGAGGGCATCCGGTCGGTGGCCATGGACCCGGACATATGGCGTTACTTCGTCGCGTTGGTCACCGATGAGGCGTCCTTCGAGACCTTCTTCGCCACCATGCTCGCCGACCACGCCGCCGGCCGACGGGTCGTCTTCCACATCACCGACCTCGCCACCGGCCGTACCGCCGGGTCGATGAGTTACGGCAACCTCTCGGAACCGGACCGCCGGCTGGAGATCGGCTGGTCCTGGCTCGGCCGGGACTTCCGCGGCGCGGGCATCAACCGCCACGCCAAACACCTGCTGCTGCGCAACGCCTTCGAGCGGCTCGGCGCCGAGCGCGTGGAGTTCAAGACCGACCGGCGCAACGAGCAGGCCCGTCGCGCCCTGCGCAACATCGGCGCCACCGAGGAGGGCATCCTGCGCAGCTTCAACCCGATGCCGGACGGCACCCGCCGCGACGCCGCCTACTACAGCGTCCTCGCCGGCGAGTGGCCCTCGGTACGCGACCGGCTCACCGCCCAGGCGGCCGCGCGGTGACAACACCCGTGCCGGTGGCGCACGTCCTCGCCCACGGCGAGCCGTACGCCACCGGCTTCGCGCACGGCGCCGCCCTCAAGGAGCGGCTGCGCGCCTTCCTCGACGACGGCGTCGCCCGCCTCAACCACCTGCTGCCCACCGCCGTGTCGGTCGCCGGCCTGTCCGACACCCTCGCCGCGTACCGGGCGGAGATCACCCGTGCGACGCCCCGCCTCGCCGACGAGATCGCCGGACTCGCGGCCGGCGCCGGGCTGAGCCTGGACGAGGCCACCCTGCTGCAACTGCGGCGCGAGATCATGGGATACCAACGGATTCCCACCCGGGGCGACTGCACCACCTACGCCCGCCCCGGGGAGTTGGCGCAGACCGTGGACCTCAACGGGAACCTCGACGACCAGATCACGGTGCTCGAAGTCGGCGGTGGCGACCGCCGGGCCCTGGTGCTGAGCTTCGCCGGACTGCTCGGCTATCTCGGCGTCAACTCCCATGGCCTCGCGGTCGGTTTGAACCTGGTGCTCGGCGGGGTCTGGGGCCCGGGCGTCCCGCCGTACCTCGCCATCCGCCACCTCCTCGACACGGCGACATCGGTCGAGTCGGCCCTCGCCACGCTGCGCACGCTCCCCCTCGCCAGCTCCCGGGCCCTCGTCCTCGCCGACACCACCACGACCGCCTGGGTGGAGTTCATCGGCGACGAACACCGCGTGACGACGGGACCGGAAGCAGTCCACACCAACCACTTCCTCGCCCCGGACTTCACCCCCCGCGACGAACTCAACGTCTTCGCCCGCAACTCCTCACTCCGCCGCCTCGAAGCGGCCGCGTCCGGCCTGCGGTCCCTGCCCGCGCACGCGCATCCCGACGAGCACTTCGCGCTCCTGTCCCAACCGCCGATCTGCGTCGGCGACGACGGCGACATCCGCCGGGAACGCACCGTCTGCGCCGTCGTCCTCGACGCGCAACACCGGGCGCTGCACCTGCGGCCGGGCGACCCCCGGCTGTCGCCCACCCACTCCTTCGCCCTCTGACCCGTCGACCCACCCCGCTCCACCGGTTCGAACTGGAGGTCAAGCCCGTGGAAGACCTGCCCCTGCGCGCGACACCGGACGACCTGTCCCAGGTGAATCTGGGAGACCCCCAGACGTTCGCGGACTACGACCTGACCGAATACTGGCGCACCTTACGGGCGAGCCAGCCCCTCTACCGACACCCCGCCGTCGGCGACAGTCCCGGCTTCTGGGTACTCAGCCGCTACGACGACATCGTCGCCCTCTACCGCGACAACACCACCTTCACCTCCGAGGGCGGCAACGTCCTGATCACCCTGCTCGGCGAGGGCGACTCGGCATCCGGCCTGATGGTGCCGGTGACCGACGGCCACCGGCACAAGGAACTGCGCAACGTCCTGCTCCAGGCGTTCTCTCCGCGCGTGCTGAGCCGGATCGGCGAGCAGGTCCGCCGCACCACCCGGACCCTGCTGGCCGCCGCGGTGGACCGCGGGGAAGGCGACTTCGCGTTGGACGTCGCGAGCAGGATCCCGATGGCCACGATCTGTGACCTGCTCGGCGTACCGATCCAGGACCGGGATTACCTGCTCACCCTGACCAAGTCCGCCATCAGCTCGGACGACCAGGGCGAGTACTCCGACGCGGCCGACGCCGCACGCAACAACATCCTCCAGTACTTCCTCGGCATGGTGGAGGACCGTCGCGAAGCACCACAGGAGGACGTGGTCAGCGTGTTGGCCACCAGCACCATCGACGGCACGCCGCTCAGCGAGGACGAGATCGTGCTCAACTGCTACAGCCTGATCCTCGGTGGGGACGCGACCAGCCGTCTGGCGATGATCGACGCCGTCCACTCCTTCAGCGCCAACCCGGACCAGTGGGCCGCGTTCAAGTCCGGTGCGGTGTCGGCCAAGCAGGCCACCGAGGAGGTCCTGCGCTGGTCCTCACCGACCATGCACTTCGGCCGGACCGTCCTCCAGGACACCGAGATCCATGGCACCTTGATCCCGGCGGGAGACGTGGTGACGGTGTGGAACGTCTCCGGGAACCGCGACGAGCGGGTCTTCGCCGACCCCGACCGGTTCCGCATCGACCGTTCGCCGAACAAGCACATCGCCTTCGGACACGGTCCGCACTACTGCATCGGTGCTTACCTGGCGAGGCTGGAGATCTCCGAAGTGCTGCTCGCACTCCGCGACTTCACCGCGGGCTTCGAGGTCGTCGGACCGGTCCGCCGGATCTACTCCAACCTCCTCACCGGGATCAGCAGTCTCCCGGTGCGCTTCGAACCGGTCTCGGCCGAGGTGGCGGAAATGGTGCTCTGAACCGCACGAGTCGGCCCCGGGCGGCCACCTGCCACCCGGGGCCGACAGCCCGCGCCTCACTCCGCCATGAACACCAGGAACCCCAGGCCGACGAGGACCACGAGCAGGCTCAGCAGCGCCTCGCCCGTGATGCCGAGGATGACCGCGAGGACCAGAGCGCGCACGGCGAAGTGCCGCTGAAGCAGCGCGACATCGGACGGCGACTTGCCGGACGGCGGTGTGACCATCTCTCCTCCAAGTGGGGCGGACAAGGTGGTGGAGCGGGCGAACGGGCCAGGCGAGTCACTCAGGGACCCAACTCGGCGTGTGGCGCGCGAACTTGAGGCAGTACGACACCGCGGCACGCGCGGGCGGTCGGCCCGCGCCCTCGTAGGCTACCGACGCTGCCGACCGCCGCGCCCACACTCAGCTCTGCCAGAAATACATGATCGTCATGATCACCGCGATGGTCAGGATGCTGCCCCGCAGCAGCGCCGCGGAGAGCCGTCGGGCGAGATGGGCGCCGGCCCAACCGCCGACCACCGCACCGACCAACATGCCGACGAGTATGAGCGGGGCGCGCATGATGTCCGAGGCGAAGAGGAACAGCACGGCCGCGCTGAGGAAGACGGCCGCGAGCTGCACGACCCGCATCGGGTTGCTGGCCGCGGCGTCGAGTCCGAGCCCGATGCTCCACAGCGCCAGCATCGTGATGCCTACGGCTCCGCCGAAGTATCCGCCGTACACGGCAAGGAAGAACTGGCCTATCAGGACGGCGCGGGAACTCATGCTGACCGGGCGGCGCAGCAGGGTGCTCAACGCCTGGGGCAGGCGGCGCCCGAAGGCGAGGATCAGCGTGGCGGTAGCGAGCAGCCAGGGCGCCGCGGCATCGAACGACGACGCTGGCAGCACCAGCACCAGACCGGCGCCCACCGCGCCGCCGGCCATGCTGATCGCCGTCAGCGTCCTCGTCGACGTCCCCCCGACCGGGGCGAGTTCGCGTCGGTAGACCCATGCGCTGGCCACTGCCCCGGGCACGAGGGCGACGCGTGACACCGCGTTGGCGGCCACCGGTGGCAGGCCGAACGCGACGAGCGCGGGCAGCGCGACGAACGTTCCGCCACCACCGATGGCATTCAGCGCTCCGGAAACGACACCGGTCAACACCACAAGCAATAATTCGATCACAAGCCGAGCATCGTCCCGTGACCAGAGGCCGCACAATGCGTAATCGACATACCCAGCCTAAGGCTGAGTCTTAGGCTGGAGCGGTGCGCTACGACCTGGACGATCTCCGGCTCTTCCTCCACATCGTGACCGAGGGCTCGATCACCGCGGGCGCCCACCGGATGCACCTCAGCCTCCCCTCGGCCAGTTCCAGAGTGCGCTCCCTGGAACACCACGCCGGCGTGGCCCTGTTGATCCGCGGCCGGCGGGGCGTGCGCCCGACACCGGCCGGCACGACCCTCGCCCGTCACGCCCGGGACGTGCTCGCCCAGACCGCGCGCCTCGAAAGCGCCGTCGCGAGCTACGCCCAGTCCCCCACCGCACCCCTGACCCTGTTGGGCGGCGGCTCCGCGATGCACCGGCTCGTCCCCCGGGCCCTGGCCTCGTTCCTGCGGGCACACCCGGACGTCGACGTCACGGTGTCCGAGAGCCGCACCCCGCAGACGGTACGGATGCTCACCGACGGCGAGGCGGACCTGGGAGTGGTCCTCGACGACGAGACCCACGACTCCGGCCTGCGCATGGAGCCCCTCGGCGACGACTCCCTCGTCGTGATCGGCCAGGCCGGCGGCATCCTCGCCGGGCGGACCGCGCTCACCTACCGCGAGGTCGCCGAGCACCCGCTCGTCGGCCTCAACTCCGGCTCGTCCCTGCGCGGTTGGATCGAAAAGCACCTCACGCCGCACGCCCCCGTGGTGCGCTACCGCACCACCGTCGCCAACCTCCACGCCCTCGTCGCCCTCGCCGCCGCCGGCGTCGGCCTCGCCGTCGTCCCGCGCCCCGCCATCGACCCCCACCAACCCCTTGAGGTCTGCGAACTCCAGGACCCCTGGGCCCGCCGCCACCACCTGCTGGCCTGGGGCGTCAAGGACCACCCCCACTCCACCGCCGCCGCGTCACTCGCCGAGCACCTCCGCCACGCCGCCTACTTCGACCCCGTCTTCCCCAGCACACACGCTCCCCCGGCCGGTCAGCGCCCCCTCCCCGACAACTGACCACCTGTTGCCCGGCGCGTGCGGACGCAGACTCACCCGTGTTCGCACACACGGGTGTGGTGCGGCGGGTTTCGATCCCCGCTGCTTCCGACCGGACCAGTTGGTCAGGCAACCTGACGCTGAGGCCGTCGTGGGCCGGCACACGGTCGGTCGCACGCCACGGGCCGGCTGGTGGGGCTACGGGTCCGCACGGGTCGAGTCGTCTTCCAGGATCGAGGGAGAGAAATGCCGTACGTCGCACAAGATCGCCCGCGCGTGGGGTGGATCGGTACCGGCCGCATGGGCTTCCAACTCGCCGCCCGGCTGTTGGACGCGGGGCACGACGTAGCCGTCTACAACAGGACCCGCGCCAAGGCCGAACCACTGGCTGAACGGGGAGCCGCGGTCGTCGACCGGCCGGTCGACCTGGCCGACCGGGACGTCGTCTTCACCATGGTCTCCGCCTCGCCCGACCTGGAGGCGGTCAGCACGGGTCCGAGCGGTGTGCTGACCTCGCCCGACGCCGCACCGGGCGTGCTGGTCGACAGCTCCACGGTGTCCACGCAGACGTCCGCGCTGATGCGGAACGCGGCCGCCGAGCGCGGGACCGACTTCCTGGCCGCCCCGGTGAGTGGGAACCCGAAGGTAATCGCGGCGGGCAAGTTGACCGTCGCGGTCTCCGGCCCTCGCGAGGCGTACGCCCAAGTCGAGCCGCTGCTCGCACAGTTGGGCCGCGGAGTGACCTACGTCGGCGAGGGCGAAGTCGCCCGCCTCGTCAAGATCGCGCACAACGTCTTCCTCGGCGTCGTCACCCAGTCGCTCGCCGAGATCACCGTCCTCGCGGAGAAGGGCGGTGTCAGCCGTTCCGCCTTCCTGGAATTCCTCAACGACTCCGTGATGGGCTCGCTCTACACCCGCTACAAGTCGCCAGCCCTCGTCAACCTGGACTTCACGCCGACGTTCACCATGCCGCTGCTGCGCAAGGACTTCGACCTGGGACTGTCTGCCGCCCGGGAGTTGGAGGTCCCGATGCCGCTCGCCGCCGCCACCGCCCAGCTCATCGCGGGTGCCATCGGCGCGGGACACGTCGAGGAGGACTTCGCCGCTCTGATCCTCGAACAGGCCAGGAACTCCGGCATCGCGCTGGAACCCCAGAACACCCCCGTGGACGACGGCCTGTCACCGCACTCCTGACGGGCCGTGACTCGACTGGGCCGCATGCGACGGCGACCGGCCGCAACGGGAACGCAGCCTCGTCGGGCCGGTCACCATCCGATCAGCTTCCAAGGCACCGTGAAGAGTGCCACCAGCGAGACCGGCGGGTGCGCCGTCGAAACCAGATCCCTGCTGGTCGGGCCGCTCCGACGGCGATTCGATTGATCCCGCGCAATGCCGTACAGTTCATCGTGCCGTCGCGGGGTGGAGCAGCTCGGTAGCTCGCTGGGCTCATAACCCAGAGGTCGCAGGTTCAAATCCTGTCCCCGCTACTCAGGCGTGAGGGCCCAGTGGTATCCACTGGGCCCCCACTGCGTTGGCGACCCATCCCCTGGTCCAGCCGCCCCCATCGAGGCCAGCGATACCGGCCGCCCGATCCCGACCCTCGCTCCTCAACGTCCCGGGTCTGAAGAGGCGGGACCTGGCTTGTTGTTCGGAATGAGTGCGAAGCGGAGTGTGGTGTGGTCGATGGTGTGCGGGAGCGGCGCCGAGGGGGTGAGGGAGCTGCGTGAGAGCAGCAGGTGGGCGCGGTGGTCGCGGAGGAGGGTGGCGAGGAGGGTGGCGGTGGTGAACAGGACGAGGTCCTGCCCGGGGCACTCCGCTGCGCCGTGGCTGAACGGAGCCAGCGCCCAGTTGTCCTTGTTGCGGCCGTCCAGCCAGGCGTCGGGCTCGAACCGGTCGGCGTGGGGCAGGTGTTGGGCGTCGCGGTGGAAGAAGGAACTGTAGAAGACGACCCCGGTGTCCACCGGGCTGGTGGTGCCGTTGTGCCAGGTGATCTCCGCGGTCGTGTCACGCAGGATGGCCACGGAGGTGGGCCACAGGCGCAGCGACTCCAGGACGCAGGCCCGGAGGAACGGCAGTGTGTCGGCGGTGGCCGGCTGGTCGGCGTCCGTGCCGGAGAGTTCCCTGCGTACCCGGTCGGCGTGGTCGGGGTGGACGGCCAGGAGGGCGAGGGCGCTGTACGTGGCGATGGACGCGGCGTCGTAGGCGAAGAGCCAGTGCGGGATCTGTCCGGCGGCGTTGGCTGCTTCGGGGCACGGGGTGTCGGCGACCAGGGCGGCGAGGCTGTCGGGGGCGGCGTTGTCCACGTAGGAGCGCACGCGGGCGAGGAACTCGTCGCGGGTGGCGTTCTTCGGTTTGCGGAAGTTGAGCCAGTTGCCGTCGGTGCGCAGGGTGTTCAGGAGTTCGGTGAGGTGGTGGTCGTCGCGGGCGGCGTCGCCGAGGACGACGCGGCGGATGATCCGCCAGAAGGCGGCGGAGAAGGAGTCCCAGTCCAGGGGCCGGCCCGAGCCGTGGTGGAGGTTCAGCAGGGACCGGGCCTCTTCTCGGATGCGGGGGGTGAGGGCGGGGAAGAGCCGGTGGGCCGAAGCTCCCCAGTCGAGGACCGTCTCGTTGAAGGCGCGGCGCTCGGGGCGGGATTCGCCGGGGGAGATGAGGACTCCGTCCGGCTCGAAGTGGCGCAGGCAGCCGGTCTTTTCCCGGTTGGCGGAGGTGAGGGGCGCGGGTGTGGCGGCGAACAGGTTTCGGGCGTCCTCCGGGGAGAGCAGCACCAGCGCCCGTCGCCCCGGGACGACGACCGAGAGCGGGCCCGCGCCGTGCCGTCGGCGTAGCCGCGCGAGGGTGCGGTTGGCGATGCGGTTGGTGTCGAACCTGGCGGCCAGGCGGACCATACGAGGCCGCCGCAGGACCGGCCCCTGGGCCAGGGTGGGGATGAGGACGGTGGCGCCCAGCAGCACCGTATCCAGAGTTGACGCCCGTGCGGGTGGCCGCTGTTGCATGAGGTGTCCTTTTCGAGGTTGCGTGTGGCGTGACCGGCCCGTAGGGAGATCGAGACCGCGATACGGGTGGCCGTGATCGAGAGGCAGGTGGGGTGGGCTTTCCGGTGGCCCTGCCGGGGTGTTCAGTGGTCGGCATGCAACACGGCGGGGCAGCAGGTGCGGACTGCTGGGCGGGGAGGTCGGTGGTTACGGTCGCGGCTCGGCAACTGAGGGCTGGTCGCTGCGTAGTCCCAGACGCAGGTGGAGCAGTGTGGTGAGGCCGTCGATGGTGCGATTGCTGCGCAGAAGCTCCATCGGCGGGATGTCGACGTCGAATTGGTGGCGCATCGATGTCAGGAGTTCGGTGGCCATGAGGGAGTCGATACCGTACTCGTCCAGCCTGCGGTGGGGGTCGAGGCCGGCCGGGTCCATCTGCACGACCTTGGCCAGCAGTTGGGTGATGGTCTTCTGCAGCGCGACGCGCGCCTCCTCTGGAGGCAGGGCGGCCAGTGCGGCGAACATCTCCTCACGGGACGCGAGGCCCGTCTCGCTGTACTCGGGCAACAGCAGGGTGTGGCGCGGGGTGTTGAGGGCGCGGAGGAGACTGCGGGCCTTGCCCCAGTTGTAGCGGCCCACGCCGGCCACCGGGGTGCCGCGGGTGAGCAGATCGTCGACCGCGGCGAACGCGTCGCGGAGTCGGAGGGGTTCCAGGCCGGCGGCGGAGAGTTGGGCGGTCAGGTCGTTGCGGACGACGTATCCGGTGTCGCCGAGCGCTCCCCAGGCAATGGCCTGGGCCGGGAGCCCGGCTGCGCGCCGCTGACGTACCAGGGCTTCGGCGAAGAGGTTGCCCGCGATGTAGGGGGCCTGGTGCAGGTTTCCGAGGCACGCGGAGACCGAGGAGATCAGGAGGAACAGGTCGAGCCGCCGGTCGCGGGTGAGTTGGTCCACCACCAGCGCGCCGCCCGCCTTGGGGGCCAGTACGGCGGCGATGCGTTCCGGGGACAGTTCGCTCAGGGGCGCGTCGTCGAGGTGCATGGCGCAGTGCACCACGCCGCGCAGCGGATGCCCACCGGCGTCGATGCCGTCGAGCAGGGCGGACATGCGCGCCGCATCGGTGCAGTCGGCCGCATGCGCGGTGACCTGGATTCCGCGGCCGGCCAACGCGTCGAGGAGAGCGGGCGCTTCAGGCGCGGCCGTACCCCGCCGGCTCACGAGGGCGAGGTGGCGGGCTCCCCGCTCGGCGAGCCAGTGCGCGGTGGCCGCCCCGAAACCGCTGAGCCCACCGGTCACCAGGTAGGTGCCCTGCGGGTCCAGGGCGGGGCGACCGGCGTCGGCCTCGACGGCGGGGGGTTCGTCCAGGGGGTCGAAGGCGACCACGACCTTGCCGATGTGCCGGGAGTGCTGCATCAGCTCGAACGCCTCGCGCACGCGGGCCGCGGGGAAGACGGTGTGCGGCAGCGGCCGGTAGGCACCGCTGCGCACGCGTTCGCCGACCTCCTCGATCACGGCGAGCGCCTGGTCGGGGCTGTGCATCAGGGCGAGCAGGTCGACGCCGAAGAAGGCGAGGTTGTGGTGGAACGGCGCGAGGGAGAGCGGTTTGTTCTCGTAGATGTCGCGCTTGCCCAGTTCGACGAACCGGCCGCCGGGTCGCAGCAGTTCGAGGCTGCGGCCGATGGCCTCACCGGCGAGGGAGTTGATCACGACGTCGACGCCGTGCCCGCCGGTGAGGCGCTTGACCTCTTCGGCGAAGTCGAGGGTGCGGGAGTCCAACACGTGCGCGACACCGAGCGAGCGCAGCAGATCGCGTTTGGTCGCGCTGCCCGCGGTGGCGATGACGTGGGCGCCGCGCAGGCAGGCGAATTGGAGTACGGCCAGCCCGACTCCGCCGGCGCCACCGTGGATCAGGACGGTCTCGCCGGCTCGGAGCCTGGCCAGGTGCTCCAGGCTGTAGTGAACGGTTGCGAAGGCCACCGGAAGCGTCGCCGCGGCCTCGAAACCCATGCCGTCGGGGACCGGCCACAACCCCTCGACCGGGGCGGTCACGTGTGAGGCGAGTGCCGCGCTGGCGAGGCCGAAGACGCGGTCGCCGACGGCCGGCGTGCGGACGCCGGGCCCCACGGCGGTGACGACGCCGGCGTATTCGATGCCGGGTGCCGTGTACAGGGTTCCTTCGCTGAGTTCGGATGGCAGCAGTCCGGTCACGGACATGACGTCCCGGTAGTTCAGTGCGGCGGCCCGCACGGCGACCGTGACCTCGCCGTCGCCCGGCTTCCGCAGCTCAACCGCCTTCCAGCCAAGGGTGTAGGAGAGACCGGGACTGTGGACGTCCAGAGTGTGGGCGGCCGCAGCGCCGGCGGGCGGGGCGGGGAGCGGAGTCTCGCGGGGGACGAAGCGTCCCCCGCGGGTGAGCAGGATCTCGTTCTCCTCCGAGGGCGCGAGGAGTTCGCGTGCCAGGCGCTGCGCGTCGTCGATCACCGTGCCGGACCGGTCGAGGCTGATCCGGCGGACGGTCAGATCCGGGTACTCGTTGTCCAACGTGCGGGCGATGCCCCAGGCGGCCGCGTCGGCGGGTGCCTGGACACACTCGGGCGCGGGGAGGACGCCGCTGGGACGAGCCACCAGCCACAGCGAGGCGCCACCGTGCGGACCATGCTCCGCACCGTTCCGCGCCAACTCGCCCAGTAGGGTGGCGCGTTGCGCGGCGCGCTCGGTCAGTCCGTCGACGTCACGGGGTGTGGCGTCGGCCAGGACCAGCACCAGGTGGCGTTCCTCGGCCGGCTCACCGCCGCCGGGACGCCACTCCGCTACGTCCGCATCGGCCCGGGCCCGGTGCACCGCATGCCGTCCCGACGCCGCGAGCAACTCCGCCACGGAGTCGGCGAACGGCGCCTCGGCCGGCGTTTCCGGGGCGATGACGTAGGCCGCGGTTCCTGTGCCGGCGGGAAGGGCAGGGGACGATACGCGGGACCTTGGGCGAGCGGTGGCCAGTACGACGGAGGCGACGAGGTCCGACGCGCGGTCGTCCCCGAGCTGGGCGAGGTCGGTGAAGCCGCACCGCCCCAACAACGGCAGCCAGTCCTCCGCGGACAGCAGGGCCGAGTGCGGGCGCAGTTCACGGTCGGTGTGCTGGTGCCAGAGACCGTCCAGGACCCCGAACCAGGGGGCCAGCCACTCGATGCTGTGGTTCTCAAAGCTCAGAAGATGTCCACCCGGAGCCAGGAGACGGGCGATCCGTTGCAGGGTCGCGGCGAGATCCTTGCAGGTGTGCAGGGCGTTGGAGGCCACCACGAGATCGAACTCGCCTTCTGCCAGGCCCTGTTCGGCCGGATCTCCGTCGAGGTCGAAGGTGCGGTACCGCACGAAGTCGTAGCGCGCGAAGCGTTGTTGGGCGCGCGACAGGAAGAACGCGGACACGTCCGTGTAGACGTACACGGCCCGGTCGGCCGGCAGGACGGGCAGCAGGGCGCTGGCCAGTCCACCGGTGCCGGCACCGACTTCGAGGACGCGCAGTGGCCGGTCCCCCGGCCAGCGCCGCACCATCTCGTCGACCAGCGCCTGTGCGATCCGGTGGTGGAAGCGGTTGAACGGCGCGACGTCGAAGAACAGCTCCAGGGTGTGGCCCGCCCCCTCGTCGGTCATGGTCTCCAGGGGGTCGCATTCCCCGCGGAGCAGAGAGAGGATCCGCACACCGTTGCGCACCAGGAGCGCTACCTCGTTGACGGAGGCGGGGAACTCCAACAAATACCTGCGGTACAGGTCCGGTGAGCGGCGTTCGGCGGGCGCGAGCAACCATTGGTCAGGGGCTACGCGGGTGACGAAGCCGTGCCGTTCCAGTACCGGCAGTTCGGTCTCCAGCAAGGGGATGTGCTTCGCCAGCATCCCCGCCTCGACCAGTGCCGTCAGGGTGAAGGGGTGGGACGGTTCGGGCAGGAGACGCTCCAGGGCCGCCGCGATGCATGCCGCGAAGTACGCCTGGCACAAGTCGACTGCTTCGGGGTACCTCAACGGCCACCAGGCCCGGCGCAGTTCGGCGATCCGCTCCCCGCAGGCGGCGGCGATCGCCCGGGAGGTGGGCAAGGGGCTCTCCCCTGCCGGGGTGTCGGGATGCGGGGCGGCGCGGAGCACGGTGTGGTGCCGGGTCACGGGTGCCTGTGCGGGGTTGACCAGGCGGCGCAGGCGGCAGCCCGTCATCTCGACGGTGACGGCGCCGTCCTCGTCGGTGACGGTGATGTCCCAGCACACTTCGGTCCGGGTGCCGGACCGCTCGCGCACGTGTACCAGCCCCTCGGCGGTGGGCGAACGCCAGACACGCACCGCTTCGAAGGCCGAGGGCAGGTAGACGTCGCCGCCGGCCATCAACCCCTCCAACAGCGGCGCACCGGCCTGCAACGCACCGTCGAGCAGTGCGGGATGGACCGTGAACTCGCCCTTGGCATCCGGGTGTTGGTAGGCGGCCAGCACCTCGCCCGCCCCCACGTGCAGCTCGGTCAGCACCTGGAACGTCGGTCCGTATACCAGCCCCCGCTCCGCCAGGGCCCCGTACTGGTCGGCGGCCGCGATGTGGCGCGTGCAGCGGGCCCGGAGGTCGGCCGGATCCAGGGGGCCGGGGGCGTTGCCGATGCGTTGCCGGACTCGTGCGCGCACATGCTGCCGCGACTCACCGGCGTCCCCGTCGATGCTGGTGATGGTCACCACGGCGTCATCCGGGTTGAACGCGAGCTGGGTCTGGATGCCGGAGGCTTCCGCCCAGGGGATGGTCAGCGGGCTGCTGATGTTCATGCGGTCCAACTCCGCCGCCGACCCGAGCGCCCGCTCCCCCGCGGCCAGGATCATCTCCACATAGGCCGTGGCGGGCACCACGACCGACCCTGCCAACCGGTGGTCGGCCAGCCACGGCAGCAGCGCCGGTTCGACGGCGCCGTGCCACAACGGATGCGGGCCGGGCATCCGCTCCCCCAACAGCGGGTGCTCCACCTGGCCGTTGCCACTGCTGCACACCCAGCCGTGCGGGGAGCCGCTCCAGTGGCGTTCGCGCTGCCAGGGGTAGGCGGGGAGGTCCACCACCCGGCCCCGGTACGGGAAGTACGGCGTCCAGTCGAGGTCGGCTCCGGCGACCATCGCCGCCTCAACTGCCCTACGCACTGCCTGGTCACCCCCTGTCGCGCGCCGCAGCGTGGGCACGACGGCCACAGCGCCGGCGCGCCTACGACCGGTGCTGCGGCGCAGGTAGGTCTGCAGGACGGGATGGGGTCCGATCTCCAGGAAGACGTCCGCACCGTGATCCATTGCGGCCTCGATCGCGGGGCCGAACTGCACCGGCTCGCGGACGTTGCGCCACCAGTAGGCGGCGTCCAGCTCGGTGCCGTCGATCCGCCGTGCCGTCACCGTGGAGAACAGCGGGAGGTCGGTCGCCGAGGGCGCCAGGTCGTCCAGCGACCGCAGCAGCGGTTCGCGCAGGACATCCATGGCGGCGCTGTGGAAGGCGTAGTCCAGCTCCAGCACGGTGCAGGGGACGGCCCGCGCGCTCATATCGGCGGCCAGGCCCAGTAGTTGGGGCTCGGGCCCCGAGACGGAGACATCGCGGTCCGAGTTCACCGCCGCCACCGCCAGCCCCGGGTAGCCGGCGAGGGCTGCTGTGGCCTCGTCCCGAGGCAGGGCGAGGGCCGCCATCCGACCGCAGCCGGCGGTCGCCGCCTGTGCCCGGGAGCGCTCCGCGATGACCCGTGCCGCTTGTTGGAGGCTCAGCGCCCCGGCCACGTGGGCGGCGGCGACCTCGCCCACGCTGTGGCCGATCACGGCGGACGGCGTGATGCCGCGGTCACGCAGCACGGCCGTCACACCGAGCTGCACGGCGAACAGCAGTGGTTGGGCGATCTCGGTCGCCACCAACTCGGCTTCGGTGACCGTGCCCAGTTTCTCAGCCACCGACCATCCCAGGCACGGCATCAGCGCCGCGTCCACCGCGGCGAGGGCAGCGGCGAAGGGCCCGCCACCCTCCAGAAGGTCGGCTCCCATGCCCGCCCACTGCGATCCGTTGCCGGAGAAGGCGAACGCCACCCGGCCGTGCTCCGTCGCCTCTCCGACCGTCCCGCCACTCGCCCCGGTCTCTTCCGCGGCCTCCTCCCGCGGCTCTCCCCCACCCGGAAAGGTCGCCGCCAGTCGGGCGGCCGCCTCCCTCGGCCCGGTCTCGATCACCACCGCCCGGTGCCGGTGCGCACCGCGTCGCATGGTCGTGGTGTAGGCGAGGTCGTAGAACTGGTCGGGCTCGGTCCGCGCGAGCCGTTCGGACATCCGGGTCACTGCCTGGTGGAGGGCCTGCGGGGTCCGTGCCGACACCAGTACCGGGCGGGCCACGTCCATGGCCGGCGCCGCGGTGCGCGGTACCTCCCGGGCGGCGCCGACGATGACATGGGCGTTGGAGCCGCCGAAGCCGAAGGAGTTGACCCCCACGACCGGTCGCGCGGCGTCCGACAGGGGCAGGGGGTTGACCACCGGGGCGAGGTTCAGGCCGGCGAAGTCGATGTCCGGGTTCGCCGGTTCGCTGTGCAGCGTAGCCGGGGCGATGCCGTGGCGCAGCACCAGAAGTGCCTTGAGCAGCCCGGCGATTCCCGAGGCGGGTTCCAGGTGGCCGACGTTCGACTTCACCGATCCGATCGGCAACACCCCCACCTGCCGACGGCAGCCCAACGCACGGCCGATGGCGTGGCACTCGGCCGGATCGCCGACCAAGGTGCCGGTGCCGTGCGCCTCCAGATACACCAACTCATCCGGGCTGACGCCCGCTTGCTCGTACACCGCACACAACAGGGCTTCCTGCGCATCGGTGTTGGGGAGCGACACGCCCGCGGTGCGGCCGTCACTGTTCGTACCGCTGCCGAGGATGAGGCCGAGCACCCGATCGCCGTCGGCCTGCGCGTCCTCCAGCCTCTTCAGGACGACGAGTCCGCCGCCCTCGGCCCGGACGAAACCATCCGCCTCGGCGGAGAATGCCGCACACCTGCCCCGCTTCGAGAGCATGGACGCCTGTGAGAACCCCACGAAGTGATACGGGCTGAGCAGCACGTTGGCCCCCGCGGCCAGTACCGTGCGGCTGGTGCCGTCCCACAGCGTGCGGCACGCGTGGTCCAACGCCACCAGCGAGGACGAGCAGGCCGTGTCGATCGCCATGCTGGGGCCCCGCAGGTCAAGGCAGTGCGAGAGCCGGTTCGCCGCCAACGAGGAGGAGGCTCCCGCCATGGTGTAGGCGTTGGCCGAGCGGGGCCTCATCAGTTGCAGCCCACCGTAAGAGGCATCGCAGATGCCGACGTAGACCGCTGTGTGGGAACCCGCCAGTACGCGCGGGGCGATCGCCGCGTTGTCCAGCGCTTCCGCGGCCAACTCCAACAACAGTCGGTGCTGGGGGTCCACCTGCGCCGCCTCTTTCGGCGTGATGCCGAAGTATTCGGCGTCGAAAGAAGCGATATCGGAGAGGAATCCACCCGCGGCGGTGTAGCTCTTCCCCGTGCGCGGCATGCTCGTGTCGATGAACCGGCTGGGATCGAACCGCGCCGCGGGCGCTTCACCAATGAGGTCCCGCCCCTCCTCCAACACCCGCCACAATCCGTCCAAATCGACGATGTCACCGGGCAGTCGACATGCGGCTCCTACAACGGCGATCGGTTGATACCTGCCAGGGGCGTTGTGGACGCTCATCAGCATTCCTCACGTTGCGCCGGGACACGGATCAGGAATGCCAGCAGCTCTGAGGGGTCGGCCGCCCCTTCCGGTTCCTTGTGACAAGCGCTCGCTTGGAGACGGACACGGAGACATGCGCGACCGGTCGTGGCCGCTGTCCAGTAACGCCGACGCTTCACTGTGCCAAGAAGCCCGGGCGCAGAACGAGGGCGGGAATTCCGCACCGCACGCCCGTGGCACCCCGCTCATGGCGCCGCGTCAACTCGCTGACCTGGGCCGGGTCTCCATCAAGTGAGGCGGTCGGACAGTCGGAACCGGAAACAAAATCCCCCTTGTGGGGCTACCACCCAGTTGAGGCAATCGTGAGGAATGGGGCTTTCCCCGCTTCAGATGGTGGTGTGGCGTGGAGGACGGGGAGGGATTGGGCGATGTCGGTGATGCGGTTGAGGCTGCCGCCTCGGCCAACGACACGCTCCCAGCCGCCGGACCCAAGCAGCCAGGGCCGCAACGCCGCACGGCCCCCGGCCACACCACCGCGCCTGGCATCCGCCTCCGGGAGTCGCGGCGCGCCCTTCGCCGCGCAGCGCGGTGCCAGCGCCGCCACCCGCGCGCCTTGGTGTGGTTGCGGGCTGGATCGGTGGGTGGTGATGTCGGAGATGTCTCGCTCACCCGGGAGGACCGTGATGGACCGATCGCCCAGCCTGCCTCGTTGTGCGGCCACCGTGCTGGCCGCAGGCATCCTGATGACCACGGCGGCCTGCTCGGGTGGCGGCTCGTCAGGTTCGGCGACGAAGTCGACATCGCCGCCGGGAAAGCTCACCGGGAGTCAGGCCCAAGCGGCCCTGATCAGCCCTTCTGCGCTGGGCGCCCAGTGGAACCCGGCCAGCGGCGGCGGCACCGGCCGCCAGGACACCCTGCTGCAGAGCAAGGCCAACAAGCCCAACTGCCAGACGCTCCTCGACCGGTTGAGGTCGGGCAACCTCATGGGGGTCACGCCCACGGCCAAGGCCGGCGAAGCCTTCACCGAACCCTCCAGGAACGCCAGGATGACGTACCAGGTGGCGTCGTATTCCCGGGCAGACGCCGACAAGGGCATGGCGTGGCTGAGGACCCTGCCGAACGTCTGCGACGGGTTCACCGCCGTGGACGGATCGGGGAACAAGGTGATCGCACAGGTCGTCCAGACCTCGCTCCCCAAGGCCGGCGACGACCGGTTCGGCGTACGACTGTCCATGGTCACCACCGTGCAGGGCCTCAAGACCACCCTGGCGCTCGAAGCGGCTGCCGCCCGGATCGGGCCCAACGTCATCTCCGTGACCAACGGCGGGCTCGGCGGTGCCGGGCACGCGGCTACCCAGCAGGCCATCCAGAGCGGCGGGCAACGCCTCCAGAAGGTGCTCTCGGGGCAGACGCCACCGGGCTGACGCACTGCCCGTGCCCGGTGGTTCGGCCCGCCGCGTCGAGTAGTTTCTGAAATGCCTCATTGACGGCCACTGCCTCCTGAGGCCCTGGACCATCTGCCAGGAGGGCATCGTGGGACACGCCGTGGGCGACGTACTCGGCCTGGCCGCCGGCGTCGCGGTCAGCCCGCTGCCCATCGTGGCGATCATTCTCATCCTGGCCACCCCCCGTGGACGTCTCAACGGCGTTCTCTTCGCCCTCGGCTGGCTCCTGGGACTGGCGGCACTGGGAGCGATCATGCTGGCCGTGGGCGGCTCCGGCGGCGCCTCCAGCCACAAGCAGCCCACCACCTGGGTAGGAGCCCTCAAACTCACCCTCGGCCTGCTACTGACCCTCCTCGGCGCCCGACAATGGCGCCACCGCCCCACCGACCCCTCCCAGGCACAACTCCCGAAATGGCTGGCCGCGATCGACCGCTTCACCCCGCCCAAGATCCTCGGACTCGGCGTGGCACTGTCGGCGGCCAACGCCAAGAACGCCCCCCTCACCCTCGCCGCCGGCGCATCGATCAGCTCGACCGGACTCCCCGTGCCCCAACAGGCCGCGACACTCGCCCTCTTCGTGCTCATCGCCTCCCTCGGCATCCTGGCACCCCTGGCCGTCTACCTCTTCACGGGACAACGGGCCCAACGCCTCCTCGGCAACTGGCGAACCTGGGCCGCACAGCACAACGCCGCCGTAATGGCCGTCCTCTTCTTCGTCCTCGGCCTCAAACTGCTCGGCGACGGCATCGGCATCCTCGCCTCCTGAGCGCGCCGACGAGCAGCCCCCGTACGAGGCGGCGGGAGGCGGCAGCGAGCGGTATGGACGGCGCAGGCAGAGGGGCAACTGCTCGGCGGGGTCGGCCGCGTGGGGTGGCGTCTCTTCGGATTCAGATCCTCGCTACGCTCTGGGCCAGCACGGGGCCACCGGCTGGCCTGACGCGAACGATCTGGACGGGGAATTTCCATGCGTTACCTGGTACGCGATCGCATGCTGGCCTTCCACGAGGAAGCCTGGATCGAAACCGAGCACCGGGAGAAGCTGTACAAGGTCAACAGGAAGCTGCTGCGCCTGCGGACCACCTTCGACTTCGTGGACACCCAGGGCTACCAGATCGCCAGCATCGTCAAGAAGGCGCTCACCTTCCACCACACCATCCTGATCAAACAGAACGATGAGGTGGTGGGCTGGATCAGCAAGCGGACGTTCAGCCTCTTCGGGGACCGGTTCAAGGTCAGCCTGCGAGACGGGCGGCGGCTGCGGATAGTCGGGAACTTCTGGGACCGGGAGTTCGACATCCAGCACGACGGCACCACCCTGGCGCATATTTCCCGGCGCTGGTTCAGCATCCGGGACGCCTACGCCGTCGACGTGATGGGCCCGCAGGACGACACGCTGCTGGTCATCCTGGCGGTGTGCGTCGACCACACCCTCCAGGACCTCAAGGACGAGTAACCCGCCAAACCCTGCGCTTGCCCCTCTCGGGGACCGCGACATGGTGAGCAAGCCCCTTTCCCAGCCGTGCAGATCGCGCGCGGGCGAGCCGCCGAGGCGGTGCGCTGCCGCGTCGAGTTCACCCACGCTGTGGTCCTGGAGCCGGACGATCCCGCTTCGCGCGCAGAGTCCTGGCTGACTTCCGCGAGCGCCTCTACGAGCGGGCGCGCAGGGTGGCAACGCGCACGCGGGCACGGAGTGTGCGCAGCGCCCCGTCCAGCAGTTCCGTCGGGGCGGGCAGGATGTTGAGCGCGACGGTGCGCCGGATGATGTCCGCGCCCTGTCGTTCGATGCCGCCGAGCAGATGCTGTTTGGCGACCAACGGCGGGCGGAGCAGGAGCTGTTCCTCCGCGTCGGCGCGGCGGAGCGCATCCTGGGCGATGTCCATGACCGTGCGGGCCTGTTGACATGCGTGCGCGACGAAGGCGCGCACGGCCGGGGTTTGACGTCCGGATTCCAGGTCGGCGCGGGTGATGCCGAAGCGCGTCAACGTGGTCTGTGGGAAGTGGAGTTGGCCGAGGCGCAGATCCGCGGCGAAATCAGCGAGGTCGTCGACGCGTTGGGCGGCGTCGGCCACGATTCGCAGCAGGGAGTGGTTGATCCGGTTCGCGGCGCCGGGGCGGCGGGAGATGCAGGGGAGGGCGAGGTAGGGCACGGTGACGCTGTGGAGGCAGCGGTAGTAGTCCTCGTCGGTGGCGTACCCGGTGAAGGAGAGGTTTCCGGCCTGGCCCGCTAGATAGTCGTGGATCTGGGCGTGGGGGACGCCGTTGACGGCGACGGTGTGCAGAAACGCGCGCACCAACGCGTATGGGGAGGATCCCGTCGTCAGCCCGTGCGCGACTGCTTCCGCCCAGGCGTGGAAACGACCGCCGTGGCGGTGGGCCGGTGGAAGGTCGGCCAGGTCGTCGGTGTGTTTGGCGAAGGCCAGAGCGGCGAGCACGTGGGGCTGCCAGGCGGGAGGCAGGACCGTACGCATCGCTGGATAGGAGAGCGGTTCCACCCGGGCCACGTACTGCGCGACGGCGGTGTAGTCCGCGCGCAGCGGTTCGTCCTCGACACCGCCGGCATGCAGAGTGCGGCTCCAGAGCACCATCGTTGACGTTCTCCCTCCTCGGTTCGATCCGGCGGATGACACCGCCCTCACCCGGGTAACAACTATCCAAACCGACGCAAACGCATGCAACGCACATGAGGAGGATGGATGGGGACACACGCCGCGGCACGGCACGTCGCGTGCATCATGGACGGCAACGGCCGGTGGGCGCAGCAGCGGGGGCTGCCGCGCGCGCTCGGCCACAAGGCCGCCGAGAAGGCCATCGACGCGGTGATCAAAACGGCCCTGGAGGAAGAGATCCCCTGGCTGACCCTGTTCGCGTTCTCCACCGAGAACTGGTCACGCCCGGAAGAGGAAGTCTCCTCCCTCATGGACATCGGCTACCAGTACCTGCGCAACAAGGTCCACGAGTGGCACCGCGCCGGCATCCGGTTCCGTAGCCTGGGCGAGACGTCCCCCCGGATTCCCGAGAGCCTGCGCCAAGAGCTCCAGTACGCCGAGCAGTTGACGCAGGACAACGACAAGATGACGCTCACGGTGGCCTTAAACCACGGCGGCCGCAGCGAGATCGTGCGCGCGGCGCGCACGCTCATCGAGAAACAGGTCCCGCCCGAGGAGGTGACGGAGGAGAGATTCGCCCAGCACCTGCCGAGTCCCGACACACCGGATGTGGACCTCGTCATCCGCACCTCCGGCGAACACCGGTTGTCCAACTTCGCGCTGTGGCGGTGTGCCTATGCCGAGTTCACCTTCCCCGAGGTGCTCTGGCCCGACTTCCGCGCCGAGCACTTCCGGCAGGCACTCGACGTCTACGCCCAGCGACAGCGCCGATTCGGCGGCGTCACCGGCTCGATCCCCCGCTCCCGTTCCCCCCAACCACAGCCACCGACGAGCCTCGTGGCGGCGCTGCCCTCCCTCTCCAACGTCCTGAGCCTGCCCGGCGGCATCGCCACTCGGCTCGGTGGGCACCTGTTGACCGGCTTGTACGACACGGCTCGGTACGCCAAGTCCCAACTCGACACCCGCCCCACAGCACGGCTGTGACCTGTCCGACCGCCTGGTCGGACGTGCGAGGTGACGAGCCGTTGGAGGCGACGGCTTCTCAGGTACGCCGAGACAAGAAGGCGACCAACCCGATGTAAGAGAGGGCGGCGGTGGCCACGAACCAGAAGTACGGATCGCCGCTTCTCCCAGACGCCAACTCACCGATGAACGCACAGAGATTGCCCACGGTCAGCACGATGCCCGTGCCGGCCCAGGCCAGCCCGCCGATCCGAGCGAAGCGTTCATCGGGCTCCTTCTCCGTGACGCCCTGATAGGTCTCGCTCCGGCGCCCCACCAGCGTTAAGACAAGGCTGCAGGCCGCCAGGATCCCGAACACCACCAGGCCACGAACGAGGTGGCCGCCGGAGATCGCGGCCACGAGGCAGGCGGCCCCGACGGCGAGGAAGAAACCGGGGACGGACCGCCTGGCCGCGCTACTGCTCATCTGCTGGGCTCTCATTGGCATGAAACATCTCCTCAACGCTGACCTCGAAGAACTTGGCCATGGACAGGGCGAGCGGCAGGGAGGGCGTGTACCGCTCGGTCTCGATGGCATTGATCGTCTGCCGTGAGACTCCGAGGGCCGTGCCCAGCTGCCCCTGGGAAAGCCCCCGCAACGACCGCAGTTTCCTGACACTGTTCCGCACATGTAAAGCGTACTTGTCACCCCTCGACACGTGTCAAGCCCGCTTTACAGGGCGAACGCGGCTCCTACGCCGGCAACATGGCGGAGTTGCCGCATCACACGGATGCCCGGACTCGTCTCACCGCGGACGACTCCTCGGCGCTCATCACGCCACCCTGCCCCTGCCCCTCACGCCGCCCCGACGCCGATTCGATTGATCGCGCCCCGTGCCGTACAGTTCATCGTGCCGTCGCGGGGTGGAGCAGCTCGGTAGCTCGCTGGGCTCATAACCCAGAGGTCGCAGGTTCAAATCCTGTCCCCGCTACTCAAGCGTGAAGGCCCGGTGGTATCCCACCGGGCCTTCACCGCGTTCGGAACTGCACCGGCCCCGCGCACCGTTGCCGGCTGGGCCACTTTCGCCGGACCGTCCGTGTCAGATCGCCGGATGGATGACGGCAGAAGCGCCCTGGGGCCGGAGCACGATCTTGCCGTGGGTGTGCCGCTGCTCCAGCTCGCGGAAGGCGTCTCGCACCTGTTCCAGCGGATAGGTACGGGCAATCGGCACCTCCAACTGCCCGCACGCGGCAAGCCGGGCCAGCTCCCCGAGCACCACCGCACTCGCGGCCGCACCTTCTCCGTAGGTCCGCGCACCAACCTTGGCCGCGGTCTGCCAGTCGCGGATCGTGTTGATTCGCTCGGGCCGCACACCCAACTCCACTGCCAGTGCGACGTATCCGTCGCCAAAGGTGTCGATGAACGCATCAACACGGCCGTCGGACGCCTGCCGGATCCGCTCGGCCACGCCCGGCCCGTACTCGACCGGGAGGACACCGTGCTCCGTCAACCAGGCGTGGTGCGGCTCGCTCGCCAGCCCGATCACCGTGGCACCGCGCCGCCGCGCGAGCTGCACGGCAAGCGACCCGACGCCGCCCGCCGCACCGGAGACGACGACCGTGTCCTCCGGGCCGGGGTCCACCGCGAACACGGTGGCGTACGCGGTCGTGCCGGCCACGTACAACGACCCGGCCACGTCCCAGGCCAACCCCGTCGGACGGGAGACCAGATTCACGTCGTCAACCACGACGAACTGCGCGTGACTTGCCCGCCTGTGGGTGAAGCCCAAGACCTCCTCACCCACCGCGAAGCCCCGGACATGTGGGCCGACCTCCACCACGACGCCCGCCAGGTCGCTACCCTGCCCGGAGGGAAACGCCGCCGGCCAGCGTTCGTGCAGCCCACCCGTGCGGATATGCGCCTCGCCGGGCTGGATCCCGGCCGCACGGACCTCGACCAGCACCTGCCCAGGACCGGGCACCGGCCGCTCCACCTCCTCCACCCGCAGCACGTCGATCCCGCCGTACTCGTGAAACCGCACCGCCCGCATTGCGTGATCACCGCACTTCCTCGTTCGGACAGGACTTGACCGGCCGCACGCCAAAGAGGCGACGTCGACCGTGCCACCGCCTTCAAGAATCAGGCGCCGATCCGTATTCCCAAGAACACCACCGGCAGCGATGCCGGCTGCTGGTGTCGACCTCGCCTCGTACACCTGCGACGCGGATCCCGCGTGCGGAACGCAGGAATTGGGAGGAATCTCCGTCAGGAGCGCGCCGTGTTCGGCAGGATGAGGGCATGGACCATGGGGATGTGCGGCCGGGCGGGGTACGACCGATGGTGGTGCGAGTTCCGGTGGAACCGGTCGAAGCCGCCGTGGAGGCCGACGCAGTTGACGCCGCGGCTCAGGTTGGCGAGGTGGCGGTCCGCGGGCCGCTGTTCGGTGTGGCCGCGCAGGATGCGGACGACGAACAGCGGTGGCGGGTGGTGGTTCCGGTGTCAACGGGCTGTCCGCAGATGGCCCGTGACAACTTGAATTCGCTGCTGTGGTTCCGCGCGAAGGACGAGGCGCAGGACAGAGCGGAGCGTCGTGCGCTACTGGCGGCGGTCGCCCGGTTGGAGAGCGAGCCCGTCGACGAACTCACCGTGCTCGGCACCCGCTACCGGATCGTGCGTGCCGAGGAGTACGTCGGCGTGGGCCCGGACGGCATCGAGCAGCCGCGCCCCACCGATCCGGAGCCGGTCACCCCCAACTGGGAACGTGGCTCCAGGAGCGGGAAGATCGATGAGGGTTTCGTCCTGGATCCGGACGCGCCGGTCACCCCGGCCCAGGCGGCGGAACGACTGACGCTGCGCGGCATGGCCTACGCCGGCTCCCAGTACCCCGACGACGTGCTCCTCGACTCACAGCAGTCCGTGGCGACCCACCCTGACATCCTGCTGCTCCCCGCGACGTTCAAAATCGTGGAGCGGACCGAGACGGGGTGGAAGTCGGGCAGCGGCCTGCACCTCAGTGCGCATGATGCCCGGAAGACGCTGGACTTCTCCCTGACGTGGTGGGAACCGCGCGGGCGCGGCCTCATCCCCATGGAAGCCGACCCCAGTGTCGACGCCCGTACCCGGGTCGCCGACAACTCTGATACCGCGGACGGGGAGTTGGCCGCATACGCCGAGGCCGCCGACCGGCTACGCGCCGGCCGGATCAACCAACTGGAGGTCCTGGGCACCGTCTACCGGATCGGCCGCGTCCGCCGCCTGCTGCGCTGGGGACCTGACGGGCCCGAAGGGCCGCGTCCGTCCGATGTCAACCAACAGGCCCCCAGCCGCATTCACCTTCCGCTCGACGAGGACGGCACCATCCAGTACGAGGACGAGGACGGCGGCGAGGACGGCGGCGAGGGCTGATGCGACGGCATGCCGGAACGACGGGGAGCAGGCGGCCCACGTCGCCGAGGATGACGAGCGGGCAGACGGTCAGCGTGCGCGGCAGCGCGGAGAAACCCTAGGACGACGGGGCGGGACGGTCGCGGCCGTCGAGTGCACGGCGCAGCAGAGTTGCCGTGCTGCCGGCGGCTGCTCGCTCTCTCTCGTCGTCGCTTACCTGGGCGCGCTCTTCCAGCAGCACCACGGCCGCCCGCAGCAGGCCGGCCTGGACCGGCACCGTCTCCAGCGCCGCCAGCGCGGCCGCGGCCTGCTCCGCGGCCGGGACGGCGCCGGATTCGGCCTGCGGAATGAGCGCGTTGACGCCGCGTCGGAGCGCGCGGTCGCGAGACGTCGGGGAGGGCGACGGGGCTGGAGACGGGGACGGGATGGCGGTCACCGGCACATCATCCCACCGCCTGTGGGTACTCGCCGCTGGTCCGCGCGCACGTCACTCCTGGCGGTGGTCGTGAACGACCGCGTCCGGGAGGGGAGTTGTGCAGCGCGCGCCGGGCGGCTAGCGGCCCTCACGAGGCACCCCGGCAAACCGGCACCGGCACCGACCTCCGCACCCCCATGACAGCCGCAGCACACACCACCCCCTCCCCTCACTGACGTGCATACCGTTCCCGAGCCCACACCACGCCCTCTGGCCAGCCGTACGACGGACAACCGGCAGCGCCCGCAGACGGGCCTCGCCCAGCCACCAAGTCCCCCGGCACTTCGTTCCACGGCGAACGCGCACCCGGAGGCGGAAGTCGTGAGCGGAATGGGGCCGTGTTCCTCGTCGCCCCGGCCGCCCGGCACGAACCCGTCCCGCCCACCACGTCATCGGCGCGGCACGCCCTCGCCAGCCTGGCAACAACAGACGGCCGACTCCCATCCGCTAGAGCACTTTGCCCGCTCTGAGTAGATATCCTGTGAAATATGATCGAGTCTGAACGACCGCGGCTCCTTCAACACGACCGGTGGAGGCTTGTGCGGCTCTCTCCGGTCGTCCTGACCTGCGTCATCGCCGGCCTGGCATACACGACTCCCCCGGAAACGGCCTTCAGTCGCCTCCTGCCCGCGGCACCGGCCCTCGCCGCCGCCATGTGGCCGGTGCTCCCCACCGTCCTGCTCGGGACGGCCTGCCTGCTTCTCATGATCGGCCTCAGCATCGTCTTCCCTGACCTGGGAACGTGGTGGACGGCCTCGGGAATCATCGCGGTCACCGTGGCGGCCGCGTACGGAAGCCACGTCCGACTCCAACGTGAGCGGACCCTCTTTCAGGTACGGCTCGTCGCCGACGCGGCGCAGCAGGTGGTGCTGAGCCCGATGCCCCGCCGGATCGGGAACATCGAGGTCGAGTCGCTGTATCTCGCGGCCGCGGCGGAGGCCCGCATCGGCGGGGACTTCTACGAGGTCGCCGACACGCAATACGGGGTCAGACTGCTCATCGGTGACGTGCGGGGCAAGGGCCTGCCGGCGGTGGGGGCGGCCGCGGCGATCGTCAACTCCTTCCGGGAAGCGGCCTACAGCGAGGCCGACATGGCCAGCATCGCCCGCCGGCTGGACGCCAGCAGCACCCGTTACAGCTCCGCCTTCCCCCTGGACGGGCCCGTGGAGCGCTTCGCCACCGCCCTCCTCGTCGAGATCCCGCACGGAGGCGGGCGCATCGAGATCCTCAACTGCGGACACCCCCCGCCACTGCGCCTGAACGGCGGGGGACTCCGCGCCCTCGAACCCACCAGCCCCTCGCCGCCACTCAGCCTCGCGGAGCTGATCGGCGATCACTACACCATCGACACCTTCGACTTCGGCGCCGGTGGCCTGCTGCTCCTCTACACCGACGGCGTCTCCGAGGCCCGCGCCCATGACGGCGGGTTCTTCCCGCTGGCGGCCTGGATGCGCCAACAGCCCCTGGCCTCGCCCCACGAACTCCTCACGGCCCTGCACCGTGACCTCCTCCGCTACAACAAAGGACGCCTGAACGACGACATCGCCGCCCTCGCCGTGCGCCTGCGCGAACCCTCGGAGTAGCCCGGGCCGGGTCGCGGCCGCACGCACACTTCCTGCTGCGGGCCTGGGGCAAGATCGGCCCGTCCCGCCTCGACGGCCTGGATGGCATGTTCACCGTCGCCGCCTATGCCCCGCGTGTCGCCGAGCTTGCCTGGGGCCGCCCTCTGCCCGGGACCGGCCCACCTCACTGACGCCCTGCCCACGCGCCGGGGACTGTAGCGGAGTTAAGACATCTGATCGGATTGCCCTCCACGTGGGACCGGGAATACCCAACGTGCAACAATTAACGGCTTGCGCAAGTAACCAAGTTGGAGGCGGTAGATGGCCGACAGGGTCAGCGGTGTGGTCCGGTGGTACAACCAGGTCCGCGGCACCGGGTACATCGACGGGGATGACGGCCGTGAAGTGCGGGTGGACCGCCAGGCCATCGAGGACGGCACCTTCGTGGTCGAGGGCCTGCGGGTGACCTATGTGCCCGTCGAGGACGAGAACGGCTGGCACGCGGAGTACGTGAACATCGTCCGGCGCTCGTCGGGAGCCGCCCCTCACGAGTAGCCGGCGCATCCGGCGACCTCCGAGGATGAGCGGGCATGCCCGTTCACCTCGCGTTGATGGAGGATCCGCCGGCCGGAGTCTCCGGGGTGTGCACGCCGATGCCGAGCAGCGACTGCTCGGCATCATCGTGTGCCGGGGCGGGGCCAGCCTGCGAATCGGACCAGCTCGATCCCTCAGGGGCCGAACCGCTGGGTTCCATCGCGGCGTTCATGGGTCGACCGCCCCGGCCAGGCGTTCGGCCGAGCCCGTCGTCGAGGCCCACGGCACTGTTCGAGACCTTGGTGCGAGGCGCTGCGCGGACGCTTGAGCGAGTGAGTCGCATGGTGAACTGCCCGCGCGTGGAAGGAGATTGGACGACGGCAGCGGCCTGGCCGGCAGCCGACCGCGGTTCGGAAGCCCGCTTCCTGCTGTCGGTGCCGCAGCAGAGCCGAATTACCCTGTGCACGTGCCGACCTCGATCCACCACGTGCGAGCATCGACAAGCCCAAGACGCTCGACGACCGGTACCGCCTGACCGTGCACGAGGAAACCGTCGACAGGCGGTTGCTCTTCGCGCTGGCGGTGACGATGGAGTCCCGGCAACGAGGCTAGGCACGGATCACGCCCATGCCCGGCGGGCAGTTGGGCTGGAGGAGGCTCAGCAGCGGACCTCAGAGTGCGCCGACGATGTCCTCGATCCGGTCCTTCGCGTCGCCGAAGAGCATGGAGGTGTTCTCGCGGAAGAAGAGCGGGTTCTGTACGCCCGCGTATCCGGAGGCCATTGAGCGCTTGAACACGATGACCTTGTTGGCCTCCCAGACGGTGAGCACCGGCATGCCGGCGATCGGGCTGCTGGGGTCCTCGGCGCCGGCCGGGTTGACCGTGTCGTTGGCGCCGATCACGAGGACGACGTCGGTCTCGGTGAAGTCGTCGTTGATCTCGTCCATTTCCAGCACGATGTCGTACGGCACCTTGGCCTCGGCCAGCAGCACGTTCATGTGGCCGGGCAGTCGGCCGGCGACCGGGTGGATGCCGAACCGCACGTTGACGCCCTTCGCACGCAGCTTCGTAGTGAGCTCCGCGACCGGGTACTGCGCCTGCGCCACGGCCATGCCGTACCCGGGTGTGATCACCACGGACCGGGCCGCGCCGAGCAGTTCGGCGGCGCCCTCGGCGGTGATCTCCGTGTGCTCGCCGTAGTCGACGTCCGAGCCCGACGTCGACTCGATGCCGAAGCCGCCGGCGATGACCGCGAGGAAGGAGCGGTTCATCGCCTTGCACATGATGTAGCTCAGATAGGCACCAGACGAGCCGACCAGCGCGCCGGTGACGATCAGCAGGTCGTTGCCGAGCAGGAAGCCCGATGCCGCGGCGGCCCAGCCGGAGTAGCTGTTGAGCATCGAGACCACGACCGGCATGTCACCGCCGCCGATCGAGGCCACCAAATGCCAGCCCAGCGCCAGCGCCAGGACGGTCACCGTGATCAGCAGCCACGGCTCCGGCGAGATCACGAACCACACGGTCAGGGCGACGAACAGGCCCAACGCGCCGAGGTTCAGGGCGTTCTTGCCCGGCAGCACCAGCGGCTTGGAGTTGATCTTCGCCGCGAGCTTCAGGTTCGCCACGATCGAGCCGGTGAACGTCACCGCGCCGATGAACACGCCGATGAACACCTCGGCGTGGTGGATGCCCAGCGTGCCGAGCGCCTCCAAGGCGGCGGTCTCGTGTGCTTGCGGGTGGTTCTCGACGTTCAGGAAGCCGTTCCAGCTCACCAGCACGGCCGCCAGACCGACGAAGGAGTGCAGCAGCGCGATCAGTTCGGGCATGCCGGTCATCTCGACGCCACGGGCACGCTGCAGGCCGATCAGCGCGCCGATCAGCATCGCCAGGAGCATCAGGCCGAGGGCGGCGGCGTTGATGCCGTCGGCGGCCGCGAGCACGATCGTCGCGACCAGCGCGACGCCCATGCCGAGCATGCCGAACGCGTTGCCGAGCCGCGCCGACTCGTGCTTGGAGAGTCCTGCCAGCGCCAGAATGAACAGCAACGCGGCAACGAGGTAGGCCGCTTGTGCGGCGAGGGTCGCAGACATGTCAGCTCCGGTTGAACATGGCGAGCATGCGACGCGTCACCGCGAAGCCGCCGAAGACATTGATACTGGCCAGCAGGATCGCCAGGAACGACAGTGCCGTGACCGCAGTGCCTGAGTGACCGATCTGTAGCAGCGCGCCGACGACGACGATCCCCGAGATCGCGTTCGTCACCGACATCAGCGGCGTGTGCAGGGCGTGGTGTACGTGGCCGATCACGTAGTAGCCGATCACGATCGCGAGCACGAAGACCGTCACGTGGGGCAGGAGAGCAGCCGGTGCGAACCCCGCGGTGAGGAACAGTGCCAGCGCGCCCAGCGCCACGGCACCGAAACGTCGCGCCGCCGTCATCGGCGCCTTCTTGGGCTTCGCCGGCACCGTCGCGGTCACGGGTGCCGGGACCGGGACCGCCGAGACCTTGACCGGTGGGGGCGGCCACGCCAACTCGCCCTCGCGCACGACGGTGATCGAGCGCTGCACCGGATCGTCCCAGTCCAACACCAACGACGCGTCCTTGCCCGGTGTCATCAGCTTCAGCAGGTTCACCAGGTTCGTGCCGTACATCTGCGAAGCCTGCGCAGGCAGTCGGCCCGCCAGATCGGTGTAGCCGATGATCGTCACGCCGTTCTCCGTGACGACCTTCTCCCCCGCCACCGTGCCCACCACGTTGCCGCCGTTGGCGGCCGCCATGTCCACGATCACCGATCCCGGCTTCATAGCGGCCACCATCTCCGCGGTGATCAGCGTCGGAGCGGGACGCCCGGGGATCAGCGCGGTGGTGATGACGATGTCGACCTCGCGGCACTGCGCGCGGTAGAGCTCGACCTCGCGCGCCTTGTAGTCGTCGCCCATCTCCTTGGCGTAACCCGTCGCCGAGACCTCGGCCTCCGGGGACTCGATCGACAGGTACTCACCCCCCAACGACCTTACCTGGTCGGCCACTTCGGGCCGCGGGTCGGTCGCCCGCACGATCGCGCCGAGCGAGCCCGACGCCCCGACAGCCGCCAGCCCCGCGACGCCGGCGCCCGCGACGAGCACCTTCGCCGGCGGAACCTTGCCGGCCGCCGTCACCTGGCCGGTGAAGAACCGCCCGAACTCGTGCGCCGCCTCGACCACGGCCCGGTATCCGGCGATGTTCGCCATCGACGACAGCACGTCCATCGACTGCGCCCGGCTGATGCGCGGTACGGCGTCCATCGACAGCGCCGTGAACGGCCGGCGGCCCAGCTCCTCGACCATCGCGGGGTCGAACGCCGGCGCGAACAGCGCGATCACCGTTGCCTCCGGCCGTACCCGGTCCAACTGCGACGGACTCGGGGCGTTGACCCCCAACACCACGTCTGCGGCGCTCGCTTCGCCGATGCGCGCACCGGCGGCCTGGTAGGCGTCGTCGGTGAAGCCGGCCGCGACGCCCGCGCCGGAGTCGACGATCACGTCGTACCCCAGCTTGCGAATCGACTCGATCGTCGACGGCGTGGCCGAGACGCGATTCTCCCCCGCCCGCGCTTCCTTGAGGACTCCGACACTCACGAGTGTTCTCCGTTCGCTGTTGTTGCGCTCAACGGACCGTTACCCGCCTTGACTTAGGACCGCGTTTTAAGCGCCGGCGGTGGACGACACACGAGATCAGAATCAGGCCGCCGCCCCCTCGCCCGATAGTGCGCCCGCCGTGATCCATCCCACATCGACGGTCTTGACCAACTACGCAGATTTCGGCGCGATTTTGATTGACACTCACCACGGAAGCCGCCGGCCCGGCCTCCGGGTTCCCATCTCCACCACGCGGGCGAGTGGGCGACGTTGGAACACCAGGTGGTCACCTGGGTCGCTGGCCTGGACTCCCCCGGACCACATGCACTGCCGTCGCGGCTGAGTGGCGGATGCGCGATCGACTCAAAAAGCCCCTTTCCGGGCTGATTTCGGGAACGCCGTTTGCAAATGATGTGGGGAGATGACGTGAAGGCCCGCAGCCGGTCCGGCACCGTTCCGAAGGTACGCGGGAAGCCAGGGAGGAGCGACGCGCGGCGCAGGCGTCAGGGTTCGAGCCCTGCACCCCGGGCGATCGCGCGGTCGTGGCCAGTGCGGCTGTGCGGCTGCGCGGCTGCGCCGAGGGTGACGGGGCGTCAGGACGGTCTTCGACGGGCCGGGCGTTAGCCAGGAGTTAGCAGGACAACAGCGCCTGGCTGGAATACTGACCGCCGTCCGGGGGCGAGAGGATCGACAACGGACACCCACTGCGCCGGGCACCACGTCCGCAGCTACCGAGGAGCACACCATGCACCGCATATCCGTCCGCAGGGCCGTTACCGCCACCGCCGTCGGACTGGCCGCCTCCGCCGCGCTCACCGCGTGCGGGCCGAGCGACTCCTCGGACTCGAACAGCAAGGGCGGCTCCCCCTCAGCCGCGGCGCCGTCCTCGGACTCGTCCAGCGGATCGTCGACCAACCCCTCCAGCGGGTCCGGGTCGTCGTCCGGGAATGGCTCGCACGCCTCCTCCACGCCCTCGAAGATGTCGACGTGCCGCACCGCAAATCTGCGCATCACGGCGAAGAACCAGGGCGAGGCCCGCGAAGGTCTGGGCGATATCCTCATCACGTTCACGAACACCGGCGGTAACTGCCGGATGGACGGGTTCCCGGGCGTCGACATGAAGACCAACTACGGCACCCAGTCGGTGGACCGCAACAAGCAGGAAGTGGGCACGCCGTTCACCCTCAAGGCGGGGAAGAGGGCCACCGCCAACATCGCCTACCCGATCAACAACACCGGCGGCTCGGGCGTCCGCGGCACCGCCCTCGTGGTCACCCCGCCGAATGAGACGCACCACGTCACCGTCCCGGTCGCAGTCAACCTGCCGGTGAGCGACACGGACAAGGGGAAGCTGGAGGTCACCCCGGTCTTCGAAGAGCGCTGACCGGCCGTAGCAAGACCGCCGGCGGCGCCACTGCCGGGGCAAGAGCGGTGGAAGTCGGCCTGGCCGACTTGTTCGTCTTCATCGCCAGGACACAACTCCGCCGTTGCGTACGGCACTACGCTGGGATGGGGCGTGGGACTCTTCGGCTCGGACTGACATCGACGCACGGTCGGAGTGCAGTTGACCGGGTGGCTCAGGGCATCTCAGCCCTGGGCCAGGCTACTTCTCCGCAGGCACGCTGAAGGTGATCCGCAGCCGCGAACAACCCCGACCGCACGCTTTCGTCACCCCTGGCTGCGCCGTCATCTGCTGGCGACGACCGCGCACCGTACTTCGCCGAGAGTAAGGGCGGCGATCAGCCCAGGAGATGGCCGGCTCGATGCGTCAGAGCGCATGCGTAGCAGTCGGGCCCGCGCAGCCTCACATCCGGGATCTCAGCACGTCGACCTCACAGCCCGGCGCGAACGGGTCGAAGCCGTGCTCGATCAGCCAGCGAACCGCCAGCAGGCTTCGCAACGACCACCACGCGTGGATCACGTCGAGGTCGATGTCGGCGCCATAGCCGGCGAGGACGTCGTCGAGGTGCTCCTCGTGTCCGAGCGTGAAGGTGGCGAGGTCGTACAGGGCATCACCCTGGCCCGCCTCGGACCAGTCGATGATGCCGGTGACCACGTCGCGGTCGACGAAGACGTGCGCGATCTGCAGGTCGCCGTGCGTGAACGCCGGATTCCACGGCCGGAGTGCGGCCTCGGCGACTTGGCGGTTGTGGGTGACCAGGTCGGCGGGCAGGAGGCCGTTCGTCACGAGCAACTCGCACTCGTCGTCGAGTTCCGCCGCCAGCGCGACGATGCTCCGACCGGCCCGGCCGGGCAGCGGCGGCAACGGCGCGTCGTGCAGCTTTCGGATGGCGGCGCCCGCCGCGGCCCACGCCGCCGACGACCCGGTCGACGGCCCGCCGAGGCGCCCAAGGGTCGTCCCCGGAAGTGCGGCGAGCGCGAGCACGGGCGGCTTGCGCCACAGGACCTCCGGGGTCGGGACCGGCGCGAGGAACATCGCCTCGACCTCGACGTCAATGCGCGCCCGATCGGCGTCCACCTTCAAGAACACGTCGCCGACGCGCAGGGTCGCGCGCTCGGAATGGGCGATAACGACTTTGACCTCATCCATGGGCGACCAGTATCCCGGGGATGATCGCCGACGTCGCCGGGTTTATCGCGCGCGATGACGCGGCTGACCGCGTCCCGATACCCGACGGCCTCGCCCGCGACACCGACCTCTGACCAGGTCAAGTCCACCACTGGGTCAGAGGCCGGTCCCGAGGATGCTCCAATTGACCGGGACGCCACGGTCCGTGAGGAGGCCGCTCAGCGGCACCATGAGGTGGGGCTGAAGGGGGGTGTCGTCCTGTGGATCTGCCACGGCCTGTGCCGACATGGGGCCGAGAAGCAGCGTCGCGAGAGCGAGACCGGCGAGCGTTCGATGTGTGTTCGTCATGGTTTGCCAACGAGTTGGCAGCAGCCAAGTCACCACACGGCGCCCGCCTGTGGGCCGTTCGGGGCTTGGCCTGGACGCGACCTTCGACGTCGTGGCCCGGCACAGCATCATGAACCAGGCAACACTGCGCTGGGCCACCGGGGGGACGGCTGGGCCTGGTCAGCATCCCACTCAACTCCCTCGGCTCGGACCGGAGAAGGCACTTGACCGATCTCGACGCACGCCTGGATGACGTAGCCAAGCGCCTTGCGCAGCACGGCGGGAAGGCCCTTCGGCGTGAGCGGAAGCCGCTTCGGCCGATCCGCATCGGCGTCGTACTGTTCCCCGGGTCGCGGGGTGGAACAGCTCGGTAGCTCGCCGGGCTCACAACCCAGAGGTCGCCGGTTCACGTCCTGCCCCCGCTACTCAGCAGGAAAGGCCCGGTGTTCACCGGGCCTTTCCTACTGGCGTGTTGAGTGCCGGTTGTCTTCCCGCCTGTCCGGGGCCGCCCGTGGCGGATGGCGAGGCCAGCGTTGTCGAGCCGCCTGGTGCCTTGAGTCATGACCAGCGGCACAGCGGACGACAACGTCCCCAGCGCGGAGATGACGGAGGCGACGAAGCCACGATCCCGTCCCAGGGCCCACAACAGCGGTTCGGCGCCGTGCTGGTCATCCGGGACCGTTCTCTCAGCGGACCGCGCCGGCACCCGCGGCCGAGAATGACATGGCAACGGCGCCTGCCTGTGCCCCACCCGCGGGGTGGTTCGTCCGGTGGCCTGGCCAGCCGCCGTAGACCGGCGCCTGTGCCTGGCCCGTCAGCGGCGCCTGTGCCTGACCTGCCACCGGGGGCTGAGCGTAGCTCGTCACCGGCGCCTGCACGTGACGCTGCGGCAGGCGCTTCGACTGCGCCTTCAGGTGGATCACGCGGCGCTGCGTCCCGCGGATTTGCTGACGCTTCGTCAGGCGCTGGACCGTCACCTTCCCGTACGTGGGGTTCACCGTGTAGCGCACGCCCTCGTGCGTGACGGACCGACGGGTCGAGCTGAGGGTGGCGATCTGCTTGTTCTTGACCTGGATCTTCGCCGTGTAACTGCCGTTGACCTTCTGCACGATGGCCCGTGCGCCGTTGGCCAGGGTGACCGTACGGGCCGGCTCCGGCTTGACCCTGCCATGGCGGCTTGCGCCCTGCGCCTTGGCATTGACATGGGTGCCGTCGAAGTGGACGCGGATGCCCTTGGTGTAGCTCTGACCCTTCTTCAGGGTCATGAACGGCTTGCCGCTGCCGACCGCCTGGAGGTCGCAGACCCCGTTGTGGATCACGGCCTCCATGCCGCCGCCGATGCCGACGGCCCTGACCCTGTTCTTGGCCGGCGCCTGGGGTGTGGTGTGCGCGGTGCCGGCGGGCGCGGGCCGACCCTGCTGCCCCGGTGTGCCCGCGGCGAACGCCGTGGTCGGTACGGCCATGGCCGCGGCGAGCGCGGCGGCGGTGCAGATGGCGCGCAGGGAGGTGTGTGAGGCGGGGGAGATGCGGGAGGACTTCATGGAGCTCGTAACCCTTCTCGATATGCAAAGCGAGCGAGCCAAGTGATGCCGCCAAAATGACACCGATAGGTGCATTTCGGAATAATGCTGACGTATCGGAACATTAGACAAGATTGGCCCGGCAGAAGGGGCTAGGCGCGCGGTGTAGGGACGTCGCGTGCGACTCTTCGGTCCAACTGAACTCCGGCAGGACGCTCGTGAACCTCTCTCGGGCCTCGGAAGGGCACACGCCCCGGCAGCAGTACCGTCCCGACGAGGGATTCGGCTGCTCCCGATGCGGCCTCCGCTGTGCCGGTAGACCGAGACGTGGCACGCATGCGTCGCTGACTGGGATCGCGCGGCGGGCGGGGATCACCAAGCAGGCGGTCATCTACCACTTCGCCACGCGTGATGCGTTGGTCCATGAGGTCCTCGCCGTGATCACGAAGCAAGGGACGGAGTTCATGACCGCGCGAGCGCGCCAAGTGCCCATGCCTGCCGATGAGTTGTGGGCGTACATCCAGGCCAATGTCGCATACGTCGGAAGTCACCGCGAGCGGGTCAAGGGGCTGGTGGCGAACGCGATGAACTTCACCGACGAGGACCGCCGCTCCCGGCTTCTGCCACTCCACGCGTCGGTCTACGGCGACAGCCTCGCCCCGCTGCTGGACAACCTGCAACACGGCCAGGAGCAGGGCCAGTTCGCCGAGTTCGACACCCGCACCAGGGTCATGTCGATCCGCCCGGCCATCGACGCGATCGGGCCGCAGCTGAACGCGATGGGCGTGCTGGTCACCGAGCGCGCGTGGGAACTCCCGGCCGCCGGCACCTCGTTACGCGAGCGCTGGGCGGCCATCGCACCCGAACTGGCCAGGCACGGCGCAGCCGTCCGCGACGACGCCGGGGTCGATCAACCCACCCTGTGCCTGGAATCACCGGCCTGGGCCACCACCGTGTCCCACTGCGCCACACCCGCCCCCTCCCTGGACGGAGGCTCACGGTGAGCCTTCCCTCGACCGGTGTGCAGGCTGACGGTCCCCAACGGCCCACCTCGAAGCGCTGGCGCTTTCGTCGGCGAGTTCCCGGACGACGGCGCCGGAACCGGGGCGTACCGAATCGACGTCGCTCACCGGGACGACGTCCGTGCGACAGGCCGTGATGACACGACGGAGGCCGCAACATGCCCAACGCCGAAAGCCATGCCCAGCCCGCACCTCCGGCCCAGGTTAACGACTATGACAGTTTCGCCGAGGCGTACTCGGCCCTGAACGAGACCAGCCTCCTGAACGCCTATTACGAGCGGCCCGCGATGCTGTCCCTCGCCGGGGACGTGGCCGGCCGCCGGATCCTCGACGCCGGCTGCGGCTCCGGCCCCCTGCTCGCCGCGTTACGCGATCGGGGTGCCCTCGTCACCGGCATCGACTCCAGCGCCGGGATGGTGGAGCTGGCGCGGCGGCGGCTGGGGGCCGACGCGGCCCTGCACGTGGCCGACCTGAGCGACCCGCTGCCGTTCGCCAACGGTGCGTTCGACGCTGTCCTCGCGTCGCTGGTGCTGCACTACCTGGAAGACTGGGGGCCGACGCTGGCCGAGATGCGGAGGGTGCTCAGGCCCGGCGGCCGACTGATCGCGTCGGTGCAACACCCCTTCGTGGACTACGCGATCCAGGACCCTCGGCCCGACTATTCCGCGACCACCAGCTACACCGACGACTGGGCCACCCTGGTGGGACGGTCCGCCCCGATGACCTTCTGGCGCAGGCCACTGCACGCGATGACCGACGCCTTCACCGCGGCCGGCTTCCGCCTGGCCGTCATCAGCGAGCCCCGGCCCGATCCGGCCGGCCGCGAGCTGTACCCCGACGACTTCCACGGCCTCTCGACCAAAATGTGCTTCCTGTTCTTCGTTCTGGAGATGCCCGTGCCCCCGGCTACCGGCTCGGCCGAGTAGGAAGCAACTGAGGGCAGAACCCCTTGAATGACGACTCGACGGGCCCGGCGGCACCTTGGACGTCATTTCCCACCAGCACTGAACGCCCCGCCGGGCCGGGGCCGCCTGTCCGCAGACGGCCCCGGTCTGGGATGTCAGGTTCAGCGCGCCGTGAGGCGCGCAGCGGCGCTCACTTCTCGCACAGCGCCGTGTCGAGGAGCTTGTACAACGGTTGGACGGGGTTGCTGAGAGGGGTGAGCGCGTTGGTCACCACGGCGGCGTGGCGGCCGTCTTCGGTGACCATGGTCTGCGTGTAGTAGCCCGTCACCTCGCCGTCGTGTCCCCAGGCCACACCGCCGCAGGGCAGCGGGTGCTTGATCAGACCGAGTCCGTAGCCGAGGCCGGGGGCGATGTCCCGCGCCTTCTTCATCTCGGCCAGGCTCGCCGGTGACACCACCTTGCCGCCGATCAGCGCCTGGTAGAAGGTGCTGATGTCCTGTTCCGTGGAGATGATCGCGCCCGCGGTGCTGTAGACGGACGGCTCGAATGCCGTCAGTACGTCCGTCCAGAAGAAGAACGGGCCGATGCGTACGCCGTTGTACCCGTGCACGGCCGGTTCGGCCACGGCGCGGTTGCCTGCGGCGGGGAACGTGGTCTGGGTGAGATGGAGCGGCTGGATGATCCGGCTCGTGATCACCTGCGCCACCGGCGAACCGGTGACCTTCTCGATGAGCAGGCCGAGGATTTCGTAATTGGTGTTGGAGTAGTGCCACTCCGCGCCCGGCGCCGCGGCCGGGGAATGCTTGAGCCCGTCCCGTACCAGTGCGGTCAGGGTGTAGGTGCCGTCCGGGTTGGCCTCCGGGGCCGTTGTGGTGTTGGTCGGGATTCCGCTGGTGTGCTGCAGCAGTTGCCGCACCGTGATGGTGTTCCCGTCGTAGCCGTTGCCGTCGACCACTCCGGGCAGGTACTTCTCGATCGGTGCGTCGAGGGAGACCTTGCCCTCGTCGACGAGTTGCATCACCACCGCCGCGGTGAAGCTCTTGGTCTGGCTCCCGATGCGGTAGTGATCGGCCGGCCGGATGGGCGTGTTCGTGTTGATGACGGCCGTACCGACGGAGTAGGTCCAGGAGTCGGTGCCGTTGCCGGCGAGGATCCCGGCCCCGGGACCCCCGGCCGCCTGGAACTGACCCAATGCCGCCCGCACGGCGGCGTGGTCACCGGCCGGCTGGGCGGACGCCGACGACGGCAGCACGAACACTGCCGCCGTCACCGCGCCCAACACAGCCGTCAGTCTTCTCGCGCGCAACTTCCCTGCCACAGCTCCCCCTTGGTGGGTCCCGGTACACAGACACGAACACGCGGAATTCTCGCCGTCTTCAAGCCTTCGCCAGAAGTGGGCTGTCGGCCAAGCACATTCGGTCAGCTGTCGTCCGAGGACTTGGTGTAACCAACCTCGTGTGGCCAACCTCATACGACACCATCCGTCGGGCGCAGCCAGCCCGTGCCTGGCGTGAGCACATCTGCGTCACGCGCGATCGCCAACGATCTTCCTCCGTTGGCCTTTTCTTCTCTTCGTGTCGGTGTCTGGCTCCGGTGAGGTCCTCGGTTCTGGGCGGCCACGGCCAGGAGAAGCGGACCGACGCGATCGGCGAAGGGCTCGCTGCCGTCACGTACCCGTTGGCTTGAAGTCGCTGTCGCGATCCGCGAGGTCGGTGCGACCGCCGGCCGGGTCGTCAGGCGGCCGGCCGGCGGTCCCGGCTCCGACATCGTCGTCCGGGTTGTTGACTTGCTGTCCGCGGTGCAGGGCGTCGCGGGTGGCTACTGTTCGAGGACTACGACGTTCTCGGCCTGCGGCCCTTTCGCTCCTTGCACCAGGTCGTATTCGACTCTGTCGTTGTCCATGAGGGACTTGAACCCGTGCGACTGAATCGCGGAGAAGTGCACGAAGACGTCTGGTCCGCCATCGTCCTGGGAGATGAATCCAAATCCCTTGTCCGCGTTGAACCACTTCACGGTTCCTGTGGCCATCCCATTTCCCTCACGCTCAGTGTCCAGTGCTCGACCTATGTTCCCCCGGCCGTGTCGCGCTGAACCCTGTGGCCTCTTGGGGTGAGCCGGTGGTGTCGGTCGGCGGCCGCGTCGTGCCGGTCGCCCGGTCTGCTCCGGTCCCGCCGGTCGGTGTCGAGCCCGGGGCCGCCGTTGCCCGTGCGGAGAGCACCGACAAAAGAGGCTGCCGCGGTTTCCTACGGGCCTGCGCGCAGTCAACTGCGGACAGCTCCGGCCGCCGTGGCGTCGAGGACATGACGACGCCGTAAGGAGAGGTCTCGTCGGTCGACGCGGACGTCGACGAGGCGGAGGCCACGGCGAGGGCGGCTGGGCCCTTTCGCTCGGGTCAACGGGCGGAGCTGAGCCGGCGGGAACGTCGAGGTGCTTTGATTGCCGCCTGCGCGGTCCGTGCCGGGCCCTCGGCCAACTACCGTGACTGCGCGGCGATCTGGATCAGATTGCCGCAGGTGTCGTCGAAGACGGCGGTGGTGACGGGGCCCATCTCCAGCGGCCCCTGAGTGAAACGGACCCCGAGGCCGCGCAGGCGCTCGTACTCCGCCTGCACGTCGTCGACCGCGAACTGGGCGAGCGGGATGCCGTCCGCGACGAGCGCGTCGCGGTACGTCCTGGCGGCCGGGTGGCCAAGAGGCTCCAGGAGGAGTTCGGCACCGTCGGGCGCCTCGGGCGAGACGACGGTCAGCCACCGGTCCGTCTCGCCCACCGGGACGTCGTGCTTCTTCACGAAGCCGAGGATCTCGGTGTAGAAGTGCAGCGCCTTGGCCTGGTCGTCGACGAAGACTTGAGTCAGATGGATCTTCATGAGGTGCTCTCCGGTCCGGATGAGTCGGGTAGGGGCCATCGCTCGGCGATCTGCCGCAGCGGAGCCGTGTTCAGGTCGTGGAACTTGTAGCGCCCCTCCCGCCTCGTCTCGACCAACCCCGCGGCCTCCAACACGGCGAGGTGCTGAGACACTCCCTGGCGGGAGATGCTGAGTTGATGCTTCATGGTCAGTCGCGAGCAGATCTCGAACAGGGTCTGCCCGGACCGGCACGCGAGTTCGTCGAGGATGACGCGGCGAGTGGGATCGGCCAGCGCTTTGAACAGGTCTTCGGCCACAACCACAGCATAGGCAAGTTGCCACTTGCCTATCAAGTCACGGTGCGCCACATGGCCACGACGACCACCGATTCGGGACGGCTACGGATTCAGGACGGCTCAAGAAGTTGCGCCAGCAGGGCGGTGTCGCGCAGATATCGCTCGTACGGGAAGCCGGCTTCGAGCAGGGCGTTGCGCAACTCGTCGTAGAGCGGTTTCCCGTTGTCGTGGAAGGCCGTGCGGCCGGCGTCGGTGATGCCGACCAGCCGTCGCCGCCCGTGCTCGGGATCGGGGCGGACCTGCACGAGCCCGGCCGCTTCCAACGGGCGCAGCGCCCGACTGATCGCCGGATCGGACACCGACAGCGCCTGCGCCAGCTGGTGCTGAGTCACCGGCTGAATGTCCTCCAGCGTTCCCAACAACCGCATCTGGCTGTAACTCAGACCGTCGGGGCCGTCGCCGCGTTGCCGCGCGGCCTCCCCGAGCAGGAACACCACGCGATGCAGCAAGTCGGCCAGTCCGTCGTCCATGATCCGAGCGTAGCAGAGTCTTGCGAGGTTAATATTAACCATGCAAGACTCTTGGGCATGGTCAAGATTCCGTACGTCGCGCAGTCCGCTTTCCCCCTGGCCTGGGTGCTGGTGGCGGCCTTAGGCGCGCTGATCCGCACCCGGCACAGCCCCTCCCGCCAGGCGGCACTGGAAACCTGGCAGCGGTGGTGGGCCGCCGCCGCACTCGGCTGCGGGAGCCTGTGGTTGACGATCGCGTTCCTCACCATCCCGGACGCGATGGCCACCACGATCGGCTTCGACCGGACCCCGTTCGAGTTCGAGATCGCCTTCGCCAACCTCGGGCTCGCCGTCATGGGCTTCCGCGCCGCCTCGTCCTCGGCCACGGCCCGCGAGCGCATCACCGTCGGCCTCGGCGCCGGCATGTTCCTCTGGGGCGCGGCGATCGGCCACGTCTACCAGTGGTTCGCCAACGGCGACCACGCCCCGGGCAACACCGGCGGGGTCCTGGTCTGCGACCTGCTCTTTCCCGCAGTCATGATCGCCCTCGCCCGTCGCTCACGACGCCTGCCCACCGCCGAACAGCCCGTCACCGCCGCCCTCGCCTGACACCGTGCCGGGCGCTCACCAACCCGTGCGCGCCCGAACCGGCACGGCGCGCCAACTCGCCCACAGGGCCGCCAAGTCGGCCCCGTAATCCCACTTCTTTCCGACCGGAACAGAGCCGCGCCCGGCATCCCGCCGATATCGCTAAGGCATGCGCGGCGGGAAGAAACCCCCACGCGACGATGGGACTTGTAGAGGTGTGCCGTGCTGGGCATCCTGTCCGGCCAGCTCACGGGCGGCGGGCCGGTCCCGTTCGAAGCCGCTGACGCCGCCCTGCGCCTCGCCCACCGAGCCGAACACGAGGAAGCCGGTCCGCAGGAACGGAGCGACATCCTGGCTCTTGTGGAGCACCTCGGCGTCCGCGGGTGGCCGCGGCTGCTCAGAGGGCGGGCGTGGTCTCCGCCCAGACGCAGACTGCCGGGATATCACCGGGGTTGCTGTAGCGGTGCGGCAGGGAGGAGTCGAAGCTGACGCAGTCACCGGGCTGCAGGCGGTAGTGCACGCCGTCGACCCAGTAGTCCAGTTCCCCGCTCAGGAGCAGGCCGACTTCTTCCCCGCCGTGGCTGTGCGGGTTGCTGCCGGAGGATGCCCCGGGGGCGACCTCCAGCCGCATCAGGTCGAGCTTGCCGCCGTGTTTGGGGTTGAGGAGGGCGTATCTCACGCCCTCCACCCCGGCTCGGGTGAGTTCCACGCGATCGTCGGGGCGGGTCACCACGCGGCGTTCGCGGTCGATGGCGTGGAAGAGCCGGCTGAGTGTCGTGCCGAGGGCGTCGACGATCGTCCGCAGCGTGTTGATGGTGGGGCTGTTCACATCCCGCTCGACGTTGCTGAGGTAGCTGCGGGACAGCCCCGTCTTCTCCGCCAGCTTCTCCAACGTGATGCCACGTTCCAGGCGTTCACGGCGGAGGAACTGGCCGATTCCCTCGCTCGCCTGGGCGCCTGGAGACTCAGGCATGGCATGCGCGGACTCTCCACTGGACACAAACGCCTCCATCAGTAAACACGACGCGGCGTCCAGCATAGTGGTTGCAAGCCACGTTCTGAATACTCTACGCTCCGTCGCATATACACGTCACAGGCTGGCTGAGGGCCCGCCGTGCGCCGCCCCTCGGAGACCCCATGGATGATCGCGACATGCCACCCGGCGGACACCGGACCGGCCAACTGCCGGAACTCCGCCTCGACCAGCGGGCGTTGGAGCACAACGTCCGGCTCATGGCGGCCTGGTGCCGCGACCACGGCGTTCAGCTGGCCCCGCACATCAAGACCACCATGACGCGCCCCATCGTCGAGCGGCAGTTGGCCGCGGGGGCGTGGGGCGTCACGGTCGCCACCGTGACACAGGCCGGGATAGCCCTGGACTGGGGAGCGCGGCGGGTGATCATCGCGAACCAGGTGATCCACCGCCACGATCTCGCGCTTCTGCGGCGGTGGCTCGACGAGACGCCGGATCTGGAGCTGTACTGCCTGGTTGACTCCTCGCAGGGGGTCGACCTCGCTCGGTCGGCCATGGACGGCACCCCCTCCCCCTTGCGCGTCCTCATCGACGTCGGGGCGGACGGAGGCCGCACGGGCATACGGGAACCGGCCGCAGCCGGTGACCTGGCCAAGGCCGTCCGGGCCTCAGCCGGTCTTCTGCTGGCCGGTGTCGCCGGCTACGAGGGTGTCCGCCCCAACCGGAGGGACGCCGCCACCCTCACGGAAGTCGATGTGCACTGCCGGAAGGCGATCGACGTCTTCCGCACCCTCGCCCCGCTGTTCCAGATCACGCGACCCGTCTTCAGTATGGGCGGCTCGGCCTTCCCCGACCGGGTCGTCCACGCCCTGGAGGAAGCCGCACGGCGCTCCGCTCCCGTGCCGATGGTGACCGTTCTGCGATCGGGCTGCTACGTCACTCACGACCACGGCACCTACGAGCACGTCTCCCCGCTGCCCGGGCTGAAGGCGGCACTGACCGTTCGGGCGGTCGTGCTCTCCACACCCGAACCAGGGCAAGCCGTCGTCGGCGCCGGCAAACGCGAACTGCCCTACGACGCCGGCCTGCCCGTCCTCCTCGCCGCCCGCGACGCACAAGGCGCGCCGCGACCGGCCGCCACGGCGGTCGCGGCCCAGATCTACGACCACCACCTGGTCCTCACCGACGTGCGTGACCTGCACGTCGGTGACGAGGTCGACCTCGGGATCTCCCACCCCTGCTCCGCCTTCGACCGCTGGCCCGACATCACCGTGGTCGACGGGCAGGGTCACCCGCACGACGTGTGGCATCCCCGATTCCGCTGACCGCACCGGCCGGAGTGCTCCTTGCTGGTGGCGCACCTGGCTCCGGTGCCGCCGCCAGGCTTCAACCTCCCTGAGTCGTAGTCGACTTCGCCCTGTAGGGCTTCGGTCTGGACGGCGCGGATGTCGTGGTCGCGTTGGGGGCGGCGGCCGTCTTGGCGGATGGGGGCGGCGGTGTGGATGGGGTCGTCGGCGTGGCGGACCGCCGCCGAGCGGGGCAGGCATGGCGACGGCGCCTTCCCAGATCCGCAGTGCGGCGGCGCGATCGGCCCACTGCCCACCAGACCCGTCATGGGCAGGCGAGAGCGGATCGGGCTTCTGCCGCTGCGCGTCCGTGAGTTCGTGCCGTCGCGCCCTACGAAGCGCCTGCCCCGCCCAAGCACGCAAGAGCCGCCAGAAACGCCTTGGCTCCCCGCAGGTCTCAGCCCTGGCGGGGGGAGAAAGTGCCGACGGCTTGGCCTTGGACCGTGCAGGCCCTGTCGTGGTAGCGGTCGACGAAGGTGCCGGTGAGGCCGGTGTACGCGTCGTAGTCGTGGTCCAGGGGCAGGTCCTTGCCCACTCTGAACCGCAACTGCACGTGGACGGACTCGCGGGGCTTCAGCGTCTTCGGGTCGACATCTTCAGCGGAGGACACGACCAGGAAGGGCTGGACCTCTGCCAGGAGTTTGCCGGTGGTGTTGGTGAGCGTCATGGAGAAGGGGTTCCAGGCACCACCCGCAGCCAACTGGTGCGGCAACCCGTTGACGGCCACGTGCAGTTGGTCGGACTCGAACGCGCAGGACTGACCCGCACCATCGGAATCACCGGGGCCCTTGCCTCCACTCGTGGCACCGGGGAGGTCAGGAGGGGCGGGAGTGCGGGGTCCGGCCTCGGACACCGCCTCCGTTGCGAACGCGGCAGCGGGCACGGCTAATACGGCGGTCGGCGCTATCACGGCGGCCGTTGCGGCGACCGCCAGGGCGCGGCGAATCTTCATCCAGCAGACCTCTCGGCTCTCAAGTTCCGCCTGAGCGGCACGGGTTGGCATTCGTCACGTTCGGGTCGCGCAGGACTCGTGACGTGTGTGAGTGCGCGTGAGTGCGCATGCGGATATGCGTACATGCGCGCACCTGCTCCTCGTTGAGAACCACTCGCGCTGCGAAGCGGTTGCACACTCAAGTCGCGGAAGCGGCACATGGGGTGGGAACATCCTGGGATTTCCGTTTCGCTTGCCCCCGAAGCTCATCGAGGGACGGAACGCGGCGGGACGATGCACCGCCGTGAACTCTCCGACCATGGCCGGGAGTTGCCTGCCCCACTGGTTTGCCGGAACGCCATGGGTCGTGGCACACGGTCTGCACCCGCTTCCGCCGCTACGCGCTCATGGAATCCGTGCCCTTCACACCGGCCCGGACCGGCCGCGCCGCCGGCCCGACCACGAGAGCGCGGAAAAGGCTCACGGCTCTCGCGGCTACCGCGGCGATGCGGCTGGCGCCACCGTCAAACGACTGCCGCCAGCCGCGATGCCGCCGCACCCGAAGCGCAGGCAAGATCGCCACAGCCGAATGTCAGGACTTTCGCCCTGCCAATTCCGTCGAAAGTCACTTATGAGGGGATGGCTCGCTCTGTCAGCCTGCCATTCAACGATTCACCTGTGGGCCGGGCCCCGTGCGCGAAGAGGCGTGCGCGGCGTGGATCCCAACACACACTGCTCTCCTTGTTTCGTGCCCGTCCGGGGTGAAATTCCCCTGCGCGCGGGAGGGTCGTGCCGTGTTGGCTCCGGCCAACCCCACCCGGGCGCGTACGCTCACGCGACGCGTCCCGAGCGAACAAGGAACATTGATGGCATCGAGCCTGACGAAGGTCCCCGCGCCACACGGCGAGAAGACCTTCTTCGGCCACCCTCGCGGCCTGGCCACGCTGTTCATGACCGAGATGTGGGAGCGCTTCTCCTACTACGGCATGCGCGCCCTGCTCGTCCTCTACCTGGTCTCCGGTGGCGCCGACGCCGCGACCGGCAGTCAAGGCGGCGGCCTTGCGTACACGGCGGCGACCGCCACCGCGATCTACTCGGTCTACGTGGCGATGGTCTACCTCATGGCCCTGCCTGGCGGGTGGATCGGCGACCGTGTCTGGGGCGCCCGCAAGACCGTGGCCATCGCGAGCGCGGTGATCGTCGCCGGTCACCTGTGCCTGGCGGTTCCGACCTCGGCGATGTTCTTCGTCGGCCTGGTCCTGGTAGCGATCGGCTCGGGTCTGCTCAAGGCCAACATCTCCACGATGGTCGGCCAGCTCTACAGCGACCCCAAGGACCCCCGTCGCGACGGGGGCTTCACGATCTTCTACATGGGGATCAACCTCGGTGCCTTCGCCGCCCCCTTCGTCATCGGCGTCCTCGGGGAGACGGTGAACTGGCACCTCGGCTTCGGTCTGGCCGCGGTCGGCATGGCGCTCGGTGCGGTCCAGTTCCTGATCGGCTCGCGCCACCTGAGCCAGGAGAGCAACCGGGTTCCCAACCCGCTCACGGCCAGGGAACGCAACGGCGTCCTCGTCAAGACCCTGGCGGTCGTCGCCGCGGCTGCCGTGTTCTACCTCCTGGTGGGCCTCACCGGCGTGTTCCGGCTCACCCTGAACTGGGCGCTCATCCCCATCACCGTGGCCGGCCTGTTGATCCCCGTCGCGGTGCTGGCCCGGATCAAGCGCGACAAGGACCTCTCCAACGAAGAGCAGACCAAGATGACGGCGTTCATCTGGTTCTTCGTGGCCGCCGCGATCTTCTGGATGATCTTCGATCAGGGCGCGTCGACGCTGTCCCTGTTCGGTGACGCCAAGACCTCCCGGGACATCTTCGGCTGGGAGATGCCCAACACCCTGTTCCAGTCGCTGAACCCCGCGTTCGTGATGCTGCTCGCGCCGGTCTTCGCCGCCCTGTGGCTGGCCCTGGCCCGCCGCAACCGCGAGCCCAGCACGATCGTCAAGTTCTCCGTCGCCCTGCTGGTGGCGGGCGTGTCCTTCTTCGTGTTCCTCATCCCCATGGGCACGGCCACCGGCGAGACGAAGGTCACCCTGTGGTGGCTGGTGCTGATCTTCCTCATGCACACCGTGGCCGAACTGTGCCTGTCCCCCGTGGGGTTGTCCCTGACCACGAAGATGGCGCCGGCCAAGTACGCCTCGCAGATGATGGGGGTCTTCTTCCTCGCGGTCACCGCCGGTGACAGCGTGACGGGCATGCTCGCCATCGCCGGCGTCGACCTCAACGGACAGGGCATGGTGGCCGTGGAGGCCGTCGCCGCCGTGGTAGCCGCCTTCGCCATCTACGCGTCCCGTAAGAAGGTCCAGTCACTCATGGGCGAAGTCCGTTAGGGCTTGCCTGGGGTTGTGCTCACGTGGCGGGCTTGATGCCTCGGATCAAAGCGGCCGATGCGTGCCGCTCGCGTCCGGGTGATCGACGAGTCACGGACCGAGGTGGGGAGCGAGCGCGCGTCGGCCGTCGTGTGGTCGAGCCCACACGGGGAGTGCCCGCACCCGAAGGGATACTCGTCCATGTGACGATAATCCTTGGGGGTGTCTACTCCACTGTCCGCAGTCTGCTGTCGGGCGTCCAAGGCTCGACGGCGCGGACGTCGTGGGGACCGGCCCTCCCGATGCCGGCTACCCCCATGCCGAAGTCCACGACGGCACCGTTCGACCGGGGCTACGTCCGTGCGGAACCAGTGCGGTGACCGGAGCCGATCGCCGGTGAACCGGAGCCGCTCGGCATCCTCGGTTTCCCGCAGGTGTGCAGGCCGGCGGCGCGCGGCCGGGTGGACGCCCGGCCGCGCAACTCTTCGACGCCTCGGTCCGGCAACGGCGTAGCCCGCGGTGCCAACCACCGTGAGCGCCAAGGCCGTCCAGGTGCCCGCCGCCGTGCCGGGTGGCAGCAGCGGCCACGTCACCACCCGCATCGGCGTGCTCCGGGGCGGCGGGGCGAAGAGCGAGGTCGAGAGCCAGGCGACCGGCAGTGTCCAGTTGACAAACGCCGGTCTCGCGCACCGACAGCCCGTCGAGCACCAACGACTGCAACACCTCTGTGAGTTCGGGTGCCAGGCACCGCAGCGCGTCTCCGACGTCACCGCCGACGGCCGCCGCGATCGTCCACGGCCAACCGACGGCGGTCCCGCCCACCGCGGCCCCCGCGAACGCGCCCGCCGCGCGCCACACCGCCAGACATGTCTCCTGCATGAACTCGGCGACGATCTGTTCGTCCGCACAGCGGCGGCGCAACCGCACCGCCAACCACGGCGACGTACGCCGGTACGACTCCTCACGGCCTGCTGCCGCCTCGTGCAGGTGATGACGGGTGCGGGTGCGGCGGTTCGGTCAGCGGCGGAACTGGGGGCCGTAGTTTCCGGGGGCGTCGGGTCGGGGGATTTCCATCAGTTCCACGGCGGGGGTTCCGAGGCCACGCATGGCGTGGACCGCCGCGTTCAGGGCGCGGTGACCGCCTCCGTCCCAGGCCCGCTCAAGAGTCCTGAGGACGGCGTGGTAGTTGCCGTCGAAGCGGTGCAGGAGCCGTCGGACGTGCGGGGGCGGCTGGTGCCAACCACCGGCGGGCACCCGGGCCATGGGGCGGACGTCCGGGAACGGCACGGGCGCGCCGCTGAACTCCCAGGCGCCGCGCACCTCGCGCAGTCGGCGTCCGTGATAGATCTCGCCGAAGGCGTAGTAGTGGGCCGGTTGGTCGTCCTCGAAGATGTCGGAGGGGTCGCAGGAGGTGCCCTCGCCCTGTTCCTTGACGATCTCCATGGCGCGCTCGGCGTCGTCGAGGGTCTTGACCGGCTTGAGCGTGTCCGAGCCGATGTGCTTGGCGAGTTGCCCTCGGGTGGAGAGTTCGGGTGCCACGGTGCGGAACGCCTCTTGCAGTTCGCCGTAGAAGGCGCCGACGGTGAGCGAGTCGTCCACGCTGCGGGCGAGAGGGGTTTCGGGCTTCTCGATCGCCATCATCACGTCGTGCACGGAGGTCTTGGTGAGCCCCGACAGATACACCGTCACTCCGCCCCGCACACCGCCGGGGAGCGGGGCGGGGTAGGTGGGGGCCGCGTCTCTGATTCTCGGGCGTCCGCCCACGGCGACAAGCAGGTTGCAGACCGTGCCCAGGTGGTACATCTCGTCGCCGACGATACGTCGGATCAACCGGGCGGCCTTGCTGTGGCGGTCCTTGATGGACCACCACCCGCACAAGTAGGCGGGGATGGTGGCGAGTTCGAGTTCCACCGCCACGTGGAGGGCCGACCTGATCCAGGCCAGGTCGCGGGCCTCCTGAGGGACGGCGAGGAGGCGCCTTACGGAGTTCTGGTCGGGCGCGAACTGGTGCCCGTCCACGGGCAGTTCGGCGGCTTGCGCACCGTTGGAGGCCGCGACGGACGAGGCGGCCGCAAGGGCTGCCGATGCCAGGACGCTTCGACGTTTGACCCGACTGCTCACCGGCGTACCCGGGTCTTCCCCTGCATGAGTCACCGTTGCCTCCGCTCACAGTCAAAGCCCCACATCAGCCGCATTCCTTCTGGCTCGGGACGGTGTTCGCGAAATTAGCAGCCGCCCTCCCCTATCCCGGTGTGCGCGGCTTCCGCCGCTGCGTTCGTCACCCAGTCGACCTAGTCGATCCATTCGATGCCCGGCTGCCGATGCTCGCGCCGAAAGGCGAGGGCCGCTGTCCTGTGACTCGTTGCCGGCCGATGCGGACTCCCACGGCGGCCCGCCCCGGTTCCCACCAGGGCCTGCGCAAGAGGCCACTTGGACAGGGAAATCGCAACTTCGACATGGCGCGCACGGACGGCTACCTTCACCTGACCTTCGGCGGTCGCCCACGGTCGCACAGGGGTTCCTTGAGGCTGGGCCGCCCGCGACGGGATGAGTCGGTCACGCCCCACGAACCCTCGCTCCCATGCGTGAGCCACCGAACCGGGTCCGCACCAGGCACCCTCATCAGGGAGAGACACATGCCCCATCTTGCTCTGTACACATTCGGCGTCCTGAAGTCGCCGCTCGCCGATCCCGCACCCCTCACGCACGAGTTCTACGACATCGGTGAGACCGTCTACCGGGAGATCAGTCAGCGCCCCGGATACCTCGCGCACGCTGAAGCGACAGCCGGTGACCGGGGCTCGCACTTCGACTTGGACTGGGGTGCATGGGGAGAGTTCGCCGTACCGACCTGGTACGGCAAGGGTCGTACGGGGGAAACCACCGCCCTGGCCGCGACCCTCTCGCTCTGGACCGATCTGCGCCCCGCCTTCGACGCCATCTACACCGGTCTGCACCGTGCGGCGCTGAACAGGCGCTACGACTGGTTCGAGAGGGCAGAACACCCGACTTACGCGTTCTGGTGGGTCTCCGACGGCGCGATACCCACCTGGCAGAACGCGGTTTCCAGGCTGGAGCACCTCCACGACCACGGCTCCACGCCGCACGCCTTCACGTTCCACCACGCGTTCGGCCCGGACGCAACTCCGATCAGGATTAAAGGCATCGGGCCGAAGAGCGACCAGGTTCGCTGACGGGGAAGCCCGCACGAGGGGATTCGCCGTCACCCGCCCGCACCCTTCAAGTGGACCTGATCGCACAGGAGTTGCCACACCGGGGCACCGGTGTGGCTGCTCGCCTTCGCTGTTCTTCAAAAGCTGCGGCGGCACTGGTTGGCGGTGCTCAGCGACGGTACGCGGCTGTCGCGATCTCGATGAAGGAGCGGATCAACGGATTGGTGTCGCCCTCGTTCCACACTGCCACCACTCGGCTCGACGGCATGTCGATCAGCGGCACCACGGCCAGCTCCGCGGGCAGGTCGTGCCCGAGCGGGGCCAGGCCGACCGTGCCGTTCCACAACACGGCCTGTAGGCATTCCTGGACGGCGCGCACCACTGGGCCCTCGCGGGGCCTGCCACCGTTCCAGTACGACTGCCAGATGGGGTCGGTGCCCTGCGGGAACTGGAACCAGCGGCGGTCGTCCAGTTCGGCCAGCCGCAGCCCGTCGCGGCGGGCCAGCGGATCGTCGGCGCGCAGGACCACGCCGACCGGATCGGTCCGCAGTGCACGCACCGTCAGGGCGGTCTCGTCGAACGGCGCCCGAGTCAGCGCGACATCGACCAGTCCGGAGCGCAGCCCGCAGGTCGGGTCGGTCAGATCGGTGTCGCGGATGCGGATGTCGATGCCGGGGTGGCTTCGGCGGTAGGCGGCGGCCAGCCTGGCCACTCCCGGGTCGGTGCCGTCGCCCAGGATGCCGATGGTGATGGTCGCGACGTCGGCCGCCGCGCTCACCCGTACCCGGACGCGGTCGGCGTGGTCGAGGAGGGCCCGCGCCTCGTCGAGCAGCACCGACCCCACCGGAGTGAGCGTGACCCCCACAGGCGAGCGGGCGAACAACAGGGCCCCGACATCGGTCTCCAACTGCTTGATCGCCCGGCTCAGTGGCGGCTGGCTCATGTGCAGTCGGGTGGCGGCCCGGCCGAAGTGGAGTTCCTCGGCGACCGCCACGAAGTAGCGCAGGGTTCGTAGCTCCACGCTGCAACGATACCCACGAGGTATCGGCGCCGCGGAACGCGTCTTGGACACTGACAGGTCCCCGGCGGTGCACTCGTGAGCATGACCGAAGAAGCGAAGACCAACGAGCCGCAGACTGAGCCCGCCGTGTCGGTGGTCGGTCCCGGCGACGGCGAGACGATCGTTCTGGGCACCACGCACATGCGCGTTCTGGAGGACGGCAGCCACACCGGGCACCGCCTCGCGATAGCCGAGTCCGTCCTCGCCCCGCACACCCAGGGTCCGCCGCAGCACCGCCATGCCCAACACGACGAGGGCTTCTACGTCCTCTCCGGCACCGTGCGGTTCACCGTCGGGGACGAGCACTACGACGCCAGCACGGGCACGCTCGTGATGGTTCCGCCCGGTACCCCGCACACCTTCGCCAACCTGACCGACCAACCCGCCGTCATGCTCAGCACGTTCACCCCCGACCTGTACGTGCAGTACTTCCGAGACCTCCAGGAGGTGCTCGCCGGCGGCCGGCCGTTGACGCCTGAGGCCAACGTCGACGCGATGAGCCGCTACGCGACCGAGCCCGCCACCGACCTCGCCTGAAGCCGGTCCCTCTGACGGCGGGCCGGGCCTTCAGCAGAACTCTTCTGGCAAGCGACGCAATCGACGGGGCGCCGTGAACCGGTGGCCCATGAACGGGAACCATGAACATCGCCTATTGGATCGTCGCGGGACCGCTCGCGCTCTTCTACTTCTACGCAGGCACGCTGAAGGTGATCCGCAGCCGCGATCACCTCCGACCGATGATGGCCTGGGTCGACCGCATCCCCTTGCCGGCCCTCAGAGCGCTGGGAGCGGTCGAAATACTCGGCGCAACCGGCCTGATCCTCCCGCCGCTGACCGGCATCGCTCCCGCACTGGCAGCGGCCGCGGCCATCGGCTTCGTGCTCCTACAGACCGGCGCGATCGCCGTCCATCTGACGGGCGAAGACCGCCGGATCGCACTCAACGCCGCGCTCACCGTTGCCGCGGCCGTGACCATCTGGCTGGCCGTCAGACTGTGATCGAACGCAGTCCCCGACCGATGGATGCGACTACCGGGCCGGTCGACCCACGGCCGCTGTGATGTCGCATGAACAGCGAACACGCCCCCCTCCAGGCCCTGTTCGGTGAGATGAACATCTGCTGTCGCAACTGGTAACAGAGCAAGAGGGTGGGGCACGGGGCCCGTTGGCGATCGCCCCGTGCCTCGCGGTGCCTCACACCACGTTGCGCTCGGTGCCTGCCAGCCCTGCCTCGTAGGCCAGGATCGCCGCCTGGGTGCGGTTGTCCAGCGCGAGTTTGGCCAGCATGCGGGAGACGTAGGTCTTCACGCTCGCCTGGGACAGGTAGAGCCGTCGGGCGATCTCGGCATTGGTCAGCCCGGCGCCGATGAGCTCCAGTACGCGCCGTTCGCTCCCGCTGAGTTGGGCCAACCGCTCCTGGACGGCCGTGCCGCACCCCCGCTTGGCCGTTGAGGCGCGACGCACGAGGCTGTCGAGGACCTCGGCGGAGACAACGCGGCCACCGCACAGGACGGTCCGGAGCGCGGCGGGGAGCTGCTGCGGGCACAGATCCTTGAGCAGGAATCCGGCGGCGCCGGCTTCCAACGCGTCCAGCACCCGGTCGTCGACGTCGAAGTTGGTGAGCATCAGCACTTTGGGCGGCCGCGTGAACCGCATGAGCTGTTCCGTGGCCGCGACGCCGTCGAACCGTGGCAGTCGTACGTCCATGACCACCACGTCGGGGCGGTGGGTGCGGGCCTTCGCCAGGGCGTCGGCACCGTCCTCGGCCTCCGCCGTGACCCTGAAGCCCGGTGCCGAGCTCAGCAGGAGGCACAGGCTCGACCTGATCAGCGGCTGATCATCGACCACCAGCACGGACGCGGTCACGTGGTTCCCTCACTACTCTCGAATTCGGGCACGGCGTTTCGTCGGGCGTGCCCGAATCCCAATTCTTGGATATTCCTACCCTGTCATGCGTCACGGGGGAGATTGACGGGACCTAGGTCCCACTGGTTCAGTGCCGAAGGTCCCCGAAATTCCCTCTGCCGTCCTTGCCGGGGAATGCATTGTCGACAACTCGGCCTGTGGGAGGGCGCCTTCGCGGGGAGCACCTGCCGATTCCGAAGGCTTCCCAGGCATCCGACAAGTCGAGGATCTTTCACCAGGAGGAAAGAAAGCACCTCTCGACGCTGCTTTATGCGTGGAGGAATTCTGGGGGCTGTATTATCCACTTGCGTGTCGGGGCGCCCCGCGCCGTCGACGACGGATGCGGGCGGCCCGTGTGCCAGAACTGGAGCACGGTCGGTCGGGCTACAAGGACGTGTGTTGTACCGACGGGCTTCCGACGACGCCGAAGGCAGCTCTCATGATCTCCCGTCTCTCCCCGCGTCACACCGCATGGGCCGAACCACAGGCCGCCGACGGTTCTTCACCGGCGCGGTGCGGTCCGCGGTTCGCCACGCAGGCAGGTGTCGACACCGGGTTCGTCGCCGGCAAGGCAACCGACAGTCGGGAGGCGGTCACGGTCGTCGGCAACACCCGTTGGCGCTCCCCCGGGCGCCCCGTGGCCGAACGCCGGGCGGGCCAGCTCATCCGCGGCGAACGCGAAGCGCTCTCGACGCTCGGTACCGGGATGCCCCACACGGACACCGGCGGAGCCCACCGCAGACGCAAGGGCACCGTCAGACGCCGTGTCCGGCCCCTGACGGCACCGCTCAGCGCCGCCAACCGCGGCCGGGCGAACCGGTGTTGCCTCCCCTGTGCGCAGGGCCCTCGACGGACGTCGCGGCTGGCTGACCGCGACGTCCCGGAGCACTGACGCCGGGCCCGCGCAGCGCCGCCCCGCGCTCCGGGAACCACGCGTGGCAGCACCACACACCAGCTTCCGCGTCCGGTGCCTGTCCTCGCCACCTAAACGATCACATCCGGTCACCGGGTGCCGCCGAGCGCGCCCAGGCGGCCCGGCACGCCCTGAACTGAACCGAGAACGAGGTGGCCCATGCCCATCCGTGTACTTGTCGTGGACGACCAGGCCATCGTTCGGATGGGGCTGACCATGCTGGTCGGCTCCTCGGACGACTTCGAGGTCGTCGGCGAAGCGGGCGACGGCACCGAGGCGTTGGCGCTGGCAGCGACGCGCCGGCCAGACATCGTGCTGATGGACCTGAACATGCCCGGCGTCGACGGGATCGAGGCCACCGGTCGGCTGATGCGGCTGCCTGAACCACCGAAGGTGCTGATGCTGAGCGTCTTCGACACCGACACCCGGGTGTTGGCCGCGCTACGGGCCGGGGCCTGCGGCTTTCTGCTCAAGGACCTGCAGCCCGAGGAGTTGTTCGCGGCGCTGCACAGCGTCACCGCCGGATGTCGGGTGGTCGCCCCCGATGTCATGGCGAGCCTGGTGCGCCGCGCCGCGGACCAGACCCCGATCCGGGTCAACGGGGCCGCCGAGAAGCTGTCCCTGCTCAGTCAGGGGGAACGCAAGGTGTTGGCCCTGGTGGGGTCCGGCATGACGAACGCTCAGATCGCGCGTTCCCTGTGCCTGTCGGGGGCGAGCGTCAAGACCTACGTCTCACGGGCGTTGGCCAAGCTCGGCCTCGACAACCGCACCCAGGCGGCACTGATCGCCCACGACATGGGCCTGGTCTCCCCCGGCCCCGCAGACCAGACCGAACGCTGACCCTGCTGTGCGCTCCCCCGCCTCCCGCCCGACGTCGCACTCGGCGAGCGCTTCGGCCGCGTCTTCCCAAGTACCCGTAGCCCAGGGGTACTTCCGCGGGGCCGTACGACACTGGGCCATGTGCGCGGTGGCCTCGACGGGCGGGAGGTGCGCCGCCGGAAGAGGGCGGTCACAGCCGCGCGGCCCAGGCATCCAGGGCCCGCCGGGTGCGGGGACCGTACTCTCCGGGCGCATCGCCCCGGACGCCGTCCCAGTTCTGGAACTTCAGGACCGAGGCGACGGTGTCCGTGTCGTATGAGCCGTATTGACGGCCGTGGTAGAGGCCCAGGCGCCACAACGTGTACTGGACGTCGCTGACCGCGGCGCCGGAGTCGCCGTAGCGGAGCACGCCGTTGGCGCTGCCGCCGGTTCCGGTATTCGGGCCACTGGCGGGAGAGGCGGAGGGGCCGCCTGAGGTGGGAGTCGTACCCGCAGAGCCGCTCCCACGGCTCGGGCGGTCCGTAAGGCCGGGACGCTCCGCGTCCGGAGAACCCGGCGCACCGGAGGGTGTCCCGGGATTCCCTCGTACCCGACCGGATGCATCCGGTGCCCCACTGGGATTCCGCTCCTGCGTCGCGCTCTGATCCCCCTTCCCTGGCTGGCCGCCCGGGTGTTCCGCACCGTGAGGTGCCGGGGTCAGACCGTCGGCCGCGCTGCCGGCGTCCGGCAGGCTCACGGTCGGATCGGAACCACCGCCCACCACGACGGGTACGGCGATGCCCAGGGCTGCTACCAGGACCGCTCCCCCGGCCGCTGCGGGGAGCCAGCGCCGGCGGCCCCTGCGGTGGGAGGCGGGGCCGGGCAGGGAGACGTCGAGCTGGTGCACGGGGGCGGTGAACTCGGAGGTCTCCTCGCCCGAGGACTCCGTCAACGGCGGGCGCTTCACCGTACGTTCCCCTGAGCATGGGCGTCCGACGGCGCGGGAGTTGACCGGTCCGCAACGGCCGGAGCGGGATCCGGTTCTCCGGCGGGGTTCAACATCGCCAGGTACTCGGGAACGCAGACGAACTCGTCTGCGCACAGGGGGAGCCAGCACAGTCCGGACCAGCCGGCGGCCCGGGCTACCGCCCGGAGCATGCGTTTCGGCACGCGAACTCCTTTCATCGCTGTGGTACTTCAAGGCCGGGAGACGGTGGGGAGCAGGTCGTTCAGCGGTTCGGGACGGGGCCACGGCGGGCCGTCGGGCGGCGGGGAGCCTTGGAATTGCGGGGACAGGCAAGGACGGCGTGGAGACGGAATCCCCCGTTCGGCAGGGCCCGGGTTTCCAACTGGCCGCCAGCCCGGGTGACTGCTTCCCGCAGACCGCGCAGGCCCAGTCGTCCGGAATCCGGCACGGCCGAAGCGGCAGCGGCGGGCCCGTTCTCCACCGAGAGCGCCACGCTGGCAACGGCGAAGGCCAGCGTGACGCGGGCCTCGGCACCGGGCGCGTGCTTCGCCGCGTTCGTCATGGCCTCGCGGCTCACCCGGCACAGCAACTGATCGGCGGCGGGCGGCAGTTCCCGCCGGTCACCCTCCAGCCGGTAGGAGACGGTCATGCCCGTCGCAGACATGTTGCGCACCAGCCTCGGAAGGAAGTCGGCGGCGGGCACCGGCCGCCTTCCCGCTGCCTCCTCCACGGCCTCCGGCTCGCCCAATATCCTTATGGTGGCGCGGAGTTCGCGCATCATTGCGCTGGCCGTACCGGCTATCCGGTCGGCGGTCTCGTGTGCCTTGGGCGGCAGGTCCGGCATCCGGCTCAGGGCCCCGGCGTGCAGGGCGAGCACCGATGCCTGGTGGCCGACGTTGTCGTGGATGTCGTGGGCGAGGCGGGCACGCTCCTCCAGGCGGGCGCACCGCTCCGCGTGACCCACCGCCCGTTCGGCCCGGTCCAGACGCTCGCGCAGCAGGATCTGCAACTGCCGTTCCCTACGGATCAACTCCCCCATCAGGACGGGCAGTAGCAGATAGCCGGCCAGGACGTGCTCCGTCTCCTGCGTCGTGGCCCCGCTGGTCCGGCTGAGCACCTGGACGGCGAGGTACCCGACGGCCGCCCCGGCGACGACGAAGTGACGCCGCCGTCCGCCGTGTTGGCCCAGCGAATAGGCGGCGATGATCAGCGGGGTCTGCTCGGCGGCGGCGAGCGCTGCCAGCAGGGCAGCCGCCACGCACAGGCCCGGGTGCCTGCGGCGGACCACCAGGGTCGCCGCGGCCCCAACGGCGTACAGACAGCCGATGGTGCGGTCCCCGGCGAGGCCGCTCCCGTCTGCGGCCTGGATCAACGCGCAGGAGATGCCGGCCACCAGCACGGCCAGGGTGACGTCCAGCGCTCGTCGATGCTGGGCGCGGCCCGAGAACCAGCCGGTGTCCGGCAGCAGTCGGGTCGGTCGGGCGGCCATCCGGCTCCTCGCGGGGGTGTCGTGGCGAACACGGCGGACGGACGGGGCCGCACGGGGCGCCTTTCCGATCCGGCGATCTGTCTCTCCGTCAGCGATCCGTCTCACGTCAGCCCTGCGCCCCGGCGCCGCCCTTGAGTAGCCCCGCGTCCTGGTACGCCGCCCGTTGGGCCGTCAACTGCTGCTTGTCGACGGTGAGTTGGGGGTCCCACTGATACGGCGGGGTCCTGCGCAGCACGTCCAGCTTCTGTCCCGTGGCCCTGGCCAGTACCGTCAGGTTCTCCTCCGAGGTGGCCCCGGGACCCTGCAGATCCGCGGCGCCCTTGCGCAGCGCGGTCAGGAACTTCTCGGCGGCGGGCCGGTGGGCGAACGCGGTCCCGAAGACAACGCCGGTGGCGGATGTGCCGCGCGGCGGCACGGCCAGCGGACTGGCCACTCCGCGCTCCTCCATGGCGGTGGTGAACGGCGCCGGCGCCAGGGCGGCGTCCACCCCACCGTCGGCGAGCGCGCCGCCCATGTCGGCCATCGGAACGTTGACGACCGTGACGTCCTTGAGCGTGAGGCCCTCCCCGCGCAGCGTCGCGGCCAGTTGGTAGCCCCCGGCGGCCCCCGCCCCACCCGCGACGGCGATCCGCTTGCCCTTGAGGTCGGCAACCCGCTTCACGCCCCCGGAGTCCAGCGCGCTCCGCGCCACTTCCAGTGCGGTGGGCGAGGGTTGTGTGCCGGTCGAGGCTCCCATGGAAGCCACCACGTCCACCTTCAGCCCCTGCTCCATGCCGTTGAACAGTCCGGCGGAGAACCCGGCGACGACCGCGTCCACTTTCCCGGTGCCGGCCAGCGGCACCGCATCCTGACCGGCCTGCACCTTCTGCAACTGCACCCTGAGGCCCTGCTCCTCGAAGTACCCCTTGGCCTCGGCGAGGTAGAGCGGCGCGAAGAGCGTGGAGGGCACGTGGGCCACCTTCACGGTTGTGGCCCCGGCGGTGTTGCCGTCCGACGCGCTCCCGTCCACGCCGCCCTGACAGGCGGCCGTGGTGGGCAGGGCCAGGACGGTCAACACGGCGAGGGCGGAGAACTGGCGACGGCGCACGAAGGCGCTCCTTTCCTGGCTCAGACGTCCGGGCGCGCGCCCGACGGGTCTTCCGGCCTCGGCCGGACGGTGGTGGGGATCAGGAGGTGGCGCTGCGGGACCGCAACAGCACCCGCCAGGGTGGTCGCAACGAGACCCGTGCCGTCCGCCACGGCAACAGCCAACGCTCGGCGAGCGCCAGCACCGCGGCCAGTACCGCCCCCAACAGCGCGACGCTGACCAGCCCCACATACATCCGATCGGGCTGGAACAAGGTCCAGGAATTCCACACCAGAAACCCCAAACCGCGCTCCGAGGCGACGAATTCGACGGCCACCACGACCACGATCCCGAGCCCCACGGCAGTACGCAGCCCGGTGAACACCGTCGGGGCCGCCCCTGGCAGCACCACACAGCGCAGCAGCCTGGGGCCGGACGCCCCGTAAGAACGGGCTGTCTCCCACACCCGCGGATCGATCTGCCGTACTCCCGCGAGGGTGTTGATCTGCAGGACGAAGAAGACCGCGATGGCGACGGAGAGCACTTTGGGCGTCTCCGTCAGCCCGAAGACAAGCATCAGGAGGGGAAGCGTGGCGGTCTTGGGCAGGCAGTAGAGCGCGGCGAACAGCGGCCCCAGAGCAGCGGCAACGATCCGAAAGAACCCCATCGCCAACCCCACGACGACTCCCACCACGGCGCCCAGCGCGTATCCAGGCAGCAGGCGTTGCAACGTCGCCACGACGTGCCCGCCCAGCTCACCGTCGGCCACCATGGCAACCAGGCGCTCGACGATACGCGACGGCGGCGGGAACAACAACGCGTCGACCAGCCCACCGTGCGCGGCCGCCTCCCACCCGGCCAGCAACACCACGGGCACAGCCAGCCCCAATCCAGCCGTCCGCACTGCCAGGCGCCGCGCCTGAACAACGGTCGAGCGGACCGCCTGCTCCCGTGCGCTCACCGTCCTGCTCTCCCGGCGCCGCCTCCCTCACCCGCACCGCTCTCCTTCCCCCCGGAGCATGGGTGTTTCCGCAACATCTCCCTGACCCTGGCGCGCAGACCGATGAACTCGGACGTGTCCTGAAGCCCCACCCCTCGCGGTCGCGCGAACGGCACCGCAACAACATCGATCACCGATCCGGGACGGTCGGACATCACCACCACACGGTCCCCGAGCAGCAGTGCCTCCTCGATGGAGTGCGTCACCATGACCACGGTCTTGCCTTCCTGCTCCCACAACTCAAGGAGCTGCTCCTGCATCTCCGACCGGGTCAACGGGTCCAGCGCCCCGAACGGTTCGTCCATCAGCAGCAGCGGGCTTCCGGACGCGAACGCCCGTGCCAGGGAGAGTCGTTGACGCATGCCGCCGGAGAGTCGGTCGGGGTAGCCGCGGGCGAAACCCAACAGGCCCACACGGGCGAGCCAGCGGTCGGCCACCGCGTCGGCCTCACGCCGTCGGAGGCCGGCCATGCGCAGCCCGAACCCCGCATTGGCCCGCACCGTCAGCCACGGCAGAACCCCGAAGTCCTGGAACACGAAGGCTGCCGCCGGCCCGCCGAACTCCCCGGGGCGCCGTCGCACGGTCCCCGCTGAGGGCAGATCGAGCCCGCCGAGCATCCTCAGCAGGGTGGACTTCCCACAACCGGACGGTCCGACGACGCAGACGAACTCTCCGTCCTCCACCGTCAGCGACACCCCGTCCAGCGCAGACACCACTTCACCCTCTGCCGAGAGGAAGTGGCGCGCTATGCCCTCTGCCGACAGTACGGGCGCGGGGGTTTCGACGACGCGGATGCTCACCCCCAAAAGGTACTGAGGCCACAGTTCCCCGCGCAGTCTCCATATGGCGACAAAAATCGACCAGTCGGTCGGCCTAGGCTGAGGGGCCAGCAAGACCTGTGGGGTAGGCATCGCTACTGACGGCGGCCATGGCTCAATGCGTTGGTCACCGTTGCGGCGCGCAGGGAAGAGAACCCAGGCACCGGGACACCGCGCCCCAGCCCAACAGGCTCTTGACGTACCGTCAACTAGCGCCCGCTGAAAGCCGTTTACCAATCGACACCCACTCGGTACCGAGCGATGGAGAGATCTGTTGTTGACCCATGGCGAGTCCCTGAGAACACTCCTGGCGGGGCCGGAGATCGTCCTGGCACCGGGAGCGGCCGATTCGATCACCGCCCGCCTCGTGGAAGCGGCAGGCTTCCCCGCGGTCTACATGACGGGCCTCGGCGCGACGGCCAGCCGGTTGGGCATGCCTGACGTCGGCCTGCTCAGCCAGACGGAGATGACCGAGCACGCACGGAACATGACGCGTGCGGTGTCGGTCCCGGTGATCGCCGACGCCGATACCGGATACGGGGGCCCGAGCAACATCGACCGCACGGTGCACGAGTACCTCCAGGCCGGTGTGGCGGCGATCCACCTCGAAGACCAGACCACACCCAAGCGGTGCGGACAGCTGGGCGGTGTGCGACTGCTGGACGCCGACAGCGGCGTCAAGCGCCTGAAATGCGCCGTGCAGGCACGCGGAACCACCGACCTGCTGATCATCGGACGCACCGACGCCCTGCCCGCGGAGGGAATCGCGGAGGCGGTCCGACGGGCCCGTCTCTACCAGGACGCGGGGGTCGACCTCGTCTTCGTCGACGGCATCAAAACCATCCGGGAGTTGGAGGCCGTGGCCGCTGCGGTCGACGGCCCCAAGGTGGTGTCCCTCGTGGACGGCAACGAGACAACGGCGCTGACCGCGTTGGACCTTCAGGAACTGGGCTTCTCCTTGGCCTTCTACGCCGTGACGGCCCTGTTCACCGCCACCCGGGCCGTCGCCGACGCCCTGACGCACCTCCGGTCCGCCGGAACCCCCGCGGGCGGGCCGCCCCAACACACCTACGCGGAGTTCTCCCAACTCGTCGGAGTCGACGTCCACAAGGACCTCGACGACCGGTTCGGCGGCTGACACCACAAGGCCAGGCCGAGCGGCACGGGCCGGGACCGGCCGCCGTTCACGACGCACGGGGGGCCGGTTTCCGCCGTGCCGACCGGTGCCGCCCGAGCCCCGGTCGCGTTCAGCGATGAGCGGCCAGCACGGCCGCAAGGCCCTCTTGCAGATCCTTGACGAAGTACTCGGGAACCTCCAACGACGCGAAATGTCCCCCGACTTCGGGCGACCCCCATCGGACGATCTGTCGGTACCGCTCCCGCGCCCAAGGGCGCGGACACTTCTCGATGTCGCGGGGGTACACACTGATCGCCGACGGGACGTCGACCCGAAGTTCGGGGTCGAGCGAGTTGTGGCTCTCGTAGTAGATGCGGGCCGCCGATGCGCCGGTTCGCGTCAGCCAATACAGGGTCACGTCGTCAAGAACGCGGTCTATGGATATCGTCTCGAACGGGCTGTCTTCGGTGTCTGACCACTCGGCGAACTTGTCGAGGATCCAGGCAAGAAGCCCGACTGGTGAGTCGACGAGCGAGTAGCCGATGGTCTGCGGTCGGGTCGCCTGCTGCTTCGCGTACGCCGCGCGGTGGCGCCAGAAAACCCGGGTTTCCTCGGCCCATGTGCGCTCGGCCGCCGTCAGCCCGTCCGTTGTCAAGCCGGGCGGCGCCTGCGCGGTCGTGGTGTGGATGCCGAGAACGTACGCCGGGAACCTGCCGCCGAGGACCGTGGTGATCGGGCCTCCCCAGTCCCCGCCGTGGGCCACGAACTTGCCGTAGCCGAGCCTTCCCATCAGCTCCACCCAGGCGGCCGCGATCTTCTCGATTCCCCACCCCGTGGTGGCCGGCTTGTCGCTGTAACCAAAGCCTGGCAACGACGGGACCACGACGTGGAACGCCGGCGCGTCCGCACCTTTCGGATCCGCCAACTCGTCTACTACATCGACGAACTCAGCAATGCTGCCTGGCCAGCCGTGCGTCAGGATCAGAGGAGTGGCATCTGCGCGCGCGGATCGGCGGTGCAGGAAGTGGATTCCCAGACCATCAATGGTCGTGCGGAACTGGCCGACCCGGTCAAGGCGCGCTTCGAACGACCGCCAGTCGTACCCGGTGCGCCAGTAGTTCACGACATCGACGAGGTCGGCGAGCGGAACACCCTGTTCCCATCGGCGAGGGTCGGGCCCGGCGCGATGGACCGTCTCGGCCTCCGGTAGCCGTGCCGCGGCCAGTCGCGCCCGCAGATCGTCGAGGTCAGCGTCAGTTGCACGGGCTTCACATGCTTGCACATCGCTGGCGGGACGGGACATGAAACCTCCTGGCCATCACTGAACCGGCTAAGACGGTTCTAGCAGTTCTCCGAGCCGCACTACAACCCCCTAAGGTGGTTCCATGCATGTTCGGTTCCCTGACTTCCGCCTCGGCAAGGTGCTGGCGACCAGCTTCACGGCGACTCTGACGGAGCGTCACGGTGACGCTGTCGAGCGCATCCCCACGCCGCACCGACTCATCGACTGGCTGGCAGTGAGCGGCCTCGCCGTGGACTCCTGCACCACTGCCCAGCTCGACCTCGCCCGGGAACTGAGGGAGTCGATTCACACCGTCGCGACAGCGGCCGCACTCCAGGACGCGCTCCCTGCACCCGCCGTCCACGTCATCAATGACCGCAGCGCTCAGGGCCGGGCCGCGGCCCTCCTGACGCCCGAGGGTGAGCGGCGATGGCAGCTCGGTTCGGCTTCCTGCGTGGAAGATGCCCTGAGCGTGATCGCCGCCGACGCGATCAGCATCATCGCCGGCGAACGAGCCGGAAAATTGGCCCTGTGCGCCTCACCAACGTGCCAAGCCGCCTTCTTCGACACCAGCCAAAGCCGCACCCGCAAATGGTGCGACATGAACACGTGCGGCAACCGCCAGAAGAAAGCACGCTTCAACGCCAACCACCGCAAAAACCCCAGACCGGCGAAGTGACCTCCACCTCGACACACCAGTCGCCCACCGATCCCATGGAGGCTTCAACTCCCGCTCGCAGGCGTCGCGTTGTGAGCACAGGGGCGCGTGCAACCTAGCTGACAGCACGGACTCGGCCCTGGACGACGTTCATCCGCCGCTCATCGAGCAACGCCGAGACGGTGCAGTGGTCGCCTTCGGCCTTCACCTCGCGACCGCCACCGCGCAGGTGAGCCACGATCGCCGCGGCGCCTGCGTCGATCGGATCGTTCTTGCAACCGCCACCACGCGGGAGACGGCGCAGCAGGTCAACGGAGGCTCAACCCCCTCACCGCTCCGGCAGATGCCGCTCCACCGGCCTCCGCCTGGACATCCGCCGCCGCCTGGCCACCGCGCCCTCCGCCAAACGGCCCACAAGAGCAGCGCCCGGAGATGCAGAACCGATCATCAGCGGTAAAGCTCGTCAGCGTGCGCATTTCTCCGGTGCGTTCTCCCCGCCTCCGTGCGCCCCTAGCCGGAGGCGGGGAAAGCCCGACGCCCTCTCCCGGCCATTGCAGCCCCCGGGTGTCGCGCCTCCGCCGAGCCCTCCGCACTCGACTCCCACGCGTACCTCACGACACCGCTTGTCGTTGGCCGGTCATGACCACGCGTAGTCCTCGTCTTTGAATATCCCGGTTAAAGTCCAGAACAATGCAGAACATTCCCCCAGCTCTCGGCAACTTGATCCATGGCGGGACCAGTTGATGCCCCGCCAAGGGGCGATAGGGGACGGGGCTCGGGGGGGCGGGGCCCCAGCCTGGAGCTAATCCCGTTCGGCTCAGGAGGACTCGCCGGCCGGCGGCGGCGCGGTAAGCCTTGAAGCGGCGAGGCCCCAGCCCCGTCGTCGCCCTCCCGCTGTCCCCCGGCAGGCGGGATTCCGTTCCGGGCATCACCAGGCGGCGGAGTGGGAGGAGACCGGTGCGGATGTTCCGAGGCGGCGGGAACCACGCGGGCGAGGGGGAACGACGGGCGCGCCACGCCCGGATGTCCCCGTTCGGCCGCCGGCTCGCGCGCTGGCTCCCCGCCGCCCTGATCGTCATCGGCGTGCTCTTCGACCTGGCCTCGCCGCCCTCGTACACCGCGGCCCCGTTCCTCGTCGCCGCCCCCTTGATCGTCGCCCCGCTGTTCTCCCTGCGGGCCACCACCGGCATGTCGCTGGCCGCCATTGTCGCCCAGGTCCTGCTCTCCACCTTCCACGGCCCGGAGTACCGACAATCGGTGACCGAGTCGAGCACCGTCATCGTGGTGGTCCTGCTCGCGCTCGGCTTCAACCGGGTCATGGGGGTGAGCGACGCCCGGCTGGCCTCCGTACGGGACGTCGCGGAGGCCGCCCAACGGGCCCTCCTGCCGCCACCGCCCACTCGGCTGGCCGGACTCACGATCGCCGCCCGTTACGTGGGCGCACGGGCCGGCGCCCGTATCGGCGGCGATCTGTACGCCGTCCAGGACACCCCGCACGGCGTACGCGTGATCGTCGGCGACGTGCGGGGCAAGGGCCTGGAGGCGGTGGAGGCCGCGGTCGTCGTCATCGGCGCGTTCCGGGAAGCGGCCGATCAGGAGGCCACCTTGGAGGCGGTCGCCGAACGGCTGGAACAGGCACTCAGACGGGAGGCCGGACGCCGCGCGGGCCTCGAAGAGCAGGAGGGCTTCGTCACGGCAGTCCTGGCGGAGATCCCCGCCGGGAACCAGGCCACGCTCCGCCTCCTCAACCGCGGCCACCCGCCCCCTCTGCTGCTCACCTCGGACGGCGGCCTCCGGGAGCTGCCCCCGTCCGTCGCCGCGCTGCCGCTGGGACTGGGCGACCTGGCAACCCGGCCGGACCGCTCGGACGAGACGTCCTTTCCGGCCGGGGCGCTGCTGCTCCTGTATACCGACGGGGTGACCGAGGCCCGCGACCAGGAAGGGCAGTTCTACCACCCGTGCGCCCGGTTGCGCGGCAGCCGGTTCAGCGGGCCCGACGACCTGTTGGACGCGGTGCTCAAGGACGTTGCCCTGCACACGGCCGGCGGGCCCGCGGACGACATGGCGCTACTGGCGGTCCGACGGCCCCCGGAGGCATAGGGCCCCGTCCGGCGGATCAGAGTCGGGCCGCGGCGAGCCACCCGCCGGACAACAGGCGGGAGTTCGACGAAAGACCCTGGGTGGATCGATCACGAGCGTTGTGGGCACTCCCTTATGGGTCTTGGTCATGGCGAAGACCTCCGGTGTGGTGGGGCTGTCCAGGACTGCACCGCACGGAGGTCTTCGCGTCTTACCGCAATGCCCGGTTGACCGTTCGCGGCAGACGGATGCTCGTTAAACGTGTCCGCTCCGACCGTCCGGTCGCGCAGGTGGCGGCCGGGATGGGCGTCTCTCGCGCAACCGCATCTCGATGGTGATACATCAGGGCAACGCCCTGTCAATGAGGCGAACTTCGGCCTTCGTCCCGAGGTGGGTAGTGGGGTGACAGGAACCGGTGCCACAGTGAGCCGTCCACCGACCCCAGGGCACGTGAAAGCGAGGCACCATGACGACCAACGAGGGATCTGTTGCCAACGGCTGTCAGTGCGGCCCCGGCTGTAGTTGCGGATGTCAGAACGGCGGCCCCTGCCAGTGCGGTGGCGGCTGCGAGTAGACAGCGCTGACAGGAGCCCCTGGGCAACCCACCCGGGGGCTCCTGCTGCGAAGGAACCGGCGATCGACCGCCCACGCTGACCCGCCTGGCCCGGTCGGCCGGAGAGGGGTCGGACGGAGCGACCGCTCCAGGGCGGCGCCGGCGCGAGGGCGGCAGGGGCGGCGGAGGCGGTGGGCAGGCACCGTGCCGATCGTGGTGCCGTGGCGAGCTGTTGACCGCGTCGGGATGGTCGCGGAAGTGTCCACTTTCGGAGAGGGCTTTCGTCACTCCCGCTGCGCGCGTTTCGCCCCCATGATGGGACTCGTACGGAAGCTCTCAGCGGGGAGAACACGGCGGTCCTCGGGCGTGGGCTTTGTTGCCCACGGCGCGGTGCTCGGGCAATCCGCGCGATGGCGTACTGGACGGCCGCCGATGAGTTGCGGCTCGCCGCCGTCCGCGTATCGGGGCCTGCTGCGCCGTGTGGTGGTCGGCCTTTGCGCAATCCCAAGGCGCCGCAAGGAAATTCACAGTTCCGCGAAGGAAGAACGATGACGGATTGCCGACTTCAGGCCGTACGCGCGGGCCACGTCTTCGACGGCCGCACAGTCCTGGGAGCGGGCATGGTCCTGATCCAAGAGGGTCGGATTCTCGATGTGGACACCACCGGGGCCGCTCCCCCGACCGAGGCCGAGCTCGTTGACTTGGGTCCGGACACCTGGCTGTTGCCCGGACTGATCGACACCCACGTCCATTTGGCGTTCGACGCGAGTTCCGATGTGGTGGCCCGGCTGGTGGCGGCGGACGACTCCACCCTGCTGGCGCGCATGCGCGACGCCGCGGCCAGGGCGCTGCGCGCCGGCATCACCACCGTGCGCGACCTGGGTGACCGTGGATACCTGTCACTGGCGCTGCGCCAGGAGATCGCCGACGGGGTTCGGCCGGGTCCGCACATCGTCGCGGCCGGGCCGCCGATCACCACGCCGGGCGGGCACTGTCACTTCCTCGGGGGCGAGGCCGCGGGAGTCGAAGCCGTCCGGGCCGCGGTGCGTGAGCGCCATGAACGGGGCTGCTCCGTGGTCAAGGTGATGGCCAGCGGCGGGATGCTGACGGCAGGCAGCGCGGCGCATCTGCCGCAGTACGGGTTCGCCGAGCTGCGGGCGGCCGTCGAGGAGGCGCACCAACTGGGGTTGCCGGCGGCTGCGCACGTGCATCCAGGGGCGTCCGTCGTCGACGCGCTCGCGGCGGGCTTCGACAGTCTGGAGCATGCGACGTTCCTGAGCGAAACAGGCGTCGACGCCGACCTGTTGGCCCTCCGCAGCGTCGCGGAGCGGGGGGTCTTCGTGGGAACCACGGTCGGCAGTCTGCCCGGGGCTCGTCCGGTCTCCGCGTCTGCGCTGGCGTGCGCGGACGGTGTACGCGCGGTACGCGCTCGACTGCATCGCGCTGGGGCTCGGATGGTTGCCGGCAGCGATGCGGGCACCGCGCCGGACAAGCCGCATGATGTTCTTCCGTACGGTATAGCGGCCCTCGTTGAGTTGGGGATGACGCCTGTGCAGGCGCTGGGTGCCGCGACCGTTGAGGCTGCGGCCGCCTGCGGCTTGGGACACCGCAAGGGCCGGATCGCTCAGGGCATGGATGCCGATCTGCTCGCGGTGGCCGGCGAATTGGTCCCCGACCTCAGCGCGCTTCGTGAGGTGCGGGCCGTGTTCAGGGAGGGGCGACGGGCGCGTTGATGGGGGGCGTGGCTGCCTGGCTGCTGTGGCGGCAGTGACTGTGGGCGGGCCTGGGGCCCGCCCACAGTGGTGTCGGCGGATGCCCGCCCCCTCACCGCCAGACAGAAGGACCCCCGCGCGTAGCCGAGCGGCGCATCTCCGTCAACGTTTGCCCGACGACGAGGACAAATCAGGACTGATACAGCTTTTCTCTGACGACTGTTAGCGAGCGTATGGCGGTACCCATGCCCCAGAGCGAACCTGTACAGAAAATCCGGCGATTCCAGGACGGCCGGCAGCCCGTACGGCCTGCTGCGGCCGCCCCTCCGACAACCTGGCTCTCGCATACCCAGCAGCCGGCGTCTCCTCACACCGTCGGCGGGCTGTTCGCCCGTCAGCAGGAGAAGATCCGCCAGCGCAACCACCAGGCACGGTTCGAGGCTCTCCGCGGCAAGGGAGCCCAGGCAGTGGCGGCGAAGGGGCGGCCACTGCCACCTGGGAGCGTGGTGCTGCAGTTGGGAGTTGTGCCCACCCTCTTCGAAATGGTCCACGCCGCCCTCCCGGAGGCCCTCCAGACGAACAAGGTCAACTATGCCCTGCTCGCCGAGGAGTTGGCGCCGGATCGGCTGGCAGCCAAGGCTGCGCGCTTCGTCGGCGCCGGTGAATACGTACTGCCCGTACTGAAGGGCAGCAGCGCCACGTGGAGCTACCAGTGCCGAGTCCGGGTTTCACTGGACCTGGCGGAACAACCCTCCCGCGTCACCGACCTGGCGAAGGCCGGCATGGGACACGCCTGGAGTTCGAACAGCGGTCTCACGCAGTCCCACGGCCGGACCACCGGCCCCACCTTCACAGCCAGCGGCGCCGCCGGCACCCAGATGGGCCTCGGGCTTCCGGGCGGCACCGCGAACGCCGGAGTCGCATACAAACGGGAGACCACAACGGGCTTCAGCCACAACAGCGGACATGAACGCTCCGACAACTTCACCTACCCCGAGGGCGCCACGGTCTTCGACACCCATGCCGACCTCCGAGTGCGGATCGAGTGGGACAAGCGCCCGCGCGCACTGGCCGCCTGGGCGCGCGGCCAGGCACACAAGGAACTCACCATGGACGGACTGGGCTGGTCCAGCTCCGACGGCGCTACCGCCAAGCTCCAGGACTTCCAAGACGTCTTCGCCTCGGTGCCGATCACCTACGCCGCGCCCAGCGCTCTGACCGGTCCGCACTCGACGGCGGGTGGTCGGGACACACCCGACGATCACGCCGTCTGGGTCTAGGGCTTTCCCCGTTCTTCGCTGCCCGTTGCGCGAAGACCCACCCCTGAGGAGCGGAACGCATCCGCGCGGAGCAGCAATTCACCACCCTGGGAGTCAAGATGCACAGTGTCGCCCTCGCCGATCTGCCTGGCGAGGATGGCGCGGGCGAGGCTGTCACCGACCACCGTTTGGATCAGGCGGCGCAACGGACGGGCTCCGTACGACGGCTCGTTGCCGTTCTCCGCGAGCCAGGTCAGCGCGCGGTCGGTGACGTCCAGGGTGAGCCGGCGGTCGCCCAGGCGACGCTGCAGGTGGTCCAACTGAATCCGCGCGATCCGCTGAAGCTGATCAGTGCCCAACGGATGGAACACCACCAGATCATCAAGCCGGTTGAGGAACTCCGGACGGAAGGCGGCACGCACCGCCTCCAGCACCTTCTCCCTCTTCTGCTCCTCCTTCAGCAACGGATCCATCAGGAAAGCGGAGCCGAGGTTGGAGGTCAGGATGAGGATGGTGTTCCGGAAGTCGACGGTGCGCCCCTGACCATCCGTGAGCCGACCGTCATCCAACACCTGCAACAAGATGTCGAAGACCTCGTGATGCGCCTTCTCCACCTCATCGAGCAACACCACACTGTACGGACGACGACGTACCGCCTCCGTAAGCTGACCACCCTCCTCATACCCAACGTAACCAGGAGGCGCGCCCACCAGGCGGGCCACGCTGTGCTTCTCGCCGTACTCCGACATGTCGATGCGGACCATCGCCCGCTCGTCGTCGAAGAGGAAGTCGGCCAACGCCTTGGCCAGTTCGGTCTTGCCCACCCCGGTGGGACCAAGGAAGAGGAAGGAGCCGGTGGGCCGATCCGGATCAGCGATACCCGCACGGGTGCGGCGCACCGCGTCGGAGACCGCGCGGACCGCCTCGCCCTGACCGATCAGCCGCCTGCCCAGCTCCTCCTCCATGCGCAGCAGCTTGTGGCTCTCGCCTTCCAGCAGTCGTCCGGCGGGGATGCCGGTCCAGGAGCCGACCACGTCGGCGATGTCGTCCGGGCCGACCTCCTCCTTGACCATCGACTCCTTGGCCGCCTCCTGCTCGGCCTCCGCCTGCGCGGCCTGCGCCAACTCCCGCTCCAGGCCCGGGATCTCGCCATAGAGCAGTTGGGAGGCGGTGTCGAAGTCGCCGTCGCGCTGGGCCCGCTCCGCCTGCCCCCGCAACTCGTCCAGCCGCTCCTTGAGCTCACCGACGCGGTTGAGGGACTGCTTCTCCTTCTCCCACCGCGCGGTCAGCCCACGCAGCTCCTCCTCCTTGTCCGCCAGGTCCTTGCGCAGCTTCTCCAGCCGCGCCACCGAGCCGGCGTCGGTCTCGTTCTTGAGCGCCAGCTCCTCCATCTTCAACCGGTCCACCGAGCGCTGGAGTTCGTCGATCTCCACCGGCGAGGAGTCGATCTCCATCCGCAGCCGGGAAGCCGCCTCATCGACCAGGTCGATGGCCTTGTCCGGCAGGAAACGGGAGGTGATGTAGCGGTCGGAGAGGGTGGCCGCGGCCACCAACGCCGAATCGGCGATCTGCACCTTGTGGTGCGCCTCGTAACGCCCCTTCAACCCCCGCAGGATCGCCACCGTGTCCTCAACGGTCGGCTCCGCCACCAACACCTGCTGAAAACGCCGCTCCAACGCCGGATCCTTCTCGATCCGCTCGCGGTACTCATCCAGCGTCGTCGCACCCACCATCCGCAACTCACCCCGCGCCAGCATCGGCTTGAGCATGTTGCCCGCATCCATCGCCGAATCCCCACCAGCACCCGCACCAACCACCGTGTGCAACTCATCAATGAACGTGATCACCTGCCCATCACTGGCCTTGATCTCCGCCAAAACGGTCTTCAACCGCTCCTCAAACTCACCCCGATACTTCGCCCCCGCAACCATCGCCCCCAAATCCAACGCAACCAACCGCTTGTCACGCAACGACTCCGGCACATCCCCCTTCACAATCCGCTGCGCCAACCCCTCCACCACCGCGGTCTTGCCCACACCCGGCTCACCAATCAACACCGGATTGTTCTTCGTACGACGGGACAACACCTGCACCACCCGCCGAATCTCCTGATCCCGCCCAATCACCGGATCCAACTTGCCCTCACGAGCCGCCGCAGTGAAATCCGTACCGAACTTCTCCAACGCCTTGTACGTGCCCTCCGGATCGGGGGTGACCATCGCCGTCCTCCTCAAGCTCCATCACCAGTGCGCACTCGCGCGTACACCAGCCATTCTCCGAGCCGACCGGCATCCGCACCGAGGCAGAAAGTCGATTGATTTTTCCCTTAGTTGACCCTCCAACATTCAACCGCCTTCCGCATCGCACGCTTTCCCGTCGGCCAAAAGTGGACCGGTCACGGACCACGGATGACACATGACGGGGGATCTCCCAGGAACGCCACATTCGATTGACACGGTGCTGAGGCAGCGACGATGATCCTCATCAGAATCCGCTGCTCAAGCCCGGCAATGAGCCCGCCGCACGGTAAGAGACATCTATTCCCCAGCACTGGCGGATGACCCGCACTCCCCCTTTCCCTACGGAAGGTTTCCGGAGGGACCTGAGGAAAGCGCGGGACGCGATATCGATTCCCCATCGGGACAACTCACGAGAAGGAGCGCTGGATGGCTACCTATCTGTCTCCAGGTGTGTTCGTTGAAGAGACCGAAGGCGGCTCCCGGCCGGTGGAAGGCGTGGCCACCGCGGTTGCCGCGTTCGTCGGCTTCGCCGAACAGGGGCCGCTCAACGAGCCTGTTCGCATCACCAACTGGAGCCAGTTCGCCAAGAATTTCGGTGACTTCCAGGAAGACTCCTATCTGGCGCACTCCGTCTACGGCTACTTCGCCAATGGCGGTGGCACCTGCTACGTCGTGCGGGTCGGCGGTCAGTCGGCGGGCGGCGACGCCGTCGAGGGCTCCGCATCCGTGAGCGCCGCCCCCGCCCAAGTGCTCGGCGGTTTCCGGGTGGCAGCCCTGCCGGCCGCCGCCGGACGCGATCTCTCGGTCGATGTGCAGCGCAAGCCGGCCGACCCGAAGGCTAAGCGGGCCGCGGGGGCGACCAGCGCCGCGGACAAGGCGAAGGCGGCGTCCAAGGACGGTGACGACGGCGCACCGGACACCGCCGCCGGTGATCTCTTCACCTTCGCGGTGAAGGTGGACGGCACGACCGCCGAGACCTTCGACGTCTCCGCCGACAAGGCGTCGCCCGTCTACGTGGTGACCCAGGTCAAGGAACGCTCCAAGTTCGTGACCGTGGACGAGGCCAGGACCACCGGCGCGGCGTTGGCGCTGCCCGACTCCACCACCCTGGCGCTGCCCGCCGAACCCGCCGCGGCCGGGGTCGCCACCCAGGACGTGGTCGGCCGCTACGTCGGCAAGGTCAACGACCGCTCGGGGCTGTCGGGCCTGGAAGCCATCGACGACGTGACCATGGTCGTCGCCCCCGACCTGATGGCGGCGTACGAGCGCGGTGCGGTCAGCCGCGAGCAGGTCAAGGCCATCCAGCTCGCCATGATCAACCACTGCGAGAACATGGCCAACCGGATGGCCATCCTCGACCCGCTGCCGGACATGGGCCCGTCCGAGGTGTACGAGTGGCGCCAGAACGAAGCGGGCTTCGACTCCAAGTACGCCGCCCTGTACTACCCGTGGGTCCAGGTCGCCGACCCGGTCTCCGGCAAGGGCTTCCTGATGCCTCCGTCCGGCCATGTCGCGGGACTGTGGGCCCGGAACGACGAGGCCCGCGGCGTGCACAAGGCTCCCGCCAACGAGGTGGTGCGCGGTGCCCTCGACTTGGGCGTCCAGGTCACCAAGGGCGAGCAGGAGCAGCTCAACCCCGCGGGCGTCAACTGCATCCGCAGCTTCCCCGGACGCGGCATCCGCGTGTGGGGCGCGCGCACCCTGTCCAGCGATCCGGCCTGGCGTTACCTGAACGTCCGACGCCTCTTCAACTACCTGGAGGAGTCGGTCTACCTCGGCTCGCAGTGGGTGGTCTTCGAGCCCAATGACGAGCGGCTGTGGGCCACGGTGCGTCGCAACATCACCGCGTTCCTCACCAACGAATGGCGCAGCGGTGCCCTCTTCGGCAGCACGCCCGAAGAGGCCTTCTACGTCAAGTGCGATGCGGAGACCAACCCGCCCGAGGTCATCGACGCGGGGCAGATCATCTGCGAGATCGGTGTGGCGCCCGTGAAGCCGGCCGAGTTCGTGGTGTTCCGCATCGCACAGGATTCGGCGTCGGGTTCCTCCGGCGAGTAGTCCACCTCACGCCCAACCAATCCCTGACGGAAAGCGAGAGTAATTTCCATGCCCGCTGAGAACAACGGTCACATCTTCCGGACCGGTTCCTTCACGTTCCAGATGGACGGCGTCCAGCTCGAAACCCTCAAGCGGGTCTCGGGGTTGCAGATTCGGGTCGAGCCCGTCCTCGTGAAGACCACGAACGGCCAGGGCCAGATCAAGACGCAGAAGTACGCCGGCAGCCTGACTCCCCCGAGCATCACGCTCGTTCGGGGCATGGCGAAGAGCGACAAGCTCACCGCCTGGTTGAAGAACGCGGCGACGGACCCGGCCAACTGCGAGAAGGTGAACGCCAGCATCGTGTTCGCCCCGGCCGACAAGGGCAGCGACAAGATCACCGTCAACCTGGTCGGCGCATGGGTGAGCTCCTGGACGCCCGGGGACCTCGACGTCACCAACGAGAACCCGGTGGACGAGACGTTCGTCCTTGAGTGCGACGAGGTCAAGATCTCGTGAGGCGCGGGCGCGTGGCTGAAGGGCCGCAGACATCCCCGTCAGGACTCTCGGCCAACGCGCCCACGCCCGTGAGCGGGGGCGCAGGACCCGAGCGCAATCCTGCGCCCCTCCGCACGGAATTCCCCTTCACCCTGCCACGCGGCTACGTGGACAAGCAGGGAGTGGTCCATCGCGAGGGCACCATGCGCCTCTCGACGGCCCGCGACGAGCTCATCCCGCTCAGCGACATGCGGGTCCGCGAGAACCCGGCCTATCTGTCAGTGGTGTTGTTGGGCCGACTGATCACCCGGCTCGGCACGCTGACGAACGTCGACGCCGACGTCGTCGAGCAGTTCTTCGCCGTGGACCTCGCCTTCCTGCAGAAGTTCTACAGCAAGATCAACACCGATGGCACGGCGCTCGCGTCAACGGTGTGCCCCGAGTGCCACCACGAGTTCGACGTGGACATGGGGAGCCGCCTGGGGGAATGACAACGTACGCGGCCAAGGACCTGCGCTCCGAGATCGCGTACATCGCCTACCACTTCCACTGGCCACACGGCGAGTTGCTCGACCTGGACCACGTCGAGCGGCGCAGCTACCTCAGTCAGATCGCCACCATCAACCAACGTCTTGCGGAGGGGACTTGAGGACGATGCCGCACCGGTTCTTCCGGTCGAACGACCGGGCTACGGGCGGGGCCCGAGCGACGGCCGTGCCGGCCGACACCGGCGCGGTGCACGCAGCCCAGGTGACGGCCGGTGCCGCGGAGCAACCAACACCCCCGGTGATGCTGCCTGAGCCGATCTGTCCGGTCAGTGCAGGCGAGTTGGGCACGATCACCGGGGTCCGGCGGACAGTCGAGCACCTGGTCGCCTGGCAGGACCACCGGATCGCCGGTGAGCTGACCACGCTGATCGACACCAATCCGCCAAGAGCACTCCGGGCAGCGGCAGGGCTGTGGGACACGACGGGGCTCCGCACGCGCCATCCGGCAGCCCAACTGTACTGGCGGCCGCGGCGGGAGGAGGAGTCCGGGGAGGCGGGGGAGGCCGGGGCCGATCCGGCTTCCGCGACGACCGTACGCTCCGCGGAGAGCCGTCCGGAGCCGGGCGTGCGAGGCCGACGTCGTCGGTTCAGGCCCGGTGGCAAGAGCTCTCGTCCATCCCGTCGTCCCGCGGGGCATGACGACTCCGCCCCGGTGCTGCCCGGGGAAACCCCGCTCGCGGCCGTCGAGGGCGGTGTCCAACGAGAGGAGGCAACAAGCGCCCCGGCCTTCGTCTCCCCGTCTCGGGAGCCCCGCGTTCCGGACCTCCTCGCACGATCGACCACGACAACACCGTTGCCCAATCAGCCAGTTGAATGTCTCAACGAGGTACACCCCGCTCCGTCTCCCCTTCCTTCGTCCTCGCCCTCCCCCGCCGCCGGCGCAGTGTGGACGCCGGGTACCCGACAGCCGCTCATGCGCTGGGCCCGGACCACACTCGCCCCTCGGCTACGCAGACATCGCAGGACCGGGCCGGCGCAGCCGTCAGAGGGGCGGCAGTTGCCGCCCGCTCCGCAGCCGGAACCGATTTCGGAATCGACGGCAGTCGAATCCATCGCTGTTGTCGACGGTCCAACGTTCGCCAACGCCGCCCCGTCCACGCCCGACCTGACGCCGTCCCGAACCGCCTCGACGGCCGCACACCCGCCCGGTTCCCCGGCACGCGACGCGGCCTCCACCCCGGCGCCGGTAGGGACCGGAGAACCGTCCCGGGCCCGTGCCGAGGAGCCGGTGACCGGAACGGCCGCCGCCGGCCTTGCGGCAGCGGCCGACACCCCGGGTCCCACCGAGGCGTCCGCAGCCGCGGCACCGCGACGGGTCACGGCATCGGCGCACCCGGCGCCTCGGGCGCCCCAGCGAGCCGCGTCCCCCAACCCTCCCGGTATGCCCGCCTCGTCCACGGGGCAAGCGCACGTTGAGCACGCGCGTGCCTGGGACCGGCAAGTCGCCGCATCCATCGGCCCGGTAGCCGAGCCCGACGCGGCGAGCAGTCAACAGTCCCGGCCGACCGCACCGGGGGCGACTTCCCCGGAAACCGCTTCCGTGCGCGGTCATACGGCACCCCCTGCCCGTCTGGACACGGTCGAACGTCCCGACCAGGCACCGGAGCGGACGACGAGTGCGAGTGCGTCGAAGCCGGTGCGCGCCCAGCGGCACCTCGCCCGCACCGCCCGCACCGCGGTTGCCGCTGGCGACCGGAACGACCACGAGCAAGCCCCCACAGTCAGCAAGCGCATCCCTGCCGGCCCACCCAGCGGTACCACAGAGGCCCTGGCTGGCACCCCCATGCCCCCATACCGGCAGGGCTCCACGCCATCGGACGTCGCAACTCCCCCCGAAACCACGGGCGTTCCCGCAGGCGGCGCATTGGACGCGCGCCCCATCTCCCCGAGTGCCCCGAGCACGGCCGCGTCGCAAGACGTCGCCGAGTCGTGCAGCGCGCCCCCTTCCGCTCCCGCGTCCGTCGGCCAACACCCGGTGCACGCCCCTGCCACGAGAGGGCAATCGCGTGCAGCGGCGCCGCGACTCGACGACCGGCAGCCCGCTACGTCGGCCAACGGTGCCGCACCGACGGCTCCCGACGAACAGGCCGTCGACAGCCGGGCCACAGCCATCGGCGCCCCGTCACACGTCGCGACCACGACCGAGCCGGCCCTTGGAGGGGCTGACCGCTTCCCCGAGCAGACATGGCATACGGCCGCCTCCGGCGAGGGGTCGTCCACCACCGTCGCGGTCGGTCCCGCCCCGGCGGCAGGCCGGGACGTGCCTCTGCACACGGATCAGCCCGCGCGCCCGACCCCGGAGCAGCTTCCCCTCATCCAGCACCCCGGAACGCACAACTCCCGCAGCGCGGGCCCTGCCGGGGCAAAGGCACGTCCTGCACAGGATGCCGCGGCATCGCACGACCGCGGTCCCCGGCCGGCCGAGCAGGCGCAGGTGCGCGCCGAGCAACATCCCGTAACGCCCCGGAACCTGCCCACGGCCGACGACGCATCGGTCACGGGCCCGCACCTGAGCGGCACGTCTGAGCCGGTGACCGGCGCCACCGAAATCGTCAACGCCCGTCCCTCACCCGCGGCCCAACCCACTCGGGCCAAGAACCCGAACGCGGCCCCGACCCGTGCGGCTTCGGCCGCCGATGAGACGGCCATGCCCGGCCGCCTGTCCAAGGCACCTAGGGACGGCCAGGCCGCGCCCCCACAGACACCGGAGCTCGCGGACCACGCCGCGCGACGTCTCCCGCTCGCCAAGAAGTCCGGGCGACCTGACCGGCATTCAGGGACGGCTCGCACCGCGCCGGACACGGGCGCCGTTCCCGACGGCCAACAGGACAACCCACTCTCCACAGACAACTCGACTACCGCGCCCGAGCACCACGGCGTTCCCGCCGCCCATGACAGGGCGCCCCGGGGACGTGCCCCAGAGGCTCCCGGTCAGCGGACGCGACCGTTCCAAGCCCGGCGCGCCCCGGATGGCACGCACGCCGAACCTCAACTCCCGCCACGCGGCCGGCGCGACAGCAGCACGCCTTCCGGGACCGCCGTGCCGGCGGCACAGGCACACCCTTCCTCAACCGGTACTCCTGAGGCCCGAGGTTCGGAGGCCGATCACGGAACGCGCCTTCGCCGAGGCACCGACCGCGCACAGGCTCCGGATTTCCCCCGGGCCACCGGCATTGCGCACCACGTCAACGGCGACAGCACGCAACCCACCGCGCCCACACCCCCGTACGCATCGCCAGCGGGGGCCCCTGCAGCGGCGCCCCTCCACGTGCACCGCCCCGCATCATGCGGCCCGGGCGGCCTGCCGCTGGCTCCGTCGTCCGGTGCGAACGCCGGCCGAGCCACACGCGGGCGGCCACCAGCCGACGCCCGCACCACACCCGCCCCCGGCACGCGCACCGAGGGGCGTACCCCCGCCGCGTCCGGGCTCGTTGAAGCCGGGCCGTCTGGGTCCAGCCAGGCGCGCGCCACCCCGCGCGCCGACTCCCTCGCTCACGCCCCCAGTGCACAGGAGCGGACGGGACCGGGTCATCGGCACCGACCCGAGGCCCATCAGGTCGGGCAGGGCGTCCTCTCGGCCACCGCCAAGGCCGGACTCGACCCGCGTGCCACCGACGGCACAGGCGACACCACTCCGGATCAACGCCCGCCCGCAGGGAGCCAAGACACCCCACCGCAGACCCCTTCGGCACGGTCAACGCGAGGAACCGACGCGGGGGCGTCCCGTGCGTCGAAGCCCCCAGCTACCGTCGAGCCTGGCCCCCCAGACTCGGCGCAGGCAGCGCGACCGCCTCGGCGTACGGCCCACGGTGAGGTCGGGGAGTCGGCAGAGGTCAGCGTCCGTCCGCCTGCCAGTGCGCCAGCGGCGCCGCTGCATTCCCGGCCGGTGGCGGGGCCCGGTCGTGCGGCGGCGCCTTGGCAAGAGCCAGTACCGCTGCGCTCGGCGACATCGGGCGACGCGAGCGCGTGGACTCCGGTGCCGACGAAGGCTCGGCGTCAGCAGGCCGGCCCCGCTGCCGCTGAGGCAGCGACCGACCTGCCGCGCCAGGCCGTTGCGGTCACTGCGGACCCGGCCGCGCCCCCGACACCACGACCGGAGGGGCACGTGCCTGCGGGTGACGCGCTCTCCGCTCCGAAGCCCTGGCGGCCGTCAACCCCGGCGCCCCTTCTCCCCGCCACAACTCCCCACCACACGGCCCCCGTTCATGCCGACCCCCACACCAACCGCCGTACCGACACCACGACCACCACGTCCACCGACCTCACCACCGTCCAACACGGTGGAGCCGCCCGGCTCTCGATGCCCGATGCGCTGCCCTGCGCCTGGGCCCTGATGCCGTTCGCACCGCCCCGGCCCGGGACCGTTCCGGGGAACCAGAGCAACCGGTGGCCGGAACGGGAACGGGCAGGGGAACGGCTGCCGGACGGTCAGTGGGGTCCGGACCAGAGCCGGCAGAACCACGGAGCGGCCACCGGTCACCCCGTCTTCCGGCGGATCGGCGCGCACGCGCCCGAGCCGCGCGGCCGTGCCGCGGACGTCTCCTCGACGCTGGCTACCGAACCGACGGCGAGCACGGGGGCCCCAACCGCCCCGCCTGACTGGGGCATTCCTCCCGGGATTCTCCAGGCGGAAACCAAGGCGCCGGGCACGGACACAGACCTCGAAGGCCGCTGAGTCTCCCTTCACAACCAACGGAAAGGAGGTCCAGGCACATCATGCCCAAGGACCCGACGGCGATAACGGTGAACCGGTTCTCGCTCACGATCGACAGCATGGACCTCGGGTACTTCACCCGGTGCAGCGGGCTGGCCCTGTCGGTGGAGGTGGACGAGGTCGTCGAGGGCGGGATCAACGAGTCCCCGGTCTACCTCAACACCCGTATCAGATATGCGCCGTTGGTGGTGACCCGTCCGGTGGCCGCAACCAACGTCGACCTGTGCCAGTGGGTCCAGGAGTCGGTGCGCAGGCCGGACCGGTTGACCGGCCAGATCTCCTGCCTGGGCACCAACGGCGAGGTGGTGGCCCAGTGGGAGCTTCGGGACGTGGTGCCCGTGGCGTGGCGGGGGCCGACGTTGGACGCCGGCAGTGCCGGCATCGCCACGGAGGAGATCGAGTTCGTCCACGGCGGCTTCTTCCGCCAGGGCGGCGCGTAGTCCGCCCCAATTCCCGCAGGTGTGAGCGCACCTGCACCCCGTACGAGCGAGCAGCACGAGCAAGAAGGACAAGAAGGAGGGGCCATGCCGGAGAAGAAGATGGTGAAGGCCACCCTGGAGATCTATGCGCCGCCGACCGGCGGGCAGTCGGGGCCGGGCGGGCTGACCGACCAGATCGAGTTCCAGTTCAACCCGGCCGAACTCTCGTTGGTCAAGGAGGTGTCCTGGGCGCGGCACAACGCCCGGCTGGCGCAACACACTTCGGTACCGGAGTTCACCGGCAGTCGGCCGCGGGTGCTCGCCATGTCCGTGGTGCTCGATGCCAAGGACACCAAGGGCAAGTCGGTGGACGCCCGGGTCAGTACGCTGCTGGGCTGCTGCACGCCCACCGAGGGCAGCCGCTTCGACGACCGCCCCTCGCCCCCTTGGGTCAGGTTCCGCTGGGGCGGCTTCGAGTCGGTGTCCTTCGTCGCGTTCCTCAGCGGGGTCAAGGCGACGTACACCCGCTTCTCCGCGGACGGCGAACCGCTGCGAGCGGTGTGTGAGATCACCCTGGAGGAGATCGGCATGACGACGGCGGGGCAGAACCCGACGTCTGGTTCTCCCTCGTCGCGGCGGTCGCATGTGGTCGTTCGGGGCGACTCGCTGCCGTCCGTCGCCTTCGCCAGTACCGGGTCGACGCAGTACCGCGCGATCGCCGAGCTCAATGGCATCACCGACGTATCGAAGATCGAGCCGGGCCAGGTCCTGTTGCTGCCAGGCGCCGCCGACAACCACTGACCGTCGAACGACTGGCTGTCTGGCCAACCGAGAGGACTGCGCACGAACATGACTGGACGTCATACGGCCGGACTGGGCATCTGGATCAACGGCCGACGCCTGCCGCCCGCCTGTGACACCGCCCTCGCCTGGGCGCGCGTGGAGGAGAACGGCCGCGCCTCGGCCTCCGCCGAACTCGGCTTCCGGGGCCCGCAGGGGGCCGCACTCCTGGCCGGGGGTGACATCGACCTGGGCAGCACGGTGCGGCTGACCGCCTTTGCCGCGGACGGCGGGCACGCACTCTTCGAGGGCGAGGTGACCGACTGTGAGACCCGCGCGTCGGCGGAGGCCGGGGCGGCGGGCGGCGGGGTGTTCACCGTGGTGCGCGCCGAGGATCACGCGCACCGGTTGCGGCGCGGCGTGCGGGTCCTCGCCTATCACCAGATGTCGGCCGGGGAGATCGTCGAGGAAGTGGCGAAGCTGACGGGGGTGCCCACCGGAACCGTCGACCGCACCGGGCCGAAGTACCCGTTCCTGTCCCAACCGGCCATGTCCGACTGGGATTTCCTGGCCCACCTCGCCCGGGAGAACGGGTGCGAGCTGTTCTTCCGGGAAGGCAAGCTGCACTTCGCCCGGCCGACACGAGCCGCGGACGGGCCGGCGAAGGGCACCCCGTCCCGGCAGAGCCCCTACGCCTTGGAATTCGGCGAGAACCTGGTGAAGGTGTCGTCCGTGGCGTCCCTGCGCGAGCAGGTGACCGAGGTGGCGGTGCGCGCCTGGGACCCCGAGCGCAAGGAGCCCTTCGCCGCGCGGAGGAAGCCGGAAGGGTCGCAGCGGCGGGACGTGGCGTGGCGGGCGGCGCCGGGTGCGGTACGCGGGGAACCGCTGTTGCTGGCGAGGTTGCCGCGCGGCACCCAGCACGAGGTCGAGCAGGTCGCGGAGGTCATGGCGCAGGAGGTGAGCGCGGGGCTGACCCGGCTGCGGGCGGTCGTCCGGGGCGAGCCGCGGCTGCGGCTCGGGTCCGCGGTGACCCTCGGCGGGTTGGGCCCACGGTTCCAGGGGCGCTACACCGTGACCGGTGTCTGCCATGAATACCACCCGGAATCGGGTTACTTGACGTCCGTCACGGTCGATGAGGGGGCGGACCGGCTCCGCGTCGGTCGCCCCGGGGACGGCGAGGCGGGGCTGCGCCGCTTCCACGGGCTGCACCCAGGCAAGGTCGTCGACATCAAGGACGAGCAGAAACGGGGCCGGGTCAAGGTGCAACTGCCGTGGCTGGACCCGGACTACACGAGCGACTGGGCGCGCACGGTGCAGCTCGGCGGCAGCGGCGGTCACGGCGTCGTACTGCCGGAAGTGGGCGAGGAGGTGCTGGTCGGCTTCGAGGACGGCTTCCTGGACCGACCGTACGTGCTGGGCGGGCTCTACAACGGTGTCGATCAACTCGCCACCCACCAGCTTGACTTGGTCGACAAGAGCAAGGGCAAGACCAACCGGCGGTCGTTCGCCTCGAAGGAGGGGCACCGACTGGAGCTGCTGGACGCGGGCAGCCCGGGCATGGGGGCCACCCTGATCACCGGCGACGGCAAGCTCCGGCTCCAGTTGGACCAGCACAACACGCTGATCTCGGTGCACAGCGACGGCAGTGTGGAGATCTCCGCCAAGCACGGCATCACCGTGGACGCGGGGCAGGCACCGCTGGAGCTGAAGGGCCAGAAGGTCACGGTCAGCGCCCAGCAGGGCCTTCAGCTCTCCGGAACCAAGGTCGAACTCTCCGGTACCGACGTCCAGCTCAGCGCCGCCGCGAAGATGAAGGTCTCGGGCAGCGCCCTCGCCGAGATATCGGCCGCCCTCGTAAAGATCAACTGACCTTATTTTAGGGGGTGTTGACCCCGTAGAGAGGAGTGTACGACCATGCCTGCTGCCGCACGCATAGGGGATCCGACCGCGCACGGCGCCGCGGCCGGAGTGGTGACGGGTCCGCCGATGGCGGCCAACGTCCTGATAGGCGGTCAACCGGCCGCCGTGGCCGGTGCGTTGGCCACCTGCCTGGGGCCCGTCCACATACCGCCGATCCCGCCGGTTCCGGTCGTCGCCGTGCGCAAGGTGTTGATCGGCGGCATGCCGGCCGCGGCGATGGGCGACACCCTCGGCTGCGGCGGCATGATCGTGGCCGGCTGCCCGACCGTCGTGATCAGCGGTTGAGCGCCGTGTCTGACTTCTTCATCGGCCGGGGCTGGGCCTTCCCCCTGGGTGTCAGCCCGTCCGGCGGGGTGGCGATGGCCGAGGGCTCCGCCGACGTGGAGCAGGCGATCCGGCTCGTCCTGGGCACCGAACCGGGCGAGCGGCCCATGCGGCCGGAGTTCGGCTGCGCCATCCGCGACCGGGTCTTCGGCTCCTTCGACGCGTCCACCAGCGGTGCCATCGCGCACGAGGTACGGCGGGCCCTGGAGCGCTGGGAGCCGCGGATCACGGTGGAGGACGTGCGCGTGGTGCAGGCCGCCGAGCACCAGGAGGTCCTGGACATCCACGTCGGGTACCGCCTGGCCGGCACCAACAGCCGCCGCAATCTGGTCCATCCGTTCTACGTGATCCCCGCCCACGACGGCGCGGGAGCGCACCTCGATCAGCAACTCGACGCCTTGCCGGCGTCGAGGAGGGAAGACGATGTCGCTGCCTAGCCCCCACCTGGATGACCGCAGGTTCCAGGACCTCGTCGACGACGCCAAGCGGTTCATCCAACGCCGCTGCCCGGAGTGGACCGATCACAACGTCTCCGACCCGGGTGTGGCGCTCATCGAGGCGTTCGCGCAGATGGTCGACCAACTGTCGTACCGGCTCAACCGGGTCCCCGAGAAGGTCCACCTGGAGTTCCTGGATCTCCTGGGCGTTCAGCTGACGGCTCCTCAAGCCGCCCGTACCGAGCTGACGTTCCACCTCTCCGCTCCGCAGGAGGCCGACCTCCGCGTACCGGTGGGGACCGAGGTGGCCACGCCGCGCACGGGTAGCGCGCCCGCCCATGTCTTCACCGTCGACCGGGAGTTGCAGATCGCCTCGACCGCGCTGGGGCAGATCGGCACGGCGTCGGCCGCGCAGCCGCCCGAGTTGGTCACCGAACGCTTCCTGGCGGGCGAGCCGGTGACCTGTTTCGCGCAGCCGCCGGCGCCCGGTGACACCCTGCTGGTCGGCCTGTCGCAGGCAGCCCCGCGGTGCGCGGTGGCGCTGCGGGTGGACTGCCGGTTGGACGGGGTGGGTGTCGACCCCCGCCGTCCGCCGCGGGTCTGGGAGGCGTGGTGCGGGGAGGGCTGGGTGGCCTGTGAGGTCGAGAGCGACGGGACGGGGGGCCTGAACCGGCCCGGGGAGATCGTGCTGCACCTGCCCGAGGGGCATACCGCCTCACTCATCGGGCGGCGCCGCGCGGGCTGGCTGCGCTGCCGGGTCACCGAGGCCGGGCCCGGTCGACCGGCGTACTCCGCCTCCCCCACGGTGGGCGCCCTGGAGGCGTACACCCTCGGCGGGACCACCGACGCGGTGGAGGGCGAGACCGTGCCGCGCGACGAACTCGGCGTCTCGGACGGCACACCGGGGCAGTCCTTCGCGCTCCACCGCACCCCGGTGGCCGCCGGGTCGCTGCGCACGGTGTCGGTGGAGACCAAGAGCGGTCGGCAGGTGTGGCGGGCGGTCCCCTCGTTCGCCGACTCCTCGCCGACCGACCGGCACGCGACGGTGGACGAGGTGAGCGGCACCGTGCGGTTCGGCCCGTCCGTGCGGCAGCCGCACGGGGAGATGCGCCAGTACGGTGCGGTGCCGGAGATCGGCGCCCGGATCACGGCGGGTTCCTACCGGCGCGGCGGTGGCCGAGCCGGCAATGTGGCCGCCGGCACCCTGACCGTGCTGCGCACCCCGGTCGCGCTGGTCTCCCGGGTGGCGAACCGTGGCCCCGCCACCGGCGGAGTGGACGCCGAGTCGCTGGAGAACGTCCGGCGGCGGGCCGGGCACTGGTTGCGCACGCGGGACCGGGCCGTGACCGCCCGCGACTACGAGTCGATCGCGGCGGCGGCCTGCCGCGAGGCGGGCCGCATCGAGTGCGTGGCCGAGCCGGCCGGCTCCGAACGCGCCGGGCTGGTAAGGATTTTGATCGTCCCTCAGGTAGCGGACGTGCGCGACGAGGACGGTTGGCGCGCGTTGGTGCCCTCCGAGGCACTGCTGACCGGTGCCGCCCGCGCCGTGGAAGCGGCCCGTCCGCTGGGGGTGTCGGTGTCCGTCAGCGGCCCCGGGTACCAGGGGGTGACGGTCGTCGCCGAGGTGGAGGCGGTCAAGGGCGCGGACCGGCAGGAGGTCCGGGAGCGGGTGCTGCGCGCGCTGTACGAGTGCCTGAGTCCGCTGCCGTCCGCGCCCGGCGGCGAGCGCCGCTCGGGCTGGCCACTGGGGCGGGCGCTGCGGCTGAGCGATCTGTACGCGGTCAGCGCGCGCTGCGAAGGCGTCGAGTCGGTGGCCAAGCTGGAGATGTACCCGGCCGACCTCGGCACGGGCGAGCGGCAGGCCCCCACCGACCGGATCGAGGTCGGTCCGGCGACGCTGTTCCTCTCCTTCCGCCACCAAGTGGCCGTGAAGAACCGCTAGATGGCCGGACGTCCACACGAAAAGAGAACGGGAAGACGCGACGAGAACGATGGAAAGACTGCCGTCACCACCCCCCGCACCGCCGGCGCCGGCCGCTTCCGCACCTCCCCTGCCACCGCTGGTGCCCGGAAGCCGGTCGCTGCGCGCGATCCTGCCCGAGAGCTACCGGCAGGGGCACTTCGCCGACCGGTTCATCGCCGGCTTCGACGACGCCCTGGCCCCGCTGATCACCGCGCTCGACTGCCTGGACGCCTACTTCAGCCCGCACACCGCACCCGATGACTTCGTCGCCTGGATGCTGGGGTGGACCAACACCTCGCTGCCCGCCTGCGTGGGGACCGTCGGCCGGCGCAACGCGCTGCTCCTCGGCCACCGGCTGCACGGCCTGCGCGGCACCCGGACCGGGCTCGAACTGCTCGTCCGGCACGTACTGGGCGGGCGGTTGGAGCTCACCGAATCCGGCGGTACGCACTGCTCGGCCGGCCCCGAGGACCCCTCCGTGCCGGTGCCGGCGGGGAGTTGGGTCCGCGTGCGGGTACTGCTCCCGCACGGCACGGCGGCGGACCGCCCGTGGGTGGTGGATGACGTGGTGGAGCTCGTACGGGAATGGCTCCCGGCCCATGTCACGGCCGAGGTCGCCGTGGCGGACGACGCGGACCCGCTGAGTGCACCGCACGCACCAGGAGGTGGCCGCTGATGGGATCGGCCTCGTCCGGCCACCGGGGTTGGCATCAGCCCGACGAGCGGGACATGTGCGGCAGTTGTGGGGTGGTGGCCTACCCGGGCGAGATGTTCTGCGTCTCGTGCGGCGCATATCTGGGGTGGGACACCACCGGCCGGAACCGGGCGGTACGGCCGGAGCCCGCCCCGGCTACCGGGCCCGACCCGCTCTTCGCGCAACCGACCTCGCCACCCGCCCCGCCGACGGCGCGGCCCCAGCCGTGGAACGGCCCCCCGGAGCCCGCCCCGCCCGCCGACGCCAGGGTGTTGGAGCCGTCCCCGGCCGCCGCGCCCTGGTCGGACTACCCCGGATACGCCGCGCCCGTGCCGGAGCCCACTGCCGCCTACCCCCGGGTCATCACCGGCGAACTCGTCCTGCAGACCGCACCGTACGAGCACACTCACGCGGTCGCGGACACACCACCCATCGACCTGTCACACCTCCTGCTGTGCCCCGAGTGCCGGGAGCCCAACGCGGAGTCCCGGACGTACTGCCATCCCTGCGGCGCCCTGCTGCGCCCGGAGCCCGAGCCACCGGTGCCCACCCGCTGGGAACGGCTGCGCCAGGAGTACGTGGAACGGCCCGAGGTGTGGCACTGGGACCGCCGCTGGAACGTCCTGCTCGCCGCGCTGCCGGTGTGCCTGGTCGCCGGGGTCTCGATGGGCAGCGTCGCTGCCGCCGCGGAGCGTGCGGTGCCACTGGTCAAGGACCGTTTCCTGGCCCAGCACATGGTCGCGCCGGAGTCCGTCTCCGCCTCCAGCTCCGCCAAGGGCTTCGGTCCCGACCTGGCGTCCGACGGTGTCGACAACAAGGCATGGGCGCCGCAGGGCAGCGGCCAGGACGTGGTCGGCGAATACTGGACGGCCACATTCCAGGCACCGTTCCGGCTGACCTCCCTCGTCATCGTCAACGGTGCGTCGAAGACGCCCGGTCAGTTCTTCGAGGCCGGTCGACCGACGAAGATCACGGTGACCGCGACCACCACCGACCTGGGAGTTGTGGAGAAGACCATCAATCTCGGTGACCAGCCAGGACCCCAGCGCTTCGACCTGGGCATCGACGGCGTGACCGCGCTGGAGGTGCGGATCGCGGCGGTCAACCCCGGGCTGAAGCCGCGCATGCCCGTCGCCATGGCCGAGATCCAGTTCTTCAGCCGGCAGGCATCATGAGCGTACGGGCGGAACTGATCGCTCCCGAGGACGTGATCAGGCCCGGCAGCTCGCTCACCGTCCATCTGCGGGTGTGGAACGAGAGCCGGATCGTGGACGCCTACCGACTGCGACTGCTCGGACCGCCCGCTGACTGGCCGGACACCGAGTCGGACCTCGGCCGGGTCCCGGTCTACCCGGGCAACCACGAGAAGATCAACATCCCCCTCACCCTCCCGCGGGACAGCGAACTGGCACCCGGCCCGCTGACGTTCGCGGTGCATGTCGCCTCGGTGGAGGACCCGCATGCGGTAGCCGTGCCCGAAGCGGTCATCTCCGTCGGCGAGTTCCACGACATCGAGCCGCAACTGGCGCGGCCCCGGGTGTTCGGGGTGCTGTGGAGCAGCAACCTGATCGTGCTGGAGAACACCGGCAATGCCACGACGGCGGTACGGCTGCGGGCGGCGCCCGAGGACGAAAAGGCGCCGCTGCGCCCGAAGTTGCGGCGCAGCCGACTGACGCTGAAGGCAGGCGAACGGGCCCGCGTCAGCCTCGGGGTGCGGGTGGTCACCCCGACGTTCACCGGCACCGCGACCCCTTGGGAGATCGGGGTCCGCGTCGGCTGGGAACAGGGGCAGGAATGCACCGTCTCGTACGTCCATCGGCAGCGCCCGTTCCTGCCGAAGCCGGCCCTCAAGGCGCTGATCGTGCTCAGCGCCGTGGCGATCGCGTGCGCGGCGGTGTGGATCTCCCCGCTCGGCGGCAAGAAACCCGGTGCCCAAACGGAGTCCGCCAAGGGCCCCTCACAGATGGAAGCCGTGCGGGAGGCCGAGAAGAAGGAAGCCGAGAAGGAAAAGCAGCAACAGCAGCAGGAGAAGGACGCCGAAGAGAAGGCGGAGCAGGAGAAGGACGCGGCGGGTGCGCTGAAGAAGAAGCCGTTCCAAACCTCGTTGACCGCCGACACCAGGAAGAACGAGCCGGCCGCCGCGTACAAGGTGGCCAAGGGATACCGACTGCAGATCAAGACCGTCCAGCTGTCGGCGTCGGGGCCCGAGGGCGCAACGGTCTTCCTCGCGGCCGGGGCGCAGCAGTTGCAGAGCACCGGCATCAACAACATCAAGGACTACACCCCGCCGGCCCCGCTGTCGCTGACGGAGAACGAGAAGCTCACCCTGCGGGTCGACTGCACGGCGACGCCCCCGACCGGCGGCCCCGCCCCCACCCCCTCCACCAGTCCCACCCGCTCCACGCCGACCCCGCCGGCGGCCGGGTGCATCGCCACCGCCGTGGTCGTCGGCCAACTGATCCCCCTCAAGGGGCCGTACGCCGAGCCGGACAAGTCCGCATGAGCGCCCCGCCGCCCCTCCCCCACCGCCCGTACAGGAGCTGACCAGTGAGCATCGTCCGGAAGGTAGACGACATCCTTGAAAGGGAGTTGCGACAAGGCCCCCTGCACGGGGTCAACGCACAGGTCGTCTTCGACACCCCGAACTCCGACTGGGCCGCCCGGCGTTCCGGACTGTGCGTGAACCTCTTCCTGCACAGCGTCGAGGAGGACACGGCCCAACGGCAGTCCGGCGATACCAGCGTCATCGATGAGCACGGCGTCGTGGTCGCCTACCACCGACCGCCCCGCCACTTCCGGCTCGGCTACGCGCTCACCGTGTGGGGTCACAGCCCCCGGGACGAACACCGGCTGCTCGGCACCCTGTTGGAGTGGTGCGTGGCCACGGAGCACCTGACGCCGCACCCCGATCCGTCGAAGGGCGCCCCCCTCTCCCTGAAGCTCCGCGAGACGCCCGAGGGGACCGAGCCCCCGGCCGCAAAGCTCTGGTCGGGCCTGGGCACCCCGGCCCGCCCCGTCCTCGATCTCCTGGTGACGGTCCCGGTCACCCGCCCGGCCACACCGGTGGAGGCCGAGCCGGTCCGCGAACTGACCCTGCGGGCCGCCCACTTGGACGTGCCCCGGTCCCCCGAGGGCCGCCCCGGCAGCCCGACCCGGGGCCGCGCCCGCGATACCCCCCGACCGCGCCGCAACGTCGAGGAGATCGGCTGACACGGCGAGCGGGCCGCGGGAGGTCGTCCCACAAGCCCCATCCGCTCCCCGCCCCTCCGCCGTCAGGCACTGCCGGATGCGGCAACTCCTCGATGTGCGGCCGTCATTCCATCGTCAGATGACCCGTTTCCTCGATCTCGAACGCCTCGTCGGGTTGAAGGTATTTTGATGCACGATTACGAGTACAGGAAATCCGCCGCCCCTCACTGGCGGACACCAAAACCGAAGAACGACAAACAGGAACTCACCATGCATGCGGAGCGGACGTTCCGTCAAAACAGGTGGAACGAGAGCCTGAAGAAGTGGGCGCGCCCCTCCATCACCCGCAACGAGCAGTTTCTCGGCACCACCCTTTCGGTCAGCTACCTCACGACTGACCCCACATGGGAGGAGCGGTTGACCATGGCACGTGAAGCGCTCAAGAAAGTGAAGGATGCGGGCGCCGACCTTCCGTCACACCTCAACATCATCCTTTCCGGAGGGGGAGGCGAGGGAGCCATCGCCTTTGTCGGCAACCCCAGTCCGGACATCTTCCTCGGCGCACCATCCCAGTCCGCAGCGCAAGAGATCAGGAAGGGCACCGAAGAGACCGTCAGGGGCGGGGTTCCCACATCGGGAAACCTCCACGGAATGCCGCACATAGTTGCGGCTGGGGCACAGGGCAAGAGGAAGGACAAACGTCGATACGCTCGGGACCAGTTCATCGCTACCACGATTCACGAAATCGGACACATCCTCCATGCGCGGCATTCTGATGACTTTTTGAAGTACAAGTGCGGCGAGTCTCCGCATGACGTACCAGGGGACCTCCAAGCACAGGTGAGCTTCTACGCAGTCCAGAAACAAAACCCCCTGGAGTTCGTCGCCGAGGTCTTCACCGGGCTGGTGTACGGCGAAGAGTTCTCCGACGCCGTGCTGGCGAAGTACAAGGAACTCGGAGGACCCCCTGCGGGCCTCCTGAAGCGCTGACGGCACCAAGGCATACAGCTCACCGCTTATGCGGCCTCCGCCGCTCACCCCGCCCGCGTTCTTCGGCAAGTGCGGTGCAAGCAAGGATAGTTGACTGTCCGTCAACCGATGTTGATCGCCTGATCCGTCGGAGCTCCGAGCATCGCACCGAACCCGGAATCCGGAACCAGGAATCAGGAACCCGGAACGGTTCAACCTTCGGCACACGGGTGTCACCGAAGAGGGAAAGCCAACACCCCGATCCCAGCGCTAACGTCGTGGCGCTGGGTGATCTGACGTGTGCCCGCGGCCGCGGTGCCACAGGAGCGTGCGGTTGCCCCCAAGAAGCCGAGATCGCATGGACCGGGGTTGCGACGCACCCGATATCCCATCGCATCACGAGAAGCTAGGACGTTCACGACATGACGATGGATCAGTTCGCCCCTGCGCAGCCGGCCAAGAACCAGGAGCAGAGGCCGGTCCAGCGGCCCGCTCACCCGCCCACGCGAAGCAGTGCTGTGCCGCCCGGGGCCACGGCGGCCCTGGGAGCCTGGGCGGAGGCGCTGGGGACATCAACTAGCGTGCCTGGTACCGCACATGACGGGGCACCCAGCGCACCCCCGGCGGAAGCCATTGAACCCGCCGGGGAGTTCGCGCTGGAGGCCGGCCAGCCCCACGACTTCGCCCAGGCGGACACGGTCAACAGGAAGGAGTTGGCGGCGGACCTGGACCGGCCGGCGCCCGCACCGGCGGGCCCCGCCGAAGTCACACCGGAAATCTCCCGCCATGACGTGGAGGCCGCCGGGAACACCGTCACCGACGCGCTCCAGGGCGGCGAGACCGATCCGTTCCCGAACATGTCCCGGTTCGTCGGCACCTCCCCGAAGCCGGCAGCCAAGGATCTCCGCAGGGTCAACGCCCACCACCTCGCCAAGGCCCTCGCCGCCGGATCCGGTCTCCCGTGCCAAGTCCTGGCGTACGAACCGGACTTCGAGGGCGTCGGCCGGATGTCCGTCGCCGTCGGCGACATCGAGACCGCCACCCATGTCGCCGTTCTGGTCCCCGGTATGGGCAGTGACCCCTCGAACTTCGACGCACTCGTCCGCCGCGCCCGCACCGTTCACGACGAGTGCCGCAACATCGCCCCCGGGACGAAGGTCGCGGTCATCGCCTGGCAGGGCTACAAGGCGCCCCGTGACCTCCGCGCGGGCAAGGGCGAGGTCAGCGACGACCGGCCCGCCAAGGACGGCTCCAGGCTCCTGAATATTGACCTCGGCCACTGGCGCGCCCTCTGGAAGCACAGCACCGCCCGCAAGCGCGCCGGTCTCCCGGAACAACCCCAGGTCACGGTCAACGGGTTCAGCTACGGAAGCGTCGTCGCGGGCTACGCCCTGATGCGGAGCACCCGGCACGGCGGCCTCACCGACGGGGCCAAGGGCGCCCTCGTCGGCACCACCCGGGAGCTGACCCGCCAGGTCGTCTCGCTCTTTCCCCCCACCGCCGTCGCGAAGAAGCGCATGCAGGGCAGCACCTGGACACAAGCCGCGGCCGAAGGTCTCAAGAAGACGCTGCCGCTCGCCGAGGTCGCGGTGGACCCCACCGGTCTTTCCGTGGCCCAGTACCTGTACGGCCCGGCGAAATCGACCGTCACACGCTCCGTCAACCAAGCCCTCGCCGCCTACAGGAGCGAACCCCTCGGCGGCGGAGAGGCCGACTACCTCGTCCTCTTCGGCAGCCCTGGCACCGGCCGCCGCGCCCAACACCTCAACATCCCCGCCCACCGCATCTTCGCCGCCGCCCACAGACACGACCCCGTCAGCCAGCTCAACTACTTCAGCATCGACCCCACCCACGTCCGGTACGACCCCACCGGCAAGGTCACCCGCCTCAGGAGCGAGTACGCCCTCGACCCCACCCTCAGCTGGGCGGAGAACCGGGAACGGGCCCACACCAGCTACTACGACCCCGCCAGCGACACCAGACCCGCACGGGAGTCCCTCACCAACCTCGCCCGCATCGTCACCGGCAACCGTGACAAGGTCACCGCCTACAAGAAGCGGTCCGGCCTCGTCTTCGAGGGGCACAAGAGCGTCCTGGCACGCCCGTTCACCAATCCCCCCACCAACACCCCGTTGCCCGACCACGAACCCTCGGCGTCGGGTGGGTCGACGGTTGAGCCGAAGGGCAGGGGCAAGGGGAAGCGCAGGAAGCGCAGTGTGGGCGAACCGTCTTACGGTCAGGGGGAGTTCGGGGCGACGACCGCCGCGCAGGAGGACCCGTTCGCGGTGATCGATCCGCTGCTCCGGGAGCTCACCGTGTCCCCCGACGAGCGGGCGGAGTCCTCGGCGAAGGTCGACCGGACGATCCGTGCGGCCCTGGAGACCGAGAGCAGGTTGGCCGAGGCACGAACGGTGAGCCTCGCCACGCGGGTCACCGCCACCTACCACCGCCGCCTGCACAACCCCAACATGGTCAACCCGCGGGAGAACGCGGGGAAGCAGCGCACTTTCACCGTGCGCCAGGTGGTGCTCGGCGAGATGCAGCGCGAGAACGACCTGACCAGCAGCGGCTGGTCCCTCACCCTCGTCGAGAAGCCGACGGCCGTGTCACAGGGCCTGTGGCGGGCGGTGCGCAGCGATGCCGTGCGCCAGCGGGTCGGTGACACGATCCTGGCCGACTCGCTCAAGGTCGTCGATACCCAGCAGACCAAGACCGCCTATCTGGACTTCGCGCGCAACCGGGTCATGGGCGCCCTCGCGCGGCTGTTCACGGCGTTGCCGGACGGCAATCCCGTCACGGACGCGGTGAGCGCGGCGATGTCCGGCGAGCAGCCACCTCAACTCGTGGTCTTCAACCAGGAGGTGGTGCCCAACCTCGTCGCCTTCCCGTGCGGCGAGAACCACCTGATCGCGTCGGTCACCACCGGTGACGTGAAGGTGCTGTCACCGATGTTCTACTCCACGGACTGGGAGCAGTTCGTCCGTGGTCACCTGTCCGCCTACGAGAGTGGTCGGGCCTCCTCCAGCGACTTCCGGCCGATGCGAGCCCGGCTCGGCGGCCTGGGTGCCGGCTCCCGGGAGATCCGCTTCGTCCCGTTCACCTTCCGCTCGTCGGACCGGGCGTACGAGGACCTGTGGGACGCGGGCCTCACCAAGCTCCGCAGGGAGGCGGACGCGCTCTCGTACACCCCCGAGGAACAACGGCGGGACGAGGGCCTGCGGTTCCGGCGCAACCTGGCGACCGCCGTGAGCAACCTGGCGACGCTCGTGGCGGTCGGCCTGACGGGGGGCGCGGCGCTGGCCGTCAGCCTGGTCGCGGGTGCCGCCGGCATCGCCTCATCCGCCTTCCAGGGCCAGTTGGGCGCGGCCGCCGACCGCGGGGACGTGCGCCGCCACGCGGAGGACGACGCCGCCCTGGGCATGGTCTTCGCCATCGGCGGCACGGTACTGGACGCGGCCGCGGCGGCGAAGTTCCTGCGCGCGGCAGCACCCGGGGCGAAGGCCGCCGCGGCCGGGAACCTCCGGTCGGTGATCGCCAGGGGCCAGGAGAGGATTCTGGCCCGCCGGATCGTGGGGCGCCTCCAGGGCGGGGTACGAGGCAGGGCGCCCATGGAGCGCACGTCCGCCTACGCCTCGGCCATCTCCCACCATCAGGACCTGTCGGCGGCCGCGTTCCGACACGGCGACGTGTGCTGGGACGCGGCGATCCGGGTGGACGAGCTCGCCGGGGTCATCACACCGGCGGAAGCGGCACGGCTGCGTTCGGTGACCCGGGCGACCAGCTTCGACGCGTTCCTCGGCGGCAAGGAGATGAAGGCGGTCGCCAATCCGGAGAGCCTGGGGCGCATTCCGGTCGGCGAGCGGGTGGCGATCGTCCGCGGCACCGGGAGCGAACAGACCATGCTGCACGCCATGACCTCGACGGGCCGCGGCCGGGTGACCGGCCTCAACAACGCGAGCCTCAACCCTCGACTGAGCCCCGGCTACGCCGAGTTCGACCTGGTGAACGACGCGGGCCTGAGGTTCCGCAGCGACGGTGTGTGGGAACTGGCCGAGGGTCAGCAGGTGCGGGTGTACGTGCATGCGGACGCCCCGGAGTTCCGTATCGAGTCGATGCGCCCGCACAGCGGGGTGGCGGGACTGGCGGACGCGGACCGCGCGCTGTCGACCAAGCTGCTGGATTCCGCCCGCAAGGACGGCGGGATCGGCAAGCTGCTGCCGAACCCCAGTGAGAACTGCGAAAAGCTGATGAAGCCGGTGGGCGAGTTCGCACGCAGGAAGGGCTTCACCGACATCCGCTACGCGGGCATGGACATGTGGTCCAACGGAGGACGCATGACCCTCAACGACAACCACTTCGTGGTGATCGGCCGCAAGGGCGGCAGGGATTGGGTCTTCGACCTCTCGGCAGGCCAGTTCGCCAACAAGGGGATGCAGGGGCTCGACGGCCCGCTCATCCTGCCCATGGAGAACTGGCTGGCCACGTACCGGCAGAGCACGACGACCAGGCTGATCAAGATGCGGGAGTTCAGCAACAGCGGCAGCGCGGCCACCGAGTTCAGCACCAACGCACCGCGCTGGTCGCTGGATTACCGGGAGGGCACCCAGTTGCTGACCCGTCCCACCTGGTACGACTCCGGCATGACGGCACGCCTGGCGGACCGTACGGTACGGGTCTCGGTCAAGGCCGCCACCGTCCCGAAGGCGACAGCGACGGCGACCGCGATCGTCGGCGACGCCCCCACGGTGACCCCGGTGGTAGGTCACGCTGCCGGCACGGTCGACGTGGTGTTCCCGGGCTTCCTGGGTGAGGTCGCGGAAGTGCTGCTGCACCCGCGGGTGCGGTTCCACCTCAAGTACGCCGGGCGGATCATCAAGTGCACCTTCACCCCGAAGCGGAACACGACGGCCGTCCTGCGCGGCGCCAACGGCACGGTCACGCAGGTCCCGGCGGAGGAGACCCGGACCGTGGAGTTCCCGGCCGGGACCGCTCTCTCGCTGGAGGTCTTCCCCACCTACACGGTGCAGCACGGCGACAGCCTCTGGCGGGTCGCGAACAGCGAACTCGGCGACGGGGACCGGTGGCGGGAGATCCACGCACTGAACAAGGAGGTCATCGGCGAGCTGCCGGCAGGGCAGGAACACAACGCGGCGACCGTGCGCCAGGTGTGGCGGATGCCCGAATCGGATGTCGAGGCCAACCGGCTCAAGGCGCACACCCACATCTCGAACCGCTGGTGGGACGACGCCTTCCACAGAGAGGCACGGCAGGCCGGGGACTCCAGTTGGGCCGTGGTCGCCGCGATGCAGCACAGCACCGGCCTCCTCGACCACGCCGAGATGCACCGGCTCGCCAACGCCACCACCCCCGACGACTTCACCGCCTTCCTGAACGGGGAAGGGACCGAGATCAAGGACGCGAGCAGTTTCAGCCGGCTGAAGATGGGCTACCGCGTGGCGTTCGTGCGGGTCGACGGCGAGCGCCAGAAGATGATCCACGCCATGCTCAGCCTCGGCCACGGCGAACTGGTCGGCGCGCACAACGGAGTGCTCAAGGCCGGAATGCCGAACGCCCTCTCGCGGGAATACCCGATGGGCGACGAGTGGGAAACCCCGGACGGGGCACTGAAGTTCACCCCCGAGGGCGCCCGACTCTCCGACGGGCGGCGGGTACTGGTCCTGGCGGAAACCGGGGCACGCTTCAGCGGCAACTGACGTTCCTCCGTGAGCCGGCGGCACCGGTCCTCTCCGCCGCCGGCCCGATCGCGGTTTCAGGCGGTCGATCGGCGGACCCGGTACCGACCCCGTCGACGATGGCGGATCCGCCGCGTAGCGATCCTGACGCGGCAAGCGCAAGCGCCCGTGTGTTGGGGTGATGTCGCAACGAAGCTCGTACCGTGGTGCCGTGACGATCCGTTCGAAGGCTCACGTGGTGTCGGACGCCGTCGCCGGGCTGCTGCGTCCAGAGGGAAAGCCACGTTACGCCGATGGCATCGCGGCCGGCGTGGCGTTGGCCGGGCCGCTGGCAGTGGGTACCTGGGCCGGACATCCGGCTCTCGGAGCATCAATCGCCCTGCCGGCGGTGCTGGTGGCGATGCCGTTCCCGTCCGGTGCCGGCCGCGCCGAACGCGCTCGCTACCTGGCGGTCCGCACGGTAGGGGTGACCGCGGCCGGGATCTACGTGACGCTGGCAGGCAGCGGGGTGGCTGCCCTGGCTCCCGGAGTGGCGGTCGCGGCGTTCCTCGGCGTCCTGGTGCCCCGGATGGGAACCACCACAGCCCTCGCCGTGCTGCTGGTGGGCATCACCGGCGGCGGTGCGCGGCCCCTGGTGCTGCCTGGGTTGCCTCAACTGGTGGGGTGTCTGTGGACGGCCGCTCTGCTGTTGCCGCTGCAGCCGCGCGGAGCTCCGGGGGATGGGTCGGCCGGGTCGCGAGCGCGGGCCCCCTCGGTCCCGGCCGTGCGCCACGCCGGCCGGGTGGCGCTGCTGAGCGGTGCCGCCACGGTGGCCACGGGTTGGCAGGGCTCACTGTGGGGCGAGGGTCACTGGCTGGTCACCTCACTGCTGTTGACCCTGCAACCCACTCCCCAGGGAACGCGCGTCAAGTCCGCGAAGCGACTGCTGGGGAACAGCGTGGGCGGGGTGGTCGCCGCCGCCCTACTGCTGGCACGTCCGAGTGCGTACGCGGTGGCGGCAGTAGTGGGGGTCTCCGGCGCGCTGGCCTATGCCTTCCGGCCCGCCAACTACGCCTACTGGGCGCTTGCTTCGCCCGTGCTGCTCCTGCTGCTGAGCGACTTCGACGAACCGGTGCCTTGGTACGCGGCGGTGGTCCGGGTGGCGCTCAACCTCCTGGGCGGATTCATCGCCGTGCTCGCGCACCGCTGGTTGTGGCCCACCCACCGACGCCCCGGATAGCGGTGGGCCAACCGCCCACCACGGGCCTCAGCCGTCCGGGTCCGCAGCCGCGTGACGCAGGCCCCGCGTGAGGCAGGCCCCGCGCGATGCGCGGCCTGGAGCCCGGAAGACCGATTCCGCGACCGCGCTGAGAAGCAGCGCCCGGGAAGCGCGTCGGCCGGGCTCCGGAGGCGCCGGCGGACCCGTGATGTCCGTCGGTCGGTGGACACCACGGGTCCACCGACCGTGGTGACCGCCCCACCTCTCGATCCACTTGACGGCCGATGCCCGGATGTGGACCTCCCCCTACGGTGGCGAGGAAGACCGGCCGGCAGTCCGGTCCCCCGCCGCATCCACGTGAGGAGGCTTTCGCCATGGACCGTGCATCCACCATGGTGCGTCGCGCCGTCGCAACCCTGCGGTTGGCGGTCAGCCACATCGACGAGCGGGCCGCAGTCCCGCCGCACGACTGCAACTGCCTGCGAGCGGCAGGCATGATCTGGACCGACGACCTCGCCATCGGCAGTGGAATGAGCGTCCAACTCGCCGTGGCGCACCCGCGCGGCGCACAGGTCATCCACCATGTCTTCCGGCCCGACAACAGCCCGCAACGGCTCGCCACCGGTGACGTGTTGCCGCCGACCTCCGCGGCGGCGACTGCGCTGGCGTTGCCCCACGACGGACGCTGTGTGTTCGCCGCGAAGCCTGATGCGGACGCCGCCGAGCTGGCAACCGTCGTGCCGTGCCCAAAGGCACCGGAGCACGCCGCCGCGCTGAGCGTGACCGGGCCAGCGGATCTGTTGCACCCTGCCCTGTCGGCGTCCGTTCGCTACCGCCATCTGCTGTGCCACGCCGCGGCGTCGATCCGCGTCAGCCTGACCGCCGGGAAGCCCACCCGGGCCTGACGTGGCGAGGCCCGCCCGATCAGGCGGCTGCCTGGCGCTGATCGACGGATCGCTGTGCCGCCCCGGCACCGCTGCGGCCTTGCCTGACACGCGAGTCAGGTACCTCCGTGTGCCTCCGTTTCGGGGGAGCATGCTGGCCGGTGCACAGTGACAGCCGGCTTCGTCGGAGGGCGAGCGATGGACGACGGGCAAAGCGGTAACCGGGCAAGGGCAAAGGCCCCTGGGACCGGGGCGATTGGGCAGCCGAACCTCGTCGCCCCGGTGGATGTCCCTGCCCTGCCTCCCCGGTTTTGGGTCCTGGTGGTGGCCACCGGCGTGTTGGCGGGGCTCGCAGGTGCCGCCCTGATGACGCTCCTGCGCGCGACGGCGCATCTCGTCTACTCCTACCAGTCGGGAAGTTTCCTGAGCGCGGTCGAGCAGATCGGTGCGTCCCGGCGGGTGGTGACCCTGTCCGTCGCCGGAGCAGTGGCCGGGATCGGCTGGTGGCTGTTGCGATGGTGGACGGGACCTGGCGGGTCGGAAGTCAGCACCGCGTTGTGGCGGGACGAAGGGCGCCTGCCGCTGCGGCGCAGTCTGGGCAGTGCCGTGCTGTCCATGGTGATCGTGGGCATGGGCGCCTCGTTGGGACGGGAGGCGGCGCCGCGACTGGCCGGTGCGGCGCTCGCCTCGCGACTGTCGGACTGGGCACGCATCGGCACCGCCCACCGCAGACTGCTGGCCGCCTGTGGCGCCGGCGCCGGCATGGCCTGCGTCTACAACGTGCCCCTGGGGGGAGCGCTGCTCACCTTGGAGGTGATGCTTGGCGTGGTGTCACTGCGGTTGGCCCTGCCGGCCCTGGCCACGTCCGCCATCGCCACCGCGGTCTCCTGGACGGTCCTTCCGACCGGCCCCACCTACCAGTTGCCGAAGGCGACACTGTCCGCCTCCCTGATCGGGTTCGCCGTCCTGATCGGCCCACTGGCGGGACTGGCCGCGGTCGGCTGGGTACGGATGATGCGGATCGCGCACGCGCACAGGCCGACGGGATGGCGGCCGCTGGTCTCACCCCTCCTGGTCTTCACCGCGGTCGGCGCATTGGCCATCCCGTATCCCCAACTGCTCGGAAACGGCAAGGACATCGTTCAGCTCACCCTCGGCACGCAACTCACCGCTCCTGTGCTGTTGGCGTTGCTCGTCCTCAAACCGATCGCCACCGCCGGCAGTCTGGGCAGCGGGGCCAGCGGCGGGCTCTTCACTCCCACCGTCGCTACCGGCGCCCTCCTCGGCGCACTCGCCGGTCACGGTTGGGCACTGGCCTGGCCCGGGCCCGCCGCAGGTTTCACGGTCCTGGGCGCTGCCGCTGTCCTCGCCGCCGCCATGCAAGCGCCCGTCGCCGCCACGGTCTTGATGCTGGAGCTCACGCGCACCATCGACGCCCTGATGGTCCCCCTGCTCCTCGCGGTTACCGGAGCCATGCTCGTCTCCCGAAGGTTCGACACCCCGTCCATCTACTCCGTGCGCCTCCCCACCCAGTGACCATCGCCGTTCCGGTTCCACCACCTACCCACAACACGTACCTGCACCCTCGGCATCCCGGGGCAAGGCCCAGGCGCGGACGCCGGGGCCACCGGCCTGCCGTGTGAGGGCTCGCCGGCGGATTCGCCTGGAACTCGCCGGAGATGCGGAGGGTCGTGACGCGGCCCTCGAACTCCGTCGGCGTACAGGCCGGTGGGGCAGGCGGGGCGCGGTTTCACCAGCGCTCGGGGGCCGGGTGCGCGAAGGTGCGCGGGGCGTGGAACCTCTACGCCTCCCTCCGCGCGAAGAGCCGGCCCAGCTTGCCGTACTCCGTTTCGATGCCCTGGAGAAGGTCATCCTCGGTCAGGGGGCGGCCGGCTGCCGCGGCCGCGAAGGCCGCGCTCTCCACGCAGGCGCGGATGCTGCCGCCCGCCAAGTCATAAGCCTGGGCGAGGCTTTCGACGTCGAGGCCGGCGGGGGCGGACGCGCCCAGGAGGGAGCGCCAGAGCAGGGTGCGGACCTCGGGGCCGGGGCTCTCGAAGTGGATGACCTCGTCGAAGCGGCGGGTGAAGGCGGTGTCGATGTTGGCGCGCAGGTTGGTGGTGAGGACCGCGAGGCCGTTGAAGGCTTCCAGGCGTTGCAGCAGGTAGCCGCTCTGCATGTTGGCGTGCCGGTCGTTGGAGCCCTTGACCTCGCCGCGCTTGGCGAACATCGCGTCGGCCTCGTCGAAGAGGACGACGGCGTCGAGCATGTCGGCGGCGGAGAAGACCCGTTCGAGGTTCTTCTCGGTCTCACCGATGTACTTGGAGACGAGGGAAGGAAGGCTGACGACATACAGATCGAGGCCGAGTTCCTGGGCCACGGCCTCGGCGGCCATGGTCTTGCCGGTCCCGGACTCGCCCGCGAACAGCGCGGTGGTGCCCCGGCCGCGGCCGCCGCCACGACGCAGTCCCCCGTCACCGAACACCGTGTCACGATGCCGCACACGGGCCGTCAGCATGTCCAGCCGGAGGCGAACGGGCGCCGGCAGGACGAGGTCCTGCCAACCGACTTCGGGGACGATGTGCCGGGCCAGGGCGCCGAGTTCGGCGGCGGAGCGGCGGCGGGCGGACAGGCGCACCTCCTCCGTCGTGGGGACGGCCGCGCGCAGGGCTGCGGCCCGATGGACGTGCTCCACGGCCGCCGATGCGGCGGCTCCCAGTTGCCGATCGGGGCGGCGCGCGGCGGGGGCGCGCAGGTCGATCTCGGCGGGGCGCGGGGTGTCCCAGTGGTGGGCGACCCAGGGGTGCCCGCCGTACAGGAGCAGCGGCAGCGGCGCCTCGTCGAGGCGGGTGACCAGGCCGCGCAGCCGGTCGCACCGCTCGGGCGCGGCGGTACCGGGCGGCGGTACGGGGACGAGCAGGGCGGCGCCGAGCAGCCGGGCTTCGAGGGCGGTCCGCTGGGCGAGTTGGGCGGGGCTGCTGTCGTCGGTGGCGAGCGCGTCGGGGTCCAACAGCAGGGGGGTACGGCCCAGGGTGGCGAGCGCGGCGCGGGCGGTGGGCAGGGCCTCGCCGTCGATGCCCTGGCGGAGGTAGCAGGCGCGGTGGGGGTCGGTGGCGAGGGCTGCGACCAGAGCGCGGGCCGGGCTTGGTTCGCCGGTCGGCTCGGGTGCCGAGCCGTGGGAGTCCTCGGGCTCGGGGGCGCGGGGGTCGTCGGGGTGCGGCGGCAGCATGCGTAGCCAGCGGACGCCGCATCGCGCGCCGGCTTCTTGGCCGGTCAGGAAGTCCAGCACCCGGTCGTGGACGTTCAACACACGTTCGAGGAAGGAGGCTTCGGGGTTCTCGTACCTCACCAGGCCACCGTCGAGCAGCGGTGACCCCTCCCGCAGCAGACCGTCGGCGAGGGCGTCCGGGACCGGGATGCCATGGGTGGACAGGGCGACGGCGACGGTGGGCCGGGAGACGGGCAGCCCGCTCAGCAAGCGGATGGCGGAGCCGCAGACGGGGTTGAGCTCGGGCAGCAGACAGGTGACCAGGAGGTCCGTCTCGCGCTCGGTGAGTCCGAACTCCCCGGCCACATGGGCCAGTCGATCGCCCCCGGCAGCCAGGCGGGCCATGTCTTCCGGGTCCGGCCACTCGTGCGGATCGACGAGCGGTGCTCCCCACTCCGCCTCGTCGTCGCCCTCGCGCCGGAGGTAGAGGTGCCGCAGCCGCTCCTCGGCCACCGCGAGTCGTTCATCGAAAAGGCTTCGGGTCATCGGAGTGCGGATCTCCACTGGTTCGGGCACGCGTACGGGCACGTGGGGAGGCGGCAGCGGCACGACCGTCACCCAACGCCCCGGGTGGGCGGCAGGGGGCCAACAGACGCCTGGGAACGACCGTAGGGGCGACTCCGCCGCGGGTCTGTCGGCCTCAGTTGACGGGGTGGGACCGGAGGTTGACCCCGCGCGGGCCCGGCCGTCAGCATCCGGCCGGCCTGCCGTACGGCTCCGGCGCCACCAACAGCACCGCCGGCAGCTCCACCGCGACCGTGCAGCCCTCGCCCGGGCAGGACAGCTCGACGTCGATCCCGAGCCGGGCGGCGAGCCGACTGACGACGTAGAGGCCCATCTGGCCTGTGGTGGCCACGTCGATCAGGGGAGGGTCACCGAGCCGGGCGTTGAGTTCGGCCACCGTGGATGCCGACATCCCGGCGCCCCGGTCGCTGATCCACAGGACGACGCCGCCCTCCGCTCCCAACTCGGCTTTCACCTGCACCGGTTCGGCCGGGTCCGAGTACCGGGTCGCGTTCTCCAGTAGCTCCGCCAGCAGGTGGCTGACGTCATGCACGGCCGGCCCGGACACCCACAGATCCGGCAACTGCCCCATGCGGACACGGGTGTAGTGCTCCACCTCCGCGGCACCGGCCCGTACGACGTCCAGCAGCGGCGCGGGCACCGCGTGCACCCGGGCGGGGCTCTCGTCGGTCAGCAGCAGCAGGTTCTCGCCGTGCCGCCGCATCCGGGTGGCCAGGTGGTCGATCTGGAAGAGGCCCGCCAGTCGCGCGGGGTTCTGCTCGGTGTTCTCCAGCTCGGTGATGACCTCCAACTGCCGGTAGACCAGGCCCTGGTTGCGTCGGCCCAACGAGGTCAGCACGGCCTTGACGCTCTGGCGCAGCGTCGCCTGATCGGCGGCCTGCCGTACGGCCTCGTGGAGCACGGCGTCGAACGCCCGGGAGACATCGCCGACTTCGTCCCGGGTGCCGAGGTCGACCGGCGTGGCCTTGAGGTCCACCTGGCCGGGCGCCTGCCGCGAGACGGCCTCGACGAGGGCGGGCAGTCGGTGTTCGGCGGCCTGGAGGGCGGCGCGCCGCAGCCGCCGCAGCCGACTGACCACGGAGTGGGCGGCGACCGCGGTCACCAGCAGGGCCAGGCCGAGCGCGACGGCGACGTACACGGTGTCCCGGACGGCGTCTTCTCCGGCTTGGTCCCGAAGCGCCGCGTTGGAGTCGAGCATTCGCTGGGTGACCTCGGACTCGACCGAGCGCAGCCCGTCCAGGGCCTGGGTGGCACTACGGTGCCACGCCTTCGCTCCGGTCTTCTGTTCCGCTCCCCCGGTGCCGCGCTGCGCGTCGGCTGCCGCGGCCTTGGCCAGTCGGCCCGCCTCGGCGAGGCCCGGTGCGACGCGCTCGTAGTGCTGCGCGTCCTGGGTGACCGCGTTGGCACGGAACTCGCGCAGTGCCATCTCCTGGATGCCCTGGGAGGCCAGCAGCGCGGTGGCGACGTCGGGCTCGGTGCGGCCGTCGGCCAACGCGGCGTTCAGCAGGGCCCGTTCGCTGGAGAGCGCGAGCTTCCCGACAGCCAGCGCGTACAGCGCCCAGCCCTGGGTGGCGTGGGCGTCGTCCCCGGGGTTCGCCTCGGTGACCAGGCTCAGCAACGGGAGGATCAGGCCGGAGTACGCGGTCTGGGAGGCGACCGTTCCCAGGGCGTCGGTGAAGGCCCTCGCCCGTACGCCGGCCAACCCCCGCAACTCCGATTCGACCTCGTCGAGGCGCTGCTGCAGGCGGTCACCGCCGCCGGCCTTCCGGGCGCTGTCGCGGAAGGCGTCCCATGCCTGATCGGTGGCCGCACGGTGCTCGCGGACGGCGGCGCCGACCTCTCCGGGGGTAAGGGCGGCGACATCGCGCTCGTTCTCCAGTGCGTGCGCGAGCGTGGTGGCAGAGACGACGAGCCGGATGGTGTTCTCGTTGTGGTTCAACTGGCCGACGCGGTCCAGGGATTCGGTGATCCGGGGCACGGCGAGGCTGACCGCGAGGGCCGCGGGGAGGACGAGCACAATCGCCATCCGGGTCGTCAACCGCCAGTGGCGTGGTCGGGTGAGGAGCGGGAAGCCTCGGCCTCGGCGCGTGGCGCGGCCTCGGCGGGTGGATCTCGGTGCGGGTGCTTGGTTCATGGCGATCGGGTCCACGCTAGGGAATGCCGGCCGCATTCCCCGGCGCCAAAGGTGGGAATCCCTGTCGCCGAAGGAGGACAGTTTCCACGGGAGGACAGTTTCCGCGAGCCCGCAGCGCCTTTCACCGGGCACTGTCCGAACCGCTTTCCGTCAGCCCCTGCACCCGCTTCCGAAGGCGCCCTCAATTCCGCTTCGGCCGCGGCGATTTGCCGGTCAGGCATTTCCCTATAGCGATAGGCAGCTCCACCTTTGACTACATAGCTTCGGTCCTCGAACATCCGTTACCGATTGATCGAGGAGCGCATCCGTGTCGCACCCCTCCCCGCCCACGACCCATCGACGCAGAGTCTCCCGCAGAACGAAGGTCATCACCGCTTCGGTGACCGCTGTGGCGGTCGGCGGCATAGCCCTGCTGCTGCCCGCGTCCGCGCATGCCGCCGCGGTGAGTGCGGAATTCTCCAAGTCCTCGACATGGGAGACCGGTTACACCGGCGTTTACGAGATCTCGAACGCCGCCGGTGGCGAGCACGCGGGCTGGAAGCTCGAATTCGACCTCCCGGACGACACCACCATCGACTCCCTGTGGAACGGGAAGCACACCGTCAACGGCCGTCATGTGGTGGTGACCCCGGAGAGCTGGAACGAGAAGATCCAGCCGGGACAGAAGCTGACCATCGGCTTCAGCGCGGAGCACGGCAAGGGCGCGAACAGCACCCCGTCCAACTGCCTGATCAACGGTGAGCAGTGCTCGCCGACCACCCAGCCGCCGGGCAGGCCCTCACCTTCGACCTCCCCGTCCGCACCGGCCTCCCCCTCCTCGCCGCCCGGCGGTCAGGACCCGTCCACCGGTCCGACGCCGCCCACCACCCCGCCGCCGGGCACCGGCACGAGCGCCCCCTTCGCGCCGTACGTCGACACCCAGCTCTACCCGCCCTTCGACCTGTCGGCCACCGCCAAGGCCACCGGCGCCAAGGAGTTCAACCTGGCGTTCGTGGTCTCCGCAGGCGGCTCCTGCACCCCCAAGTGGGGCGGCGTCACCGATCTCAACGGCAATCCGGTCACCCAGCAGATCGGCGCGTTCCGCACGGCGGGCGGCGACGTACGGGTCTCGTTCGGCGGCGCCAACGGCATGGAGCTCGGCCAGGCGTGCACCAGCGCCACCGCGCTCGCCGACGCCTACCAGAAGGTCATCGACAGCTACGCACTCACCAAGGTCGACTTCGACATCGAGGGCGGCGCCATCGCCGACCAGGCGTCGAACACCCGCCGCGCGCAAGCCATCGGCATCCTGCAGAAGAAGGCGGCCGACAAGGGCAAGGAGTTGGACATCAGTCTCACTCTGCCGGTGACCACGGAGGGCCTGGACCACAACGGCCAGGAATTCCTCAAGAACGCCAAGGGCAACGGCCTCACCAACGCCACGGTGAACATCATGGCGATGGACTACGGCCCCGCCTACACCGGCAATATGGGCGACTACGCAATCAGCGCGGCGAAGGGCACCCAAGCCACGCTCAAGAGCCTCTTCGGTCTGACCGACGCTCAGGCGTGGAAGCGGCTGGTGGTCACGCCGATGATCGGCCAGAACGACGTACAGGGCGAGGTCTTCACGCTCGCGGACGCCGAGAAGCTGGTGGAGTTCGCCAAGGAAAAACACCTCGGCGGGCTGTCCGTGTGGTCCGGCACCCGGGACAAGCAGTGCCCGCAGGGCCAGACCCAGTGGGCCGATGCGACCTGCAGCTCGATCCTTCAGCAACCGCTGGCATTCAGCAAGGAATTCGCCAAGTACACCGGCTGAACCTGAGGTGAGGGGCTCCGGGTTGCCCGAGCGGATCGGCCGCCCGGAGCCCCGGGCCCAGGCCCACGAGCCGGAACGCTGACGCTCCGCGCCCAGCCGGCGGACGGTCCCTGCATGCGCCGGGCGATCGCCGACGCGACGGGCCGGGCGGCTGGGTTCCGGGTTGTGTTCGTTGGCCTTGTGGGTGACCGCCGTCACGTCACCGGCCTCGGCCGTGCCCACGGCGCCCTCGTCGCCGACCGTCCATGATCGCGGACTCGGTGACCCTCCGTGACTCCAGCACCCAAAGAGGCCCAGAATCAACTTTTGGCCGACGACGTTCACACTTTGGTCAGGGTGGGGTCCCCCCGGAGCTACATACGCTGAAAGCGCGGTGCGCCCCTGTCCAGGGTGGCGCCGAACCCGTTTTTCGAGAACAGGCCCCTCCGTGAATCCAGACGCAGCTCCCCGGCATGTCGGGCCGCAGCGGACCCGGCGCGGTAGTGGTTCCAGAGCCCATGCCGCTGCCGGCACCCGGATTCCCGGCCGGAGTCGGCTGCGCGCGGCCGCCCGCATGGTGATCGTCGTCCTCGTACCGCTGCTGGCCGCCCTCGGATTCGTTGGTCTCCGCATCACGGAGGCGCTGGCCCATGCCGAGGAATTCAGCACCATCGAGCAGATCGCCGGCACCAGCCGGACCGGCTCCTTTCTGATCCGGGCACGGGTCGACGAGCACGGCCCGGCCCCCGCCCCGAAGGCGAAGCACCGGCCGAGGCAGACCGACGCATCCGGCCGGGCCGCCACCGACGACGGGGGAGGGACTTGTCCTCCAACGGCAGCTCCCTGACCCCCTTCGTGCGGATCGCCCGTTGGCGCCCGAGTGCGACCCTGTGGTTGAGGCACCCGAGCGCGGCGCGGTGCCCACGTGCCGGAGGTGCTCGGTGAGGCAATCCGCCTATGCCGTGGAACTCACCTCGGGCACGGAACCGTTGCTTCAACGGCGCAGGCTTCGGCGCCGCACCGTGCGCCGAAGACTGCCCAGGTGGGCGCCCTCCCACCTCTGGAGACCCGATGCGCCCCGCATTGCCGCTCGCCCGAACCACCCGGTTCGGCGCACGGCGGTCGTCTCCGCCCACCGACGCGGTCCCCCAGCCGCCGTCCGACCCGCGTTTGGACCGATGAGTAGATTCCTGCTGCGCCACCGACTCTTGGCCCCGCCCCCGCCGGCGGCCCTTCCGTCCCGTACCGAGGTGAGGCCGTGATGGCCGCGGACCTGTGGGCGATGGTCCAGCGGCGGGTCGGCTACCTCCTCGGCGCCGGCCGGTGCTCCGACCTCGTCCAGGACGTGACGTTGGCGCTGCTGGTCGGCCTGACCAGCGTGGTGTTGCTGACCTCCAGCCACGACACCGGCTTCACCCATTCCTATCTGCTGAGCACGCTGTGTGCGATGGCCGCGGCCGCGAGTCTGCTGTGGCGTCGCAACCGCCCCGAACTGTGCGTGGCGGTGGCTGCCTTGGCCACCTTCGCCTCCGACGAGGCCACCGCGCTGATCGCCGCGTCGTACGCCGTCGGTCTCTACGGCCGTGGGGCGCGCGCCCTCGTCACGGGCGGCGGCGCGCTGGCGTACGTCGTGGCCAGGTTGCTCACCGGGGAAGTCATCAGCGATCCGGTCTGGGGCACCTACATGGTGGTCCTCTACACGGTGCTGCCGGCCTTCTACGGGCGGATGGTGCGCCGCCAACGCGAGCTCAAGGAGCAGTTGCAGGAGCAGCTCTCGCACGCCGAGGCCGCCACCGAGCACGCGGCGCGGTTCGTCATGCTGGAGAAACGGACCCGGCTGGCGTTCGAGATCCACGACACGGTCGGGCACCACGCCACGTTGCTGGTGCTGCGCGCCTCCACCGCCGAACGGCAGCCCGACCTGCCGCCTCAGGCCACCAAGGCGTTCCAGGACATCCAGGACGGCGCGATCACCGTCATGCAGGAGCTGCGCCGGGTCATCACGGTCCTGCGCGACGAGGACGGGCAGGCGGACGAGGAGACCTGCGCGTACGCGAGCTGCCATGAGTTCCTTGAGGCGCTGGCCCGCAACATGCGTGCGGTGGGCATCCAAGCCGCCTACTCGGTCGAGGGCACCGTACGCCCGCTCGACGCCGGCACCGAGTCGCGGCTGTACCGGGTCAGTCGCGAGGCGCTCACCAACGCCGCCAAGCACGCACCCGGCGCCCCGGTCCGCATCGGCCTGGCCTTCGCGCCGCGCTCGGTGACTCTGACCGTCCACAACGGCCGCCCCGTGCAGCGGTTGAAGCCGGTGGGTGGCTCCGGAGGACTGGGACTGCACAGCATGCGGAGTGTGGTCGAGATGGGTGGCGGAACGTTCCGTGCCGGGCCGGCAGCGGACGGCGGATATCGCATCGAAGCCGTGATGGCACTGCCACCGGACAGCCGCAGCACCGAGAGGGAGCAGAACTCATGACCATCCGCGTTGCGATCGTCGACGATCAGGCCATCATCCGTTCCGGCCTGCGCATGATGCTGGAGACCTCGGACGACTTCGAGGTCGTCGCCGAGGCCGTGGACGGTGCTGACGCCCTCAGCCAGGCACGCGCTCACCGACCGGACGTTGCGTTGGTGGACCTGCGGATGCCCAACATCGACGGGATCGCCGCCACCCGCAAGCTGCTGGAACTGCCGGAACCACCCCGGGTGTTGGTTCTGAGCACCTACAACACCGACGAGCAGGTCTTCGAAGCCCTGAGCGCCGGCGCCCACGGATTCCTGCTGAAGGACCTCAGGGCGGAGGAGTTGTTCTCGGCCCTGCACGTGGTCATGTCCGGCGGCCGGGTGTTCGCCCGGGACGTGCTGCAGAACCTGGTCCGCCGGGCGGCGCGACGGATGCCGGTGCGGGTGCACGGCATCAATGCGAAGGTCGCGGCGCTCAGCGACAGCGAGCGCAAGGTCCTCGCCCTGGTCGGGATGGGCATGACCAACGAGCAGATCGCCAAGCAACTCCACCTCTCCGGGGCCAGCGTCAAGACGTATGTGTCCCGCACCCTGTCCAAGCTCGGACTGGAGAACCGCACCCAGGCCGCGGTAGTCGCCTACACGGTCGGTCTGATCGACAGCTGCGCCGACGACGTCGGGCGGCAGACGCCCCTTTGAGGGCCGCACGCAGGAACCAGTCCCGCTCCTCGCCAGACCAGGAGGCACCATGTCGGAACGGCCAACCCCCGTCAGGCGTCCGACCCTCGCCGAGAACATGCGGGTCGAGGTGGTGGGTTGGGGAGGCGCCCGGTGCACCCACACCGACCCCGAGGTGTTCTTCCCACCGCTGGACCGCAACACCGACCAGGCGAGGGCGGCGTGCACCGCCTGCCCGATCATCGAGGCTTGTCTGGACTACGCGCTGCGCAACGAAGTACGGCACGGCGTGTGGGGCGGACTGTCCGCACGTGAACGGAAGCGTCTGCTGTGTACCGGCTCTCCGGCCCGGGGAACGGGCGGGGCAGACGCGGCCACCACCCGGGACGGGAGGTCACCTACCGTGCCGGACAGTGAACCGCGCTGACGGCGCCCCGGCGTCAGCGCCGGTGCCGACCACCTCGACCAACGAACGACTGGTGTCCCACCCGGCGAGCCGACGTGCTCGGGGCGACTGCGTGCCTGGTGGCCAACCGATGGGTGCGCCGAGGTCCCTGCGCGGCGGCGAGCCGGATGTCCCGGCAGATCCATAGGCGTATCTCAGCGCCGCCCAGCGCCGAGCGGCCGATCCGCACGTCCCCGCCGGTGGACTCCGCCAACTTGCGCACGATGTCCAGACCGAGGCCCGTGGAGCCTTGCTGTCGTCCCGAGTTGCCGCGCCGAAGTGCCGCCGCCGGGTCGGGGATGCCCTCCCCCGCGTCCGAGACCAGCACGATGACCGCATCGGGGGTGGTGTGCACGTCGACCGCGAAGGCCGTGCCCTCGCTCGTGTGCCGGAAGACGTTGCCGAGCATGGCGTCGAGCGCCGCCGCGAGATCGGGACGGCGCACCGGCACCCGCACGACCTCACCGACCCCGCCCAGACTCACCCGGCGCCCCTCGTCCTCCGCGAGAGCCGACCAGAACGACATCCGTTCCTGAATCACCTCGGCCGCATCACAGCCGATCCCCTCGCTCGGGGCACCCTCCTGTGCCGGTTGGGGGCGCTGCTCCCGGGCCGTGCGGATGATCGTGTCGACTTCGCCTTCCAACTGCCGCACCGCCTCCCGGGTGTGCCAGGCAGCCGGGCCGTCACCGAGTGAGGCCGTGTTCAGGCGCAGCACAGTCAGCCCAGTGCGCAAGCGATGGGACAGGTCTGCGGCCAGTTCCCGTTCAGCGGCCAGGAGTTGCACCACTTGGTCGACCATCGCGTTGAACGCGCCACCGGCCGCGCGCAGTTCCGGTGGTCCGTCTTCCCGCACCCGGGCGCTCAGCCGACCGACGCCCAGCTCCCTGGCCGCCTCGGCCAGCCGACGCGCCGACCGCACCACCCGCCGGCCCAGCCTGTCGGCCACCGCCACGGAGCCGACGATCAAGGCCACCGCGACACCGGAGAGGATCAGCCAGGCAGTGCCCACTCCGTTGCTCATCTCGGCGTCGGGGACGAAGACTTCGACGACGGCGACCCCGTTCCCCACGGCGGTGGGCCGGAGCAGCACCACCCCGCCGGGCACGGGTGCGGTCCCTGTCTGGCCACGGTCACGGGCGGCCGCCACGGCCTGTGGGGCAGCCCTGACCCTGCCGGGCCCGGCAGCCGTGGCCTCACCGTCCGTACGGGGAAGGTGGACCGCCATGCGCTCGGTCGCCCCTGCCTGGGTCGAGGCAAGGGCCTTGGCGAGCTGCCCGCGGTCTGTGGTGATGGACAGCACGGGGGTCAGCGCGGCGGCCTGCCGTTCGGCGTTGGTCTCGGCCCGGTCGCGCACCATGTCCCGCACCACGAACCCCAGCGGGACGGCGAAGGAAGCCACCACCATGGCCGTAGCGGCCAGGCAGATCCTCACCAGCGCCCATCTCATGCGTGCTGTGCCGCCAAGGGCTCCCCACCCTCCTCGGGCGCCTGCAGTTTGACGCCCACGCCACGGAGGGTGTGCAGGTAGCGGGGGTTGGATGCCTTCTCGCCCAACTTGCGGCGCAGCCAGGACAAGTGAACGTCGACGGTCTGGTCGTCCCCGTACGTCTGTTGCCACACCTCCGACAGCAACACCTTGCGGGGAACGACGACGCCGGGCCGCTGGGCCAGGTAGGTCAGCAGGTCGAACTCCCGCCGGGTCAGCTCCAGGGCGACACCGTCCAACTCCGCCCGCCTGCGCTGAACATCGATGACCAGCCCACCGGCCCGGACGAGAGCGGCGTCGACGTCACGGAAGCCGGAGCCGCCATGGCCCCGCGCACGACGCAGCACGGCAGCCATCCGCGCGGAGAGCTGCTCCACGGAAAAGGGCTTGGTCAGGTAGTCGTCGGCGCCGCCGTTGAGCAGCCTGACGATCTCGCCCTCGTCGTCGCGGGCGGTGGCGACGATGACGGGCACGTCACTGATGCCACGCAGCATCTTCAGTGCCTGGGAGCCGTCCAAGTCGGGCAGGCCCAGATCGAGGATGACGACGTCGAAGTCGTTCGACGTGACCTCACGCAGCGCCTCAAGTGCCGTGCCGACGCTGCGGACGGCGTGCGCCTCCTCGTTCAGATGTCGAATGAGAGCTGAGCGAACGAAAGGGTCGTCCTCGACCACCAGCACACTTGCCATAACCGGAAGTCTACGCATCCTTATCCAGCACACACACGCATCAGACCGAACCATCAACCAAGGATGACCGCAACGGGAATTCAGTCGGACAAGGTCAACAAAAGTCGGCACAATGCGGCCCCTGTTGAGCGCTCGCCCCAACAGCCTCGATATCGTGCCGGAATGGGAAGACGCTTCATCGGCGGATTGGCGTGGCTACTGGCCACGGGGACCGCCGCCGCACTTTCGTGGTGGGGCATCCATTCCGCCCTGTCGGGCACCATCTACGATCCCCCGAGCCTACTGAAGCTCTCCGGCAAGACGGATGCGGACGGCGCCGGTCCCACCCCCTCCCGCCCGGCACACCTCTCCTCGGCAGCACCGCCCACCGCCCCGCCGCCCTCGGGGCGGTCCGGCGCACCAGGAGCCCGCGGCTCGGGCAGCCCCTCCCCCACCACGGACGACAGCGCGCCCTCCGAAGGCGCAGGCGGAGACACCACCGCACCAGCAACCCCGCCCTCCTCACCCACCCCACCCTCGAACAGCAAAGTCCAGGCGGTACAGGTCAAGGGCGGCCAAGTCGCCTTCGACATGGGAACCAGCTCCGCCACCCTGATCTCGGCCACGCCCGCCTCCGGCTGGCAGATGCAGCAGTGGCAGGACCCGCACTGGATCCGGGTGACCTTCAACAGGAACGGCGAGGAAGTCTCGGTCATCTGCTCCTGGTACGACCACGCCCCGATGGTCGAGACCTATCCCAAGTAGGCGCGTCACGCCAAGAGATGCGCAGAAGGCCGTGACCCGCGCGGCAGCGCGCCTCACATCCGTCCAGGCTTTCGGCTTCCCGCGCCACACGAAGCAACCGGCAAGCCGGCATGCGTAACCGTGAGAAATGCATCACCGCGAGAGTCATTCTCGTAGCCATTCCCGTAGCAATTTCCGCATTCATCCCCGTAGTTATTCCCGTCGCAACGCAAGGAGAACGCCATAGCCCCCCGGTTTTGCGCCTTCGAGGGGCAGCGTCGCTCGGGTAGTGCGCGAGCTCGCGCGGGTCGGTGAATGCCAGGCACCGACCGAACAGGTTGGTGCGGCGAAGCCGCGAGCAGCCCGGCAGCCGCACCGAGCAGCCAGACCGGGACGTGACGGGAGAGGCGGGTCTCAGTCTCCGCCACAACTCCTCTACAACAAGCACAAGTTGAGCAACTCGCCCGTCAATGGCATTCCGCACAGCGGCACTGTGGACGACACGGGAGAGGGCTCTGACGCCCTCTCCCATCCCCTCCGTGAAGCGGTGAACGGGGCGCCCCTCGCAGACCAGACAGCGAGGGGCCTACCGGTCCTCGGTGTCTGCGGCAATCACCTGGGCCATGGCGTCCGGCAGATCCCGGCCAGGGTCGGTTGCTTGGGGTCGGGCGGTGCAGAGGTCGGTGAGGGCACGCTGCAGGGCCTCGGAATGAACCTGATCCAGGCGGAGTTCCCGCGCCACGGCCTCCCGGGCGTGCTTGCGGTAGGGCGCGCAGCGGGGTTCAGTCAGCAGGGGCCCCGCGTCGCGGATCGCAAGCAGCAGGGCCGCGTTGAGCCGGTTGATCTCCTCACGGACGACTCCGAGGTCCGGCGCCGTGGTGGGAGCCTCAGCAGGATGGGCGCGCCAGCGGTCGTGCAGGGCGTGCTGCACGTACTTGTTGGCCTCGATCTGGTCCCGGAAGACCCGCTGGACCGTGGCCCGGTCGATGCCGAGCCGCACCGCCTCCGCATCCATCGCCTCAAGAACCTGCTGCTCCCGATCGGGGTCCTCAATGGGCGCGCCCGACAGCCACTTGGAGGCAGCGACCTGATCGGCCGTCAGCAGGCGCTGCGCGGCGATCCGTACGAGTGGAGTCAGGTCCTGCGGGTGCCGGTCCATGGCACTCACGGCTACCACCCCATCGTGCGGTGAGGCACCGGAGGTCAGTGCCTGCACGGGAGTGGTACCCAATACACCGGTGGCAACAATGGCAGCCCCGGCCACGGCCAGGGCGGAGACAGTACGGCGTCCGCGCAACATGGCGCCTCTTTCCCATCGGAAACGGAGCACCCGCCGGACAGGGACGGGCACCGCACCATCATGACCACCGGACCAGAGCGGTGACGGGTGACGAAAGGAGGGTTCCTGATGTCAAAGGTTGATGGAACGGGCGCCCATGACACTTGCCTGGGCCGGCCAAAACCACGAGTACCGGTAGTTCGTGCCACGAGCCCGGCCAGTGCCAGTACCAGCCAGCGCCAGTAAGTGTTGGCTACCCGTGCGCGGGGAAGTCGTCCGTCACGAGATGAGGTGAAGGGCGGATGGAACACAAGGCGAAGCGGACGCCAGCGGAGCAAGCCCTGGCTCGCTCGTACACAACTGGCGACGGGCAGGTCACATTTCACGTCCTCGGCCTGTCGGTACTTCATCGCGCCGACCGCGGCCTGACGTTCACCTACGAGATCGCCGCAGTGCGTCAAGGGCACCAGGACGAACGCTGGGAGTTCACACTGCCGTGGAAAGACAAGTCCTTCGTGGACGTGCTCACCTCACCTCACCCCGATCCTGATCGGCTCCGCCAACTGGTGCACTTGGTCCGCACGTTGCTGGAAGAGTGGTGGGAGACCAAGGGCCGGAACAGTCGGGCAGCGAAGATGGGGCGTCAACTGCACTGAGACGCCCAACAGTAGGCCCCATCCACGCACTTGGACTGGATGGGTGGGGGACTGCGCCTGGTGCAGCCAGTCGAGAGGGCACTTGACCCCCACCCCGGCGACACCCCCGACAGCAATGACCCTCAACTCCACTGTCACAACGAGCACTTCGCCGTCCAGTCGGTGACACCCTCCCGGGACCGGACCGGAGCATCGCACACCAGGCACGGCGAGCCGGAGGGACCTGCCGCCCTGTGCCCCGTCACGAAGGCGCCCGGAAGTTCCCGTGGTTGTGAGCGCGACCGAACGACGGCGGTCTTCCGTTCGTTGCCACCGCGGTGCGGCCCCGGGCGACAGGGGATTCATCAAGTACCGGATAGCCCACCCTTAACTCCGCTTCAAGGAATCGGGGAAACGGGCCTTGAGGCGCGTTTCGCCCCGAAAGCATGCCTAGGGTCGAAAGCGTTGAATGTGCCGCTCCCTCCGAAGAGGTCTTCTGATGCCCCGTAAGTGAATGGTGCTCGTGTGCGCGAGTGCCCTTGTCGGAGTCGGCGCGCTGGCCGTCATCCCCGTCGTAGCCACCGCCGGCCAGTCCGCCGAGTTGGGCGCGAGCTGTCGTATCGCCGGTGGGGCGAGCCCGTGGTGGGCCACGGGCAACATGGTCATCCGCAACAGCGGGAACGCCTACGCCAAGGACTGGAAGCTGGAGTTCGACCTGTCAGAGGGGCAGGCCACCATCCACGATCCGTGGGCCTTCACGCTGCGTCAGGCGGGCCGGCACGTCACCGTCACCCCGATCGGGGACCGGGCCGGGGTCCCCGCCAAGGGCGAACGGAAGGTCGACGTCGGGATCAATCCCTCCGGCAAGGGGATACCGCGGACCTCCGGCTGCAAGGTCGACGGCCGCGATGACCCCGGCGTCCCGGAGGACACCACTCCCCCGTCCGATCCCGTGGAGAAGGGCTCCCACGTCATCGACCACCGGACGGTGCACGTCATGTGGCGGGCCTCGGAGGATTCCGGTTCCGGGGTGGACAAGTACGAGGTCTTCCAGGACGGCAAGCTCGCCAAGACGGTGGGCAACGGCATGACGATGACCAACGTCGAGAACCTCAAACCCGCCACCACTCACCGGTTCAAGGTACGCGCGGTGGACGTGGCCGGGAACCGGTCCGGCTTCAGCCGGGAGGTCTCGCTGACCACGCATCCGGCGCCCGGGGACGACACCCAAAAGCCCACCATGCCGAAGAAGTTGGCGGGAGAGGCCATCGGGCCGAACCAGGTGTCGCTGCGCTGGCTGGCCGCCACCGACGACGTCGCCGTGACCGGCTACCGGATCTACCGCAACGGAGCCAAGGCGCAGGAGGCCGGCTCCACGGCCACCTCCGCCGTGCTCGGCGGGCTCAGCCCGAACACCGTGTACCGGTTCAAGGTCACCGCCCTCGACGGTTCCGGCAAGGAGTCCGACCCGACCGACGAGATCACCGTGACCACCACCGCCGACGGGGGCGGTGGCGGGAACGGGGCACCAGGAGACTTCGCGGCCTCGACCTTCGCCAAGCAGGACGGGCCCGTCACCCAGCACTACCTGAACCTCGCCTGGGCGGTGCCCAAGGGCCAGGGACAGATCACCACTTACCAGGTCCACCTCGACGGGAAGCTCGCCCAGACCTTCATGTGGGGCACCGGGGACCCGATCATGCCGATTCCCTCGGCCCGCGCCTCCCGCGAGGTGCTGGTCGGGGCCAACCCCGGCAGGACGTACAAGGTGAAGCTCCGGGCCCAGCTCGGCAACGGCAGTTGGGGCGCGTTCTCCCCCGAGAAGTCCGTCACCACCGGCCGTTGACCGCGCACCTCCGCACCGCGCTCTTCAGGAGACCACCATGCACACCCCCCTCCGCACCCGCCGCTCCACGACGCTCGCCCTTGCCGTCCTCGGCGGCGTCCCGCTGGCCCTGACCGTCCTCACCGCCGGCCCGGCCGCGGCCCACGGCGCGACAGGCAATCCGGTCAGCCGCACCGTTGCCTGTGCCAAGGAGGGCTGGTCGCCGAGCAATGCCGCCTGTAAGGCGGCGCTCGCCCTGGGCTCGGGCCAGATCGGCGACTGGAAGTCGATCGTCCAAGGGCAGGCGATCGACCACTCCGCCCCCACCTCCTCCCCGCAGCACCGCCGCCACATCCCGGACGGCAAGCTGTGCAGCGCCAACAACGGCCAGTTCGCGGGCCTGGACCTGGCGCGCACCGACTTCCCGTCCACCTCCCTGGCCAGCGGCCGGGAGCACACCTTCCAGTACGACATCAGCGCGCTGCACAACCCGTACCGGATGGAGATGTACGTGACCAAGGACGGCTACGACCCGTCCAAGCCGCTGAAGTGGTCGGACCTGGAGGACACCCCGTTCCTCAGCGCCGACAACACCGCGGCGACTGCCGCCCCGGCGGGGTTCCTCGGTTCCAAGGTCTTCACCTTCAAGGCCCAACTCCCGCAAAAGCAGGGCAAGCACCTGATCTACACGATCTGGCACGGGCTGAAGAAGCCGGACGGCTCTTTCCAGAGCCAGGAAGCCTTCTACTCCTGCTCGGACGTGACGTTCCGGTAGGCATCGCCCGTCCCGGTGCCCTGTGGCCGAAGCGGGCAACGGGCAGGCCAGAGGCGGGGTGACGGGGCAGCGCCCCTCGGTCGTTGACGTCGTGACTCCACTGGTCACGCAGCGGCCGAGGGGCTCTCGTGGCTCCACGTCCCGCCCTGCGCGACGTCCCGTACGAGCGGGGCGGGCGCATCTCCTGGCGAGCCATGCCCGACGTCATGAACTCGGTCCACGAGGACACCGGTAAGTCCGCGGAGCCCCCGCCCTGATCCGAGCCCCGCACTCCAGGCTCCCAGGGGCCACGCACCTGACGGACCCGGTTGAACACCGCGGCGACATGTGCGCGGTTGCGCAACTGCAACTTCCCCAACGCGCGCGAGACATGCGACTTCACCGTCCCCTCCGCCACCCCCAGGCGCTGTGCGATGGCCAGGTTGGTGAGCCCCTGCGAGACTCCGATGACGGCACGCCGTTCCCGCTCGGTGAGCTGCTGCCAGCGTCGTTCGAAGGCCATCGTCGCCGGGTCCCGGAAGCGGGCGAGGTGATCGAGCACATCGGTGACGAGTTGCGAGTCCACCACCGCTCCCCCGGCGGCGACCTTGCGGACCGCGTACAACAGGTCAGACGCAGCCGAGGTCTTGAGCAGCAGCCCGCGCACGCCCAACGCCCACGCCTCGACCAGTAGGGCACGGTCCGCGCACGAGGTGACGGCCAGGATCCGGGGTGCGCAGCGGCCGGCGTCGCGCAACCGTCGGGCGAGAGCCAGACCGCCCAGGTCTCGCATCCGCAGGTCCACGACGAGCACGTCCGGCGAGAGCATGACCGCCAGGCTCAGTGCCTGGCCGCCGGACGCGGCACGGCCGACGACCTGGATGTCCGGGGCGGAGTCCAGCGCCAAGACAAGTCCGTCCAGGACGACTTCCTCATCGTCCGCCACCACGACACGACACATCTGTGGGCCCTTTCCCGTACACGACTTCAACGTTCGTCAGCCGCACCGCGCCACCCCGGATGTGCCATAAGGCCCCTCGTCAAGGGACTTTGACGCAACGAAAGATCAACCGACAGCCGGGACCATAGCCACCTCCGGCCGAGCGTCCAGTGAACATCCCGGGTGCTTTTCCGGCAGCACGTCCATACGCCGCTGTACCAATGGGAAGAAGAAGGATGACCGCACCGACCTTTGTTGAGATATCCCCTGGTACCGATTGTGACTGTGCCGGCTGTCTGGTGGAGCGGATCGGGGGACGGCGACGGGATGGGACGAACAGCGGCACGGCGGCGGCCCACCGGCGGGCCGCCGCACTCGCGGTTCTCGGTGGGGTCTCGCTGACCGGCCTGGCCACGGCCCAGGCTCCGGAGGCACAGGCGGCCCCGCAGACGGCCACGGCCTCGGCGCAGAACGTCCTCACCACGTACTCACTCGCCCGGGCCTCCAGTATCACGCGCACCGAGATCCTCCAGCGGGCGCAGAATTGGGTGAACCAAGGCGTCCCGTACAGCATGTACTCCTATTGGCGCGACGGTTACCGGCAGGACTGCTCCGGATTCATTTCCATGGCGTGGAAGCTCGGCAGCAACCAGTGGACGGGCAGCCTGTCGAGCCATGCGGTACGCATAGCGAAGAGCGAGCTGAAGCCGGGCGACATCCTGCTCTTCCACAACCCCTCCAATCCCGGCGCGGGTTCGCACGTGACGATGTTCGCGGGGTGGGCGAACTCGGCTCGTACCTCCTACCTCGGCTACGAGCAGACGCGGCCGAAGACCGTCAAGCGCACCATCCCGTACGCCTACTACTCCAACTCGGGCTCCTACGTCGCCTACCGCTACAAGAACGTCGTCGAGGACGGCGCGAGCACCGCCCCGGGCAACGGGAACTCCGGCTCGTCCGCCTTCCCCGGGAGCTCCGCCTTCGGCCCCGGCAAGTCCAACGCGCACATCACCCGACTCGGGAACATGCTCAGCAGCCGGGGCGGGGCCGGGTTCTACCCGCGCGGTACCGGACCGACCTGGACCGACGACGACCGCAGGGCGACCCAGGCATTCCAGAAGGCACAGGGCTGGACGGGCTCGGACGCGAACGGCATCCCCGGTCCGGAGACCTGGCGGCGGTTGGTCAACGGGACCGGTAAGAACATCCCGGCCGGCAACGGCGGAGGGAGCTCCTCGGGCAACGGCAGTTCCAGCTCGTCCGCCTTCCCCGGAAGCTCGTACTTCGGCCCCGGCAAGTCCAACGCACACATCACCAAGCTCGGGAAGCTGCTCGTCAAGAAGGGGTACGGGCGGTACTACACCAGAGGGCCGGGGCCGAGCTGGGGCGAGGCCGACCGACGGAACGTGGAGGCATTCCAGAGGGCGCAGGGGTGGACCGGGCGGAACGCGGACGGCTATCCGGGGCCCGAGACCTGGCGACGTCTCAATTCTTGAACTTGGAGCACATTTGACGGTTTGATCACGGTGTGAGCACTCGGCGTACATAGTGATCGTTTCGCGGCGGTTGCCGTGGCGCTCCGGACGAACCTGTTCTCCGCCCGACACCACGGGTGAAGGAAAGAGCAAAAGGCATGGACCAGTTGAACAACGAGCAGCCCAAGGCACGGTGGCCACGTATCGACGTCGGTCATGCGCGGAAGCCGAACATGTACACCGGCACCGGCAGCCTGCCCATGAACGAGCTGTTCCGCGAGTCGCACGCCTGGCTCAAGAGCCAGGCGGAAACGGCCAAGACCCCCCGCACCCAGCCGATGGAGCGCCTCGCGCCTCAAGAGGCGCCCGCCGAAGCCGCGTCCGTTTCGCATCCGACCGGAGCATTGGCTGCACCGCCAAGCTCCCGAGCGATCTTGCCGCCCTCGTCGGCCTCGTCACCACAGGTGGTCAAGTCCCGCGCTCCCAAGGCCGACTGCGAGTTGCGTGAGCGCCGCGCCGTCAGCCTGCCCGGCTGGTGCGCGGTCCTCGCCGCCGGATTCTGCCTGGCCGGCGCGGGCAGTGTGCTGCTGTGGCTGACCGGTCAACTCCCGGCATCGATGGCCGACCGGTTGCGCGAGCCGCCCGAGCCGTCAGCCCTGCCTTGGGGACCGGTGACGGTCGGGCTGCTCGCACTGTGCGGAATCCTGGCCATTCTCTGCCTGGCCGGCCTGATCCGCGTGCGCAGCGGCACCGCCGTGGTATCGCACGCATACGGCCGTTACCGGGCCACCCTGCGCCACACCGGACTGCGGTGGCAGAACCCGCTGCGGCTGCAACGGGTGGTCGACGTCCGGATCCGTCACTGGCGCAGCCGGCTCGACGAGGTGGCCGACCGCGACGGCACTCCGCTCGACGCCGTCCTGCTCGTCATCTGGCAGATCCACAACACCGCTCGCGTCCTCTACGCGGTGGACGACCACGAGGCGTATCTGAAGGAGCAGTTCGAGGCCGTCGCCGCGCGGGTCTTCTCCACTCTGCCCTGCGACAGCCTCGGCGGGCGGGAGCCCTCGCTCCGCAACGGTCACCACCTCGCCGGCGAACTCACCCAGGCGCTCGCCGCCGAAGTCCGTGCGCTCGGCATCGAGGTCTACTCCGTGCAGGTCGTGAGGTTGGAGTACGCCGCCCATGTCGCCGAGGTGATGCGCCAACGCCGCCTCGGCGCGTTGGAGGCCAAGCACCGGGAGGGCACCCTCGATGAGGTCGCCCAGGCGGTGGAGGCAACCACGCGCAAGCTCACCACGCAGGGCGGCGTGGAGTGGGACGACTACGAACGCAAGGCATTCGTCCGGGAGTTGACGGTGGCCTTCTACGCCGCACGCACCTCGGCCGTCCTCCCCGCGAACGCCGCCACGCAGCCCCAGTGACCAGGCCGTGCCCCAACCCACCCGGCACCTGCCGGTTCCGTCCCCCCTCAGTTCCCTCATCTGTTCCAGCCCGAAGAAGGTGCCCGCATGACCGTGCGCGTCATGATCGTCGACGACCAGCCGATCGCCCGGTCCGGCCTGTGCTTCCTCGTCAACTCCATGCCGGAGTACGAGGTGGTGGCCGAGGCCGAGGACGGCGTCGACGCGGTCGCCATGGCCCGCGAACACGAGGTAATGATGGTGTTGTTGGACCTGCGGATGCCCCGGATCGACGGCGTGGAGACCACCCGACAGCTCATGCGCATGGCCGAGCCGCCCAAGGTGATCGTGATGACCACCTTCGCGGTCGACGAGCGCGCTGTGGACGCCTTGGAGGCCGGCGCGCACGGGTTCCTGACGAAGTATCTGCGCCCGGAGGAACTGCGTGCCGGGATGGACGCCGTCATGAACGGCGGTCAGGTCGTCTCCGGCGAGGTGCTCGACTTCCTCATGCACAAGGCGTCCAGTGGCACGACGAGCCTCCACGCCCGCCGAGACGGACTGCCTGTCCTCCTCACCGAGTCCGAGCGCCGCGTGCTGAGCCTGCTCGGAGCGGGACTCAGCAATTCCCAGATCGCCGATGCGCTCTACCTCTCGGTCTCCAGCGTCAAGACCTACGTCTCCCGCCTGTTGAAGAAGTTGAACCTCGACAACCGCACTCAGGCGGCGGTCCTCGCCAACGAGCTCGACTTCACGGACGAGTGGCAGCAGCGTTCAGAGCCCCGCGACCCGTTCCAAGCCCCTCCCGCGCCAGAGCCGTAGACACCGACGGCGTCTCAGGCGAACTCGCCCTCTCACAACGCCAGTTCAGAACCCTGACCGGGCCCCGCCCGCCCAGACATCCTCACCTGCTCCACCAACCCCGTCTCATTCGCGACCAAGGCGGCCTGGGTACGGTTCTCCAGATGCAGCTTCCCCAGGATCCGGGACACATACGTTTTGACGCTCGTCCGGGAGAGATGGAGCTCCGCCGCGATCCGGGAATTATCCAGCCCGTGCCCCAGCAACCGGAGGACTCGGCGCTCGCTCTCGTTCAACAGCGCGACCTTGTGGTGATGGTCGAGGAATCGCGGAACAGGCCGCTGGTCCTCGGATCCCATCAGCCCGTCGAAGACGTCTGCGCCGATCGCGCAGCCGCCGGTGAGTACGTGCCGTAGCACCGCCTCCAGGAGCCGGGTGTCCAGGGTCCGGGTGACGAACCCCAACGCGCCTGCCTCAAGCGCCGCGTCGAGGGTCTCCGCACCGGGCGCCGTCCCGAACAACACCAGTTTCGGCGGTCGTGGCAGCGTCCCGCCCCAGCGATGGGCGTGGAGTCCAGCGGCCCGCGCCAGCTCCAGTTCCATCAGAACGATCTGCGGGGAGTGGGCACGCATCAGTTGACCGGCTTCCTGGCCCGAGCCGGTCTCGGCCACGACGTCGAATCCACACTCCCGGGACAGCACGTTCCGCAACGCCGCCCGGAAGACCGCCTCGCGCTCCACGACGACGACCGAAGCACCGCGGGTGAACCTGCCGGCAGAGCTGTCGGCAGACACGTGATTCTCGAAGGTGATGCTCATGCGAAGAGTCTTACTGGGCCGAACTTAGCCGCGCCTCATTCGGTTCTTAAAGCCGACTTAACCGGCGCACAGACCGGACAGGGAGGGGTCCTTGCGCTTGACCTCGCTAGCGGGACACGAGAGCTATCAGCAAGGTGGCGCGCCCCCTGAGCCCCTGCCACCGCACCCGGGGGAGCCTGGCCACAGATTTATCCGGCGATGGCAAGCCAGCGACAAAGCGTCGGCAATGGAAATTTACCTCCCGTTAACTTTCCGCCTTGACGCTGCGCAAACCTATGGCATGCTTAACGGCGAAAGGTGCCGTGCAGTACCGCGCTTCTGCGCGGTTTTTCTGTGCACTCCGCGGCGTGAGCGCCGTGCGGCACCAGCGCTGTCCGTACGAGCGAGGAGGTGATCGGGATGACCAGTCGGAGTCCCGAGGGAAGTCCTCGCTTCAGCGTGCCCTCCTGCTGATCACTCTCTGAGCTGATCCCCCCGGCGTCCTGGACGCTTGGCGCTGTCGCGCGTATTTCCCCCTTTTTTGCCGTCCCCTTGTTTGTCGGCCTGGCTTTTTACGATGCGCGTTTCGTAGGGCCCTTCTCATTCCTTTAGGCGACCGGGCTTCCTTACTTTCGTCCTGCATTTCCGGGACTTTCGGCCCACCCGCCTCTCCATTCGACTTTCCGTGCAACGGTCCGGCTGTGCTGCCCTGGTGCCGCTCCGCCCTGCCGTCATGCCTGGAGAGAGGTTCCGCCATGACCAACACCACCCTCACCCCCACCAAGCTGGCCCCGCCGGGCCGCAACCGCCGTGACCGCAAGGCCGCCGAGTTGGAGGCACGCACCCGTGCCGTCGGCGAGCGCCTGGCCGGCTTCAGCTCCATGCCTGCGGCGCAGGTGCTGCAGGACGCCGACGCCACCACGCGCGGCCTGCGGCAGGACGAGGCCACCGAGCGCCTGGAGCGCTTCGGCGCCAACGCCGTCGCCCAGGAGCGCGCCCCGCGCTTCTTCGTCCAGCTCGCCAAGGCGTTCTGGAACCCCTTCATCCTGGTCCTGGTCGCGCTCGACGCCGTCATGGCCTGGCAGTGGCTGCAGGCTCCGGCCGACGAGCCCTTCGACCCGGGCATCGCCATCCTCGGCACGATGGTGCTGGTCAGCGGTGTGCTGCGGTTCTGGCAGGAGTACCGGTCGGGCCGCTCGGCCGCCGCATTGCGGGCGCTGGTCACCACCACCACGGCCGTGCAGCGCCGCGCCGGCGACGGCTCCGAGCCGCTCACCGTCGAGATACCGATGGAACAGGTCGTCCCCGGCGACATCGTGCGACTGGCCGCCGGCGACCTGGTCCCCGCCGACCTGCGACTGCTGACCGCCAAGGACCTGATGGTCAGCCAGGCCGCGCTGTCCGGCGAGTCGCTGCCCGTCGCCAAGGCGGACACCCGCACCCGCGACAACGGCCAGCACACCACCACCGACCCGGTCGAGGCCGACAACCTGTGTCTGATGGGCACCTCGGTCACCTCCGGCAGCGCCACCGGCATCGTCGTCGCCACCGGCTCGGACACCTACTTCGGTTCGATGGCCGGCTCACTCGTCGGCGAGCGCCCGCAGACCAGCTTCGACACCGGTGTGAAGAAGGTCAGCTTCCTGCTGATCCGCTTCATGCTCGTCATGGTCCCCATCGTCCTGGCGATCAACGGGTTCACCAAGGGCGACTGGGTCGAGGCGTTCAGCTTCTCGCTCGCCGTCGCGGTCGGGCTCACCCCCGAGATGCTGCCGATGGTCGTCACCACCAACCTCGCCCGCGGCGCCGTCACCATGGCCAAGCACAAGGTCGTCGTCAAGCGCCTCAACGCCATCCAGAACCTCGGTGCCATGGACGTGCTGTGCACCGACAAGACCGGCACGCTCACCGAGGACCGCATCGTCCTCGACCGCTACCTGGACGTCCACGGCCAACAGGACATGGAGGTCCTGGAGTACGCCTACCTCAACAGCCACTTCCAGACCGGCCTGCGCAACCTGATGGACCAGGCCGTCATCGACCGGGTGCTCGAAGCCGAGGAGGTTGTCGTCGACGCCCGCTTCACGATGGTCGACGAGATCCCCTTCGACTTCGCGCGCCGTCGGATGTCGGTGGTCCTGCGCCGCAACGACCTCACCGGCCAGGCAGGAACCGGTGAGCACGTCGTCATCACCAAGGGAGCCGTCGAGGAAGTCCTCGCGCTGTGCACGCACATGACGGACGGCGGCGAGCGGGTCGAGCTCACCGACGAGCTGCGTCGCACCGTCACCCGCACCGCCGAGGACCACAACCGACAGGGCCTGCGCGTACTGGCCGTCGCCACCCGCACGATGGCCGCCGAGCGCCAGACCTACACCGTCGCGGACGAGTCCGAGCTGACGCTGATCGGCTTCCTCGCCTTCCTCGACCCGCCCAAGCAGGACGCCGCCCAGGCACTGCGCGCACTGTCCGACAACGGCGTGACCGTCAAGGTCGTCACCGGCGACAACGAACTCGTCGCCGCCCGCGTCTGCGCGGACGTCGGCATCGACGTCGGCCACGTCATCACCGGCTCGGTGATCGACGCCCTCGACGACGCCCAACTGCGCCAACTGGTCCGGGACACCACGGTGTTCGCCAAGACCAACCCGGTGCAGAAGGCCCGCATCGTGCGCGCCCTCCAGGCCGAGGGGCACACCGTCGGCTTCCTCGGCGACGGCATCAACGACGCCGCGGCCCTGCGCGAGTCCGATGTCGGCATCTCCGTCGACACCGCCGTCGACATCGCCAAGGAGTCCGCCGACATCATCCTGTTGGAGAAGGACCTCACCGTCCTCGAACAGGGCGTGATCCAGGGACGCCAGACCTTCGGCAACACCATCAAGTACATCAAGATGACGGCCTCCTCGAACTTCGGGAACGTCTTCTCGGTGCTGGTCGCCTCCGCCTTCATCCCCTTCCAGCCGATGGTGGCCATGCAACTGCTCGTACAGAACCTCGCCTACGACATCTCCCAACTGGCCACTCCCTGGGACCGGATGGACAAGGAGTACCTGCGCAAGCCGCGCACCTGGGACGCCAAGGGCATCGGTCGCTTCATGCTCGTCATGGGACCGACCAGCTCCGTCTTCGACATCACCACCTTCCTGCTGATGTGGCACGTCTTCGGCGCCAACAGCGAGGTACACCAGTCGCTCTTCCAGTCCGGCTGGTTCGTCGAGGGCCTGCTGACCCAGACCCTGGTCGTGCACATGCTGCGCACCCGCAAGATCCCGTTCGTGCAGTCCCGCGCCACCTGGCCGGTGCTGCTGATGACCGCGCTGGTCATGGCCGTCGGCATCATGCTGCCGTTCTCGCCGCTCGCCGCGACGCTGGGCATGCAGGCGCTGCCGATGAGCTACTTCCCGTGGCTGGTCGGGACCTTGCTGGCGTACTGCCTGCTGACCCACGGCGTGAAGACCTGGTACATCCGCCGGTTCAACAGCTGGCTGTGACCGGCCGGTAGAGCACGGGGCGAAGCAACCGGCAGCGCCCGCAACACCACACACAAGAAACGCACACGAGACGAAGAGGGTGGATCATGGCCGTGCTCAACGAATGGCACATGGCGGCCAACATCGCGGCCGGTCTGGGCTTCGGCGCCGTCATCGGCCTGGAGCGCCAGTGGCGGGCCCGCATGGCGGGCCTGCGGACCAACGCGCTCGTCGCCGGCGGATCCGCCCTCTTCGTCCTCCTCTCCCAGTACGGCTTCCAGGCGGCCACCAGCACCACCGGCTACGACGGCTCACGGGTGGCCGCACAGATCGTCTCCGGCATCGGCTTCCTCGGCGCCGGCGTCATCATGCGCGACGGGCTGAGCGTGCGCGGCCTGAACACCGCCGCCACCCTGTGGTGCTCCGCCGCCGTCGGCGCCCTCGCCGGCACCGGCCTGTACGTCGTCGCCGCCCTGGGCACAGTGGGCGTCGTCGGCGCCAACGTGTTCCTGCGACCGCTGGCACGCGGAATGGATCGCGGAACGCGTGCCGGGGCCGGCGCCGAAGTAGCCGCCGACTACCACTTCGAAGTGATCTGCACCGAACCCGAGGAAGCGCACGTCCGCACCCTCGTCGTCCAAGCCGTCACCCGCCCCGGCTTCCTCCTCCGCTCCGTCCGCAGTGAGGACGCCGAGACGGCGGGCAAGGTGATCGTCACGGCCGAACTCACCACCGACCGCCGCGACGACAGCCTCCTGGAAGAGGCCGTCAGCCGACTCTCCCTGGAGCCCGCGGTCTCGGCCGTGAGCTGGACGGTGCTCAACGGACCCCACGACGACGCAGACAACACCGAGGGCGACCGCACGGCCAGGCCCCGCCCCCGGCGACGGGTCCGCAACCTCCTCACCGGCCGATGAGCGGCGCCGCGGACCTGCGGCCGGCTGGACCGCGCGGCATCCGGGTCGGTACCACCGCCTGGTGGCCTCCGAGGACACCGCTGATCGCGTCCTCGGAGGTGAGCCAGGGGCTGCCGCCGGTACCTGCGCCGTATGCGGGGCAGGTCCGCGCCTCACTCCACGTCGGGAACCGCCTTACCGTTGTAGGAGCGCTCGAACGGGCCGCTCCGGCCGGTGAGGAAGGCGACGGCGTCCTTCGACGGGGCCGCGAGGTCCTGGAGCGAGACGTGGACATCGTCCTTGATGATGCTCAGCGACCCGCCGACCGTCTGCTGCATCTGCTGCATCTGCTGCGCCCAGGGAAGGACCGTGTTGGTCTCGAAGGCGTGGCCGGTTACTCCTGCTTGTCCTTCCGGGACTGTTCCCATCCGGCCTCGAAGTCCCGCTGCCCCAACGCCCCGTTGCAGTTGACCGCTTGCAGTTGACCGCTCTGAGGACGAACTCCATGTCACCGTCCTGCATCGGTTGCCCCAAACCGCGCTCCACCGTGTTGCCCATGGGTTGTTCAAGCCGGCCGCAGTCGTGCATCCGGGGCGCCGCTGCCGCGTATCGGTCCGGTATCAGTGCACGGCTGCTGAGACTGAACTACCAGCAGATCACCGGTCACCGGACGGCAGCTCGCTCCTGAGCGCGGTGATGGCCTGGCGCCTGCGCAGCGTCCTCAGCGACGCACTGTGGCGCAGCGAGGCCGGCATCCCCCTGCCGGACCGCCGGACGCCGTCACTGTGGGTGGACGACCTGTCCGCCCGCTTCACCGCGCTCGACATCGCTCCTGAGACGTCACCGCAACTACCCAGCCGCAATATCCCCTGAGCCCAGGGGCAGGTTGCGCAGTTGCCTGAAGAGGCGGAATGCGTACAACATGTACATTCTTCCTCCGGGGCAGTCAGGGCAGAGGGCAGTCAGGGCAGTACAGGCATGACGTACCGCGTCGAGAATCGGGGCGTTCCGCAGGGATGCGGGTCAGGCGGCGAGGGCCGGGACCCGTTCGTGGACGGTGACGCGGAACCAGACCCACTTACCGTGAGCGCCGACCATGGTCACTCCCCACCTGTCAGCCAGCGCGTCCAGGATGTCCAGGCCACGGCCCGTTTCCAGTTCGTCCAGCGGCGCGTCACCGCGGCGCGGGCCCCGGCCCATGTCCGCCGTGGAGTCGAACACCGCGCAAGTGACGGTCCCGCGGGCCTGATCGCCGACCACAACCATCTTGATCGTGGCACCCTCCGCGTGGCGGACCGCGTTGGAGACCACCTCGGACAGCAGTAGCGCCGCGGTATCCGTCGACGCCGTGCCCGCTCCGGAGACGGTTTCGAGAAGGCGCCGGGCCTCCGCGGCCGCACGGGTGTCTCGGGTCACCACGGCGGTGGCTCGGGTGCTGGTGAAACCAATGACAGGCACGAGGGACACTCCTGACGGGGCAGGCGGGCGGGAGGCTCCTGGAGACCTCCTGGCTTTCCAGCATGGTCGTGCCGAGCAGGGGCAATTCCCGGTCTTTGGCAAGTCGTCGGGCCTAACCAAAGGACTGCCGCGGTCCGGCTTTAGTGCGGTGGCGGGATCACAGTTTGGACAGGCAGCCGAAGGCCGTGCGCCGAATTCTTATACGGTGGTTTGGTGACGCAGGAAAGAAGTCCCCACTGGTCACACCGGACGGCTGATGCGGTCCTGGTCGGCGCAGTCGTGACCATCAGCGTCCTGAACAGTTGGATCAAGGGCACCAACGGCCTGCTCGGCGACGCCCCGACACCCCTCATCGCGACCGTCTCGGGACTGGTCAGCGCGCTCCTGTGGTGGCGACGCCGATGGCCCGGTCCGGTGGCCGTAGTGATCATGATCGGCTTCGTGGTCGCCTTCACCCCCACGCCCTTGGCCGTCGCGATGTACACCGTCGGCACCGCCTACCGCAGGGTGCGCACCCTGGCCCTGTACGCCCTGGCAGCCTGCGCCGCGGCCTTCCTCGTCCTGCTCACCGGCCGGCCGTCCAGCAGTCTGCGGGAGACCGTGTACTTCCTGTCCCTGGTCCTTGGGATGCTGGTGCTCGGCCAGACCGTCGCCATCCGACGCGACCTCACGGCAGAGGCCCAGGAAAAGGCCGAGGGGCTCGAACGCGAGCAGCACCTGCTGGTGGAACGCGCGCAGGTGGACGAGCGCGCCCGCATCGCCCGCGAGATGCACGACATCGTGGCCCATCGGATCAGCAACATCGTGCTCACAGCCAGTGCCCTCCAAGTCAGCCCGCCCGCCCGTTCAGCACCCGATGTCGCCCGGGCCGCCGAGGACATCCGCGACGAGGGGCACCAGGCGCTGGAGGAACTGCGCGACACCCTCGGCATCCTCACTCCCGGGCGCGATCGCCGACAGGCCCCCCGCACGCCGCAACCCGACGTCTCACAGCTCCACAGGCTCGTTGAACGGGCCACCTCCCGCGGCCAGGACGCCAGGCTTGAGGTGAACGGGTACCCGGAGATCCTGCCGACCCCCGTCCAGCGCGCGATCTACCGCATCGCCCAAGAAACCCTCACCAACGTCGCCAAGCACGCCCCCGGAGCCACCGTCACCCTCGCCATCGACTGCAGGCTCGACGGCGTCCACATCAGCGTCGTCAACGGTCCACCCGCCCAGCCTGTGGCCAGCGAAGGGCTCCCCAGCGGCGGCAACGGCCTCATCGGTCTCACAGAGCGTGCCACCCTGCTCGGGGGCACCCTCACCGCCGGCCCCCACGGAAACGGCGGCTTCAAGGTCGCCGCCCACATCCCGCCGCACCCCGGGGCGCCCCGCGTGGGTGAGAACCGTGGGACGCCGTAGCGTGGGCCGTACAACGCGAGATCCCCACAGCGCAGCACCCGCCGTGCGATCACAAACGGAGACTCGGCGATGAACGCAACAAGGATGATCCAGGTCCTGGTGGCCGACGACAGTGAGATCGTGCGGCGTGGGCTGAGCGACGTACTGGAATCCAGCGGGGAACTCCACGTGGTTGCCCAGGTATGGGACGGACGCAGCGCCGTCGAGGCCGCCCGCCGCTTCTCGCCCGATGTCGCGCTGGTCGACATCCGCATGCCGGGAATGGACGGTCTCAAGGCCACACGGGAGCTGGCGGCACTACCGCACCCCCCGCGCGTGGTCATCCTCACCACGTTCGGGGAGGACGAGTACGTGGACGAAGCGGTGCGCGCAGGAGCCAGCGGTTTCCTCCTCAAGGACACCCCGCCGAACGACCTGATCCGGGCGATCCGCGACGTGGCCGCAGGCAAGGCGACCCTGGACCCAGCCGTCACCGGCAGGGTCCTGGACGCACTCGCCCGCCAGTCGCCACAACTGACCCCACACGAAGAGGAAGCACTCTCCTCGCTCACCGAACGGGAGCTGCAGGTCCTGCGGTTGGTGGGACGAGGACTGTCCAACGCCGACATCGGCAAGGCCCTCCACCTCGCCGAAGGCACGGTGAAAGGACAGGTGAGTCGCCTGCTGACCAAACTGGGGGCCGACAACCGCGTGCAGGCCGCACGGCTGGCCTACCGCGCTGGGCTCGAACGCTGACACCCGTGCCCAGAGCTACCGCAAGGCACTCGCCGTAGGGTGCCTGGGACGCCGGTGCTCCGCGCGGCGACTACGGACCGCTCGCCTACGAGCCGGCCGCCACGACCTGACACCCCCGCAGTGGCCCCCGCCTGGAAAAGGCCAACGCCCCCTAGACACAGGCCCCTTGGCGCAGCAGTTCGGCCCGTACCGCGGGCACCACATGCCTGGTGCCGCTCGCGTACAGTGCGGCCGCGACGCCTGCCGCGTGGCCGGTGGCGAAGGCCGTACCCATGACGCGCAGAGACGCGAACGCCTCGGCGTCGGAGCCCGTCAACCGGCCCGCGGCCCACAGGTTGTCCACGTCCGCGGAGCAGATCGCACCGTAAGGGATGTCGTACCAGCCCTTGCCCTCGATGGGTACGAAGCGGGTGGCGCCCTGGCCCGAGTGGACCTCAACGGGCCAGCCGCAGCGGGCGATGGACTCACGGGGGCGCTTGCGGGCGGCGAGCGCGTCCGCACCGCACACCTCCTCCCGGGCATGCAGCCGTCGGCCCTCGCGGATGCCCAACTGCGGCCCGGTGCCCAGCAGGCAGGCGTGCTCCCAGCCCGACAGGTGCGTCCGGAACGCATCGAGGTAGGCCCGGGCCTGGCGTCGGGCGCTGACCTCCGCGCCGGTGAGCGCGGCCGCGTCGAGGGCGTCGACGTGCTCGTCTACCAGGAGGCCGAGCACTTCCCCGGTGACCGGGAGACGGGCCAGCACTCCCTTCTCGCGCGGCAGGGGCTCGGGGGAGCAACAGTTGTGAGCGGCAACGGCGGCTTGCACACCCTCGCGGCTGAGATCCGCGCCGGGTACCACCCCGCCGTAGCGGCAGACGAGCGTGCTGGTTTGCCGTTCTGCAAGGGGAGTCACCCGGACCCCGGCACCGGCCAGGGCGCACAACGCCCCGTCGCCGCTGGCGTCGACGAAGGCCCGCGCGGCGATGCGGTGCCGGCCGGCGGGGTCGCTCACCTCGATCTCGCGGGCCCGTCCGTCCTGTCGCCGCGCGGCGACGACCGTGCTGTGCAAGCGGACGTCGACGCCCGCGGCGCTGGTCTCCCTGTCCAGAGCGGCCTTGGTGGTCTCCACGTCCAGCAGCACGAAGGTGTTGCCGCTCCACGGGAACGAGCCCTCTTGATACCCACCGGCCTCGCGCAGCCTGCGCAGCACGCGTCCGCCGACGCCGTCGACCACGCGGCGGCGCCGCTGGTCGAAGAAGCCGCAGTAGATCGAGACCGAGGCGGCCGTGGCCGCACCGCCCAGGAACCCGTACTTCTCGATCAGCCGGGTACGGCAGCCCGCGCGTGCCGCGCCGACGGCCGCGGCGACGCCCGCGGAGCCTCCGCCCACCACCACGACGTCGAATTCCTCGTCGACCTGGGGCTGTTTTCCCTCGGAACGGTGCATTTTTGCAGCGTATGCCAACCCATCCGGCCACTGCTGTACCGGAAGTATGAGCTCGCACCTTCCTTTCGGCCACAATTTCCCCGGTGCTGGGCGGCTACTTTCGCGACGGCCCCACCAGTCCGCGCAGACGTCCTGCGGTGCCGCATGCGCCCCTTCCCCGGTATTCCTTATTCCCAGGAGGAGGGATACGGCGGAACAGATCACGCCTCGCCGCGCGCCGCCCGGACGAACGAGGCGATCAACTCGGCGTCCTTCACGCCGCGTTCGCGCTCCACACCGCTGGAGACATCCACCCCCCACGCGCCTGTCGCCGCTACGGCCGCCGGCACGTTCTCCACCGTCAACCCGCCCGCCAGCAGCCAACGCCCCTCCGGCGCGGCGAAGTCGGGGGCTGACCAGTCCCACGTCACGCCCGCGCCGGGAGCCGGAGCGTCGAGCAGCAGTAGGTCCTCACCGAGCCCGTTGCCGTGACTCCACTGACTGTCCCTCGCGGCGACCGCACGGACCAGGGTGCGCCCCGGCTGTCGGAGCGCGGCGTAGTACTCACGGCCCTCGTCACCGTGCAGTTGTACGGCCCGCACGCCGCTCGCCGCCGTCAACGCCTGTATCTCTTGAAGCGGCTGCCGCCGGAACACCCCTACGGTCAGTACGTGTTCCGGCACCGCCCGCACCAACTCCCGGACCAATTCGGCCTCGATGCGGCGCGGGCTCTCCGCGAAGACGAACCCGACCGCGTCGGCACCCGCCTCCACGGCCGCTGCCACGTCCCGCTCCGTCCGCAGCCCACAAATCTTGACGAACAACGGCTCCATCGCCACCCCTATCGCTCCTTCCGTGCGCCACGACCCGCCACAACCAACCCGGCCACGGTCTCCACCGGGTCGTCACCGGTCACCGCCGCCTCACCGACGAGGATCGCATCCGCCCCGGCCGCCGCGTACGACGCCACGTCATCGGCCCCACGCACACCCGACTCGGCCACCACCACGTCCAGCGCCTTGGTCTTCTGCCGCGCTTGAGCGTCGAGGGCCGCGCCTGTCGTCAGTTCATCCCGCCGCGTCACGATGTCGGTGCCCCATCTCAGCTAGGCGTTGCGCTTCGGGTGTCCCAGCAAAGCCTCCGAACGACGCGGGCGGCCAGGGCCTTTGGTCCCGCGGGCCCCGCAGGCATCCGCGGCGGGCGCCTATGAACCGGCTCCGCTTCAGGGTCCGCTGCGTTCGATGGCGGTGCAGTACTCCGGCGCTTGTGAGAGCTCGTCGGTGAAGAAGCGGCGCAGCAGGTCGATGCACTCGTTGCGGCGTTCGAACGGGGCGAGGTGGCCGCTGTCGCGGAGGGTGGTGAAGCGGGCGTCGGTGAAGGACTCCGCGAAGGAACGGAGGTCTGTTACCGGCGCCATGGTGTCGTCGTCGCCGGTGAACAGCAGGGTGGGGGCGGTAAGTCGACTGCCGCACACCGGACTTGTCGTCCACGAACCGTGGTGCTCGACGGCGTACAGGAGGCGTTCGAGGTTGGCCAGGTACTGCTTCACCTTGGGCACCGGCATGGCGTTGAACTGGCGGCGGACGAGGATGTCGAGGGCCGCCGACACACCGGTGCGGGAGTTGCCGGGGGTGCGGGTGATGGCTTCGACCGCGCGGTGAACGATGGCGTCCCAGTCGCCTTCCTGAAGGAGTCGGGCCATCTCCTCCACTTGATCGCGCAGGAATTCAGGGTCGGACTCACCCAGTCCCGCCAGTGCGAGCCGTGCCACTTGGTCCGGGTAGGCGCAGGCCAGTTGGTAGCCGATCAGCGAGCCGTAGGAGTGGCCGAGTACGTTCACCGAGGGCATGGACAGGGTGTGCAGGGCGTGCCGCACCGCCGTGGCGAGGAAGTCGAGGCCGTGGTGGACCGGGAGCGGGTCGGCGTCGCCGAAGCCGGGGGCTTCGATGACCACCGTGGTGGCCCAGGTGCCGATCTCCATCTCGTGCAGCCGCCAGGTGTCCTTGCTCTGGAGTACGCCACCGATGATGAGCAGGGGTTCGGTCTGTGCCTGGGGGCACCGGTTTACTCGGGCGGTGTACTGGTAGCCCTGGTAGGCGAAGTCCACCACCTGAACTTCCGTGGCCGCCTGAAGTCCGTTAGCCGGAACGGCAGTTGCATCAGGAGGAGGCATGGCGTTTCCGTTCGGCCGCCTGCATGAGTTCCTCCAGGGTGCCTGCCGCAAGCAGATCGTCGAGCTCCACGTCGATCCCGTGGTTCTTCTTCAGGATGAGGGAGAGTTCGAGCATGAACAGCGAGTCCAGGCCCAGCGTCCGCATCGAGGCGTCGGGCCGGATCAGTTCCGGCTTGACCTTGAACTTGTCGGTGAGAATGCAGGTGAGGATGTCGTACATGACATCTCCTCGCGTCTCGGTGATGGTCAGGTAGGGCGCTCCAGGCGGGGCCAGACGAGCGTGGTGGCGCCCCAGGCCAGTCCCCCGCCGAACGCGGTCAGCAGGACACGCTGCCCCGGCGCGAGATCCCCTGCCTGGTGGGCGTGGTCGAGCAGCACGGGAAGGGAAGCCGCGGAGGTGTTGCCCACGTGCTCGATGTTGGTGAGGATCCGGTCGGCCGCGATGTCGAGCTGCTCCCCGAGCATCGCGGTGATCCGCGCATTGGCCTGGTGCGGCACCACGCGGTCCACCTCGTCGACCTTCCAACCGACCGCGTCCAAGGCTTGGCGGGAGGCTGACTCCATGCACTCCACGGCCCGCAGGAACACCTCGCGCCCGCGCATCTTCAGGTACCGGTTGGAGGGCGCCGCGCAGGCACCGACGGCTTCCTCGCATCCGCCGCCAGGCACAGTGATCAGGTCCCGGCCCCTGTCGTCGGCGCCGAGCACCGTGGGACCCAGCGCGCCTGGCTCCTCAGCTTCTCCCGCCCGCAGCACGATGGCACCGGCTCCGTCGCCGAAGAGCGGGAAGACCCCGGCATCGGCCGGATTCCGCAACGACGACATCACGTCCGCCCCGATCACCAGCACACTGTCCGCCGTGCCGGCCGCGATCAACCCCTGCGCGGTACCGAGCGCGTAGACGAACCCCGCGCACACCGCCTGCACATCCATGGCTGCCGACCCCGTGAGACCCAACCTCGACGCCACCGCTGGTGCAGTGGCAGGACAGGCACGGTCCGGTGTCGTGGTGGCGACCACGACCGCTGACACGATGTCGACCCCCGCCGAACGCAGCGCCGCACGGCCAGCTTCGACAGCGAGGTCGCCGGTGGTGACGCCGGCTTCCACCACGTGTCGGGAGCGGATGCCCGAACGCGGGTAGATCCACTCCGCGGGCTTGCCGATCTCCGCCGCGATCTCCTCGTTGGCCACCTTCCGCGGCGGCAGTCGCGAGCCGACGCCCGCGAGTACCGAGACCCGCATGGCATTCACCTCTCCTCCGCTGCTCGGTCGCCGCCCCTCCCCCAGCCGCTCACCCGCGCCGTTGCCTGTCGATTCCCACCGACGCTAGCGCCGACGGCATGCGCAGGCGCGGTATAGCCCGGCCATCCGGGTACCGTCAGCGAGTTGTGCGCGACGCGTTGCCGGCGCCTCACCGAGGACACCTCGACGACGCGGCGACGCACCCGACGCGGCCAGCCAGGCATACCGCCTGGCCCTGTTTCTTCCCTGATCCGGCATGCAGCGTGGCTGCCACGGAGTCACACCCGGCGGGACGCCGACGGCCCTCTCGTGCCGACCGGTTCAGGAAGGGGAACCCGTCAGGACTTCCACCTTGCCGGTGTCGAGCGAGTAGTAGGCGCCCACCACGGCAAGGGCGCCCTTCCGCACCAGTGGGGCGAGGTCCTTGTTGGAGCGCAGATCGGTGGCGGTCAACTTGACCTGGGCACGGGCCATGGCGTCGGCCGGGTCGGCGCCGCCTTCCTTCGCTGCCTGTTCGTACGCCGGCTGCAGGGCCTTGACGATCGACTGCAGGTTGCCGGGCAACGGTTTGCCGTCATGGAGGGAGTCGTACGCCGCCTTCACGGCGCCGCAGCGCTGATGCCCGAGGACCATGAGGAGCGGAGTGTCGCTGGTCATGGGGCCGTACTCGGCGGAACCTGTGACCACGGAGCCGACCGCCGTCCCGCCCGTGCGCATCACGTAGAGATCACCCAGGCCGGTATCGAAGAGCAGCTCCGGCGGCACCCGGGAGTCGATGCACGCGAGGATCGCCCCGAAAGGCTTCTGCTTCTGGGCGACGAACTGACGCCGGTTCGGATCCCGGTCGGGGTGTTGCAGGGCCCCACTCACCCAGCGCTTGTTGCCTGCCATCAGTCTCGCGAATGCCGTGTCCGGTGTGGTCGGGGTCGCCACCGGTGAGGCGTTGAGCGCCACCGGGGTCTCCCGCAACGAGGAGCACCCCGCGAGAGCGACGGCGCCACCGGCAAGCAGCGCCCTACGCCCCAGACGTCCCGCACTTTCCATCGTTCGTTCCCTTCGCTGCCGTTGCGCTGCGTCCCAGTCTCGTGACCAGGGCGATTGTTGCCCGTGGTGCGAGTGGCCAGGCGGCAGGCACAAGTACGTGGCAGGTCACGTTGCTACGGACGGCCCACACGGCGGCTCGCGCGGCAACGCGAGCATCTGGGCCGGGACCCCAGCCTGCTGGATCCCTCAGCCGGCCCGGTTCGCTGGGAAGGTTGGTGCGGCACCTTCCACTCCCCGCACCAGCTATGTCCCGTTCAGGCAGGGGACTTGGACGACGTTCGCGTCTGTTGGAGGTGGCTGACCACGCCGTTGAGAGCTGGGTGCCGCCACCGCAGGGTGGCAGGAGCAGTGGTTGCGGCCGTGCGGGAAATGACGAGCTCGTTCTTCAACGTGCCGGAAGCGGGGGCAGCGGCCCGCATCGCGTGGTGACGGGGCCCTGGTTTGACCGCCTGTGAGATGTGCTGCAAGCCTGGCTTACGAAAGCTGCCCGCGAAGGCCCGTAAGCGCCTATCCCGTCGCAGCATGGATGCGTACTCGAAAGGGCGTAACACATGGCTAAGGCAACCGCACGTCACATCTTGGTCCCCAGCGAGGACAAGGCGAACGAGCTGAAGGCGCAGATCGAGGCAGGAGCAGATTTCGCAGAGGTAGCCAAGGCCAACTCCACCTGCCCCTCGGGTCGCCAGGGTGGTGACCTCGGGTCTTTTGGTCCCGGACAGATGGTGAAGGAGTTTGACACGGTGGTCTTTTCCGCGCCGACCGGAACCATTCAGGGGCCTGTGCAGACGCAGTTCGGCTACCACCTCATTGAGGTGACCAGCCGTCAGGACTGACGGAGCATTCCGGGCTGCGCCCTCGTGGCGCAGCCCGGTCCACCGACGGCAACCACTACGCAGCACCTGAATGCCGCCATCCAAGTCGGTCTCTCCCGACGTGCGGACCCGAACCTCGCTCCCCCGCAAGTGCCCCGACCGGAACCGAACCGGCAGCCTCGGAGTGCGACCCGAGCGGGTCGTCGTGGCGATGACGCGCAGACCGCGAAGAGCCGTCTCTCCGCCTGGCAACTGGCCAGCGGACTACCGGTAGTTCTGCCGGGATTCCTGGAACTCCGCCACGGCCTCGCCGTGCACGTGAGACCACTCGGTCAACATGGCGATCGGTTGCAGCAGCGTCCGGCCCAGGTCGGTCAGCACGTACTCGACCCTTCCACCACCCACGGCGTGCCGTTCGACCAGTCCGTATCCCTGCAACCGCCGCAGCGTCTGGGTCAGCACCTTTCGCGAGACCCCACCGATCAGGGCGACCAACTCGCCGTGCCTGCGGGGTTCCTGGCGCAACGCGTAGAGCACGACAACAGCCCACTTGTCGGCGATGATCTCAACCGCCAGCCGGGCGGGGCAGTCGGCGAGGAAGACGCTCCCGGGGTACGTATCCACCCCCCGACGGTACCCCGTCGCCAGGAACCCGGAGGTACCCGGCGCCTCACTAACGTCCCCAGTGGAAGCCACCGAGGGAGGGAACGTGATGGCCGCAGAGATCGACTGGCCGGGCGGACGGAAGGTCGCCGTGCTGGTCACGGTCGCGTTGGAGTTGTGGTCCCCCGGGCACTGGCCCGCCTATGCGCCGATGGCCGCGGCGTGGCCACTGCCTGGCGGAGACGACGCCCACAGCGCATCATGGGTGAACTACGGTGTCACCACCGGCATTTGGCGGCTGCTCGATGTCCTCGGCGACCTGCCTGCCACCGTCGGTGTCAACGGCCTCGTCGCCGAACGGCACCCCGAAACCGTGCAGGCGATCCACGAGGCGGGGCATGAGATCGCCGCGCACTCCTGGGCCCAGGACGTCGTCCCCGCGCTGCTCGACGTCGAAGCCGAGCGGGACAACATCCGCCGCTGCACCGACGTCCTCCACCAGGTCTCCGGCGTCCACCCGAGGGGGTGGATGAGCCCACGCGCCACCGGCTCGAAGCACACCTCCGACCTGCTCGCCGAGGCCGGCTACCGCTGGACCGGCGACCACAGCGACCACGATCTCCCGCGGATTCTGCACACCGCCCACGGGCCGCTGGTCTCCCTCATGCACAGCGACCATTCCGACGTCCGCAGCGCCATGGCGGGCCCGCACGCCTACCGTGAGCTGCACCGAGAGCTGCTGGACCAACTGCTGGCCGCGCCGGGCCCCGGCGTCTTCCACCTCACCCTGCACGCCCACGTCGGCGGCCGACCGCTCCTGGCGGGCATGGTCGCCCAGATCCTCGACCGTCTCCGCGTCTCCGGCGACATCTGGGTCGCCACCCACGCGCAGATGGCCGAGCACGTCCTCACGCATCAGGGAAGGAAGCCATGACCCGCACTCTCGTCGTCGGCGGCACCGGGGTGATGGGCAGCCACGTGGTGCGACACCTGCTCACCACGACCGACGCCGCCATCACCGTCCCCACCCGCGATCCGAGGTCCGCCCACGCCACCGCCCTCGCTGCCACGGCGCCCGACCGCGTGGAACTCGTCCGCTCCGACCCGGCGATCACCCACACCCTGTTCGAGAACGTCGAACGTGCCTTCATCAACACCGACTTCTTCGCGACCGGCAGCGCCGTGGGGGAGTACCAACAAGGTGTGGACCTGCTGGCCGCTGCTCGGGCGGCGGGCGTGGCACGGGTCATCTGGTCTTCGCTGGACAGCGCGGTGTCCCTGACCGGGCGCCCAGTCCCGCACTTCGACAGCAAGGCCGCCGTCGCCGCCCACATCAACCTGATGCGGTCCGAGGAGATGCTCCGCCAGGAAACCGACGGTTGGTACACGCACCACGTGTCGGTGTTGACCACCGCCCCGTACTTCGAGAATCTGCGATCTCGCCTCGCGCCCCGACCGGACGGCCGCGGAGGCATGCGGTTCAGGCTCCCCCTCGGCACCGCTCACTACCCGCTCATCGCCCTCGACGACATCGCCTGGTTCGCTGGCCACATGTTCGACAACTGGCAGTCCTGGGGCGCCCGCGACCTGTCAGTGATCGGCGACAGTCTCACCGGCGAGCAGCTCGCCACCACCTTCACGCACGTCACCGGCGTTCCGAGCACCTACAGTCCGATGCCGCACGCCGAACTGCGCTCCGCCATACCCGACTTCGGCCACGACTACGCCGCCATGTTTCGGTTCTTCGCCGACCGAAACCTCTACGCCCACGACCGGGACGTCACCCTCCTACGGCGCCTGCACCCCGACTTGATGACCTTCGAGGACTGGCTGCGCCACACCGGGTGGAGGGGGCCTTGACCGCCGAGCCTTGCCCCGCCTCCCGGCCCGCTGCGGCATCCGCCGCGCCATGCCCGGTATCGCCCCGCTGCACAACCTCGGCCTCACGGGACGGCTCCCGCCCCCTGTGCTCAGTCGATGCAGAACTCGTTGCCCTCGATGTCCAGCATCGGGATGCACGAATCGTTGCCGTCGTACAGCGTTTGCACGTGTACCGCGCCGAGCGGGATCAGCCGTGCGCACTCGGCCTCAAGTACGGCGAGGCGTTCTTCACCCACGAGTCCGGTGCCGACCCGCACATCGAGATGCACCCGGTTCTTCGCGGCCTTCCCCTCGGGGACACGCTGGAAGTACAGTCGCGGGCCCACACCTGAGGGATCCGTGCAGGCGAACCACGCATCCCGCTGCTCAGGTGGCTGGGAACTCCTGAAATCCTCCCACGTGGCAAACCCCTCCGGTGGCGGCGGTACGACGTATCCCAACACCTCGCACCAGAAACGAGCGAGACGTTCGGGTTCCGCGCAGTCAAAGGTGACTTGGAACTTCTTGATCGCTGGCATCGGAGCACCGTACCAAGGGGTTTTGCGGCCCTGCCCCTGATTTTCCCAGGGGCACCGCCCGCAACCCCGTCGGGCCCCGGGGCACGGTGGGCACCATATGAGCAAACCGGACAGTCCACGAGAACGACGCGCCCCTGACGGCGGGAGCCCACTGGCCATCCCCGGGCTCCCGTCCTGACCAACTCCCCGATGTCAAGGGTCAGTTACGGGATGGCTCTCGGACCCTCACCGATGCTCCTCAGCGCCAGGCATCGATGCCTCGCCACACCATCCAGGAACACCTGAGGCAACAACACCGGCCCGCCCCGCACGCCCCCAAACGCTTCATGCCGCTACTGCAGTCCACCTACCGGCCGTAACCTCCCGATCGATCACCGTGTTGGCCCTTGCGATCCGGAAAACAGACGAACGGGTCTCGGACCTGCCGGGAGTCCCCTCACCGCAAGGAACACTGCATGAAGCAACGTTGGGCACGCCTTCTCGCCGTCCTCCCCGCGGTCACGCTGGCCGTGGGCCTCACCACCCCACCCGCCTCCGCCCACACGTCGCCGCTCCCTCCGCGCAAGCCCTTCGGGCTTCCCCACCTCTCCCCGCCCACCGCTCCCCTGCTCCACGACCCCCTGGGGGCGCCCCTTCTCCGGTCGTCCGCCGAACGAGCTCGCCCCCCGTGGGCGGCCACCAACCGTGGCTGGAACGACTTCTCCTGCGAGCCCTCCTACGCGCACCCCCGCCCGGTCGTCCTCGTCCACGGCACCTTCGCCAACGGCGTCAACAACTGGCTCGGCCTCGCCCCGTACCTGGTGCGGCGCGGCTACTGCGTCTTCTCCCCCACCTACGGCCAGTTGCCCGTTCTCCCCTTCGTCGGCGGCCTCGGCCCGATCCACGCCTCGGCCCGCCAACTCGCCGCGTACGTCCACCGGGTGCTGGCCGCGACCGGGGCGCGGAAGGTCGATATCGTCGGGCACTCGCAGGGCGGCATGATGCCGCGGGTGTACCTGAAGTACTACGGCGGCCGCCACAAGGTGCACACGCTGGTCGGGATCGCCCCCGACAACCGCGGTACCGACGAACACGGCCTGACCAAGCTGCTGGACGCCGCCCCCGCCGTCAAGAACACTCTGCACGGGCTGACCCCGGGGCTGATCGAGCAGGAGGCCGGCTCGCCCCTGCTGCGGCACCTCAACGCCGGCGGTGACACGCTCCCCGGCATCCACTACACCGTCATCGCCTCCCGGTACGACGAGGTCATCACTCCCCATTGGTCGCAGTTCCTGCACGGACGCCACGTCCACAACATCGAGGTCCAGGAACTGTGCCCGCTCGACTTCTCCCTGCACGCCCCCCTCGGCCTCCTCGACCCGGTCGCCTGGCACGAGACGGCCAACGCCCTCGACCCGGAACACGCCACTGCGACCACGTGTGCTTCTGCCCTGCGGTGAGCGGGAGGCGCTGCCCTCGCTCACTCGGAGTCGGCGATCAGGCACAAGCCTCACCCTCCGTGGCCGCGAAGGTCCACTGGAGGGGCCCGCGTGTGTCGCCTTGGGGCTGGCCTTGGTTGTTGGGGTTCCGTTGTTGGCCCGGGTGAGCCGGCCCTGACTATTCCTCCGGGCGGATCCAGGTCCGGGCGAGTCGCGCGACCCAAGTGGCAGCCGCGTCGGGAGCGGGCGGGGGTGCGCCGACGACGACGAGTTCGGTGACACCCGCCGCGCCGAACGCGGCGAGGTGGTCCGGGGTGCCGTCGCTCGGCGCGACGGCAACCGTGAGCTCGTCACAAGCACGACCGTGGCGGGCACACTCGTCGGCGAGAACGGCGATGCGCGCCGGAACGTCGGCCGCCGGGACGTTGAAGCCGTACCAGCCGTCGGCGAGCCTGGCCGCCCGGCGCAAGGCGGCGTCGCTGTTACCGCCGACCACCACCGGGAGCCGACCGCCGCGCAGCGGCTTCGGATTGACCCGGATCGCGTCGAAGTGGGTGAACTCCCCTGTGAAGGAGGCCGGATCGTCAGCCCAGAGGGTGCGCATCGCGGCGAGGTACTCGTCGGTGCGCCGCCCCCGCCCGGCGAAGGGGACACCGAGCGCCGCGAATTCCTCGGCCGACCACCCCACCCCGACCCCGAGGCTGAACCGCCCACCGGAGAGCACGTCGAGTGTGGCGGCCTGTTTGGCGAGCAGGACCGGGTTGTGCTCGGGGAGCAGGAGTACGCCGGTGGCGAGCTCGATCCGGCTGGTGACCGCCGCCGCGAAGGTCAGGGCGAGCAGCGGGTCCAGCCAGTCCGCGTCCGCGGGCACGGCGATCCGACCGTCCGCGGAGTAGGGATAGCGGGAGGTGGGCGAGTCCACGAGCACCACGTGCTCGCCGCACCACAGCCTCGCGAAGCCGTGCGCCTCCGCGGCTGTCGCCACCGCACGGATCACCTCGGGACGGGCACCGGCACCGATGCCCAGCGCGTGCAACCCCACTCGCATGCTCCACCTCCGGGCGTCACCTTAAGCGCGCGGCACGGACGTACTCGGGTGCCGTGGCGCGCCGCGCGTGGGCGCCGCCAGGCATGTCGTCCGGACGAGCGAGACCCCGCCCCGCCCGGGCGGCCGGTCCGAGCGCGTGAGATCAGCGCCGGCCGGAATCACAGCGGATCCGGCATGACGGCGCGGCGAACCGACAAGGCGCCCCTCGCCGGCCGCGCTGGCCCCGTCCGCCATTTCCCATGGTGTCTTCGTGGGCCGGACGTCAGCCGATGTGCTCCACCAGGCCACCGGTGATCCCTCCGGGTCAAGGAGGTACACGGCGGGGTGAGTGGGATGTGTTTAGGCCCGGCAATTCGCCTCTGGGAGCGATGCGGGAATGGACAGATGTATCCGGGGTCTCGCTGGTGGGGCGGGGAATGTTCCCAGGTCGTGGGTGTGCCGGGGAAGTTGGTCCGTGGCTTGGTTTGTGTCACTGCGCACTGGGCTTCCGAGGTCGTGCTCATCTCGTAGGGGCCTGCGTGCCCGGTCAGGGTAGTTAGGCCGGGCGCGGTCGAACTCGACTGCTCGGTAACCCAGTTCAAGGAGATGAACACGGATATGCGTTCTCTTGCCCGCGTCGTGACGGCCGCGGCGATCCTGGCCGCATGCGTCCTCCCTGCCGCCTCGGCCCAGGCCGCCCCGCCCCCGGCCGGCTCGGGCCACAAGGCCACTCACGCGACCGACGACGTCCACCATGACGTCGTGGACCACGTCGCCGGCGCAGCCGCTGACACCGTCAAGGGGGCTGACGACCTCCTCGGTCGCGTCCTGACCGCGGCCGGAGCCCGCCTCTAGCGCTCTGCTGCGGCGCATGACCATGGCCCGCCGCCGTCGCCTTCGCCGTCACGGCGTCGGCGGTGGGTCCGCATCCCCTCCCCGGCCTCCTGCCATCGCCAAGTGCCTTTTCACTCAGGCGGGTTCACCGCTGCCGAGATCGGTTGCCCCGCTCCTGGGCGTCGGGCGGCTCGACGTGTCGGGGAGCAGCGGAGGTAGGCGCCGACGATGACCGCCAAGGCCGCCGCGCCGTACGCGCACGCCTGGAGGGGGAAGCCAGGCAGGAGCCGGCCGGCCAGGTAGAGGGTGGTGCCGGCGAGGGTGAGGGTGAGCCATTCCCAGCGGCCGTCCAGGGCCACGAGGGCGATGACGAGGAGGGAGTACCAGGGGTAGTTGGGCGAGAAGAGGAGGAGGGTGGTACCGGTGAGCAACAGGGCGCCGCGCCAGGGGCGTTGGGGGTCGCCGCGCCACCACACGTACAGGGCGATGAGTCCCAGCACTGCGGCTGCGGTTGCGCCGGCGGCAGCGTCGGGGAGCAGGAGTCGCAGGAGGGCGAAGCGGCGGACATCGCTGGGGTCGTAGCCCTCTTCGTGGAGGTAGCCGGGCAGGTAGCCCAGGACGCCGGTGCCGGAGGCGAGTACGTACGGCAGGTAGGCGAGGGCGACGGCCGCGACGGCGGATGCCGTGACGCGCAGGACGCGGGCCGGGCCGCGCTGCCCTGACAAGGCGCCGGGCAGGGCGAGAACCGGCAGGATCTTGACGGCGATCGCCGCGCCGAGCAGGGCGCCGCGACGGACGCCGGCGGTGGCGGTGCCGAGCGCGAGCACGGTCAACAGGACGCCGAGCGTGTCGATGTGGGCGTTGTTGACGGCTTCGAGGGCCACGGCCGGGCACCAGGCCCACAGCGCGGCGCGGGGCGCGGCCGTCCGCGGGTCGCCGCGGCGGCGGAGGACGGCGAGCAGGGCGAGGGTGGTGGCGAAGGCCAGGACCGCGCCGCCGACTTGAAATGGCTTGTGGCGGCTGTTCGTTGGGGAGAGCTCGTGGACGGCCAGGTACCAGCCCTCGGCGACGGGCGGGTAGATGGTGGGGACGGTGGGACGGTTGATGCGGACGCAGAGCCCGGTTTTGGTGTGGGTAAGTCCCCAGCCAGTGCAGGTAGTTGGGGCGGGCGAGGTGGGCGAGGCGGTTGTCGCGGTCGATGGCGGGAAGAGCCAACTGTCGCGCAGTGGGGCCAGCTCGGGTGCGGCGGGCGGGTAGGCGTAGGGGGAGATGCCGGCGGCCTGGACGCGGCCGTCCCAGGCGTAGCGGTACATGTCGTTACTGGTGCGCGGGGGCGCCGCGAGGCCGGCCAGCGCGATGGCTGCCGCGCCGAGCACGACGAGAACGGTCGCGGCGCGGGTCGGGACCTTGCGCACGGTCCACGCGGCGGCGGCGAACAGCGTCCAGGCGACCGCGTAACCGGCCAGCAGGCGGCCGGGGTTGCTCACGTTGTCGCCCGCGTGGAGGGTGTTGACGATCGTCGCGGTGAGGCCGGCCAGGAGGAGCGCTGTGGCCGTGAGGGCGACCGCGTTCTTTCGGCGGCCGGTCGAGGGGGTGGGGTGGGGTGGGCCCGCTCCGGGGTGCGCCTGGCGGGTCGAGGTCGTTGTCGGGTGGTCGGTCATGGGCGGGTGGCCCTTCGGGGGATCGTCGTGGGGCACGACTGGGGGGCGAGGCGGGGGTCGTCGGGTCCCGCGCTCGGGCGGTGCAGTTGGAGGAAGTGGCGGTTGTCGGTCGTCCAGCGGTCGGTGAGGGTCCAGCCGGTCGCAACGGCCGTGTGTAGTAGGGCAGTTGGGCCGAGTCGGGCCCAGGGGAAGGGTCGACCGTGGTGGCCATGGGCGTCCTCGACGCGGACGGTGAGGCGCTCGTCCACGTCGTCGGCGGCCGCCTCGACCAGTAGGCGACCGCCGGGCCGGGCCAGCTCCCGCAGTCGGGAGAGCAGGGCGACCGGGTCGCCGCCGATGCCCACGTTGCCGTCCATCAGGAGCGCGGTGCCCCAACGGCCCTCGCTCGGCAGGCGGTTGAAGACCGAGCGGCGCAGGGCGGCGCCGCCGAGGCGGCGGGTGCGGGCGACGGCGTCCGGGCTGACGTCCACGCCCAACACCGGTACGCCGCGGACGGCCAGCGCGGCCACGAGGCGCCCCGGTCCGCAGCCGACGTCCAGGACGGGGCCGGTGCAGCGGAGCAGCACGCCGGTGTCGGCGGCGTCGGGGGCGGCGCACCACCGCTCCACGTCCAACGGGAGCAACTCCCCCGCCCGGAGGGCGCGGGGTGCCAGGCGGCGCAGGTACAGCGGGCCGCGGCCGGTGCGCAGGGCGTGGGCGTACGGGTCGTTCGTCCAGGGCAGGCCGGGGGTCGCACGTCCGGTCCGGGCCGGCGCGGGGAGGGCTTCGGGCCCGTTCAGACAGGGCAGCGCAACACCCAAGGGGGAAGGGGAGGTCTCGATCACCCCACTCACCCTACGAACGCAAAACAGGCAAAAGGGACTCGGCGTCCTTACGGAACGCTGACGTCGCCACTCCTTACGGATCGATGACATCGGCCCCCGTCACGACCTCTGCCGCCCGCCCGCGCCGCGCATAGTGCGAGACTCCGAAGGATGAAACGCGTACTCGTCGTGGACGACGACCCCACCGTCTCCGAGGTCGTCGCCGGGTATCTGGACCGGGCGGGCTTCGCCGTCGACGTGGCCGCCGACGGCCGCACCGCCGTCGCCCAAGCCTCGGCCCGGCCGCCCGACCTGGTGGTACTGGACCTGATGCTGCCCGGCATGGACGGCCTGGAGGTGTGCCGCCGCATACGCCTGGACGGGCCGGTTCCCGTGATCATGCTGACCGCGCGCGGCGACGAGGAGGACCGCATCCTCGGCCTGGAAGTGGGCGCGGACGACTACGTCACCAAGCCGTTCAGCCCCCGCGAACTGGTACTGCGTGTGGAGTCCGTACTCCGCCGGGCCGGCGCATCGTCGCCTACCAGGAGCGGGGGCACGGCGGGCTGGCTGCACAGCGGCCCCCTCGCCGTGCACCCCACCGCCCGGCGCGCCACCCGCAACGGCTCCGAACTCGCCCTCACCATCCGGGAGTTCGACCTACTGACCTTCTTCCTGCGCAACCCCGGGCGGGCGACGAGCCGGGAGGACTTGATGCGCGAGGTGTGGGGGTGGGAGTTCGGCGACCTGTCGACCGTCACCGTCCATGTGCGGCGACTGCGCGAGAAGATCGAGGCCGACCCGGCCCGTCCCCACCTGATCAGCACCGTGTGGGGCGTCGGCTACCGCTTCGATCCTCCCGAGCCCGACGGGACGGACGCCAACGGGACGCGCGACGAGGCGACGAACGGCAAGGGAGCCAACCATGATCGGTGACACCCTGCTCATCGCCCTGTACGCGGCGATCGGCGCCGCAGTCGCCGGACTGGCCGGCACCGCGGCCCTGCGCCTGCTGCGCAACCGCTCCGTCGCGCTCTCACTGGCCGTCGTCGCCGCCGTCACGGTCGCCGCGATGCTCGCCGGCACGATCCTGGTCTCCTGGGCGATGCTCCTCTCGGAGCACGACCTGTGGGTCGTCACGATGGTGTGTGCCATGGCCGCGGTCGCGTCCCTGGCCGTGTCGCTGCTGCTGGGCCGGAGCGTCGTCCGGGGCAGTCGCGCGCTGGCCGAAGCCACCCGCGCCCTCGGCGACGACGGCCGCTTCACCCCACCCGCCACCGCCCCCACAGCCGAACTCGCCGAACTGAGCCGCCAGTTGGCCGCCACCAGCGCCAGGCTGGCCGCCTCCCGCGAACGCGAGAAGGCCCTGGAATCGTCCCGCCGCGAACTGGTCGCCTGGATCTCCCACGACCTGCGCACCCCGCTGGCCGGCCTCCGGGCGATGACCGAGGCCCTGGAGGACGGCGTGGTCGACGACCCCCGCGTCTACCACACCCGCATCCGCACCGAGGTCGAGCGGATGAGCGACATGGTCAGCGACCTCTTCGAACTCTCCCGCATCCAGGCCGGTGTCCTCGCCCTGACCCCGACCCGGCTGTCGGCCTACGACCTCGTCGGCGACGCGCTCGCGGGCGCCGACGCCCTCGCCCGCGAACACGGAGTGCGACTGGTGGGCGACGCGGTGGAGAAGGTGCCGGTCGAGGTCGACGGCCGCGAGATGTCCCGCGTCCTGGCCAACCTCCTCGTCAACGCCATCCGCCGGACCCCCGCGGACGGCACCGTCGCGGTGTCCGCGCGCCGGGAGGCCGACCGGGTCGTGCTGGCGGTGACCGACGGCTGCGGCGGCATCCCGCCGGAGGACCTTCCGCGGGTCTTCGACACCGGCTGGCGCGGCACCGACGCCCGCACCCCGCCCGCCGGCGCGGGACTCGGCCTGGCCATCGTCCGCGGCATCGTAGAGGCCCATCAGGGCCGCGCGGCGGTGTGCAACGTGCCGGGCGGCTGCCGCTTCGAGGTCCATCTGCCGGTGGCGCCCTGACCCGCTCGGTCAGAGGTTCGTCGCCGCTTCGGTGCGCGTCGTCCGAATCAGGCGAGCTGAGGGCCGAAGCGCTCGCCTGCCGCGGCCTTCCAGCCGGCGACGCGCGGCTCGCCCCTACCGGGCGAGCCGCCTGGCGGGCACTCCTCTCGTGGGCGACGGTGGCTACTAGGCGGGCTTGTTTCCGCCCGCCTGCGGTTCATGGCCGAACGGGCCGGCTCGCGCAGCACGGACATTGCCGCCACGCACCCGATGCCGACTCACGGCCCGGGGCTGCCACCGCCTCCTGAAGGGACCAACCATGTCGAACTTCACCCCGTACCTGGAGCGCAACCGGGCATTCTCGGCCTCCGGTGCCCAGGCCGACGTCCCGCAGGTCCCGTTCATCCCCTTCAAGCAGCTCTACTTGATCATCTGCATCGATCCGCGCGTGGAGCCCGCGGCCGTGCTCGGCGCCCGTCTCGGCGAGGCGATCGTGGCACGTAACGTCGGCGGCCGCGTGACACCGGCGATCATCAAGGACCTCGCCTGGATCGTGCACCTGCACCAGAACAAGACCCCCGACGCGGACTGGTTCGAGATCGCCGTCATCCACCACACCGACTGCGGCTCCGGGCTCTTCGCCGACGATGAGTTGCGCGCCGGCTACGCCGCCCGTGGCGGCTGGGACGAACAGACCGCCCTGGAGATGGCAGTCCTGGAGCCGTCCGAAACAGTCCGGAAGGACGTCGCCAGACTGCGCTCGGCGCCCGAACTCACACCGGGCATCGACGAAATCAAGATCGGCGGCTACGCCTACGACCTCGGGAGCGGGAAGATCACCACCGTCGTGCAGCCCAACTGAACAGGGCACGGCCGGCCGCGGCAGACCCCGTCTCCACCGGCGCAACGGAGCCAACCGCATCCGACAGCACAATGCCCGACCCGCATCCCGGCCCAACTCAGCGAGCGGGAGCGGGATTTCGCTACCGCGCGTACGCCACCGAATCCGACCGGACTCCGCCGGACCGCAACGGCGCCGCCGCGAACTCGGCCATCCCCTCCGCGAACCCGACCCGGGCCCGCCACCCCAACTCGTCGCGCAACCTGCGCGACGAGGCGGTGATGTGGCGGACGTCGCCGAGCCGGAACTCCCCGGTGACCACCGGCGCCGGCCCGCCGTACGACGCAGCCAGGGCCGCGGCCATCTCCCCCACCGTGTGCGGCTCCCCACTGCCGACGTTGTAGGCCCGCACACCGCCCTCCGCCAGGCCGTCCGCCAGGCCGTCGAGCGCGGCACGGTTGGCGTCCGCCACGTCCCGTACGTGCACGAAGTCCCGCCGCTGGCCACCGTCCTCGAACACCCGCGGCGCCTCGCCCCGCGCGAGCGCGGACCGGAACAGGGACGCCACGCCCGCGTACGGGGTGTCGCGCGGCATGCCCGGCCCGTAGACGTTGTGGTACCGCAGCGCCACGGCCCTTCCCCCCGTCGCCCGCGCCCAGGCAGCGGCCAGGTGTTCCTGGGCCAACTTCGTGGCCGCGTACACGTTGCGCGGATCGGCCGGCGCGTCCTCCCCCACCAATCCCGGCGCCAGCGGCTCACCGCACCGCGGGCAGGGCGGCTCGAAGCGCCCCGCCTCCAGGCACGCCACCTCGCGCGGCCCCGGCCGTACGACGCCGTGCCGGGAACACTCGTAGCGCCCCTCGCCGTACACCACCATCGAGCCGGCCAGCACCAGGCGCCGCACCCCGGCAGCGGCCATCTCCGCCAACAGCACCGCCGTGCCGAGGTCGTTGCACCCCACGTACTCCGGGGCATCGGCGAAGTCCTTGCCGAGCCCCACCATCGCGGCCTGGTGGCAGACCGCGTCCACTCGGCGCAGCGCGTCGCCCACGGCATCCGCATCGCGCACGTCCGCGTGCCGCCAGTCCACCCCCTCCGGGATCGGCGGGGCCGTCTGATGCGCGGCGGGCAACAGGGCGTCCAGGACACGCACCGCGTGCCCGGCGCCGGTGAGGGCGGTGACGATCTGCGAGCCGATGAAGCCCGCACCTCCGGTGACCAGGATCAACATGCCACCGACCGTAGGGCCAGGGGACCGCCCATGGACCGCTGGACGCGCAGACGTCAGGGGTTCGTAAGCCTTTCTGGCGCCTCCGCGGCCACCCGTGCACGTCACCCCGGAACCCTCACGACCACGACCGCCGCCTTCTGCGGACGATCCACCGCGCGACCGCCAAGAGCGCCGACACCGCAACCACTCCCCCGACCGCAATCACCCAGTTACGCGGATAGTCCAGCGGCAGCACCGAGGGATTGGCCGGTGCCCCCGGACGCAGGAGCACCGGCAACGCCACCACGGTCAACGCCCCCGCAACGATCAGCGCCCCACGCGCTGGACCGCGTGCTCCGCTACGGGCCAACACCAACCCAACCACCAACACCAACGGTGCGATGACCGCGTCATGCAGCACGATCGCCCCGCCCAACCAGACCACCACACCGGTCAGTTCACGCACGTCGTCGAGCAGCAACCACAGCCCGACTCCCGACAACGCCGCGCCCACCACTCCCACGACAAGCCGCGCCGCCCTCACGACAGCACCTCCAGTCGCCCCACCCACTTGGTCTGCAACACTCCGGGCCGATTGGGGGCGATGAGCCGCGCGGGGTAGCCGTGGTCGGGGTCGAGTTCCGCGCCGTTCAGGCGGAGCGCGAGCAGCGTCAGCGGGTCGCGGGCGTGTTGGTGTCCCATCTCCGACACCCGGTAGCCGCCGCGCAGTTGTAGTGAGACCACCCGCACACGGGCGTCCGGCGGTGCCCCCACCCGCTCCAGCAGGTCCCTGACGCGCACCCCCGTCCAGCGCGCCGACTTGCTCCAACCCTCCACACAGGCGATCGGCAACTCCACCTCGTGCTGGGGCAGGGCGCGCAGCTCGTCCAGCGTCAGGGCGTACGGCCGGGGTCCGGCCACGACCAGGCGGTACGCCTCGTCAACGACCCGACCCACGCCGGCCGCCGCGGCGGTCCGATTGACGGGCAGGCCCTGGGGACCGTGGTCCGGATCGCGCGGCGCGAACAGGATGAGGCCCTTCAGCGGGGTGACGGACTGACCGATCGTGGTGAGCGTGACCGCCCCCACGGCCGCGGCCACGCCGGCGAGCAGCGAACGCCGGTCGGGCCCGTCCTCCACGGGCAGCGCGAGCGTCCCCGGCGACCGCCGACTCCAATGCGCCCTGATCTCGGGCGCCTTGACGGCGAGATGCAGCACGAGCGCCCCGACCACCAGCCACGCGACCGCGAAGTGCACCGGCACGAACGAGAACGGCCACGGGTACCACTGGACGATGTTCAACAGCCCGGTCGCCAGCTCGAAGACCGCCCCGGCCACGAGCACCGCCACCGACAGCCGCTCCAGCCCGTGCCGGACCGACCGCAACGGCGGCCAGACGAACAACCTCGGATACACCGCCCACAACTTCGCCAGCAGCAACGGAATCGCCGCAATCCCGGAAGCGACGTGCAGCCCCTGGCTGAACCGGTAACCCCACGACGGACGACTCGGCAGACTGTTGGCCAACCACCCCGGCGGATGTTGCATCACATGGCTGACCAAGCCGGTGCCGAAACACACCAGCATGGCCAGCCCCAGCCACCGCCCGATCAGGGTCGCCGTGCGGGGATCATGCAGCCTGCCCCTGAACTCCGGCGGAGAGACTCTCAGTTTCATGCCCTCCATCCCACCCGCCGCCGGGCCGCACCGGAACAGAAGAATCCTTACGGAGCGGGGACATTTGCGACTGGCTCCGCACCGGCCGGTCAAGGGCCCGGCCGTACCCCCTCGGCCCGGCCGGACCTGTCCGAACCCGCTCTACCCGAAGATCGGGGTCCTGGACAGCGCCCGGTGAGCCTCCCGCCACGCCTCCCCGAACTCGCTGACCGGGCCCTGATAGCCAATGCCCGCATCCCAGTTCAGCACCAAGCACTCGTCGCCCTTGAACAGCAGGGTGCGCCTGCTACCCCCCTCGTCAGGGATCTGGAGGGCCTCGTCGTAGTTCCCGAAGAAACTGGGCGGCAGGTTCTTCCACTGACCGCCGAAGTCGGTGATCCTCCCGTGATACCGGATGCCGGTGTCCCAGTTCAGGACCAGACAGCGGTTGCCTTGGAACAACATCGTGCTCCAACTACCCCCCTCATCCGGCAACTCCACCGCCGCATCGAGGTCTTGGGCAAACGGCGTGCCCTGCAACTCCCGCCACTGCACCCCGAGTTCGATGATCTTCCCGTGGAACCGAACGCCCCCGTCCCAGTTCAGCACCAGGCACTGGTCGCCCTGGAACAACAACGTGCGCCAGCTACCGCCCTCGTCCGCCAACTGCACGGCCGCGCCGACATCCCGGGCGAAGGAGCTCCGCCTCAGCGAACGCCACTGCTTCCGGTACTCGGTGATCTCTCCGAGATAGCGGATCCCCGCGTCCCAGTTCAGCTCCAGACATCTGCTCCTGCGGAAGAGGAGCGTGCGCCAGCTCCCACCCTCATCGGGGAGCCGTACGGCGGCATCGACGAACGTCATGGCGCCCCCACTCATCAGGCAACCGTGCGGGCCCCCGCCCGGGCATGGGGCACGCACGACGGGCAGTCCCCTCCATCGTCACCCCAGTGACCCGGTCTGACCACACGGCACCGGTCACCCAGGGATGGTCGTGCGCCTGACCAGCAGTGTTCCGTCACAGCGTCGCCAGCGAGCCCGTCTCCTGATCGTCCCTTCCCTCGATCAGGAGACGGCTCAGCCGCTGGGACTCGGAATGCGAGAAGGGACGCGCTTCTCCCCGCTTACCGTCGCGGAGGACGCGGCGCTCCCTACATCGCGGTCCAGGTCGATCCCCTCGATGCCGTGGGGTCGGTGACTCATTCCCTAGGAAGACGGCTTCTGCACGGAGACCACGATGTGGTCGACGAGCATCGAAGCGCCGGGCTTGGTGGCGTCGGTGGGGGTGGGTGAGCCCGCCACACCGTCCGGGAAGCCCCCGCCCATGGCGAGGTTGAGCAGCAGGAAGTGGCCGTGGTGGGTGGCCTTGGCCCAGGTGTCGGCGTCCATCTCGGAGGCGTTCACGGTGTGGAACTGCTGGCCGTCGACGTACCAGCGCAGCGATTCGGCGGCCGGGTTGGTGCGGTCGAGCTCCAACGCGTAGGTGTGGAAGCCGGCCTGGCAGGGGCTGCCCGGGCAATCTCGGGAACTGCCCTTGCCCTGGGTCTCGTTGCACGGTCCCCCGGGGCTGATACCGCAGTGCAGGGTGCCCCAGACCTTGTTGAGGCCGTTGACGTTCTCCATGATGTCGAACTCGCCGATGCCCGGCCAGTTTTGGTAGTTGCCGCGGAAGTCGGCGCCCAGCGTCCAGAACGCCGGCCAGTAGCCGAGCGCGGCGCCGCCGGAGACGTCGGGAACCCGGATGCTCGCCTCGATCCGGAGCTTGCCCCCGGCCGGGGCCGCGAAGTCGGTGCGGCGGGTCTCGATCCGGCCCGAGGTCCAGGTGGCGCCGTCCCGTTGCGCGGTGATCTTGAGGTGGCCCGCGCCGTCGAGCTGCAGGTTCTCCGGTCGGCTGGTGTACGTCTCCCGTTCACCGGTACCCCAGTTGGGCGCGCCTCCCGGGTAGCCGGTACCAGTGTCGGTGATCCAGTCGGCGGCGGACGGGGGCGAGCCGGCGGCGCCGTCGAAGTTCGTGCGCCAGACTTCCTCGAAGGCGGGGGCAGGGCTGGCGGGAGCGCTCACCGCTCCCGCGGAGGTCGCGGGTAGGGCGAGGGCGTATGTGGTGAGGATCGCGGCACTCGCGGCGCAGAGCAACGCCCTTTGCTTCGGGCTCATGTCCAGTTCCTCCTCGGCGTGGTGTGGGGGGTGGTGAGGAGTTCGGTGTGTTTGGTGTCGCGGTGTCCGGGAGGAGAGCGGTCGCGCTCTCGCCTCGGGTCCGGTGAACCCTGCCGATTGGGCGACGGAACGTCAAGTGGTGGGTAGGGATGGGGTGTTGTGCATGCATGACGGCGGAAGGGTCATTGCGCTTGACCGCGATGCCGTAGCCATGCGGGGGGAGAGTTTCCCCGCTCGCTGACGCCCGCCGACTGGTCTCCCTCGGCGCGCTGCCGGGTTGGCGGCCCGCCAAGCGCTTGGCCCGTCGGGGATGCCCACAGGCCCGTCGCAGGCATGCGGCTCCTGGAGCGGTAGCGGCCGCCGGGTATCAACGAGCGCCCGACGGGCCGGTGTCCAGGCACAGGCCACCGAGCGGTCGCGGTCAACGCCCGGTGGGGCCGCCCCGCGGCCCTCGGCTACCCAACGTCGGCGACAAGCCAAGTTGCCGGGAACTTCCACGAGTTGTTGCAGCGCAGGCGCCTGAAATGACCTTGAATGGCCTGTTCCCATCCTTGTCCGTAGTTGCACGACTCCTTAGCGTGACACGGGTGCCTGTCCGGCACATGCATCTCTTCTGTCCAACGTGGCCCTGCCGTGCCCGAATTCAGGAGGACACCCCGGATGACCGCCGAGTCCGAGCCGATTCAGCCGACCCCGTCCGTCGCGGAGGCGAACCGCCGCGCCATCGAGACCATCCCACCGTCCGCGGAAGACTTCCAGGACGCGAGCCGCGGGCTGATCGCCGTGCCCGACGTCCCCGCGATCCCGTCGCGTGACGGCAAGGAGACCGTGTGGGACTTCGTCCAGTACGACTTCCTCCGGGAGGCGGGAGACGACGCGGCCCCGTCGTCGGTCAACGCCAGCCTGTGGCGGCAGGGTTCGCTCACCGCGCAGGCCGGCCTGTACCACGTCGCGGCGCGCGGCCCGCGCGCCGTCTACCAGGTGCGCGGCTACGACCTGTCCAACATGACCATCATCACCGGTGACACCGGCCTGGTGATCGTCGATCCGCTCACCTCCTTCGAAACCGCCCAGGCAGCCCTCCAGCTCTACCGTTCCGCCACCGAGGACTCCCGCCCGATCACCGGCCTCCTCTACACCCACCCGCACGTGGACCACTTCGGCGGCTCCCGCGGCCTGTTCGCCGACCGCAACGGCAACCCGCCCCTCGGCCTGAAGGTCTTCGCGCCGCAGGACTTCCTCGACCACGCGATCAGCGAGAACGTCTTCGCCGGACCGGCGATGAGCCGCCGCGCCGACTACATGTACGCCCCGCGGCTGGACAAGAGCCCCACCGGGCAGGTCGGCGCCGGACTCGGGCTCACCATCTCCACCGGCGAACTCACCCTCGTCACACCGACCGACTACATCGGCGGCCCGCAGCACCAGCCCGTGTCCGCCGAACTCTGGCCCGCCTCGAACGTCATCCCCTGGCGCCCCGGGCTCTACCAGGTCACGATCGACGGCGTCCAACTGGTCTTCCAGCTCACGCCGAACACCGAGGCCCCGGCGGAGATGAACATCTACCTCCCCGAACTCCGGGCCCTACTGGCGGCCGAGAACGCCACGCACACCATGCACAACATCCTCAGTCTGCGCGGCGCCCAGGTCCGCGACCCGCACGCCTGGTCGAAGTACCTCACCGAGGCGATCCAGACCTTCGGCGAGCACACCGACGTCGTCTTCGCCTCCCACCACTGGCCGCGCTGGGGCAAGGAGAACATCCTCACCTTCCTCGCCAACCAGCGCGACATGTACGGCTATCTCAACGACCAGACACTGCGCCTGATCGACGCCGGCTACACCGGCATCGAGATCGCCGAGCAGCTCCAACAGCTCCCGCTCAGCCTCGCCGACCACTGGTACAACCGCGGCTACTACGGCTCGATGAGCCACAACACCAAGGCGGTGTACCAGCGTTACATCGGTTGGTTCGACGGCAACCCGGCCAACCTGTGGAGCCTGCCGCCCGTCGAGGCGGGCGTGCAGTACGTCAAGGCCATGGGCGGCCCGAAGGGTGCGCTGACCGTCGCCCAACAGGCGGCGGAGGCCGAGCCGCCGCAGTACCGCTGGGCGGCCGAGGTGCTCAACCACATCATCTTCGCGGCCGGCGATCCGCTGCCCGCCGGGCAGACCGACGCCTACGAGGTCCCCTCCGACATCCTCCAACAGGCCAAGGACCTCCAGGCCCAGGTCTTCACCCAGCTCGGGTACGGCTCGGAGAACGGCACCTGGCGCAACTTCTACCTCACCGGCGCCCACGAGCTGCAGAACCTCCCCGAGGCGCCCCTCAGCAAGGGCGCCGCCGATCTCGTCAAGAGCATGACCCTGGAGCAGTTCTTCTCCGCCCTGGCGAAGAGCATCGACGGCCCACAGGCCGCGGCCGAGCAGACCGAGCCGATCGTCCTGCGTTGGATCGTCACCACCGACAACCAGATGTGCGTCACCACCCTGCGCAACGGTGTGCTGGTGTACGTCGAGGGCGGCGACCCGCTCGCCCGCACCACCGACGCCACCATCACCCTGAGCCGCGAGGCCCTGGAACGCCTCGCACTGGCCGGGCACCGCTTCAAGGAGAACTTCGACAACGAGGTCACGAAGGGCACCATCCAGACCGACAACCAGGCAGCCGCCGACACGGTCTGGGACTACCTGCGTTTCCCCGACCCGGTGTTTCCCATCGTCACTCCCCGCCCGGCGCGTCCCCACAGCCAGGCGCCCGGGCCGGTGACCGGCTGACCCCGACGGCATGGCCAGGCACGGGGCCGGGCGGACGAGTTCGGCGTCCACCCGGCCCCGTTGCCCCTACCAGGAGTCGTGTCTGCGACAGGCCGCCTTTCGCCCCAGCGGGGCCCAACGCTCCTCTCGCCCGGACACCACACGGCGCTGTCGAGCAATCCCCGTACCAACCCGGCGGACCGGGGTTCTCACCTCACCGCGCGCCCAGCAGATGTTCCACGGCCAACTGGTCCAACTGCTCCAAGGCCATGCCGCGTTCGCCGGCGGCGGTGACGTCGAACTCCTCGAAGGCGGTGCGGTCGGCGAGCAGGGCGGCGACGCCGTCCTCCGCGGTCGGCCGCGCGAGGTCGTGCAGGCGGGCGGCGCGCAGTGCCTCCCGGACGCGCGGGTCGGCACGGAAGGCGGCGGCGCGCTCCTTGAGGATCAGGTAGGTGCGCATGCAGCCCGCGGCGGAGGCCCACACCCCGTCGAAGTCCTCGGTGCGCGGCGGCTTGAAGTCGAAGTGGCGCGGGCCCTGGTAGCCGGCGTTCTCCAGGAGGTCGACGAGCCAGAAGGCGGCTCGCAGGTCACCGGCGCCGAACCGGAGGTCCTGGTCGTACTTGATGCCGGACTGGCCGTTGAGGTCGATGTGGAAGAGCTTGTCAGCCCACAGCGCCTGGGCCACGCCGTGCGGGACGTTGAGGCCGGCCATCTGCTCGTGCCCGACCTCCGGGTTGACGCCGTACAGCTCCGGGCGGTCCAGCCGCTCGATGAAGGCGAGGGCGTGGCCGACGGTGGGCAGCAGGATGTCGCCGCGCGGCTCGTTGGGTTTGGGCTCGATCGCGAAGCGGAGGTCGTAGCCCTGCTCCAGGACGTACTGGCCCAGCAGGTCGAACGCCTCCTTGAGCCGGTCGAGGGCGGCGCGAACGTCCTTGGCGGCACCGGACTCGGCCCCCTCGCGGCCGCCCCAGGCGACGTAGGTCCCGGCGCCCAGTTCGGCCGCCAGGTCGATGTTGCGGATCGTCTTGCGCAGCGCGTAACGCCGCACATCGCGGTCGTTGGCCGTGAACGCACCGTCCTTGAAGACCGGGTGGGTGAAGAGGTTGGTGGTGGCCATCGGGACGGTCAGGCCGGTGGCCTCCAGCGCCTGCCGGAACCGCTTGACGTGTGCGTCGCGCTCCGCCTCACCCGCGCCGAAGGGGATCAGGTCGTCGTCGTGGAACGTGACGCCGTACGCCCCGAGTTCGGCGAGCCGTCGGACGGACTCGACCGGGTCGAGGGCGGGGCGGGTGGCGTCCCCGAACGGGTCCCCGCCCCGCCAACCGACCGTCCACAGGCCGAAGCTGAACTTGTCGTCGGGGGTGGGGGTGAATCGGTCCGTCATGTCCGGCCGCCTTGTCTCCGTCGGGTCCGGCGAGCGCCGGACCCCCGAGCTTTCCGACTCGACCCATCGTGCCTGCGGGGGCTTCGCCGCAGAAGTCCCCACAAAATATCGATCTTGAAAGCGGCAGGTCCACCTAAGCTGCACCACCATGACGACACCACCGGACGACAGCATCCGACCGTTCCGAGTCGCGGTCCCGGACAGCGATCTGGACGACCTGCGGAACCGCCTCGACCGCACCCGCTGGCCGGACGAACTGCCCGACGTCGGCTGGGACTACGGCGTTCCGCGTGACTACCTGCGGGAACTCGCGCACTACTGGCGGCACGCGTACGACTGGCGGGCGGCGGAGGCCCGCCTCAACCAGTGGCCGCAGTGCACCACCACGATCGACGGCGCAGACATCCACTTCGCGCACATCCGCTCCCCCGAACCGGATGCCACCCCGCTGATCATCACGCACGGCTGGCCCGGCTCCCTCGTCGAGTTCGAGCGGATCGCCGGCCCACTGACCGACCCCCGGGCGCACGGCGCCGACCCCGCGGACGCCTTCCACCTGATCCTGCCGAGCATCCCCGGCTTCGGGTTCTCCGGCCCCACCCGCGAAAGGGGCTGGGAGTACCAGCGGGTCGCGGCCGCCTTCGCCGAGTTGATGCGCCGCCTGGGCTATCACCGTTACGGGGCCCAGGGCGGCGACTGGGGATCGGCCATCTCCCGCGAACTGGGCCGCATCCGCCCCGACGAGGTCCTCGGCGTCCACCTGAACCTGATCCCCGGCGCCGGAGCGACGACCGAACCGACGCAGGACGAACTCGCCCCCCTCAGCCCCGCGGAACGAGAGCGCACCCGTGCCTCCTGGGAGCGCATGCAGGCGTGGACCCGCGACCGGCAGGGCTACGCGGACATCCAGTCCACGCGCCCGCAGACCCTCGCCTACGCACTCACCGACTCGCCGATCGGCCAACTCGCCTGGATCGCCGAGAAGTTCAAGGAGTGGACCGACTCCGACGACCGGCCGGAGGACGCCGTCGACCGCGACCATCTCCTCACCAACGTGATGCTGTACTGGCTGACCGGTACCGCCGGCTCCTCCGCACGCATCTACTACGAGCGCGCTCACGCCGCCTATCAGGGAAAACCGCCGGAGCCCTCGACGGTCCCCACCGCGTTCGCCTCCTTCCCGCAGGAGAACTTCATCGTCCTGCGCCACATCGCCGAACGCACCAACAACATCGTCCGCTGGACGGAGTTCGACCGGGGCGGTCACTTCGCCGCGATGGAAGAACCGGACCTGCTCATCGACGACATCCGAGCCTTCTTCCGCAGCCTGCGCGAGTCAACGGCCTCCTGAGGCGACGAGCACCACACGCACGGCCACGCCCCGGGTGACGCCTGGTGCCTCGGGCCCGCCGCCAGAACCCTCCGGGCGCCCACACATGACCGACGCCCGGAGGATTCCTCCCGAGGCCCGAGACCCGAGGCCCGAGGGTGGATCAATCAGTGCCGGAATCGGACTCGGGGGCCCGTCGACGTTGCACCCACGCGTCGACGCTGAGCCGGCCACCACCGACACAGACAAACCAAGCCAGCAGCCCCAACAACAGCCACTCCGGCTGGTAGAAGAGGTTGCTCAGCCACGTCCACGGGTTCGGGTAGCGGTCCAGGAGCGGGGGCGCGACGGTGGTGATCAGCGCCCCGACCATCGTGACGCCCAGCACCAGCGAGGCCAGGCGGGTGCCGATGCCCAGCATGAGCGCGACGCCTGCCACCAGTTCGACCGCGGCCAGCACCGGCGCCACCACGCCCGCCAGGGGAAGGGGCATCGCCGCCTCCCGGAGCGCGCCGGCGAACCCATCGAGATCGGCCAGCTTGCCCACCGCACCACTCAGGAACATGAAACCGACGCTGACCCGCAGCACCAACTGCGGCAGATAGGCAAACTTGCCCAGGTTCTCCGCCGGTTGCAGGCAGAACTTCTTGCTCAACGACATGCAGGTCTCCCGAAACAGGAAAGGGGGGTGAGAGGAAGGGGGAGGGGAAGGTCGGCGAGCGGCCGTTCAGGCGGCGGGGCAGGCGATCTCGCCCGCCAGTCGCCGCACCGTGGCCACCGCCAACAGCGTCAGGGAAGCGACGGCCAACAGGGGCTGCAACGGCTGCCAGATGCTCAGCGCGCCCGATGTGCCGAGCGCGAGCAACACGAGCTTGTTGCAGACCGGACAGCCGACCGCGAGGAAGCCCAACAGGCCACCCACCGTGCCCAGCCGGCTGGGGCGCTGATCACTCGCACCCGCGCCGGTGGGCACGTACGTGGCCAGCAACAGTCCGGCGAGTGCGGCGGTGAGGACGAGCGACGGGTAGCCCCAGAACGGGGTGGCAACGGTGCGGGTGAACAGCGGGTTGGGAATCACGGCCGTGGGCAATCCGACCACGAGCGCGGTCAGTGCGGCCCCTCCTGCCGCGGTGCCCCATCGAGAAGGGGGCCAGACCGCGACGGCGCGCAGCGCGCGCACGATGAGCGTGCGGGAGGAATGAAGCATGCGGAGCTGTCTCCTGTCCTGATACTCCTGGATACGACGTGGACCGCTGGAACGGCACGCACGCGCGCAGGCGTGCGCACCGCCCGTCGCATCTACACGCGCAGGACGGAGAGTTCGGCCGGGGTCGGCGGCCGCAGAGGTGTGGGGCCGCGCACGGGCGGCCTTGCGTGGGCGGCGTCGGACCATGCCTGCGACTCGGGGGTGAGGCAGGCCGGGAGAACGCTCGGCACGAGATCCTGCTGCGAGGCGGCGGAGACGATTGGGAGGGGTCCGGGGAGATCCCCATGCCCCTTGCCGCAGCCGGGAGCCCCGCCCGCCTCGACATGCACGGAGGGACGCGCGCCAGCGTGACCGGCGGCTCGCTCGTCGGCCGGTGCGATGGCGTGGACCGCGGACGGTACGACCTGCGCACCGTGTACCGAGGGTGCGCCGGAGACCATCGACCGTGCGGCTGCGGCGCCCGCCCCCTGGCCGCACAACGCCCCGCCTGCCACGGCCAGCAGCAGCCCGAGGAGCAGCACGACAACGTGCCGCCGCTCCCGACTGCCGATCACCACTGGTTGCGCCTTCCGTTTCCGCAAGCCCTCACCCGTGACATCGAGCCTACCTGCGAGACAGGCCGGGACGGGAAGGCGAGCGATCAGGTAGCGGGCACCGCCTCCGGCGTGTGGAACCTTGCGTGGAGGACCATGGCGTAGCGGCGCAGCAGCCGTGCCCGCCCGAGTACGCGAACTCCTCAACGACGTCGGCCTCCCCGCCGAGTTCGAGGACCGCTACCCCCACGAACTCTCCGGCGGACAGCGCCAACACGCCGCCATCGCCCGCGCACTGGCCACCGAACCCGACCTCCTCCCCTGCGACGAAGTCACCTCGGCGCTCGACCCGTCCACCACCACCGCCATCCTGGAACTCCTCGGCCTCATCAACACCCACACCGACAACGTGCACGTGCCGACCAAGGACGGCCGGGGCCAAAACTCCGGCCGCCGGCCAGGCTTCCCGGAGAAGAAGCCCGGCCAACGGCCGGTTGTTTGCGACTGTGGGTTGAGCGGAATCCGGTGGCTTGGCTCTGATGAGGCCAACGAGGCCCGGCCCGGAGGCCGGGCCTCGGTGTTATACCCCGTCGCCCCCGTCTTCTCTGCCTTCCTTGCCCTCTCTGCCTTCAGAGCCTCGGCCCTTGTCTTCGCCGCCTCTCTTCTCCCCCAGGGAGCCGACGGTGTTGCTGCAGCCCATGGTCGAGCCGACCCGGCTGCTCTGCGCACCCGGTGCGCCCTCGCCACCGAGAGCGTTGCCCAGCACGCCGTTGAGAAGCCCGACCTCGCCGAGGACGTCGACGTTCGCGTCGTGCGACCGGCACGAGGCGCTCTGCCTGATGTCCAGCTCGGTGCCGCCCCTTCCACCGTCGGCGTAGGCAGTGCCCGCACCGAGGAAGCCGAAGCTGCCGACGACGACGGCCATGACGGCAGCCTTCTGAAGCTTGTGCATTTCTTCTCCAGTGGTTGAACGAGGCATTTCGTGTTATAGCGACGTATCACAGTCATAACAGGATCAATGTGGAATATGCCGTAGCTACTTAGCGACGCGCCGTTCGCTTAGCCGTCGCGGACGAGTGGCCATGCGTGCATGGCGTCGGAGAGCAACCGTCTACGGCCGCAGGCTCGCCAATTAAGGGGGCCCTCCAAACCGGCACGGGTACGCTCGGCCCCCTGCGCGGCGACAGCCGCGGCGGACGCCGCCGAGGCGCTGCCGGACATACCCAAGTCCGGCTTCCCTACCCGCAATTCGATGGCCTCGGCCAGGACGCCGTCGCCCTCCCGCCCTGGAGCGCTGGAAGTACGCCCTGCACGCCCCGTCCCTGGCTTTGCTCACTGCGCTCGGTACGGCACCCGCCGAACTCCTACGCGCCCTTTCCTAACCCGACTCATGGCGTCGATACTGATGAAGTCGACACTCACTCACGGAGCCGACATGCGCGATTTTCTCCGCAACAACCCGGTAATGGTTCGCTCCATCATCGTCGCCCTGCTGTCCCTCCTCGCGACCGCCGTTCCGGCCTTGGCCGACTTAGCCGTCAACGAAACCGTGGTCGGCGTCGGAGTCGCCCTCGCATCCGTATGGCTCGGCCTTGACGCTCACCAACGCGTGACGCCAACACACAAAATCCCTGACCCCGACGACAACGCGCAGGACTGATTGCTTCAGGCCATGGCGTACAAGCCCTTACCAGCCCCGCCCGGTAGGGGCTACAGCCTTGCCTCGGGCCTGCCCCCGGAAAAGCGCCGTGTGGCTAGATTCCGTTGACATCAATCAACTCACGTCCGTCGCACCAACGTTGCACCGTGCGTCCGTCGCCCAGAAGCGGGCGACGACCAAACTCCGGCAGACGATCGACTGCAGGTCGGTCGAGAACCACTGGCAGAGCGGATTCGCCACCGAGGGCCCTTTCCGGACACGGGAATGAACCCATCTGTCGTCAAATTCGGCCAGCAATCACCCTCGGATCCGATGGAATGCGAGCCGCCGCCAACCCCCGGATGACACAGGTTCATTGGACGCACGGGCCGTATGTCGTCACGCGGTGGTTTGACGACGGGCGAGGCGGCTTCGAGTGGGCCGGCTCGCCGCGGTCAGGCTTGCGCGGTGGGGCGGACGACGATCTCGCTGACATCGACGCCGTCGGGCTGTTCGATGGCGTAGCCGATGGCGGAGGCGATCGCCGAGGGTGGCATGGCGATCTCGTCCCGCTGCCGGGTCATCGCGGCCGCGACCTCAGGGCTGGCCCCCTTGCCGATGCCTTCGGTGTGGGTGAAGCCGGGCGAGACGAGGGTGACGCGCAGGTCGGGCCCCGATTCCTGGCGCAGGCCCTCGGTGAGCACCTTCACCGCCGTTTTGGTGGCCGCGTAGACCGCCTGGGGGGTTTTGACGACGTAGGCCGCGGTGGAGGCGACATTGACGAACTGTCCGGAGTGCTGCTGCCGGAAGATGGGCAGCGCCGCCCCGATGCCGTTCAGCAGGCCCGTGATGTGGGTGGCGACCATGGCGTCCCAGTCGTCCTGCCGCAACTCGTCGAACGGCGAGACCGCCATGGTGCCCGCGTTGGAGACCAGAACATCGAGCCGGCCGAAGCGGTCAACACCCGCACCGGTCAGGCGCTTGAGGTCCTCGCGGCGTGTGACATCGACGACGACGCCGACGGCCGAGCCGCCCTGCGCCGTGATCCGATCCACCACCGCGTTCAACCGATCCTCCCGCCGGGCTCCGAGTACCAGGCGGGCCCCGCGCTCGGCGAGATAGGTCGCCGTCGCCTCCCCGATGCCGCTGCTGGCACCCGTGATCGCGACCACCTTGTCCTTGATGCCTGTCATGTTTCCGTCCTTAGCGAGGTGCATGGAGGCCGATGCCGTGCCCTAGAGTGGAACTGGGGGCGCCCCCAGTTGGTGTCAGATTAAACGGGCGCGCCTCCGGTTAGCAAGAGTGGAGAGTCCGGGAAGGGATGACCAGCGCTATGACTGAGGGAGCGCAACGGCCGTTGCGAGCTGACGCGCGGCGCAACCGGGAGAAGATCCTCGCGGTGGCAGCGCGCACCTTCGCGACGGAGGGGCTCGGCGCCCACCTGGAGCGCATCGCCAAGGAGGCGGGGGTCGGCAGCGCCACGCTGTACCGCAACTTCCCCACCCGTGAATCACTGGTCGAGGCCGTCTACCGCAATGAGGTGGCCCAACTGTGCGACGCGGCCCCCACGCTGCTGGCAGCGAAGCCGCCCCTTGACGCCCTGCGCGCCTGGGCCCGCCTCTTCTTGGACTACGTGACCACCAAGTACGGCATGATCGACGCCCTGCGTGCCATCGCCGCGACGGGGAACAACCCGTACGGTCACAGCCGGGACATGATCCGGGCCGCCCTGAGTACCCTCATGGAGGCTTGCGTAGCCGCCGGTACGATCCGCACCGACATCAGCGCCACCGATGTCAGCGTCGCTCTCGAAGGCATCGCCCTCACCTCGGCGAGCCCCGAACAACGCGAGCAAGCGGAGCGCCTGCTCGACCTGACCCTGGACGGCCTGACGACCCGTCCATGACGGTCGGCAGCCGGGCTGTAGCGCCACCGGAGGCAAGGCCTCACCCCGTGCCGGCGCAGGGTCAGTTGAGCGGCAGGCCCAGAGAGCGCAGCGTGCCTGGTGAAACGTCAGCGCCTTCGAGTGCATCGGCGAGACGCAACGCGTGGTCCGCGATGACGAGGTCGCGGGGCGTCTCGGGAACTGCGACGCCCGCACGTGCCAGGTATGCGGCGATCTTGCGCCAGGAGTAGAACTCCGTGCCGTCCGTTCCGGACTCCGGATCGGGGAATCCGCCGGGTCCGCGCCGGCCCTTGGCGAGTTCAACGAGCTCGTGATGGCCGCGCCCGCAGCGCTGTGCGGCCTCCTCAAGGGTGACGATGTCGCCGTACCGCACGCCAACGGCGCGCAGCCCTGGGATGAGCCGGATGTCGCGGGCCACCTGTGCGACGGCGTCCAGCAGCGTCGGCGATTCGATGTCGCACGACAGCTCCCTCAGCGCCTCCGGGTCCGGAGCGTGCGCATACGCCTCGGAATTGTCGGGCCCCAGGGTGTAGGAGACCGAGCCGTCGGCGAAGGCGTCGCAGTGGTCGAAGGCATCGGCCTGCCCTGGGGTGAGGGGCTGATTGATCAGGAGGGTGAAGCTCCACTCAGACACAGCGCGATGTCCTTTCAGTGCCGGTGGTCCCTGACGAAGCGATCAATACGCTTCGCCTCATTACCAGGGTTCTTCGGAGTGCCCGAGACAACATGGCGTGCTCCGCAAGAGCAGCACACCACCCACCCCCATCGATGCCCATTCTTATCAGGCACTACCTGGCAGCCAGCGCTCCTGGCCCGGTCAAGGGCCGCCGCAACATCCCCGTCTTGGTGCCGTCCCTTGGAAATCACGCGCGGCACCCTACTCAGCACAGCATCGAGATCGCAGCAAGTAATGCACGGCGATAACGAACTCCAGCCACGACCGGCCGCCCCGGATGCATCAACTCCGCTCCTGGCTGACGGACGCCTGCCGAAGATCGCGAAAGGAACTTCTCCCCAGCTCCTGGGAGAAAGCCGAGCCGGTATGGGGCCCGGGCCATCTACCGTGATTTCGGGGCGCGTTGACACGATCGGTCAACGCAAGGGGACCGAAACGTAGCGTGGGGCCACCTGTCAACCCAGTCGACGGTTCCACGCCTCATGGGGAGTCCACCGCCACCAACCACCACGCGGGCACTGGCCTGTTACACCGCTGGATAACCGCAGCCCGGGATATGTCACCCGGCCGGGTGATCTCCCGATGAGTGGAGTTCTGCGGGTTCAGGTACGAGGCGAGGATGGGCGGCATGATCAACGCTTGTGTCACTGACCTTCCGCTTGTAGAGGCCGAGTTCGGGCTGACCTCGGGGTCCGGGCAGCCGGATTCCCGACTGATCGCGACAATCGAATCGGCCCAGGCGGCTTTCGACGCCGAACGTGCAGCGATCACGTCGACGTCGTTGGAAATCTACCGGCGGGCCTGGCCTGTTTGCCCATCGATCACCGTGCTGCACGCGGCGGCCGAGCCCGTCCTGCGGCAGTGGGTGACCACAGCGGTGGAGTGCCTGCAGCAGGTGGTACGGAGCTACCCCGGCGACGCACAGGTGCAGGACCTGCTCGCGGTCCCGGCACCGTTGCACCGCTGGGTCATGGAGTGTCCCGAACCGCACCGGCTGCGCGTCGACTTCTGCCGCCTGGACCTCTTGGGCGACACCCTGGGCACCACGAAGGTACTGGAGTTCAATGCGAGCGGCCCCGGCGCCGCGCTGTCCTTCGGCATGCTCAACCGGCTCTGGCGCCAGTCCGATCTGGGTACCGAGCTGGAGGGCACGGCCCGGACCCCGTTCGAGCACCCCGAGTGGTTCGCCGACTGGTTGATCGACTACGGCCGGCGGCGGGGCCTGTCCGAAGAGGACACCCAAGACATCGGCATCTTCCACAACGCGCGCAGCGCTGCCCACGAGTTCGGGATCATGGATGCGCAACTGCGGCGGCGCGGCCGGACTCCGCTGGTCCTGCGGCCCGACGAGGTGGGGCGGGCGGACGAGCTGCGTCTGGGGTACTTCAAATACATTCCGCACGACTTCCACGAGCCCACCAAGTGGGACGACTTCTGCTCCCGGGTCACCAGCGGGTCACTGGTGATTCCCAATGTCCTCGCCGAGCGCTTCATCGCGGAGAACAAGCTCTGCCTGGCCGTGCTCTCCGATCCCCGGTTCCGGCACCTCTTCACCCCCGCACAAGCCGCGGCCCTGGACGCCCTGGTCCCCTACAGCCGCAAACTCGGGGACGGCATCACCTGCGCGGAGGCGATCGCGGCGCGCGAACAGCTCGTGCTCAAGGCGCCCTACGGCTCCCGGGGCCAGCAGATCGTCATCGGCACCCACACCGCCGCCGCGGAGTGGGAGTCCGCCGTGCGCGCGCCGCAGCACCAGGGCTGGTTGGTCCAGCAGCGCGTCAACGTGCCGACCGTGCCCGCCGAGCAAGGGCACTACTTCCGGGACTTGGTCGTCCCCGTGCTCGACGGGCAGGTCATCGGCTACGGAAGCCGGCTGAGCGCCGACCCCGTCATGAACGTCGCCCGCGGCGGAAAAATGGCCGCGGTCTTCGCCCCCATCAGCACGACGTAACGGCCGAACCGCCCTGCTTCAGCGCGAGCATGCCCCGGGTGAGCTGATCGAGCGCCATCCGGGGGCTCGCCAGGAGCAGTTCCTCCGGTACGGACAGCAACCACTCACGGGCCCGGTCCTCGCGATCGGCCGGAACGCCGAGCACCGCCCGGTAGTAACCGAGGTGCAGGGGACCGCGGTTGGCGGGGTTGCCCGGGAAGGGGCGCAGCTCGACTCCGGCCGGAACCGGCGGCAGGACGGCCTCGTTGCGTACCGGCAGCTCCAGCGCCACCCGCTCGGCCCGGCACGGCGGCGGGGGTTGCCCCAGGGCGGCGGCGACGTGTGCGGCGTGCGGGTCCACGTCCGTGCTCGTCCAGCTCAGATTGGTCATGCCGCTGAGCCGTCCGTTGATCTCGATGAGGTGCAGCCGCCCGTCGTCGCCGACCGCGAAGTCGAGTTGCCACGGGCCCGCCGGACCGAAGGCGTCCACGATGTCCTGGACAACCTTCAACAGCTCTTCGTGCGCCTGGTCAGGCAACGGCGCCGGCGCGACCCGGACCCGCTTCCCCGGCGCGCAGTCACCGTCGAGCCGCCCCATGGAGGCGACAGGCCAGATGACCGTGCCCGATGGAGTGGTCAGCAGCTCAACGCCGAACTCCTCACCCTCGACAGCCTCTTGCACCACAACGGGATACCTGACTTCCCGGCACACCTGCTGCAAGGACTGGCTGTCCGCCACGTAATGGCGGCCGGCGAACGGCTCGCTGCACGCCTCCTTGACGACGGTGGGCAGCCCGATCGAGCCAGCGGCGGCCAGCAGGGCCGCCGGCGCGTCGCAGACAACCCCGCGCGGCGCCGGCCAGTGGCGCTGCCGCGCGACGGAGTGGAGCCACACCTTGTCGGTGGCAAGCCACGCGAAGTCCTCGGAGTGGGCCAGCATCCGGTGCCCCGTCGACCGCCAGGTCGCCCCCACCCGGGCGTATACAGGCAGCAGGCGTTCCTGGCCGATCTGGCCCATGTTCGCAACGGCGAGGTCCGCGTCGTACTCGCGCAGGAGCGACAACAGACCGGCGTCGGTCAGTTCGGGCGGTAGCTTCCCGCACACGGCCCCAGGGCCCAGGAACGCGTCCAGATCCACGAACCCCAGCACGACCACCTCCGCTCCGGCGCGCCGGAACGGAGGCACCATCCTGTCCGCACGGTGCTCGCCCAACAGGACAACTCGCATATGACCTTCCGCAATCAGGCGCAAGGGCCCGGCAGCGGCAAGCACCACACCCCCGCACCGTCCCGTGAGGGTGCGACGAACATGGCGGCATCCCCGCGCGGGCCGAGGACGGATAGAGAGAACCCGGTACTTGTAGCAACCTCGACCTCGCCGGAGCCGGCGATTGTCCGCTGCCTCACCTTCCCGGGTGACCCGATTCCTTCCCTGCCCATCCCTGCTCCCAGCTCAAAGCCGAAGGCGAAGGAGGGCGTTGGCCCCGGCCTTGCCGCCACCGCGATCGGCGTTCTCGCCTCCCTCCGGTCGGGGCGCCAGGCCGCGAGGGTCCCCATGCTCACGGCCATCACCACGGACACCGCATGACGGCCGAGCGCCCCGCGAGGTCCGGCCCCCTCCACCACGCGCCGTGGCCGTACGCGAACAGGGCCAGGGCCCGCCGTCAGCACGGCACCGTCCCGGGCGACCGAGGCGCCGCTGCGCCCGCTACTTGGCGGGCTTGCCGGGCTGGTCGTGGGTCGAGCAGTGGATGCCGCCACCGCCCGAGGCGATGGTGTCGATCTTCACCTGCACGATGTCGCGCTGGGGGAACTGGTCCTGCAGGATCCCCTTCGCGCGGTCGTCGGCCTTGGCGTCGCCGAAGCGGGGGATGAACACCGCGCCGTTGGCGACGTAGAAGTTCGCGTAGGTGGAGACGAAGGCATCGCCCCGGCCGGTGATCTGGTCGAGGTCGGGCTGGGGCAGGTCGACGACCTCAACGGGCTTGCCACGGGCGTCCGTTGCGTCCTTGAGTACCGACCTGGCCTGGTCGGCAGCGCGTGACCAGACGTCCGGGGGGCTGTCGGGGAAGGCGCGGTCGACGAGGACGACGCCCGGCGCGGTGAACCGGGCGATGCTGTCGACGTGCGCGTCGGTGATGTCCTTGCCGCGCACGCCGGCCAGCCAGATCACCTTCTCGATGCCGAGACTGCTCTTGATGTCGGCCTCGATCTGATCGCGGCTCTTCCCCGGGTTGCGGTTCTCGTTGACCACCGAGCTCTCGGTGACCAACAGGGTCCCCTCTCCGTCCGTCTCGAAGGAGCCGCCTTCGGCCACCAACGGGGCCCTGGTGCGCGGGATGTCGTACTTCGCGAGAAGGGTGCGGCCGACCTGGGCGTCGTTGTGGTGCTCCTGCTTGTTGCCCCAGCCGCTGAAATTCAGGTCAACGCCCAGGATGCCGCCGGAGTCCTCGACGAACACGGGCACGGTGTCCCGCGCCCACAGGTCGTCGACCTTGAGGGGGATCACCTCGGCCTGGGAGCCGCATGCCTGTTGGGCCGCGGCCTGCTGCTCGGGGCGAGCCATCAGCACCACGGCTTCGTACTCGCCGATCGCGCGGGCCACGCGCGCGATGTCCGCCCGCACGGACGGGAGTTGATCCCCCCAGACCGACTCCAGGGCCGGCCAGGACATGAAGGTACGGGTGTGACTGTCCCACTCGGCGCCAAAGCGTCGCCCCGCGGTCTTCGGTGAGGCGGCGGAGGAGCCGGCTGTTTGCGGGGTGTCGCGCGGACCACAGGCCGCCGTTCCGAGGGCGAGGGCGCCGATGCCCGCGAAAGAGCGCAGGACGTTCCGGCGGGACATGAGGGTCTTGGGCACGGAGAACTCCGAATACAGCTAACGAGCCCGCATTCAGGGAGAACTGATCCTGAATCAGGGGTCCTGAGGATGAAGGGTATGGGACGGTCGTGGCGATTTCCGACAGGTGCGGATGGGTGCCTGGCTACGGAATGGGTTGGTGCATGGTCGAGCAGTGAATTCCCCCGCCGCCGCCCATGAGGCGGTCGACGTCCAACTGGACGACCTCACGTCCGGGGAACGCCTCGGCCAGGGTCCGGCGGGCCGCGGCGTCGGTCCTCGCGTCACCGAACTGCGCGGTGATCACTCCCCCGTTGACGAGGTGGAAGTTGAGGTACGAGTCCACGAACGTCGAGCTGCGCGAGCGTACGGTGTCCGGCCCGTCCACGCGGATCACCTGGAGACGCCGCCCCTTCGCGTCGGTCGCGGCGGACAGGACGGCGAGCTGCTCGCGGGCGTCCCTGGCCCAGACGTCGCGCCGGTCGCCCGGCGGCACCTGCACCATGACGACACCGGGGCCGACGAAGCGGGAGGTGACGTCGATGTGGTTGTCGGTGATGTCCCGACCACGCACACCCGGAACCCAGATCATCTTCTCGGCACCGTATGCCGCCAGGACGGCCTCTTCGATATCGTCCCTGCTCATCCCGCGATTGCGGTTCTTGTTCACCAGGCTGCTTTCGGTGGCCAGTACCGTGCCGTCGCCATCGGTTTCGATGGCGCCGCCTTCCCCGACAACGTCCGCCTCGGTGAACGCGATTCCGTTCAGTTCGGCGACGGACCAGGCCACTTCGGCGTCGTCGTCATGCGCTTGCTTGCGCCCCCAGCCGTTGAAGTTGAGACCGACGGCATCGAGGTTCCCCCGGCCGTCGCGCCGGAAGACGGCACAGGTGTCCCGCATCCAGAGGTCGTCCGTGGGGATCGAGTCGATGACGGTGACGCCGGGACCGCAAGCGGCCTGCGCGACCTCGGCGGTGGTTTCGTCCGGCGCACACATGATCACCGGCTCGTACGCCGCGACCGTGCGGGCGATCAGGGCGATGTCCTGTTGGACTCCCGTGAGGTGGCGGCCCCAGATGGACCTTCGCGACGGCCACGACATCCAGGTCCGGGTGTGCGGAACGTCGTCGGCCGGCACGCGCCAACTGAAACCTCCCGCGCTGTTGGGCAGGGCCCCTCGCGACGGACGCGGACCGAGGAGGGCATCACGCAGCCACTTACCTACGGGGAGGTCGTTCATGGGGCTCCACATCGCATTCATGAGGCCGGGCGGCCGTTGACCGTCTGGGCTGGTCGGACCGGAGGAGGGGACGTTCCCGCCACTGCCGTCCGAAGACATGCCTGCGTGCCGACGACGTTTGCCGGCGGGATCGGCTGTGGCCCTCACCCCGCCTACGCTCCTCAATACGGTCGCGACGGCGCGTGGTGCCTGAGCCTGGGCGCATCGGCAGGGGCCCGGCATCACCGCTCCCCACTCCCCTCACTCTGACACTGACTGAATTTTCAGTCAACCTCTTCGGTCAACCTCTGCCAGACACGTCTCCCCGTAGCTCCGGCCTGAGGTCAGCCCATGGGAATGCCCGCTCCTACTGGCGCCCCAACCGCTCCAGCTCCGCGTCGACGGCGTCCAGCACCAGCTCACGGGCGTGCTCCAGAGGCAGGATGCCGCTGAGCCAGCGCATGCTGAGCCCTTCCACCAGACCTGTCAGCCGCTCGGCGGCGACGGTCAGGCTGGAGGCGGTGGCCATGGGACGTATCCCGCCCAGCAGCGCGGCGATCTCCTGGACCCAGACCAGCGTGGCCTTGGCCAGGTCCTCTCTCAGATGGGGCTCGAAGATGGCGCTGGCGCGCAACTCCCCCCACGCCGTGCTGTTCTCTCGGACGACCTCGTCGTCCTGGAGTTCCAGGAGCAGGGTCTGCTCCAGCTCCTGCCGGGGGGTGAGGGGGGCGGCGTCCGGGTCACGATCGGTGGTGTAACTCCCGGCGCGGTCGTTGATGAACTCCATGGTCCGGCGGAGGATGCCGGCCCGGTCCTTGAAGTGGTAGTAGATCAGCGCGGTGGACACGCCGGCCTCGGCGGCCAGCTCCTCGACCCGCAGCCCGCGGACCCCGCGCCGGGCGATGACCCGCGCGGCCGCTTCCATGATTGTTGTTTTACGGTCACCCACGGTCGCTCACCTTAGCTGTCCCTTCGTCTCGCTCCCCCAACATCCTATTGACTGAAACTTCAGTTAGCATCAGGCCGCTGGGCGGGCATCCAGCCTTCCCTCGATCGACCCTCCGTGGGGCCGCGATCGCCGCTCCCTCGCGAAAGAGCCAGCACATGACCTCCGAGCATCCCGGCGCGCTGCCCACCTCCGCGGCTCTGGCCGTCGATGATCCAGAGGAGATCGGCGGGTACCGGCTGCACGCCCGGCTCGGCTCGGGCGGCATGGGACATGTGTACCTGGCGTACACGCCGGGCGGCCGCCCGGTGGCCCTCAAGGCGGTGCGGTCGGAACTCGCCGGGGATCCCGAGTTCCGTCACCGCTTCGCCCAGGAGGTGTCCAACGCCCGGCGCATTCACGGTCTTTACACCGCCCAGGTCATCGACGCCGGTGTCGATGCCGTGACTCCGTGGCTGGCGACGGCCTACGTGCCCGCCCCCTCACTGCACGAGGTGCTCCGCCGGCACGGTCCGCTGCCGGTGCGGACCGTACTGCTCCTCATGGCGGGCATCGCGGAGGCCCTTCAGTCGATCCATGGCGCCGCGGTCGTCCACCGGGATCTCAAGCCGGCCAATGTGCTGGTGGCCGCCGACGGCCCCCGGGTCATCGACTTCGGCATCGCGCGTGCCGCCGACGCCGTCGCCCTGACCGGCGCCGGCCTGCGGATCGGCACACCCGCCTTCATGGCTCCCGAGCAGGCCCTGGGGCGGATCGCCACCCCTGCCACCGACGTCTTCGCACTCGGCGCGTTGGCCGTCTACGCCTCCGGCGGCAGACCCCCCTTCGGCGACTGCCCCGAATCCGTCGCCCTGTACCGGGCGGTCCACGAACCGCCCGACCTCTCCCGCGTACCGGTCGAACTGCACGACCTGCTGGGGCAGTGCCTGGCGAAGGACCCCGCCGCGCGGCCCACGACCACCACGCTCATCGAGGCGGTGCGCCGCCACCCCGCCGTGGGCGCCCAGGTGCGGTTCACCGAAGGCTGGCTCCCGACCGCCGTTCGTTCGGAGTTGAGCCGCCACCACGAACCCTCCGCACCACCGGAGTCACCACACGCACAGCCGACCGTCACCGCCACCTCCGTGCCCCTCCCCCAGCCCGCAGGGTCCAATCCCGCCTTGCCTCCACCCCCACCGCAGCGCCGGAGCAGGCCCGTTCGCTGGTTCGTCCTGGCGGTGGCCACCGCGCTGCTGCTCGGCGGCGGTGCGGTCTACTACTTCGACTACCCCGCCGAGGATGCGGCCCCGTCCACCGCATCCGAGCAGTCGGAGGAGGCTCCCGAGGACGCCTACCGCCCCGGATACGCGGGCGTGGAACTCACCTCCCCGGATGCGAGTTACGAGTTCGACCTGCAGAACGGCAAGGTCGTTCCGGAGTCCAGCGCCACCTGGTACCTGTCCCGCACAGCGACCGCTTTCGCGATCCCCGAGGACAGCGACGCGTTCATCGCCCCCGGTGACAGCCTGACCGTCGGTGGCTGCCTCTCGGGGATCGACAACAACCCGGTGACTTCGCTGAAGTTCAGCGAAGTCGAAGACCAGCACCCCTTCTGCGTACGCAGCGCCAACGGCCGGGACATCGCGATCGTGCGGCTGGTCGAAGCCGTTCCCGGAGGCGGCTCGGTGACGGTCTCCCTCAGCCACTACCGCAACGACGACTGACCCCTCCGAAACCTCCAGTCCCTCCGACGCCAGGAGACCAGATGCCTGGTCGCTCCTTCCAGTTCGGAGGCGCACCTCATGCATTGACTGATTTTTCAGTCGGCGGAAACGGGCCACGCACTTCCGCACTCTCATGGACCAACTCGCCGCGGGAGACGCGTCGTAGCTGGTGTGGACCGTCGATCTGCCTGTTGGTCGTCCGAGGCTCCTGCCCGGCGGGCGTGCGGTAGCTTGCCCGCCATGACCGAACTAGGAGCCGTCGCCTGGCCACCCGCCCCGATACGGACCGAGCGGCTCGTACTCCGCGCATCCGAGGCCCGGGACCGTGCGACGTTCATCGAGCTGTTCACCTCACCGGAGGTGAACACCTACCTGGGCGGCTCTCGACCGCGTGAGGAGTGCGAACGCAAGTTGCCGGAGACGCCGGAGCGACGCCCCGGCCTCTTCGCGATCGAGCTCGACGGAGCGATGATCGGCACCGTCGAGCTCAACCGGCGTGACGCGGAGCATCGCAGTCACGTCCGTCCAGATGTCGGAGAGGCCGAACTCGGCTACCTGCTCCTGCCGGAGGCTTGGGGACACGGGTACGCCGCCGAGGCGTGCGCGGCGGCGCTCGACTGGTTCGCCGACGAGCTCCCCGACGAGCCGGTGGTGCTCTACACCCAGACCGCCAACGACCGCTCGATGCGCCTCGCTGCGACGCTGGGGTTCACGGAGGTGGAGCGGTTCCAGGCGTGGGGCGCCGAACAGTGGATGGGCGTGCGGCTCCCGGTCACACCACCCGCATGAGCTCACGCCCGCCAGGCCAGCGCGACGGATGGCATCCGCCGCCGCCGAAGTCCGCCTGAGATCACGGGTGTTGCAGGCGTTTCATGATCAGCGACACATAGTCGTTGATGTCGGCTCGCAGGCAGGCGTCCTGGCTGTGCTTGCCGTTGCAGCCCGCAGCCCACGCGCTGCCGTTCCCGTAGTCAACCAGGTGGTACGGGATGCCCGCCGCACGCAGGTTGGCGGCGGCCCGCAGGGTCGTCTGCTCGACCTCCTTCTCGGCCAGAGCCAGGACCGGATCGACCGTCAGATTTCCGCCGTTGCCGGTGTACATCGCCACGCCCATGCCGCGCAGCGCTCCGACGTGCTGGGCGGGGCTCGCCTTGTTCCAGCCGGCGTCCAGGGGCCACACCGGCGGCCCGAAGATCGTGCCAGGCTTCTCAAGAGGCGTACCGAACGACGGGAGCAGGCTGCTGCCGACCACAGCGGCCCGCATCACCGGATCATCGAGATCGAGATCGCCGGAGAAGCTGCCCACGTAGCTGAACAGGTCCGGCCGGTCCTCGGCGTAGTGGAAGGCGCCGAAGCCGCCCATCGAGTGTCCGACGATCGCCCGGCCCGCCCTGGACGGGATGGTCCTCAGGTTGGCGTCGATGAAGGGGATCACCTGGTCGAGGTGGAAGCTCTCCCAGTTCTGCCGACCCCGTGAGCCGGGGTTCACCCAGTTGGTATACCAGCCGCGGCCGCCGCCGTTCGGCGTGACGGTGATCAACGGGCGGCCCTGGGTGGCCCGTTCGAGCAGGTTCAGGTACCGGAGGGCGTTCGGCCGCTCCGGAGCGCCGTGCAGCATGTACAGCGCTGGGTAACGGGTGGCCGCGGCGCCGTTGTACCCGGTCGGCACGGTGACCATGAGGACGTGCTGGCCCGAGACCTGGCCCTGCATCGCGTCGTAGACCGGGACTTCGGTGGACTTGACCGTGAGGACGAACGTCCGCTTGCCCACCCACTTCGGCTGGCTGACCACGGTGAGCCCGAATCCGTCCGCGAAGTGGGGCGGGACGGTTGCCGCACGTGCGACGGGCGCGACACGTTCGACCGGTACCGCACCTGCGGCGGGCGCGGCACGTGCGGTGGGCGCAGACGGGCCGAGCATGGCGGTGAACAGGGCGACCAGAGCCACGAGTTCAACGGCCCGGCTGCGTAACACAGCCTTGGGTTGGCTGTTCATACCGATCCCCCTATGACGTTTTCGGCAAGGTGCGGTGGCACCAGCACTTGTGCGCTGTGGTGCCCGGGCGACAGCGAAACATCCGGTCGGGCTCCCGTGCCCGCACGGCGACTCGCCAACTCGACGGTAGTGCAGGCCACTTCGGAGTGGAGGAATGTTCACAATTCCTTGCGCGCGTCCCCGCAACGGCACGCCGCCCACGCACCGGAGAGGCATGACCGTACGGCACAGCCCCACTTGTGTGCCGCAGAGGGGCGTGCCGGCCGGGTAACGGCCGTCCTCCCCCACGCCCGCACGGCGGTCTCAGCCCGTGATCCGCTCAGCGTGCAACTCCGTTGTCATCCGTTGTCCGTGGCTGCTGTCAGGATGAGCATCACTCACCCCACACCCTCGTCAGGAGAGACTGTGAGCACTCCCGACCTCGGCCCACTGGCCATCGAGCGCCGCAGCGGCAGCGAACCGATACGGACCCGCGGTGAAACCGTCGGCAGACTCGACGAGTTCTGGAGCTGGGCCTGCTCCGACCTCGCCAACAACACCCTGCGCGGCGTCCTCGCCGAGTACCTCGTGGCCACGGCCCTCGGCACCGCCACCGGTACCCGCACCGAATGGGACACCGTCGACATCCGTACACCCGAGGGCCTGCGCGTCGAGGTGAAGTCAGCGGCATACCTGCAGTCGTGGGCACAGTCCCAGCTCTCGGAGATCTCGTTCTCCATCGCCCCGGCCTCCGGCTGGGATGCCCAGACCGGCAGGACCTCGACCGACGTACGGCGCCGCTCTGACGTGTACGTCTTCTGCCTACTGCACCACCAGGACAAACAGACCCTCGATCCGCTGAACCTCGACCAGTGGACCTTCTACGCCCTCCCCACCCGCGTCCTGGACGAGCGGTGCCCCAACCAAAAGACGATCAGACTGGCCAGCCTGCAGCGCCTCAACCCACTGGAGACCGACTTCACCGACCTGCTGAAGGCAGTCACCAGATGCACCGAAGAGACGCCGTGAGCCAGGCGGTTGGGCCCGGGTTCACTGCGCGGCGGCGGCAGTCTTGCTTAGCTCAGAGCTTCACGCAGCGGTTTGACGCGTCCTACGGCGCCACCGGACTCCGTTGTGGCCTTTAGCCGCTGCCCATCCCGCCACGGCCATGGCACAGTCTGGCCCGTGTCGTCCCCTCCCCATGCGAGGGGCCGACACGTGATCCGCTCCCACAGCAGCGCGCAGCGCGACCATCACCCATTCGGGTCGGTCTTCGCCCGACGTGCATGGCGACCACTACGCGCTGCGCATGCTGCAACCGGGGCCGTTCTCCGCGCGCCCCACCGCTGACGCCCCGAGAGGAAACACCCTCGCGAAACGCCCAAGGAGCCGCAGAGGTGAGCACCCCGGCAGCGTGCTCAACAGCCGCACACGCGGGACGTCGAGCACGGCCCGATGCAGGGCCAACAGGGCGGCTGTATAAGGGTGTTGATGCGCGAGCGCCGGCACGCCGACGACGAGGGGCCCTGCCTCAGCACCCACCACACCGCTGGAGCTCGCCACGGCACGGTCCACCGCACGCGCCGGCAGCAGCCGCTGGCGCCGCTCCGGGCAGTCGCACCCGGCTACCACCCCGCCCGTGGGAAACGCCGCCTTCTTCACCCGCCTCGCGGTGGAGGCACGAGACGCACTCCGAGAGCGAACTTCGCCACGCCACGGAGCGTGCTCACAGGATCACAGTCTTCGGAATATCTGGAAGCCAAGCGGGCAAGCCCTGGAACAGCGGGGGTTCGGGCCGCAGTGGGAAGAGGGAGCACTACGCCTATGGGTACCGACGTTCGGCACGCCGTGGTGATCGGGGCGAGCATGGCGGGGCTCGCCGCCGCACGGGTCCTGGCCGACAGTTTCGAGGCCGTCACCGTCATCGAACGCGACACGCTTCCGCGTGCGTCCGGGCCCAGGGCCGGGGTGCCGCAGGGGCACCATGTCCATGCCCTTCTCGCCCTGGGCGCGAAGGTGTTCGAGGGGTACTTCCCCGGGCTGCGGGCGGAGTTGGAACGCGCCGGCGCGCCGGTGTGGGACTGGGGCGAGGGCCTGTGCGCCGTGCTGCCCCACGGCACCCCGCCGCCCACGCCGATGGGCATGCCGATCCAGACCTTCTCCCGCCCCCTCCTGGAGCACGTTGTCCGCGGACGGGTGGCGGCCTTGGAGCCCGTCACCTTGCGGGACGGACTGACCGTCACCGGCCTGCGCACGAGCGGTCCCGGCAAGGTCACCGGAGTGCGCGTCAAGCACGGTGACAGCGAGGACGAGATCGTCGCGGATCTCGTCGTGGACGCCTCGGGGCGCTCCTCCCACCTACCGCAATGGTTGGCCGCGCTCGGCCTGCCCGACCCCCGTACGACAACCGTGGACGCCCAGATCGGGTACGCCTCGCGTATCTACACCTACCCGGAGGGGCAGGCCGCGCCCTCGTGGATGGGTCTGCTGCAACCCCTGCGGGCTCCCGACTTCCACAAGGGCTGCTACGCCATTCAGATCGAGAACAACGTGCTCCACGTCACCCTGCACGGAGCCGGCGGTACCCAACTGCCGCGCACCGAGGACGAGTTCCTCGCCTACGCCAAGTCCCTGCCCGGCCCCATCGCCGACACCATCGCCTCCCTCACCCCCGCCTCCGCAGTGCGCCGCTACGCGCGTACCCTCAACCGCAAGATCGCCTACCACCGCCTTCCCCGCTGGCCCGAAGGGCTGATCGCCATGGGGGACGCGGTGTGCACCTTCAACCCCGCCTACGGGCAGGGCATGACCGTCGCCGGCCTCGAAGCCCGCCTCCTGGAGCAGACACTCCGCAGCCAGCGTGCCCGTACCCCCCTCGACGGACACGCCTTCCAGAAGCGACTGGCGCGCCTGACCGTCTCGCCCTGGCTGATGGCGACCATCCCCGACCGTGCCTGGGAAAGGTCGCGGCTTGCCTGGCCCGTCAAGGCCGGCAACTGGTTCATGAACCGCCTGATCGACACCGTCCCGCACGACCCGAAGTTGTTCACGGCCTTCTCCAGCCTCTTCCACATGACCGCCGGGCCCCTGACACTGGCCGACCCACGGCTGTTGTCCCGCGTCCTCGCCGGCCCTCCCGCGGGCGACAACGCTCGCACGACGGCGGGCTGAATCCCCACAACCTCACACGCGGGACGTCGCGCCATGGCTTGACGGAGGGTCAACAGGGCTCCGGTATACGAGAGTTGAGAGGAAACAGGCCCCTGGTTCGACCGCGGGGCGTCAACTGAGGGATGGGGAACACAGACAGGTACGTCCGACAGGCGCCTCCCACAACGGCGCCTGCCCACGGCCCTGTTCCTCCTCGCCCTCCTCGGCGCCTTCCTCTGTCCGCTCTTCTCGCCGTCGACGCAGTCGCCGAACTCCACGCCCATCGCGCACCGGCAACCCCACGCCGTCAGCGCCCATGTCGCGCACGTCGCCCACGGTTCCCCGTCGTGTCACCACTGCGACGACCCCAAGGTGGCAACTGCCCGAGCGGGCAAGCCCCGAAGCCCGTCCCCGGAGCCGCCACCACCGCCGCTCCCCGCCTCTGCCTCAGCGCGCACCACCCCGTCGGCGGCGGAACACCGGCGTCGACTTCCGAGTCACCTGACTGGTGGCTGCCGGGATCTTCGCCCTGCTGAGCGTCGTCCAGATCCGCGCCCTACCGGCCCGCAGGCACACAGCCACCCCGCAACGGGCAGGAGACCAGGCGACGGATGAACCACGGACCGGCCAGCAACACACAGGCAACCCACAGGCCCCGCGGGCCCAGTGGCGCGGCATCCTCGCCAACCGCCCCTTCCTGCTCTTCTCCACCGCCATGGTCGGCTCCTACGTCCTCGCCTTCCAGATCTACCTCGCACTCCCCCTGGAGGTTCGGCGCCTGGGCGGTGACGGGACCTTCGACACCGCCGCCGTGGCCGCCCTCTTCGCCGTCTCCGGTCTGAGCACCATCGCCTTCCAGACCAAGGTCACCGCCTGGTGCAAAGCCCGCATGGCGCCCGGCGCGGCACTCGTCTGGGGGCTGATCACCCTGGGCACGGCCTTCCTACCACTGCTCCTGGCCACCGCCGCACCCGTACCACGCGGCGGACCGGGGCTGTGGCTGCTCGCGGCGGTGCCGCCGTCGCTGTCGGCCCTGTTGCTCGCGCTCGGCACGATGATCGCGTTCCCCTTCGAGAGGGACACCATCGTCCGCCTCGCCGGCAACCGCCTCGTCGCCACCCACTACGGCCGCTACAAGACCATCTGCGGCATCGGCATCACCCTCGCGGCAACCTCCTCACCGGCGCCGCCCTCGACGCCGCCCGCAACGCCGGCCGCCCCGCCCTCCCGTGGGCCGCCCTCCTCGCCTTGGGCCTGACCTGCGCCGCCGCCCTGTACGCACTCCACCGCGCCGGCCGCCTCACCTCCCCACCACCCCGAACGCACGCCAACCTGCACGCCACGGAGCCAACGACCGCCTGACGAAAGTCAGTTACGAAGCGGAGGGGCATCGACGTCCACGCCGATGCCCCTCCCCGGGGTTACAGCGACAGCAGCAGGCTGACCGCCCCGGGCCGAGTTAGCGGCGCCCAGTCGGCAGACCGGGCGCCGCTACCGCTCATCTTCAGGCCGCCGAGGCGACCGCCCGGCCAAGATGCCGGGCGAAGAAACGCACCGCGCTGTCGGCCTCGAACCTGGGCATTTCCAGGTGCTTGCCCGCGTTGGCGTGCAACGTCTTCTCCTTCGAGGCGAAGGCGTCGAACAGCGCGAGACCGGCCTCGCGCGGGATGAGCTCGTCGTCCCACTGCAGGTGGAACTCGATCGGGATGGTGATCCGCTTCGCGCTGTCGACCAGAACATCGGGGTAGGTCGACAGGAAGACCGCGGCGGTGATCCTGGGCTCGACCGCCACCAGCGGCACCCCGATCCCGGTGCCCAGCCCGATGCCGACGTAGCCCACCGGCCCATCGATGCCGATCTCCGGAAGTCCCTGAAGGGCGTTCAGAGTTGCCTGGTACTCGGGCACGGCGAGCTCCGCCAGGCGGGCGTTGTAGCGGACGACGATCGGGCCTGTCGGCTCGCCCGCCGCCTGCGCCGCGCGCAGCTCGGCGATCTCCTGCTCGTCGTGCGCGGTGCGCGGCCGGTCGCCGTGGCCGGGCGCGTCGATGACGGCGACATGGAAGCCGCAGCCAGTCACGAGACGCTGGGCGCGGCCCGGCATCGACGGGTGCTTCTTGTGGGCGCCGCCGCCGTGACCCATCAGGACCAGGGGCGCGCGATCGGCGCCGGAGGCCGGCGACCAGAGAACCCCGGGGATGTCGCCCAGGGTGAAGTCGCGCTCGATCATGTCGTTCGACGACGACTCGGCGGTGAATTGCAGAGGGTACATAGGTGTTGCCTTTCGGGAGTGCCTTGTGGTCGAGGCGCTCCCGGCGACACCTACGTCAGTCGCCGGCCGTGACGGGAAGGGGGAGCACCCACGTCAGTACTGCGTTCATGGGTCTCACCTCCTCGGGCGGTGTCACGGTCAATTGAAAGCTACAAGCCCGATCCTCATCCCGTCCAATCCTTTTCCCCGTCACGTGATCACGGTCCCGAACGGGTCCGCCAGCCGTTGGCGCGTGCCTCGAAGAGGCCCCGCAGGTGGGTCAAGCTCCGCTCGGCCAGCGGGCGCAGGGCCGGGGCGGCGGCGCGCGCGTCGGCCTTCAACTTGTCCATGGCCTGCGGACCGAGGGCGTCCGTGGCCTCGGCGGCGAAGGAGGGTTCGGCGAGCCAGTCGTCGAGGAGGGCCGGCGTGACCTCCAGGTGGAGCTGGAGACCCCAGGCAGCTTGCCCGATGCGGAATGCCTGGCACTCGGTGGTGTCGGTACGGGCCAGAACGCGGGTGTCGGCGCCGGGCACGATGCGGTCACCGTGCCAGTGGAGAACGGCCGGCGCGTCCGCCAACGGACCGACGACCGGGTCGTCGCGGTCCACCTCGCGCAACGGACTCCAACCGATCTCGCTCTCCCGGCCGAGCTCGGCGCCGCTCCGCACGGCCAAGTCCTGGGCTCGCGCGAGGAGTTGGGCTCCCAGGCACACGCCCAGCGTCGGGGTTCCGCATCGCAACGCTTCGGCCAGCAGGTCCCGCTCCAGCTTGAGTGCCGGATGGGCGGCCAGATCATCGGCGTTCATGGGGCCGCCCATCACGACGAGCCCCGCCAGGTCCGAAACCGGCGGCAGGTCGGCCGCCGAGGCGTCCGGCAGGTCGATGAGGTTGCGGACCTCCACGTCGAGGCCGCTGCCGTCCAACGCGTCGAGAATCAGGCCGGGCTTCTCCACCTCGACGTGCTGGAGAATCAGGACGGTGCGGGTGGGCATGAGCAGGTCTCCTGGAGGAACAGGCGATCCGGGACGGACTGGCTATCACCTTAACGCAGCAGGTCAGGACGCAATCAGCCATGTAGCGCCTGGCATCTACGGCTTGCCTGCGCGCTGCTTACCCGCACTGCTCGGCGGCATTGGCGCACGATCGGCCCGTGAGCGAGATCGACTGGCGCGGAAGACGCCGGGAGCCCCTTCGTTGTTCCCGTCACTGGAGCTCCGGTGGGACGGCCATGCGGAGGGCGGCCGTGATGGTGGCGACGGCCGGGTGGTTGGCCGCGCCGGCACGGTGGACGGTGCGTGTGCGGCGGGACATCGGGAGTCGCGTGAGGTTCAGGCCCGGGGGTGGAGCGGTCACGCCGAGGTGCGGAACCAAAGCGACACCCTGGCCGAGGGCGACCAGGGCCAGGACCGTCGTGAAGTCGTCGACCTCGTGGCGGATGTGAGGTGTGAATCCGGCGGCCTGGCAGGCCCGTTCGGTCATCGTGCGGCAGAGCGTGCCGGGCGGGGCCATGATCCACGGACTGGTGTCGTGGTCGACCAGCGAGCTCGGCGTCCGTGCCGCCAGATACATCGGTTCGGCGAACAACTCCTGTCCGGTCAAGCCGGGTTGAGGATCGGCCGGAACGAAGTCGTATTCATGCACCAGGGCCAGGTCGAGCTCTCCGGCCCGTAGCGCGGCGGCTACGCCGGCCGGATCGGCGTCGGTCACCCTGGCCTCCAACGCGGGGTGCTCGCGGGCGAGCGAGGCCAGGGCCGCCGGGACGATCGCGCGGGTCGCGGACGGATAGCTGCCGATCCGCACCGGACCGGCCAACCCGGCGCGTACGGCGGCGAGTTCGGCGTCCGCTCGCTCCAGGCGCTCCAGCACGTCCTCCGCATGCCGGACCAGGTTCTGGCCGGCCGGGGTCAGCGCGACGCGACGCCCCGCACGCTTGAGCAAGGACACACCGGTCTCGCGTTCCAACACGGACAGTTGCTGGGAGACCGCGGACGGGCTGAAGGACAGCGCCTCGGCAACGGCGGCGATGGTGCCCCGATGTGCGAGTTCCCGGAGCAGGCGCAGGCGGCGGACATCAAGCATCAGCTCAGCTTACGAGAACCATCGAGAATGTGAACTGGACCTGCGCAGTACCGATTGCGATCCTCAACGACATGAATCTCCACGGCATTTACGTACCGTTGGTGACGCCGTTCGCCGAGGACGGGACGGTCGCGCTGGACACGTTGGAACGACTGGCCCGCTCGGTCTTGGCGGAGGGCGCGGCCGGGGTGGTCGCACTGGGGACGACGGGAGAGCCCGCCATGCTCTCGCCGGACGAGAAGCGGCAGGTGGTGGATGTCTGCGCCCGGATCTGCCGGGAGCGCGGAGCGACACTGATCGTTGGCGCCGGGGGCAGCGACACCAGACAGAGCGCGGCGGCGCTGGCCGAGCTGGCGGGGGTGGCCGATGTCGCGTTGGTCCCCGTACCACCGTACGTCCGCCCGTCGGACGAGGGGGTGCTCGCACACTTCGCGCACCTGACGGAGCGGAGTCCGGTACCACTGCTGATTTACCACATCCCCTACCGGACCGGGCAGCCACTGGGAGCAGGCATCCTGCGTCAACTGGCCCTGATGCGGGGGGTCGTGGGCGCCAAACTAGCCACCGGATCGGTGGACCAGGACACCGTCGAGCTGTTGGGCGACCTGCCGCCCGGCTTCGCCGTCCTGGCCGGGGAAGACGCCTTCCTCGCTCCGCTGCTCGCCCTCGGCGCGGCCGGCGGAATCCTCGCCACGGCGCACCTGGCCACCGCGCGCTTCGTCGAACTGCTCGATGACTGGGACAAGGCAGACCTGGAGTTCGCGCGCCCACTCGGACACCGGCTGGCAACACTTGCCCGGGCAGTCTTCTCCGAACCCAACCCCGCAGTGGTGAAGGCAGTGCTGGCGGCTCAGGGACGGATTCCCACACCGGCGGTACGGCTGCCCCTGCTGCCCGCAAGCGAGGCCGCAACGGCACGGGCGTTGGATTGCCTTGCCGCGCTTGACGGGTGATCCCGGCCGGCCGGCAAGCCAGGCAGAGCAGAGGCACGGCCGGCTCAGCCGCGGGCCGTCCGTCCGCCACCACGGGCGGACGGACGAGCGAGCGGCCGGAGGAGCAAACAGGCGAGCCGGATCAGCGCTTGGCGGCGCGCGCGGCCAACGTCTCGCCGCCGACCGACCAGCCGCGGTGCTGCGACCAGTCCAACACCGCCCCCGAGCCCGTCCAAGGCACAATCCGAGCTAACACTCGTCACGAACCGTGATGTATCCGGGAGAAGTTGGGCCGCCGGGTTGCTGGGCCAGCGGACCAGCGGACCGTTGATCCACTGAGCCACTGAGCCGTTGAACCGTTGGGTCGCTCGGTGCCCGTGCCGTCGCGTCGGACGGTGTGGGACCGCAGACCTGAGCGCGGCCGAACGCGCCCTGGCCCACGCCGAACGCGGCGGTCGCGCCGTACAGGAGTCCACCGATCCGCACGGCGGCCTGATCGCCTTCGGCTTCCCGCACACGGTGAAGCGGAAAACGGCTGGCGCGCAGGAAGTGCCGCAAGTCCGGTCGGCGACCTGAGCTCGCGGTCGTCGGGCAGGAGGCCCAGTCCGCCGGCGGGCGATGATCACGGCGGCGGGTGCCGACGTATGCGAAGTCCGCGGGTACGTTCCTGCGTGTTCAGGACGCCACGGGGGTCAGGTCCGCGCGGTGCGACCGCAGGACACCGCGGTCGCCCAGCGTGATGTGGTCATGAAGGCGGTGTACCACGCGGCCTGGGAGAGCCAGGCGGACGACGCGGCCCACCTGGCCTGGATCCGGGCCTTCTACCGTGACGTCCACGCCGACACCGGTGGCGTACCCGTACCCGGCGAGGTGAGCGACGGCTCCTACATCAACTACGCGGACGCCGACCTCGCCGACCCGGAGTGGAACACCTCCAACGTTCCGTGGCACACGCTCTACTACAAGGACAACTACCGGCGCCTACAGCGGGTGAAGGCTCACTGGGACCCGCGGAACGTGTTCCGCCACGCACTGGCGATCGAGCCACGCGCCTGAGACCGCTGTGCGGCGCGGTCCCGCTTGTGGCGGCGGCCGATCGCCTCTCGCTCTTCCGGGAGGTCAGGCCGGGTCGGTTCGACCGGGCGCTTCCCAGGCACGCATGATCGCCAGGCTGTCCTCGTAGAAGCGATACCGCGTGATCTGCCCGTCAGTCACCGTCACATGGAGGGCAAACCAGGTTTCCATCAGTGCGTTGTTCGCCCTGACCCGGCTCTTGAGGTGTCCGAGCGCCACCGCGTCCCTGTCATCGGCGAGCACCTGCTCGACGACGAATTCCTCCTTGGCCACATGGTTGTAGAGCGCCCTGAAGAAATCGGCGACTTCCTCTCGCGTCGAACGCGTACCGAGCCAGGGGACTTCCTCCGCGCCGGGAACGCACCAGTCGACCTTCTCGGCGAAGAGTTCCGCTATCCGGTCACTGTGGCCGTTCTCCATCGCGCGCACATACGCCTCGACGATCTCTCGGGGCGTCCGCTGTTCCGCTGTCACCATGAGCCTCTTTCGCACGTTTGGGACGAAGTCGCCACGACTGGCCAACTCGTCGACCCTTACGCTAACAGGTTTTGGATCGATCAGTACATAATTAGTCGTCGCCCCTCCTGACGCTCAGGCAGTCACCACGAGTGCGGCTGGGTCAGCCGGCGCCTCCGGGGTGAGCCCCCTTCGACTGAACGTGGCACATGTACCTGCCGTCTTTGCCCGGGCCGGTTGCCGTTGACGCACCCGACTGAGGCAAGCTGTGGGCGGGGCGCGGCGCACGCTGTGAACCGGTTGCCCCTGGTGAACGCTGCGCCGTAGCGGGGCAGTTGCGTTTTCCCATGGATTCAGGTTCGTCGACCAGGAGGTTCCCCATGCCACACCGTCCCGTTGCCCCATCGGCTGCGTCGGACCGCCGGCGCATGCCACCGCGCGAGCAGCACAGCCATGGCCTCGCGCGCCGACCGCGCCCCGTGCGTTCGCTGTCCGGCGTCGGGGGCGACGGGGCCGCGGCGCGGCTACGCGGCTCGTGGACGGCGGTCGCGCGATGAGGGGCGTCCTGGTGACCGGCGGCTCGCGGGGCATCGGCCGGGCCGTCGCCCTGGCCTTCGCCCAGGGTGGCGACCGGGTCGCGGTGCAGTACGCGGGCAACCGCGCGGACGCCGAGGAGACCGTGCTGCAACTGCCCGGCGAGGGTCACGTGTTGCTGCAGGCCGACCTCGGTGAGCCGGGCGCCGCCGAACAGCTCGTCGCGCAGGCGGTTGCCGCGCTGGGTTCGGTGGATGTCCTGGTCAACAACGCCGGTGTGGCGCCGACGGAAGCCAACCGTCATCCGGTCGCCGACACACCGCTGGCGGACTGGCAGCGCGTGTGGCGGCGCATGGTCGACGTGAACCTGCTCGCCCCGGCCGACCTGTGCTGGGCCGTCGCCCACCACCTGATCGACCGTGGAGCAGGGGGCGCCATCGTCAACGTCGGCTCCCGCGGCGCGTTCCGGGGAGAGCCGGACTTCCCGGCCTACGGGACGACCAAGGCCGCCCTGCACGCACTTGGCCAGTCACTTGCTGTCGCGCTGGCGCCGCACGGCATCGCGGTCACCTCCGTCGCGCCGGGGTTCGTGGCTACCGAGCGCCAGGCGGCCAAACTGGCCGGGCCGCAGGGCCAACGCCTGCGCGCGGAGAGCCCGTTCGGCAGGGTCGGCGCACCGGATGAGGTCGCCGCCACCGTGCACTTCTTGGCCTCGCCCGCGGCGATGTGGGCATCGGGGACCATCGTGGACCTCAACGGCGCGTCCCACCTGCGGACCTGACGCCCGTCCCGCGGATCCGGTGCGGCGGAAGGGGCCGGTGCGCTTGGGCAGTGGCCGGCAGCGGCGTGCGTCTCGATGCCGGTGATGCCGGCCGTCGAAGCCTTCGCCGATCGTCTCCTCCACTCCGCCCGCCGGGGCCCGCCCCCTGCATGACGGAGCCGTGGCTTCATCCCCGGCGCCAGTCAGCCCCGGACCCTGCGGGCGCGAGGCAGGCAGCCGGTGTTGGGCGGCCGACTCGTCACGAGGGTCGGGGACGTGTCGGGTGTTGAGGCTCGGGTGGGCTCGTGCGGCCTGCGGTGGAGTTGAGGGGGGGAGGCGAGGGCGCCGAGACCGACGAGCAGGCGCAGGCTGCCCGCGAGCGCGATGATCAAGTACATGTTGTGCCAGTGCTGTTCCAGCACGCCGCCCAGCACCGAGGCGACCGGGATCGTCAGGAAGGCGATCATCCGGGTCGTGGCCACGACCCGGCCCAGGAGTTCGGGCGGCACGGTGCGTTGGCGCAGTACGAACCAGCTCACCATGTTGACGATGCCGACTCCGTAGACCAGGGCCCACAGCACCGCGATGCCGGTCACGTCGCGTACCGCGGCCAGGACGACGATGCCGGTGCCGGCCAGCACCGTGCCGGCGATGACGACGCGGCCGGGGGCGAACCGGCGGCCGATCCAGGGGCAGAGCGCGGCCCCCAGTACCGCCCCCGCGCCCTGCGCCGCCAGGACCACGCCGACGCCCGCGGGGGTCACACCGTGGTAATCCCTCAGGTAGTAGACGAGGTTGGCCTGCACCATCCAGGTGCCGAGGTTGGCGACGGCGAAGAGGACGGCGCCGCTCAGCAGGGCGCGGTTGTCGCGGCAGATGTGGGACAGGGTGTCCCGGATCTCGCCGAGGAAGGTGCCGCGCGGCGGCGGGTCCGCGGCGGGCCGGGCCTCGGGCGGTGGTGCGGAGGGTGCGTCGGCGGGTGCGGGGGTGCGGGTGGTCCCCGGGCGCCGGCCGAGGGCCAGGATGGCCAGCGCCGACACGGCGAAGGTGGCGGCGTCGGTCCAGATGGCGCCCTGGTAACCGAGGGCGGCGATGAGGACGCCGGCCGCGGCCGGGCCGGCCAGGCTCATCACGTTGTCGCCCATCTGCAGCCAGGCGTTGGCCCGTTCCAGGTCGGTGTCGCGCACCAGGCTCGGCACCAGGACCTGGAACGCGGGGTAGTACAGCGGCTCGACGCAGGCCAGCAGGAACGCCAGGACGTAGACCACGAGGACCGGCGCGGCGCCCGAGGTGACCACGAATGCCAGGAGCCCGGCCAGGGCCGTCGCCGCCAGGTCTCCGGCGACCAGGATGCGGCGGCGGTCGAAGCGGTCGGCCAACACCCCGCCGGGCAGCGACAGCAGGAGCAGCGGCGCGTACTCCAACGCGTAGACCACGGCCGTGTTCAGAGCCGAACCGGTCAGCTCCAGGACCATCAGCGGCAGGGTGAGCCGGTAGGTCCAGTTGCCGAGCCCGGAGACGACGAAGGCGAACAGCAGCAGCCCGTACCGGGCGCCGAGCCCCCGGGCGGCGGGGGCGCGGGCGGTCGCGGTCACCCCGCCACCTCGCGGATCAGGTCGAGGACGGCCGTGCGCCACGGGCGGAGGTAGAAGTGGTCGCCGGGGAACATGCGGACCGCGAACGGCCCCGTCACCTGCGAGCGCCACGCCTCCAGTTGTACGAGCGGGATGGGGTCGTCGGTGCCGCCGAGCACGGTCGCGGCCACCGGGAGCGGGTCCGCCGCGGTGGCTCGGTAGGTCTCCAACACCTCGTAGTCGGCGCGGAAGTAGGGCAGCACCAGGTGGCGCAGCTCAGGGTGGTCGCGCAACTGCGCGGGCACACCGCCGTGCCGTTCGGCCACGACGTCGAGGAAGTCCGCGTCGGGCAGGTCGTGGAGGCTGCCCTCGTAGGCCACCAGGCCGGGTGCGGGGCGGGCGGAGAGGAACAGGTGCCGGGGGCCGGGCAGGCCCGCTGTCCGCAGCGCGCGGGCCGCCTCGAAGGCGACCAGGGCGCCGAAGCTGTGCCCGAAGAACACGGTCGGCAGGTCCATGCGGAGGTGTGCGGCGAGCTCCGCCACCAGCGGGCCGATCCGGGTGTGCGGACGCTCCCGGGCGCGGGCGCCGCGGCCGGGCAACTGCACCGCGCAGACGTCCACGCTCTCCGGCAGATAACGGTGCCAACTGCTGAACTCCGCGGCGGTGCCGCCCGCGTGGTGGAAGCAGTAGAGGCGGGTGCGGGCGCCGGGGCGCGGGGCGCCACGGACCAGCGCGGTCTCGTGGCCGGCGGTCACCGGCCCTCCCCCGCCCGCCGGCGCAGTTCGCCGGCGAGCGCCTCAAGGGTGGGAAACGCGAACAGCTCGCCGATGCCCATCTCGATGCCGAGCCGGTCCCGGACCTCGGCGATCAGGCCGACGGCGCTGAGCGAGTCCCCGCCGAGGGCGAAGAAGTCGTCGGCGGGCCCGATGGCGGTACGGCCGAGCGCGGTCTGCCAGATCTCCTTCAGGACCGCGGCGTGGTCCGGGGCATCGCCGCGGTCCGGTGCCGGCAGGGGGTCCGGTGGCGCGGCAACGGGGTGGGTGGCGGCGGCCGGTTCGGGGTCCGGGTCCGGGGCGGGAGGGGGCTCCGGCGGCGCGGTGGGAAGGGGCTCGGGCGGCACCGGTATGCCGTCGCGGTAGGGGCGGACGGCGACCTGCCGGCCGGGGCGGGCCGCCAGGATGTCGAAGAACAGCGCCACGCCCTCGGCGGGCGGGATGCCGTCCGACGGCGGCAGGCCGGCGGCCGGGGTGCCACCGTCGTCGGGTTCCACCACGGACCCGTCGTCGGCCTCGGCTTCGGTGGCCGCCGACGCGAACGGGCGGTCCGCCACCGCGCGCATCGTGAAGCCGCGGACCGTGACGGCCGGCGCCCCGTCGGGGTGTACCAGGTCGAGGTCGGCGACGAGTACGCCGCTGCCGCCGCGCCGGTGCCGCACATGGGCGGCGAACGCGCCGGGCAGGTCGTCGTAGACCGTGATCTCCTCGTACAGCAGCGGCAGATGGTGGCCGTCGGTGCGGCGCCGGGTGAGTGCGGTGGCGCTGTCCAGGAGGGCCGGGTGCAGTGCGTGGTCGCCGAGTTCGGCGTGGAAGCGGGGATCGAGGCGGAGCCTGGCGAGCTGTTCGTCCGCGGAGCGGCGCACCTCCGCCACGCTGTGCCAGTGCGGGCCGAGTTCGGCCAGGCCGGCCGGGTCGTCGTCCTCGGCGGGCCCGGTCAGGCGCGCGGCCACCGCGGCCAGGTCCACCCGGGGCGGGGCCGCGTCGCCGGGCCGCTCCACCCGCCCGGTGGAGTGCACGGTGGAGCCGCTGGTGAGCGTGAACTCCCAGTGATCGTCCCGGGGTTGGAGCAGGATGCGGATGCGGCGGGTGCCGTCGACGAACAGCGGACGGTGGAAGACCGCGTCGCGCAGCCGCACCGGCGCGCCGGGCGGCTCCGGGAGCAGCTCCCGGGCGGCCCGGACCACCAGGTCCAGGTGGGCGGTGCCGGGCAGTACGGCGCGCCCGTCGAAGCGGTGCTCGTCGAGCATCCACTCCCGTTCGGACAGCTCCTGCTCGTGGACCAGGGGTTGCGGTGGGCGGCGGGTGGCGGACCAGTCGGCGAGCGGGGCGCCGCTGCCGGGGTCGACGGTGGCGCGGGCGGCCATCCCGACCGCGGCCCAGCTCGGCCAGTTGACGCTGACGCAGCGCTGCCGGGAGGCGGTGGCATGGGCGTCGAGGAAGGCGTTCGCGGCGGCGTAGTCGGCGCTGCCGACCAGCCCGGCGAGGGAGGCGCGGCTGGAGAAGTGGGCGAGGAAGTCGAGCGGTGGGCGGTCGGCGAAGACCTGTTCCAACGCGAGGGTGCCCAGGGTCTTCGGCCGCAGTACCGCCCGCAGTTGCTCGACGGTGCGGAAGGCGATCAGGCCGCCGCCGGGCAGCCCCGCGGTGTGCAGTACGCCGTGGATGCGACCGGCGGTGCGTTCGACGCGGTCGGCGAGGTCGCGCAGGGACGCCTCGTCGGTGATGTCGGTGCGTTCGGTGAGCACCCGCGCGCCCAGCCGGGTCAGCTCGGCGAGGTGCGGCTCGGTGGCGGGGGTGGGGCCGCGGCGGCCGGTGAGGACGAGCGTTGGGGCGAGGCCGGTGGCGGCGAGCCCGCGGGCGGCGGCCAGGCCCAGTCCGCCGTAGCCGCCGGTGATGAGGTAGGTGCCGCCGGGGCGGATCGGTGGCTCGGTGGCGGGTCGGTGCGGGATCGGCACCTCGACGGGCGCCCAGCGGCGGTCGCCGCGCAGCGCGACGACCGGCGGCCCGGCGGGCTCCTGGAGCTGATGGGTGATCAGGTCGTCGTCGGTGCCGGGTGCGATGTCCAGCAACAGGCAGGCGGCGCCCGGCAGTTCCAGCGGCACCGTGCGGGCGAGTCCGGCCAGGGCCGCCTTGGCCGGGTGGAGGGGTTCGCCGCCTGAGACGTCCACGGCCTGCTCGGTGAGCAGCAGGAAGCGGGGCGGGCGTCGGGCGCCGCGGGCCACGGTCCGGACCAGCTCGAAGGCGCTCTCGACGCCCGCGGCGAGCTGGTCGGTGACGTTCCGGACGGTGGCCTGGGGCCAGTTGCCGGCGGCGCGGGCGTGGACGTAGAGGGCCGGTTCGCCGCCGTTCGCGAGGAGTTCGGGCAGGACGTCGGCGACGGTGCCGGGGTGGGCGGGGACGACGCGGTGGCCGGCGCGGCCGAGGAGCGCGGTGACGCGGCGGGCGGCGGCGGGGTCGTCGGGGAGCAGGGTGAGGGCGGTGCTGCCGCGGTACCGGGGCGGGCGGGCGGTGGCCGGCAGTTCGCGCCAGCGGACCAGGGACAGCGGGGAGGGGCCGGGTGGGGTGGGCGCGGCGGGCGTCCCGGGGGTGGTGCGGGTGCCGTTCCCGGCCGCGGTGTGCTCCCCGGCCTCCGGCAGCGGTGGTTGGGCGGGCCGCTCCGTGGCGGGTGGCGGCGCACCGTCGCCGGTGGCGGCGGGTTCCGGGCTGGGCGGCGGGCTGATCCAGTGCCGGGTGCGCTGGTAGGGGTAGGCGGGGAGGGCGGTGCGGCGCAGCGGGCGGGGCGGGCCGACCGCTTCCCAGCGCAGGTCGTGGCCCTCGGTCCACAGCGTGCCCGCGGCGGTCAGGGCGGCGCTCGGGTCATCGGCGTCGGTGCCGAGGCCCGGCACGGCGAGGCTGCCGCCGCCGTGGCCGCGGACGAGCGTGGTGAGGGCGCGACCGGGGCCGGCCTCCAACGTGGTGAGCGGCCGGGCGCCCAGGAGGTGGGCCAGGGCCGGGCCGAAGCGCACCGGGGCGGCGAGTTGCCCGGCCCAGAAGGCGGGGTCGGTGGCCTGTGCGTCGGTGAGCGGCTCGCCGGTGGCGGCCGAGATGACGGGGACGGCGGGCGGGGCCAGGGACACACCGTCGAACGCCGCCAGGAACTGCTCGGCGGCGCGCGCCATGGCCGGGGAGTGGAAGGCGTGCGAGGTGGTGAGCCGCCGGGCCCGCCCGCCCGCGGCCCGCACCTGGGCGGCGGCGGCCTCGATCGCCTCCGCCGGGCCGGCCAGCACGCTCTGGCGCGGGCCGTTGACGGCGGCCAGGGCGAGGCTCTCACCGAGCAGGGCCCGGGCCTCGTCCTCGGGAAGGGCGACCGCGAGCATGGCGCCGGGCGGCATGGCCTGCATGGCCTGGGCGCGGGCGGTGACAAGACGCAGGCCGTCCTCCGGCTCGGCGACGCCGGCGACCAGGGCGGCGGTCAACTCCCCGACGCTGTGGCCGAGTAGGGCGGTGGGGTCGATGCCCCAGGCCCGCCACATGGCGGCCAGGGACAGACCGACGGAGGCCAGCAGCGGCTGGGCGTACTCGGTGCGGTTCAGCAGTTCGGCGGCGTGCGGGCCGCGCCAGGCCGGCTCCAGGTCCACGCCGAGGGCGCCGACGGTGTCCAGGCAGCGGTGCATGGTCTCGGTGAACACGGGGTCGCTGCCCAGGAGTCCGGCGGCCATGCCCGGCCGTTGGGAGCCCTGTCCCGGGAAGAGCAGGGCCACCGGCCGGGCGGCGGCGCCGTCGGTGGGGCGGAGCACGTCGCGGCCTTCGGGGGCGGAGAGCAGGTCCACCGCGGCGCGGGCGGTCTTGGCGACGGCGGCCCGGCGCAGCCGGTGCACGGTCCGGCCGTGCCGCAGGGTCGCCGCGGTGTCCACGAAGCCGTCCGCGCCGCGCCAGGTGAGGTGCCGGGCGAGGCGAGCCCGCACCTCGGGTTCGGCGGCCTCGGTGCGCGCCGACCAGACGAGCAGTTCGGGGCCGTCGGTGGCGGGGCCGGGCGGGGCGGGCGGCGCCTGCTCCAGCACGACGTGGGCGTTGGTGCCGCCCACGCCGAAGGAGCTGACGGCCGCGGTGCGGGGCCGGTGGTCGGCGGCGGGCCAGGCATCGCGCCGGCCGACGACGCGGAAGGGAGTGGTGTCCAGCTTCAGCCGGGGGTTGGGCTCGGTGAAGTGGACGGTCGGCACCAACTCGCCGTGCTCCAGGCAGAGGACGGTCTTGATGAGCCCGGCGATCCCGGAGGCGGGGCCGAGGTGGCCGATGGCGGACTTGACGGAGCCGAGCGCGATACCGGCCGGAGCGTCGGCGCCGGGACCGGTCAGGAAGCGGTACGCGGCGGTGAGCGCCTCGATCTCGATGGCGTCGCCGATGTCGGTGCCGGTGCCGTGTGCCTCGATGTAGTCGATGTCGCCGGGGGCGCGGCCCGCGACGGCCATCGCCTCGGCGACGGCCCGCAGTTGGCCGTCCACACCCGGTGCCGAGAAGCTGACCCGGTCGGCGCCGTCGTTGGCGACCGCTGAGCCACGGATCACCGCCCGGATGGGGTCGCCGTCGGCCAACGCGTCGGAAAGCAACCGCAGGACGACGGCGCCACCGCCGTTGCCGAAGACGGTGCCGTTGGCCCGGACGTCGAACGGGCGGCAGAACCCGTCCCGGGAGTAGATGCTGCCGGGCGCCCAGCGATAGCCGTGGCCGTAGGGCAGTTCGATCTCCGCGCCGCCCGCCAGGGCCGTCTCGCACTCGCCGGCCCGCAGCGCCTGGCAGGCCAGGTGGACGGCGACGAGGGAGGTGGAGCAGGCGGTGGCCACGGAGAGGGCGGGGCCGGTGAGGCCGAGGCGGTAGGCGGCGGTGGCGGCGACGTAGTCGTTGTTGTTGTGCAGGTCCAGCGCGAGCGCGCCGGCTCGGGCGGCGGTCTCCTTGTCGGCGCGCAGGTTGAACTCCGCATAGCGGTTGGCGGCGGCGCCCGCGTAGACGCCGACGGTGCCGGGTACGGCGAACGGGTCGTGGCCGGCGTCCTCCAGGGCGGAGTGGGCCAGTTCGAGGAAGAGACGCTGCTGCGGGTCCCGCAGGGCGGCCTCGCGCGGGGTCATCCCGAAGAACTCGGCGTCGAACCGGTCGGCGTCGGCGAGCAGCGGGACGCGGCGGACGTAGTGCGGGTCGGTCAGGTGGTGAGCGGGGACGCCGGCGGCGCGCAGGGCGTCGTCGGTGCGGGTGGTGAAGCAGTCGGTGCCCTCGGAGAGGTTGTGCCAGAACCGTTCGAGGTTGTCGGCGCCGGGGAACCGGCCGGCCATACCGGTGATCGCGACCGGCTCGGCGGTGTTCTCGGACGCGGGCTGCTGCGGTGACGCGTTCATCGCTGGCTGGTCTCTTTCCGGTCGGCCAGGCGGCGGCGGACGGCGCGCCGGGCGGCGGCGCCTGCGTGTGGTGTGGGGCGGGCGTCCGGTGCCGGACCGCCGAGTGCCGGGGCCCGCTCGCCGCCCAAGTGGCGGGCGAGCAGGCGGGCGTTGGGGAAGCGGAAGAGGTCGACGACCTCGGCGGTCAGGCCGTGTGCGCGCAGTCGCTCGTGCAGGCGCAGCAGGGCGAGGGAAGTGAGGCCCGCCTCGAAGAAGTTGGTGGTCGCGCCGGGCGGTGCGGGCGGGGTGCCGCCGGCGGCGGTGAGCTGGTCGCGCAGGGCGGCCAGGATGGTGTCCTCGATGTCCAATGCGGCCTGGCCCACGGGGCCTTGGGGGGTGTTCGCCCCGGCGGCGAGGGCGGCGGTCGCCCGCTGGTCGGGTTTGCCGTTGGCGTCCAGCGGCAGCGCGTCGACGAGCACGATCCGGTCGGGTACCGCCCATGCGGGCAGCACCGTGGCCAGTTCGTGCCGCAGTTCCCCGGCGAGTACCGGCTGCGCGCCGGGCGCGGCGACGACGGCGGTGAGGCCGGCGCCGGCGGCCGTCGCGACGCAGCCGGTCACGGCCGGGTGGGCGAGCAGCGCGACCTCGATCTCGGCCGGTTCCAGCCGGTGGCCGCCGACCGACAACTGCCGGTCGCGGCGACCGGCGAATTCGAGCTGCCCGTCCGGGGTGTACCGGCCGAGGTCGCCGGTGCGGTAGGTGGTGACGCCCGGTTCGCCGTGCGGGTCGGGGCCGAACGGAGCGGGCTCCGCGGCGGGTTGGGTGCGCACCGCGAGGCCGCGGCCGCGCACCACGATCTCGCCGAGCTGGCCGACGCCGGCGCCCGGCAGGAGGAGTTCCCGCCATGGGCCGCTGGCGGCCAGTGGTACGCCGGTGCGGTGGCGGCGGCGCCGCACCGGGTCGCCCGCGGGGTCGCGCCAGCGCAGCCAGGTGCTCAACTGGGGGGTCGCGGTGGCGCCGTAGCCGTGGTGGATCTCGGCGGCCGGGGCGGCACGGCGCAGTTCACGGGCGACCGGGTCGGTCAGCGCCGCGCCGGAGAGCACGATGTGCCGCAGGTGGTCCAGTCGCCGTCCGGCGGCACGCACGGCGGAGGCCAGCAGCCGGGCCCGGCCGGGGGTGGCGTGCAGCAGGGTCAGGCGCTCCTCGGCGAACAGGGCGGCGAGCGCGGCGGGTTCGGTGGTGTCCGGGAGGTAGAGGGTGCCGCCGGCGGTGAGCGGGACGAGTATGTCGCGCAGGACGGGATCGTGCCCGGGGGCGGAGAGCAGGGCGACGCGGTCCTGGGGGCCGGCGTCGAACGCCTCGCGGTAGTGGTGCAGGGCTTCGGGGAGCGCTTCGCGGGGGACGAAGACCACGCTGGGCTCTCCCGTGGTGCCCGAAGTGCACAGGGCGTGGCCGCAGTCGAGGGGCCGCGGGCCGGTGGTGGGGCGGGGCAGGTCGGGTCCGGTGAGGACGGGGACGGGCCAGTCGGGGCCGCCGGGGGTGAGCACGGCCTCGACGCCGGCACCGGCCACGGCGGCCCGTAGCCGCTGTGGCGGCAGGGCGGCGTCCACGAGGGTGACGGCGCATCCGGCGTGCCAGGCGGCGAGGAGTTCGACGACGGTGGTGGTCGTGCGGTCGCCCGGGAGCAGCACCATGCGGTCGGTCCAGCCGGCGGCGCGCAGGGCGTCCGCCCGCTCCTCGACCGCCTGTCGGAGCCGGCGGTAGGTCAGTTCTCCGGTGGGGTGGTGGAGCGCGATCCGGTCGGGGTGTGCCTCGGCCGCCGCGGTGAACGAGGCGCAGACGGTGGGTGGTTGGGGCCGGGGGGCGAGGGCCGCGGATGGCCGCCGAGCGCCGAGCGGCCAGCGGGCGGGAGCCCGGCCGAGGCCGTCGGGGACCTCGTGCAGGAGCCGGACGAGCTGGTCGAGGAGGTGGCCGGCGGTTTCCCCGTCGAAGACGTCGCGGGCGTACACCAGGCGCAGCCGGTAGCCGCCGGCCGGGCCGCGGTGCAGGTAGAGGCCGAGGTCGAACAGGGCGCCGGTGGTGTCCGGTTCGACCTCCTGAGCCACCGCCCCGGCGAAGGAGGGGGCGGGCGCGGCGTGGGTGAGGTCGTTGAACCACACCTGGTACAGCGGATTGCGGCTGAGCGTGCGGGGCAGTCCGAGGGCGTGCACGATCCGCTCGAAGTCCGCACCGGCGTGGGCGTGGGCGTCGAGCAACGCGCCGGACACCCGGCGGACCAGGGTGGCGAGGCGGTCGGCGCCGGCGACGTCGATCCGCACCGGCAGGGTGTCGACGAGGAAGCCGAGGACGTCGTCGTCGGGCCCGCCGTCGCGGCTCGACCAGGGGACGCCGACGACGACCTCGTCCTGGCCGCTCCAGGAGGTGAGCACGGTGGCGAACGCGGCGAGGACGAGCGGAACCGGTGTGACGCCGAGTTCCCGGGCCACCGCGGTCAGGCGGTCGGCGGCCGTCCCGGCCAGGGTGGCGCAGGCGGCGGCGCCGGTGAAGGTGGGGACCGCGGGACGGCGGGCCTGGAAGGGCAGGCCGTGGGCGCGTGGGGCGTCGCGCAGCCGGTCGGTCCAGTAGGCGAGGTCCGCCTCCTCGGCGGCGGCGTCCGCGTGGGTGGCCCGGTGCGCGAGCAGGTCGCCGAACTGGGGCGGTGCGGTGCTCGGGAGGCGGCCGTCGTAGGCCGCGGCGAGGTCGGTGAGGAAGAGGTCCGTGGAGCGCTGGTCGGCGATGGCGTGGTGCAGTACGGCTACCAACAGTCCGTCCGGCCCGGGGCCCGCGGTGTACCGGACGCGCAGCAGCGGCGCCGCGTCGACGGGCAGCGGTTCGGCCGCGGCGTCGGCCGCCAGGGCCCGGCAGCGCTCCTCGGTGAGCGGCTCGTGGACGGTGGTGACGGAGAGCGGCGGTTCGACGTGTGCGGCGATGTCCTGGTACGGGCCGCTCCCGTCCTGCGCCAGGCGGGTGCGCAGCGCCTCGTGCCGGGCGACGACCGCGGCGAGTGCGGTGCGCAGTTGGCCGGTGTCCAGGCCGCCCGCGACGCGCACGGCGGCGACGACGTTGTAGGCGCTGAGCCGTGGGTGGAGCTGTTCCATCAGCCACAGCCGGCGCTGGCCGGCCGAGACCGGGGCGCGGGCCGGGTCGGGGCGGCGGGGCGGCCGGCCGGAGGTCCCGGGGGCGGTGGCGGCGGCGGTGGCGGTGGGGAGGCGGCGGCGCAGGGCGGCCAAGGTGAGGCGTCCGTGCAGCAGTTCGGCGAGGGTCAGGCGCAGACCGTAGTGGCGCAGCAGTTCGCCGCGCAGGCGGGCCGCGGCCAGGCTGTGGCCACCGAGGGAGAGGAAGTCGCGGTCCTCGTCGGCGGATTCGAGACCGAGCGCATCGGCCCACATCCGGGCTGCCGGGTCGTCACCGGGGGTGCCGCGGTCGCCCGGGGACGCGCCGAGTTCCGCGGCGCGGCGGCGCAGCGCCGCCCGGTCCTGCTTGCCGCTGCCGGTCAGCGGCAGGGCGTCGAGGGTGACGAAGTGGCCGGGGACGTAGGCGGCGGGCAGCCGGGCGGCCACATGGGCGCGGTAGTCGTCCCGCGGCTCCGGTCCGGCGGCGGGCCGGAGGAACGCCACCAGCCCGGGGGTACGCCCGCCGGTCGCGACGACCGCGCATTCGGCCACGCCGGGGTGCGCGCGCAGCACCTCCTCGACCTCGCCCGGCTCCACCCGTACGCCCCGGATCTTGACCTGCTCGTCGCTGCGGCCGTGGTAGTGGATCTGCCCGTCGGCGACACTGACCAGGTCTCCGGTGCGGTAGACCCGGTCCACACCGCTGCCGGGGGGTGCCGGGACGAAGGCCCGCTCGGTGAGGTCGGGCCGGCCGAGGTAGCCGAGGGCCAGGGGTGCGCCGCCGATGCACAGTTCACCGGTGGCGCCGTCGGCGACCGGCCGGCCCCGGTCGTCCAGGACGAGCAGGACGCAGTTGTCGACGGCCCGGCCGATGGGGACGGTGTCGAGGGCGGCGGGGGCAACCGGGCTGTCCCAGTAGGTGACTTCGATGGATGCCTCGGTGGGGCCGTAGAGGTTGTGCAGCCGGGCCGGGAGGGTCGCCAGGCAGGTGCGGGCCAAGGCGGGCGGCAGCGCCTCGCCGCTGCAGAAGACGTGCCGCAGGCCGGTGCAGTCGGCGGCGCCCGGCCAGCGCAGGAACTCGTCCAGCATCGAGGGCACGAAGTGGCAGACGGTGATGCGGTGTTCGATGACCGCCTTGACGAGGGCGCCGGGGTCGGCGTGCTCGCCGGGGTCGAGCAGGACCAGGCGGGCACCGGCGATCAGCGGCCAGAAGATCTCCCAGCCGGAGACGTCGAAGGTGTACGGGGTCTTCTGCAGGACCCGGTCGGCGGGCGTCAGTCCGTAGTGGCGCTGGCCCCACAGCAGCCGGTTGGTGAGCCCACCGCTGGGCACGAGGACGCCCTTGGGGGTGCCGGTGGAGCCGGAGGTGAAGAACACGTTGGCGAGCTGGTCCGGGGCGACCGGGCGCAGCGGCGCCGCGGGTTGGGCCGGGTCGGTACCGGCGGCGAGCGGGACGAGGTCCAGCAGGTCGGGGCCGTCCGGCCCCCGCCAGGCGGCCAGCGGGCCGGTGGTGCCGAGGATGACGGCGGGCCGGGCGGTGCCGAGGATCAGGGCGAGCCGTTCGGCGGACTCGTCGGTCGCCAGCGGGAGGTAGGCCAGGCCCGCCTTCAAGATGCCCAACAGCGCGGCGACCATGTGGGGGCCGCGGTGGGCCAGGACGCCGACCGGCCGGTCCGCGGGCAGGTCGCGGTGGCACAGCGCGGCGGCGATCCGGTCCGAGATCCGCTCCAGTTCCAGGTAGGTCCAGGTGCCACCGGCGCCGGTGAGCGCGACGGCCCCGGGGGCGCGTTCGGCGGCGGCCCGGACCAGTCCGGGGATGCCGTGCGGGGCCAAGTGGTCGGCGGCGGGCCCCCGTAAGGCGTCGCCGAGTTGCTCGTCGGGACGGTGCATGGCGGATCTCCCCCGTATTCCTGGCACCGCGGCGGCGCGGCGCGGGCCGCGACCGATGGCGCCCTGACGGCCTGCCGGCTCCGCGGGAAGGATTCCGGGCGACGGATATCCGGCTGACCGGTGTTTTCTCGTCGGGCGGCGACCATCGCCGTGGAACGCTTTGGATAGAGCGAGGTGCGCGGGAAAGCGGTGATCACGCTGCGGCAATGCTGTCGCACGGCCCGGCGGGTGATCGCTGCTCAGAATCGTTCCGGAATACCGCGAACGGCCGCTGCTGATCGCCGAATTCGCCGACCCGGGACATTCCCCCCTTGGCCCGATGCTAGTCAGCCCGGCCCGGAAATACATCCCGGCGTGACCCAGGTCACGCCGGAGGATTCCGGCCCGCCGGACTCTCCATCGACGCCCTGACCGGAACGCGGCCCGCGCACTGCGGCCCGGTCACCGCCCGGCGCTCAATTCACCGCATAGCTACGGCAATTGACCGGAATCTCGCGCTCCGACTCCGCAACTCGTCCCAACCGACGATGATTTCCGGACACGGCCCGCCCGATTCATTCCCGGAACCCGACTCCACGGGGGCCCACCTGCTGATACGTTGCCGCCACGACCTTGCCTATGCGGCCGCTACAGAGAACACCGCAGGTGGAAACGCCATGACCGGAAAGACCACGACCGGAATCACCGCCGAACCCGCGACGCCGAAAAAAACAGGCGGAAGCCGCACGTCGTATCGCGGGCGAGGCGCCGCCGCCCGCACGGGCAACCACCCGACCACCCAACCACCGGCCGAGCGGGGGCAATGACGCCGATGACGATCGCCAGCGGATTCCTCTCCCACGCCACCACCGCACCGGACCGGGTAGCGCTCGCCCTGGGCGGCGACGGCGGCCCGCACCAGTGGAGCTACCACACACTGCGGCGCGGCGCACTCACCGTGGCACGGGCGCTGCGCGCCGAGTTCGGTCCGGCACCCGACCCCGGGGTCCGGCTCGCCGTCCGGCTCGGCAACCGCAGGGAGTTCCTGGAGATCTTCCTCGGGGCGGCCGTCGCCGGCATCCCGGTGATGGTGCTCGACACGGCATGGAGCGACCCCGAACTGGCCGCCGTCCTGGACGACACGCCCCCGGCCCGCCTGTTCCGGGACACCCCCGCCACCGCGGCCGAGGAGCGCCTACCCCCCGGTGCGGTGGTGGACCTGGCCGGCCCGGGCTTCGCGGCCTGGCTGCGGCGGCACGACAGCCACCAACTCCCGGACGTCGACAACGACTTCGACGAGGTTCCGGACTCCGCCGCGTTCTACGTGGGGTTCACCTCCGGGAGCACCGGACGGCCCAAGGGCGCCGTGCGCTCGCACCGTTCCTGGATCCGGACGTTCCGGCACTACACCGACGGGTTCGGCATCGGGCCGTCCGACGCGGTCCTGCTTCCCGGGTCGCTGGCGCACTCCCACTTCCTGTGCGGGGCGGTGCACGCCCTGCACGTCGGCGCGACCGTGTGCCTGCTGCCCTCGTTCGACCCGGCGGCCGTCTTCGACCACATCGAGCGGTACCAGGCATGCCATCTGTTCCTGGTACCGACGATGTTCGAGGCGCTGCTGGAACATGCCCGCCGCCATCCGGGCCGCACCTTCCCCCAGGTCCGCTCGCTGCTGTCGGTGGGCGCGAAGTGGTCACCGGCCCGTCGGGCACGGGCGGTTGACCTCTTCCCCCGCGCCGACGCCGTGGAGTTCTACGGGGCCACCGAGCTCAGCCTGGTCTCCGTGCTGCACGGTGACGACGACGGCCCGTGGGAGTCGCTGGGCCGGCCCGTACCCGGCGTCGAGGTGTCGGTGCGCTCCCCCACCGGGGAGGAGCGCGGGGTCGACGAGGCCGGGCAGTTGTACGTGCGCAGCGACATGCTGTTCGACGGCTACCTGTCGGCCGAGCACACCGAAGCGCCGGACGCCGACGGCTGGTTCACGGTCGGCGACATCGGCCGGCTGGACGAGCGGGGCTACCTCCACCTCGTCGGGCGGGAGAAGGGCATGCTGATCAGCGGCGGCCTCAACGTGCACCCGGAGGAGGTGGCGGCGGCGCTGCTGCGGCTGCCGGAGGTCGCCGAGGTCGCGGTCGTCGGCCTGCCCGACGAGCGGTGGGGCGACCTGGTGTGCGCCGTGGTGCGCTGGCAGGAGGGCGCGCGGCTGGGCCGGGCGGAGCTGCGGGACCGGGCGGCGCGCCACGTCTCGCGGCAGAAGTGCCCCCGGCGACTGTTCGAGACGGACCAACTGCCGTACACACCAAGCGGGAAGATCGACCACAGACAGGTGCGCGCCCTCCTTCTGGACGGGCGGCAGGGCATACGGGAGGTTCTGTGAACGGGAACGGGCAGCGGCCCGTCGTAGTGGCGGCACGACGCACCCCGATCGGCCGGATCGGCGGCGCGTTCGCCACCACGCCGATTCACGAACTGCTGCGGCCGGTCCTCACCGGGGTGCTGGACGACCTCGGGCTGACCGGGGCCGAGGTGGACGACGTGATCGTGGGCAACGCCGGTGGCTCCGGCGGCAATCCCGCCCGCTACGCCGCGCTCTTCGCCGGGCTCGGCATCGACGCCCCGGCGATGACCGTCGACCGGCAGTGCGGCAGCGGCCTGGAAGCGGTCAACCTGGCGGCGGGGCTGGTCGCGGCGGGCCGGGCGGACGTGGTGCTGGCCGGCGGCGCGGAGAGCTCCAGTACGGCTCCGTGGCGGGTGGAGCGCCCACCGGTCCCGCACGGCACGCCGCGCTTCTACGCCCGACCGCACTTCGTGCCGCAGGAGTTCGGGGACCCGGACATGGGCGTGGCCGGGGAGAACGTCGCCCGGCTGGGCCGGATCGGCCGGGAGCGGCAGGACCGCTATGCGCTGGAGAGTCACCGCAAGGCGCTGGCGGCGGCGCAATCAGGCCGGTACGCCGCGGAGTTGGTGCCCGTCGAGGTGCGGGTCGGCCGGGCGGGCAGCGTCTCGGTCACCGCCGACGAGTGCCCCCGTCCGGACACCACACTGGAGAAACTCGCCCGACTCAAGCCGGTGTTCGCCGAGGGCGGCACGGTCACCGCGGGCAACGCCTGCCCGGTGAACGACGGCGCCGCCATGGTCGCGGTGGTCTCGGAGCGGAAGTTCCGCGAACTGGGCCTGGCCAAGGGCCTGCGGGTGGTGGACGCCGCGGTGACCGGCGTGGACCCGGAGATCCTGGGCTGGGGCCCGGTCCCGGCGGTGCGCCGGCTGCTCAAGCGCAACCCCGGGATCACGCTGGAGGACATCGCGCTGGTGGAGTTCACCGAGGCGTTCGCCGGGCAGGTCCTGGCGTGCCTGGACGAACTGGGCATCCCCGAGGAGCGGGTGAACCGCGGCGGCGGGGCCATCGCGCTGGGGCACCCCTGGGGCGCCTCCGGCGCGGTCCTGGTGACCCGGCTGTTCTCCGACATGTTCGGCCCTTGCGATCCGGTCGCCGCCGGGGCGCGGTACGGGCTGGCGACGCTGGGCGCGGCCGGCGGCCTGGGGATCGCGACGCTCTTCGAGCGCCACGATGGTGGGTGAGTACCGGTGATCGGGCTCTACCACCCCGCCCGGACGTGCGTGCACGCGGCGCCGGCCGGCCTGAAGTTGCTGGTGCTGTTCGCCGCGGGCACCGCGTCGTTCTTCGTCCACTCGCCGCTGGTGCTCGGCGGGGCGGCGGTCGCAGTGGCGCTGTGCTACGCGCTGGCCCGGATCCCGGTGCGGCTCGCCACGCGGCAGGTGCTGGCCATCGTGCCGTTCGCCGCGCTGTTGGTGGCCGCCCAGGGCCTGCTGACCAGTTGGACGAGCGCGCTGCTGGTCGGGGAGCGCGTCGTGGTGCTGGTGACGCTGGCGAGCCTGATCACGCTGACCACCCGGACCTCGGACATGGTGCGGACCGTGGAGTGGGCGCTGCGGCCCTTCGCGCGCCTGGGAGTCCGCCCGGAGCGGGTCGGCCTGATGGTGGCCATGACCATCCGCTTCGTCCCGGTCATCAAGGAGCAGGCCGACCTGGTGCGGGCGGCCCAGAAGGCCCGCGGGGTGGAGCGCAGCGTCGCGTTCCTGACGCCGCTGCTGGTGCGGACGCTGCGCCTGGCCGACGGCCTGGGTGAGGCGCTGGAGGCGCGCGGGTTGGACTCCCGGCCCGACCTCCCGGAAAAGGCCCGGCAGCCCGGGGCCAAGGCTCCGGCTGGGTGAATACCGGGCGAACTCAGGCGAGATGAAACCGAGTTGCAGGAGGGGCGGTGCACGTCGTGCGGGCCGCCTAGGATGAGCCGCTGGCCGTAATTCCACATCGTTCCCGGGGGGTTGAGGGGTGCGTACGAAAGACATCGCGCAGATCGCGTTGTTCGCCGCGATCATGGTGGTGCTGGGGCTTTTCCCGCTGATTGAGGTGCCGTTCGTACCGGCTCCCATCACGTCCCAGACGCTCGGCGTCGCGCTCGCGGGATCCGTCATCGGCGCACGCCGGGGCGGGCTGGCGGTGCTGCTGTTCGTGGTGCTGGTCGTGGTCGGACTGCCGGTGCTGCCCGGCGGCCGCGGCGGCCTCGGGACGATCCTCGGCCCCACCGGCGGCTTCATCCTGGCCTACCCTCTCGGCGCCTGGCTCGCCGGCCTGTTGACCGAGCGGATGTGGCACCACTACACGCTCTGGCGGGCGATCCTGGCGAACTTCGCCGGCGCGGCGCTGCTGCTCTACGTCGTCGGCATCCCGTGGATGGCGGTGGTCTCCGGCATGCCGTTGGGCAAGGCCACGGTGGCCTCGGCGGTCTTCCTGCCGGGCGACCTGCTGAAGGTGGTGCTGGCCTCGGTCGCCGCGGTCGCGGTGCGCCGTGCGTACCCGTTGATCGAGCCCCGGCGGACGGCGGGCGCCGGCGCATGATCGAGATCGACGGCGTCAGCCACCGGTTCGGCGAGCGGTGGGTACTGGACGACATCACGCTCGCCCTGGACACCCACCGCGTCGGCGTGGTCGGTTCGAACGGCTCGGGCAAGAGCACCTTCGCCCGGCTGCTGAACGGCCTGCTGGTGCCGGAGAAGGGCCGGGTGCGGGTCAACGGCCTGGACACCGCCCGCAAGGGCCGGGAGGTGCGCCGCCAGGTCGGCTTCGTCTTCCAGGACCCGGACGTGCAGATCGTGATGCCCACGGTCGCCGAGGACCTGGCGTTCGGGCTCAAGCACCACGGCCTCAGCCGGACGGAGACCGCCGGGCGGGTGGAGGAGGTGCTGGTGGAGTACGGGCTGAGCGAGTTCCGGGACCATCCAGCGCATCTGCTCAGCGGAGGGCAGAAGCAGTTGCTGGCGATCGCCGCGGTGCTGGCCCTGGAGCCGCGGTACGTGGTGTTCGACGAGCCGACGACGCTGCTGGATCTCGGCAACCGCCGCCGGGTCACCAAGCTCATCAGGGAACTGCCGCAGCACGTGGTGGTCGTGTCCCACGATCTCGAACTGCTCGCCGAGTTGGACCGGGTGATCGTGCTCGACCGGGGCCGGGTCGTCGCGGACGGTTCGCCGGGCGAGACCATCGCGAAGTACGAGGCGATGTATCCCCCGCTGTAGCACGGTGGCCGGGCCCGGCGCCGGACGGGCGGGTGCCCGGAGAAGTCCCTCCGGGCACCCGCCCGTTGGCGTGGCGCGGCGCGTCACTTCCGGTCGAAGGGCACCCCGCTGTTCACTCCGGCCCGGCGGGCGGCGGCGATGGCGGCGGGCGACGGCTTGTTCTTGGTGAAGGCATCGTGGCCGACCAATGTGGACTGCCACTCGTTGGCGGTGGTGGTGCCGGAGGCCAGCAGCCACTGGGTGGCGATCCGGGCGTCGGTGCCACCGAAGTACTGTCCGCTCCACGCCGTCGCGGAGTGGGCGTTGCGGTAGTCGTTGCGCCAGGAGACCGTCCAACTCAGGGCCGTGCCGCTGCCGTCCGTGGCGGGTGCGGTGTCGTACCGGCCGGTCAGCACGTAGCGCTTCTCGGCGTTGCCGACCGTCGAGTCGTAGGTACCGGTGAGGCCGCCATCGGCGTCGGCGGTGACGACGAAGGTGGAGCCGAGCTGGTTGTACCAGGTGCCCGTGATGCCCGTCGCGGCGGCGGACCGCGCGGCGGCCGTCTTGGCCGGGCCCGTCTGCGGCGAGGCGCTCGCGGTGACCGTGATGCTGGCCAGCGAGACGGCGACCGCGGCAATTCCGATCTTGCGCAGGTGCGACACGATTTTCTCCCCACGTTGTGATCCAGAACCGGTCGGACGCGCGGGGCTCCCGCATTTCCGCCGGAAGAATCAATTCCGCTGCCACGGAAAGAGAATCACCAATTCCGTTATCCGTGACCAGCAGTCCATGTCCGGCCGAGATCCTACTCTGGCCGACACCCCCGACTCAACACACATATCCCCTATCTCGTAAGGCATTTCGATCGCATCATGACGCGCATTACCTGCACGCGGACGATCACATTCCCCCGCACCTTTTGAGTCGGCCCACGACGCACAGGTGCCACGCGGCACCGCCGGGCCCCGACTCTGTCGATGCCGAGCCCAACACCACTGCCGAAAGCCGCAGTTACCGCGTATGCGCCACCGGGGGCTGCTACCGTGACCTCGGGGCGGGATTACTCTCCCGTACGCAGCAGTATCGGTCTTCGAGATGGGGGAATTCTGCTGTGTCCAGCGGCGTTGACGATCTTTCCAGCGGCGGTACCACCGCCGGAACCGAGGCGCCCGCCGCAACCGGCGGACTGACGAGGCCGCCGGGGCTGCGGCTTCCCGCGGTCGTCCAGACCCTGCTCTTCTCCGAGTGCCGCCACTGGCTGTTCCCCCTGCTCAAGCGCCGGTACGGAGAGGTGTTCACACTGCGGTTGACCACCCCCACCCGGCACTTGGTGATCCTCTCCAGGCCGGAGGACATCAAGACCGTCTTCGCCGGCCCGGTCGAGGTGCTGCACGCCGGCGAGGGCAACGCCATCATGGGGCCGGCACTGGGCGACCACTCCGTGCTCCTCATCGACGAGGACGAACACCGCCGCGCCCGGCGGCTGTTGATGCCCGCCTTCACCGGAGCGGCGCTGCGCGGGTACGAGGACATGGTCACCAAGCTGACCAGGGCCGAGGTGGAGCGTTGGCCGGAGGAGCGCGCCATCGGCTCCCACCGCAGGATGCAGGCGCTGACCCTGGAGGTGATCCTCCAGGTCGTGTTCGGCGTGACCGACGAGCAGCGACTGCAGCAACTACGGCCGCTGGTGCGGGGCATCGCGGACATCGGCCCCGTCACCCTGCTCGGGCTGCCCTATCCCCTGCTCCGACGCGTCGGGCCGTGGCGCCGCCATGTGTCCCTGCAACGTCGGCTGGACAAGCTGCTCTACGCCGAGATCGCGGACCGGCGCCGGGCGGCGGACCTGCACAACAGGACCGATGTGCTCTCCCGACTGCTCCAGGCGGAGGGGGCCGAGGGGTCCCAGCCCGGGGAGAACCGTTTCACCGATCCGGAGATGCGGGACCAGCTCATCACGCTGTTGCTGGCCGGACACGAGACCACCGCGACCGGACTGGCCTGGGCGCTGCACGAACTGGTCCGGGATCCGGCGGAGTTGGCGCGGGCCCGGAAGGCGGCGGACGAGGGCGACGAGGCGTATCTGACGGCGGTCGCCAAGGAGGCCCTGCGGCTCAAGCCCGTGGTCTACGAGGTGGCCCGGCAGCTCTCCGCCCCGCTCACCGTGGGCGGCTACCGGCTGCCCGCCGGGTCCACGGTCATGCCGGCCATCGGGCTGGTGCAGTCCGATCCCCGGCACCACGAGCAGCCGGATGCCTTCCGCCCCGAACGGTTCCTGGACGGCCAGCCGCCGGCCAACACCTGGATCCCGTTCGGTGGGGGCGCCCGCCGCTGTATCGGCGCCGGCTTCGCCCTGATGGAGGCGACGGTCGTACTGCGGGAGCTGCTCCAGCGCTACGACCTGCGGCCGGACCGGCCGGAGCCGGAGGCCCAGCGGGCCCACCACGTCACGCTGATCCCGAAGCGGGGAGCCCGCGTGGTGGTGACCCGGCGCCGCTGACGTCATCGGCGTTCCGCGGTTGCCGGACGCTTCCACCGCGGCCGGCAACCACCCTACTCAGCGGGCGAGTTCGGCCGTGACGGACAGCTCTCCCGCGAGCAGGCGCTCCCGGCAGCGGCCGCGCTGGACCTTGCCGGAGGAAGTGCGGGGGATCGAGTCCTTCGCCACCACCACGACCCTGTCCGGCGCGTGTCCGAGTTGTTCGCGGAGCCGCGCCATGACCCGCGCGGCGAGATCCTGGGGGCCGTCGACGCCCTTGGCGGGCTCCACCGCGACGATCATGCGCTCGGTGCCCGGCACGGCGAACGCCGCGCACACCGGCCTGACGCCCTCGACCTTGACGGCGACGTGCTCGTAGTCCTCCGGATAGAGGTTGCGCCCGCCAACGATGATCATGTCCTTGATGCGGCCGCAGACGACCAGACCGTCCGCCATCCGGTAGCCGAGGTCGCCGGTGCGCAGCCAACCGTCCCGCACGGCCCGCGCGGTGGCCTCGGGTTCGGCCCAGTAGCCCTGCATGCGGGCGGGGCTGCGGACGCAGATCTCGCCGACCTCCCGATCCGCCAGCGCCCGTCCCTCCTCATCCGTGATCCGGACGCTGACCCCGGGCACCGGGTGACCGCACACGGCCAGCGCCCTGGAGTCCGGTGATCCGGGGGCGACCGGCCGGGCGACACCTCCCGTCTGGAGCCCTTCCCGGGAGACGTGGTCCCAGGCGAGCGGCGCATCCACCTCGCCCATCGCGACCGCGAGGGTGGCCTCGGCCAGCCCGTACATGGGCGTGATCGCCTGCGGTCGGAGACCGTACCGGGAGCCGGCCGCGACGAACTTCTCCAGCGTCGCGGCCCGGATCGGCTCGGCACCGTCGCCACACACCTCCAGGGCCGACAGGTCCAACTCCCGCGGGGCGAGGCGCATGCCGCGGGCGGCCAGGCCGTAGGCGAAGTTCGGGGCGACCGTGCTGGTGGCCCGGTACCTCGACAGGGCGTCCACCCACGAATCGGGGCGGGACAGGAACGCCTCCGGCGACTGGAGCACCAGCCTGATGCCGTAGGACATGCCCGCCAGCACCGAGATCAGGCCCATGTCGTGGTAGAGCGGCAGCCAGCTCACGTGCACGCTGCGCTCCCGGTCCAGCCTCAACCTCTCGCAGCACACGGCCGCGTTGGTGAGCAGTTGCCGGTGGGTGAGGGCGACCGCCCGCGGCGCACCCGTGGTGCCGGAGGTGAACTGGAGGTAGCCCAGGTCGTCGGGGGCGACGGCGACGGGTCCGGTCATCTCCCCGCGCGCCGCGGTCAGTTCGCCGCATCGGAGCACCGGGCGTCCCGCGTCGATCCGGCCGGCCATGAAGTCGCCGAACGCGTCGGCGACGACCACCGCACGGGCGTCCACGTGGTCCAGCCGCCGGTTGATCTCGGCGACGGTGTCGGGCAGGTCGGACAGGCGGTGCGGCAAGGGCAGCACGACCGGGACGGCCCCGGCCCGCCAGACACCGAACAGGCTGAACAGGAAGCCCGGGGAGGTCGAGGAGATCAGGGCGACCCGGTCCCCCGGGACGACGCCGGCCTCGGCGAGACCGGCGGCCACCCGCCGGGCGGACGACGCGAGCAGCGCGTACGGCAGCGGGGTCTCCTCCAGATGACGGTCGACCACGGTGATCCCGGCCGCCGTGCCCGCAGAGCGCTCCAGCGCCTCGGGCACGGTCGCCGCACCGAAGACGCCCTCGGGTCGCGGATACTCCCCGCTGTGCACTGCCCCGTTCATGTCCTGCTCCTCCCCGCTCGTGGTCTGCCCCTGCGGACTCACCCGGCCTCCTTGGCCATCGCGCGCAGTTCCTCGGTGAACCGCTCGGCGAGCATCCGCACGGTCTGCGCGGTGTGCAGGTTGGCGCTGTAGGTCCAGGCCAGTCGCAGTTCGCCGTCCGCGGTGAGCGCCATGAGGTCGAGCACCCGTGGCCGGTGTCCGGCGCCGCTGCGGTGCTGGCCGAAGGACTCCACCACCGGGCGGGCGTCGCCGGTGAAGTACTCGCTGACGTCGCCCCAGAAGTTGAATCCGATCTCGGGGGCGGGCACGGCGGCCAGGCGCGCCCTGACCTCGGGATCGGGGTGCAGATAGCGCAACACCCCGTATCCGGTCCCGCGGTTGGGGACGGCGCGGAGCTGCTCGCAGACGGCGTCCAGGTCCCCCGGGCGCAGGGCCAGGGGCGACAGTGTGGAGAACCGGGCGACGGTGCGCGAGACGTCCAGCGTCCCGAACGCGCGCTCCCGGCCGTGCCCCTCCAACTCGACGAAGAGCTCCGGCTGTCCGGTCCAGGCCGTCACCGTCCGGGTCAGCGCGGTGAGCAGCACCTCGCGGATCTCCACCCCACGGGTGCGGGGCAGCTCGCGCGTGATGAGGACGGCTGTTGGACCGGTGAGGTGCACCATGTGCCGTACGGCGGAGGACTGGACGTTGGGGCCCAGACGGTGGTCGACGGGCAGCGGTGGTCGGGCGCCCTCGGCCAGGCGGGTCCAGTACGGCAGTTCTGCCGCCGGTTCCGGGCCGGCCGCGTAGGCGTGCAGTTGCGCGGCGCACTGCGGCAGCGACGCGGTCTTGGGCGGCAGGGCGGGGATCTCGCCGCGCTCCAGGGCGGCGTAGGCGGTGCGCAGGTCCTCGTAGAACACCCGCGACGAGTAGTAGTCCATCACCAACCAGTGCGCGCTGACCAGCAGTCGGGGGCGGCGCCGTGCCCCGAGGTCGAAGTAGGTGAGCTGGACGGTGCGGCCCTCGGCCAGGTCCAGGCCCCCGTTGCGCAGGGCGGCATGGCGGCCGATCTCCGCTTCGAGTGCGGTGTCGGGGACCGCGTGCAGGTCCACCACGCGTACCTCGGCGGCCCTGGCCGGGTCGTCGCCGGGAAGGTGGGCGTACCAGCCCCGCTCGTCGCGGCGGAACCGGGCCCGCAGGCCGTCGTGGTGCCCGAGAACGGTGGTGAGGGCCTGGCCGAGCCGCTTCGGGTCGAGCGGACCGTCCAGCTCGAAGACCGGCCACATGCCGTTCCAGTGGTCAGGATCCGCGAAGTCCTGCGCGAAGAACCACCGTTGGGCGGCGGCGAGGTCGGCCCGCCCGGTGACGGCCGTCTGCGGGGCCGTGGCGGGCGGTGTCCTTCTGGCGACGGTGGCCAGTCCCGCCAGGGTGGGATGGGCGTAGAGCTCGCGGAGCGTGACGTACAGGCCGTTCTCGGCGGCCTTGGCGACGGCACGCACCCCGAGCAGGGAGTCGCCGCCGAGGGCGAAGAAGTTGTCGTGGCGGCCGAAGTGCGCCACGGGCAGGACCGCGGCCCAGGCCCGCGCCAGCCCCTCCTCGACGGGGGTCACGGGCGTCTCATGGCCCTGCGCGGGCGCCGTGGGCGCGGGCAGCGCCGACCGGTCGAGCTTCCCGTTGGCGGTCAGCGGAAGGTGGTCGAGGGTGACGAAGGCCGAAGGGACCATGTACGACGGGAGTTCGGCGGCGGCATGGTGGTGCAGTTCGTCGGCGGTGGGCGCGCTGTGGCCCTGCGGGACCACGTAGGCGATCAGCCACCTGCCGTCCCTGGCCACCACGACGGCGGACCGCACCTTCGGATGGCCTCCCAACACCACCTCGATTTCGCCGAGTTCGATGCGGTGGCCGCCGATCTTGACCTGGAAGTCGTCCCGGCCGAGGAACTCCACGGTGCCGTCGGGCAGGTACCGGCCCAGGTCGCCGGTGCGGTAGAGGCGCTCACCGGTGTGCGGGTGACGCAGGAACCGTTCGGCGGTGCGCTCGGGATCGCCCCAGTAGCCCCGGGCGACGCCGAGTCCGCCGATGTAGAGCTCTCCGGGCACGTGGTCGGGCTTGGGGGTCAGACCGGGGCCGAACACATGGAAGGTCTGGTTCCGCAGCGGTGTGCCGTACGGGATGCTCCGCCAGGCCGGATCCACGTCGCCGATGGGGTGGTGGATGGACCAGATGGCCGCCTCGGTGGCGCCACCGAGGCTGATCAGCTCGGGTCGGCCGGCGCTGACCGCCCGGACCCTGCCGGGCAGCGCGAGGGGTATCCAGTCCCCGCTGAGCAGCACGGTCCGTAGCGTCGCGGGGAGCGCGGCGCCGTACCGCTCGCAGTGTTCGGCGAGCAGTTCCAGCAGGGCCGGGACGGTGTTCCACAGCGTGACGCCGTGCGTCCCGGCCAACTCGGCCCAACGACCGGGATCGCGGGACTCGTCGGGCGCGGGGAGCACCACCGCGCCGCCCCCGCCGAGCACTCCGAAGACGTCGTACACGGACAGGTCGAAGCTGAGGGACGACAGGCCGAGGACGCGCTCAGCGGGGCCGGCACCGAAGCGGCCGCGGATGTCGTCGAGGGTGTTCACCGCGGCGCGGTGACTGGTCATCACGCCCTTGGGCACTCCGGTCGAGCCGGACGTGAAGATGACGTAGGCGAGGTCGTCCGGGGTGGTGTCCGGAACGTCGAGGGGCACGTCGGGCACGTCGGTCCAGGGCTGGAGCGGCACGGTCACCGCGGTCGTGCCGGTCGGTGGCGTCACCCCGGGCTGGACAAGGGCGATCCGGGCGTTGCCGGCCGCGATCAGCCGCTCGATGCGGGCGGGGGGCAGCGCCGCGTCGACCGGCAGGTAGGCCGCGCCCGCGCGCACCACGCCGAGGACGGCGGCCACCTGCTGCCATCCCTTGTGCATGACGACGGCGACCAGGGTGTTGGGCACGGCGCCCAGCCCGCGCAGCCGGTGGGCGATCTGGTTGGCCCGGCGGTCGAGTTCACCGAAGGTCAGGGTGTGGTCGGCGCCGATCACGGCCGGGGCGTCGGGGCGGGCGGCGGCCTGCCGGTCGAGCGCGGCGTGGATGAGCTCGTACGGGCTCGGCCCCTCGGTGGCGTTGACGGTCCGGCGCACTTCGAGTTGGCGTCCGGGAACGGTGACGGGGTCGGGGCTGTCCTGCTCCGCGAAGCGCTCGACGAGGTCGAGATAGGCGCCGAACATGTCGTCCAGCACGCCGTCGGGGAACGCCGCCTCCACCGCGTCCCAACTGACGAGCAGTTCACCGCCGCGCAACTGAACCTGGTTGTCGAGATGGACCTGGGGTGTCTGGGAGACGGCGTGGCCGACCTCGAACACCACACCCTCCAGCGCTCCCAGGCCGTCCCGCTCGTCGAGCAGGCTGGTGAACACCACGGGCATCCGTGCCTGGGCGCCGCCGTGCCGCCGGGCCATCTCACGTTGTAACGCCACGCCGCTGAATCGGGCGTGCTTCAGGTCCGTGCGCAACCGCTGTTGGAGCCGCCCGGCCACGAGCGCCAGGTCCTGATGCTCCGTCAGATCACATTCCAACAGGACCGTGCTGGTGAAGTCGCCGATCAGCCGCGGGATGTCCGGGTGCCAGCGCGGACGGTCGGCAAGCGTGACGTTGACGGTGAAGCGCGGGGACTTGCTCCAGGTGCGCAGTACGTCCGCGTAGGCGGTGCACAACAGCACCGAGGGGGTGACCCCCAGGGCGTTCGCCCGGTCCTTCAGCCGCCGCCACAGGTGTGCGGGAAGCCGCCGCTCCCTGCGGGTGAAGACCGGCAGACCGGCGTCCGGCAGGGCCTGGAGCGGCAGTTCGGGGGCGGGCGGCAGGGTGTCGGCGCGCTCCAGCCAGTAGGCACGGGCCCGCCCGTGGGCCGGCGTGTCGCGCTGCGCGGCGGCCGCCAACAGGTAGTCACGGAAGGTCGCTTCCGGCGCCGGCCCCAGCGACCGCGGGTCGAGGATCAATCGTATCCATGCGGCCAGCAACAGACGCAGGCTGCCCGCGTCGACGAAGAGCAGGTCGATGCTGATGTGGAGCCGCAGGCGAGCGGCTTCCAGGCTGTGGGCGCGGATCTCGTACAGGGGCCAGGTCCGCGCGTCGAAGACCTGGCCCGCCATCTCCGCACGGGTCGCGTGGAGGCGACATCGACGGTCGTCCTCGGGCAGGCCGCGCAGATCCGCATGGCGGAAGCGGTAGGCGGGCACCTGGCGCGCCACCTGCTGCCGGCCGTCGGCGAGCACGGTGGCACGCAGCATGTCGTGCCGGTTGATCAGTTCGTTGAAGGCCCACTCCGCGCGCTCGACGGAGGCCGTGAACACATCGATCTCGGCGTAGAAGTGGGCCGAGCGGCCGCCCAGGTCGAATCCCGCGTCCCCCAGCCAGTACGCCTGTTGGACGTCGGTGAGCGGAAAGGGCTCGAAACGTTTTTCCGGCCGAGGCACCAGCGCGGGCACCGCGCCGTCGTCGCCCACCGGCGCGAGGGTGCGCACCGCCTCGGCCAGGGCGCGCAGCGTGCCGCCGCCGAAGAGCAGTTCCAGCGGCACATCGACGCCGTAGCGCGCCTCGATCGCGGTCTTGGCGTACACCGCGTCCAGGGACGCCAGGAAGAGCGGGTCGTCGGGACCCGTCGGCAGGACCAAGTCCTCGTTGTCCTCGCCGAGTTCCGCGAACAGTTCACCGAGCTGCCCGATGATCCCGTCGATCTCGCCGGTGCCGGCGACGTCTTCGGTAACGGGTCTTTCGACGGGATGGTACGAATCCGAGCGCACAGACATGACGGAACTCCCCCTGTTCTGGCCCTTCGGCCGCAACCGTCCCGACGGACTATCCGCCGCGTCTTCCGACGGCGGCGACATCACGCAGATATGAATAGACCCCGCTGTTCCGGGCCACCCAGGCGGTCAGCCGCGGCGAAACCGCGCTGAACACGTCCGCGATCCGCTCCATCACGGGGGACACGGTGATCTCCACCCGGTCCTTCCGGATGCAGCTGAGCACGGCTTCGGCCACCGCCTGCGGGGTCACCTGACCCAGCATCAGCGGGCGCCTCCCGGCCGACCAGCGCGCCGAGATCCCCACGTCCGCGACGAGGGTGGGATAGACCGCCGACACCCCGACCCCCGTGCCGCGCAGTTCCTCCCGCAGCGACCAGGTGAATCCCACCAGCCCGTGCTTGGCCGCGGAGTTGATCGTGCCGTACGGGTACGCGGTGCGCCCGCCGACGGAGCCGATGTTGACGATGTGGCCGCTACCGGCCGTGAGCATGTGCGGCAGGACCAGCCGGGTCAGTGCCTGGGTGCCGAACAGATTGACCATGAGGATCTTCCTGATGTCCTCGACGGCCACGTCCTGGAAGCGTGCGATGCGTTCCACTGCCGCGTTGTTGACCAGTAGAGCGGGCGGCCCCAGTTCGCGGCACACCGTTTCCACGATGTCCCTCTGCCCGTCCTCGTCGGAGACGTCGGCGGGCACCGTGAGCGGTTCGGGTCCGTAGCGCCGCAGGCGCCGCGCCGTTGCGGCCAGCCCTTCCTCGGAGCGCGCGACGAGCGCAAGGCGCACGCCTTCCCGTGCCAGGCGCTCGGCGATGACGGGGCCGACTCCACGTGACGCGCCGGTGACGATTCCGATCGCACCGCTCAACTCCCGCACGGCCCACCCCCCTATAAGCCGAGTCGGATTCTACACAGACTCCCGTCCCGAAAAGGGGAGTTGAGGCGCACATCACGCGCCGACCGCTCTCCCCCACCCGCGGACGGAAAGAGTCCGGTACCTCAGCGCGGCTGCCCGGGCGCCGGCTCGGGTGCGGCGCCAGGGGTACGCGCCGCCGACCGATGACTGGACGCCAGGTGCACCACCACCGCGACCAGGCACAACCCGGCCCCCACCAACGGCACCGTGCGGGCCGGGAAGTGGTCGAGCACCGCTCCCCCGACGACTCCGGACAGCCCGATTCCGAGATACAGCGCCGAGGCGTTGAGCGCGAGCAGCAGTCCGCTGGCGGACGGCGACAGCTCGATCAACCGCCGCTGCACGGGCGGGTTGAACGCCCAGGAGGCCACGCCCCACACGAAGAGCAGTCCGGCGGCGAGCACGGCGTTACCCGTCACCGACAGGACGGAGAGCGTCAGGACGCTGCCGCAGACGGCCGCCAGCAGCGGCAGTCGGTACCCGAACCGGTCGGCGGCCACCCCGCCGACCACGTTGCCGATCGCGCCCCCGATGCCGTAGCCGAACAGCAGCAGGCTCAACGTGCCCCCCGCGACCGAGACCGTGGCGGCCAGCACCGGGGCCGCGTAGGTGTAGACCGAGAACACTCCGAGGCTGGCGGCCAGCGTGATGCCGAGGACGGCGAGGACCCGCGGATCCCGGGCGACGGCGAAGCGCTCGCGCAACGTCACCTTCGGCGGCGCCGCGACCGCGGGCACCGCCACTGCCACCGCCACCGCCGCGGCCGCGCACATGCCTGCGACGAGCCCGAACACACCGCGGTAGCCGAGTGGGCCGACCAGCAGCGACCCGGCGGGCACGCCGAGGATCGTCGCGATCGTCATGCCGCCGAAGACCACCGCCGCGGCACGCGCCCTGCGCTCGGTACCGCTCAGCTCGGCGGCGACGACGGTGGCCGCCGGGGTGAACACCGCCGCGCCGGCGGCCGTGAGGATCCGCGCCGCCAGCAGCGAGCCGAAGTCGGGTGCCAGCGCCGCGAAGGCGTTGCCGAGCGCGGCGATCAGCAGCGCGCAGACGATCAGGGGCCGCCGTCCCCAGCGGCTGGTGGCCACCGCCAGCAGCGGTGAGCCGATCGCGTAGGCCACCGCGAAGGACGTGGTCAGCAGACCCGCCGTCGAGGCGGACACCGCGAGCTCGGCGCTCAACTGCGGCAGCACGCCGGTGATGATGTACCCGCTGGTGCCGACCGCGAAGGCCCCCAGTGCGAGCGTGGAGATCCTGCCGAACATCGCGTCCCCCTTGTCCCGGTCGAACCGGCTGCCGTCAGGCGTTCGCCGCGAGGTCGGTACCCGCGCCCCGCTTGCGCGGCCTGACCGTGTCGTTCCGGTGCTTGGGCAAGGTCGCCTCCTCGGCGCCCTCCACCTCGAATCCGGCGTCCTCGATCATCCGCAGGTCGACACCGCCGTCCTGTCCCTCGCTGGTGAGGTAGTCCCCGAGGAAGAGGGAGTTGGCCAGGTAGAGCCCGAGCGGCTGCAGGCTGCGCAGATGGATCTCCCGGCCGCCGGCGACGCGTACCTCGACGTCGGGGTGGACGAAGCGCACCATCGCCAGGATGCGCAGACAGCGCTGCGGGGTCAGGCTCCACTGGTCGGACAGCGGCGTGCCGTCGAACGGGATGAGGAAGTTGACCGGCACGGACTCGGAGCCGAGCTCGCGCAGGGCGAAGGCGGCGTCCACCAGGTCCTCGTCGGTCTCACCCATCCCCGCGATCAGTCCGGAACACGGCGACAGACCGGCCTTCTTGGCCTTCTCCACCGTTGCGGCACGGTCCGCGTACGTGTGGGTGGTGCAGATGTCCGCGTAGCGCTCGCCGGAGGTGTTGAGGTTGTGGCTGTAGGCGTCGGCCCCAGCGTCGCGGATGCGTTCCGCCTGGCCGTCGGACAACAGGCCGAAGCACGCGCAGATCTCGACCTGGGGGTGCTTCTCCTTGAAGGCCGCGATGGTCCGCCCGACCCGGTCCACGTCTCCGTCCGTGGGCCCCCGGCCACTGCCGACCAGGCAGACGCGCTTGGCGCCGTGGGCCACTCCGGCCTCGGCCGCGGCCAGCGCCGCCTCGGGCCCGAGCCAGGTGTACTTCAGGATGTCGGCCTTGGACCCGATCCGCTGCGAGCAGTAGGAGCAATCCTCGGGGCAGAGCCCGCTCTTGAGGTTGACCAGGAAGTTCAGTTTGACGCGCTTGCCGAAGAAGTGGCGCCGCACCCGGTACGCGGCGGCCACCAACTCCAGCAGGTCGTCATCGCCGCTGGCCAACACGGCGAGCGCCTCCTGGCGGGTGGGCGCCTCACCCCGCAACGCCTTCTCCGCCAGCCCCTCGAATACGTCCATGGGTCGGATCATGGCACGCCGCCGACGCGAGCACGGCAAGTATCGGCCAACTCCCCCTGTGTGGCGCGGATTTCACGAGGTCGGACGAGTCGGTGCGAGGTCCCCGAACCGGGCGGACGAACCCGGTCTTCGTTCGCACGGGCGATACCGCTCTCGCTACCGAGGCGCGAGGGGTGGCGATCGAGTGCGCCGGCCTCGCGGTCGCGCTCCGCGTCCGCGCCGAGGGCGGTCCGACCTGCACCTCCGACGAGGTCGAGCAGATGATCACGAGGAGGGGGGTTGCCGCGCGACCGCAGTCAGCCTGACGCGCGCTTGCTGGCCGGCCCCGTCAGGGTTTCCAGGGAGAGCGTGGCGAGTTGCTCCTCCAGATCGGCGTGGTCTTCCAGTACCGCGGCGCGGAAGCGGTGGGCGGCGAGCAGGGAGAGGAGCCACCAGGCGCCGGTGTTCGGGTCGAGGTCCTGGCGGAGTTCGCCGGCTTGTTGGCCCTTGTTGATGAGGTCGGCGAGGACCTCCGCCACGCGTTGGACGGCGGACCGGGCCGCGGCCGCCACCTCGGGGTCGGCGGTGAGCCCCATGGCGTCGGAGAACAGCACGCCCGCGGACCCGTGGGCGTGCAGCGCTTCGAGGTGCTGCGGGGACATCTGCTCGGTGAGGAAGGCGAGGACCGACTGGTCCGCTTCGAGGGCGGGCCGGGCGTTGTCGGCGAGTTGGTCGGCGGCGCGTTGCAGCACCGCGGCGAAGAGGGCCGACTTGGAACCGAAGTTCTGGAAGACCACGGGTTCGCTGACGCCGACGCGCGCGGCGATGGTGGAGATCTTGCTCCGCTGGTATCCCAACTCGGCGAAGACCTCGATGGCCGCATCGAGGATGGTCGCTCGCCGCTCCGCAGCGGACATGCGGGTGCGTCGCGGTGTGGCTGGTGCGGGCGTCGGCTCGGATTTGGTCACGGGATCAGGGTATCCGGGGGGAGGTGGGCGACTGGGGTGAGTGGGGGCACCCGCCCTGCTCGGGCGGCAGGGCGGGCGCCGATGATTGCCGTTGATTGCCGATGGTTGCGGATGGTTGCGGATGGTCAGAGGCGTACGACTTCGGTTTCCTCTTCGGCGGTTGCGGGTGCGGGCTCGTCCGTGTCCATGACGGCGCGGAGGGCGATCTGACGGGAGACCAGCTCCGCGATGTCCGAGACCGTGGCGGCGCCGAACAGTTGCTTGGTGGCCGTACTCATCACGGGCGACTACGCACCCGCGAGCTGACCCCGCTCCCGGACCGGCACCCGCCCCCGTAGACGCAGCGACCACGGCAACGCCCTTGCGCCTCTACTTAGCCGTCACTAAGTTTAGTCGCGACTAAGTACATCGACCCCGCGGTCGACCGATCCGCGCCTGCGCACACTGGAGGTTGCTGTGCTGGATGCCCTCGTCATCGGTGCCGGTCCGGGAGGGCTACAGACCGCCCTCACCCTGGGCCGCTCCCGACGCTCCGTGCTCCTGCTGGACGGTGGCCCGGGAAGGAACGAACCGGCGCACGAGGTGCACAACTTCCTCAGCCGCGAGGGCACCTCTACCTCCGGCCCGCCCCTGGACCGCGGCGCCCTCTTCGCCGCCGTCGCGATCGACACCGAGCTCGTCTACGGAAAGTTGCCGTGGGAATGAGCAACACCGCACCACAGCCCAAGACCGGCGCCATGCCCCCCTGGCTGATCGTCCTGCTCGCCAGCACCTTCGTCTTCGGCACCGGGGACACGTCGTCGCCGGCATCCTCCCCGAGACCGCCAAGGGGCTCGCGGTCAGCGAGGCGGTCGCCGGCCAACTGGTCAGCGTCTTCTCCATCGTCTACGCCCTCTCCGCCCCCATCCTCGGCATCGCAACCGGCAAACTCCCCAGAAAGACCCTCGTCACCACCGGCCTGGCGGTCTTCGCCCTCGCCAACTTCCTCTGCGCCACCGCCTCTTCCTACGGCCCACTGCTGATCTGGCGCGTCCTGGCAGCACTGGCGGCCGGCACCGCCACACCCGCCACCCTGGCCGCCGGGCACCCTCGCCCACCCCGAACGCAAGGGTCGGGCCCTGGCGGCCGTCTCCGCCGGACTCACCGCCTCCCTCATCGCCGGAGTACCCGTCGGCACCTGGATCGGCGGCGCCTACGGCTGGCGAGCCACCTTCACCTTCGTAGGCGGCGTCTCCCTCCTCGTCCTCGCCGCCGCCCTGGTCTTCCTCCCGTCGGTCCCCACCGCCACCACGGACTCCTCCGCCGGACAACGACTGGGCAGCCTCGCCCGACTCCCCCTCATCGCCGGCCTCTTGGGCACGGCGGTCGCCACCAGCGGCGGCCTGATGTTCTACACCTACATCGCCCCGGCGGCACGGGAGGCAGCCGGCGCCACCTCGGGCGTACTGGCCGTCATCATCGCCGTCGCCGGCATCGCCGGACTCGTCGGCCCGCTCATCGGCGGCAAGTTCACCGACTCCGCCGGACCACGCCCCACCATGACCAAGGCGTTCGCCGGCTGCTCCCTGGTCCTGTTCGCCTTCGCGGGCGCGATCGCCTGGGGACACACCCCCGCCGTGCTGTTCTGCGCCCTCGGCGCCGCCTGGGCCATCACCTCCTGGGGCGCCTATCCCCCCACCCAACTCCGCCTGTTGACCCTCGCGGGCGACTCCGGAAACGAGGCAATGGCCCTCTACAGCAGCGCGATCTACCTGGGCACGGCAGTAGGCGGAGCCGTCGGCGGCGCCCTCCTCACCGGCTTCGGCGTCTTCACCCTCCCCCTCGTCGGCGCAGCCCTCCAACTGATCGCGCTAGCCCTCTATCTGCTCGGGTACCGCCCCCGGTTCACCACATCACCGGCGGCACAAACCTGAGCACCAAGGGCCGGGCAACCTCGGGGGAGCTGCCCGGCCCTTGGATTACTTCGTGCCGACTGGGGGCGCTTCCAGTGGCTTTCCGGCGAACACACCTCAGGCAGGAGGAAGCCCGGGACGCGTTGTGCAGGTCATCTCCCATCCGGATGGCACCGCACTGTGGTTCTCACGTCCCTCCCCACGACGACCTCCCAACCTGACTGCAACCAGTGCGCACGGCATCACCCAGACATGTCTCACCAGACAGACGCTCGCCCTGACTTGACCGCACCTACCGGGGAGCCAGCACCACCGTTCGCACCCCGCACCACCGCCACCACGAACTCCCCGACCACTACCAGCAGTTCAACCGCGACCACGCACGCCGACGAATCCCGCATCCACAAGCCAGGCGCCCTCGCCTTCGGCGTTACCTTCCTGCCCACCTGCCCTATCGCGCGGGCATCGGCTACCGGAACACCGTGACCCTGGGCATCTGCCTGGCGACCGCCGCCTTCGGACCTGTCGTCGACCTCCCATTCATCGGCCGCCAACGCACCCGCTACCTGCACGGCCTGCGACGCGGGTGACAGGGGGCGCTCCGCGATCCGGCTGCCGGACACTACGCCAACTGGTATCAGGATCCTGGTCTACGGCAGCGAACCCCTGCCATGGCGTGCCCTGGAAGCGGCGCGCTGGTGCGGGCGTCGTCACCACACGTGCCATGGTGGCTGTGCTGGTGGTACTCGGCGCGGTACGTCCTGAGGTCCGGCCAATGCGTCGAGCCGTATGAGCAGCCTGCGCAGTTCGGCCGCGCTGCGGGCCGGCAGTGCGTTGACCATGTGCTCCAGGAGGTCCCTGGCGTGGAATGGGTTACCGCAGCAATCCCAGTGCAGCCCGTCTCCCCACTCCCCGTCACGCCACAACTCGCGCTTGGGGAGAGATACATGTTCCTTCCACAGCCGCACTGCCAAGACTGTCTGCCCCGGTTCCAGGAAGGTGCGGGTGCGCTCAACACGTCGAATCGCGAGCATGGTTCGCGCGGACAGGCCATCGATGTCGGCCGAGGCATCACGACTTGGTCGGCGGGCAGGCAACCCGACCCGGACGGCGCGCGGGGCCCTACGCGGCATTGCTCCCGCGGTTGTTCGTCATGCCTCACATATCGCCATAGCGGGCGGAAAGGGGCCGACCAGGGGCAATGTGACCGCGCAGCCCCCACCGGGCGCTAACGGTGCCTTTCAGCCAGGGCACACATCTTCCATGTGCCCTGCTCGGCGAAAAGGATTGCCCCGATGTGCCGATCAAGCCCGCCTCCCGGCAGACCAGTTCAGGCAGAATGTCGCCCGCACATGGCTTGCTTGCCTGTGATGCCCAGCGGCACTCCCTCAGCCCTGAGCTGGGCGGGAGCCGGCCGAACGTCCCAGTAGAGAGCTTGCGCCGACGTGCACCGGCACCCCGCGGAGACGTGCGCCCCGCGCTGCGCGTCAAGTTCCGGAGCCGCGGGCCCGAAGGGGGTTGCCGCGAGAGCCCGTCGGCGTCCGCGCGCCCCACGCGAGGGCCACGAGCGTGGCTGCGGCGGCGGTGACGAGGCCGAACGCAAGGGCAGCGGCGGGGCGTTGAGGGTAGCCCGGGAACACCGACTGGACGACATTGATCAGGGTGTGGATGACGATTGCCGGGAGCACGGCCCGGCCAGTGCGGTGGAACAGCCAGACAATGAGCACCCGGAGTGCCACCGTGCTCAGGCACTGGCCCACAATCCACCATACGGCGCGGCCTCCTTGGAGATATCCCACGACGTGCCACACGGCCCACGCCGCCCCCAGGACCACAGCGCCCCCGAAAGCTCCCCACCGACGTTGCAAGGGGCGAAGGGCATAGCCCATCCACCCCACCTCCTCGCAGACCGCAGCGACGGCGTACACGGCGAGGAGCGCGGGTACCGCCGCGAGCGGCTCATGCGGCCCGTCGAGCACCACTCCGGCCAGTGGTAACAGCCCGTACGACAGCAGCATCGTGGCAGGCACCAGCAAGATGGCGGGAACCCACCAGACCCGTTGCCCTCGACGGGGGACGGAGAACGACCTCTTCAGCAGCGCCCTCACCCCGCGCACCCCTTCGTCCCGGCAACGGCAAACCGATGCCACGACGAACGGCAGGACGAACTGAAAGGCGCTCACCGGCATGGCCATGGGCAGCACGCCGGGTCCCCGGAAGACGGATCCGGCTATCCAGAACGGCAGGGACAACGCGAACAGCAGCACGAAGAATCTGGTCATGACTCCGGATCATCTCAAGGGCCGAGCCTGGTCGTGGACTGTTAATTCGGCGATGCCAGCCGGGACTTCGGCCGCCCATCCACCGCACGTGCAGCACCACCAGCCAACGCCGTCGCCGCTGCGAGTGGGTGGGTGTCGTGGCAGAGCGGGTGCATAGGATCGCCGGCATGGCACTGCGACCTGTTCAGGTGAACATCAAGGCGCTTGACGCCCCGGCGGTCGGCCGGTTCTGGGCGGAGGCGCTCGGTTGGAGTGCCTACAGCCCCGGCGTGACCACCTACGTCGGACCCGCCGGCGGCCCCGTTTGGCCGGACCCACTCGCCGTCTGCGTCGACGTCGTTCCCGTCCCGGAATCCAAGACAACAACGAAGAACCGCGTGCACATCGATCTCGCCACCACCTCCGCCGCCCATCAGGCCGAGCTGGTCGCGCGTCTCCAGGCGCTCGGCGCAACGCCCGTCAACGTGGGCCAGGGCGCGGTGCCGTGGACGGTCCTCGCCGACCCCGAGGGCAACGAGTTCTGCGTGTTGGAACCTCGGGAGATCTACCGGGACACCGGGCCGATTGCCGCGGTGGTCGTCGACTGCGAAGACCCACGGGCCATGGCCCGGTTCTGGGACGAGGCACTGGACTGGACCCTGCACGAAGTGACCGACGATCGGGCGGTGTTGCGCTCCGCCAGGGGCGTCGGCCCGTATCTTGAGTTCCTCCGCACGCCTGGCGCGAAGACCGTGCCGGACCGCGTCCATCTTGACCTGCTGCCGTACCCCGATGACAGCAAGGCAGCGGAGGTGGCTCGGCTGCGGGCCCTCGGCGCCACCCACCTCGACCTCGGGCAGGGTGACGTCCCGTGGACGTGCCTGGCCGACCCGGAGGGCCACGAGTTCTGCGTCCTCGCCCAGTCCTGACGGAGAGCCTCCCCGCGGAGACGACTTGCAACCCGCCCGTGATCGAGGCTGGTTGCAAGGAGCGTAGCCACCTGGCGTCGACAAACATGTCCCATCAGCCGGCAACCTCCGCGGAACCCCAAACCCGGAACCCGAAACCCTGGCAGCTCTCCCGAGACGAACAGAGACCGACGGCATGCAGTTGCACCAGCGCGCATGGGGGAATATCAGCACTGCTGGCTGCACCGCTGGTCATCGCCCCAACGGAATCGGCAGTCGGTTCGGCAACTCGTTGGCATCGCCGGAAGCGGCCCTTCCGCCATGGCCACGGCGGGCATCTGCATGCACGGTTTACGCCCGGGCACGAGGGAGAATCACCGTGGCGCTTTGCACTGGGTGAGGCGCTTTCATGAGAAGGGCATGAGCGAGTGATCAACGGTGCGCACACGATCATCTACGCGAGCGACGCCGAAGAGGCACGCGCGTTCTTCCGCGATGTGTTGGGGCTGCCGAACGTCGACGCCGGAGACGGCTGGCTCATCTTCAAGGCCCCACCGAGCGAACTCGCCGTGCACCCGACCGACCCGCACGCCGCCGGCGTCGTCGAACTGTTCCTCATGTGCGACGACCTCGCCACCACCGTCGCGGACCTGAAGGCCAAGGGCGTCGAGTTCACCACGGACATCACCGAACGAGGCTGGGGCTCGGTCACCACCCTTGCCGTGCCTGGAGCGGGCACGATCGGCCTGTACCAACCCAAGCACGAGACCGCTTACGACCTCTGACGGGTCGAAACCACCGCCGGTGGACCAGGAGTCCGTCCCTGGCGTGGGTCACCGGCGGGTGCCCGACGGGCACAACAGGGTCTGCGAGAGGCGGGCCTGGGCGCGCAGGATGTACGGCCCCGCCCACAGACCGAGGAGGATCTCCGCCACGCCCACACCGGCGGCGATGTGCGTGGTGTGACTGCTCAACGGGACGAACAGGAACCAGCTGCCGTCGAAGGCGGGGGCCACCCAATCCCAGAGGTACGGCAGCGCGATGCCGAACGCCCCGTGGACGAGCAGGGTGAAGGGGAGCAGCGCGAGGAACCCGAGGAAGGTGACGGCGAGTTGGGCCCAGCCCAGGTCGCACCAGGTGGCCGGGCTCCGGAGCACGGACAGGACGCGCCGTACGAGCAGCGGGGTGGAGCGTGAGGTGGGCCGGTTGGTGTCGGAGCCGCCAGGCGCGGTCGGGGGCATGCCGTACCAGCGACGGCCCAGTTCGAGCTGACGGTTCGCCAGAGTGTGCAGGACGCGGGCCACCTCGGGCACCATCGCGAAGCCGAGCCAGATGAACAGCAGACACATCGAGATCAGCAGCAGCCAGGACATCATCGCGGAGAGCAGGCCCAGCCCCAGCAGGGCCAGTCCGCGCCAGGGTGCCAGCAGGCGGCCGAGCACCGTCGGTCGCCACGGCTCCGCCCTGGCTGCCGGCGCCAGCGCCTCCCTTTGCGGCTCCGCTTCATACGCGACGTGATCTGCCATGTCCCCTGTCCCCGTTCCTGGTCGTTCGATGCAGGAACGCTCGGTCCGAAGCGCCGCTGCAAGATCATTATCCCGGAAGGGGCACCGCGGGATCACTGGGGTTATCCCCACCTTTTCGGCAGATGCTCGCCCGTTGGGAGAGCATCCGACTTCCGAGCCGCAATGGGGACATCCCAGGCGGCATCGCCGGATGAGTCAGGCCATCGCTCTCCCCCGACGCGCGTCACCGCGTACTGCTCGGAACCCAGCGAAGGGTCATGTCGGGCAGGTTCTCCATGTTGCGGCTTCCGTCACTGGAGTCGAGGACGGTGAAGCCGTGACGCTGGTAGAACGCGCGGGCTTCGGTGTTCTGCTGGAAGACGTGCAGGGACAGCCCGCCGGAGTTGTGCCGCCTGACCTCGTTGAGCAGCAGCGTGCCGATGCCTTGGCGGCGGAAGTCCGGGCGCAGATAGAGGTGTTCGAGCATGTCGCCCTCAACGGCCGCGTACCCGAGAACCTCCGGGCCACACACCGCGACCCAGGTGCGACATTCCCGAAGCAGGACGCCCCCGACCCATTGGGTCACTTGCTCATGGCTGCGCCGCTGCGGGGGCAGGTACGGCATCGTCGCGGCCCGGGAAATCAGATGGATGCGCGCGATCACCGCGGCGTCCGCCGCGTCCGCGGGTCGAATACACACCTTGCTGCAGCCCTCAGTCACGCCAGGAACCTACAAGGCCGACGGAGACTCGATCCAACGGTTAACCGGTGATCGCTTCCGGTCGTTGTGCGAGCTGATGCTGCGTCATGACGCACGAGTGCGCCGCGACGAACGACCAGCAGGGCGGGCACGGCCCCCCTGGGCAGCCGGCCAACGCGCCGCACACGCCGGCGCCCAGACCCGGGCCGGCCCGACCCGGCCCGGCCCGGCTTGCGAGCTTTCTTAGTCACGACTAAGTTAGCCGCATTCTTAGCCGTCACTAAGTTGCAAGGTGAGAGGCATGGCCCTCGGAAGATTCCTGCACGGCACGCCGCGGTCCGATACCCCAGGTGTCACCATCGGCCCGGCCCGCGCCTACGAACTGTTCAGCGCCCTCGGCTTCGCCGGCAGGCGGCGGCGCGCCTTCGCCCAACTCGCCGCGCTGAGCGGCGCACAGGCCGGCGACCGCGCTCTCGACGTGGGATGCGGCACAGGTGGCCTGACCCGGCCCGTGGCCCAACGGGTCGGCGCGGAAGGGACGATGCTCGGCATCGACCCCTCGCCGTCCGTCCTCGCCTACGCCCGCCGCAAGACCCTCGACCAGCGGATCACCGCCGCCGCGGTCACATACCGGGAAGGGATCGCCGAGTCACTGGACGTGCCCGACGCATCGATGGACGTCGTGGTCAACAGCCTCATGCTGCACCATCTCCCGGAGGAGCTGCGTTCGGTAGCCCTGGCCGAGATGTACCGCGTGCTGCGGCCGGGCGGACGCCTCCTCATCGCCGAGTTCAGGCCGCCCACGGGCCGGCTCGGCCGCAACCTCGTCCACGTATTGGCCGGTCACGCCATGGAGCACTCCGGAGTGGATCTCCTCGGGGACCTCCTCGCAGGCGTCGGCTTCGAACTGGTGGGCCACGGCGACATCCGGCCCTGGCTGACCTACTTCCAGGGCGTACGCCCGACGAACAAGTAGCAGATCACACGTCAAATTGCCCTTCACACAAGTGATCTGACAGCCCGTCGGCCCTCGCTCCGTCCGACGCCCTCCCCCGCAGCACCTCCACCACGCTGGCGAACTCCGTGTCGCCGTACCCCGCCGCGATGGCCCGGTCCACGAAACCCTTGACCGCGCGGAGCACATCCGCGCTGACGCCGTGGTCCTGGGAGGTCTTGATGATGTGGGCGAGGCCCGAGGTGTGGATCGCGAGGACGTCCGCCTCCTTGGAGTAGTGCCTGGCATCGGCGTCCCCGGCCATCCGCGCCCCGATGGAGGGGAATTGGCTCAGGATGACGTCGAGGTGCGGCGCGAGGTCCTCGGCCGGTACGCCCTGCGCGCCGGCCAGGGCGAAGGCGTTGGCCATTCCGGCCAGGCCGGCGTAGTAGAGGCTGAGCAGCGCCACGTCGTGGACCGTGGCGGTTCCGGCGTCCGGGCCGAGGTAGGGAGCCCGGCCGGCCAGGACCCTGAGCGTGGCCTCGTGCTCTTCGTGGGCGCGGCGTGAACCGCTGTACAGGATGGTCGCTTCGGGGTTGCCGAGCAGGGTGGGCGGCGCCAGCATGGCGCCGGTGAGGTACGCAATGCCGTGCCCGGCCGCCCATGCGGCTGCCTGGCGGTTGCGCTCGGGGGTGTCCGAGGTGACGTTGACCAACACCCGTCCGGAGAGCTCCGCCCCGACCGGCTCCAGGACCCGGAGGGCGGCATCGCAGTCCAGCACGCACACGATCACCAGCGGGCTCGCGGCCACTGCTTCGGCGACCGTCCGCGCAGGTAACGCCCCCTGCGCGACGAGCGATTCGGCCTTTGCGGGGGTGCGGTTCCACACCGTGGTCGGATGGCCGGACTCCAACAGGCAGCGGGCCAACTTCCGCCCCATCGCGCCGAGTCCGAGCACGGAGACGGGCGTCCGTGGGCGCTGTCCAACAGTCGCGCCTCCGGCTGCGGTTCCGGGTTGCTGCATTCTGTCCTCCTCCTCAAGGGGCCGTTCCGCACCAGGATGCTGTAATGCTCTTATGCATCAGAACCCTTACGGAGAAGACCCTGTGCGGCTGATGATCCAGCTCGCGTCAGCGCCGCCGCGCACTCCCGAGGAGCTTGCCGAGCAATGCCTGGCAGCGGGGATGGCCATCGACCATCCAGTGGATGAGGGGGACTTGGCGGAGATCCTGGAGTTCATCCCGCGCTGGCTGGCCGTGGCCGACGCCGGCACGGATTCCCAACGGGCCGCACTGCTCAATGCGTTGCTGGCCTCAGCCTCCGCGCACCCGCGCGTGACCGACCACGCCGACGGGGGCTGGCACATCCACTACCGCGACGACGACCTCAGCCTGGGCTCGGTCGTCCGGGCGGTGGTCAGCGTGGGTACGGCCCTGCACCTGACCAGTCGGGGCATGGACCGGCTCGGCCGCTGCGCACTGGCCGAATGCGGCCGCGTGTACGCGGACTTCACCAGGGGCGGACGACAACGTTACTGCTGCCACGCGTGCGCCAACCGCGATGCGGTACGGCGACATCGAGCCCGGCGGGCAACGCAGCGCTAGGGCACGCATCGAGTCGTGGTCAACGGACGCCCCGAGGAAGGGAATCGGCGAGCAGGTCCCGGAGGTCAGAGCCCTTGCCGATGCTCCGACCCACTCATCTCGCGCCCACTACGCTCAGTCGAAGCCGGTGCACGGCTCCACCAGCCAGGCTGGGCAATGACGCGATCGACGGATCGTCGCGGCACGGGCGTTGGCACTGCCCGGAGTACCCACGCACCAGGCAGTGCCAGGAGTCCTCGTTCCACGTCGTAACGCATGAGGATCGTGAGGTGTCGTGCCGAGCACATCGTCCTTGCATACCGCCGTGTACCTTGCTGGGCTACTGCTCGGCACACAGCGACGTGGCCTCGGAAGAGCGGCAGTCGCCATGCGTCGGCGCCACCGCGCACGTTGCCAGTCGGCCAGGAGCCCGATGCCTGGCGGGGTTCATCGAGTTGCGGTTTCACCCATCGGTGGCCGCAACGTCTTGGCGGAGTCGGTGGGGAGGCGATCCAGCGGCTGGTTGGGGTCGGTGGGTTGTGCGTGAGGGGCTGGGCGCGAGGGGAGCGCGTCGGGGGCATCGGGCCCATGTGCGGCGGTGTCGAGCACGGTGCGGATCTGCCGGGCGAAGTCGCCGCCTGGGATGGGGAGTTCGACCTCGGGCTGGCGGAGGTAGCCGACGGCGACCGCGTTGGGTACGCAGGCCATGAGTTCGGTGACCGCGGCGGTGCGCTCGCGGACGGTTGACCTTGCCAGGTGGCGCAGGACGCGCAGGATCGTGGTGGTCGACGGGTCGGTGACGCGTTGGTCCGAAGGCCCCTCCGGACCCGAGCGTTGGGGGTGGTGGAGTGCGGCTTCTGGCGGAGGCTGCACACTGTCCGTCTGGCGGTGCCACCATTCGGCAGTCTCCTGCTCGCCTTGGGCCAGGTGGTGAAGGTAGAGGCAGTAGGCGGCGGAGGCATGGCCTGCGCCGGCTGCGTACTGCCACCAAAAACGCGCTCCGTCATCGGTGTCGGTGAGGTGAAGGATGCAGGCCAGGATCAATGCGCTGCCAGGTGCGGGGAGTTGGTCGGTGAGGAAGTTGGTGACGGAGGAAGCGGGGGCGTGTGCGACGAGGGTTTCGCACAGTGCTCGCAAGTCCTCAGCCGCCTCGTCGAACGCGCGAGTGCGGGCCGAGGAGGTGTCTGGATCTTTGGTGAGCGCGTGAAGGGGGACGATGTCGCGGGGCAGTGTGCGTTCGCGGACCAGCAAGGCTCGGGAGAGGATCTCTTGAATGCTCATGGGGTGTTCCCTTCGGTCTCAGGCGGCGGGCACATGACGCTCTCCAGGAAGTGGATGGCATGACGCTCGTCGGACCCCACGGTGGCCAGCGGGACGCCGAGGAGGGCGGAGACGCGCTCGGCGGGCATCCCGCATAGGTTGCGCAACGCCATGACGTCGAGCTGATGGTCGGGCAGGCGGCTCATTGCCTTGAACAATCCGAGGCTCTCTTCGATCTGGATCGTGCGGGCGGCCTGGTCGGCTTCGGCCAACGACCGCACCGCGACGGTGTCGAAGGCCGCCGTTGCGAAGTCGGGACGACCGTCGATGTGAGGGGTCCTGGACATGACGGTGGTACGCAGGACGTTCCAGGCGTAGCGACGGAGGTCGGGGCTGGCGAGTGCGTCATTCCACGACAGCCACAGGATGTCGAAGGTGTCTGACACCGCGGCGTCGCGCTGGTCGTCGTTGAGGAAGACCTGGGCGTAGAGGGCGTAGCAGTCCTCCACCAGTTCGCGGAACGCGCGGTGGTCCAGTGGGGGAACGGGGTGCGACATGGTGAGCGCAGCCTTCTCACTGGATCGTTCGACCCACTCCTTCGACTTCTGCGCCTCGAACGCCGCCTGCTGCCACAGGCGTTGCAGGGGCCATTGGGGCATCTTCAGTTCGGCGGACAGGCTCAGGAGGATCTCCCAGCGCGGGTACAGCCCTGTACCACGGAGCAGTTCGGAGATCTTGGACTTGGCGAACCGAACTCGGTCACTGAGCTCGCTCATGGTCAGTCCGCTCTTGAGGTAGCTGTCGCGCATCGGTTCCAACCACACACGGTGGGCGCTGCCCACGTTGTCCGCGATGGGCCCGAGTTTGCGGCCGGGCCGTGTCGGAGCAGGCCCGGCTGGAGGTGGCACCTGTGGTTCGAAGGGCTTGGTCACGCGGCGCCGTCCTCTTTGTCGGGCACCGGCGGCGCGCAGTACCCCGGAGACAGCTCGCCGTGCGGACAGGCACCACCGACGATCTGGTGCACCGTCAGGCCGGGGAGGGAAGCGAGCGGTATGATCTCCGCCGCTTCGCCCACCGCGACCCTCACCATGCTCCAGGCGAACACCGCCACCGTGGCCGTGTTGATCACTATCGGGTTTCGTGCCATGCAAGCTCCTTGGGGCCGGTCGTGCCTTACGACTCATCCGGAAGTCGTGACATCCCCAACTGCGGGTGCCGAGCCGGCCGTTGAGGAGGGCAACTAGCATGACCACTCCGGAAGCCACTACGCCACGTGATCATGGATTCACGGAACAATGGCGGTCGCGAGGAGCGCCAGGCTGACCATCAGCGACCGTTTCCGGCACCTGAAAACGGCGCGTGTGTACATCCGGTAGAAGTTCCCGGATCTCCTTGCAATTGCACGACGAACCCCCGTCAATGGGAGCAGACACCAACGGTGTCGGTCTTCCATCCGGAAGAGCCGCTCTCGTGCCGGAAATTAGAGAGCGAGCAACACCGCTCTCGTCTGACCGCTGATGGAGGCCAGGCGAGAGCGGAACGGCCCGGTAGGACCACCACGACGGTAGCCCAGGGCACCAACAACGACCGTCCTTGACGATCCAAGGCCGAGCTCGGACCAACGAAGGCCCTACAAGTGGCCGTCAGCGGGCGACGACAACGGCTGAGGCGGCGGCCGCCGGCCACGTGCCACAGCCACGAGCGCCACAACAACCAACTCGCCACCGGCAGTTCCGCCGTCAGCAACGACCCCCACGCGCGCGGGGTGGCGGCCGACGCTTCGACGTCCTGGTGGCCGCGTCATCGTGGCACTGGGTCGACCCGTCGGCCGGCTGGCTGCGCGCGCACGACGTGCTCCGTCCCGGAGGGTGGATAGGGCTGCTCGGCAACGTCGTCGTCCGCCGACAGGGAGAGCCAGAGGTATACGCCGAGACCGCAGATCTCCACGAGCGCCTCCGCCCCGGGAACCCTGGTTGGGGTGATCCGCCGCTGGAGGGCGACGTGTCCGACACCAACGTCGGTCATGGTGGCCCGGACGCAACCGAACCCGAATTTCCCCGGTGGCCACCGAGTCCCTCTGAATCCTGCTGGTCACGCCGCCCCGACGCCGATTGGGTCAATCCCGCACAGTGCCGTACAGTTCATTGTGCCGACGCGGGGTGGAGCAGCTCGGTAGCTCGCTGGGCTCATAACCCAGAGGTCGCAGGTTCAAATCCTGTCCCCGCTACTTGATGTGAGGGCCTGGTGGGATCGTCCACCAGGCCCTCACTGCGTACGAAGTCACCTCGGGCCCGCTCCTGCGGCCGGGCGGGCCGCACCGGCCGTGTGCGTCAGACCGTCGGGCAACCGGCAGCCTTGAGGCCGTTGTTGAGCTGCTTCTTCAGCGCGGCCTCCTTCTGCGGGGAGATGTTCTGGTTGGGGATGGTGACCTTCAAGTCCTTCTTCCCCTTCCCCTTCTTCACCGTCATCGCCACGGTCATGTCGCGCGGGACGACCGACTTCGGATCGGGGTAGCCGACGGCGACGTCGTAGGAGAGCTTGTCCTTCTTCCCCAGGGTGGAGAGGCACTTTTTCGCCGCGCCCTCGACCTTCTTGTAGATCCCGCGGTTTATCGAGGCCCTCATCGGCACAAGGTTGATGCGCTTGCTGACACCCTTGAGGGTGCTGGCTATCAGGTGGCCACCGTCGTAGCCGCCGCCTCCCCAGCCGCCCACGACGGTCTCGCACTGACTGCGGGGCGAGGTCCCCGCAGCCAGCGAGTCGGCTATCGCCCGGTCAGGCCGCCCCTTGGCGTCGATGTGGAACTTCCACCGCGATACCACCGTCTTGCCTGCCCACGCCTTCAGGTACGGCTCACACGGGTAGTCCGCCTTGGCGGAGGGGGACGCGGTCGCGGCGGGGACGGAGATCAGGGCGGTCACGACGCCTGCCGCGCCGAGCGCCGCCAAGGTGCGGCGCAGCTGCCGGCGTGGACGGGAGTGGGAAGAGGGTGACGATGATCCGGTCATGGGTGCCTCCAGAGGTCAACTGCCGGGAAGAGCAGCCGCGGTGGTCGCGACCGCCGGTCCCGGAGCGCGGTCCACCCCAGGCAACCAGTTCGAAATAACGGCTGGGTAGAACTCCTGAACGATGGCCGAAGCCCGTCCGAGAGTGAGGAGATCCCGCCACAACCACCGGCTTGCTCGCCACCGATCGACTGTTCCCAGCCTGGACGGAGTACCCCAACTCGCGGGCCAGTTACGTCAGTTACCTCGCCACATCGTCGGGCAGACTGGGACTTGGCCCCGCCGGACTGAGGTTACTGACCACAACAGGCGTAGACGGCCGCCCCGGTGCCTCACTCGGACTGCCGCCGGAGCTCCTCCCTCCCCCACCTTTTCCCTCGGGTGGGCAACCGTGCCGGTCGGCTCAGACACCTGGCCTGACGAGGACAACAGTGGCTCAGTCGGCTTAGCCGGAGGCCATGACTTTTGTGAGCGAGCATCAAATCACTTACATCGCCGGAGAGTTAGCCGTCGATAAACGTGGTCTACAGGGCTCCTGCGCGGACGGGTGCGCCGATGCAGGTGACCGTCTCGATGGCGATGTGCTCGCCGCCTCAGGCAGCGAGCAGACGGCAGATGGCAGATGGCAGATGGCAGATGGCAGATGGCAGATGACGAACTCGTCGAGAACGAGTGGCGTTCCACCGTTCATGCGCCGCCCCAGGTTGCCAAGTATGCATCGAGAAAGTACTTTCCAATTGGAAAGTAACTTGGCGTGTGGGAGTGCGTAGATGGACGAGTACCGGGTGAGCATGAATGTTGTGGCTCGTCAGCGCCGGGCCGCGGCTGCCCGGGTTCGGCTGGGCTGGTGGTTTCCAGTGTTGAGCGCGGTGTCCTGGACGCTCGCGGTTGGCAGTGAGTTCCCGGCGGCCGGCTACCGACGCTTAGGCGTTCCGGACCTGCCGTACGGCCAGGTCGGCGGTCTGCTGTTCTTGGCGTTGATCGCAGTGTTCTCCGTGCGGTCCGGGATGAACCGGCGGGATGCGTCGCCGTTTGCGGTGTACCCGTCGTTGCGTCTGCGTTTCACCGCGTTCGCTCTTGCGAGCCTGGGCAGTACGGCGGCCGTGTTCGCGCTGGGCTGGCTGAACGGTTCGTCGAGCGGCGCCGCATGGACGGCCGTCGTGATCTCGGTGGTCGCGGGAGGCGTGATCGCGTTCCTGCTGACTTGGATGACTGCGGGAATCCGTGGCGACATCCTGACTGGGGTCAGCAGCGATGACTGATATGCCCGAGGGGCTGGACCCCGTGATCCATCAACTGCCGAAGCTGTCGATCTGTGCGCTGCTAGCCGCAGGCCCGCAGTGGGTGGAGTTCCGCACGGTCCGGGAGGCGACGGGGCTCAGCGATTCAATGGTGTCCAAGCACAGCCGCGCCTTGGAGGACACGGGCTACATCGAGATCCGCAAGGGTGGCGTCGGGCGGCGCCCACGCACCTGGTTCCGCATGACCCCTCTGGGCCAGACCCGCTACAGCCGACACGTCGCGGCACTGCAGCGGCTACTCCAGCGCGAGCCTGACCAGGACACCAACTCGGATACCTGATCCACTAGTTGAAGGCACCGAGCCGAAACATCGCAATACGACGCACTCACTGTCCACTACAGAGCGACGTTGTTGGTCGCCACCATCGGCTTCTCTCGGGTACTGACCTGCGTGGTGCGTTGTTGCAGGAGGAGGCTAAGTTGACCTTCTGGGGCTGGCGCCGCCGCCAGCGAGTGGCCACAGCAGCCAGGAACGCCGCGAAGAACGGCACCCCGATCAGCGTCTCGACCATCGCCCGGCAGGCCGGAGGCGACCGCAGTTTCCGCTACCGCCATCGCGACCTGCTCGAACTTGTCCACGCGGCCGAGCTCGAACCGGCAGCACAGGACCCGACGGCAGCCTTCGCCGGTGAGCAGGGCCTCGCTGCAGGCCGACCTCGCCAACCCCCAGGCGCGCAACGCCCGCCTGGCCGCCCACGTCCACCGACTGGAAAAGCGGCTGCCGCAGGCGATGGGGCCCAGGCCGCCTGGCAGGAGTCAGAGCTGCGCGCCCCCACCGACATCGATGAACTCCAGCGCCGAACAACCCGGTTGGAGCAGCAGAACAAAAACCAGCTCACTGGCGAGCCTGGCGAAGCCCGGCCTGATCTCGAAGCCGCCCGAGCGGCAAACCGGGATCCGACCAGAGCTGTCAACGATCACGGCTGAGCCGTTCTGCCGGCTTCGCCTCATACATGCGACCCGCCCGATGAATGAGGCCACGAACGCCGACAGTCAGCGCCCAGAGCAGGAGAGGAAGCGCAGCGGCCCGTTCCATACCTCCCATACCGAGACCAAGGTAGTGGCGGGAGAGGAACAACCCGAAGGCCGTGATCGCTGCGACTCCCAGCAGGCTGGTGCCCCACCGCAAGGGGGCCGGTTCGTGTTCTGCCAGGCCGAACCCCGCCACGACGAGGCCGATGTTGCCCGCTGCCATGATGAAGAGGGCGCCCAGGACATGCTGGTTCTCGTTGACGTCCGCAGGAGCCAGCCCGGCCAACACGAATCCCACGCCGGCACCGGCGAGCAGCAGACGAGCAGCAGTAGCGGCCCGTCCCCCGCGCCAAAGGACGCCACCGGCCAGGGCGGCACCAACAACGAACAGCACCCCCAGGGCGACGAACGAAGCATTCATCAGACCGTGCTCGGGGGAACAGATATACCGCGGCTCGGGATCTGGCTGCAGAGCGCAGTGAGCGTTGCCCAAGTCGCTGATGTTGTTCCCCGCCCAGCTATACGGCCTGACCCAAGCCGACTCGGCAATCCAGTGGATGACGAAGAACTGCACCACGCCCACGATCCATGCCGAGTACCCGATCCGGACTCTCACCTGTCCACCTTCCGCCGCGCGACTAACGTGCGGACAGCCGATCACGCGGCGTCGGACTCAGTCACTCCGACAAGCCCCTGGAACAGGGTGGGGCGGACCCTACTGCGACCGGGCGCAGGAGTTCGCGGAACGAGTGCCATCACGGGTGCGCCACAGCTCGCCGCCGGCTCCCGGCCCGCCCGTCACTCGCCCGCGAGGCAAGCCGAGTTGCCCGCCTCCAATTTTAGACTGTACTGTTCAAAATGCCTTGTAAGCGACCACCAATGAAGGTGCGAAGTGATGCAAACGGAATCGACGCCCCCGAGCACGCGGAGACCGTCGAACGCTTCCTGGACCGACTTGCCTGGGGAGACATCGACGGAGTCGTGACACTCTTCGCCGAGCGAGTGGACTGGGACGTACCCGGCGCGGTCGAGGTCCCCTGGCTCGGCACCCGCACGACGCGTTCCGAGGTCGCCGACTACTTCACCGCACACCCCACACATGTCGCCAAGGAGGAATTCGTTGTCGAACGGACCCTCGTGGACGGCGCGGAAGCGGCAGTCTCGGGCCGCTTCCGGAGCCGAGTCATACGCAGTGGGGCGGCGATGGAGAGCTGGTTCGTGCTCCAACTGACTGTTACGGCGGGCGAGATCACCCGCTACCGGTTCTACGAGGACAGTCTGACCGTCGCCCGTGCGTGGGCCACGACCGCCAAAGGGGCTGCCGGCCAGACCCAGGAGACCCATAAAGGAGCAACCGACTGACGCAGCACGCCAACTCAGCTCGCCGACATGCCACTTCGCCGGTTTCCGCTCGGACACACGCCTCCGCGCGCGACGCCAACCGCACAGCACCTGAAAGTTCACAGGAGCGTGATCGCCGCCGGAGACGACGTGGTCCACCGCCGCGGCCGACACCGCGCACCGGCAGTGGGGGCCGTTGGCGAGGGCGCCAGCGGAGGCCGGGATACCGGTCATCACCCCCGTCAGGCCCGCTCCGACGAACCGCCGAACGGGCCGACCCGCACCTCTGCATTCACTATTGGCGCACCGTCATCGACACTGTTCCCGCACGTCCATTGACACACCATCACTGATCTCGGCCCCGCCCCCAAGGCCATCGACGCCACCGCTCCCCGTCCCGGCGAGCGCGCCGACCGGGCGGTCCTGCACACCGGGCACTCCGCCCGCCGCAGCACCGCCGAGGAATCCCGTCACGCCGGCAACGGCCACAAGGTCAACGTCAAACAGGGCGGCTTGGTTCGCAACTCCGGTGTCATGGAAGGGCACTTCGACGACGCCCGCCAACCAGCCAGTCAGTCAGCGAGAGGAGAACGCGCTGATCGGAGCGCTGCAGATCCCGACCTTAGATCCAATCCTCAGATCCCGACCTTCTTTCCCTGAAGGAAAGTAGGTGGTACTTTCCTCATACGCAAGTACCTAAGACGGGCAGGACACCAGGGGGACCCATGGCCTCGTACGACGCGCGGACCGCGCTCGACGCGATACACCACCATCAGGAACAGACCCGTGATGCGTATGTGCGTCACGGCTCCTCGTTCCCCTACCTGTTCGTCTCCGCGCTGGCCGTGTTCGGCTTCAGTGCGGCCTACGATCTACCGAACCCGTGGCGCACCCTCACCCTCCTGGCGGCGGGCGGCCTGATGGCGGGCATGCTGTTCGTGCATCAGCGGCGGGCCCCGGTCCGCCGGAAGCCGTCCGGCGCCGAGTGGGTGTTCTCCCTGTGGCTGGGGGGTGTTGCCATCGTGATCCTCGTGGCAGCGATGATCGGCGCCCGACTGCTGGGGTTCTCGACGCCGGGTGTGGTTGCCGGGGCCGTCGTGGCCGTGGCGACCCTGGCGGCCGGTTATGCGACTCGCCCGGTCATCAAGGCCATCACCCGCCGGGACGACCGCAGTTGATGGATCCGGACTTCGACGAGTTCTTGCACGTACCAGCCCGGCTCGCGGTCGTCGCGCTGCTGGCTCCTGCGGACTGGGTGGAGTTCGGCTTCACACGGGACACGGTGGGGACGAGCGACTCGGCGCTGTCCAAGCAGGTCGCCGGGTTGGCGGACGCCGGGTACGTCGAGGTACGCAAGAGCCGGAACCGTACGGGGCGGCACACCCATATCCGACTCACCGCACACGGCCGGCGGGCCTTCCAGCGGCACGCCGCAGCCCTGCAGAGGATCGTGGCGGCGGCGCACGCACCGCAGGAGTAAGGCGAGGGGGAGGGGTGCCGTCGCTCTCCCTGGTGGTCTGCAACACCCCGACGAGAAACTCACCGATGCCGGCCCCAAAACTGCCCACCGGCTGCCTGCTGCCCGCACCGGGCCCCAACGATCCCGACGGTGCTCTTCCGCACACAACCACCCGCCGGACGCGCGGGAACGGATACTTGCCCGCCAGGAGTCCGTTCAGACCTCTCACCAGCACAGCGATCCGTGAACTGCCCCATCAACACAGAGTTCTGACTACCTACCACATGCTTTTCCACTTGTGGTGGGGCGCCCGGCAGCATCCCGGCTGTGGGCCGGACTCGTCGAAGGTACGGCGGGAGCATCACATCACCCCGCGCCGGAACCTTCGGACCGTCAGACGTATGTCATCGGTCCCCCGCCTGCCGGGGCGTCGGCGAACCGTCGACTGCCGTGACCAGTCGGACAGCATCCACGGCAGTCGGGAAAGCGGCGACTGATGCCGCCGTTCCTGATCCTTCTCCATGGATGGGATTGGATGGGATGTGCGAGCCGGAAAACGCATGCAGGGCCGCGTCCATCCGATCGGGAGATCCCATGCCGGCCCCAGAGGTCCTGTCCCGGAGCACCACCACCTGCGTGGGGGAGAGTGGATGGACACCGCTCGGTTTCGCTGAGGAGCGCTTCGGCGAGCGCTCATTCGCGGCTGCCTTGGGGGTGTGAAAGGGCAGTGTTGGGGTTGTCGGCGGCGACGGCGGAGGTGTGCCGGCCTCGCTGTCAGTGCTCTGTGTCATCATTCGGACGCGTCCCAGGGGAGTGGGACGCGGTCTACTAATTGTCAGGGAGTATGGGGATGGACGCGGGGATGGAGCCGGACGGCTCGTCCAGATCTGACGAGGAGTGGGAGCAGTTCCTGCGCGAGTCCGTGGCGGGTGCCTCCGACGCGCCCAAGGAGCCGTCGGCGCGGGCCCGCGACGTGGCAAAGCGGCTGCGCGCGGAGCCCGGCCGCGGCCCGGAGGGCTGGCGCAGTTACACGCCCGCGCGGCCCAAGCGGCGCACGGGGTGGTACGTGGTCGGACTGCTGGCCTCGCTGGTGCTGCTGGTGGCGGCGCTCGCGCCCGGGCGAATAGTGGACCTGTTCGCCGGCGCTGCCTCCTCTCGGCTGGCGGCCGAGACCGCCCGTCCGACCCAGGCGCCCCCGGCGGAGGCGGGCCAACGCCCCACCATGGAGGAGCCGTTCCGCGGCTCGCCAGCTGCGAGCTGGGCGAGCGGAGCGGCGGGAATTACCGTGCCGAAGGCCAGGGCGGTGGGTTGGATGAGCACGGCCGAGGTCGAGCGGGCCCTCGCCCGCAGCCGCGACTTCCTCGTCGCCTCCAGCCTGGACCACGGGGTGCTGCGGGGCGAACACCCCGAGAAGGCAATCGCACTGATCAACCCTCACCAGAGGGACGTCCAAGACTTTTTGACAACCGCTTTCCGAACCCCGAGCGAGAAGAACGACCCCCTCTTCCTCTTCAGCCGCTTCCAGCCGTCCCGCACCCGTCTGGTTGGCGACGTCGTGAAGACCCGGGGACGACTCACCTACCGAGAGGGCGAGCACGGCGCGCTCCAGGTGACCGCGGACGTCACCTTCGTCTACCCGGTCACCCGCGCGAACGCGGGCGGTGACGACGAGATCGTGCGCACGATCGTCCGGCGAGAGCTGGTCCTGAGCTGGGACGACCCCGACAAGGTGAGCACCGAGGCGGGCACGTTCTCGATCCTCTCGAACAAGTACGACATGACCAACGGCGGCTGCGGCGCCCCCACGGGCTACTTCGTCCCGCCCTTCGGCACGGACCGCCGGGCGGACGAGGCCGGCACGGAAGTCGACCCCTACGACCGCAGCGCGCCGGTCGGGCGGGGCGAGCCCTCGGAGCACGACTGCGCGAGAGCGACGCGGTCCTAGGAGAGCCGGTGCCAGCTTGCTGCTTGCTCATGGCCAAGTCGAGACACAAGAAGCCGGAGTCTTCCTCTACTTCAGACCCTCGCTCGACGCAGTCAAGGAGTTCACCAGCCTCCTCGCCCTGGTCGACGGCAGGCGCCGATCGCAACGCCTGCTACGAGGTGGCGTCAGCTCACAGGTCGGTGCTGTCGGCCCCAACGAGGGCGCTGATGTGGGTGAGTGCGTCACTGACCGGCTGCGGATCGAGCCGACCCCCGTCACACGAGCACAGTGCGGCGTGATCGTCGGCGGCCTCCTTGGCTCCGACGACGAGGCGGCTACGCTTTACGCGCCCGGCTCCGCTCCCCCGCTGGCACACCGTCACCAACCGCGGCCTGTCCCGAAACCCTCGACGCCGTCGCCACCCGCCTCGGCGAGGGCACTGACCTGCCCGTCCGGCACAACGGGCACGCTGTACTCCGGCAGTGCGATGCCCCCGGCCTTGGCGAACTGGGCGGCGAGCAGGTTCCGCATCGGCCAGTGGGTCATCGACCGCATCGAGAGGTCACGCAGCCGGATGCCGATCCGGCCCGACGGTGCGTACCCGGCGGCTCCGCCGGGCGGAAGCTGCTGTGCCTGGCTCACGTACGGGCGCAGCACCGTGTCGTAGCGGCGGAAGGCGACACGGTGGTCGCCCTCGGCGGCGGCGAGTTCACCGGCCAGGACGTAGGCGCCGACCAGGGCAAGGCTGGTCCCGAGGCCGGTCAGCGAGGTCGCGCAGTATCCGGCGTCGCCGAGCAGTGCCACGCGGCCGCGCGACCAACTGTCGAGGCGGACCTGGCCCATGGAGTCGAAGAAGAAGTCCGAGGCGGTGCGCATCGCCCGCAGCAGGCGTGCGGTCTCCCAGCCGGCGTGGGCGAAGCGCCTTCCCACGAGCTCCTGTTGGGCGGCGACGTCGCGACGGTCGTAGGCGAGGGGTGTCGAGCGGAAGCTGAGGCCGGCCTTGATCTCGCCGGGCAGGCGGCCGGGCCGTGCGGAGGCGACCAGTCCGCCGGGCGCGTTGTGCATCAGGTACCAGCCGTCGAGTTCAAGGTCGTCGGTAGCGGTGAACCAGGCCGTGTAGAGGTCGATCGGGTGGACGAAGTCCCGCTCCGGGCCGAAGGCCAGCGCGCGTACCACGGAGTGCGGTCCGTCCGCGCCGACGACGAGTGTGAACCGGCGCGACGCGGCTTTCTCGAAGGTGACGGTGACCGCGTCCGCGTTTTGATCGATCTCGGTGATGGTGTCGTCGAAGAGGTACTCCGTGTCCGGCAGGGTGGCCTCGTACAGCAGACGGGCGAGGTCGCCGCGGAGGATCTCGATCTCGGAGACGATCCCCTCGCCGCCGAAGCTGTCGGCGGGCAGTCGGGCGGTGATCCGGCCTGCGGTGTTGACGAGGGCGAGGCCGCGCTGGTCCACGCTCTCCGCCCTGGCCCGGTCCATCAGACCCATCCGTTCGATCACGGTGCGGCCGGCGCCGCGCAGATCCACGGTCTGCCCGCCCGGCCGGGGCGCTGGCGCGCGCTCCACGACCGTGACCGTGAAGCCCCCCTTGCGTAGCCAGTACGCCAGCGCGGGCCCTGCGATGCCAGCACCGCAGATGAGTATCTCGTTGTTCGGCATGCGGTGAAAGTACGGCGTACGCAACGGCTCGCGCAAGCTTGAAAATGCCCGTGTATGTGGGATGTTGGATGGTGCTGCACTAGTACAGGGAGTCGGGAGAGGTGCTTGCGCAGGGAGATCACCCAACGTCGGCGGCTAGGATGGCGTCCGTCGAGGTGCTCTAGTGCGGAGGGGTGTCGATGGGCGGACAGGCAGTGCCGCGCTACAGTCAGATCGTCGCCGAACTGAGGCGGCGGATCGAGACGGGCGAACTGGCGCCGGGCGATCGCGTGCCCTCGACCCGAGAGATCACCAAGCAGTGGGGCGTCGCCATGGCGACCGCGACCAAGGTGCTCACCGAGCTACGCCGCGAGGGCTTGGTCCGCGCCGTCTCTGGTGTCGGAACGGTCGTGACGGCCCCGGACCGCCCGGCGCGGACCTCCCGACCCGCTGCCGCCAAACGCCCCGGCGGGCCGCCCGACGCACCCTCGCCCCAGGCGGCGCTCACGCTCGGACGGATCGTCGGTGCGGCCGTCACGGTCGCCGACGCGGAGGGGCTGGCCGCGGTCTCGATGCGCCGGGTGGCCGCCGAGCTCGGGGTGGCGACCATGTCGCTGTACCGGCACGTGGCCGACAAGGACGACCTGCTGATCCGGATGATGGACAGCGTCATGGCGGAGGACCCGCTGCCCGGTGACCCGCCGTCGGGCTGGCGGGCCGCGATCGAACTGGCGGCCCGGCAGCTCTGGGGCCTGTTCCGCCGTCACCCGTGGCTCGCGCCGGCCCTGTCGGTGACCCGCCCTCAGATGATCAACTCGGCGCTGCCGTACAGCGAGTGGATGCTTGCCACTCTGCACGCGCACGGACTTGACCTGCAGTCCGCCTTCACCGCGCACCTCACGCTGCTCAATTACGCTCGTGGCATCGCCGTCAACCTGGAGGCGGAGCGAGAAGCCGAGGCGCACAGCGGACTCGACAGCGAGGAGTGGATGGACACCCAGGAGCCCGCGCTCCTGGCGATTCTCGGCACCGGTCGGTTCCCCACGCTCTCCAGCCTCGCCACGGCCGGTTACGACCTCGACCTCGACGCCCTCTTCGAGTTCGGCCTCCAACGCCTCCTCGACGGCCTCGCCCCACTCCTCAACGAGAGCTCCGCCGACTAGCCGGAGAACTCGGTGGCTCCCGACCACCGACACCTGAACCCCCTTCTCTGGGTGGGCAGTTGAGCAATGCGCGGCCAACGGGACGACTCCCAGGCCGCTTTCAGGCCGGGCACACCGTCGCTCCATCGCCGTTGGGCCCGTTTCCGGAGATCGGACGGGAAGGAGCATCGTCCTACCTGGCTCGCTCTGCTTAAAGGCAAGGGGACCCATCCGCGCCCCGTCCCTTACTGCGACAGCGCAAAAAGCCTGCCCGCCCGGCCTGGTCAGAACCGGTAGCGGAGCAGCCGGCCCATGGAGCGCAGAGCCGGGATGCGGTGCATCGCCCTGAACATCATCTGGCTGGGCTTGGAAAGCCGCGCCAGCTCGGGCACGTTCAGGAAGGTCTGCTCGGTGTCGAAGTGCAGGCCGGGCGCCAGACTCTCGATGACGTGCGGGTCGTTGATGCCGAATCCGCCGAGTTGGGCGCCTGCTGCCTTGATCGCTCTCTGACGGGAGCCGCTGCGCATGGCGAGCGAGTTCCACGCGTCGAACATCATCACGCCCGACGGGAAATGCGCGGCCAGGCGCGTGAGGAGTACGGAGATCTGATCCCTGGTCAGGTATTGCAGGAGGCCCTCGGCGACGATCACCCCGGGGCGGTCGGCGGGGACGGCGGCCAGCCAGGCGGGGTCGATGACCGAAGCGGCGACCTGGCGGTAGCCGGGTTTCTCGGAGAAGACGCGTCGACGGATCTCGATCACCTCGGGGTAGTCCACGTCGTACCAACTCACCTCGGGCCCGGGTGCGATCCGGTGGTAGCGGCTGTCCAGCCCACAACCCAGGTGCAGGACAACGGCGTTCGGCTCTTCATCCAGAGCCTGTTCGGCCCAGCGGTCCAGGTACAGGGCGCGGACCGCGGTCGCCAGCGCGGTCCTCCTGTCGATCTTCAGCTTGGCGAAGTCGTAGTCGATCCGCTCGACCGCACGCTCGGCCTGCGCGTCGGGCAGCAGGGGGGAGGGATCCCGGCTCTGCAGCGCCTTGCCGTACAGGGTGGCAAGCATCGTCTCGGTGACTCCGGTAAGAGCGACCCGCTCGGTCATCACTCGGCTCCGTTCGATCAGGATCGTGTTCACGGCATGGCCTGCGCCTGGGCGCGCCCTCGCACTACAGCACGCAAGTATGCGAACGTTTCGAATATTGGAAACGTACGATGACTTGCGTACGCTGTCAACGTCGGAATCGGACGGCAACAGCCCTTCCGGAGAGGCGAGGAGATGCCCGAACAGCCCACCGAACCCGGCGGCGAACCTTCTGCGTCCGGGGGTGACCGGGTGGTCGAGCGCCTGGCGGCGCAGTTCGCCGCGATCGGCATGTCACGGATGTCGGCCAGGGTCTATGCGGCTCTACTGACCTCGCCGCAGGGCGCGTTGACCGCCGCGGAGATCGGGAAGCAACTCCAGGTGAGTCCCGCCACGGTGTCCAAGGCGGTGCAGTACCTCATGCAGGTGGAACTCGTATACCGCAGTTCCGTCCCGGGAACCCGCCGTGACCGCTATGAACTCGGGCAAGACCTGTGGGCCGAGATGTTCGGCTTCCGGAACCGCTGGCTGCGCTCTCTCGCTGACACCACCGCGGAATGCGTGGAGATGGTCGGCGGCGAGGACAGCGAGGCCGGCGCACGCCTGGCCAAGCTCCGCGACTTCTCTGAATTCGCCGCGGAGGAACTGGCGAGCATGCTCGAACGGTGGCAGCGGGCCTGACCGTTGGGGCGGTTCCCGGTCAGGGACGTCCTTGCGGCATTGCGGCATTGCGGCATTGCGCATTGCGGCAGGGAGCTTCGCCGGTTGACCCCGTGGGCGTTCGTCACATGCTGTGGCGAGCGCTCGTAGGACTGGGGTCGGCAGGGGCCGACGCGCCGAAGCCCCCCGCCCAGGCAGCAACGTGCCTGGGCGGGGGGCTTCGGGTAGCCTGCGGCGCGGCCTTGGGGCCGGGAATGGGAGCGCGGTCAGCAGCGAGGGCGCTGGAACCACTCGGCCGAGGCGCGCTTGGCGCAGAAGACGATCACCAGGATCGACAGCACCAACACCACCAGGCCGAGGCCCCAGTTGGCGATGTTGAACAGGCCACTGACGGTGCCGAAGGACGCGTAGACGATCGAGCCGACGCGGACTCCGTTGCCGCCCTTGCCGTAGCGCGCGGCGAGCACGAAGCCGATGACCGCGAAGAGCAGGGCGAGCAGGATGAAGAAGCCGATGACGCCCTTGCCGACGTTGGCGACGGTAGATACGTCCACGTCTTGGCCGTTGGCGGTCGTGATCGTGCCACCGGCCCCAGCCTCGCCAACCGCCTTGTCGATCTGGGTGACCGCGGCGCCGAAGGCCAGGGTGATGAGAATGTGGATCGAGGCGATCGCGTACATCATGATCCGCGCGGCCTTGGTGAGCCCCGGCATCACCGTCGGCACCACGGGACCACCGGCGTACCCGGCCTGCTGCGGGTAGGGGGCGTACGGCTGGCCGGGCTGGGGCACTTGCTGCGGGTAGGGCGTGGCCGGCGGCTGCCCGTAGGGGTTGTTCTGGTCGCCGAAGCTCATGGCGAGGTGTTCCTCCGTTGTACGTGCGGGGACAGCGCGGACGTTCGGAGTGGAGTACATGAGCGGCTCGCCCCCGTGCCGCCCGCGGACCTGGAAAAACATCGTCGTGGCATACCCGACTTTTGTCCAGTCATTACCATTTGTTCGATCGATGCCGTCGGTCGGCACCCGAGCACATCGAGGCGCGTGGCAACGCACTTCACAGGCGGAGGTTTGGCGGCCGCCCAGCCGAGATGAGCGAACCCAGTGGGGAGGATGCGTGGGTTGCTGGCGGGTGCGGCGGACAGCGCGTCAGGCTGTGCCCATTTCGCGCGTCAGATTCCAGACGTTGAGGCAGCTGAACGCCACTGCGGCGCAGGACAAGCCCAGGCCCCACCATGCTGCCGCCCAGCCTGCACCTGTGCGTCGAGCCTCGTAGAGACCAACGGCCGCCGCGATCGCGCTCGTCGCGGTGAGCAGGACCGCGAGCGGCCAGGTCAGGATGACACACCACAAGAAAGCGGAATGAAAGGCCGCAAGTCCAGCGATGGAGCCGGCGATATAGGGCGATGGATGACGGGCGTTGGGGTTGGGTGGGATCCAGAGGCCCGGTTGAAAGGTCATGTCGCTCCGTCCGTTACGTTCGCCTCTGTGATCATCCCACTGCATATGTGGCAGCTTCTGGTGGGGGCCGGCAGCGGCGGTGCGGGACGCTCGCGTCGCTGTCGCATCGCGTGCGCGAATGCGCCTCGGATCCTCATGGAGTTCGGGAATCGACCGGTTTGTAGGTGTGCGGGCGGTGGACTGTGCGGCCTGCGTTGGCGTCGTCGTAGAGGTCTTGGGCGTCCTTGCCGTACAGGGGTGAGTAGCTGACGCTGTCGTCGTTGGCGTCGTTCCCGCCACCGTTGTAGCCGCCGACGTTCCCGATGACTTTTCCGGTCCTCGCGGAAGGACTGTAGTCGCTGACCCAGGGGCCGCCAGAGACGCCCCCGGAGAGGCCCTCACAGTCCATCTGCATCTGTCGAAAGCCCGGCAGTCGACGGGTGGCGGCAGCGCAACGCACCGCCTGATGAGACCGGTTGGCCGTGTCGGAGTAGGGGTAGCCCACCACCGTGACGTGATTGTCGTAACCGGGTGTCCGGGCGAATGTCAGCGCACCGGCGGCGGTCTCGACGGTCTTGTCCTTGGCGTTCGCGGAGACTTGGACGAACGCCAAGTCCAGGTCCGATGCTGCCTGTTTGGTGTTGGCCTGGTAGCGGGGGTCGATGAAGAGGCGCGTCACCGGGTAGATGCCGTAGGGCTGAGCGGCGGCGGGGCGTCCGAAGCGGTAGTCGGGGACGAAGATGGCGTGCTTGGCGTGGGTGAGGCCGAAGGCGCAGTGCCCGGCCGTCAGGACGAGGCCGTGACCGTTGCTGTGCACCACGCTGCCCGTACAGTACGTGGCCTTGCCGTCTACTGGACTGCCGTCGAAGAAGAAGGTCCCGACCATCGGCATACCTTCGAAGTGCTCGGCCGCCCGGGGGAGCTCGCCGGTGCGGATAAGGTTCTTTGTGGCTGTCAGTAGTGACGTTCCCAGGCGAAGGGTGTCTGCTACGTCGACCGGGACCGCTTCGGCCATCCTCTGGGCAGTCCAGTACGTCTCCTCCGCACGGTTGCGCGCCGGCCCCGGCAAGGGAAGGTGTCCCAACAGTCCCGTTGCCAGCGGGTTTCCGCCAGGAACGGTTGGCAGAATGGACGCGCCCACGTCTTGCCCGGCGGATGCTGGAGCCACTGCCCCCAGCCCGACGCGGAGAGCGTCTGCACACAACGCGAACCCCGCCACCCCTAGGAACCATCTCCTACGCAGTGACACCGCATCCCCTTCATCAAAAACACGCGCCACAAAGGGCCTCTAATGGAAAACCGCGGGATGACCGACGACATGTTGTACGAATCTGACGTTCCGTGAGGCATGGAGAGCCAGTCGGGCCCGACGGCGACGGCCATCGCTGTTCCAGTTGAACCAGCAGTGCTGGGTGTCCTGATAGCCGCTGAGAGCTGTCGTCGACCCTAGCCGCCCGGGAAGGTCTCTTGAGCCCCGAAACGCCAGCGGGCCCCCTTCAAGTGCCGTGCAGTAGTGGGCTCCCAAGGCGCTTCCGCTCAAGGTGCCGCGCCGCCGAAACGCTGTGCGAGGAGCGCTTCACCGGCCAACGGCGCCAACGGGGGGGCCACTTGCGGGGATACCGTCAGGGCGTAGCTGCCAGGACACGTTGCGCTCCCCCGGCTCGCGGGTCAGTCGTACGTCCCGCCGTTCCAGTGCCGCGGTAGTGATGCCGTCGGAGGCGATGACGACCTGTTCGATCACGGTGACGGTGACGCTGCACGCCCGACCGGATGCATGGCACCCGTCCAAGCGCGCATTCACTCCCGTGAACATACGAACGCACGGGCCATGAACCCCACCCTCGGTCACAGACCCTTCCGTTGGGGCCTTCGAGGGCATGGAGCCCTGGTTAGTCGCGTGACGTGTTGAGCGCGCCACGGCGTTCGTCCCCACGGTCGGCACGGGGCCGTGCCCGCCGCTCCTGGCTGGCGCTACGTCCCGGCTGCCGCCTGGGGCTCCGCCCCCGTCCGGAACGTCCTGCGGTATGCCTGTGGCGACACCCCGATCGCCGACTGCAGGTGCTGCCGCAACGAGGTGCCGGTGGCGAAGCCGACCTCTGCCGCGATGCGGTCGACGGACAGGTCGCTGGATTCGAGCAGGTGCCTGGCCCGGTGCACCCGTTGCTGGATCAGCCACCGGCCGGGACTCGTACCGGTCTCTTCCTGGAAGCGCCGCGCGAAGGTGCGCGGACTCATCCGGGCGTGCGTCGCCAACTCCCTTAGGGCGAGCGGCCGGTCGAGGTTCGCGAGGATCCAGGCACGGGTGGTGGCGGTGCTGCTGGTCTCCTCCTCCGGCATGGGTTGTTCGATGTACTGGGCCTGTCCGCCCTCGCGCCACGGTGGCACGACACAGTGCCTGGCGACGTGGTTGGCGACCGCGCTGCCGTGGTCGCGGCGCACCACGTGCAGGCACACGTCGACACCGGACGCGGCGCCCGCCGACGTCAGCACGTCACCGTCGTCGATGAACAACACCTCGGGATCCAGGGCTACTTGGGGGAACAGTTGGCGGAACAGGTCTGCCAGCGCCCAGTGCGTCGTAGCGGTCCGCCCGTCGAGCAGGCCGGCCGCGGCGAGTGCGAAGGCGCCGGTGCAGATGGAGACGATGCGGGTGCCCGGCCTGATCCGGGCGAGGGCGTCGCGCACGGGGTCAGGAAGCTCGCGGGTGAGGAGCCGGACGTCGTACGGCGGGATGACGACCGTGTCCGCGGTTTCCAATGCCTGCGGTCCGTGCTCGACGGTGATCGTGAAGTCGGCGTTGGTCGCCACCGTGCGGTCGTCACTCACCGTGCACGTGACGACCTCGTACGCATCACCGGGGACCAGGGGGAAGATCCGGTTGGGGATGCCCAGCTCGAAGGCGTAGACGCCGTCGAGGGCGAGGACGACGACGCGGTGCGGGTGGCGCTCAGCAGTCATGGCACGATTCTATCGACAAATGGCAATCTTGCCATTGCCCAGGTCAGGGGCGCCCGGCAAGCTGGATGCATGACTGAGAACACCACCTCTACCCCCGCCCCGACGATGAAGGCCGTCAGCCAGCGTACGCTCGGCGACACCGACGTCCTTGAGCTCGTCGAGACCGCGCGCCCCGAGCCGGGCGTCGGCCAGGTCCTCGTCGCCGTCCATGCGGCGGGGATCAACCCCACCGACTGGAAGCACCGCAGGCACGGCATTTTCCTGGGCGAGCCCCCGTTCACGTTGGGCTGGGACGTGTCGGGCACCGTCGAGGCCGTCGGGCTCGGCGTGACCCTCTTCCAACCCGGCGACGAGGTGTTCGGCATGTTGCCGTACCCGCACGGCGCCGGTTCGCACGCCGAGTACGTCACCGGGCCCGCCCGCGCCTTCGTACCCAAGCCCGCCGCGTTGAGCCACGTCGAGGCCGGCGCGCTGCCGCTGGCCGCCCTCACCGCCTGGCAGGCGCTGGTCGACAACGCCCAACTGGAGCCGGGGCAGCGGGTATTGGTGCACGCGGCGGCCGGCGGCGTGGGACACCTCGCGGTGCAGCTCGCCAAGGCGCGGGGAGCGTATGTGATCGGCACGGCCAGCGCCGCCAAGCACGACTTCGTGCGGGGCCTGGGCGCGGACGAGGTGATCGACTACCGCACCGTCGACTTCACCGAAGCCGTCACCGACGTCGATGTGGTGCTCGACACGCTGGGTGGCGAGACCTCCCTGCGTTCCCTGAAGGTGTTGCGGCCCGGCGGCATGCTGCTGTCGATCGTGCCCGGGGACGCGGCCGAAGTGACGGCGCGTGCACGGGAGTTGGGTGTGCGGAGCCGGATGATGATCGTGGAGCACGACCAGACGGGCATGGCGGCGGTCGCGGCGCTGGTCGAGTCCGGCCAGTTGCGCGCGCACGTCTCCGGCACGTACCCGCTCGACGAGGCCGCGAAGGCCCACGCCGAGGGCGAAACGGGCCGCGTCACGGGCAAGCTGGTGCTCACCGCCCGCTCATGACCGAAATGCGCCGCCCGCTACGCCGCCCGTTTGGGACCGTAGCGGGCGGCGCATCACCGCAGCTCACCTGGCCCAGGTCAGCCGGCTCAGGCCAGCTGACTCAGGACGTCCAGCTCACGTCAGCGTCAGACTCACTTCAGCGTCAGGCTCACGGCAGAGTCAGGCTCACGGCAGAGTCGGAATCACGTCATCTGGTCGATCAGCGCATTCAGGAAGTCGCCGGTCTCCTCTGGGGTGTTGGCCTCCGTGCACAGGCGGTCCATCACGGCCGTGTACTGGTCGATCGACTCCTGCTTGTCCAGATACAGGGCACTGGTGAGCTGCTCCAGGTAGACCTTGTCGGGCAACTCCGGCTCGGAGAAGCGCAGGATGCTGAAGGGCGCGCCGGCCGCCGCGTTCGCCCCGACGCTGAACGGGGCAATCTGCAGCGTCACGTTGGGCATCTGCGCCGCCTTGAGGAGGTACAGCAACTGGGCGGTCATCACCTCGGTGCCACCGAAGGGGCGGCGCAGCACGGCCTCGTCGACCACCGCCCACAGCCGCGGGGCCTCGGGCCGGGTGAGCAGCCTCTGGCGCTCCATCCGCAGGGCGACCATGCGGTCGACCTTCTCCTGCGGTGCGTTGGGGTAGCCGATGCGCGTGACGGCCTGGGCGTACTCCTCGGTCTGGAGGAGTCCGGGCAGGAACTGCACCTGGTAAGTGCGGATCAGCGCGGCGGCTTCCTCCAGGCCGAGGTGGAGCTCGAACCAGTCCTCCAGGACATCGCTGTACTCGTGCCACCAGCCGGGCGAGTTGGCCTGGTCGGCGAGCTCGAAGAACTCGGCGCGGCGATCGGGGTCCAGCACCTTGTAGAGCGTGAGCAGATCGACCAGATCAGGTCTCTTGAAACCGACCTGACCCCGTTCGAGACGGGTGATCTTGGCGTGCGAACCACGGATGGCCCGGCCCGCGTCCTCACGCGAGATCCCGGCCGCGGTTCGCAGCCGCCGGAGTTGGGCGCCCAGCACGATACGCGCCGCAGTGGGCCCCACTTGGGGCTCCTGCAGGTAGCGCGCTATCGACAGCTCGCCTTCCGGCCGCATCATGGCGGTCATCCCAACTCCCGTAAGCGACAGTGTTGATACGCCAAGTGTCGCACTTACCGGGCGTCAGGTACAGAATCGCGCCATCCTCCCGCCGGGAAGGGTGAGAATGCGCCGCCGAGCCCTCTGGGGCGGTCATGCAGGGCGGGCCCACCGGGATGGGCCCGCCACCGGGTGGCCCTTCAGGCCACCATCGCGTCGAAGTCGCCGTCCTTCGCGCCGCCGACGAACGCGACCATCTCGGCCCGCGTGTAGATGAGCGCCGGCCCGTGCGGGTCACGGGAGTTGCGGACGGCGAAACCACCGTCGGCCAGCTTGGCGACCTCCACGCAGTCGCCACCGGGGGCACTGCGCTTGCTCTTCCTCCACACCGCGCCCTCGATCAGGTCCGCGGACACACCGTTGTCGAACTGCTGCATCCCGCTGCTCCCTCGCTCTCCGTACAGGCTTCTCATCCAGCATCACGAACTGCCGCACGTGCGGCTGCACTTACCAATGCAATTACGTTCGTCTCGAATGTAATTGCAGATGCACTTGCAGCGCCAGCGCTGGCCAGGGATAGTGGTCCAGGATCACCGTTCGTGACGAAGGTCTGAGAGGCGCCACGGAGTTCGTGATGACCATCCGCCCGGCAGGCTCGACTGCCGCCCCGTTCCCCACCCTGCCCCTCGGCCACTGGCTCGCGCAGGCACCGCGCATCCTCCCGCTCACCGACGACCGCACCGCCCACCCCGACGGGCTCGCCGCCCGCGCCCTCACGGCGGACGGCCAGGCGGCCGCGGAGGCACGCCGGTTCACCCACACCACGCTCAGCGGCTGGAACCTCAAGCCCGTGGTCGACAACGCCCTCCTGGTCGTCACGGAGCTGCTCACCAACGCCCTGCGCTACGGACTCACCAAGCCCGCGGCGCCACCCCGCGACGCCGCCCCGCATCCGCTCTGGCTGGGCCTGTTGCGCTGCCGGGACCTCGTCCTGTGCACGGTCTGTGACCACAGTCCGGACGTTCCGGTCCTGCGGGAGCCCGACCACCTCGCACAGAGCGGGCGCGGGCTGCACATCATCGACTGCCTGAGTTCCTCGTGGGGTTGGACCACTCCGACCGCCGACGGCAAGGCGGTCTGGGCAGCGCTACCGGCCGCCGACTGACCTCATCTGACGCACCTCCCGCCGGACGCACCGGACGACACGGACAAGGGCCCCACCCGCAACGCCAGCACGGATGGGGCCCTTCCCTCTGCGGCTCAGCCCTTCCGGCCGACCCCCGCATACAGCGGAACATCCGCGTCGGACCAGGTGATCGCGCCCAACTCCACCGGATCCGGGCGCCATTGGTGGACCATCGTCAGGCCGGGGTCGACCAGTTCGAGACCGTCGAAGAAGCGCAGCACCTCGCCCTTGCTCCGCACGTTGACGTGCGAGCCCTTGGACTCGAAGTTGTCCGAGACCTCCTGGAGCGCCTCCGGTTCGAAGTCACCGGTGACATGGGTCAGCGCCAGATAGCTGCCCGGTGCGAACGCGTCCATCAACTCCCCGACGACGGCGTACGGGTCGCACGCCGGCGGGAGCCAGTGCAGCACCGCGATCAGGGTCAGGGCCACCGGCTGGCTCAGGTCCAGGGTCCGTTGCAGCGTCTCGTTCCGCAGGATCGCCCCGGGGCGGGTGAGATCGGCCTGGATGTAGGCGGTGCGGCCCTGCGGGTGACTGGTGTGCAGGGCCCGCGAATGGGCCAGCACGATCGGGTCGTTGTCGGCGTAGACGACGCGGGACTCGGGCGCCCCGACCTGAACGATCTCGTGGAGGTTGGGCAGGGTCGGGATGCCGGTGCCGATGTCCAGGAACTGCCGGATGCCGGCCTCGGCGGACAGGTGGCGGACCGCGCGGTGCATGAAGCCACGGTTCTGGCGGGCGATGGTGGCCGCGAACGGCAGCGCCGCGAGCGTCCGCTCGGCCGCCTCCCGGTCCGCCGGGTAGTTGGTCTTGCCGCCGAGCAACACGTCGTAGACCCGGGCGGCATGCGGCCGATCCGTATGCAGCTCGACCGGCTCCTGCGGCCGCGCCCCCATCCAGTCCTCCGGCACCGCCATGTTTCGGCCACCTTCCGTCCACTACCGACCGGTCGTTCAACTTCCGCCGCCAGCTTAGTGCGTTGGCCAGTCAGCACGTTGCCCCGCGACGGCGGACCACACGGAGGAGGCGACCGTGACACGGCCGGCTGACGTGCGGAAGGCGCGACCTCTGGCGGGCATCGCGAGCAGCAACATGGCACAGTGTCGGTAAGGGAGGGTTTGCGCACTGTGTCTGTTCACATAGCTCGGCGAGGCCGCTCCGCGCTGCTCGCCCTCCTCACCACGCTGACCCTGCTCGTCCCCGGGCTCACGGGAATCGCCACGGCGGCCGTCGACACAGCGGTGTCCGCCACGGCGACCGTCAACGTGATGCCATCCGGCACGACGACCTGCGTGCGCCCCGCCGCCTCCGACGACACCGCGGGGCACCCCCGCGATCTTCCCCGTCTCACCCTCCCGACGTCCCGTCATCTCCCCTTCCCCGCACCGGTATCGGCCACCCTCCCGGCACTCCGCTCGACGGGCCCGCCGCACCACACGTGGCGGTCCGCGCCGACCACAACCACCACCCCCGACTCCCCCAACTACGCCGGCCGCTGCCGCGACCGCGCCCCGCCCCCGCCTCCAGTCCCCTCCCACACCCATCCCACCGGGCCGCACCCGCGGCCCGCGCATGCCTGCTGGAGGCACCTTGACCCGCGCCACGAGGGTGCGGGCGCTACTCGCGCTCGCGATCCTTGCCCTCTCCACCTTCCTCGCGCTGACCCAACCCATCCGACTCGGCCTCGACCTGCGCGGCGGAACCCAACTCGTCCTGGAAACCCGGGACTCCCCCACCACAGCCGCTGACCGCGACGCCACCGACCGCACCTTGGAGGTGCTCCGCCGACGCGTCGACGCCCTCGGCGTCAGCGAGCCGAACCTCACCCGCGCCGGCGACCACCGCATCGTCGTGGAACTGCCCGGCGTCCACGACCCCGACGAGGCCGCCGAGGTCCTCGGCCGCACCGCCCAACTCACCGTCCACCCGGTCCTGGGCACCGCCCCCCACGGCACCAAGCCCACCGACGGCAACCGCAACACCGTCCTCCCCGACGCCTCAGGCACCTCACTACGGCTCGGCCCCGCCGCCCTGACCGGAGCCGAAGTGCGGCGCGCCGAAGCCGAGTTCGACGCGGAACGCGGCGGCGGCTGGTCCGTCGGCCTCGGGCTGCGCGGCACCGGCGAACGGGCCTGGGCCCAACTCACCGGCCAGGCAGCCTGCGTCGCAGCACACGACCCGGCACGCCGCGCCGCCATCGTCCTCGACAACAAGATCATCTCGTCACCGGCCGTCGAACCGTCCGTGGCCTGCGGCACTGGCATCACCGGCGGCCACACCCAGATCACCGGCGGCTTCGACCAACACGCCGCCCGGGAACTGGCGCTGCTCATCAACGGCGGGGCACTGCCCGTACCGGTGGACCTCGTCGAACAACGCGCCGTCGGCCCCACCCTGGGCGCCCAGGCAATCACCTCCAGCGCGACCGCGGCAGCCATCGGCATCGCCCTGACGGCCCTCTTCCTCACCGTCATCTACCGCCTGCTCGGCGCCCTCGCCACGCTCGCCCTCGCCTGCTACGCGCTCATCTCCTACGCGGCCCTGCTGGCCCTGGGCGCCACCCTCACCCTCCCCGGTCTCGCCGGGTTCGTACTGGCCATCGGCATGGCCGTGGACGCCAACGTCCTGGTCTTCGAGCGCGCCAGAGAGGAGTATGCCGCCGGCCGCGGCACCCGCCCCCGCACCCTCCGCAGCGCCCTAACGGCCGGCTTCCGCAACGCACTCAGCGCCATCGCCGACACCAACATCACCACCCTCCTCGCCGCGGGGCTGCTCTTCGCCTTCGCCTCCGGACCGGTGCGCGGCTTCGGCGTCACCCTGTGCATCGGGGTAGCCGCCTCGATGGTCAGCGCGCTGCTGATCACCCGGGTCCTCGCGGAATTCGCGGTCGCCCGGGGTCCGGTGCAACGCCGCCCCCGACTGACCGGCCTGGCCGGCCTCGGCCGCGTCCGCACCTGGCTCACCCGCCGCCGACCCGACCTCATGCGTCACCGGCGCCGATGGCTGGCGCTGAGCGGCGCCACCGTCCTGCTCGCCACCTCCGGCATCGCCGTCCGCGGCCTCGACTACGGCGTGGAGTTCACCGGCGGCCGCATGATCGAGTACACCACCTCCCGCCCGGTCGACGCCGAACGCGCCCGCACCGCCCTCGGCACCGCGGGCCTGGACCGCGCCCAAGTCACCACCTCCGGCGACCGCTCCCTGACCGTACGCACCGAACGCCTCTCGACCGACCAACTCACCACCACCGACCGCGTCGTCGACGAACTCGGCAACGGCGCGGAGAAGATACGAGACGAACTCATCGGCCCGAGCCTGGGCGACGAACTCCGGCGCGGCGCCCTGATCGCCCTCGGCCTGGCGCTGGCCGCACAGTTGGTATACCTAACGGTGCGCTTCCAAGGGGCCTTCGCCCTGTCCGCCGTCATCACCATGGCACACGACGTGCTCGTACTCGTCGGAGTCTTCGCCTGGCTCGACAAACCCGTCGACGGCGTCTTCCTCGCCGCCCTACTGACCGTGATCGGCTACTCCGTCAACGACACCGTCGTGGTCTTCGACCGTGTCCGCGAACTACGCACCACCGCCCGCGGCACCCCGTTCCCCGACCTCGCCAACCACGCGGTACTCCAGACCGTGCCACGCACCATCAACACCGGCATGGGCGCGGTCTTCATCCTCGCCGCACTCGCCGTCCTGGGCGGCGACACCCTCACCGACTTCGCCCTGGCCCTCCTGATCGGCATCGCCGTCGGCACCTACTCCTCGATCTTCACCGCCACCCCACTGGCCATCACCCTCACCCAACGCGGCAACGGCAACACCACCGCACCACGACGGTCCCGCCGCCCTACGGCCCGCCGCAGAGACCCACGGGACAACGGTGCCCGCGTCTGACCACCACAACGCTGCCCGACCACCGAACAGGCCGCAGGCCATGCCACTGGACAAGCCACCGGGCAAGTCACCGGGCACGTCACTGAATAGGCCACTGGGTAGGCCACCGAACAGAGACCGCTGACATTCGCTACCGCACGAACCGCTTCCTCACCCCGACTACCGCAACCGGTATCGGTATCGCTACCGCTCGGCGGTGAGGAAGCGGGCGTGCACCACGGCGCGCCCCATCACGCCGGGGAGCTCCCGCCCATACACCGCGGCGACCTCGGGCACCGGCACGGCCCGCACCTCCCACCCGGCGGCGGCAAGCTGCCGATCGGGGTCCTCCTTACCCTCGAAGTGCCACAACTCCGCAATATCAACCCCGAGTTGCCGCGTCACCACGCGAAACTCCGGATCCTCCACAACCGGTCGCACACTCGCCGCCAAGTGCTCCGCAGCCAACCGACTACCAGGCGCGGACAACGCACTGATCCGCTCAAAGAACAGCCGCTCCGCCTTCCCGGGCAAGAACGGCAACAACCCCTCCGCCAACCACACGCTCGCCCGCCCCGGATCGAACCCAGCACCCCGCAACGCCACCGGCCAGTCCCCCCGCAGATCAACCGGAACAACATGCCGACCACACCGAGGACGCGCCCCGAGCCGACCCAACACCCCCTCCTTGAACTCCAACACCCGCACCTGATCGATCTCGAACAACTCCACACCCGCCGGCCAGTCCAACCGAAACGCCCGCGCGTCCAACCCCGCGGCCGGCACCACCACCTGCCTGATCCCCCCAGCCACCGCCCCCATCAGAAACCGATCGAAGAACCGCGACCGCACACCCATGTACGCCGCCAATGAGACCCACATCTCACGCGCGCTCTCGGACAGTTGCGCCAGCTCACCGATCCGCCGAGGCACCGGCACCGGCGCCTCCTCCGCCGCCGCCACAAACTCCCCGGCATACGGATCGCTCACCAACCGATCGTCCCGCTCGCTCTCCAACGCCCGCCCCGCAGCCACCCCAAGCGCGGTCAAGCCCACCCCGGAAACGATGTCCCACTGCTCGAACTCCGTCACGCGGGACTCCTCCATGAATACGGGTGGACTGGAAAAATCGGACTCACCTAAGCCCCTGTCACTCTGGCCCGCCCAACGGGGGCGCGCAAGCACCTGAGGCCCGTGGTCACGCTGCCGCCGTAGACGCCGTGGACGGAACTGAGCGCGGCCCACCGCTCCGGGTCTTCGTGCGGGATCAGGAGGCACATGTCCCCGTTGTCACCACAACCACCGCCCCGCTGACCGTAGTCGGTGGCGACGTGATGAGATCGCCGAGTCCCGCCTCGACGAGAACCATGGAGTGTCCGTGACCTTACGGATAGCGATCACCGCCGAGCCGATACCTTCGCACGTGTCCGCGCTGGATTACGTCATCTGCCCGGCCGTCGAGCAGGGGCACCGCGTCTCGCTCCACGCTCCCCCCATGTTCCACCGCGAAGCCCTGCGGCGCGGGGTGGAGTTCCACGGCGCCGGAACGAACTGGACCTGCGATCCCCTCGTTCAGCAGACGGCGAGCGAGATCTGGAAGGACAGGGGAAACGCGCCCTTCAACCGGTACGCCTTCGGTCACCTCTGGCCGGAACAGGCCGAGGCGAAGGCCCGTGACCTGCTCGCCGCGTGGACACGGACACGCCCGGACCTGGTGATCGCCGAGTGCAGCGATCTCGGCGCACACCTCGCGGCCACGGTCTTGGGGCTGCCCCTGCTCGCAGCGGACAACGGCCTCGGGCCGGTGCTCCTGGACCTCTGGGAAACCGACGTCGCACCCGCGCTGCTCCCCCTCTACAAGCAGTACGACCAGGATCCGCCCGTGCTGCCGCCGATGGTCACCCCCGCTCCGGTCCCGTGGTTCTACCCGGTTCCCCCACCCTCGGCACAGGCGGTCCGACGGACCGTGGCGGCGTTCCGGACCACCCTGCCCGAGCCGCCGGACCGCTCCGCCTCCTCCCGTCCGCTCGTCTACGTGAGCCTCGGCACCCTGACCACCGCGATGGCCGATCTCCACACCGTCGTGAGCAGCGCCTACCGGGAGATCATGGCCGCGCTCTCCGCGATCGACTGCGATGCGATCGTGTCCGCCGGCGCTCACGCGGCGCACCTGCGGAGCCCCGACCCCCGCATCAAGGTCGTCGAGCGCGTCCCGCAGCCCGCGCTGCTGCGCCACGCGGACCTGTTCGTCACACACGGCGGCCGGGCATCCCTGCTCGACGCGGTGCAGGGCGCAACGCCCGTCCTGGTCATGGGAGTTCTCGCCGACCAACCCGCCAACGCCGCCGCGTTCGTCCGCCGCGGCCTCGGGCGCGCACTGGACCTCACGGCGCCCCGCGGCGAGATCGCCGACGCCATCACGGCCGTGCTCGGTGCTCCGCGGTACGGCGCCGTGATGCGTGCCGCGCGCGCCGAGTTGTCCCGACTGCCGGCACTCGACCTCGTGGCCCAACGGGACGTCCGGTCAGGGCTTCAGGGCTGAAGTCCCGTGTGGCCGGACCGTGCCGCGCCGCCCGGCCCTGTCATCCGCCGATCCCTCGCGACATGGATGTCGCGGGGGACATCGGCGTTCTCCGCTCCTGCGCCCAGGCGCCGTGACGAAGCGTGGGTGTGCGTGCGGAATTCCGCGGGCCGGCGCAGGTCAGGGAGAACTCCGCCACAACCACACCCTGACCAGTTGGCCGTCTAGTTGGCCGTCTGCCTGCCGACGCCATCGCGGTATCGGGCCCAACGAGGACGATCCGGCCCCGCGATGCGCACTGCGGTCCCGCTGTCATCCCCTCGCCCAGACGAGCCTCCGCCGGTCCTCCGCCCCCACCCATGCCCCACACCCCTACCCCCACAAAGTCTTCGACGGTGTCTCCCCGAACCGTTCGCGATATGCGACGGAGAAGCGGCCCGGGTGGAGGAAGCCCCAGCGGGAGGCGATGGTGGTGACCGTTGTGGTGCCTGGGTCGGAGGCCAGGAGTTCCTTGCGTATGCGGTCGAGGCGGACCTCGCGGAGGTAGGCGAGCGGGGTCGTGTCGAGGTGGCGACGGAAGCCCTCCTGGAGGGCCCGCACGCCGACGCCGACGCAGTCCGCGATCTCCGTGACGGTGAGCGGCTCGGCGGCGTGGCCCTCGATGATCTCCATGGCGCGGCGGACCGTGGGTGGCGCGACGCGTGGCTGCTCGCCGAGCAGTGCCGGCGTGTAGTTGTTGGGCTGGGCCATCAACAACTGGGTCATGAGCAGGGATTCGAGCTGTTTTGTGACGATGGGCTGGTTCGTCATGGTCAGGCCCTCGGGCCCCTCCGCCTCTCGGCGCATGAGGTCGACGATGTTGAGCCAGGAGCGGGCGCCCGGGGTGGTGAGGTTCATGCCGAGCGAGAAGAGGATCGGGCGGCGCACGGTGCGGCCGAGCAGGCTGCCCAGGTGCGATTCCAGGGACGACCGGTCGAACCACACGATCAGTTGCGGATTGCCGGCGCCCCAGTGCATGTCCAGCTTTCCGGTCGGAGAGGGGACGGAGGCGAGTTCGGGAGAGGAAATGATCTGCTCCCGGCCGCAGGTGATCTCGGCGTAACCGGCGAGCGGGATCTGGACGAGGAAGAAGCTCTCCAGGTCGCCCGGCGTTATCCGGACTTCCGTTCCGTAGTCGAGGTAGTACAGACCTGTCTGGTCGAAGGGTGCGCCGTGTAGCCGGGCGTCGAGCGTCGCCGAGCGTTGCGTGATGCGCAGTTCGTGCGGGCAGAAGGCGCGGCCGACCTCGGCCCGCGCTTCCCAAATGTCCGTTGTGTGGAATCGCTGATGGTTTGCGAGGGGCGGCTCTTCAGCGGGCATCTGGAACCTCCACCGCCGAGATGCGCAATCGGGACAGCAACCCGCGCGATGCGGATAGCGAGGGTGATCTTTCCATACCAAGGTTGATCACCGACCGCCGCGGGCCCGAGAAGAAACCAGGGAAGCAACAATGCACGGAGTGCCGGGCCGGGCTGCGCTCGTCACGGGCGGAGTCACGTCCAGCAGACAGCACGCACGCGAGGCGCTGCGCCCGCCACCCGCCACCGGGCCGGCGAGAGTCGACGAGGGCGCGCCTTTGCACCCCGCGGCACCCGCGCAACCGCTGCCCCAGTTCGCAGAGTCGGCCGGTCCCCTTTAGCCAGCCGGGTGCCCTAGGACCAATCCCCCGGTCCTAGGTCACCCAGCTCCCCGCGGCTGCCCGCCGGTCCCCCCTCCGGCGGGCAGCCGCATTCCTCCCCAGACCGCCCCATCCGTTGGCGCCACCCCAACACAACGTCGCCGACGCGAACGCCGGAACCAGCGCACGCCCCGCACAGCACCGCACGACGCCTCCCAAGACCGCACACCCCGACCCTCCGGAGATCCCCTCATGCGCAAGATCACCATCGTCGGAGCCGGCCAGGCCGGCCTCCAGCTCGGTATCGGCCTGATCGACCACGGTTACGACGTCACCATCGTCTCCAACCGCACCGGCGACCAGATCCGCGAGGGCCGGGTGATGTCCAGCCAGGCCATGTTCGGCACCGCGCTGGCCCACGAGCGCAACCTCGGCCTCGACTTCTGGGGCGACGCCTGCCCGTCGATCGCCGGGCTCGGCGTGAGCATCGCCAACGGCCAGGGCGGCCGGGCGCTCTCCTTCGCCGCCCGCCTTGACGCCACCGCCCACTCCATCGACCAGCGCGTCAAGATGCCGCTCTGGATGGGCGAGTTCGCGCGCCGCGGTGGCCGCCTGGAGATCCACGAGGCCGGCCTCGCGGACCTGGAGCGCTACGCCGCCGAGTCCGACCTGATGATCGTCGCGGCCGGCAAGGGCGAGATCGCCGGGCTCTTCGAGCGGGACGCCGAGCGCTCCCCGTACGACGCTCCGCAGCGCGCGCTGGCCCTGGCGTACGTCACCGGCATGGCGCCGCTGCCCGACCGCCCCGGCGTCAGCTTCAACGTCATCCCCGGCCTGGGCGAGTACTTCACCATGCCCAGCCTCACCACCAGCGGCCCCTGCGACATCATGTTCTTCGAGGGCGTTCCCGGTGGCCCGCTCGACGGCTTCGACGGGCTCGCCCCCGACGCGCAGTTGGCGAAGTTCCAGGAACTGCTGCGGGCGTACGTCCCGTGGGAGGCCGAGCGCTGCACCGATGTCGCGCTCACCGACTGGAACGGCACCCTCGCGGGCCGCTTCGCGCCGACCGTCCGCAAGCCCGTCGCCACGCTGCCCTCCGGCGCGCGGGTGCTCGGCCTCGCCGACGTCGTCGTCCTCAACGACCCGATCACCGGCCAGGGTTCCAACAACGCCTCGAAGTGCGCGGCCTCGTACCTGGCCACCATCCTGGACCACGGCGAGCGCCCCTACGACGCCGCGTTCATGGAGCTGGCCTTCGGTCGCTTCTGGGACAACGCGCAGTCCGCCACGGCCTGGACCAACGCGATGCTCGGCGCCCCGCCGCAGCACGTTCTGGAGCTCTTCGCCGCAGCGAGCGCCAACTCCCGCATCGCCGCACGCTTCGTGAACGGCTTCGACGACCCCCGCGACTTCTTCCACTGGTTCATGGACCCGGCCGCCGCGAAGAACTACCTGGCCAAAGTCACTGCCTGAGCGGCGATGATACGTACGTAAGTACCGAGGGCCGTAGCCAGAGACGGAACGAGAGCGGGTCGGCGGGGCATGAGAAGGATCGCGGTGGTCGGGGCCGGGCAGGCGGGGGCCCAACTCGCCCTGGGGCTCCAGGCACACGGCTACGACGTCACCCTGGTCACCGACCGCGACCCCGACGCGATCCGGCGCGGCCCGGTCATGTCCAGTCAGTGCATGTTCGACACCGCGCTGCAGAGCGAGCGCGCACTCGGCCTGCACCACTGGGAGGACCAGGCCCCGAACATCTCAGGCATCGCGCTCTCCCTCATCGGCCCGCACGGAACCCCCGGCATCTCCTGGCAGGCACCGCTGGAGGGGCCCGCCCACTCCGTCGACCAACGGGTCAAGTGTGCTGCCTGGATCGAGCAGTTCGCGGACGGCGGCCGCGGCGAGGTCGTGCTGCACGAGGCGGGCGTCGACGACCTGGAGTGGTACGCCCGTACGCACGATCTCGTCGTGGTCTCCACGGGCAAGGGCGAGCTGAGCCGACTCTTCCCGCGCAACCCCGAACTCTCGCCGTACGACCGACCGCGCCGCGCACTGGCTCTGACGTACGTCAGGGGAACCGCGCCGCGGGAGGCGGAATCCGCCGTCCACTACCGTCTGATCCCCGGCGTCGGCGAATACTTCTCCTTCCCCGCCCTCACCACCACCGGCCCCTGCGACATCATGGTCTTCGAGTGCGTCCCCGGCGGCCCGATGGACTGCTGGGACGACATCCGCACGCCCCAAGAGCACCTCACCCGCTCCCTGGAAATCCTCCACCGGTTCTTCCCCGACGCGTACGAGCGTTACCGGGACGCCCAACTCACCGACCCTGGCGGTGTGTTGCGCGGCCGGCTCACTCCGACCGTCCGGCATCCCGTCGCCCGCCTGGCCTCCGGCCGGCGCGTCCTCGGCATGGCCGACGCCGTCGTCCTCAACGACCCGATCACCGGCCAGGGATCGAACAACGCGGCCCAGGCAGCGACCCACTACCTCGACAGCGTCCTCCGCCACGGCGCCGCCGAGTTCACCCCGCAGTGGATGCAGCGCACCTTCGACAACTTCTGGCGCGGCTGGGCCCAATGGGCCGTCGGCTGGACCAACTCCCTGCTCTCCGAGCTGAGTCCGCACCACCGCGCACTGCTGACGGCCGCGGCCGAGATCCCCTCGGTCGCAAGCGCCCTCGCCACCGGATTCGACGACCCGCGCACCCTCTACCGCTGGTGGTTCGAGGAGGCCGAGGCACACCGCTTCCTCGCCGAGAAGCGCACCCAGCACGCCGCCCGCTTCGACGGCCGCGAACTGCGCCGCGCACTGGGCCAGTACGCCACCGGCGTGACCGTGGTGACGGCCCGCGCCCCCGACGGCCGCAACGTCGGCATGACCGCGAACTCCTTCACCTCCGTCTCCTTGGACCCACCCCTCGTCCTCTGGTGCCCCGGCAAGAACAGCCCCAGCCTCCCGGACTTCACCGACGCCTCGCACTTCGCCGTCCACGTACTGGCCGCCGACCAGCACCACCTCTCCCGCCAGTTCGCCACCCCGGCCGACGACAAGTTCCGCGGCATCCCCACCACCCCTGGCATCGCCGGCACCCCGCTCCTGGACGGCGCGGTCGCCCGCTTCCAATGCCGCACCGTCCAACGCCTCGACGCCGGCGACCACCTCATCTTCCTCGGCGAGGTCGAGCAGTACGAGGCCGACGGCGGCACCCCCTTGGTTTTCCACTCGGGCTACTACCACGTGGCAACGAAGCACCCTGATCTGTGAACGAGCGTTGCGGGGCTTCGACGGAACGCCCCTCCCCAAGGGCTCCTACGCGTTCCACTCCCCTTACGGCGTCGACCAACCTCCACGCCACTCAATGAGTGGCTCGACCGGCTCGACCGCCAGGCAGTCAACTCTCACCATCAAGCGAGTCCCCTGTGCATGCGCACCGTTCCCGCATAGTCACAGAGAACGTCATCCAGGAAGAGCGCATCGGGATACGCCAGCGGCTTCCCCACACTCCACGCCCCACCCGCACCGCACAGAACCTCAAGGTCCCCAACGGCTTTCCGCAGAGCGCTCTCCACATTGATCGACGCATTCACGACCTCTTGCGGAGCCTCCAGGTCCTGCTGCAGCGCCAAGTCCCCCAACACATCCAAGAGTCGATGCGCCTCGCCCGCGATCTCCCGCGCCTCGGCGGCACGGTCAGGCGTCCACTCCTGCTCAATCTGCGCCCACCACTCATGAAGGCACTGGCGAACCGCCTGAGCCCCACGGAGGAAGTTCCGAAACACATCGCCATGGAGCTGCACCTCACCAACGGTGAGCTGCCCTCGAAGGGTCCCGATCTGGACAGCGTTGTTGATGCTTCCGCCGCTTACCTCATTCGTTGCCACCTGGTGAGCCTACGGCGTCGTCGCACGCGGTGATCTTGGCAGGCCGCTTCTGGCCGATCGGAGCGACGGCAGGGCGGCAAGGCAGCAAGGTAACGCGACGAGGTCAGGGCCTTGATGCCGCTCCCAGGGCGGGAAGGTAGCCCTTGCGCTGGCCTTGCGCGGTGGGGTGGTACGACACGTCGGCGGTGAGCAGTGACGGGGGATTGATCCAGGAGTCGGCGGAGCAGACCCCGTGTCCGGCAAATGCCGGCCGAACGTCGGCGAAGACGGCGCCCTTGTGCGCCCGCGCGCGGCCAGCGATGACGCGATCGAGGTGGTCGGCCGCCGCGTTGAGCGCTGTCTGGCTCCTCCGTGTCACCATCCCGGCGGCGCAGGCCCGGTCGGCATACAGGTGTGGATAGCCGAGCACGACCACACGGGCATGGGGTGCGGCCTTCGTGACGCTCTGCAGGAGCCCGTCATACGTACCCGGCAGCACGTGGTCCATGGTCCGTTCGGCGCGGGCGACGGTCGCCAGGCAGGCGTTCTCACCCCTCGTCACGCAGGTCTTCATCACGTCGGCGAAGCCGATGTCGTTCCCGCCGACCGTGAGGCTCACCAGTGCCGTGCGAGAGCTGAGGCCGGAGAGTTGGGAGGTGATGACGTCGTGGGCCCTCGCGCCCGAACAAGCGGCGAAGTCGAACGGTTCACCGCGGTGGGCGGCGGCCCACAACGCGGGGTACGCGTGAGCGGCGCGGCGGCATTTACCGCTGGACGCACCAGCACCAACGCCCGAAGCAAACGAATCGCCCAGGGCCGCGTATCCACCTTGGCGGGTCTCAACAGGCGGCTTGCTGTCGGCGGAGGCGGATGTGGCGGCCCCGGCCAGGAGAAGGGACAACGGACATGCGAGCACCGCTGCAATACGACGGCGCCATGTGGTTCGCCTCATGTCTCAGCCAACGACGAGGGCACGCGGAAGTCACGGCGCATGTCGATTATCAGAACCCGGACGGACCATCGGCACTGCCACGCGTCGAACAGGCCGGGCGGACGCCCTTCGCTCGCCCGGGGTGATCGATTCCACCCCCGTGCCCGCCTGGCCGAGTCCGGCCTGACCAGCCCCACCGTCGTCGCCCCATTCGCACCACCACAACTGGCCCGAGACTCCACGTAGTTGGAGTCACACTCTTGCCTGTGTGCAACGGTGCCACCCCAGTCAACCGTCCCAGGCGTACACCCGCACCGGGTCGAGATGCAGCTCGTGCGGCCCCATACAGTCCGCGACGAGGGTTGCGATGAGGGTCCCGCAGGTGCAGGCCATGTTGCGACCTCCGGTGCCCAATGGACCGCAACAACCCCAATGTCGTCGGTCGGCACCGGTCACGGTCAGGATCGGGAGATCTTCCGGGTGAACGATCGCAGAGTCCTTGGGGCCCGCGGAGACCGCATTGCCCCATGCCGCCGGCATCATCAGCGACCGGTCGCCCACCGAGTGCGGGCGCTCGTCCCCGGCGGATTCGAAGGGAGCTCCCCAGGGTTCCGGGTCAATCGCGTAATGCCCCCGCGGCACCGTCGACGGCGCCAGGAAGGTCTTCTTGTCTCGGTCCTTGTCGTCCACGGAGACCTCCGGAACGGCAGGCAGCCGCCGCAGTTCCGGCGTGAGTTGCACGGCGCACTTCGCGCAGTAGAAGACCGTCATGCCCCTATTTCTACCTGTTGCCCGCGCATCGGCACAGTCGGTTTTCTCTGCGGCTCCCCGCTACCACGAAGCTCGCGGTCGCCGAGGAGATGTCGCCCTCAGATCAGGTGCGCCGCACGCTCGGCACGGCGACCAAAAATGATTAATTCTGCCAACAAACTCTCCGCTTGGAGAGCGACAGGGGAACTCGGCGCCGAGCCAACCTACATAAAGCGGCGCATTGCGGCACCTGCGGGTCAACGGGCACTCCTCCAACTCGGCTACAGAGCCCGGGGTCATGACGCCTCTTCCGCTCGACCCACGCAGGGAGGCGTCAAAGCACCTTACGACGTCTTCTATAGTTTCTGCATGGCTCAGAAAGTAGTAACCATCGTCACGGACGACCTCACGGGCGAGGAAAGCTCGGAGGCCGCCACTCATCGTTTCGGCCTCGACGGCGTCGAATATGAAATTGACCTGGCACCCGACAGTTACGACCAGCTGCTGGAGGCTCTTGCACCGTTCACGCGGTCTGGACGACGGGTCGGCAAGTCCCGCAAGGGCCAGAAGACCGTGGCGCGACGCGATGACAGCGCGGCCGTGCGCGCTTGGGCGCGGGAGGCGGGTTACGAGGTCTCTGAGCGCGGCCGCGTGCCGGCCGACGTTCGCGAGGCGTACGACAAGGCCCACTGACCTGCTCGCCCCGGGGGCCTTTCACCGCGAAAGGCCCCCGAATCGACATCCGGGGCAGCGCTAACCCCGACGGCGTGCCGGCCGTTGTTGAGGAAGTCACCCGTCAATCGGCGGCCTCGCCGTACCGGTCGGCCGGCCATAGTGCTGCTGAAATGCGGCCGAGGCTGCGGACAACGCCGAGCCCGGACGAAGGCGCGGACTCGGCTCTGCGTAACGCCATACCCCATGTCGCCCTGTGCCCCGCCGGCCGGGCCCTGGCCACCGTTCGTCGCCAAGGTCGTACAGAGGGCGAAAACACCGTGGGCCGAAAATTCGCTGGCATCGCGCGAAAGCAGCCCCTTATTCTCAGCCGTAACGCGATGACGGAGACAAGTAGCCCGGATCCCGCGAGCCGAGAGAGCCGCCAGATGCTGTGACGGCGGCCTCGCGTCCCGGAGTGAATCCCCTCCTGAGTGCGAGGAGGAACGGTCCCGAAGTGTGGCCCGATGCCTCGCCGGCCAACCCCCGTCACAGGGTTGTGAACGAGGCCGCCACGCTACTGGCGGCGAAGGCGCGGTGGCACCGCGAGTTGCCCCTTCTCGCCCGCGCCCCCAAGGGATCACGCCCTCGTTGAGGGCCTGGTCGAACGGGAGAACCAGCCGATGCTGGACATCAACCTGATCCGCACCCAACCCGAGTACGTGCGTGCGGCGTTGGCCAAACGCGCCGTCCACCTCGACGTCGATGCCTTCCTCCGCCTGGACCACGAGTTGCGTGAGGTGCGCCGGGAGGTGGAGCGGCTGCGCGGCGAACGGAACGCGATCTCGGGTGAGATCGCTCGCAGGCAGCGCGCCGGTGCGGCCGTGGAGGACGTGCACGCCCAAGCCAAGCTGCTCATCGGGCAGTTGGGCGAAACCGAACAGCGACTGCGGGGGTTGGAAGAGGCCCATCGGGCTTTCCTGGAACCGTTGCCCAACGTTCCCGACGACGACGTGCCGGCCGGCGGCAAGGAGAACAACCACGTCGTTCACACCGTCGGTCAGCCGCCCCGGTTCGCCTTCCCGCCCAAGGACCACGTCGAGCTGGCCGACGAGCTCGGGCTCGTCGATCACCGGCGCGGCGCCAAGCTCGCGGGCAGCGGGTACTGGGTCTACCGCGGCAACGGCGCGCTGCTGGAGTGGGCGCTGCTCAACTACTTCATCGAGGCGCACGTCCGCGACGGCTACGAGTTCGTGCTGCCGCCGCACGTTCTGACGTACGAAGCGGGTTACGCGGCCGGGCAGTTCCCGAAGTTCGCCGATGAGGTGTTCACCGTAGAGGGCGACGAACGCGGCCCGGGGAGGTTTCTGCTGCCGACCGCGGAGACCGCGTTGGCCAGCCTCCATCGCGACGAGACGCTGCCGGAGGCCGAGCTGCCCAAGCGGTACTTCGCCTACACTCCGAGCTACCGCAAGGAGGCCGGCGCCCACCGGGCCGCGGATCGCGGGACGTTGCGCGGGCACCAGTTCAACAAGGTCGAGATGTTCCAGTTCACGACACCCGACCAGGCACAGGCCGCGTACGACGAGCTCCTCGGCAAGGCCGAGCGTCTGGTTGCGGGACTGGGCCTGCACTACCGGGTCAGCCGCCTGGCGGCGGGCGACATGAGCGGCGCGATGGCGAGGACCTTCGACGTCGAGGTGTGGTTGCCGAGCCTCGCCGCGTACGTCGAGGTCAGCTCAGTGTCGAACGCCCACGACTACCAGGCCCGACGCGGCAACATCCGCTACCTGCCCCGTCAAGGCAAGTCGGCCTACGTCCACACCCTCAACGCCTCGGGCCTCGCCACGAGCCGTCTCCTGCCGGCCATCCTGGAACAACACCAGCGGCCAGACGGCACGGTTCCGGTGCCGGAGGCGCTGAGGAAGTGGATGCCGTGCGAGGTCCTGACACCGGACGCCGGACACTGACACGATCAGCCACTCCAGCCACCGCATCACGTGATGCGGTGGCTGGCTTCTCGTCGAGTGCCCCTCGTCGCGCACGTCAACTCCACACTGCGATTCCACAACCTTTACACGCGCTTGATGGTCACACCCGTGTCAGTAGTCATCTGCTCGGGAGACCGAACGTGAAGAGCACCGCCGTTGTCTTAACCACCGTGACCCTCGCTCTGTCGCTGGCTGCGTGCAGCAGTTCGGACGGCCTCAAGACCGAGAAGCCTCCCGTACTGAGCACGCCGGCGGCAACGGCTTCTGCCGGCAAGGCGATTCAGGATGTGGAGCGGGACCGGGGGATCCCGCCCAAGCCCGACGCGGCAACGCAGGCGAAGTACATTCGCGCGCTGAACGCCATCTCGCCGGCCATCGTCAACGGCAAGGAAGACCGGGCGGTAAGCCGCGGCCGCGACACCTTCGGCACGGTCCACAGCTTCCCCAACGACCACGCCAAGCAGGTGGACATCACCCGCCAACGGTTCAGCGGTGCGACCGAGTTCAGCGCCGCGCAGGCCGAGCAGATCCTCACCGCAATACGGACTCACCTCTGTCTGAAAAAGTGACTCAACTGTCGTTGCTGACGGCAATCCCGGAAGCGCACCGCGGCGTAGCCCAGGGAGAACGCCACGGCGACCGCCGCGCACCAGAAGCCGAACGAGGTGACATCTGCCGTGCGCAGCACATCGAAGTTCGCCACCGCGACGGCTGCCGCGAACGCCCCTGCCAGGTAAGCCTTGTGACGCTCCGTCCATTTCGTTCGACGGGGGCCGCCGGCGAGCCGGGCCGCATACGTCTCCACGTCCCCGAACTCCTCCTGCGCCGTCAGGTCCGGTGCGCTCGCCAGGTGGGAACGCGCCTCAGCCACATGTTCCCCGGCCTGGCGCGCCGGGAGGCTGTGCCGCCCCCGGAGCAACCCGTCCAGTTGTCGCAGCCACTGTGCGTCGTCCTCGGCCCGCTGCCGGGTGAACCACGTGTCTGCCGTGGCGTCCGGCAAGCGATACGCGCCGACCATCACGGCGGCTGATGCGGCCACCAACACGGGCATCGGTAGCGAGAAAAGTACGTGCCGCGGGAGCATGGTGAAAGCGGCGAACCCGGCTGCGACCATGGCCACCGCCGCACCCCCGCACACGAGGGCGGCTTGCACGCGCCCAGCGGCACGCAACGCCTCAACGAGGCACAGGACCACGGCGCATGTAGCCAGGGCGCCGACTCCCACGAGTGACGCTGCCGACACATCGGCCCACAAGCCGCCGCGCACCCAGTACACGACGGACACCGTCATGGCCACGAAGCCCGCCGCCACGACGGTGCCGGTGAGCCGTTCACCGGGGGTTGTGCCGTCTACATTCCTCTTGCTCGCGTGCGTCTCGTCGATGCGGTCGGCCGCAACGCAGGCCGCGTACTGCCGCGGTTCACCGAACAGGTCGCCTGCCGGTTGGCCTGTCTCAGTCACTGCCTCGTAGACCTCGGACAACACCTGGTTCGCCAGTCCCTTGGGGGGATGGAACTTCGTGATGAAGTGAAGTTCGAAGGCGGCAGCCCACCTCTCGTCCTCCTTCTGTGCCCACCGGATCTCTGCTGTCGCCGTCATCAACTCTTCCCCTCTGCCAGCGCCGTGACGATGGCCCTGAAGTCCCCCCACGCCCTGCGCTGGCCCTCAAGATGAGCCCGCCCCTGCTCGGTGATGGCGTAGTACTTGCGCCCCGGGCCGCTCTCGCCGGCCGCCCACTGCGCCTCCACCGCGCCCTCCTCCGCGAGGCGGGTCAGCGCGGGGTAGAGCGTGGCGGGTTTGACGGTGTCGAGGCCCGCCTCTGCCAGTCGATTGAGCAACGCGTAGCCGTAGCTCGGCCCTTCGGACTCCAGGACACCGAGCAGGCAGAGCTGCAGCAGCGCCCGTACCCACGCCCCTTGAGGCGAAGTCACCGTCATCAGCCCACGCTCCTTCGCAGCCCCGAGTAGTCTGAAATTTAGAATAGTAGGAAACTTGGCGACTGTCGAAGGGGCTGCGCCGGAGATGTGACGGCCGGGCGCCGGATCCCGAAGGTGATGCGGCGCGGCTGCCTGGGCCCCGTCTCAAGAGGTCGACGCCTCAGGGCCGTTCGATGGCTACGCTCGGAGGCTCGCGGCAGGCGGGCCGCAGCGCTGGGGCAGCGGCCCGGGTTCCCAGGCAGGAGGCGGTGGCGCGGCCGGGGGAGCTTGAGCGGTACGACGTCCATGCCAGCAGGCGGCAGCAGATCAGGGATTACCTCGCCGGAACGTACCCCTATCTGGGGTGAGTTGTGGGGTCGATCGGGATGCCGATGGGGGTGTCCCGATCGGGGACGGGGTGGCGGTGCCCGGGTGGAGGGACACCCAGGCACCGCCGGGGAGGACAAGCCCGGCCACGCGCCGGGCCGGGCCCGCAGAGCGATTCAGGTGAGGTACCGCTACGCGGTCGGGCGGGTCAGCCTGCGGGTTGCCAGTTCCGCGTAGAGGGCCGTGCCGTCGGCCAGGACGGTGTCGTCGAATTCGGCGCGCGGAGAGTGGTTGTTGGGGGCGTGCTCGGGGTCGGCGCCGGCGGGTGGGGCGCCGAGGGTGAGCATGGCGCCGGGGATTTCGGCCAGGACGCGGGAGAAGTCCTCGGAGCCGTGCAGGGGGCGGGGCAGGGGCACGAAGTGCTCCTCGCCGAGGGCCTCGCGGACGGCGTGGGCCGCGAATTCGGCCTCGGTGTGGTCGTTGACGGTGACCGGGTAGAGGTGGGTGAACTCGGCGTCCACCTCGACCCCGTAGGCCGCGGCGATGCCCCGGCAGACCTCCACCGTGCCGTCCTTGAGCCGGGCCTGGGCGGCGGACGAGAAGCTGCGGACCGTGGCCTCGAAGACCGCGGTGTCCGGGATGACGTTCTGCTGGGTGCCGGCGTGGAAGGTGCCGACGGTCAGGATCACCGGGTCGAAGACGTCGAAGGTGCGGGTGATCCATGCCTGGAGCGCGGTGACCATGGCGCAGCCTGCCTGTACCGGGTCCTTGGCGCGGTGCGGCATCGAACCGTGGCCGCCGGCACCCCGGACGGTCACCCGTAGGTCGTCGGCCGCGGCCAGCGCCGGGCCGCCGCGGGTCCCGAAGACGCCGCTGGGCAGCCCCGCGGACATGACGTGGACGGCGTACGCCGCGTCGGGGCGTCGGCCGGCCGCGTCCAACAGGCCCTCCGCGAGCATGTGTCGGGCGCCGTCGAAGCCCTCCTCGCCTGGTTGGAACATGAAGACCACGTCGCCGGCGAGCTGGTCGCGGTGCGCGGAGAGGAGGGTGGCGGCGCCGGTGAGCATGGTGGTGTGCAGGTCGTGGCCGCAGGCGTGCATCCGTCCGTTGTCGGCGGCGAAGTCCAGGCCGGTGCGTTCGGCGACCGGCAGGGCGTCCATGTCACCGCGGAGCAGGACGACGGGACCGGGGGCCGCCCCGCGCAGCACCGCCGTGATGGAGCTGAGTCCCTCGCCGAGGGTCAACTCCAGTGGCAGGCCGTCCAGTTCGGTGAGTACCGCCTCTTGGGTGCGGGGCAGGTCGAGGCCGACCTCGGGGATGCGGTGCAGGCTGCGGCGGAGTCGTACCAGGTCGTCGGAGAGGGCGCGGGCGTCGTCGCGGAGGTTCATGCATGCTCCTTGCGGGTTGGGGAGGTTGGGGGGCGGATGAGGTAGGTGCCGAGGAGGGAGAGGGCGGCGGCGCCGGCCGCCCACCAGGGCACCAGGGTGAGGCGGCCGGTGTTGGCGAGTGCCTGGGCCAGCAGGGGGAAGGTCCCGCCGAAGAGGCCGGTGGCCAGAGTGAACGGCACGCCCATCGCCACCACTCGCACCGCCACCGGGAACAGCCGGGCGAAGAGCACGTTCGCCAGTCCGATGGGGGCCGCGATGAGCAGCAGATAGCCGACGGTCACCAGCCACATCGGCAGCGCCCGGTGGGCCAGCGCGGTCATCAGCGGAACGGTGCCCAGGGCGAGCAGCGCCAGTCCTGCGCGCAGGGTGGGCAGCGCGCCGAACCGGTCGGCGAGCCGCCCGACGCCGGCCATCGCGGCGATCAGTGCGAGCAGCGGCAGCAGCATGGCCGCGGCCGAGGCGGTGTCCGAGGCGACCCCGAGTTGGGCGGCGTAGTGCGGGAGGTAGGTGGTGCCGAAGTAGTAGCCGACGGTCGCGCCGAGTGTGATCAGGAAGACGGCGAGGAGGTGGCGGGCGTGGGTGCGCAGGAGCGTCCGCCGTTCGCGGCCGGTGGGCCGGTGGGCGGCGTGCGCGGTGAACTCCGCGCTCTCCTGCGCCCCGCGCCGGATCCACAGCGCGAGCAGTCCGAGCGCGGCCGCCGCCAGGAAGCCGATCCGCCAACCTCCGCCGGTCACCCCGTCGTTGCCGAGGATGGTCAGCAGCAGGGTGAGCACGCCGAAGGAGAGGATGTTACCGACGACGACGCCGGAGTAGGACAGCGCGCTGTAGAGGAACCGCAGGGCGGGCGGCGCGGTCTCGGTGACGTACGCGGCGGCGCTGGGGTTCTCGCCGCCCATCGACAGGCCCTGGACGAGCCGCAGTCCCACCAGGAGCACCGGTGCCGCCGCGCCGACCGTCCCGGCCGTCGGGAGGGCCGCGATCAGCGCGCTCGCCGCGGAGATCACGGCCATGCTGAGGGTCAGGCCGAAGCGGCGACCGCGGGCGTCGGCGATCCGGCCCATCAGGTACGAGCCCAGGGGGCGGACGACGAAGCCGACGGCGAAGCCTAGGTAGGCGCCGAGCAGTTGGGCCACCGGGTCGTCGCCGGGGAACACCTGCGCGGCGAAGAACGGCGCCAGTACGGCGTAGACCGTCCAGTCGAAGGATTCGACGACCCCGCCGACGGTCGCCGCGAGGAGCGCGCGACGACTCTGGCGGGCGTCGTTGCCGCCCTCTCCCCCACCGCCGGGCGTCGGCGGGGACGGCGCCGCGCGGCCACCCGCGAGCGGGCAACCGGCGTTCCCTTCGGCGGTCTTGGCGCGCGGCTGGTCCATGCGCAGCAGATGTCCCCGTCGACGCCCCGGCAAACCGCCGGTGATCGAACGCCCGCCCACTGCCCGTCAGTCGGTCGCGGATGCTCTGCCCCGACCCCGACCCCGACGCCGATGTCGATGCCCATCCCGATGTCGATGCCGATCGCTCGGCGCGGATGGCACGGTCACCGTATGTCTCGGAGCACCAAGCCACCAGCGGGGGCGGGGCGCGCCCGCACCGTCAACTGCGGAGGAAATCAAGGACGGTGGCGGTCTGGCCGAGCAGCGCGTGGCCGTGTTCGGGCAGGAGGCGCACCTGCGCGTGCGGTACGCAGGCGCGCATCCGTCGGGCGGTCCCCGCGGAGTCGAAGAGGACGTCGCGGCCCCCGACGATCGTCAGTACCGGCATGGCCAGCCGTCCCAACTCCGCGTCGGAGAAGGTCGGGAGTCGTTCCATGCGCGGTGTGAAGTGGGTGAAGGTCAGGACGACGGTGTCGAGCACGGGCGCGAACTCCCGCGCGTCCAGGCCCGTTCCCTTCTGCGCCGAACGCCGCACTCCCCTCGGGCCGAGGGCTCGTAGCAGCAGTGCCTTCACCAGCCAGCCCGTGCGCTGCCGTCCCACGCCGCCGGGGCAGAGCAGCGCCAGTCGCGTCACCCGCTCCGGTCGACGGTTCGCGTAGTCCAGCGCCAGCCACCCGCCGAGCGATGTCGCCACCACGGCCGCCTCGTCGACGCCGAGGGCGGCCAACACGTCGTCCAGCCAGTCCGCATGGCCCTCGGAGGCCAGCGGCAGGCGGGTGGGGGCGCTGTAGCCGGGCTCGCCGATGAGGTCCACGGCGTAGGTGCGGAAGTGCCTGGACCAGGCCGTGATGTCGTCGCGCCACATCGAGGCGTTCGCACCCGAGCCGTGCAGCAGCAGGACGGGCGGTGCGTCCGCCGGCCCGGTGACGACGACGAAGGTCTCTCCGTGCCGGGTCGGCACCCGCACCTGCTCCGCCGGCACCGGCCAGCCGTCCAGCACCTCTTGGTACCGGCCCAGGATCGCCGCCGCCCCGGCCTCGGAGTCGTAGAGGTTGCTCGCCCCCGCCGGGGTTCCCGCGGTTGTTCGGGTGGACGTTTCCGTGGACGTGCCCGTCGGCGCTCCCGTGGACGTTGCCCTCGCTTGTGTCGTCGTTTGTGTCGTCGCTTGGCTTGTCATCGCTTGGCTTGTCGCCGGTGGTCTCGTCGTTGCGTTCTTCTCTGCGCGCGTACTCATGACGCGAGCACCCCCTCTATGCATTCCAACAGCCGGGCCGTGTCGGCCAGTCCGCCGAGGACGATGACCTTCATCCGGGCCCGTTCCTTGTCGTAGACCGTCTCGATCCGCAGCGACCGGGAGCCAGGGCCCCGGTCGGCGGCCGCGGCCATCAGCATCGTGCTCAGGCGGTCGACCACGGCGCGGTCGATGTCCTCGATCTCGACGATGGTCGACGCCTCACTGTGGCCCGGCCGCCCGGCAGTTGCGCCGTCGGACGCGGGGACCGGGCGACCGGTGAAGGTCTCCAGGTCCTCGTGGGCGATGCGGTACTGCTTGCCGATCCGGACCGCGGGGAGCCGCCCGTCGCGGACGTAGTTCCGCACGGTGCGGACATGCAGCTCCAACCAGGAGGCCACCTGCTCCACGGTGTAGAAACGATCGCTCATGAAAATACCTTAACCTTCCTCATCTTCAAGATGAATAGGGAAGGTTGAGGAAAATAGGGAAGTTGGGTGGGCGTAGGGGGGAGGTAGGGGTGTCATACCCAATGGTTATGAGCCCGATGATGAACGTGTCTTGGACAGGCGCATATCGGACTGTGCATAGTCAAGTTCCGGCGCCCCATCCGACACGTCGGTGGGGCCGGGCGCAGGTCCGGTGACGGACGAGGCGGGCGGGAGCGGGGCGATCACGCACTCCCTCCACCTGCGCCGGACAACGGAAGAGGAGCTGTGGATGGGCCAGCAGATCGGTGATGATGTGCTCGCCACCGGGCATCGGCTCGACGCCGTCGAGGTCGCCGTCTACCGGTGGGTGGCCCAGCATGGTTGCCTGGCGACCGCCCAGTTGGCGCAGGCGGAGGAGCTGTCCGAGGAGCAGATCCAGCGGGCCGTCGAGAGGTTGGAACGGCTCGGACTGATACAGCCCGACGCGGACGAGGACGGCCGACTGTGGGCCGTCGATCCCCACCTCGTCGCGGCGGTTGTCACCGGCCCCCTGAAGGAGTCCATCCGACAGCAGCAGACCCAACTGCGCACCGTGCACGACCAGTTCGCCCGGCTCGCCGAGTACTACGGCGACGGACTACGGAGCGCGCCCTCGGACCTGTCCACGATCCCCGGCCCCACCGAGGTGCGGGCCGCGCTGAACCGGGCCGCCGACGAGTGCCGGGAGGAGATGCTGACCGTCCAGCCCGGCGGGACCCGACGCCCCGAGGTGCTCAAGGAAGCCCTGGCCCGGGACACCGAGTTGCTGCGGCGCGGGGTCACCATCCGCACGCTGTACCACCACACCGCCCGCTTCAACAGCCCCAGCCAGGCATACGTGGCCACGGTCAGCGCGATGGGGGCGGAGTACCGCACCGCGCACCAACTGTTCGGCCGGGCCATCATCTTCGACCGGAAACTGGCCTTCCTCCCCGACCACCGGGGCACCTGGGGCGCGGTGGTGATCCGGCAGCCGTCCGTGGTCCACTTCCTGTGCAACCTCTTCGAGCAGTCCTGGGCCCTGGCCCAACCCTTCTCCGACGCCGCCGAGGACGGACTGGAGTCCGTCGCCAAGGACCTCGACCGGACCATCCTGCGGCTGCTCGCGGCCGGGGTGAAGGACGAGACGATCGCGCGCCGACTGGGCATGTCGCTGCGGACGGTGCGTCGCCATATCGCCGACATCATGCAGATGTTGGGGGCGGAGAGCCGATTCCAGGCCGGGGTGGCGGCGGCGACCCGAGGGCTGCTGTCGGCGGACGAGCCCCGGCCGGACGTCCCGGAGACGGACGCCCGGGCAACGGCCTTCCAGGCAACGGAAACCCAGGCAGTGGATGGCCCGACGGCGGAGGTGTCTGCCCGCGACGGCGTCGCCGTCTGAACCGTCCGAGACCGGCACCCCTCGGCCCCTCCCGCCAAACCCCTCAGTCCTCCTCCCCAAGGACGAGTACCACCAGGACCGTTGGGGTGTGCACGTCCGACACCTCGTAGACGTGGCCGGCCGGTACGTAGAGCGACTCGCCCTCCCGCAACCGTAGGTCCGGCGCCGCGCACTCGGCGCCCGTGAGCGACCACAGGCGCAACCGGCAGGCACCCTCGGCGACGCTCAGGGTCACCTCGTCCTCGCCGAAGCCGACCCGGTCGCTGCCCCCTCCCGCGGGCAGCACGTGGTAGTACGCCCGCACGGAACAGCCGAGGTTCCGGCCGAGGGCGGCGACGAGCGGCGCGGCCTCCGGGCCGGCGGCGACCGGGGCACCGGACGCCGGCACGCCAGACACGGGGACGCCCGGCCCGGGTATGCCAGACATCCACGACAGGCGGTCCAACAGCCATACGTGGTACAGCAGGAGGAGGTGTTCGTCGGCCTCGGTCCACAGGAGGGCGGCCCCCTTGTCCCCGTAAGTGGCCACACAGAGCGCGAGTTCGTCGACGAATGACTGGAGGACCGGGGGGAGCCGGCTTTTCTCAGACACCTTTCCTCCGATGGTGCGGACGGCTCGGGCAAGCGGACGGCTCGGGACGGCGGATGCGTTGGGGCGGCGGATGAGGTGGGCGGACGCCACGGTCCGAGGTGTGTCAGCCCCAGCCGCTGTCCCCGCCCGACTGGCCGGCGGTCGGGTGGGCGGCAGCGACCTCGGAGCCCCGGCCGGTGTGGGCGGTCGTTCGCACGGCGGCCGGGCCGGTGGCCAGCGCGAGGCCGAGCAGCGCGATACCGAGTAGCTGAAGGGACTTCATCGGACCTCCTGAGCGGGCGTGGAGAGGTGTGGGGAGGTGCGGCGCAGCAGCGTTGTCGTGCGGGGGAGTTGCCCTTCCAGGGTGAGCACCCGGAGGCACCCCCGCCACGTCATTGGCTCGTCATCAACCTGCCCGGCGCCAAAGCGACAGGGGGAGGAGACGGGCGAAATTCAAACGAAACGGAAACGTCGGCTGCGAAACAGACAGGCCCGCCGCGTAACACCGTGCAGCAGACCGATGACGCAGCGGCGAAGGCCACCAAAGCGCACACACTTCAACTCGGGGCCCCCATGACCCCGTGCCCCCACGACTCCATACCGATCACCGCTCGGATGTTGTTCCCGGCAAATCGAGGGAAAGGGACAAAGAGTGCGTGACGTTACCGACCCCCTGTTGAATCTCGTCCGGCGGCACACCGAGCCGGTGGTCGCCCAGACGCTGCGCTCCACCATCGCCGCGGTGATCTCCTACGTCGTCGCGCTGCTGCTGAGCAGCGAGCCGGCGCCGCTGACCGCACCCCTGACCGCGCTCCTCGTCGTCCAAGTCACCCTCTACACCACGTTGACCACCGGTGTGCGCAGGGTGAACTCGGTGGTGGTGGGCGTGGTCATCGCGATCGGCTTCAGCGCCCTGGTCGGCCTGACCTGGTGGAGCCTGGGGTTGATCATCCTGGCGTCGCTGGTGGTGGGGCGGTTCGTGCGGGCCGGCGAGTTCGTGCCGGAGGTGGCGATCAGCGCGATGCTGGTGCTCGGGGTGACCACGACGCAGGTGGCGGCGACCGCCTGGGACCGGGTGTTGGAAACGCTGATCGGCGCGATCGTGGGCCTGCTGTTCAACGTGCTGTTCGTGCCGCCGGTATGGGTACAGCCCGCCGGCGAGGCCATCGAGGGCCTGGCCGGACGGATGCACGATCTGCTGCTGGGCCTGGGCCAACAGGTGCGCGGCCGCACGACGGTGCCGGAGGCGGCCGAGCGACTGCACCAGGCACGGCGGCTGGACCACGACATCGTGCAGGTGGACGCGGCACTGCGGCGGGCCGAGGACAGCCTGCGGCTCAACCCCCGCGTCAAGGAGGGCCGGCTCTCCCGCGTCGTGCTGCGCACCGGACTGGACGCCCTGGAGATCTCCGCGGTGGTGCTGCGCACGGCCTGCCGCACACTGACCGACCTGGCCAAGGCACGGACCGACGAGCCGCTGTTCGCCCCGGAGACCGCCGAGGCGCTGCACGAACTCTTCGGTCACCTGGCCCGGGCGGTGGAGAGCTTCGCGGTGCTCATCACCACGCAGGTCAGCGCCAGTGCCGAGGAGGCCGAGCAGCGACTGGTGCGGGCGCTGGCCGCCAGCCGCGCCAGTCGGGAGGTGGTGGCGCACCTGCTGTTGGACGGGGTGCGGGAGCATCCGCGTCAGTGGCAGTTGCACGGTGCGCTGTTGACCGAGATCGATCGGATCCTGGACGAGTTGGACGTGGAGAAGCGGTCCCGGCGGCTCGTCGAGGAGTTGGACGATAAATCGGGCACCCAACGGGAGAAGCACCCGCTGGTGGACCGGGCGCGGGCGCGACTGCGGATCGCCCGCTCCGCAGCGGACGGCTCCGTCGGCCCGCGGTGACCCCGAACTCCCGGCCGCCCCCCGCACACGGCTTGTCCACTCAACAAAGCCCCTAGTGACCGCGGCTGTTCGGTCGATTAACGTTGCTGTCCCGAACCACCGTTCGCCCTACGCCCTCTGTGCCCCACGCCCCGGGAAGGAGACCCCACATGCCACAGATCATCGTCGACTACGACGCCTCGCTACGGGAGTTCCTCGACCGCCGACGCTTCGCCCGCGAGCTGCACGCCCTCGCCGCGAAGACCGTCGACGGCATCACCGTCGAGAGCTGCAAGACCCGCTTCCGCTGCGTCGACGACGCCGTCATCGCCCACGACGAGCCCCAACAGGCCCTGATCCACCTCGACTTCGCGATCCTGCCGGGCCGCACCGCGGAGGCCAAGGCCACGCTCGGCGAGGTGACGCTCGACCTGGTGCGCCACCACACGGCGTCCGCGACGGGCCTGACGGTGCACGCCTCCGTGGAGGTCCGCGACCTCGACTCGGCGTACCGCAAGCACGTCGCACCGGCCGGCGACCGCGGCTGACCGGCCGGCCCGCGGGGCGCGCCGGGCCCGGAGGTCGTCCCCCGGCCGCGCCCCTTCCCTTACAGTCCTGCTCATGCTGCGGAAGCGCGTGATCGTGTCCGGAACGGTGCAGGGAGTCTTCTTCAGGGACACCTGCCGCCAAACCGCCGTCGAGAGCGGCGTCTCGGGGTGGGTGCGCAACCTGCCTGGCGGGGAGGTCGAAGCGGTCTTCGAGGGTGCCGAGGAGGGCGTCGCGCGGATGGTCGACTGGGCGCACCAGGGGCCACCGGCCGCCGAGGTGACGCACGTGGAGATCCGCGACGAGGAGCCGGAACGGCTCAGCGGATTCGAGGTCCGCTCCACGCCCCGCTGGTGAGCGCGGCCGTCGGCCAGTTTGCCGACGGTGGTGGGCCACCGAACCGCACGTCCTCCCGGTGACGGTCCGGCTCCCCACCGTCGACGGCGTGGACCGGCTGGAAGCCGAACTCGCCGCCAGAATCCCCTCGTTGCACCTCGGCCCTTCGCCCCCACACGAGCAACGCGCTCAGGCAACGCGCTCAAGCACCGTCGTGCCGCCCCCGCTGGTTGAAACGGTCGGCCGCCCGTTCGTTGAGCACCCCCAACCACTCCCGCAAACGCGGTGCCGGTGCCTGGCCCTGTGCCTGGACCTCGATCCCCTCGGCCGTTCCCGGCCCGCCGCCGGTGGGCAGCAACCGGCCCGCGGCCGTGGTCAGTCGCGTCGTGGTGGCCGGCGCCAGGCCGTGGGCCACCGCGCCCAGCTTGGCCAGTGGGCTGAGAACGATGCGTGGCCGCCGGCGCTGCACGGCCGTCACGATGCGTTCCGCCGCGTGTTCGGCGTTCATGGACAGCACGGGCGCACCGGCCAGGGCCTGGAACCACGCGTACTCGCGCCGCCGGTCGCCACCGAACTGGGCGTGGAGGTGCGAGCCGGTCCGCATCAACCCGGGGTGGATCCCGGTCACCGAAACGCCGTGCGCCGACTCCTCCGCGTGCAGCCCCTCGGCCAGAACGGCAACCGATGCCTTGGCGCACGAGTACGGCAGCAGGTGCGGCACCGCCAGCAGCCCGCCCACCGACCCGATCAGCGCCAGCCTGCCGCCCGCCGGGCTGCTGCGCAGATGGGGAAGCGCGGCGAACGCGGTGTTCAACGTGCCGTTGAAGATCGCGTCCATCGCGTCGTGGAACCCCTCCGTGCCGAGCGCGTCGGCCGGCCCCACCTGAATGATGCCGGCATTGGCGAAGACGATGTCCAGGCGGCCGTTGTCGTCGACGACCTCATCGATGCGCTCCCGCACCGCGGCCTTGTCCCGCACGTCGCAGATCACACCGCGTACGGAACCCACGGTCGACGGCGTGAGCCGGCCGACCGCCCGGTGCAGCTCGTCCCCGTCACGGGCGAACAGCACGACATCGCAACCGCGGACCATCAGCTCCCTGGCCATGAGAAAACCCAGTCCGCGCGAGCCACCCGTGACCACCGCGGTGAGCCCCTCGATCGACGGCGGCGCCGGAAACATCCCCATGTCGCTCCTTCCGCTGGCCGCGCGGGCGGTGGGCCGGCACACCGCGCCCGGCCCACCGCTCACGACCGATCGCTCACCGCACGGCGTTGGTGCACCGGTCCCGGGCTCAGTCCCCCGGTCCCCAGGCATGGGCGTTCCGGGGGCGCGACCACCGGCAGACGAGCCGGGCCAGGCAGGCCAGCGCCAGTCCCCAGACCGACGCGCACACCGACACCATGGCCGCCGCAACGGCCGTGCCGGCCTTGGCCAACAGGCCCCGGAACATGGCTCCCACCGAGTGGGCAGCACCCGGTTCACCGTCGAGCCGCGTGGCGGACGACGGTTGCGGCCCCGGAGCGTCCCAACACATGGCCGTCAGACGGCGGTCCAGCGCGGCGTCCTCCGCGCTCAGGTCCTGTTCGATCTGTGCCAGGAGAAAAAGCTCCCGGCGGGAGAGTGCCTCGGTCATTGCGGTACGCCTCCCTACGAACGCGCCCACGTCTTCCGCCTCCCTCCCACTTTGATCCCGCCCCGCCGCCCAGGCAATCGCACCCGGACCGCGCCCCAACACCGGCCCCGCCGCCCCACGCCCAGGCACAACCCCACCGATCCGGCAAGTCGGCCCGTGACCAGCCCGCATCCCCCAGGCAGCAGGTCAACAGCCAGCAGGTCAACAGCCGGCGCCGGGCGCGCTCGCAGCACAGGCTCACAGCGTGCGCAAGTTCCCACCCCGGGCAAGCTCTTCGAGCCTGTCCAAGGCACGCCGTGCCTGGGCCGCCGCGTCCGGATCGCGCGCCTCGATCCCGCTCCGCGCGAATTCGTCCTCGTCCAGCCGGAGCACGCGCGCACCGTCGGCCGACTGCCACAGATCCAGGTCCAGGTCCTCGACCTCGATGCCGTCGGCCCCGACCCGCGCCGGGCGCATCACATCGCAGTACCAGCCCTTGACCGTGCCGTCGGCGTCCCGTACCTCCTTGACCGCGTACCAACGGTCACGCCAGTAGTGCTCGGTGAAGACATCGCCCGGCTCGAACCGCACGAACCCGAAGTCCCGGACCGTGGGTCTCGCCCACCGCGCCCGCACCACGGCGCGCGTCCCGTCGTCGCGCACGACGGTCGCGGGATACCGCACCTTCGTCCGCCCCGCCTTCACCAACCTGACGCTCACGTCACTGCCCACCACCAACGCCGCCGCTCCGGTCGTCACAGTCCCCATGCCTCTCTCCTCGCGGGGGCCGCCCACGGCAGCCACCCCGCCCCCAACGGCCGTACGCCGAACGCACCTTCTCCCGCACCGAGGCGACCGGACCACTCAATTTCCTTACGACTCCGAGGAGTTGCCGCACAGATGGGGCAAGACGCCTCGGGCCACGTCACAAGGACATGGCCCGAGGAACTGAGGAGCTGAGGAGCTGAGGAACAACTCACGAGCCTGGGTCAGTGGACGACTGGGTCAGCAGACGATGTACATGCTCCGCCAGCCGAACGGAGTGGACTGTTCCGCGCCGCGGTTGCTGCGGAGGACGGTGTGGACCGCGTCGCGTCCGTCGGCCGCGTTGTGCATACGGCCGTCCTGCCCCCGAGGGATCCACCGGTAGGAGCCGTGGAACGGGATGCCGTGGAATCCACAGCCGTTGATGTCTTGAGACCGCCCCGAGAAACTTGTCCCTTCGTAGGCGACGAACGACGAGGTCATGCCGTACGTGCGGGGCTCGGCCGCGGTCGCCGGAGCCGCCGTGAGGCCGCCGAACGTCACTATCGCCGCCAGTCCCGCCCCGACGCGGCGGACGAACGTCGAGCTGAGCAGGGAACTGCGCATGGAACTTCCCCCTCCGTTGAGAACCGCGCGCTGAACGCGCAGGTGCCTTGAACCCGGCACACAGCTTTGATGGTTGCCCCCGCCCGCTCCGCCTCCATGCACCGCCCCTGGGGCGCGATGGTGCGCAGCAGGCGCATTCCTCAGCGCCCGCCCCTCAACAACGAACGAGCCAACGAACAGGCAAACGAACATGCCCATGACGTCCCGCCGGCGTCCCGTCTACCACTCCTCCCGCAAACGTGCCCAGGTGTGGGTGTCAAGGCAGTCGTGTGGGCCGATGCGGGAGAGCTCGGTGCCCTCGTGACCGAGGGCCACGAGGACGGGACGTGCCGCGCGGCTGGCGGGGCGGGACGCCCAGACGGCGAGGAGCTTGCGCCGCTCGGGAGCGACGATCCGGCGGTCGCCGACGAGAAGGTGCCTGACGTCCGGCCCCAGGTGGACTTCAACGCAGCCGATCCATGGGGCCCTGCCCATGGAGTGTGCCGGGTCGAGGTCACGGGTGAGGCTCAGTACTCCCCCGCCGCCGCGGACCTCGATCACCTCGACATCGGCAGGGTCGTCCACCGACCCACTACTGCTCTCCGCACCTCCCACGCACCGCCACTGCTCCTCGTACCACTCCAGGAGCACGGTGTACTCACACACCCGCGCGGACTTCGGACGCCACAGGGCCCAGACCGCCGCGACACCGGCGCCGGTGTCGACATCGACCGAAACGACCGTCAGCACGCGCCGCGGCATCCACCGCGGCTGCGGATCCGCACCCTCCACCACGCGCCTCACCACGCCCGGCAGAAGGTGCTCCACCCACCGCCCCACCCACAAGCCCTCTCCCCACGCCCGCATACGCCTGCCGTACCCGGTACGCGAGGACCTCACGCCCAGTCCCCGGCCCACTGCGGCCGCGTCTCACTGCTACTGGTGATCAGGCGTCAACTGGTGTCGTACGGAGGCGAGAAGCCCCACCCGAAGCGCCTCCAGCAGGTCGGCGATCGGACAGATCAGGGTTTCCAGGGGAGGCGGAGGGCTTCCAGTCCGGGCGCGTTGAAGAGGGCTTCGATCAACGGGGTGGGACCTGCGACCTTGGTGCCGTGCAAGTCGAAGTGGGTGTAGGTAACCCAAGTCCGGTCTTCGGGCCAGATGTTGGAAGGGCTGTAGGCCATCAGGTCGGGATGATGGTAGAGGTCGCGGGCGTCACCCAGGCGGCCGGTGAGCACCGTGGGGACGTGGTAGTAGAACATGTTCCGGCAGAAGTGGACCAGACAGCGGGTATCCGGACCGTCCGGGCTGTATTCGATGAGCACGTCGAGCAGTTGGTGCCAGGTTTCCCAGTCGAGGCTGCCCTCCGTCGACCACAGGACGTTGTCCGGACTCCGATGCGTCTTACCGCGGCATGAGCGCAGTTGGTAACGGTCGGGATAGGAGCCTTCCTCGACGACCGGGTCGCCGACGCGCTCGGCCAGTTCAGACCAGCGCAGGCGCTGCCAGTGGGGCTTTGGGGGGACGCTCCAGTCCGTTTCGTCGCCCTCGTCCCCGTCCCCGTCCCCGGCGCTCCCGTTACCTGCCCCGGCCCCAGCCTCGGCATCAGCGTCGGCCGGTGTGGCCGGGCGGCGCCGCAGGTCCTCGTACATGGCGTGCAGGATCCAGGCACTGTCGGGGAGAGCTGGCGGTTCGAAACCGAGGAGGCCGTCGTCGCCGGACAGCTCGGCCAGCCAGCGCGTCTCGGCCTCGGCGGAAACGCGCGTCCAGTTGGCGAACGCCGCGGCCTCCTCGGGGGTCAGGGCCTGTGCCGCCCTCCTTGCCTTGTCGTCCGCGAGGACGTTCCGTAGCACGGAGGGCACGTCGTCCATGTCGGGAAAGCCGTAGATGTCTTGCATACGAACATTCTCGCAAGCCTTGGATCCGCCCGGAGACGCGGCCGGCGAGCCAGGCTTGGGAGCATGCTTCACGAAGCGGCCGAGGAAGGGGCAGACGCGTGGCCGCTCACTCGCCCCCAGTCGATCGCGAGGAATGGGCCCCGTTCCTCGGTGATTTCGAGGTCCAACGGGTCCGCAAAGAATGCGGCGGACTCCCGGTTGTCCCGGGCGTGGACGATCATGTGGTTCAAGTCGACTGACAGGGGACGCCTCCGGGGGCATGTCCCGACGTCTCCACGCTTCGCCCAGTCGGCGACCGGCGCGCGATGTCACCGTCGACCCTAGCGGTCGGCGACTCCGCCACTCAACGACTTCACCGCTCACCCCTTGATCGTCATACCCCCCAGGGGTACCGTGATCGAAGTCGACAAGGAACACGAGCCCATCAACCCCACCGGGAGACCTGAAGCTCATGACCGAGACGCGTGGCTACTGCACCCTCTGCAAGTCCCGCTGCGGCGCGATCTACCAGATCGAGTCGGGCGCGCTGATGGGCGTGCGCCCGGACCCCGACCACCCCACCGGCGCGGCGCTGTGCCCCAAGGGCCGGGCCGCCCCCGAACTCGTCCGCAACCCGGCCCGACTGACCCGTCCGCTGCGCCGCACGACACCGCGCACCGACCCCAACCCCCGCTGGCGGGAGATCAGTTGGGAGGAGGCCATGGCGGAGATCGGCGAACGCCTGGCGCACTTCCGGGACACCACCGGGCCCGAGAGCGTCGCGTTCTCGGTCACCTCCCCCAGCGCCACTCCGATGAGCGACTCCATCGAGTGGGTGGAACGTTTCATCCATCTCTACGGCAGCCCCAACATCTGCTACGGCACCGAGAACTGCAACTGGCACAAGGACTTCGCGCACGCCTTCACCTTCGGCACCGGCCAGCCCTCCCCCGACTTCCCCGCCACCGACCTGACGGTGCTCTGGGGGCATAATCCGGCCAAGACCTGGCTGGCGCGCTCGGCGGCCCTCGCCGAGGCGCGCGCCCGCGGGGCCCGGCTCGCCGTCATCGACCCCCGCCGGACCACCAGCGCGATGCAGGCCGACCACTGGCTGCGGGTCAGGCCAGGCACCGACGGTGCCCTCGCGCTCGGGCTCGCCGACCTCGTCCTGCGCCGCCACGGCGGCGACCAGGACTTCCTGCGCTCCTGGACCAACGGCCCGCTCCTGATACGCGAGGACGACGGCCGCTTCCTGACCGCGGACGAACTCGTCCCCGGCCAGGCCGGTTTCGTCGTCTGGGACGAGGCCGCCCGCGGCCCCGAGGTCTACGACACGGCGTTCGCCGCCACCGCACCCCACCGCTTCGCGCTCCGCGGCAGCTACCGGGTCCGCACCCGCTCCGGCACGCTCACCTGCCGGCCCGCCTTCCAACGCTATCTCGACGCCGTGACCGCCTGGCCGCTCCAACGCACCGTCGACGTAACGGGAGTTGACGCCGCCGCCCTCACCGCCTTCGCTGATGACGTGGCCACGGCCCGGTCGGTCAGTTACGGCACCTGGACCGGGGTCGGCCAACACTCCGACGCCACCCAGACCGACCGCGCCATCGCCACCCTGTACGCCCTCACCGGCAGCTATGACGCCCCCGGCGGCAACGTCGTCCTGCCGCAACAGCCCCTCGCCGCTACCGCCCGACCCCTCGCCACCGAGCAGGCGGCCAAGGCACTGGGACTGGCCGAACGTCCCCTCGGCCCACCGGCGTCCGGCTGGATCACCTCGCGCGACCTGTGCAGGGCCGTCATCGACGGCGACCCCTACCCGGTGCGGGCCCTCGTCTCCTTCGGCGGCAACATGCTGCTGTCCCAACCCGACCCCCAACGCACCGCACAGGCCCTGCGGCAACTCGAATTCAGCGTCCACATCGACCTGTTCGAGAACCCCACCTCGCGATTCGCGGACCTCCTGCTGCCCGCCAGCACACCCTGGGAGCGGGAAGGTCTGCGCGCCGGCTTCGAGGGCTCCCACCAGGCCCAACAGCGCGTACAACTACGCCCCCGGATGCTCGACCCGCTCGGCGAGACCCGTTCCGAACTCGACCTCGTCTTCGACCTCGCGGGCCGGCTCGGCCTCGGCTCGGAGTTCTTCGACGGCGACATCGAGGCCGCCTGGAACCACCAACTCCAGCCCCTCGGCCTGACGGTGGACCAGCTCCGCCAGGCACCCGGCGGCATCGACGTGCCGCTGCCGATGCGGTACCGCAAGTACGCCGAGACCGGGCCCGACGGGCGGGTGACCGGCTTCGCCACCCCCACCAGGCGCGTCGAGCTGTACTCGCAGCGCCTCCTCGACCACGGCTACTCCCCCGTGCCCGAGCCGGCCGCCCCGCCCACCGACCCCACCTTCCCCCTGACCCTGACCTGCGCCAAGAACGGCTACTACTGCCACAGTCAGCAGCGCGGGCTGTCCTCCCTGCGCAAGCGCTACCCCGAACCGCTCGTCGAGATCGGCGAGCGGGTGGCGGCCGACCGCGGCATCGGCCACGACGACCTGGTGGAAATCAGGACCCGCAACGCCACCGTCCGGATGCGCGCCCGCATCGAGCCCGGCCTGCACCCCGACACCGTGCTCGCCGACTACGGCTGGTGGCAGAGCTCCCCGGACCTCGCCCTGCCCGGCTCCGATCCCCTGGCCGACGGCGAACAGAACTACAACCTCCTCATCGACGACGCCGCGCACGACCCGGTCAGCGGCTCGGTGCCGCTGCGCGGCACCGCTTGTGACCTCCGGCGCGTACCGACCCAATCCTGGGACGGTGCACGGGAGTTCGTCGTCGACACGACCCATGCGGTGACCGACGAGATCCGCGAGCTGCTGCTGCGTCCCGCCACCGGCGGCTCCCTCCCCGCCTTCCGTCCCGGACAACACATCACCCTCGCCCAGGCAGGCAACCCCACCACCACCCGCGCCTACTCCCTCACCGGCCCGGCCCGCGACGACGCGCTGGGGGCCTACCGGCTCGCCGTCCGACGCGTCGACGGCGGCACCCTCTCCCCCGTCGTCCACCGCGACCTGGCCCCAGGCACCCGCGTGCTCGTCACCGCCCCCTCGGGCGTCTTCGCGATCCCCACCGACCACGACCTGCCGGTGGTCCTGCTCGCCGCCGGCGTCGGCATCACCCCCTTCCTCGGCTACCTCGAAACCCTGGCGGCCGACGGCGGTTCGGTGCCCCAGGTCGTCCTGCACTACGGCAACCGCAACCGCCGCACCCACGCCTATGCGACCCGGATCGCGGAACTGCAGCGGTCGATCCCCCAACTCACGGTCATCGACCACTACAGCCGCCCCGACGCCGCGGACCGGCCCGGCGAGCACTACACCACCACCGGCCGCATCGGCGCACACCACATCGACCCCGAACTCATCCGCCGCCGCGCCCGCTTCTACCTCTGCGGCCCGCAAGACATGATCGACGCCCTGACCGGCGGGCTGACCGCGCGCGGCGTACCGAAGTTCGACATCTTCGCCGAGCGGTTCCACGCCACCCCACGCACCGTCGGCCTCCCCCCGAACGCCACCGCAACCGTCCGTTTCGCCCGCTCGCAGCGCGAGTTGACCTGGAGCAGCGGGGACGGCACCCTGCTCGAACTCGGCGAGAAGGCGGGGCTCCCGCTCCCCAACGGCTGCCGCCTCGGCCAGTGCGAAAGCTGCGCCCTCCCCCTCCTGCACGGCCAGGTCGCCCACCTCGTCGCCCCCGCCGACGACCTGCCCGAGGAGCAGATCCTCACCTGCCAGGCCGTCCCCCTCACCGACATCGAACTGGACGCCTAGGCCGAGCCCCCGAGGTAGGTGACGTCGCTGCCGTACAGCGGCTTGGTGACGGAGGAGAGGTACGTGCTGACGTCGGCGTCGGGAAGGTTGTAGGTGTTGAAGACGCCGTAGCCGTTGTCAACGGTCTGCTGCGCCAGGCCGTTGGCCTCCTCCGTCGAGGTGTTCTGGATGTCGATCGCGGCCGGGCCCAGGTGTGCCTTGTCCAGATGGGGCACGGCAGGCACGCCCCAGGTGCCGTAATAGGGATTCCAGCTGTAGTTGAGCAGGTCGCCGACCTCGATCCCGTCGTAGGACAGGGTCTGTGAGGCGGGCCCGATGAAGTACAGGGAGAGGATCTTGTCCTTCGGCAGTTCGTTGCGCACCGCCCTGACCAGGTAGGGGAACGACCAGGCATTCGGCTGCCCCGGGCCGCTGGTGGGGTAGTCCGCGTACTCGTCGTCGAAGTCGATGCCGTCCAGGCCGTAGGTGGTCACCGCCTTGGCCAACTGCGCCGCGAACGCCTTCGCGGCGCCCTCGTCGGCGAAGTTGGCGAAACCGACCCCCTGGTGGTTGCCGAGGACGGACAGCAGGACCTTGATGCCCTTGGCCTGGAGCGGGGCGATCTCCTTGGCGGCGTTGTCGAGGACCGCCTTCACTTGTTCGTTGAAGGACAGGTAGGCGCTCTTCCCATCGGAGTTGATGTTCGCGGCGAAGATGATGCCGATGTCGAAGACCTGGGCGCCGTTCGAGGTCAGGACGTACTTGCCGACGTTGGCGATGCTGGCGTTGTTGACCTCGACATAGGCATTGGTGATCGGGCCGGTCTTCGCGCCTGCGGTGGCCGGAGTGTTCACGGGCAATCCCCTCTGATGGGCTGTCAATTCACGCCAACTTACGTGGACTGGTGGAACCTTGGGCGTGCGCACTCACCGTCTCAGGTACTCGCCACAACACGTCAAGTGTCAGCCACAAACGCCTGGTTGGCGCACCGACCGGTCCACCTGCTCCGCCTGGCGCACTGGAGCGCCCACCTGGCTGCCGAGCAAAATCCAGCGGGTAGTGTGCGGGCAACGCCGGCTCGGCGGAGGCTCTGTGGCGTGGGCCGGTTCTCCTGAGGTTGGTTTCCCTGACGTGAGGGCGGTTCTTCGTTGAGTGTTCCCGGTAGTGCACACACCCGCTTGATCGTGTTGCGGCACGCGAAATCCGCCTGGCCGGAGGGGGTGCCCGATCACGAGCGTCCGCTCGCGGGCCGGGGCCGTCGGGACGCCCCGGCGGCCGGCCGTTGGTTGCGGCAGCAGCACTGCGCCCCGGACGTGGTGCTCTGCTCGACGTCACGCCGCACCCGCGAAACCTGGGAGCGGGTCGCCGGGGAACTCGGTACGACGGAGCAGGAACAGACACCCCGGACTCCACAGCCACTGCGACCCACCGCGGCGTCCCAGGCGCCTTGTCCGGGGCTTGCCGCGCACCCGGCCCCGGAGGTGGTCTTCGAGCCGCGGGTCTACCAGGCGAGCGGGGCGGCCTTGTTGGAGGTGGTCCGGGCGGTTCCGCAACGGTGGCGGACGGCGCTGTTGATCGGCCATCTACCGGGCGTGCAGGACCTGGTCGTCTCGCTCACCGGCGGCGGGGACGACGAGGCGCTCGCGCGGGCCCGGGAGAAGTTCCCCACCTCGGCGCTCGCGGTGCTGACGCTGCCCGGCGAGTGGGCCGACCTCGCGCCGGGCTGCGCGGAGCTCACCGACTTCGTCGTGCCCCGCGGCTCCAAGGACGGTGCGTGAGCCCCGAGGGCGGTGCCTGACGGCCGGGCCGTTGAGGCGCCGCCGGACGTTCACCCCCATGGTCCGCACGCCCCCGCGGGCCCGTCGTGCGGACCGGGCGGTCCCCGGTGATCCTGTGGGACATGGCGGAAGGCGCAGGCACCGAGGGCCCGGCGGACGACAGCGAGCGAGGGCTTCGCGCCCGGCCGGACGAGCCGCACGCGCCCCGCGCCGATTACGGGGGCGCGGTCTACGGCTCTCTCCAGGCCGCCTCCGTCGTGGCCGGTACCGCAGCGTTCGGGCCGTTCCCCCGGAGCGGACTCGCCCTGCTCCTGGTCGTCACCGGTCTGGTCTTCTGGATCGCGCACGTCTACGCCCGACTCGTCGGCGAACTGGCCTCGTACCGGCACCTGACCTGGGCCAGGATCACGCACGTGGCAGGCCATGGATGGCCGATCGCGCAGGCCGCGCTGGCGCCGGCGATCGCCGTGGTGATCAGCCCGCTGCTGGGACTGGACCTGCCCGGGACCGCGTGGTTCGCGCTCGCGGTGGCCGTGGCCGAGCAGATCGGTTGGGCGAGCACGGCCGCGATCCGCGCCGGCGCCTCGCACCGCCTGGTGGTGGCCTCGGCCCTGGTGAACCTCGCGCTCGGCCTGGTCATCGTGGTCCTCAAGGCGGAGTTGCACTGAGGGAGACCGGCCGCGGGGAGGGAAGAACGGGCCCCGGTCGTCGCTGGCGCTCCTGCGCCGCGGGTGCGTAGCGCCGCCTCACCCGCCCGGTGCGTCCGGTTCCGTCGGGCCGCCGTGAGAGGCGCGGAGCACCGACAGTCTCCGCTGGTACTCCTCGTCCTCGATCTCGCCTCGGGCGTACCGCTCGGCGAGGATCTGCTCCGCCCCGGCCGGCCCACCGGGCGCGGGACCGCCCGGACGCCAATCGGGGTGGCCGCGGCTCTCCCCGCCCCTGCCATACGCCCCCGGGCGGACCAGGGCGCGGAAGATCAGTACGACGACCGTGAGCACCAGCGCCCAGAACAGGACCATGCCAACGGTGACGGCGAGCCACCCCCAGCCGCCGCCACCGTGCCCGTACCAGAACATCATGGGACCTCACCTTCCGGCTCGAAGCGGAGCGCGGGCCCGTACGAGGGCCCACGCGTGCACGGATGCCCTCCCCTCAATTCTCCCTCGCGGAGCCGGACCCGGGCGCATGCTGGAGGTGAGGGGCGGGGGCCGCCGCAGCGCCGCCCCACCGGGCCGGCCGTCGCGGTGGTGGCGATGCGCCTTACCGTCCTCGACTCCCTCTACGAACCGCTGTTCCTGGACGCCCGGCGCCGCTCGGCCTCGTCGCCGCGCCTGTGGACGGGGCCGGAGCCGCCGCAACTTGCCCTGACCGAGGGCGAGTTGCGCCGCGCGGGAACGAGGACCACGGCGCGTTGCTGCGGTGCGCGGACCCCCGGCGGCGGTAGGCCCGCCTTACGGGGTGCCGCCGCCCGTCCCCGCCTCCGGCTGCTGTCGCAGTACGTCGAGGACGACCGTGCCGTCGATGGTCTCGCGGGTGGTGAGCAGGTCGGCGAGGCGGTCCAGGGCCGGGCGGTGGTCGCGGAGCAGGGCGACGGCGCGTTCCTCGGCCTCCCGGACCAGGCGGGCGACCTCCTCGTCGATCAGGCGCTGGGTCTGCTCGGAGTAGGGGCGGTGCAGGCCCTCGCCGGGGCCCTCTTCGCCGAGCCGGTGGGCGACGCCGGTGGTGGCGTAGCCGACCGGGCCGAGGGCCGGCGAGAGGCCGAAGTCGCGGACCATGCGGCCGGCGATCTGGGTGGCCCCGGCCAGGTCGTCGGCGGCGCCGGTCGAGCCCTCGCCGAAGACCACGAGCTCGGCGGCCCGACCGCCGAGCCGGACGGCCAACAGGTCGGTGAGATAGCCCTCGCTGTAGAGGTGCCGTTCGGCCTCCGGGAGCTGTTCGGTGGCGCCGAGCGCGGGGCCGGAGGGCAGGATGGTGACCTTGGCGACCGGGTCGGCCTGCGGGCACAGCGCGGCCACGAGGGCGTGCCCGGACTCGTGGACGGCGACGGCCTGGCGTTCCTCCGGTAGCAGGGCGTTGGAGGTCTCCCGGCGTCCGAGCAGCACCCGGTCCCGGGCGCTGTCCAGGTCACGGGCGGTGATGACGGTGGCGCTCGCGCGCACGGCGTGGATGGCGGCCTCGTTGAGGAGGTTGGCGAGGTCGGCGCCGGAGAAGCCGGGGGTGGCGCGGGCGATGATGTTCCAGTCGACATCGGGCGCCAGTTTCTTGTCGCGGGCGTGGACGGCGAGGATCGCCGCGCGTTCGGTCTGGTTGGGCAGCGGGACGGTGACGTGCCGGTCGAAGCGGCCGGGCCGCAGCAGCGCCGGGTCGAGGGCCTCGGGGCGGTTGGTGGCGGCCAGCACCACGATGCCGCTGCTCTGGTCGAAGCCGTCCATCTCGGCCAGGAGTTGGTTGAGGGTCTGCTCGCGCTCGTCGTTGCCGCCGAGCCGGATGCCGCCGCGGCGGCTGCCGACGGCGTCGATCTCGTCGATGAAGATGATCGACGGCGCGCGCTTGCGGGCCTCGTCGAAGAGGTCGCGGACGCGGGAGGCGCCGACCCCGACGAACATCTCCACGAACGCCGATCCGGTCACCGACAGGAACGGCACCGCCGCCTCACCGGCGACGGCCCGGGCGATGAGCGTCTTGCCGGTGCCGGGCGGGCCGACCATGAGCACCCCGCGCGGGCCCTGGGCGCCGACCACCGCATACCGCTCGGGGCGGCGCAGGAAGTCGACGACCTCGCTGATCTCCTGTTTGACGCCCTCGTAGCCGGCGACGTCGTCGAAGCGGGTGGTGGGCCGCTCGGCCTCGATGATCTTGGCGCGGGAGCGGCCGATGCCGCTGAGCCCGCCGCTCAGCGTGCGCGCGGCCTGCCGCCCGGTCCACAGGAACAGCGCACCGAGGAGGAACAGCGGCAGCAGCACGAACGCCAGCGGCCCCACCCAACTGGCGCCGCCGTTACTGCTGGCCGCGTTGATGTCGACGTTCTTGTCGCGCAGTTGGTTCTCCAACCCGGTGTTGCCGAGCGCGGTGGGAATCCGGGTGGTGAACTCCCGGCCGTCCTTGAGCTTCCCGGCGACGGCGCCCTTGTCGTCGATGTCGACGACCTTGACCTGCCCGGCGTTCACCTTGCCGAGGAACGCGCTGTAGGAGAGGACGGCGCCCGAGGGCTGGTGCAGCCGGCTCAGCAGCAGGACGAACACCGCGATCAGGACGATCGGCAACAGCCACGGCCGCCAGGCAGGGGTCCGTGGCGCGGCGGGCGGCTTGGGCGGCTCCCGCGGCGGCCCCGGCTTCGCCGAACGCGTGGCATGGCGCCCCGGCAGGCGCACTGCGGTGATCACGACGGCTTCCCTACGGCTCCCGCTTCCATCGTGCTCCGGGATCGCGAGGACCGTTCCCGGCCTGCGAACGTTTCCCCTGTCCACCTTCCACGATCGACCGTTCCGCCCCGTTCCGCAGGGCGGGCCGGCCACCGCGGTCCGTCGTGGTGTGGGAGGTGGCGCCCAGGTGTGGGACGCTCGAAGAGCAGGCGAAGGGGGTGCGTGATGCCTCTTGCTCAGCCCCGCCCGCCCTGGCGCCGAGGTCCTTTGCGGCGCGGCACGGACGTGGCGCAATCCTGGTTGGTGCTGGCCACGGGGGTGCTCATCGCCGTGGCGGCGCCGGCCGCGGGGGTGGCGGCCGGCAATGCGGTGGACGCGGCGGCGAACCGGCAGAGCGCCGGCTGGCACACGGCCTCCGCGATGATCGCGCGGGAGCCCGCGACCCGGATCAGCGGCGTCGACAGCGGGAGCGCCACCGGCGACCGGGTGCGGACGACGGTGCGCTGGACGGCGCCGGACCACACCGTGCGGACCGGCGAGACCAACGTGCCGCCCGGCGTCCACGTCGGTGACCGGACGACCGTGTGGCTGGACCGGAACGGGATGTTGGTGCGCAACCCCAGCACCCCGACGGACTCGCTGGCCGAGAGCGTCGTGGCCGGCACCGTGGTCGCCTCCGGCACCGGGTTGCTGCTCTTCGGCGCGGAGAAGACCGGCGTCCGGCTGATCGACCGCCGGCGCTACGCGCAGTGGGAGAAGGAGTGGGCGGAACTGGACGCCCGATGGCGCCATCACCAGCAGTGACTCCACGCCAACCGGCTTGCGCCACCGCCCACATGGCGACCGCGGACCGCCGCTGCGACCCCGACCAACGCCCCAGGGGCCGGCACCCACACCGGGACCGGCCCCACCCCCGCTCTCTCCCGATCCCGCTCAGCGCGTCGTGTACCCGCCGTTGACGAAGAGGGTCTGCCCGTTGAGCCACCAGCCCTCGGTCATCAGGAAGACCACATAGGGCGCGATCTCCTCGATCTTCGTCAACTCGCCGTTCATCGACGAGGACTTGTGGAACGCGACGGAGTCGTCGGTCTCGGCCGGGTAGAAGAACGAGGTGTCCATCGGGCCCGGGGCGATGTTGTTGACGTTGATGTTGCGCCCGAAGAGCTCCTTGGACAGCGCGCGGGTGAAGTGCTCGACCGGCGCCTTGCTGCCGGCGTAGACCGAGTACAGGCCGGTGTAGGCGGCCAGCAGCGAGGTGACGACGGTGATGATCGAGCCGTCGCGGTCGATGCGCTTGGCGGCCTCGCGCATCATGAAGTAGGCGGCCTTGGAGTTCACCGCGAACATCCGGTCGTACTCGGCCTCCGAGGTCTCGGTCACCGGCTTCTTGATCACCATGCCCGCGGTGTTCACGCTCGCGTCCACCCGCCCGAACGCGTCGATCGCGGCGTCGAAGAGTCCCTCGACGCCGGCCACCTTCGTGAGGTCCGCCTGGTGGGTCACCGCGTCCCCGCCCGCCTGCTTGACCGCGGCGGCGGTCTCCTGCGCGTCGGCGCGGGACGAGTCGCTGTTGTAGTGCACCACGACCTTCGCGCCGTGCTCGCCGAGCTGCCGGCTGATCAGGCCACCCAGATTCCTGGAGGCCCCGCCGACCACGACGACCTTGTCCTTGAGCGTACGAGCGGGCATCACACATCTCCTCAGCGCAACGATGTCCGGCCCCACGCGCGCATGCCGGCGCACACCCGCGCCCGCACGCCCCGCCGATCCCCTCCCGCGGACGACGCGCGGCCACTCCGACGACGCTATGCAGGCACCCAGGTGATCGCATCCGCAGGCATCATCCGTGGCCACCCGCCCGGACCCGTCGACGCCCGGGCCGCCGGCCGGCCTCCTCGGGCGGGCCGGCGCCGGTGATCAGGACGGCGCGGGCGGACCGGGCGGACCTGGGGAGCTGTTCGGCCGCGCCCTGTCCGACGACCGCGTCCACTCCTCCCTGCGGACCGCGTGGGAATCGCCGGGCCGCCCGCGTCCGCCCCGGAGGGCCCGCTCGCGCTGGAGGACGCCCGGGGTGCCAGTGCACCGATCGACTCGGTCCCGCTGCCGGCGGCCGGCCTCCCTGGAACTGCTGCACCGCGCCTACCGGGAGGGACCGCTCACGTCACCGTGAGGGCGGGGGCCGGGAGTTGGTGCGGAGCACCGTCAGCTCGCCGCCATCAGCAGCCCTCGGACAACCCGCCGTTGGCCCACTCCGTCGCATGGTCGCGGACGAACTCGGCGAAGGGCCGGGGTGGGCGGCCGGTCAGGTCGAGGACCGCGGTGCTGACCACGTCCTCCCGGCCGCCCCTGATGTCGGCGTCCACGGCGGCGAGGGCGGCGGCGAACTCGGCCGGCAGGCCGGAGGCCCGCAAGCGGTGCGCCAACTCGTCGACCTCGACGTGCAGTACGCGGACCGGCCGGCCGGTGTGGGTGGTGAGGATCGACGCGGCGTCCTGGTAGCTCAGCGCCTTCGGCCCGGTGAGCAGGTGGTCGTGCCGGTCGTCGGACTCCGGGTCGGGGTCGGTCAACAGGGCGGAGGCGGCGGCCGCGATGTCCCGCGCGTCGATCCAGCCGAGCCGACCGTCGCCGGCGGCGGTGCGGATCTCGCCGTGCCGCCGGATCCGCTCGCCCAAGGGGTGCGGGCTGAGGAAGTTCTGCATGAACCCGGAAGGCCGCAGCACGACCCACCCGGGCCGGACCCGCATCCGGTCGGCCAGCTCCAACGGGCCGGGGGCGTCCGGCAGTACGGCGGCGGAGCCGAGGAGCACCACCCGGCGCACGCCGAGCCGTTCCGCCTCGGCCAGGAACGGCGCCACCAGCGGCAACGGGTCCACGGTGCGCAGCGGAGGCACCAGGTAGACCCGGTCCGTCCCGCGCAGCGCGGCCCGGTGGGTGGTCGGGTCGTTCCAGTCGAACCGCACCGCGTCGGGGTCGTCGGCGGACGGGTGGCGACTGGCCACCCGGACCGGTACGCCGCTGCCGCGCAGCAGTTCCGTCAGCGCGCTACCGGTCTTGCCGGTGCCCCCGGTGATCAGTACGCCGGTCATCGCGTGGCCTCCGAGCGCAGCGAGTCGAGCAGTTCGGGCAGGCGGCCGGCCGCGGAGGCGGTGGCCAACGGGCTCCAGTAGTCCCGGTAGTGGGTGACCAGGCCGCCGCGGACGGTGATCACCGCGATGTAGTCCAACCGGTAGGGCGCGCCGGTGCGCACCGTGAGCCCGTCGGCGGTGAACTCCACCACGATGGTGTCCGGCCGTTCCGTGCGATGGACGGTGACCGCCGGTACGGCCCGCACGTCCATCCGTTGCGGGTAGTCGGCCAGGTAGGCGCGGATCGCCTCCCGTCCGGCCAACTGCCGTGGCGCGGCCCCCACGGCGAACGGGAACGCGGCGGTGCCGTCCTCCGCCCACAGGTCGGCAACGGCGTCCATGTCCTTGGCCAGCAGCAGGTCCAGCAGCCGACGGAAGGTCTCCTCGGGGGTGCCTGGCACGGTGGTCCTCCGGTGTTCAGCGGGATGTGACCGTTCCAGGCTGGGCGCGCGCCCGCCGCCGGGGAACGGACGGTTGATCCCCGGACCACCGGTCCCTGGTTAAGCCGTGCGCCGCTGTGCCAACCTGGTCCGGTGAGCAGAGGTGAACTGGCCGACTTCCTGCGCCGCCGACGGGAGGACCTGCGCCCGGAGCAGCTGCCGGCGACCGCCGTCCATCCGCCGGGCCGGCGTGCCCGGCGCACGCCCGGACTCCGCCGCGAGGAGGTCGCCGCCTTGGCCGGCGTCTCCACCAACTACTACGAACGGCTGGAACAGGCCCGCGCACCGCACCCGTCCCCGCAGGTGTTGGCCGCGTTGGGCACGGCGCTGCGGCTCACCGCCGAGGAACGCGACCACCTGGCACGCCTGGCCGGCCAGACCCCGCCAGGCACGGGCACAGCCACAGACATCGATGCGACGCCGGTGCCCGCCGACGCCCGTCAACTGCTCGACCGGCTCGGGCCGATGCCCGGCTACCTGGTCAACGAGCGACAGGACATCCTCGCCTGGAACGCCGCCGCGGCCGCCCTGCTCACCGACTTCGGATGGCTGCCGGCCGAGGAACGCAACACCGTGCGGCTGTCCATCCGGCTGGGCGGCACGCTCTGCTCGGCACTGGCCGGCGCGGAGGGCGAGTTCGCCAGGCAGTCCGCCGCCCAACTGCGCGCGGCCAGCGCCCGGCATCCGGGCGAGCGCGTACTCGGCGAGCTCGTCAACGAATTCGCCGCGCACAGCCCGGAGTTCGCCGCCAGTTGGCGCAACCACGAGGTACGCGCCGTACCGACGCTGCGCAAACTCCTGCACCACCCCGAGTTGGGCGACCTCGACCTCGACTGCCAGACCCTGCTGCTGCCGGGCACCGACCTACGCCTGGTCCTCTACACCGCAGAACCAGGCACCCCGAGCGCGGCCGCCCTCGCCCGACTCGGGTGACCGGTACGTCAGTCGCTCCTACGTTGTTGGTGGGTCCGACGGGCCGGGGACATCCTTGGGGACCTTGCCGAGCCCCGTTGTCGATGAGCACGGACGCGCTCTCGCAAGCGCCGCCGTCGATCGCACGCAGCAGGGCGGTACGGCCGTCGGCGGCGGCGCAGGCGTCGCACCCCACGGGCGGCGGGCCACATTCGCCATAAATCGAATCTTTGAGCGATTTCTAGCGACCCCCGACACCGCCGGATCCAGGCAGTGGAACTGCCTGCCATTTACGGGGTGAATCGGCGACGCCACCCCCAGGAAAGCAGGCCAAAGCGCCACCTGGCCAGCCAGGCAGTGACTGGGGTTTCGAGTTTTGATCGATAATCGATAATCGCTAGTGGTGCAACGCACGAACGGAAATGCGAAAAAGTTCATTTAAGGTGTGTCTGGATCTCTTCGCACAGCAGAACGGACGTAGCCCGCCATGGACATGAGCGCGGCCAACAAGAAAAACCTCAGTCTCTTCGCCCTGATCATGATCGGGCTGGGGTCGATCTTTGGCTCCGGTTGGCTCTTCGGAGCCGGACAGGCCGCACAGGTCGCCGGCCCCGCGGCGCTGGTCGCCTGGGTGATCGGCGCCGTCTTCATCGGCATGATCGCCATGTCGTACGCCGAGGTCGGCGCCGCCTACCCGTTGCCGGGTGCGATGGCGCGCTTCGGTTCGATCACGCACGGCCCGGTGCTGGGCTTCGTCAGCGGTTGGGCGGTGTGGATCGCGATCGCCTCCCTGATCCCCATCGAGTCGATCGCGGGCACCCAGTACATGTCCTCCTGGAGCTTCGGGTGGGCCAAGGGTCTGGTCTCCGACGGCAGCCTCACGGCCACCGGCACGCTGATGGCCCTGTTCCTGACCTTCGCCCTGTGGTTCGCCTGCTACTGGTCGGTGGCGCTGCTGGCCAAGGCCAACACGATGCTGACCCTGGTGAAGTTCGCCATCCCGGTGCTCGCGGTCATCGCACTGCTCGCCTCCGGCTTCCACACCGGCAACTTCACCAACCACGGCGGCTTCGCCCCCAACGGCTGGTCGGCCGTGCTGACGGCCGTCACCACCTCGGGCGTCATCTTCGCCTTCAACGGCTTCCAGGCGGTCGTCAACCTCGGCGGCGCCGCCCGGAACCCGGGCCGGGCCATCCCCCTCGCCCTGGTCGGCGCGCTCTCCCTGGGCCTGGTGATCTACCTCGCCCTCCAGGTCGCGTTCCTCGGCTCGGTCCCGCCGGAGAAGCTGGCCGAGGCGGCCGGGTGGCACGGGATCAACTTCGCCTCCCCCTTCGCCGACCTGGCCAAGCTGCTGATGCTGCACTGGGTCGTCACCCTGCTCCAGTTCGGCGCGTTCATCTCGCCGTGCGGTGCCAACATCGCCAACGTGGCCTCGGCCTCGTACATGGCGCAGAACCTCGCCGAGACCGGCTTCTTCCCCAAGAAGATCGCCGAGGTCCACCCCCGCTACGGCACCGCCCGCCCCGCGATGTGGGTCAACCTGGGCGTCTCCGTGCTCCTGCTGCTCACCATCGGCCACAGTTGGGAGGCGCTGGCCAGCGTCGTCTCGGCCGCCATGGTCGTCTCGTATCTGATCGGCCCCATCGCGGTGGGCGTGCTGCGCCGGACCAAGCCGGAGCTGCCGCGGCCGTTCCGCCTGCCGGCCGCGTCGGTGCTCTGCCCGATCACCTTCGCCTTCGCCGCCTGCGCCCTGTACTGGTCGAAGTGGCCCAACACCGGCAAGGTGACCCTGCTCGTGCTGGTCTCGGTTCCGATCGCGGCCCTGGTGCTGCGCCGCCGGGGCGAGCGGAACCTCGCCCGGCAGTTCGCCGCGGCCTGGTGGCTGATCGGTTTCCTGCTGTGGCTGTCGGCGCTGTCGGCCCTGGGCAGCACCGAGTTCGGCGGCCGCGGAGTGATTCCGGGCGGCGTGGACATCGCGCTGGTCGGGGTGTCGGCCCTGGGCTTCTACTTCTGGGCGGTGCGCGCCGGCGTCCAGGCCCATCGCGAGGGTCTGACGGCCGCCGATCCCGTACTCCGCGGCGAGGCCGCATCGGGCTCGGATGCGGATGCCGAGTCGACCGGGTTGCCCGGGCAGCGGTCGGAGGAGCGCGGGGCGCTCGTCTCCTGAGGCGCTCCCCTCCGCTTGGCAGCCGGTAGTTGGCAGTCGATGAGCAGCCGCCAGACAGGTCACGGCCTGTTCTGGCGGCTGTTTCTTTTGTGCCTGTGCCGGGGCCGGGGCCGGGCCCTCGGTGCGGAATGCGGCGGTCCCGTTTCAACGACTCCCGATTCAACGACTCCCGATTCAGGGGGAGGCGAAGAGGCCCTGGTGGCGTTGCGGGTGCTCGCCCCGCGTCAGGAGGGCGACCGCCGATGCGGCGATCTCGTCTGCCTGGACCCGGATTTCCGGGATGGCCGTGGTCTCCAGGAGTTCGCCCCGCAGCAGGGAACCGAGCGCCCAGAGGGGAGCCATGGTGTCGCCCCGGCCCCGTGCGGACAGCAGGCGGCCGTCCCGGGTCGCGCTGAGGCCCAGGCCGGTGGCGTGTGGGCGGGCGAGCCCGGTCTTGAAGAGGCTGTGCAAGAACGGGTCGTCGAGCGAGCCCACGTCCGACCGGGACCCGGTGCAGTTGACCACCGCGCCCACGTCGAGCGTGGTACCGGTGCTCAGGCGTACGCGGACGCCGTCGCCGGTCACCGTGGCGTCCGTCAACCGGGCTGAAGCGAGCCGGAGTTGACCGAGCTCGCACGCCTGGCGGACGGCGGCCGCGGTCGGGGGTGGCATGCGGTGGCGGTGGACCTCCCACAGGCGCAGGTGCTCCTTGAGGAAGCGGGTGCGGTCCGCCGGCGGCAGTTGGCGCCACAGGTCGCTGGTGAGGGGGCGCAGGCTGTCGAAGCCCGGCCGCCAGTCACCGTGCGCGCGCCGGCTCCGGGAGAGGTGCGTGAGGACCGCCCGGCGGAACGCGTCGAGCCCGGGAGGGCCGGTGGTGACGGGTGGCGGGAACTGCGGCAGGGGTTCCGCGGCGTGTGGCTGCGGGAGCAGGCCGCTTCGGGAGACGGCGATCAGCGTGCGGTCGGGCCGTCGGAGGCTGAGCGTCAGGTCCGCCATGGTGAGTCCGGTGCCGACGAGCAGGACGTCGGCACCGGGCGGTACGGCGGAGAGCGCGTCGGGAGACCACGGTGCGGCGACGAAGCGGTGCGATGTGCGCAGGGCTTCGGGAGCCCATCGGCAGTCCGCGGCGAAGTTTCCCAGGGCGAGGACGGCGGCGTCGACGCGGAGGGTCCGGCCCGAGCTGAGGAGGAAGGAGAGGGTGGAGTCGTCGTGGTGCGCCGTCCCGATGGCCCTGGCGTGCACGCGATGCAGGCGGGCGCCGGCGGTGCGGCGCGCGGTGTCGTCCAGGACGTGCGAGAGGTAGCGCCCGTAGAGCGCGCGCGGCACGAAGGCGTCGTGGTCGGCGTGTTGGGGGTGCCGGTCGGCGAGCCAGTGGACGAGGTGCGCGGGGTCCTCGGCGAACGCGGTCATCCGGCCGGCCGGGACGTTGAGCAGATGGCGGGCGTCTTCGGTGCCGTAGGCGGGGCCCCGGCCGTTCTCGCGGGCGGGGTCGATGAGCCAGACGTCGAGCCGGAGTCGGTGGCGGTCGGCGTGTTGGAGCAGTCGCGTGGCCGTCAGTGAGCCGGCGGCACCGGCTCCGATCACCGCGATGTCGCTGCCCGGCTGGTAGCTCTTCACCCGTCACCACTTCTGTGCCCGCTGTGTTGGCCGTCGTCCTCGTATCCGCCGCGTTCGCCCGGCCGCCTACGGTGCGGCCGCACGGATTGGACGGGGAATTCTGCCTCATGTAGCGGTGGGAGTCGAACCATCAGGGCCGGACGAACAGGCCGTCTGGCGCGATTCGTTCGGCGGTCGGACAGGTGCATGTGAGAGGCGTGGAGTCCGGCCTTTGTGCGACGTGCGCCCGTGGCTCCGCACTCCGTTGATTTCCCCGGCCGATGCCGGCCGCGCCCGGAAAGGCGTGGCCGACATCGGCGAGTCGAGCGGATTTCGCGTGAGCGGCATGCGGAAAATCGACGCTCGCCCGGGAGACGAACGGTAGTCGGGAATGGATGGTCGGTAAGAGTGGCCATTCCTGACGACCGGCCCGTTGTCCCGCCAGCTCGTGAGCGCGCTGGCTGGTCAGAGGATTTCGATGGCGGCCACCTTCGGCGGGCGGTTGGGGAAGGTGATCTCGCGCCAGCGCTCGATCTTCAGCGAGTCGCCGTTCTCGTCGTAGGAGAGATCAGGTCGTTGTTGCCCGTGGAGATCTTGTCGACCCAGCAGCCGCCGAAGGTGGTCCTGCCGGCGTTGGCGTAGCAGTCCACGCTCTGACTACCGCCGTTGTGCGACCAGATCTTCAGGGAGTTCTCCCCGCCGCGGCAGGTGACGCGGTCGATGGCGAAGGCGTTGCCGGTCGGCACCGCGAGGGTGCGCGCGGCGGCCGCGACAAAGGCCACGCCTACGGTACGCGCGGCCTTCTTCGTCTTTGAGATCACGGCTTCTCCAGTTCTCTTTCATACGGGCGTCGGGCCGACGGCCGCTTTGCCGGCACCACGGTCATCCGTGGAAATCGCGCGGGAATCACCTGCCATCGCGTGGCAATCACAGGGGAACTCCCGTGGGAATCAGTGTGGTTGGCGTGGTGCGGGAAAGGGGCTTCGGTGACCTTCGCGGTGCGGCCGTCACACCGCGTCGGGTCGACCCGTCTCGCGCCTACCGGACGACAACGTTTTAAAGACCCTTTACGTCGCAATCCGATCCGCCATCCCTGGCCGGAACATGCCCTCGAACGTCCGGATCGGGGGCGGTTGGGGAATTCAGGCCAGTTCGCGGCTGGTTTTCCCTTCAATCGAACGTCTTGCCGTGGAGTTGGGTGCGGGAGGTGATGCCCAACTTGGGGAAGAGCTTGTACAGGTGGTATCCGACGGTGCGGGGGCTGAGGAAGAGCCGGGCGGCGATGTCCCGGTTGCTCATGCCCTCGGCGGCCAGGCGGGCTATCTGGAGCTCCCGTGAGGTGAGTCGGCTGAGGTCGGTGGTCGGCTCGGATGCCCGCTGGTCCGGAGCCCGGTCGCCGGCGGCGCGCAGTTCCCGGCGGGTCAACTCCGCCCAGGGGTGGGCGCCGAGCATGCACAGATACGTCTCAGCCTGGTGCAGATGGTCCCGGGCGGGCTTGATGCGGCGGTTGCGGCGCAGCCACTCGCCGTAGAGGAGGTGCGTCCGGCCGATGTCGAAGGCCGAGGGGTGCGGGGCCTCCAGGGCCTCGGTGAACAGCGCGTCCGCGTCCTCGCCCGATGCGAGCAGGGCCCGGCACCTGAGCCACATGGCGCGCAGGTGCGGGAGTTGGTCGGGCACGGCCCGTTCCTCGAAGCTGTGCAGCGCGGCCCGGGCCGGTTCCGGGTCCCCGGCCCGCACCGACGCCTCGACGAGGTCCGGCAGCACCAACCAGCTCACCATGAAGTGTTCGGTGGGCCCACCCGGTGAGGCCACCTCGCCCAGCATCCGGGCGGCCCGGTCCGGCTGGCCCTCGGCCAGCGCCTGGAGCCCCAGTGCCCATTGGGCCAGCCCGATGGCCGAGTTGATGCGGCGCGGCGCCGACAGCGCCAGGGACTCCGAGGCCAGGGCACGGCAGCGGTCGCCGTTGCCCTGCACGGCGGCGACCCAGGCCAGCATGGCGCGCAGATGGCTGGCGGCGCCGAGCTGGCCGGTGTCGTCGGCGAGGATGAGCGCCTCGGTGGCGTGGGAAGCGGCCGCGGCCCACTGGCCGGTGACGAGTTGCAGCGCCACCAACGGAGCGAGGGACATCGGCAGCGCGCCGAAGGCACCGACCTTGCGCAGCTCGTCGACGGCGCGCTGGTGCGCGTGCAGCATCTCCTCGGTCGTCCCGGTGAGGTACGGCAGGAACACCGGCGGCCACACCCACGGCCGGGGGTGCGCGGGGGACAGCCAGGCCATCCCGGAGACCGGAATATCGGGCGGGGAGGAGTGGCTCCTTGGGTGGGAGCCGTGGCCGAGACCGCCCAAGTAGTGGAAGTGGCGGGAGAAGTAGGCGCTGGCGGCGGCGCGTTCTGCGCTGAGGCCGGGCGGGGCGTTCCCGCCGGTGGCGTCGTCGGCCTGGGCGACGGGACCGTGCGGAAGGCGGCCGATCGCGTCGCCGATCTCCGTCAGCCGTGCCGGGTCGCCCGCGACCCAGGCCGAGCGGGCCGCCATCACCAGGAGTTCCCCGGCCAGTTCCGCATCGGTGCCCCCTACGAGGCGGGCGCCGTCCAGCAGCATCCGGCAGGCCAGGGCGGGATCGCTGCTGGCGTGGGTGATGGCGCCGCGCACCCGGGCGGTGCGCGCCCGCAGCGCCGGGTCGTCCGTTAACGTCTCGGCGCGGTCCAACAGCGACTCGGCCTGGGTGGTCTTCGCCGCCGTCCAGGCGCACTCGGCCGCCTCCACCATCCAACGGGCCCGGCGGCCGGGGTCGGAGGCCAGCGTGGCGGCCCGGCACAACGCCTGGGCCGCGGTGGCCACCCCGCCGGTGCGCCGGGTGCGTTCGGCGAGCGTGGCCAGCCGCTCGGCCACGGTGTCGTCGGTGCCGAGCGCGGCCGCCGCCGCGTGCCAGACGTACCGGTCGTCCTCCTCCCCGACGGCATCGGCCAGCGCCAGGTGGGCCGCGCGCCGGTCGTTGAGCGGGGCGCCCTGGTAGAGCGCGGAGCGCACCAACGGGTGCCGGAACCGGACGTGTTGCTGGTCGAGGTGGAGCAGCCCTTGCGACGCGGCGGCGCTGAGCACGTCCATGGCCGCCTCGGCGTCGCCGGCGGCACCGAGGACGGTGGCCAGGTCCCCGTCGCTCTCCGCCGCGGTGAGCAGCAGCACCCGGTGGTGATCGGCGGGCAGGCTCAGCGCGCGGTGCCGGAAGAGCTGGTGCAACCGCTCGCTGAGCGGCAGGTGTTCGGGCAGCGCGGCGCTGCCGTCCAAATGGTCCGGGCGCAGCGCGGTGGGCAGCTCCATGAGGGCCAGCGGATTGCCGCCGGCCTCGCGCAGCAGCCGTTCGCGGACGGTCGGCGTGGCCCGCGGCAGGTGCCGGGCCAACAGGTCCGAGGCCGCCGGCGTCGACAACGGCTGTACCTGCAACTGGCGCAGGCCAGGAGCCGGGAAGGGCCGGGAGGCATCGTCCCGGACCGCGAGGACCATGGCGATGCTCTCCCGCTCCATCCGCCGGGCCACGAACATCAGCGCGTCCGCCGTGGCCCCGTCCAGCCAGTGCGCGTCGTCCACGACCAGCAGCAGCGTCACGTCCTCGGAGGCGTCCGAGAGCAGGGTCAGCACGGCCAGCGCCACCAGGAACGGCTCGGCGGGGGCGCTGGCCAGCCCGAACGCCCCCCGCAGCGCGGCGGCTTGGGGCTCGGGCAGTCGCGCCACATACGGCATCAGCGGCAGCAGCAGTTGGTGCAGCGCGGCGAACGGCAGCTCCACCTCGCCCTCCACCCCCACCGCGCGGAGCACCCACACGTCCGGCTCGGCCCGCTGCACCACGTCCCCCAGCAGCGCGCTCTTGCCGATCCCCGCTGGCCCGTGCAACACCAGCGCTCCGCTGCTCCCCTTGCGCGCGTCGTCGAGGAGCCTGCCCAGCTCATCCCGCTCCAGCTCTCTCCCGACCAGCATCCGACGGTGTCCTCTCTCGCGTTGGTCCCCCGTCGTATGACGAGTGTGTATACCCCCTGGGTTGCATGCCATCGGAGAACTCCGCCGCTGGTCACGGCCGGGTTCGCGGGGTCGGCGTGGCCCTCGGCCCAGTCAGTTGCCAGGTCATCCGACGGATGACCGCCCGATGACCGCTCGCACAGACTGACGGTCCGTAATCACCGCACCAGACGGGGGCGTCGGCGGGCGCCCCGCAACAAGGAGCACGTCATGCAGTTCGGAGTGTCCTTCCTCCCGGACTGCCGCGAGGAGTGGAAGTCGGCGGCGGAGTACTTCTCCGACGCGTTGGCGCTCTGCACGCTCGCGGAGTCGGCCGGATTCGCCTCGGCCAAAATGACCGAGCACTACCTGACCGACTACGGAGGCTACTGCCCGAGCCCGCTGAACTTCCTCAGCGCCGTCGCGGCCCGCACCACCCGGCTGCGACTGATCACCGGCTGCGTGCTGCCCGCCTTCCACCACCCCGTCCAACTCGCCGCCGAGGCCGCCATGGTGGACGCGATCAGCGGCGGCCGGCTGGAGGTCGGCTTCGCCCGAGCCTATCTGCCCCAGGAGTTCGAGACGTTCGGGGTCTCCCTGGACGAGTCCACCGACCGCTACCGGGAGACCATCCGGGCCGTGCTGCGGCTGTGGACCGAGGAGCGGATCGACGAGGAGACGCCGTACTTCTCCTACCGGCAGGCCACCGGGCGCCCCTCCCCCGTGCAGCGTCCGCACCCGCCGGTCTGGGGCGCCGCCAGCATGACCCCGGGCAGCTTCCAGTGGTTGGGCGGCAACGGCTTCGGGCTGCTGATGACCCCGTCGCTCAACCCGGCCGCGCGGATGCGGCCGTTGGTGGACCTCTACCGCGACGCCGCGGCGGCCGCCGGACACACCCCGCGGATCGCCACCAGCCTGCCGCTGATCCTCGCCGAGACCGACGCGGAGGCCGAGCGCCTGGCCGACCGGCACATCGCGCGCTATCTGGAGGTGTGGACCGAGGCCGTGGAGTCCTGGAACGGCCGCGAGTCGGGCGACTACCAGGGCTACGGCGACTTCGGCCGCAAATTGGCCGGCGTCACGCCCGCCTACATCCGGGAGATCAACGGGGCGATCGTCGGCTCCCCCGCCACCGCCGCCGAGCGCATCCTCCGCCTGGTCCGCGACTTCGGCGGGGTGGACCAGATCCTGTGGCAGGTCGACATCGGCGCGATGCCGCTGGCGCAGGCGCGCCGCTCGATCGAGATGTTCCGTGCCTCGGTCGTGCCCCTACTGCGGGAGAAGCTGACGGCCCTGCGCACCGGGGCCCGCACCCGGGCGACCAGCGCGGGCTGAACCGTCGGTGCGGACCGGCCCGGCGGTTGCGACCGGCCGGGCGGTCGCCGCTGGCGGCGGCTCCGGCCGACCGGCGGTCGCCGGTGATCCGACGGTTCCGCCCGACCCGCACCCAGACTTCCGGTCCGTGACGGTGCCGGAGGAGTCAACAACCCACCAGAGAAAACCTTTAGGAGGTGAAGACCGATGTCCAACGCTGCCCTGCTCAGCCTGGATCTCGACGGGATCGAGGCCGCGGACTTCGAGGTCGTCGAGGCCAGCGAGTTCTCCTCGGCCGCGGTGCCCGCCATCGGATCGCTGCCGGGCGTCACCGACGGCGGACTTGAGGTGCGCATGGACGACAACGGGCACGGCAACTGCTGCTGTTGCTGCTGCCCCTGCTGCTGCACCTGACGGTGACCGAGGTGGTGGCCCGCGCTGTCCGGCGGGCCACCACCGCCGGTTCCTCCAGGACCGAACCACTTCCCCGAAACGACGCCGAGGCCATGGAAGAAGAACGTCAAACACGCCGAACCGCGACCGTCCAGACCACCGGTGCGGTGCGCCCGCGACTGCGCGGCGACGTGTACTTCGCCGCGATGCCCGACGGCGCCTTCGTCCGCAGCACCCGCGGCAGCCTGTTCCTCAAGGGCGCCTCGGTGCACCGGCTGCTCACCGCCCTCGCCCCGGCCCTGACCGGCGCCGCCACGCTGGACGAGCTGCTGGCCGCCGTGCCCGACCCACAACGCCCCCCGGTGCGGCAGTTGGTGGGCACGCTGCTGGAGCGCGGCTTCGTCCGCGACACCGGCTCCGACCGGCCGCACACCCTCGGTGCCGCCGAGGCCGAACGGTACGCCGGGCCCGTCCAGTTCATCGACTACTTCACCGACTCGGCCGAGCGCCGCTTCCAGGACTTCCGCGCCGCCCGCCTGGTCTGCGTCTGCGGTCCCGATGCGGCGCGGGGGTTCCTCAGCGCGTTGACGGACTGCGGGGCCGGGGAGTTGACGTTGGTCCTGCCCGAGGCGGATGACGTGCGGACGGTGCGCCAGTTCGCCGACGCGTTGCCCGAGGTGCCGGGCCAGTTGGCGATCGTGACCGCGCCCGGCGGGGCGGAGTCCGCGGGTTGGGAGGCGCTGTTGCGCCCGGCCGATGTCGTGCTGCACCTCGCCGATCGCCCCGGGGCCGACGCCCGTGGCCCGGTGGGTGCGTGCTGCGCCCGGCTCGAAATCCCGTTGGTCCAGGGGCTCGTGGTGGGTGACGCGGTGTGGATCTGGCCGGCGTGCACGCCCGCGGCCGATGCCCCCGATGCGGACGACAACAACGGGTACCTGTACGGGGGCGTTGCGTGGCGGCGGTTGTTGGCCACCCGTAGTGACGACGAGCGTCAGGCGCTGCGGGCCGGTCCCAGCCCCGACGAGCTCTATCGGGGCCCCGTACCGGAGTTGGCCGCGATCCAGCTCGCGTTCCGGGCGTTCTGCCACCTGACCGGGGTGGCCATGCCGGAGCTGGCCGCGATGGCCCGGCTGGACACGGCGACGCTGGAGATCGACCACCACCCCGTCCTCGCCCCCTCGGGTGCACGCGACTCCGGGGCCGACGACTTCCGTGCCGAGCCGGCGCCCGCCCGCCGTGTCCGCCTCCTGCGCGCCGCCGAGCCCGTACCGGACCCGCTGTTCCTGGAGCGGCTCACGGCGGCCTGCGACCGCCATCTGGGCCCGATCCCGGAGGTGCGGGAGCGCGACTACCCGCAGTTGCCGCTGTTCGTCACCGAGGCGAGGGTCGCCGACCCGGGCCTGCGCACCGCGCCGCGGGCCGTTTGGGGCGCGGCGCAGACCGCCCACGGCGCCCGCGCGCACGCGCTGCGCCGGGCCGCGGCCACCGCCCTTGAGCTGGCCCGGCAGGCGTCGCCGCGGCCCGCGTCCGAGTCGGGCTGGGACCTCGTCACGGAGCTGGCACGCCCGCTGCCGGTCCCCGGAACCGGCCGGTACGCGCACGGTATCGCCGCCGAGGCCGACCTGGACCGCTCGGCGCTGGCCGGCATCCTGGCCGCGCTCGCCCGGCTCGTACCGGAGCGCGCCACCGGGGGCCCGGCCGAAGCGGCGGCCGCGGGAACAGCCGGAGAGGCTGCCGGGGAGCCGGCCGAGGGGGCGTCCGCCGCCCCCGTGCCGCTCGCCGAACTGGCCGCCGCGGACCGGAACTGCGTGGACCTGCTCACGACCACCGAGGCGCGCTGGGCGGTCCACCGGATCGCCTCGCCCGCCGCCGCGCTGCCGGCGTACGCGTTCCTGCTCGACGGCGCGACCGTCGCCGTCCAGGTGCACCCCGACGCCCGCACCGCGCTGTCGGCCGGCCTGCACGACACCCTGCTGGCCTGGCAACTGGCCCACCACCGGGCGGAGTCCGGCGGCCCGGCGGACACGGGGGGCGACCCGGCGCGCGAGCTGCCGTCCGTGCAGCCACGGTTGGCCACGACCGATGGGGTCGACCAACTGGCCGCGACGCTTGAGCAGTTGCGCGCCGCCGGGCTGTGCGCGGTGCTCCACGTGCTGGACGACGATCCGGCGCTGGCCGAACTGATCCGCTTCGGCGTCCGGGTGGTGATCGGCGATGCCTGAGCAGGTCATGGAAGCCAGCGAAGCCGTCGGACAGGCGGCGGTCGGGCCCGCGCCGGTCCTGGGCAGCGGCCCGTTGGCCGATGCGCTGCGTCGGCGCCCGCTCCCCCAGGGGCCGGCGGTCTTCGCGTCCGACACCTGGGACGGCGCGGGGGCCAGCCGACTGGCCCGGCACCGCGGCGAGCCCGTATTGCCGGTACTGGCCGAGCCCGGCCAGGTGGTCATCGGCCCGCTGGTCGCCCCCGGGCGGCCCGGCTGCCCCACCTGTGTGGACCGCCGCGCCTGGCGCCGGACCCCACAGCGGCGGGCGGACGCGGCGGTGCGCGCGCAGGCGTCGCAACCGGCCGCCGGGCGCCCGGTGCCGTCCGGGGGACTCTTCGGCTCCGTGCTGGAACGCGTGCTGGCCGCGTGGGACCGCTGGGAGACGGCGCCAACTTCCGCGCCCGACGCGGACGGTGACGGCCGCCCGGCAACCCGCCCCGTCGTCGTCCTCGACCGCCGGACCCTGCGGGTGACCACCCACCGGGTGCTGCCCGAACCGGGCTGCGCGGTATGCGGCGACCTCCCCGACGACTCCCCGGAGCGGGCGGTGGTGCCGCTGGCCTCCCGGCCCACCGGGCACCCCGGCGGCAGCCGACAGCGCGCCCTGGACCCCGCCCAACTGGTGCGGACCTACCTCGACCCGCTCGCCGGCGTCGTGCCCGAGGTCTCCCTCTCCATGGGCCACGGCCTGCCGTTCGCCGAGGCCCCGGTGGTCGTCCCCGGGACGCACGACCTCGCCGACGGCCCGATGGCCGAATTCGGGTACGGGCGGACCACCACCTTCGACTCCTGCCGCGACGTCGCCGTCACCGAGGGGCTGGAGCGCCTCGCCGGGCAACTCCCGCGCGGCAAGCGGACGGTGGTGCACGGCTCGTACCGCGAGCTGGCCGAGCGCGCCCTGGACCCGCGCCGGCTCGGGCTGCCCCCACAGGACGAGCTGACCGACGACGGCCCCTTCCACCGCTACCACCCCGAACTCGCCCTCCCCTGGGTCTGGGGCTACTCGCTCACCGCCCGGCGCCCCGTCCTGGTACCCGAGCAGTTCGCCTACTACGGACGGCACCGCCTTCCGGGTGCCGGCCCCCGGATCGCCTACGAGATCTCCAACGGGTGCGCGCTGGGCGCCAGTTTGGAGGAGGCCGCGCTGCACGGCCTGTTGGAGGTGGCCGAGCGGGACGCGTTCCTGCTGACCTGGTACGCGCGGATGACCCCGCCCCGCATCGACCTGGCCCGCTGCGGCCCGGACGTCCGGCTGATCGAGGCCAGGATCCGGCACCGGCACGGTTGTCGGGTGCACGCCTTCGCCACCACGGTGGACAACGGCGTCCCCACGTTCTGGGTGATGGCCGAGGACACCACCGGCGACCCGGACCGGCCGCGGGTGGTCTGCACCGGCGGCTCGTCGCTGGTCCCCGAGGACGGCCTGCTGGGCGCGCTGCACGAACTGTCCCAGACGGTCGACTACATCGCCCGCCAGTACGCCGCCGAGCGCGACCGGGCACGGGAGTTGACCCGCGACCCGGACCAGGTCATGACGCTGCTGGACCACGTCCTGGCGTCCGCCACCCCCGAGGCCCGGCCCCGTTTCGACTTCCTCTTCGACCGCGGGGAAGACCACGGGGAAGACCCGGCCCAAGGCCATGGGGAAGGTGGCGGGGCACCGGTCGCCCCGGAGGAGTTGGCGGGGCTGTGGTGGCGATCCCGGGAGAGCGATCTGACGGCCTCGCTGACCGCGCTGGTCGCCCGCTTCGCCGACTGCGGCCAGGAGGTCGTGGTCGTCGACCAGAGCAGCGCCGAGCATCTGGCCGGCGGATTCCGGGCGGTGAAGGTCCTGGTCACCGGCGCCCTGCCGATGGTCTTCGGGCACCGGCGACAGCGCTTCGCCGACCTGCCGCGGCTGGCCACCGTCCCGGTCGCCCTGGGCCGCCGGGCCTCCCCGCTCACCCGCGACGACATCAACCCGCACCCGCACCCCTTCCCATGAGCCCGCGGGAGCTCCACGGCCCCACGGGCCCCCACCCCCACACCCCGAGCAGGAGGCACATGATGACGGCGGTCGAGGCCCCGGCCGGCCAGTCAGCCGGCGGACCGGCGGACAAGGACCCGCTGGCCGCCTTCTGGGACTTCAGCCTGGAGAACCTCGCCGACGGGATCGCCGGCCGTCAGGAGATGCCCAACAACCCGCTCGCCCCGCCACAGTTCCCCAAGCGGCTGCGCGCCCGACCGGTCCCGCTCAGCCGCCCCGGCCGGCTGGGCGTCGGTCGCCCGGGGCTCGGCGAGAGCCTCGACGACGGATGCGACGAGCGGACCTGGTCCACCCTCCTCGCGCACGCCAACGGCCTGATCCGCTACGAGCCGATGCCCAACCCGCAGAGCCGGGCCCTGCACCGCACCGTCGCCTCGCCCCGGTGCCTGTTCCCCACCCAGCTCCATCTCGCCCTGCGCGCCCCGTCCTGCGCACCGCTGCGCCCCGGCCTCTACACCCACGACCCGGCGCACCACGCCCTGATCCCGCTCCGGGAGGGCGAGGGAACCGGTGGTGAGAAGGCTGCGGGCGACCTGGTGTCGTACCTGGTTGGCCTGGTGGGCGCGGAGGATGCGGGGAACGGCGGCGGCGATACGGGCGGCGACGTCGACGATGTGGTCGGCGTCGCCGTGCTGACCAGCCGGTTCTGGCAGACCGCGTTCGTCTACCGGGACTACGCCTACCGCCTCTGCTCCCAGGAGGCGGGCCTGGTCACCGGCAGCCTCACCCTCGTCGCCGCGGCGCTGGGGCTCTCCGCGGACGTCCACCACCTCTTCCCGGACGGGGAGTTGACGCGGCTCCTGGGCCTGACACCGGGCGAGGAGTCGCCGTACGCCGTGGTCGTGCTGCGCGACGGGCGCGGCCGCGGCGCCCGGTTGCCCGCGCCTCGGCCCACCGCGGCGCCCGTTCCCCTGCCCCCGGCGGAGGACCCGGCCAGGCCGGTGGCCGTGCACTGCCCGCGCCTGGTGGCCATGGAGCGGGCGGTGGTGTGGGAGGAGACCGCGGGGGTGGACTGGTCCGAGGGCGCGACCGAGCCGGCGTCGGTACCGAAGACGGTCGGGCCGCCCGTGGACTGCACACCCGTGGGCGAGGCGGACCTGGACGCCCTGGTCGTCGGCCGGAATTCGGGGCCCGGCTTCTTCGCCCCCGTCCGCCGGCCGCTACCGCGCACCGCACTGCACGAGCTCTTCCGCTTCGCGGCCCGGCACGGCATGAGCGCGGGTCTCGGTACGGCCACGGGCGTGGACGCCGGCACCGGCATGGGCACCGAGCTCACTCATGACACCTTCTCCCCCTCCGCTGCCCCGCTCCGCATCTACGCCCAACTCCGCACCGTCGAGGGCGTCGAGCCCGGTTCCTACCGGCTCGCCGACGACGGGCGTGCCCTGCTGCGGCACCGTCACCAACCGCCGGTGGGACCGGAGGTGGGCGGCTGGCTACAGCCCCACTACGCGGACGTCAACGCCGTGGTCTACGTGGTCGGCGACCGCACCTGGGCCGACCGGCGGTTCGGGGCCCGCGGCTACCGCATCCTCAACGCGCTCGCCGGCGAGGCCGCGCACCGCATCTGCCTGGGCGCCGCGGGGTGCCAGGCGGCGGCGCGGATCACCAACTCGTACCACGCGGACGCCGTCCGCGCGCAGTTCGACCTCGCCGACCGCCGGCACATCCCGCTGTTCCAGATCTCCGTGGCCCGCAGCAGACCGGGCCCGAACCTGATGTCCCGGATCCACGGATAGGGCGGACGAGGCGGCCGGAGGCCGGGCCAACAGGGCCATACGACAAGGCCGTTGGGCCATCCCACCGGCGGGGCGAGCGGGCGGAACGGGGCCGCACGCGCAACCCCGCGGAGGAGGAGAGACAACCATGCAGACATCGGGAGGGGACGACATGACTGCGGAGGAGACGGCGGACTGGGTGGCGCTCGACCTGGACGTGGCACCCGACCTCGGGGTCGCCGTCCGGGACGTACTGGCCCCCGCCGTCGAGCAGTTGGCGATGGCCGGGGCCGCGCACCGCTTCGTCTACCAGAAGGTCGGGACCGCCGGCCGGCTGCGCACCTGGTTCCACGTCACCGAACCGGGGGCCGGCGAGGCCGTGCGGCACCAACTGCACCGCCAGCTGACCGCCCCCGGCCAGGCGCTGCTCAACCCGCCGCCCGACCGGCAGCGTCCCCCGGTGCTGGTCTCCGGCCCGCCCCCGGTCGTCCGGTGGCAGGAACAGCACCTGGCCTCCGCCAGCGCCGTGGCCGTGCGGATGCTGCTCGACGGGCCCGACGCGGCCGAACGCGACACCGAGGTGCTCTCCTTCCTCCTCGCCAACCGCGCCCATGAGTTGCGCCGGCCGGCCGACCTGCGCGCGCGGTCCGAGGCCCTGGTCGCCGCCGGCAACCTGGCGGGCGTGCTGGAATCCGCGGAGCTGACCGAGGAGTTCGCCGCCGGCCGGCAGGAGTTCGTCACACTGCTGCGGGGGATCTGGATGCTGCCCAGGGGCTGGGACGGGGCGGCCACCCATCCCTACCAGTGCGTGCCGGGCGCGCCACCGCCGCGCGAGGAGGAGTTCTGGGCGCTCGGTGGCTGGATGGACGCCACCCACCCGCTCCTGGCGAAGCTGACCAGCGCGGTCCGCGCCGCCCAGTTACCGGCCTCCGGGGCCGCGGAGGTGCAACTGCTGCGCGTCCTCGACGAGTACACGGCGCTGATGGGCAACCGGCTGGGCGTGCCGGGCCGCCGCCACCGGATGCTGCTGGCCCTGGCGGCCGCCTCGGTCCGGGCGCTGGTCCCGTCCCCGAAGACGGGAGACCCCGACCGATGAGCCTTTGTGGGGACGCGGTCGCCCCTCGCCTCCACCCCGAGCCGGCCGTCGTCGACTACCTGGCACCGCAGGTCGTCCCGGCGCCCGTGCGGCTGCCGGCTACCGCACCGGACGTGCACGCCTGGCCGGACTCGGGCACGGGCACCGCCCCAACTGGCAAGCCCGACACCCGTCTTGCCGCCGTCCCCCTGCCCTGGCCGCCACTCCCCGACTCCGGCTCCCAGCCCGACCTGGGCGCGCTCCTGCACACCGTCTACGGCCTCACCCGCGTCCAGTGGCTGACCGGGCTGGACCGGTTGCCGCTGGTCGGCGACCTCGGCGCGCTGGCCGGGGAGCCCGGCGGCGGGCCCGTCCCCCGCCGCCCGGTGCCGTCCGCTGGCGCCTTGTACTGCGTCACCCTCTACTGCGTGCTGCCGGAGGGCTGCTACCGCTACGACCCGCTGCACCACCGCCTGCTGCCCGTCCGGGCCGGCGACCACCGGGCGGCCCTCGGCATGTCGCCGACGGCCGCGTCCGGCTGGGTGTGCACGGTGTCGCTGGGCACGATCGCCGCGCGCTACGGCGAGTTCGGCTACCGCTACGGCTGCGTGGAGACCGGCGTCGTCACCGCGCAGTGCGAGGTCGTCGCAACGTCCGCCGGGCTGCGGGCGGTGCGTGTCGCGCCGTTCGATCCCGCCGTCGCGGCCGGCCTGCTGCGCCTCGACCCGCTCGCCGAGCCCGTCACCGAGGTCGTCGCCTTCCACCCCGTGGCACCCACCGCATCCCCAACCCCACCCCCCGAACGCCCACCCGCCACTCCGCGCCAATCCCCGGGACCACCCCCCGGCCCGGTGGACGCACTGCTCCCCCGGACGGCCGCGCTGCTCCGCGCCCTCCACCGCGGCCCGGCCACCCCCATCGGGGGCAATGCCGCCCAACGGGCGCCCCTCACGACGGCGCCCCATCCAGACCCCCACCACCCCACCCTCGAACTCCCCTGCCCCCACCCCCTCAACCTCGCCCGGGGCCTCTCCCACCGTCGCGCCGCCCTGCGCGGATTCGCCCAACTGCCCATCAATATCGCCGACTTCGCCACCGTGCTGGCCGCAGCCGCACCCGACGAGGGTCAGTTGTTCTGCTACGTCAACGATGTGGCCGGACTGCCCCGCGGCCTGTTCCGCTATCTGCCCGACCGCCACCGCCTCCTTCCGATCTCCCTCAGCAGCCCCGGTCCGGCGCTGGCCGCCTGCGCCGTCCAGGACTTCGTCCGCGAGGGGTTCCTCAACGCCGCGGCGGGGCTGGTCTGGGCCGCCGACCCGGCCCACGCGCTGCGCGAGCACGGCGCGGACGGGGTCCGGCTCCACTACACCCGCGTCGGCACCGCCGCCCAGCGCGCCGGCCTGGCTGCCGCCGCCCGCGGACTGGCCTCCCGCGTCAACGCCGACGTACTGGCCGACAGGCTGGACGAACTGCTCGGCCTGCACACCGAGTTGCCGGCAAGCACCCTGCTGCTACAACTCGGGCACCCGGCCCACGGAACCACCCGCCCCGAACACCGCCTGGGCCCGCCCGAAGCCCAACCCGCCAACAGCCCGACCACCCCCACCCAACGCACTGAACCGCACCCCATCGAACCGAACCCCACCCCACCGAACTGACCTCCCCGCATCACACCGACCCGCATCACACTGATCCGCCCGAAGGACACCGCCATGCCCGCGCCCGCCCCGCCCCGGTCCCCCAACCGCCCCCGGGAGGAGGGAAGTCCCGCGATCCGCGTCCGCGGACTGACCAAGCGCTACCACTCCCTCACCGCCCTGGACGGCGTCGACCTGGACGTCCACACCGGGGAGATCCTCGCCCTGCTCGGCCCGAACGGCGCCGGCAAGACCACCACGATGGAGATCCTGGAGGGGCACCGCCGGGCGGACGGCGGCGAGGTCAGCGTCCTGGGTACCGATCCCAGACACCCCACGCCCGCCTGGCGCGACCGGATCGGCATCGTCCTCCAGGGCGCCGCCGACTTCGGCACCCTCACCGTGCGCGAGGTCGTCGACCTCTTCGGCGGCTACTACTCCCACCCCCTCCCCGTCGACGAAGCCCTCGACCTGGCCGAACTCACGGAGGAGGCGGACCGCCGGCTGAACAAGCTCTCCGGCGGCAAGCGCCGCCGCCTGGAGATCGCCCTGGGCATCGTCGGCCGCCCCCAACTCCTCTTCCTCGACGAGCCGACCACCGGCTTCGACCCCGAGGTGCGCCGCCGCTTCTGGTCCCTGATCCGGACCCTGCGGGACCAGGGCACCACGATCCTGCTGACCACGCACTATCTGGACGAGGCCGAGAACCTCGCCGACCGGGTCGCCGTGATCAACAAGGGCCGGGTGATCGCCGTCGACACCCCGGCGCGACTGGGCGGCCGGGAGAACGGCACCGCCGAGGTCCACTGGCGCGGCCCCGACGGACCGCAGACCGTCCGCACCACCACCCCCACCGCGCTGGTGCGCCAACTCGCCGCCCAATTCACCAACGAGATCCCCGAACTAACCGTCACCCGCCTGTCGTTGGAGGACATCTACCTCGACATGATCGGAGAGCGCGCATGACCGAGACCACCACCCCGCCCGCCACCGCGGCCACCGCACAGACCCCCGCCCCCCGCCGCCGGTCGTTGGTCTCCCTGTGTCTGCGCCAGGGCCGGATGGAACTGCGGCAGTTCGCCAGGCAACGCGAAAGCATGATCTTCACCTTCTGCTTCCCGCTGATCATGTTCACCGTGTTCGGCTCCGCGTTCTCCCAACGCCTCACGCCCGACGTGCAATTCACCCAGTACCTGCTCGCCGGCATCGTGGCCTCCGGCCTGATGAGCACCGGCTTCCAGAGCCTGGCCATCACCGTGCCCATCGAACGCGACAACCTCGCCCTCAAGCGGTTCGCCGGCACCCCCATGCCCCGGACCGTCTACTTCGCCGGCAAGATCATCCTCGTCGTGGCGACCTCGGCCGCGCAGATCACCCTGCTCTTCCTCATCGCCGGTCTGTGCTACGGCGTCCCGCTGCCCACCAGCCCGGCGCGCTGGTTGACGTTCGCCTGGGTCGGCATCCTGGGCTGCGCCGCCTGCGCCACCGTCGGCATCGCCCTCTCCAACCTCATCCGCAGCGGCCGCAGCGCCTCGGCCGTGGTCGCCCCCTTCGCCGTCCTCCTCCAGTTCATCTCCGGCGTGTACTTCGTCTACGGCAACGTCCCCGGCTGGCTCCGGTACGTGGCAGAGCTCTTCCCGGTCAAGTGGATGGCCCAAGGCATGCGCTCGGCCCTGCTCCCCGACTCCTTCGCCAGCCAGGAGGTCGGCGGTGGCTGGCAACACCCGCAAACCGCCCTGGTCCTGGCCGCCTGGCTCCTCCTCGGCATCCTCTTCGCCGCCCGCCGCTTCCGCTGGTCCAGCGACGGCTAGGGCGCTTCTGACGGATCTTCACCGAGCCACAGGCCCTCTCCTACGACGCCGTCGCCGCCGTCCTCACCGAGGCGACGGGCGAAGCGCGCCAACGGTCGGCTTCCATCGAGGAGTTGAGTCGCGGGCCCGGCACGCGCGGGCGATGCCGCCGGAATGCACGACGGCCCCGGCCGGAACCGGACCGCCGGATCGCCGACGGCACCGAGGGTCGGCCCCGACGCCGTCGCCCGCGGCACCGGCCGACCACCCCGCACCTCCACCGCCCGCACCAGGCCAACGGCGCTGCGGAGAAAGCATCATGACGATGCGTCATCGTTCTGCAAACGGGGCGTCGGCGGCCAGTCAGAGCAGCAGTCGTGTCATCCGCGGGTCACCCGGACGTCCGCGACTTCCATCAGGCCGTCGAGTTCGACCCGGCCGACAGTCTGGGCGGGGCGCACCGTGAGGCCGTCCCGGCGCACCAGGTCGAGGAGGCGTTCGGCGAGCGGCAGCACCATGTGGCGACCCCAGCAGCGTTCGTTGGCGTGGCCGAACGGCAGATAGCCGGGGTGGTCGTCGGGGTCCAGGTCCGCCCACCGCTCGGGGCGGAAGACGTCCGGGTCCTCCCACAGCGCGGGGTCGCGGTGACTCAGCAGGGGCAGCAGCAGGACGTCGTCCGCCGGGCCGATACGGGCGTCCAGCGCGGTGAATTCGGGTGCGGCGACCCGGAGGATGTTCCAGGACGGCGGCAGCAGCCGGAGCGCCTCGGCGATCAGGTGCCGGTTCGGCACGTCGTCGTCGAACGGCGCGCCCAGCCAGACGGCGTTGGTGACCAGTGCGGCCACGGTGAAGCAGATGGGTGCGGCCACTCGTCGGTAGAGGTACATGGCGTACCGGCGGTCGGGGAAGCCGGTGGCGCCGAGGACGAGGGTGGCGAGCTTCGAGAGGGGTTCCGTGCTGTCGGGGCGGCGCAGCAGGGCGGCGGCCGACGTGACGGCGGACCAGGTCAGTTTCGGGGTGAGTTCCAGCCTGCGGTCGACCAGGACCCTGAAGCGCAGGAGTTCCCGTCCGAAGACGAGGTCCCGGAGGTAGGCGTGCGGCACCTGCGGCCACGGGCCGGTCAGGTCGACCGATGTCTCCAACGGGCGCTGGAGGGCCTTTCGCACGTCCGCCGCGACGGCCTGCATGTAGGTGGCCGCGTCGGCCCGGCTGACGTGCCGGCCGAGGACCGGTTTGAAGGTCGGGCGCTCCTCGGCGTTGGCCGGCCGGCTGCGGAGCAGGGCGTCCATCAAGTCGGCGCCCGCGACGCCGATCGTGGTGGGCTCCAGCCGGAACAGGTCCTGGCCGGTGTGCCGGCTGAGCAGCGCCTCGATCCTGGGCGCGAAGCGCACCTGCCGGCCACCACGGCTGACGGTCGGTCGCTGAGACATCGGGAACCTCCGGGAACGCGGCCGGTGGCGGGCCGTCACTCCCGACCCACCACCGTCCTCTACGGGCGTGGGCCGATCAGATCCAGCCGTACCACGCGTACGCCTTGAGGCTCTTGTCGCTGCGCATCCGCTTCACGAGACGAACGAACTTCATCCGTACCTCCATCGCGGGGAAGGACTGTTCCCCAGTGGCAAGCCGTCGAATGGGGCTTCGACCGCGGCAGAAGTGAATGCGGACGCCCGCGCCACGTCAAGTGACTCGTTTCACATCAAAGAACTACCGCCTCACGTTTCACAGGCGTTCGCGGCGCGAGAGGGCAGGGAGCGCGCCCCGGAGTGGGTGATTGATCCCGATGTAGCGGATATGCATGCCAAATCCCGCATAGAACAATGGTGTTGGTGAATGTGACGAAGCATCGAATATTTTGCGGAGCGGACGGCCGGACGGCCGACGGCGCGGCACCGCTCGTGCGCGTCCCAGCGCCTCGCGCCCATCGACCTCGATCCGTAACGCGGTGCACATGCGGTCGGGCGACGCGGCCAATCCCCCGAGTGGGCCGCGTCGCCCGATCCTTGCGCCAGCCGGTCAACCCAGTGGCCGTTGCCGCTCCCCCTGTTGCCCACGCCAGGCAGACTGAACTTCCCCGACACACAAGGACTTCCCATCGGTCCCATGGATGCCATCGGCCCAATGGATGCCATCGGCCCGATGATTCCCATCGGTCCGATGACTCCCGTGGGTCCGATGGTTCCCGTGGGCAACGCTCGCAGCGCCTGCACGCTGTCTGAATGTCATCGCTTCACCACCTCACGACCGATCGCCCGAGCGCCGCCTCGTCGAGGCTGTCCCGGTACCAGGCTTCCGGCGACAGATCAGGGGATTCGGGGGAGTGCGCGGCCGCGGTCGTGGGCTCCGCGGCCGCCGCAGACATCGTGACGTAACGAGCCGACCAGTCAGGCACGCCGGACACCGCCGGCGGCACGAGCCGTTCCCCCTCCCGGAGGTACGCCAACATCCTCTCGTGCGGAGAGGTTGGGGTGTTGCTCATGGTCACCCTTCCAATTCCAGGAATGGCGGGATCGGTCCCACCCTGGGGGCCACGGATCAATTGCCTCCGCGCCATGGCCCCCAGGCGAGGTCCGATCCGGCACTGCGGTGGGGCCCAGGCGCGGCGGCCGCGCGCGGCGACCGCCGGGAGCCCAGGACCCTCTTACACAGATGCCGGCTCCTCGTCGTCCCGGCAGCGCTTCGCCTTGGCCTCGGCCACCGCCAGTTCGCGACTGACCGTCGCCGAGGAGATCTCCAACTGCGCGGCGATCTCGATGCCCTTGAGGCCCCACACGTGGGTGAGTTCCCACACGGCTGACTGGCGATCGTCGGCGATCGCCGTCTTCACCGCTTCCAGCAGTTCGAGGTATTCCAGTCCGACGGACAGGCCGGTGGCGAACTGCCGGGCGCCTTCGGGAGGTTCGTCGTAGAGCCGCTCTCCCGAGGATGCCTTGCGCCAGTGATCCCGGAGCTTGTTGCGGGCCACGACGGTCGCGAAGACGACGATCGGCTTCTGGAACTTGGTGCCGCGGCGGAACTCCTGGAGGACCGCGATGCAGGTTTCCTGGGTGATGTCCTGGGCTAGGTGGTAGTCGTGCGTCACTCGCGTGATCGAGGAGATCAACCGCGGTTCGATGGCCCGCAGCACTTCCGCCATGAGCTCGGCCTCGCGTTCCTTCGACAGTGGGCACTGCGCCTCCCCGGAGCCGTCGCCGTCCCCTGAGAGCTGCCTCATGCGTCGTCCTCTCCACTGACCGGGTACCACGGCGGCGGCCCCGGGCTCGATAGAAGGACGTGCCGGCCGCCGATTTCTTTTCACGTCGACCCCGATGAAATATCCCGGCGCCCCACCGGGACCTCAAGGCATGGAGACTCGGACTGCACTCGTGCTCGTACTCGGCGGCCTGGCCGTCTACCTCGCCTACGTCAACCCGGTACTCGGCACCGCCATCGGCATCGGCGTCGTCGTGGTCACGCTGCTGCTGACGCTGTTAGAGAAGGAGAAGTAGGGGCGAGAGGGGGACTATCCACCGTCAATTCGCCGTCCACAAAGGGCAGTTCGGCCTGACCGTGCCATCGACGACACTGACGGCGGTGTCCACCCCCGTGCCCCGCAAAAGTGGGCAACGAAACGCCCAGGCAGCCTCTTGAGGTGTTAAAGCCCCGCCAAAAACGGTCCGTTGTCCGGACGGAGCCCGGGCAGCCTGGCCTCGTACCGCATCCCCACGACGCGGGGGCGGCGGCAACAGGCACGCGGATGAGGTCACGGGGTTGCGTCCACGGGGGACGGTGACGGTGCGACCGGCGGGGTGTTCGCCCCGCCTGCCCGCGCTCCCTGAGGCCGCTGGCCCGGCGTCACTTGGGGGAGTTTCCTGTCGGGATTCCGAGCGCCATCGCAGGACGATTCCGTCCCCACGAGCCCCATCCACCCACCCCTGACGGCCTTTTGGAGGCGCCCATGTCGTCGTACCGACCCGTCAATCCCCCGTACCCCGAGCACCCGGCCTCAGTGCTGGACCCCGTAGACGAGGCGGGTCGCGCGGCCACGGACCAGATCGGGGCCGAGTTGCCGGAGCGCAGGAGCGCCCGCCAGGACGCCACCGGCCGGTCGAGCGGCCCGCGTCCCGGGGACGGCCGGCCGTGACCCAGTCACCCGACTCGTTCGCCTCGTTCAACGCGCTCAACTCCTTCACCGTCACCGTGGAATACGCCCACTCGCACACCACCTTCCTGGCGCGCGTGAAGGATCGGCAGGACCCGGTGGTCCGCGCGCACAAGGAGACGCACTACGACGGCGCCCGCCCATACACCGTGACCACCGGGCAGGCCCTGACCGAGTGCGTCGGTTATATCAACGAGTGGCAGGCGTGGCTGCCGGACCGGACTCCGGTGGGCAGCGTCGAGCGCAAGAGCCCCACACACGGCGCGGACCGCTGGACCTTCGCCCAGCGCGACCTGGGCGAGCTGACCGGCGAGCCGGTGGGCGCCGGGAGCCTGCTGCGCCTCGACTCCCCCGTGCGGATGGCGTTCGACATCGCGCAGGTGAACGACATCCTCCCGCACTGCCTGCGGTTCGGGTCGGACGCGTCCGAGGGCTTCGAGGTCTCCCGCCCCGCCGGAATCCGCTCCAACTACGAGGTCACCGTGCACGACCCGCGCATCAGCCGGCTCCTGCTGTTCTCCTGCCTCACCCAGTTCAACCGCTTCGTCGCCTCCGACCCCCGCAAGAACCTGGTGGACCTGGCGTCCAACCCCCTCAAGGGCTAGGGCGCTTCTGACGGATCTCCGTGGAGGAAGGAGCGGCGTCTGGTGCGTGCGATCGCAAGGCGCCGGGATGTCTTCATAGCGGAGCTATGGGGACATGTCGGCAACGCCGCGAGCGGGCGTGCCAGACGCCGCGACGCCGCGGAGATCCGTCAGAAGCGCCCTAGGGCGGCGAGAACACCGCTCGGCCGCGCGCCTCGCCTACCCGACGGCGAGGGCGAGGGCGAGCGAGGCCGTGGCCAACGCCAAGTAGCCCGCCGGAAAGGCCATGTTGTGGTAGACGCGCCCGCGGAGGTGCGCGGCGACGGCGCCGAGGAAGAACAGTACGAGGCCCACCGCGGCGGCGATGCCGAGGGGGTGGGCGCCCAGGAGCCCCAGGAGGAGCCCGACCGCCCCGGCAGCCTTGAGCGCACCGAGCCACGGCAGCCAGGACGGCGGGACGCCCACTTCGGCGGAGTTGGCGAGGACGAACGGGGCCCTCGCGAAGTCCGCCACGGCGATCGCGCCGTTCGCCACCAGGGTGAGAACGGTGATGATCACGTAGGCCAGTTCCATGTCCCGACGCCTCCTGCTCCGCTGTCGCTCCGTCTCCGCCGTCCCTACGCGGCAAGCCTCGTCGTGCCGGCGGCCGGCGTCCAATACCTGCGGCGATAACCTGGCGGCATGGACGTCGACACCCGGCTGTTGCGGTATTTCGTCGCCGTGGCGGAGGAGGGGAACCTGACCCGCGCCGCGCAGCGCCTGTATGTGTCCCAGCCCGCGCTGACCAAGCAGATCAGGCAACTGGAGACGCAACTCGGGATGCCGCTGTTCACCCGGTCCCGGTCCGGTATGGCGCTGACGGAGGCGGGGCGGACCCTGGCCGAGCGGGCGCCCGGACTGCTGACCGACTGGGACCGCGCGTTGCGGGAAACCAAGGGCACGGCGAGCCGTGCGCAGCGCGTACTGCGCGTCGGCTTCGTGGCCAGTGGCGCCAACGAGGCGACGCCGCGGATCGTCGCGGAGTTCGCCCGGCGCCAACCGGGCTGGCGGGCCGAGATGCGCCAGGCCGCCTGGTCCAACCCCTCGGCGGGGCTGGCCGGTTCGGAGGTCGACGTCGCCCTGGTGCGGCTGCCGTTCCCCGGCCAGGACGCGCTGCGCATCGCGCCGCTCTTCACCGAACCGCGCTGCGTGGCGCTGGCCACCGGGCACCCGTTGGCCGCCCGCGCGATGATCCCGTTCCGGGAGTTGTGGGACGAACCGTTCGTGGCCGCCCCACCGGAGACGGGCCGGTGGCGCGACTACTGGTTGGCCGCCGACGAGCGCGAGGGGCACCCGGCCCGCATCGGCGCCGTCACCAACCAGCCGGACGACTGGCTCAGCGCGATCGCCAACGGCTACGGCATCGCCCTCGCCCCCGAGTCCGCGGCCCGCTTCTACGCCCGCCCCGGCATCACCTACCGCCCGGTCACCGGCGTCCGCCCCAGTCAGGTGGGCATCGCCTGGGCACCGGCCGACGACACCAACCCCGTCGTGCGGGAGTTCGTCCGATGCTGCGAGCAACTCGTAGGAGAGGGCGGCGGCGAACGGGAACTGTCGGGCGCAGCAGGCGAGTTGAACGCGCCGGACGATACGGAGCGACCCGCCCACGTCATGACTGCAATCCGCCAGCGCTCCTACGGCCGGTGGGCTTCTCCTCCCTCACGACCGACCGGAGCGAGTCTGAGTCAACCGGAGTCGAAGACGGGGGGGGCCGGGCTCGTTGGGGATGTCGACGGCGACGAGGTGAGTATTCCGCGGGATGGGGTCGGCTCGGAAGGGTATTGACAGCATGGTTAGATTTCGGCGCATGGCTGTCATTCATGAGACCACCCTGAAACCCACCAAGTTGGAGCTCCTCACCGCCTGGTTGCCGGACCAGCCGTGGTACGCCGGCTCCGCCCAGGCCCCGGAGTTGGCCAGGGCGGGCGGCTTCCGGCTCGACGACCCGCAGGGCGAGGTGGGCATCGAGTTCGTGGTGGTCACCGACCGGTCCGGCGGGCTTGCGCGCGCGTACCTCGTCCCGTTCACCTACCGCGGGGCTCCCCTGGACGGCGCCGAGGCCGGCCTCGTCGGCACCATGGAGCACGGGGTGCTGGGCCGGCGCTGGGTCTACGACGGGACGCACGACCCCGTGCTCGTCGCCCAGTTGCTCGCCTTCGTCCAGGGCCGGGTCGAGGCGCAGGCGCAGAACAGCAGCGATGCCCGCGACGATTCCGTGGTCCGGTGGCTGAGCGAGGCCGCGGGGATCGGCGCGGCGGCGGTGGTGGGGGCGCCGAGGCCCGTCAGCGGGCCGCACGGGACGGACGTCACCGTGGAGACGGCGGTGGAGGGCGCGGCGCCCGGCGGGGCGGTGGGCGCGGGGCCGGTCGTCGGCCTCCACGTGCGGCGCGTTCTGGAACCGTTGGTCGAGGGCGATGGCCCTGGTGGGGCGGCGGCGCCTGAGGGGTGTCTGGGATCGGTCACCGCTGTCTGGCGGGCGGCCGACGGCACCGAACAGCGGGGCGTGTTCGCCACCGTCAGCGCCGGCGCGCGCTGACGGGACCGTCAACCACCGCCGGTCCGGCGGTGGTTGTGGCCCCGGCGCCGTGGGGTTCCCGGGGCGCGGGTGGCGGTGCCCGCTCTGGCCGGGGCGCGCTCCGGTGGGACGGGTGGGTTGGGTGCTTCTGGGTGAAGGTGCGGTCGGGTGGGCGTGCCGAGAATCGAAATGGGGCACTCCCCCCCTCTTTATTGGCGTGTGACTGATCCTGTTGACGTGGCGATGGTGTTGCTGGGCGGCTTCCTCGCAGTGGGCACGGACGGCGAGCAGGCGGAGCCCCGGCCGTCGGCCGTGCGTCGGGGCGAGCCGGAGGGGCCGGGGGACGGCCTCACCGGGCCGTGCCCCGAAGCCGCTCCCGGAATGCCTTGACGCGGGGGTTGCGCTGATGGGGCGCCAGGCGGTGGGCCAGGCGCGGCAGGGTGCCGTGCACGGACCCGGCGGCGAGCTGACGGTGGTGACGCAGGGCGTGGAGGGAGTGGTCCACGGCCGCGTCGACCTCGTTCAGCGCGAGCAGGGTGTGCGCGAGGTGGGCGTGCAGCAGGGTGTGGGCCTTGTGGTGGTCGGCGGGCCGGCAGGCCAGGGAGCTCTCCAGCTCGCCCAGGGCGGCCTTGTGATCGCCCAGGCATGACAGCATCTCGGCGCGCTGGTAGCGCAGCGCGGTCTCCGGATAGCTGGTGAACGGGCCCTCGGGACCGGTGGCCCGGGACAGATGCTGCTCGGCGGTCAACAGATCCGCGGTGGCGGCTCGGGCCTGGCCCGCGCCGGCCAGGACGACGGCGCGGCCCGCGTGCAGGAAGGCACGCACGGCCCTCGGGACCGCGGACCCCGCGATCTCGGTGGCGGCCTCGCCGAGGGCGATCGCCTGGACGTGGTCGCCGAGTTGGTGCGCCTGCATGCTCAGGCACCGCAGCACGATCGCGTGGGTGCCGCGGTCGCCGGCGGCGTGCGCGAATTCGAGGGCGATGTCGTAGTAGTGCTGGGCGAGGGCGGGGTGCCCGGTCTCACTGGTGCGGCCCGCCAGCAGGAGCGTCAGATGGGCGGCGCCGGTGAGCAGGGCGCGCCGGACCGCGGGGTGTGCCGGGGCGGTGAGCAGCGGCACCACCTCCGTGGCGAGGTACCCCGCCAACGCCGACCGGCCGTGTGCGCCGCCGTACCGCTCCCCCAATAGGGCGCTGCGCACGGCCACCGCCTCCAGCCGGGCCGGGGCCGCGGCGGACGCCTGGGGCGCGCGCGGGTCGGCCGGCGGCAGGACCGGGGGCCGGCTCTCCCAGCCGATGACCACCGGCGGCGGGGCGGAGAGGACGGTACGGGCGAGGTCAGCGCGGCGCACCGGGTCGGTCTCGGCACGGCACAGCAGCGCCAGCCGGTGGACGGGGTCGCCGGCGCGCCAGGCCGACGACAGCACGCCTATCGTGGCCGGGTCGGTGAAGCCGGTCTCCCGGGTCGTCAGCCGCCGACCCAGGCGCCGGCCCAGCACCTCGCCGATCAGTTCGCGGACCGGAGGCCGGGGGCGCGCCCCGTTGAGCCAACGGGCCACCGAGGTGCGGTCGTAGCGCAGTTGCAAGCCCCGCGCGGCGCCGAGGGCGTTGACGGCGCGGGAGAGGTCCGTGGCGGTCCAGTCCGCTTCGGCCAGCAGGGCCGCTAGCAGACGGTTGGGACGGCGCGGGGGCGTCATGGTCTGGGTGCCTCGCTCTACTCGTCGGGGGATCCGGCTCGGGTAACGTCCGGTGTCAGAGTGCCTTTCAACACGTTCACGCTCCTGACCACGGTCGGGCGTTCCGCCCTAGCTCGTTTCATGGTTCCGTTGATGAACGGTTGTTGGCTACGGGGCAGTGATCCGTAGGGCGCCTTTCAGGCCACCGTAAGGCTGCCCCGGAAGAATTCCGTAGACACCCCCAGGACCCGGCGGCCGAACAAAAGAAAGAGAACACGTGCAACAGCGTTACCACCTACGGACATCACTTCCCATGAATTTCTTCAGCCCCTTTCGTTTCTCCGGATCCCCCCGCCCGCGCCGCCGTGGAGCAACCGCAAGAGTGACGCGGGGTGACGTGGGCAGACCGACCGGACCGAAATCCGAACCGCCGTGCCGGGAGCCCTAGATGTCCCCGTCACGCCGCCCCAACAAGAACCTACGGGCCCTACTGGCAGAGGCCCGCTGGACGCAGGCGGCGATGGCGCGCACGGTCAACGCCCTCGCCGCTGAGATCGACCTCGACCTCAACTACGACCGCACCGCGGTCGCCCACTGGCTCAGCGGAACCCGACCGGCGCCCCCGGTGCCGGAGTTGATAGCCGAGGCCCTGGCCCGCCGCCTTGGCCGAGCGGTCTCCCCGGCGGCCGCGGGCCTCTCAGGGGAGCCGTCCGGTCCGGCGGCCGGACGGCTCCCCGCCTCCGACACCCCGATCAGCACCGCGCTGACCGACCTGTGCACCATGGAGAACGAACCGGCGCGCCGGGCCGCCGCCCGGATGCTGCCGTACCGCGAGGCGGAGTTGGCGAAGCTGGCGACCGAGGCCGGGGACCGGGTGCCGTGGCAGCGCCCGCCGCGCGCGGAGCCCGGTGACCCGGACGACCTCGCCGTCATCCGCCTCGCGGTGCGCTTCTACTCGACCTCGTTCGACGCCCACGGAGGCCGCACCGCCCGCTCGTCGCTGGCCGCCTACCTCGCCGACGACATCGCCCCGCGGCTACGGGAGCACCCGGGCCGCGCCCCGCGCCGCGGGCTGTTGGTCGAGGCGTCCCGGCTGTCGTTCCTGCTCGCCCGGATGTATCAGGACGCCTCCATCCACGGGCTCGCGCAGCGCCACTTCACCACCGCCCTGCGGCTCGCCGACGAGTCCGGCGACCCCACCGCCCGCGCCGTCGTGCTGCGCGGGCTGAGCGCGCAGGGGCTCGCGCTGGGCCACCGGCGGATCGCCCTGCGCGCCGCCGAGGCCGCCGCGGCCTCCCGCACGCCCGAGGGGCCGGCGCGGGCCTTCCTGCTCTCCCAACTCGCCGTGACCCAGGCGGCCTGCGGGCGCCACCGGGCGGCGCGGGAGTCCCTGGACCGGGCCGAGCGAGCCATGGCCAAGGCTGGCCGGGCCGGCACGACGGGGCCGTTCACCGCGTATTCGCCCGGGTCGATGGAGTTCCAGAGCGCCGAGGTGCTGCGGTACACCGGCGACCTGTCGGCCGCGCGCACCGCCCTGGTGAACTCGCTGGCGCACCGGTCCGTCGAGGACCACCGGGCCATGGCGTTGAGCCATGCCCAGCACGCGGAAATCCTCGTCGGGTTGGGCCACGTGGAAGAGGCCAGCGCCTCCTGGAATTCCTTTCTCGACCACTACGGGCATCTGCGGTCCGGGGCGGCGGACTTGGCCGCGGCGCGGCTGCGGCAAATGTTGACGCCGTTCCGCAAACTCCCGGCGGCGAGCGCGGTGTTGCACCGGGCGTTGGCGGTCACGTCACCTTCTCAGCACCCCTGAGACACCCGCGCCGCCTGCGCGTTCACCCCCTTCAACAGCCCCGGACCCGAAACTCCGGCCATCGGCGGAACAACCGATGTTGAATGGCACGACACCACAGAGAACCCCTCGGAAATGAGATGAGCAAATGCGTCAAGGTGTCCCGCCCGCTCGGGGAAAACGCGAATCGGCTGCGCTCAGGATCGTCCATGTCTTTCCCGGGCAGGGCGACTTCGCGGTCAGCCCGCTCATCCGGGCACTGCGCGCCCACCCGGCCGTCCGACATACCGTGCGCGAGGTATTCGAGGAATCCGAGGAAGTGGCTCGGGAATTCGGCATCGCGCCGATGGCCAAGGCATTGCTGAGCGATGCGCCGCCCAGTGGCCGCGACCTCGCGGCCGGACCGGTGGGCACCCCCCAACTGGCCCTGTTCTGCTCCTCGATGGCCGTGCACCGGGCGCTGTGCGTCGCCGGACTGGCGCCGGACGAGGTGCTGGGGGTGAGCTTCGGGGAGATCGCCGCCCTCACCGCGGCCGGCGTGTTCGAGGTCGCCGAGGGTGCCCGCATCGCCTGCCTTTTGGCCCACCAACTGGCCCGCTGCCCCGGCGGGTTGACCCTGCTGGCCACCGGCGAGGCCGGCGCGGCGGCCCTCCTGCGCCGCACCGGCTCCCCGGAGTTGGCCCTGGCCTGCATCAACGGGCCCGACGAGACCATCGTCAGCGGCCCCCTGCCACGACTGCGCGCCCTGGAGGAACACGCCAAGCGGCAGGACGTCCCGGCCGCCCGCCTGCGGCTGCCCTTCTCCTCCCACCACCCGTCCCTCACCGGCCCCGCGGACGCCTTCGCCGCAGCGATCGGCCCCATCGACGGCCGCCCGGCCCGCGTTCCCGTCCGCTCCGCCGTCCGCGGCGGCCTCTACCGGCCCGGCGACGACGTCCATCGGGGCCTGGCCGACTGCCTGATCCGCCCCATGCGACTGCCACCGGTGCTGCGCCAGGTGACCGCCGGCGGCGACCGCGCCCTGTTCTTCGAGGCGGGCACCGGCCGCGCGCTGACCCGCAGCATCCGGGAGGTCCTGCCGCCGGAGGCGGCCGGCGCCCATGCACCGCTCGCCGACCCCGACTTCCCCTGGCCCGGCCCCGACGAGCCCACCCCCCGCCCGCCACACGCCGCCCTCGCCACCCGCACCGCCCTCTGGAGCCAGCACGATGACCACGCGCACGCAACCGCTCGATGAGCTCGGCGAGATCGTCAACGGCTCCCGCCCCTACACCCTGCGCAGCCGCCTGCTGACCGTCCTGGCCGCCGACCGCGCCGCGCCCCCGGACCCCACCGAGGACCGGGCCCACCGCATGCATCGACAACTGCGCCTGCTCGCCAGGAACCTCCCACCGGCGGGCGAACTGTTCCGCGATCCGGAGCAACTCGCCGTACTCAGCGAATGCGTGGCCCTCGTCGACCCGCCCCTCTACATGGCCGTCCTCAACCACTACGCGCTCTGCCTGGGCTCCATGGCGACCCTCGCCGAGGACCCGACACGGATCGGCCGCCCCTGGCAGGCGCTGACCACCGGCCGCACCAAGGGCGTCTTCCTGGTCACCGAGATCGGGGACGCCAGCAGTCACCTGGGCACCCGCACCGTCGCCCGACTCGACCCCGACACACGGGAGTTCGTGCTCGACACGCCGGTGCCGGGCGCGGCCAAGTTCTCCAGCGTCGGCGGGGCCGGAGGGCCACAGACCGCCGTGGTGTGCGCCCGTGTCCTGGTCGACGACACCGACCACGGGGTGTTCTCGTTCGTGGTCGAACTCACCGACAATGCAGGCCCGTTGCCGGGTGTGGAGATCTCGCGCCGCATCGAGGCGCCGTCGCTGCCGCTGGACTACGCGCTGGTGCGGTTCCAGGGCGTGCGGGTGCCGCACCGCCAGTGGCTGTCCGACCAGGCGCACGTCGACGCGGACGGCGTCCTGCACGACCCGCTCGGCGACCGCGACGCCCGGCTCCAGCGGACCCTGTCCGTCGGCCAACTCCTGTGGGCCACCCTGCCGTCGGCGGTCGCCGCCATGACCCGCCAGAGCGCCGTCCAGGCACTCCGCTTCTCCGCCCACCGCCGCGCGCACGGCCGACTGGCCCCCGGCGCCCGCGTGTTGGACCTGCGCAACCAGCAACACGCGCTGCTCGGCGCACTGGCCGAGGCGTTCGCACTGACCTGCGCCGGCCGGACCGCACGGGAGATCTGGGCCCGCTCACGGACCGCCCACCACACCCCGCCACCCGCCCCGGACGGCATGACGTTCTCCCCCTGGACCGCCGTGGACCGCCCGCTGGCGGTACTCAAGGCGGCCACGGTACGGCGCGCCGCGCAGGTCGCCGCCGAGTGCCAACACCGCTGCGGGCTCGCCGGGTTCCTGCACCCCAACCTCCTCGACGGCTATCACGGCTTCGCGCACGCCTTCGACACCGCCGGCGGCGACGGCCAACTGATCCTGCTGGACGCCGGCCGAGCACTCGCCCAGGCCGGCGGCGGGGCCGGCGGCGGGGCCGGCGGCACGGTGCCGCGCGCCGAGGCCACCCCTGACCACCCGGGCTGGTGGCCGGCGGTCGCCCGGGCCCACGAACAGCGACTGCGGGACACCCTCCGGCGCACCCTCCAACGCCGCACCCGGGCCGGCCGGACCGGACTCGACCTATGGAACCCCCTCCTGGACGCCGCCCACGAACTCGGCGCCGCCTACGGCGCCCGGCTGATCGCGGACGCGGTCGCCGCCGCCGTCGAGGCCGTCCACGACCCCGAACTACGCGCCATACTGCATCCGTTGGCCGCGCTCCACGGCGCCGTCGAGGCCCGCCGCGCCGCCGGCAGCCTGCTCGCCGCCGGCACCCTCTCCCCCGCCACCGCGCGCGCACTCCCCACCGTGATCGACGGCCTGTGCGACCGGCTACTGCCCCATCTCCCGTTGCTGTGCGGGGCGATGGGCGCGCCGCCCGGCGCGGTCCCGGCCCCCTTGGGCGCCGACGACTACGCCACGGCCCTGTACGACTCCCTCGACCGGTCACCGGAAAGGCCGTCATGAGCCCGCACTCCTCCCCCGCCCCGCGCATCGGCATCCTCGGCATGGGCACCTACCTCCCGCACACCACCCGCTCCAACGACGACATCGCGGCCGCAGCCGGCGTCACCCCCGAATGGATCGCCCAGCGCACCGGCGTGCACACCCGACACGTCGCCGGCCCCGACGAGGCCGCATCCGACCTGGCCGCGGCCGCCGTGCGCGCCGCGGTGGCCGCCGCCGGCATCGACATCGAACAACTCGACGTGCTGATCGCCGCCACCTCCACCCCCGACGAGCTCGGCCCCTCCACCGCCTGCCGCGTCCAGGCCCTGACCGGCGCCCGGCACGCGGTCGCCCTCGACGTCAGCGCGGCCTGCGCCGGTTGGCTGTTCGCCGCCCGGGTCGCGCACGACTGGCTGCGCGGCCAGGGTGGCGCCCGCTACGCGGCGGTGGTCGGCGTCGAGGCGTACTCCAAGTTCCTCGACCCCACCGACCGGGGCACCGCGGTGCTCTTCGCCGACGGAGCGGCCGCCGCGGTACTGGGCCCCGTCCCCGGCGACGCCGGCTTCACCGACTTCCGGCTCGGCTCCGACGGCACCGGCGCCCACCACGTTCTGATCCCGGCCGGCGGCAGCCGCATCCCGGCCAGCCCGGCCACCCTCGGCGCGCGCCAACACCACGTCCACATGGACGGCCGCGCGGTACGGGACTTCATCGTCGACGTCTTCCCCCGCCTGGTCCGCGAGAGCCTGGCCGGCAACGCCCTGCAACTGACCGACATCGACGCCTACATCACCCACCAGCCCAACCCGGTCCTGCTGCGCGACCTGGGCGAGCGCATCGGCATCCCCCCGGGCCGCCTGGTCATCGTCGGCGACGAGGTCGGCAACATCGGCGCCGCCAGCGCCCCCTACGCCCTGGCCGGCGCGGCCTCCCGAGGACTGCTGCCGCGCGGCGGCCGGATCCTCCTGGCCGTCTTCGGCGCCGGCGTCACCTGGGGCAGCGCCCTGCTGACCTGGACCGGCGCGCCGGTCATCCGCATCGCCCCCACCCGCACCACCCAGACAGCCACCTCCCCAGTCAAGCACCTCGTCAACGCCCCGGCCCTGCAAAGGAGTTCCTCATGACCACAACACCCGACCCGTTCCGGCTCGACGGCGCCCGCGCCCTGGTCACCGGCGCCTCCCGCGGCATCGGCAAGGCCACCGCCGTCGCCCTGGCCCGGGCCGGCGCCGACCTCGCACTGTCCGCCCGCACCTCAACGGCGCTGAAGGAGACCGCCGCCCTGGTGGAGGACGCCGGGCGCACCGCGGCCCTCGTCCCCGGCGACCTCGCCGAACCGGGCGCCGCCGAGGAGGTGGTGGACGAGGCGGCCACCGCACTCGACGGGCTCGACGTCATCGTCCACAACGCCGGCGTGCTGCCCTCCCAAGAGGACGGCACCCCCACCCTGGTCCCCCTCCAGGACTCCCAACAGGCCGACTGGGACCACGTGATCGCGGTCAACCTCAACGCCACCGCGGCGCTCTGCCGGCGCGCCCACCGCCACCTCACGGCCTCCTCCCGCGCCAGCGTGGTGCTGATGTCCTCGCTGGCCGGTGTCGCCGGCACCCCGCGGATGGAGGCGTACGGCGCGTCCAAGGCGGCACAGATCGCCCTCGCCCGCAGCCTGGCGGTCGGCTGGGCGCGCCAGGGCATCCGCGTCAACGCGCTCTGCCCCGGCTGGACCCGCACCGACATGACGGCCTTCGCCTACTCCCTGGCACCGCTGTCGGACTGGCTCACGGCACACGTCCCGTTGGGCCGCTGGGCGGAACCCGAAGAGATCGCCCGCGCCGCCCTGTTCCTGGCCTCCCCCGCCGCCTCCTACCTCACCGGACAGGCCCTCGTCCTCGACGGCGGGGTGTCGGTGCCGGACGGCGGACTGGCCGGCACCCCCAAACCGCCCTCCCCCTTCACCGCCTGACCGCCCCCGAATCGAGGAACCCACCATGACAAGGGTGAGCCCCACCGCCGTGCTCGACGGCATGGGCAGTTGCCTGCCACCGCGGGTGCTGACCAACGACGACGTCCGGCGCCGCGGCGTACTGGAGACCACCGACGAGTGGATCCGCACCCGCACCGGCATCGCCCGGCGCCGGGAGGCCGAGGAGGACACCAGCACCGGCGACCTGGCGGTCGCCGCGGGCCGGGCCGCGCAGCAATCCGCCGGCGCCCGCGCCGACTTGGTGCTGCTCGCCACCACCACCCCGGACCGGCGCTGCCCGGCCACCGCACCGGAGGTCGCCCAACGGCTGGGCCTGGGCACCGTTCCCGCCTTCGACCTGTCCGCGGTCTGCTCCGGCTTCCTCTACGGCCTCGCCGTCGCCACCGCGCTGATCCGCACCGGCCTCTGCACCCGACCGCTGGTGATCGGCGCCGAGACCTACTCCCGGATCATCGACCCACTGGACCGGGACACCGCGGTGATCTTCGGCGACGGCGCCGGCGCGGTACTGCTGCGCGCCGGCGACCGCGGCGAGCCGGGCGCCATCGCCGCCACCGACTGGGGCTCCGACGGCACCGGCAGCGACCTCATCGCGATCGCCGCCGGCGGCTCCCGACAACCCGACCCGGCACACCGACAGAGCCGCGAGGAGCACTACTTCCGGATGCGCGGCCGCGAGGTGTACAGCCAGGCGGTGCGCCGGATGACCGCCTCCTCCAACGCCGTGCTGGCAAAGACCGGTTGGCAGCCCGCCACCATCGGGGCGTTCATCGGCCACCAGGCCAACCAACGGATCCTCGACTCGGTCGCCGACCGGATCGGCATCCCGCCCAACCACCGCTACGGCAACCTCCGCGAGGTCGGCAACACCGCCGCCGCATCCATCCCACTGGCCCTCGCCGACGCGGCCGCCCACCGGCGCATCCGCCCCGGCACCCCCACCCTCCTGACCGCCTTCGGCGGCGGCCTCACCTGGGCGTCCGCCGCCCTGACCTGGCCCTCCGCCCGCCCCTTCGCCCACCCGCCGGAGCCCCGCACCCCGCAACCCACCACCCGCCCCACCCACCGGAGGAACCCCTCATGGAACCTGTCTACGACCACCTCGTGACCACCCTCACCGACAAGTTCGAGGTCGACGCCAAGGAAGTCCACCCCGACCGCACCCTCGGCGACCTGGACCTCGACTCCCTCGCCGTCGTCGAGCTCATCGTCACCCTCCAGGAACACTGGGGCATCCCGCTCGACGAGGACGGCGCCACCGCCGAACTCACTCTGGAGCAGCTGACGCAGGCCGTCGCCGCACAACTGCCCGCCGACGGCACCGCCGAGCGGGGAGGAGCCCCGCGGTGAGTGGCCCCGGCGACGACACCGGTCTCGCGGTCACCGGAATCGGCCTGGTCACCCCGGCCGGTTCCGGCACCGCGGCCACCTGGGAAGGCGTCTGCGCCGGCCGGGGCACCGCCACACCGGACCCCGAACTGGCCGGCCTGCCCGTCACGTTCTCCTGCCGCGTCCCGGACTTCGACCCGCGCACCCAAGTGCCGGGCCCCCGGCCCTGGCAACACGACCGCGCCACCCAGTTCGCGCTGGCCGCCGCCCACGAGGCGGTCACCGACGCCGGACTGGACCCCACCACCTGGGACGGCGCCCGGGTCGCGGTGGTCCTGGGCTCCGCGGCCGGCGGCATCGGCACCTACGAACGGCAGCTCCACAAGCTCGCCGACACCGGCCCCCGGGCCGTCTCCCCCCTGACCCTGCCCGCGTTCCTCCCCAACATGGCCGCCGGGCAGTTGGCCATCGCCCTCGGGGCCCGCGGCCCGGTCCTGCACACCGCGACCGCCTGCGCCTCCGGCGCCACCGCCCTGGCCCTGGCCGCGCTGCTGCTGTCCTCCCACTCCTGCGACATCGCGGTGGCCGGCGGCGCCGACGCCATGATCACCCCGCTCTGCGCCACCGCCTTCGCCCGCATGGGCGCCCTCTCCCGCCGCCATGACGCCCCCGCCCACGCCTCCCGCCCCTTCGACGCCGACCGGGACGGCTTCGTGCTCGGCGAGGGCGCGGGCATCCTCGTCCTGGAACGCGCCACCGACGCCACCGCCCGCCACGCCCCCGTCCAGGCGCACCTCGCCGGCCACGGCATCTCCGCCGACGCCCACCACCCGGTCGCCCCCGACCCCGAAGGCCGGGGCCTGCTACTGGCCACTCAGGAAGCGCTCCGAGCCGCCGGCGCCACCCCGTCGGAAATCGACCACATCAACGCCCACGGCACCAGCACCCCCCTCAACGACCGCACCGAAGCGGCCCTCCTGGACCGCCAGTTCGGCACCACCACCCCCTCAGTCACCTCAACCAAGGGCGTTCTCGGTCACACCATGGGCGCCGCCGGCGCGATCGAAGCCGCCCTCACCGCGCTCACCCTCAAACACCAACTCGTCCCACCCACCGCCAACTTCCACCACCCCGACCCCGACGCCCCCACCCTCAACCTGGTCACCGACCACGCCCGCCCCCAACCCCTCAGCCTCGCCCTCAGCAACTCCCTCGGCTTCGGCGGCCACACCACCGTCCTCGCCTTCCGCCCCGCTGGCTGAGAGGACAACCCATCCCCGGCACCACACCCACCGGTTGAGTAGGCTCACCCCACCAACACCACCCGCCGCCGCGGCCGCAGGGACGGCCAACACCACCGACCACACAGGAATACAACCACCCCCATGCGCATCCAAGCAGCCGTCGTAGAAACCCCCGGCGGGCCCTTCACCCTCCGCGACGACCTCGTGATCGACGCACCCCGACCCGACGAGGTCCTGGTCAAGATCACGGCGGCCGGCATCTGCCACACCGACCTGAGCACCCGCCAGAAGTGGCCGGCACAGCTCAGTCCCATGGTCTTCGGCCACGAGGGAGCCGGCGTGGTGACGGCCGTGGGCGACCAGGTCACCACCGTCCGCCCCGGCGACACCGTATGCCTGAGCTACCGCAGTTGCAGGACCTGCCGCCAGTGCGCAGCGGGCCACCCCGCCTACTGCGAGACAGGCATCTTCGCACTCAACGCCACCGGCACCCGCCCCGACGGCACCACCCCACTCTCCCGAGCTGGGGACGGAAGCCCCGTCTACGGCAACTTCTTCGGCCAGTCCTCCTTCGCCACCCACGCCCTGGCGCACCTCAGCAACGTCGTCAAGGTCCCCGCGGACCTCCCGCCCGCGCTGGCCGCACCACTCGGCTGCGGCGTACAGACCGGCGCCGGGACCGTCCTCAACGTCCTGCGCCCGCCCCGCGGTTCGTCCCTCGCCGTCTTCGGCGCCGGCAGCGTAGGACTCAGCGCCGTGATGACCGCCGCCGCCGAGGGTTGCCGCGTCATCGCCGTCGACCCGCTCCCGGCCCGCCGCGCCACGGCCCTCAAGCTCGGCGCGACGACGGCACTCGCCCCCGACACCGTCGCCGACGTCGCCGCCGCGATCCGCCAACACACCGACGGTGGCGCCCACTTCGCCCTCGACACCACCGGCCGCCCCGACGTGATCACCCAGGCCATCGGCGCCCTCACCCAACGCGGCACACTGGCCCTGGTCGGCGTCGGTGGCCGCGCGGAGTTCGACATCATGACCGTCCTGACCAAGGGCATCCGCATCCGCGGCGTCATCGAAGGAGACGCGGCACCCGCCGACTTCATCCCCCAGCTCATCACCCGCTACCGCGAGGGCCTCCTCCCCCTCGACGAGATCATCACCGAATTTCCCTTCCACGACATCGAACGCGCCGCCCAGGCAGCAACCACCGGCGAGGTCATCAAGCCGGTACTCCGCCTCCCCTGAGCCCGAGCGCCCGCCCCTCCCTCACTTCACCTGAGCAGGTCCCGCAGCCGCGCCGCATCAGTAGGTGTCCAACGGGACTTCGGGCCGCTCCCGCCTCGTTACGGTTTCGAAATCCCTTGCCGCACAACCGTGATGAGCCACATCACAGCGTTAGTCGGCGATCCACCCATTTGCCCACTTAGGCATGGCACTGACCAGTTGCGCGGAGCGCGCCAGCTCCCTACGTTCGTGTCGGCTCGACCGACCACCGAGCCGCAGACCGCACCTCCTGGCACACGCCCGGGGTGTGACGACAAGGGGGCTCAGTGCCATCAAACGACGGCCGCGCCTTACTGAACCGGCGCCGATGCCACCACAGGACGCCCCTCCGATCGACACGCATCAAGGACTGATCCATGCCAGGCCGCAGTTCCCTGAACCATCCGGAGAAAAGGCTCTACCTCGCTGGCGTCGCCCTGATGGTTCTCTTCGTCATCCTGGCGTTTGACTGGCTGTTCGCCGTCGTCACGGCCGTCCTTCTGGCGTGCATGTTCCTCGTCGTGAACGCGGCCGGGCGGGGCTTCTCCGCCCTGCATGCACGGCAGAGGCGCACCGGATGGTTGATGCTCGCCCTCGTCACCGCGCCGGTATCGCTCCTGGCCCTGCCCGTCTCCTACTTCGTCGGGCTTTTCTCCGGCGGCTTGGACGTGGCGGAGTCCTGCCGGCTCATCCATCACGAAGACTACGACGCCGCCTACCGATCGGAGCACGCGGCGGAAATGGATCGCTGGTTCCCGCTGCACAACAAGTGCAACTCGGACTTCGATCTCGTTCCCACCTGGGTGAACCCGGCCCTTGTATTCTTCGCCGCCCTCCTGGCAGCCAGCATCATCACGCCCATCGTCGCCGCCGTCTCACATCTCAGAGCGACAAGAGGAAGGAAGAGCGGGCAAGCGCCCGCCTGAACGGAGGCCGGGGCCACATGCCGGAGCCGGTCCGCGGAGCGGCTGTTTCCCGAGCTGAATCCCGTTACGAGCCCCATGGAGCCCTGTTGGGCCGGGACTGCGTTCAGCAGCCGTCCGCCTGCGCCGCCTTCGGCAGGAAGTTTTGTGGCCTCGTCGAAGTCCTCGCACTTTCCGGCCTGATACAACGCTACCCGCGCTGAATGTTGGGCCGCCGAGACGCCGTTGGCGTATTCCCGGCCCGCTTCGTGCTGGGCCTCGTTGATAGCGTCCCGTTTGATGCTTTCGGTGACGCTTTCCTGGATGCCCTCCAGGCCCCAACCCACCACCTCGCTCACCCCGGGAGTCTTGATCGCGCCGGCGGCCATCCCAAGGCCCCGGCGAGGGCACGGGCGTTCATCGATGCCCTCGCCATGAATGGGCTCGGGCGATCCACTCCACGAGGGTCTGGGGCTACGACAGACCGCGCGGGGCGTGACCGAAATGACCGCCACGAAGGGGAAGTTGATGGTCCCGCGAGCCTGAATGCCAAGAAACGCGCAGGAACGGAAACGGCTGGGCGCGGCTCCCGTTTCGGGCCGGGCCACTGCCGCGTGCGCCTACGCGGCGGCGCGCCACCGCTGCACACGGAACTCGTCAGCCACAGCGGTCAGCAAAAAGAAAGGGCAAGGAGACACCTCTCCCTGCCACTCTCAACATATAGCGCACTGGGGGGCTTGCGGCAAGGCCCTGGGGGTGCCGCACAATCGTCGGCCTAGACCACAACCTGCGGAAATGAGGGGCGCATCGTGCGTGTGTTGTTGCCGACGGACGAAAGACGCGGCGACTCCGGTCAATTGGTCGCGCCGGCGGTGTGGCCGCGGGCATTCGGGGCGGGAATGCCGATGTGCGCTCCGGCAAACCGCGCCGAGCGGGCGACCGACTCGTCAGAGGAAGAGGGGCAGGGGACACGGACGTGGCCGGCAGCAGGTTCGGCGGAGACGGTCGCGCGGTTGGTTCGATCAACCACGGCCAGTGCGGTGCAGCGGAACAAGACTGCCTGGGAGGCGTCGCAGTGAACGAGCAGTACGTGTGGGACCTTCGGGAGATCGACGAGTCGCAGGGCGCGGTCGTCGGTGGCAAGGGTGCCCACTTGGGGGCGCTGTCGCGGATCGCGGGCATCGGCGTACCGGCCGGCTTCTGTGTGACGACGGACGCCTTCCGGCGGACCCTGGCGCAGGCGCCGTCGATCAACGATCGACTTGATCAACTGTCGTGCCTGGGCCCGGACGACGGGGAGGCGATCCGCACTCTCAGCGCGGAGATCCGAAGGATCATCGAGGGAATCGCCATTCCGGGCGATCTCGTATCGGCGATCACCGGCGCGCTCGCCCGGCTCGACGACCAGGCCGCCTACGCCGTCCGCTCCAGCGCCACGGCGGAGGACCTGCCGACGGCCTCCTTCGCCGGCCAGCAGGACACGTACCTGAACGTCGTGGGGCCGACCGCGATCCTCCACCACATCAGCCGGTGTTGGGCCTCGCTCTTCACCGAGCGGGCCGTGATCTACCGCCAGCGGAACGGCATCGACCACCGTGCGGTCCAGATGGCCGTGGTCGTGCAGCGGATGGTCCTCCCCGATGCGGCCGGCATCCTGTTCACGGCCGATCCCGTCACGGGCAACCGGAAGGTCGCCACCGTGGACGCCAGCTTCGGCCTCGGCGAGGCCCTGGTCTCCGGCCTGGTGAACCCGGACGTCTTCACGGTGCGGAACGGCGAAGTCGTCGCCAAGGCAATCGCCGCCAAACAGCGCGCCGTTCACGCCCTGCCGACCGGCGGTACCCGGGAAGTGGCGATCGACGCACAGCGGCAGGAGCAGCCGGCGCTGTCGGATGCCCAGGTCGTGCGGCTCGTGCAGCTCGGGCGCCGGATCGAAGCGCACTTCGGCCGCCCGCAGGACATCGAATGGTGCCTGGTCGACGGCGGCTTCCAGATCGTGCAGAGCCGACCGATCACCACGCTGTTCCCCCTCCCCGACTCCGATGACCAGGAGAATCACGTCTACGTCTCCGTCGGTCATCAGCAGATGATGACCGACCCCATGAAGCCGCTGGGGCTCTCCATGTGGCGGCTGACGGCCATGGTGCCGATGCACGAGGCCGGCGGAAGGCTGTTCGTCGACGCCACCCGGCGCCTGGCCTCGCCCACGAGCCGCGCCAGCCTCCTGGACCTCATGGGCAGGGGCGATCCGCTGGTCAGAGATGCTCTGGAGACCGTCCTCGACCGCGAGGACTTCGTCCCGTCGCTCCCGGACGCGGAGCCGGGCAGGCCGGTGGCCGGCGGTGCGTCCGCCCCGATCGAGACCGATCCGGCCATCGTCACCGGGCTGATCGAGCGGAGCCAGGCATCCATCGCCGCCCTGGAGCGCGACATCCGGACGAAGACCGGACCCGCCCTGTTCGACTTCCTGTTGGAAGCCTTCGAGGAGCACAAGCGGGTCCTCAGTGACCCGCTGAACCTTCAGGTGATCATGGCGGGGATGGAGGCCACGTGGTGGCTCAACGACAACCTGTGGGAGTGGCTGGGCGAGAAGCACGCGGCGGACACGCTCACGCTGTCCGCCCCCGGCAACGTCACGTCGGAGATGGGACTGGCCCTGCTCGACGTCGCGGACGCGATCCGACCGCACCCGGAGGTCGTTGCGTTCCTGCAAGGCGTCGAGGACGACGGCTTCCTGGCGGACCTGGCGAAGCTCACGGGCGGGGCCGAAGCGCGCGACGCCATCGAGGGCTACCTCAACCGGTACGGCATGCGCTGCGTCGGCGAGATCGACATCACGAGGCCGCGTTGGCGCGAACGCCCCACGACGCTCGTGCCCGTGATCCTCGACAACGTCCGGAACTTCGAGCCCGGCGCCGCCGAACGGCGTTTCGAGGAAGGCCGGCAGGCAGCGCTCAAGAAGGAACAGGACGTGCTGTCGCGCTTGCGGACCCTGCCTGACGGGGACCAAAAGGCCGATCAGGCGAAGCGGATGATCGACCGGGTCCGCACCTTCATCGGGTACCGGGAGTACCCCAAGTACGACATCATCAGCCGCTACTTCGTCTACAAACAAGCCCTGTTGGCGGAGGCCGAGCGCCTCGTCCGGGCAGGCGTGCTACCCGAGAAGGAGGACGTCTTCTACCTCACGTTCCAGGAACTCCACGACGTGGTGCGCTCGCACGCGGTGGACGACCGGCTCATCCAGCAGCGCAAGGAAGCGTTCCGGTCGTTCCAGGCACTCACACCGCCCCGGGTGCTGACATCGGACGGCGAGGCCGTCACCGGGGCGTACCGGCGCGACGACGTGCCGGCCGGTGCTCTGGTCGGCCTACCGGTTTCCGCCGGGACCATCGAGGGGCGGGCCCGGGTCATCCTTGACGTGGCGGAGGCCGATATCGAAGCGGGCGACATCCTGGTCACGACCTTCACGGACCCCAGTTGGTCACCGCTGTTCGTCGGAATCGCGGGCCTGGTCACGGAGGTTGGCGGCCTGATGACCCACGGCGCGGTGATCGCCCGGGAGTACGGCTTGCCGGCCGTCGTGGGCGTGGACCAGGCCACCCGGCTGATCCGGGACGGACAGCGCATCCGTGTCCACGGAACCGAGGGGTACATCGAGATCCTGCCCTGACCGACCACAGGGGCAGACGGATGCGCAGGGAACGGTGGCCCGCCGAACAGGCCGTCGTGGGCGGTGCGGAGTTGCCGCACCGCGGAAATCCCACCAGTGACAACCGAGCGGCGAGGCGCCTGTTGACGGCGTTGGGAAGGAGGACGAGGGCGCCGCCGCCACGACGACCACTATGCGAGAATCAGCACGTTTTCGCCATCAAGATCGTTGACCGCGATCATGTGAGACGTGCAGGGGGACACGATGAGCGGCAGCAACGCGCCGATCCACGGACATCAGCAGGCGGACCAGGAAGGCGAGGCGGTCCGCCGGCTCGCGGCCGGCAACGTGCGGATCGACAAACGCGACCTTCCCGGCGGCATGCGTGCGGAGGGTTACCTGCTCGGCATCTGTGCCGCGCTGGGATTCCTGCTGTCTGGCATCGGCATCAAGTCGATCGCCTCTCCCGCCAACCACTGGGCCATCGGCCCCTTCATGCTCATCCCCGGACTCCCGCTGTTCATCGGAGCCGTGCTGTGGGGCAAGAACTTCCGGCGCCGCGCCCTCACCTACGTCCTCAACCGGCAGAATTTTGGCGGGACTTCCGCGGCTCAGCAGGAGAAGTAGCTGCGTCGCCGCACGGGCCGGGACGGCTTTCCGGCTGAGCGACTGCCAGTGCGGCGGCGAGGCGGTCTTCGGCTACCCGCCCAAGGCCGCACCCCCCACCTCCCCGGGAAACCCATCATCGGCCCAGCCCTCCAGTACCTTCTGTTGCCGTTCGGCGGGGTGCGAGTGCCGGAAGTCCGTGGTGGTGCCATGGGGGCGGCCGGTGAAGCCGTCGGGGCGTGGGCAGTTCAGGTCCTCCGGCCCGCCCCTCAGGGCGTTTCCGCGGCGCACGACCGCGGGGCGGGCGCATCGGCCGCGACGGGTTCGTCCGGTGTGCGGGCGCCGGTGCGGGTGGCGCCCGCACCGGCGATGACCACGAAGAGCACCCCGGCCGCGGGCACCGGGCCCGGTGTCTGGCCGAGCACCAACAGACCGATCAGCAGCGCGATGGCGGGTTCCAGGCTCATCAGTGTGCCGAAGGCGGCGGTGGTCAGGCGGCGCAGCGCGAGGAATTCCAGGACGAACGGCAGGACCGGGCTCACCAGAGCCAGCACCAACATGATCCCGACCGGCTGCCACGTCAGATGCCCCCACAGACTGGGCGCGGCGATCAACGTGCCGAGCAGACCCGCGACCGGCATCGAGACGGCCAGGCCGCTGAGCCCGGTGACGCGGTCGCCGACGCCCTGGGTCAGCAGGATGTAGCCGGCCCAGCAGCCCGCGGCGGCCAGTGCGCAGACCAGTCCCACCGCGTCCACGCCGCCGTGCCAGGGCTCGGTCAGCAGCAGCACGCCGAGCGCGGCCAGTCCCGCCCACAGTTTGCGTCCGCCGCCCGGCCCGAACAGCGACACGGCCAGCGGGCCGAGGAACTCCAGCGCGCTCGCGGTGCCCAGCGGCAGACGCGCCACGGCGAGCATGAAGAAGAGCATCATGCCGGCGCTGGCCCCGCCGAGCACGGCGCAGGCGAGCAGGTCCCGCCGGGTGAAGTCGCGCAGCCTGGGACGTATCAGGACCAGCAGAAGCAGCCCGCCACACGCCAGCCGCAGTCCCGCCGTACCGAGCGCGCCGAGCTGCCCGAAGAGCGGGACGGCCAGGGCCAGCCCCAGTTGGACGGAGGTCATGGAGGCGACCGCCATCAGGAAACCGGTCTCGGCACCGCCGAGGCGCCGTCGGCCGACGGCGGTACGGAGACGGGACGGGGCGCGGCCCTCGGGGCCCTTGAACTCGAACGCAGGCATGGGAGTCAGTAGATGCCCTGGTCACCGTTCGCGTCCACGTGCCGATCATGGACGTTCCGTTCGGCCATCCTGAACGATGTCCTGAACGATCGAGCAACCATGTCCTGAACAACGGGGGCAACGATGTCCTGAACAATGGAGCAATGGAAACGCGTCGACTGCATCTGCTGGTGGAGCTCTCCCGGCTGGGCTCGATGCGCGCGGTCGCCGAGGCCACCGGCACCACGACCTCCACCGTCTCCCAGCAGCTCGCCGTGCTCGCACGAGAGATGGGCACCGCCCTGATCGAACCGCACGGCCGCAAGGTCCGCCTCACCCCCGCCGGCCGCCGCCTGGCCGAGCACGCCGTGACCATCCTCGGCGCCGTCGAGGCCGCCCACCTCGACCTCGCCCCCGGCGCGGAACCCAACGGCACCCTGCGCATCGCCGGCTTCGCCAGCGCCATCCGCGCCCACCTGCTGCCCCTGGCCGCCGAACTGGCCACCAGCCACCCGCGGTTGCACCTCCTCATCCGCGAGCACGAGCCGGCCGAGGCCCTGGAACTGCTGGCCGCGGACGAGACGGACCTGGCGCTCACCTACGACTACAACCTCGCGCCGGCCACCCTCGACCCAGCGGTCCGCGCCACCGCGCTGTGGACCGCCCCTTGGGGCCTGGGCGTCCCCGACCATGCCTCCGAGGCCACCGCCGACGCCGGGACGACGGCCGAGGTCTTCGCCCGCTTCGCCACCCACGACTGGATCGTGAACTCCCGCAACACCGCCGACGACGCCGCCATCCGCACGCTCGCCTCCATGGCCGGCTTCACCCCGCGCATCACCCACCGGGCCGACAACCTCGACCTCGTCCAGGGCATGATCACCGCGGGCCTCGGCGTGAGCCTGCTACCGGCCGACATCGCCACCGTCCCCGGCGTCCGCCTCGTCCCGTTGACCGCCCCCGAGGTGGTACTGCGCGCCCACGCGGTGGCCCGCCACGGGCGGTTGAACTGGCCGCCGCTGGCACTGCTGATCGAGCTTCTCAGCGAGCGGTCCGGGAGGGCGGGCTAGGTGTTCCGTCTGGGGATGTTGCGGACAGGTGAGCCAGGTCTCGGCTGACGGATCTCCGGTAAGCCAGGCACCTCGGACGGGCCTTCGCCAGCCCGGGCGTCCCAGTCAACTGACGACCGCGCACCGGGCGTCCCGATCCGCCTGCCCAACAGTCCCCCGCAGCCCCCTTCCGCCCCGCCGCCTCCCACGTACGTGCCGAGCCGATCCCGCAGCCGCTCCGGAGTGGTGAAGAGATGGCCGTGCATCCCGACCGCTTCGGCGGCCCGGACGTTCTCCTCGCGGTCGTCGACGAACAGGATGCGCTCCGGCGACACGGACAGGGCGCGCCGGCACCAGTCGTAGGCGGCCGCTTCGGGCTTGGCGCGGCCGATCCGGCAGGAGAAGGCGCGCACCTCGAAGCGGTCAAGCCAGGCATGGTGGCTCTCGTAGTAACGTGCCAGCTCCTCGGGGATGTTGGACAGCAACCCGAGCCGCCGCCCGCCCGCCGCCAACTCCGCAACCAGGCCCACCATGGTGTCGTCCACGGCGCTCCAACTGCTGACATCGGCGGCGATCAGCTCGGCGACCCGCCGCTCGTCGAAGCGGGTGCCGAGGCGGTCGGCGACCCGCCGCCAGTAGCCGGGTCCGTCGACGTCACCACGGTCGTAGGGGGCCCGCAACGCCCAGTAAGCGTCCCGGAATTCCGAGCCGGACACGCCGGCCAACCGCACCAACTCCCGCCGCCCCGCCCCCGATTGGTGACAGGCGAGCACGCCGAAGAGGTCGAAGAGAACGATGCCCGGCACCACCGCTCACACCGTCCGCACGGTCACGCCGGCCGCGGCCAGTCGCTCCGTCCGGTCGTCCGGGACGGCATCGGTGACGACGGCGTGCAGGGCGTCAACCGGCGCGACATGAGCGAGGGCAGTACGGGACAACTTGCCGGCTTCCGCCACCGCGATCACGCGGCGGGCGCAGCCGATCGCGGTACGCTTGACGGCGGCGTCGTCCAAGTCGTAAGCGGTCAGGCCGTGTTCAGCGGTGAGCCCGCAGCAGCCGAGGACGGCGGTGTCGAAGCGCAGGGCGGTCAGCGAGGCTTCGGTCAACGGGCCGGTCAGCGCCAACTCCCCCGGGCGCGGCCGCCCGCCCGGCACCAGCAGGGTGAGCTGCGGGCCGCCGGTCAGGGCGTTGACCGCGTGCAGCGACAGCGGCATGACCGTCAGCCGGCGAGGGACCAACGCCCGAGCCACCTCCAGGCAGGTGGTCCCGCTGTCAAGGACGACCGACTCACCGTCCGCGATCAGCCCGGCGACCTCGGCGGCGATCCGCCGCTTGGCCTCCAATCCCTCCTGCGCGCGCAGCGCGAACGGCGGTTCCTCCCCGCGCAGCAGCAGGCTCCTGGCCCCGCCGCGGTAGCGCTCAAGGACGCCCTGCGCGGCCAACGCCTCCAAGTCACGGCGAATGGTCATCTCCGAGGCGCCGGTCAACTCGGCGAGCTCCGCGACGCCGACACTCCCCGCATCGCGTACGGCCTCGGTGATCTGCCTCAGTCTCGCTGTTCCAGACATGCCCACATTGAACATCCAGCATGTTCGCAACGCAACTTCCGCACATGAATTATGTTCGCTATGTTCATTTCATGGACTCTCAGGCACAACCGGAGACACGGCCGGGATCGAGGCCAGGACCGGGGACGGGCGCAGGAGGTTCGCGACCGGGCGCACCGCCACGTCGGCTGCGGGCCGCACGGGCGACCACCTTCGCCTACTTCGCCCTCAACGGCTTCCTGATGGGAATGTGGATCGTCCACATCCCCAGCATCGAGCAGCGGGTGGGCATCGACCACGCCGTGCTCGGCTGGCTCCTGTTGCTGCTCGGCGCGGGCGCCTTCGTCGGCATGCAGCTCGTCGGGCCGCTCGCCGACCGCTTCGGCGCCCGCACCGTCGTACCGCTCGGCGCGGCACTGTGCAGCGTGACCCTGGTCCTGCCCGGACTGGCCGCCCACGCCTGGACGTTGGGGGCGGCGCTGCTCCTCCTCGGACTCGGCAACGGCTGTCTGGACGTCGGCATGAACGCCCATGCCGTCCAGGTCGAGCGCGGCTACCGACGACCGGTCATGTCCGCGTTCCACGCCACCTACTCCATCGGCGGCGTGCTCGCCTCGCTGGTCGGCGCGCGCACGCTCACCCTGGACTGGAGCCCGGCGGCGACGCTCACCTCCGTGGCGGCACTGGGCCTACTCGTCACCGCCCTGGCCGCACCGGCACTGCTCCCGGCGACCGCCCCAGGCACCAGCCCACAGGCCGACTCTCCCGTCAACTCGCTGCGCAAGGCGCCGAGTTCCACGCCCTCAGACGCCACCGCCCCCACCCCACACCCCCGACGAACCACTCCACGCCACATCTGGATCCTGGCCACCCTCGCCCTGCTGATCATGCTGTGCGAGGGCGTCGCCAACGACTGGAGTGTGCTCCACCTCCGCACGGTCCTGGACGCGCCCGCGGCCACCGCCGCCCTCGCCTACGGGGCGTTCGCCACCGCCATGACCCTCGGACGCCTGTTGGCGGACCGGGTCGCCGCCCGCGTCGGCCCGGTGGCCGTGCTCCGCTACGGCGCCGGCACGGCCGCCGCCGGCCTGACCGTGGCGGCCCTCTCTCCCTGGGTCCCGTTGGCCCTGACCGGCTGGGCGGTGTTCGGCGCCGGACTGTCCGGCTGCGTCCCCCAACTCTTCAGCGCCGCGGGCCACTTCGACCCCGACAACGCCGGCGCCAACGTCTCCCGGGTCGCCGGACTCGGCTACCTCGGCATGCTGGCCGGCCCCGCCGTCATCGGCCCACTCACCCACGCCGTACCGCTCAACCTCACCCTCTTCCTGCCCGTCGCACTCTGCCTGGTCGCCGCAACCACGTCCGGGATCCTGCACCCCCGACCCACTACGACGCCCCACGCCTGACCGCTGACGACTGGTCACGCACGGCACTCCGCGCCTCGAAATGTGCCACGCCCGGCCCGACCGGGCCGCCGGCCCGCCCCCGGTCCCTGACTCGTGACCGAGCACCGAGCACCGAGCACCGAGCACCGAGAAATCCTTTGGCTCATCGCGGCATTCTTACGAAAATAGCCGCATGCCAGCGTCGCGGCAGTACTTGGTGGAGCAGCACACGATCCTGTCGGTGGTGGTCGGTTCGCGCGCGTTCGGGCTTGCCACGGCGGCCTCGGACGTCGATCGCCGCGGTGTGTACGTCGCGCCCACCGCCGACTTCTGGCGCATGGTCAAACCGCCCACCCACGTGGAAGGCCCGCTGCCCGAGCAGTTCGCTTGGGAGGTGGAGCGGTTCTGCGAGCTCGCCCTCGCCAACAATCCCAACGTCCTCGAAGTCCTGCACAGCCCACTCGTCGAACAGCACACCGCACTCGGCGCCGAACTACGGCACCTCGCCCCCGCGTTCCTCTCCCGCAAGGCATACACCACCTTCGCGCGGTACGCCAACGCCCAGTTCGTCAAGGCGGAGAACCGCCGGGAACGCGGGAGCGAGCCGCGCTGGAAGCACCTCATGCACATGCTCCGCCTGATGATCAGCGGTGCCTCACTGTTGGAGAGCGGCACCATGCACATCGACACGGGCCCGTACCGCGAACGCCTGTTGGCCGTACGCCGCGGCGAAGTGCCCTGGGACGAGGTCTGCGCCTGGCGCGACAGGCTGTCCGCACGCCTGGACCAGACACTGGCTGCGAGCCCGCTCCCCGAACTCCCCGACACCACCCGCGTGGAGGACTGGCTGATCTCGGTCCGCCGTCGCTCCCTGACCAACGAAGGCAGCCCCGCATGACCACGCACACCGTCAGCGGCCTACCGGACCTGACACACGTCGTCGCCGAACAGCGGCACCCCCTGCTGTTCGCCACGGTCTCGGGCGCCCACCTCTACGGCTTCCCGTCCCGCGACTCGGACGTCGACCTGCGCGGCGTCCACGTGCTGCCCCTGCGCGACGTCCTGGGGCTGACGCCCGCGCCGGAGACCCGGTCCCGCATGTGGGACGCGGACGGCCTGGAGATGGACCTGGTCACCCACGACCTGGCCAAGTTCGCCAGGCTCCTGCTCCGCCCCAACGGCTATGTCCTGGAGCAACTCCTCTCCCCACTAGTGGTGCACACGACACCCGAGCACACCGCCCTCGTCGGCCTCGCCCCGCGCCTCCTGACGGTGCATCACACCCGCCACTACCGCGGCTTCGCGACGAAGCAGTGGCGCCTCTTCGAGAAGACCGGCGAACTCAAGCCGCTGCTCTACACGTTCCGCGTCCTGCTCACGGGCATTCATCTGATGCGCGCCCACGAAGTCCAGGCAGACCTGCCGACGCTGCTGGACACCGTGCGGGCACCGAACTACGTCGGAGACCTCGTCACGGCAAAAGCCGCGGCCGAACACGGACGCCTCTCCACGCTCGACGGTGCCCCCACCCACGAGCGCATCACGACCGATGTCGATGCCCTCCACGCGACGCTGGACGAGGCCGAGCGGTCAACCACGCTACCGACGGCGACGGATGCCGCCGCCGACATGAACGAGCTGGTAATCCAGACACGACTGCGAACGCAGCCAACCTCAGCTGTGTGAAGAGCAAGCGACCGCCAACCTCGACGGCCCGTGGCACTGGGCGCTACCCCGGCGCAGGACGCCGGCGGTGTCGCCCTCAATCGCGGTTGCCGGGGTTCAGCAACGCAGCGGCCGCGGCGACGAAGGCCACGGAGGCTTCCTTGGCCGCATGCCGCCGGGCGTCCAGCTCGGCGCGATCGGTGGCCTTGCGCAGCGCGTACGTGGCATCTGCGGCCTGCTGGGCGGGGCCGGCCAGCTCGGGGAGCAGGACCTGGAGGCGGATGTGGGGCGCGGTGATCGCCGCCCGGGTGTCGTGGGACCTCGTCTGCGCCTCCAACTGGTGCTCGGTGCCTGCCTCGCTCAGGGCCAGGCGCTCCCGGTGGAAGATCGCCGAGCGGTGCGCGTCCAGGGCAGCCGCGAAGTCAGTGACGGCACCGAGCTGGTCCTGGCGGTGACTCTCGGCGCGCTGCTCGGCGCGTGCGGTGCGCGCCGAACGGTGCTGGAGGAGTCCGGCCACCAGGGCACCGGCGAGGGTTCCGAGTACGGCAACGATCGAGGGCCATATGGACATCGGGTACTGAGTCCTCTCCCATGGTCGAATTCGGTGAGGGGCGGCGGGGCGGCGGACCCGGATGGGGAGTTGGCGTACGCCTGGGCACTCGGCCTGGTGCTGATGGCCCCCCACCTCGACTACGCGATCGCCGACACCGGCAAACCTGAAGCTCTCGCCGCGCTGCGAGCGACCGACGGCACACTACGCGACCGTCCCTGCACGCACGACGAACACCCCTACCTGAACCACGAGGAGGAAGTCGACCTCGACCGCGTGGAGCAGCTCCGCGGAGTGGCGGACCCGACCGCGGAGTGGACGGAGTACCACTCCCGGGAGGGGTGGCTCTGCCCACGGAACATCGCCCGCTTCGCCTGCATCGCCACCGACATCATCGAGCCCGGCTCCGCGTAGGACATCCCAAGACAGCGGCAGGATGCCGGCATGCCCCCGCCAGGGGTTGTCGCCCCGCCATCTTCACCGCGGCATCACTTCTCGTCGCGCAGTTCGGCGGCCGGAGAACGTAGCGGCTCGGCGTCCTCGGTATGGCCAAGGGCCTCGTGTCCGGCAGTGCGGGCCTCGTCAGCGATCCGGCCGGCGTCAGCGAGGAAGGCGAGGGCGTCGACCAAGTCATCGGCGCCTGCTGCTGGGGCTGTGGAGGCGGGCGGTGTTGACCGCGCCGGCCGGCCAGTCGGCGGCCAGCCCTAAGGTTCCCCATGGTTCGGGAGATTTCGGTCAGCGGGCCAGGGATGATCGACGGGGATTGAGACCCAGCTATTCGGCCGCTGCCTGGTCGGCGCAGCGCTTCTCCTCGAACTCGATCCGATCGACCTGAGCCACCCGACCCGCCCCTGGCTGCGCCGCGGCTCCTCGCACTCATCGATGTGCTCGAACAGTGCGAGGTTTGCCTGGGCCCTCGTCGCGAGGCTCCTCACGCCTGGTACTCGGTGAGGTCGATGGTGTGAACGCGCAGCGGGTAGCCGTACTCCGGGTGGACCGTCTCGCGCTCCAGCACCATTCCGAGCTTGCGGATGACGTTCTCGGAAGCGGCGTCACCCGCCCGACTGATGCTGATGACGTGGTCGAGGCCACGGTCCTGGAGCGCGAACTCCAGCGTGGCCTGGGCAGCTTCGGACGCGTATCCCTGGCCCCAGAACTGTGAGCCAAGCCGCCAGCCGATCGCCACGGCGGGCCCTACCTCCGGCAGGAACTCAGGCACGTACAGCCCCGTGAAGCCGGCCAGTTCCCCCGAGGCCAGCAACTCGACGGCGAAGAGCCCGAAGCCCTCCTCGTCCCACTCCTCCTCCCATCGCTCGATGGCCTCGGCAGTGTGGTCCAGGTCGCGCACCGAGCCGTCGTCGATCCAGCGCATGACCCGAGGGTTCGCGTTGATCTCGGCCATGGGCACGAGGTCGTCGTCATGCCATTGACGGAGCAGGAGGCGGGGGGTGTGGATCTCAACCATGGCACCCATCCTGCCGAAGACAGGCGACTCGTCGGAAATCGGCACCCGCCGTGCCGCCGCTCCCGGCCCCAGGACGGCAGGCTTCGCCGGCTCGCCCCGTGGCCATGTGACTGGCCAGTCGCTCCCGGAGCGGCGGTACGGGGGCGGAGAAGCTGCGAACGTGCGCGGATGCTAGCTTCCTTCTCCGTGATGGAGCACCAGGACGAGACCGGGGCGGCCTACGACGGGGTCGTCGAGCTGTATGCGTCGTTGTTCGCGGATCGGCTGGAGACGCAGCCGTTCTCGCGGAACATGATCGGAACCTTCGCCGAGTTGGTGCGTGCGACGGGGAACCTGCGGGCGGTCGATGTCGGGTGCGGGCCCGGGCATCTGACGGCCATGTTGCACGAACTGGGGCTGGAAGCCGCCGGGTTCGACCTCTCTCCGGGCATGGTCGATCACGCCCGGCGCGCCAATCCAGCGCTGCGGTTCGACGAGGCGCGGATGGAGTCCCTGCCGATCGACGACGACACGGTCGGCGGCGTGCTGGCCCACTACTCGATGATCCATACCCCGCCTGGGGAACTGCCCGCGCTGCTCGCCGAGCAGGTGCGTGTCCTGGCACCGGGCGGCCTGCTCTTGGTCCCCTTCTTCGCGACCGACGGGCCGGAGCCGGTCCGCTTCGACCACAAAGTGACGCCCGCCTACAGCTGGCCGGTGGACCAGTTCGCCGAGTTGCTCACAGGCGCCGGCCTCGTCCCGTTCGCCCGGCTGGTCCACGATCCGGCCTCCGAACGCGGCTTCCTCGACGCGCACTTGCTGGCCCGCCTCCCCTGAATCGTGCCTGTGCTCTTTGGGGGCGGATGGGTGGGGCTTGCCCTCTACCCAGTTGGCAGTCTCGCCGGGCAGAAAGCGGCGGCACGAACGCTCGCCGTCCGGATGCTGGCCGGTGAACTGACGCCACGGGAACCGGCGTTGTGGATCCACCAGCGCTTTGGGCACGGCCCACCGTTGTCCGAGCGTCTTCACGGGGTAATCCGAGACCCTTGCGTTGCCCAGTAGAGAAGGTCCGATGTCAGACCCGTCGCCACAGGATCTGCGAGTGACTTCACCCAACACCAACACCAACAGCGACAGCGAGCCGCTGATCGACCCGGCTGCGGAGTCTGTCGCGGTCTACAGCGACCACGCCGACGACTACGCTGCCAACCACGCCCCCAAGATGGCCGATCGGGTCGAGCGGTTCGCCAACTCGCTGCCGACGCCCTCGCAGATCCTGGACGCCGGGTGCGGCCCCGGACGCGACCTCGCGCGATTCGCCGACCACGGTCACAGTGCCCGGGGCGTCGACCTCAACCCGGTGTTCGTCGCGATGGCCAGTGCCCACGCACCGACCTCACAGTGCGACCTACGTGAGGTCGGGTCCCAGTTCCCGGCCGGGACGTTCGACGGGATCTGGGCCTGCGCCTCGCTGGTGCACTTGCGCGAGCCCGAAACCGTGGACGTACTCGGCCAGTTCGCCCGGCTGCTGCGCCCCGGCGGCAAGCTGTACGCGTGCCTCAAGTCCGTCGGCCGCACCGGCTGGCTCGATGAGCCCGACGGGCGCCGCTGGTACACGGTCTGGGACGCCGAGGCGTTCGCCGCTGTCGTTGCCGGTGCCGGGTTCGAGGTCGACCACGTTCGCCAGGGCGCATTTGTCGAGGTATGGGCCACCAGCTTCACCAGCGGCTCATAGTTGGCACCTGCCCCCGAGGGGCCGCACAAGTCCACTCGGTGAGTCGCCAGACTGGCCGCTATCAACGCTTAGTTGATCCTTCGGCTGGAGTTCCCAGACTCCCGCGCCGAAAGGCAAGCTCCCAGACTTTCACACCGAAAAACAGGGAAGGCCCGGCAGACACCGGGCCTTCCCCTCTGAGTAGCGGGGACAGGATTTGAACCTGCGACCTCTGGGTTATGAGCCCAGCGAGCTACCGAGCTGCTCCACCCCGCGACGGCAGGGCCAACTGTACGTCACTTGATCGGATCGGCCGAATCGGCTGTCGGCTGTCGGCTGTCGGCTGTCGGCTGTCGGCTGTCGAACCAGTTTGCCGGTGACGATGCACCGCCGGCCGAGGCCGTGCGCGGGGCGACTGCCCAACCACCTTGCGTCTCCTTCGCTGCTTCACGGCGATTTCATCGACCGCTCCCACCATAGGCATCCTCGGGCACACCCTTCGGGCGGGAGTTGCTCGACCAGAGCGCGGCCTCCTCACAGGCACCGATGGACCGGTGCTCCGGTGGACCGGTGGACCCGTGCGGCGTTGCGCCGGTGCGGCACGCGCCGGCAGACCGGGATAGCCGGCTCTCGCGCAAAGCCGTGGCCCGGACCGAAGTTGGCGAGGCGGTGCGCAGCCGCGGCTGTCCGGCGCGTGGCGTGAAAGGAGTGGACCGTGGGTGGCGACTACGTCAAGCGTCTGCCTCTGGGAGCATTGCCCGAGGGGGGCGTGGCGTCCTGGTCCGTCGCGGACGCCGAGCGCTGGAGGAAGGCTCGCGTGCCGGCGGCCTTCGCTCCGGTCGTGGGCAGTTGGATCCTCGTCCTCCTGGTCGCCGCCTCGTACGTTCTGACGTCAGGGTTCTCGGCCTCGCGTTGGAGCGGTGGCGGGTCGGCGCCCGGCGGCACCGACTGGTTTGGGTATCCCGCGCTGGTCCTGCTGGTCGCGCTGCCGTTGTGGTACCGGTACCTGCCGGTTCCGACCGTGCCGGCGGCGGTCGTGGTCGCGGTGGACGCAGCGGTGTCCGTGGCGTTGACCGACACCGACGACCACCTGGCCACGAGCGGATACGTCCTGGCCCTGACCGCCTCCGCATGGGCCTTGGCCGGGGCGTGCCTGCGACTTCGGGCCCGCCGCAAGCAGCGGGCGTTCGCGCTCGCCGCGGCCGGCCCGCGCCGGCTCGAACTCCCGGACCGGGTGCCCGAGACGGACGACTACCGCGGGTACCCGCAGTTCTACCTCGGGCTCGTCCTCTGCCTCGTCGCCTGCGCCATCCTCACGCACGGTCTCGTGAAAAGCCTGACGGCACCGGATCGCGCACCCGCGTACAACGCCGTCGGGCAGCAGGTCGCCGCCCTGCTGTTCCTCGTCGCCGGCACCACTGTGTACGGGCGCGGACACGTTGCCTTCCGGGCGGCGCGTCGCCTGCACGCGGAGCCTCAGCCGGCCCTGTTGGTGGGCGTACGGATCGCGCCGGACGGCTACCACTGGCTGTATCCGGATGCCCGCACCACCTCGGGGCGGCCCCTGATCGCGTACTTCCCCAAGGACCGGGACACCGACCGCACGGCACGTCTTCTGGGCACGAGCTCGACCTACCGAGTCAGCGACGGGCACTACGACATCGACCCGCGCAGCGAACCGTTCGAGGCGGTCCTGTACGGCGCGCTCTGGGAAGGCTCCGAGGTCGCCCTGGAGTACGCCGTCATCGAACGCATCGTGTTCCCCGCGTCGGAGCGCACGTATGCGGGTGTCACGGTCGCCCCGCTGCTCCCCCGTCGCTACGACGACCTCGACCCGTGGCAGCCGGCCGACGGCGCGGATCGGGATGCCGCCCGGCGCGAGAAGATCCGCAAGGAGGAGCAGAAAAGGCGCGAGCGGGACGAGCAGTGGGCAGCGCGTCTACAGCAGCAGCAACGGACCTATTCGACGCGGCGAACACCCCGGGGCCGCAGTAGCGGAACACGTGGTCAGCGCTACGGCAGGCCCGGGAACTGGAGCAGCGGGGGCGGCGGCTGCGGAAGCGGGCATAGCTGCGGAGGCCACGGCCATGGCGGCGGAGGACACGGCTGCGGCGGCGGCCACAGCGGCGGAGGGCACGGCTGCGGCGGCGGCCATGGTTGCGGAGGGCACGGCTGCGGCGGCCAATGAGCACGAAGACCTTGCGCGGAGACCTTGCGCGGAGACCTTGTTCGGGAGGGGGCGGGGGAAATGCCGGAGCCCGGCGAGTCGGTCAGCGTCCAGGAGTTGGGCGGTCACGTCGTACGGGACAAGATGGGCGCATGGGCCCCCAGCCTGGGGTGGCTGTCGATGCTTGTCATGCACGCCATAGGGGCGGACCCCGCGCCCATTGTCAGCGGCCTCTTCCGGGCGGACACCGGGTTGGACTCCGGCCAGCAGGTCCTGACCGGACTCGTCGGCGCCGTCGCGTACTTCGTGATCTGCTGCGGTCCCGGATGGATCGTGGGTGCGGTCATCGGGGGACTTCGCGGCCTTGGCGCGCCGCGCAGGTCACTCCTCGCGAACCGCTCGGGGGTGCGGATGTACGACAAGAAGGGCCAGGTCCACAGCCGGAGTTGGGCCGACATCCAGTGGGTCCGCGTACGCTCCGACCGCACATCGGTGGTGCTGGCCATCGGCCCCGGCACGGAAGGCCGCACGACCGACACCTGGTCCATCGGCTCTGCCGGGCAGCTCCCCACGGATCTCTTCACCGAGGGGGTCCGCCGGTTGGCGGGCGCCAAGTACCGCGACTGACGCGACCGGTCCTCGGCACTGGGGCCCCGTGGGACATGGGCGACGGCGCATCGGGGCGTTCGCCGGGGGCCGCGGTTTCTCGCAGAACTTCCCGCAGAAGGTTTCGGCGCCTCTTGGCCCCACCGTGGCCCTACCGCTCCGCCCCCAACCTCCTCAGTCCCGCCGGCCCCGCGGGCGGCCCGCCCATCGCCAGATCGCCGCCATTCCCAACGCGACCACACCCAGGGCCGCCGCCACGATGACGATCTTGATGGCCCGGTCGACCAGCAGGTGGTGTAGGAGTTCGGACGACCCCATCGCCAGCCCGCTCACCGTCGACCGTCCCAGCGTCGGGTCCGGGAGTCCCGGGACCTCCCGCCGTCCTCGAACCGGCGGGCGGCGGCCCGGAGTCCGGCCCGCACCACGGGGTCCGTGTACCGGCGGGCGTCCTCAAGTTTCCCCTTGCGCCTGAGTACCACGGCAACCGCGAAGACCAGCAGCGCGAGCACCACCAGTCCGCCCACGATCAGGCCGAACCTGAGCAACATGAAATTGAGGTACGCCTCCACGGAAAGACCTCCACCCGTTCTGTCACACCCGTAATATTTCCCTGGCAACCCCGTTGTATCACAAGCGTGATAGAAAGGCTCCATGCCCAAGCACGTGGATCCGGAAGCCCGCCGCCGCCTCGTGGTCGACGCCCTGTTCCGCGTCGTCGTCCGCGACGGTCTGCAGCGCACCTCACTGCGGGCCGTCGCCGCCGAGGCGGACCTCAACATCGGCTCCCTGCGCCACTACTTCGCCAGTCAGCACGACCTGATGCACTTCGCGATGCAGTCGATGCTCGACCGGGTCACCGACCGGCTGCTCGAACACGTCGAGCGGATCGGCGACCTCAGCGGCCGCCCCCGCCCGGAACAACTCCGGCTCGCCGTCGACCTGTTGGCCGAGCTTCTCCCACTCGACGAGCGCCGCCGCGCCGAGGTCGGCGTGTTCATGGACTTCAACGCCGCCGCCCGCAGCAACCCGGCGATCCGTGACCTGTCACGCAAGACCGCGGAGGGCACCAGGCGCCTGGTGCGCGGCGCGCTCACCCGGCTCGACGCCGCGGGCGCCCTGCGCCCCCACCTCGACCTCACCCTGGAAACCGAGCGCCTGACCTCGCTCCTGGACGGACTGGCCTTCAGCGCAGTCCTCCACCCCGAGGTCCTCGCCCCACCAACGTGCGTGGATGTTCTGGCCAGGCACCTCGACGACCTGTCGTCGCGGGGCGGAGCGCCGTAGCCCACTGCGGCCGGGACGGGCGCCTCAAGGCGTCCCCCTTGAAGCGTCCGACAACGGGCCTAAAGGGACCGGGAGTTAGGGACCAGGGACAGGCGCCGTACACGTCCCACACACGAACACGTACACGAGCGCAAGGGCGAACACGAGCGCGGCCCCGGGCCGGCGCCCTGACCACAACGCAATCAACGGAGGCAGCACGATGGACATGATGGAGCACTTCATCCGACCCAAGGGGGCACCGCCCACCAACGGTTACAGTCACGCGGTGGCCTTCCACGGGCCGATGGGCGGCCACCGTAGATCACGTGCACCGCAGCTCACCTTGTTATCCGCTGCCTGAATCGCGCCGTCCGACGCCCGCCGTCCGACGCCCGCCACCCGTCACGCCGGTTGCGCGCGTGCCGGAGCCGGTACCGGTGCCCGCGAACCTCCCCGCCACGTCAGAATGCGCCCCATGGACATTCGACAGTTGGAGTACTTCCTCGCCATCGTCGACCAGGGCGGTTTCCACCGGGCGGCGTCCGCGCTGTATGTGTCCCAGCCATCGCTGTCCCAGGCGATCCGGGGGCTGGAACGCGACCTGGGCGGCGAGCTGTTCCACCGGATCGGCCGGCGGGCGGTGCTCACCGAGGCCGGGCAGGCGCTGATCGAGCCGGCCCGGGCGGCCGTCCGTAGCCTGGCGACGGCCCGGGCGAGCGTGACGGCCGTGCAGGAACTACGCACCGGGCGGCTGGACGTGGCGTCGATGCCGTCGCAGGCGGTGGAGCCGTTGACGACGATGGTGCGCGCCTTCGGCGAACGCCATCCCGGGGTGTGCGTGGCGATCAAGGCCGCCTTCACCGCCGAGGAGGTGGTGGAGCGGGTACGCACCGGCGCGGCCGAGGTGGGACTGCTGGCCGTGTCGGGCCCGCTGCCGGACCGGGACGTGGTCGTGCATCCCCTCGGCGAGCAGCGCTTCGTGTTGGTGGCGCCGGGCGGCGACGCCGACGGGCCCTTCGCCGGTCAATCAGCCATCGAGTGCGTGGAGTTGGCAGGCCAGCGCCTGATCGTCGGCCAGCAGGGCACCGGCATGCGGGCGTACGTGGACGGTCTGCGCGAGCGCGGCATCGCGTTCGTCGTCGCCGCCGAGACCGAACACCGGGTGTCCGTGCTGCCGCTGGTACTCGCCGGTGTGGGCGTGGCCGTACTGGCGGAGTCCTGGCGCGGCCTGGCCGAGCGGGCCGGGGCCCGGGTACTGGACATCGAACCGCGCACCGTCCTGCGCATCGGCCTGATCAGCCGCCGCGGCGTGCTGTCCCCGGCCGCCCGGGCGTTCGTCCAGACCGCGTTGGAGACCAACCCGCCGGTGGCAGAACCCCCGACAACCGGCGCTCCGGTGGCAGACCCTCCGACGACGGACCCTCCGGTGGCAGCACCGCCGGCGGGCACACCGCGGGACGCCCGCGCCGGTCGTCGATAGCTGATGTCCGATACCTGATAGCCCCGGCCGATCAGTCAGATCGGCATCATGTCTTGGACGCCCCGCAGCCCCGCTTGTTGGAATCAACCGCATGACGACGACCCACCGCATCGCCCTGATTCCCGGCGACGGCATCGGCGCCGAGGTGCTTCCCCCGGCGCGCCGCGTGCTCGACGCCGTCGCCCGCCGGCACGGCATCGACCTGGCCTACACCTCGTACGACGACTGGTCCTGCGCCCGGTATCTGCGCGAGGGCACGATGATGCCCGAGGACGGGCTCGACCGGCTGCGCGGGGCGGACGCGATCCTGCTCGGCGCGGTCGGCCACCCGGACGTGCCGGACCACGTGTCGCTGTGGGGGCTGCTGATCCCGATCCGCCGCGCCTTCCGGCAGTACGTCAATCTGCGGCCGATCCGGGTCTTCGAGGGGATCGACAGTCCGGTGCGGGGTGCGGTCCCCGGCGCGGTCGATCTCGTCGTGGTCCGCGAGAACACCGAGGGTGAGTACAGCGAGATCGGCGGGCGCCTCAACCGCGGCTTCCCGGAGGAACTGGCCGTGCAGGAAGCCGTGTTCACCCGGGCCGGAGTGACCCGCGTCGTCGACTACGCCTTCACGCTGGCGGCCGGCCGCGGCGGTCGACTCACCTCCGCGACCAAGTCCAACGGCATCGTGCACACCCTCCCCTTCTGGGACGAACTCGTCGCCGAACGGGCCGCCGCCCACCCCCGGGTTCCGTGGAACCAGGAACACATCGACGCCCTCGCGGCCAAGCTCGTCCTCGCCCCGGACCACTACGACGTGATCGTCGCCTCCAACCTCTTCGGGGACATCCTCAGCGACCTGGCGGCCGCCGTGGCCGGCTCGATCGGCATCGCTCCGGCCGCCAACCTCAACCCCGAGCGGGAGTTCCCCTCGATGTTCGAGCCGGTGCACGGCTCCGCGCCGGACATCGCGGGCCAGGGCATCGCCAACCCCTTGGGCGCGATCTGGTCGGCCGCACTCATGCTGGACCACCTGGGACACCCCCGGGCGGCCAACGACATCACCGACGCCATCGCCTCCCTCCTGGCCACGACGGACATCCGCACGCCCGACCTGGGCGGCACCTCCTCCACCGACCACTTCACCGAGGCGCTTCTGACCCACCTCTGAACGCCCCCGCGGACACGGCCTGTTGGGGCTGGCCCTACCTCACCCGCTGGAGGTACCGGGAGGGGACGCGCAGGGGACAGCCGGATTCCCTGCGCCCTCGACGCTCCGTAGCGTCCTCGCCATGACGAACGTCTCGGCCCTCTCGGTGGGGCAGGAGCCCGTCCGCCGGTGGCGCGGGCCCTTGGTATACCTCACGCTCGCCAACTTGGGCATGTGGGCGGCGATGTCACCGCTGTTGATCGATGGGTTCCAGCGGAGTGACGCACGGGAGGAGACCAGTGCGTTGGCGGAGGTGTGCATCGCGGCGGCGATGTTCGCCCCGGCCCTCGCCGCGATCCTCGTCAACCGGCTGGTGGAGCGGGGCGGCCTCCTACGGGATGCCCTCGCCCTACGCTGGCCACGCCCGTGGGGCCGGGGTGTGCGGGCCTGCCTGATGGGGCTCGCCGTCCCCGCCGGCCTCACCGTCGCCGCACTCACCATCGGCACCGCAACGGGCGCCTACCCGCTGGGCGAACTGCACTGGGCGCCAACAGCCACATGGGCGGCCAGCACGCTCCTCCAGATCGCGGTGTCGCTGCCACTCTTCTTCGGCGAGGAACTGGGCTGGCAGGGCTACCTGTTCCCACGCCTGGCCCGGTCCCGGAATGGCAGCCGCCTGCTCCCGGCCTACCTGCTCACCGGCTGCGCCTTCGCCCTCTGGCACCTTCCGACGCTCCTGATGGGTGGCCAGTATCCAGGCAGGCCCTGGTACGTCTCCGTGCCCGCCATGCTGATCAGCTGCACCCTCATCCTCCCCGTCTTCACCTGGCTGCGGCTGCGCTCCGGGTCTGTGCTGCCCGCCGTGCTCGCCCACGCCTTCGTCAGCACGGCGAGCGTCGGCATGGTCAAGCAAGCCGCGGACCCCACCGCCACGTTGGACCCACTCCACATGGGCCTCACCGGCTGGCCCGGCTGGCTCGCCACCGCCGCCCTGGTCGCCTACCTCGCCCTGACAGGCAGGCTCCGTCTCCCCGTCGACACCAGCAGTTCCCCGCATCGCCGGTCCACGACAGAACGGGCTGCATGACGTCGAGCCGCTGACCGCACCGGCGGCGGGCGATTCGTCAACTGGGCCTAAAACCCCGCTACTTGTACGGCGGGCCAGGCTGAGGTGCCGGGCGCGGACCCAGGCGCGGGTGGCGGACTCGCGGTGGCTGGCGACCCGCACGTCGGGCCGGCCCGGCGGCATCACGGGCCCCGGTTCACGGGTGGATGACTTGACCGCTCATCGCGCCCTCCACGACCCGTACGTATGCCTGGGCGACCGTGGAAGCCGGCGTGCCCAACGCCCCGTTGGCCAACTCCGCGCCGGCGGGGCCCAGGTCCTCCAGCGTCTCCGTGATCCATCCGGGGCTGACGAGGTTGAGGCGGATGTCGCGCGGCAGTTCGGCGGCCGCGTTGCGAACGAAGCCCGCCAGGCCGGAGTTGATCAGGGCTCCGAGTGAGCCGCCGGGCAGAGGCGCGGAAAAGGTGCCTCCGGTCAGGGTGACGGATCCGCCGACCCGTAGGTGGTGCACGGCGCGTCGGGCCAATGCGACTTGACCCAGCAGCTTGCCGCGGATCCCGTCGGCGAATGCCTCGTCCGTCACCGATGCCAGGTCCACCAGCGGGCCACCGGCGGCACAGCAGACCACCGCGTCGAGTTCGGGCACGTCCGCGAACAGCGCTTCCATGGAGGCGGGTTGCTCAAGATCGATCCGCAACGGTCCGTTGCGTGATGCCGCTACGACCTGGTGCGAGGGGTGCAGCGCGCGGGCGACGGCGGCGCCGACCGTCCCGGTCGCCCCGATCACGAGTACCTTCATGCGGCCGCATCATGTCAAGGACTGCCAGCCAACGCATCCGCGTTTCCCGGGAGTTGGTGTCAGGGAGGGGGCGGGCTAGAGGCCCTGGTCGCGGACTCGTTCGACCAGGGACGCGGCCTCCGCGCGGCTGGTGACGTGGAGCTTGCCGAAGAGGTTGTTGACGTGGGTCTTGACGGTGGCGATGGAGACGTAGAGGGCCTCGGCGATGGCGCGGTTGGTGCGGCGCTCGGTGAGCAGTTGGAGGACCCGGGTCTCCTGGACCGTCAACGCGTGTGCCGCGGCCAGGCGTTCGAGGGCCGTGCGGTGCGTGAGGCCGCGCACCATGGCCGAGGCGATCTCGGGGGCGAAGGTGCGGTGTCCATCGGCGGTGGCGGTGATCGCGGAGACGATCTGGGCGCGTCCGGCACTCTTGGTGAGGTAGCCGGCGGCGCCTGCCTGGAGGGCGCCGACGATGGACTCGTCGTCGGCGTAGGTGGTGAGCACCAGGACCGCGGGGGCCGGGTCGAGGGTGGTGAGGGTGCGAGTGGCGGTGACGCCGTCGACGCCGGGCATCCGCAGGTCCATCAGCACCACGGCGGGGGCCAGTCGGCGGGCCAGGTCGACGGCGGTGGCGCCGTCGGCCGCGGAACCGACGACGTCGATGTGGGGTTCGTGGTCGAGGATGGTCACCAGGCCGTCGCGCACCGCGGCCTGGTCGTCGACGACGATCACCCGGATCGGGCCGCTCCGTGAGCTTGCCGGAGTCGGTGGCGTCGGTTGAGTTGGTTGGTTACTCATAGGGCACGTGGCATTTCACGATCCAGTCTCCGTTCGCCGTGCCGGCGGTCAGGCTGCCGCCGACGATCTCGGCGCGTTCGCGCATGCCGGGGATGCCGTGGCCGCCCGGGAGGTCGGGTTCCGGGCGTTCGGCGGGCGGGGGCAGTCGGTTGGTGACGCGTAGTTCCACGGTGTCCCGGCCGGCCGACACGATGACGGCGACGGGTGCGCCGGGGGCGTGTTTGCGGGCGTTGGTCAGGGCCTCGACGGTGAGGGAGGCGAGGACCTCGCCGACCGGTTCGGGGACCCGGGACGGCTCGCCCCGGACGTCGACCTCCACCGTCATGCCCTGGGCGCGGACGCCGGCGACGATCTCGCCGAGGGCCGCGTCGATGTCGGCGGGGAGCCGGCGCAGGGCGTCCACGGCACGCTTGGCGGCCACCAGGCCGTCCGCGGCCATGGTGCGGGCGCCACGGACCCGGGTCAGCACGTCCGGGTCCGCGCCGCGGGCGATGGACACCGCCTCCAGGGCGTCGAGTTGGATCACCAGGCCGCCGAGCGAGTGGGCGAGGACGTCGTGGATGTCCCGGGCGATCCTGGCGCGTTCCTCCCGTACGGCGTGCTCGGCCCGGCGCTCGGCGGCGCCGCGTTCGGTCCGGCGGTCGAGGGCGTTCAGGCGGGCGAGGAAGCCGAAGCCGCCGGCGGTCACGGCGGAGATCAGCACCGAGACGGCGACCCGGGGGTTGCCGCCGGCGGCTTCGTGGGCGAGGACGAAGCCGGCCACGCCGAGTGCGAGGGCGGCGCCGGTCCGGCGCACCGGGATCTCGGCGGACGAGATCAGCATGAACAGGCCGGCCGCCCCCGTGAACGCCGGCGCGGAGGGGTCGGTGGGGCTGAGCCCGGCCAGCACCGCGCCGCCGACGAGCAGCGCGCCCCACGTCGCGTCCGGCCAGGGGCGCGGCAGTACGTGCCGGAAGGTCGCGGTGCCCGCCCACAGGGCGAGCAGTGCGGCGAACGCGGCGCTGTTCCAGGGCGGGTGGGCGGTGAAGGTGTGGAGGACCACGGCGAGGGCCAGGCCCAGGGCGTGCAGGGCGAGCCTGCGGAGCCGGGTGGCGTCGAGGCCGTCCCGGAACCCGCCGGCCGGTCTCCTGGGGGTGACGTTGTCGTTCCGCACGGCTCCATCCTGCGGGATCGCGGGCCGGGGAGGTGTCCGGAGGGGGTGGTCTCCGTCCCTTTCTCCACCCATTTCTCCAACCCGGTGGCCGATCCGGGGGCGGCGGCCGGGCCGCAGGGTGGAGTGGTCGGGCGGTGTTCGCCGCCCCGTCTCGCTCGTCGCCGTAGGGAAGGTCCCGGGGGTCATGAACAATCCCACCGCCACCAATCTCGCCATCACCGCCGTCGTGCTGGTGTGGCTGCTCTCCCGGCAGCTCGCCGAGCGGCCGCTGCGGGAGCGGTCCCGGGTCGGCCTGGTGCTGCTCGTCATCGGTGCGGTCGAGACCGGGGCGTATGTCACCTCGTCGCCGTTGTCGTGGCGGGACGGTGCCCTGGTCGTGGCGAGCCTGGCGGTCGGGGTGGTGCTGGCGGCGGTGCGCGCGTTCACGGTGCGGCTGTCGGTGCGCGGCGGGCGGGTGATGCGGCGGGGCACGGTGCTCACCGCGGCGTTGTGGGTCGTCGGCCTGGGGCAGCACTTCCTGATCGACACCGCGGTCGCGGCCCAACTGGGCGCGGTGACCGTGCTGTTCTACTTCGGGGTGGTGGTGCTGGCGCAGCAGTCGGTGCTGGTGCGGCGGGCCGCCGCGGCGGGGCTGTCCGGTCGCTGACCGGGGGCGCTGCCTGCGGCGGCCCGGGGCGCGCGGTCAGCGTCCGGCGTCCTGTGCCAGGGTGGGGGCGAAGTGGCGGACGCGGTCGGGGGCGGCGGGCGCGTAGGCCGGGATGCCCTGCGGGGTGCCGGTGGCGACGAAGGTGGCGACGGCGTCGGCGAAGGCGTCGCCGAGCGCGCGGGCGGCGGCGTCCGGGTGGCCGAGCATGGGGCTGTCGACGAAGGCGTCGAACGTGCCGAAGAGGAAGGGCAGTTCGACGCAGTGGCAGGCGCCGAGGGGGTTGTCCGCGCCGGGGGCGGCGTAGTCGAACTGGTAGACGTGGGTGGGGTTGCCGGCGGCTGCGTGGTGGTCGGCGATCTCCAGTGCGCCGTTGCGGAAATCGGTGTCGGACTGGGCGGCGATGACGATCCGCCCCGGCGTGGCGCCGGGGAGTTGGTCGGCGTACCGCTGGTAGAGCCGCTCGGCCGCGCCGTCGCCGGGAGCCAGGCGGGCGAGGCCCGCCAGGGCATCCGCGCGGCTGAGGGACTGGATGGCGGGGACCAGGCCCAGGAACGCGGCCATCTCGTCGCGGGTGGTGCCGATCAGCAGGTCCTTGCCGTCCAGGGCGCCGGCGGCCAGCGCGTCGCGCCAGGCATGGGGGTTGCCCGCGCCGCCGAGCACCGGGTACATCGCCGGGGCGACGCTGCCCGCCTGGGCGACCTGCAGGGCCAATGTGCCGTGGGTGGCGATGAGTTGGTCGACCGGGAGGGCGCGGAGGGCCTTGCCCGGGTCGGGCTGGTCGGCCACGTCGAGGAGGCGGAGGTATGCCTGGGCGTGCTCGGCGGCCAGGGCGGGGTCCTGCGGCGGCAGGCCCCAGGGGCCGCTCTGCAGCAGGACGCGGCGGACGAGCCCGCTGGTCTCCGGATCGGTCGCGAGCGCCAGGGCCGAGAACGCGCCGGCTGACTGGCCACCGACCGTCACGGCGTCCGGGTCGCCGCCGAACGCCGCGATGTTGTCCCGTACCCAGCGCAGCGCCGCCGCCTGGTCCTGGGAGCCGAGGTTGTCCGCGCCGATCTGCGGGAGGTGGAGGTAACCGAGCGCTCCCAGGCGGTAGTTGGCGGTGACCACGACCAGGTCGCCGCGGGCGGCGAGCCGGGCGCCGTCGTACCAGTCCCAGCCGCCGGAGCCGCTGCTGAAGCCGCCGCCGTGGAACCACAGCAGGACCGGGCGGGGCGGGCCGTCCCGTCGGTCCGCTGGCGGGCCGAAGACGTTGAGGGTGAGGCAGCCGTCCTCGTCCCAGTCGGGGGTGCGGCGGCCCATGACCGCCTCCAGCCGGGACGGGCTCTGGGGCGCGGCGGGTCCGGCGCGCAGCGCGTCCCGTATGTCCGACCACTGCGCGCACGGTTGGGGCGGGGCGAACCGCAACTCGCCGACGGGCGAGGCGGCGTAGGGGATGCCGCGGAAGGCCGCCACCCCGTCCTCGGCCCGGCCGCGGACCCGGCCCCGCTCCGTGGCCACGATCTGGTCGCTGTCCTGCGTCATCTGCTCACCCTTCGTGCATCACTGTTACGCGCTCTGTCGCACTGTGCCGCGCACCCGTGGTGGATCTGCCGCACACCTACTGTGCCCGTTCTATCCCGACTGCGCCGGTCCGAGCCAACGGCCCCCCGTCCCACGCTCCGTGTCAGGCAAGCGCCCTCACGCCGGCGCCTCCCCCTGCGGCCCGGTCAACTCGACCGCCTGTTCCTCCAGATGATCCAGCATCAGCCGGGCCGACGGCGTGAGCGGGCGCCGGTCCGGCAGGGTCACGCCGACCGTGCGGCGTACCGGCTCCAGCGGGATGGGCAGCGGGAGGACCTCGCCGTTGGTGCGGGCCACCAGTTCCGGGAGCGCCGCGATCATGTCGGTGTCGCGGACGAGGGTGCGCACGGTGAGGGCCGAGGAGCACTCCACGCGGTTGGCGGGGAGCGGCAGGCCGGCGTCGCGGAACACCTCCTCCAGTTCCTGTCGCAGGGCGGTCTGGCGGAGCGGGAGGACCCAGGGGTGTTGGAGGAGGTCGGCGAGGGTCAGGTCGGGGCGGGAGCGGGCCGGGTGGTCGGGGCGGGCGACGAGCTGCACCGGCTCGCGGTAGAGGGTGAGTTGGCGCAGCGCCGGCTGGTCGTCGATGGGGTTGAGCCGACCCAGGATCAGGTCGATCTCGCCGTCCAGCAGCCGGGGCACCTGGGTGTCGAAGGGGGCCTCCTGGACGACGACGGTGATGCCAGGACGGGTGGCCTTCAGCGCGGCGATGGCCCTGGGGAGCAGAACGTTGGAGCCGGCGATGAGGGTGCCGACGGTGACCGTGCCCACCTCCCCGTCGGCGAGCCCGGTGATCCGTTCGCCGGCGCGGCGCAGTTCGGCGAGGACGGAGCGGGCGTGCTCGATGAAGGCCGCGCCGAAGAGCGTCGGCGCGGCGCCCCGGGGGCCGCGGGAGAACAGCTCCACGCCCAGGATGTCTTCGAGTTCGCGCAGGCTCCGGGTCACTGCGGGCTGCGCCAGCCGCAGGTGTTCGGCGGCGCGCAGCACGCTGCCGTGTTCCTCGATGGCCACCGCCAGCACCAGGTGCCGCAGCTTGAGCCGTCCGTTCAGTAAGTCCATCCCGCCCTCACCCCTACCGGGTCCGACCCCGCGGCCACACCCGCATCGATATACCCGAATCGCTATACCTGTCTTGCGAATTGGTATTGGACGAGCATATCTCGGGCGACGAATGATGAGCGCACGGACCGGCGGGCGAAACCGGTCCGGGAACCACCCGAGAGGAGCGGTATCAGTATGCAGCCGGCGCACTACATCGGCGGGGCGTTCCAGCCCCCGGAGCCCGAGGCCACCGGTGGCGGCTTCCCGCTCGTCGACCCGGTGAACGGGACGGTCGTCGGACGGGTCCCGGAGGCGTCCCGCGAGACGGTCGACGCGGCGGTGCGCGCGGCGCGCCAGGCGCTGCGGGGCCCCTGGGGCCGGGCCGGGGCGACCGAGCGGGCCGCCGCGCTGCGGATGATCGCCGACGGCATCGAGCGGCGCTTCGAGGCGTTCGTGGCGGCGGAGTCGGCCGACACCGGCAAACCCCGCGAACTGGCCGCCACCGTCGACGTCCCGCGCGCCATCGGCAACTTCCGCGCCTACGCCGACCTGCTCTACGGCCAGTCGGAGCGCGCCTACCTCACCGACGTGCCCGGTTGGAGCGACGGCACCGGACAGGCGCTGAACTACACCGTCCGCCGCCCGCTCGGCGTGGTCGCCGTGATCGCGCCGTGGAACCTCCCACTGCTGCTGCTCACCTGGAAGGTCGCCCCCGCGCTGGCGGCCGGCAACGCGGTGGTCGCCAAGCCCTCGGAGGAAACCCCCTCGACGGCGACGCTGCTGGCCGATGTGATCGACGAAGTGGGGCTGCCGGACGGCGCGTTCAACGTCGTCCACGGGCACGGGCCGGGCGCCGCGGGCGAGTTCCTCACCGCGCACCCGGACGTGGACGCCATCGCCTTCACCGGCGAGTCGGCCACCGGCGCCGCCATCATGCGCGCCGCCGCCGACCACGTCACCCCGGTCTCCTTCGAACTCGGCGGCAAGAACCCGGCGTTGGTCTTCGCCGACGCCGACCTCGACGAGGCGGTGGCCGGCACGCTCCGGTCGGCGTTCACCCACTCCGGACAGATCTGCCTGTGCACCGAGCGGGTCTACGTCGAGCGCCCGGTCTTCGACCGGTTCGTCACCGCACTGGGCGCGCAGGCCCGCAAGCTCTCCGGCTACGGGCCGATGATCTCCGCGCGCCACCGCGACAAGGTGCTGTCGTACTTCAAGTCGGCGGTCGAGGAGGGCGCGACGGTCGTCGCCGGCGGCAGCGCCCCGGTCTTCGGCGACGACCGCGACAACGGCTTCTACGCCGAGCCGACCGTGCTCACCGGACTGCCGTCGACCGCCCGCGCGGTCACCGAGGAGGTCTTCGGACCGGTCTGCCACATCGCCCCCTTCGACACCGAGGAGGAGGCGGTCGAGCTCGCCAACGACAGCCCCTACGGCCTGGCCGCGACGGTGTGGACCCGCGACCTGTCCCGGGCGCACCGGGTGGCGCCGCGCATCGAGGCCGGCATCGTGTGGGTCAACTGCTGGAACCTGCGCGACCTGCGCACCCCGTTCGGCGGCCGGAAGGCGTCCGGCGTCGGCCGGGAGGGCGGCCAGCACTCCCTGGACTTCTTCTCCGAACCCACCAACATCTGCGTCCGGATCGGGGCGTGAGCGCCGTGACGACCATGGCCACCGCCCTCGACATCGGTGTCGGCGCCGCCGCCCGGCGCCTGCTCGCCGCGCACGCCACCCGGACGCCCTGCGACCCGGTGCGCGAACTGATCGACGGCCTGGACGAGGCGTACGCGGTCCAGGAGTGCCTGACCCGCTCCTGGTTGGCCGCCGGCCGCCGACCCGTCGGCCGCAAGATCGGCCTGACCTCGCCCGAGGTGCAGCGCCAACTCGGTGTGAACAGCCCGGACTTCGGCACGCTCTTCAGCGACATGGCGGTCCCGGACGGCGCGGAGATCCCGGCCGGCGCGGTACTCCAACCCCGCGCGGAGGCCGAGGTCGCCCTCGTACTGGAGCGGGACCTGACCCACGAGCGGCACACCGTCGCCGATCTGCTGCGCGCCACCGCGTTCGCGCTCCCCGCGATCGAGGTGGTCGGCAGCCGCATCCGCGACTGGGACATCCTGCTGACCGACACCATCGCCGACAACGCCTCCAGCGGAATGTACGTACTCGGCAACCGCCCGACCCGCCTGGCCGACCTGGACCTGCGGTTGTGCGGCATGGTCCTGGAGCGCCGGGGTGAGCAGGTGTCCACCGGGACCGGCGCGGCCTGCCTGGGCCATCCCCTCAACGCCGCACTGTGGTTGGCCGACACCCTGGTGCGGTTCGGCCATCCGCTGCGGGCCGGGGACACCGTGCTGACCGGCGCGCTGGGCCCGATGGTCACCACCGCCCCCGGGGACGTGCTGGAGGCCCGGATCGAGGGCCTCGGGGACGTGAGGGTCGCGTTCGCCCGCGACGAGAGGGCCGACGAGGACGCCACGCACCAGGAAGGCGGCACCGCATGACCGACATCCAGGAGCTCGCCACCACGCTCGACGACGCGGCGCGCCGGGTGCGGGCGATCGCCCCGCTCACCGAGGCCGGGCCGCTCGACATGGCCGACGCCTACGCGGTCCAACGGGCCGTCCTCGCCCGCAAGTCGGCCCGCGGCGAGCGGCTGATCGGCGTCAAGATGGGCTTCACCAGCCGCGCCAAGATGGTGCAGATGGGCGTCGACGACGTCATCTGGGGACTGCTGACCGACGCCATGCTGGTGGAGTCGACGCTGGACCTGAGCGGCCTGATCCAGCCGCGGATCGAGCCCGAGATCGCGTTCCTGATAGGCCGCCGGGTCCACTCGGCCGCCGAGGCGGACGCCGCGGTCGCCGGCGTCGCGGTCGGCTACGAGGTGCTCGACTCCCGCTACCGCGACTTCGCGTTCACCCTGCCCGACGTGATCGCCGACAACGCCTCGGCCGCGGCCTTCGGCCTCGGCCCCTGGCACGACCCCCGCGACCTCGGTGGCATCTCCAACATCGGCCTGGTGATGGAGATCGAGGGACGGCTCACCCAGACCGGCTCGTCGGCCGCGATCCTCGGCGACCCGATGCGCTCGCTGCGCGCCGCGGCCCGCCTCGCCGAACAGGCCGGCATGCCACTGGAACCGGGCTGGGTGGTGCTCGCCGGCGCCGCCACCGCCGCCGTCCCGCTCCCCCGCAACGCCCACGTCCGCATCTCCGGCGCCGGCCTGGGCAGCGTGGCGGTGACGACGGCATGAGCGACGCGATCCTGGTCGAGGGCAAGGCCGCACCCCGCGGACGCTTCCCGCACCTGCGCCGGGCCGGCGACTTCGTCTTCGTCTCCGGCACCAGCTCCCGCCGGCCCGACGGCACCATCGCCGGCGCAGCGGCCGACGGCCTCGGCGTCACCCGCGTCGACATCCGCGAGCAGACCCGCGCGGTGATCGAGAACCTCCGCGACCTGCTGCGGGCGGCCGGCGGCGACCTCGGCGACGCGGTCAACCTCACCGCCTACCTCGTCAACATGCACGACTTCGGCGGCTACAACGAGGTCTACGCCGAGTACTTCGACGAGTCCGGGCCGGCCCGTACCACCGTCGCCGTCCACCAACTCCCCCACCCCCACCTGCTCGTCGAGATCGCCTGCACCGCGTATCTTCCGCGCCGGGCCGGCCGACCGGAGTGACCGGTTCGCGTACCGCGCCATCGGCCCACGAGTCCCTTAGGAGGGCGAGAGGATGACCCTGCCCAAGCTGTCGTCGGGAGTGCCGTTCAACTTCGAGCGGTGGATCGAGGAACACCGCGCGTTGCTCCGGCCGCCGGTCGGCAACGTCCAGGTCTGGCAGGACAGCGACCTGATGGTCACCGTCGTCGGCGGCCCCAACCAGCGCACCGACTTCCACGACGACCCGATCGAGGAGTTCTTCTACCAGCTCAAGGGCAACATGGTCCTGCGGGTCATGGAGGAGGAGGGCAAGCCCCCACGCGACGTGCAGATCAACGAGGGCGACGTCTTCCTGCTCCCGCCGCACGTGCGGCACTCGCCGCAGCGGCCCGAGCCCGGCTCGATCGGGCTGGTGGTGGAGTTCGCCCGACCCAGGGGCAGCAAGGACGCCTTCGAGTGGTACTGCACCGAGTGCTTCCACCTGGTCTACCGCGCCGAGCTCCAACTCCACTCCATCGTCAACGACTTGCCGCCCCTCTTCCGCGGCTTCTACGCCGGCGAGCGCAACTGCCCGCGCTGCGGGGCCCGCCACCCCGGCGAGCAGTGGCCCGAGCACCAACGGCCGCAGACCCGGGCCCGCGCCCGCGACTGATCCCGGAGACCGCCCCCTCTCCCGCCCCGACCACGGGGCCCCACGCCCCCGTGGGCGGGCCAGGCACCCCCGGCCGGCCCGCCCACGGGCCTTCGAAACGGAGTCCCGTGACCGCCACCGACACCCACCCCGACCCCACGCCCGTCATCGACGTCCACACCCACTTCTTCCCGCGCATCTCCCGCGCCGAGAGCCGCATCCTGGCCGGCGCCGGGGAGCCCTGGCTGCGGGAACTGGCCGACGGCGGCGGGATGATGATGAGCGGCGCCGACGACTACCGGCCGGTCCGCCCCGAACTGTGGGACGCCGGCGCCCGGTTGGCCGCCATGGACCACTCCGGCGTCGACGTCCAGGCGGTCTCCTCCACCCCCCTGCTCTTCGGCTACTCCGCCGACCCGGCCCGCGCCGTCGACTGGTGCGAGCTGGTCAACCAGCGCATCCTGGACTTCTGCGGACAGGCGCCGGACCACCTGTTGCCGCTGTGCCAAGTCCCGCTGCAGCACGCCGAGTCGGCCGCCGCGATGGTCACCCGGGCGAAGGCGGCCGGCCACCGCGGCGTGCACATCGGCAACCACGTCGGGACCCGCTACCTCGACGACGCCGACCTGCTGGGCTTCCTCGCACACTGCGCCGACGTCGACATGCCCGTCCTCGTCCACCCCTGGGACATGCTCGGCGCGGACCGGATGGCCCGCGGCTACATGCTGCCCTGGCTCGTCGGCATGGCCGCCGAAACCCACCTCACGCTGCTCTCGCTGATCCTGTCCGGCGCCTTCGAGCAACTGCCGCGTTCGCTGCGGCTGTGCTTCTGCCACGGCGGCGGCAGCTTCGCCTACCTCCTCGGCCGGGCCGACAACGCCTGGCACCACCGCGACATCGTCCGCAAGGACTCCCCCCACCCGCCCTCGGCCTACACCGACCGCTTCTTCGTCGACTCCGCGGTCTTCGACCCCAAGGCCCTGCGACTGCTGCTGGACGTGATGGGCACCGAACGGGTCATGCTCGGCACCGACTTCCCCTTCCCGCTCGGCGAACAGGAGCCCGGCGCGACCATCCGCGGCTGCACCGGCCTGACCGACGCCGACCGCGCGGCACTCCTCGGCGGCAACGCCCGCCGCTTCTTCGCCCCCGCGCCGACCACGGAGGCACAGGCACGATGAGCCCCGCCCCGCACCGCACCAAGGTCGCGATCCTCGGGTCCGGCAACATCGGCACCGACCTGATGATCAAGGTGCTCCGGACCTCGGACGTACTGACCGTCGCCGCCGTCGCCGGCATCGACCCGGCCTCCGACGGACTGGCCCGGGCCCGCCGCCTGGGCGTGCCCACCACCCACGACGGCATCGACGGCCTGCTGGCCCGGCCCGACTTCGACGAGATCGCGATCGTGCTGGACGCCACCTCCGCGGCCGCCCACCGGCACCACGCCGCCGCCCTCGCCCCGCACGGCAAGCAACTGATCGACCTCACCCCGGCCGCCCTCGGCCCCTACGTCGTCCCACCGGTCAACCTCGACCGCCACCGCGCCGCCCCGGACCTCAACATGGTCACCTGCGGCGGCCAGGCCACCGTCCCGATCGTCGCCGCGGTCTCCCGGATCACCCCCGTCCGCTACGCCGAGATCATCGCCTCGATCGCCGCCCGCTCCGCCGGCCCCGGCACCCGTGCCAACATCGACGAGTTCACCGAGACCACCGCCCGCGCCCTCGAAGCGGTCGGCGGCGCGGCCCGCGGCAAGGCCGTCATCGTCCTCAACCCCGCCGACCCGCCGCCGGTGATGCGCGACACCGTCCACTGCGTCGTCGACGACCGGGCCGACCCCGCCGCGATCACCGAATCCATCGACGCCATGGCCGCCGAGGTCGCCGCCTACGTCCCCGGATACCGCCTCAAGCAACGCGTCCAGATCCGCCCGATCGGCCCGGCCGACCCGCTCACCACCCTCGCCGGCGGCACCGGGCGGCTCGTCTCCGCCTTCCTCGAAGTCGAGGGCGCCGCCCACTACTTGCCCGCCTACGCCGGCAACCTGGACATCATGACCTCCGCAGCGCTGCGGGTCGCGGAAAGGCTGGCCACCCGATGACCCACGACCTCTACGTCCAGGACGTCACCCTCCGGGACGGGATGCACGCCATCCGGCACCAGTACGGCACCGACCAGGTCCGCGCCATCGCCGCCGCGCTGGACGCCGCCGGCGTCGACGCCATCGAGATCACCCACGGCGACGGCCTGGCCGGCTCCAGCATCAACTACGGCCCCGGCGCACACACCGACGAGGAGTGGATCGCGGCCGCCGCCGACGTCGTCCGGCGCGCCACCCTCACCACCCTCCTCCTGCCCGGCATCGGCACCCTCGCCGAACTCCGCCGCGCACACGCCCTCGGCGTCCGCTCCGTCCGCGTAGCCACCCACTGCACCGAGGCCGACATCGCCGCCCAGCACATCGCCACCGCCCGCGAACTGGGCATGGACGTGGCCGGATTCCTGATGATGGCGCACCTCGCAGACCCCGCGACCCTCGCCACCCAGGCCAAGCAGATGGAGTCCTACGGCGCCCACTGCGTCTACGTCACCGACTCCGGCGGCCGGCTCACCATGGACGGCGTCCGCGACCGCATCCGCGCCTACCGCGACGTCCTGGACGCCGACACCGAGATCGGCATCCACGCCCATCACAACCTCGCCCTCGGCGTCGCCAACTCCGTGGTCGCCGTCGAGCACGGCGTCCGCCGCGTCGACGCCTCCCTCGCCGGCATGGGCGCGGGCGCCGGCAACTGCCCCCTGGAGGCGTTCATCGCCGTCGCCGACCTCATGGGCTGGCGGCACGGCTGCGACGCCTTCCGGCTGATGGACGCCGCCGACGACCTCGTCCGCCCCCTCCAGGACCGGCCCGTGCGCGTCGACAGGGAAACCCTCTCCCTCGGCTACGCCGGGGTCTACTCCAGCTTCCTCCGGCACGCCGAGGACGCCGCCCGCCGGCACGGTCTGGACACCCGCAGCCTGCTGGTCGAGGCCGGCGCCCGCGGCCTGGTCGGCGGCCAGGAGGACCTGATCGAGGACATCGCCCTCGACTTGGTACAACGCCCCGCGCGGACACCGGCCGCCGAGGCGCCTCCCATGCCCCGGGCATAGGGCGGTCAGCGGCCCGGCGCCCCTGCCCGTGTGGCAAAGTGGATCGGGGATGCACGTTTCGCGCCACCGCGGGTACACGCTCCCCAAGGTCGGATCCGCACCGCCAGGGAGGTGAACGGTGGCTTGCACAGCGGAACTCCCCGCCACGTCGGCAGAGGCACGTGACCTCGTCGACGCACTGCTGCGCGCCTGCCACCAGGGCGTCGACGAGATCGTGGTGGCCGACGCCCTGCTGATCACTTCGGAGTTGGTCACCAACGCCCTGCGGCACGCGGGCGGGGTCACCGGCTTCACCGCCCGCATCACGGGCGGACGTCTCGAAGTGACCGTCGAGGACGCCAGCCCGCTGCGCCCCAGCGCCCCGGTCGACGCCCGCGACGGCCGGGTCGGCGGCTACGGCTGGTCCCTCGTCCACCGGCTCGCCACCTCCGTCGCCATCACCTCCACCACGGCCGGCAAGGTCATCCACGTGGCACTGCGACTGATGTGACGTCGATTACGGTCCCGGCACCGACCGCATCGAGCCGAACGCGGCGGTCCCGGCCAACAGCCGCCACCCATTGGCCGGTTTTGGCCCCTCGATCCCGACGGAATTCGCCACCCTCCGTGCATGCCCGGGTCCACTTCGGGTAGACGGCGGCTCAGGTGCCCGCGGGGGTCGGGCTCGGAGGGAGGCGTGATGTCCGTCGTGATCAGCAGCAGGCCGCTGTCGGTAGGCACTGCGGAGCTCGGCGGCCTACCGGAGATACGCCGCCCCACCACCATGGCGCCCCGGGACGCCCGCGAGCTCTCCAAGCTGTTCTTCGCCCGGCTCCAGGAGCTCGAAGAGGGCACCCGCGCCTACCAGTACGCGCGCAACACCCTGATCGAGATGAACATGTCGATGGTGCGCTACGTCGCCCGCCGCTACCGCCACCGCGGCGACGACATGCAGGACATCGTCCAGGTCGGCACCATCGGCCTGATCAAGGCCATCGACCGCTTCGACCTCGCCAGGGAAGTGGAGTTCTCCACCTTCGCCGTCCCGTACATCCTCGGCGAGATGAAGCGCTTCTTCCGGGACACCGGCTGGGCGGTGCACGTCCCCCGCCGCTTGCAGGAGCTGCGCACCGAACTCGCCAAGGCCAAGGAGCAGTTGCACGCCAGGCTGGACCGCGACCCGTCCGTGGACGAGCTCGCGACGCACCTCCAGCTCCCGGAGGAGGAGGTGATCGAGGGCCTGGTCGCCGCCAACGGCTACGCCGCGGACTCCTTGGACACCCCGACCAACCCGGACTCGCTCGGCCCTCGCCGCACCCTCGCCGATGTCGTCGGCGACGACGACCCGGCCCTGGAGACCGTCGAGGACCTGCACGCCCTCGCGCCGCTGTTGCGTCAACTGGCGCCCCGGGAGCGCCGGATCATAGAGCTCCGCTTCGGCCAGGAGATGACCCAGTCCGAGATAGGAGCGGAACTGGGCGTGTCCCAGATGCACGTCTCGCGGCTGCTCAAGAGCACCCTGAGCACGCTCCGCACCGGCATGCTCAGCGACTCCGAGCCCGACCCGGAGTCCACCACCCCCATGCCCTGAGCCGACCGGCCCGCCCCGGGAACGGGGCGGGCCGATTGACCGTTCGACGCCGGCGGCACCGGGCGGCACCACCACTCTGTTGCGTTTCCGCTCAGCGCAGGTACTCCTCGACCACGTCCGCGCCGCGCGCCGCGCCGCCGCTCTCCCGCACGACCTTGCGCATCCGGGCGAGGTTCGCGCGGACCGTGGGGTCGGTGGCGACCCGGGCGACCGCGGCGCGCAACGACTCGGCCGTCACCGTGCGCGCGTCGAGCTGCTCGCCGAGGCCGAGTTCCACCACCCGCCCGGCGTTGGCCGCCTGTTCGGGCATCTGCGGCACGGCGATCAGCCCGACGCCGTAATACAGCGCCTCCATCGTCGAGTTCATGCCGGTGTGCGAGACGAAGGCGGTGGCCCGCTGGAGCACCGCCGGCTGCGGGAACCGCGCACGGACGTCGAACGACGGCGGTACGGGCCCCAGCGCGGCGGGGTCCAACTCACCGATGGACATGGCCACGTGGTACGGCTCGTCCGCGAAGGCTGCTATGCAGGTGCGGTAGAAGTCGGGCCGGTCGTTGAAGACCGTGCCCAGGGATATGAACAGCACCGGCGCCTCGGGGTCCGGCGGCGACCAGGGCTCGTCCTCCCGGCTCCCCAGCGAGGGACCCACGAAGTGGAAGCGTTCGTCGAAGGAATCGCCGGCGGGCTGGAACTCCCTTGGTACCGCTACCAGGTTGACCTCCTCGACCACGTCCAGGAGGTTCGCCGGGTCGAGGGGGACGCCGTACTCCGCGGCGAATTCCTCGCAGCCGGGGCCGAGCGCCGCCGGGAGCGGATTCTCGCCGCCGGGCCCCTTGAGGAACTGGGCGAACAGCGAAAAGGTCTCGTTCGACGCGAAGTTGGGGATCAGGCGGACGGCCGGCAGTCCCAGTTGTTCGGCGACGATCCTGGCGGGCCAGTTCACCATGTCGTAGCAGATCGCATCCACCGGCTCGGCGGTGCAGTGGTCCCGCAGCACCGGGTAGGTGGCGCGCATCCCCGCGAAGAGGTGGCGCATGAAGACGCCGAAGGTTTCGGGGCCGAAGTCGCCGGGCGGCGCGATCCGTTCGACCGGCGGGAGTTCCACCCAGCGGGCGCCGGACCTGGTGACCGCATCGGCGTGTTCCGCGCTGGTGGCGTAGTCGACGCGATGGCCCCGCCGGACGAGTTCCTCGACCAGGGGAAGGGTGGGGTTGACGTGCCCGTGACCGAGAAGGGCCACGAAGAGCAGATGTTTCGCCATGTCGAAAATCCTAGCGACCCCCGGATTTTCGCCCCGGCCCCTGCCTCCCGCCCGCTCCCTCCCGCCTGCTCCTCCGTCCGCCTCATCCCTTCGCTGTCCGGCAGTTCACCGTTCTGTGGCTCACTGTTCGGTCGCTCACCGTTCGGTAGCCCACTGTTCCGTCGGCAGTCGGCGCACCAGATTGCGCGCCAAGTGCCGTGCGGCGTGCGCCCCTTCACCGTTTCCCGCGGCCAGCAGACGCAACAGCTCGATCGCGGCCCGGGCCTCCCGCACGGTCAGCAGCGGAAGCCGTTCCTCGTCCAGATCCACCACGCCGTCGACGAGGCTGAGAAGGCGGTCATTCACATCACTCATGGTCGGGTTAACGCCCACTTACTTGTGCGGTTACGGTCGGGTGAACGGCGCGGCTAGCGGGCCGCACGGTGCCGCCGGGCGCGGTCATCGCAGGCCGAGGCACGGGAGCCAGCCGCGGCCGCCGGTGCCGGTGGCAGTGGTGGTGAGGACCGCGCTCAGGGTGCCGCAGGCGCCGCTGAGCAGGGCCGTGCGCTCCTCCCCGAGCGCACGGGTCTGCGACCGCCGCCGGTCCAGGTGCTCCAGCAGTCGCGCGCGCAGCGCGGTGGCGGAGGGGAGTTGGGCATGGCGGTGCAGCGCGTCGGCGACGGCCAGGACCCCGGCGGCGCCATGGCAGAGGCCCAGGCGGTCGCCGAGGTGGTCGCCGAAGAGGTGGAACTCCTCGTCGTAGCCGGCGACGAGACTGGCGAAGGCCGCGGCGGCGAACTCCCGGTCGTCGTGGTCGTCGCAGGCGTCCGCGGCGTCCCACAGCGCCCAGGCGACGCCGGGGTTGCCGTAACACCACGCCTGTCTGCGGCGGGCCCCGTCGGGCGGAGCGGCCCCCAGGCCCGCACCGTCCCAGGAGCGCACGCCCCGCGCGTCGACGAACGCCTGCCGCCGCAGCCAACGGCGCACCCGCCGCAGCGCCGCGACCAGTTCCGGCAGGTCTTCCGGCGCTCCGCTCGGTGCGACTCCCGGTCCATCGGCACCCGACCGGTCTGCCCGGCCCGCCTGGCGGACGGCCACGGTGAGGGCCACCAGCACGCCGGCCGCGCCGTGTCCCATGCCGGTGTTGATCCGGCCGTGCAGCCAACCCAGTTGGGGATGTCCGGGGTAGTGCGTGCGCAGGCCGTCGAGTTCCGCGGTGGCGCACAGCGCGGCCAGGCACCGGCCCAGGCGGGCCAGCGCCTGGGAGTGGTGCGGGCCGGCACCGTCGGGGTGGTCGGGCCGGCCGGGGGCCGCGACGCTCATGGCGAGCAGGGTGCCTGCGGGGCCGAGGATGAGGTCGTAGTCGCGGAAGGTGACCGCGCCGCGGGTGGCGCGCGCCGCCTCGGTCGAGGCCCGTTCGAGGAGTTGGCCGGCCAGGCGGTCGGCGACCGGATGCAGCGCGGGGTGGAGGGTGGCTGCCTGGCGCAGTCCGACCAGGGTGCCGGCCAGTCCACCGTCGTAGAGCCCCGGATGACTCATCCCGCGCCCGGCCCCGCGGGCCCACAACGCGGTGGCGCGGGTGGCCACGGCGGTCGCGGAGGGAACCTCGGTGGTGCCGGCCAACAGATGGGCGAGGACCGGGACTCCCGGGTCCGACGGATGGTCGCTTCCGGAGGCCGGTGCCTGGCCGGCGGCCGTCCGTTCGGACCACCGGTCGAGCAGCCACACCGCGTCCTGGAGCGCATGTGCCCGCCAACCCGCCTCCGGACCGAAGGGCCGGGCCAGGCGGGTCGAGCCGATCGGTCTGGTCGGGGGCGTCGGGCGGCCGCCGGACGCGTCCTGCGGCGCGGTGGCGGGGCCCGCGGTGGGGTGGTCGTGCATGGTGTCTGGCGTCCTTCGGAGGGAGAGTCGTCCGGCGGCGAAACCACCGGACGACTCGATCAACCGGTCTTCTGGAAAGCCGTATTGACGGAGAATCAGCGAACTGTCACCCCCATCGATACGGGCCCCGTCAGCAGTAGTACGCGGAGCAGTAGGGCACCGACTCGCACCCGCCGACGTCACTGCACAGCAGGGTGATCCCCTGGGCGTCGGGCAGTTCGGACTCGGTGATCCGGGCGTCCAGGTCACCAATGAGGTCGTCGAGGTCGGTCAGTTCGATGGTCGTGGGCACGGTCGTCCTCCTTGACTGGGTGTTCCGTTCCGCCCCGGTGGTCGCCCGCCCGAGCGGGGTCCGGGGGCGTCTGTGGCCTCGATACGAGGCGGTGGTGCGGCCAGCCAGTCGCGCAGCGGCGCGGCGGCGCGGGCCGCCAACTCCTCGGGGCGGGCGTCGTGCGGCACCCTGAGGTGTAGTTGCGCCGCGACCGGCGCGCCGTGGTGCACCGCGTCGCGGACCGGCGAGCGACCAGGCTCCGGCAGGGCCTCCTCGATGATCAGCGCGCCGTCCGACGTTGCGGCCCGCAGCCGCTCCACCGTCCGCAGGGCCGGCAGCGCCGCCAGGTCCACCGGTACGGGCTTGCCGGCGGGCGTCGTGCGGGCGAAGCAGAAGCGGGGCAGCCGTCGCGAGCGGCGGAGCGCGGCCAACGCGGTCACCTTGTCCGCCTCGGGGGCGTCCGTCGGCCAGAACTCGTCGCCCCGTAGCCGCCACTGGGCCGGACTGACCACCAGATCCCCGCCGACCGACAACCGGGGCACCCGCCCGGCCTCGGGGAACGCGCCGATCAGCCCGCCGAGTTGGACCATGTGCCGGGCGGCCGGATGCGTGGCCGTCATGAGCAGCCGGGTGAGCCGGTCGTAGGGCGGGGCGGGGGTCCGGGTCGCATGGTGCACGGGGAGGATCCGCATCCCGTCCGCCTCGGCGATGAACCCGCCGTCCTCGGAGCGGAGGGTGATGCGGTCGAGTGGGAGATGCCGGACGGGAGGGACGCCGCCGGCCTCGCCAACCGTCCGCGCTTCCCCACAACTCCCGTAGTACATCGCCAGGTTCGGATCTCCGGTACACCAGTTCGTCAACACGGGGCGGCGTACGGCGTTGGCGGCGCGGGGGGCCAAGGGGGGCACCAGCAGCTCGACGAAGCGGACGCCCGCGGCCCGTTCGACGGTGGTGAGGAAGGCGCGGTAGGCGGCCGGGTTGGGGTAGCCGCCGTGGGTGACTGGGTCCGGGGACCCGTTCCGGGCGGCGTGCAGGCTGTGCAGCGCCTCGGCGAACCGGGCGTCGAGCACCCCGGCCGGAGAGACCGATTCCAGGACGGCGACCGGCCCGGCCGTGGTCAGCGGACGCAGCAGACAGTCCGCCGGCCAGGCCGCGAGCAGTGGCGGTTCGGCGACCGGGGCGTCCCACGCGTCCAGCAAAGCGCCGTCCAGGTCGATCCGTTCCGCGTCGAGACGGGCGGCGAGGTGGGCGAGAAGCCGGGCGTATCCGGAGTCGGCGGTCCGGGCGGGGTGCCATCCCGTGTAACGGCGGCGGGTGGTGCGGACCGTAGCCGTGTCTCCCGTGGACCCGGTCGCATCCGCGGGGTCGTCGGGGGACGCGGTCAGCAGGTCGGCGACCGAACGCGGGGTGGGGCCGATGCCCAACGCCTCGACGGGCGACCACTGGTTGGGATCGGCCGCCGCTGCCGGGGTGTGGTCGGCGGAGCGCAGCGCGGACAGGCGGGTGGCGAGCCGCAGGCCGCGGGTGATGCGGGCGAGGGCTACGGGGTCGAGGGCGGTGTCCACGGCGCGGTAGGAGTCGACGAACCAGATGGTGTCTGGGGTGCCTTGGTGCGGCGGGGGCGCGGGGTGGCGGTGGTCGCCGTTCACCGGGGTTGCGGGATCGTCGTCGGCGGTGTGGAGGAGCGCGGCCGGGGCCCAGGCCGGGTGCCGCAACCGGGGAGCGGCGCAGCGCTGGAGGACGCCCAACTTCAGCAGATGCGCGAGGAGTCCGCGTAGCGCGGCAACGGCCCGTCGATGGGCGTCGCCCTGTGCGCCGTGCTCCGCGGGACGCAACCGCACGGTCAGCAGCGCCTCGATCTCGGCGAGCGGGCGCGGGCCGGTCACCAGGGCCGCCAGGACCAGGTCGAGGACCGGCGTGCGGCGCAGTTCGACCCGACGCAGGCGCGCGCCGTGCTGGCCGGTGTCGACGACCGCGCAGCGCAACAGGCCGGTGGGCATCGGGTGGTGCAGCGGCGTCAACGCGAGGTGCGTGGCGGGGCCGAGGGCGACCGGTTCGGCGGTCCGGAGCCGCTCCCACAGCAGATGGACGTTCTCCATGGCGGTGGTGGCAAACGCACCCGCCTGCACGGACGGATCGACAAACGGGCCAACGAGGTTGAAACCGCCAGGGTTTGGGATGCCGAGCGCGCCCGATCGGGCGTCGAGCCACCCGGCGTCCGGACCGGTCGGAGCGCCGCCCGGAGCCCTGACCTGCACGGCGGCCAACTGCCCCAGCCAGCCCCGCGGAGTGGTCTTGGCGGCGGCCCGGGCGACCACCCGCCACACGTAACCGGTGTACTTGCGCAGCCGTCTGCCGTGCCAGGGTTCGCCCGCCGCGGCCCGCCGCTCGAAGTCCGCGGCGATCCGGGGTGCGGTGGCGGCGAGGTGGTTCCGCAGTACGGGATCGGCGTGCAGCAGGTCGAGCGCCAACCGGCCGACCCGTTCGCGCTCGGCGGCCACCGCGGCGACGAACCGGTCCCGGGCGACACCCAGCCGTAGCGCCGCGTCACCCAACTCCACCAGCTCACCGGAGAGTTGTGGATCGACGCCGGCCACCGCCGCCAGCACGGCGTCGTCGGCGTCCCCCGGGGCGCAGCCGGCGTGTAGTCGACGGCGGAGGGCGAGCACCGCCCCGCGGGCGGCGGCGGGTAGCTCCGGGGCCGGGACGACGGCCGCGCCGAGCCGGTCTCCCAACGCCCCGGCCCGGGCCGCCTGGCGCTCGCCCTCGTCCGCCAGGTCCGCGGCGTGCGCGAACAGCGGGGCGTTGCCGGCCGAGGCCCACACCTCCCCCGGCAGCCCCGCGAGCCGCAACAGCGCGGTGCCACCCAGGGTTTCGGCGGGGGTCGCGTCACCTACCAGGGGCCGGGCCCCCACGGCGTCCAGCGGCCGGCGCATCATCGCGCCCCCTCGTCCCCGGCGAGCGCCTCGGCCAGCAGGCACTGCCGGGCGTACGACATCCGCGCGCGGTTCCAGTGGAAGATCACGGCGAAGGCGGCGGCGCGCCGCGGGCCGGTGGTGGCGGTGCCCGACTCGAAGTAGCCGGTCCGCCACTGCCGTGCCGCCTCGCCCACGGCCGCCGCCCGCTCGGCGAGCGACTCCCGCTCCTCCCCCGGGAACGACGCGAGCATCTCCTCCCCTGACCGCTCCCAGAACAGCCGGATCCCCTCGACGGCGCGCTGCCATCCCGCCCGTTCCCCACCCCCGGCCTCCTCGCCATGGGCGCCGTCGGGGAGTCGGCGCCCAGTGTCCTCCCGCACGGCTTCCCACACGCCCCGGTGTTCCCAACCCACCACTCCGAGGCCCGAGATCACCTCCCGCAACAGCAGCAGCGACACCCGCCAGGCCGCGGCCTCTCCCCGGGGGCCGGGACGGCGGGCATGGTGGTCCAACCAGGCCAACGAGTCCACGGTGAACAGGCGGTGCACGTGCCCCATCGACGCATGCCCGCCGAAGAGGTACTGCTCGGGCTCGTACACCACGCCCAGCGGCGGCAGTCGCCACCCGCCCCTTTCGACAAACCGGCGCTCCAACTCCGCCCGCAGCGCCCCGACTTCACCGTCCGACGCCTCGAACCTGACCCGCAGGCCGGGCTCCTTGTGCATGAAGAAGAAGTTGCGCGCCCGACCGGCGGCGAGCAGCTCGCGGGCCACGGCGTTCAGCCAGTCGTACACCGGGGGCTGGCGCTCCGGTTCCGGCGCGAGGTTGAACTGCACCCAGGAGGCCGCGGTCGACCGGTCCCGCGCTGCGGCCAGTCCGGCCTCGATGAACACCCGTCGGATGCGCGGGAGTTGGGCCGCGTCCACGTCGAGCGGAAGCCCGGCGAGCTGTCGGGCCACCTCGCCGCGGAGGCAGTCCGCAAGCAGGTCCGTGACCATCAGCATGTGCGTCCTCCGGCGCCGAGCACCGCCCCCACCCGCAAGCAGCGGCACAGGGGCGCGGGGGCCCATCCGCCCCGCAGAAACGAATTCCCCGCCCACGCCCCGGCAACGTCGCCATCCGGATTTTTCATATGATGAACAGTTGTGCGCCGGAGTCAATGAGGCTCATGAGGCCCGGGGTTCGGTCCAGTGGCAGTGCGACGCGAGCGCCGGCCCCCTCGCTCGCACCCGGCGGCCGACGGCAGCTCGGCGGCGCCCGGACCGCCAACCGGCAAACACCGCGCAGGCATTCGACGCGTTCCCGTCATGGTGAATTTCAGCCAACCGACGAGCCACCCGGGCACCGGCGCGGGCAGCCTGGCATCGGACCGACTCGTCCGGATCGCCGGACGGACCTCGACCAGGAGGATGGCCATGACACACCTCTCCACGTTCCGCAGGGGCGCCGCCGCGTTGGCGAGCGCGGGGCTTCTCTGCGGTGTCCTCGGCACTGGCGCGGCGGTGGCCGCGAGCCCGGCTTCGCCCCCCGCGGCCACCGCCCACGGCCCGTACGAAGGCCGCGTCATCGCCAGGCACGAGCTGACGGTCCGGACCGGACCGGGCACCGACTACCGGGCGGTGGGTTCGCTCCGGCACGGCGAGGTCGTCACCCTCGTGTGCAAGGTGAACGGCCAGCACGTGCGCGGCAATCCGCGCTGGTACAAGCTTCGTGGGGGCCGTTACGCATGGGCCTCGGCCCGCTACATCCGCCCCCTCGGCGCCGCTCCCGGCTGGTGCGCCGACCGCCCTCACCGCTGAGCCCCGCTTACGGGCGTCCGCCCCGGCCATGCGCGTTGGCCGGGGCCGTCGCCCGCCCCGGCCAACGGGAGGCCCGCGTGCCGTACGGCACGCGGGGGCGCACCGCAGGTACGTGCACCTCACGCAGGTGCCTACGGACGCGTACGGGTACGCACAGACACGCGCGGCAAGCGATCAGACCACGGTCACGGACCGGCCGGGCCCGGCGCGTACGGCCGTGACCGCCACCGTCGCGTACCGCATGGTGAAGCCGCCGCCGGCCGCGTCGATGGCGGCACCGACCCCCGCCAACACCTCGTCCAGCGCCTCCGGCGGAAGCCGGGTGAAAGGTCCCTGAGTGGGCATCTGATCCAGCCACGCGTCCCGCGTGTAACTCCACTCCCAGTCGACCCGCCACTGCTCCGGCTCGCCGAACCCGCCGGCCGTCCGGATCCCGTCGGCGATCCCGGCGAACCGCCCCTGGTAGGCGTCGAGCGCCCCCGTCGCCATCGCCGAGAAGTCGAACGGCGCGTCGGGCAGCGCCCGTTGACAGGCCGCGGCGACGGCCGCCCCGATCTCGGGCGGAAAGCGGAAGACGTTCCAGAACGGCGCCAACCGGCCGCCGGGGCGCAGCGCCCGCGCGGCCCGGGCGGCGCCCGCGACCGGATCGATCCAGTGCCAGGCGGTGCCGGCGACCACCGCGTCGAACTCCCGGCCGGCCGGGTCCCAGTCCTCGAACCGCGCCACCTCCGCCGTGCCGCCCAGTCGCCGGGCCACCTCGGCCATCCGCGCGTCCGGCTCGACCCCGAGCACCCGACAGCCGGCCGCCTCGAACTGCCGGGCGACGATCCCCGTACCGCAGCCGACGTCGAGCACGTCGAGACCGGCCCGGCCGGCGACGATGCGCTGCACGAGGGCGTCGGGATAGCGGGGCCGGGTGCGGTCGTAGCGTTCCGCGTCCGTGCCGAACGACTGGGCCAGCTCGCTGCGTTGACGGGGATCGGGCCCCGAAGGCGGCATAGTGGGCATGCGCCCACTATGGTGGGCACGTGCCCACTCGTCAATAATCAGTGACGGGACACCACCCTCACCGGTCAGGACGCCGGGGCAGGAAGGCAGTCAGGAGGGTCCCTCACGGGAAGGACGCCGGCATGGGAACAACACCGGTGCCGAAACGGCCGGTTCGGGAAGAAGGGACGGATGCGCGGTGCCGACTGGGGTCGCCCTCCGCGATGCGCGGGAGCAGTTGTTCGACGCCGCCGAGCGGATACTGCTCCGGGACGGGCCGAACTCCCTGACCAGCCGCGCGGTCACCACCGAGGCGGGGTGCGCCAAGGGCGTACTGCACCGGCACTTCGACGATTTCGACGCCTTCCTCGCCGACCTCGTGCGGGACCGCATCGGCCGGATCGACCGCCAGGCCGTCGCGCTCCGCGCCTCCGCGGGGAGCGGCACGGTCGCCGACCACCTCACCGAGGCGCTGACCACCGTGTTCGGCACGGTCGCGGTGGCGATCGTGGGGCTGGTGATCTCCCGGGACGGGCTGCGCGCCCGGTTGCGGCAGGCGGGCTCCTCGGGCGTCCCCGTCCTCGCCGAGGCCACCGCGATGCTCGCCGGATACCTGTCCGCCGAGCGGGAGTTGGGCCGCATCGCGGCGGACGCCGATGTCGACACCCTGGCGCCCACCCTGATCGGCGCCGGGCATCTCCTGTTCGCCGACCGGGAGGCCGGCCCTCCGACGACCACGGCCGTCCGCAAGGTCGTGGCAACGGTGTTGGCGGGGGTGGCGGGCTAGCCGGGGGCACGCCCTGGTGTCCGGCGGCCGGTTGAAGCGGGCCGGGTGCAGCCGAGCACGGTCATCGGTCGCGGGCTTGCTTCACCAGAGCATGTCGATGTCTCCCGGATGGAGGGCGATTCGACTGTCCTGGAAGGACGCGCGGTGCCGCCGCGCCCGCGGCGAGAAGAAGTCGGCCATGGTGACCTTGTCGAACCCGGGCCCGTCGCTGGGGAAGGGGGCGCCCGGCGTTCCTCCGACGAGGACCGCGCCCACGAGGCACTGCCAGCCGGCGCTCTCGTAGAACGCCCGTAACGTTCGGTCGCAGGTGAACAGCCCCAGGTCCAGGCCCTGATCGGCCATCGCCTCCCGCGCCGCCGACACCAGGCGCCGGCCGTGCCCGCGACCACGCGCCTCGGGGTGCGTCACCACGGTGCTCAGGCCACCGGCGGCATAGCACCGACCGGCGTGGACGATCTCCTTGGTCAGGACGTCCAGCGCGGCGAGGACCGTACCGCCGTCCACCAGCAGCATCGACACCGGCCGCAGCGCGGGGTCGTGGACCGGTGCGCCCGGCGGTGCGGCCGGGGTGCCCGTCGACGGCCAGGCCAAGTCCTGGAGCTCCGCCACCTGAGCGCGGAGCCCGTCGGGAGTGGCCGCTTCGGGAAACGTGAGGATGTGCACCGGCCGATTCTCCTCCACCTGCGGGCGGGCCTGCCCGGCGGCGGTGCCGGGCAACGGCCGCCGCCCCCGCGCGTGTCCGTCATCGACCGCCCCCGCCTCACGGGAAGGATGCCGACATGCACGCCGCCCCGCACCTCGCTCTGGACACCTCCCCGCACCCCACTCCGCACACGGCCCCGCATGCCGTCCTGCATGCCCTGTCCATCACCGGTTCGATGACGTGGGAGATCACCTGGGCGCTGATCCTGGGGTTCGCCCTGTCCGCCGTCGTCCAGGCGGTGGTCCGCAGGTCCACCGTCGTCGCGCTCCTCGGCGACGACCGGCCGCGCACCCTCGCCATCGCCGCCGGGCTGGGCGTCGCCTCGTCCTCCTGCTCGTACGCCGCGGTCGCGCTGGCCCGCTCGCTCTTCCGCAAGGGAGCGAACTTCACCGCCGCGATGGCCTTCGAGATCGCCTCTACCAACCTCGTCGTCGAACTCGGCGTCATCCTGGCGCTGTTGATGGGATGGCAGTTCACGGTCGCCGAGTTCGTGGGCGGGCCGGTGATGATCGTGGTGCTGGCGGTGCTGCTGCGGCTGTTCCTGCGCGAGTCGCTGCTGCGCGAGGCCCGGGCGCAGGCCGAGCGCGGACTGGCCGGCTCGATGGAGGGGCACGCCGCGATGGACATGTCCGTCCGGGGCCCGGGCTCCTTCCTCCGCAGACTGTGCTCCCCCGAGGGCGTCACGGCCACCGCACACGTCTTCGTCATGGAATGGGCGGCGATCCTGCGGGACTTGGTGATCGGCCTGCTGATCGCCGGCGCCATCGCGGCATGGGTGCCCGACGCCTTCTGGCGCTCGTTCTTCTTCGAGGGCCATCCACGCGCCGCCAAGCTCTGGGGGCCGGTCATCGGCCCGCTCGTCGCGATGGCCTCGTTCGTCTGCTCCATCGGCAACGTGCCGCTCGCCGTGGTGCTGTGGAAGGGCGGCATCAGCTTCGGCGGGGTGGTGGCGTTCATCTTCGCCGATCTGCTGATCCTGCCGATCCTCAACATCTACCGGAAGTACTACGGCACCCGGACCGCGCTCCTGCTCCTCGGCACCTTCTTCCTCTCGATGGTGGTCGCCGGCTACGTCGTCGAACTCGCCTTCGGCGGCCTCGGGTTGGTCCCTGACCAGGCCCGGGCGAGGATCCCCGCGGAGGGCGTCTCCTGGAACTACACGACCTGGCTGAACATCGCCTTCCTCGGCCTGGCCGTCGCCCTCCTCGTCCGCTTCTTCCGCACCGGCGGCCGGACCATGCTCCGCATGATGGGCGGCAACCCTGCCAACGGGAACCAGGAGCAGGGCCAGGGACAAGGGCAGTGACAACGGCAATGACGGAGCCAGGGGGCAGTCCGGGCCACGGGAGCGACAGCGGCTCAGCGGCATAACCCCCAAGACTGAGCGACCGCCCGTCGTCAGCCCCTACGGCTCCGGATCTGCATGCCGGGGCGGCGGCGGTGAACCGTGAGGTACGCCAACCCGTTCCGGCCCGCGGTCAGACTGCGGCGGGAGCCGTGCGGCAACCACAGCAGCCCGCCCTCGGCGAGCGGTTCCCGACCCTGGTCCGTGTCCACGGCCCCGTCACCGGCCACGACGTAGAGGAGCACGTCCAGATCCGGTTCGACGTGCGTATTGATGTGGCCCTCCGGCGGGACCCGTACCAAGTTGGCGTCGAGCTGACGACCGGACTCCGCCAGCCGCCACAGCGCCCCGGTCGGCGCCGGATCGACGGCGGCGAGTTCCTGGGCGTCGCAGAGCAGCCGCGGAACCGGGGCGCCGGCCGAGGCGGCGGGATCACCGGCGTGCGGGGTGTCAGCCATCAATGGTCACCATCCGTTGCGTGTCCATGTACGTACACACCCAGGTGCGTACGCATCCCTGCGCGCGCTCGCCCGCGGACGGTCATACGCATCCCCTCTCGCCCCTGAACGCCCACGAGCACCTCCGTTTACTCTGTCCGCATCTATTCGCATTCACAGCCATTCCCCGCCCCTCTCCGACGCCCCCCGCCGGCGAGCTACCACACAGTGACGCGGATGACACATACGACACTGATGACACGGGCGGGACAGGAGAGGGCAGGGCAGGGCAGGCAACACGGGCCGCACAGGTGGCCCCTCAAACGCGAACCCCACCCGGATTATCCCGGAGCGCCCCCGGACATCCCCCTGAATGTGAACCTAACATGCACATTTGATAGCCTCATGGCGTGCGGTTGACGAAGTTCACTGATCTGGCGCTGCGCGCAGTGATGCGCCTGGCCGTCGCCGAGCCCGGCGACTCCTTGACCACCCGCGAGGTGGCCGAGGCGATGGACGTGCCGTACACCCACATGGCGAAGGCGATCAGCCGACTCCAGCACCTCGGCGTGGTCGAGGCCCGTCGCGGACGTGGCGGCGGTCTGGAGTTGACCACACTGGGACACCGGGCCTCGGTGGGCTGGCTGGTGCGCGAACTGGAAGGCGAGGGCGAGGTCGTCGCCTGCGAGGGCGACCCCCCGTGCCCGCTGCGCGGAGCCTGCCGACTACGCCGGGCGCTCCGCGAGGCGCAGGAAGCCTTCTACGCCACGCTCGACCCGCTCACGGTCTCGGACGTGGTGGCGTCGCCCACCGGCCCGGTACTGCTCAGCCTCACCATCCCGGGCAGCCCACGCCCGGACTGAGCCCCCGCACACCCCGACCCCAACCATCACTCCCCACGACAGCCCCCTAGGGGCGCCCGCGCGCCCTGACCCTCGCCCTTAAATTGGCAAACGATCTACGAATTATCTGGTCACCCTCACTCCTGGAGGTACCCGTGCTCTCCGAGCAGTCCACCCCCGTCATACGCGCCACCCTGCCCGCCGTCGGCGCCGCCATCGAGGACATCACCGACCTCTTCTACCGGAAGCTGTTCGACACCCATCCGGAACTGTTGAGAGACCTCTTCAACCGCGGCAACCAGGCCAACGGCGCCCAACGGCAGGCCCTGGCCGGCTCGATCGCGGCCTTCGCCCGCACCCTGGTGGACCACCCCGGCACCTTGCCGGAGACGATCCTCGGCCGGATCGCGCACAAGCACGCCTCGCTCGGCATCACTTCGGACCAGTACAAGATCGTCCACAAGCACCTGTTCGCGGCGATCGCCGAGGTCCTCGGCGAGGCCGTCACCCCGCAGGTCGCGGCCGCCTGGGACGAGGTCTACTGGCTGATGGCCAACGCGCTGATCGCCATCGAGGCCGGCCTCTACGCACAATCCGGCGCCGCCGAGGGCGAGGTGTGGCAGCCGATGACCATCGTCGAGCGGAGCGCCGAGACCCCCGGCGCGCTCGCCCTCACCCTGCGCCCGGCCGACGGCACCCCGGCGCGCCCGTTCCGGCCCGGCCAGTACGTCAGCGTGCAGGTCCAACTCCCCGACGGGGCCCGGCAGATCCGGCAGTACAGCCTCTCCTCTGCCCCAGATCGCCCGGAGTGGCGGATCTCGGTCAAGCGCGTCGAGGCGGGCGCCGGCCCGGCCGGCGAGGTGTCCTCCTGGCTCCACGAGCGGGCCCGCGTCGGCGATGTGCTCACCGTCTCCGCCGCGTTCGGGGACCTGACGCTGGCCGACGGCGACGGCCCCCTACTCCTGGCCTCCGCCGGCATCGGCTGCACCCCGATGCTCGCCATGCTCCACCACCTGGCCGCCACCGGATCGTCCCGCCCCGTCACCGTCGTCCACGCCGACCGCACCCCGGCCGACCACGCGCACCTCGATGAACTGCGCAGCCTGGTCGACGAGTTGCCGCACGCCGCACTACACCTGTGGTACGAGGAACCAGACGCCCAGGCCCCGGCCCCCACCACTCCGGCCCGGGTCTCCAGAGGGCGCGCAGACGTCAGCACGCTCCCCCTGCCGCACGACCTCACCGCCTACCTCTGCGGCCCCCTCCCCTTCCTCCGCACCATCCGCGGCGACCTGCTGCGCCACGGAGTCGCGCCCCAGGCCATCCACTACGAGGTGTTCGGCCCCGACCTCTGGCTGGCCGCCGACCAGTAACCACCGAAGACGCGCGCCGCGCACGCACCGACCGACGCCCCAAGCACGTCGGTACGTGCGCCCCGAGCACACCCAACGGGCCAACACACCAACACGGGCCGCGCAACGCACACAACTGGACATGCAAAAACGGCCGTTCAGCAACACAGCGATGCCCGCATGCACGCAGGCAGACAGATGGACAACAGCAACAGCAACAGCAACAGCAACAGCAACAGCAACAGCACGTAACGACCCGAGAGGACGACACGCCCCATGCACACCCTCCACGGCACCTCGGCCTCAGCCGCGACCGCCGTCGCCGTCGCCATCGCCGTCACCTTCGTCTGGCTCGGGATGGTCCTGGCGATCTCCTTCCTGGAGGCGCCGTTGAAGTTCCGCGCCCCCGGCATCACCGTCCCCCTCGGACTCGGCATCGGCCGCCTCGTCTTCCGAGCCCTCAACACGGTAGAAGCCGTCCTCGCGTTGGCCCTCGTTCTCGCCGTCGCCCTGGGCTCCCCCACCGCCCTGATCACCGCACTGACCGCCCTCGCCGTGCTCCTCCTCGTCCTCCAGCTCGCCGCGATCCGCCCCACCCTCAACCGCCGCTCGGACCGTGTCCTCGCCGGCGAGGATGCCCCTCGCTCCCGAGCCCACCTCTTCTACGTCGCCGCCGAACTCGCCAAGGTCGCCACCCTCTTGGCCCTCGGCATCCTGACCCTGCGCTCGGCGGTCTGAAATACCAGGGGCCCGCGCCGGAACGCACCAATCCTCAACCGAGCCCGCCGCCCCGCACTCCATCGCCGGCCGCAGCAACTCAACCGACTCATGGGTATGGCATTGACGGCCGCGAACTCCCCGGGTTTTCCTTCTCCGATGTCCGACCTCCGCATCGCTCAGCCGGTCCACAACACCGAGCTCGCAGACTGGCAGCACGTCCACAACACCGTCATCCCCACCCACGTCCTCTCCCTGGACGACGTGCGGGACCGCGCCGGGCGGAACCACCTGGAGGTCGCCTACCTCGGCAACGAACTCGTGGGGTGCAGCACGGTCCGCCCACCGGCGAGCGGCACCGGGGCCGCCACCGTGATCGCCCGTGTGCTCGCCCCGCACCGCGGGTGCGGCTTCGGAACGGAGCTGTACGAGCGCGGACTGCGGCTGGCAAGGGAGTTGGGGGCTCAGACGATCGAGACGGTGGTGCTGTCCTCGAACGAGGACGGACTACGGTTCGCCGAGAATCGCGGTTTCGTCGAGACCGAGCGGTACCTGCTCCCCGGTGACACCATTCCATGGATCGACTTGCGGCAACCGTCCTGAAGGCCGCGGCCACCCACCCCACGGCAAGGGCGCGGACGAACTCCGGTCTGCAACCGCAACCAACCCGGATTGTCAGTGGTGATCGGTACCGTCGTGTCATGAACTCCGATCAGATCACGCCCGGCAGCACCTACACCTCGACCACCCCGCCACATCCCCACGCCAGATGCGCGACTCGCCGTCGTGCTCCCCGAGCGACCCGACGATGACTTGGCCGGTCTGATCGAGTCCGCCGGAATGAGCCTCGTCTACGAGGACGGCGACAAGTTCGTCGGCTGGCCCATGGTGCCCTAGTCCTGGTCAGACCACCGGCCGCCGGCTTGGGTGCCAGTGTGCTGAGCGCTGAGGGGCCCGCGCCTCCCGGGATAATGACGTGCATGGAGTTGCGTGGAGACAGGGTCGTGCTGCGGTCGGTGGCGGGCGACGATCACGAGGTCCTCGACGGGATCGTGCGGGAGCCAGAGGTCGCCGCGTGGTGGTCACCTCCGGAGGACTTCGAGGGCATGCTCGCCGTGGTCTTCGAGGGCGGGGTGATCGGGGCGATCCAGTTCGACGAGGAGAACGACCCCGAGTTCCGTCGTGCCGGCATCGACATCTTCCTGACCGCGCGACAGCACGGAAGGGGGCTGGGGACCGATGCCGTACGCACGTTGGCCCGGTGGCTGGTGCACGAACGCGGCCACCACCGGCTGACCATCGATCCCGCCGCCGCCAACACGGCGGCAGTCCGCAGCTACGGCAAGGTCGGGTTCAAGCCCGTCGGCATCATGCGGGCGTACGCACGCGACCACCGGACGGGCGCCTGGCAGGACGGACTCCTCATGGACCTGCTCGCCGACGAGTTGACCTGATCCGGGCGGCTGGCCTGCCGACCGCGCGGCGTTCGAGGCATCGGACGATTCCACGGGGCGCATCTTCTCCGCACCGAGGTGTCATCGCGGAATGATCTCCGCGTGATCTTCGGGGCTCATCGCAGCCCGTTTCGTCGTCGGCAGATGGTGCCCTTCAGCTTGTCTCCGGGCTCCCGCGAACGCGAGTGATCCGAGGAACCGGGTCTGCTCATGCTCCACGTGGTGTCCAACTCGGCCAGGGCGGCCAAGGCTTCGGATCGGTGAGCGTCCTATGGCGGCCTCGTGGCGTGCAAGGTTCGCAAAACCGCACTTGAGTTGATGCTGCACCCAGCATGTCGTTGCTCACCGGTCGGCCCTTCCCGTGTGCCGGACGCATCCTTCGTGAGCCCGTGCCGCGAAGACACGTAGGCGTTCGCACTGGCGTGAAGGGCAAGTCAGCGGCTCTCCGTCACCCTGTCCAGGACCTCCCAGACAGCGCAAAACGGGAGTTGGTGGCCGCGGCACCGCATCGGTGATCGTCTGACGGTGCGAGCAGCGGGAGCAATTGGATTCGTCAGCGTTGCCCGATGATGGCCGAAATGCGCCCAGGAGGCCGGTCCGGCCTCGGCTCGGTCTCAAGGGTGGGTGGGAAGTGGTCGAGAAGTACGGGAGCGGTCCAGGAATCCCCTCACGATCTGGAGTCAGGCAGCAGTGATTTACCTCCCGACGCCTACGTGGCCGGACGTTCCCAGTCCGGTGGCCGGCTGTGAACAGTGCCGTGCGCTGCGACAACAACGCGTCCTGGCACTGCGGCGGAGCGACGGCAGTGCCGCGAGCGACTGCAATGTGCTGATCCGCCGCCACCATGTTGAGGCTCATCGGTGACGGCGGAGTAGTTGACGGCGCGGCGGTTGGTAGCGGGGCGGTTGGCCGCGGACCACCCTCATCGTCTGCGGGCCGATGACGGTGGAGAGGAGGTGGGGGTGGGGACGGGGGTGGACGCCCACCTGGCCCACCCCCAGCTCCAGCCCGAACCCCACCCCGCCCCCACCCCAAGCCTCAGCGCCCCGCCATCCCCCCGATCAGCACCGCCGCCAACGCGCCGCCCGCCACCACGTATCCCGGCAGGAACCACCGGAGGAAGCGCCGGGTTTGGCTGGGCGGGCCGGCCGTGGGGGCCGGTATGCGGAGGGTGTTCCAGGCCCGGCGGGTGGTGCGTTGTTCATGGGTGCGGCGGGCGCGGGCGAGGACGGCGAGGAGGAGGGCGGTGGCCGCGCCGGCCACGGTGAAGGTGCCCAACACCCGCCAGGGGGCGGCGGCCAGGAGGAGCGGGGCGCACAGGGCGATCGTGGCCCAGGTGGTCAGGCAAGCGGCGGCCGACAGGCGGCGGGAGGCGGGGCGGTCGGGGCCGGCGCGCAGGTCGGCCGCGGCGGGGAGGTACCAGACGCAGCCGGCGGCGCTCAGGCTGGTGGCCCCGAGGGCGAGGACGGCGGGTGACAACACGGCCGCTCCTTCCTCAGAGGTGGGCCGCGGGACGGGCCGGTTCGAGGGCGTCCGCGGTGGGGTGGTGGAGGTCGAAGGCGGGGGATTCGCTGCGGATCCTGGGCAGGGCGGCGAAGTTGTGGCGCGGGGGCGGGCAGGAGGTGGCCCACTCCAGGGAGCGGCCGTAGCCCCAGGGGTCGTCCACCTCGACCTTCTCGCCGTACTTGGCGGTCTTCCAGACGTTGTAGAAGAACGGGAGGAAGGAGAGGCCGAGGAGGAACGAGCCGATGGTGGAGAGGGTGTTGAGGGCGGTGAAGCCGTCGGCGGCGAGGTAGTCGGCGTAGCGGCGGGGCATGCCTGCGGCGCCGAGCCAGTGTTGGACGAGGAAGGTGAGGTTGAAGCCCGCCGTGAGCGTCCAGAAGGTGATCTTGCCGAGGCGTTCGTCGAGGAGCTTGCCGGTGAACTTGGGCCACCAGAAGTGGAAGCCGGCGAACATCGCGTAGACCACGGTGCCGAAGAGCGTGTAGTGGAAGTGCGCGACGACGAAGTAGGTGTCGGAGACGTGGAAGTCCAGCGGCGGGGAGGCCAGGATGACTCCGGTCAGGCCGCCGAAGACGAAGGTGACCAGGAAGCCGGTGGCCCACAGCATCGGCGTCTCGAAGGAGAGCGAGCCCTTCCACATCGTGCCGATCCAGTTGAAGAACTTCACCCCGGTGGGGACGGCGATGAGGAACGTCATGAAGGAGAAGAAGGGGAGCAGCACGCCGCCGGTGACGTACATGTGGTGCGCCCAGACCGTCACCGAGAGGCCGGCGATGGAAATCGTCGCCGCGATCAGGCCGACGTAGCCGAACATCGGCTTGCGGGAGAAGACCGGGATGACCTCGGAGACGATGCCGAAGAACGGCAGGGCCAGGACGTAGACCTCGGGGTGGCCGAAGAACCAGAAGAGGTGCTGCCACAACAGGGCGCCGCCGTTGGCCGCGTCGAAGACGTGGGAGCCGAACTTGCGGTCCATCTCCAGGGCGAACAGCGCGGCCGCGAGGACCGGGAAGACCATCAGGATCAGCACCGCGGTGAGCAGCACGTTCCAGGTGAAGATCGGCATCCGGAACATCGTCAGGCCGGGGGCACGCATGCAGATGATGGTGGTGATGAAGTTGACCGCGCCCAGGATGGAGCCGAAGCCGGAGAGTGCCACGCCCATGATCCACATGTCGGCGCCGACGCCGGGTGAGTGGACGGCGTCGGAGAGCGGTGCGTAGGCGAACCAGCCGAAGTCCGCGGCCCCTTGCGGGGTGAGGAAGCCGGCGGCGGCGATCAGCGAGCCGAAGAGGAACAACCAGAAGGCGAGCATGTTCAGCCGCGGGAACGCCACGTCGGGGGCGCCGATCTGGAGCGGCATGAGCCAGTTGGCGAAGCCGGTGAACAGCGGCATCGCGAACAGCAGCAGCATCACCGAGCCGTGCATGGTGAACGCCTGGTTGAACTGCTCGTTGGAGAGGATCTGGGTGCCCGGCTGGGCCAGTTCGGCGCGCATCAGCAGCGCCATCAGGCCGCCGACGAGGAAGAAGACGAACGCCGAGACGAGATAGAGCGTGCCGATCTGCTTGTGGTCGGTGGAGGTGAGCCACTCCACCGCCTTGTGCCGACGCCGCGGCCGGGCCGTGCTGACCCGACCGGGCGCGGGCTCCCTGGCCGCTGTCGCCTGAACTTCCCAACCATCCACGGTGCTGTCGTCCTCCACCTAGAGAAAGCGTGATCTGACGGGAAGGAGCCAGGACCGGGAAGAGCCATCGACACGGGGGGAGACCCGGCCCTTCCCGGCATCGCCCATCCTCGGCCGGCGGTGCTCGCGTTCCTTAGGGCCGAACAGTCCCCGGGCGGACCGCGACCGGCCCCTTCGCGCCGGGGCGGTCGGCCCCGCCCAAGGGCGCTCGGAGTGGCCGATCGGCACCGGTGCCCGTCGGGCCCGGCTCGTTGATCACGTACGCTGCCGCACAGACGTACGGGATCTTTGGGAGCAGCACGGTCATGTCCGAAACGCAGCAGTACGCACCGGCCACGGGTGAGCCGCGGGAGCCGCAGCTCCGCGCGCCGGACCGGTTGCGCAGCCTGCTGGAGGCGGTGATGGGCCTGGGGCGGGGGCTGGAGCTCCCGCAGGTGCTCCGGGGCATCGTCGAGGCGGCGGTGGCGCTGACCGACGCGGAGTACGGGGCGCTGGGCGTCGTCGGCGACGGGCAGTTGTCGCAGTTCCTGCCCGTGGGGATGTCCGACGAGCTGATCTCGCTGATCGGTCGGACGCCGTGCGGGCACGGCATCCTCGGGGAGCTGATCCGCAATCCCGAGCCGCTGCGGCTCACCGACCTGTCGAGCCATCCGCACAGCTACGGCTTTCCGGCCAACCATCCGCCGATGCGGACCTTCCTCGGGGTGCCGGTCCGGGTCCGCGACGAGGTCTTCGGCAATCTCTACCTCACCGAGAAGCGGGGCGGCGGCTCGTTCGACGCGGAGGACGAGGCGGTGGTGACCACCCTCTCCATCGCGGCGGGCGTGGCGATCGACAACGCCCGCATGTACCACGAGAGTCGGCGCCGCGAGCGGTGGTTGGAGGCGCTGGGCGAGATCACCCGCAGCCTGCTGTCCGGTACGGAGGCGGACGAGGTGCTGCGGCTGATCGCGGAGCGGGCGATGGAGGTGGCCGGCGCGGACTGTGCGGCGGTGCTGCTGCCGGTGGCCTCGTCGGCGGACCAGTTGGCGGTGACGGTGGCGTGCGGTTCCGGCGCGAGCCGGATCACCGGGCTGCGGGTGCCGGTCGACGGTTCGCTGCCGGGCATCGCCGTCCGCAGCGACCGGCCCGTGGTCAGCACGGACCTGCGCTCCGATCCGCGGGCGTTCCCGTTGGGCGTCCCGGAGGCCGGAGTTGGGCCGGACGCCGGGGACGGCCCGGACGCCGGGGACGCAGCGCCCGGGGAAGCGGCCAACGATGACGCGGTGAACGGGGCGGGGGCGGAGGCCGGTGCGGTGTACGGGCCGGCGGTCGCGGTCCCGCTCCAGGTGGACACCGGGCGGGGCGCGCTGCGGTTGAGCCGGCTGGCCGGCCGGCCCCCGTTCGACGACGACGAGGTCCGGCTGATATCGGGCTTCGCCGATCAGGCCGTGATCGCCCTCGAACTCGCCCGCCGGCGCGCCGAGTCGGAGGAGCTGACGGTCCTGCACGACCGCGACCGGATCGCCCGGGACCTGCACGACCTCGCCATCCAGCGGCTGTTCGCCACCGGCATCACGCTCCAGAGCGCGACCCGGCTGATCGACCGGCCGGAGGCGGTGGACCGGGTCGGCCGCGCGGTCAACGACCTGGACACCACCATCAAGATCATCCGCTCCACGATCTTCGGGCTGCGCACCGCCGGCGACGGCAAGGACGCCCGGAGCCTGCGCCGGGACCTCACCGACGCCGTGCACCGCGCGGCCGGCCCCCTCGGCTTCGCCCCGGCGCTACGGATCGACGGCCCCGTGGACGCCGCCGTCCCCGACGAACTGGCCCCGCACCTGGTGGCGGTGACCGCCGAGGCCCTGAGCAACGCCGCCCGGCACGCCGGCGCCCACCGCCTCGACGTAGCCCTGTCGGTGACCTCCGACGAGGTCACGCTGACGGTGACCGACGACGGGGTGGGGGTCGGCACCGCACCGCACACCGGCGGCCTGGCCAACATGCGGGCCCGGGCCCAGATGCACGGCGGCCAACTCACCATCGAGACACCGGAGGACGGCGGCACCCGCATCGTGTGGCACGTCCCGCTGCCGGACTGAGGTTCCGGCGCACACGCCAAAAGGCCGACCCGCGCAGGTGCGTTGCGCGGGTCGGCCGGTCGGTGGGCCGGGGCGGCGGGGTGAGTCCCGGGGCCGCTCCGGGGTGTTGGTCAGCCGCGGGGCTCCTTCAGGCGTTCGGCGATCATTGCCGCCTGGACGCGGCGGCCCACTCCCAGCTTGCCGAGGATGGCGGACACCCGGTTCTTGACCGTCTTTTCGGCGAGGTACAGCCGATCAGCGATCTGACGATTCGTCAAACCCTCGCCGATCAGGTCCAACACCTCCCGCTCGCGCGGCGAGAGCCGGTCGAGTTCGGACGGCTCCTCTTCGGCCGCGGACCGGCCCGGACCGCGCAGCCGGTCCATCACCCGGGTCGCGGTGCGCGGGTCCAGCATCGACTGCCCGGCGGCGACCGTGCGGACCGCGCGCACCAGCGCCGTCCCGTCGATCTGCTTGAGCACATAGCCGGCCGCCCCGGCCATGATCGCGTCGAACAGCGCCTCGTCGTCGTCGAAGGAGGTCAGCATCAGGCAGGCGAGCTCCGGCATCCGGGCCCGCAACTCCCGGCAGACCTCGATCCCTTCGTGGTCGCCGTCGTCGCCGCCGAGTCGGACGTCGAGGATCGCCACCTGCGGCCGGACCGCCGGCACCCGGGCGAGGGCCTGCCGGGGGTCCCCGGCCTCCCCCACAACCTCGATGTCGTCCTCCGCCTCCAGGAGGTCCCGTACGCCGCGGCGCACCACCTCGTGGTCGTCCAGGATGAAGACGCGCAGCGGCGCGCCCGGTGCACTGGCGGCGGGGTCGGTGGCAGGAGGAACGGGCTGCTGGTTCATGCACTCTCGCTCTGTGGTTCTTCGCGGTCGCCGGGGCGCAAGGGGCCCGAACACGAGCGTCGTCGACCGCGCTGACCTGCGCAAGGGCCGAACGGCCCTGGGGGAACGGGGCCGTTCGGGCACCCCTTTGCCTTGCCATACTGGCGCCCCCCGTCAGGAGGTCCAGACCATGCAGCAGCCCTGCCAGCCCGCGCGTTCCGCCGCGTCCCCGCCGACCGGGTCGGCCACCCCCGGTACCGTCGGCGGCGAGTACCACGCCCTGCTCGCCCGGCACGACGCCAAGCGGCTGCGGCAGCGGATCCTCGGCCAGGGCCCGGCACCCGGGCCGGCCTTAACTCCCGCCTCGTACAACGGTGCTGCCGATCAGCGGCTGATCACCCAGTACCTCGACCTGGTCACCCCGTTCGGCGACCTGATCGCCTACCTCTACGACGAGATGTTCGCCCGGTGGCCCTATCTGCGCTCGCTCTTCCCGGAGTCGATGGAGTTCCAACGCGCCCACCTGGCCCGCGCGTTCTGGTATCTGATCGAGAACCTGCACCGGCCGGGCGAGGTGGCCCTCTACTTCCGGCAGCTCGGCCACGACCACCGGAAGCTGGGGGTGCGGCCGGCGCACTACGAGGCGTTCGAGGCGTCCCTGTGTGCCGCGTTGCGGCGCGCCGCCGGGCCCCGTTGGGCCGAGGCGGTGGAGCAGGCGTGGGTGCGGATGCTGCGGTTCGCGGTCGCGTCGATGGTCGAGGGCGCGGACGCGGCGCTGGCCGAACCGCCGTGCTGGCAGGCCACGGTGACCTCGCATGCACTGCGCCGCCCGGACCTGGCGGTGCTCCGGGTCCGGATGCACGAGCCGTACCGGTACCGGGCCGGTCAGTATGCGGCGGTGGCGTCCCCGTTGATGCCCCAGGCGTGGCGGCACTACTCCCTGGCGTCGGCGCCGGGGCCCGACGGCGAGGTGGAGTTCCACGTCCGGCAGACCAGCCCGGGCGGGGTCAGCGAGGCGCTGGTCAGCCGCACCGGCGTCGGCGACGTGCTGCGGATCGGCGCCGCGCACGGCACGATGACGCTCCCCCCGGAGGAGCGGGTGCACGACCTGTTGATGGTGGCCGGCGGCACCGGCTGGGCCCCGATCAAGGCGCTGCTGGAGGAGTGGGCTGGCCGCCGCGGCGGGGCGGGCGGCCTGTCGGTGCGGCCGGCCGGCAGCGTCCAGCTCTTCGTCGGCGCCCGCAGCCGGACCGAGTTGTACGACGCCGGCGCGCTGGCCCAGTTGGCGGCGCGCCACGGCCAACTGCGGGTGGTCCGCGTCCTGGACGAGGACGCCGCCCCGGACGCCGGCGGGTCGCTGGCCGAGTACGGCCCGCTGGCGGAGGCGGTGGCCCGGGAGGCGCAGTGGTCCGGCCGACTGGCGTTCGTCAGCGGCCCGGCCGCCATGGTCGGGGCGACGGTCTCCCGGCTCACCGCGGCCGGCATGCCCGCCGACCAGATCCGCCACGACCCGCTCCCGGACGTGCTGCCCCGGGCCACCGGCGACGTCCCGGCGCCTGCGGACGACCCGGCCGTCGCCGAGGCGGCCCGCTGACCCTCCGGCACGTGCGGTGCTCCGGCCCGGGGACGGGCGCGGAGGGCACCGCGGGACGGGCCGAACGGCCCCTGGCAGCCATCCGCCGGGGGCCGTCTACTGGCCAGGGAGCACCGCCGATCACCCGCGTCAAGAGCACGAGGAGCAGCACGTCGTGAACGACCTCCCGACCCGGCAGGCCACCGGCCCCGCCTTCGACCCCGTGTTGGGCGAGTGGGCCGACCGCGAAGCCTCCCGCCACAGCACCGAACTCGAACGGGCCGAGGCGTTGCGGCTGTTGGGCAGTGTCTCCCTGGGCCGGATCGTCTTCACCCAGGACGCGCTGCCGGCGATCCGCCCGGTGAACCACCTGCTGCACCACGGCGAGGTCATCATCCGCACCCACGAGGGCGCCGCGCTGGCCACGCTGTCCGGGCACGAGGAGGGCGACGAGGGGGTGGTCGTCGCCTACGAGGCGGACGCCATCGACCCGGCCACGCACTGCGGTTGGAGCGTGGTGGTGACCGGCTACTGCCGCCTGGTGACGAATCCCGCGGACCTCGCGCACTACCAGGCACTGCTGCACCCGTGGACCGACCACAAGATGACGCACGCGTTGCGGATACGGCCGGATCTGGTGACTGGGGTGCGACTGTCCCGGTAGCGGCGTTGGCCTTCTCCCGTGGTTGTTTGCGCAGTTGGCACGGGGTTTGGGGGCAAGGCGCCTGGCGGGTTGGGGGTGGTGGGTTCCGGCCTCCGGGGGAGGATTTCCGGCCTGCTTGGCTTTACGTTCGAAAATCCGCGTCCGCCGGCCCTTACCCTCATGCCTGTGGAGGCGCCCCTGACCGTTGGGAGTTGAGGACAAGGACCGGACGGGACTGTTGCCCGTACCGTCCCAGTCAAGCGGAAGGCGAACCACCGGTTCAGACGGCCTCTCATGCCGCCGCACCCGCCGCGGAGTTGGCCGACTGTTTGACCCCCCTTAGCGTCTTACACCCCCCTATGTGCCCCCATACCCCCCTAAGTTGAGCCACCAGACGCTCTGTAGGGTCTTGCAGGACCTACAGTCGAACCTCTGTGCGTACGGCCCACCCTGTTTCCGAACGCTGTGGAGAGCCCCGATGGAGAACCAATGAGCACTGCCCCGCCGGCCCCCGACATGGACCGGGCACAGTTGGTCGAGGTGGCCGCAGCCGACCTGCCGCGTCTGGTCCCGCTGTTCGCCCCCGACCATCCCAACCTGGCCTTCGCCCGTGCGGTCATCGACGGAGCCATCCCGGGCCGAGCCTGGGCGCAGTTCCACAACGGTGCGCCGGTGGCCTGTCTGGTCGCCACCACCGCACCGTTCTGCCTCGCCGCCGGGGCCCTGACCCCCGCCTTCTTCGCCGAAGCCAAGAGGCTGCTCGCCGGGCACGGCGAAGTACAGCTTGTCCACCCGCCGGGCCCCGACAACGGTGCCTGGGCGGAGCGGGCCGGCTTCACCACGGGACAGCGCCTGCACTTCACGCACCCCCGTGACGGCTACATCGCCCCGCCCCCGGCCGTCCCCGACGGCTACGAGCTGGTGCGGATCGATGCGGACACCTTCTCCGGCCTCGAATCCCCGATGGCCCGGAGCATCTTCGGTACGGACGCCGCCCAGTACATCGCGCATGCGGTCGGCTTCGCCCTGGTCCAGGACGGCCGGGTGGCGGCAGACGCGCACGGCGTCCTCGGCGGCGGGCTGAACGAGCTCGGCACCCACATCCACCCCGACCACCGCCGCAAGGGCCTGGCGTTCGTGGTTCTCGGCGCGGTCAACCACTGGGGCTGCGAGCGGGGTCTGCGCTCCGTCATCACGTGCCACGAGGACAAGACGCCGAGCATCTCACTGGCCCGGAAGCTGGGTCTGACCGAGGAATTTTCCTACTCGATAGCGAAAGCCACATGCTGAAACCCCTGTTATCCGAGGACATTTCGCATGCCTCGGTACGGCGCATGCGCGAACTCATCGGCCCGCACATCCGGCGCACACCGCTGCTGCGGGCGACGGCGCAGAGCCCGGTAGACATCCACCTGAAGTGCGAGAACCTTCAGGTCACCAACTCGTTCAAGGCCCGGGGTGCGCTCAGCGCACTGCACGCGTACCGGCAGTACCGCCCGGAGCTGTGGGCCCGGATCGTCCGCGACGGCGTCGTGACCGGCAGCTCGGGCAACTTCGCGCAGGGCCTGGCGCACGTGACGTCGGAGCTGGATCTGGCGTACACCGTGGTGGTGCCGGATTCGATCCCGGAGGCGAAGCGGTCGCAGATCCTGGCGTACAACCCCAGGACCCGGATCGTCGCGGTCCCGTACCCGGTCTGGCGCCGCACCATGGTCTCCTCCGCCTTCCCCGACCTGCCCGGCTTCTTCCTCTCCTCCGAGAGCGACCCGTACGTCTCGCTGGGCATCGCCACGATCGGCATGGAGATCCAGGAGGATCTCCCGGACGTGGACGCGGTGTTGGTGCCGTACGGCGGCGGGAACCTCGCCTACAGCCTGGCGACCTACCTGGAAGTCCCCGTCTACGCCGTGGAGATCAGCACCGGAGCCCCGCTGTCCGCTTCGCTGCGCGCGGGCCGCCCCACGGAGGTGGAGTACGAGCGCTCCTTCGTGGACGGCATCGGCGCCAGTTTCGTCATCCCCGCTCAATTCGAGCGGCTGAAGGACAAGTTGGCCGGGGTGTTCACGGTGACGCCGCAGGAGGTCGCGGAGGCGCTGACGTCCCTGGCGTTCACCGACAAGATCGTCTGCGAGGGCGCGGGAGCCGCGGCGTACGCAGCCGCGCTGAAGCACTCCGCCTCGCTCGGCTGGCGCAACCCCGTAGCCGTCGTCAGCGGCGGCGTGATCGACCCCGACGTCCTGCTGCACACCCTGACCACCGCCGGTCAGTCGCTCACTGCACCCGTTTCACCTTGAGGAGCAATATCGCCATGGGAAACAACCTCCCCGTCATCGAGCCGGTAAGCCCCGCCATCGGAGCCCGGGTCGAGGGCCTCGACCTCTCCCAGGAGATTTCCGCCGAGGCGTGGAAGACGGTCCTGGACGCCTTCCACCAGTACAACGTGCTGGTCTTCCCTGGCCAGGACTTCACGGTCGAGCAGCAGAAGGCGTTCACCGCGCGCTTCGGGCCGTTACTGACCCACAGCCACCTGCTGCCGATGACCGTTGAGGGGCACCCCGAGGTGATGGTGCTCCACAACAACGAGCAGAAGCCGCCGGGCCTGAACGACTGGCACACCGACAACAGCGGCTGGGTCGAACCCCCGCTCGGCACCGCCCTCTACGCCAAGATCACGCCCAAGGTCGGCGGGGACACCCTTTACGGCAACATGTACCTGGCGTACGAGACGCTGTCGGCGCCCATGCAGGAGTTGCTGCTCCAGCTCACCGCGACGCACGACGTGCGCAAGGCGTTCGGCCCGGACTACGGCAACCTCCAGAAGTCGATGCGCAAGAAGGGCATCGACCCGGACCAGCAGTTCGCGGACCAGGAGCCCGTCGAACACCCGCTGATCCGCACCCACCCCGAGACCGGCCGCCGCGCGCTGTACATCTCCAACCCGTACGTGACGCGGATCAACGGCGTCACCGAGTCCGAGAGCCGCGCCCTGCTGGCCTTCCTCTGCCGCCACATCGAGACCAACGAGCTGATCTACCGCCACCGTTGGACCCAGGGCGACCTCGTCGTCTGGGACAACCGCTGCACCCAGCACCTCGCGGTCGCGGACTACTTCCCCCACGAGCGCCTGATGCACCGCATCAACATCGCCGGCGAAAAGCCCTTCCTGAAGCTCTGACCAACATCACCCCCCACCCGCCGCGTCACGCCCCCACCCTGCACGGGGGCGCGACGCGGCCTGGGTTTCGGGGAGTTCTTGCCGGCGGTTGTCGCTGGACTCACCACTCGGCAACTCCGACTTCCGCTTCCGCCTCCGCGGCAGACCCAGCCGGCCTTCACGCGTTGATCAGATCTCGATACCCGAGAGCTGCGACAGCTTCAACAACTTCGCGTTACTCCTCCTGTGCAGCGACGACACCACTCTGAAGACCTCACGGCCCATCGGATGAATGCGCGCCATCTGGGGAGCTACTTCCCAGGCAATTCCCAGGTTTTCCAGCGCCCCGTCCCGATCACCCACGTCGAGCTGCGCGCGAGCCACGTTGATCCGTGTCGGAGCGACACGGGTGGGCGGTAGACCTACCAGCGCCACATCGAGGTCGTCCGTCAGCCTCAACGCGTCCCGCGGCTTCCCCAAGTCAACGCGAGTGGCCAGTTCATGAGTGAACGTGTTCTGTGGCCCGATCGTCAGGCCGTGCACGTCGACTTCCGCGCTGAACGCTGCGGTCGCGTTCCGTGCCGACCGGATGTGCCGGTCAGCCTCCCGTGCCGCTTCACGCTTGTCCTCAAGCCTGCCGGCAAGCGTCATTCCCCGAAGATTCAGAATGCCCACAGCGATATCCCGGTCCCTACCGGACAGTGAAGTCTGCGCAGCCGACACTGCACGATCCACGATCGCGAGTCCGGTTTCGATCTCCCCGAAGTTCAGGTACACCCCCGCCCTGTCACGAGCGGCGAGCGCTTCCCCGAGCGGGTTGGGCTTCTGCTCCACGGCCCACCGCTGGCGCGTCACCGCCAGCTCCGCCATGTCCATCCACCGGTGCCGCGCAGCAAGCCAGTACACCGTGCTGTACGTCTCCGAGAGCGCCATCCACGCATCGAGGGTGTTGGCGGTGTGTGCGTACGCCGTTGCAGCCCTGAGAAGCCCCGGGAGCATCCCCAGCAACTGCGTCACGTCCACCGCGTCACGGTGCTGCCCGGCTACCGCCAGCGCGGCGCTGATCTGCTGTTCGTCGACCCGCCGCCTACCAGGAAGGTCGTAGTCCCTCAAGGCCGAGCGCAGCGTCGAGAGTCGCGCTTCATCCTCTTGTGCCACCGAAGACTTCCCCAGCACCTCAGCCATGGACACGCCGAGCGCCTTGCCGACAGCGGCGGCCACCGCGGGCGTCAGTGCCCGGTCCCCTACTTCGATCTTGCTCAGCAGGGACAGCGAGACATTGGCGTCCTTGGCCAGCCTTCCCTGGGACTTTCCGTGAGCCTTCCGCAACACTGCCAGATTGCCGCCGGGTGCAAGGTCAGTAGTGCTCATGGGCTTGGTCTTCCTCGCGAGCGCAGGTCCTGTCAACCATCGTCACAGGCCAAGCGGATACCCACACGACTTCTGTGCAAACGATGTGCAAGTTCCCTGCCCTCAAAAGGGCGTTGATTCGGTGACACGCCACAGAGCAGCGGAGGACCGCAATGACCGACCCCGTCAGCTATTCACAGAAGCCCGTCGAGCTGCCGTTAGACGGCTGGCTGTTGGAGGGCACTCCAGCGTCAGACTGCAAGGTCTGCGCTGCGCTTGACGTTCAGCGGGGCCAAGCGCGAAAGCGGAATGACTGGGCTGCCGCCTGCTCCGCGGCGCGGGAGATCCGGAACCATCCTCACAGTGATCAGTGACCAGTGACCACCTCGGCAACGGATACGAGGACACCAGCCCCGTCCCGCCCGACGGAGCCGAAGAGGTCGCCTTTCGGATAACCGATGGAGAAGCCCCTGAACAACGCGCCAGGGGAGGCGAACAACACTTCCCCTGATCTCCACCTCACCGTTCGACCGTCGAGACTGCGAAGTCTCACCCCCCGCCCAAAGCCCCCGCCCGCAACCCGTCCATTACCAGGTCGAGGAGGCGTCCCGCGCGGGTCGACCAGTCGCTGTGGGGGTCGAGTTGCCACAGGCCCGCGATGGCGAGGAGGAAGTCTTCGGGGGTGATGTCGGGGCGGATGGTGCCGGCGGCTTCGTTGGCGGTCAGGAGGAGGGCGAGGGCGGCGGTGAGGGGACCGCGGGCGACGGCGGCGAAGGTGCCGTGCGGGGTGGTGGCCTTGCGCAGGGCGGCGGCCAGGCCGGCCTTGGCCATCGCGTACTGGGCGAGGCGGTCCATCCAGGCGCGCAGCGCCCGGTCCGGCGGGTGGGTGGCCAGGAGGTGGGCGGCGGCGTCGCAGACCTGTTGGACCTCGTGGCGGTAGACCTCCAGGACGAGGGCCTCGCGGTTGGGGAAGTTGCGGTAGAACGTGCCCTGTCCGACCCCGGCCTTCTTGGCTATCGCGCTCAGTGGGACGTCGGCGCAGCGGGTCAGTTCGGACAGGGCCACTTTAAGGATGCGGTCGCGGTTGCGTTGCGCGTCCGTGCGCAGGGGCGCGTCCTTGGGCCGGGGCACGCGTCCTCCTCGCGGTAAGGCACCGATGGATGGGGCTTGTTGGGCGGCCGGCCACCGACGGACACTCCACCTTGCTAACCGGACAACTGTCCGTTAGGTTTCCACGTCAGTGGACGGTTGTCCGCTTGTGGATCACACCCTAGCGGCAGAGGAGCGGTGGGACGACCCGTTGGGGAACCCGGAAGCCACCGCAGCAGTCGATGTGCCACCCTCCAGCGTGCCCCCCGAGCCCACCCCATATCCCTTCCGACGCCGCGACCCAGCGCACCACCACCCCCCAGCCCCCAACTTCTCGGCTCCGTCGAGCGTTTCCGCCCGGCGGAGCCGATCCGATCCGTTGACCGAACGCGGTGGGCCGCCGGCCCCGACCGGGACCCGCCGCGCCCGTTCGCCGCGCGAGACGCGAAAGAAGGCAGACCATGGCCCCATCGACGGCCGGTGCCATCACCTTGACCATCAACGGCGAGAAGCACACGCTGCCCGTCGACAACCGCACCACCCTGCTCGACGCGCTGCGCGAGCGGCTCGACCTGACCGGCACCAAGAAGGGCTGCGACCAGGGGCAGTGCGGCGCCTGCACGGTGCTGCTCGACGGCCGCCGGGTGGTCTCCTGCCTCCAGCTCGCGGTGGCCGCCGAGGGGCGGGAGATCACATCCGTCGAGGGCCTGGCGGACGGGGACCAACTGCACCCGGTGCAGCAGGCGTTCCTCGACCTCGACGGCTTCCAGTGCGGCTACTGCACGCCGGGGCAGATCTGTTCCGCGGTGGCCGCGATCGAGGAGCACGCCGCGGGCTGGCCCAGCGCGGTCACCGCCGACGTCCGCCCGGAGGCCGGCCCGGTACCGCTGACGGCCGACGAGATCCGGGAGCGGATGAGCGGCAACCTGTGCCGCTGCGGTGCGTATGTCTCGATCGTCCGGGCGGTCGCCCGGGCGGCGCAGGACCCGGCCCGCAAGGTGAGCATGGTGGCGACGGACGTGGAGGGCGCGGCATGAGGGAGTTCGACTACCGGCGGGCGTTCGACGTCGCGGGCGCGCTGGCGCTGCTCGGCGCCGAACCGGAGGCCCGGTACCTCGGCGGGGGCACCAACCTCGTCGACCTGATGAAGAGCGGGGTGGAGCGGCCCGTGCTCCTGGTCGACGTGCGGGAGTTGCCGCTCGACGGGATCGCGGTCACCGACGACGGCGGGCTGCGGATCGGTGCGACCGTCACCAACAGCGACCTGGCCGCCCACCCCGAAGTGCGGCGCCGCTACCCGGCGTTGGCCCAGGCGGTGCTGGCCGGCGCCTCGGGGCAGCTGCGCAACATGGCCACGGTGGGCGGCAACCTCCTCCAGCGCACCCGCTGCGGCTACTTCGCCGATGTGACCAAGCCCTGCAACAAGCGGGCGCCCGGCAGCGGTTGCCCGGCGGTCGCCGGCGAGCACCGCAACCACGCCATCCTGGGGGCCACGTCCCACTGCGTGGCCGTCCACCCCTCGGACATGGGCGTGGCACTGGCCGCCTTCGACGCCGTCGTGCACTACGAAACGGCCGACGGCGCCGGCGAGTTGGCACTGGCGGACCTGTACCTGCCGGTGGCGGACGCTCCGCATCGGGAGACCGCGTTGCCACCCGGTGCGCTGATCACCGCCGTCGCCCTGCCGCCGGCGCCGCTGGCCGCCGTCTCGCGGTACCGCAAGGTGCGCGAGCGGGCGTCGTTCGCCTTCGCCATCGGCTCGGTCGCCGCCGCCCTCGACGTCCACGACGGCACCGTCCGCGGGGTCCGGCTGGCGTTCGGCGCGGTCGCGTCGCGGCCGTGGCGGGCCCGCGCGGCGGAGCGGGCGCTGCTCGGCGGGCCGGCGACCGCCGAGGCGTTCGCCGCCGCGGCCGACGCCGAACTGGCCGCCGCCGAGCCGCTGTCCGACAACGGATACAAGGTGACGCTGATCCGGAATCTCGTCGTCGCCGTGCTGACCGAGCTGGCCGAGGAGAGCCGGCGGACCGAGGAGGCCACCCGATGACCGTCACGACCACCACGAACACCGCGGCGAGCGCCGCCGTCGGCACCTCGCACACCCGCGTGGAGGGCCGCGACAAGGTGACCGGCGCGGCCCGCTACGCCGGCGAGGTGCCCCTCGCCGGGCTCGCGCACGGCTGGCTGGTGGTGTCCACCATCGCCCGCGGCCGGATCCGCGCCCTCGACACCGCCGCCGTCCTGGCGATGCCCGGCGTGCTGACCGTCCTGCACCACGGCAACGCCCAGCCCCTGGAGTCCGATTACGCCGCCCCGATGGGGACGCCCGACCCGGCGCTCCAGGTCTTCCAGCACGACCGGGTGCCCTACGCGGGCTGGCCGGTCGCGCTGGTCGTCGCCGAGACCTCCGAACAGGCCCGGGAGGCCGCCGAGTCGCTCCTCGTCGAGTACGACGAGGAGCCGCACGACGTGGCGTTCGCCGTCGGGCACCCGGCGACGTACGAGCCGGAGAGCAGCCCGCGGTTCGCCACCGAGGCGACGAAGGGGAACCTGGCCAACGAGTTCGCCGCGTCCGCCGTCGTGTTGGACGCGGAGTACAGCACTCCGGAGGAGCACCACCACCCGCTGGAGCCGCACGCCGCGACCGCCTACTGGGACAACGGGCGGCTGGAGGTCATCGACTCCAACCAGGGCAGCCGGCACGTCGCCAGGGAGTTGGCGCTGCTGTTCTCGCTCGACCCGGCCACGGTGCGGGTGCGTTCCGAGCACGTCGGCGGCGCCTTCGGCGCGAAGGGGTGCCGCCCGCACCAGGTGGTGGCGGTGCTGGCCGCGACGGTCCTGCACCGCCCGGTCCGGGTCGTGTTGACGCGACGTCAGATGTTCTCGCTGGTCGGCTACCGCAGCCCCACCGCGCAGCGGGTCCGGCTCGGCGCCGACCCCGACGGGCGGCTGCGCGCCCTGCACCACGAGGGGTTGAACCAGACGTCCACGGTGCACGAGTTCGTCGAGCGGAGCGCGGACGTGGCCCGCGCGATGTACGACGCCGACGCGCACCACACCGTCAACCGGGTGGTCCGGCTCGACGTGCCGACCCCGACCTGGATGCGGGCGCCCGGCGAGGCGCCCGGCTCCTTCGCGCTGGAGTGCGCGCTGGACGAGCTCGCCGAGAAGTGCGGCATCGACCCGATCGCGCTGCGCGCCCGCAACGAGCCGGAGGTGGGCCCGATCTCCGGGCTGCCCTTCAGCAGCCGCCGGCTCCTGGCCTGCTTCGACGAGGGCGCCCGCCGGTTCGGTTGGGCCGACCGCGATCCGCGTCCGGGGGCGCGCCGGGACGGCCGCTGGCTGCTCGGGACGGGCACCGCGGCCGCCTCGTTCCCCACTCTGGCCGGCCCGTCCACGGCGGCGGTGACGGCGGAGGCGGACGGCACCTTCACCGTGCGGATCACCGCCGCGGACATCGGCACCGGGGCGCGCACCGCGCTGACCCTGGTCGCCGCGGACGCGTTGGAGGTGGCTCCGGAGCGGGTGGCGGTCCGGATCGGCGACAGCGACTTCGGCCCGGCGATGCTCGCCGGCGGCTCGGCCGGCACCCGTTCCTGGTCCTGGGCGGTCGAGCTCGCCGCCCGCGATCTGCGCGCCCAACTGGCCCTGGGCGGCAGCATTCCGCCCCAGGGGATCACCGTGCGCTCGGACACCACCGAGGCCCTGGGCGCGCTGCCGCCCCGTGAACGGCACGCGTTCGGGGCGCAGTTCGCCGAGGTCGCGGTGGACGTCGCCACCGGCGAGGTGCGGGTCCGGCGGATGCTGGGCGTCTTCGCGGCCGGCCGGATCGTCAATCCGCTGACCGCGCGCAGCCAGTTGGTCGGCGGCATGATCTGGGGGCTGTCCATGGCCCTGCACGAGGAGGCGTCCCTGGACGCGGCCTTCGGCAGCCATGTCGGCGCCGACCTCGCCGGCTACCACGTGGCCGCCAACGCCGATGTCCCGCTCGTCGAGGCGGACTGGGTGGACGACCCGGACGAGCACGACCCCGTCGGCATCAAGGGCATCGGTGAGGTCGGCATCGTGGGCGCCGCGGCGGCGGTCGCCAACGCGGTCTGGCACGCGACCGGCGTCCGCCACCGGAAGCTGCCGATCCGCCCGGACCGGGTGCTGACCGCCGGCACCGCGCTCGACTGATCCGACAACGGGCGCCACCCCTGCGTCGAGGGTGGCGCCCGCTTCTTCGACTTCCGCCGACCGACCGCCCCCGGGACAGCGGTCATGTCAGCGTGGAGACCGGCGAGTTATCGCGTCCGTTCAGCTCACGCGGACGGTCTTCACGGCGGTGTGGAAGTCCGCGCTCGGGTGGCCGCCGCCCGGTCCGTCGACGCCGTAGAGCACGCCGCGGAACTGGAGGTCGCCGCGCTTCTGGGCCTTGACCTTCACATCGACCTTGGCCTCGGCGCCGGCGATCTCCACGATCTTCCCGCACTTGATGGTGTGCCAGGCACCGTGGGTGCCGAGGCGCTGCTCCGCGCAGAACTTGCCGTACTGGATCGCATCGCTGTCGCCCTGACCCGTGACGTGCACGGTGCCGCCCACCTTGACGGTGCCGGGCGAGACGTTGAGCGTGGCGCTGCCCTTGGCGAACGCCGGGGTGACGGCCAGTACGACCGCGGCCGCACCCATGGCGCCCACGACGGCGATGCGGCCGCCCCGGCGTCCAAGGGTCCCCCGCGCGACTCGTTCCTTCATCGTTTTCCTCCCCTGTGACGGAGGGGGCCTCCTGCCTCCTCCACCCCACAAGAGGGAGATTCGCCGCAATGCGTTCCCTCCGAACACATCGCGCACAAAGGGAAGTTCCGGAAGTCCACCCTCCACTCCGTGGGGAGAACCCCACCCGACTACGGAGGCCAGCGGCATGGCCCGTAGGGCGCGGCGCTCCCTACGGTGAGGCCATGTCCACGCCCACGACGAGCGCCCCCAAGGGCCGCCCGCCCCGCCGCCCGCGCCGTGCCGCCGCCGCACTCCTCGCCGCCGCCGTCCTCACGGGACTGGTCCCCACCCAGGCCACGGCCAACGCGCCCACCCGACTCCAGCAGGACGCCGACGCCCTGCGCGCCACCGGCGTCACCGGCGTCTCCGTCCGCCTGGAGACGCCCCGGGGGACCCGCACCGCCCGCAGCGGCACCGGAGACCTCCGCACCGGACGCCCCGTACCCCAGAACGGATACGTCCGGATCGGCAGCAACACCAAGACGTTCGTGGCCACCGTGGTGCTCCAACTGGTCGGCGAGGGGCGGCTGTCGCTCGACGACACGGTGGACCGGTGGCTGCCGGGCCTGGTGCGCGGCCACGGCAACGACGGGCGCCGGATCACCGTGCGCCAACTGCTCCAGCACAGCAGCGGACTGCCGGACTACATCGGCGAGGTCGCCCCGCACCCCAGCGCCGCCGAGTACTACCGCAACCGCCGGACCCCCTACACCTCCGCGCAGCGCGTCGCCCTCGCCCTGCGCCACCCGCCGTCCTTCCAGCCGGGCGCCCGCTGGCAGTACTGCAACACCAACTACGTCCTCGCCGGCCTGCTGATCCGCGCGGTCACCGGCCACTCCTGGGAACACGAGGTGCGCACCCGTATCCTCCGCCCGCTCCACCTGACCCACACCTTCGCCCCGGGCGACGACCCCGCCCTCCCCCGCCCGCACGCCACCAACTACCAGCAGTTCACGCCCAACGGCCCGCTGATCGACACCACCCTCGCCTACCTCCCCTTCGACGGGGACGCCGACGGCTCGCTGATCAGCACGCCGGCGGACACCACCGCGTTCTACCGTGCGCTGCTCAGCGGCCGCCTGCTGGCCCCCGCCCAACTCGCCGAGATGCGCCGGACGGTGGCGGTGCCCGCCGACCCGGGCGCCCCGCGGGGCGGCCGCTACGGACTCGGCCTGTCCTGGACCCCGTTGACCTGCGGCGGCGGCTATTGGGGCCACAGCGGCGACGGCTACGGGTACATGGTCTGGCCCGCCACCACCGCCGACGGCCGGAGCACCGTCACCGTCTCCCTGCACAGCCGCCCCGGCGACCCGGACACCGCCGCCCGCCAGATCCGGGCCACCACCGACCTGATCGACCATGCGCTGTGCGGAGTGCCGCGGCCTGCGGACGGCGGACGGCTCGGCTGATTTCCGCCACGATCCGGGTATCTGTGCCGGTGCCCCCGCGCGCGGAGCCGGGGCGTCGTGGAAGGGAGCGGTTGTGGTGGAGCGGACGACCTGTTGTGTGGTGGGCGGCGGACCCGCCGGGATGGTGCTGGCACTGCTACTGGCCCGGGCGGGGGTGGCGGTGACGGTCCTGGAGAAGCACGGCGACTTTCTGCGCGACTTCCGCGGGGACACCGTGCACCCCTCCACCTTGGCGCTCCTGGACGAGCTGGGGCTGAGCGAACGGTTCGCCCAGCTACCGCAGCGCCGGGTGACCACCGTCCAACTGCCGCTCGGCCCGGACGGCTCACTGACGACGGTCGGCAACATCGCCGCGCTGCGCGGCCGTTTCAACTACGTCGCCATGGTGCCGCAGTGGGACCTGCTCGACCTGCTGGTGGACGAGGCCCGGCGCGAGCCGTCGTTCTCCCTCCGGATGAGCACCGAGGCAACGTCGTTCCTGACGGAGCGCGGCCGGGTGGTGGGGGTGCGCTACCGCACGGCCGACGGCCACACCGGCGACCTGCGGGCGACGCTGACGGTGGCCTGCGACGGCCGCGGCTCGCTCGCCCGCACACTGCCGGAACTCGGCCTGCGGACCTTCAACTGCCCCATGGACGCCTGGTGGTTCCGGCTTCCGCGACGCAACGGCGATCCGCACGGCCTGGTGGGCGGCGCCAGCGACCGGCTGCTGGCCGCCCTGATCGACCGCGGGGACTACTGGCAGTGCGCGGCCCTGATCCCCAAGGGGACGGACGCCACCCGCCGCGCCGCCGGCCTGGAGTCGTTCACCGTGAACTACGCCTCCGCCGCCCCCTGGCTCGGCGACCGGGTCCGCGCATTGGGCTCCTGGGACGAGGTGAAGCTGCTGGACGTGCGGCTGGACCGGCTGCGGCGCTGGCACCGCCCGGGGCTGCTGTGCATCGGCGACGCGGCGCACGCGATGTCGCCGGTCTTCGGGATCGGCATCAACCTCGCGGTGGAGGACGCGGTGGCCGCCGCCCGGCACCTCGTCGGCCCGCTGCGCGCGGGCGCGGTGGGCCTGCGGGACGTCCGCGCCGTCCAGCGCCGCCGGTGGCCGACCGCGGCGCTGACGCAGGCGCTGCAGCGGTTCGCGCACTCCCGGATCATCGCGCCGGTGCTCGCGGGCCGGCCGCCGTTCAACGACCCCCGGCGGGCGCAGCGGGTGGCCGAGCGGCTCACCACATCGCGCTGGCTGAACCGGGTGCCGGCGTACTTCCTCGCCTACGGCGCGGTGCGCGAGCGCCCACCGGTCGAGTCGGTGCGCTGACCCATGGCCCGGCGCACTGCCGGGCCATGGCCTTGTCTCAGCCTCACTCCGTCACCTCCGCCAACCGGAACGGACCGGCGTCGCCCGGGGAGTACATCACCGGCAGGCTGCGGCCCAACGGAACGACGACTATCGGCTCCTCGCGGTATTCGCGCAGGAAGTGTTCCAGCGGCTCCCACATCATGCTGCGGTATCCGGCCTCGGTCCGCTGGCGCTCGAAGGACAGGGTCAGCGCGGATTCCTCCACGGTGACGCTGATCGCGTCCACCTCCAGCCATTCCCCACCGATCCACGCTTCGAGTCGTACGTAAGACATGACGCCCAGGGTGCCCGGTCACGCACCGTATTGGCAATCAGCGGCCTGTCGGGCCGGCCGGAAAAGGCGCGCTAAAAGGCGGGCCCCGGAGGGTTCACACCCTCCGGGGCCTTCTTGGAGCTTTCCGGTTCCGGCGGTGCGCCCCCTCCGTCCACCTGCGCGCGGGGGTCGCCGCTCGGCGCACGACCAGGACGTCGAGCGCCGTGCCTGCGCCCCGTTTCCCGGCCGTGCCATACGGTCCTACGCGTTACCCGTGCGGCCGTTGAGTTCCCACCCGGCAGTCCTCGGCGACCGCCCGGGACGTGGCCTTCGCACCCGGCGGGGCGGCGGCGGATTCCGAGGCGACCTGACTCTTGGAATTCCGCCGCATTTCCTGAAGACCCTTTTGAATTCCGTCCCGCAGCCATTTACCGAGAGGGTGTTCCACGAGCCGGTGCACGGCGTAGGAAAGCAGCAGCATGAAGACGACAATGCTGGGCAGCAGGACGAGCGCCGGCACCCGGTGGCGCAACTGGTCGATGAGGGTGAATCCGATGTACATGTGCAGCAGATACAGCGGATAGGTCAGTGAACCGGCGGTCACCAGCCAGCGCCAGCGCACCTTGTTGAATACCCCGAGGGCGATGGCCGCCATGATGGCGAAGGCCAGGATCACCCCCACCCGAGCCGGCCAGCCGTGCGCCATGCTCGCCTTGGCGCCGACGTTCATGATGAGCCGGCCGCGGACATAGTGCTGGGCCAGCAGGAATTCGACCGCGACAATCGCCCAGAGCAGCAGGGTCGGCTTGAAGCGGTGCATCAGATAAAAGGCGATGCCGGCGATGAAGTACGGCGAGTACGGCGCGATCGCCCAGACCGACAGGAGGTTGCTGTCGGCCTTGAGCGCCACGACGCCGGCCACTGTCCACAGCCCGCAGAAGAGCACGCACCGGCGGTAGGTGACGCCGCGGTACACGACGAGGGCGAAGAGCAGGTAGAACTTCAGCTCCACGAAGAGCGACCAGTAGACGTCGTCCAGGTCCGAAACCCCCACGCCCTGCTGGAGCATGGTGAGGTTGGTCAGCACCGTTTCGAGGTTGTCCGCGCTCCGCACGTGCGGCCAGATCATCAGCACCGCCGCGGTGAGCAACACACCGACCCAGTACGCCGGGTAGAGCCGGGAGACCCGGGATTTCACGAAGTCGCCGAGCGACCGCCCCCAGGTGCTCATGCAGATGACGAATCCGCTGATGAGGAAGAAGACTTCGACGCCGAGCCAGCCGAATTGGGAGAGGTGGTAGATGGTCGGCGAGAAGGTGTGCGGGTCCTTGCCCCAACCATCACGGAGGGTGATGTAGTGGTAGGCCAGCACCATCAGCGCCGCCACCAGGCGCAGCCCGTCGAGGACATAGAGTCTGGATTGCCCCTGCCCCTTCCCTGGTACGGCCAGAGTTCCAGGTGCAGCGAAGGCCATCCCGCGGTTCCTCACAGTTCGTAGGGCAACGTTCCCCCTATCCCATCTCATAGGTGGGACACAGGAGGCAACTTCGTTTGAAATAATCGCAAAAATTTGATCCGCATCGCGCCAACACCGTTGCGTTAATCACGTTTCGGTGGATGCCCGCATGTCGTCGAACATTACGGGTCAATACGGATACCGGCACCGTCGATCGACTCGTCCCGAGCCACCGGAACTCCGGCCGGAACGCCAGCTGGAACTTCCGCTTCCGGCACCGCCCACCGCCCCCGACACCGCCGTCCCACTGCTCTTCAGCCGCCGGCTACCTTCCCGTTGCCCCGCATTCCCATGCTGCGCTGTAAGAGGCCGGGGCATATTCCCCGAAGGCCGCGGAAATCGGCCGCGAACACCGCCGCGCATTTCCGGACCGGGCCGGGACCCGCTCTTCCACCGCCTCCGCCTCGCCCCCGAAGCGCCGTCGAACGCCGCCGCGCGCCCTCACTCCTCGTGCACACCCCTCCGGCCCAGCAGCGCCCGCGTCGCCCGCCGCGGGCGAGTAGGACGGAGTCGACGGCTCGCGCGGAGGAATGGTGCGGAATGCAGATCGTGGTCGACCTCAACAGGTGCCAGGGGTACGCGCAGTGCGTGTTCCTGGCGCCGCGGGTGTTCGAGCTGCACGGCGAGGAGGCGCTGCTCTACCACCCGGCGCCCGATGCCCAGCAGCGGGAGCGGGTGCGCCGCGCGGCGGCCGCCTGCCCCGTCCAGGCCATCCTCGTCGGCGAACAGGCCGGCGCCGAGACCGACGAGGGGGCCGGGGCCGATGTCCGGTGAGCTGAAGGAGGGCCGGATCGTCATCGTCGGCGCGTCCCTGGCCGGACTGCGGGCGGCCGAGACGCTGCGGGCGGAGGGCTTCGCGGGCGAGCTGACCGTGATCGGGGACGAGCCGCACCCGCCCTACGACCGTCCACCGCTGTCGAAACAGGTGCTGCTGGGAAAGGTGCCAGCGGGCTCGGTCGGGCTGCCGGCCCGCCACCCGGTGAACGCCCGCTGGAAGCTGGGGGTCCGCGCCAGCGGACTGGACCCGGACACCAAGGACGTGCTGCTGGCCGACGGCGAACGGGTCCCCTACGACCGACTGCTGATCACCACCGGCACCCGGGCCCGACCCTGGCCGCACCCCGAAGAGGCCCGCCTGGACGGGGTGTTGACGGTGCGGACGATCGACGACGCGGGCCGCCTCGCCGAGCGACTGGACGCCGGGCCGCGCCGCGTGCTGGTCATCGGCGCCGGGTTCACCGGCTCGGAGATCGCCTCCGCCTGCCGGGAGCGCGGCCTGGAGGTGACGGTCGCCGAGCGCGGTCCGGCACCGCTGGTCGGCGCGCTCGGCGGGACGCTGGGCGCGTTCGCCGCCCGGTTGCAGCGGGCGCGCGGCGTCGATCTGCGCTGCGGGGTGACCGTCACCTCCCTCACCGGCAGCAACGGGAAGCTGACCGGCGCCGAGCTCTCCGACGGCAGCCGGATCGAGGCCGACGTCGCGGTGGTCGCCCTGGGTGCCGTCCGCAACACCGAGTGGCTGGCGGACACCGGACTGGCCGCCGGCCCGCGCGGCGTGGCCTGCGACGCCGGGTGTCGGGCCTTCACCATGTACGGCATCGTCACCGACGACGTCTTCGTGGCCGGGGACGTGGCCCGTTTTCCGCATCCGCTCTTCGACTACCAGATGTTGGCGCTGGAGCACTGGGGCAACGCGGTGGCACAGGCGGAGGTGGCCGCCCACAACATGGTCGCCCCCGGACCGAAGCGGCGCCCCCACCTGACCGTGCCGGCCTTCTGGTCCAGCCAGTTCGGCCTGAACATCAAGTCCGTCGGCGTGCCCACCTTCTCCGACCAGGTGACCCTCGCCCAGGGCTCGGTCGAGGACGGCCGGATGGTGGTGGCATACGGCTACCGCGGTCGCATCACCGCCGCGGTCAGCATCAACCGGTCCAAGTGGCTGGAGCACTACCAGCACCTGATCGAGACCGCGGCGCCGTTCCCCCCGGAGCCGGGCGCGGCCGACCGCCCCAAGTCCCCGATGGTCGTGCCCTCCGACGTGCCGGACCCCAAGGTGCTCTCGCACGGCCCGACCGTCGCCCTCACCGGCCATCTGCCGGACCGCCGCCTGGCCGTGGTGCGCCCGGCCGGCTGACCGACGGCCGACCGTCCCGCTATCCCCGCCTGCCCCGTCACGAGGAGAGCCCCGCGCATGTCCACGGAGAACCTGCTGGAGCGGATCAACGCCTACGCGAGCCGCCCCAACCCCTATCCGCTCTACGCCGAACTCCGCGAGCACGGCGTGGCGCGGCAGAACGACGGCAGCTATCTGGTCGGCACCTACCACGAGATCGCCGCGCTGCTGCACGATCCGCGCATCAGCTCCGACGTGCGTCACCGCACCGACCCGGAGGAGGCGTTGGCCAGGTCGGGCGACCTGCCGCCGTCCTTCATCGGCGTCGACGACCCCGAGCACGACCGGCTGCGCCGGTTGACGATGCGCCCCTTCGGCCCGCCGCACTCGCCGGGCCGGGTGGACGCGCTGCACGCCGACATCGCGGCGATCGCCCGGGAGTTGGTGGCGGGCCTGCGCGACCAAGATCGCATCGACATCGTAGACGACGTCGCCTATCCACTGCCGGTCACCGTCATCTGCCGGCTGCTGGGCGTCCCCCAGGAGGACATGCCCGAGATCCGCGGCTGGACCAACACCGTCATCGCCTCCCTGGACCGCTCCCCCGACGAGGACACCGCGGAGAAGCGGCGCGCCGGCATGGAGGCGCGGATGGCGATGGGGCAGTACCTGGGCGCGCTGGCCGAGCGGCGGCGGGCCGACCCGACCGACGACATGATCTCCGCCCTGGTGCACGACGAGGGCCCCCAAGGGCGGCTCACCCAGGCCGAGTTGATGACGACGTTGCCGCTGCTGACGATCGCCGGGCACGAGACGACGGTCAACCTCATCACCAACGGCATGCTCACGCTGCTGCGCCAGCCGGAGCAGTTGGCCCGGCTGCGCCGGGAGCCGGAACTGATGCCGTCGGCGGTGGAGGAGCTGCTGCGCTACGAACCGCCGGTCCAGATGCTGCCGCAGCGCACGCCGTTGACCGACATCGACGTGATGGGGGTGACCATCCCCAAGGGCGCGCCGCTGTACCTGATGTTGGCCTCCGGCAACCGGGACCCGCTGCGCTTCGAGGATCCGGACCACTTCGATCCGGACCGCCGGGACAACCAGCACTTCGGCTTCGGCAGCGGGGTCCACAACTGCTTCGGCGCGCCGCTGGCCCGGGTGGAGACCCAGGTCGCGCTGGCCGCGCTGCTACACCACCTGGTCGAGCCGCGCCTGGTCGAGGACCCGCCGCCGTACCGGCACAGCCCGATCCTGCGCGGGCCCCGGCACCTGCTGGTCACGCGGGATGCCGGGGCGGCCGCGGGGGGTTGAGCGCCGGTCAGGATCCGGTGTCCGCGGGCTCTCCGGCGGGCTTGCCGCCGGCCGGCTGCTCTTCGAGGGTGAGCGTCAACTGGCCGTCGCCGACGTCGGCGAGGACGGTGTCACCGGGGTTGAGGGTGCCGTCCAGGAGCATGTTGGAGAGCCGGTTGTCGAGTTCGTTCTGCAGCGTGCGGCGCAGCGGGCGGGCCCCGTATTCGGGCTGGTAGCCGCGGTTGGCCAGCCATTCCTTGGCGGCTTCGGTGACGTCCAGACTGACCTGTTGGGCGTGCAGTCGGCGCCGGCTGCGTTCCAGCAGCAGGTCGACGATCTTGATGAGGTCGTCGCGGGTCAGCGCGTGGAAGACGATGACCTCGTCGATGCGGTTGAGGAACTCCGGCCGGAAGTGCGCCTGGAGGTCCTTCATCAGGTCGTCGCGGATCGCGTCGACGGATCCGTGGTGGGCCAGGATCCGCTGCGAGGCGATGTTGCTGGTCATGATGATGACGGTGTTGCGGAAGTCGACGGTGCGGCCCTGGGCGTCGGTGAGCCGCCCGTCGTCGAGGACTTGGAGAAGCAGGTTGAAGACGTCCGGGTGGGCCTTCTCGACCTCGTCGAAGAGGACGACGCTGTAGGGCTTGCGGCGGACGGCCTCGGTGAGTTGCCCGGCCTCCTCGTAGCCGACGTATCCGGGTGGGGAGCCGACGAGCCGGGAGACGGTGTGCTTCTCCTGGAACTCGCTCATGTCGAAGCGGATCATCCGGTCCGGGTCGCCGAAGAGCAACTCCGCGAGGGCCTTGGCCAGTTCGGTCTTGCCGACGCCGGTGGGCCCGAGGAAGAGGAAGCTGCCGCTGGGCCGGTCCGGGTCGCTCATGCCGGCGCGGCTGCGGCGGACGGCCTGGGAGACCGCGGTGACCGCCTCGTCCTGGCCGATCACCCGCTCGTGCAGGGCGTCTTCGAGCTTCATCAGCCGGTCGCGTTCGGTCTCGGTGAGCTGGGCGACGGGGATGCCGGTGCGGGCGGAGAGCACCTCGGCGATGTCCTCGGCGGTGACGCTGGCGGCCTGTTCGCGCTCCTCGCCGATGTCGGCGAGCTCGCCCTCGGCCTGCCGGATGCGTTCCTTGAGCGCGGCGGCGCGTTCGTAGTCCTCGGTGCTGACTGCCTCGTCCTTCTCCCGGCGGAGCTTGGTCAGGCGGTCCTCGATCTGGGCGGCCGGGCCGGGGCCGTCGAGGCTGCGCAGCCCGACCCGGGCGCCGGCCTGATCCATGAGGTCGATGGCCTTGTCGGGCAGGAAGCGGTCGGTGAGGTAGCGGTCGGAGAGGGTGGCCGCGGCGTCCAACGCCTCGTCGGTGAACCGCACTTGGTGGTGCGCCTCGTAGGCGTCCCGCAGGCCGCGCAGGATCTCGACGGTCTCGTCGACGGTCGGCTCGGGCACCATGACCGGCTGGAAGCGGCGTTCGAGCGCGGCGTCCTTCTCGACGTGCTTGCGGTACTCGTCGATGGTGGTCGCCCCGACGACGCTCAAGTCCCCGCGGGCCAGGGCGGGTTTGAGGATGTTGCCGGCGTCCATGGCGCCCTCGCCGCCGCCTCCCGCCCCGACGACGGTGTGGAGTTCGTCGATGAAGAGGATGACGCCCTTGTCGGTGCCGGTGACCTCATCGATGACCTTCTTCAGCCGCTCCTCGAACTCGCCCCGGTACTTGGAGCCGGCGACCATACCGGCCAGGTCCAGGGAGACCACCCGTCGGTTCCGCAGCGCCTTGGGCACTTCCTCGGCGACGACGCGTTGGGCGAGTCCCTCGACGATCGCGGTCTTACCGACGCCGGGGTCGCCGATGAGGACGGGGTTGTTCTTCGTCCGGCGGGAGAGCACCTCGACGGTCTGCTCGATCTCCTCGGCCCGGCCGACCACCGGGTCCAGCCTTCCGCTGCGCGCCTCGTCGGTGAGGTCCCGGCCGTATGCGTCCAGGGTCGGGGTGTCGCCGTGGCCGCCCTGCGCGGGCTGCCGGTCGCCGCGGGCGGCGCCGTGTTCCCGCACGCTCTCGGGGCCGAGGGTCTGGGTGAGACCGGAGCGGGGGTCCTCCAGGAGCGCGGCGAGGATGTGCTCGGGGCCGATGTAGGAGGCGCCGGCGGCCTGCGAGCGGGCGTGCGCGGCGAGCAGTGCGCGCTTGGCGGCCGGGGTGAGCGCGGGCTCCCCGTTGCCGGTGCCGGAGGGCAGTTGTCGGGCGATGTCCTGGGCGAGTTGGTCGGGGTCGGCGTCGGCCTGCTCCAGGATGTGCCGGGCGGCCGGCACTTGGGTCGCGGCCCACAGCAGATGGCCGGTGTCGAGGTCGGCACCGTCCTCGGCGGCGCGTTTACCCGCCGTAGCCAGGAGTTCGTGCGCGGAGTCGCTGAGCAGGCGCCCGATGGGGACACGTTGGACGGCCGGCGGGGAGGCCGCCGGGCTCATGCCGAAGAAGCGGTTGAAGAGGTCGGAGAACGGGTCGCTGGACCCGAAAGGCGAAGTCGTCACCATGACCACCCGTCCGGCGGGCAGCGCCACGGTGGTGTGCTGCCGGCCGTAGTCGATTGCCCGTACCCGGACAATTCTTCGCCGGGCGGTCCGGGGCGGCGACCGGAGGCGGGGCCCACCGCGGCAAACAGGGGTGCCGCCCGCTCCGTCAGGACTGAAAGGGCGCCAAGTCGGCCCGCCTCCGCCGTCTTTCGGGCCCCGCTTGACCTTCACATCAATGTGAGGGTTCGACGATGCGGATCGAGGAAACCGCACCACCACGGACCCGAGGTGAGCCCCATGGACAACCAGCTCTACGACTACAGCCCGATCACCGAACGCGCCCCGATCTCCTGGCCCGGCGGCGCCCGGATCGCCTTCTACGTCGGGGTGAACATCGAGCACTACCAGGTCGACCGGCCCTCGACGAGCATCTTCCCCGGCACCACCGGGCTCACCCCGGACCCGCTCAACTACGGCTGGCGCGACTACGGCCCGCGGGTGGGCATCTGGCGGCTGATGGAGAGCCTGGACCGGCACGGCATCCGCGCCAGCGTGCTGCTCAACTCCGATGTCGGCGAACGCTATCCGCAGATCATCGAGGCCGGCCGGGCCCGCAACTGGACCTGGCTCGCGCACGGCAAGAACAACTCCGTCCTCCAGGCGGACATGACGCCCGACGAGGAGCGGGCCTATCTGGCCGAGGTGGTCGACACCATCGAGCGCACCACCGGCCACCGCCCGCGCGGCTGGCTCGGCCCGGCCCTCACCGAGACCTTCCGCACCCCCGAGCTCCTCGCCGAACTGGGCCTGTCCTACGTACTGGACTGGGCCAACGACGACCAGCCCTACCGCCTCAACGTCCCGGGCATGCTCAGCGTCCCGTACCCCATCGAGCTCAACGACATCAGCCTGTTCGTCGGCAAGAGCCTCAGCGGCCCCGACTTCGTGCAGATCGTCAAGGACCAGCTGGCGCAGCTCCACGCCGACGCGGCCGGCAGCGGCCGGGTGATGTCGCTGGCGCTGCACCCGTTCGTCATCGGCCAGCCGTTCCGTCACACGTACCTGGACCAGGCGCTGGAGCACATCGCCCAGCACCCCGGGGTGTGGCTGACCACCAGCGACGAGATCGCCGAGCACTACGCCCGGACCACCGCCGGGCAGCCGGCCTGACGGCGGCGCCCGGTACGCGGGCCACCAACCGCCGTACCGGGCACCACCCCAACGCCACGCACCACCGCGCTCGCCACTCTCCCCTCGCGCCCGATTGATTACATTTGCCCTATGTATCAGTCGGAGGACACTGCGTCGGCCCCCGCGACCGCGGTACTGACCGGGTTGGGGGCCTGGCTGCCGCCCGACGAGGTCACCAACGACGAGCTCTGCGCCCACCTGGACACCTCGGACGCCTGGATCCGCGAGCGGATCGGCATCGCCGTGCGCCGCCGCGCCGACCCGAAGACGGCCACCGGCGACCTCGCCACCGAGGCCGGCGCCCGCGCCCTGCGGTCCGCCGGCGTGACCGGAGCGGACGCGGTGGTGCTGGCCACCACCACGCCGGACCACCCGTGCCCGGCCACCGCGCCGGCCGTCGCCGCCCGGCTCGGGCTGGGCAACGTCGCCGCGTTCGACCTCGCCGCCGGCTGCTCCGGCTTCCTGTACGCCACGACCGTGGCGGCCGGACTGATCCGCTCCGGCACGGCCGGGCGGGTGCTGGTCATCGGCGCGGAGACGATGTCCGCCGTCATCGACCCCGAAGACCGCTCGACCGCGCCGATCTTCGGGGACGGCGCGGGCGCCGCCGTCCTGGAGGCCGGCCGCCCCGGGCAGGCCGGTTCCCTGGGCGAGGTGGTCTGGGGCAGCGACGGCGAACGCTCCGGGGCCATCGTGATCCCGGTCGGCGGCGCGCGGAACCGCGACGGCCGGGACAGCGCACCGAAGGCCGAACGCCACGTCACGATGCGCGGCAACGAGGTGCTCCGGCACGCCGTCCGCCGGATGACGGCCGCCGCCAACCAGGCTGCCGCGGAAGCGGGTTGGGCCCCGGAGGACATCGACCGGCTGATCGTCCACCAGGCCAACGCCCGGATCAGCGCCGCCGTCGCCGAGGCGCTGGGCGTCCCGCCGGAGCGGGTGCCGTCGAACATCGCGTCGGTGGGCAACACCGCCGCCGCCTCAATCCCCCTGCTCCTGACGGACGCCGCCGCCGACGGCGCCCTCCGCCCCGGCCACCGGGTGCTGCTGGTCGCCTTCGGCAGCGGCCTCGCCTGGGCCGCCACGACCCTGGTGTGGCCCGGCGGCCTCGAACCCGAGCGTTGACCGTGGCGCGCCCGCCCCACTTGGGGTACCGCCCCAACACCCCGTCCCCGTAAGGGAGTGACCACCATGTACGAGCAGTTGAAGGACCTCCTCATCACCCGCGCCGGACTGCCCGGCGAACCGCTCGTCCCGGAAGCGTCGTTGGCCGGCGCCGGCATCGATTCCATGGCCGTCACCGTGCTGTCCATGGCGCTGGAGGACGTCATGGGCCTGGTGATCGACGAGGACGAGCTGTCCGCGGCGCCGTCCGTCGCCGCGCTCGCCGAGCTCGTCGCCGAACGCGCCGCCGCCGCGTCCGTCCCGTCCCCGTAGCCGGGAGGCGCGGCATGGAAACCATGGAGGTCGAGGAACGCCTCATCCCCCTGACCCTGCGGGACATGACCTACGCATGCCGGATCCTCACCCCCCGGCGCCGTTACGGCACCGAACCGCTCGTCCTGATCGGCGGCGCCCTCCAGGACATGTACTCCTGGCCGCGCTTGGAGCGCCGGCTCACCGCCCACACCACGCTGATGCTGATGGACCTGCCGGGCACCGGAAACGCCGACGACCCGGCCGCCTCCGCCGGCATCGATGTCCTGGTCGAGGCCGCGCTGCACGCCATCGACCACCTCGGCGCGGACCGCGTCAACATCCTCGGCGCCTCCTACGGCACCCCCATCGCCTACCGCCTGGCCCAGTCGCACCCGGACCGCGTCGCCCGCCTGCTGCTCGCCGGGGCCGCCCCCCGGCTCGGGCCGCGGCTGACCGCGGTGGTCCGCCAGGGCCTCGAACTGGTGGAGACGACAGGCTCCCGACCTGCCGACGAAGCCGCCCGCCGCGACTACGCACGCAACGTCGTCGACCTCCTCGTCAACGGCGCCACCCGGCACGAGGTCGCCCAGGGCCCGGCCGCCGCCCGGCTCATGGAGCGCGAGTTGATGCGGGACTCCCAGAGCGCCGCGCTCCGCTACGCGACCTGCCATGAGCGCCTCTTGGACACCGACTTCTGCCCACCCGGCGGCATCTCCGGCGTCCCCGCGCTCGTCTTCACCGGCGAACACGACTGCACCAGCACCCCGGCGGAGAACGAGGCCGTCGCCGCCACCATCGAGGACTGCACCTTCCTCCTCCTCCGCGACGCCGACCACATGGCCCACCTGGAACGCGAGGCCGAATACGCCGACCTGGTCACCCGCTTCCTCCGCGACCAACCGGTACACGGGCTGCCGTATTGCGTGCCCGGCGGGGAGTTGCAGAGGCAGTAGAGCGGTTTTGCCGGGTGCTGCCCTCCGCCGGCCGTTACCGCGTGCGGCACCCCGGGCCGGACCGGTGGCGGGCCGGGCGCCGTCAGCCCTGCGGGTCGGGGGCGAGCAGGCCCGCCAGTACGCGGCGGACGACGCGCTCGAAGTGGGCCCCGCTGTCGGCGGCGTGGCCGGCGCCGTCGGGGAGCGCCCCGCCGGCCTGGCCGTTCGCCGCCCCGGTGCTCAACGCGCGGGCAAGCAGCGGGTGCGCGCCCCCTCGGGCGGCCGTGGCCAGGTAGGCGGCCTGTGCCGCCTGACGGCCCGTTGGGGAGCGGCGGGCGCGGAGTTCCACCCCGGACACCATCGCGACCAGGGCGTTCAGCACGCCCACCGCCTCCAGCTTGGCCGGCCCGGTCAGGCCCTCCACCGGTTCCAGCGCGCGCAGGGCGAACTCCAGGTAGTCCAGCCCCCGCGGCCCCGCCCGTAGGGCCTCCGGTGCCACCTCCAGCAGCCAGGGATGCCGCAGTTGGACCCGCTGCGTCCGGGCGGCGAGCGCCACCAGGTCCGTCATCGGGTCTCCCGTAAGCGCCACGCCGAGATCGATCTCCCCGGTGGCGGCGTCCACCATCAGGTCCACCAGGTCGTCCCGGCCAGCGACGTACCGGTAGAGCGAGGCGGGCCCGGTGCCCAGTTCCCGGGCGACCTGCCGAACGGAGACGGCGGCCAGTCCGCCCGCGTCGGCGAGCCCGATCGCGGCTTCGGTGAGCTGCTCGCGGCTCCGCTCGGGCGCGGGCCCCCGGGCACCCCGCGCGGGCCGCTCCCACACCAGCACCGTCTCCCCCGCATCCCCCTCCGGATCCCGCTTGCCGGCCAACTCGCCTCACCTGCCCCTTGGTTCATCCGTCCGGTCAGTGGTAAGCATAGCCCCATAACCGCGAACAACGTTCGCAGTATTTCGCCACAGCGGCACCGGACGGAAGGACCGCATACCGCCATGAACGGGAAACGAGACGACGCAATGCGGAACGAAGGGGCCCTCCAGGAGGGCGGGGAGGGCCCGGGCTCGACCACCTGGGGCGCGACCCGGTGGGCCACCAACGGGGAAGTCCGCCTGGCTTACGACCAGTTGACGCCCCGCCGCCCTGAAGGGGAGCCGCTGCTCCTGGTGACCGGACTGGGCGCCTCCAGGCGGTGGTTCCCCACCGGCCTGGCCGAGGTCCTGTCCGCCCGGGGCTTCGACCTCGCCCGGTACGACCAACGGGACGGGGGCGAGTCCACCCACCTACCGCCCACCGCCACCACCAACCCCCTCTCCTCCCTGCTCCGCAGGCGCGGCGACGCCTACACCGCCGAGGACATGACCGACGACGCCGTCGCCGTGCTGGACGCGCTGGGCTGGGACTCCGCGCACCTCTTCGGCATGTCGCTCGGCGGCGCGGTCGCCCAACGCATCGCGCTGCGCCATCCCCGACGCGTCCGCACGCTGACCTCCGTATCGGCCGTCCCCGGGGACACCGCCGGCCTGGCCACCCTGCGCCACGTCCGGCTCCGCACCCTCGCCAGGCTCAGCCGCATGCGGTACCCCAGCACCCCCGGTGGCCACATCGAGGCCGGCGTGGCACTCACCCGCCTCCTCGGCTCCCCCGCCCGCCCCTTCGACGAGCCGGCCGTCCGGGCCCGACTCGCCGATGCCCCCGACCCCGGCATCCACGACGCCCGCAGCCAGAGCCGCCAGATCGGCGCCCAGTGGCACGGCCCGACCATCGACCGCATCACCGCACCGACCCTCGTCCTGCACGGCCTGGACGATCCCCTCATCAAGCCGTCGGCGGGCCGTGCCGTCGCCGCCCGCATACCGGGTGCCCGCTTCGTCCCACTCCCCGAAACGGGCCACGAGTTGCCGGAACACGTGTGGCACGACATCGCCCACCACGTACGCCAACTCGCCGACGGCTGACGCCCAGCGCCCACGAGCTGCCGCCCCAACTGGTCGGCGCCCACCGCCAGTAGGGCTCCGGGGACGGTGGTTGCGCCGGACGCAGCAGCGCCGTTTGACGGGGCAGACGGGACCACCGACGTTGGGGGCGGGGTCGAACCGTCGGACGGCCGACGGGCAACCGGGAGAGGTGGGTCACGATCGTGCAGAGCACGCCGGCCGACGGTGCACCACGGCAGTTCACCCGCGAGAAGAAGGTCTACTTCCACCACTGCGACCCCGCCGGAGTCGTCTTCTTCGCGCAGTACCTGGTCTTCCTCAACGAGATCGTCCAGGAATGGTTCGAGGCCGGCCTGACCGTCGACTACCCCGAACTCCTCCTGGAGCGACGCATCGGCATGCCGACCGCCCGCGTCGAATGCGACTTCCTGGCGCCGAGCACCCTGGGCGACACCCTGCGCTTCACCCTGTCCGTGGAGCGGACCGGCAAGAGCTCGTGCCACCTCCTGCTGGTCGGCACGGGCCCGGACCCCACGGACGTTCGGGCGCGGATCAAGGCCGTCCTGGTGTGCACCTCCCTCGACTCCCACCGGGCCGTCCCCCTCCCCGACGACGTCCGCACCGCGCTCCAGGATTGGCCGGCAACGAAGCTGAGCATCTGACGGAGGGCACCACCTCCGCGGGATCGCACCGGCACGTGGCGGCCGTGCCGCCCCGTCGCCGACGCACCCTTGCGGGCAGCCACCGGGCGCTGTGGACTGCTCTGGTGACGACGACCCGCACCCTGTACGTGATCGCCTGCGCCGCCGCGCCGGCCCGCCACATCGACGTGCCCGTCCGCGCCGCCCAGGGTGCCGGCTGGGACGTCTGCGCGGTGCTGACGCCCGCCGCGTACCGGTGGGCGACCGAGGACGCCGACGGCGCGATCGAGGCCCTCGCCGACCTCACCGGGCACCCGGTCCGCCACCAGTACAAGCTGCCGAGCCAGCCGGACGTACTGCCGCCGCCGGACGCCCTGTTGGCCGCCCCGCTCACCTGCAACACCCTCAACAAGTGGGCCGCCGGGATCTCCGACACGTTGGCGCTCGGTCTGTTGACGGAGGCGATCGGGCTGCGCATCCCGACGGTGGCGCTGCCCTGTTGGAACGCCGCCCAGCACGCGCACCCGGCCACCGCCCGCAGCGTCGCCACCCTGAGGGGCGCCGGCATCACGGTGCTGCTCGGGGACGGCGGCTTCACACCGCACCCGCCGAAGGCGGGGAATCCCGACGCCTATCCCTGGCAAGCCGCCGTGGACGCGCTGCCCACCTAGCGCACCCCCGCACCCGACGTGTCCCGCTTCGCCCGCCCTGCCGCCCCCCCTCCCCGCCCGTCTGCACCTTGACGCCACCAACCGGGCGGGCATCCTCAGGGAAGCGTGCTCTACTGCCGCAGCACGACCCCCCACCCTTCCGCTGCACGAAGGAGACTGCGCACATGCCGCATCGCCGGACAACAGCCGACACTTCCCCCACTCCCCCAACTGCCGCACCGGACCGCCCGGCACCGAGCCGTAGGTGGGTACTGGCCGGACTGGCCGCAGCGGCCCCGGCGATCCTCACGGCCTGCGGCGGCCACAAGGAGGCCGCAGCCGCCATCAATCCGCACGGCCCCGGGAAGACCGCGCCCGGGGACTCCACCGTCATCATGATCATTCGGCACGGCGAGAAGCCCGACAAGCATCACCCCGGCATCGACGAGCACGGTCACGAGGACCACAAGTCGCTCACCCAACGCGGCTGGGACCGGGCCAACGGGCTGCCCAAGCTCTTCGACCCCCCGGCGGGGAAGCCCCTCCCGGCCGGCCTCCAGCGCCCGCGGACCCTCTACGCGGCCACCGACCAGGGCCCGAACGCCGGCGCCCACCGGATGCGACAGACCGTCACCCCGCTCGCCCACCACATGGGCCTCAAAGTCGACCTGGACTACGCGGAGTCCGAGGAGAGCAACCTCGCGAAGGCCGCCCTCGCCGCCACCGGCCCGGTCCTGATCTGCTGGGAGCACAGCCGCATCCCCGACATCGTCGACGCGCTCGGCGCCTCGGACACCGGCGTCCCGCACAAGTGGCCCGACCGCTTCGACCTGGTGTGGGTCTTCACCCACACCAAGGGTTCCTGGGCCTTCCGCCAGGTCAACCAACACCTGCTGCCCGGCGACGCCTGACGGCACACTCCGGAGCGCCGCTCACCGCTACCCCATACCAAGAGTTGGCGCTCCTCCACCGGTCAACCCACGGTGGGAGTCCACCTTTCCACCCACGCTCCGATGCCCGGCCACGCCACCGACTGGTGCAATGTCCTCAGAACGCCAGCCAGCAGGGATTGTTGAGGAGGCGATAACGGCAAGACAGCGAGGTCGTCCTCGCACACCGGGCACACGATCACGGGGAGCGCAGCATGTCGGACAAGGTGTCACACCCACTCTTCGCACGGCTCTATCCACGCATCAGCGCCTATGCGGACGCCCACGGTTCGCTCGAACACCGACGGGAGTTGCTCGCGGGCGCCCGGGGCAGAGCGGTCGAGATCGGTGCGGGGATCGGATCCAACTTCCGGCACTATCCGGCGGAGGTGGAGCGGGTCTTCGCGGTGGAGCCCGAGCCCAGACTGCGGAGCCTCGCCGCGCGGGCCGCGGCCACGGCGCGGATACCCATCGAGGTGCTGCCGGGTCGGGCGGAGCGACTGCCACTCGACGAGGCGAGCGTCGACGTGGCGGTGGCCTCACTCGTCCTGTGCACCATCGCGGACGTCCCCGCCGCGCTCGGCGAGGTCCTGCGGGTCCTGAAACCGACCGGTGAACTGCGCTTCTACGAGCACGTCCGGGCACAAGACCCTCGCGTCTACCGCCGGCAGCGGATGCTCAACCCGCTGTGGCGGCTGGTCGGAGGGGGATGCAACGTCACACGGGACACGGAAACCGCCATCCGGAGGGCGGGTTTCACGATCGAGACCGTGCGGCGGTTCGAGTTCCGCCCCGACAGCAAGGCGTATCCGGCATCCCCCTCGATCATCGGGACCGCACGCCCAAGCGACGCCCCCGACCGACGAACGCTGCCCCAACAGGGAGCGGCAGATGGGTAGTTGGCCTTGTCCCCCTCCGCCCTACCTGGCCGGCCAGGGACGCAAGCCGACTGCCTGGCCGGCCTCAGCACCCTGAAACAGCGGCGGGGGCAGACCGGGCAACGGGACGCGATCGACCTCGGCGTGCTCGATGCAGGGGTTGATTGCGGGCCCTCGGAACGGAGCCTCGACGCGGGCGCTCGACGCGGTGCTTGACTCGGGGGCTCGACGCAGGGGGTGGCATAGGGGTGACCTGAGGCGGAGGGGTGGGGCGGGGGCGGGAGGGGGAAGCCCCAGAGGCAGGCCCAGCGGTCAGCAGTCGGGGTCAGCGGTCAGCGGTCAGCGGTCAGCGGTCAGCGGTCAGCGGTCAGCGGTCAGCGGTCAGCGGTCAGCGGTCAGCGGTCAGCGGTCAGCGGTCAGCGGTCAGCGGAAGGCTCACGCCCCAACGCCCCGGCCCCAAGCCCCTCGCCGGCCTCACCCCAGTGCTCGGTCCAGGTTGAAGGCTGCGCTGATCAGGGCCAAGTGGGTAAAGGCTTGGGGGAAGTTGCCGATCTGTTCGCCGGTTTGGCCGATTTCTTCGGCGTAGAGGCCGAGGTGGTTGGCGTAGGTGAGCATCTTCTCGAAGGCGAGGCGGGCCTCGTCGATCCGGCCGGCGCGCGAGAGGGCCTCGACGTACCAGAACGAGCAGATGGAGAAGGTGCCTTCCTCGCCGCGGAGCCCGTCGGGACTGTTCCTGGGGTCGTAGCGGTAGACCAGGGAGTCGGAGACGAGTTCGTCGCCGAGGGCGTCCAGGGTGGAGAGCCACTTCGGGTCGGTCGGCGAGATGAACTTGGCGAGCGGCATCATCAGGACGGCGGCGTCCAGGACGTCGGCGCCTTCGTGTTGGACGAACGCCCGGCGTTCGGTGGACCAACCGCGCTGCATGATGCGCCGGTAGATGGCGTCGCGTTCCTGCCCCCAGCGGATCATGTCGGCGGGCAGGCCGCGGTGGCGGGCGATGCGCATGGCCCGTTCGATGGCCACCCAGCACATCAACTGCGAGTAGAGGAAGTTCTGGATCTTGCCGCGGGTCTCCCAGATCCCCTCGTCCGGCTGGTCCCAGTTGTCACACACCCAGTTGACGAGGTTGCAGACGGTGTCCCAGTGGTCGCTGGAGAGCGGCTGGCCCCACTTGTCGTAGAGGTAGAGGGAGTCGATCAGGGCGCCGTAGATGTCGAGTTGGAGCTGGTTGACGGCGTTGTTGCCGATGCGGACCGGGGCGGATCCCAAGTGGCCTTCCAGGTGCGGGAGTTCCAGTTCGGGGAGATCGCTGCGGCCGTCGATGCCGTACATGATCTGGAGCGGGCCGTGGGCGCAGTCCTTCAGGCAGATCTTCGAGGAGAGGAAGTGCACGAACGACTCCGCTTCGTCGGTGAAGCCGAGGCGGAGCAGGGCGTAGATGCAGAAGGCGGCGTCCCGGACCCAGGCGTAGCGGTAGTCCCAGTTGCGCTCGCCGCCGATCTGTTCGGGCAGGCTGGTGGTGGGGGCGGCGACGATGGCGCCGGTCGGTGCGTAGGTGAGGAGCTTGAGGGTGAGGGCGGAGCGGTGCACCATTTCCCGCCAGCGTCCGCGGTAGCGGGAGTGGGCGAGCCAGCCGCGCCAGTAGCGCACGGTGGCGCCGAAGAGTTGCTCGGCCTCCCGGACGGCGCAGAACCGGGGTTCGACGCCGTCGCCGATCCGGTCGAGCGCGAAGACGGCGGCCTCTCCCTCGGCGAGGGTGAACGAGGCGTGGGCATCCGATCCGTCGACCTCGACGGGGACGCTGGAGGTGAGCGCGAGGGAGAGTTCCGGTGAGTCGAAGACGGTCACGCCCTGGTGGTGGCTGCTGACGGTGTGCGTCTGCCGCCCGTAGTCGAAGCGGGGCGCCACGCGGACGTGGAACGGGAGGGAGCCGCGGACGCAGAGCACGCGTCGGATCAGCCGGTGCCGGTCGGCCTCGCGGGAGTCGCCGACGATGGGCATGAAGTCCTGTACTTCGGCGACGCCGTTGTCCGCGAAGAAGCGGGTGATGAGGATGTTGGTGTCGGGGAAGTAGAACTGCTTGGTGCGGGCCGGTACGTCGGGGGCGAGGGCGAAGGCCCCGCCGCGGTCGGCGTCGAGGAGCGCGGCGAAGACGCTGGGTGCGTCGAAGCGGGTGCAGCAGTACCAGTCGATGGTGCCGTTGGTGCCGACGAGGGCGGCGGTGCGCATGTCGCCGATCAGGCCGTGTTCGGCGATGGGGACATAGCGCGGGGCGTCGGCCCTGCTGGGGCGGAGGCTCGTGGTGGGTGTCGTCAGGAGCCCCGTGGGCGTCGTCATCTGACCTCCCCTGCGCTGGGGGAACGAGCAGGAGCAGTGGATTCAGGCTACCTCCGGGCGGGTCGGCGTGGCCCGTCCACGGCCGCCGCAGGTCCGTGGGCGGTGCGGAGCCATGGCCACGACGTAAGAGAGCCGCAAATTCCGTTGCTGGCCAGGACAGTACGAGTGGGCGAGGGCCTAGATTCGGTGCCGGCCGGGAGACGGCCGTGGACGGCGGACGCGCAGGTCGGCGGCGGTCCGTGGACCCCATGCCGATGCTGTCGAACCTGCGCGCCCTGGCTGTGTGCGCCTGGGTACCGGGACGGGCGTCTCCTGGCTCCTTCTTTCGTATCCGTCGCTCCAGAAAGCCTGCGCGCATGCCTGCTGCCCCGTCCCGCGTCCCCGCCCCCTCGCCGAAGGCTCCGGAGCACGCTGCGGGGGACGTCCCCGTGCGTGGCCCTGGTGCGTCGGGAGGTGGATCGGGTGGTCACCATCGAGGTCGGCGGCGACGGGCGTCGGCCGGGTTGTTCGATCCGCGGGTGTTGCTGACGGCGTTCCCGGAGGCGATGCGGAAGCTGCATCCGCGGGCACTGGCCAGGAACCCCGTGTTGTTCGTGGTGGCCTGTGGTTCGCTGCTGACGACCTTGTCCGCGGTGTTGTATCCGTCGGTGTTCAGCTGGGTGATCAGCGGGTGGCTGTGGCTGACGGTGGTGTTCGCGCAGCTCGCGGAGGCGGTCGCCGAGGGGCGGGGTCGGGCGCAGGCGGCGTCGCTGCGCCGGGCCCGGACGGATCTCATGGCGCGGCGGTTGCGGGACAACTGGCGGGTGGGGGTGCATCTGGAGAGTGCGGTCACCGAGGCGGTGCCGGCGTCGGATCTGCGGCCGTTCGACTTCGTGGTGATCGAGGCGGGCGAGGCGGTGCCGGCGGACGGTGAGGTGGTCGACGGGGTGGCCAGCGTCGACGAGTCGGCGGTGACCGGGGAGTCGGCGCCGGTGTTGCGGGCGGCGGGGGGTGACCGGTCCGGGGTGACGGGCGGTACGACGGTGTTGTCGGACCGGATCGTGGTGCGGGTGACCTCGCGGTCCGGGCATTCGTTCCTGGACCGGATGATCGCGCTGGTGGAGGGTGCGGCGCGGCAGCGGACGCCGAACGAGATCGCGCTGCACATCCTGTTGGCCGCGCTGACCATCGTGTTCATCCTGGTGGTGGTGACGCTGCAGCCGATGGCGTCGTATGCGGGGGCGGCGCAGCAGACGGCGGTGTTGGTGGCGCTGCTGGTCACGTTGATTCCGACGACGATCGGGGCGTTGTTGTCGGCGATCGGCATCGCGGGGATGGACCGGTTGGTGCAGCGGAACGTGGTGGCGATGTCGGGTCGTGCGGTGGAGGCAGCGGGGGATATCAACACCCTGTTGCTCGACAAGACCGGGACGATCACACTGGGTCACCGGGAGGCGGTGGCGTTCGTGCCGATGCCGGGCGCTGATGAGCTGGCGCTCGCGGATGCCGCGCAGTTGTCGTCGTTGGCGGACGAGACGCCGGAGGGGCGTTCGGTGGTGGCGCTGGCGCGGGAGAAGTACGGGTTGGAGGCGCCGACGGAGGGGGAGCTGGCGTTCGTCCGGTATGTGGCGTTCAGTGCGCGGACGCGGATGAGTGGGGTGGATCTGCGCTGGGCGGACGGTTCGGAAGCGGCGGGCGGGAGCGGGTCGGCTGGCCGGTATCCGGGCGAGGTGGTGATCCGCAAGGGGGCGTCCGCGCAGATCATCGAGTGGATGGGGCAGTTGGGGGGTGAAGTGCCCGCGGAGGCGCGGTTGTTCAGCGATGCGATCAGTGCCGCCGGGGGGACGCCGTTGCTGGTGGCGATGGAGGACCGGCGGGGGCCGCGGGTGTTGGGGGTGGTGCACTTGAAGGACGTGGTCAAGGAGGGCATTCGGGAGCGGTTCTCCGAGTTGCGGCGGATGGGCATCCGGACGGTGATGGTCACCGGTGACAATCCGTTGACGGCGCGGGCGATCGCGCAGGAGGCGGGGGTGGATGACTATCTGGCGGAGGCCACTCCGGAGGAGAAGCTGGGGTTGATCGTCCGGGAGCAGGCGGGCGGGCGGCTGGTGGCGATGACCGGTGACGGGACGAACGACGCGCCGGCGTTGGCACAGGCGGACGTCGGGGTGGCGATGAACACCGGCACCTCCGCCGCGAAGGAGGCCGGGAACATGGTGGATCTCGACTCCAACCCGACGAAGCTGATAGAGATCGTGGAGGTGGGCAAGCAACTGCTCATCACGCGCGGGGCGTTGACGACGTTCTCGATCACCAATGATGTGGCGAAGTACTTCGCGATCATTCCGGCGATGTTCGCGGGGGTGTATCCGGGGTTGTCGACGTTGAACGTGATGGAGTTGCACAGTCCGACGTCGGCGATCACGTCGGCGATCATCTTCAACGCGCTGGTGATCGTGGCGCTGATTCCGCTGGCGCTGCGCGGGGTGCGGTATCGGCCGGCGTCCGCGCACGACTTGCTGCGGCGGAACCTGGCGTTCTTCGGTCTGGGCGGTCTGGTGGCGCCGTTCCTCGGGATCAAGCTGATCGATCTGGTGATCTCGGGGATTCCGGGGCTGGGTTGAGGCACCGGGCCGGGTCAGCCGACGTGGACGCGGGGGCGTCGGCTGCGGTCCGGTTCGGCCTCGCGGAGCACTTCCCGGGTGACGGGGGCGACCTCGCCCTGGCCGAAGAGGAAGAAGCGCAGGAATTGGGCGAGAGGGTTGCCCTCGGTCCATTCGAAGTAGATGTGCGGGCGCCGTCCGGTGGTGTCGCGGATGTGCAGGAGGAGGGCGGCGAGGGCGTTGGAGACGGCGGCGCTCTCCAGGCTGAGGACGCGGTAACGGTCGTGCACGACATGGCCGTTGACGTGGAGTTCGCTCTCGAATTCGGAGGGGTCGCGGATGGTGACCTCGACGAAGATCAGGTCGTCTTCGGCGGGGATGTCGTTGTCGGCGCGGATCTGTTGGGCCTTGTTGCGGTATTCGGTGAGGTCGCCGCGGTGGGGTTCGTTGGCGATGAGGCGGATGCGGCGTTGGGCGATGTCGCGGACGAAGCGTTGGGCGGTGTCGTCCAGGAGGACGGCGGTGACGCGGAGTTCGAAGGCGCGGGCGAGGCGTGAGGTGAAGGAGAGCAGGATGATGCCGGCGATGAAGCAGGCGCCGATCTTCACGCCGTCGGGCCGTTCGATCACGTTGGTGATGGTGGTGTAGAGGAACACCACGGAGATCACGGCGAATCCGATGGTCCAACGGTTCTGTTGAGCGCGGTGGGCGGCGATGGTGACGGCGATCGCGGCGGAGCTGATGAGGACGAGGACGCCGGTGGCGTAGGCGCCGCCCTGGGCGTCGACATCAGCGTCGAAGAGCCAGGTGACCAGGAAGGCGACGGCGGTGAAGATCAGCACCATCGGGCGGACGGCGCGGGCCCAGTGGGGTGCCATGCCGTAGCGCGGGAGGTACTGCGGCATCAGGTTGAGCAGTCCGGCCATGGCGGAGGCGCCGGCGAACCAGAGGATGGCGATGGTGGAGACGTCGTAGACGGTGCCGAAGGCGGGGCCGAGGTAGACGTGCGCCAGGTAGGCCAGGGCGCGGCCGTTGGCCGGTCCGCCGGGGCGGAAGGCGGGGGCGGGGATGAGGAGGGTGGTGACGAAGCTGGTGATGATGAGGAAGATGCTCATGATGACGGCGGCGGTGGTCAGCAGCTTCTTGGCGCCCCGGATCCGTCCGGTGGGGCGGGCCTCGGTGTCGTCGGGGTCGCCCTCGATGTGCGGCATGACGGCGACGCCGGTCTCGAACCCGGAGAGGCCGAGGGCGAGTTTGGGGAAGACCAGGAGGGCCACCGCGATCATGGCCGGAATGCTGCCGTGCTGGACGGTCAGCAGATGGGTCCAGTCGGTGATGACGTGCTCGGCGGTGACGACGTGCCAGACACCGGTGACCGCGACGACGGCGTTGAGCACGAGGTAGATGCCGACGAGGACGACGGCCACACCGATCGCCTCCAGGAACCCCTTGAGGAAGACCGCGCCGAGCAGGGCGATGAGGACCAGCGTGACGATCATCTGGCGGCCTTGCAGGGCGCTGTGGACGTGGGGGTTCTCGACGAGGTGGGTGGCGGCGTCGGCGGCGGACAGGGTGATGGTGATGAGGAAGTCGGTGGCGGCGAAGCCCAGCAGGGTGAGGACGAACAGCTTGCCCTTCCAGAAGGACAGCAGGCGTTCGAGCATGGCGATGGAGCCCTGGCCGTGGGGGCTTTCGGTGGCGACCCGGCGGTAGACGGGGAGCGCGCCGGCGAGGGTGACGGCGACCAGGACGAGGGTGGCGATGGGCGAGAGGAGGCCGGCGGCGAGGGCGGCGATGCCCGGCTGGTAGCCGAGGGTGGAGAAGTAGTCGACGCCGGTCAGGCACATCACGCGCCACCAGCGCTGGCCCCGGTGGGCGGGTTCGGCGGGGGCGCGGTGCGCGGCGCCGATGTCGGCGAGGCCCTGGAGCATCCAGGCGCGCAGGCGTTGCCGCGCAGTGGTCGTGGCACCGGCAGGGACGGAGGCGGCCATCGTGTGCTCCTGTCGTACACCGAAAGGATCCGGCCATCGTTACGGCGGCGGGTTCAGCGTACGCATTCTCGGGGGCCGGGCCGTGGCGTTCGGAGACTGGCGGGGGTCGTGTCTCGGCGGTGACGGATGAGTTGGCCGGGGTTCAACGGCGTTGGTGCGGCGTCCCGTTGGAGGCGTGGGGGGTGTTCAAACGCCGCCCGGCCCAAGACCACCAATTCGGTGGAAAGCGCGGCCTCTTCGCCCCGCTGCGACGGGAGGTGCCTGAGGATCACTGGAGGGAGGGGTCCTGGCCGATCCGGATTCGGGAGGCGGAATGGCACGGTCATGGCTGCGGGGCGGGGCGGCGGCGTTCGCGGTGTTGGGGGCGGTGCTGATCGGGGTGCCGCCGGCGACCGCGACGGTGGCGGGGCGGGCGGCGCTGGAGACCCGCATCGTCGGCGGTAGGAACGCCGACGTGCGGGACGCGCCCTGGCAGGTGTCGGTGCGCACCCACGGCGGCCACGTCTGCGGCGGTTCGCTCATCCGCGCCGATGCGGTGGTGACGGCGGCGCACTGCGCGTCGGGGATGCCGGCGGACTCGCTGAGCGTCCGGGCGGGCAGCAGCGTGCGGGATACCGGCGGGCAGGTGGCGCGGGTCGCGCGGGTGCTCCGGCATCCGAAGTTCGACGCCGCGACGATCGACTACGACGTGGCGGTGCTGGAGTTGGCGTCGCCGCTGACGCTCGGGAACGAGGTCCGGGCCATCCCGTTGGCCACGGAGGGCAAGGAGCCCGCCGAGGGCACCCCGGCGACCGTCACCGGCTGGGGCGCCACGCGGGACGGCGGCGCACTGCCCGAGCACCTGCGGCGGGTCGATGTGCCCAAGCTGTCCGACGCGTACTGCAAGGGGGCCTACGGGCCGTCCGCGATCACGCCGCGGATGACCTGCTACGGCTATGCCGCGGGCCGCAAGGACGCGTGCCAAGGGGACAGCGGCGGGCCGTTGGTGGTGGACGGGCGCTTGGCGGGGATCGCGTCCTGGGGGACGGGGTGTGCCGCGGTGGGGCATCCGGGGGTCTACACCAAGGTCAGCGATCCGGCGATCCACGCCTATATCGCGGGCTCCTAGCGCGGGCTGGGCGCCTATGCTGACGCGATGTTCGCTCCCGAGGGTCCCACGTTGCGTGAGCTCGCCGTGCAGGCGCTGTCGTCGGTGGAGCGGGGCTACGACCTGCTCGCCCCGAAGTTCGACCGCACGCCGTTCCGGACGCCGGATGCGGTGTTGCGGCCGGTGCTAAGGGAGTTGCAGGGGTTGGGGCCGTTCGCCAACGGGCTGGACCTGTGCTGCGGCACGGGCGCGGGCATGGCGGTGCTGGCGCAGGTGTGCCGGAAGCGGGTGACCGGCGTCGACGTCAGTGCGGGGATGTTGGCGGTAGGGCGGGCCCGTGGGCCGGAGGACGGGCGGGCGGCGGACGCGGTCGGTGGGGGCGGGCCGCGGTGGGACTGGGTGCGGGCCGATGCCCGGGCACTGCCGTTCGGGCCGGTCTTCGATGTCGTGGTGAGCTTCGGGGCGTTCGGGCACTTCCTGCCGCGCGAGCGGCCGGGGCTGTTCGGGCAGGTGGCCGGGGTGTTGCGACCCGGTGGGCGGTTCGTGTTCCCGGTGATGGCACCGACCCGGCCGGGGTCGCCGGCGTACTGGGCGCTGTTGGGTTTCGACGCGGCGATGCGGGTGCGCAATGCCCTGTGGCGGCCGCAGTTCGTGATGTACTACCGCGGCTTCCGGCTCTCGCAGGTGCGGGCGGAGCTGGCGCGGGCCGGGTTCGCGGTGGAGTGGCGGGCGTTGCCTGAGTTGGGGCGGCGCGCGGACGGCAGCCCCCGCGGGCGGCTGATGGTCGCGACGCGCCTGGATGCGTCGGCGGGCTGAACGATCCGGGACGAACCCGACGTCCGCAGGCCCATTTGTGACCGTTGCGTGCCGCAACGTTCGCCAACTCCCGTGCTGGGTAGGCTCGTTCGCATGCCGCACCACGACGCCCCGCCGTTGCCGGCGTTCGCCATCCATGAACCACGCCACCCGGTCACGTCTGTGTCGTTGAGCCCTTCGTGATTCCCTATCCGGACCCCGTGACCACCGGTGCGGTCACCTGTGACCTGTGCCATTACCGACGTCCCGCCGCCGGCGCGCCCCCCGTTGCGGTGCGGCCACCGGACGGCCCGCAGCGGCAGGTGCGGCTGTGCGCGCCGTGCCGCGAGGACCGTCCGGGCCGCCGGCGTCGCGAGCTGATCGAGGAGGACTTCAGCTGGCAGGCGATGTCCCGCCAGGCCCACGATCTCGCGGACGCCTACGCCGCCGGCCGGTGGCTGCCCTACGAGGACGAGCACCGCTGGGCGTTGGGCCTGGCCCGGACGTACTGGACCCGGCCCGCGTTGGAGGCCGCGCTGCGCGACCCCAATCCGTACCTCCGGGCCGGGCGCCTGGTCCGCGTGGTGGAGCCGCTCCCCCGCATCCTCGCCGTCGTCGGCCCCGGTGACCGCTCCCTGCGGCCGGTCCAGGCACTGCTGGACACCCTCGCGGTGTGGTCCACGCGGTCCTGACGCGCTGCCTGGCCGCGCGGCGCGGACCGCGGTCCCGGCGCCCGCACCGGCCGGGGCGAAGACGCCTCCGCCATGCGGCGGACCGGTCCCCGGACGTGGGTGCGCCGCGCGCCGGCCCCCGCACCGGCTTGCGACGATGGGCCGCCTCGTCCCGGCCGTCCCCCACCGTACGGAGCCGCCATGTCCGCCAGCACCGCTCTGCTCGCCGACGCCTTCGGTCGGATCCGCGAGGTCGTCGAGGAGGTGGTCGACGGGCTGGGGCCCGAGGAGCTCGGCAGCCGTCCCGACGGGCGGGGCAACTCCATCGCCTGGCTGGTCTGGCACCTCACGCGGGTGCAGGACGACCACGTCGCGGGGGCCGCCGGCACCGAGCAGCTCTGGACCGCCGACGAGTGGTGCCCGGCGTTCGGGCTGCCGTTCGCCGAGGACGACATCGGCTACGGGCACTCCAGCCGGGACGTGGCGAAGGTGCGGGGGCTGACCGCCGAACTGCTGACGGGCTATCACGCGGCGGTGCACGACGGCACGGTGCGCTTCCTGCGCCGGCTCGCGGTGAAGGACCTCGACCGGATCGTCGACCGGGGCTGGACCCCACCGGTCACCCTGGGTGTCCGACTGGTGAGCGTGCTCGCGGACGATCTCCAACACGCCGGTCAGGCGGCCTATGTGCGGGGGCTGTTGGGGAGGTGAGCCCGGACCGCGGGCGACCCCGCGGTCCGGGTCCGGTCACTGCCGGGGCGGCAGGCGGTGCAGCACCACGTCGGTCAGCCGGCCGTCGGCGACCAGCGCGGTCAGGTAGGTGCAGTGCGGCTGGCGTCGACGGTCCGTCGGCGAACCGGGGTTGAGCAGCCGCAGGCCGGTGTCCGCCGTGCTGTCCCAGGGGATGTGGCTGTGCCCGAAGACCAGCACGTCGAGGTCCGGGAAGCGGTCGGCGCAGCGGCGCTCCCGGCCCCGGGCGGGGCCGGTCTCGTGCACCACGCCCAGCCGCAGCCCGTCCAGTTCGGCGCGGGCCACCTCCGGCAGGCGGGCCCGCACGGCCGGGCCGTCGTTGTTGCCGTACACCGCGACCAGACGGCGGGCGCGGGCCCGGAGCAGGTCCACGGTGGCGACGTCGGTCCAGTCACCGGCGTGCACCACGACGTCGGCGCGCGCCACCGCGTCGAGCAGGTGCGGCGGAACGGCCTTGGCGCGCCGGGGCACATGGGTGTCCGAGGTGAGAAGCAGGTGCAGCGGCACCGGGTCAACGCTCCTGGGAGGTGGGGCGGACCATGATCTCGTTGATGGCGACCCGGGCCGGCTGGGTGACCATGAAGGCGATGGCGCGGGCGATGTCCTCGGCGTCCAGCCAGGTGTCGCGCGGCAGGCCGTGGGCGGCCGCCGCCTGCCCGCCGAGGGGCATCTCGGTGGTGGTCATGCCCGGTTCGACCAGTCCGACGCGCACGCCGCGGCCGGTCACCTCCTGGCGCAGGGCCTCGCTGAAGCTGCACACCGCGTGCTTGGTGGCGGAGTAGACGCTGTTGTCCTTGCGCGGCACCCGCCCGGCGACCGAGCTGACGTTCACCAGGTCGGCGGTGCCGCGCGGCGCCGACGCAACGGCCCGGAGCAGGTGCGGGAGCGCGGCGTGCGACATCCGCAGCACGGCCTTGAGGTTGAGGTCGACCATCCGGTCCCACTCCTCGGGGTCGCTGTCGAGCACCGCGCCGCGGGCGCCGTAGCCGGCGTTGTTCACCAGCACGTCCAGGCGGCCGAAGTGCTCCACGGTGCGGTGGACCGCCTGCGCGGCCTGTGCACCGTCGGTGAGGTCGGCGGCCAGGGTGAGGGTCGGGGCGGTGTCCTGTGCGTCGATGTCCGCGGCCAGTTCGGCCAGGCGGTCGGCGCGGCGGGCGACGAGGGCGAGGGCACAGCCCTCCCGCGCCAGGGCGCGCGCGGTGGCGGCGCCGATGCCGCTGGAGGCGCCGGTCACCAGCGCGACGGTGCCGGCCAGGGGGCGGCCGTCGGTGGGGGCGGTGGCGCGGTCCGCGGGCGTCGGGGTGTCGGTGCTGCCGGTGGGCATGATGGCGTGGTGCTCCTCGTCGTCGGTGGGTCTCCCCCGTTCCGGTCCCGGGAGGCTTACCCCGTCGGGTAACCGATGCAGCATCACCGCAGGGGCGTGGCAGGCACCTTGGCGGGCGATGACGGCCGGGCGGTGCGGGTGCCCCGGCAGCGGGTATCACCCTGGTGCATCCGCTTCTCACGCTCCTTGGAGCCGCTCATGAAGCACACCCATCCCCTGCCCGGGGACATCGGGCTCACCCAGATATCCGGCGCCACCGGCCAGTTGATCCGCTTCGGCCAGTGGATCAACGGAGACGGCTTCGCCGACTACGAACACACCTTCCTGGTCCTGCCCGAGGACCGGCTGTTGGAGGCCGAGCCGGGCGGCGCCCGCATCCGGCCGCTCAGCGAATACCAGGGCACCGACGTCCGCTATGTGTGCCCGAAGCGCCTCACCGAGCAGCAGCGCGAACGGATCTGCGCGGCGGCCGACCACTACGTGGGCGTGCCCTACAGCTTCCTCGACTACCTGGCGATCGCAACCCACCGCATCCATCTGACCGTTCCGGGGCTGCGCCGCTACGTGGCCAGCACCCACCACATGATCTGCTCCCAACTCGTGGACAGGTGCTACCAAGACGGCGGCGTCCAGCTCTTCTCGGACGGCCGCTGGCCGGGTTACGTGACGCCGATGGCGCTCTACAAGCTGCTGGCCGGCTGAAGCCGGCGGGCGGGGCGCTCTTCGGGGTCCGCCCGACGTGCGGGCGTGCCGGCCGGACCGGCACGCCCACGGGTCGCTCAGGTGCCGGTCTTGTGGCCGTAGACGTACACGGCGGTGCCGTAGTGCAGCAACGACCAGTACTTCTTGGCGTCGTTGGGGCGCATGTTGACGCAGCCGTGTGAGCCCGGGGCGGACCAGACGCTGCCGCCGATGGCGTGGAACGCCTCGCCGCCGTCGAAGAACTGGCTGTACGGCATGGCCGAGTGGTAGATCGTCGACACGTGGTGCAGGTGTCGCCAGTAGATGTGCTTGAGGCCGGTGCGGGTCGCCCCGCCCTCGCGCCCGGTGCGGATCGGCACCGGTCCGTAGACCAGGCGGCCGCCGTCCTGGATCCAACTGAGCTGACGGGTCAGGTCGACGCAGGCGATCCGGCCTTTGTTGGTGGGGCACTTGTGGGCGCTGTTGGGGTGGCCGCCGGCCGCCCGCTGCTTGGCCACGAGCTGCATCACGTTCCAGGTGACGGGGCCGGCGTAGCCGTAGTTGGGGGTGATGCCGTGGCTGTTCTGGAAGGCGCGGATGGCGCGGCAGTCGGAGGGGGACTGCCGGCCGTCGACCCGGAGTCCGAGGAACCGCTCGGCCTGCTTCTGGTACGGGCCGCGCAGTCCGTAACATCCCGACCGGTCGGCGGCCTGGGCGGGGGAGCTCAGCGCCACCGTCAGCGGGAGGGCGAGGGAGGCGAGGGCGAGCGCAGCGCCCGTTCGCCGGCCGAGGGCGCCGACCGCGGGTCTGCTCAGTCGTAAGGGTATGCGTCTCATATTCGAGAGGACTCCCGACCCCGCGGGCCGGTTGCGGAGGGCGGCGGGACGTAGCGCCTTATGCGCCAGAAAACCGGCTGGGGCGGCGCCCGTTGATTGCGGTTGATGGTGATTGGTGGCGTGTGCTCGTGGGCGCGGGGTGGATGCGTTGAGCGTGCCGCGGCGATGCGGCGCCGCCGAAACCGCCCGCGAGGTGCGAAAGCGCCGCGGACCGGCGGACAGGACGCGAACGACGCGTGCATCTGGCAAGAATGTCTTGAACGGCCGCTGGGGAGCGGGCTGTTGGGGCGTTGAGACGGGTCCGTGAGCGTTGGTTGACGGGCGTTGACGAGCCTGGCGAGGGCGCCCTACAGTCCCGAACTGTTACCGCTAGGCGGATGTTTTGCGTCACGATACGGATGGCACGGCGGAGGTGGGGCACCCGGCATCCCCTCCGACCGACTGGGAGGGCTGAGGTGTCCGAGGTGTCCGAGGTGTCGAGGGCCGACGCGCTGGGTCCCGTTGCCGCGGCAACGAGGCGCTTCCTGGCGACCGTTGAGGGGTTGACCGACGCGGACGTCGGCGGCGCGACGCTGGTGCCGCCGTGGACCCGCGGGCATGTCATCACTCATGTCGCGCGCGCCACCGACAGTCTCTGCCGGCTGCTCACATGGGCCCGTACCGGCGTGGAGACCCCGCAGTACGCCAACATGGCGGCCCGGTCCGCGGAGATCGAGGCCGGCGCCCGGCGGCCGGTCCGCGAACTGCTGGCCGATGTGACGGCGAGCGCCGAGCGCTTCGACCACGCCGTGCGCACCCTGCCGGCGGCGGCCTGGAGTTACGAGGTGCGGATGCGCACCGGCGAACTGCGCACCCCGGCCGCCCTGGTGCCCACCCGGCTGCGCGAACTGGAGGTCCACCACGTCGATCTGGACGCCGGCTACGCCTTCGCCGATGTACCGTCCGCGGCCGCCCGTTGGATCATCGACGACCTCATCGCGGCGCAGCGCCGGCGCGCGGACGTCCCGCCCCTACGCATCGAGGCGACGGACACCGACCTCGTCCACGCGGTGGGCACCGGTGGGCCGACCGTCACGGGCACCCAGGCCGCCCTCCTCGGCTGGCTCACCGGTCGCACGGCCGGGGCCGGCCTCGCCACCTCCGCGCCCGGGCCGGTCCCCCCGGCGCCGTACTGGATCTGACGGGAGCCGGCTCGGCATCCGGCGGTGCCCGACCGAAACCCCTTCACCGCTCCCCCTCCCGCCCGGTGCCGTGCTCCGCCGAGTTCCGGAAGCCGAACAGTGCGTACACGACGAGACCGAGGGCGAGCCAGACCGCGAAGCGGAGCCACGTCAGCCGGTCCAGGTGGACGATCAGCCAGAGCGAGAAGGCGACTCCGACGGCCGGGACCAGTGGGACCCATGGGGTGCGGAAGGCGCGCGGCAGGTCGGGGCGGGTCCGGCGGAGCACCACCACGGCGATCGCCACGACGATGAAGGCGGCGAGGATGCCGATGTTGGTCAGGCCGGCGGCCTCGCGGATCGGCAGGAGGCCGGCGATCAGGGCCGCGCCGATGCCGACCGGCCAGATCACCCTGGTGGGGACGTGCCGGCGCGGATGGTTGCGGGCGAAGTAGCGCGGCAGCAGCCCGTCGCGACTCATCGCGAACCAGACCCGGGTCACCGCCAGCATGTTGGCGAACGCGGAGGTCGTGATGCCGACGACGGCGCCGACGGCGACCACCGTGCCCAGCCCGGCCAGGCCCACCGACGCCAGCGCGCCGGAGAACGGGCTCCGGACGTCGATGTCCCGGTAGCTCTGCATGCCGAGCAGGACGACGCAGACCGCCAGGTAGATCACGGCGGCGATGCCGAGCGAGAGGATGATCGCCTTCGGCAGCACCCGCTTCGCCTCGGCGCTCTCCTCCGCCGCCGCGCTCATCGCGTCATAGCCGTAGACCGCGAAGAAGGCGGTGGCCGCGCCGGTGACCGCGCCGCCGATCCCGTAGGGCAGGAACGGGCGGTAGTTGCTCGCCGAGAGGTGAAGGGCGCCGGCGACGACCACCACCGCGACGATGCCCAACTTCACGGCCACCAGGGCGGTTTCGAAGCGGGCCGACTGCCGAGTCCCGCGGGAGAGGACGAAGGCCAACAGCAGGCACAGCAGGGCGGCGAAGAGGTCGAACCGGTGGCCCGGACCGGTGCCGGGCGCGCCCAACATCCAGGCGGGGACGTCGAGTCCGAACCGCGTCAGGAGGTAGGAGAAGTAGCCGGACACCGCGATGGCCACGACGGCGACGATGGCGGTGTACTCCAGCAGCAGGTCCCAGCCGATGATCCAGCCGACGATCTCGCCGAGGGCGGCGTAGGAGTAGGTGTAGGCCGATCCGGCCCGGGGGATGGCGCCGGCGAACTCGGCGTAGCAGAGCGCGGCCGCGGCGCTGGCGACGAGCGCGATGAGGAAGGAGAGCAACACGCCCGGCCCGGCGTCCTGGTGGGCCACGACGCCGGCGAGCGAGAAGACGCCGGCGCCGATCAGGCCGCCCAGGCTGAGGGCGACCAACTGCCACAGCCCCATGGTGCGGCGCAGGCCGCCCGCGGTCTCCGCCTCGGAGGCGTCGACCGGCTTGCGCCGGAAGACGCCGGCGCGGGAGAAGAGCGCCCTGGTGGGGGCCGTGGTCCCGGTCGGTGGCGCGGGAGTTGAGCGGGGCATGGCGGCCCTCCGGTGGGTACGTGCGGCGGTCGGGCCGGGCGCGCGGGTGCGGTGGGCGGCCCGGCGCCCGGGGCGCGACGGCGTCAGAGCACGAACCCGTGCGGGAACGGGTCGCGGGGGTCGAGCACATAGGTGGCGGTACCGGTGATCCACGCCCGGCCGGTGATCTCGGGTACGACGGCGGGGAGTCCGCCCACCTCGCCGGTGCCGACCAGCCGTCCGGTGAACCTGGTGCCGATGAAGGACTCGTTGACGAAGTCGGTGTGCAGCGGGAGTTCGCCGCGGGCGTGCAACTGCGCCATCCGCGCCGAGGTGCCGGTGCCGCACGGCGAACGGTCGAACCAACCGGGATGGATCGCCATCGCGTTGCGGGAGTGCCGGGCGGTTGCGTCCGGCGCGAGGAACTGCACGTGCTTGCAGCCGGCGACGAGCGGATCGACCGGGTGCACGGGCCGGTTCTGCTCGTTCACCGCGCGCATCAGGGCCAGGCCGGCGGCCAGGATCTCCTCCTTGCGGGAGCGGTCGAACGGCAGCCCGGTCCGGGCCAGTTCGACGATGGCGTAGAAGTTCCCGCCGTACGCCATGTCGTAGCGGATCTCGCCGAGGCCCGGAACGGTCACCGTGGCGTCCTGCTCGACCGCGAACGCGTCCACGTTGCGCACCGTGACGTGTTCGGCGACGCCGTCGCGGACCGCCACCCGGGCCTGCACCAGCCCGACCGGGGTGTCGAGGCGGACCGTGGTCTCCGGCTCGGTGACCGGCACCAGGCCCTGCTCCACCAGCACCGTGGCGACCCCGATGGTGCCGTGGCCGCACATCGGCAGGAATCCGCTGACCTCGATGTAGAGCACGCCCCAGTCGGCGTCCGGGCGGGTCGGGGGTTGCAGGATGGCCCCGCTCATCGCGGGGTGGCCGCGGGGTTCGTCGACCAGGAAGCGGCGCAGCGGATCCAGGTGCGCCATCGCGTAGCGGCGGCGCTCGGCCATGGTGGCGCCCGGGATCGGATCGACGCCGCCGGTGACGACGCGGGTGGGCATACCCTCGGTGTGCGAGTCGACCGCGGAGACCGAACGGACCGCGCGGACGCCCCGGCCGTCCTCATGGGGGCGGGTGTCCATCAGGCGTCCCGCTTCGCGAGCGCGGAGATGGCGCGCGCCATGTCGGCCTCGACCTGGACGCGTTGGTCCGGCGCGAGCGGGCCGCGCGGGGGTCGGCAGGGCCCGCCGAACCGGCCGACGCGCTCCATGCCCAGCTTGATCGCCTGGACGAACTCGGTGCGCGAGTCCCAACGGAACGCGGCCACCAGCGGCTCGTAGAGCGCCCGGGCCTCCGCCAGTCGCCCGCCGACGGCCAGTTCGTACAGGCGGGCCGACTCGGCCGGGAAGACGTTGGGGAATCCGGCGAACCAGCCGGTGGCGCCCATCAACAGGCTCTCCACCACCACGTCGTCGGCGCCGGCGATCACCGCCAGGTCGGGCACCCGTTCCCGGATCTCCAACACCCGCCGGACATCGCCGGAGAACTCCTTCACCGCCACGATGTTGTCGATCCCGGCGAGCTCGGCGAGCAGGTCCGGGGTCAGATCGACCTTGGTGTCATGGGGGTTGTTGTAGACCATCACCGGCAGGCCGACGGAGGCCACCGCCTCGAAGTGGGCCAGGACCTCACCGCGGTTGGCCCGGTACATCGTCGGCGGCAGGCACAGCAGCCCGTCGGCGCCGTCCTCGGCGGCCGCCTCCGCCCAGTGCCTGGCCTGGTGGGCGCCGGCGCCGTGCACCCCCACCACGACCGTGCCGGAGTCGCCCACCGCCTCGATCGCGGTACGGGCCACGGTCCGCCGCTCCTCGTCGGTCAGCGCCGCGTACTCGCCCAACGAGCCGTTGGGGCAGACCCCGTGACAGCCACTGTCGACCAGCCAGCGGCAGTGTTCGGCGTAGCGGTCGTAGTCCACCGCCAGACCTGCCGGCGCGGCGGGGTCCTCGGAATACGGCAACGCGGTGGCGACGATCACTCCGCCGAGACCACGGGGTTGCCGGATGTCTGTACTCATCGCTCGGTCTCCTTGGTGGGAGTCGGGGGAACGTGGGAAGGGTGGTCGGGTTGCGGTGGTGGTTGCGGTGGTGCGGCCAGTTCGCCGAGGCGGATGGGGTGGGCGAGGGGGCGGTGGTGCGGAGTCGCCGGGGGCAGTCCCGCCACCGGTCGTTCGACGGTGGGGCCGTTGCCCAGGCGGGCGGTCAGTTCCGCCACGGTGGGGCCGCAGATCCGGCCCTGGCAGGGGCCGAGGCCGGCCCGGGTCGCCAACTTGGTGACCCGGGCGGCCGCCCCCGCCGGACTGGCGACGGCCCTCCGGAGCGCGCCGTAATCGGTCCCCTCACACCGGCAGATGACGGTCCCCGGGCTCAGCCATCCGGGCCAGGCCGGGCCGATCGGGTGCGCCCGGGCCAACCGCCGGGCGAACGCGCGCCCTTGGTCGCGGGCGCGGCGCACGGAGCGCAGGGCGGGCGCCGCCGGATCACCGCCGGCCGCGATCCAGCCGGCGAGGGTCCCCTCGACCCGCGCGGCCGGCGCACCCGCGATCCCGGTGATCTCACCCGCGGCGAACACCCCGGGGGCGGTGGTGCGTTGGTCGTCGTCGACGACCACGAACTGATCCACCGCGCTCGCCCGCTCCCCATCCGCCGGGCGTCCCGACGCCGCGTCCCGCAGGGCGCATCCTGCGGCCAACGGAAGTTCCAACTGCGGGCTGAAGCCATGACTGACGCACAGCGCGTCCACCGCCGTGCTGCGCTCGCTGCCCGGAACCACCGACCAGTCCGCCCGCAACCGTGCACTGACCACCTCCTCCACCCGCCCCTCACCGCGCGCCCCGACCACCGCCCGACCACACCGATACGGCACCCGATGACGGGCCAAGTCGACGACGTACGCGCGGAGTTCGCCGGCCTTGCCGGTCAGCGCGGCCAGTTCCCAGGCGCGCCGTGACCAGCCGCGGGCCAACGTGGCCGGGGTGTTGGCCTCCAGTACCTCCAGGACCCCCGCCCCGGCCTCCAGCAGGCTCACGGCCACCGGAAGGAGGAACGGCCCGGTACCGGCGACCACCACCCGGTCTCCCACCGCCACCCGCTCCCCCTTGGCCAGCGCCTGCGCCGCACCCGCCGTGAACACCCCCGGCAACTCCCAACCGGGGAACGGCAGTACGCGATCGTGAGCGCCGACGGCCAGCACCAGCGCGTCGGGGTCGAGCACGTGCCGGACCCGCGCGCCGCCATCGGGCGGGCCGGAGAGCAGATGCACGCGCGGCGCCTGCGACGACCGTGGCGGCCCGGGGTCACCTGGGCTGTCCAACTCCCCTTCCGGGAACCGGTGTTCCAGTGCCCACACCACGGTCTCCGGGCACCAGGTGCACCGCGGGTGTGCCAGCACCCGTCGCCGCCGACGGTCGAACGCCCGCCAACCGTGCTGGAGTTGATCGGGGCGGGCGGCGGCATAGGCATCGGGGAGCATCCGGTGGTACTGCCCACCGGGGTTCTCCGCCGAGTCGACCAACGTCACCCGGGCCCCGGCCCGCAACGCCGCCTCCGCCGCCGCCAGCCCGGCGGGCCCCGCCCCCACGACGGCAACATGGACCCGACACAACGTCACTCTTCCTCCTCAGAAGGGGAATTGAATCCGTTCCCCACCCTGCGCTGAGTGGTGATCACGTCCCCGTCCCGGGCGCGGCGGCGGCAGGCCCGCACATCACGCTCGTCGCCCACGCTCACCAGGCAGTCGAAGCAGACGCCGATGCCGCAGAACACCCCGCGCGGGGCGCCCGACGGCCCCCGGCGCCAGGCCAGGCGGCCGGCCGCGAGCAGCACCCCCGCGATGGTCTGGCCGGCAATGCCGTCCAGGGGCTCGCCGTCCACGGTGATCCGCAACGGGACCTCCCGTCGGCCGACGGCGTCCGCGTCCACCGGGATACGCCTCGGACTCATCCCGCCCCCTCCCCGTCGTCCCGGCACACCGCGGCTGCCGCCGGGTGGCCCGTCGCGCCCAGTACGGCGGGCCGGTCCACCCGGAACGGCGCCGCATCGATCTCCGTCGACTGACCCAACATCAGGTTCCGCAGCAGTCGCGCCGTGCCGACCGACAGGCCGATCCCGGCGCCCTCGTGGCCACCGGCGTGCCACAGTCCGGCCAGTCGCGGGTCCGCGCCGATGATCGGCAGGTGGTCGGGGACGTACGGGCGGAAGCCGCCGTACGCGCGCATCACGGGAACGCCGGCCAGGCACGGGAACAGCCGCAGTGCCTTGGCGGCGATGGCCGACAGCACCTCGGGGCGCAGCCGGTCGTCGAAGCCGACGCGGCGCCGCGAGGAGCCCAACAGGACGCTGCCGGCGCGGGTGGCCTCCACCACCGCCGAGGTCTGCATCGCCTCGGCGCTGCTGCCGACCGCGCCCACGTAGTCGGCGTCGTAGACCTTGTGGAAGACCAAGGGTGGCAGCGGCGTGGTGACCAGCACGTCGCCGCGCCGGGGGCGGACGTCCACCGGTGCGCCCAGGCGGGCGGACAGTTCACCGGACCACGGGCCGGCCGCATTGACGAACAGGTCCGCCTCGATCGGACCGGTGGAGGTGCGTACGCCCGTGAGTACCCCCGTGGACGCATCGCCGCGGGTGACGGCTCCGAGCACCTCACACCCCGTCCGCAGCCGCGCCCCCGCGTCGAGCGCGTCGGCGAGCAACGCGGCGGCTGCGGCGGCCGGTTGGACCTGGGCATCGTCCGGATAGTGCAGTGCCGCGGTGTGCTCGCGGGTGGCGAACGGTTCGGCCTCGGCGAGAGCCCGGGCGTCGAGGGGTTCGACGCGCACGCCGGCCGCGCGTTGGGCGGCCGCGAAGCGGGTCAACTCCCGGGCTCCGACGGCGGTCGTGGCGATCACGATGCCCCCTTTGGGGTCCCACTCCACCGAACGGGCCGTATGAAGGCGTCGGTTGACGAGTTCGGTGAGCACCTCGGGCCAGAGTCGCCGAGAAAATTGGGCCAACTCCAGTTCGGGGCCCGGCCCTTTGTCGGAGACGAGGACGTTCCCCTCGCCGTGTGCGGTGGTGGCCGCGGCCGCGCCGCCGCGGTCGACGACGAGGACATCGAGCCCGGCCAGGGCCAACTCCCGTGCGCACGCGGCACCGATGATGCCGGCCCCGAGCACCACCGCCCGCGCACCGCGCGCTCCGTACGTGGCCTGCGTTCCGTGCGCCCTGTTCATCGAACCCACTCCGTTCGGTAGAACGAACGGTGAACGGGGGGAGGTTATGGCGCCACGGAGGGTGTGTCAACGGCCACGGCAGCCGAGCGCCGCATCCGAGAGATGCAGTCGCTGGTCAGCCCGGTACTGCAACAGCAACACCGAGCGCACGGGGCCCGCGAGCGCCGTGTAGCTGTGCGGGAGCGTCGCATCGAAGCCCACATAGTCCCCCGGGCCGAGCTCCACCTCGCGTCCGTCCACCCGCACCCCGAGCCGGCCCGCCTGAACGACGGTGTGCTCGGAACCCACATGACCGAGCGAGTCCTGCCGGCGGCCGGCCCTGACCCGCTGGTCGTAGACCTCGAAGACCCCGTCGCCCGACTCGATCCGCCGCAGCGGCCGGAGGTCGACGCCCTCGCCGCTCAGCACCTCGACCTCCGCGGCCCGCACCACCGTCAACCCGCCTGCGGGACGGGCGTCCAGCAGGTCCGAGATGGGCACTTCCAGGACCCGCGAGAGGCTGAACACCGTTTCGATGGTGGGATTTCCCGTGCCGGACTCCAACTGCGAGAGCGTCGCCTTGCCGATCTTCGACCGCCGGGAGAGCTCGGAGAGCGACAGCCCCTGACGGGTCCTCAACTGCCGCAGGTTCGCCGCCAACATCTCCCTGATCGACCCCTCGGGTCGCTCGGCGCTCTCGCCCCCTTCGACACCCTCAGAGCACGCCGCGCAACTCCCCCCGGAAATCCCCGACTTGCCGGAAGCATTCACGTCCTTCCCCCTTACTCTCCCCCGCTCGGCATCCCGTCCGTCCGCGCGCCCGTTCGTTATAACGTACGCACCCAGCCACGGAGCTCTCGATCAGGACGCGTCGATCAGGCGTTGTCGATGAGGATGGCGGCCATGGTCTGGGCGCACTCCGCCGCCACGTCGACCGACCGCATGGAGTTCGCGATGCAGGCACCCTCGTGCAGGATGAGTAGCTGGCCGGCAAGGGCCTCGGGGTCGGCGGCACCAGCCTCGGTGGCGAGGTCCCTCAAGTACCCCATCTGCCACGCCTTTTGCTCGCGTGCGATGTCCTGTCCGGGGTGGTTGGCCGGCAGCTCGACGTGGGCGTTGACGAAGGCGCAGCCACGGGGGTTGCGCTCGCGCATCCAGTCACGCAGGGCGGCGAAGGTGGCCAGCAGTCTGCCCTTCGGAGATCCGCCCCGCTCCTCGACGTACCGCACGAGCGTGGTGCGCCACAGCTCGTCCCGGGCACGGAGATAGGCCAGGATCAGATCGTCCTTCGAACCGAAGCGGTCATAGAGCGTCTTCTTGGTGACCCCCGCCTCCTCGGCGATCGCCTCCACGCCGATGGCCCGGATTCCCCGCTCGTAGAAGAGCCTTGAGGCGGTATCGAGAATCCGCAGGCCGGCTGGGGTCAGGTGCGGTATCCCGTGCCGTTTCCCACCCCGACCAGTCGTCCCACTGTCGCCAGTCATGCGTTGACGGTACACCGAGCGGTATGGTTACGTCAGTAGCTATACCGGTGAGTATACTCGCGGGGTTTGAGCGGAGTCCGGCCATGACTCCCCTGATGTCGTTTTCCGTAGAAGGAGGTCCTCCGTGGAGCCTGTCATCATCAGCGCGGGCAGCGAGTTGCTGCGGGAGAACCTCGCTGCGGCCGGTCGCGATCTCCATCGGCGCGGCTGGCTGCCAGGCGCCTCGGGACACCTCTCGGCGCGGAGCGGCGAGGCCGTTCTGCTCACCGTCGACGGAGTGGACCGGGGCGCGCTGACCCGTGACGACATCGTCCTGATCGAGCCCGGCGAGGGGCTTCCCCTGCTCGGAGAGGTCGAATGGCCGCCGGCCGACGCCTGCCTGCACCTGGCCCTCTACCGCGGGCTGCCTGATTGCGGGGCGGTCATCCAGGCCGCACCACCGCACACCACCGAGCTGTCAACGGCGGCGCACACGACCGGGGCGATCGACCAAGTTACCCTCGGTGGGCCGGAGTTGGAGACGACGACCGACGAACTGGGGACTGGCGACGACCCCGACTCCGCCACCCCGGCCACCCTCCCCATCGTCACCACCTGGCCCGACCTCCCACACACCACCGAGGTCATTGCGGACCACCTCGCCAGGCATCCGCAGGGCGCCCCGCCCGCCCTGCTCATCGCCGGGTACGGGGTGTTGGCCTGGGGCCGCGACCTGGAGACCGCCCGCGCACGACTGACACACGTCGAGGAGCTCGGCCGCCTCACGCGACTGACCGCGACCCGGGAGGCCGACACCGCGGACGCACCACAAGGGGTGTGCTGACGGTCGAGCCGAGCTGAACCCGTCCGACCCGGCTCCGTTCCGTCAACTCCCCTTCCCCCCGGCGAAGTTGAGCGAGGCAACTGCCCGTGGACGGCGCTGGTGTCGCATCGCGTACCGCCACATCACCGTCCCCGACATGCGGATTCGCCGTCACGGGTGGATGAATCCCCCGACCGATGCGTGCGCGGCCCCACTCGACGGCGCACAAGCGTGTAACGGTCCCGCGTCAAAGCGCGCCGGGGGCGCTCCCCGCGGCGCGCCGTTGTGGTGCACTTGAGAGACGTGGGTTCTTCTCATGTACGGGGGAGCGATGACGAGTTCGACTGCCTGCTCCGGATGCGGCCGGGACAATCCACCCGGTGCGGCGTACTGCGCCGACTGCGGCACGGCCGTGGGTTCGTCACCGCCCGGCGCCTCTCCCCCACCATCGCCACCGTCGCTGGCCAAGTCCACCTGGCAGCAGGCCGCCAGTCCGAGCCCCGGCGCCGGAGGCTCCGATCCCCACCGTCGCCCCGCCGCCCGGTCGGCCGCGTCCGGCGGCTCCGCCAAGTCCACTTGGCAGCAGGCCGGCGGCGCCGGAGGCGGCGGGCTCAAGCCGCTGTGGCAGAAGACCGCCGCCACCACCAGTCCCGCCGACCGCCGTGCCACCGGCCCGCGTTGGGGTGACAGCAAGGATCTGACCCGGTATCTGTGCGCCGCCAGTTATCTGGACCGCGCGTTCGCCAGGGCGCTCATCAAGGAGATCGCCGCGGAACCCCATCTGGGTGTGGCGGCCGCCCCCGCCTGCGATCTCAACGTCGTGCTGCGGCACGCCTATCTCGCCGACGCACGCCGGCACAGTCGGGATCTCGTGCTGGCCGGCCTGCTCCTGTTCGCCCTGGTGGCGGCCAGGCCCGTCGTGATCCTGCTGGTGCTGTTCCTGGCCTGGATGGCGACGCTCGTCTTCGAACTGTCCACCCGCTACGGCCGGTTCCTCCAGAACCTCCGCCCGGACCGGTTCGATCCCCAGGCGGCCCCGCAGCCCGTCAACCCCGGCGTCGCCGCCCGCCTCGGCCAGATCGACGGCTACGCCACCGGGAACGTCACCACGTACAGCGGGTATGCCCCCTTCCTCGGCTACGGGTCCGAACTCGACTCCTGGTCCCTGTCGTTCGACGTGACCACGTCCAGCCGACCGGGCGCCAACCCACAGAACTTCGACGTGAAGGACCTCTACGACCACATCGCCAATCGGGTCGGCACGCTGTCCCTGCCGTGCCTGGAGATCGAGGAGCGGGTGTTCGTCGACGGCCTGGCGGTCCTTGAGGACAGGCGGTTCCTGCCGAACCCGCTCGGCCGACCCGTCGCCCGCGTTCCCCCGCGCCTCATGGACGACCTGAAGCGCAACCCTGAAGAGGGTGCCCGTCCCTATCTGATCATCCATTCCACCGGCTGGCGCGGCGAGTTGGTGACTTCGCTCTTCCTCCGCTTCTTCCGTTCGGAGACCAACCTCTCCGTCGAAGCCGTCCAGACCGTGCTGGGCCCGCTGCACGACCGCTACCGCCTGATCGACACCCTGATGCCCCGCCCAACCGCGGCCGAACTGGCCAACCTGATCAGCCAGTCGATGGTCCGCGCCCCCTTCCTGCTGATCCCCTCGCTCTTCCGCGCGGTCGTGGGGTTCTTCCCCGACTACGGGATGCGGTGGCGCGTCAGGCATCAGGACAAGCTGATCACACGGCTGCGCAGGTTCGACTACGGGGCGCGGCAGAGCGTGCGCCAGAAGGCGTCGGCCGGTCAGTACCGCCGCTACTTCCAGAAGGCCGACAACGGCATGGTGCTGAAGACGGTGGAGAAGCGGGTCCTGGACGCACTGGTGGAGTTCGCCGAAGCACGGGACATCGACGTCAGCGAGTTGATTCAACGTCAGGAAGTCATCATCAACAACGGCATCATCGCGACCGAGGGCGCAAAGGTGGAGTCCAATGCCGTCGCCTCCGGCGAGAAGTCCCGGATCTCGATCGACATGCTCAAGAAGACGTTCTCGATGGTGACGGACTGATCGGAGCACTCCGACTGGTCGGAGTGGTCCAGCCGGTCGGAGCGATCCAACCGAGCGGACTGATCCGGTCGGTCTGCGCCAGGCATTTTCCTGGTTGAGGCATCCTCACGAGGACAGGGAGGCGGAACGGACATGCAGCGGAAGAACAACGGTGGAATCGTTGCCGGTGGCGGTGCGAACGTCGTCGGGAACGCCGTCGCCAGCGGGGAGAACTCCAAGGCCGAGGTCCATCACGTCAGTGTGGGGGCGGAGGGCGACGACGGCCGGCCGCGGTCGCCCCAGGAGATCGGCGAGCTCCTCGCCCAACTCATCGAGCAGCTAAGGGAATCCGACCATCCCGAGCGGGACGATCTGGTTGAGGCGGCGCAGGACGCCCGCGAGGAACTCGCCTCGGAGTCGCCGCGCCGGGGCAAGCTGAAGTTCTTCGCCAGGTCACTGGTGGATGCCGTACCGCGGTTCACCGCCCTGGCCTCGTTGGCGGTGACGATCGAGCAAGCGATCCACGGGCTGTAGAGCATGCCGTCCTGCCTCCACTGCGGTGCGCCCTACCCCGCCGGCACGGCGTCCTCCTGCCCCCGCTGCGGTACGCCGCGGACGCGGGGTACGAGCGGCACCTGGGGCGCCAATGCATCACGAGGTGCCGCCCACCAACCCGACCGGTCCCCCGCGCCCGGCTACATCCGGGTCGGGTCCACCATGCTCCCCCGGTGGTTGCCATGGCTGCTGTTGGCCCTGTTCCTCGTCGGTGGCGGGGCCGAATTCCTCATCCTCCGGGCCGATTCCGACCGCTCCTCCCCCGCTTCCGACTACCCCTCGCCGAGCACTGCACCGCCCGCCGCCCCCGGCCTCGATCCGACCCCCACCCCCACCCCGTACACCGCCCCGGGCGACCCTGCCGGCTCCCCCTCGTCCGCGTCCCCGCCGTCACCGTCCCCCTCCCCAGACACCCCCAGCGGGATCGTCGAGAGGTTCTACCGGGAGATCAACGCCCATGATTTCGCGGCGGCTTGGGAGCTCGGCGGCAAGAACATCGGCGGGGCCAACTACGGCGACTGGGTCGCGGGCTACGGCAGCACCAGTCAGATCACCGTGAGCGCCGTTGACAGCACGAGCGGCGGCACGAACGCCGGAGAGGTCAGTGCGGTGGTGCGTGCGCTCCAGAACGACGGCTCGGTGAAGGTCTATTCAGGGACCTATACCGTCTCCAACGGTGCCATCGTGGACGCCCATCTGACCGGCGGGCAGTGATGACCGTCCGTCAACATCCCGTCTCCTCCCTCCTGTTCGGCCCGGTCCGTGTTGCGGGCGAGCGCTCAACCGCGCGCGTCGCGTCCGGACGGTGACTGGTGAAGATACTGGAGTCGGGTCTGCGCCGTGTAGACGTGGCGGGGGTCGAGCGCGGGCAGTTGGCGGAGCAGGTTGATCAGCTCGGGGCCGGTCTCGATCGCCTGGTCGGTGTCGGTGATCTGGTTCCAGCAATAGTGCGCGCCGCGGGCCGCGTTGAGGACCTCGGCGGAGTCCGGCGGCTGATGGGCCAGTCGGGTGCGGGCGGCCGCCACCCACAACTGGGTGGCGCGTGGCCAACGCCCCGCGATGCGGGCGAGGTCGGCCCGGATTTCGGCCCATTGCGTGGCCTGCGGCGAGTTGTACCCGTAGCGCTGGAGGGCCTGTTGTTCCCAGGACGCGGCCATTTCGGCGGCCTGGTCGTGGCGGCCGGCCTGGGCGGCCTGCCAGATGAGCGGCCTGGGGTCGGGGGCACTCGCGGGAGCGGGAGCGGGTGTGGGGGAGGTTGGTGGGGCGGACGCTGCCGGGGACGGCGACGGTTCCGCTTTCGGGGGTGCGGGCGGGGTCGCCGTGGGCTGGCACGGAAGTTCCGGGCGGGCCAGGGGAGTTGACTGGTCCGGTGCCGGGGTCAGATACGGGTTCGGGGCGGAGTCTTGTTGCTGCGGGGCCGCTGGGGATGGGCTCGCTTCCAGGGGGGTGGGGGTGTAGACCGGACCGGCGGTGGGGGTGGGCATGGGCGTCGACGTCAGCGGGAGCGGCGTCGGCCACGGTGTCTGGGCGGGGAACGGGCTCGGCGCGGCCGGCTGCTGCGGCGGCAACTGCTGGGAGTCGTAGGCGGGTTGCCCCGCCGCGTAGCCCGGGGTCGTGGGAAGTGGCGGGAAGTGGTCGAGGGCCGGCGGGGCGGGCGCGGGCTCGGCCTCCCGGCGGCGGGGGGCGGCGCGGTCGCCGGACAGCAGTCGCTTGATCGGTGCCCTCGGCCGGGTCTCCGCGGTGTCGTCGGACGAGCGCGGGGGCGCGAGCTGCGGGGTGTTGGGCAGGACGAGCGTGCCGGGCGGTATCGCGGCGGCGGCCACGGTCAGCGCGTGCAGCCGGGCGTTCTGGGGGCGTTCGGGCTCGTTGCGCAGCACGTCGATCAGATGCTGGGTATAGACGCTGATGCCGTCGGCCGTTCCGGCGAGGCCGGGCGGGGTGACGACGCCGTACACCTCGGCGTTGATCTCGGGCAGTCCGCCGCGTTCCTTGAGCACCGCCCAAGAGCCCTTGTCGGCGGCCGTGTCGAGCAGCACGGTGGTGGGGCCGCGGCGTTGGCGCAGCTCGTTGCGCAGCCATTCCCAGGGGAGGGCGGTGTAGCGCGTGGTGGCGGCCGTGGTGCCGGCGGAGGCGAGGTGGAGCCGGTGGTGCTTGCGGTCGACGGTCAACTGGCCGGCGAGATAGATGAGAAGGGGCCCGGACGCCGCGGCGGCGGTCCGCAACCTGATGAGCAGGGTGTTCTGATCGCGCGCGCCGTCGAGGTGGACGAGGTCGGCCGGCAGGGTACTTCCGAGCAGCACGGGCACGGGAACGGCGGTCAACGCCGCCAGGTTGGCGCTGGGTATCACCTGCACGGTGCGCCGGTGGGTGGCCCTGGCCCCCGCGATCAGCAGCACGTGGCCGCGCTGTTCCTCCCCGCTGGTCTGCATGGATGCACCCTACTCATGCGGGGGCCCGGACGAGGGATCGGCTGTCGGTTCTTTGCCGGGTCGGGGCGCATCGGACATTTCCGTACCGTGTCGGCCGAAAGTCCCGCCGTGCGCCCCTTCTTGCCGTCCACGACCGGCAGTTCACGGGAATCGGGCCCGCCCGATCGCAGGAAGCATGCCGTCCCCCTCGACGCGGGCGCCGTGGAACGGAAGCCGAACTTCTCGTAGCGGAACCGTGTCCCGCCGTGCGCGGGTGAGTGCGTGGTCCTCGATGCGTGGGCGCACTCGCCGGCCCCCGCGTGCGCGCGGGGCTCCGCTCAGTCGCCGAAGACGCGCTCGCCGCCCACGTACGTCGCCTCCACCCGCAGCGACGCCAGCGCGGAAGGAGCCACGGCGTGCGGGTCGCGGTCGAGGACGATCAGGTCGGCGAGGTGGCCGGGGCGCAGTACGCCGGTGTCGTCGAGGTGGTTGGCGTGGGCGGAGCCGGCGGTGTAGGCGGTGAGGGTGGTGGTCAGGTCGAGGCGCTGCTCGGGGAGGAACGGGGGCAGGTCGCCGCCCGGGACGATCCGGTTGACCGCGACGTGGATTCCTTCGAGGGGGTTGGCGGAGCTGACGGGCCAGTCGCTGCCGGCGGCCAGCCGGGTCCCGGCGCGGTGCAGGTCGCCGAACGGGTACTGGCGGGCGGCCAGCCCGTCGCCGAGGAACGGGAGGGTGAGCTCGTCCATCTGCGGTTCGTGGGCGGCCCACAGCGGCTGGAGGTTGGCGATCGCCGCCAGTTCGGCGAAGCGCGGCACGTCGTCGGGGTGGACGACCTGGAGGTGGGCCAGGTGGTGCCGGTTGCCGCGCGGGCCGTTGGCGCGCCGGGCGGCCTCGACCGCGTCGAGGGCCTCGCGGACGGCGCGGTCACCGAGGGCGTGGAAGTGGACCTGGAAGTCGAGGCCGTCGAGCGTGGTGACGTGGTCGCGCAGCGCCACCGGGTCGACGAAGCTGAGGCCGGTGTTGGCGGTGGCGCAGCCGCAGGCGTCCTTGTAGGGGGCGGTCATGGCGGCGGTGCCGTTCTCGGCGATCCCGTCCTGCATGATCTTGACGGTGTCGGCGCGGAACCGCCCGTGCCGCAGGGTCGCGCGGCGCTCGACGAGGGTCGGGATCTGCTCGGCGCCGGCGTCCCGGTCCCACCACAGGGAGCCGTTGACCCGGGCGGTCAGCAGACCGCGTTCGGCGGCGGTGCGGTAGGCGCCGGAGACGTCGGGGTGGCCCGCGAACGCGCCCAGCAGGGCGTCCTGCCAGGCGGTGATCCCGTAGGAGTGCAGCAGGCGCTGGGCGCGGAGCAGGCCGGTCAGCAGGTCGTCGTCGGTGGGCGCGGGCGCCGCCCGGCCGACGAGCTCGACCGCGCTCTCCTGCAACATGCCGGAGGGGGTGCCGTCGGGCTCGCGCTCGATGCGCCCGTCGACGGGGTCGGGGGTGGTGGCGGTCACGCCGGCCGCGGCCAGGGCCCGGGTGTTGGCCCAGGCGCCGTGGTGGTCGCGGTTGACCAGGAGGACGGGTCGGTCGGGCACCACCTCGTCCAGGAGCTGCCGGGTCGGCAGGCCGCCCGGGAAGCTCTCCAGTGACCAGCCGCCGCCGGTGATCCACGGCCGGTCCGGGTGGGTGGCCGCGTAGGCGGCGATCCGACGGCGGTACTCGGCGAGCTCCGTGGTCCCCGTCAGGTCACAGGTCCCCAGCTCCAACCCGCCGAACACGGCGTGCACGTGCGCGTCCTGGAATCCGGGCAGCAACGCCCGGCCCGCCAGGTCGACCACCGTCGTGCCGGGCCCGATCAGCGCACGCACCTCGGGCCCGCCGACGGCGACGATCCGTTCCCCGGACACCGCCAGGGCCGTGGCGCCGGCTCGCCCGGGGTCCATGGTGACCACGGTGCCGCCGGTGAAGACGAGATCTGCGTACTGCATGCCTGCGCGTGCTCCTTCTCCCCGCCGGACGGAAGATCCAGCCCTCCGCCCGACGGACGACTCAGGCCAGCGGCACAACTCCTCTGGCCTGAAAGGAACTTACTCACCCCGCAGCGTCTCGGCACGCTCACCCGGAGGCGGCTTAGCACCCCGCCGCGCGGAGCCGGTGGCCGGGCTCCCCGCCCCGCGCCCGACCCCATGGAGGAAGATAGCTGCATAGAGCACACGTACGCGAGAGGTCCATTCCGCCATGCCCCACATCACCGTCGACTACTCCGCCCAGCTTGCCGGCGTCTTCGACCGGCGGGCCTTCGTACGGGAACTGCACCCCCTGGTGCTGGCGGAAACCGGCTCGGCGGGCGTCTGCAAGACGTTCTTCCGCGCGGCCGCGGACACCTACGTCGGCGACGGGGAGGCGGGGGAGGCGGCCTTCGTGCACGTGGCCGTGGGGCTGCTGCCGGGACGCCCGGACGAGCTGAAGGGCCGGCTGTCGGAGGACGTGCTCGCCCTGCTCGGCAAGCACCTGCCCGGGCACGACGCGCACGACGTGGTGACGTCGGTGGAGGTCCGCGACCTGGCCGACTCGTACCGCCTGGCACCGTCGCGCGGCTAGGAAGCTTTCGCCCGGAGGCTGCCGGGCAATCCGTCCGGACTGGCGAGGTGGGCACGGCGGCAGCCAGGCTCGGTGGCGTCTCCCACCGGGCACGCAGCGGTCTCACGCGATGAGCGAGCGACCTGCTGCTGGGCAGGGTGAATGTTGCCTGCCGCTGGGCTGGGCCGACGGGGCGGACGTGCCTGGCGCAGCCACCCCGGTCATCAGGCCCGGACCCGTGCGTGCTCGACGGCCGCCGTGGCCAGGCCGGTGATCAGTGGGTGGGGGCGGGTGCCGTCGCCGTGGAGTTCGGGTTGGAAGAGGGTGGCGAGGAAGAAGGGGTGGTCGGGCAGTTCGGCGATGCGGACCTCGCCGGAGTCGTCGGTGCCGGTGAAGGCCAGGCCGTGTCGGCGCAGCAGGTCCAAGTGGCGGGGGTTGGGGCGTAGTTGCAGTGGTAGCGGGCCTGGGTGCGGTCGGCGCCGAGGAGTTGGGCGGCCCGGGAGCCGGCGGTGACGTGCACGGTGCCCTCGTGGCCGACCAGTGAGCAGGCCAACGGGATGACCAGCGCGTCCTCGTCTGCGGGGCCGGGAGTGTTCTCGGCGTGGCCGGCGCGGGCCAGGCCGCACACGTTGCGGGCGAACTCCAACAGGGCGTGTGGGAAACCGCCGCAGGTGCCCAGGAAGGGGATGCCGTTCGCGCGGGCCGAGCGGATCGCGGCCAGCACGCCGGCCTCGCTGCGGTAGGGACTGCCGGGCAGGACCCAGATCGCGTCGAAGCCGGTCAGGTCCTCCTCGGCGTCCTCGGTGGGGATCCAGTAGGCGTCCAGGTCCAACCCGTCGCGGATGCGCAGGGTTTCGAGGAGGACGGGGATGCGGGCGTGCGAGCGGACGGCCTCGGAGCGGTCGCCGACGAGGGCGAGGCGCGCGCCGGGCGCGCTCGGTGCGGTGTCGTTCATGCAGGTCATCCTGGTGTGCGCGGCAGGATCAGGTCCAACGATGATTCCTGCACGGCGGATAAGCGTTGCTGATGCGCGTGGGATACTGCGGCGCATGGACCCGCACCTGTTGCGCACCTTCGTCGCGGTCCTCGACCACCGCTCCTTCTCCGGCGCCGCCGCCGCGCTCGGCTACACCCAGTCCGCGGTCTCCCAACACATCGCCGCCCTGGAGGCCGACTTGGGCGCCCGGCTGGTCGAGCGGCGGCCGGTGGCGCCCACGCCGGCCGGCGTGCGGTTGTTGGAACACGCCCCCGCGCTGCTCCTGCGCCTGGACGCCGCCCGCGCCGACCTCGCCCGCCTGCACCGGGCCCGGCCCAGCCAACTGACCCTGGCCTGTTCGCCGGCCGCGCTCGGCCCGGTCGTGGCCGGGGCGCTCGCCGCGCTGCGCGCCGACTCCGTCGGACTGGACCTGGAGGTTCGAGTCCTCGGCCGGGACGCGGTGTTGGCGGAGGTGGTCACCGGACGCGCCGACCTCGGCCTCGTCGACGGCGCCGCCGCCCCCAGCGACCCGCTCCCGATGCCCGACCTCGGCCCCACCACCACCCTCGCGGTGGCCGAGGAGCGCCTGGCCGTGCCCCTTCCGCACGGCCATCCGCTGGCCCCGCGCCGTTCCGTGCGGCTGACCGACCTGGCCCAGGCACATTGGATCGACGCCCCGGACACCGCCGTTCCGCTCGATCGGCTGCGCGCCGTCTGTCGCACCGAGGGCTTCCGTCCCAGGCTCCGCCACCGCGGGACCGATCTGCACGGCCTCGCCGCACTGGTTGCCGCCGGCCACGGCCTCGCCGCGCTGCCCTGGTCGATGGCGGCCATGCTCCCCGGCGTCACTGCCGTACCGGTCGCCGAACCGCGCCTGGTGCACCGCACCGAACTCGTCCACCCCGTTCATCCCTCCGCCCCCGCCAGGCAGTTGGTCGACCTGGTCACCGGTCGGGCGGCGGACGGCGCCTGACGGGGCGCGACCGCGGCCGTTCTCAAGAGGTCCGCTGCGCCCAACGCGGCGATGGGCAGCGCCCGTTGTGCTCCCGCGCCGTACCCCGACGCGGCGCCTCGGCGGGCCGCGGACCACAGTCGGCATCTGAGCTGGGGCAATCGCACACCCTGGACGTACACCTCGCACGCCTGAGCCCCTTACGGACCAGGCCAACTGGTGCGCGGGCGGCTCCACCTCGCGCCGTCGGCCGCGTCCAGGCGAGCCATTCAGGCACCCAACACCCTTCCGACCAGCGGAAATCGGACTCGGCACGGCCTTTCCCAGGCGCCTGCCGGGCCTATGCCCCGAGCGCTTCCGGCAGTCGGGATCGGCGCGTTCGGGCAAAACAGCAGGTCCTTACGTGCATGTAGTTCTTCACTACAAGGCCGTCCCCTCTCCCGTGTTGCGGTCGTTGGGCGTATGGTGACTGGAATCTCATTCCCCCGTGAGGTTAGGAAGCACATGACTGACTCCGTTCTCCACCAGACGATCCAGAATCTCGAAGGCGTACTGCCGCAGCTCGAAGAGCAGGAGCGCGCACTTCGCGACCAACTCGACTCCCTGGCGCACCGGGTGACCTCCACCCGCAACGCCCTGGAGGGCCTGCGCGTGCTGACCGGCGACGCGCTCCCCGACAGGCAGCCGGCTGCCGTCGCCGCAACCGCCGGCGAACTGCCGGCCGCCGCGGCGTCGGAGGAGTCCGGCAAGGGCCAGGCCGCCGAGGCCGAGCCGGCACCGGAAGCGGCCGTCGAGGCGGACGCCACGGCCTCCGTCCCGCAGCCGCGGGCCGCCGCCTCAACGCGTACCAAGCGCCGCACGGCGAAGAAGACGGCCGGCAAGAAGGCCGCGGCGGCGAAGCCCAAGGCGAAGCAGGCAGCCACCAAGCAGGCCGCGGCCGAGCCGCAGGCGGCGACCAAGGACGCCGGCAACAGCCTGCTGGACTCCGCGCTGGAGATCTTGAAGAACGCCGGCACTCCGATGCGTCCGCGGGACATCAACGCGGCACTGGGCCGGGAAGCCACGCCGGGCCAGATCGAGTCCGTGCGCAACACCCTGGACCGGGCCGTGAAGAAGACGGAACTGGTCACGCGCCCTGGCCGGGGCACCTACGCGGCGACCTGAGGCATCTCCGGACACGCTCTGGGTGCGGGCCCGTCCTCGATCCTCGACGGGCCCGCACGGCCGCCTTGTAGTGGCCAACTGAACTGATACATAAGGGACTTGAGCTCGACACAGGTCGCCCGCGCAGCCGTGCCCGCCATGCCTGGCGCGGCTCACACAACAGGCACGCCGCAGCGTCCGGGCTTCCGACGAACGGTGGCCGGGTGGGCGATCCTGGACGCATGGACGGGCACAGGCAGCCAACAACGGTGCGGAGCTGACCCCATGACCACCGAGCCGCCGCCGGGGCACCCCGCCGTAGAGACCCAGGAGGTGCACCGGATCCGCCTGGTCGAGGCGCCGGTGCCGCCTCAGACGCCGGAAGAACGGCGGGCCGTGGACCACGCCTGGGAAGAGGCGGTCCGGGCCAATCCGGACCTCTTCGACGGGCCCGTGGTGGCCTGCACGCGGCTGACGCGGACCGGCCCGCACGACGTGACCGTCTCCTGGGCCCGCACCACCTACCGGCGCTACGCCCGCCGCCGCGGCCCGGGCGCGACGCCTGGTCTGCCGGCCCTGTTCGTCGCCGTCGTGCAGCCGGCCGAGGACGGGCGGCTGCTGGTGGGGCGCATGGCCTCCTGGACGGCCACGCCCGGGCGTTGGCAACTGCCGGGCGGCTCCATCGAACCGCCCGCTCCCCACCAGCCCCTCGACACCGCCGCGCTCCAATGGCACGCCGCCCGCGAACTGGCCGAGGAGACCGGCGTCGACACGCCGCCCGACGACCTGGCCCTGTGGCTGGTGCTGCGGGGTGCGCGCGGGAGCGTCGGGGTGGTGTTCCGGGCCCCCGAACGGCCCGCGCGAGGGTTGCGCGAACGCCATGCGGCCCTGGTGTCGGCGGAGGCCGAGCGGGGGCGCGGTGCGGAGTTCGACCGGGTCCAACTGGTGGGCTCGGCGGAGGAGTTGGCCCGCTTGGGCGAGACGTGCGCCACCTATCTGGCGCCGGTCGTGCACCGCTACGGCCGTTCCTGAGGGACCGCGCGGCGCGAATCCGGCCGTCCGCCCGGGTAGTCCCGTGTCTGTTCCGCCGCCCTGGCCCGAGGGAGGCGGGGGTGAGGAGGGGTTACCGTGTGAAGATCCGTCGACCATGGCGGTCGGCGGGTGGGCGGTCGCTCCTCGCGTACCGCCCGGATGCCTGATGAAAGGTGCGGAGATGACCAACGTGCAGGGTGAATCGATCGACCTTCCCACACCGGACGGGACCGCCGACGCCTATCTCGCCCACCCCGACGACGGCGCGCCCCACCCCGGGGTCCTGCTCTACATGGACGCCTTCGGGCTGCGACCCGCGTTGGAGGAGATGGCCAGGCGACTGGCCGGGCAGGGCTACACGGTACTGGTGCCCAACGTCCTCTACCGCGCCGGCCGGGCCCCGGTGGTGGAGTTGCCCGAGCACATCAACCCCGCCGAGCGCCCGCAGATCTTCGAGAAGATCATGCCGATCATCCAGTCCTTCACGCCCGAGCTGGCGATGCGGGACGCCGGCGCGTACCTCGACTGGCTGGCCGCCTCGCCCCTGGTCGCGGACGGCCCCGTGGGCGCCACCGGTTACTGCATGGGCGGCGTGCTGGCGGTCCGCACCGCGGCCGCCTACCCGGACCGGATCGCGGCGGCCGGCGCGTTCCACGCCGGCAATCTGGCCACCGACGCCGAGGACAGCCCGCACCGGGCCCTCGACCGCATCACCGCCGAGCTGTACTTCGGCCACGCCGACCACGACCACTCCATGCCGGCGGAGCAGATCGCGGCCCTGGAGCGGGCGTTGGACGCGGCGGGGGCGCGCTACCGCAGCGAACTGTACGAGGGCGCCCAGCACGGGTACACCCAGACCGACACCGCCATGTACAACGCCGAGGCGGCCGAGCGCCATTGGCGGGCGCTGCTGGACCTCTTCGGGCGGACGCTCTGAGGTCGCAATGCGCTAACTACGGGGCGGCGCCGCGTACTTGAGGCGCGGCGGCGCCGAGGCCGGTGGTCGGGATGACGGCCCGGCCGCCGGCCGTCCGTCGCGGTTACCGGCAGCCGGTCGCACTCCCGCTGTCGGTCGGGGTGAACCGCAACCGGGCGTGGTCCTTGGCGTTGACGGCCCGGTGATAGGTGTCGGAGTCGACCGCGAACCAGACGCCGTTCTTGCGCCGGTCGCCGTTGACGTCGTCCAGTCGTACGCACCAGCGCTCCGGTCGGATCTCCCGGCGGTAGCGCTCGGTGCCCCGCACGGTCTGGTGGCAGTCCTGGTAGTGCTCGGTGCTGTACCAGGTCTTCTTGCTCTTGCCGCTGCGCTTGGTGTGTTTGACGCGTCGGGTGCCCGGGGTGCAGGTGGTGACCTGGTGCGGACGGGTGGCCAGGGCGGTCTGCCTGGTGACGTGGCGGACGCCGGCCCGCAGCCCCGTGACGGGGTCCCGGTGCGGCAGGACGCTCTGCCCGCCACCGCCGGTGCCGCACGCGCCCAGTCCGGCCATGAGGAACGCCGCCAGTCCGGCGCCTACCAGTCGGTGCTTGTTGCGCATGTCTCCCTCTGTGGTCGGCGATCGGTGGGCTGTCGGGCGGCCCCGCCCGGCTCGGGAAGGCGGGGCCGGGGCCGCCCGCGCCACGGCAGCGGTCAGGCTATCCGAGACCCGGTCGGCGCCCGTGTTCGGGGCCGTGGCACGGGCGTTGAGGCGCCCCGGCACCCCCGACGCCGGACGACGGTTCCGCCGCCGGACTCAGCGCCTGAGGACCTTGCGCGACAGCACGTTCCCGAGCAACTGCGCTGCCTGGACCAGCGCGATGAGGATGACGACGGTCACCACCATCACCCGGGTGTCGAACCGCAGATAGCCGTGGGTGATGGCGAGGTTGCCGACGCCACCGCCGCCCACCGTGCCGGCGATCACCGAGAAGTCGATCAGCGCCACCAGCATGAAGGTCATGCCGAGGATCAACGGCCCCAGCGCCTCCGGCACCAGCACGGTGAGCAGGATCCGGACCGGGCCGGTGCCCATCGCGCGGGCCGCCTCGATGACGCCCGGTTCCACGGCGAGCAGATTGCTCTCCACGATGCGAGCCACGCCGAACGTCGCGATCACCGTCATCGGGAAGATCACCGCGTCGGTACCCACCGCGGTGCCGATCAACTCCCTTGTCATCGGGGACAGTACGACGATCGCGATCAGTGCGGGCACCGGCCGGACGATGTTGACGAACGTGCTCAGCACGACGAAGACGGCCCGTTGTTGGAGGACGCCGCCCTTGCGGGTGGCGTAGAGCGCGAGCCCGACGACCAGGCCGAGCACTCCGGAGAGGGCGAGGGTGGCCAGCACCATGTAGAGCGTTTCGCCGGTGGCGTCGACGATCTTGGGCCAGAGCAGGCTCCAGTCCTGCTGGATCACGCGCCCACCTCCGCCAACACCGAGGCGGCGACCGCCTCGTCCACACCGTGTCTGCGCAGCGCCTCGGGGAGCAGGTCCAGCAGCGGCGACGCCCGCACCGCGCTGCGCACGAACGCCCGGGTGGTGGGGTGTTGGGGCGCGGCGAACACCTCGCGCACCGGTCCGTCCTCCACGATGCGGCCGGCGTCCAGTACGGCCATCCGGTCACAGACCGCCCGCACCACCTCCATCTCGTGGGTGATCAGCACGATGGTGACGCCCAGTTCGTCGTTGACCCGGCGCAGCAGCGCCAGCACCTCCTGGGTGGTCTGCGGGTCCAGCGCCGAGGTGGCCTCGTCGCAGAGCAGCACCCGGGGGCGGGTCGCGAGCGCGCGGGCGATGCCGACGCGTTGGCGTTGGCCGCCGGAGAGCTGTTCGGGGTAGCGCCGGGCCTGGTCGGTCAGCCCGACGAAGCGCAGCGCCTCCTCGGCCCGTTCCCTGGCCTGGGCCCGGGAGGCGCCGGCCTGGCGCAGCGGATAGCCGACGTTGCCGAGGACGGTGCGGGAGCGGAAGAGGTTGAACTGTTGGAAGACCATGCCGATGTCCCGGCGGGCGGCGCGCAGCGGGCGGGCGCCGAGCGCGGTGAGTTCCCGGCCGTCCACGGTGACGGTGCCCGTGGTGGGCGCCTCCAGCAGGTTGATCAGCCGCAGGAGGGTGGACTTGCCGGCGCCGCTGTGGCCGACGACACCGAGGACGCTGCCGGCCTCGACGTCAAGGTCGACGCGGTCGACGGCGACCGTTCCGCCGGCGAACTCCTTGCTGACACCGCGGAGTTGGATGATGGGTCCGGGCACGGTGGACTCCTCCGGGCCGGCGGTCACGACGCCCCCTTGAGCTGGCGCCCGACGCGGGACAGTTCGGCGGCCAGTTGGGCGGCGGAGAGGTCGAGGTGGACGGCGGTGCCGTTGGAGGTCCGCCGGGCCTCGTCCTGCACCGGCTTGCTGGCGTAGAGCTTGAGGACCTCGGCGTAGTCCGGGTTGTCCTTGTCGGCGGCGCGGGCGGCGATGACGTTGAGGTAGGGGCGGATGTCGGGGCTGTGCGGATCGTCCTTGAACAGGGCGGTGTCCGCACGGATCCCGGACAGGCTGGCGACCCCGTCGTTGATGACCGCGGCGTCCACGTCGGCGAGCAGGCGGGGCGTCTGTTGCGCGTTGACGGGGGTGAACCGCAGGTGGCGGGGGTTGGCGGCGATGTCGTCCGCGGTGGCGAACAGCCCGGTGCCGGGCTTCAGCGTGATCAGCTTCGCCCGGGCCAGCAGCCGCAGCGCCCGGCCCTCGTTGGCGGGGTCGTTGGGATGGGCGATCCGGGCCCCGTCCGGGAGGTCGGCCAACGTGCCGACCTTCTTGGCGTACAGGCCCATCGGGACGACGGTGGTGGGGGCCAGCGGCACGATGTCGGTGCCGTTCTCGGCGTTGGACTGGGCCAGGAACACCAGGTGTTGGAAGGCGTTCAGCTCGATGTCGCCGGCGGCGAGCGCCTTGTTGGGCAGGGAGTAGTCGTCGAACGGCACCACCTCGACGTCCAGCCCCTTCTTCTTCGCCTCCTTGGCCAGGACGTCCCACTCGGTCGAGTCGCCGCTCACGCCGACCCGGACGCGGTGGGCCTGGGAGCCGGCGGCGCCGCAGCCGGCGACGAGGAGGGCGAGGGCGGTGGCGACGGCGCCCGCGAGGAGCGCGCGGCGGCGCGGCGCGGTGGGGCGTCTGGTGCCTGGGGGCGGTGCGGTGGTGGTCGTGTGGTGCATGGTGGTCGGTCGTTCCCTCGGGTGGTGGGTTGGGGTGGCCGCCGGGCCCTTGTGGGGCGGCGGCGCCCGGTCTGGCGGGTGGGCGTGCGGGCCGCGACGGTTACGGCTGGTCGGTGAAGTGGCAGGCGGCCGCGGCCCGTTCGGGGCCGGTCGGGGTCAGCGCCGGGGCCTCCCGCTCGCAACGGGCGCGGCGGTCCGCGTCGCGGGTGGGCGACAGCGCCGCGTACAGCGGACAGCGTCCGCGGAAGCCGCAGCCGGTGGGCCGCTGGGTGGGGCTCGGCGGGTCGCCGGCGAGCAGGATGCGTTCGCGGTGGCGCTCGCGCACCGGGTCCGGGAGCGGCACCGCCGAGAGCAGCGCGCGGGTGTAGGGGTGGCGGGGTGCGCCGAACACCCGCTCCACCGGGCCGTGTTCGACGGTGCGGCCCAGGTACATGACGCTCACCCGGTCGGCGATGTGCCGGACCACCGACAGGTCGTGCGAGACGAAGAGGTACGACAGGCCGAGTGCGGCGCGGAGTTCGGCGAGCAGGTTGAGGATGCCCGCCTGTACGGAGACGTCGAGCGCGGAGACCGGCTCGTCCAGGACCAGCAGGCGCGGCTCCACCGACAGCGCGCGGGCGATGCCGATGCGCTGGCGCTGGCCGCCGGAGAAGGCGTGCGGATAGCGGTCCGCGTGCTCGGGCGAGAGCCCGACGAGGCGGAGCAACTCGGGTACCCGGGCGGCGATATGGGCCCGGTCGGCGCCCTGGGCGCGCAGCGGCTCGGCGATGATCTCCCCGACGGGGAGCCGGGGGTCGAGACTGGACAGCGGGTCCTGGAAGACGATCTGCACCTCGCCGCGCAGGCGCTTGCGCGCGGCCCGGTCCAGGCTCCTGGTGTCCTGGCCGAGCACCTCCACCGTGCCGCCCTCGGGCGCGGTCAGGCCGAGGATCTCCATCAGGGCCGTCGACTTCCCGGAGCCCGACTCGCCGACCAGCCCCAGCGTCTCGCCGCGCCGGAGGTCCAACTCGACGCCGTCGACGGCGTACACGCTCCCGACCCGGCGCCGGAACGCCCCGCCCTTGAAGACGGGGAAGGTCTTGGCCAGGGCGGAGACCTTGAGGACGGCGGCGGGTTCGTCCGGATCCGGGGCCGGGGTTGGCACCGATCCGGCGGCGAACGGTGCCGGCTGCGGGTAGACGTCGGTGGCGGTCAGCCCGCGCTCGGCGATCCGGTCCGCCTGCACACAGGCCGCGTGCTGGGATTCCGCCGCCCGTCCCGCACCGACCGGCAACAGCGCCGGCTCGGCCGTCCGGCAGGCATCGTCGGCCAGCGGGCAGCGCGGCGCGAAGGCGCACCCGGCGGGCAGCTCGTACGGCGCGGGAGGGGAGCCGGGTATCGGAATAAGTGGCGTCCGTCGAGGGCGAGTTGATAGATCCTCAGCTCGGGTGGACGACGCCCCCTCTCCCCCGTCCTCCTCCTCGTCCAGTCGCGGAACCGCGCCCAGCAGGCCCATCGTGTACGGCATCCGGGGCGTCGCGAACAGTTCGGCGGCCGGCCCGGCTTCCACCACCCGGCCCGCGTACAGCACCGCGACCCGGTCCGCCATCCCGGCGATGACGCCCAGGTCGTGGCTGACCAGCAGCAGCGCCGCGCCGGTCGCGCGCTGTGCGGTGCGCAGCACGTCGAGGACCTGGGCCTGCACGGTGACGTCCAGGGCGGTGGTGGGTTCGTCGGCGAGCAGCACCTCGGGCTCGTTGGCGATGGCCATGGCGATCAGGGCGCGTTGGCGCATCCCGCCGGAGAACTCGTGCGGATAGGCCGCGGCGCGGGCGGCGGGGTCGGGGATGCCGACCAGGTCGAGGAGTTCGACGGCCCGGCGGCGGGCGTGCGCGCGGGGAACGTGGTGGTGGGTGCGGATGGCCTCCGCGATCTGGTCGCCGACGCGATGGACGGGCGTGAGCGCGGAGAGCGGGTCCTGGAAGACCATGCCGATGCGGCGGCCGCGGAGTGCGGAGAGGGCGGCGTCGGTGGCGCCGACGAGTTCGGTGCCGCCGAGGGTGACCGAGCCGGTGGTCCGGGCGGTGTCCGGCAGCAGGCCCATGGCGGCGAGGGCGACGGTGGACTTGCCGGAGCCGGACTCCCCCACCAGGCCCAGGACCTCGCCGCGGTGCAGGGTGAGGTCCACCCCGCGCACGGCGGGGGCGGGGCCGTGGGGGCCGTCGAAGTCGACGCGCAGATCGCGGATGCGGAGCACGGCGTCGGTGTCACCGGGCGGTTGGGGGTCCGCCGGCGATGCGGTTCGGGTGGGCTGTGCAGTCGGCTGCGCGGTCATGCTCGTACGCTCCCTTCCGGGGCGGGATGCCCTTGCTGGTGGCCCTGGTGGGCTCGGCGGGGTGTGCGGCGGCGGGGCCGCCGGTCGGTGCGCCGTCGTCGCGCCCGGTCCGAGGTCGGGTCCAGCGCGTCACGCAGCCCGTCGCCGAGGAAGTTGACGGCGAGGACGAACAGCACCAGCAGTCCGGCGGCGAAGAAGAACATCCAGGGGTAGGTGACGGCGGCCCCGGTGCCGTCGGCGATCAGGGTGCCCAGGGAGACGTCCGGTGGCTGCACGCCGAAGCCGAAGTAGGACAGGCCGGTTTCGCTCATCACCGCGCCGCCGACCGCGATGGTGGCGTCGACGATCAGGAACGAGGCGACGTTGGGGAGGATGTGGCGGACGATGATGCGCAGCGGGTGGACGCCCATCAGGCGGGCCGCGCGGACGAAGTCGCGTTCCTTCAGCGAGAGCGTCATCGAGCGGACCACGCGGGCGGTGAGCATCCAGCCGAACGCGGCCAGCAGGGCGACGAAGGACAGCCAACTCGCCGAGCGGAGCCGGGGCGAGACGATCGCGATGATCAGGAAGGCCGGGAAGACCAGCAGCAGGTCGATCAGCAGGGTGGTCAGCCGGTCGGTCCAGCCGCCGAAGTAGCCGGCGCAGGCACCGGCGAGGGAGGCCAGGACGGTGGCGAAGAGGGCGACCAACAGGCCGATCAACAGGGACTTTTGAAGCCCCCGCAGCACCTGGGCGTAGACGTCCTGGCCGATGCTGTTGGTGCCGAACCAGTGTGCGGCGGAGGGTGGTTGGCGCAGGGCGGTGTAGTCGACGTCGGTGTGGCTCCAGTGCGTCAGGTACGGGCCGGCGAAGGCGAGCACGAAGAGCAACACCAGGAGGCCGGCGCCGAGGACGGCGTTGGGGTTGCGGACGAAGCGGTGCAGGGCGACGCGGTTCATGTGCGGCTCCTCAGCTCGTGCGGACGCGCGGGTCGAGCGCGGCGTGCAGCACGTCGGCGAGGAATCCGGCGAGCAGCACCACCACCGCGGCGAACACGTTGACGGCGACGACGGAGTTGATGTCGCCCTTGCCGACCGCGTCGATGAACCAGGCACCCATGCCGTGCCAGCCGAAGACCTTCTCGGTGAACGCGGCGCCGGTGAACAGGCCCAGGAACCCGTACGCGAAGAAGGTGGACATCGGGACCAGGGCGGTGCGCAGGCCGTGCTTGAGGACGGCGGTGCGGCGGCGCAGCCCCTTGGCGCGGGCGGTGCGCAGGAAGTCCGAGCCGAGCACGTCGAGCATGGTGCCGCGCTGGTAGCGGCTGTAGGCGGCCGCGGTGCCCAGGGCGATGGCCAGGGTGGGCAGGAGGAGGTGTCCCGCGCGGTCGCCGAGGAGGGTGGCCAGGCCGCCGGTCAGTCCCGGGGTCTTCTCGCCGGTGAAGCTGATGAGTTCGTGGCCGGCCGCCTGGTTGGTGTGGATGGCGCCGATCTTGAGCAGGACGGCGAGCAGGAACGTCGGGGTGGCGAGCAGCAGGAACGCGAAGAGCGTCACGGCCCGGTCGGAGAACCGGTATTGGCGCACCGCGCCCCAGGTGCCGAGCAGCACCCCGCCGACGGTGCCCAGCAGCGTGCCGGTCAGCAGCAGCCGCAGGCTGACGCCGATCCGCCGGCCGAACTCGGTGCCGACGTCGGAGGAGTCGAGGGTGCGGCCGAGGTCGCCGCGGAGGGCGTGGCCGAGCCAGTTGCCGAACCGGTCCCACAGGGGCGTGTGGTCGTTGATGCCGAGCGCGGTGAGTTGGGCGTCGATCGCGTCGGGTGGTGGGGCTGGTTGCCTGCCCTCGAAGTAGCCGCGCGGGGAGAGCGCGAGGGAGGTCAGGACGTAGGAGATGACGACGGCCAGGGCCAGCAACAGAGCGTAATAGCCGAGGCGTTTGGCGAGGTGGGCGAGCACGGGTGGGATTCCTTCGAGGGGGGTGGTGCGGCCAGACGCTATCCCACCGAACACCGCCCGCCAGACAGTTGCGTGAACCCCTCATTGCAACCTCAATAAATGCGCTGACCTGGGACTTTGGAATGGTCTGGACCGGCATACGGTGCCTGTGCGGCGCGATCGCGCGGCGAGGTGTCCACCGAGAGGAAGAGCAGCATGAACCGGGCCCGCAGAACCGTGGCGTTGGCCGTCGTGTCCCTTTCCACCGCCACCGTGCTCACTGCCTGTGGTGGGTCCGGGGGCGCGTCGGACACCGCGTCGCGGGGCGGTTCGGCGCCGGTCGCCGGCACCCAGAACCTCAATCCGCACCCGGCCGCGGACCTCAGGCAGGGCGGCACCCTCAAGATGGCGATCGAGCAGTGGATCAGCCAGTACAACCCCAACCAGGTCGACGGCACCCAGGGCGACGCCTCCGCCATCACCGAGCTGGTCGAGCCGCAACTGTTCCTCCTCGACGCCAAGGGCGTCCCGCACACCAACCCTGATTTCCTGGCCTCCGCCGAGGTCGTCTCGACCCAGCCGCAGGTGGTCCGCTACCGCCTCAACCCGAAGGCGAAGTGGTCCGACGGAAAGCCGCTGGGCTGGCGGGACTTCGAGGCCCAGTGGAAGGCGCTGAACGGCAGCGACAAGCGCTTCGCCGCCGCGGACACCAGCGGCTACGACCAGATCTCCGGCGTCGCCCGCGGCGCCGACGACCACGAGGTCACGGTCACCTTCGACACCCCGTACGCCGACTGGCAGAAGCTGTTCGACCCGCTGCTGCCGGCGTCCCTCAACGCCACGCCGGAGAGCTTCGCCAGGTCATGGGCCGGCACCATCCCGGTGACCGCCAACGCCTTCAAGATCGGCGCCTACGACCGGACCGCGCAGACCATCACCGCGGTGCCCGACCCCAACTGGTGGGGCGAGAAGCCCAAGTTGGACAAGGTCATCTTCTGGGCGCTGGACGGCTCCAGTTACGTGGACGCCTACCTCAACAAGGAGATCGACTCCACCAGCGCCGCCAGCCCCGAGGCGTACCAGCGGCTGAAGGGCGACAAGGGCACCGACATCCGCATCGGCGCCCGTTGGGACCAGGTGACCCTCAGCCTCAACGGCCGGCGCGGCCCGCTCAAGGACCTCCGGGTCCGGCAGGCGGTGATGCTCGGCGTCGACCGGGAGGCGCTGGCGGAGGTGGCCGGCAAGGACCTGCCCTTCCAGCCCAAGGTCCTCGGCAACCACTTCTTCATGCCCAACCAGGAGGGCTACCAGGACAATTCGGGGTCGTTCGGCAAGCGGGACGTCGCGCGCGCCAAGAAGCTGCTGGACGCGGCGGGTTGGCGGGACAACGGCCCGGGCAGGCCGCGCACCAAGGACGGCGGGAAGCTGACCCTGGACTACGTCCTGCCGTCGGACGCCGCCGGCCTGGCCATGGACCAGGCCAAGCTCACCCAACAGATGCTCGGCGAGCTCGGCATCGACGCCGAGCTGCGCAAGGTGCCGTCCAACGACTACTTCGACAAGTACATCCACCGCAGCAACTACGACCTCAGCCAGTTCCGCCAGGTCGACCAGGTCTTCCGCTCCCAGGCATACGGCGGCTACCGCATGCCGCAGGGCGACAACACCTTCACCAACTACGGCGGGATCTCCTCCCCCGAGGTCGACGGGCTGCTGCTGAAGGCGTCCCGGACCACCGACGTCAAGCAGCAGATCGCCCTCTACAACAAGGCCGACGCCGAGGTCTGGCAGCTCGGCCACTCCCTCCCCCTCTACCAGCGCCCGCAGATCTCCGCGGTCCGCAAGGACCTCGCCAACTACGGCGCGCCCGGCCTGGGCAGCGAACAGCTCGCCAAGGCGGGCCGGTTGAAGTAGTCGGACGGCGCGCCGGGTGGCGGCGGGAGCTTGCGCGCGCAGGCTCCCGCCCCACCTTCGCGAGAGTGTCGTCAGCCCCAGAGCGTCGTGGTGACCACCCGCGGGGTGTCGGCCGGGCGGGCGCCGGTGTACGTCAACGTCACCCGGGTGTAGTGCTGTCCGGAGTGCCCGGTGCGGGGCTGCGGGGTGTCGAAGCGCACCTTGACCGGATAGCCGTGGAAGTGGCCCACCGCGCAGTACGGCTTGCAGTCGTTGACGAAGTCCGTGCCCTTCGCCACCGCGGACCGGTCGCGCCACTGCGACCAGTGCAGCGACTTCAGGACGTTGTTGCCGTCGCCGCAGGCGAGCATGAAGTTGCCGGGGCGTTCCTTGGCGTTGCCGATGCAGTCGATGACTGCGACGTGGCGGGTGGGGGTGGGCGGTGTCGTGGCGGCGGTCGCGGTGGCCGGCATGGTGGCCGTCGCCAGCGCCGCCCCCGCACAGATCATGAGTGCTGCCGTGGCCCTGTGAACTCGCATATCCGCTCCTCAGCCGCTTCGCATGGTGGACACCTCGGACACCGGCTGCGACGCGGGGTGCCGTCCTCATCACGGGCCGAACACGTCCCCGCGGGGCTGTCGCTGCCTCTCTGCGCCAGCAGGCTACGACCGCTGCGCCCGGCACCGCCACCCAGGCGTACGGGACCAGCTTATTTGCCCCACTGTGCCCGGTGGAACACGGAGCGTGCTCCCGGATGCGGGCGGGCTCCACCACATACGGGAGCCGCCCGCCCCGGGATGCGCAGGCGCCTACCGCGTCCCGTCAGCGTCCGCCGACAGCCGTTCCACCGCGGCGAGTTCGACGCACAGGGTCAGCCCCTCCACCGCGTCGCGCAGCTCCTCCACGGTGGGGAAGCTGGGCGCGAGACGGATGTTGCGGTCGCGCGGGTCGGCGCCGTACGGGAAGGTGGCCCCGGCGGGGGTGAGCGCGATGCCCGCGTCCCCGGCCAGCGCCACCACGCGGGCCGCGCAGCCGTCCACCACGTCCAGGCTCACGAAGTATCCGCCCCGCGGACGGGTCCACGAGGCGACCCCGCTCCCGCCGAGCCGCTTCTCCAACACCGTGTCCACGAGCTCGAACTTGGGGCCCAGCACGGCGGCGTGGCGCTCCATGTGGGCGGCCACGGCCGGCGCGTCGGGCAGGAAGCGGGCGTGCCGGAGCTGGTTGAGCTTGTCGGGGCCGATGGTCCGCTTCGAGAGGTGACCGAGCAGCCAGGAGACGTTGGCGGACGAGGAGCCGAAGAAGGCGACGCCGCTGCCGGCCGCGGTGATCTTCGAGGTGGAGCCGAAGACGAACACCCGGTCGGGGTGGCCGTGTTGGGCACTCAGCGCCAGGATGTCGGCGAGCGGCTCGTCCGCCCCCTGCACGCCGTGCACGGCGTAGGCGTTGTCCCAGAACACCCGGAAGTCCGGCGCCGCGGTCTCCATGGCGGCCAGGCGGCGCACCGTCTCGGGCGAGTAGGTGACGGCGGTGGGGTTGCTGTACTTCGGGACACACCAGATGCCCTTGACCCGCTCGTCGGCGACCAGGCGCTCGACCTCGTCCAGATCCGGACCGCTCTCGGTCATCGGCACCGGAATCATCTCGATGCCCAGCTTCTCGCAGAGCCCGAAGTGCCGGTCGTAGCCAGGCACCGGGCACAGCATCGCCGTCCGCCCCTCCCGCGGCCAGGGCGCGGGCGAACCCGGCACGCCGAACAGCACGGCGTCCACCACGCACTCGTACATCAACTCCAGGCTGGAGTTGCCGAAGGCGACCAGTTGCTCCACGGGCACCTGGAGCGGGGCGGAGAACGCCGCGCGCAGTTCGGGCAGGCCGTGCAGTCCACCGTAGTTGCGGCAGTCGGTGCCGTCCTGCGCGGTGTGGTCGCCGGGCTCCAACAGGCCGAACAGCGGCTCGGACAGGGCCAGTTGCTCGGCGGAGGGCTTGCCGCGGGTCAGGTCAAGGCGCAGGCCGCGCCCCTTGAGCCGGGCGTGCTCGTCGCGGAGCGCGGCCAGCCGGTCGGACAGCTCGGGGCGCGTGAGTGCGGTCAGGTCCATTCCCGTCATCCTTCTCGTTCCTCGTCGGTGCCGGCCCCGCCGATACCGGCGGGCGCGGAAGCAGCGCCAACGGTAGCGGGGCGGGGATCCCGACCGCCTACCCCGTTCCTCCCGTCTCACTGCCCCCGGCCTCACCCCCGCCGCCAGCGACGAACACGTTCGCCACGAACTTGTTCGCAACGAACATGTTCGCTACGCTGCAAGCATGCCGACCACGCCAGACCCCACCGCACCGCGCCCAGCCGGGAGCACCGCGTCCCAGGCACCCCGCGGCCGCCGCGAGCGCCCCGCCAAGCCCGCCCTGACCCGCGAGGGGATCATCGCGACCGCGGTCGCGGTGATGCGGAGCGAGGGCCTGGAGCGGGTGACCATGCGCCGGCTGGCCAGGGAACTGGACACCGGCCCGGCCTCGCTCTACGTGTACGTGGCCCACACCGCCGAGCTGCACGCGGCCGTCCTGGACGAGCTGTTGGGCGAGGTCGACCTCCGGCCGGCCCGCACCAAGGGCGACTGGCGCGAGCGACTGGTCCGCGTCCTGTCGTCCTACACCGAGGTGCTGTTCGCACACCCCGAACTGGCCCGCTCGGCGCTGGTCACCCGCCTCTCGGGACCGCACTATCTGCAACTGGTCGAGACCGTCCTGACCCTGCTCGCCGAGGGCGGCGTCACCGACGACCGGGCCGCCTGGGGCGTGGACGCGCTCCTCCTGCTCGGCACCGCGACCGCCGCCGAGCAGTCCACCCGCGACGCCGCACCCCACTCCCAGGACGAGCACAACGCCCTGATGACCGCGGTGCACGGCGCCTCCGCCCAGGCATTCCCCCGACTCAACGCGCTCGGCCCCGAACTGTTCACCGGCACCGGAGAAGCCCGCCTGACCTGGGGCTTCCACGTCCTGATCAACGGAATGCTGGCGACCGCCCGATCGGACCGCCCCCAGACGACCTGACCGCCCCGCAGCTTCCCGGGGCCCGCGCCACCCGCAAGGAGCCCACCCCCATGACCACCCACCACCCCCTCGCCATCATCGGCGGCGGCCTCGGCGGCCTGACCCTGGCCCGCGTCCTTCAGGTACACGGCATCGAGGCCGCCGTCTTCGACCTGGAGGCGTCACCGGCCGCCCGCACCCAGGGCGGCATGCTCGACATCCACGAGGACTCCGGCCAGGCAGCGCTGCGGGCCGCCGACCTCCACGACGACTTCCGCGCCCTGGTGCACGCCGGCGGGGAGGCCCTGCGCCTCCTCGACCCGCACGGCGCGGTGCGCCTGGCCGAGGAGGACGACGGCGACGGCAGCCGCCCCGAAGTGGACCGCGGCGAACTCCGCGACCTCCTCCTGAACTCCCTCCCCCACGGCACGGTGCGGTGGGGGAAGAAGGCCCTCACCACCCGCGCGCTGCCCGACGGCCGCCACGAGGTCACCTTCGCCGACGGCACCGACCTCACCACCGACCTCCTCGTCGGCGCCGACGGCGCCTGGTCGCGCGTGCGCCCCCTGCTCTCCCCCGCCCAACCCACCTACACCGGAATCTCCTTCATTGAGACCGACCTCCTGGACGCCGACGCCCGCCACCCGGCCAGCGCCGCGCTGATCGGCGACGGCTTCTTCATCTGCCTGGGCGCGGAAAAGGGGATGCTCGCGCACCGCGAGACCGACGGCAGCCTGCACGTCTACACCGCCGTCAAGGCGCCCGAGGACTGGCTCGACACCATCGACTTCACCACCCCGGACACCGCCAAGCGCGCCCTCCTCGCGCACTTCACGGACTGGGACGCAAGCCTGCGCCGGCTCGTCGCGGACGCGGACGGCGCACTCGTCCCGCGCCGCATCCACGCCCTCCCCGTCGACCACCGCTGGCCCCGCACCCCCGGCGTGACGCTGCTGGGCGACGCCGCGCACCTGATGTCACCGTTCGCCGGCGAGGGCGCCAACCTCGCCATGCTGGACGGCGCCGAACTCGGCCAGGCACTCGCCGCCCATCCGCACGACCCCGAAACCGCCCTGGCCGGCTACGAAAAGGCCCTCTTCCCCCGCAGCGCCGCCTCCGCCGCCGACTCCCACGCCAACCTGACCCTGATGTTCGGCGACGCAGCACTGGACCGCCTACTGGAACAGTTCACCGCCCGGACGTAAATGATCATCGGCGCCCCTCGTCAGCTCCGGCCTGCTGACTGCTGACTGCTGACTGCTGACTGCTCCCAACGTGCCGCGTCACTCCGGCCAGCGTCACGCCCGTTCCGGGAAGCCGTCGATGGAGGTCCGGCGGCGGCTGATGAACGGTGGCCTGAAGTGCGCGGAGCGGGGGAGCACGGCTACGGAGTACGTCCGCGAGGCTGCTGCCCCACGAGGTAGTCCGGGGCCGTCGTGCGAGAGGTCCAGACCGGACCATCGCGGAAGCGTCTGCTGCCGACGGGCACGAACGGGAGCCGCGCCGCGCCGGGACCTTCTTCCCAGGTACGGTGCCGCTCGCCCGTTTCCCGGGCCCGGCGGAGCCGCAACCCCCCGGGAACATAAGGGAGTTGCGCGGGCGCCGGCGGATCGGCACACCGCCGGCGCTCCCCCGTCCCGCCGCATCCGCGGCTCAGTCGGCGTCGACGCGCAGGGAAGAGAAGCGCACCTTCTGGTGCTTGCCCGAGCCGAGGTCCGCGACCGGCGTGCCGGCGCAGTGCGCCTTGGGGTAGAAGTGGGCGGTCTTGCCGACCAGCGAGAGGTTGGCGGCGAGGCCGTCGCCCTTGACCGTGTAGCAACGGCCGGGCTCGGGCTGGCTCAGGCTGGCCTTCTTCCCGGCGGGGGTGGTGTAGAGGAGCATGCCGAGGTCGGCGGCGTCGGCGGCCGCCGCGGCGCCCAGGACCGCACCGGCGGCGAGCGCCACGGCCACGGCCGCCCGGCCCCGGGCGAACGCGCGCCCGCGTTCACGACCACGGACCGGGGCGGTTCCACGTGCTACGGAGTTCATGACTGGCTCCAGTTGAAGGAGAGCGGATTGTCGACCGGTCCAACGACGCACCGGCCACCCCGTGACGCCGCCCGCCCCAACTCCTCTCCTCCCCGGCCCCGCCGACGGGGCCACCCGGCCGGCGCGCCCCGCACCACGGCCTCACGCTCACACGGCGCCATCCGAGGCCCGGGCCTGCCCGTCGGCCGCCACCGTCCCCGCGCCCGCCCCCGAAGGCACCGCCTCCTCCCCGTCCCGAGCCCCCGCGCCGAACAGCGGGATGCCGTACCGCTTACGGAAGGCACGACTTCGGCGCACCGTCAGCGCCACCACCACGGCGAGGATGCCGAGGGACTGGAACCGCCCGATCACCGGCACCACATCGACGGGCAGCGTGCAGGCCGCCACCGCGCTCAGCGCCGCATCGAGCATCTGGGAACCGCCCCACAGAAGCGTCAGCCCCCGCAACGCGCCCCGGAATTCCGGGAGTTCGCGCCAGGCACGGTCCGCATCCGCCTCCCCGGCCGCCCCCCGCAACCGGCGGCCGAAGTGAAACGCGAAGGGCCGGGCCGCCAGCAGCGTGCCCAGGAGCCACAGCCCGAGGACGACGGGGATGGCCACGTCTTTCAGCAGCAGCATCCGCGGGCTGCCGTTGATCGCCGACAGGCCCGCGGAAACCACCAACAGCCCGGCCACGACCAGATCGAAGACCTCGACGCGCCGCCGCACCACCGCCGCGCCCACCGCGTGCGCCGTGGGCACCGCACCACTCAGCAGCAGCGCCTGCCACTGTGCGACGCCCTGCGCCCGCAGCACGTAGTACAGGCCCAGCGGCAGCACGAGGTTGACGGTCAGCGATACGCACACGGCACGTAACGGGTGCGCCTCACGCGTCCGAACGGATTTCACGACGGCCTCCAGCGGTCCGGCGCCGGCCGCTCCGGCACCACGGTGATCCGCCTACGACGCTAGAAGTCGCGCGGGTGGAGGCGCATCGACCCTTGGGCCGCACCCGTCGGGCCCGCTCTCCACCCACCCCCTCCACCGCAAGGTGGAGGGCCGACCGGCGCCCCTCCCCAACTCCGTTACGGAACGGCCGCGTTCGGCGTCAGAAGCTGTCGCCCAGGCGCTCGATGAGCGGGGCCGCCGCCTTCAGCGTCGCCAACTCCGCCTCCGTGAACCGCTCCCGCAGCGCCTGCGCCACCTGCTTGGACCGGGCGTCCCGCTTGTGCCGCAGCACCTCGACGCCGGCCTCGGTCACGGACATGATGATCCGCCGGCCGTCGTGGGGGTCGCGCCGCCGCTCGACGAGACCGCGCTCCTGAAGCCCGCCGAGCGTGGTCCCCATTGCCTGGGACGTGATCTGCTCGGCCCGCGCCAACTCGGCCGCCGTGGTCGGGCCGCTCCGGTGCAGGCGCGACAGCGCGGCGCGCTCGGGCAACGTGAGCTCGCCGGGCGCCTGGAGCTGACGCAGCCGGCGGGCCATCAGGCCGAGGCTTCCGTAGAGCGCACCGGCCAGATCGTCGACATCCGAGCTATGAGTCATGTTCATAAGCCTAGGTTGAGCACTCTGGTCAATCAACCGACGTTGACCGTCGCCCCGTCCGTCACACGTTCGCCGTAAGCCCGGGTGAAAGAACCGCGGGCGACCACGAGTCTTTACGCATCGACCGGCCTTGACTGGCCTTGAGGAGAGGGTGCGGACATGGGAATCATCGCGTGGGCCCTGATCGGCCTCTGTGCCGGAGCCATCGCAAAGGCCCTGATGCCCGGCAAGGACCCCGGCGGTTGTTTGATCACCATGCTGATCGGCATCGCCGGCGGCCTGTTGGGCGGCTGGCTCGGCAAGGTGATCTTCGGGGTGCACTCGATCAACGGCTTCTTCCACCTCTCGACGTGGCTCGCCGCCATCGTCGGCTCCCTGATCGTCCTTCTCCTGTACCGCTTCACCCTGGGACGGAACCGCGAGCACTGACCGGCGCAACCAACGCCGACCTGCGCCGCGAGCACTGACCGGCGCGACGAGCGACGAACCGGCACGCCGGTGGATGCGGCAGGGGCCGGAGGGGCAGCTCCCTCCGGCCCCTGCGCACGCCGCCGAAAACCAGTTGCCCGAGCCGTCCGCAGTCCACAGGCTGGTCCCCGTCATTCCCCCGCAGAGCAGGAGAACTCCCGTGCGCCGATTCCTCGAAAACCCCCAGCGCCCCTACCGGACGGTGAATTTCGAGGACTTCGACCCCCATGCACATCGAGCACACCCCGAACATCAAGCACACCCTGAACATCGGCATCCTCGCGCACGTCGACGCGGGTAAGACCAGCCTGACCGAGCGCCTGCTGTTCGAGACCGGAGCGATCGACCGGCTCGGCAGCGTCGATGCCGGCGACACCCAGACCGACACCGGAGCCATCGAGCGGCAGCGCGGGATCACCGTGCGCTCTGCGGTGGCCTCCTTCAGCGTCGGCAGCACACAGATCAACCTCATCGACACCCCCGGTCACGCCGACTTCGTGGCCGAGGTGGAGCGCGTCCTCGGCGTCCTGGACGGCGCCGTGCTGGTGCTCTCCGCCGTCGAAGGGGTCCAGGCCCACACCCGCGTCCTGATGCGGACGCTGCGCGAACTACGGCTGCCGGTGGCGCTCTTCGTCAACAAGATCGACCGGCGCGGCGCCCGCGGCGACGACCTGCTGGCCGACATCCGGCGGAAGTTGGCCCCGCACCTCGCGCCGATGACGGCGGTCCGGGACCTCGGCACGCCGTCAGCCCGCGCGCTCCCGTACGCGCTGGATGCCGACCCCGCGTTCCGCGACCGTCTCGCCGAGGCGCTCGCCGAGACCGATGACGCGCTCCTCGCCCGCGTCGTGGACGGCCCGTTCCCGTCCGCCGACGCACTGCGCACCGCGCTCGCCGAGCAGGTCCGCGCCGGCCGGATCCACCCCGTCTACCGCGGTTCGGCCCGCAGCGGCCAGGGCGTCCGCGCGCTCATCGACGGCCTCACGGACCTGCTGCGCCCCGCGCCCACCGGCAACGACCCGGAACCGGCCGCCGCGGCGCCCCCGCGCGGCACCGTCTTCGCCATCGAGCGCGCGGCGTCCGGCAAGAAGACCGCATACCTCCGCCTGTTCTCCGGAACCCTGGCCGCGCGCCAACGCGTGACCCTGCACCGCCACCGCCCCGACGGCACGCGCCTGACGCACACCGGCCAGATCACGTCCCTGCACGTCGTCGGGCGACCGGGAAGCGGCGCCAACTCTCCCGATCCGACACGCAAGTTGACTGCCGGGGAGATCGGAAGGCTCACCGGTCTGACGGAGGCCCGGGTCGGCGACCGGCTGTCCGACCCCACCGACCGGGACGACGGCCCCCGCCCGCCGCACTTCCGCGCCCCGACCCTCCGCACGCTCGTCCGGCCCCGGGACGCGGCGCCCGGCGCGGCGTCCCGGCTGCACGCGGCGCTGCAACGCCTCGCCGAGCGGGACCCGCTCATCCACACCAGCGCCGAGCCCGACGGCACCACCTCCGTACTGCTCTACGGCGAGGTCCAAATGGAGATCCTCGCGGCAACCCTGGTCAATGACTTCGGGATCGAGGCGGTCTTCGAACCCGGCCGGACCGTCTGCCTGGAACGCCCCGCGGGCACCGCCGAGGCGCACGAGGAAATCGGGCGCCGGGCCCCGAGCCCGAGCGGTTTCTGGGCCACCGTCGGATTGCGCGTCGAGCCCGCACCGCGGAATGCCGGCATCGCCTTCCGCTACGAGACCGAACTCGGCGCACTCCCCCACGCCTTCCACGTGGCGATCGAGGAGACCGTACACACCGCGCTCCGCACCGGCCCGCACGGCTGGGCGGTGACCGATTGCACGGTCACCCTCACCCGCTCCGGATTCGTCGGCCCACTGAGCACGGCGGGCGATTTCCGGGGCCTGACCCCGGTGGTGCTCGCCCGCGCCCTGACCCGCGCCGGCACCCGCGTCTACGAGCCGTGCCACGCCTTCGACGTGGACATCCCGCTGGACACCCTCCCGGCCGTGACCTCCTGCCTGGCCGCGTTGGGCGCCGACATCCAGGAGACCGCCGGCGGCACGTCGTCATGGCTGGTCAAGGGCGTCATCCCGGCCGGCCGGGTGCGCGCCGCCGAGCTCCGACTGCCCGGCCTGACGCACGGCGAGGCCCTGTGGTGGTCCCGGCCCAGCGGCGACCGGCCGATCGGTCGCGCCAGCGGCGCTCCCCGCTCGACGGAATAACAAGAAATCCCCGACGCAGTTCCCTGCGATCGAGGATTGACAAGGGGGGTAATTCTCCGCGTATATTGAGCGTTTGCATATTGCGCAGAAGAATTAGCTACTCAAACTCACTACTGCACAGGATATTCGAGCGGAGCTGAATTGTCAAACGAGGAATGGCGTAAAGAGCAGGAATTCATGGACCTGCTCCACGAACGCCTCGACGCCCTGCGGTCCGGGGCGCAGGACGCGCTGGAACGGGCCCTGCCGCAGGCGGAGGGCACATTCCAGGCGCGGCTGGAGCGGGACGTGATGGTCGCCGAACAGGCCGAGCTGCTGGCCGGTTTCGAGGCCGGGGAACACGGGCTGTGCTTCGGCCGGCTGGCGTTCCGGGACGGCCGCGACCACCACATCGGCCGCATCGGCATCCGCCGGGACGACGCCGACCACACTCCGCTGGTCATCGACTGGCGGGCCGAGGTCGCCCGCCCCTTCTACCTCGCCACCGGGCACACCCCGATGGGCCTGCGGCGCCGGCGCCACCTGACCACCGAGGGCCGCCGGGTGACCGCACTGCACGACGAGATCCTGGACCTCGCCGACTCCCAACGCACCGGCCACGAAGGCGCGGACGCGGACGCCATCCTGCTGGCCTCCCTGGACGCGGCACGCACCGGCCGGATGCACGACATCGTGCAGACCATCCAGGCCGACCAGGACCGCATCATCCGCGCCCCGCACCACGGCGTCCTCGTCGTCGAGGGCGGCCCGGGCACCGGCAAGACCGTCGTGGCGCTTCACCGGGCCGCGTACCTGCTGTACGCGCACCGCGAACAGCTCGCCCGCCGCGCGGTGTTGATCGTCGGCCCCAACCCGGCGTTCCTCGGCTACATCGGGCAGGTGCTGCCCTCGCTCGGTGAGACCGGCGTGCTGCTGGCGACGCCCGGCGAGCTGTTCCCCGGCGTGACCGCGACCGGCGTCGACGCGCCCCGCGCCGCCGAGGTCAAGGGCAACGCCGCGATGGCGGGCGCCCTCGCACGCTTCGTGGCCGACCGGCAGAGCCTCCCCGAGTCCACCCTCGTCATCGCGCACGACGACGGCGAGCTGCACCTGGACGCGGAGATCGCCGCGGCGGCTCGGCAACGCGCCCGCGCCACCCGGCTGCCGCACAACCTCGCGCGCCCGCACTTCGCGTTCCAGGTGATCGACGCGCTCACCGCCCAACTCACCGAGCGGATCGGCGCCGACCCCTACGGCGGCCCGAACCTCCTCGGCCCGGACGACCTCGCCCAGCTCGGCAAGGCCGTCGCCACCAGCCGCGAAGTCCACGCCGCCATCGAGGAGTTGTGGCCGACGCTCACCCCGCAGCGGCTCGTGGCCGACTTCCTGGCCGATCCGGTCCACCTCCCCGACGCCGACGCCGAGGCGATCCGCCGCACCGGCGGCGACTGGACCCCGGCGGACGTCCCGCTGCTGGACGAGGCGGCCGAACTCCTCGGCGACGACGACTCGGCCGCCCGGGCCGCCGCCGAGGCCGAACGCCAGGAACGCATCGCGTACGCCCAGGGCGTGCTGGACCTCTCCTACGGTTCGCGCACCCAGGAGTTCGAGGACAAGGACGACGAGGACTCCGAGGTGCTGGCCGCGCACGACCTGATCGACGCGGACCGGCTCGCCGAGCGCCAGGAGGAGGCCGACCACCGCAGCGCCGCCGAACGCGCCGCGGCCGACCGCACCTGGGCCTTCGGCCACATCATCGTCGACGAGGCACAGGAACTCTCGCCGATGCTGTGGCGGTTGCTGATGCGCCGCTGCCCGACCCGCTCGATGACGCTGGTCGGCGACCCCGCGCAGACCTCGGAACCGGGCGGCTGCGGCTCCTGGGAGACCATCCTCGCGCCGTACATGGAGGACCGCTGGGAGCACGTCCGACTCGGCGTCAACTACCGCACGCCGACCGAGATCATGACGACCGCCGCGGAGGTCCCCCGGGCCGCCGACCCGTCGTTCGTGCCGCCCGCCTCGATCCGCTCCACCGGGGTCCCGCCGTGGGCTCACCGCACCGACGACCTGCCGGCGGCGGTGGCGGAGGCAGTGGCCCGCGAGACGCGGCGCGACGACCGGGGCCGGCTCGCCGTGATCGCCCCGCCCGGGCGCCGCGCCGAACTGGCGGCCGCCCTGCCGGCCGCGTCCACCGGTCCGGTGCCCGATCTGACCAGCCCGGTGGTGCTCCTCGACCCGCGCCAGGCCAAGGGGTTGGAGTTCGACGCCGTACTGGTCGCCGAACCGGCGGAGTTCGGGACCAGCGACCTCTACGTCGCGCTCACCCGGGCGACCCAGCGGCTGGGCGTGCTCCACACCGGCGCGCTGCCCGAGGGTCTGGCCACGCTGGCGGGCTGACCGGCCGGGCGCGCCAGCGGCGCGACGACGCGCGGGCCTCGCCGTACGGGTGGACGGCGAGGCCCGCGCGGCGCGTCAGCGCTGGCCCGCGGTACGGCGGCGGGCCGCCATCACGAGCCCCGCGCCGGCGGTGAGCGCGACGGCCGAAGCACCGACGGCCCACGGGGCGGCCGATCCGGCACCGGTGGCGGCCAGTTCACGCCCGCCGGCCGCGGAGACCGGGCCGGCATCCGACGCGGACGCGGGCCGGACACCGTCGGCATGGGCGTCGGCCGCCGGCTTTCCGCTCTCCCCCTCGGGCTTCGGGGCGGGCTTCCGCTTGCCGGCCTCCTCCTCGGCCTTCCGCTTCGCCTCCGCTTCCCGCGCCTCCTTCGCTTCCTTCTCCTGCTCCTTGCGCTTGGCCTCGGCCGCCTCGTCCTGGGCGCGGGCCTCGTACTGGCCGACCTCCAGGAAGTGGCGGAGGTCCGCCGGCGTACCGTCCAGCGCCTTCGTCCCGGCCGCCTGCACCGCGGGCCCGCCAACGCTCATGACCCGCAAGGTCCGCACCCGGTCATCGGTCACCTGCGCCGCACGCCATCCGGACTCCAGGAAGCGCACCCGGTCCTCGGCCGTGCCGCGCAACGCCCGCCGGCCGGCCTCGCGGACCGACGGCCCCGACGTGTCACGCGCGATGAGCTGCGCGACCGCCACCCGGTTGTCCTCGTCCCGCGCCTTGTACCGCCCGACCGCAAGGAAGTGCCGCATGGCCGCGGGCCCACCGTCGAGCGCCTTCTGGGCCGCGCACCGCAGCCCCACGCCGGTCTTGTCGTCCGCCAAGATCCGCCGGATCGCCGCCCGGTCCCGCTCGGCGGCCGCCGGGTCGCCCTCCCCTGCCGGCTCGTCGGGCTTGGCCGACGACGCCGGGTCCGGCGCGGTGGTGGCCGGCGACGCGGCCCGGTCGGCGGCGACCGCCGGCGACGAGAACAAGACGGCCGGCGCCATCGCAGCAGCAGCGACAACGGCGGAAACTCGGCCCAACTTCACGCAGTGCACCCACTTCTCCAAGAAATACCCAAAACTGTCCCCCGCAGGGTAAAGGAGACGTAAGGTGGTGTGATCATCCGGGTAGCCACGTGATGCGGCAGCTTCCACCACTCCGGATGCCCCAGCCCATCGAAAAGGCCACGGAGGAGAAAAGGATGACCCGCCACAACCGTCGTGCCCTGCAGTCCGCGCTCATCGGCGCCCTCGCGGTGACCTCGCTGGGCATCACCGCGGTACCGGCCTCGGCCAAGTCGTCCCTGACCTTCGCCGCCGGCCCGCGCTCGGTCGGCCGGGGCGGGCTCGTCCACGCCACCGGCAAGGCGACCGACGACGGCGCGTCGTACAACAAGGTCTGCGTGCAACGGCGTTGGGGCACCGGCGCCTGGCGCACCGTGAAGTGCTCCAAGCCCGTGCGCCACGCCGGCGGCACCGTCAACGCCGGCGTGCGCGCCGCGCTGCGCGGTCACCTCTACCTGCGCGCGGTCCTCTTCGAGGGCCACTCCCCCAACGACAAGCACCCCCGCACCCGTTCGGTCTCCCGCACCGTGACGGTCACCGTGCACTGACGCCCGGGCCCCAGGCACCCCCAACACGCCCCGCAACGGCGGGACTTCGCACCGAGCTCCCCGCCGCCGCTCAACGCTCCAACGGCGGGAGGGCGGCCAGGCCGGTGTCCGACATGATGCGCCGGACCGTGTCGGCGAGAGCGCTGTCGGGACCGATGACGGTTTCGGCAGGCTCACAAAGCAGGTCCAACTCCCGGCACCAGCCGCGTATTTCGGCCTCGCCGTACTCGAACGCCTGGGGCTTGGTGGCGTGCCGGCGCAGCGTCTCCTCGAAGGGCACGTGCAGGTAGTAACAGCGCGTCGGGCCGCGGTGGTCGGCGCACAGTCGTTGGAGCATGGCGCCGTAGCGGGCCGCAGAGAGGATGCCTTCGGCGACGACGTGGTAGCCGGCGTCGAGGGCGTACCGGGCGACGGACTCGATCAGGCCGATGTTGGCCGCGTCGGGCCGGTCGCGCTCGTGGAGGACCACGCGTACCCACCCTCGCCATCCCGCCACGCTACCGGGCCGTGACTGGTCGTTGCAGATGGCCGATTGACCATGCGGAAGCGTTGCGCAAATCGAACACATTTACGCAACATGCCCTTCGACATGGGACAATCGATCCATGTCGGTTTCTATCGAGGTTCACCGGAAGCGCGGGGCGACTGCCGGGCGCCGGGTCGAGGAGCACTGGGCGAACGAGCGCACCCGCGCCGTGGTGGTGGCGCGGGAGGCGGGGGCGGTCGTCGGCTCGGTCGCGGTGCTCGACCTGGGCGCGGAGGATCCCGATCTCCGGTTCGTGGGGTTGGTGGACGGTTCGCTGGACGTTCGGGCGCCGTTGCTGCGCGCGGCGGCGCCGGTCGTCCGGGAGGCCGGCGGACGGACGTTGCGCTGGGTCGAGGAGGGCGGGGAGTTGCCCCTGGCCGTCGCCGCCGCGCTGGAGGAGTTGGGGGCCGTCGCCGGCGACGAGGTGTACCGCTGGTGGCGGCGGGAGTTGGCGGCCACCCCGCCCGGCGCTCCCGTGAGCCGGCCGGCGGAGCGGCCGACCGCGGAGGGCGCCCCGTTCCGGGTGGCGGTCGGCGATGCCTGGTGCGATGTGGAGGTGGCGGGCGACCGGGCGGTGCTGGATCACGACCGACAGGAGGAGGGGACCTCCGAGGCATTGGCGGCGCTGGTCTCGATGGCCGTGCGCCGGGTGAGCGGCGAACTCGCCGGGGTGCGGGTGGTGGAGACCCACGTCGCGCCCGAGGACGAGGTCTACGAGACGGCCCTCGTCTCGCTCGGTTTCGCCCCGACGACGCGACGGGCGGTCGAGTACCACCTGCCACTGCCCGCCTGAGCGCGGTCGGGCGCGCCCCGGATCGCATTGCCGGGATCGTCGCCCGCGGTACCCCAGACTGGCCTCGGGCCGCCCGCGGTACCCACCGCAGGCACCCGAGGACAGGCACCCGAGCGCCCAGCCCCGTTCGCGACCGGAGGTACCCATGGCCGAGGAGGAGGACCGGACCGCGTCGACCCCGGTGACCGGGACCGGCGGCGACAAGCGGCGGCTGCGCTACGAACTGCTCGCCTGTGCGCTGCACGGCCATCGCCTCGAAGGCGTGGACGCGGAGCAAGTGCGGCCCGCCGACGGCCTGTTGGTCCGCGAGGACCGGGACGGGCTGCGTTGGCACCGCTGTCTGCGCTGCGATGCCTGGCTGCCGGTGACGCCCCCAACCCACCCCGACCGCCCCCACCCGCCCGACCGCCACGAGATCACCCTCCCGTTGCGCGGCAAGCCCCTCCGCGACCGCTACGTCCTGCGGCTGATCGCGCTCGACCGGCTGCTGCACTTCGTGGTGCTCGGCGCGCTGGCCGCCGGCATTCTGGCCTTCGCGGACAAACGGGCGAGCCTCCAGGCACCGTTCTACCGGTTCATGGACCTGCTCCAGAACGGCGTGGGCGGGGCCGGCGGGGTCTCCGAACGCGGGCTGCTGGGCGAGGTCGCCAAGGCGTTCGCGGTGCGTTCCTCCACGCTGTGGCTGATCGGACTGGTGATCGCCGCGTATGCCCTGCTGGAGGGCGTGGAGGCGGTCGGGCTGTGGTGCGCCAAGCGGTGGGCGGAGTATCTGACGTTCGTCGCCACCACCGTCCTCCTGGTCCCGGAGGTCTACGAACTGATGTCCCGGGTGACCGTCACCAAGGTCCTCACGCTGATCATCAACCTCGCCGTGGTGGCCTATCTGCTCTTCGCCAAGCGGCTGTTCGGCATGCGCGGCGGCGGCCGCGCGGAGGCCGCCGAGCGCGAACGGGACCTCAGTTGGGACGCGTTGGAGCGGGTCCCGCCCGGCCCGCCGCGGCCCTGAACGGCGCCGCGGGCAGCGGGCACGACACGTAGGGCACCGGGAGGGAGCCGCCCCTCCCGGTGCCTACCGCATCCTCAGCGCAGGCCCAACGCCTCGCGGATGGTGGTGAACAGGTCCGTCTGGTTGGTGACGCCGAGGACCCGGTACGCCTGGGGGCCCTGGGCGGCGATCCGCACCTGGGTGCCGGTGTGTTCCTGCGACTTGCCCGGGGTGTTGGTGGAGTAGTTGACCTTCAGCTGCTGCCCCTCGTTGGTGACGAGGGTGGAGGTCAGACCGGGCGGGGTGGCCTCCAGGGGCACGATCTGACTGGTGTGGCCGTGGTCGGCGGTGGTCACCACGAGGGTGTCGGGGTGCTTGGCCGCGTAGTCGCGGGCCACCTTCACCGCACGGTCGAACGCGGCCGTCTCACCGATCTGGCCGCAGGGGTCCGCCGCGTGGTCCTGCTTGTCGATCGACGCGCCCTCGATCTGGAGGAAGAAGCCCTTCTTGGCGTGCTTCTGCTTGGACTCCAGGAGCTGGATGGCCTTGGTCGCCGTGTCCGCGAGGCTCGGAGTGCCCGCCGGGCGGCCGGAGTTGGTGGTGGCGCACCGCTGCGGGTCGGTCCCGCCCACGGCCGCCGGCTTGCCGGTCCACTCGGTCGGCACATTGCCCGGCGCGAACAGGCCCAGCACCGGCTTGCCCGCCTTGGCACCCGTCAACCCGGCAGTATCGGTGACGACCTGGTAGCCCAACTTCTCCGCCTGCTGGGTGACGGACAGCCCCTTGTACTTCCCCTCCGTCACCTTCTGGTCGAAGCGCTGCTTGCCGCCCCCGAGCAGCACGTCCACCTTGTGGTTGACGGACTGCTCGGCGATCGAGCCCGGACCGCCCTTGGCGATGGTGTCGTTGGGGCACTTGGCCATGTCGCCGGGGCCCTGGCAGGAGCGGTCGGTGGCGTGCGAGGCGAGCACCGCGGGGGTGGCGTCGGTGAGTTCGGCGGTGGTGACGCTGCCGGTGGCGTAACCCTTCTTCTGCGCCAGTTCGAGGAGGGTCGGCAGCGCCCGGTCGGTGTCCGGGGTCTTGGAGATGCGGCCGTTGACGGTCTTGTGACCGGTCGCCCAACCGGAGCCGCTCGCCGCGGAGTCGGTCACGTAGTCCGGGGTGCCGTCCGCGTGCACCGCGTACGTAGTGTAGGCGCCGGTGAGCGGGAACTTGTCCATGTTCAGGCGGCCGTTGGCGCCCACCACGTAGTCGCGGGCGAGGGTGATCTCGGAGTCCCCCATGCCGTCACCGATGAGCAGGATGACGTTCTTCGCCTTGCCACCCTGGATGGCGCGCTGTGCCTGTTGCCTGGTGTCTGCGGCACCGGCCACGGTGGCCACGGCGACCCCGGCTGCGGTGACGGCCACCAGGGCGGTGGCTGCGGCGAGGCGACGGCGGGAGGGTCTGTGCATCGAGGGGTCTCCTTGAACGATCCCGGGAACGTGGGCAATTGGCCCAACGGGTCGTAAGCCCACCAGCCGCGGGTGAACCGGAGGTGACGCAACGACACCAACACCCCGTCCGGGGCGTTACGGAGCGGGTCGGGAGGGGTCTCACGCACGGCGTGCGGACACGCTCCCGCCCAGGCACTCAGCCGCCCGCCGCCAACAACCCCTCAGTCGCACGGCGCAGTCGGCGCGCCTCGGCAACGTCGAAGCCCGGGCCGTCCAGGCTCAGCGGCGCCCCCTGCACCAGGGCGCTCAGCGGCGCCGCGGGCGGGCGTTCCAACACCTCGACGATCGGGGCCACGGCGTCCTCAACCGCCCGCGCGGACCGCCGGAGGGCATCGATCAGGACCAGCATCTCCGGTGTGTACCCCCCGGAGAAGCCCGTGTTGACCGTCCCCGGGTGGAACAGCACATACCGTGTCCCGGCCCTCGGCCAGGCATCCGCGAACCCGACACCGAGCAGATCATTGAGCCGCCCACCCAGCGCCAGCGCCCGCTGGCCGTCGTAGCCGCGGGCGAGTTGGAGGTCGTCCCAGGCGATCTCCGTCGTGCCACCCGGCCCGGCGACGTTGAGCACCACCGGATCGTCGGCGGCTTCGAGCCGGTCGAGGAGCCCGTGGCTCAGCAGATGGCGGCTCAGATAGAAGTGCGCGAAGGTGTTCTCGAACCCCTCGGCCGTGACCAGGCGCGTGGTCCGGAAGTGCCTGGCACACAGCACGAGGGCGTCCAGCCTGGCGAAGGAACCGCGGAACCGCTCGATCAACGCCCGGTTCTCGGCGACCAGGCTGAGGTCGGCCGCGACGAAGTGCGCCCGGTCGGCGGCGCCTTGGGCCCGGGCCGCGGCCAGCCACTCGGCTCCCCTCGCCGCACTGCGCCCGACGGCCACCACCTGCGCCCCATCCGCCAGGCACCGCAGGGCGAGCTCCTTGCCGATGCCGTCCGTGCCACCGGTGATGAGGTACGTCTTCACAGGAACCGCGCCGCGATCTTCTCGGGCGTGAGGTGCACGGTCACCAGCTCGGGCAGCGTGGCGTACGCCTCCGGGTTGTGCTCCGCATACGTCAACCCGGTGTATTTGACGGCCAGTTGGTCCATCCGCTCGCGGCTCCCCGCGCTCTCGAAGCGCGCGGTGCCGCTGAGCACCGCATAGCCGTACGGCTCGGCGGGCGGGTTGACCGCCATGCTCAGCCGGGGATCACGCCGCAGATTGCGGATCTTGCGCTTGTCGACACCGGTCACGAAGAACACCTCGCCCCCATTGCGCCCCACCCAGACCACCGACTGGTGCGGACTGCCATCGGGTTGCAGGGTCGCCACCGTGACGAAGACCCGGGAATCCAGAACGTCTTGCAGCTTCTCGGACATGCGGACTGGGTTCACCCAGCACCCCTCTCATCAACTGACACAACTATGTGACAGTTATTACCCGAAGAGCAATACCCCCGTGCATCTTCTGGCCGGTCGAGCCCATCGCCGCCTAAGCTCCGACCACGATGAGAGCTGACGCGGCACGCAACCTGGACGCGGTCCTGCAGACCGGAGCACGCCTCCTGGCGAACGACCCCTCGACGAGCATCGCGGCGATCGCGACCGAGGCGGGCGTGGACCGGCGGACCGTCTACCGCCGCTTCGCCACCCGTGAGGCACTGATGGCCGGGGTGTACGCGGCGAAACTGGACGCCTGCGAGGACGCCTGCGAACAGGCCCGCCTGACCGAGGCGCCGGTCACCGTCGCACTGCACCAGTACGCGGAAGGCATCATCACCGCGAGCCGGAAGTGGCCGGTGGACCTGGGGCGGGCAACGGACGAGACGGCCGTCGCCCGACTCCGGCAACTACTGCTACGACTCGACGCGTTCCTGGTCCGCGCAGTCCGCGAGGGCGTCATCCGCCCGGGCCTTCCGGACCGTTGGGCGCGCACCCTGCTCACCCACCTCACGAACATGGCGGCCCACGAAATGCCCGAGCTGACCCCCGCTCAGGGCGCCGACATGGTGACCCACTCCCTGCTCACCGGAGTGGGCGCCGACGCCCCACAGAGCCCGGCCCCTACTCCGACTCCGCCCCCGGCCGCGTCCGCGTCCGCAAGCGCCCAACCCAAGGATGCCCGGGCCCAGCCCCATTCGACGCACCGGCCGAAGCCGGCTCCCCGTACGACCGCGTGATCGTCCCAGCCAACCAATGCCGTTGCCGCGGCATGAGCACCGGCAGCGCCGCCGCGAAGTCCGCCTCGTCCTTGGGGCTCGGCGCCTTGGCCTTGTAGTAGAGCTGAATCTCGGGGGCCAGGAAGGGGATCCCCTCGGGCGAGATCATGGCCACCGCCTCGATCGGCCTGCGGACCCGGGAATCGCGTCGCGACACCCACTCCGCTCCCGCCGACTCGTCGAGCATGACCTGGATCCGCCAGGGACGGTCCGGGCCGGGCCGGCACCAGATGTCGTGCACCCCCGACGGCAGTTCCTCGCCCCGCGCCCAGGGACGCAGGCTCCCCGGCGGATCGGCGGCCCACCACTCCCAGCCGGCGAGCGCCTGTTGCACCGTCAACTGGTCGCGCCGCAGCAGCAGTACGTCAACGTCCCCATGCGGCCGCAGCCCCCGCCCCACCGCCAGCTCGATCGCGCGGCCGCCGGCCACCCACCACCGCACCCCCGGTCCGCCGAACCGTTCGCGGACCTCGCTCGGCGGGGCGGGTTCCCAACGGCCGAACGGCGCCTGAAGGTGCCTCAGGTCGTCCCGCACGCTCACCCTCCTCACCAGATCCATACTTACTGCCGATTTACGCCGTCTTCGAGCAGTATGGGTTTCTCTCGGCAACTTCTCTATGCCTCAGGACATCTGAGGAAGGAACAAAGGAACAGCAGTGCGCCCACTCGTCATCCCGACGTCAGCCTCCGTGCCCGCCGCGTCGGAGCACCGGGGCTGACCGCCGTGGCGACCGCTCCCCCGCCACCCACGATGCCGGCGCCCGCCTCCCCGCATCCCGCCCGGGGCCCGCTGCCCGATCCGCCGCGGCGGATCGGACGACTGATCCGGCTGCGTCCGACGATCCGGATGCGGCTCACGCTGCTGTACGGCGGCATGTTCCTGATGGCCGGCGTGGTCCTGCTCGCGATCATCTGCGTACTGGCGGCCGACACCCTCAAGCAAGCCACCCCGGACTTCCGGGTCGTCGGCAGCAACCTCAAGATCACTAACGTCAACTGTCCCGCCCTGCCGACGTCCGGCACGGTCAACGAGATCAATGCCGCGATCAGCAGTTGCGTGCGGGACCAACACGCCCTGGCGTTGGGACAGTTCCTCAACCGTTCGCTGTTGACGCTGCTGGGGCTGGCGATCGTGGCGTTCGCTTTTGGTTATGCGATGGCGGGGCGGGTGTTGTCGCCGTTGGGGCGGATCACGCGGACCGCGCAGCGGGTGGCGGGGTCGGATTTGCATCGGCGGATCGAGTTGGGTGGTCCGGATGATGAGTTGAAGGAGTTGGCGGACACCTTCGACGAGATGTTGGACCGGTTGGACCGGGCGTTTGAGTCGCAGCGGCGGTTCGTGTCGAATGCGTCGCACGAGTTGCGGACGCCGTTGGCGATCAACCGGACGTTGTTGGAAGTGCAGTTGGCTGATCCGGAGGCGTCGCCGGAGGTGCAGCAGTTGGGGAGGACGTTGCTGGCGACCAATGAGCGCAGTGAGCAGTTGGTGGAGGGGTTGCTGCTGCTGGCGCGTAGTGAGAACAAGATCGTGGACAGGCGGCCGGTGGATCTGGCGGAGGTGGCGTCGCAGGCGGTGGATCAGACGCGGCAGGAGGCGCAGTCCAAGGGGGTGGAGCTGCGGGGTGTGCGGCAGCAGGTGTTCGTGCAGGGCAATGGGGTGCTCTTGGAGCGGATCGCGTTGAACCTGGTGCAGAACGCGGTGCGGTACAACGTTGCCGAGGGGGGTTGGGTCGAGGTGCGGACCGAGCCGCAGCCGGGGTGTGCGGTGTTGGTGGTCTCCAATACGGGGCCGGTGGTGCCGGCGTATGAGGTGGAGAACCTCTTCGAGCCGTTCCGGCGGCTGCGCACCGAGCGGACCGGCAGCGACAAGGGCGTCGGCCTGGGCCTGTCCATCGTCCGCTCGGTGGTCCGCGCCCACGACGGCACCATCACCGCCGAACCCCGCGAGGGCGGCGGACTCGACATGCGCGTCGTCCTGCCCGGATAACGACGGAGGTCGGCCGGTCCGCCCCGCTACCCCTCGGCGGCCGGCCGATAGGTGCACACCTGCACGCCCGTAGCGCCGGCGACCGCGGAGACCAACTCCAGTGCGCGCAGCGCCCCTTCGTCCGGGAAGATCCTCTTCCCGCCGCCGAGCAACACCGGCATGATGACCAGGCGCAGTTCGTCGACCAGACCCTCGGCGAGCAGGGTGCGCACGAGCGTGGGGCTGCCCATCACCAACAGGTTGCCACCGTCCGTCCCGTGGAGCTCGCGGATCCGCGACACCGCCTCGTCGCCCGGAATGATCCGGCTGTTGTCCCACACCAACTCGGCGGCCTGCAGCTTCTTGGACACGACGTACTTGGGGATGGCGTTCATCCGGTCGGCGAACGGGTCGCCGGCCCGGTCGGGCCAGGCCGCGGCCATCGTCTGCCAGGTGCGGCGCCCGAAGAGCAGCGCCTGGGCCTCGTCCAACGCGGTGGCGAAGGCCCCGCCCACCACCTCGGGATCGAAGAACCGGTGCGACCACCCGCCGTGCGCAAAGCCGCCGTCCCGGTCCTCGTCCGGTCCCCCCGGCGCCTGCACCACACCATCCAGGCTCATGAACTCACTGATCACGATGCGCATGGGTCTGCCCCTCTGTCCCACTCGACTGTGGGAAACGTAGTTGTTGGAGACGTAGCTGTGGGAAACAGCGCAGTTGGAAGTGCGGCTGTTGGGGTTCGCGCCAGCGGAACCAGAGCCAGGGGCGCGCACCCCAACAGCATCATCGCCCGCCGTCGCCCCCGAGGCATGGCACGACATCGCCGCCCGCACCGGACCGCAGGTGTGGTGTCTGCGGGCTACCGGCGAGGACGAGCACGGCCAATGTGGCCCGGGCCTCGCGCCTGAGCCCGGCGCGCCGCGCGAAGGCCGAGGTGAAGGCGAGAACGGAGACCGTCACCGCATACAGGGTGACGCCGGCGGCAGACAGGAGCCCGATGGTCATCGGGCACGCACCTTTCTTCCCCCCACTCGGGTACGCCCGGCCTCTCATGGACCGGGCTGTGTTCCGCCCCTCCACCCTACGAGCCCTGTCAACACCCGCTCGCCGTAGCCGTCCAACCCACCGCCCCGGGGCTCGTGAACGCCGGCGCACGGCAAAAGAGGAATGCGAATACACACCCCGCCGCGACTCACCACCGACCTTCAACGCTTTATGGCAACGGCTGACAGCGGCCCGAAATCCAGTGAAGACGCATTCACTCTTGGTCACTTGAAGGTGCGACCGCGCTGACGAGCCGAGCCAAGTGCGGGTCATCCAGCACCGCTTGAACGTCGACCTTATAACCTCCCGGCATGGCCATGACGTTGAGACAGTTGCAATACCTGGTGACCATCGTGGAGACGGGTTCCTTCACCCGGGCCGCTGAACGACTGCACGTCTCGCAGCCCGCCCTCTCACGCCAGTTGCAGATCCTCGAACGATCCTGTGGCGGCTCCCTGATTGAGCGCGGCGGACGCCCGATCACTCCGACTCCGCTGGGCCGGGCGATACTCCCGCACGCCCGCGCCGCGCTGTTCGAGGTCGAGAAGGCGCACTCGACAGCCCTGCGCGTGGTCAATGCGTGCGGCGGCGAGTTGCGGCTGGCCACGCTGCATTCGATCAGCCTCGGCGTGCTGCCCGCGGTTTTGGGCGCGTGGCGGAGTGCGCACCCGGGCGTCCGCCTGTCACTCGTCGAAAAGTTGCATGACAACGAACTCCAGCTCACTCTGGGGGCTGGTCACGCCGATGTGGCCATCGGGCCGCCGCCCATTGACTGGCCGGGCTCCATTTTTCCGTTGGAGGCCGAGGAGTTCGTGATCGTTCTCGCCGCCGACGATCCGCTGATGTCGCGGGCGGGTTCCCGACTCCACCTTTCCGAACTCGCGGAACGTGAATGGGTCCATTTCACCGAGCCGAATGGCCTGTCGAAGATCTTCGGCCACGCCTGCGAGAGCGCCGGATTCCGGCCGCGCGTCGCGGCACGGACCCAACAGACGGCCGCGGCGCTCCAACTCGCCCTGGCCGGCGTCGGACCCACGATGCTCCCGGCGAACATGATTCCCGCGCACCTCGTCGCCCAGGTCCTGCTGCCCGACCCGCCGGTCCGGCGGCCGCTCGCCGCGTACACCCGCAGCCAACCCGACGCGCTCACGTCGACGTTCATCGACGTGCTCACCGAACACGCCCGCCCCGTCCCGGCCCACGTCGCCTCCCTCACCGGGGTCCCTGCGCACCGCCCGCTCCAGGCACCGTAGCCCCGACGACTCCGGCCACGCGCCACGACCAACGGCGGTGCAGCCAACCCCCGCGCGGCCACCCTCGTCCCGTGTCGAAGCGCGGCCCCCGCGCAGGTCGGCGGTAGTTTTCGCGGTGGATTGCCACTCGTTCCGCGAGCGGTGCGGCGGTGCGGTCGGAGGGAGCGTCACGCGATGGCGAGGAACGGCGACGGGCAGACGCTCAGCCGTCGGCACCTGATGACGGGAGTAGCGGCGTTCGCGGCCAGCACGGCGTGTTCCCGTTCCCACGCCCCGAGCCCGAGCCCCTCCCGCACGGCGCCCGACTACCCCGGGGCGCAGTGGGTCCCGGCGAGCATCACCAACTACACCCCCGCCAACCGCCCGACCAGTCACCCGATCCAGATGGTGATCGTGCACGTCACGCAGGAGACGTTCCCCGACACCCTGATGCTGTTCGGGCGCCCGGGCTACCGCGCCTCCGCCCACTACACGGTGCGGTCCGACGACGGCTTCGTCGCCCAGTCCGTGCGCGAACGGGACGTTGCCTGGCACGCCGGCAACACCAGGTACAACTGGCACAGCATCGGGGTCGAGCACGAGGGGCGCATCGACGAACCCAAGTGGTTCACCGGGGCGCTGTACGAGCACTCGGCCGCGCTGACCGCCGCGATCTGTCACCGCTACCGCATCCCCGTCGACCGCCAGCACATCATCGGTCACCACGAGGTGCCGGGCAGCGACCACACCGATCCCGGCCCGCTGTGGGACTGGCCCCGCTACATGCGACTGGTGAAGGCCGCGTTCTGACCCCCGGCGCCTGCCGCACTCCCGCCGTTCCCTTCGCTACGCCTCGTCCCCCTCCGCCCCCGTTTCTGCGGCCTCCTCGAACGCTGCGAGCAGCTCCGGGGACCAGGTGAGGCTCCCGTCCCGCAGGTCGTCGATCACCCCGCGCAGCCAGCGTTCCTCGGTGCCGAGGACGGCGAGCAGGTATTCGTTCTCGATCAGCGTGATCCGCGGGAGGCCGGCCGGGGTTGCGGCGTTCTGGCGCTCCAACTCGGCGCGTTGGGCCGTGATGTGCTCCAGTCGCCGTTCCAGGATCGGCGTCACCTCGTCCGGGGTGAGCATCAGCATGTTGGACAGCGCCACCGGGAACACCGGGAACTCCGCCTTGGGGACGGCCAACATCTGCTCCAGCCACTCGCGGGTGACCGCCCGGCCCTCGTCGGTGACCTCGTAGACGGTCCGCTCGGGGTACTGCTGGTCCCGCACGGTGTGCCGGACGGTGATCAGCCCGCCGGCCTGTAGCCGCTCGATGGTGCGGTAAAGCCCGGCCCGCTGGCCGACGTTGACCACCTGTTCCTTGCCCCACCGTTTGAGCAGTTGCTGGATGCCGTACGGGTGCAGCGGTCGGTGGTGCAGCAGGACCAGCACGGTCAGGCCGAGCGGTGAGCTCTTCACGGGGGCGGTCATGCGGATCATCGTAGTCAACACGCGAACTAGTTGCATGGAGACTAGTTTCTTTGCAACTATGAGCAGGCGCGCACGACGGCACGCAGCTCCGGCACGTCCGGACGATCGATCCAGACGCTCCACCTGGGAGGGGCCATGAACAGCAACAGCGGCAGCGGAAACGGCGGCAACGCCGTGGGGATACGGACCGCGCTCGTCATCGGGGGCGGCGTGGCGGGGCCGGTGACGGCGCTCGCGCTGCGCAGGGCCGGCATCGCGGCGACGGTCTACGAGGCGTACCCGACCGCGGCGGACGGGATCGGTGCCTGGCTCGGCCTGGCGCCCAACGGACTGGCGGCGCTGGCGACGGTCGGCGCCGATGCTGCGGTGCGGGCGATCGGAGCGCCGATGCCCGGCTCGGTGATGGCGGACGGCGACGGGAACCACTTCGCCAGGTTCGACGGCTTCCCCGAACTGCCGCCCACGATGGCGATGCCCCGCGATCGACTGTTCCGGGCACTGACCGACCACGCGGCCGCCGAGGGCGTCCCGTTCGTCTACGGGAAGCGCCTGGTGGACGCCGAGGAGACGGCCGACGGCGTCACCGCACGGTTCGCCGACGGCACCACCGCGACCGCCGACCTGCTGATCGGCGCCGACGGCATCCGCTCCACCGTCCGTACCGTGATCGACCCCCAGGCACCCGCGCCCGAGTACGGCGGCGTGCTGAGCTTCGGCGGCTACGCGGCGATGGACCGCGGCCTCGAAGCGGAGCTCAAGCCCGAACCGGGCGCCATGTACTTCACGTTCGGCCGCGCCTTCATGGGCTACTGGCAGGGCCCGGACGGGCAGTTGATCTGGTTCGCCGGGCTGCCGGCGGACACCCCGTCGAGCCAGGCAGAGTTGGCCCGGGTGCCCGCCGCCGAGTGGTTGGGCAAGCTGCGTGAGCTGTACGCCGGGCACGTCCCGGGCGAGCACGTGCTGCGGCACACCGCTCCCGATGCGCTCATGGTGGTCGGTCAGATGGAGCGGATGCCGTCCGTTCCGCACTGGCACCGCGGGCGGATGGTGCTGGTCGGCGACTCGGTGCACGCGCCGTCCTCCAGCTCCGGACAGGGCGCCTCGCTCGCCATCGAGAGCGCGGTCGAGCTGGGCCGCTGCCTGCGCGATCTCCCCAGTCACGGCGAGGCGTTCGCCGCCTACGAGGCGCTGCGCCGGCCGCGTGTGGAGGCCATCGGCCTGAACGCCGCGGCCGTCAACGAGGTCAAGGCGGGCAAGAGCACCTTGACCAGGCCGTCGTTCCCGGCGCCCGAGGAGATGTTCCGCCCACTCCACTTCCACCGGATCGACTGGGCACAGAGCGTGCAGGAGACGCTGCGGGGCCCGGCCGGCGCGTAGGCGCGGGGCTGCGGTGGGGCGCCGCCCCGCCAGGCAACGTCCCCGAAACCCTGACGCACCGTCATGCCCCCGCCGATCACGCCCCCGTAGCGGTCGCGACAACCGCCGCGACCGCGTCGAGGCAGGCGCGGATCGGTGGGCTCTCGGCGCGGGTGAGCCATGCGGCACGGATGTCGCGGCGGAGGGTCGGCCGGGTGGGGAGGAAGCGCACGCCGGCCGGCGCGAGGTGACGCGACATGGCGGGGATGAAACTGGCCGTCACATTACGTGCAACGAGCGCGAGTTGGGTGACGTGGTCGGCGAGCAGGTAGCGGATGTCGGGTTCGAGACCGCGGGTGCGGAAGGTCTGGAGGAGGGCCTCGTGGGGCTCCGTCCCGGGCGGGCAACAGGCCCATGCGGTGTCCGCCAGGCCGTCGAGGTCCGCGTCCAGGTCGAGGGTGGTGCGGTCGGCGAGCGGGTGGTGCGCGGAGAGGGCGACGTAGACCTCTTCGCTGATGAGGGTGCGAAGCGTGACGCCCTCCGGGACCGCGAGCGGGTGGGTCGGCCAGCTCTCGACGAGGAGGAGGTCCAGCTCGTCGTCGAGGAGGCGCGGCAGCAGTTCGTTGGCCTCGCCGTCGACGATCGTGGGGGCGAGGCGGGGGTGTTCGGCGGTGAGGGTGGCGAGCGCGTCGGGCAACAGGGTGCGCACCGCACTGCCGACGCCGCCGATCCGGAGCGGGCCCAGGACGTCGTTGCCGAGGTCGGCCAAGTCGGCCTGGGCGACGGCGAGTTGGTCGAGGAGGCGGTCGGCGTGGGTGGCCAGGACGCGACCGGCGTGGGTCAGGCGGACGCTGCGGCCGTACGGCTGGAGGAGGGGGTGCCCCGCCTCGCGCTCCAGTTTGGCCAGTTGCTGGGAGACGCCGGAGGGCGTCATGTGCAAAGTGCGGGCTGCCTGGGCGATCGATCCGTGGGCGGCGACGGCGGCGAGCGCGCGGAGCCGGTCAATGCTGAACACATGACGGATGCTACCGATTATTGGGCTTGAATCGTCACTTTTTGTTTACGGTCCGGCCGGGCACAGTGGGCTCCATGACGTACCGAGACGAGCCGTTGGCTTCGGGAGAGACCGCGTCGGACGTGCGGGCACGACCCTCCGCCGGCGCTTCCGACCGGCCCTCGCCGCTCGCCCGCACGGGCAACCCCCTCCTGCTGGCCCTCGCGGGATCGGCGTGCATCTCCGCCTCGGCCGTCCTGATGAAACTCTCCGGGACGAACGCGGGCACGGCGGCGTTCCTCCGCTGCGCGTTGGCACTGTTCCTGCTGGTCCCGCTCGCCTGGCGGGAGGTGCGGCGGGTCGGCGCCCGGCCGTGGCGCTACCAGGTGATGGACCTCGGCGCCGGGGTGCTGCTCGGCATCGACATGGTGTTCTGGGCGGCCAGCGTGCTCACCGTGGGCGCCTCGGTCTCCACCGTGCTGCTCAACGTCCAGGTGGTGGTCTTCCCGCTGCTCGCCCGGCTGGTGTCCGGGACGCGGCTGACCCGGCGGTTCGTGCTGCTGATCCCGCTGATGCTGGCCGGGGTGGCGCTGGCGAGCGGGGCGATCGGCAACCCCCAGCCGGGCAGCGATCCGGTGGCCGGGGTGACGTTCGGAACGGCGGCCGGGGTGGCGTACGCGGGATACCTGTTCCTGATGCGACTGGGCGGCGGGCGGGCGCACACCGTCACCCCGGTGTGCGTCTCCACCGCGGCGGCCGCCGGCACGGCCGCGGTGTTGGGCGGCCTGTGGACCGGCATCGACCTCAACCCGGGCTGGCCGGCGTGGGGTTGGCTGATCACCCTCGCCGTCGTCGGGCAGGTGGTTGCCTGGCTCCTGATCACCGCCGCGTTGCCGAAGCTGGCGCCGAACGTCGGTGCCGCGCTGTTGCTGTTGCAGCCGGTGATGGCGTTCGGGCTCGGCGTCGCGATCGGCGAACGCCCGACCGTCACCCAGGCATTGGGCTGCGCGCTGGTGATCGTCACCGTCTGGCACAGCAGCCGGCCGCCGCGGAGGCGGCGCACCTGACGGCGGGGCACGGACCGGTACGTGGGCAGTTGTCCACCGCCCCGTCGGACACAACGCCCGGCCCCCGCCTCGCGATACGGTCACGACATGACTGATTCCTCCGACCCTGCGCCCCGCCTGACCACGCCGTCCTTCCTCGTGCTCGGCTTCGTCGACCAGTTGGGCGAGGCCAGTCCGTACGACGTGAAGGTCGAGGCCGCCCGCACGGTGGCCCCGTTCTGGTCGATGCCGCACGCGCAGGTCTACGCGCAGTGCGACCGGCTGGTCGAGGCGGGCCTGCTGTCGGAGTCCCGGCAGTCGGGCGGGCGCAACCGCCGCCTGCTGAGGCTGACTTCGGCCGGGAAGGCGGCGCTGGAGGAGTGGTTGGCCGACTCGACCGTCGCGCCCGTCGAGGCCCGCGAGCGCGGCGTCCTGAAGCTGTGGTTCGGCGGCCTCCCCGAGGTCCACTCTCCCACGCAGATCGCCGAACATCGCCGGACGCTCGCCGAGTACGAGGAACTCGCGGAAACCCTCGGGGACTTGCTGACCCGCGGACAACGCGAGGCACTGGAGTTCGGCATTCGGTACGAGCGGATGACGATCGACTTCTGGCAGTGGGTGGAACAACGGGGCGAATGATCCCCGCCCCTGCCGCACGACCATTGACCGCGCCAAGGATCACCCCTACCTTCTCAACAGTCCAGTGAGGACTATCCAGCGCAGGTCGCAGTCGTCCGTCAGGCAGCTCACCGATCCAGCCGGACGGCGGCCGGACCGGGCCGGGGCCGCGATCCAGGGAGCCGCCATGAACCGTACGGGTAGGGCCACTTGGCGCCGCGCGGCCACCATCACCGTGGTCCTCGTCTGCGTGGGATACGCCCCGATCGCGATGACCGAACTGTGGCCGTACGCGCACCGCGGCGCCCCCGCACTCGGTGAATGGCTACTGGGACGGGCGGTGTCGCCGCGCTATGTCGCCGACGCCCTGGCCACCCGCATCGGACCCTACGCCCGCAGCCTCACCCCGATGATCCTCCATACGGTGCTGGGTGGCCTGTTGATGCTGCTCGGACCGGTCCAACTGCTCTCCGCACTACGACGGCGCAGGCGACTGCACCGCGCCGTGGGCGTGGTGTTCGCGCTGACCGTCTACGCCTCGATGGCGGGCGCCGCGGTCTACCTCGCCCGGACCGCGCCGGCCGATGCCTTCAGCGGCCCGGCGTTCTGGATCGTGCTCGCCACGATCCTGGTCGGCACGGTCGCCAGCACCACGTTCGGCATCCTCGCCGCCGTCACCAACTACCCCGAACTGCACCAGCGTTGGCTACTGCTGTGCTACGCCTACCTGATGACGGCGCCGCTGCTGCGCCTCGAATGGAGCGCACTCCCCGCGCTGCTGCCCGGCCTGTCCATGGCCGACATCAACCGCGTCGCCGTCATGCACCTCGGATCGGTCGTCGTCTTCGGGGCGCTGCTCGCCTCCCGCGCGTTGGACTCCCGCGACCGGCTCCCCGGTGTGCGCGGCACATGGGTACCCGCGCCCGTGCTCATCGCGGCCCATGCGGCCGGCGCACCGGCCCTCGCCTGGATCATCGCGTCCTACCTGGGCCGGGGCCCGACCGGCCACCGCCTGCTCGCGGCCTATCTGCTCCCCTTCGCCGCGAGCTACGCCGTCATGTTCCTCGGCCAACGGCGCGCGGGCCGCAACGGCCGGAGTTGGGCCCGCGAGGAGTGGCGACTGCACCTGGTCGGCCTGTGCCTGGCGCCCGTCCTCTCGGTCGGCGCGGGGCTGCTGTTGGAGCGCTACGGCGGACTGGACCGGGGCACCGCCTGGGACGCGGGCCTCGCCATCGGCTGCGGGATGTTGGCCTTCGAGGCGACGACGGTGGTCAGCCTGCGGGTGGTGCGCGGACGCGCGGCGCTCAAGCGGGAGCAGCGGGCCACCACCGCCCCGCGGCCGGCACCCGATCCGGCACCGGCGCAGGGCGCCCCGGCCCGGTGATCGCCCCGATGACGCTACGTCATGGCCGCGTTGGCGTAGTCGGCCGACCGTTTCGTCGAAGTACGTCGGCTCGATGAGATCGGCTTCAAGCACATCCGCCTGGACTGGCTGACGCCCACAACCAGGCGGGCGAGCCCGTGACGGACCGGCTTCCGCATCACCGGCATCCGCATCAGGGCGGGCGAGCCCCGGCTCGGTCAGCCGCCGGTGAACCCGGACCCGTGCTCCTCCGCCAGGCGCACGACCTCGTCGGCCAATGGCCGCAACCGCGGCTCCTGGTCCGCCGCTGCCTGGGCCAGGCGCCCGATGTCCGCGACCCAGCCCTCGCCCACGGCGGCCGCCGCGCCCCCGCCCTTGCGGACGTTCGGGTCGCCGCCCGCTTCGTAGGGCACGCCGATGCGGGCGAAGCCGCGGTCGAGCAGGCCGCGGGCCTCGTCGAAGCGGTGCCTGGCCAGGGCCTTGACCGCGCCGACGGAGTTGGCCAGGGCGCTGGCCGGCCGCGACCACTCGCCCTCACGGGCCCGCGCCGCCGGGTTGCCCCGGTCGTAGTCGGTCTCGTCCGCGACGGACTCGGCACGTACGGAGAGGTCGAGCCGCCAGAACAACGGCAGCCGGGCGAAGCGGACGCACACCAGGCGGCGCCGGTCGGAGTGGCGGAGGTCGGGGTCGTAGCGCACCTCGGCCACCGGCCGCACCCGCCCCAGTACGCCCTCCACCCGCGCCAGGCACGCGGCGAACTCCCCGTCCGGGACGACCCATTCCACGTCGATGTCGCTGAAGTCGTCCGCGGTACCCGCCGCCAACGACCCCAGCAGCAACGTCCGCGAACCGGGGCAGTCCCGCTCCAGCGCAACCCGCACCGCATCCACCAGCGCCTGCCGCTGCTCCGCCGCACTCACCATGGCGGGCAGCATAGGCGCGCGACGGTCGGCCGGCCAGCCGGTACACCGTCTGGGGCAACTTCCTTCTCAGGAACCGGAATTGACGATGACGCACCGCCCGACGACGCGCCGCCACGCCGGCTCCCACCCAGCAGACGAGGCCCTAACTGCGCAGCGCCCCGTACACCGACCACACCACCGACACCAGCGGTACCGCGACCACCGCCCCGAGCACCCCGGCCGTAACGCCCCCGCAGACCACCGCCAGCGCCACCACCACCGGGTGCAGGCTCACCGCGCGACTCATCACCAGGGGGTGCAGCACATGCCCTTCGAGTTGGCCGATGACCACGATCAGCAGGATGACGAGCAGCGCCACCAGCGGCCCCTGCGCGGCGAGGGCCACCACCGCGGCCACCGCCAGGGCCACCGGCGAGCCGATCAACGGGACGAACGCGGCGAAGAACTCCAACACCGCCAGCGGCAGGACCAGCGGCACGCCCAAGGCGAACAGCGCCAGCCCGACGAGAACCGCGTTGGTCGCCGCGATCAGCACGATGCCCCGGGTGTAGCCGGTGAAGGTCGTCCACGCCGCGCGACCGGCCGTACGCACCGGGCGACGCCCGCGCTCCGGCAGTTGGCCGCCGAACCACCGCCACATCCGGCTGCCGGAGTGCAGGAAGAAGATCGAGCAGAACACCGCCAGCACCGCCACGGTCAGGGCCTCCGCCAGGCGCCCCACGCCGCTCACCGCGGTGTTGATCAGGCTGGTGCGGTTGCTGGAAACGAAGCGGGAGATCCACGTCTGGACGTGGGCGAGGGTCCCGTGCCTGAGGTGGAACGGCGGCCCTTCGAGCCACCGCTCGATCCTGCTCACCCCGCCCGCGAACACCTGCCGCAACCCGGGCCAGGCCGTGGCCACGTCGGCCCCGAGCAGGCTCAGCACTCCGAACAGCACCACGATCGCGATCAGCAGTGCGGCGGTGACGGCCGCGGAACGCGGCAGCCACCGGTCCAGCAGATCGGTGAGCGGCCCGAGCAGGGCGGTGAGCACCAGGCCGAGGAACACCGCCAGGGTGACGAGGTGGAAGCGCCCCAACACGATGAACACCACGTAGACGGCGGCCCCCACGACCAGCAGCCGCCACCCGTAGGCGGCGGCGACCCGCAGCGGGCGGGGCACGGCGACCGCCTCGCGCGGCCGAAGGCGCGGCGTCCGGCCGGTCCGCCAGCGTCGCCGGCGCGGGACGGGGCGCTGCGCGGCGGCCGCGCGGTCTGGGGACCGGCGGGCCGGACGGGGTGGGTTCGGCACGCTGCGCCGCCACCTCCTCCCGCCCGCGGGCCTCCGCGCCGGCCGTGCCGCCGGCGCTGAAGGGACCGGTATCACCGCCCGGCGCTCACCGAACGCGACCGGCCGGTATTCGCTCAAAGGCACCCGATGGCGGGCGGCTCCAAAGGCTCCCAGGGTCCCGGCTGCGCTGCTCCTCGCGGCCGTGCGGCGGCGCCCGGACCGCGCCGGCCGTCAGCCGTCGCCCCGCCGCTCCGGGGCGTCGTCGGCGGCCACTTGGCGCAGGGTGCGGCCGCTGAGCACGGAACGGGCCCGCCGGGCATCGGGGGTGCCGCGCCCCTCGGCGCGGTCGTCGTTCTCCTTCACCAGCAGCCAGGACTCCCGTTCACCGGAGCCCCGACCACCCCGGAACCGGGTGAGCGCATAGCCGCCGTGCAACTTGCTGCCGTCCAGCCAGAAGGCGATGTGACCGTCGTCGAGCGACTCCCGGAAGGACCGGGAGCGGGACCGGCTCCGGGAGCCTGCCTTCCGCGGGTGCCGCAGCGGGTGGTAACTGCCCTCGTCCCAGACGATCACGGTCCCCGCGCCGTACTCGCCCTCCGGGATGACGCCCTCGAACTCCCGGTATTCCAGCGGGTGGTCCTCGGTGGGCATGGCCAGCCGCTTGTCGTGCGGATCGGTGGACGGGCCCTTGGGGACGGACCAGGACTTCAGCACGCCGTCGACCTCCAGCCGGAAGTCGAAGTGCAGGGTGCTGGCGTCGTGGATCTGGACGACGAAGTGCGGCTCGGCGGCGCCCCCACCGGCCTCACTGACCTTGCCGGGGTCACTGGGACCGCCGTTCCGTTGCCCGCCGCCCGATGACTGCGCGCCGCGCGCCGCGCGTTCACGTCCACGTCCGTCTCCGGCCACGTCGCCCACCTGCCTTCCATGGCGAGGAGGATCGGTTGTTGGCTTCGAGGCTGGTGACGGGCTTCCCGGTATCCGCCGCCCCCGCCCCGGCCCTCCCCCTCACTCTGGCCCGCCGCAGCACCGGCCGCATGCGCGGACGCACCGGACCGACCGGCCGCGACACCGCACCCACTCCCGTTTGGTTGCCGATACGCCACCCGAGGCACACAGTGAAAGGGAAGCACGTAGGAAGCAAGACAAGCATCGGAACGAGCTCGGAGCGCATCGTGGTCGTTCTCGGAATTATTCTGCTCATCATCGGCCTGGTCACCGGCATCTCCGTGCTGTGGACCATCGGCATCATCCTCGCCGTCATCGGAGCCGTCCTCTGGCTGCTCGGCACGGTGGGGCATGCGGTCGGCGGACGACGGCACTACTGGTAGCAGCGACCCGACGGACCGCACTGGTTGTCCTGGCGGCACAGCCCGGCCTTCTCGCTACCCGCGCGCACGGCCGCGCCCGGCGCCTGAGCGCGCGCGGCGACGCGCGCACGCAACAGCCGCCTGAGCTACCCGTCGTCGCGGCCCTCCCCTGCCGCTACCCCCGGGGCATGTCCCCGCCTCCGGGCTCAAGTTCCCCAAGTCCCAAGTGTCCCTGCCGCGGGAAACACCCCGAAACGGCTCGTTCCTGCGCGGGTGGGCCCAGGCACCGGCTTAGCATCACCGGCACACGGCGACACCCCACAGACACCCCGGCACCGCACAGCGAGGCGCCCGGACCCGATCAGGAGGCGGTATGAGCGCGGAAGCGGGCCACGGCCGGACGTACACCATCCAGCCCGCCGGCGGAACCGAGCAGCACGCCGGTCACCACCAGACCTTCCCCCACCCGCTCAAGGCCCGGGTCGTCGACAGTCAGAACCAGAAGCCGGTGGCGGAAGTCCCGGTCACCTTCGCCTGGGACTCGATGAGCCAGCAGGCCCTGTTCGAGGACGGCGGGAGCGGCGAGCCCACCGTGACGGTCCTGACCGACCCTCAGGGATACGCGGAGACCCCCCGACTGATCGCCGGCGACGCCGCCGGCACCGCGACCTTCACCGTCACCGCACCCGGCGCTCGCCCGGCCCACATCGAGATCACGGTCAACCACTGAGCGACCGCCCCGGCCACCAACAGCACCAACGGCCCTGCCGACGGCCTCAGTTCACCCCTTCTCCACCTCATCGCTCAACGTCCAAAGATCGGTGTTGGCTCCGCACAGCACGATGCCGGTCGTCCCCGATCCCCCAGGCACCCCGCCCCCACGCGGCGGCCAGTCATCCGAAGCCGCACCCACACCCGTCTCACCGTGCCGGCCCGTCTGCCAGGCACGGTAGGCGGCCAGCGCGGTGGCCGCGGCGTGTTCGACGGCGAGGCGGTGTTCGACCCACAGCATCCGGCGGGCACCGACGATCTCGGAGTCCGGCACGGTCACGCAACAGACGCCGTCCTGCTGGGCGGCGTGCAGGGCGAGCGCGGAGGCCCGCCGGGCGCCCAGGGAGTCCGCGGCCACCGAATCCACCGTGACATCGACCGGATGCCCGGCCCGCACGGCCGCGTTCAACGCGCGGCACCGCTCCGGCTCAGCGGCGATGACGCGGATGCCGTGGTGCCGGGCGGCGGCCGCCACACCCGCGAACAGCCCGCCACCACCGACCGCGACGACGACGGTGTCCAGGTCGGGCACCCGGGCTCGGAACTCCTCCAGCACCGTTCCGGCGCCGGCGGCGATCAGCGGGTTGTCGTAGGCGTGCGAGGCGAGCGCACCGGTCTCGGCGACGAACTCCCGGCAGGCCGCCAGGGCTTCCGCGTACTCCTCCCCCACCAACCGCACATCGGCCCCGTACGCACCCAGCCGCGCCACCTTCACCTCGGGCGCGGTCTCGGGCAGGAAGATGGTTGCCGGAACGCCCTGTTGCTGCGCGGCCCAGGCACAGGCAAGCCCGGCATTGCCACCGGAGGCGATGGTGACGCCGGCGTCCGGCAGTGACCCGTCCGCGCGGTGCGCCTCGATGAAGTTCCGCGCCCCGCGCGCCTTGAACGACCCGGTGAACTGCAGGTGTTCCAACCCCAACCACACGGCCCCGGAACCGCCCGACGGCGCCACATCGAACGGCGCGACCGCCAACGGCCGCACCTGCCCGGCGATCCGCCCCGCCGCAGCCGTCACATCGCCGTACTCCAGATACTCCCTCATGGCCCTTCCTCCAACGCCCCGCACATCGCGCCCCGGCAAGCACCCGGCCCCTACTCAACGTTGGGCCACTCACCGATGTCTGTCCATCTGCCTGTCCGCCCCCACCCTACGCAGCGCCGAGCTCTGACCAACCTCACCGAACACCAACAGCCGGTCCAGAAAGGCAAGACCCAGCCTGAGCATCAGACTGGACTTCCGCCTCGCAGGGACATGGTGTGAGTGTGTGTGACTGCTGCCTAACTGGTTGCGGGCCAGCGACACCGCCGCCGGTCGGTCCCACACAAGGTGGACCACGGTCGTCAACACAACGGCGAGGGCGGCGAACGCGACGCACAGCGCGACGTTGCGGCGTCCCGCGTGGCGCAGGCCGACCCCCTCGGCGAAGGCACCGCCCCGGTCGATGCCGTGCAGAAGCAGGGCAACGAGCGGCACTCCCAGGATTTGCGTGACCAAGAGCTGCCCGGAGGATCCGACGACGGTCGGGACGGAGATGCCTTCCTGCCGCACCAAGATACCCACGACGTACGCGACGACAGTGGTCGCCTTGACTGACGTTCACCCCTCCTCGATCCAGAGCGCTCCAACCGCTACGAGTCCCCCGAACCCCCACCACACCACCAGCCGGCCAGGATGATCGAAAGCAGGCGTGCCCCGCGTGGGGTTGCGGGGCAGAGCGGAGGCCGCTCGGAACGCACTTTCGGTACCTCTTCCCCCTCTCCTGCTTCCGAGGCCGTGGTCTAGGGTCGTTGGCATGCGTGAGGTGCGGGTGGTCCTCATCGGGGGGACGTCGAACGTCGGCAAGTCGACCGTGGCGCAAGTCGTCGCAGGACGGCTGGGGTTCACGTGCCTGTCGACGGATCGACTGGCCAGGCATCCGGGCCGGCCCTGGCGAACGCCGGAACGACCCGTTCCCGCCCACGTCGCCGAGCACTACACCTCGCTCCCGGTGGCCGAGTTGATCACCTCGGTCCTCGATCACTACGCACGCCTCTGGCCCCGCATCGAGGAACTGGTCACGGCCCGCGCAACCGGGGAGGAGACGGAGCCGGGACTGGTCTTGGAAGGCTCCGCACTGTGGCCCGCCTGGGTCGCCGAACTGTCGGTGCCACACACGGCGGCCGTGTGGCTCACCGCGGATCAGTCCGTCATCCGCACCCGCGTGCACAGCGCGGGACGCTACCCGTCCGCGACGGCCGACGAGCGGCACCTGATGGACAAGTTCCTGGCCCGCACGGAGCGTTACCAGTCACTGATGCTCGCCGACGTACACCGGCTCGGCCTTGACCGCCTCGACGCGGGCGACGGCCGGTCGCCGGAGGAACTCGCCGAGGCGGTACTGCAGATCGCGAACGGCCAGCGCGACGGAGTGGGCCCGACGGCGAACGCCAACCGTCCTTGCTCGCCGGCTGCCGCCGCCCGCACCGCCACTACGAGCGCAAGGCCGAACATTTCCTCGCCTTCACCGCCATCGCCCGCAGCCTCATCTGCCATCGCGGACTCACCAAATGAGACAACCCCCAAAGATCTCCATGATGGGACTATTGGCTGATTTATCCAGCCCGAGGCTCAGCGATTCACGCCGCCACAGCTTCCCCCTCGGCAGGAACCATGCCGGGAAGTCGATTCGTGACGGTGGAGGCAATTACCCCCACCGCGGACTACCTCCGTCAGGGCAGACGGAACAACCGCGAAGGCGAATGATCGACCGGGACACCGGAAAGCGAGCCGCGCGAACGGAGGACCGCACACGAAGTGCATATTCTTCTGACTTATCTGACTTAAGGTCGTGTCGACGAGCAGGAGAAGAACGTGGTGCTCGCCGTCACGCAGGTGTTGATGGCACACCTGAAATGCCCGCAGGCCGTCGCCACCAGACAGGTCATCAAGTCGAACGGGACCGAGAACTCCTCGGGCGGCAGGACCTTCACCGAGCGGTACACCGAGAAGATCCCCGACCAACTGGCTCTCGCCCTCCGCGGTCGTTGTCGGCCGGCCATCTCATTTGCCCAACGAGCGGCCACCCCTGCCTGCGAACCGTTCATGCTGAGCGTTCAACGGTCGGCTCCACAGCCAAAGACGGTAGGCGGCACCGATTTTCGACACGCGCATCATTCGGCGCGCCACTTAGTGGACGCATCACGTTTTACATTAACCTCCAGTAATCGCACCAAACCGAACAATTACTGATCGCATCCCATCGCTCCTCGGAGATGACATGCGCAAACTTCACCACGCCGCCGTCGTCGTAGCCGTCCTCGGAAGCGTCGGCCTCCTCGGCGCCAGCACCGCCTACGCCGATAGCGGGACGGGCAGCAGTTACAACCGCCCGCAGCCAAGCCACAAAAACACTCATCGGCAACAGTCGCGCGGCGGGCATCACCACGGTAATTCGCACGAACGCAAAGTCATCATCCGCCAGAGCACCTCATGCAGGACGTTCGAGGACAACGTCGACGTACTCGGCAGGTTCCGAGCATTCGACGGGTGGGCGGGCCACGCACACAGAAGTGACGACCGGCGGGACTGGCGGCCCATCAGGATCGGCTCTTCCGCAGGGTGCAACAACATCATTCGGCTGTAACGGGCCAACTTGGCGGGGCGGGAGGGTCGGCCGACCCGGCCGCAGGCACCGCCGCGTCGTCGCACTCATAGCCTTCTCGACCACCACGAACGCCAGATGAGTGAGAGAAGGCCGTCAAGAGCGCACCGAAGGACAGGAACCGTCAGTCTTTCAGGGCATCTTGACGAAGGGTCATTGATTTTGATCAACCCACAGGCCGCATAGGGGCGTTGGCTTTCTATACGGCGTGAAGAAGCTCCTGGTAGACGGGTTCACGACCAAGGTCACCCGTACCGCCAGGGGCTTCGTGGCGCTTGCCCATCCCGGCGGGCAAGGAGTGCGTCCGGCCTCCAGGGATGCCGTGGCCGGGACTTTCGCCAGCTCCAGGCAGGGTCATGGAGAGGGGACCACCTGCGCCGACTGCGGCCGGTCGATGCCCTGACTTGCCCAGGTTGCGGGACGGCTCGCGGACAGAGTCCGCCGCTCGTTCACAGCGGCCGCGATCCGGCGCGTTGCCGCGCATCAGTGGCATATTCGCATTAGCCTCTCGTAGCTGTACGCAGTCGCATTATCACGGATTGCATCCATTCGACCACCGGAGACGAAATGCGCAAGCTTCAGAAGACCGCCGTCGTGGCCGTCGTCCTCGGCAGTGTTGGCTTCCTCGGCGCCGGCACCACCTACGCCGACGGCGGTAGGGGCGGTACCGAGTTCGATGTCAGGCAAAGCTCCCAGTGCCGGTCGCACGACGCGAACGTCGATGTCCTCGGCGAGGTCGGGATCCTCAACGGCCTGCTGGGCAACGCGCTCGGCGGCGAGGGCGCCCCGGGTGCACAGAGCACCAAGGTGGGCTCGTCCGTGGGCTGTGACAACAGCTTCGTCTTCAAGGGAGCCGACGAGGGCGGGGGCAGAGGCTCGGAGGGCAAGGAAGGCCGTGGAGGCAAGGAAGGTAACGAAGGCAAGGAGGGTAACGGAGGCGCGGAAGGCCGGGAAGGCGGGGAAGGCCCGGTGCACGCGGTAGGCGGGGACGACCGGGAGTGACTCCGGGGCCCGGTGTCCGTGCCCCAACCAGGGCCGGGACGCTATCGGCCCCATCCGGGCCAGGCCGCGGGAGTCCGTTCGACCCGCAGTCGGAATGAAAGGCCGCTGGCCGGGTTCCTCGGGGAAGCCCGGCCAGCGGCGCGAGTTCGCCGTGGTGTTCGCCCCTTTTTCCGCCCCTGACGTGCGCGGAATCCAGCATCACGCGGGTCAGGTCGATCAGGCCTGCAGCGTGAAGCCGATGCGGGCCGCCTCGTGCAGACGGCCCCACATCCCGGCCCGCGACCGGATCAGGAGCCGGCGGCGGCAGTCGACTTGGAGATTCCGGGGCAGGGCGGCGACGTGAGCCAGGCACAACCGCTGACCAACCACATGGCCGACCGCTGCGAGCAGCTCGACAAGCTGCGGCAGACGGGCAGAGATCATGACCGTGCCGTGCACCTGGTCCACCCTGCATGCACCACGACGGACTGTGCGCGGTGCCGAGCGGGAACCCAGCACGCGCACCACCTCCCGGGCGGGCGTGTGCCTGCACCGCGGGCGGGAGTCGCGTACCTCACGGATCACAACTCCGCCCGGGTGAGGGCGAGTTCGGGCTCGTCGCGTACCCGGCTGACGCTGAGCGTGTACGGTCCGCGCGCCTGCCGGGCCGCAGGGGAGGCGAGTTGGGGAGCCACCCCCTTGCGGGGGTGGCGGGAGTCATCTCTTGGACTTGTAGCCCATGACAGTCATCATCCCCGACTCCGAGTGGTAGAGGTTGTGGCAGTGCAGCATCCACAGGCCGGGATTGTTGGCGTTGAAGTCGATGGATACCTTCTTTTCCGGCAGGACGATCGTGGTGTCCTTGCGGGGGCCGCCGTTGGCCAACGCGAAGGTGTGTCCGTGCAGGTGCATCGGGTGCCACATCGTCGTCTTGTTGTGGAAGGTGATCCGTACCCGCTCCCCTTCCCGTACGGGATACCGCTGTGAATCCGTGTACGGCCGTGAGTTGATCGCCCAGTCCCAGTCCTTCATCGTGCCGGTGAGGTCCATCTTGATGATGCGGTCCGGCTTCCTGTCCGAGAGCCGTACCGATGCCGCGGCCTTGAACTTGCCCGCGCTCAGCCCCCCGCTCCTGAGCTCCGTCGGGCGGATCTTCTCGTTGGGCGCCTCACCGTTTCCGGTCCGCAGGAGGGCCTGTGCGGTCTTGTTGTTGCTGCCCGCGGAGAGCGCGGTGAACGGGAAGACGCCGTCCTTCGCGGTGACCAGGACGTCAAAGCGCTCGCCCATCGCGATGAGCAGGCTGTCCGTCGTCTTGTGCTTCACCGGATAGCCGTCGGTGTGCGTCACGGTCATGTTGTGACCGCCGAGCGCGACGCGGTAGGCGGTGTCGGCGGCCGCGTTGATGATCCGGATCCGGATGCGGTCGCCGGGTTTGGCGCGGAAGGTCTCCCGGTCTCTGGCCACCCGACCGTTGATCAGGTGGAAGGGATGTCCCACGCTGTCTGAGGGGTCGTCGGACATCAGGTGCCTGGTGTGTCCCCGCATCCGGGACGCGAAGGCGGCCGCCGCCTGACTGCCGCTCCTGTGCATGCCGTGGCCGCTGGCCCCGCCGGGCTTGTTCTTGTTCAGCTCGGCCAGCACCGCGTCCGGTGTCAGTCCGTCGACCCCGTCGAGCCAGTCATCGATCAGGACGACCCACTCGTGGTCGTACGAGAGGGGCTCGCGCGGGTCCTCGATGATCAACGGCGCGTACAGTCCGCGGTCGAGTTGGACGCCGACGTGCGGGTGCAGCCAATGCGTCCCGGGCGTGGTGACCGCGAAGTTGTAGTCGAAGGAGTGGCCGGCCTTCACGGTGCGCTGGGTGACGTCGGGGACACCGTCCATGTCGTTGCGGATATGTACCCCGTGCCAGTGGATGGTGGTGGACTGCGGGAGGCGGTTGTGGAAGCTCACGGCGACCTTGTCGCCCGCGTTGACCCGGATCTCCCTGCCCGGCAGCCGGTCGCTGTAGGCCCAGGTGTCGACGATCTGGCCGCCGAAGTCGAACTGGGCCTGGCTGGCGGTCATCGTGAAGCGGCGTACGGGGCCCGCGCCCCGGCGCCTCTCCGTTCTGATGACCTCAGGTCCGTCGGGGGAGACGTAGCGGGACGGAGCGTTGTGGCCGTGGCCGTGGGGTTCTGGTGAGGAGTCAGACGGGTGCGGCGTGCCGTAGGGGCGGTGCCTGCCGTTCATGGTGTCCAGGGCGGTGGCCCCAGTGGCCAGCAGTCCGCTGCCGGCGGCGGCGATACCCGCGCCGAGCAGGGCGCGTCTGGAATGCGTGCGCATAGGAAAAGCACCTCGTGGCGAGTGTGTCGGTGTGATGTGTGGTCGGCGAGGGGGCGCTGCGTGTGCTCCCTGGGGTCTCGGCGGCGGGGCGCGTTCCTCCACGCGCAGCACCGACAGTCGGGCGAGGAGTTTCTGGCGCGGCGGCGGACGTATCGACCACCGTCCGGCCGGCCGGCGGGCGGGGCGGACGACCACCGAGCCGTACTCCCGTCGGGCGGAGTACAGGCCGGCGCCGAAGAGGAGGAGGGGGGCCGGCCTCCAGAAGGAGCGCACGGCCGTACAGACCGAGGAAGGGTTCATAGCGCGGTCGTCGGTGTCCGCGACCGACCAGCCGGCTTCCTGGCGCACCGTCATGCCGTCATGGTCAGACACATCTTGGCGTGTCGTCATGCCGTGATGCACCATCCGTGCCGCGGCCCCGGTGAGGGCTCGCGGTCCGTACCGGCTGTCGGTGTCTCGTGACCGGCGTGTCCGGCCGTGGGACTGACGCCGAACGCCAGCGTCGTCCCGGCCTCGGGGAGGAGCGCCGCGGAGAGCGGCGGCGCTCGACGGGCGGACCAGCGGACCAGCACCGGACCCGCCGACCGCACTGTCCGGGAGCCGGGACGGCGCCGCGGCATCCACCGGACATGCCTGGGTGACGGGCCGGCAGTTCGTGCTCGCCGTATGGGACGTGATGCGTTGACGCGATCTCCTGGCGGGGCGAACGCGGCATCGTCCTCACGCGTCGCACGTCCCGGCATCGAGACCAACGAGCGCCCGGGCCGGCATCACTGGAAGATCAAGCGGTCGATCTCCTGGCTCTTCATTGCCGCCGCCTTGCCGTCCAACACGAGCGGAACGGCACACGATTCTGGGATTCCTCGGCCTCCCAGCGGCACTGAGCTACTTCAGGGGACTGGCCATGGTCACCGCGTGAGACAAGCCCTAAGACCTCGTAAGACCTCGTACTTGTCTGCGCCTCCTGAATGTTGGCATGAAAAACCCCGCCCCTCCTTCAGCGTGAGCGCTGAAAGTTGGGGCGAGGTCGTGGATGCTTTATTAGACTTCGTCCGGAACGGTCTCCGAGTCGTCTTCCTTTCCGTGATTGCCGCCGTGCTCCGAGCCGTCCTTCTTCCCGTGCTCCGAACCGTCCGCCTTACCCGAGCCGTCCTTCTTACCGTGCTCCGAGCCGTCCGCCTTACCCGAGTCGTCCTTCTTACCGTGCTCTGAACCGTCCGCCTTGCCGTGCTCCGACTCGTCCTTCTTACCGTGCTCCGAGCCGTCCGCCTTGCTGCTCTCACCGAAGTTCCAGCGAGGAGAATCATCGGTGTTCACGTTTTGCATGGTCTGGTTGCCGACGCCCATCAGGTCTTCCGCATGCTCGTCGGCGGCGGCGACGCCGGCGGAACCGAGGAGGGCGGCCGAGCACAGGAGTGCAGCGGCGAAAGCAGTGCGCATACGCATGTTTATCTCCGGTGTGTGCTTGATACGACCTTGCGTTCATGCCCTTAATCTCAGGCCGTAGTCCGCGATTCACCCGTTCGCGGGTCCGACTCCACGCCCCAGAACGAAGGCATGGAAAAACTCCCGGACCAACCGTGATGAGTTCTGCGTCTGCTGACTATCCATTGCGCCCGCTACTACGAGCGCGAGGACGACCGCTTCCCCCGTTCATCGACATTGCCGCGCGCCTTATCGGCTATGTCGAATCGCGAGCTGCAACAACGCTATCGAGTTGGTGCGTGATTGAGGCTTCTCCTTGATTGTGGGCACCTGGGGGCTGGGACGTGGGGTTCCGCCAGAGGAAGCAGCACCAGGCGGGAAGCACGTATATGAAGCGGTACACCGCGGAGTTCTTGTTCGGCGGGGCCGGTGTCGGCGGCAGCGGTTCCCGCTCCGGCACCGGCTCGGGGCGCCTCAACAACCGGCGGTACGGGCGGATATGACTGTCCGGCGGCTTCAGCCGGCACGGCTCACCGAAGGCTCGTGGAACGACTCCCGGAGCTTCGCCCGGTCGATCTTTCCGTTCCGCGTCGAGGGGAGTGCGTCCAGCGCGGTGAAGTGCCTGGGGACCATGAACCGGGGCAGACGGGCGGCGCACGCACTGAGCAGGTCGTCCTGGTCGACCTCCGCGCCGGTCACGAGGGTGTAGAACGCCGCGAGTTGCGTGGAGGCGGCCACCTTGACCCCGACGACCGCGGCTCGACGGACACCGGCGACGCCGGCGATCACGGACTCCACCTCACCCGGCTCGACCCGGTAGCCGTTCACCTTGAGCTGGTCGTCGAGCCTGGAGACGAAGTGGAACTCGACACCGTCGAACGTGACCAGGTCTCCGCTGAAGTAGCAGCGCCGCATGCCGCCGTCTTGATGTGCGACCTCCCGGAATCGCTGCGCGGTGAGCGCGCCGTCACCGGCGTACCCGATCCCGACGCAATTCCCGGCGATGACCAGCTCCCGGGTCTCGCCCGGTGCGAACGGGCGCAGCCGCCCGTCCACATGGCAGAGCAGCTCCGCGTCGACGACCGCAGTGCCGATGGGCGGCCGGTCGGGCCAGTTGGTGACGTCGCCCGTCAGCCGGTACTGAGTGACCACATGGGTTTCGCTCGGCCCGTACTGATTCACCAGCGTGAGGCCACCGTCGGCGCAGAACTGCCGCACCTCGTCGTTGATCACCAACTGTTCGCCGGCCACCGAGATCTCCCGCAGACTCGGGGTCTTCTCGCCCGCGGCACACGCGGCGGCGGCCAGTCCGTGCAATCCGACCACCGGCTGGAAGAGCCGGGCGGCGTCGTGCTCGCGAATGATGTCGAGCAAGGTGAAGGGGTCCAGCCGGTCCTGGTCGTTCACCACGATCAGGGTCGCACCGGCGAGCCAGGTCGCCACCGTGTCCTCGTACACCATGTCGAAACCGATGGACGACATGTGCAGGGTGTTCGGGGGCCGGTCGTGGCTCCAGCGCTGGACGTGCCAGTTCCCCAGATCCGCCAGGACCACCGGTGGCACCGCGACGGCCTTGGGTTCGCCCGTGGACCCGGAGGTGGGGATGACGTAGCAGACCGGTCCGGTCGCGATCTCGTCCCGCCGCGTTCCCCGAATCGACCGGAAGGTGTGTTGCGCGACCCCCGATTCGATCGGTGCGCACTCGTCGGCCCGCAGGATCATGGCGCAGTCGGCGCTGCTCACCAGTTTGCCGGTCCAGGTGGGCGGCATGGTCGGGTCGATGGACAGCACGCCGGCTCCGACGCGCCACACCCCCAGCACCGCCGCGCAACGGGACCACGAACGTGTCGCGTGCACGTCGACCACGTCACCGGGCCCGATGCCGTGTGCGGCGAGGCCGCCGGCGATCTCGGCCGACACGTCGTCGAGTTCGGCGTAGGTGTGGGAGATGCCGTTGTCGACGACCGCCACCGCGTCGCGGTGCCGGGCGAGGGCGTCGATCAGCATCCGGATCAGTGAACCGTCGAGCTCGCTCATGCGGTCAGCCCCCCGTCGACGAGTTCCAGCGGCCGGTAGTCGCGCGATGCCACGAACTCCGGGCGCGGGTTGGGCACTTCGCGCAGTTCGTTGTCGACGCTGTTGTAGCTGACGAACGCCATGGTCCGGTCGGTCGGCGACATGTTCGCGCCGGAGCCGTGCGCGATGCAGGGGTGGAAGAACAGCAGGCTCCCGGCGCGTCCGACGATGGAGCGGATCTCCGACTCCGCGGTCACCTCGGCCATCTGCTCGGCGTCCAGGGCGAATTCCAGCTTCGCCGACAGGTCGGCCTCCCACTGCGACGCGCCCTCGGGCTCGGGACGCCATGGGGCTATCGCGTCGTTTCGATGCGAACCGGGCACGACCAACAGCGGGCCGTTGTGCTCGGTCGCGTCGTCCAGGAGCACCGCGACATTGACCGCCCGCGGCTCCGGCATCCCGTCCTTGGCCCCCCAGACGCTGTAGTCCTGGTGCCATTGCCACACTTCGCCGCGGAGCGCCTGCTTCGCGTTGACCTTGCACTGGAAGACATGCACCTTGCTTTCCAGCAGTTCCTGCGCCGCGGAAAGCAGTTCGGGCAGCCGCACCAGCCTGGAGAACAGCGCTCCCGTGGTGTGGCAGCCGTGGATGCCCCGCACCGTGGTGCCGTCCTCCTCGAAGATCCGCCCGGGGTGCTCGGTCGCGTAGAGATCGGCCACCTCACGCCGCAGCGCGGCGATATCGTCGGCATCGAAGACGCCGTCGAGGAGCAGGAACCCTTCGGAACGGTATTCCGCTATCTGGCTTTCGGTGAGCATAACTCGATGGCCTCTCTGCCTTGTTCTGTAGGGCGATGAAAAGCGTTAGGTGGGCGTGGGCACCGCCGCGACATCACATCTTCAGTCCCAGTTCGTCGATCACCATGCTGATGCTGATCAGGCTCAACCGCGTGTCCCATTTGCCCTCGGCGCCGTGGGCCGCGATCCGTTCGAGCGCGTCCTTGCGGAAGACACCGCTGGCCGCGACCAGGTCGCGCCACTCGGTCATGAGGTGGTCGTCTGCGAGCGCGGACAGGCCGTGCGCGGTGAACCCCTGCTTCGCGCGTCGCAGCACGGTTTCCGGGACGATGCCGGCGTATGCCGATTTGAGGCATGCCTTTCCCTCGAAATCGGCGACCTTCTCGTCGTCGCCGACGCGCAGCGCCAAGTCGACCACGGGATTGCCGAGGAACGGGTACCGGCCCTCCACGGAATTCGCCATCAGCATCGCGTCGCCGTGGTCGCCGAGCAGATGGCTCCCCAGTTGCACGGAGGTATCGACCACCGAGCGGAGCTGCATCGGCGTGAGCGCTGCGGCTTCGGCGTCGGAGAACGGAATCAGCCTGTCTCTCCAGAACTCCTGACCGGCAAGCGCTTCGAGGCTTTCCGGGGCCAGGCCGTCCGACCGCCGGCGGTCCACCTGCCGCCAATCGACTTCCCAGGAGAAGTCGGCCCGGCCCCACGCGCGCTCGTTCTCCGCACGGCTCTCGCGGCGCGTGTGGCCGAGCCCGTCGAACGCATACGAGTCGTAGCCGAAGAACAGCTCGTCGGCCCCCTCCCCCGACAGCACGCCCTTGAGCCCGCTCAGCCGGACCGCACGCGACAGCATCAGGGCCGCCACGTTGTAGGTCTCGCGCTGCGGATAACAACAGCGGCGCACCATCTGCTCGAACTCGGCGGCGATGTCCTCCTGGAGACAGGAGATCTCATGGTGCTCGCTGCCCACGGCATCAGCCACCTCACGCTGGAAGCGGTGTTCGTCCAGCAGGGCGTCGCCGAACACCACGGAGTACGTGCGCAGCGGCTGCTCCACGGCCGCGGCGGCCTCCAGGACCAGCGTGGAGGAATCGAAACCGCCACTGAGGCAGGCCCCGATCTCGACGTCCCCGCGCAGACGGTCGCGGACCGCCCGCCGGACCCCGTGCCGGATCTCCTCCGCGGCCACCGGGGCCCGTCCGTCACGAACTCGCCGTACCGCCAGTAGCGGACCGTCTCCGGTCCGCGGCCGCCGAACCGCACCACGGTCCCGGGCGGCACGGCACGGACGTCGCGCACCAAGGTGCGAGGCGCGACGATGTTGCCGAGCTGGAGGTACTGGTCGACGGCGCCGAGGTCCAGCCGCCAGGTACCCGGCACCGACCGCACCAAGGGGCCGAGTTCCGAGCAGAAGTGCACTTGCCTGTCCACCTCGGTGTAGTAGAGCGGGCTGACGCCGAAGCGGTCCCTGCCCAAGTGGAGCGTGCTCTCGGCGCGATCGTGGATCGCGGTGGCGAACTGCCCGTCGATCAGGCCGAGTCCGGCGGGTCCGTAGCGTGCGAACAGCTCGGGGATGACCGCCACGTCGACGCGGTTGGCGGTCCGTGCCAGGCCGAGTCGGCTGCGCAGCTCGTCGGCGTTGTAGATCTCGCCGTTGGTGACGGCGACGAACCGCCCGCCGCTGTCCTCGGCGGGCTGCCAGCCGTCCTTGACCGCGGTCATGCCGAGGCGGGCGAGTTTCGCCGTCAGCACGGGGGTGCTCAGCGAGTAGGTCTCGTCGGGGCCGCGGTGGGTGAGCCGGGAGTGCATGGTCGCCGTGACCGTGCGATCGAGGTCGCCGTCCGGCGCGAAGGTCCCGCAAAGGCCGCACATCGCGCTACACGCTCCGCTGCAGCAACTGGTCGGTGAGCGCGCGCAGGTCCTCCGCGCGCAGCACGTCGCGCACCCCGGCGTCCAGCCAGCCCAGCTCGCGCAACTTCGCGACCAGTAGCAGCGTCGATGCCGAATCGCCGCCCAGCGCATAGAAGTTGTCGTCCAGCGCGGCGTCACCGATCCCGGTGAGGCGGCCCACGAGGGTGAGCACCTGCTGCACGGGGGGCGACACGGCGTCCGCGTCGAGGGTCCGGCTTCCCCGCAGGGAGTCGCGGTCGACCTTTCCGTTCGGGGTGTACGGCAGCGCTGCGACGCGCTCCAACACCGAGGGGACCTTGTACGGGTCCAGGGCCCCTTCGAGGTGGCGGCGGAGTTCCCTCGGGTCGGCGTCGCCCAGGTAGTAGCAGACCAACGCGTCGTCCCCGGCGGCTTCCGAGCCGTCGTGCGACTCCACGGTCACCACCGCCTCGACGACCGACTCCGCCTGACACACGGTGTTCTCGATCTCGCCGAGGTCCAGGCGGTAGCCGCGGAGCTTCACCTGGTGGTCCAGCCGTTCCACGAAGTACAGGTTGCCGTCGCGGAGTTCGGCGACGTCGCCGGTCCGGTACTCCGTGCCGTCACCCGCCGGACCGAACGGCCGCACGCCGCGCTCGGTCAGGTATCCGGCGGCGACGGCGGAGCCCGTGATCACTATCTCGCCCCTGCGCACCGCGCCGCCGGTCCGGACGTCCGCGGTCCCTTCATCGAGGTCGCGCAGGTGGTACGCGCAGTCGCCCACGACGTCGCCAAGGGGTACCCCGTCACGGCAAAGTGCCGGGTCGAGCGGGCCGGTCAGCAGGTTGCACACGGTGGTCTCGGTGGCACCGTAGGCGTTGTGCAGCGCGGCCGCTTCGGACCACTTGGTGACCACCGCCGACCGGCACGCCCCGCCGCCGTTGATCACGTGGCGCAGCCGCATCGCGCCGCTGGGCTCCGTCGCGGTCAGCGCGAACGGGGTGGTCTTGAGGTGCGTGATGCCGAAGTGCTCCAAGGTTTCCCGCAGTTCGGTGCCGGGCGCCAGGCGTGCCTCGTCCAACACCACGAGGCAGGCACCGGCCGTCAGGGTCCACAGGATCTCGGTCATGCACCCGTCGAAGGTCAGCCGTGCGAACTGCAGCGTCCGCGAGTCCGGCCCCACGGACAGCCGCTCGACGTGATCCCGTACCACCGCGGCGAGCGGGTCCGGGCGCACCAGAACGCATTTGGGCTCGCCGGTCGAACCGGAGGTGTAGATGGCGTAGCAGAGCTCGCCCTCGACGTCCAAGACCCCGCGCGCGAGGTCGGGTTCGTCGGCACGCCAGACCTCCGGGACGTCGGCGAGGTACACCTCGCCATCGTCCCGCGACCGGGCCAGTCGTCGGACGCCGAGCAGTTTGACCTTCTCGGAGTTCGACGCCACGCTGTCGCGACCGTCGAGGAACACGAACGGGCGTCGCGCCCGGAGTGCTCCGATCATCGCCGTGATCGCACCGAGCCCCTTGCTCGCCTCGATCCCGACGAACCCGCCGGGTGCGACCCGCGCGCGGAGGTCGTCCGCGAACGCCTGGCTCAGCTTGTCGAACTCTCGATAGCTGACCGTCCGGTCCGCCGTCCGCACGGCGTCGCCATCGGGATTCTCCCGCACCGCGCGCTCGAATCCGTATATCAGGGACATGTGACTCCAGTTCCACTCGCCGCCGACGCGCAGGGTCAAGCGGGCTTGAGACAGCAGGGGGCGTTCTCGGCGCGCCGCGGCGGGCACGCCCACCTCCGGATCAACCGACCGGGTGGGTGAGCGTGCCGACGCCTTCGACCGTGGCCCGCACCGTGTCCCCCGGGCTGATCGGGACGGCACCGGGGGTTCCGGTGCAGATCACCGTTCCCGGTGCGAGAGTCCGGCCCATGGTGAAGTACTCCACGAGGTAACCCAGGTCGTACTTCATGTCCCGCGGCGTCGCCGCCGCGATCACCTCGCCGTTCTTGACGGTGGAGATCCGGATCCCGTCCAGGCTGTCGCCGGGGAACTCGTCCAGGGTCACCAGGGCCGGGCCGATGCTGCAGAACGTGTCGAACCCCTTCGCCCACGGGATGTAGCGCGGGTTCTGGCGGATGGCGTCTTCCGCCGTCATGTCGAGGACGGCCGTCACTCCGGCGATGACGGACCGCCACGCGTCGCGGGGAACGTCCTTGCAGCGGGTGCCCACGACCAGCCCCAGCTCCGCCTCGGCGGTCACCCGCCGCGACTGTTTCGGCAGCCGGATGGTTCCGCCGTTGCCGATGAGGCACGAGGTGGGCCGCAGGTACGATCCGGGGCCGGAGCCGGGCTGTTCGGTCTCCAAGTCATCCGAGTGCCGCCGGTAGTTGAGCCCGGCGCCCCAGACATCGGCGTCGCCGTCGACGATGGTCGCCGCGTCGGACAGGTCGGGACCGTCGGAACGGGCCGCCTGCCCCCTGACCTGTGCCTCCAGGTCGCCGAACCGCCGGTCCGCGACCACGTCCCCGATGCGGGTGAGGTCTTCGTAACCGCTGATCTCCCGCAGGGGGAACCAACTGCCGTCGATTCCCACGAAGATGTCCTGGCTGTTGCCGCTCTTGGCGAGCTTCATGGCGTCGCCCCCTTCAGTTCGCAAGCTGCAAGTAGCGCGGGTTGTCACCGTCAGCGATGCGGGCCGCCGCCGCGTGAAAGTCGGCCGCCCGCGGGCTTTCCCCCGCCACCCCGACCGCGGTCTCCATGAGTTGGGCCGGATCGGTGTGGTGCTTGTCGGCGAGTTCCTCGACCAAGGGGAAGAAGCCCGAGTGGATGCCGATCACCGCGCCGAGGACCTGCATCGTGCGCCCCTGCCCGATCACCTTCATGTTGACCCGGCAGAGTTCGGCGAGTTCGGCCAGTTCCTGGTATGCGAACCGGTCCCTGCCCATGATGTTGATGATCGCGGCGAGGGACTCGGTGGCGGCATTGCCCGAACCGCGACCGATGCCGTTCAGCGTCCCGTCGACGAGGGTGGCCCCCGCCCGGAATGCGGTGACGGTGTTGATGTTGGCCAGGCCGAGGTTGTCGTGACCGTGGAAGCCGACGACCGGGTACCGATCGGCGACCGCGCTCACATACTCCTGCACGGTCTCGGGAGTCATCGCGCCGTAGGAGTCGACCACGTAGACACCCGCGATCTCCGGCCCGATTCCGTCGAGCGTGCCGAGCAGCCGGTCGATCGGCATGGCGCTGGACTTCATCAGGTTGAGGTAGACCTCCCCGCAGACGTCCGCGACCTGTCGGAGGTAGGGCAGGTGCTCCTGGACGCGATCCGGTTCCACACCGACCCGGATGAAGGACATTCCGCGGTCACACATCCGCCTGACCGTCGCCGGCCGAGTGAACTCGGGCTGCGCGAACATTCCCCATGGTTTCGCGGACAGCGCCGACCGGGCCAGTTCACACCAGGCGAAATGGTCGATGTTTCCCGCCTTGATGCCGGTCTGCTCGGCCTCCAGCCCGATCCCGTGACCGATCTCGACCTTGGAAACCGGGGTCTCGTTGAGTCCGGCGAGAAGTTCGGCCACGAAATTCTCGTCGAACTCGAAATCAACGGCGTAGGCGCCGTCGCGCAAGGTGCAGTCGAGCAGTTCCATCTCGGACATCGCCCGGGATCGGCTGTCTGTCATAACCTTCGCCCTCCTCGGCTCAGCACGGACGTACACACGAACAAACAGGTGGTGAGGGATTCGGGCTCAGATGTACTGTCGCATCGGGGTGAAGTCGACCAGGATCACCGCACGTTCGCCCGTCTCCGGTCCGGCCCCGCGCCTGATGGGGGACACGTAGTGGCTGACCTTCTCGTCGGTGATGCCATAGGACTCAAGCGGCTTGGTCAGTTCGAACTCGGCCAGGGCCTCGCCGTCGGGCACGTCCGCGGGCTGCTTGCCCCGGTACTTCGGCGGCGCGACCACGTTCACGCCGCCGACGACGTTACGGCGGTAGACCAGGTGCGCGAAGACGAACGGCTCGCCGTCCTGGTGGAGTTCGTTGGGCGAGGAGATGGCCTCCAGCCCGGGGTCGTCCACCGCCAGCTTGATCAGATGCACCCCGACGTGCAACGGGAACGCCGCGTCGTCCTGCGACCACCGCGTCTGCGCGAAGTCGAAGGAGAGGATCTCGCGGATGATCGGGTTGTTCCGAGCGGTTTCGCTCATGGCGGGCAACTTGCGGACCACGCCCACGTATTCGGGATTGTGGTCGGCTTGGTAGTAGCCGTTCATCCAACCCTGTTCACCGACGTGCGTGTTGGGTATCCAGCTGAACTCCCGCGACCACGGGAGGTAAATACCGCGGGCGTAGCGGCGGTTGCGCCCGGCCTCCGTCGCGTAGGGGTCCGGCGGCAGGTCGACGAACTCGGCGCGAAGGCTCTGGAAGACGTCGTCGGATTCGGCGATCCCGAATTCCTCGGCGAGGTCGTAACGGGCGAATCCCTGCTCAACGAGGGTGGTCGATTCGGTCAGCGTCTGCATGACTGTCCCAAGTGGTAGTCGAAACGGGTGGTTTGTGGTGGAGTGCGGCCCGGGCCGTCAGACCGTGGTGAGCCGGTGGGCCGGGCGGACGACCACCTGGCGCCGGCGCCCGCGCCTGGTGGAGAACTCCACCCGCGGGTTGTCGTCGAAGAGGTCGAGGCGGAGCAGCCGCTCCTCGCTCCAGCCGAGCAACCGGAACTCACCGGCGCCCAGGTGCAGCAGTTCGACCGGCGCGCGCCCCTCGACCCGCAGGACGAGTGCGCCGTCTTCGGCGGCCACTTCGGCGACGAGGTCGGTCTCCTGGTCGTCGACCACCGCAAGCCCCCACTCCATGAAGGAGAGCGGGACGGCGAAGCGGCAGCCGAACTCGTCGAGTTCGGGCCGGCTCAACGGCAGAACGGGGCGGTAGTAGGCGATGTCGCTGACCGGAAGCTGTGCCCGGAAGCTCTCCGGGAACAGGGCCAGCAGGCTGTCGTTGGTGGCGCAGTCCGCGACCAGGTGAATCCTGGCCCGGTCACCGGTGTTGCGCACGGAGTGCGGTCGGTCGAAGTCGGCGTACCAGAGCGTTCCCGGCTGCCACCGCTGTTCGATCCCGTCCACCACCAGCACCGCACCGGGGTTGGTGACCAGCGGGATGTGCAGCCGTACATAGCCGTAGGGGAGCCCGATCGGGGTGTCCGAGTGTTCCTCGACGGACACCCCGGGAGCCAGGGCCATCAAGCGGACACTGCGCAGTTCGGTACCCAGCTCGGACAGTATCTGGCCGAGGTAGGGCGCCTTCGCCATCAAGGGGGTGTCGTCGAACCCGTCACGCCCCGGACCACCGGGGTCGGTTCGCCGGACGTCCCCGTTCGGCGCACGCAGCGAAAGGACCTTCCAGTCCACATCGGATTCTTCCCCGACGATGCCGTCCTCGAAGGACCGCTGCAATGCCCAGAATTCCGAACCGCTGAGTTCTGCGAGATCCGCGTTCAGTCGATCGATATCCAGGTCGTCCCGCAACATCACCGCGGCCGGAAGATCCCTCAAGGATCCGCTCTCTTGCATGAAAGCCTCGCTTCAATGAGCCTTGTTCGCTTTGGCCTTGCTATCGGTAGCTTACTTCTGCAATGCGCCGGGAAAAGGGTCTCGCGGCGCGCGGAAACGGCCAGGACTCTTTAGGACATGACCTTTCCGGTCTCGGCCGCAAAAATCGCGTGCTCGGATTCCGGGAAATCCCGAAACTTTCGGATCGGGCTGAACAGCAAAATGGCCGTCGACAGCACCTGCAGTCCGCTCATCATCCACAGCGTTTCCCGGACACCGCACAACTCGCCGAGCGCGCCGCCGAGTAGTCCGCCGACAGCGATGGCGCCGAAGCTGATCACGGCCGCGCTCGCGCTGATCCGCCCGATCAGGCCCGGTGGGCAGTACCGCTGGCGGAAGGTGTCGGTGATGATGCTCGCCGCGACCACACCGGCGCCGGCACCGATACCGCCGGCGACGAAGAACGCGAGGCCGGCACCCGGGCCGGTCAGCGGAAAGAGCAAGGTGAAGGGCGCGGCACTCACCTGACAGATCAACGCGGCCCGGGCGCTGCCGAATCGGTGGGATACCCGGCTGGACAACAGCACTCCGAGGACCCCGCCGAGACCGCACAACGTCAACACCGCGCCGACCATGGCCTCGCCCACGCCGACGGTCCGAACGAGGAATGCCACTTCGATCGAACTCATTCCGGTCAACGCGATGTTGGACACCGCGCTGAATACCGCGAGGGTGCGCAGAATGGGGTCCCGGAACAGGAATCTCAGGCCGTCGCCGACCTCGGTGCGCAGTCGGCGCCGCTGGACCGCCGGGGGCGGCGGCTCGATCGTCCGGATCGCCCGCAGACAGAGCCAAGAGACCACGAAACTCAGCGCGTTGGCCAGCAGCCCGGTGACGGCGCCGAACGCCTGCACCAGCAGTCCGGCCAGGCCGGGGCCGGTGATCTCGGCTGTCGACTCGCTGCCCTGCAGCCGCGCATTGCCGGCCAGCAACTCCGCGTCGGAGAGCAGCGTCGGCATGTACGCACGCTGCGCGGTGGTGAAGAAGACGTTGGCGCAACCGCCGAGGAAGGCGGCCAGGAGCAGGTGGGGAGTGGTGAGTACGCCGGCCCAGGCCGCGGCCGGGACGCTGACGTAAGCGACGAAGGAAACGGCGTCGCAGATCAGCATCACCGGGCGGCGCGGCAGGCGGTCCACCCACGCGCCCGCGGGCAGACCGAGTATCAGCCAGGGCAGATAGGCGACCGAGGTCAGCAGTCCGACAACGAGGGTGTCCGCGTGCAGGGTGAGGACGGCGACCAGGGGCAGCGCCACCACCGCGATCCCGTTGCCGAACATGCTCGTGGTTTCGCCGAACCAGAACAACCGGAACTCGCGCCCGGACACCGAGCCCTGGCGTTTCCTGCCGCTCATCGTTCTCCCGCCATGGGCCGCGCACCGTCGAGTTGGGCGAGCTTCCCGGCGAGGACGGCGCCGATCCGCGCGATCGGCTTCGCCTGGGTGATCTCGCCGTGGCTGCAGGCGATCTCGTGTACCTCCAGCCGTCCGGTCACGTGGTCACGCCAGGATTCCGGCGCGGGCGAATCCTCCGGTTTCCCCTCCGTGGCGGAGAAGAACACCATGTCCCCCTCGTAGGTGCGGGGCCTCAGTTCCCCGTAGATCCGGTCGTTGTCCACGAACACCCGGGCCAGGGCGGCGACTTCGGACCGCGTCAGCCGTTCGAGCGTGCTGCCCGGCCGGCGGACCGTCCGCGCGTAGTCGTCGTAGCGCAGTGGTCCCCCGCCGCGTGCGGAAAGGTCGTACCCCAAGGAGTCCAGGAGCTCGGTGTACGCCTCGGAGCTGCCGTCGACGAGGGGCCGGTAGTCGGGTACCGAGTCGGGCGGGTAGCCGTCGAGCAGGGCGAGCAGATCGACCTGGGCTCCCGCGGCCTGCAGATCGGTGGCCATCAGGTGAGCGAGCACGGCGCCGAAGGACCAACCGATCAACCGGTAGGGCCCCTCGGGCTGGACGGACCTGATCTGCTCCACGTAGTCCCTGACCATCTCCCGCCAGGACTGGCCCGTCGCCGCCGCATCGGTGAGGCCCTTCGCCTGGAGGCCGTAGACGGGGTAGTCGGCGTCGATGTGGCTGAGCAGGCCCGCGTAGACCCAGCTGATCCCGGCGGCCGGATGCACGCAGAAGACGGCGGGCCGATCGGCTCCGGTCCGCAACGGGAGCAGGGCCGACAGCGGGTCGTGCCGCGCTGCGGCGGCCAGTCGGTCCACCAGGTCTGCCGCGGTGGGTGCCTGGAACAGGTCCAGGATGGTGAGTTCTCCGCCCAGCACCGCCCGCACCCGGGCGAGCAATCTGATGGCGAGCAGGGAGTGACCGCCCAGTTCGAAGAAGTTCTCCTCGGCGCCGACCCGGCTCAGCCCCAGCACCTCCGCGAACAGTCCGCAGAGGACCTCCTCGTAGGGTCCGCGCGGACCACGCGACGTCGGACGGTGCGCGAGGTCCGGGGGCGGCAGCGCGTCCCGGTCGAGTTTTCCGTTGGGCGTCATCGGCAGCCGTTCGACCACCTGGAAGAACGACGGGATCATGTGGTCGGGCAGGATCGTGGACAGCCGCCTGCGCAGGTCGCGCGTCTCGGGCGCCTGGTCCGCCGCGGGTTGCACGTAACCCACCAGCCGCCTGTCGCCCCCGGCACCCTCGTGCACGGCCACGGCGGCCTGTGCCACCTCCGGGCAGCGGGTCAACGCGGCCTCCACCTCGCCGAGTTCGATCCGGAAGCCCCGCACCTTGACCTGGTCGTCGATGCGGCCCAGGTAGTCCAGCCTGCCCTGGTGATCCCACCGGACCAGGTCACCGGTGCGGTACATGCGGCTCCCCGGCTCCCCGTGCGCGACGAAGGGGCAGGCGACGAACCGTTCGGCGGTCGCGGCCGGGCGGTTCACGTAGCCGCGGGCCACGCCGGGCCCGGTCACGTACAACTCGCCCGGGACACCGGGCGCGACGGGGCGCAGCCGCTCGTCGAGCACGAAGACCCTGGTGTTCCCGATCGGCCTGCCGATCAGCGGGGAGGGGCTGTCCGCGGCGTCCCACCACAGCGCGTCCAGGGTGCACTCCGTGGGACCGTAGAGGTTGTAACAGAGCGTCCCGGACGCCTCCCGGACGCGGGTCCACAGCGTCCGCCCGGCGGCTTCCCCGCCGAGCAGCAGCACCAGCGGCGCATGCGGCCCGGACAGCAGGCCCTCGTCGAGCAGGTGCTCCGCGTAGGTGGGGGTGACGTCCAGGACGTCGATCCCGGCGGCCGTGACGTAGCCGGTCAACGCGACGGCGTCGCGCCGGATGTCGTCGCGGATCACGTGGAGTTCGTGCCCGGCCAGCATCCAGAACAGTGCCTCCCACGACGTGTCGAACGACAGCGAAGCGGTGACGGCGGACCTCAGCCGCCGGCGCGCGGTGGCCTCGGTGCGCGCGATCAGCCCCTCGCGGTGGAAGGCGTACAGGTTGCTCAACGCGGAATGCGGCGTCAGCACTCCCTTGGGACGGCCGGTGGATCCGGACGTGTAGATGACGTACGCCGCACTGTGCGGCAGTACGCGGCAGTTCAGGTTGGCCACGGGGCCGGTCGGCGTCTCGATCCGGTCGATGAGAACCGCGGGCAGCGCACCGAATCCGTGCGCGGCCGCGGTCGCGGTGTCCGTGACGACGGCGACCGGTGCGGCGTCCCGCAGCATGTGCCCGATCCGGTCCGGTGGGTATTCGAGATCGAGCTGCAGATAGGCCGCGCCGGTCTTGAGCACCGCCAGCATCGCCACCATGGACTCGGCCGACCGGGGCAGGGCCAGCCCGACCAGCCGTTCCGTCCCGGCTCCCGCAGCGCGCAGACGGCGTGCCAGGAGGTTGGCACGATCGTTGAGTTCGGCGAAGGTGAGGCTGGTGTCCCCGCACACCACCGCGGTCGCTTGGGGCGTTCGCGCGGCCTGTGCCTCGAACAACTCCGGCACGGTGGCCGGCGACGCGGGCCGGGCGGTGTCGTTCCACGCGACGAGGACCTGGTGGCGGTGTTCGGCGGACAGCGGGTCGGCTTCGCCGATGGGGCGTTGTGGTGCCGACACGAGGTGCCGCAGCAACCGGGGCAGGGCGTCGGCGATCTGGTCGGCGGTGGCCCGGTCGAAGAGGCTGGTGGCGTACTCAAGGGCGCCGTCGATGCCCGCGGCGTTCCCGTCCGACGTGTAGTTCTCCCGGAAGTCCGCGGACAGGTCGAACTTCGCGACCTGCCAGTCCGTGTGCTCCTCGGTGCATGTCAGGCCCGGCAACGACAGCGTTGCCTCCTCCGCCCGGGACAGGGTCAGCATGACCTGGAAGAGCGGATGCCGGGCCAGTGACCGTTCCGGGTTGAGGTCTTCGACGAGCCGCTCGAAAGGGACGTCCTGGTGGTCGTAGGCGGCGAGGTTCGCGTCCCGCAGGCGGTGCAGCAGCTCGCTGAAGGTGGGATCGCCGGACACGTCGCTGCGCAGCACCAGGGTGTTCACGAAGAAGCCCACCACGTCTTCCAGCGCCTCGTCCAAACGCCCCGCCACCGCAGTGCCGATGGGGATGTCCGTACCGGCCCCCAGCCGGGACAGCAGGACCGCCAGCCCGGCTTGCAGGACCATGAACGTGGTGCACCCGTGGTCGGCGGCGACCGCGAGTAGGCGGCGGTGCAGCTCGCCGTCGAGCTTCAGCGGTACCCAGTCGCCGCGGTAGTCGGCCACCGCGGGGCGCGGACGGTCGAACGGCAGGCCCAACTCGGCCGGCAGATCGGCCAGTTGCTCCCGCCAGAAGGACAGTTGCGTCGCGACAAGGCTCGCCGGATCGTCCTGGTCGCCCAGCAGTTCCCGCTGCCACACCGCGTAGTCCGGGTAGCTCACCGGCAGCGGCGTCCACTGCGGGGACTGCCCCGCGGCCCTGGCGCGGTAGGCCGTGGCCAGGTCGTTGAGGAGCGGCTGCCAGGACCACTCGTCGCAGGCAATGTGGTGGATCACCAGCGCCAGCACGTGTTCCTGTGGCGCCAGCGCGAACGCCGTCGCCCGGATCGGGAGATCCGTCGTCAGGTCGAAGCCACGGTCGACGGTGGAGGTGAGCGCCTCGGCGAGCTGGCTTTCCTCCTCGCATTCGACCACGTCGAGCTCGGGCCGTCGGGCGAGCACCCGCTGTACGGGTTCGCCGTCGACCCCTGGGTATACCGTACGCAGCACTTGGTGCCGGTCTGCCAGGTCGGTGAGCGCCGCCGCCAAGGCGGTGCGGTCCAGTTCACCTTGCGCCCGGATCACGAGCGGGCAGTTGTAGACCGCCGACCGGCCGTCCACGCGATTCAGGAACCACAGCCTCCGCTGGGCGTAGGACACGGGGGACACGGGCCACTCCTCAGGGGGCAGAGCCGGACGCGGTGGACTGGGTGGCAGCGATCCGGCTCGGGAGGGCCCGCCAGATCTCCGGGGTGTAGAAGTGGCCGCCGCCGAGCACGTCGTGCCGGTACGGGCCGGAGGTCAAGCCGCTCCACCGGGAACCGACGTCGGCGCTGATCAGCGGATCGTCGGCACCGGAGAACACCTGCAGCGGCACGCTCACCTTGGCGCCGGCATAGACGAAGGTGTCCCGGACGCCGAAGTCGGCGCGCATCAACTCCAGCGCCAGCTCGGTCAGGCCGTCGTCCTCACGGACGTGCGGGGGCAACAGGCCGTAGGTGCCCAGCCATTCCAGGAGTCGCTCGTCATCGTCCTGGAGTGTGGGAAAACGTTCGCTGTCGGTCAGACCCCGGTCGGGGGCGTTGCAGGAGGAGAGGACGAGCGCTTCCGGCTTCCGCGCCCCGGCCCTCTCCAGCCGGGCGGCGACGTCGAAGGCCATCCAGCCGCTCATGCTGTGCCCGAAGAGGACATACGGGCCGAGGTCGGCACCGGACAGCGATTCGGTTACCCCGGCGGCCAGTTCGGCCCAGTCCCGGGCGAAGGGCTCGGTGAACCGCCCCTCCCTGCCGGGGTAACAGAGCACGGCCAGGTCCGTCCCGGCGGGCATGCTCGCGGTCCACGGCCGGTACGCGGCCGTACCGCCGGCGAAGAAGCTCAGGCCGACCAGGGTCCGTTCGGCGTCCGGCGTCCGGTGCAGGGGCACCACCGTGGTGTCCCGTACGCCGCTCACCGTGCCGCCCCGGTGGACATGGGCCCGGCCTCGAACCCCGTGGTGCCTATCGCGCTCGCTGCCATCGGTCAGGCCCCGTTCATCGTGGCCGCCAGGCTGGCGGGCCGCATGTCCGTCCAGTTCTCCTCGACGTAGTCCAGGCACGCGGCCCGCGTTCCCGCTCCGAACACGGTGGACCATCCGGCGGGCACGTCGATGTGGGCGGGCCACAGGGAATGCTGTCGCTCCGCATTGGCCAGCACGAGATAGGAGCCGTTTTCGTCATCGAACGGGTTGTTCACGGAACTGTCCTTTCAAGGTGATCAGGCCGAACCACGGGGATCGGCCGAGGATGTGACATGACGTCAGGGACGGACGTGGCCGGCTCGTCCGACGGTCAGAGCCAACCGAGCCGGGCGGCCTTGACCCCGGCCTCGAAACGGCTGCGAGCGCCGAGGCGCTCCATCAGCACCGCCATCATGCGTCGAGCGGTCCGGTGCGAAATATGCAACTGCCCTGCTGCGGCGGCATCGGTGCACCCCCTGGCCACCAGCCTGAGCAGTGCCAGCTCCTTGCCGCTCGGGGCGTCGCCCTCGGCGGGCCACTCAGCATCCAGCGGTGCGGCCGACGACCAGGTCATCTCGAACAGGACGACCATGGGGGCGATGAGGCCGGGATCGGTCACATGGAGCGCGCCCGCCGCCGCGTCCTCCGGGTCGACGGGTACCAGTGCGACCGAGCCGTCGACCAGGAGCATTCTCGGCAGCGGAGCCCCGGAGCCGCGGAACTGGCCCCCGTTGCTGGTCAGCCAGTGCACGTGCGCCCTCGTCGCGGCGTCGTAGGAGTCGGTGTCCGTGCCGATGGTCCGGATCGACACCGAGCGGCTCAGCAACGCCGCGTCGTTCCGGCGCGACGCCAGGAGTTCCAGCGGCGACTGCGCGCCGCCGGGGCGGAACGTCAGCACCTCGCGGGTGGCTTCCCCCGCCAGGCGGTCCACCCGGCGCTGCACCGCGTCCATCCCCAGGAGCCGCTCGACCTGTTCGGCCTTGCCCGACAGGCCGGAGGCGCCGGACGTGAGCAGGCGGACGACCTCGGCGTGGGTCTCGGCGAGCCGGAGCTGCCGACGCATCAACTCCTCGTGCTGGCCGGCCAACGACTGCTGCAGGCTCAAGACCGGATCCACCGCGGCGAATCCGCCCGGTACCTCGAAGGAGTGCCCCACCAGGCCGAGTTCGAGCAGCCGGTCGAGGCAGGCGCGTACCCGGTCCGGCGCGACGGCCAGCCGGTCGGCGATCGCCTCGGCGCTCGGCGCGGGCGATGCGCGCATCTCCCGGTACACCGCTTCTTCCATCAGTTCCAGTCCGAACATGGTGAGCATGAGGTCCGTCTCCCAGGTGTGTCGGTGAACGCCCCACGGTCAGCGGGAAGTGGCTGGCCGCAGCGCCGGGCGGGCGGGCCGGGCCGTCGCCAGGTACGCGGCGACCCCGGAGACCGTCGGGGAGCGGAAGAACTCGCGGACCGGCAGTTCCAGCCCCAGGGTCGAACGCACCCGGGAGATCAGCTTGGTCGCCAGCAGCGAATGCCCGCCCAGGGCGAAGAAGTTGTCGTCGACGCCGACCGAGTCCAGGCCGAGCACCGTGGCGAACAGCTCGCCGAGCACCTCCTCGTGCGCCGTACGCGGGCCGGTGGTGGTCGGCGCCGCGTCCGGTGACGGAGCCGGGCGTGCGGTGACGTCACGGGACCGCCGGTTCTGGACGGGTGGTACATCGAGGTCGGCGACCAGCCGCTGCGGGTTCTCGACGACCTGTGTGAGCAACCGGCGCAGGCCGTCGGCGAGTTGCTCCCCCGTCGAGGCGTCGAACAGCGCGGTCGAGTACATCAGGGCGCCGACCAGCCCGGCCGGTGCTCCGTCCCGGTCGATCCGCTCCTCCACGTCGATGACCAGGTCGAACTTCGCGGTGGTCGACGGGACCGGCCACTCGGTCGCCCGCAGACCGGGGAATTCGGGGTCGGCGGTCGCGTGCTGGAGCTGAACCATGACCTGGAAGAGCGGGTGGCGACTGGGCGAGCGCGGTGGATTCACCGCTTCGACCAGCCGCTCGAACGGGACGTCCTGGTGCTCGTAGGCCGCGAGGTCGGTGGCCCGGACGCGACGGAGCAGCTCCGCGAAGCTCGGGGTCCCCGAGACGTCGGTCCGCAGGACCACCGTGTTGACGAAGAACCCGACCAGATCGTCGAGCGCACTGTCCGACCGGCCCGCCACCGGGGTGCCGATCGGAATGTCCGTCCCCGCGCCCAGTCTGCTGAGCAGGGCGGCGCATCCGGCTTGGAGCACCATGAACAACGTGCAGTGGTGCTCCCTGGCAACCGCGAGCAGGCTTCGATGGAGTTCGGGGCCCCACTCGACGTGTGCCGATCCCCCCGCGGAGTCGCTGGTCTCGGACCGGGGCCGATCCGTCGGCAGGGCCAATTCCACCGGCAGATCGGCCAGTTGGTCGCGCCAGTGAGTGAGCTGACGGAACAGCACACTGTCCTGGTCGTCCTCGCTGCCGAGCAGGTCGCGTTGCCACAGCGCGTAGTCGGCGTACTGCACCGGCAGTTCGTCCCACTGGGGAGCCCCGCGCCGTGTGCGGGCGGCGTAGGCGGCGGAGAGATCGCGCAGGAGCGGTCCGAGCGACCAGCCGTCGCAGACGATGTGGTGGAACACCAGCAGCAGGAGATGGTCCTCCTGACCCATCGTCAACAGGTGGGCGATCACGGGAGGTTGTGCGGCCAGCTCGAAACGGTGGTCCACGGCCGCGCGAACCGCCGCCTCGACCTCGGCCTCGGACACCTCTTGGTGCACCAGTGCCGGCCGGACCTCTCCCGGTGCGCGCACCGACTGCACCGGCTGGTCGCCCCGTTCGACGAAGACGGTCCGCAGGCTCTCGTGTCGATCCGTGACATCGGAGAGCGCCTGTTCGAGGGCTTCCCGGTCCAGCGGCCCGGACAGGCGAAGAGCGACGGGGAGGTTGTAGGTGGTGCCCGTCTCCTCCCACTGGCTCAGGAACCACAGTCGCTGCTGGGCGTGGGACAGCGGCAGCACGTCCGGGCGTTCCCCCGCCCGGAGCGTCGGCCTGGCGGGGAGCGCGTCGTCGAGGCGCTCCGCCAGCCCGGCCACGGTCGGGGTGGCGAACAGCAGGCGGGCCGGCAGCTCCACGCCGAGAACGGAGCGCGCCTTGCTGCTCAGCCGCACGGCCAGCAGGGAGTGGCCGCCGAGGTCGAAGAAGCCGTCGTCGATCCCCACCGCGTCGCGGCCGAGCACCTCCGCGAACAGCCCGCACAGGAGTTCCTCGCGGAGGTTGCGCGGCGCGCGCCGGGTGCCGGTGGGGTACGTCGGTTTGGGCAGCGCGGCGCTGTCCACCTTCCCGTTCGGTGTCAACGGCAGTTCGTCGATCACCACGATCGCGGCGGGCACCATGTAGTCCGGCAGGTTCTGCCGTGCGAACTCGCGCAGTCGTCGCGCGTCGAGTTCCGTGTTCCGCGCGAGCACGTACCCGACGAGGCGTTTGTCCCCGGGGTGGTCCTCGCGCAGGACCGCCACCGCGTGCGCGACGCCCTCGTGGCGAGCCAATGCCGCCTCGACCTCGCCGAGTTCGACCCGGAAGCCGCGGATCTTCACCTGGTCGTCGGCCCGGCCGAGGAATTCCAGCGCGCCGTCGCCGGTCCACCGGACCAGGTCACCCGTGCGGTACATGCGCTGGCCCGGGCTGAACGGGTTCGCCACGAACCGCTCCGCGGTCAGGCCGGGTCGGTTCACGTAGCCCCGTGCCAACTGGGCGCCGGCGACGTACAGTTCGCCGACCACGCGCGGCGGGACGGGCCGCAGTCCGGGGTCGAGCACGAACACGTCCACCCCGGCGATCGGGCGGCCGATCAGGGGTCGGTCACTCTCGTCCGATGCCCAGAAGAGGGTGTCCACCGTGGTCTCGGTCTGTCCGTAGATGTTGTAGACGGTGATCCCCTCGGTCTCCCGGATCCGTGCCCACAGCTTCTCGCCCACCGTTTCCGCGCCGGTCATCACCACCGCCGGCGGCGTTCGGGCCGGATCGAGCATCCCCTGCCGGATCAACTCCTCGGCGTAGCTGGGCATCACGTCGAGGGCGTCGATGCCGCACCGGTCCAGGTACCGGGCCATGGCGGCGGGGTCGCGGCGGGTGTCGTCGCCGATCAGGTGGAGTTCGTGGCCAACGGCCTGCCACAGCAGGCCGACGACCGAGGTGTCGAAGGAGAGGGACGCCGTCAGCGCCATCCGGCAGCGTTGCGCGCCACGGATCCGCTCCGCGGTGGCGATGACCTCCGCGCGGTAGAAGGCCAGCAGGTTGGCCAGCCCGCCGTGGGTCACCATCACGCCCTTGGGCTGGCCGGTCGACCCCGAGGTGTACACGACGTATGCCGGGTGGTCCGCGGCGACAGCGACCCTCAGCTCTTCCGACGACTCGTCGTCGGGCGCGGGGGCGTCGATGAGCACCGGTGCGCACGCGGGCAGCGACGTGGCGGACGCGCTGTCGGTGACGACCAGGGCGGCGGCGGAGTCCTCCAGCAGGTAGGCGATCCGCCGGGCCGGGTACGCCGTGTCGACGAACAGGAACGCGGCGCCCGACTTCAGTACGGCCAGGAGCGCGACCACCAGGTCCGCGGACCGGGGCAGGGCCACCGCCACCACTTGGTCCGGGCCCGCACCCTGGCGCACGAGGCGGCGGGCGAACCGGGTGGCGCGTGCGTCGAGTTCGGCGTAGGTCATCGCGGTGTCCTCGAAGACCAGCGCCGTCACGTCCGGCGTGCGGGCGACCTGCTCCCGGAACGCGTCGGGCAGGAACACGGTCGGCTGCGCGGGCGCGGGACGCCCGGGGAGGAGGCGTCGCCGTTCCTCGTCCGAGAGCACGTCGACGGTGCCGATCGGCCGTTCCGGGGCGGCGAGCACCTGTTCCAGCAGTCGTCGCAGGCGCATCACGAGCTGTTCGGCGGTGGTCCGGTCGAACAGCTCCTGGGCGTACTCCAGGTAGCCGGTCAGCCCGGCCGGTGCGCCCTGGGCATCGCGCTCGTCCACCAGCTCAAGGCTGAGGTCGAACTTCGCGACGTCCCAGTTCACCGGGGCCCGTTCGCCCGCCAGCCCGGCGAACTCCGGGGTGGTGGTCTCGGCGTGCTGCACCTGGATCATGACCTGGAACAGCGGGTTCCGGGACAGCGACCGCTCGGGCTGCAAGTCCTCGACGAGGGAGTCGAACGGGAGGTCCTGGTGGGCGAACGCCTCCAGGTCGGTGTCCCGGACCCGCCGCAGCAGTTCGGCGAAGTCGGGATCGCCCGCGGTGTCGGTGCGCAGCACCAGGGTGTTGACGAAGAACCCGACCAGATCGTCGAGCGCGCTGTCCGACCGGCCCGCCACCGGAGTGCCGAAGGGGATGTCGGTGCCCGCGCCCATACGGGTCAGGAGCGCCGCGAAGCCCGCCTGCACCACCATGAACAGCGTGCAGCCGGCGGACCTGGCGAGTTCGAGCAGCCTGCGGTGCAGCTCCGGCCCCCAGTGGACGGCCACGATCCCACCGGACTGCGCCGCCACCGCGGGGCGCGGCCGGTCCACCGGCAACGTCAACTCCGCCGGCAGAGCTGCCAGTTGCGTGCGCCAGTACTCCAATTGACGGCTCATCAGGCTCGCCGGGTCCTCGGCGTCACCGAGCAGCTCTCGTTGCCACAGCGTGTAGTCGGCGTAGCGCACCGGCTGCGGCGGCCAGTCCGGTGCGGTCCCCTCGCACCGGGCGGTGTAAGCCAGGCCGAGGTCCCTCAGCAGCGGACGCAGGGACCATCCGTCGGCCGCGATGTGCTGGATGACCAACAGCAGGACCTGCTGCTCAGGGCCGAGCCGGAACAACGTGGCCCGGAGGGGCGCGTCTTCGGTGAGGTCGAACCGGTGACGCACCCGCTCCGCCATGGCGTCGGCGAGGTCGGGCGGCGCCACCTCGACGACCTCGATCCCGGGGGCCGAATCCAGCACCACCGGGTGCGGCTCACCGCCGTTCTCGGGAAAGACCGTGCGCAGGCTCTCGTGCCGTTCCGCCACGTCGGCGAGCGCCCGTGCCAGGGCGTCCCCGTCCACCGTCCCGGTGAGGCGGACCGCGACGGGCACGTTGTACGTCCCTTCGTCGCGTTCCATCCGGTTCAGGAACCACAGCCGTCGCTGGGCGAACGACAGCGGCACGGGCTCCGCCCCCGCCCGGGCGGTCAGCGCCGGGCGCGCGGCCCCGGTCAGCCGGGCCAGTCCGGCCACCGTGGGCTCGGCGAACAGGTCCCGGATCTCGAACCCCTCGCCCAGGGCCGACCGGATCCGGGAGAGCAGCCGGAGCGCGAGGAGGGAGTGCCCACCCAGGTCGAAGAAGTGATCGTCGATCCCCACGCGGGGCACCCCGAGCACCTCCGCGAAGAGTTCGCACAGGATCTCCTCGCGCGCACTGCGCGGCTCCCGCACGGCGTGCGCGGTCCGGTCCGGCTCCGGCAGCGCGGCACGGTCGAGTTTCCCGTTCACCGTCGTCGGCATGGTCTCGACCAGGACCACGGCGGCAGGGACCATGTAGTCGGGCAGGCTGCCCGAGACGAACCGGCGGAGCTCCTGGTCCGTGAGGCCGAGGGACCGGGTCACGACGTACCCGACCAGGCGCTGGTCACCCGGCCGGTCCTCCCGGAGGACGACCGCGGCCTGGGTCACCTCGGGGTGGCCGGCCAGCACGGCCTCGACCTCGCCGAGCTCCACGCGGAAGCCCCGGATCTTCACCTGCGCGTCCGCGCGGCCGACGAACTCCAGCTCCCCGTCGGCGGTCCACCGAACCAGGTCACCGGTCCGGTACATCCGCTCCCCCGCCGAGAACGGGCACGCCACGAACCTCTCGGCGGTCAGCGCGGGACGCCCGATGTACCCCCTGGCGAGCTGGATCCCGCTCAGGTAGAGCTCGCCCACCACCCCGGGCGGCACCGGCCGCAGCGCACCGTCCAGCACGAACGCCGACACATTGGCCAGCGGCCGGCCGATCGGTACCGAACTCCCCTCATCGCCACGGCGGCACTGCCAGTAGGTCGCGTCGACGGCGGCTTCGGTCGGCCCGTAGAGGTTGTGCAGCTCGGTGGAGCCGAGCGTGGCGAACAGTTCGCGTTGCGTCTCCGCGGGCAGGGCCTCGCCGCTGCAGATGACCCGGCGCAGGCCCGTGCAGTCCCCCGCACCGGGCTCCCGGAGGAACGCCTGCAGCATGGAGGGCACGAAGTGCGTGACGGTCACCGATTCACGCCGGATCAGCCCGGCGAGATAGCCGGGGTCGCGGTGTCCGCCGGGCTTGGCCAGCACCAGGGTCGCGCCGGAGATCAGCGGCCAGAAGAACTCCCAGACCGACACGTCGAACCCGGCCGGGGTCTTCTGCAACACCCGGTCGGCACCGGTGAGTTGGTACTGCCCCTGCATCCACAGCAGCCGGTTGACGATGGCCGCGTGCGGGACCATGACGCCCTTGGGGCGTCCGGTGGATCCGGAGGTGAAGAGGACATAGGCGGAGTGCGCCGGAAGCGGCCGTACCGTCCGTACCGGCCGGGCGGACACGGGCGCGACCGGCTCGTCGAGCAACAGCCTCGGTGCGGAGCCGGGAAGGGCGTCGGCGCTCTGCGAGTCGGTCAGCACGAGGACCGGCCCGGCGTCCGCGATCATCGCGGCGATCCGCCCGGCGGGGTGGTCAAGGTCCAGCGGAAGGTAGGCCGCGCCCGCTTTGACCACGGCGAGGATCGCGACCACGAGCTCCACCGAGCGGGGCAGCGCCACGGCCACGACCCGGTCCGGGCCCGCGCCCCGGTGAGCGAGCTGCGCCGCAAGCCGCTCCACGCGTTCGTCCAACTCGGCGTAGCTCAGTCGCTCGTCGGGCGCCACCAGGGCCGTCGCTCGTGGCGTGCGCCGGACCTGCTCCGACCACAGCTCGGCAAGCGTCGCCTCGGGCAGCTCGACCGCGGTGTCGTTCCACTCCCGTACGACCCGGTCGCGCTGATCGGGCGAGAGCACGGTCAGCGCGGAGAGCGGCTGATCCGGATCCGCGGCCACCTGTTCCAGCAACAGCCGCAGCCGCTCGGCGAGTTCGGCCGCCTGAGCGGCGGTGAACAGGTCCGGACGGTAGTGCAGACGCAGGGAGAGCCACTCGCCCGGTTCGACGGCGAGGGTCAGCGGGTAGTGCGCACTGTCGCGGAACGTGACGCCCACGTCGAGTGCACCGTCGGGCGAGTCGACCTTGTAGTCGTGCATCGGGAAGTTGTCGAAGACCACGTTGGTGTCGAAGAGCGCGGTGGGACAACCGGTGAGGCGCTGGATCTCCGTCAGGCCGAGGTGATCGTGGTCGAGCGCCGCGGCGCGGCCCGACTGGATCTGCTCGAACAGCGCGCTCACCGAAGCCGCCTGGTCCAGCCGCACCCGCACCGGGACCGTGTTGATGAGCATCCCGATCATCGAGTCCGCGCCGGTCAGCTCCGCCGGACGGCCGCTGACCGTCGAGCCGAACACGACGTCGTCGCGCCCGGTGAGCGTGCCGACCAGGACGGCCCATACCCCTTGGCACACCGTGTTGAGCAGGACGTGGTTCCGCCGGGCGTGCGCGGTCAGCAGCGCCGTCGTCTCCGTCGGCAGCAGCACCGCCACCTCCTCCGGCGGCGGGCCGGTCCGGGCATCGGCGGACGCGACGAAGGTGGGCTCGACGACCCCCTCCAGGGCCGCCGCCCAGTGCCGCTCCGCGCCGGCCCGGTCCTGTTCCGCCAGCCACGCCAGGTAGTCCCGGTACGGGCGCACCGGTGCCAGGCCGGCGGTGCCGCCGCCTCGGGAGTACACCGCGAACAGCTCCTGGAAGAGCAGGGCGAAGGACCATCCGTCCAGCAGGAGATGGTGGGCGGTGACGAGGAGCCGGTGGTGGCGGGCGGTGTGCTTGATGAGCGTGAACCGGATCAACGACGACCCGCCGACGTCGATGCCCCTGGCCCAGTCCTGCTCGGTCAGTTCGGCGAACCGCTGCTGCGCGCCCCCTTCCTGCCCCGTTTCGATCTCCCGCCAGTCCAGCGGGACTTCGCGGCGGACCACCCGTATCGGCTCGCCTGATTTCCGGTACCGGAATCCGGACCGCAACGTGGCGTGGCGCCGGATCACGGTCTCCGCGGCCGCCCTCAGGAGCGCGGTGTCCACCGGCCCGTTGAGGTCCACCGCGAATTGTGCGAGGTAGGGGCTGTGGGTTTCCCGATCGAACAGCGCGTGAAAGAGAAGCCCTTCCTGAAGGGGCGACAGGGGAAGGACGTCCTCGACTACTGACTCGCTCATCTTCAGTGTCAACTTCCTCAGAAAGCCCGCAGGTCGGATTCGATTTCTTCGAGTTCGTGCTGGCTGAGCGAGCTCAGCGTCAGGTCGGACGGGGTGAGTCCGCCCGCTCCGGGTTCGCGGGCGTGCGCGACCAGGGTCCGGAGCATCCGGAACCACGTTTCCGCCAGCTCGCGGGTGTCCGCCTCGGACACGACGCTGTCGGCCCAGGTCCAGGTGGCACGCAGCACCGGACCGTCCGCCTGGTCCACCGTGGCCGCGTTGACCTCGATGCTGTGGGCCATGGGCATACCCGGCCCCGTGCCGTCCAGGCCGGTCCCGTACTCCGGTACGACCGACCAGTCGGCGTCGTCCGAGACCTCGAAGCGGCCCAGGTAGTTGAAGACGAACTCCGGCTGGGCCGCCTGCTCCAGCAGCGCACCGGTCTCCGGGTTCAGATAGCGAAGGAGGCTGTACCGGACCCCCTTGTCGGGGATGCCCCGCACCTGCTCCTTGATCCGCTTCACCGCGGTCCCGACCGCGGGTCCGGCGGCGTCCACGTCCGCCCAGTCCAGCTCCCCCAGTTCGAGCCTGATCGGGAACATGCTGGTGAACCAGCCCACGGTCCGGGAGAGATCCACGTCCGCGAGCGCGCCTTCCCTGCCGTGGCCTTCCAGGTGCAGCAGCGCGGTGCCGTCGCCCGCCGTGCCGCGTCGGCGGTGCCAGTCGCCCATCGCCAGCGCGAGCCCGGCGAGCAGAACATCGTTGATGTCGGCGTGGAACAACGCCGGCACGGCGGTCAGCAACTCCTCCGTGAACTCGGCCGACAAGGACGCGGTGAAGCGCCGGTCCCGGCTCTCCAGGTCACGGCCGGGCACCCTCGCCCGGTCGCCGAACCGGGCGGCGCCGGGACGCAACCGTTCGAGCCAGCCGGGGAGTTCCGCGACGCTGGCCTGCGCGTGCGCCTGCTCGCTGAGCACCTCGGACCAGCGACGGAACGAGGTCGGCACCGGATCGAGAGCGATCGCGGCGTTCCCTTCGCCCCCTCGCCAGGCCGTCGCGAGGTCGGCGGCCAGGACGCGCCAGGAAATGGAGTCGATGGCCAAGTGATGGACGATCAGCGCGAGTTCGCCCCGGCTGTCCGGCCCGGCATCGCACCACACGGCCTGGAGGACGTTGCCCTCCCGCGGGCGAAGCCGGTCGCGGGCCGCATCCGACTCCCGTCGAACCAGCGCGGCCCGGTCGTCCTCGGAACGCCCCGCCACGTCGATCCGCCGGACGGCCGAGGCCGCGTCGACCGCGCCCACCGGCAGGGTTTCGAGCGCCCAGTCTTCCGCGCCACCGCGCAGGGACAGCCGCAGGCGCAGGACGTCGTGGTGGTCGAGGAGGGCCTGCACCATCGAGATCAGGTGCGTTTTCGTCAGTCCTGAAGGTGTGCGCAGGACCGCGAACTGGTGGTAGGTGTCCAACCCGCCACCGCGTTCCCGGAACCACTGCATGATGGGAGTGGTGACGACCGGCCCCACCCCACTGTCCGCGACGGGCGTCGGCTCCTGGTCGATCACGGTGACCGTCTCCGCCAGTGCCTCCATGTCCCGGTGCTTCAGCACCTCGCCGACGGTGATCCGCAGACCGGCTTTCCGCGCCCGGCTGACGAGTTGCATGGCGATGATGCTGTCTCCGCCGAGCGCCACGAAGCCGTCATCGAGCCCCACGTTGCTCAACCGGAGCACGTCGGCCACCAGTTCGCAGAGGACGCGCTGGTGCCGGGTGACCGGATTTCGCCCGGCCACACTCGAATTCGGTCCGTCGAAAGGGCTGGTCACGTATTCCCTCATTCCGAGTCCGGTCTGGAATCGAGAACGAAGCTATCGAGCGGCGGCCGCCACCAGCGGCAGTCACAGCGGCAATCCGAGGGAGGACCACAAAGGAGGGCGGGTGAACTGCCGGTGCGATTGCCGCCGGACGCGACGGCGCACGCCGACACTGACAGGCGCGACGTCCGTACGGAATCACATCGAGAAGAGGCTTAACGGTGACAATCCAGCAACCGACCCGGTCGGCGGTCGACCTTGCGATGTTCGGCGGCGAGCGAGCCGTGCCCAGGGAACTCCGGATCAGGCCCTGGCCGTTGGTGACCGAGGAGGACGAGCAGGCGGTCCAACGGGTGCTGCGGTCCGGCCGGTTCACCTCCGCCTCGTCGGGAGAGCAGGAGATCGCGGGGCTGGAGCGGGAGTGGGCGCGGCACGTCGGCACGGAGCACTGCGTGGCGGTGAGCAACGGAACCGCCGCGCTGTCGGTCGCGCTGAGCGCCGTGGGCGTGGGGGCCGGTGACGAGGTCATCGTGCCCGCCTTGAGCTTCATCGGCAGCGCCACCGCTCCGCTGCACCTCATGGCCATGCCGGTATTCGTGGACATCGACCCCGCCACGTTCAACCTGGACCCCACGGCGCTCGAAGCCGCGATCACGCCCCGCACCAAGGCGATCGTCGTGGTCCATCTGCACGGTCTGCCCGCCGACTTGGACCGGATCACCGCGATCGCCGACCGGCACGGGGTCGCCGTGGTCGAGGACGCCGCGCAGGCGCACGGCGCCCGGTACCAGGGCCGGGCCGTGGGCTCGATCGGCGCCGTGAACACGTTCAGCCTCAACGTCAGCAAGAATCTGGCCACTTGTGGCGAGGGCGGCCTGATCACGACCGATGACGCGGACCTGGCGACGAGGGCGACCATGCTGCGGCAGTTCGGCGAACTCATCCCGGCCAACGGCGAACGCAGCTACGTCGCCCATCTGTTGGGCTGGAACTGCAAACCGAACGCGATACAGGCGGCCTTCACCCGGAGCCGCCTCACGCGGTTCCCCGCCGAAGCGGCCGTCCGCGAGGAGAACGTCCGCCGACTGCTGGGACGACTGGCCGCGTACCCCGGCTTCCTGGTGCCCGAGGTCCCACGCGATCGCACCCATGCCTGGCACATCCTGCGCTTCCGGGTGAACCCCGCCGCCTTCGGGCTGGCCGACGAGTTCGCGGGCCCGCTGCGCGCCGTCGTACAGCGAGCCTTGCGTGCCGAAGGGGTGCCCGCCGCGCCCTACCAGCTCCAACCGCTGCCCGCGCAGCGGGTGTTCACCGAACGGCGTGGGTTCGGCGGCTACCCGTGGGCGCTGCCCGGCGTCGTGGCCCGCCCCTACCGCGCCGAGGACTTCCCGGCCACCCTGCGGGTCCTCGACGACTCCTTCACCCTTCAGAAGGCGCACCTGCACCCGGAGTCGGGGCCGTTGCTCGCCAGGTACGCCGACGCGTTCGAGAAGGTCTGGCAGCACCGCGACGCGCTGGCCGCCGTCGCCACGACGGCGGCCTACACGCCACATTGGGAACGCGCCTCGGAGATCGCCGACGCCGAGTGGTCCACGGCGTTCCACGGTCGATGACCTCGACGGCGCCGGTTCAGGCCAGCAGCCGTCGCACCTGCTCCATCACCGTCGCGCCGGAAATCCCGTTGCGCGCCAGGAGATGACGGTGTCCGCCGGTACCGGCGGCGAACCGATCGTCCACCGCCACCCGCCGCACCGGACAGCCGACACCCAGGCCGGCCACGACCTCGGCCACCGCGGATCCGAGGCCCCCGGCCGCCCAGTGTTCCTCGATGGTGACGATCCCGCGCGTGCGGGTGGCGGCCGTGACGATCGCCTCCTGATCGAGCGGTTTGACCGTGTGCATGTTGAGCACGGCCACGTCGATTCCGGCACCGGCCAGTTCGTCGGCGGTCTCGACCGCGGTGAGCACGGGATACGGTCCGGTGGCGATCAGCGTCACGTCGGTTCCCCGGCGCAAGGACTGCGCGACCCCGATCCGCACCGGCTCCGGCGACGCCAGGGCCGGCGTCGCGCCGCGCCCGAGGCGCAGGTACACCGGTCCCGGCAGCTCCGCGCCGGCTCGGACCAGGCTCTCGGTGGCGGGGCCGTCCGCGGGTACCAGCACCGTCATGTGGGGCAGCATCCGCATGATGGCGAGGTCTTCCAACGCATGGTGGGTGGAACCGAGATGGCCGGCGGAGAGCCCGCCGTGGGTGGCGACGATCCGCACCGGCAGGTCGTTCCAGGCGATGTCGAGTTTCACCGCTTCCAACGCGCGGGTGGCGGCGAAGGTCGCCATGGTGTTGACGAAGGGAATCCGGCCGGACCTGGCCAGTCCCGCCGCCACACCCATCAGGTTCTGTTCCGCGATACCGAGGTTGAGGTACCGCCGCGCGGCCTCGCCCCATGAGGTGGCGGAGAACAGACCGGTGTCGCTGTCCAGGCACACATAGCGTTCGTCCTCGCCGACCAACTCCACCAGTACGTCCCGGTATACCTCCCGGGCCGCGCGGGCCTGGTCCGACGCGGTGGGTTCGGCTGTCACGACGGACATGTCGTCTCCGTTCAGGGTCGTTCGCCGCGCAACACCGCCGCTCGGGCACGCCGGTGCCCGCGCTCGGTGAGTCGGACGTAGTGGCTGCGGGCCTGGCCTTCGATGTAGGGCAGTCCTTTGCCCTTGACCGTGCGGGCCAGCACGACGGTCGGCTTGCCCGGGGCGTGCGGGATACCCGACAGGGCCGCCCGCAACTGGTCCGTGTCGTGCCCGTCGACCTCGTGCACCGTCCACCCGAAGGCGCGCCAACGGTCCCCCAGCGGCTCAAGGCCCACGGTTTCCTCGGTGTCACCGCTGATCTGCAGCCCGTTGCGGTCCACGATGGCCACCAGCCGGTCCAGTCGCTGGGCACCGGCAGCCATCGCGGCCTCCCAGACCGAGCCCTCCTGCAGTTCGCCGTCGCCGAGCACGACGAAGCAACGCCGGTCGCTGCCGTCCAGCCGTGCGGCGAGCGCGAAGCCGACGCCGAGCGGCAGCCCGTGCCCGAGCGACCCGGTCGGCATCTCGACCCCCGGGACGGCCGGGTTCGGGTGTGCGGTGAAGATGCTGTCCAAAGCGCCGTAACTCGCCAGCCACTCCTCGGGGAAGAAGCCTCGCTCCGCCAGGGCGGCGTACAGTCCGATCGCGCCGTGGCCCTTGCTCAGCAGGAGGATGTCCCGGTCCGGCGCCTGCGGCAGCCGCGGGTCGATCCGCAGCACGTGGTGGTAGAGCGTGACCAGGATCTCGACCAGGGACATCGATCCGCCGAGGTGGCCGCCTTCCGGGTTGGCGCACATGCGCACGATGAGTTCCCGTGCCCTGCGCGCGTGGTCGTCGCTCATCGGCCCTCTCTGGTGAGATGCCCGTCCAGTTCGGTCAGCGCCCGGGTCAACACCCGGATGCCGAACAGGTACTCGGACAGTTTGATGTGTTCCCGGTCGGAATGGTCCAGGCTGCTGTCCCCCGGCCCGTAGGTGGCCATCGGCATCGTCCACTCCTCCGCCAGCGTGTTCATGTCGGAGGTGCCGGTCTTCACCTTCGCCCGCGGGCTGCCGCCCTGCGCGCGGATCGCGACCGAAAGGGCCCGCACCACGGGGTCGTTGCGGCCGACGCGGCAGGCGCGCACCGCGTTGACGACCTGGAGGGTGCCCGGGGCCGACCGCTCGGAGAGCGCCGTCACCAGGCGCTCGCCGTCGAAGCTCGGCGGAGTGCGGATGCTGAACTCCGCGGTGGCGTCGGTCAGTTCGCCGTTGATCGAGGTCAGGGTCGGGCCAGGGGAGTCGAATCGGGCGTGGCTCGCCTCCGGGCCGAGCAGCTCCAGGAGTTCCGTCCACGCCCGGGCCGCCAACTCGGACGCCTTGGGCACGACGTTGCTGGGGTGGGTGGCCTCGCACCGCACGTGGTAACGGAGGTCGATCTTCCCCTTGTACCCGAGGACGACCGTGTCGCAGCCGCTGGGCTCGCCGATGATCAGCGCGTCCGGTGGCTCGTGCGTACGGCGGATCTCCACCGCCCCCCGGGACATCGTGGTCTCCTCCTCCACCGCGCCCACGACCACGATCCGGCCGCGGAAGCCGGTGCTGCCGGCGGCCGCGCAGATCATCGTGGCGAGCGGCCCCTTGGCGTCGACCGCACCCCTGCCGTACAAGCGATCGCCGACCACCCGCACCGGGACGTCCCCCGGCACGGTGTCCATGTGCCCGAGCAGCATCACCGTCGGGCCCGGGCCGCGCCGGATCTCCCCGATCACGTTGCCCGCCCCGTCGATCCGCGCGGTGAGACCGGCTCCGCGCATGGCCTCCACCACGTGACCGGCCAGCTCCGACTCCGCGAAGGACGGTGAGGGAATCCTCAGCATGCCGTGGAGCAGTTCGATCGCGGCCGGGTCGGAAAACCCTGTCACTCTTCCTCCAGGAGCACTTCGGTGCAGGAGCCCGCCAGGGCCTCCTGGACCGGATGCGGTCGACGGCCGTCCGCGATCAGGACGCGGTGCACACCGGCCAGCAGTGCCTCGCGGGCCGCGATCAGCTTGACCCCCATTCCTCCAGTGACCACCGGGGGCGCCCCCTGACGGGGAACCCGGCAGACGGGGAGCACCGACCGTTCGTCGTGCCGGTCGGCCAGCACCCCCCTCGCCCCGGTGAGCAGCACCAGGGTGCTGGCCCGGACGGCGCCCGCGATGGCCGCGGCGGCGCGGTCCGCGTCCGTGTTGAGCACCCGGCCGTCCTGACCCAGGGCCGGCGGCGACACCACGGGCAGCAGCCCCGCCGCGAGCAGCGTGGCCAGCAGGTCGCCGTTCACCTCGACGATCCGTCCGCTGTGGTCGTCCCTGACCACGAGCCGGCGTCCGTCGATGAGTGCGCGGTGCGCCGGCTTGCGGGCGGCCACGAGAAGTCCGGCGTCCAGACCGGTCAACCCGACCGCGTTCGCTCCGCATGCGCGCAGGGCGCCCAGCAGACGGGGCTTGACGGAGCCGGCCAGCGCCAACTGCACCACTTCGAGCGTTCGTTCGTCGGTGTACCGGCTCGACACCCCGTTCGGGGCGACGAGCCGGCGGGAGGGCACTTTGAGGCGTTCGGCAAGGCTGTCGATGTCGGCCGAACCGCCGTGGACGAGGATCACCGGCCTGCCGCCGCGGTGCATGGCGGCAACGTCCTCGCAGATCGCCTCCGACCGAACAGCGGCGTTTCCACCGCACTTGACCACGAGCATGTCTCGCATTCGCTTTATCAGCCTCACGTCAGTTCGGGTGCAGTCCGGGGAATTCCAGCCCCGTCCGCTCCGGCCAGCCGAAGCGGACGTTCAGGCATTGCACCGCGCCGCCCGCGCCGCCCTTGACCAAATTGTCCAAGGCTCCGATCAGGGTCACGGTGCCGTCGTCGGCGGACACCGCGAACCCGACGTCGCAGAAGTTGGATCCCGTCAGGATCTTCGGCTCCGGCAGCCGGTACAGGCCGTGCCGCTGGGCGATGACCCGGACGAACGGCTCGTTCTTGTACGCCGCGCGGAACGCGGACCGGACCTCTCTTTCCGTCACGCCGGACGCCAACTCCGCGTGGCACAACACCTGCACGCCGCGGACCGCCTCGACGCCGGTCGCGGTCATCCGCACGGTGCGCCCCGTGGCCTGGGCGATCTCGGCCTCGTGCCGATGCCGGGAGGGCGCGAACACCCTGAGGGCACCGCTGCGTTCGGCGTGGGCGCCGGCGGGTCCGCTGGAAACCCCCGACCCGCTGGAACCGGTTCTGGCGTCCACCCGGACCGTGCCCTCGATCAAGCCCGCCTCGGCCATCGGCCGGACCGCGAGAATGCCGGCGGTGGCCATGCAACCGGGAACCGAGATCCGGTCGCTCGTGGCCAGTTGGGCGCGGTGCCATTCAGGCAGCCCGGTGGTGAAATCGGGGATCAGCTGCGGTGCGGTGTGCTCAACTCCGTAGTAGGACGCGTAGGTTTCGGGGTCGCGTAGGCGGAAGTCTCCGGACAGGTCGATGACGGTCTCGGCCAGCTTCAGGAAGCCGGCCATCCTTCCCATCGTTTCCCGGTGCGGAGCGGCCAGGAAGAGCACCTCGAAATCGGCGCTCTCCACTGCGTCGTGGCCGACGAAGCACAGGTCCGTGTGGCCGCGCAGATTGGGATGGGGACCGTCGACCCGACGCCCGGCGAGGCGGTCGGACGTGGCCGCCACGACCGTGACCCGTGGATGACCGAGCAGCAGCCGCAGCAACTCGCCGCCGATGTAACCGGATGCCCCGACGACCGCTACTCGGAGCATGAGCGTGACTTCGTCAGGAGGTGGTCGACGATCCGGTCGGCGACGGAAACCGTGTCACCGAGGGCCTGTTGGAGACCGGAGAACTCGACACCGTGGTTGACCTCCAGGACGAGGATCTCTCCCGTCTCGTCCTCGATCAGGTCGACACCGGCGATCTCGGCCTCCACCGCCTGTGCGGCCATGACCGCGAGTTTCGCGATGTCCGGTGTCAGGGGACACAGTTCGCTCACGGCACCCCGCGCCACATTGGTCCGCCAATCCTCACTGCGCCGGTAGGTCGCCGCGAGTGCTTCGCCGCCCACCACGACGACCCGGATGTCCCGCCCCGGTTTGGCTATCCACTCCTGCACGTAGACGATCCGCGCCTGCGGTGAGGGCAACGCGGCGACGTACTCCAACACGGTTTCCGCGGTCCGCCGATCCGGCAACGCGGCGACCAGCCTTCCCCACGAACCCTGTAAGGGCTTCACCACAGCCGGATAACCGAGGGTCTCCAGAGCCGTCAGCGCCGCTTCCGGGGTCAGCCCGAGGGCCGTTCGCGGCGTCGGGAGTCCGGCTTCGACCAGCGCCGCGGAGGTGCGCCACTTGTCGCCGCACAGCTCGGTCGCCCGCGCCGAGTTGACCACCGTCGCCCCCGCCGACTCCAGCGCGTGGGCCGCGTACGTCGCCCTGGCGAGCCCGATCTCCCTGTTCAGCACGATCGGGCGGAGGCCGCGGTCACCGAGTTGGTGCCACCACTCACGGCTGTCGATGTGCCGATGGGCGATCCCTCTGCGACCGAGGGCTTCGAGGATGCTTTTCTCACTGGCCCGCACACGAGAAGCGAGAACCGCGAAGGGCACCGCGCGGCTCACTCGCCCCAGTCCTCTTCGACCTCCGGCGCGAGCGCGGCCCGTAGGGGATCCAGCGTGAGGATCTCCAGTTCGCTGGCGCACTCACCGCATTCCACGATTTCGCCGATCACTGGGGTTCCGGCGGGAACCACCGAGTTCTCGCATTCCGGGCAGGTGACCATTTCCCGTTCCTTTCCTTGACCGCCACGAGTTACGAGTAAACGTAATGGCCGTTCCGGGTCCCGATAGGCAGAACCAGCGGCAGTCTCAGCGGCCTGGCGTCGCCCCCGTCGGGGTGCGGTCCTGGTCGGGGTGCGGCCCTACACGTACAAGAGCCGCACCAGATGCAGCGCCGTGAACCGCTCCGGCAGGTGGGCGCCTGCCCGCCGCACCAGGCCGTGGATCAACAGCGCGTGCAAGGCGGCGGGGGGATCCGGGACCAGGTGATCGATGTCCGCGACCGTCCAGTGCGGACGGTCCGCCACCTCGGCCAGCACGTGGCGGTAGCGCTCGGCCACGACGTCGACGCTGCGCGCCAGGGAACGCAGCAGGTTCTGGCAGGCGCAGCCCGTCGGCGAGGAGAGCAGATGCGAGTCACGACCGGCTCGGGCCAGCAGGAGCTCCGGCGAGTACACCAGGCACCAACCCGCCGCGTATTCAAGGGCCCTGGGGACGCCGTCGAGCCAGCGGCACAACTGCACCACCGCGTGCGCGTTGTCCTCCCGCAGCCGGAACCCCGGCCGCGAGCGGCGCATGTGGGACAGGAACAGCGCCACGGACGCGACCTCGCTCAGCCGGGCGTGGTCGTAGTCCCGCGCCTCCTCCGGCACGACCATCGCGGTGAGCGGCAGTACGCGCTCGCCCGACAGGTAGCGCGGCGCCAGACCGGTCACCACGACGCTCAACCCCGGGCAACGCCGGAGCAGTTCGCCGACGTCCACCCTGCCGGACCCCGGAGCGTCGTCGCCGTCGATCACCAGCAGCTCGCGCCGCTCGCCGATCGCCCTGGCGAGATCGTCGGTCAGGTCGGTGGCGCGCGTCGGCGGCTCGTCGGAACCGGAGACGGCCGCCGGGATCGCACCGCAGCACGGTGGCTCCCCGGTCAAGGAGTGCCACCCGACCCGCCAGCCCCTGGCACGCAGCACCTTGGCCGCCTCAAGCACCAGATGCGTCTTGCCGATGCCGCTGATTCCGACCACGCTCACCAGGCGGTGGCCGTGCACGGTCACCTGATCGAGCAGGACCTGCAACTCCGCCTCCCGGCCCACCAGCGCGCCGGGCGGAGCGGGCGGCGTGGGCACTTCGAACAGCGGGACCCGGTGGTCCGCCGGGCTTCCACCGGCGGCGTGCAGTTGCAGACGCTCCGGGTCGGCCAACCGCAACGCGTCGGCGAGCAGCCCCACGCTCTCCCGCCGGGGCCGCCGCACCCTGCCGCTCTCCAGGTCCCGGATCGCTCGGACGCTCAACGTGGCGAAGTCCGCCAGTTGTTGCTGGGTCAGTCCGGACCGACCCCGATGGCTCTTCAGAAGCTCGGCGAAGGGGACTGCTCCGGCATCCCCCGCCGACGGTGCCGACTTCTTTCCGACAGCATGCGGACCGACGTTCACGCGCCGGCCGGTCTCCCCGTAGGCGTCCCCGAACGCGACGTGTCCGAGCACTCCTCTTTCCCGGTCACAAATTTCGCGGACCGCTTCCCGTAGTTTATTGCTCACGGATCCGGGCGCCCTTTCTCTGTACGTTCCTGAATTCAGAGTGAGGAATGCTGGAAAAGTCCCGGCCGATGCCGTTCGACCGTTCCTCTCCCGCTCATCCAGGATGGTGAGCACCCGTCCCGGAATCCACCGACGGAACCATTCACCAAGTGCTCTGACACCAAAGCGAGGGGTGAACACAACACCCACAGGACCTCAAGCAATGGCAATACGGACAGATGCGACTGTCCCCCGGAGCGCCACCCACCGGCCACCCGGCGCCTCAGCCCGCGAAGAACGACTCGATCCGGTCCGCCGCCGTCCGCAGCCCGGTCAACCGCCCACAACCGGCGTGCTGCCGGAACGCGGCCGCTCAGCGTTCGGGAGCCGCCTTGCGGAGGGCGGTGATGCAGCTGGCGATGGCCAGTTGGAGCTCTTCCAGCCGCTGGACCATGTCGTCCTCGTAGATGTCGTCGGCGTCGTCGAAGGTCAACTCCTCGAACACCTTCGTCGCCTTCTGCAGACTGCTGTAGAACTTGGTGCGGCGTTCCTGGACGCGCAGTTCGGGGTCGGCCTCGACGGCCTGCACCACGAGACCCTTGACCGTGTCGTACGCCTCGGTGACCCACTCGCCGGCCTCCTCGTCGTCGTCCAGCTCGTCGAGGAGGGACAGGTGCCGCTCGGCCTCCGCCCGGAGTTCGACGGGGGCGTCGACGGTCTGCCCGGCCGGGGTCTTGATCTGGCCGTTCTCCGCGATCTGGCGCACGTATCCGATGCGGTCCGCCGCCCGACTCTCGGTGGCCACCGCCTTCTTCAGCTCGTCGGTCCGCAGAACGTCGCGGGCCAGCTCCGCCTGCAGGGCCGGGTCCTCCTTGAGCCGGTCCAGCAGCGCAGCCTGGGCAGCCTTGGCGGTCGAGGGGTCGGCGAGGATCGCGGCACGCAGCGCGGTGGGGTTCTCCGCGACCTCCAGGGCCTTGGTCGGCCGGATCCCCTCGGCCTCGGCCGCGGCAGTGATCGCGGTACCGCGTACGGACGTGGCGCTGTTGCGGGAGCTGTAGTACGAGAGCCACATCTCAGCGTCCGGCAGCTCGATGTCCGCACCGGGGGCCAGCGCCTCGAACTGCGGGACGACACCGTCGTCAGCGGCCATGTCCCATGCCTTGTAGAACCGCATCACGCGCTCCGGCGAACACCCGGCCAGCTCGGCGAACTCCTTCGCGGAGACCTTCGAAGTCTCCCCCGCAGCCTGCCCTCCGGGCCGCACGCTGCGCGCGACCTTCAGCGCGAACGCCCAGCCGCCGGTCCGCGCGTACACCCCGAACTCGCGGGCATCCCGCACGACATGATCGTCCACGGCACCCGCCGCGACCTCATCGCCGGACGACGCCCTCTCGTCCCAGAAACTCTCTTCTTCCGACGTCTCGTCGACGGGCGGGACGGCCGGCTCGGACGCAGCGGTCGCTACGGTCACAGGGAACTCCCCAGATCAACACGGGTTGCAAGAGACAGAGCGAGCAGCCTATAGGAACCCGTTCACGCGGTTTGCGGGCTCCCTTTCAGGTGATCAGTGGGCGGCCGACAGCAGTTGTCGATGATCTTGCGCAATGCGAGGACCGTGGGGAGCGGCCCCCGCCGACGCAGGGTCGTTCCACCCGAGTCAGCGAAATGCAACAGCGCTTGTATAAGCGCTGTTATGGTTGCGGTATGAGCGACTCCCCCACCACCGACCCCGGTAGCGATCCCAGTCAGGAGAGTCTGTGGCGGCCCCTGCGGCTGTTGCAGGAGCGGATGGATGCGGAGATTGCGCGGGTCTATGCGGAGCGGCGGATCGAGGGGCTGAAGCCCAGTTTCGTGCAGGAATTGTTGCGGCTGCATGCCTGTGGGCCGATGACGATCACGGCGCTGGCCGAGTCGGTCGGCCGGACGCATTCCGCACTCAGTCAGAAGGTGGCCGCGATGCGGGCGGCCGGCTGGGTCGAGACCGTGACCGGCGAGGACGCGCGCAGCAAGCAGGTGGCGCTGACGGACAAGGCGCGGGCCGCCATCGGGCGGTTGGCGGCGGAGTGGCGGGCAACTGAGGCCGCGCTGGCGGAGGTTGAGGCCGAGGTGCCGTACCCGCTCTCCCGGGTCGTCGTCGACGTCGAGCGGGCGTTGGAACGCAAGAGCTTCCACGACCGGATCGTGGCGAAGCTGGCGGCGGATCCCGCGTGGGAGTGAGGCGCGCGCTGATCGACGTCACGCCGTTGCGGACGTCGCGGGCGTTTCGGCGGCTCTGGGTCGGCCAGACGCTCTCCGGGTTCGGCGGTCAAATGACCGTCGTCGCCGTGATGTTCCAGGTCTGGCAGATGACGCACAGCACCGTCTGGAGCGGTGCGGTCGCACTGGCCCAGGCGGTTCCCCTCATCGCGCTGGGACTGTTCGCGGGTGCGGTGGTCGACCGCGTGGACCGACGGACGTGCTACGTGGCGATGACGGCCGGCCAGGCCGTGTGTTCGGTGGCGCTGGCGGTGCAGGGGTTCGGCGGCGGCGTGCCGGTGGTGGGGGTGGTGCTGCTGGTGGCGGTGCAGTCCTGCTTCGTGGCGGGCGGTGGGCCGGCGGCCAAGACGTTCGTTCCGGCGCTGCTGCCCGGGGAACAGCTGGCCGCCGGGCTGGCATTGCGGCGGATCTCCTTCCAGGGCGCGATGTTGGTCGGGCCGGCGTTGGCCGGGCTGATGCTGGGCGGGCCGGGGGTCGGTGCCTGTTACGCCCTCGACGCGCTCAGTTTCGCCGGTGCGTTGTACGGGGCGTTGAGGCTGCCGTCGAGCGCAACGGGCGGGAGACCGGAGGGGAACGCCGGGTCGGCGCGGGCCGGGCTGCGGGACGTTGCGGACGGGCTCGCCTTCCTGGCCCGCACGCCCGCCGTTCGCGGGGCGTTGCTGACCGATCTCGCAACCACCGTGCTGTCGATGCCGATCAGCCTGTTCCCACTGGTCAACGCCGAACGGTTCGGGGGCGGTCCGCGCACGTTGGGCCTGTTCCTGTCCGCGGTCTCGATCGGCGGCCTCGCGGCCTCGCTCTTCTCCGGGACGTTCACCAGGCTGCCCAGGCCCGGTCTGGTCATGCTCGGCGGCTCGGCGGGCTGGGGTCTGGCGCTCGCCCTGTTCGGCCTCGCGCCCAACAGGTGGCTGGCGTTGGCCTGTCTGGTCCTGGCGGGTGCGGCGGACACCGTGTCCGTGGTGTCCCGGGGCACCATCGTCCAGTCACACACCCCGAGTGCGTTGCTGGGTCGGGTCGGCGCAGCGGAACAGATCGTGGGCCAGGCCGGGCCGGACCTCGGCAATATGCGGGGCGGGGTGGTGGCGAACGCAACGTCGGGAACGGTGGCGTTGGTCAGCGGTGGGGTGCTGTGCCTGGCGGCCGTGGTGACGGTGGGGGTCCGCACGCCGGGGTTGCGGGGACGGCACGGACAGGGTGGGCGGAGTGGTACGGACGCGGGGCCTGCCGAGCCGGTGGGGGCTGCGGGTAGCGGCGGGACCGTTCGCCCTGCGGAGCCTGGGGGTTCCGTTGGGTCAGCGGGCTCCGTCGGGCCTACGGGTTCCGTTGACTCTGCGGGTTCTTGACCGCGTTCGGTGACGGGTCATCAGGGCAGTTCGCCGCTCCGCCTCCGGCCGGGGCGCCGGGCGTAAGGCGAGGGCGGTGACGCCACCGAGCAGGCGCGGGGGCATACTTCCGGTCGGCGCGACGCGATTTCCCGCATGTGAGGAGCAGTCATGTCCGACCAACCCGCCGCCGCGAGGACGGCCTTCAAGGCACCCTTCAAGACGGTCTTCGAGGTGGGCTCCGCCGCTCTGGAACGGGCGCAGGCCATTGCCGACACGTTCCAGCGCGCGATCGCGCCGGCAACCGCGGACGTCGACTTCGGCGAGGTCAGCCGGGCCGCCAGCGCCGTTCCCGAAGGCTCCACCGTCAAGATCGTCCGCGGTTGGGGCCTCCAAGAGACCGCACCGATCGGCGTGCTGGTGATGTCCCTTCGGGAGGCGCTCCGCCAGGCACTTCCCCAACCCTTCGACCACCCCGCCTTCTGGGAGAAGGCCGAGGCCGCACTCACCGAGGTCTTCGTCGGCCTGCGCGACCAAGACGGCGCGCACTTCTCCGTCCACGGCGACTCCCCCGACAGCACCAGCTACCGCTACAACCTGCTGTTCACCGTCCAGGACGAGGACAGCGGCGGCTCCCTCTACGCCGTCGCCTTCTGCATCAACATCACGATCGCACTGAGCCCGGACAAGATCGGCGCGCTCAACATGGACGACGTCGCACAGTGCGCGATCCGCGTCAACGCGATCACGGTGCGGCAACCGGTCCCGACGACGGCGTGCGCCCAGCAGTGATCTGAGACCAGCCACGGTCCGATCCCAGTGACGGTCTGACCCAAGTGCCGATCCGGTCCAAGTGCCGTTCCGACACGGCTAGTTGATGACGGCTGCGTGCCGGTGGGGATGCGAACGCAGGAGGTCCCCACCGGCACCCCCCACCCGCCGCACGCCCGCCCCGCGTCCCTGCCCACACCGACGCCGACACCGACGCCCACAGGCACACCCATGCCCGTATCCGCGTGCGCGCACCTCCACACGGCACCCACCCGAACCTAAGTGCTACACTCACTTCCCTAAAGCTTTTAGGGAAAAGTTGGAGCATTCAAGGGAGCGGCAACCGTCATGGTGCGCGTAGGGCTGACCACGGAACGTCTGGTCCGGGCGGGGGCCGAGTTGGCCGACGAGGTGGGTTTCGAGCAGGTGACCGCCTCGGCGCTCGCCAGGCGGTTCGACGTCAAGGTCGCGAGCCTGTACTCGCACGTGAAGAACTCGCAGGACCTCAAGACCAGGATCGCCCTGCTCGCCCTGGAAGAACTCGCCGACCGGGCCGCCGAGGCCCTGGCGGGACGCGCCGGCCGGGACGCCCTGACCGCCTTCGCCAACGTCTACCGCGACTACGCCCAGGAGCACCCCGGCCGCTACGCCGCCGCTCAGTTCAGGCTCGACCCAAAGACCGCGGCGGCGAGCGCGGGCGTCAAGCACGCGCAGATGATGCGGGCGATCCTGCGCGGCTACCACCTGACGGAGCCGGACCAGACCCATGCCGTGCGGATGCTGGGCAGCGTCTTCCACGGCTACGTCAGCCTGGAGTTGGCCGGAGGGTTCAGTCACAGCGCACCCGACTCGCAGGAATCCTGGTCGCGGGTCCTGGACGCCCTTGACGCCCTGTTGCGGAACTGGCCCGCGCGCTGAACGCCGGCCAGGCAACCACCGCGCTCACGCCCAACCGGCCCGACACCTCCGCAACCGCAACAACTGCCGTACCCACAACGGCTCGAATCCTCCGACCCAGCCCGCCCGCCCACACCCCGATCAACCGGCCGCCGACGCCAGCAGAGGCAACGAGATGAGCACCGAGCAGCACACCTTGATCACCACCCCCCTCACCCCGGACCTCGTGCGCGGCGCGCTCGACCTGGAGCACACCGCGCACGGCCTGCTACCGCACCGGCTGCCCGCACGGGCCCGCGCCCAGTACGCGGACGGCCAGCTCGCCATGGCCGAGTCCCAACCCTCCGGCGTGCGACTGGCGTTCCGTACGCGGGCCACCGTCGTCGAGTTGGAGACGCTGCCCACCAAGCGGGTCTACGTGGGGGCGCCGGCCCGCCCGGACGGGGTGTACGACCTCCTCGTCGACGGCCAACTGGCCGGTCAGCACAGCGTGTTCGGCGGTGCCACCCTCACCATCGACATGGCCACCGGAACCTTCGAGCACCAACCCGGCCCGACCGGCACCCTGCGCTTCGCCGAACTGCCGGACCGCGTCAAGGACGTCGAGATCTGGTTGCCGCACAACGAGACCACCGAGCTCGTCGCGCTGCGCACCGACGCCCCCGTCGAACCCGCGCCGGACCGCGGCCGCAAGGTGTGGCTGCACCACGGCAGTTCGATCAGCCACGGCTCGGACGCGGCCAGCCCGACCACCACCTGGCCCGCGCTCGCCGCCTCCCTCGGCGGCGTGGAGCTGATCAACCTGGGCCTGGGCGGCAGCGCACTGCTCGACCCGTTCACCGCCCGCGCGTTGCGCGACACCCCCGCCGATCTGCTCAGCATCAAGATGGGGATCAATCTGGTCAACGCCGACCTGATGCGGCTGCGCGCCTTCACTCCGGCCGTCCACGGCTTCCTCGACACCGTCCGCGAGGGCCACCCCACCACCCCACTGCTGGTCGTCTCGTCGATCCTGTGCCCCATCCACGAGGACACGCCCGGCCCCTGCGCTCCGGACTTCAGCTCCCTCAGCACCGGGCAACTGCGGTTCGTGGCCACGGGCGACCCGGCGGACCGCGCGAACGGCAAGCTCACCCTGAACGTCATCCGGGACGAGCTGGCCCGCATCGTGGCACAGCGCGCCGCCGAGGACCCGAACCTCTACTACCTCGACGGTCGCGAGCTCTACGGCGAGGCGGACTTCGCCGAGCTGCCGCTGCCCGACGGCCTCCATCCGGACGCGGCCGCGCACCGCCGGATCGGCGCACGCTTCGCCGAGTTGGCGTTCTCCGACGACGGTCCGTTCGGGGAGCGCGGCGGAGCCGGTGCCTGAGGGCGGGCAGGAACGGGTACGGGCAGGGGCGTACCGGTTACCCGGTACGCCCGCGCCCGCCGGGGACGCACCTGCCGGGGAAGCCCAACGATGGGGCCTCTCCCGCTAACGCCCCGCCCGTCCAGGCACCGCCGCGGCATCCGGCGTCGCCACGATCCGGGAGGCGAGGTCCGTGGCCGAGCCCGTGCCGTGTTGAACGGTCCAGCCCGTGGAGCCGGTCAGCTTCGCGCGCACCGCCGGGTCCCGTACCGCGGAGGTGGCGTCGGTGACGGTCGCCGTCAGGCGGTGGCGGCCTCTCCCGACCGCGAGTTGACGGAGCGTCACGCGATCGCGGTCGCGGTAGCCGCGCAGTTCGCGGCCGTCGAGATACCAGCGGACGAGTACCTCGCCGTGCGCGACGTCGCCCGCCCGGGGCAGGGCCAGGCTCGCCGTGGTACTCCCCCGTTGGGTTCGATCGACCGGGGCGGCCGGCGAGGCGTGCCGGTAGAACCCGGCGATCATGGCTTCTGCGCCAGGCAGGTTGAAGGGCCTGCCGAGGGTCCGCATCAGGGAGTCGGCCGTGGGGCGGTACAAGCCCTTCACGTAGTAGTTGCCGCCCTCGAACGCGCCGACCGTGCCGCCGTCCGGCGAGGCCGCGCCCAGCCAGCGGTACCACTTGGTGCGCCCGGCGGCCATGGCGCCCGCGTTCAACACGGACGAGTTGGACTCCGGCTTCTCGGGCCCGGTGTACTGCTGGTACTCGGGGACGCCCGGGTAGGAGTACTCGTCGGCCAGTTTGCCGAGGGAGTGGCCGGTCTCGTGGACGGCGACCTGACTGGACGCCTCGTCGTGCGCGGAGGCGGTGGCGATGCCTTCGTAACCGAGCGTCGGGCTGGCCTCGTTGTAGCCGGCGCCGCCGTACTTCGCGCTGTTGGCGAGCACGATCACCAGGTCGGCCTGCGGTGCCTTGGCGACGTAGGAGTCGACCTTCGATTGGTCGATGCAGAGCAGGCGCTCGGTGCCGTCGCACCAGAAGTGCGCGCCGAGTGCCGTGTTGCGGACCACGTCCTTGCCGGGATCCCCGCTGACCCCGCTGTCTTGGGAGACCGCGTCGACGGTCCAGACATTGAAGAGCTTCTGGTAGGTCCGGTACGGCTCCACGCCGAGGAAGTCGTGCCACTTCTGCTTGGCGTCGGTGTGGAACTGGTCGAGTTGGTCCGCGGTGTAGCCGTCGCCGACCACGACGACGTCGAGCCGGTCCTTGGGGTCGCCGTTGTCGATGACCTTGGTGACCTGACCGTCGGCGCCCTGCGCGGCGGCGGTCAGGCCGACGGGGGTCAGACTGGCGGCGGGAGCGCGGGGGAAGCTGCGGGGAACGTAGCGATAGCCAGATCCGGCCGGACCGTCGGCGGCCGCCGGGTCATCGGGCGCCGGGCCGGGGACTTCCACGCGCACCCGGGGCCCCGGATCGGCGGCGGCCGGGACGGAGAGTCCCGTGAGCGCGAGCGTGCACACCCCCGCGACGGCACATATCCGTCTGAGGCGACGTCGAGGCAAGAGCATCAAATCTCCTTACTGGAAAGGGAGTTGAGAGAAGAATAGAGACAGCCGAAAGAGGCGAGGGGGCTGGGGGCGCGCGCCCCGTTCCCCCTCCCCGGCGGTCGGGAGCTAACCCCGCAGGCTCACCGTCATGCGGATGTCGTCGGCCGCCCACAGGACGAACCGTTCGATCGGCGTCACCTCGTGCCCCGGTACGGGCCGGAAGCGGAAGCGCTTGAGCAGGACGGCGAGCATCAACTCGGCCTCGACCGTGGCCAGTCCGGCGCCCTCACAGCTTCGCGGCCCGAAGCCGAACGGGATGTACGCCAGCCTCGGCCGCCCGGCCGCCTCTTCCGGCGTGAAGCGCTCGGGCCGGAACCGCTCCGGCTCGGGCCAGTAGTCGGGGTTCATGTGCACGGCCCAGAACGGACAGAAGACCGTCGTCCCGGCCGGGATCTCGTAGTCGCCCACCACGAGGGCTTCGGACGTCTCCCGCGCGCCATACGGGCCGGGCGGATAGAGCCGCATCGCTTCCTTGAGCGTCATGTCCAGGTAGCGGAGTCGGCGCAGATCGGCGTAGTCGGGTGCGGGGCGCGTGCCGAGCACCTGGTCCAGTTCGTCGGCGACCCGTTCGGCGACGTCGGGGTGCTGGCCGAGCAGGTGCAGGGTCCAGGACACCGCCACCCCGGTCGTGTGGTGGGCGGCCAGCATCGTCACCATGACGGTGTCGCGGATGCGCGCGGGCCGCTCGCCGGCCGCCACGAGCGCGCCGATGAGATCGCTCCGGTCCGTGCGGCCGTCGGAGCGGTGCGCGCCGACCAACTCGTCGACGGTGGCGCGTAGATGGGCCAGGGCGGCGTCGGCCCGTGCGTCGCGCGCGGCTTGCACGGCCGCGGGCGGCGCGTCGTAGAGCCGCCCCAGGTGGGCGGTGAGTACGTCCTCGAACGCGGCGACCACGCCGTTCGGATCGGCCACTTCGCCACCCAGCGCATACCCACCGATCATGCGCAGCGACAGCGCCGTGAGGTCCTTCTGCAACGCGACGGACGCCCGCTGGACGCCGTCGGGTTGGTCGAGTTCGACAGCTCCCCCAGCCGGCTCGACCTCCTCGGCCTGCTCCGCCCAACGATCCGCGAGCACCGTCACCAACTCCGTGAACTGCGCGAAGTGCCGCTCGTGGGACGGCCGTCCGGCCAGTACGGACAGCAGCAGTTGCCGCCACGGCCCGTGCTCCTCGGCCGGCATCACCTGGAGGTTGCCCGCCTCGCAGAGCGGGTCCAGGAACGCGAACAGCCGCTCCGGCCGCTCGTCGATGCCCGCCACGGCCTCCAACAACACCGGATCGGCGATCGACACCGCCTCACCCGCGCCCGGGAGTGGGAACCGCACGACGGGCCCGTGGTCGGCGTGCAGTTGGAGTTGGTACGTGTGCAGTCCGCCCGCGGCCGCGATGGCGCCCGCCCCACCATCCGCCCGGACCTCAGGACCAGGGATGTTCATGACGACCGCCCCTCCAGTCAGTTCACAGTCAACCCAACGCACCACGCATAACGCACGGGGCTCTTCGGCGCGCGCAGCCCGATCGTACGGGCTCGCCCCCGTGCCTGACAGGGCCGCATCCGATCCGACTGACGGCCGCGGTCACGACGCTGGAGGTGGTCGCGAACGGATCGTCACATGTCCCAACTACGGCCCGATCCAGCATGGTTGTCCGCGGGACCGGCCGGCGCGCGTCAGCGGTCGACGGTCGCCCGCAAACCGCCCGCGATCCGCTGCCACTTCGTGAAGACGTCGAGGAGCTCGTCCGCCGACGCACGATCGATCTCGTCGTCGAAGCGCCGGGCGAGGGACGGGCTGGCTAGTGCCTCACGAATTCGCTCGATGGTCCATGGCACGCTGCTCATACCGTCCTCCCTGCTCCGACGCGGTTAAGCTGTCCAAGATACCGGCCCGGACCAGGCACCTGAAGCGCTTTGCCGCAACCACAACCCGAAGAGGCGAACGCCAGGGCGGAAGTTCGCGACGGCGCACGCCGAGGGGTCCCCAGAAAACAACGAAGGGGCCGTCCCCCGTAACGAGGAACGGCCCCTTCTACCGAGCGCCTGGCCGGCCTTGCACCTGCATCTCCCACCGGTTGGTGGACGTCTTTCCTTGGACCACAGACGCATGCGTCCCGCCCGCTGTCGCGGACCGAAGCTGCATCATGATCATATCGGATCTCGGGGGCGCTCTGTCCACTTCACCAACGGCGCGGGCGACTGTCGAAGCCACCCCGCGATCGGGCACCGATGAACTCGGCGCGATACGAGGGAAGTTGTGAGTGCTGACTAGTGACGCCGACCGGCTGCGGACCAACACCGCCGCCTACAAGGACGCGGAACGGACGGCCGTGAGCCACCTCCAGTCCGTAACGCGCCCTCAGGGGGCCTGAGTTGAGCGTCAACATTTGGATCGACGGCAAGGTCCTGAAGGCCCTCCAGGCAGGCGAGGCGGACCTCCCCGGCGGCAACGGTGACACGCTCCGCAAGATCGCGCGTTCCTGGGACACCACGGGCAACGAGCTGCACAAGGTCGTCCGATGGCCAACCAGGCCCTCACCGGCCAACCGGTGAACGTGCAGCAGGACCTCGCCACCGCCGGCAGACAGGCCGCGGGCACGGCCCCGTTCACGGCGGGTCGACCCGACCCGCCCCGACCCCGGTTGGCCCCCCTTGCCCCTGGCACTCGGGCCCGCGATTGCCCTCGTCGGCCTCGCCGTCGCCGCCTTCGGCTTCAACTTCGGATCCGCCTTCCACCTGTGGTGACCCGAACCGCGGGGAACGCCTTCGACGTGGGGTGGGTGGTGCTGCGGTACGGGCCCGTCCGCTGAAGTACGGGCTCGTCCGCTCCGGCGCGGACGAGCTCGGCAGCGTCGTGCGCCGACAGAAGAGCGCCGAGGGCCTGTGAGGGGGTTCGCGGGCCGGGCCGCCGGTGGGTGGGTGCGTCGAGCTGCCGTTGAGGAGAGGGCCTATGGTCCGCGGCCGGGGCCCCGGTCTGTGTGCGTTGCCCCGTTGGCCTCCCGGCTCCCGGGTGCGAACGCTCCGTCGGGCGTCGATCCTGAAGCAGAGGAGTCGCACGTCGCGGCGGCGACGCACCGGGCGACTGCACAGGGAATGAGCACTAGGTACCTGACTAGGCAGCGTGTCGCGGCACCGTCGTGACAGCGGAACGGACGCACATGAGCAACGGATTCATGGGTCCGGAGGGTTATGGCCCGGACTCGTTCGGTGACTTTCTCGCGCGGTTCTTCGGGCGCAACGCGGAGTCGGCCGGGGAGGAGGGGGGCACCGCGATGCCGCGGCAGGCGGACATCGCCCGGCTGATGAGCGGGCCGGCCCGCGATCTGGTGACCTCCGCCGCCGCGTACGCCGCCGAGCACGGCAGCCCCGAGCTGGGCACCGAGCACCTGCTGCGGGCGGCGCTCAGCTCGGAGCCGACCCGGACGCTGATGCGGCAGTCCGGCGCCGACCCGGACGCACTGGCGGCCGAGATCGACCGCAACGCCGGCAACGGGCCGCTGCGCAAGAGCGTCGCGGTGACTCCGGCGGTCAAGCGGGCTCTGCTGGGGGCGCACGAGCTGGCGCGCGGCACGGGGGCGTCGTACATCGGGCCGGAGCACGTGCTGGAGGCGCTGGCCGCGAACCCGGATTCGGCGGCGGGGCGCATCCTGCACCTGGCGCACTTCGACCCGCAGGCGGGCTCGGGCGGACACGGCGGGGTCGGGGCGCACCCGCCGTCGGGGTCCAGCGCCGAGCACGGCCCGGCGCCGCATCACGAGACGCCGACGCTGGACAAGTACAGCCGGGACCTGACGGACCTCGCCCGGGCCGGCCGGATCGACCCGGTGATCGGGCGGGAGGAGCAGATCGAGCAGACCATCGAGGTGCTCTCGCGGCGCGGGAAGAACAATCCGGTGCTGGTCGGCGACGCGGGCGTGGGGAAGACCGCGATCGTGGAGGGGTTGGCGCAGCGGCTGGCGGACGGCGAGGTGCCGGACACGCTGGCCGGGCGGCGGATCGTGGCGCTGGACCTGACCGCGGTGGTGGCCGGTACCCGCTACCGCGGCGACTTCGAGGAGCGGATGAACAACATCATCGAGGAGGTCCGGGCGCACTCCGAGTCGCTGATCGTCTTCATCGACGAGCTGCACACCGTGGTCGGGGCGGGCGGCGGCACCGGGGAGGGCGGTGCGCTGGAGGCCAGCAACATGCTCAAACCGGCGCTGGCGCGCGGGGAGTTGCATGTGATCGGGGCCAGCACGCTGGAGGAGTACCGGCGGTACATCGAGAAGGACGCGGCGCTGGCCCGGCGCTTCCAGCCGATCCTGGTGCCGGAGCCGAGCGTGTCCGACACGGTGCAGATCCTGCGCGGCCTCCAGGACCGTTACGAGGCCCACCATCAGGTTCGGTATACCAAAGAGGCGGTGCTGGCGGCGGTGGAGCTGTCGGACCGGTACGTCACCGACCGGTTCCTGCCGGACAAGGCGATCGACCTGATCGACCAGGCGGGCGCCCGGGTCCGGCTGCGGTCCGCCACCAAGACGCCCAGCGTGCGCGACCTGGAGCGCGAGGCGGAGCAACTAGTACGGGACAAGGACCAGGCGGTCGCCGCCGAACAGTACGAGCGGGCCACCGAACTACGGGACCGGATCGCCGCGCTCACCGAGCAGATCCGGACCGTCCAAGAGGCGCCGGGCGAGCGGCCGATGGGCGGCGACGGACGGATCGTGGAGGTCACCGCCGAGGACGTCGCGGAGATCGTGTCGCGGCAGACCGGGGTGCCGGTGAGCAGCCTGACGGAGGAGGAGAAGGACCGGCTGCTGGGGCTGGAGGGGCGGCTGAAGGACCGGGTGATCGGCCAGGAGGACGCGGTGGCCGCGGTCGCGGAGGCGGTGCTGCGCTCCCGGGCCGGGCTCGCCGACCCGAACCGGCCGATCGGCAGCTTCCTCTTCCTCGGCCCGACGGGGGTGGGCAAGACCGAGCTGGCCCGGGCGCTGGCCGAGGCGCTGTTCGGCAGCGAGGACCGGATGGTGCGCCTGGACATGAGCGAGTATCAGGAGCGGCACACCGTCAGCCGGCTGATCGGCGCCCCGCCCGGATACATCGGCCATGACGACGCGGGTCAGTTGACCGAGGCGGTCCGCCACCACCCGTATTCCCTGCTGCTGTTGGACGAGGTGGAGAAGGCGCACCCGGACGTCTTCAACATGCTGCTCCAGGTCCTCGACGACGGACATCTGACGGACTCTCAGGGCCGCACGGTGGACTTCAAGAACACCGTGATCGTGATGACCAGCAACCTCGGCTCGGACGCGCTCAGCGGCGGGCGCGGGGTGCTCGGCTTCGGGTCGACGGAGGCAGGCGCGGACGACGGCGCGCGGGACCGGGCGCTCGGCGCCCTGCGCGGCCACTTCCGGCCCGAATTCCTCAACCGGCTCGACGAGATCATCATCTTCCGCCAACTCACCGACGAACAGCTCCACCAGATCACCGGGCTGCTGCTGGAGGGCACCCGCCGCCGGCTGCACGCCCAGGACATCGCCGTGGAGTTCTCCCCCGCGGCCGTGGACTGGCTCACCCGCCGCGGCCACCAGCCGGAGTACGGCGCCCGGCCGCTGCGCCGGACCATCCAGCGCGAGGTCGACAACCCGCTGTCCCGGATGCTCCTCGACGGGGCGCTGTCGAGGGGCGACCTGGTGCGGGTGGACGTCACGGACGAGGCGCTCGCGTTCCAGGCCAGCGCACCGGAGCGGGCGCAGTAGCGAGGAGTTGCCCTGAACGGTCAACGGGACGACGGCGGCACGTCGAAGCCGGCCTGGTCGCACGGCCGCCGGGAGACCGAGGAGCAGCGCGCCGACCGCCGGTGGACCGAGCTGCTCCAGGAGGTCCGGGTCATCCAGACCGGCGTGCAGATCCTCTTCGGCTTCCTGCTCACCGTGGCCTTCACCCCACGGTTCGCCTCGCTCGACGCCACGGACCGGACCGTCTACGTCATCACCGTGCTGCTGGGCGCGGCCACCACCGGGGCGCTGGTGGGCACGGTGACCTTCCACCGGCTGGTGTCCGGGCACCGGCTCAAGCCGCAGACCGTGCTGTGGGCCTCGCGGCTGGCGCTGGTCGGGGTGGTGTTGCTGCTGGCCACGGTGGCGTCGGCGCTGCTGCTCATCCTCCGGCTGGCGCTGGGCGCCGGTGCCGCGCCGTGGGTGGTGGCGGGCCTGGTGACGTGGTTCGTGGTGTGTTGGTTCGTGCTGCCGGCGTGGGTGTTGCGCCGCTACACGACGCGGGATTGAGCACCCTGCGGGCCGGCGGGGGCGGTGCGACGATGGGAACGGGGTAGGGGGTGCGCCGGCGGGCCGGTGGGGGTGGCGGCACGGGGCCGGCGCCTTCGACGGATCATCCGCGGGATGGAGGGATCACCATGACGGTCTGCGAGGTCTGCGGGAACGACTACGCCCGGGGTTTCGAGGTGCGCATCGACGACGAGGTGCATGTCTTCGACTGCGTGGAGTGCGCCGCGCAGTCGCTCGCGCCAACGTGCGCCAACTGCCGGTGCCGGATTCTGGGACACGGGCTGGAGGCGAGCGGCCGCTTCTTCTGCTGCGCGCACTGCGCACGGACCCAGGGGGTCATGGAGCTGGCCGACAGCGTCGCCTGAGGGTGCGGGCCCGGCGGCGCGTGGGCCCACAACGTGCTGCGGCGGCCGCCCCGAAGGACGGCCGCCGCACCCGTTCGCCGATCAGGCACCGGCCGTCGCGGGCGTCACCCGGCGCGGGCGCAGGAGCAGCGCGGCGCCGGCCAGGCCGGCGCTGACGATGGCGAGTCCGACCGCCAGCAGCTCCGGCCACATCGTGGTGTCGCCCAGGCTGCTGCGCAGCGGCACCAGGACACCGGCCCGGGACAGCGCGTGCAGGACGATCACGGTGACCGCGGCCACGGCACTCGTCGTCCAGACGACGGCCGTGTCGCGCATCGCCAGGCAGCCCGCGAGCAGCAGGTACACCACGGCGATGGTCATCGAGATGGCGTCCGAGGGGCCGCCGTGGCTCTCGGAGACGCCCAGCGGCAGGTGGCTCAGCCCGCACAGGACCAGGGCCGCGGCGGCGGGCCAGCGCAGCACCGACCGCAGCACTCCACCGACCTCCTGTCCCGGCTGGGCAGGGGCCCCGGCCGCCTGCCAATCGGCGCCGCGGTACGGCTGGTTGGCCGCGGGCCAGGGGGCGCGCTGGGGGCGCGGCGGGGCGTCTCGGTGGTTCTCCCGCATCGCCGGGTCGGCGGCGTCGGCCGGGCCCTGGCCGGGGCGGCCGTAGTCGTGTCCCAGGGGGCCGTAAGGGTCGCCGTAGGGGTCCGCGTACGGATCGACGTGCGGGTCGTTGTTGACGGTGGGCAGGGTCGTCGTGGCCATGCCCATGGTGTCGGCGAAGGCGTCGGGAGTGCCGTCGCCCGGCGGTGGTCCGCCGACCGGCACGCGGCCTTCCTGGACCCGGTCGAACAGCTTGATGAGCTGGGCGACCTCGTCGATGGATCTGCCGACCGCCGCCGCACGCAGCGCCTCGTAGCTCGCCTCCGCGGTGTGCGGGGCCTCGCCGAGCAGGGCGAGCAGCGGCCCGACCTCACTCACCGGGCGGCTCATGGCCGCGACCCGGAGGGCCTCGTCGCCCGGATTGGGGTCTTCGCCGCTGCGCTTGAGCAGTTCCACGAGGGCGGCGACCTCTTCCACCGGTCTCGTGGTGGCCGCCGTCCACACGAGGGTGCGGAACGAGACGTTCTCTTGGCTGGTGGCCGGGACGTGTTCGCCGTGCTCGGTCGGGGACGGGTCGGCTTGGCCCCCACGAGGAGCTGGTTCAGGTGACATGTAGGGACTCCACTGAACGAGGTGAGAGCGTCCACACCGTGCGGCGCCGGCGCTCATCTGGCGTTGTGCCTGCTGTGGTTCAGCCAACGTCCCTCTTGGCCGCGGGCGCCAATGCTGGCGGGCCATCCGGTGGAGACACGCCGCGGGCCCCGTCGACGACCGGGCGTGTCGGCCGGGCGGGATCAGCCGGATGTGGTGGCGACGGTGAAGAGGCCGCCCTGGGGGTCGCGGATGACGGCCTCGCAGCCGGAGTCGTCCACCAGGGGTGTCACCGGGAGCGCGAAGCCGCCGGCGGCGACCGCGGCCTCGGTGACCCGCTCGATGTCGTGCACCGGGAAGGAGACGTGCCAGCGGGGGCGGACGTGCGGGTCCGGGGCGGATTCGACGGCGCCGCCGCGGAGCGCGGCCACGGTGTGCCCGCGCTCGTCGCGCACCACCACCTCGTCGTGCTCGTAGCTGATGTCGCAGCCGCCGGGGCGGTCGGGGGACCAACCGAAGACCTCGCCGTAGAAGATGGCCGCTTCGAAGGCGTCACGGGTGCGCAGTTCCAGGCACGTCGGCGCGCCGCCCTGGCCGACGGCCCAGGAGAGGGTCTGGCCCTCCCACAGGCCGAACACCGCACCGTCTCGGTCGGCGGCGAGCGCGGCGCGGCCCTTGCCCAGGACGAGGGGGCCGACGGCGAGGGTGGCGCCGCGCTCGCGGATCCGGGCGGCGGTGTCGTTGGCGCTGGCCACGGCGAAGTACGGGGTCCAGGCGACGGGGACGTGCCACTGGATGCCGAGGGCGCCGACGCCGGCGACCGGGCTGCCCTCGGCGAGCGCGATGACGCACTCGTCCCCTTCGGTGCCGGGGCGGAAGGTCCAGCCGAGGACCTTGGCGTAGAAGTCCTGGGCGGCTTGCGTGTCGCGGGTCATCAGGCTCACCCAGCAGGGAGCGCCGCCGACGGTCGCGGTGGTGGTGCCGGTGGTGCGGGCTCGGGTGGCGGGCATGGCATTCGCCTACCGGTGGTGGCGGCGGCCCCGGGTGCCCCGCGGGCCCGACGAACGGAACAGGAAGCCGATGAAGAAGACGGCGAGCAGGGCGACGGCGATGAGCCAGATCGTCTTCATGACGAAACCGGCGCCCACGAAGAGCAGCACGAGCAGCAGGACGAGGAGGAGAGGGGCCACGGGATCCACCTCCGGAGGTTCCCTACCTGGCCCCACCATTATGCGCTTGTGGCGGGCGGCCGCCCGCGGGTTCTGCGGGGTGCCCTCGGGGCGCTCCGGGTGCCGGCGTCCTCGCGCACGGTGACGCTTCGAGGTGCCGACGGGGGCGGGCCCTGTTTCGCTGGTAGCAGCGGCTTTCCGGGGCGGGTGCCCGCGGGCCGGGACGGCCGGGCTGAGCGCGCCGCGCCCCTCGGGAACGCCGGGTATCGGCACGGTAGGAGAGGAAGCCGTCATGAGTTCGGAAGAGACTCGCGCACGCCTCCAGCAGATGCGGGAGAAGGCCAGGCAGCTTGCTGACGCCGCGGAGCACATCAGCGACCCCAAGGAGCGGCAGCGGCTTCAGGAGAAGTCCCGCCGGCTGCAGAGCCGGAGCGAACAGGAGAGCGCCATGCGCAGCGGGGACATCTACCCCTCGGAGTGAGCACCCGGTAGGTGTGGCATGGACGACGGGAGCCGATCGCCGGTGGGGACCGGGCCCGAGCGGGTCTTCTCCGATCTGCGGGCGGTGGCCGCGCGGGTGCGCGAGCAACTGTCCTGGGAGGAGCCGGACCCCCTCGCGGGCCTGCCCGCGGACGAGTTGCCGGCCGGCCGGATCGGGCAGTACGCCCGGCAGGAGCGGGCCCGGGTGCTGGCGGCCGGCGCCAGCGGGCTGGAGAAGCTGGCCGCGGGGCGGGCCGAGGAGATCAGCGACGAGGAGTCCTTCGGAGTGGAGGCGGTCGTCCTGTGGGAAGGGCGGCCGGCGCTCCTCGTCGAGCGGCAGGACTTCGCCCCGCAGCAGGGTGACTGGGCGGTGTTGGAGTCCCAACGGGCGGCGATCCGGGAGTCGTTGGCCCGGGTGGGCCGGTTGGCGGTCTCCGGGCACGTCGACCTGGAGTGGTTGGGGGCGGGTTTCCTGGTCGGACCCGAGACGGTGCTGACCAACCGTCATGTGGCGGCGGAGTTCGCCCGTTGCGCCGGCGACGGCTGGGGGTTCCAACCGGGGCTGCGCGCGGCCCTGGAGCTGGGCGAGGGCCGCGGCTCCGGTGCCGAGCCGTCCGACGACGAACCGTCGTACGAGGTCACCGAGGTGTTGGGGGTCCACGAGGAGGTGGATCTGGCCCTGTTGCGGATCGCCCCGTACCTCGGGGGCCCCGCGCTGCCCGCTCCGCTCGCGATCGCCGCGGACGCGCCGGCGGACCTGCCGGGGCACCCCGTCTACTGCATCGGCTATCCGGCCTGGGACGGCCGCCGCGGCGAACCGGAGTCCATCCGGCGGATCTTCATGGACGTCTACAACGTCAAGCGCCTCCAGCCCGGCATGAGCACCGGGTTGGCGTCGGAAGGGAATGTGATGTGCCACGACTGCTCGACGCTGGGCGGCAACAGCGGCTCACCGGTCATCGACCTCACCGACCACCGCGTGCTCGGCCTGCACGTCGGCGGCCGCTACGGGGTGGGCAACTGCGCCGTGCCGCTGTGGCAGTTGGTGGAGGATCCGCTACTGGTGCGGGCGGAGGTCAACTTCGTATGAGGGGCGTGCGGGAGGGTGCCGAGGAGCGGGGCGGGGTGCGGTGTCGGCGGCGGACGCTGCTCGCGGCGGCGCCGGCGGTGTTGTGGGGGGTCGCGGGGTGTGGGGGTGGTGACGCGACCACGTCGGCGCGGCCGAGCGCGTCGGGGACGGTGTCCCGTTTGCCGGAGGTCGGCCGGTGGCGGCCGAACCCGGGTGACGTGCGGCCGGAGGTGAAGGAGCGGGCCGTGGCGGTGGTCGAGGCGATCGGTGCCTGGCCGGCCGGTGAACGGGACGCGGCGATGGCCCGGGTGGGGGCGTTGGGGTTGGAGCCTTCGTTGGTCGATCAGGCGGGGGCGCTGCGGCCGGGCGGCGCGGAGGCGGTGTTGGAGGTGGTCGACGCGCAGTACGGGGGCGTCCTGGCGGATTCGGCGAGCGTGCTGGTGGTGTGCCGGCAGTGGGTTCGGCGGGCCGACGGCACGGTGGTGGCGGGCGGGACGACGGTGGACGTGCGGCTGCGCCGGGCGAGCCCGCGGTGGACGGTGACGGCCCTGCACCCGGCCCGGCCGGGGGCGCCGGCGGCGGCACCGAGCAGCGCGGCGAAGCGGGTGGTGGCGGCGGGGCCGGCGATCGAACTGCCGCCGGCGGCGGCCGCGGACGTACGCAGCGGTGCGGTGCACACCAGCGTGCTGGACGCGCTGTTGGAGCTGGCGCGCAAGCACCGGATGGCGGTGAGCGTGGTGCGGTCCGGGCATCCCTTGAACGTCTTCGGGACGGACCGGCCCAGCGACCATCCGCGCGGGCGGGCGGTCGATGTCTGGCGGATCGACGGGCATGCGGTGGTCGATCCGGCGACGCCGCGGCGGTTGGTCGAGTCGTTCATGCGGGCGGCGGCGGCCGCGGGGTCGTACAACGTGGGCGGGCCGATCCAGTTGTCGGGCGGGGCCGCCGACCAGTTCTTCACCGACGACACCCACCGGGACCATGTGCACCTGGGCTTTCGCGCCTGATCCCGGCGGGTGTCGTGTCAACAGCGGGTCATTTCAACGCTGTTGACGTTGCGTCACTTCTTGACGAATTCCGTGGTGTAGGTCTTCTTCAGGTCGATGGAGGCGTCCCTCAGGTTGGGGTTGAACGCCTTCAGGACGCGTTCGACGGTGGCGGGGCCGTCGGCCGGCATCACGCCGTCCTTGGTGAACATCGGCAGGGTGTCCTTGATGGCCTGGGCGTAGAGCTCCTTGCCGCCCTGCGCGTAGTCCGACGGCATCTTGGCCGCGATCTGCTCGGGGGTGTGGGTGGACATCCACTTGAGGGTCTTGACGAAGGCGTTGGCCAGTTTCTGGACGGTGTCCTTGTGACTGTTCACCCAGTCGGTGTTCATGTAGAGGCTGGAGGACGGGTAGAGGCCGCCGAGCGCCTGCCGGGAGCCCTCGGGAGTGCGCATGTCGAGCAGCACCTTGCCGATCTTCTTGTTGACGACCTGGGCGACGGTCGGGTCGGTGGTCATGCCGGCCTGGATCGAGCCCTGTTGGAGGGCGGAGAGGAAGGTCTGGCCGGCACCGACCGCGACCGGGGTGAACTCCTGGGTCTGCACGCCGTTCTTGACCGCGAGGTACTTGGTGAGGAAGTCGGTGGACGAGCCCAGGCCGGTGACGCCCAGCTTCTTGCCCTTGAAGTCCTTGGGCGAAGTCAGCTCGCCGGCAGCCTTGTTGGAGACCACCTCGACCTCGCCGGGCGTCTGCGCGAGCTGCACCACCGATTCGACCTGCTTGCCCTTGGCCTGGAGGTCGAGGGTGTGGTCGTAGAAGCCGACCACGCCCTGGACGTCACCGGAGAGCAGGGAGGTGGTGGCCTGGACGCCGGCGGGTTCGGTGAGCAGGGTGACGTCCAGGCCCTCGGCCTTGAAGTAGCCGAGCTGCTGGGTGAGTCGGGCCGGGAGGTAGATGACCTTGTCCAGGCCGCCCACCATGATCTTGAGCTTGCCGTCCTTGGCGTCCGCGGACCCGCCGGCGGAGGAACTGCCGCAGGCGGTCAGGCCGGTGAGGGCGAGCGCGGCGGCGGCGAGGGCGGCCGGGAGCTTGAGCTGGGTGCGCATGGTCACGTCCTTGTGAGGTGGGGCGGTGCGGGCTGGGGTCAGCGGCCGTCGCCGGCGTCGGCCGGCTTCCAACGGAAGAGCCGCTTCTCCAGGAAGGCCAACAGGCCCTCGGCGAGCAGGGCGACGACGGCCAGGATCACCATGGCGGCGTAGACGCCGGCGGCGTTGAAGGTGCCCTGGGAGGCCGAGACCAGCAGGCCCAGCCCCTTGGTCGCGCCGATGTACTCGCCGACGATGGCGCCGATCAGGGCGAAGCCGAAGCTGACGTGCAGGCTGGTGAAGATCCAGGAGGTGGCGGAGGGGATGACGACCTGGAGGGTGACCTGGCGGTTACTGGCGCCCAGGATGCGGGAGTTGGCCACCAGGTTGCGGTCCACCTCGCGGGCGCCCTGGAAGGCGTTGAAGAACACCGGGAAGAAGACCAGGACGACGGCGGAGGCGACCTTGGAGGCCGGCCCGAGGCCGAACCAGATCAGGAAGATGGGGGCCAGAACGATCCGCGGCAGCGCGTTGAGGACCTTGATGTAGGGGCCGAGCACATCGGCCAGAAAGCGGACCCGGCCGAGCGCGATGCCCAGCGCCACGCCGCCGAGGACACCGATGATCCAGCCGAGCAGCGCCTCGTAGAGCGTGTACCAGATCTGTTCCCACAGGGTGCCCTGCGGGGTGCCGTTGAGCGCCCACTGGGTGATCTGGTGCCAGATCTTCGACGGCATGGAGAAGTTGAACGGGTCGATCACGGCGGCCCGGGCCAGCCACTCCCACAGGGCGAGCAGCCCGACCAGGAGGACGGCGCGGGCGCCGTAGACGACCAGCTTGCGGTTGCGGGCGGCCCGGGCGCGGGCCTGGCCGCGCTCCCCCACGGGGGCGTGCTCGGTGGTGGCCGGTGCGGTGACGGTCTCAGGCGACACGGGCGGCACCCCTTTCGCGGGTGATGCGGACCTCTTCGCCGAGCGAGGACCAGATCTCCCGGTAGATCTCGATGAACCGCGGCTCCAGCCGCACCGATTCGACCCGGCGGGGCCGCGGCAGGTCGATGGCGAAGACCTCCTTGACGGTGGCGGGGCCGGCCGTCATCACCACGACCTTGTCGGCCAGCGCGATGGACTCCTCCAGGTCGTGGGTGACGAAGACGACGGAGGAGCCGGTGCCGGACCACAGCTCCAGCAGCTCGTCCGACATCAGCGCCCGGGTCTGCACGTCGAGCGCGGAGAACGGCTCGTCCATCAGCAGGATCTCGGGGTCGTTGACGAAGGTCGCGGCGAGCGCGACGCGCTTGCGCTGGCCGCCGGAGAGCTGGTGCGGATAGCGGTCAGCAAAGCCGGCGAGGCCGACCCGGGCGAGCCATTCGCGGGCGCGCTCCCTGGCCTCGGGCTTGGGGGCGCCGCGGAAGCGGGGGCCGGCCATGACGTTGGAGAGCACGGTGCGCCAGGGGAAGACGGCGTCCTGCTGGAAGACGAAGCCGACCTTGTTGCCGATGCCGCGGACCGGCTCACCGGCGACCAGCACCTCGCCCTCGGTGGGCTCCGTCAGGCCGCTGACCAGCGTCAGAGTGGTGGACTTGCCGCAGCCGGTGGGCCCCACCACGGCGACGAACTCGCCGCGTCCGACGGTCAGATCCAGGTCCCGGACGGCGGTGTGCAGACCGCCGGAGGGAGTGCGGAAGGTCTTGCTCGCTCCCCGCAACTCGATGGCGGGGCTCGTGTGGCTGTTCATGGACCGGGAGGCTAGGAGCGGGCCGGGCCACCACGGCAGCCTTGTGGGCGCAAGCCGTCTTTCTGAGCGCAAACCCTGTTGTGCCCATTTTGCTCACGCTAGAACAACAAAAGTTCAACGGGGGCTGGGCAGCCGGGCCCCGGCGGCTTACCTTGCGTTGACACCAGATCAACAGCCAGCGTCGTCAACAGGAAGTGTCCGTTCCGTTCCACTGCGGAGGACGGCCGAGACAAGGGGGACCGCATGCGGATCCACTGGCCCCGTCGCGTCTTCGCGCAGGTCCTGACCGCACAACTGGCCATCACCACCGGGGTGACGGTGCTGGCCACCGGGCTGTTCCTGGCCCCGCTCGGGCACGCCCTGGACGACCAGGCGATGCGCCAGGCGCTGGCGATCGCCGAGACCACCGCCGCCGACCCGGAGCTGGCCCGCGACGTGGCGGCCACCGCGCCGGCGCCGCGCGGTCCGGTGCAGTCCGCCGCGGAGCGGATTCGCCGGGCGACCGGGGCGCTCTACATCGTCGTCATGGACACCCGCGGCGTCCGCTGGTCACACACCAACGCCGCGGAGATCGGCCGCCACGTCTCCACCGACCCCAGCCGGACCCTGGCCGGCCACGCGGTCCGCCAGATCGACACCGGCACGCTGGGTCGCTCGGCCCGGGCGAAGGTGCCGCTGCGCGACGCCACCGGGCAGATCGTCGGCGCGGTCTCGGTCGGCATCGCCTACGACAGCGTGCACGGCGTGCTGTTGCGCGCCATCCCGGGACTGTTGCGGTACGCGGGCGCGGCGCTGGCGGCCGGCGTGCTGGCCGCCGTGGTGGTCGCCCGGAGCCTGCGCCGCCGTACGCACGGGGTCGCCACCGCGGACATCTCGGCGCTGCTGGACGAGCGGGAGGCGATGCTGCACGGCATCCGGGAGGGGGTGGTGGCCTTCGACCGGCGGGGCCGGATCCGGCTGGTCAACGACGAGGCGGGGCGGCTGCTCGGGCTGGACGCGAGCGCCGCGGGGCGCGCCCTGGACGAGGTGCTGCCGCCGGGCCGGACCACCGACGTGCTGGCGGGCCGGGTGGCAGGCGGCGACCTGTTGGCGATCAGCGGCGGCCGGGTGCTGGTCGCCAACCGCGTACCGACCCGGGACGGCGGCGCCGTGGTGACCCTGCGGGACCGTACCGAACTGGAGCTGCTGGGCCGGGAGTTGGACAGCACCCAGGGCCTGTTGGACGCGCTGCGCGCCCAGGACCACGAGCACGCCAACCAGTTGCACACGGTGCGCGGGCTGCTCGAACTGGGCCGGTACGACATGGCGGTGGAGTTCGTCGCCGAGGTGGCCAGCGCCCACCGGGCGTCCGCGGAACAGATCGCCGAGCGGGTGCACGATCCGCTGCTGTCCGCGCTGTTGGTCGGCAAGGCGGCGATCGCCGCCGAGCGCGGGGTCGCCCTGCGGGTGTCGCCGGCCACGCTGCTGCCGGACGCCGTGGTGGACCCGCGCGACCTGGTCACCGTCCTGGGCAACCTCATCGACAACGCGCTGGACGCCACCGCCGAGCGCCGCCGCGCCGAACCGTTCGTCGAGGTGGAGCTGCGCGCCGAGGGGACCACCGCGGTCGTCCGGGTCAGCGACACCGGGCCCGGCGTGCCGCCGGAGCGGCGCGAACAGGTCTTCGCCGAGGGCTGGTCCACCAAGAGCGCCACCGTCGCCTCCCGGGGCCGGGGCATCGGGCTCGCGCTGGTGCGCCGGCTGTCCGAGCGGTACGGCGGGATGGCCCGGGTCACCGCCCGGGCCGGCGGCGGCGCGGTCTTCACCGTCGTACTGCCCGAGGCGCTGGCGCCCGCCCCCGTGGCGCGCGCCCCGCACCCGCTTCCCGACCCCCACCCCCAGAAGGCGGCGCTACCCGCCGCAGCCTCTCGTCAGCTCACGGCCACAGGAGAGTCACCATGATCGATGTCCTTGTCGTGGACGACGACTTCCGCGTCGTGGAGATCAACGCCGCGTATGTGTCCCAGGTGCCGGGCTTCCGGGTCGTCGGCCGCGCGCACACCGCCGCCCAGGCCCTGGCCACGTTGGAGCGCCTCCGCGTCGACCTGGTGCTGCTCGACCACTACCTGCCGGACGAGACCGGCCTGACGCTGGTGCGACGGCTGCACCAACTGGGCCACCACACCGACGTGATCATGGTGACCGCGGCCCGGGACGTCGCCACGGTGCAGGCGGCGATGCGGTACGGCGCCCTCCAGTACCTGGTCAAACCCTTCGGATTCGCCGGGCTGCGGGCCAAGTTGGACGCCTATGCCGCGCTGCGCCGCACCGTGGCGGGCGTCGGCGGTCGGGGCGAGGCCGGGCAGGAGCAGGTGGACCGGATCTTCGCCGCGCTGCGCACCCCGGACTCCCCGCACGCCGAACTACCCAAGGGGCACTCGGCCGCGACCGTCGACCTGATCCGCCGCACCCTGGACGAGGCGGGGCTGCCGCTCTCCGCCCACGAGGTCGCCGAGCGCGCCGGCGTCAGCCGCTCCACCGCCCAGCGCTACCTCAAACACCTCGAACGCACCGGCCACATCAGCCTCACCCTGAAGTACGGCGACACCGGACGCCCGGAACACCGGTACGCCTGGGCCAGCTAGCCGGCGCCGGTGACCGCGTCGCCGGCGCCCTCGACGGCCGCGTAGCACGCCTCGATCAGGGCGCGCAGCCCGGCGCGGGGCGGGCCGCCGCGCACCGCGAGGTAGCTCCGCATGACCGGCGCGGGCCCGGTCAGCGGGCGGAACACCACGCCGGGCACGGGGAGTTGCTCGGCGTGCGCGGCGTAGAAGACCGTCCAGGACGGTTTGCCGTAGCCGACGGCGGCCAGGGTGTCCTGGGCGTTGGTGAACTCCGGCCCCCGGACGGGCTCGTAGCCGGCCGCCCGGCAGGAGCGCAGGACCAGGTCGTGCAGGGCGGGATTGCGGGCGCGCGGGGAGAGCCGCAGCGGGAGGGCGGCGAGGTCGGCCAGCTCGACGGTGTCCCGCGCGGCGAGCTCGTGGCGGGCCGGCAGCGCCGCCATCAGCCCGTCCTGCCACAGCGGCAGGAACTCCAGCCCGGGGTCGGCGCGTTCACCGCGCAGCAGGGTGGCGTCCAGCTCACCGGTCCGCACCCATGCCAGGCGCTCCTCGGTGCTGCCGGTGACGAGTTCGAGCTGGGCGTGGCCGGCGGTCCGGGTGAACGCGGCGAGCACCGCATCGAGCCAGGCGCCCAGCCCGGAGCTGGTGCCGAGCCGCACCGTCGCGGCCTGTTCGGCGCGCAGTTCGTCGAGCGCCTCCCGGGCCCGGGCCTGGAGGGCGAGCATCTCCCGGGCGTAGGGCAGCAGCCGCTCGCCGGCCGCGGTGAGCCGGACGACGCGGGTGGAGCGGGTGAACAGCTCGGTTCCCAGCTCGCGTTCGAGCCGGCGGAGCTGCTGGCTGACCGCGGACTGCACGATGTGCAGCCGCTCGGCGGCGCGGCCGAAGTGCAGCTCCTCCGCCACCGTCAGGAAGTAGCGAAGCTGTCGGATCTCCATGGTTCCCCCGTTCACCGTGATCGGTATTGATCACCGATCGCGATCAGTGTAGGCGGGGATCGCCCGTTGGTCGGCGGGCGTGAGCGCGGTTGGCTGAGGGCATCACGAACCGCGCGGCCCCACCGGGCCCACGAGGCAGAGGAATCCACCATGCCCAACCTGGACGTCAACGACACCACCTACCACTACGAGGACGAGGGGACCGGCCCGGCGCTGCTGTTCCTGCACGGCTGGGGCACCAGCGGCCGCACCTGGGGCGCACAGCAGGCCGGGTTCGCCCGGGACCACCGGGTCGTCACCGTCGACTGGCGGGGCTGCGGACGCTCCGCCCGACCCGTCCGCGGCAACACCACCGCCGGCGTGGCCAGCGACCTGGCGGCGCTGATCGGCGCGCTGCGGCTGGACCGGCCGGTGGTCGTCGGCTCGTCGATCGGCGGGTCCTTCGCCACCGAACTGGGGCTACGACGGCCGGAGTTGATCGGCGGGGTGGTCTCGGTGGACGGGCCGGCGTACTGGCCGTCCACGGGGATGCCGATAGCGGAGCTGCGGGACGATCTGCGCCGCGACCGGGCCGGCACGGTCGCCAACTGGGTGCCGGGGTGGTACGCGCCGGGCACCTCCCCCGCCCTCATCGACTGGACGGTCCGGCAGATCCTCGACTCCGGCGTCCACATCGACCAGCACTTCGCCGAGGCCGGCGGCTACGACCCGCGGCCGGTCCTGCCCGGCCTCCGGGTGCCGATCCACTACATCCACGGCGAGTTGGACACCGAGATCCCGCTGGAGGTCCCCCGCACCTGCGCCGCCCGCACCCCCGGCGCCGAGGTCGACGTCATCGCCGGCTCCGGGCACATGCCGCACCAGGAGCGCCCCGAAGCCTTCAACGCCGCGCTGCGCACCGCCCTCGCCCGCATGGCCCCGGCCGACCGCACCACCGCCTGAACTCCCCTCCGGCCGCCGGGCGTTGCGCGTCGGCGCACCGTCGACGCGCGACGCCCGGCCCCCTTCCCCCACGGCTGAGCTCCGGCCGGAGGGGCGTCCGAGCCAGTGGCTGATCCCCGGCCCGGGAGGACCGCCCACTCGACCAGTCCGCCCGGCCCCGATTCCAGTCCACTTCCCTTGAATTGGACCAGGCGGCCGGTGGCCCGCCCCCGCTAGCGTCGTGCCCACTCGACGAACGGAGCGCCTCGTGCACCCCCAGCTCGCCGCGGATCTCGCCGCGCTGCCCGACCTGTTGGAGACCACCCGGCAGCACGCCGCGGCCTTCCTCGACGGCCTCGACCAAGCCCCCGTCGTCCCCGCGCGCCCCGCCCCCGAACCGGCCCCGCTCCCCGAACACGCCAGCGGACTCCGGGACGCGCTGGGGGACTTCACCGCACGCTGGGAGCCCGGCCTCTCGGCCAGCGCCGGCCCCCGCTACCTCGGCTTCGTCACCGGCGGGGCGACCCCGGCGGCCCTGGCCGGCGACTGGCTGACCGCGGCCGCTGACCAGAACTCCATGTCGTCCCTGGACGCCACCGGGCAGCACCTGGAACGGGAGACGGTCGGCTGGCTGCGCGCGCTCTTCGGACTCTCCGACGCCCACCACGGCGCGCTGGTCAGCGGCGCCACCCAGTCCAACACCGTCGGACTGGCCATCGCCCGGGAATGGCTCGGCGAGCGGCGCGGCGTCTCGCCGGCCGAGGACGGGGTGGCCGCCCTCGGGCCGGTGCGGGTGCTGTCCGGCGCCGCGCACTCCAGCATCGCCAAGGGGCTGTCGGTGCTCGGCCTCGGCCGCGCCGCGCTGGTCACCGTGCCCACCCTCCCCGACCGGGAGGCGGTCGACCCGGCCGCGCTGGAACGCGCCCTCCAGGAGGCCGACGGCCCCTGCGTCATCGTCGCCAACGCCGGCACCGTCAACACCGTCGACTTCGACGACCTCCGCGCCCTGGCCGAACTCCGCGACCGCTACGGCTGCTGGCTGCACCTCGACGCCGCGTTCGGCGCCTTCGCCGCGCTCTCCCCGCGCCACGCGCACCTCGCCGACGGCCTGGACCTGGCCGACTCGCTCTGCATCGACCTGCACAAGTGGCTCAACGTCCCCTACGACAGCGCGGTCCAGTTCACCCGCCGCCCGGACCTCCAGGCCCGGGTCTTCCAGAACGCCGCCGCCTATCTGGGCCCGCTCGGCGACACCCCCGACCTCGTCCACCTCACCCCGGAGAACTCCCGCCGACTGCGCGCCCTGCCCGCCTGGTTCACGCTGCGCGCCTACGGGCGCGAGGGTCACCGCGAGATCGTGGAGCGCTGCGTCGAGGGCGCCCGCACCCTGGGCGCGACGGTCGCCGCCCTCGACGGGCTGCGGCTGCTCTCCCCCGTCCACCTCAACGTCGTCTGCTTCACCCTCGCCACCCGCCCCACCGCCGACCGCCTCGCCGCCCTCGCCGACGCGCTGGCCACCGAGGTCTTCCTCACCCCGACCGTGCACGCCGGACTGCCCGCGCTCCGGGCCGCGTTCAGCAACTGGCGGACCGCCCCCGAGGACGTCCGCCGGGTCGGCGCCGCCCTGGCCGCCGCGGTCCGCCAACTCCCCCTGGACTGACGGCGCACGCCCCGCGCGACGGGGCGCGAGCGGCCGCTGTTCGTCGCGCCGGCCACCTCCTAGGCTGCCGCCCATGCACCCCCTCAAGATCAACGAGTCCGACCACGAGACCGTCGTCCTGGATGCCCACGCGCTGGCCGCCGACCCCGAACGGGCCGCGGAGTTCCCCGGTTCCGCGCACCGGATCCTCGCCGGCCTGGTCGCCGACGGCGCGCCGCTCGGCTGGGTCGATCCGCCCGGGCCCGCGGAGGTCGCCGAGCTGGTCGACCGGGTGCTGACCGCCGCCGCGGCCGGCGACGGGGCGCTGCGCGCCGCCTACGCCGGCCGCACCCTGATCGGCCTGGGCTACTGGCTGCGCTACGCCCGCCCCACCCACCGCCCGCACGCCGACCTGGAGAAGCTGGCGGTGGCCGGCACCGCGCACCGCCGCGGCATCGGTCGGACGCTGGCCGGCGCGCTGATCGCCGACGCCCGGGCCGCCGGCATCGAGGTGCTCACCCTGGACGCCCGGGCCGACAACGCCCACGCGCTGCGCCTGTACCGGTCGTTGGGCTTTTGGGAATACGGCCGCCTCCCCGGTTTCGTGGCCATCGGGGAACGCCGTTGGGACAAGGTCTTCTACCTGCTGGACTTCCGCGCGAAGACGGGTGGGGCGTCGGAGGCGACGGGGGCGTCCGGGCCGGCGTAGCCGGACGCGGCCGGGCCCCGGCGCCCCGTCGTCGACGGGTGCACCGGGGCCCGGGCCGGCCGCCGCGGTCAGCGGTGGCCGAACTGCCGCTCGAAGGAGGCGAAGGCGGCCTCCTGCCGCCACTCGACGGCCGCCTTGGGGCTGTCCGCGAGCAGCCGCCGGCAGGCCGCACCGGGGGTCCCGTTGCCGGGGACCTGTCCGCGGCAGGTGTCGACGGGGTGGTAGCCGTGCCGGGTCGGGTTGCCCTGCCACAGGCTGCGGCCGGGGAGGAAGGAGTACTGGAGGGAGGCGCGGGCCAGGTCCTTCAGCTCGCCGTAACCGAGTTGGTACGTCGTGGCGGCGTACTGGTACTCGTGGCTGATGTCGATCCGGGAGACGCCGGGGTCGTCGGTGGCCAGCACGATCGGCACGCCGTACGCGCGGTAGGTGGTGAAGGGGTGCTCCGCGCCCTTCACGCCGAGGATCTGGGCGTTGCTGGTGAAGGGCACCTCGACGGCCACCTCACGGGCGGCCATGGTGCGCGCCAACTGCCGCCAGTCGTCCTCGTGGACGAGGTCGACGCCGTGGCCGATGCGCTCGGCGTGGGCGACGTTGACCGCCTCGTTGATGTGGAACTTCAGGTCCTCCGGCTTGACCAGGCCCGGCGCCAACTCGCCCGCGTGCAGGGTGATGTGGGCCTTCGGGTAGACCTTGTGCAGATAGTCCAGCATCCGCATCTGGAGGCGGTAGTCGCTCAGCGCGCGCTCGCCGTCCTCGGGCTGGACGAGGTTGACGGCGGTGAACCGCGGGTCCCGTTCGGCCAGCCGCAGCCCGACCTCCATCTGTGTGAAGACCCGCTCGGGGCTGCTGCCCCGGGAGACCTGGGAGTTCCAGCGGACGGTCAGTTGGCAGCCGGGGGCGGCGTGCGCGGTGCCGCAGTGGGAGGTGGCGCGGAACTCTGCGTCCGCGTCGTCGGCCTCCTTGCGGGCCGTGGCGACCAGTCGGTCCAGCTTGCCGTCGGCGGCCAGCTCCCGGTGCATGCGGGCGAAGTCGGGGTGCCAACCCACCTGGTCGGCAACCTTCTTGGCCTCCTCGGAGGCGGGGGTGACCAGGGTCTCCACGTAGAACTGGTTCTGCGCGGCGATGCCGTCGGCGACCTTCGACAGCAGCTTGCCGCGGTGCCGCCAGGTCACCTCACCGAACTTGCCGAACGTGTCGAAGAAGTGGTCGTGCCCCGACCCGCCGGCCGGGAAGTCCTGCATCGACCAGGCCCGCAGCAGCGCGTCGTGGAAGGTCCGGTCGGTCGTGGCGTCCGCCGCCGGCCGCTTGCCCGCGCCGCACGGCCCCGGTACCGCCGTCATCGTCTTGGTGTCGATGCACAGCTTGTCCTCGGCGGCCAACGTGATCAGGTACTCGGTGGGTATTGCGCCGGAGAGGTGGTTGTGCAGATCACCGCCCTTGGGGAGCTGCCGGAAGAAGCCGCGCAGTCGCGCCGGGTCGGAGCGGATGGACTCCAGGTAGGCGGCGGTGCGCGCCTCGGCCGGGTTCAGCGGGCGGACCGAAGGCGACGGGGAGGCAGGGGGGTTGGCAGGCTGGGCGGCAGCCGGCACGGCGGACACTATCGACAGGGTGCTGAGGGCGGCCAGACCGGTCCGGAGGACCCGGCGACGGTGCATGGCACGACGACGATCATCAATCACCGAGGTATCTTCGTCACCCGATCGAGGGATTGCGAGGACCTTTTCGGCACATTCTTCCGAACAGGTGCCTCAAGGTTGGCGCAAAGCCGACGGGCCCTTCAACGGGGGCCGTCGGGCCCCAGCGTCGGCAGGTAGCGCGGGGCTCGCCAGGCGTGCAGCCGGTGTTCCACCGCGGCGCCCAGCGACAGCAGGCGCTCGTCCTGGTGGTTGCCGGCCATCAGCAGCAGGCCGACGGGGAGTTGGTGCACCGTTCCGGCGGGCACCGACAGCGACGGGTAGCCGGACACGGCCGCCGGGGTCGAGGACGGGATGAGGTCGGTGTCGCCCCGTGCGCAGTCCGTCGTCCAGGCGGGCGGGTTGGTCGGCGCGGCGATGGCGTCCAGGTGGTGCGCGGCCATGGTCTCGTCGATGGAGCGCCGGGACAACGCCTTCAACTCGGCGCGGCCGGCGCGGTACGTGGGGTCGCTGGTGGACGGCGCGGCCAGCGCCTTCTCGAAGAGTTCCTGGCCGGCGAAGCAGGTGTGCTCCGCCGGGTGGCTGCGGTTGAACGCGATCAGCTCGGCGAGGTTCTGCGGCCCCTTGCGGGTGGGGAGGTAGGCGTCGATGTCCCGGTGGAACTCGCTGAGCAGCGCCGGGTATTCGAGCTCGGCCAACCGCTTCTGGTAGGGCGGCATCACCTCGACGACCTCGGCGCCGGCGTGCCGCAGCGCGTCCGCGGTCCGGGACATCACGGCGTCCACGTCCGGCCCGAGCTCGGGCAGTCGCCACAGGCCGATCCGCTTGCCGCGCAACCCGTCGGAGTGCGCCGACGAGCCCTGGACGGCGGCGGGTTCACGCCCGCTGAGCACCGCGAAGGCGAGCGCGGTGTCGATCACGTTGCGCGCCATCGGGCCGGCGGTGTCCTGCTCGGCGGAGATCGGCACGATCCCGGACTGGCTCACCAGGCCGAGACTGGGCTTGTGCCCGACCACGCCGTTCATCCCGGCCGGACACACGATGGAGCCGTCCGTCTCGCTGCCGATGGCCACCTGCGCCAGCGACGCGGCGAGCGCGGCGGCCGAACCGGCGGAGGAACCGCACGGATTGCGGTCCAGGACATAGGGGTTGTGAGTCTGCCCGCCCACCGCAGACCAGCCCGAAGTGGGCTTGTCCGCACGGAAGTTGGCCCACTCCGACAGATTGGTCTTGCCGAGGATCACCGCGCCCGCGTCCCGCAGCCGGGTCACCAGGACGGCGTCCCGGTCGGGCGGGCTGCCGGCCAGCGCCAGCGAGCCGGCGGTCGAGGCCAGGCCCCTGGTGTCCACGTTGTCCTTGAGCAAGACGGGGATGCCGTCGAGCGGGCCGCGCGGGGCACCGCGGCGGTGCCTGGCATCGCTGGCGGCGGCCTGTCGCAGGGCCGTCGGGTCGGTGCGCAACACCGCGTGGATCTTGGGGTCGATGGCCTCGATCCGCGCCAAGTAGGCGGCGGTCAGGGCCGAGGACGTCAGCGAGCCGGCGGCCATCCGTGCCTGGAGTTCCGGGATCGTCACCGTGTCCAGATCGACGCCAGGCAACACGGGCGAACCGGCGCCCGGCGACGGGCCGTCGGCGGCCCGGGCGCGCGGCTGCGGCACGCCGGCACAGAGCGAGCCCGCGACCAGCGCGGCGAACAACGTGATGACGCTCCGCTTCCTCATGTTCCGCCAGCCCCTCCTGTTGCCCATGAGGGTCAGCCGACTACACGCCGGCCGCGGAGCGCAAGGGTCTTTCACGCCCCACCCGTCCGGGGACGGACGGACGCGGGGCGCGCGGGCGGGTCCCCGCGCGGGGCACGTACTGCCGGAGGTCTGCAGCCCCCCGACAGTTGTGTGCGCGATCAGCTCAGCCGGGCGCCGGCGTAGACGATCATCGCCGCGCTCAGGTACGCGGCCAGCCCCTCGGCGATCTTCTCGAAGTTGCCCCGCATCTGCGGGTCATCGACGTACCGCTGCGCCAGGCCCTCGTAGGCGGCCTTGTTGGGCGTCCAGAAGCGGCACACACCCTGGTAGTGGGCCGCCACCTCGGTCTGCACGGCGGGGTCGTCCGCCGGAGCACCGGCCACCATGAACTCCGCCATGCGGATCAGTTGCGCCGTCACCTCGCGCTGCCAGCGCTCGGTGTCCTCCGCGGTCATGCCCGCGACGGCCTGCCGGGACTGTTCCCAGGCCGCCGGCCACCGCTCGCGGACCTCCGCCTCGACCTCGGCCTCGTAACGGGACGGCTCGAACCCCTCGAAGAGGTTCTCCGGCCGGTTGATCTGGACCGTCATGTCCTCGTTCCCCTCGTCCTTCTCCAAGTCGGCGATGGTGCGGGCGACCGTCCGGGCCAGCGTCTCCAGCCGGCTCCGCTCCCCCAGCAACCGCCGGTGGTGCTCGCGCAGCACGGCCACCTGGTCCCGCTGGCTGTCCAGGACCTCGCGGATCTCCCGCAGTCCCACGCCCAACTCCCGCATCAGCAGGATCTGTTGCAACCGCAGCAGATCCGCCTCCGCGTAGTACCGGTGTCCGTTGCTGCCGATCCCCGCGGGCGGCAACAGGCCGATCTCGTCGTAGTGCCGCAGCGTCCGGGACGTCACCCCGGACATCCGGGCCACCTCCGCGATCGACCAGGTCATGGTCGCCACTCCCCTCGCCGGGCCGGTCCTTCCGGCCACACCCGAGACCGTAGGAGTTGACGCAACGGAAGCCGCAAGTCGCAACGGCGAACGGGCCGCGCGCCGGGAACGACCTGGAGGGCGACCGGTGCCGGGTGCGGCACCGGTCGCCCTCCCTGGAGCGGTCGGTCGGCGGGTCAGGCCACCGGCGCCGGGTAGGTGGGGTACTCCACGCCGGAGACGTACTGGACGACCCGGATGACCTGGCAGGAGTAGCCGAACTCGTTGTCGTACCAGAGGTAGAGGATCGCGTTGTCGCCCTCGACCTTGGTGGCGCCGGCGTCGACGATCGAGGCGTGCCGCGAGCCGATGAAGTCGCTGGAGACCGCGTCGGGGGCGCTGATGAAGTCGATCTGGCGCTTGAGCGGCGAGGTCAGCGACACGTCGCGGAGGTGGTCGAGGACCTCCTCGCGGGTGGTCTCGCGGGCCAGTTGGAGGTTGAGGATGGCGATCGAGACGTCCGGCACCGGGACCCGGATCGAGCTGCCGGTGATCTTCGCCTGGAGGTCGGGCAGCGCCTTGGCGACGGCGGAGGCGGCGCCGGTCTCGGTGATGACCATGTTGAGCGGCGCGGAGCGGCCGCGGCGCTCGGACTTGTGGTAATTGTCCAGCAGGTTCTGGTCGTTGGTGAACGAGTGGACGGTCTCCACGTGGCCGCGCAGCACGCCGTACTCGTCGGCCATGGCCTTCAGCGGCGGCACGATCGCGTTGGTGGTGCAGGACGCGCAGGACAGGATCTGCTCGTCCGGCTTGATCATGTCGTGGTTGACGCCGTGCACGATGTTGGGCACGTCGCCCTTGCCCGGGGCGGTCAGCACCACCTTGTCGATGCCCGGACGCAGGTGCTTCGACAGGCCCTCGCGGTCGCGCCACTTGCCCGTGTTGTCGATGAGGATGGCGTCCTTGATGCCGTGCGCCGTGTAGTCGACCTCGGACGGGTCGTTGGCGTAGATCACCTTGATCTCGTTGCCGTTGGCGATGATCGCGCTGTTGGCCTCGTCGACGGTGATGGTGCCCTGGAACTGGCCGTGGATGGAGTCGCGGCGCAGCAGCGAGGCGCGCTTGACGATGTCCTCCTCGCCGCCGCCGCGGACGACGATGGCGCGCAGCCGCAGGCCGTTGCCGGAGCCGGACTTCTCTATGAGCAGGCGGGCCACCAGGCGGCCGATGCGACCGAAGCCGTAGAGGACGACGTCGCGGCCCTCGCGGCACTCGATCTTGTTGGCGCCGGTGGCGCCGGCGACCGCCTCGGCGGTGAACTCCTCGACGGACAGGCCGCGGTCGTCGGACCGGTAGGTCGCGGCGAGCATGCCGATGTCGATCTGGGCCGGACCGAGGTCGAGCGTGGTGAGCGCCTGGAGGAACGGCAGCGTCTCGGTGACCGAAAGCTCCTCGCCGGCGATCTGGCGGGCGAAGCGGTGCGTCTTGAGGATGCTGACCACCGACTTGTTCACCAGGGAGCGGCTGTGGAGCAGGACGGTGACGTCACGCTCCCGGTGCAGCTTCCCGATGAGCGGGATCATCGACTCCGCGATCTCCTCGCGGATCTTCCAGTTGGTGAACGAGTCGTCGTTGACAGTCACAGGCTTATCTCTCGATCGAGCTAGGCGGTGCTCATATGCTAACCACACGCCGTTTCGGCCTTTCACGCGGTGTCCGGGTGGGAGGGATCCCGACTTCCGGCTGACCCTGAACTCACCTGCCGGGCCCCGGCGTTGGGGGCACGGAGCCGCCCGGGGGCCGGGGTTCCGCGCACTCCGGGCATGACGTACGCCTCACCTCCGCCCGCTTGACAGCTCCCCCGCCCCCGACCGACCATCCCCGGGTGAACCTGTCAGACAGCCAGACAGCCGGCGACATATCCAGCCCCGCGGTGCCACGGCGCGTGAGCGCCATGGAGGCCGTGCTGAGCCACCTGCGTGGGGCCATCGAGCGGGGCGAGTACGCGGTCGGGGACAAGCTGCCCTCCGAGGCCGAGCTGTGCCGCCGCCTCGAAGTGAGCCGCCCGGTGCTCCGCGAGGCGCTGCGCGCCCTCCAGACGATGGGGCTCACGGTCTCCCGCACCGGCAAGGGGACCTTCGTGGTCTCCGACGGCGCGGTACCGGACCCCACCTTCGGCGACTACGCGGCCAGCGACCTGCTGGAGGTCCGCCGCCATGTCGAGGTCCCGGTGGCCGGCTACGCCGCGGTGCGCCGGACACCGGAGGACCTCGACCAGCTGACGCACCTGCTGGAGCGGATGGAGCGGGAGACCGACACCACCGCCTGGGTCGCCATGGACACGCTGTTCCATCTGACGATCGCCCAGGCCGCCCGGAACCCGGTGTTCCGACGGGTGATCGAGGAGATCCGCGACACCCTGGCCCGCCAGTCGGCCTTCCTCAACGACGTCGGCGGGCGGCGGGAGCAGTCGAACCGGGAGCACCGGGCGATCGTCGAGGCACTCGTGGACCGCTCCGAGCACGACGCCGTCGAAGCGATGAAGCACCACCTCGCCCGGGTCGAGACCACGCTGTCCACCATCGTGCGGACCGGTCAGGCCGGGGGCGAGGCATGAGCGCGGGGCGGTCGGTGGCCCCGCCGCCGGTCCTGCGCACGCCCGGGCACGTCCCGGTCGCCCAGGTCGTCCGCGGCGGCCTCGTCGAGGGCGTCCACCACGGCTCGGTGGTGGTACTGGCCGCGGACGGCACGGTGGTATACCAACTCGGCGACGCCGAGGCCGCGTTCTACCCCCGCTCGGCGCTCAAGCCGCTACAGGCCGTCGGGCTGCTGCGGGCCGGGCTGCCGCCGCTGGACGACCCGGCGCTGGCCTTGGTAGCGGCCAGCCACTCCGGCGAGGAACGCCACCTGGCCACCGCCCGGCGCATCCTGCGCGACGGCGGACTGACCGAGGACGACCTGCGCAACGTGCCCGACCTGCCCTACGGGACGGCCGAGCGGGAGGCATGGCTCGCCCGCGGCCTGGGCCCCGACCGGCTCGCCCAGAACTGCTCGGGCAAGCACGCCGCGATGCTGGCGACGGCGCGCGCCCGCGGGTGGCGGCTGGACACCTACCTCGACCCCGAGCACCCGCTCCAGCGCCAACTCGCGCTGGCCGTCGAGGAGTTGACTGGCCAGGGCATCGCCCAGGTCACCGTCGACGGCTGCGGCGCACCGCTGTTCGCGGTCTCGCTGCTGGGGCTCACCCGGGCCGCGGCCCGCCTGGCGACCGCCGCACCGGACACCGCGGCGGGCCGGGTGGCGCACGCCATGCGCCACCACCCCGAGATGGTCTCCGGCCGCGATCGGGACGTCGCCCACCTGGTCCGCGCCGTGCCCGGACTGCTCGCCAAGGACGGCTTCGAGGGCGTCCAGATCGCGGCGCTACCGGACGGCCGGGCGGTCGGCGTGAAGATCGCCGACGGCGCCGACCGGGCCCGGATGCCGGTCACGGCCGCGGCGCTGGCCCGCTGCGGCATCGACCCGGAGGTACTCGCCCCGTTCGCCACCCGCCCCGTCCTGGGCGGCGGTTCGACGGTCGGCGCCGTGCAACCGGTCGCCCCGCTGCGCGACGACCACCTCCTCCCCCGCTCCCCGGCGGCCTGACCCGCGCCGCACTCCCCCCTCCCGCACACCACCGCACGAAGGACCCCGTCATGACCCCCGGCCACCGCCGCGAACACGACCTGCTCGGCGAGCGCGAGATACCCGCGGATGCCTACTGGGGCGTGCACACCCTGCGCGCCGTCGAGAACTTCCCCATCACCGGCACCACGATCTCCGGCTATCCGCACCTGATCGACGCGCTCGCCGCCGTCAAGGAGGCCGCGGCCCGCGCCAACGCCGAACTCGGCCTGCTCGCCCCGGAGAAGGCCGACGCGATCGCCGCCGCCTGCCGGGAGATCCGGGACGGCCGCCTGCACGACCAGTTCGTCGTCGACGTCATCCAGGGCGGCGCCGGCACCTCCACCAACATGAACGCCAACGAGGTGATCGCCAACCGGGCGCTGGAGCTGCTCGGCCACGCCAAGGGCGACTACGCCCCGCTGCACCCCAACGAGCACGTCAACCTCAGCCAGTCGACCAACGACGCCTACCCCACCGCGGTGAAGGTCGCCACCGTGATCGCGGTCCGCGAGCTGCTGGCGTCGATGACCGTGCTGCGGGAGGCGTTCGCGGCCAAGGCCGAGGAGTTCCGGGACGTCCTCAAGATGGGCCGCACCCAGCTCCAGGACGCGGTGCCGATGACGCTGGGCCAGGAGTTCTCGGCGTACGCGGTGATGTTGGAGGAGGACCAGGGCCGGCTGGCCGAGGCGGTGGCCCTGATCCACGAGATCAACCTCGGCGCCACCGCCATCGGCACCGGCCTCAACGCCCCGAAGGGCTATGCCGAGTCGGTCCGGCGCCACCTGGCGCAGCTCACCGGGCTGCCGTTGGTGACCGCCGCCAATCTGGTGGAGGCCACCCAGGACTGCGGGGCCTTCGTCCACCTCTCCGGCGTCCTCAAGCGGATCGCGGTCAAGCTCTCCAAGAGCTGCAACGACCTGCGACTGCTCTCCTCCGGCCCGCGCGCCGGGCTCGCGGAGATCAACCTGCCGCCGGTGCAGGCCGGTTCCAGCATCATGCCGGGCAAGGTCAACCCGGTGATCCCGGAGGTGGTCAACCAGGTCGCCTTCGAGGTGATCGGCAACGACGTCACCATCACCATGGCCGCGGAGGCCGGGCAGCTCCAGCTCAACGCCTTCGAACCGGTCATCCTGCACGCGCTGTCGGAGAGCATCACCCACCTCGGGGCGGCCTGCCGCACCCTCGCCGAACGCTGCGTCAACGGCATCACCGCCAACACCGAGACCCTCCGGGAGAGCGTGCAGAACTCCATCGGCCTGGTGACCGCCCTCAACCCGCACATCGGCTACACCGCGGCGACCGCGATCGCCAAGGAGGCCCTGGCCACCGGGCGCGGGGTCGCCGAACTGGTCCTGGAACGGGGGCTGTTGCCCGCGGACCGGCTCGCCGCGCTGCTGCGCCCGGAGGAGCTCGCCGGCGCGGACGGGGCCTGACCGGCCGGGCGCCGTCCGCGGTCGGGGGCCGGCGGCCCCGAGGGGGAGCTGTGGTGCGGGCGCGGCACGGCGTACCGTCCAAGGCAGGGCGGCCCGCGCGATCTCTTTGTGGGTCGTGGGACCGGAGACGACGGGAGAGAGTGCCGATGCGTATCGCACTGTGCCAGATGACCTCTTCGACCGAGCCGAAGGAGAACCTCGCACAGCTCGCGGAGCTGGTGCGCCGGGCCGCGGCCGAGGGGGCCCGACTGGCGGTGCTGCCGGAGGCGGCGATGGTGCGCTTCGGAGTGCCGCTGGGGCCGGTGGCCGAGCCGTTGGACGGGCCGTGGGCCGAAGGGGTGCGGGCGGTGGCCGAGGAGACCGGAGTGACGGTGGTGGCGGGGATGTTCACCCCGGCACCGGACGGCCGGGTGGCCAACACGCTGCTGGCGACCGGGCCCGGGGTGGAGGCGTCCTACGACAAGATCCACCTCTACGACGCGTTCGGGTTCCGGGAGTCGGACACCGTGGCGCCCGGCGACCGGGTGGTGACGATCGACGTGGACGGCGTCCGGGTGGGCCTGGCGACCTGCTACGACCTGCGGTTCCCCGAGCTCTTCCGGGCGCACGCGGACGCCGGGGCGACGGTGTCGCTGCTGCCCGCGTCCTGGGGCGCGGGCCCCGGCAAGCGGGAGCAGTGGGACCTGCTGGTGCGGGCCAGGGCGCTGGACGCGACGGTGTGGCTGGCGGCGGTGGGCCAGGCGGCGCCGGACCAGGACGCCGACCCGGAGGCGCCCACCAAGGCACCCACCGGGGTCGGCCACAGCGCGCTGATCGGCCCGGACGGCACGGTCCGGGCGCGCCTGGGCGGCGCCCCCGGGCTGCTGCTCGGCGAGGTGGACCCGGCGGAGGCCGAGCGGGTGCGGCGGGCGGTGGCCGTACTGGACAACTGCCGCCTGTAGCCGGCCCGTTCAGGCCCCGACGGGGCCGCCGCTGTTCGTCCGACCCTGCCGGCGGCCCCGCCCGGGCGGTCAGTCGTGTACCGGGACGGTGAACGCGGTGTCGGTATCGGTGTCGTCGCCGTCGGGGCCGACCGGTCGTGCGGCGTGCTCGGCGAGGACGCCGGTGCGGTGGCGCTGAACGCACCAGTAGTAGGCGAAGCCGCCGAGCGCGACCAGGCCGACGAAGAGCACCCCGCCCCAGCGCAGGTACCAGTGGTACGGCGGGGCGGCGTTGTAGACGGCGTCGCGCGGCCAGGCCACGTTGACGATCATGGCGGCGCCCCAGAGGACCGCGACGGCGTTGACCGGCAGCCCCCAGCGGCCCAGGCTGAACCGGCCGCCGCCGGCCGACTGCCATCCGCCGCGCAGCCTGGCGACCAGCATCGGCGCGGTGACCAGCAGATACGCCGTGCAGATCATGATGATGCCGAGGCTGGTGACGACCGAGAAGCTCTGCGGCTGGCGGATGTTGAGGACCAGCAGCCGTTGGCGAGTTGGTCGATCCACGCGTCCGGCAACAGGGCCGGGGTGCACCAGGCCACCAGGCGATCGTAGGAGGCGCGTTCGGGGTGCCCGGCGGTGCCGTCGCCGGTGAAACAGTCGACGTTCTCCACACCACGTTCCTGGTGAATGACATTGGCCCAGCGGGTCAGATAGGGGTCGATGTCAACGCTGATGACGGCTCCAGAGGCACCAACGAGGCTGGCAAGGAGGGCGCCGGAGAGCCGGAGCCGGTGCCGATCTCCATGACGCGCATGCCCTCAGCGACCTCCAGCAAGGTCAACTACCGGTGGATAACTGCCGGGTTGGAGCGGTGCGGGGTGGGTCCGCGGCCTTCATGGTGGGTGTAGTGGCGTTCAGGAACGGTTGCGGCGACCTCGGCGACAGGGGGCACACTTCACTCCTTCGGACGGCATGTCGGATATGCACTTCAACCGCTCCGGCCGGGTAGGGACACGCCCTGTCAGGTTCAGATGCTCAGGGCGGTGCGGTGATGCCACCCGCCGAGGGTGTACTCGCCTACCGGACCTGTGCCTGGCAGTTCAGCCCAGGCGTGGTACTCGACCGGTGGCGGGCAGAAGCGGGCCCCGAGACACCAGTTGAGGCGACGGCTCAGCAGGGCAACGGCGAGCACGGCGCCCAGCGAGTCCGGCTGTAACGCGGGCTCCCATCCGCCGCCGTAGGGCCGCGCAACCGCGAGCTGGCCGTACGGCTGAACCAAGGCCCCGTAACAGGACCGAGCCGCCGGGCATTCGTTCAGCTCGGCGCTCGATGCTCGTCGTCGCCCCTTCAGGCGGATCCGTCTGAAGGGGCGACGCATCCTCCCCGGAGGCATGGTCGAGGCCCGCTGCGGGATCGCCAGCCGGTCAGGCCGCTCGGTTGCGCCACGTCGACCTGGACGGCCTGGCCCGGGTCACGACCCGCACGCACGCGTTCGGTTGATCCCAGAGCCACTGGGATCAACCGAACGCAGGAGCAACACCGGTGTGTGGGAATTCTTCGACGGATGCGCGACGGCAGGGGGCGGGACCTCGCGTTAGAAGAGGTCGGTGAAGAAGGCGTAGCCGGTGGGGTCGCCCGGCATCTGCCAGTGGAAGCCCTGCAGGAAGAAGCAGGCGACGAGGTTGGAGACGGCGAAGAAGGCGAGCAGGTAGAGGCTCACGGTGCCGAGGCCGCGCAGGGCCGGGGTGGCGGTGGCGGCGTCGAGGGGCTCGCTCTCGTGGGTCAGGACCAGGGCGATGCCGGCGGCGAGGACGGCGGCGCCGAAGGTGATGGCGGCCCAGGTGTAGAGGTGGAGGCCGAAGAGGGCGCCGGCGTAGCCGGGGTCCGGGGGGACGATGTGCATGAGGACCTGGGTGATCGAGACGGTGGAGCCGAGCAGGGCGCACACGATGGCCCAGCCCCAGCCGGAGGCGGTGTCCCGGGTGGTGACGGTGCCCTTGCGGGAGCGGTGGATGATCAGGGCCGGGCCGAGTGCGCTGAGCAGCATGAACATGCGCTGCAGCAGGCACATGGGGCAGGGGTACTCCCACAGTCCGAACTGGAAGAGGTAGGCGCCACCGATGGTGCCGCACATCCCGAGCACGTACAGGTTGGCGAAGAGCAGGCCGAGCTTGTTGCCGGTGCGGGCTGCGGCCACGGGGAAGGTGGTGGTGGTCATCGTGGGCTCCTCCTCGGAAGCTCGGCCGGTCACAGGGCCAGGTGGAAGGTGTGGGCGAGGATGTGGGGGACGAACGCGAGGACCGAGAGGAGCAGGGTCGCGGACCACATCAGCAGCCGCGCCCGGCGTGACCAGTCGCGGAATATCGCGAGCACGCACAGGGCGATCAGGAGGAAGAGGAGGGTGTACATCGTGTCCCAGCTTCATCGGTGGGGCCGGCTTCGTCGCCGACGTCCTTGTCCCCTTCACCCTCCGCCGGGGAGTTCGGCGCCGGTAGCGGCAACGGGCCAATGCATCCATAGAGCGGTTCTATGTGCGGGAGCTCTTTGCGGAACGCCCTTGCCTTCCCTGCCCGGCTGCTACGGACTGCTGGCGGGCGATGGCGACCAGGTCGCGGGCCGGGCCGGCGGGCCGTTGGCCGGTGGGCCAGACGACGCGCAGTACCCGGCTCAGGTCAAGGTCTTCCACTGCCGTCGACTTCAGGACGCCTGCGGCCAGTTCGGCGGCAACCGCCAGTGAACTGAGGACTGCGGGCCCCGCGCCGCCGGCCACCGCTGCCTTGATGGCGGTGGTGGAGGACAGTTCCATGCCGGTGGTGGGTTGCCAGGCGGGTAGACGGGCGACCATGGCGCGTTCGAAGGCGGTGCGCGTGCCGGATCCGGACTCGCGCAGGATCAGGGGGGTGTCGGCCAGCTCGCCGAGCGGGATCGTGGGCCGCCGCGCCCAGGGGTGGTCGAGGGCGATCACCACGACGAGTTGGTCCTTCGCCACGGCTTGGCTGTGCAGTCCCCTGGGTGCGCGCGGGCTCTCGATGAATCCGATCTCGGCCCGGCTTTCCAGGACGGCTGCGGCCACCTCGGCGGAGTTGCCGGATTCAAGGGCTACGGTTGTTGCGGGGTTGTGGGCGCGCAGCGCCATCAGCCACCGGGGGAAGAGGTACTCGGCCACGGTCTGGCTGGCGGCCACGTGCAGTCGGGAGTCGCGCTTGGTGCGCAACGTCTCGATCCCGGCGTCCAGTTGCTGCGCCGCGTCGATGACGCTCCGGGCCCATTCGGCGATCAGGGAGCCAGCCTGGGTGGGGCGGGAGCCCAGTGTCGTACGTTCCAGCACGGGTACGCCCACCAGGCGCTCCAGGTAGCGGATGCGGGAGCTGGCCGAGGGCTGGGTGATGCCGTGGGCTTCGGCCGCCCGGCCGAGGCTGCCGAGCTCGATGACGCTGAGCAGCAGGTCCAGGGCGGGGAGGTCGGGGACGTGCGGGGACAAGCGCATAGAACCATTCTATGGACCCATTGACCGGGCCCCGCTACCACGCTATTACGGGTCGCCGCAGTGTGGAGGCATGAGCACCACGACCGCACCCACCTCCACCGCGCAGCACCCCGTGCTGCGCGACCTCGAACGGCCCCGCGAGGTCGTCCGGCACCTCGGCCCCAACTGGTTCGCCTCCGTGATGGGCACCGGCATCGTCGCCAACGCGGCCGCCACCCTCCCGCTCCAGTTCCCCGGCCTGCGGACCGCTGCCACGGTGGTGTGGGCAGGTGCCGCGCTGCTCCTGCTGGTGATGGTCGCCGCCTGGACCGTGCACTGGATACGCCACCGGGACATCGCCCTCGCCCACGGCAACAATCCGGTGATGTCCCAGTTCTACGGTGCTCCCCCGATGGCCCTGATGACCGTCGGCGCCGGGGCCCTGTTGCTCGGCAAGGACTGGATCGGCATGGACGCCGCCGTCGCCGTTGACTGGACCCTGTGGCTGGCGGGGACCGTCCTCGGGCTGCTCACCGCCTTCACCATCCCCTTCCGGATGATCACCCGGCACAAGGCGGCCCCCGACGCGGCCTTCGGAGGCTGGCTGATGCCGGTCGTGCCCCCGATGGTCTCGGCCGCCATGGGGGCCCTGCTGATCCCGCACACTCCCGCAGGGCAGCCGCGGTTGACCATGATCCTGGCCTGCCTGGCGATGTTCGGGATCAGCCTGTTCGCCGCGTTCCTCGTGATCAACATGATCTTCTCCCGCCTGGTGCACCAGGACATGCCCGCGGCCGGCACCGTCCCCACCCTCTGGATCGTGCTCGGCCCCCTCGGTCAGGCAGTCACCGCAGCGGGTCTGCTCGCCAACGCCGCGCCGACCGCCCTCCCCGCCCAGTACGCTCACGGCCTCGCCGTGTTCGCCACGGTGTTCGGCGTGGTGACCTGGGGCTTCGCGATGCTGTGGCTGGCCCTCGCCGCCGCCGTGACCATCCGGACCGCCCGTACCACCGGACTGCCCTTCAACCTCACCTGGTGGGGCTTCACCTTTCCCGTCGGCACCTGCGTCACCGCCAGCAGCGGCTTGGCCGCCCGTACCGGCGCGGACCTCTTCCACTGGGCGGCCGTCGCCCTGTACGTCCTGCTGCTCACCGCCTGGGCCGTGACCGCCTTCCGCACCGCCCGAGGAGCCCTGCGCGGCACCCTCTTCCTACCCCCGCCCGCCGCTCCGGCAACCGGCCCTGCTCGCGGAGGCCGCTCGTGAACCTGGCTCTCGCTCCCGAGACCCTGGCCCGCTGGCAGTTCGGCATCACCACCGTCTACCACTTCCTCTTCGTACCCCTGACGATCTCACTCGCCGCCATCACGGCGGCACTTGAGACCGCGTGGGTGCGGACGGGGAAAACGAAGTACCTCCACGCCACGAAGTTCTGGGGCAAGCTCTTCCTGATCAACATCGCCCTGGGCGTCGTCACCGGCATCGTTCAGGAGTTCCAGTTCGGCATGAACTGGTCCGACTACTCGCGGTTCGTCGGTGACATCTTCGGCGCCCCGCTCGCCTTCGAGGCGCTGATCGCCTTCTTCCTGGAATCCACCTTCATCGGGCTCTGGATCTTCGGCTGGGACAAGCTGCCGAAGAAGGTCCACTGCGCCTGCATCTGGCTGGTCTCCCTCGGCACCGTCCTCTCCTCGTACTTCATCCTGGCGGCCAACGCCTGGATGCAGCACCCGGTCGGTTACACCCTCGACAAAGGCACCGGAAGGCCCCAACTGACGGATTTCTGGGCGGTGTTGACTCAGCAGACCGTCCTCGTCAACGCCTGGCACACGCTCAGCGCCTCGTTCCTGACCGGCGGTGCGTTCGTCGTCGGCATCTCCTGCTACCACCTGTGGAAGACCAAACGGGCACACGACCAGGGGGAGGAGTCGGGCCCCGCGGGGCGCGAGCGGACGGTCGTGATGCGGACCTCGCTACGCCTGGGCCTCACGCTGGCGGCGGTCGCCGGATTGGCCACGGCCGTCAGCGGCGACAGCCTCGGCCAGGTCATGTTCGAACAGCAGCCCATGAAGATGGCAGCGGCCGAGGCACTGTGGGACACCCAGGCACCCGCACCGTTCTCCGCCTTCGCCGTCGGCAACCTGGACGAGCGGCGCAATGACCTCGCCGTGGAGATTCCCGGTCTGCTGTCCTTCCTGGCCCACCACAACTTCAACGACGCGGTGCCCGGCATCAACGACGTCGCCCGCCAGGAAGCCGACCGCTTCGGCGGTGATCCCGCCGACTACGTGCCGAACATCTTCATGACCTTCTGGGGCTTCCGCCTCATGATCACCTTCGGCATGGCCTCGCGCGGTGCCGGCATGGCCGGCTTGTGGTTGACCCGCAAGAAGCGCTGGCTGGCCACCCGGCTACGCACGGCCGACGACGAAGTGCCGCGGCTCGCTCTGACCAGACACCGTGAGTTGGGTCCCTTGCTCAACAAGTGGTTCTGGCGCGTCGGCATCCTCACCATGGCCTTCCCCCTGATCTCCAACTCCTTCGGCTGGATCTTCACCGAGATGGGCCGCCAACCCTGGGTGGTGAACGGGCTCATGAAGACCGCCGACGCGGTGTCACCGGGCGTCGGTACTGCCTCCGAGGTCACCTCGCTGACCGTCTTCACGCTGTTGTACGCGGCGCTGGCGTTCGTCGAGATACGGCTCATGGTCCGGTACGCCAAGGCCGGACCAGGCACCAACGTCACGCCCAACCAGGAGGACTCCCCCGCACAGCCCGAAACCACCGACCGGCCTCTGCCCCTCACCTACTGACGCGCCACCGCACCAGGATTGTGGTGCGGCGCGCCCCTGACGTACCGACGGGAACCACCCCACCATGCAACTCCACCTGCACGACGTCTGGTTCGTGTTGATCGCCGCCCTGTGGACCGGCTACTTCTTCCTCGAAGGATTCGACTTCGGCATCGGCATCCTCACCCGGGTCGTCGCCCGGGACGACGAGGAACGCGGCGTCCTGCTCGCCACCATCGGCCCGGTCTGGGACGGCAACGAGGTCTGGCTACTCACCGCGGTCGGCGCCACCTTCGCCGCCTTCCCCGACTGGTACGCGACGATGTGCAGCGGGTTCTACCTGCCCATGCTGGCCGTGGTGGTCTGCCTGATCGTGCGAGGTGTGGCCCTGGAGTACCGGGCCAAACGCGACGACGCAGCGTGGAAGCGGAGCTGCGACCGCTGCATCTTCTTCACCTCACTGATCTGCGCCCCACTGTGGGGTTTCATGTTCGCGAACATGGTGCGCGGGGTGCCGATCGGCCCCGACCGGAACTTCACGGGCACCCTGCTCGACCTGGTCAACCCCTACTCCCTGCTCGGCGGCGCCGTCACCCTGCTCCTCTTCACCCTCCACGGGGCGCTCTACGCCGCGCTGAAGACCAGCGGGGAACTGCGTAGAAGGTCCCGGGAGACGGCCCGCCGGGCCAGCGGATTCACCGTTGTGTTCGTCCTGGCCTTCTTGATGTGGACCCAGAGGAACACTGGCGGGACCAGCACCCTGATCCTGCTGGCCGTGGTCGCGGCCGCTCTGGTTCTGGCCGCCGAACTCAACGACGCCGGCCGGGACGGCTGGGCGTTCGCCCTCTCCGGTCTGGCCGTCGCCGCCGTCACCGCGACCCTGTTCCTTGCGCTGTTTCCCGCCGTGATGCCTTCCTCGCTCTCCCCGGGCCTGGACCTGACGGTGGCGAACGCGTCGGCCAGCGCTCACACACTGAGGATCCTCACCTGGGTCGCTGCCGCCATGCTCCCCATCGTCATCGGCTACCAGTCCTGGACGTACCGGGTCTTCCGGAAACGCGTTGTCCTCCGCCGCGCCTCGGCCCCGGTGCAGCAACGTGAGACGTGCTGAGGATTGGCCAGCGATGACCGCTCCGTGCGCGCCATCGACGTTGCTGTCGCTTCACGCCAACCGAGCCCACGCCTCCAGTACCCAAACCGATTTCACCGCCCGCAGAGGCCCGAAGCCAACTCCCATTCAATCGACCTCCGTCGGCGTCATCCGACGCCTCGCTTCCCCCTCGGCCAGCGCGCCCCCCAGCCGCCGGTGCTCCTGTCGAACCCACATCCCGCCGGCTTCGGCATCCCAGCCAGAGCAACCCACCGCTGTGACGCGAACAGGGATCCGCGGACTGTTCACACGATGGCGGCGCAAGCGGTAGCCAGCACCACACCGCCTCGCGGGTCGAACCTCCAGCCGCCACTGACAACTCGGCTCGCCCGAGCGGACCTTGGGCTTGTCAGCGCCGCCGGTGCGAGGCTTGGGCCCGGTCAGGTGCGGAAGCGCGAGAACCAGCCGGCCTTCCGCACGGCCTGTTCAGCCTCCGCCTCCTGCCGCTGGCGCTCTGACTCCTGGCGCTCACGTTCGGCGGCTTCGGCCTGCTGCTCGGCTACAACAGCCCGGCTCTGGCAGTCCTCGCACAGGTGCGGGTGCGACTCCCGCGGCTGGCGCCAGCCCCGTGTGTCGGCCGCCGCCCACCGGTCGTCGGTGAACTTGTTCCCGCAGTCCGTGCACACAGGGCGCCGGGCTTCCCGCACCGTGGCTTCCCGTTCCTCCTGGCGTCGTTGTTCTTCTCAAGCTTCTGCGCGGCGGCGAGCAAGGTTGGCGTCCCTGCGGGGGTTGCCGATCGCCTGCCGCAGGGGCTGGCGGCCTTCGCGGCCGAACCGCCAAAACGCAGCACCGTACGGGCCGTACTCGCGCGGCCATTCCAGCGTGGTTGCCACGATCGGGACGCAGCCGCCGTAGTCGTGGAATTCGCCGTACTCGTTCCACTCGCCGCGCCAGTGCCGGTCGGTGAGGTTGGCGACCTTGTCCATCTGCCTCAAGGCGGGGCGGGGGCCGAGTTGGTGGAAGACGAGCAGGACCGGCGGATGCACATCCCGACCGAACTCCGAGCCGGGCGCGGACCAGCGCATGCGCCACATCGCCTTCTCTGTGCCGAGGGAGAGAAGGGAGGTGTGACGATCCGACGCAGGCGTGGAAACCCGTGGGGACAAGAGGGAATGATGGGTGCTCTGCTCAGGTGGGGGACCCGGAAGTGGCTTCGGCAGTGGGAACACAAGCGCCGGCGGCAGGGCCTCACCAAGGCTTGCCCAGCAGCCGACACCTTGCCGGCGGGCGAGACTCCAGGACCGCCGCCGCGCGCAGCGATGGGAAGGCGCGGGTCGGTCGGGTAGGGACAGTGTGTCCTCAACCCTCCGACTTACTGGCCGGAGCGGCGGTCGTCCAGTCCGCACGCGGATGTACGTACGGGCCAGGGCCTCCGTGAGGCAGCACTCCTCGCCCACATCCCAACGATCAGTACCGATGGGCGTCCGTTTTCGCCTTGACTGCCCCTGGACCAGGCGGGTTTGTCCGTGGCTGACGCCACGCCGCCCGGCCGGAGTTCAGGCGAGGCGAATGCTGACGGTGCACACCACGCTGGAGTCCACCCTCCGGTCAGTGCGCACGATGTCGTGCCTCTTCCGCCCGATGGTGCGCACCGTAGAGCGGGGAGTGCACCGTACTCCGCACACCGCCTCTCCACACAGACGGCGGACTGACTGCCGGGGAGCGCCCCGAGCAACGGATGCGCACTGAGTGAGGCGAGCCGAGCGTGCACGACACCCTCGCGCGGCATCCGGTGTGCGCAATGCCGTGCGTCGTGCGCACCGACGATGTGCACGACATCGCCGATGCTCGTACCGGATGCCCGATGTCCCGAACTCACCGGTGGCGGTGGCGGTGGCGGCGCAGGTGCGCGGCACACCACGGATTCGGGCGGCCACTGGGGTACTCCCGGGAGCGACGCCCGGTGGGCGGCTTCGGCGAGAGGTACAGCACCACCCGCAGCTGGACCACGTCGGTGATCTGCTCCAGGTACTCCAGCCGCTCCGGTGAGAGGTGCAGCAAGGTCGGCGCGACCATGTGGGCCTCCGTACTGGGGTGTTGCTCCCTGCACCCTCCCCCTCTCCCCCGGCCACCGCATCCTCCTGCCCTGATGGCGGCTATCCGGTCACCACCGACTACGGGCCAGACCCGACCAGTTGACGCCCTCTGATCGGCGAGCAACTGCGCGGCTGTTGGCTGCGTCGACCACCAGGTCGCTGTTGTGGAATCAGGCCCGTCAATCACCCTCTCAAGCGCCGTCGCACCCCCTGAACCCGCCTCCGGACCCGAGCTCGGCGCGGACGATGAGGCCGCCCTCGGGGTTGGGGTGGGCGTGTACGTCGCCGTGGTGGGCGCCGGTGATGGCGCGTACGACGGCCAGGCCGAGGCCGGCGCCCTTGATGCTGGGGGCTGTGGCGCGGTGGAACGGTTCGAAGAGGGCGGGGATCTGGGTCGGGTCGATGAGTGTGCCGGTGTTGGTGACCTCGATCCAGGCGCCGGATTGTGTCTCGCCGGTGGTGAGGTGGACGTGGCCGCCGGGGTGGTTGTGGCGGACGGCGTTGGCGAGGAGGTTGAGGGTGAGTTGGGCGAGGAGCGCAGGGTCGCCGGTGACGGGTGCCGGGTTCAGTCGCGTGCGTATGTGGATGTCGCGTTCGGTGATCTCCGTGCGCAGGTCGGCGAGGGCTGTGCGGACGGTGTCGGCGAGGTCGGTGGGGCGGGCAGTGGTCAGGCCGCTCTCGCCGCGGGCTAGGGCGAGGAGGGAGGCGAGGAGGTTCTCGCTGCGGGTGGTGGCGTTGAGCGCGGCGCGCAGGGCGGGTTCCAGGGCGGCGGGGACGCGGCCCTGGGAGAGGGGGATCTCCAGGGCGGTGCGCTGGATGGTGAGGGGGGTGCGCAGTTCGTGGGAGGCCTGGGCGGTGAAGCGGCGCTGGGCGGTGAAGCTCTGCTCCAGGCGTTCGAGCATGGCGTCGATGGTGTCGCCGAGCCGACCCACCTCGTCGTGGGGGCCGGTCAGGGCGAGCCGTTCGCCGAGGTGGTTGCCGTTGTTGATGCGGGCGGCGGCTTCGGCGACGTGGCCGAGGCGGCGTAGGGAGCGGCGGCTGAACCACCAGGCGAGCAGGGCGGCCAGGGCGGTGAAGGCGGCCAGCAGGATGAGGGAGTGGGTGAACAGGCCGGTCAGAACGGAGCGCTTGAAGTCCTCGAAACTGTGGGCGGAAGTGGCCTCGGAGCGGACGGAGCCCGGCGGCGGGTGGGCGGGGCCGGTCGGTGCGGACGGGATCACCGGTGCCGAGGTCGGGCGGGGAGCCGACGATGGGACGGAGTCGGGCGTGAGCAGATCGCGGTGGATGGCGATCAGCTGGCGCACGCTCAGCCAGTTCAGCAGCAGCAGGCCGCCGCCGAGGAACGCGAAGGTGACAACCGTCGTGCAGGTGAGCCGGGCGCGCAGGGTCAGACCGCGGCGCGGGCGCGACATGAGGGAGGCCGGGTTCACAGGCGGTATCCGAAGCCGGGGTCGGTCTCGATGACCGAGGGGGCGCCGAGCTTGCGGCGCAGTTGATGGACAGCGACCTTGACCGCGGAGGTGTTCGGGTCGAGGGCGGAGTCCCACAGCCGCTCGAAGAGCTCGCCGGGGTGCACGGGGGCGCCGTCGGCGGCGAGGAGGATCTCCAGGACGCCCAGTTCGCGGGGCGTGAGGCGGAGCGGGGCGCCGTCGCGCTCGGCGGTGCGCCGGACGGTGTCCAGGCTGATGCCGCGTCGGGTCAGGACGGTGGCGGCGGGGGCGGGCGCGCGGCGTCCCAGCGCCCGTAGCCGGGCGACGAGTTCGAGGTAGGAGAAGGGCTTGGCGAGGTAGTCGTCGGCTCCGTGGCCGAGCCCGTCGACGAGGTCGGCGAGGGTGCCCGCGGCGGTGAGCATGAGAATGCGGGCCGGGTATTCGGTGGCGTTCAGGGTGCGGCATACGGTGTCACCGCTCACCTGCGGCAGGTCGCGGTCCAGGATGATGACGTCGTACGTCTTGGCGGCCGTCATCTCCAGGGCGCGCGCCCCGTCAGGGGCGATGTCGCATGCCATGCCCTCGCCCTTGAGGCCGTCGACGAGCATCGCCGCCAGCTCCGCCTCGTCCTCGACGATCAGTACGCGCATCCGTCACTCCGGCCCCTCATGTCCCGCTCTGTCCCCTCCAGGATGCCTTGGCACGGGTTAGCCACGGGTTAGCCGGATGCTCACCGGTGGCTCACCGCCCGCCCCGTACTTCTTGAGGTGACCGGTCCGGACGTAGCGGACCGGCAGACCACAGGAGGGGCGTGTCATGCGCTTCAAGGGGTACGGCACCAGGGCCGTCTGGGCCACGTGGAGCACAGTGACGGCGCTGTCCGTCGCGGCCGTGGTGTCCGTGAGTGGCTGTTCGGCAGAGCAGAAAGCGCCTGACGTGGCCGGAGGCGGCGGAGCGGGCACGAGCGGAAAGCCGAAGGACCAGCGGGCCGTCCGGCAGCAGTGGGTCGACTGCATGCACCAGGAAGGACAGACCGGAGTGACCATCGGCCCCAAGGGCGAGATCCAGGTCCCGGCGGGTGGGGCGGAGGGCAAGAACGGCGGCGCGGACAACAGTGCCTACGACCAGGCGGAGAAGACCTGCAACGCCAAGGTGCCGGGCATGCAGCAGGTCCGGGAGCAAGGCAAGCAGAAGGCGATCGAGCAGGCGCGCAAGTACGTCGCCTGCCTGCGCGAGAACGGCTATACGGACGCCCCCGACCCCGACCCCAAGACCGGCGTGATCGTGGTCGACCCCAAGAAGTGGGACAAGGCGAAGTTCGGTGTGGCCGCGAAGGCCTGCACTAAGGTTCCCGGCCCCGGTATCCAGGTGGCGTCGTGACCGTGACCACCGACACCGAACCGACCGCGCAGGACCCCACACCGGACGGGGACACCGACTCCACCGGCCCGCGGCGTACCCGGCTCCGCCGCAAGCCCGTGATCGTCTCCGCGGTCCTGGTGGCCGCCCTGGCCGCAGGGACCTTGGCCGTCCTCCAGCCCTGGCACGGCGGCTTCACACGGACCGGGCACGCAACGGGCCACCACACCACCGCCGAAGTCCAGCGCACCTCCCTCGCCGACGGCCTGAAACTGGCCGGGCAACTTTCCTACGGCACCCCGACCGACGTGGTCCCCCAGGGACACGGCGTCCTCACCGCGCTCCCCAAGGAGGGCGACCGGATCAAGGCCGGGCGGCGGCTGTACGAGGTCGACGGCGCCCCCGTCGTCCTGTTCACCGGCGACCGCCCCCTCTGGCGCGACCTCACCGCGGGCATGTCCGAAGGCGAGGACGTACGGGAGCTCAAGCGCAACCTCGTCGACCTCGGCTACGCGGACGGGCTCGGGCTGAGCGTGGACGAGAAGTTCACGAAATCGACCGTCACCGCGGTCGAGCGCTGGCAGAAGGCCGCCGGGCTCCAACAGACCGGCAAGGTCACGCTCGGCTCGGTCGTGGTCCTGCCCTCGGCGACAGTACGGGTGCAGCAGGTGCCCGCCCGGCTGGGCGCGACCGTCGGCGCCTCGGCGGTGCTCAAGGTCACCGGCACCGACCTGGTGGCCCAGCTCCAGCCGTCCGACGACCAGGTCTCCCAGTTCCAACCCGGCGGCAAGGTGACCGTCCAACTGGCCGACGGCACTCGGCTCCCCGGCACCATCCGCACCCTCAGCCTGGGCGGCTCGGGCAACCAACAGGGCAACGGCGGTGGCGGCGAGAGCGGCGGAGGCGGCGACACGAGCAAGACAACCGTGACCATCGCCCTCGACAGCCAGAAGCAGGCGGCGAAGGCAGGCCCTTCCTCGGTGACCGTGACCGTCACCGGCCAGAGCGTCGATGACGCCCTCGTCGTCCCCGTCACCGCCCTGCTCGCGCTGGACGGCGGAGGCTACGGCGTCCAGGTGGTCAGCGGCAGCCGGACCCGGCTCGTCCGCGTTCAGCTCGGACTCGTCGCCAACGCCAAGGCCCAGATCACCGGCGAGATCAAGGCCGGCGACCAGGTGGTGATCCCGTCATGACCACGCTCTTCGACGCACCCGACAAGGCGTCTGTGCCACCGGTCCTGGAACTGCGCGGCATCGTCAAGGAATATCCCGGCAAACACCCCACCACGCCCCCCTTGCGCATCCTGCACGACATCGACCTGACCGTGACGCCGGGCGAACTCGTCGCCGTCGTCGGCCCCTCCGGCTCAGGCAAATCCACCCTGCTCGCCCTGCTCGGCTCCCTCGACCGGCCCACCGATGGACAACTCCTCTTCGAAGGAGACGACCTGACCACCCTCACGGAGCCGGAGGTGGCCGCCCTGCGCGCCCACCGCATCGGCTTCGTCTTCCAGCAGTTCTTCCTGCTGCCCGGCCTCACCACCGTCGAGAACGTCACCACCGGCCTGCTCTACAGCGGTACCAGCCCCTCGCTACGCCGCTCACGCGCCATCGAGGCACTGCGCGAGGTTGGCCTCGGCCACCGACTCGACCATCACCCCAGCCAGCTGTCCGGCGGCGAACAGCAGCGAGTCGCCATCGCCCGCGCCCTCGTCGGCCGCCCCGCCCTGCTGCTCGCCGACGAGCCGACTGGAGCTCTGGACACCGCCTCCGGAGCCGCCGTCGTCGAACTGTTGCGCCACCTGAACACAACAGGTACCACCGTGATGGTCATCACCCACGACCGCGACCTGGCCGCCTCCTTCCCCCGCCGCATCGGCATCCAGGACGGCCGCATAGCCTTCGACGAGACCAGCGCCTCTCCGCAGCTCCCGGAATCCGGCGAGAGCGACACCCCCGACGGAGGCAACGCCCCTGAGGAGGCGTCCCGTTGAAACGCCGTAACATCACCACGCCGCGTCCCACCCGGCTGAGCCCCGCCGACCTGCTGCGCCTGGGCCTGCTCGGCCCGCGCACCCGCCGCTTGCGCTCGGCGCTGTCGGCGCTCGGCATCTCACTCGGCATCGCCGCCGCCGTCGCGGTCACCGGGATCTCCTCCTCCAACCAGGCCCATCTCCTGGAACGCCTGGACCGGCTCGGCTCGAACGTGATCACCGTGGGCCCCGGCAAGGACACCGACCAGAAGAAGGTGCCCCTGCCCCCCGAGGCCGAGAAGATGCTCGCCAACATCGCCCCCGTCCAGCGGGTCACCGCGACCGGCGACACCACCGCCCACGTCTACCGCAGCGACCTGGTGCCCACCGAGCAGAACGGCAGCATCGCCGTCGAGGCGGCCCGGCTCAGCCTCCCGGACGTCCTGCACGCCCAACTGCGCTCCGGCCGCTGGCTGGACACCGCCAGCCAGCACCTCCCTGTCACCGTGCTCGGCGACCAGGCCGCCGGCCGCCTCGGCATCAGCACACCCGGCCAAGAGGTCTGGCTCGGCGGCCAGTGGTACGCCGTCATCGGCATCCTTCAACCCAACGAACTCATCCCCGACCTCGACACCTCCGCCCTCGTTGGTTGGCCCCAGGCCACCGCCCACCTGGGCGCCGACGGCACCGCCTCCGCCGTATACGTACAAGCCCACCCCGAGCGGGTCGACGCCGTGCAGTCCGTGGCCGGAGCCACCGCCAACCCCGCCCACCCCACCGAAGTCGCAGTCACCCGCCCCTCCGACCTCCTCAAGGCCCGCACCGAGACTCAGAACACCATGACCGGCCTGGTCCTCACGCTCGCCGCAGTCGCCCTCCTCGTCGGCGGCGTCGGCATCGCCAACACCATGGTCGTCGGCGTCATGGAACGCCGCGGCGAGATCGGCCTGCGCCGGGCCCTGGGCGCCCGCAGCGGACAGGTGGCAACCCAGTTCCTCATCGAGGCCATCCTGCTGGGACTGGGGGGCGGTCTCGCCGGAGCCGTCGGCGGCGCCCTCACGGTGTACACCTACGCCGCTGCCCAAGGCTGGCCCGCGAGCGTCCCCCTCCACACCCTCGCCGCAGGCCCTCTCACCGCCATGCTCGTCGCCACAACCGCAGGCATCTACCCCGCCCTGCGCGCCGCCCGCATGCCCCCCACCACCGCACTACGCGGAGCGTGAGACCACCGCAGGGCATTCGTCCGTGACACCGGGTCACTCGATGCGGTGCTGGCGGAGCTGAAGGCGACACCGCGCCGGAAGTGGGACCTGGCAGAGGCGGAGCGGTTCCCGGATCCGTGCCCACAGTGCCTCGACCGCGACTATGCGCGCGGCGGGCACTGTCACGTTGGTGGGGCGCCGTGGACAGTCTGCCGCCTCATGACAGGAGGTTCCATGTCATCGGTCCGCGTCACCGCCGCGTGGGCAGATTCATGGACGCGCGCGGCCAGGACACGAATTCTGCGGCTTCGGATCCGTGGTGCGATACATCCGTACCGCACGCTCACGCAACTCCAGCGAGTACTTGCTGGCGGCCACGATGACGCGGCCCTGCCTCAGGGGACCTTCGTCACCCAGGCCGGCACCCCAAAATTGCCCTACGTTGATCGTCCAGGGCCCGTCGTCCACACGGTGCGGGGTCGGGCCCGCAGCGTGACGACAGTGGGCCCGACCGCATCTCGGGGGACAGGTCGCAGTCAGCTTCGTCGCCCGCGTACTGCGCCGGTCGAGACGCATAGGGACGTCCCGCTTGGCGGCATGTCGGCGGGCGAGCGGGCCGCCCGTTCCGAGGCGCCCAGCCGAATTCAGGCGCTCGATCTCGCGTCGGGACGGCCAGAGGTCATCTTCCACCTGAGCCCGTTCGACCGCCTGGTCAGCGAGTTCCGACGCGATGCCGGTACGGATGGCGGCGACAGCCGCGCGAACAGGGTGCAGCATCACGGGGCGCGGTGTGCTCAGGGCCTCGCAGTAGACGTCGTGCAGGTCCTCGACCTCCACGCCGGTCATCTCGGAGACCAGCAACTCGGTAAGTTCCAGCTCGCGTTCGGTCGTCAGGGCTGGGCTGGCGAGGTTGCCCGGGTCGCGGACCTCCTCCGGCCAGCGCAGGGGTTGGCAGGGCAAGATGTCGTGCCCCGGGACAGCGCGGCGATGTTGACCCGCAGCCGGATGCCGCGGAAGTACAAGGAACGCCTGGTCAAAGCTGCCGGGGTGGCTTCGGTCGCCTTTGTCTGCGCGGGACGCCTGGCGGGCCGTCCACTCCCAGTGCGCCCGCCGCAACGGCCCGGCCGGGACGCCGGCGGAGAAAGGTCGGGATCTGCAGCCGGTCGTCCTCACGGGCCCCATCTGGCGCTCATGCTCACCAAGCTGATTCCGGTCCGGATCTGGAACGCACGAGAGCCGCCCGGTTTCCCGGGTGGCTCTTGTCTGAAGTCTTAACCATGGGGGTTATGGCCGGCCCGCTTTCGAGAGCTACCAGGGACCATTCCAGGGTCTTCGCCGCTGAGTGCACCTACGGTCACCGCCCGCCAAGTGCACCTGCGCGGCACCTGGTAGTTCCCTGTCAAGTCTTTGTGTTCAGCTTGAGGGGGTCGTCCGGCGGGGCAGAGCCTGGGAGTTCGCCACAGCGGCCCGGTGATGAATTTTGGACAGAGCGCGCGGGTCCCGTCCTTGACGGACTTACCCGGTCGGGGAAATGTGTGACGGCTGCGTCGGTGGGCGGGGAACGGCGCAGGTCATGGGGGTTTTCCCAGTTCCCTGCACATGCCGCGTCCAGTGCGGCGATCTCCAGGAGAGTTATTTGTCCAGCTTGTCCAGTGAGCAGCAGCTGCTGAAGGTCTACAGCGACCGTTCCTATGTGCACACCACCACGGTGCGCCATCAAGGCACGACGGTGGCACTGGCCATGGACGACCAGCGGCGGCTGGTGTACTCGGTGCTCGACCTCACCCGCCATGACGACGGCAAGGGGGAACTCGACGCCGCGTACTGGTCGGAGAACCCGCTGCCGCTCCGCTTCCCCACCGAGATATCCAATGTGGGCTTCGCGGCCGTGGGCGCCACCGCCTTACCGGCCGTCAAGCGCGGCGGCCGGGTCGAGGCCGCGCCGGGCGAACGGCTGGACGACGACGAGCGGGACCCATTCCTGTCCACCACCGCACGGCTCACCGCGCTCGCCCCCTTCCACGCGCTGTCCGACGGCACCCATATCGTCGTGCTGCGTCAGTCGGTCGCGGGCGACCACCCCGACGCCGTCCACAAGGTGACCGACGGGGGGTCGTCCGGCGACCCGGAGCGCACCGACTACGTGAAGGACCGGGACGGGGCGAAAGTGCCCCTGGTCGCGGACACGCTGCTGTGCGACCGCTTCCTGTTGGTCGACGGTGAGCTCAAACCCGTCCTGGAGGCCCGTTACCGCCGCAGCCGGCACAAGACCCGGCCGGATTCGGCCAAGGACAGCCTTGGCACGGCGGACATGGAAGGCCGTCCCTTCCACGAGCCCACGCAGGAGCTGTCGTTCGTCCGCAACCTCTCCGGCGGGCGTTTCACCGCGCTGCTCGTGCCCACCGCGGTACACGGCCGACAGCGCTGGCAGCTCTTCGCCCACAACGACGCCTCCGGCCGCATCGACTCGTTCAACATCGAGCAGAGCGGCGACGGCCTGTTCAACCTCCAGGGCACCCAGGCGTGGACCAGTCCCGACCCCGCCCACCGCGACGCCGTCTACGAACCCGCGCCGGGCACCTGCCCGTTCACCGGACAGCCCCTGGTACCTGTGGTCAGCACAGCGGGCTACGCGGAGACGGCCCTGCGCTTCGGCGAGGACGACGCGCGGGTACGAGTGGCCGACGCCCCGTCGTTCGCGGGTGACTTCACCGTCGAGTTCTGGGCCCGGCGCACCGCCACCGACGGCCGTGAGGAATTCCTCGTCGGCCATGGCGACGAGAAGGGCGCCGACCGTGCCTCCCTGCACATCGGCTTCCGTGACGACGGCCGCTTCACGTTCGCCTTCTACGCCGACGACCTCACCACCGAAGCCCGCGCCGACGACACCGACTGGCACCACTGGGCCTGCGTCTATCAGCGTGCCGGCCGCCGCCAGACCGTCTACCGCGACGGCGAGGAGATCGGCAGTCGCGTCGCGGACGGCGACTACACCGGTACCGGTCCGCTGGTGCTGGGCAAGGCCCTGTGGCACGGCAGCGTCCGCGCCGAACTCGACGAGGTACGCGTGTGGGACCGCGCCCGCACCGCCGGCGAACTCACACGGGACAAGGGCATCCGGCTCATCGGCAACGACCCCGGCCTGACCGCCTACTACCGTTTCGACGAGGGCTCCGGCACCCGCCTGCACGACCAGACCGACCACGGCCGGCACGGCGAACTGCACGGCGGGCCGCGGTGGGTGACCTCCGAGGCGCCCCTCGGCGACCACCCGGGCGTGCGTCGCGACAGCTTCACCGTCGCCGGCCGCAGTCCGGTCTCCGGCCTGTCCGCCGTCCTCTACCACCAGCAGGAGGACACCGCAGTCGGCTACGAGCAGACGCCCAAGCCGGTCAAGCGCCAGGCCCGCGTGCTCGTTTCGTACGCGACCTCGGGCCCCGACCCGAAGACCGGCGCCGCCACCGACGAGGCGTACCTCGCCACCGTCGACTTCGGTGTCGGCCGCGACGGCCGACTGGCCCAGATCCCCGACGAGCTGTCCCTGCCCGTGCTGAGCGCGCCGGAGGCCAGCGGAGACGTTGAGGCGATCAGTGCGCTGGACGCCCAGGTACGGCACCTGGACCAACAGGCAGCGGTCAAGGAGACCGAGCTCGCACGGCTCAAGCGGCAGACCGCGGATCCGGTACGGCTGCGCGAGGAAGGCGAGGCGCTGCGCGCCGAGTTGGAAGGCGACCTCACCGCGTGGCTCTACCGCCTGCGGTTCAAGCTCACCTACCAGGACAAGGAGCAGTACCTCGCGGTACGGGACGACGGCTACTGGGGCGCTCCGGTGGTCCGTACCGCTGACAAGGACGCGCGGTATGCCGTGTGGGCCTTCAACCCGGTGGACGATTACCAGGACGGCCATCGTTGCTACCAGCTGCGCAGCACGAAGGGCCTTGACGCACAGGCCGAGGGAGGAAGCCGGGACAACGGCGCACCACTGGCGCTGGAACCCCGCGACAACAGGCACACCAGACTCACTCGGTTCACCGTGCGTGAACAGGGCGACGGCCACGTCGTCATCGTCAACCGCGACAGCGGACGGGCCATCAGCGCCATCGATCACATCAGTACCGAACGGGGCGTGCAGTACGACTGCGACACCGTCACCCGCTCCGGCGAAGGCCTCATCGCCCTGGAGCGGACCACGTTCCGCGTCGACGCCGACTCCCATGCACGTGATCTCAAAGAACGCGTCGAAGCCATAGGGGCACGTCTGCCCGAGGCCGAGGCAGGCTCCGAGAACATCTCTCGCCTCCAGCGCGAACTCGCCGCTCTCCAAGCCGAATTGACCGCCAAGCGCGAGGAACTCGCCCGCCTCACCGGCGGCCTCAAGGGCGCCGATGACATCGCCCTGTCTGTGCCCCGGCTCTCCCTCGACCGCACCGGACTCAGCTGCTGCGGCGCCCTGCTGGAGTTCGCCCGCGGCGCCGACCGCCCATACCTGCTCGACAGCGCCACCGGCAACGTCGTGCTCTATTTCCGGGGTGCCAACGGGCAGTTCTTCGCCGCGTACCACGACACCCAGATCACGCGTTCCTCCCGCGGGTTCGCCGCCGGGGACGGCACGGCGCTCACCTTCACCGCACGGGACGCCGGCACCGACCTCGGCGACGTCACCATCCGCATCATGGACGTCGGCGATCCGGGACGGTGCGAGCTGACCGTCGAGCACGGTGACGAGAGCGAGATCTGGCGCCGGCTCCCGCGCCGCGCCGCCGACTTCGCCGCCATCGTCAACGGCGCCCCGGGCCAGAACTACGACTACACACAGGCGGAGAGCAACCGTCCCGGCGTCCCGCTCTCGGCCGGCTCCCGGCTCGTCTTCGCCGACGCCGGTGCGGCTACCGAGGTACCGCTCGGTGCGCCCGCCGACCTCGTGCCCGGGTACGGCGGGCGCTGGCGCGCCGACAGGCCCGGCCGCGCGTACGCCTTCGACGGGCGGCAGAACATCGCAAGCACCCGGACCGGGCTCGACCACACCACCAGCAACGGCGACCTGACCATCGAGGCGTGGGTCAACCCCGAGCGGGTACGTGAGGTGGCCCGCGTCGTCCACGCCAACACCGGTGACAGCCCCTTCACCCTGGGGCTGCTCGCCCCGCCCACGCCGCCCGCCGCCGCGCTGTCCTTCGACGGCAAGGGCATGATCGGCATCACCACGGGCAGAATCGACCTGGCCGACGCCGACTTCACGGTGGAGTTCTGGGCCCGGCGCCCCACGCCCCCGCAGGGGAAACCGCAGATCATCGTCGGCCACGGCACCGACAGCACCGGCGAGACCCGTCGCTCCCTGCACATCGGTTTCCGCGCGGACGGCGTCTTCACCTTCGCGTTCTACGGTGACGACCTCGACACCGAGGAGAAGTACACCGACGCCGAGTGGCACCACTGGGCCTGCGTCTACAGGACGGCCACCCGTGAGCAGGTGATCTACCGGGACGGCACCGAGATCGCCCGGCGGGTCGCGGGCGGCCACTACCAGGGCGAGGGCCCGTTCAGCTTCGGCAGTAGCTACTCGGGCTGGGTCCCCGACTACGCGCGCGTCGACATGGACGAGGTCCGGCTGTGGGGCACCGCGCGCACCGCGGCCGAGGTCCGCGACCGGATGCGCAAGCGGCTCACCGGCGACGAGACAGGGCTCGCGGGGTACTGGCCCTACGTCGCTCCCGCCCCGACCGTCGCCGGGAAACCGGGCGTCGCCGACCGTTCCGCCAAGGGCCGTGATGCCGCGTTCCGCCAGGGCTTCGGCACCGTGCCCGCCCCCACCGAGCTCACCCAGGAGGAGAGCGGCTACCGCATCGTCGCCGGTGTCGGCGACCGTCTCGTCGCCAGCCGCGCCGCCTTCCCGCTGCGTGAGTGGAGCCACCTCGCCGTCGCCTACGAGCAGTCGTGGGCCGTCGAACTCACCGGCGGGGCCTGCCTGGAGGTCCCCGACAACGACGCGCTCGACATCGTCGACGACCTCACCGTCGAGGTCTTCTGCCGCGTGGACGCCCTCGGCACCGCCCAGGGCCTACTGTCCAAGGGCCGTGCCGCCGACGGCGCGGGCGGCAGCATGCCGTACCGGCTGCTCGTCCTCCCCGACGGGCGGCTGGAGTTCGGCTTCGAGGAGCCGGACGGCAAACTGGTCCGCTTCACCTCCACCGAGGCCCTGACCACGGGCGCCTTCCACCGCATCGCCGTGGTCCGCAAGAGCGGCCGCTCGATGCAGGAGCACAGGGGCACCAAGGAGGTCACCGCGGTCGGCCCCGACGGCAAGCCCGTCACGCAGCAGGTGGAGTTGGTGGAGTCCGTCGAGTCCCGGGAGTGGCAGGACATCCGCTTCTTCGTGGACGGCCGCGAAGCCGGCACCGCCCGCTACGAGGGTCCCGGCGCCAAGGGCAACAGCGGCACCCTGGACATCGGCCGGGCCCACGAGGGCATGGAGACGTACGCGTTCACGGGTGTCGTCGCCGAGGTCCGGGTCTGGGGCACGGCCCGCGACGCGGCCCGGCTCGGCTCTCCCGTCACGGCGCGCGACCACGGCATCACCGCGCACTGGACGTTCGAGGAGAACGCGGGCAACACCGCCGCCGACACGACCGGTTCGCACCCGGCTCGGCTGCGCGGCGCCCGCTGGACCCGCAACCCCGATCCGCGCGGCAGCCTCTTCCGGCTCTACCGCAACGGAACATCGGTGGCCTGCGACCCACTGGAGCCCACATCGGAATCCGCTGGGGACTACGGCGACTACGGCGACGAGGCGCTCTGTCTGGGCGCGATGCTCAAGGACGACCAGCCGGTCCAGCCCTTCCAGGGCGTCCTGGAGGACGTACGCCTCTGGCGCACCGCCCGCACCCAGGAACAGCTCCTCGACAACCTCTTCACCCGCCTCAAGGGCGAGAAGCAGGACCTGCTCGCCTACTGGAGCTTCGACCGCGCCTCCACCGACGAGACCGCCGATCTCATCCGCGACGAGGGCCTGCGCGGCAACCACCTGACCCTGCCGGACGCCCCACGCCGTCCCACGGCCGTGCTCTCCACGGCCCCCGTCTCCAGCGACACCGCCCAGGTGCGCTCCGCGCTCGCCGCGATGCGCACGCCGTTCCACGAGACGATCGACGGCTCCCCCGCCGTCACCGAGTACGCGGACATGCAGTACACCGCCAAGGGCGACGCGTTCGGCGTGCTCAAGCGCGCGTACGGGTATCTGCGCGATGGCCGATGGCACCTGGTCACCGGCTACAAGGTCGGCGACCTCGTCAGCGAGTGGATCAGCCAGGTGCAGTTCGATCCGCAGCTGACCGGCTACGTGGAAGGCGCCCCGCCGGTCCCGTCCGAGAACCTCACCCCCAACACCATGGACCCCGAGCGCTCGACCTACGACGGCGTCGCCGCGGTCGAACTCACCCAGGCCGAAGAGGTGGTCCACTCCCTCTCGTCGGCCAGGGAGCGCAGCGTGGACGCCGCCTTCGGCTTCGCGCTGTCCAACGAGGTCGATGTCGACATGTGGATGATCACCGCGCCGCTCGGCTTCGGCGTCGCCAAGTCCATGGCCAAGGCCAAGATTGCGGTGGGCGCACGCGGCAGCCTGGAATTCTCCAACAGCTGGGCCGAGGACACCGCCGTCTCCCAGGGCGAGAACACCACCCGCGCCACCAAGGTCGAACTCGCCGGCAGCTGGGAGGACCCGCGCCACCTCCTCAACCCGTCCGTCGGCCGTCGCTATGTGCCCGCCAACATGGGCTTCGCCCTCGTGCAGTCACAGACCGCCGACCTCTTCGCCCTGCGGCTCGCCCACAACGGCGCCCTCGTCGCCTACCGCATCCAGCCCAACCTCGACATCCCCAAGGACTGGAACGTCATCCCCTTCCCCCTCAACCCCCGCTACACCAAGCAGGGCACCCTCGACGGCACCATCGGCTACGACGAACGCGGCCAGGTCCAGGACCCCGATTACGCCCACGCCCGCGACCACGGCGAGTACAGCTACCACAAGCCGCGCGAGGCGTACGCCATCAAACGCCGCATCCAGCGCGACCGGCAGCGGCTGCGCAGCTACTACGAGACCGTCTCCACCGAGACCCACACCGCTGACCCGACCGCCGAGCGCGCCGGCCGGGTCCTGGGCGGCGCGCTCGGCGGTGACGCCTCGCCGGGCAAGGCCCGGGACACGTCGGGCAACCGGACCGGGGACGGCTTCTCCCGCCGCGACATCGCCAACACCTACGTCTGGACGGCCGACGGCGGCTTCTTCGCCGAGACCACCGAGACCACCGACGCCGTCAGCGAGACGACGTCCGGTTCGTACGCGTTCTCCGGGTCGGTCGGCGCGTCAGTCGGCACCGCCTTCGAGGTCATGGGCGTGGGCGTCAACGCCCAGTTGGATGCGTCCGTCGGCGGCGGGATGACCGTCACGCGGGCTCGCGGCAAGGAGGCCACCCGCTCCTTCGGGCTGAGCGTGAAGTGCGAACCGTCCGGCAATCTCCAGCAGTACGACGCCCACCGCAAACCGGTCTTCGACGCGGAGGGCAACCCGGTCAACGCGCCGGGCAAGGTGGACGCCTACCGGTTCCTGAGCTTCTACCTCGGTGAGGACAGCGAGCACTTCGACACCTTCTTCCACAAGGTCGTCGACCCGAAGTGGCTGGAGAACGCCACCGACCCCAACGCGACCGCCCTGCGCCAGGCCCGCCAGTCGGACCGCAAGCCGCCGTGCTGGCGCGTGATGCACCGCGTCACCTTCGTCAGCCGGGTCCTGCCTCCCGTCCCGCCCGCCGACGCGGCCCCGCTGGAGCGAGCGATGCGGCAGCTCGACGTCGAGAGCAATTACGAGCTGGTTCGCCGCCTCGACCCCTACGTCAAGGCCGCGGCCACGGGCCTGCCCGAACTCTCCGCCGCGGTGCGCTCGGCCCTGGCCACCCACCTGCCGGAGCTGAGCCCGCACGCGGACGACGTGGTCCAGTTCATGGCGCAGTACTACGGGGTGGAGGACTGACGGGCGTCGAGGGCTGAGGGACCGACGGCCCGCTGAGGGACGTCGGCGCACGTCCTCTCATGCCCGGAGGCCGGGCTGCTGCTGCCCGGCCTCCGGGCATCTCGGACGACGAGACCTACCAATTCACCTACTGGCTTTCGCCAGCGCCGGCTAGGACAGTGCGCTGGACAGGGCCAGCGGGGGCGAAAGCCTCCAGCGGGCGGTGGTGGCCGGGTTCATCAGGACAGCCGTCGAGTTCTCCGACTTCTCCGTCTATGTGACGGCCACCGCGCTCACCCTCAATGGCGAGGTGGAGGGAGAGGAGGAGTAGACGGGCAGTCAGCTTCGTCGCCCGCTTACTGCGCCGGTCGAGACGCATAGGACGTCCGCTTGGCGGGATGTCGAGGGGCAAGCGGCCGCCCGTTCCGAGGCGCTCTCGCGGCCGAGTTCGCCGGTCAGGGGCACAAGGTGAGTGCGGACACGGTCGGGGATCTGCTGCGGGAGGAAGGTTTCAGTCTGCAGGCAGGCGCCAAGACCGTGGAGGGCAAGCAGCATCCGGACCGGGATGCCCACCACATCACAACCTGCGGAGGTGCAGTCCAGCGGACCCCCTCCCCATACAGGGGAGGGGGTCTTTCTGCGGACCTCAAGCGGCTGGCACCTGGTCACGTCAGAGTGTTCGGTGCCGGGCTTGCGTAACCCAGGTATGCGGTCGAGCCCCGGGAAGGGTGCTACGGCCCCAGGCCCTTCAGTACCGGATGGTGACGGACTTGACGTGGAGGGTGCCGCCGTAGGTGAGGCTGTTGAGGGAGAAGTAGTAGCTACCCGCGCTCTGGCGGCCCCAGCTGGAGGTGTTGCAGCGGTTGGATCGTGAGCTGTGGTTCTCGTCGGGGCCGAAGACGTCCTTCCACAGTGTCAGGCCGGCGTCGTTGAAGCCGTTGCCGCTGTCGGTGGAGCAGCCGCTGAATGCCACTGAGGTGCTGGTGGCGTCCTTGTTGTTGTCGGTCCAGCGTTGCGATTCGTTGTTGATGTGCCAGCCGGATATGTAGGTGGTTCTGCTGCCCTCAGCGTGAGCCGGGACAACCCCTATGAAGCCAAGAGCTATGGATGCCGCGACTATTCCTGCTGCTCGACGGGTTGTACGCATGTTTTCCCACTTCCCCCGCGTTGTGTGGCCATGAGCTGATCGAAGTTGTCGAGAACGAGTTTTTCTCCGACTGCGATTACTGTGATCGCGGTCCGGAAATTAACCACACGCCTTCGCGTTCAGCAAGGCCGTTTTCTTTTCGATGGCTGAATATTTGCGGCGCTATCGCAGCCTGCCCGGCCGGAGAGAGAAGGATCCGCCGCATCACTGCCGCGTGAAGGCTTCGTGAAGGCGGTGTGACCGCTTCGGCCTAGATGACTGGAAACAACTCATCGGTCTTGCCGAGTAGCCGCTTAGCGAGATGAAAGGTGCGGTTTTGTGTCGACCCCCTACACCGCACAGCCGACATCTCGCCGATCCATGCATTATTTCCAGCCATCTCGACGTGCGGATGTAGCCGGAAATTGAGGGGTTCGTGGCGCTTCACCCCCTCCCTTCCAGGGAGGAGCGAAGGCTGGTCACAGGGGCATAACACTCCAGATTGACTCAAAGGTTCGAAACGTCGTTGCGTCACGGCACGGTCGACCAGATGATCGATTAACGCCCAGTCGGCACTGTCAGCGCCTGCAGCGGCGCAGTGGGGCACGAACAACCAAGGGGGATTCATGCGAGCTTCGCGTATGTCCAGCGTCGTCATGGCCGCAGCGATGGCCACCGTCGCGTTCGGGGCCATCCCGGCGCACGCCGAGGGAAGCAAGACGTCTTACATCTCGTACTGGGCCACGGGGGCCGAGTCCAGCAGGTGGCACGATGGCAACAACGACGCCGTGAGCACATCCGTCCGGTTCAACAACTGCAAGGCGGCAAGCTCTCCGGGAACGCGAACGAGCGCGGCCGTTTCTGTGTGGAAGGATGTCTTCGGCCCTGACGAAAACAAGGGATCGAAGGGCGACGTGTGCAGCGCAACGCAGTATTGGGGGCGACTTGCATCGGGCGACTACTACTTCCGGCTCGACAAGATCAATGGCACTGCGGGGCCTGGGACCTTCCACATCGACGCCAAGCCCGTCACCATGACTTGGTAATGCAACAATGAAGTCGGCCGGGAGTGAACTCTGCTCCCGGCCATTTTCATGCGGCCCGTAGAAGCAAGGATGGCATGTCTCTGCAATTCACCCAATGCTCCTTCCAATACGGTCGGAAGGTGCCTGTCCTCAACCGGCTCAACCTCACCGTCGACCACCGAGCAACCGTCCTTCTTGGACCCAACGGTGCAGGGAAATCCACCCTCATGGGCATCGCCGCCTCTTGGATATCCCCAACCCGAGGTTCGGTCACCTGGCGCGGCATCAACCCCTCCCGCGCGAAGACACGAGCCAGCTACCGCAAGGCGGTTGGATGGCTCCCGCAGAACGTCAAGCCGATGCCCGGCCTCACCGTGCGCGAAAACGTCGCGTACATCGCCTGGTTGAAGGGCATGCCCCGAACCGACGCTTGGGACGCCTCCAAAGGCGCGCTTGAGCGTGTGAAGCTCGGCAGCCTGGCAGGACGGAAGAGCCACCAGCTCTCCGGCGGACAGCTTCGGCGGATGGGCATCGCCGGAACTCTCGCCCACAGCAGCGAAATCGTGCTGCTCGACGAACCCACTGCGGGACTGGACCCCTCACAGCGCCAGATCTTCCGGGATCTCGTCACACAGCTTCTCTGCGACATCCACGTCGTCATCTCCACCCACCAGACCGAAGACCTCGACGCCCTGTACGAGCACGTCGTCATCCTCGATCAGGGGCAGGTCCGGTTCCAGGGCGACACCGACGGCTTCCTCGCACTGGCCGACCCCGGCACCCCCGAAGGACGGCGCGCGGAAGCCGCCTACACACGGCTCATCGCCAAGGAGGTGTGAACCGTGCTGTGGCGAACCATCCTCCGCTCCTCCTCCGCCACATGGCTGGCGCCCCTCCTAGCAGCGTTCATCGCGGTACTGCTGTCGAAGGACCTCACCGCCAACGTGACTTCGGGCTACTGGCCCAGCGCCCTGGGATCGGCCACCTTCGCGCTGCACTTCGTCGCCCCGGCATGCGCCACCGCCGGCGCCTGGGAAGGCGCCCGTTGCACACGCGGTGCAGTGACGCACTGGGCACCCACCCGCTCCGGGCTCGGCGTAGCCCTACCACTGCTCCTGCCGGTCTTCGCCCTGGGCGCCATCGGCATGGCCGTCGCCTCGGCCCTGACCATCTCCGAAGGCCACCCTTCAGGCGGGATGCCACCCGTCGGCATGGTCGCAGTCTGGCTGATCGTCCTGGCCGCCCACTCCTTCGCGGGCTTCCTCCTCGGCAAGCGGCTGCCCCTGGTCATCGGCGCGCCGCTGGCCCTCCTGCTGAGCTTCGTGCTTACCGCGTACCCGGCAGCACTGGAGCCTTTGTGGCTGCGGCACATGGTCACTGGCGGCATGACCGCCTGCTGCACCCTGGACCAGACACCCAGCTGGCAAGCCGCCTCAAGTGCCCTCGTTCTGGCCCTCGGTGTGATCGCCGCCGGCGTGGCAGCACTGACCGCCCGGACGCGACGCGCACGGATCATCCTCGCCAGTTCAGCAGCGGCAGTTGGGTTGATCAGCAGCGGATGGCTGGCCTACGGACTGCCCGCTGACCCTGTCAACGCACGCTCCGCCGAGCAACTGCGCTGTGCCGGAGAACAACCGCGGATCTGCCTGTGGCCCGAGGTCAGCGACACCACCATGGTCCGCGAGAACGCCGCGGACGCCCTGCACCGCCTGCAGCAGACCGGCCTCACCGTCCCCACCGAACTGACCATGGACAGCAACAGCCCCCGACGCGGAGCCGTTTTCATGGGCGCGTGGGTCAACGCCACACCGTCGCAGGTGCGTACGGCAGTCGCCGGGGCGTTGTTGACCTCCAACCCACCGGCCTGTGCTGAATCCCAACAATTCCCCGGTGGCGACGCCTACGCACCGACGGCGGCATGGCTGTCGTTGACCGCCGGCGCCGACGCCCAGGAGGTCGCCGGACGCTTCGGGCCCCAGGACAGCGCGGTCGCCACCCGAGTACGTAAAGCACCACTGGACCAACAACTGGCGTGGTTCAAGCACAACAACCGGGCCCTGAACGACTGCACAACCCACCCAGCTCCGATCCCTTCGCCCCAGACCCAGGAGGCCGCACGGTGATCTGGTGGCTCAAGACGAAAAGCGCTCCCGCGGTAGCGGCGGCCACTCTGACCGCCTACGTCGTGGCGATCTTGGTGCGACAGGAAGCCATCCCCGTCCCGGCCGTCGTCGGCCCCTCCGGGCAACTGTTGGTCACCCAGATCCTGGGAATACTGCCCGTCGCCCTGCTCTTGCACGGCATCGACCGCGGCGACGCCTTCGCCGAAGAGGTCGCCCTGCGCCACGCGGGACGCCGCAACCTCGCCCTGTGCCTTGCCTTCGCCACCCTCACCATCGTGCTGGCGACCACGGTCCATCTCATCTGGGACCGCCCCGAAGCGGTCTCGCTGGCGCGCAACTGTGCCGGATTCCTCGGCTGCGCCCTCATCGTGCGCACCCTGCTCGGCCCAGGCATCGCCATGATCAGCGTCGCCGCCTTGCCACTGGCCTGCGCGGCCGCCGGCCGGCGACCCGGCGGCTCCGCCCAACCGTGGGCATGGCCCATTCAGGACGCGACATCCCTCCTCGGCATCAGCGAAGCCGCCTTCCTCTTCGCGGCAGGATGCGCACTCGTCCTATGGCGCAACCGACCACTCCTCAACCCCCTCGCACAGACCAGCTAGACACAACACAACACCTCCACACGAGCCCGAAGCCCGGCCCGTGCTGCTCCTGCTGCTGAGCGACTTCGACGAACCGGTGCCTTGGTACGCGGCGGTGGTCCGGGTGGCGCTCAACCTCCTGGGCGGATTCATCGCCGTGCTGGCGCACCGCTGGTTGTGGCCCACCCACCGACGCCCCGGATAGCGGTGGGCCAACCGCCCACCACGGGCGGTGTTCACGTAGCCCAGCGGTGAGGTCGAGTAGCCGGAGGCCGTTGCTGGTCGCCGGCCCCCGTGACGGCCTCGCTCGCGTGGCCCGCCCCCGCTCGATCAGGCGGGAAACTGGGAAACCAATGGGAAAACGATCATGCAATCCTCTGCGATGTACTGCGCGAAGACGCAGCGAACTACCTGAACCCGCACGCTGCGCCGCAGGTCAGGTGATGGGCACCGCTCTGACCTGCAGCGTGGTGTTGATCCGGGCCATCAGTTTCACCCCGAAGGCGTTGACCAGCGTGGTGAAGAGGATCAGCACGGTGGCCAGGACCACCGCATTGGTCGCGGTGTCGTAGGGGCCGGTGCCGTCGCCGACGAACTGGAAGGCGCGGGATATCTGCGGGAGCGTCAGTTGGTAGGAGAGGGCGACCGCGGCCAGCGAGACGATGGAGGCGACCAGCATCATCCAGCCGGCGAGCCAGCCGACGTGCGGATTGCCCAGCTTCTTGGCCCAGTTGTAGACGGAGCCGGCGACGGGGTGGCGGGCGGCCAGTTCGGCGAAGGAGAGCGCGACCATCAACTGGCAGGCGAAGACCATCGGCCAGGACCACCAGTAGGCCGGTCCGCCGTGACCGAATCCGAAGTAGAAGAACTGGAAGGTGCCGGTGAGGATGGAGATGTAGCTGATACCGGCGGCGAAGGTGTGGAAGTTGCCGAGGGTGCGCTTGAGTTCGGGGCGGTAGCCGAATGCGGCCAGGCCGGTGTCGTCCTCGGGTGCCGGGTCCGTGCCGTGAGTTGGAGTCAAGGGCCGTCCTCCTCAGTACGCCGCCGGTGCGAGCCAGGGCCTTGCCGACCCTGGCCCGTCGGACGGGACCTAGGGATGGTAGTCGTTGGTCCAGACGGTGCCCAGGTGCACGGCTGGGGCGGGGGGTGCGAGGCTGACGGCCCTCGACGCGCTCAGGGACGTCCGCCCGCCAACTGCGCGGTGACCCAGGCGTGGAAGGCCCCGATGTGGTGCTCGCTGGGCACCAGCACGCCACCGTCGCGGTAGGCGCGGGAGTCCATGGCCGGCTGGGTGCGTTCGCAGGCGTCGAAGTCCTGGGTGTTGACGCGGTGGAACAGCTCGACGGACTTGGCGGTGTCGGCGCCGGATTCCACGACCTCGGGCAGGTACAGCCAGTCGCACTCGACCAGGGTGCGGTCGGCGGCGAGCGGGAACATCCGGTGCAGGATGACGTGGTCGGGGATGAGGTTGAGGAAGACCTGCGGGCGGACGGTCACCGCGTAGTAGCGCCGGTCCTGGCTGTCGTCGATGCCGGGCAGCCGGCCGAAGCCGGCGCTGCCGTCCACGGTGAAGCCCCGGGCCTCCTCGGCGAACTCGGCGCCGTGCCCGACGTAGTACTGGGCGGCCAGGCCGTCCGCGAACTCCGGGAGCACCTCGGTGAGTTCGGGGTGGATGGTGGCGCAGTGGTAGCACTCCATGAAGTTCTCGACGATCAGCTTCCAGTTGGCCCGCACGTCATAGCTGATGCGGCGGCCCAGGGCCAGGCTCTCGGTGCGGTAGCGGTCCAGGGCCGCGATCTCGCCCAGCCGCTCGACGGCCGCGCCGATCACGGTGTCCTCGAAGGACGGCGGTTCGTCGGCCAGGCACACCCAGGCGTAGCCGAGCCACTCCCGCACCGGGACGGTGACCAGCCCGCGTTCGGTGCGGTCGAGGTCCGGCATCTTCTGGAGGTTGGGGGCGGCCACCAGACGGCCGTCCAGGTCGTAGGTCCAGGCGTGGTACGGGCATTGGAGGTTACGGCGGACCTGGCCGGACTCCTCGGTGCACAGTTGGGCGCCGCGGTGCCGGCAGATGTTGAGGAAGGCGCGGAGCGCGCCGGCGCGGTTGCGGGTGATCAGCACGCTCTCCCGGCCGACCCGGACGGTGCGGAAGGCGCCGGGCCGGGCGAGGTCGGCGCTGCGGACGGCGCAGAACCACAACCGCTCGAAGATCAGCTCCTGTTCGCGGCGGAAGTGGTCCGGGTCGGTGTAGGCGCGGCCGGGGAGGGTGGCGATCAGGCTGGCCGCGGCGGGGGCCGTGGGGCGGGTTTCGGCGGGCGAGGTCGTCATGGCTGCTCTCCTCGGGCGACCGGGGCGACGGAGCGGCGGAGTGGCGGAGTGGCGGGATGGGACGAGCGGTGCGGGGCGCGGGGCACAGCGAGGGCGTGGCTCTAGCGGCGGATGCGGGTCATCTTCGGGTCGAAGAGCGGCTCTTGGGCGACGGTCGCGGCGAACCGCTGCCCGAAGTAGTCGAGGTGGACGGCGGTGCCGGGCACCGCGGCGGTCGCCGGCAGCCAGGCGTAGGCGATGCACCGGCCGAGGGTGTAGCCGTAGGCGGCGGAGGTGACATAGCCGACCGGGACGCCGTCGCGGAGGACGGGCTCCTTGCCGAGGACGTTGGCGGCGGGGTCGTCGAGGGTGAGGCAGGTGAGCTTGCGGGTGGCCGTCTCCTCGCTGCGGCCCGCCAGGGCGGCCCGGCCGAGGAAGTCGCCCTTGGCGGGGCGGACGGCGAAGCCGAGGCCGGCCTCGTAGGGGTCGTGCTCGGTGGTCATGTCGTGGCCCCAGGCGCGGTAACCCTTCTCCAGGCGGAGGCTGTTGAAGGCGCTGCGGCCGGCGGCGATCACGCCGTGCTCCTGGCCGGCGGCCCAGAGCGTGTCCCAGAGGCGGAGCCCGAGGTCGGCGGTGGTGTAGAGCTCCCAGCCGAGCTCGCCGACGTAGCTCAGGCGCAGCGCGGTCACCGGGACGTGGCCGATGTGGGTCCGCTTGGCCCTGAAGTAACCGAAGGCATCGTGCGAGAAGTCGTCGCGGGTCAGCGGCTGGACGAGGGCGCGGGCGAGCGGGCCCCAGACGCCGATGCAGCAGGTGCCGGGGGTGATGTCGCGGACGTGGACGTTTTCGGGGGCGTGCCGGAGCAGCCAGTCGAGGTCGGCGGGGCTGTTGGCGCCGAGCTGGAAGTGGTCGGGGGCGAGCCGGGCCACGGTGAGGTCCGAGCGGATGCCGCCGGTCTCGTCGAGGAGGAGGGTGTAGGTCACCGCGCCGGGTTTCTTGGCCAGTTGGTTGGTGGTCATGCGCTGGAGGAAGTCCAGCGCTCCGGGTCCGGTGACCTCCAGGCGGCGCAGCGGCGTCATGTCGTAGAGGGCGACCCGCTCGCGGGTGACGGCGGCCTCGGCGGCGGCGATCGGCGACCAGTAGCGGGCGGACCAGGCGTCCCGTTCGGGGAGGTCGAGCCCCTCGGCGAGCGGTGCGTTGGCCTCGTACCAGTGGGGGCGTTCCCAGCCGCCGGCCTCCAAGAAGGCGGCCCCGAGCTCCTGTTGGCGCGGGTAGAAGGGGCTGGTGCGCAGCGGGCGGGGCTGCTCCAGGGGCTGGAGGGGGTGGATGACGTCATAGACCTCGACGAAGCTCTGGGCGCCGCGCTCCGCTATGTAGGCGGGTGAGCGCTGGGCGTCCTCGAAGCGGGTGAGGTCGCACTCGTGGACGTCGGTGGCGGGGCGGCCGTCGCTCATCCACTCGGCGACGGCCTTGGCGACGCCGGCGGAGTGGGTGACCCAGACCGCCTCGGCGAGCCAGAAGCCGCGCAGGGTGCGGGACTCGCCGAGGACCGGCATCCCGTCGGGGGTGAAGGAGAAGACCCCGTTGAAACCGTCGGCGACCCGCGAGCCGCCGAGGGCCGGCAGCAGCCCGACGCTGTCGCGCCAACTGGGCGCGAAGTCCTCGGCGGTGAAGGGCAGCGAGGAGGGCATCACCGGGGCGTCGTCGTAGGCGGGGACGGTGAACGGGTCGACGGGCAGGGGGCGGTGGGCGTAGGAGCCGATGCCGATCCGGTCGACGTGTTCGCGGAAGTAGAGGTCGCGGTCCTGGTGGCGGAGGATCGGCCGACTCGCCTCCTCGCGGGGGTCGTTGAGGCCGGCGAGTTCCGGCAGTGGGGCGGTGGTGGCGTACTGGTGGGCCAGCGGCAGCAGCGGCACGTCCACGCCGGCGAGCGAGCCGATCACCGGTCCCCAGAAGCCGGCGGCGGAGACCACGTGGTCGGCGGGGAAGACGCCGTGGTCGGTGACGACGCCGGTGACGACGCCGGCCGCCCGCTCGATGCCGGTGACGGTGTGCCGCCCGAGGAAGCGGGCGCCGCGGCCCTCGGCCCGGGCCATCTGGGCGCGGCAGGCGGGCAGCGCGCGGGCCAGGCCGTCGTCGGGGGTGTGCAGGCCGCCGAGGACCTTGCCCTCGTCGAGCAGCGGCCACAGCTTCTTGCACTGCTGGGCGTCGAGGAGTTCGCCACGGACGCCCCAGGAGGCGGCGAGGCCGGCCTTGCGGTGGAGGTCGGCCCAGCGGGCCTCGGTGGTGGCGATCTCCAGGCCGCCGACGGGGTGGAAGCAGGGCAGGCCGTCGACGTCGAGGGAGCCGAGCTTCCGGACGGTGTACGCGGCGAACTCGGTCATGGTCTTCGACGGGCCGGTCTGGAAGACCAGGCCGGGGGCGTGCGAGGTGGAGCCGCCGGGGGCGGGCAGCGGCCCCTGGTCGAGGACGGTGACCTCCCGCCAGCCGCGGGCGGTGAGTTCGTCGGCGAGCGAGCAGCCGACGATGCCGGCGCCGATGATGACGACGCGGGCGCGGGTGCGGTCGCGCAGCGGGGTGGTCACAGGACCACCACCGAACGCAGCACCTGGCCGTCCCGCATCTTGTCGAACGCGGCCTCCACCCCGTCCAGGCCGATGGTCTCGGTGACGAAGCCGCCGAGGTCGAGCCGTCCGCTGAGGTAGCGGTCGATCAGGACCGGGAAGTCCCGGCTGGGCAGGCAGTCGCCGTACCAGGAGGACTTCAGCGCGCCGCCGCGGGAGAACAGGTCGATCAGCGGCAGGTCGATGGTCATGTCCGGTGCGGGGACGCCGACTTGGACGAGGGTGCCGGCCAGGTCGCGCATGTAGAAGCCCTGGCGGTAGGTCTCGGGGCGGCCGACCGCGTCGATGACCACGTCCGCGCCGTGGCCGCCGGTCAGCTCGCGGACCGCCTCGACGGGGTCGGTGCGGCGGGAGTTGACGGTGTGGGTGGCGCCGAAGCGGGTGGCGCCGTCGAGTTTGCGCTCGTCGATGTCGACGGCGATGACCCGGCGGGCGCCGGCGACCGAGGCGCCGGCGATGGCGGCGTTGCCGACGCCGCCGCAGCCGATCACGGCGACCGTGTCGCCGCTGCCGACCGCCCCGGTGTGGACGGCGGCGCCGTAACCGGCCATCACCCCGCAGCCGATCAGCCCGGCCGCCTCGGGGCGGGCCGAGGGGTCCACCTTGATCGCCTGTCCGGCGGCGACCAGCGTCTTCTCGGCGAACGCGCCGATGCCGAGGGCGGGGCTGAGCGGGGTGCCGTCCAACAGCGTCATCTGCTGGGTGGCGTTGCGGGAGTCGAAGCAGTACCAGGGGCGGCCGCGCCGGCAGGACCGGCACTGGCCGCACGGCGCCCGCCAGGCGAGCACCACGTAGTCGCCGGGCGCGAGGTCGGTGACGCCGTCGCCGACGGCCTCGACGATGCCGGCCGCCTCATGGCCGAGCAGAAAGGGGAAATCGTCGTTGATGGCACCGTCGCGGTAGTGCAGATCGGTGTGGCAGACCCCGCTGGCCTGGACGTCGACGAGCACTTCTCCGGGGCCCGGATCCGGCACCAGAATCGTCTGCGGACCGACGGGTGCGCCCTTTTTCGCCGCGACGACGGCATGGACTTCGTGTGGCATGCCCTACCCCTCAGTGTTGCGCACTGCACGACTAGTTGCGCGATGGGAGACATCTTGGGAACGGCATATCGGTAGCGTCAAGAGGTGCGCGCTGGCGGTTTGTAAAGGGATGGTTACGCATACGGACACACAGCGGAGCGCCGGCGCGCGCCCCGCGCACACGGCCGCGGGGCCGGATCAACGACCCGGCCCCGCAGCCCAGTTGCCTCATCCGACGGTCAACGGGCACCCCGCCCGGACCGCCGCTCCCCCTCAACAGGCGTACCCCATCCGCCGGGAGAGCTCCTCACCGGCGGCGACGGTGCGCTTGACCACCTCCGGCAGCCGCTGCTCGTCCAGTCGGTACGCCGGCACCGACACGCTGATCGCCCCGATGACCGAGCCGTCGTGCGCCCGCACCGGGGCGGCGACCGCGCGCAACCCCAGCTCCAACTCCTCCACCGCTACCGCAAAGCCCCGCTCCACCACCTCGGCCAACTGATCGCGCAGCTCGACCGGCGAGGTCACGGTCCGCGCGGTCAGCCGGGGCAACTTCCGCGCCAGCACGGCCTCCCGGACCGTCGGCGGCTGATAGGCCAGCAGCGCCTTGCCGCTGGACGTGGCGTGCAGCGGCGTGCGCCGGCCGAGCCAGTTCTGCGCGGTGACCGACGCCGGCCCGCGCGCCTGCATGATGTTCACCGCGGCGCCGCTCTCCAACACGGCGATGTTCACCGTCTCGCCCAACTCGTCGGCGAGCGTGCGGCATACGGCCGCGCCCTCCTGGGAGATGTCCAGCCGCACCGCGGCGGCCCCGGCCAGCCGCAACACCCCGGCGCCGAGGTAGTACTTGCCGCGCTCCTGTTCCTGGGCGACCAGCCCACGGTGCTCCAACACGCCCAGCAGCCGGAACGCAGTCGACTTGTGCACGCCCAACTCGTCGGCGATCTCGGTCACTCCGGCCTCGCCGAGTCTGGCCAGGATCTCCAGCACGGTGACCGCCCGGTCCACCGACTGCACCGCGCTCGCCGCTCCTCTGGGTGGCTTGCCCGCCCCCGCATCGTGCGGCTTCGGGTCCGGCCTGCCTGCCGGCTGCTTCTCCACCCGCGCCTCCGCCTTGGCCGATTTCGTCATCGATCCGTGTCACCACCCAGCTCGCTGCCACCATCCAGCGGCCCGATCGGGCCGGCTTTCCCGGAGACCGCTTGACGGGCCAAGCCTCCGACTGGATTCTGTTGCGCATAACGCTTTGTCGTGCGGATTGCGAAACTCAAGAGTACCGAACAGTAACAGGGGGGCCCAGTGATTCCCGTCTGCCACCTCGCTGAACTGCCCGCCGGCGAGTCCGTTCGCCTCGACACCGCACCTCCGATCGCCGTGTTCAACGCCGACGGAGAGCTGTACGCCATCGACGACACCTGCACCCACCAAGACGCCTCGCTCGCGGACGGGTGGCTGGAGGGGTGTCTGGTCGAATGCCCGCTGCACGCCGCTTCATTCGATCTCCGCACCGGAGCCGCGACCTGCCTGCCCGCCCGCCGCCCCGTCCGCACCCACCCCGTCTCCGTCGAGAACGGCATGGTCTACGTCCACCTCACCGTCGAGGAAGAAGGCACCGCCGCATGAAGTCGGTCACCGTCATCGGAGCCTCGCTGGCCGGGCTGTACGCCGCGCGTGCGCTGCGCGCGCAGGGATACGACGGCCGGTTGACCATCGTCGGGGCGGAGCCCCACCACCCCTACGACCGCCCGCCGCTCTCCAAGGAGTTCCTCACCACACCCGCCATCGCGGACGACCCCGACCAGGACCCGGCCGCGCAGCCCGCGCTCGCCCTCACCGACGCCGAGGAGCTCGCCGGACTCGACGCGGACTGGCTCCTGGGCACCCGCGCCACCGGCCTGGACACCCGCCTGCGCACCATCCGCCTCGACACCGGGCGCACCCTCACCACCGACGGCGTGGTGCTCGCCACCGGCGCCACCCCGCGCCGCCTCCCCGGCCCCGCACCGGTCGGCTCGCACACCCTGCGCACCGTCGACGACGCCCGGGCGCTGCGCGCCGACCTGACCCGCGGCGGCCCGGCCCAGGTCGTGGTCATCGGCGGCGGCTTCATCGGCGCCGAGGTCGCCGCCGCGTGCTCCGCCCTCGGCCACCGGGCCACCGTCGTGGAGGCCGCGCCCCTCCCCCTCGTCCCCCAACTGGGGCACGCCATGGCCGAGTTGTGCTCCCGTCTACACGGCGATCACGGCGTCGCGCTGCTCACCGGCACCGGCGTCCGGCGCCTGCACGCCGGGGGTGACGGCGGCCGGGTCACCGCCGTGGAGCTCTCCGACGGCCGACTGCTGCCCGCCGACGCCGTCGTCACCGGCATCGGCGTCCGCCCGCACACCGACTGGCTCGAAGGCTCCGGACTGCCGCTCGGCGACGGCGTCCGCTGCGACGCCGGCTGTGTCACACCGATCCCCACCATCGTGGCCGCCGGCGACGTCGCCCACGTGGCCGGCGCCCGCGCCGAGCACTGGACCAGCGCCACCGAACAGGCGGGCACCGCCGTGCACAACCTCCTCGCCGGCCGCACCGTCCGCACCCCCCGCGCCGTCCCCTACTTCTGGTCCGACCAGTACGGCGTCCGCATCCAGTTCGCCGGCAGCCGGGCGCCCGGCGACATCCCCCGCATCGTCGAGGGCTCCCCGGACGACCGCAGCTTCCTCGCCCGCTACGAACGCGACGGCCGTACCACCGCCGTGCTCGCCCTCAACCGCCCCCGCCCCTTCATGCGCCTGCGCCGCGAGTTGGCCCGCGCGGGGCAGCCGACCGCCACCGCCTGAACGCCCCGCCCACCCGGGTGCCCGGCCCGGCACGAGACGACTACTGCGGGTCGCCCGCACCCTCCGTCGCCCCCGACGGCATCCGTTCGCGGAGGACCGCCTCCACCGCGTCCGGGTCGTCGGGGGTGAGGAACGGCCGGACGTAGCGGCCGAGATCGAGGATCAGCGCGGTGGACTTGGACATCCGCCCCGGGTCCAGGCTCGCCCAGTACCGCGGGTGGCCGGTGCCCCAGATGCGGCCCTGGCCCGTCAGCATCCCCATCTCCACCCGGCGCACCGAGCGGATCGCGGTGTACGGGATGGTCTTGGTGCCCCACGGGAAGTAGTAGCCGCGGATCCGCAGCCCGTCCTGGGTGCAGGTGATCCAGCGGTCCTGGTAGTAGGTGGTCGTCATGTCCGCCGTCCTCCCTTCGAAGGCGGTCAGCCTCCGGACCTGATGGAACGAGCATACGGAGCGGGGTAAGGGGAGGGGCAGTTGGGGCCCGGGCGTCAGGGGCCAACCGGTCGCGCGCGCACGGTGGCGGAAATCCGGGGCGGCGAACCGCGACGGCCGCCACCATGGACGCCATGACCACGAACGTCCCCGATTCCCCCGCCGCGCGCCGCGCGCCCCAAGGCCCCTGGCTGACGCCGGGAGTTGTGGTGATCACCGGCATCCAGGCCGCCGGCAAGTCCACCGTCGCCCAGGCCCTCGCCGAGCGCCTGCCCAAAGCGGTGCACCTGCGCGGCGACGGCTTCCGGCGGAACATCGTCCACGGCCAGGTCGGCATGACCCCGGACGCCGGCGAGGAGGCCCTCGCCCAACTCCGGCTGCGGCACCGGCTGACGGCCCTCTGCGCCGACGAGTACGCCCGGGCCGGCTTCACCGTCATCGTCCAGGACATCCTCCTCGGCGAGCACCTGGCCCGGATGACCTCCGACATCGTGACCCGCCCGCTGGCCGTCGTCGCCCTGCTGCCCGACCCGGAGGCGGTCGCGGCGCGCGAGGCCGGCCGTCCCAAGACCGCCTACGGACCGGACTGGTCCGTCCGCGACCTGGACGCCCTGATCCGGACGGAGACGCCCCGCGACCTGGGCCTGTGGCTGGACACCTCGCGACAGACCGTGCCGGAGACGGTGGACGCGATCCTGGCCCGCGCGTGGACCGAGGGCGCCGTGGCCTGAGCCCCGGACCACGCCCCCGAACTCCCGCGCCCGGGACGGGTGTTGCTCCGTCACTCCTGGGGCCGACGGTCCGGAGGAGACTGCTCAGGTCTGCGCCGTGGACGATCTCCATGCGGACGGGGGTGATCGGGGGTGATCGGGGGAGAGAGAACGACGCCGGCCAGGATTGTGCGACCACACTCCGTGCCCCCGCCGTCACCCCGATTCCGCGCATGCGGGGTGACCGGCCCCGAGATGGCATGATCTGAGGATGTCCGATCGCATCATCGCTGCCTGTGACGGGGCCAGCAAAGGAAACCCGGGACCCGCCGCCTGGGCGTGGGTCACCGCCGACGCCGAGGAGAACCCCACCCGCTGGGAGGCCGGCCCGCTGGGCTCGACGACCAACAACGTCGCCGAGCTGACGGCCCTGGCCGAGCTGTTGGAGGCCACCGACCCGGCACGGCCGCTGGAGGTCCGGATGGACTCCCAGTACGCGATGAACGCGGTGACCAAGTGGATCGCCGGCTGGAAGCGGAACGGCTGGCTGACCGCGTCCAAGAAGCCGGTCGCCAACCGGGAACTGGTGATGCGGATCGACGCGCTGCTGGACGGCCGCCCGGTCGAGTTCCGGTACGTCCCGGCGCACCAGGTGGACGGCGACCCGCTGAACGCCATCGCCGACCAGGCGGCCAGCGACTCCGCCACGTCCCAGCAGGCCGCCGGCACCTCCCACGGCACCCCGACCGTCCCGGCTCCGCGCGCCGAAGCGCTGGAGCGCCCCGGCGGCGCCAAGAAGGCGGCCAAGCCCGCCCGCCGCGCGCGGACGGGCGGCGCCACCATCAAGGCCAAGTACGCCGGGCGGTGCGGCGGTTGCCGCGGCGCCTACGAGGCCGGCACCCAGGTCGCCAAGGGACCGAACGGCTGGGGCCACCCGGATTGCCGCTGACCTAGGGCGCTTCTGACGGATCTCCGCGGCGTCGCGACGCCACACGGGACGGCATGACGCGGGGGCCCCGCCGCACGGTTCACGCGCACGGGGCCCCGCGCACGGCAACCGGGGCACCGCCCGCCGCCGGACCCGCCACGCTCCCCGGCCGGGCCCGACCGTGCCCCGCCGCCAGGACGTAGCGGACCCGGCTGACCTCCTCCCCCATCACCTCGGCCGCCTCCGCCGCCGAGTAGCCGAGCACCTCGTGCAGGACGAACGCGTCGTACTCCAGGGCGGGTTGGCGTAATCCGGAGCCGTCCGGGTCACGCAGCGCCGCGCCCTCCGGAGCGGGGCCCGGGAACCGGCTCCGCTGCCGGATGCGGGTGCGCACCAGCAGCCAGGCGCAGGTCGCCGGGTTGGGTCGGCGGACGATGTCGGCCCACCGGATGGCGACCTCGCCCATCGCCTCGCCCACCATCCGGGAGGCGGCCGGCTCCCCGGCATGGGCCAGGGCGTAGCCGAGGTAGCGGGCGCAGTGCAGGGCGTAGAACGCCTCGAAGGCGGGCGGCAGGGCGACCGCCGGCGGGGCCGCGGGCGCCGCGCGCCGGGCCGCCTTCTGGGCCGGCACGCGGGTGGGGGCCGGCGTCATCCGAACGCCTCGGCGCGCGGGGTGTGACGTTCTGGCACCAACCCGAAGGTGACCGGGGCGAGTTGGGCGAGCCGCGCATGGTCCCAGAGCGGACGGATGTCGTCCGGGCGGCCGTGCAGCGCACCGACGACCGTGCCGACGGTCTCCCAGTCCGGCACCAGGGAACCGGACAGCAGACCGGTGAACTCCCCCTCCGTCAGCACGTTTCCGCTGGAGGTGCAGATCTGCACGGGGTCCGGGCAGGCCGCCGAGAGGTAGAGCCCGCGCAGCGCGGCGTGCAGACTGCCGGCCCGGGCCGGGCGCCGCCCGTGGGCCGCGTCCCAGAGGGGGCGCATGGCCTCCGGGTCACCGCCGCAGGCGAGGGCCATCCGGCGGGTGACCTTCCAGGAGGGACTGCGCTCGCCCGAGAGGATCCGGGAGACGTAGGAGGCGCTCACCCGCGCCTCGTCCGCCAGCGCCCGGAGGGTCTTGTCGCCGGCGCGCTGGAGGTGGGACAGCGCCGAGGCCAGCGCGCTGTGCGGGTCCTGACCCGACGCCCCGCCGTCCACTCCGGCCGCCCCCTGCCCCCTCACTCGATCCACTGCGTGCCCCACTCCGTGATCCGCGCCGTGATCCACTCCGTGGTCCGCTCTCCCTCCGCCTTCGCCGGCGCCCTCGCCCTCCGGACAGCCGCGGCGGTGCGGGCCCGGACGCACGACGGTGGGCCGGCGCCGCTCAACATCCGTACGGGCGACGGGCATCGGCGGGTCAGGGCGGGCGGTGGCCAGTTGCTCCCACCGGACCGGCAGCGGCGGGACCGCCGGGGTGGCGGCGAGCAGCGCCGCCCGCCGCTCGCGGCGCTGGGTCAGCCTCCGGCTGATCCGCTCCCGGGTGTACGTCCGCCCGATCTTGTCCACCCCTACGTGCAGCGCCTCGGCGATGGCCGCGCCCCGGTGGCCGCGGTCCCGGGCCTGCTGCACCACGGCGGCGGTGACGCACTCCAGGTCGCTGTTGAGGTCAACGACCTGCCGGAGACCGGCCAGTGCGTCACCGTCGCGTATCTGGGTCCGGAGGACGGCGATCCGGCAGGCCATGTCGTCGGCGACCTGGAGGGCGTCCTCGTCGTGGGCCTTGGTGTCCGGGGTCCGCCGGGAACTGCGGATCTTGCGGACCGCCCGGCCGCAGGCGTCGCTGCAGTACTTCCGGCGCCGGCCGGGACCGGACCCGCTCTCCACTTCGTTGGGGCAACCGGCCCTCGCACAGGGGACCGGTCCGGAATCCTTAGGAGACATGAGCTGTAATCCTTCTGGGGGCAGTTGCCACCGTGAACTCGCCGCAGAAATGGGCGATGTGCGGTTTGCCGGGCCGGCATCGGGGCCGGGCCCCGCGGCCGTTCGGCATCGCGGCACGACCCCGACACCGGGCCGGGTGGTCCGCCGCGGCGCCGGAAGGGCTCCGGCACCGCGGCGGACCCAGGTCTCGGACCACCGTCCGAGCGCGTCATCCCGAGAACGGGCAGCTCCCCGCCGCGCCCCGTCAGCCGGCGCGTCGGTGCTGGTGGCGGAGCCGGGGCCGACCGACCCCGGCCCATGCGACCAGCGCGACGGCGGGCAGCCAGCGGGGGTCGGCACCGTGCACCAGGACGTTCCCCAGGTACGGAATCGCGAGGAACGCGCCCAGCGGAACGGCGAGTTGCACATCGCACCGGATGGCGAACCGGGCCCGGAACGGGGCGTCAACACGGGCGTTGACCGGGAAGTCACGCCGGTATCCGGTTTCAACCGGGCCCCTGCGAGGGATGTTAGCTTCGTATCGCTTCAACTGGGGCTCCTTCAGGTTCCAGTGGAATGTTCGGTCAGGGGGCATCAGTTCCTCCTCGATCGAGACGAGATGCGCATGAGTGGCCCTGGCTCCGGTTCCCGCCTTGCCAGGGCCACCCTCGTGTTCCGGGACCGTACATCGTCACAGAACTCATCCACCAACGCTACGGTCGGTTAATGGCACGATTGCGATTGCCGATATCTTCCCAGTTGCGAATCCATCGCGCCCCGCAACGCGCCCCCGGCGCCCTCCCCGCAATCCGGCGCCCACCCCAGTGCCCGGACTCCCCACCAACTCCCCCTCTCCCGACCTAGGGTGAACGGATGCCGGAAACCTGGAACGCCGCCTCGCCCGGGGTCCTGCGACTGCCCTCCGGTCGCCTGATCCGCGGCCGCGGCCTGCGCCACCCGCTCCCCGACGGCCCCCAACCCGCCTACGGCGTCTACCTCCTGGGCCGCAGGCCCCCCGAAGTCCCGTGGGAATCCACGTGGTTGCGCTGGCCCGACTTCCGCCTGCCGAGCAACCGCGAGGAGGCCCACCAGGCGCTGACCGCGGCGTGGGAACGGGCGGCGGAGGAACGCGTCGAACTCGCCTGCGGCGGCGGCCGCGGCCGCACCGGCACGGCCCTGGCCTGCCTTGCCATCCTGGACGGCGTCCCGGCCGAGGGCGCGGTGGCGTTCGTCCGCCGCCACTACGACCGGCACGCGGTGGAAACCCCCTGGCAGAAGCGGTACGTCCGCCGCTTCCCGGCCTGACGGCAAGAGGAGGTGGCCCCTCCGCCCCTCCCCCTTCAACTCCCCCTCGATCAATCTTCTTCGCGGGTGCGAAGAAGGGGGCGCTGTCAGTGGCCGCTGGTATCCCTGAGGGCATGGAGAACTTACGCAGCGCCCCCGCGGCGGGCGCCGGAGGAGGACCCGCGCGGGGCGGCGGACGGGAAGGGTTTCGGCGCCGCCCCGGTCGGAGCGGCGCCGGACACGGGAGCACGGCCGCGGGGCCGAACTCCCTTAGCGGACAGGGGACTAGAGCGCGGACCCGGTGCCGGGCACATGCGCGGCACCGCCGGTGCGCACGGCGTCGAGCACCGCCCGGTGGAGCGCGGCGATACCCGTCGGCGGGATGCGTACCGGACCGCCTTCGAGGTCGTAGCGGTCTTCGGCGCCGGTGTGGTGGATGACGACGGCGGCCGTGCCGTCACCCAGGTCGGTGGTGGTGACGGTCAGCTCGCCGGTGATCACGCCGACCTGAACCGTCATCGCACCGCCGGGACCGGCCGTGACCCGGTCGGTGAGCCGGTCGCGATCGGAGGTGGTCACTCTTCGCAGGTGTCCAGCATCTCGCCGAGTTTCGCCTTCTCCGGCTCGGTGACGTTCAGGTGGTAGCGGTGTTTGACGTCGGTCCAGGCGCGGGCGTAGGTGCACCAGTAGGCGTGCCGCGGCGGGGCCCACTGGTCCGGGGACTTGTCGCCCTTCTGCCGGTTGGACGAGCCCGACACGGCGATCAGTTGGGAGTGCACGAGGTCGTTGGCGAACGCCCGGCGCTCGGGGGTGGTCCAGTCGTCGGCACCGGAACGCCAGGCGTTGGCCAGCGGCACGATGTGGTCGATGTCGAGCTGACCGGAGGCGTGGAAGACCTTCGCGTCGTACTCGCTGAACCACGTCCCGGCGATGGCCCGGCACTTCTCGTCCTGCTTGACGTCCACGCCGTCCCGGGCGAGGACCACCTCGCGGGTGTCGCACTCCCCGTGCTGCTTGATCCAGTGCGGGAACTTCGCGCGGCTGTAGCCGTTCATCGAGTGCGGTGACGCGACGGGCAGACCGGTGAGTTCGGTCCGCACCACGCCGACGGCCGGTGGCGCCGGAAGCCCGCTGTGCGGCTCGGCGAACGTCGTGCCGGCGGGCCGTGCCTGCTGCGCCGGGGCGGGGGGCGGGGCGGGATCGGCTATGGCGGTGGCGGAGACGGCCGGGAGAACTGCTGCGGTGATCAGGGCTGTTGTCGTGGCTGCGCGGCGCCACCAGGCTTTGGTCAACACCCAGAGAGCCTCACCCGCCGAAACGATTCCGCAGTCCGGTCTTCACTCCTTTGTGCACGCCTTCGGGCATCCGTGGCCTACTCGGGAGCCGGGCGAGTATAAGGAGCGGGCGCGAGGTGCGGCGGGGACCAACGAGTCCCGTGCGGTGGGTGGTTGTGGCCGGCGGATGACGGCACCAGAGTTCCTGGGGTTCCGGTGCGTCCGCTGCGGTCCCGGAAGGCGGCGGGGGTGCGCCGTCGTTACGGGGGCGCGCCCCCGCCCGCTGGTTGCACCGGGGCGCGGGGAACACCGGCGGCTTCGGGAACGTTGGGAGCCTCGCGCGGCTGCGGCTGATGGTCGCCCGCCGGGTCGACGGGCAACGCCCCCGAGGTCAGCGGCGGTTGGGCACGCGTTCCCACCAGGTGACGCAGCGCAGGCACCACTCCGCCGGGCCGTAGCGGAAGCGGGCCAACCACCAACGGCTCGCCAGCACCTGGGCGGTGAGGATGGCCAGTGCCAACGCCATGGCGGTGCCCCAGTGGAGGGAGTGGCGCAGGCCGAGTACCGGTGCGGCCGCGACGACGAGGAGGGTCGCGGTCAGGTAGTTGGTGAGCGCCATGCGGCCGAGCGGTTCGAGGACGGCGGAGAGCGCCGGGCCGAGCCGGGTGCGCAGCAGCAGAAGCAGGGCGACCGCGTAGGCGACGGCGGCCAGGAGGCCGGCGCCCGCGGCGATCCGGGTGGCGTGCGGATCACCGGGGTCGGTGGCGTGCTGCCACCAGACCGCGGCCGCCGCGACGGGCGCGGCCACCGCGAGCACCGCGGCGAGCCGTCCGGTGCGGTGGTCCAGGGCGCGCGGGACGCCGAGGCGGGCGACCGCGAGGCCGAGCAGGAACAGGCCCGGGATGGTGATGAGCCCGCCCGAGACGAGCGTCACGGAGGCGACGGTGAGGCCGACGCCGCCTACCAGGACGACCGGGGTGGGCAGCCAGGTGGCGGGCAGCAGCACGAGCAGGCCGAAGATCGCGTACGGGGTGAGCGCCTCGCCGGGGTGCAGGAGTTGGTGCGCCGCTCCGAGGAGGCCGAGGGCGACCAGGCGCCGTACGAGGAGCAGCCGCGGCCGGTCCGAGCGGCGGGCGGCGCCGTCGAGGAAGAGCGCGAAGCTGATCCCGAAGAGGAAGGAGAAGATCGGGAAGAAGCGTTCCTGGACGGTGAGGTCCAGGAACGCGCGGACCGGGTGCAGGACGCCGGGCCGCGGCCCGAAGAGCAGGTCGGTGATCTGCGGGATGTTGACCAGGAGGATGCCGCACAGCGCGAAGCCGCGGAGGGCGTCGAGGGCGCGGATGCGGTGCGCGCCGGGCGTCGGCGTTCGGGCCGGCGCGGGCGGTGTTGCGGTGGTGGACTGCTGCATGCCACCACGGTCGGTCGGCGGGGGTGTCCCGGGCCTCTGCCGTTCGGCCAGAGCTGCCCCGCGGCCCTCGGCCGATCGGCCGAGGCGGTCAACGGGACCGCACCGCGCCCGTTTCCCAGGCCCAGGCCGCGATCTCGACCCGGTTGCGGACGCCCAGTTTGGTCTGGATGCTGCCGAGGTGCGTCTTCACGGTGCCGAGGGAGACATAGAGCTCCTGGCAGATCTCCTGGTTGGTGCGCCCCCGCGCCACCAGCCTGGCGACGTCCATCTCCCGTTCGGTGAGCGGCCCTTGGGGCCCTGTGGACCCTTGGGGTCGGTGAGGGCGCCCGGTGTCGTCCGTGGTGCCGGCGGCGGTGCCCGGGTACGACCCCAGCCGTTCCAGCAGCCGTACCGTCACCGACGGGGAGACCAGCGCGTCGCCGCGGGCGGCGGCCCGGACCGCCTCCACCAGGAGGCCGGGGCCGGCGTCCTTGAGGAGGAAGCCACAGGCGCCGCCCTGGAGGGCGCCGTAGACGTAGTCGTCCTGGTCGAAGGTGGTCACCACCACGACCCGCAGGGGGTCGACGGCGTCCGGTCCGGCGAGGGCCCGGGTGACGTCCAGGCCGTCCAGCTTGGGCATCCGGATGTCCACCAGGCAGACGTCGGGCCGGAGCCGCCGGGCGACCTCCACACAGGCCGCGCCGTCGGCGACCTCGGCGATCACCTCGATGTCCGGTTGGGCGTCGAGGATCAGTTGGAAGCCGGTGCGGACCATCTCCTGGTCGTCGGCGATGAGGACGCGGGTCGCGCGGGCCCGGTGCGCCGGCTCCGGCTCGGGCGGGGAGGTGGGGGAAGCGCTCACGGCTCCGATCGTGCCACGCCACCGCCGGCGTCCGGCCGGTCAGCGGCGCCGGGGGCGTCACCGGTGCCCGGACTGTCGCCGGCGCCCGGCCCCTCGTCCGCATCCGGTCCCTCGCCGGCGTCCGGCCCCCCGGTGGGCCCCTGGTCCAGTACGGGGAACGACGCGGTGAGCTGCCAGCCGCCCTCGGGCAACGGCCCGGCGGTCAGCGCGCCGCCCACCGCCTCGGCGCGCTCCCGCAGCCCGACCAGCCCGAAGCCGCCGCGGCCGCCGGCGGGCGCGGCGGCACCCCGCTCGCCCGACGGGCCGTTGCGCACCTCAACGGTCAACTGCGACCGCGGCTGCGGACCCCGGAGGGCGGCGCGCAGGGCGACCGTGGTCGCCCCGGGCGCGTGGCGGCGCACATTGGTCAGCGCCTCCTGCACCACGCGTTGGACGGAGGTCTCGATCTCGGGGGCGAGCCGGACGCGGCGGGCGTCGGCGGCGATCCGGACCGTGACGTCCGGGCCGCCGCGCCGCGAGAAGTCGGCGGCCAGTTCGGCGAGCGCGGCGTACAGCTCGCCGGGGCGCACCCCGCGGCCCTCCTCCTCGCGCAGTACCCGGACCAGGCGACGCATCGAGTCCAGCGTCTCCAGCCCCGCCCGCTCGATGCCGAACAGCATCGCGTCGACCTGCTCGGGGGCGGTGGCCCGGATCGTCCGGGCGGCCTGGGCCTGGACGACGATGCCGGTCACGTGGTGCGCCACGAAGTCGTGCAGATCGCGGGCGAGTTCCAGCCGTTCGCCCTGGCGGACGGCGGCGACGGCGCGGGCGCGGCGGGCGTCCAGGGCGCGCAGGTAGACGCCCAGGCCGAGCACGGCGCCGACGGCGAGGGTGAGGACGAAGGCGTAGTTGACGAGGTCCCCGTAGTGCCGCATCCGCAGCGGGCCCCCGACGACGGCGGTGCCGAGCGCGACGCACAGGACGACGGCCGCGCGCGGCGGTTCGGCCCGCCGGGCGGTGGCCAGGAGGATGCCCAACAGCGCCGCAGTCTCCGGCAGGCCCCACGTCCCGGCCGCGCTCCGGGTGGGCAGGGCGACGAGCGCGAGGGTCACCGCCCACGAGCCGGCCGCCGCGAGCGCGGCGCGGCGCGACACCGTCAACCACCGGTCGGGCACCAACAACAGCGCCGCGAAGAACGGCGCGGTGGCGAGCGGGACGAAGTCCGCGACGGTGTGCGGGTATCCGGTCAGCGGTTGGACGCTCGCCCAGTCGGCGAGCCAGAACAGGACCAGCAGCAGGGACAGCGCGCCGGTGGCCGTCCACCGGGCGCGGCGCGGAAGGGGTGCATGAGGTTCCACTCCGGCAGGTTACGGAAGCGGCGGCCCGCGACGGCTCAGCCGAACGGCCGACCCGCGGCCGACCGGCGGACATCGCGTCCGGCCCTCCCCCGCAGGCGATTTCCGGACATGATCGCCGGATCTGGGGGTGGTCGCCGGACGGCCGGCCGCGCTCACCGGACGTGCTGACCAGGCCCACGCAGTGTCCGGAGGAACCGGCCGGACGAGACGCTCCGCACCCGCACCCCTCCCCGGCACAAGCCGGCCACGGACCGGGCACAACCCCACACAACTCCCCGCACAGCTCCGAACACGGCCGGGGCCGCACCCCCACCCCGCCCCCAATGAGCCGCGGAGGGCGGCCCGTTCCGCGCCGCCCCGGCGCCGGCCGTCGACCGAGTTCGGCCGGATCGGTGGAGGTGACCAGCAGTTATGGGCGAAGGTGGGGAGGATGGTTCCCGGCCCGGTCCGGGGTGGGCCGCTTCACGGAGTCGAAAGAGGGACGGGATGGACAGCGGGACGGGCAGGGGCACGGGCGCGGTGACCAGCCGGCAGCGCGGTGACCGACCGCCGCAGGCGCAGGCCGTGTTCGGGGTCGGCGTGATCGTGCTGGATGCGGACGGGCGGGTCCTGCTCGGCCGGCACCGGGCGGGGACGTGGGAACTGCCCGGTGGCAAGGTCGACCCGGGCGAGGGCGTACGGTCCGCCGCGGCCCGCGAGCTGCGCGAGGAGACCGGGCTGCGCGCCGAGCCGGACGACGTCCGGGTCTTCACGATGCTGCACGACGACGTCCACGGTCTGCACCGCATCACGATGGCGGCGCTCGTCACCCGCCATGAGGGCACGCCGTATGCGGCGGAGCCGGAGTTGGTGAGCGCGTGGGAGTGGCACTCCCCGACCGCGCTGCCCGGCCCGCTGTTCACGCCGTCGGCGCAGGTACTCGCCGTGTGGCGGCCGGAGTTGGCGATCGCCGCCCCCGCGGCCCACCGCCTCGACGTACTGAGCGTCGGGATGACCTGGCAAGGAGGCGGCGAGGGCCCGAGGGGAGCGTGACGGCGCGGGCGCGGCGCGCGGGCCCGCGCGGTCACCCCTTAGCCCCGGGCGCCGGCGGGAGGGCCAGGCACAGGGCCTGGAGCGCCCCGGTGAAGGCGTGCTCCGGCGGGGTCCCGTAGCCGAGCACCAGGCCGTCCCGGGCGGGCAGCGGGCCGTCGGGGTAGCGGTAGGGGGCGAGGCCGTTGACGGCCAGACCCAGGCGGGCGGCGGCCCGGAGGGTCTCCGGCTCGGTGCCGGGCGGGAGTTCGAGGACGGCGTGCAGTCCGGCCGCGATGCCGGTGACCGTGATGTGCGGGGCGTGTGCGGCGAGGGTGGCGACGAGTTGGTCGCGACGGCGCCGGTATATCTGGCGGGTGCGGCGGAGGTGCCGGTCGTAGCCGCCGCTGGCGAGGAAGTCGGCGAAGGCGAGCTGTTCCAGGGCGCCGCACCACAGTTCGCGCGGGCCCTTGGCGGCGAGGAGGGCGTCGACGAGGTGGTCGGGGACCACCATCCAGCCGAGCCGGAGCGCGGGTGACAGGCTCTTGCTGAGCGAGCCGAGGTAGACCACGCGGTCCGGGTCGAGTCCCTGGAGGGCGCCGACCGGCTCGCGGTCGTAGCGGTACTCGCCGTCGTAGTCGTCCTCCAGCACCAGTCCGCCGGTGGTGCGCGCCCAGTCGATGACGGCGGCGCGGCGCTCGGGGTGGAGCGGGCCGCCGATGGGGAACTGGTGGGCCGGGGTGAGGAGTACGGCGGCCGCGCCGGTTGCGGGCAGTGCCAAGACCTCGGCCCCGTGGTCGTCGACCGGAAGCGGGACCAGGTCCCGGCCGGCGGCGGCGAGCAGCGAGCGGTGGAAGTCCAGGCCGTAGGACTCGACGGCCACCGGGCCGGGCAGCACCGACCCGAGCAGGGACAGCGCCTGGGCGACCCCGGTGCAGATGACGACCCGGTGGGGCGCGGTGCGTACGCCCCGGGCGCGGGCGAGGTACTCGGTGAGCTGGGTGCGCAGTTCGAGCCGGCCGCGCGGATCGCCCACACCGAAGGCGTCGTTGGGGGCGGCGGCCAGGGCACGGCGGGTGGCGGCCAACCAGGCGGCGCGGGGGAATTCCGCGGCGTCCGGGGAGGTGGGGGCCAGGTCGTGGGCGGGGCGCCGGGGCGGCGGCGCGGTGCGGTGGGTGCGCTGCGGCGGGAGCGGGATGCCGCGGCGGGCCACGCGGGTGCCGGAGCCCTGCCGTGCCGTCAGCCAGCCCTCGGCGACGAGTTCGCCGTAGGCGGCGCCGACGGTGTTCGGGGCGAGGTCGAGGTCCTTGGCGAGGCTGCGGTACGGGGGCAGCCGGGTGCCGGGGGCCAGCCGGCCGGAGCCGATCGCCTCGCGCAGCGCGCGCATCAGCCGGTCCCGTTTGGAGCCGGGGCCGCTCAACTCCAAGTACAGGTCGGCGCCTAGGGGCGCGACGGTCTCCTTGAGCGGCCGCTCCACCGCGCCCCCAACTGACCCGTCACCGCCCTCGCTACCGCCCCCCGTTCCCACTCCCACTCTCGCTCCCCCACACATTGCCCCAACGATCCACCCTGGAAATGCACCATACCGTGGGGCTAATCGCCGCCTACCGTTGGTGACATGACCACGAACGAGACAGCTCAGACAAACCAGTCCCATCAGTCAAGGGGAACGACCCGGGCGACCGCGACGGCCGACCCGGCCCAGCCGGTGCGGATACCCCAGCGCATGGACTTCCCCCGGGTCGCCCCGAAGGTCTTCAAGGCCGTGCTCGCCCTGGACACCGCGGCCCGCGAGGGCCTGGACCCGGCCCTGCTCGAACTGGTGCAGATCCGCGCCTCGCAGGTCAACGGGTGCGCGTACTGCATCGATTACCACGTCGGGGACGCCCGCCGGGCCGGCGAGCGCGAGGAGCGGATCGACCAGCTCAGCGCCTGGCACGACGCCAGCCTCTACACCGCGAAGGAGCGCGCCGCGCTGGCCCTCACCGAGGCGGTGACCCGGCTCCCGGAGGGCGTGCCGGACGCGGTGTACGACGAGGCCGCCCGCCACTTCGGGGAGGAGGAGCTGGCGCAGTTGATCGCGCTGATCTTCACGGTGAACACCTGGAACCGGATGAACGTCACCACGCGCCGGACGCCGGGCGCACCCTGAGCCCGCCGGCCCGCACCACCGGGGAGGGAACCGGTGGTGCGGGCGCCCGACGGGCCACGGTCGGAAAACGGCCTGCGGCGCCCGAACGGCCCGTGAATCATGGGGACATGCAGACGACCTCGACACATCTGGCGGTGCACCGCCTGGACCTGGGGTACTTCGTCCGGCCGGCGGTGGAGACCGGCGGCCCGGAGCCCCGCGTGGAGCCGGCCCTGGCCTACCTGGTGGAGCACGACCGGGGCCTGCTCCTCTTCGACACCGGCATCGGCGCCGCGGACCCGGCGACCGAGGCCCACTACCGTCCCCAACGCCGCCCGCTCCAGGCCGCGTTGACCGCCGCCGGCGCGTCGCTCGCCGAGATCTCACTCGTCGTCAACTGTCATCTGCACTTCGACCACTGCGGCGGCAACCCGCTGCTGGCCGGAAAGCCCATCGTGGTGCAGAAGGTCGAGCTGGCCACCGCGCGCCGGGGCGACTACACCATCGACGGGCTGATCGACTTCCCCGGGGCGCGCTACGAGGAGGTCGCCGGCGAGGCCGAGATCTGGCCGGGCGTCCGGGTCGTGCCGACGCCCGGCCACACCGACGGGCACCAGTCGCTGGTCCTCCGCGGCCCCAAGGGCACGGTCGTACTGGCCGGCCAGGCGCACGACTTCGCCTCGCACCACGCCAGCGCCGACCTGACCCGCCGGGCGGCCCGCGACGGCCTGGCGCCGCCGCTCCCCGCGTACCACCCCTGGCTCGACCGGCTCGCCGCGTTCGACCCGCGCCGGGTGTACTTCGCCCATGACGCCTCGGTCTGGGAGCCGCCGCGCACCCCGTAACCACGGGCGGCCACGGACCCGGCACGGAGACGCGCCCCACCCCTCCAGCCCCACCCACCCCACTCCCCCCCCGCCGATACTCTGCACCATGCCCACCAACACCACCGACCCCATCGACCCCACTCATCCCCACCGCCCCACCCCCAGCACCCTCATCCACCCCGTCCCCTACTACTCCCAGTGGGCCTCCCCGGAACTCGTCCCCGCGATCATCGCCGGCACCGTCGAGGCCGCCGAGGACCCCCGCTGGCCGGAATACGGCGCCGACAACCCCGAGGAATACGCCTGGTGGTCCTGGCGGTTGTGCGGGATGGCCTGCCTGCGGATGGCGCTCGCCTTCTGGCGACACCCGGTCCCCACCGCCATGGACCTCGCCACCGCATGCCTGGACGCCGGCGCCTACGTGCGCCACGAGGACGGCCTGCACGGCTTGATCTACGCGCCGTTCGCCTCCTATGTGGAGCGCCACTGGGGCCTGTTGGCGCAGTCCCGCCCCGAGCTCCCCCGGGAGGAGCTCCCCGCCCTGATCGGCGCCGGCCGGCTGGTGCTGCTCTCCGTCCACCCCGCCATCCGGGACGCCGACCCCGAACCGCCGCACCGGGGCGGCCACCTGGTCCTGGCCGTCGGCGTCACCCCGGACCACGTGGTGATCCACAACCCCTCCGGATTCCCCGGCCGTTCACAGGAGTTCGCCCACGTCGACTGGCCCACGCTGGACCGCGCATACGCCGGACGCGGGGTCGTCCTGGGGCTACGGGACTAGGCACGGCGCGGACTCCTCCACCCCGTCCGCCTCACCCCAACTCCGCACCCCCACAAGGAGACTGCGCGATCCGCAGGACAACCACCGCACCCCTAGTAATTGCTTGAGCAAGCAGTTACGTTACCTCCCTGATCGAACAGCGACCCGAACGACGGCACGAGGCGATACCCGACGGCCGCCCCGCCGCCGCGCCTGCGGGCGACGCGGAGGACGAACGCTGGTGCATGGCGGTGCGGTTGCTGGGCCGGGCGGAGAAGCACCTGGACGAGACGCTACAGCGCCGGCACGGCCTGCCGCTCTCGGAGTACCGGGCGCTGTGCGCGCTCAGCCGCCCGGACAGCGGCCCCGCGCTGCGGATGGGCGAACTGGCCGACCGGATCGGGCTGAAGGACAGCACGGTGACCCGCCTGGTCGGCCGGTTGGAGACCCAGGGGCTCGCCCGGCGGACCGCCGCCCCCGGTGACGGACGCGCGGTCGCCGCCGGCATCACCGAGGCCGGCCGGCAGCGCTACGCGCAGGCCACCCCGACCTATCGGGCGGCCCTCGGCGCGTCCCTGGAAGCTTCGACGGCCAACGTCCATCTCGCCGACCTCGCGGCGTGGGTGCGCACCGGCGAATCCGCCGCAGGAGGCACGCCCCACACAGCGGAGGCATCGGAAACATCGGAAGGGGCTCCGCAGTGACGGCTGCCGTGGAGCACTACGCGCGCCTGCTCGCCGAGCACTACACCTGGATGCTGGGCGGCGACCTCGACGCCGCGGCCGCCGGCCAGCGGACGCTCCTGCGGGACCTGGGCGTGCGCGCGGGCACGGACCCGAACGCCACCCTCGCCATCGACCTCGGCTGCGGCCCCGGCACCCAGCCCCTGGCGCTGGCCGGCCTCGGCTTCGCGCCGGTCGTGGCCGTGGACACCAGCGAACCCCTCCTCGCCGAGCTGACCGCGGCCCACGCCCGTGCCGGTGGCGCCCCGAACGCGATCCGCCCCCTGTGCCGGGACATCCGCGGCGCGCTCCCGGAGGCGGCGGCCCCGGCGTCGGTGGCGGCCATCGTGTGCATGGGCGACACCCTGCCCCACCTGCCCGCCAAGAGGGACGTCAGCGAGCTGCTCCGCGACGTGGCCCGCGCGCTCCGGCCGGGCGGTCACTCCGTCGCGACCTCGCGCGATCTGACGGCGGAACTGCACGGCACCGAGCGGTTCCTGCCGGTCCGTAGCACCGACGACCGCCTGCTGACCTGCTTCCTCGAATACGTCGACGACGACACGGTGCTGGTCCACGACCTGCTGCACACCCGCGCGGCGACCGGTTGGGAGCTGCGCACCAGCAGCTATCCGAAGCTGCGGCTGGCCGCGCGCTGGGTGGCCGACCAGTGCCGGGCCGCCGGCCTGGAGGCCCGGTACGACGAGGTCGGGCCGCGGGGGCTGGGCGTGCTGCACGCCGTCAAGCCGTGAGCCGACGTCCCCGGTGCCAGCGTCCCCTTACGGGGGATGGTCAACTCCTCGTGGTGTAACGGAAGATGGGGCGAGCGCGTGACACCGGGCGCCGCCACATGGTGCGGGGCCCCGCACCTGTCGTGTCGCGCGCCGGGCCGGGCGGTCGGGCGCGCCCGCCCCGCGCACCACGGTCACGCGAGGGAGGGCGACACGGGCATGCCGGACAGCGACGGCCCGCGGCGGTGGCATCGGCGCATCCCGTTCGGGGCGATCGGCCTGACCCTCGCGTTCACCGTCAGCATCGCCGGCATCGCCTGGGCGGTCGACCTCGACGAGACCGGCGTGGAGGTGGCGCCGCCCAGCACCGACACCCACCACCCGGCCGGCTCCCCCGCCCTCCCCCTCGCGCCCCGCCCGCGCTCCATCACCCCCGCCCCGCACGGCATGTGACGCGCCGTCGGGCCCGCTCCCGACGCGTTCCCCACCCGGCATATGACGCACCCGGCGCGCCGCCCGCGGCAGTTGACGCCGTCGTGGTACACGGCCCCGGCGCCCCGGCGCGGCGTGTCGTTCTGCCCGCACCCGTCCTGAACTATTGGGGCAAAAGGTACGTAGGCCCGCCCAGGCATCGGGCCCGCCGTCAGCCGCCGCAGCCATCGCAGCAGAACGAGGGCACGCCCCATGGAGATGCACAAGCCGACCGCACCCGCCGCCCCCAAGAACCCCGGGCTGAGACGCGACATCGGGCTCATCGGGCTGATCTGGACCTCGGAGGGGTCGATCATCGGGTCCGGTTGGCTGTTCGGGGCGCTGTTCGCGGCGCAGGCGGCGGGCACCGCGGCGCTGGTCTCCTGGGGCATCGGGGCCGTCGCCATCGTCATCCTGGCGTTCGTCCACGCCGAGCTGGGCGCCATGTACCCGGTCGCGGGCGGCACCGCGCGCTTCCCGCACTACGCGTTCGGCAGCGCCGCCGGCGCGTCCTTCGGCTGGTTCTCCTGGCTGCAGGCGGTCACCGTGGCACCGATCGAGGTCATGGCGTCGCTGAACTACCTCAGCGTGCACGCCCCCTGGGTCCAGACCGGCAAGAACCATCTGACCCCGGCCGGCTACGGACTCGCCGTCGCCTTCATGGCGTTCTTCATCCTCGTCAACTTCTTCGGCATCCGATGGCTGGCCCACACCAACAGCGTGGCGACCTGGTGGAAGCTGGCCGTGCCGGCACTCACCATCGTGGTGATGGGCTCCGCCGTCTTCCACCAGGACAACTTCGGCTACCAGGGCTTCGCGCCGTTCGGCGTCCGCGGCATGCTCTCCGCGATCAGCACCAGCGGCATCATCTTCGCCCTCCTCGGCTTCGAGCAGGCCGACCAGTTGGCGGGCGAGAGCCGCGATCCGGCCCGGGACATCCCGCGCGCGGTCCTCGGCTCGATCCTCATCGGCGTGCTGGTGTACGTCGCGCTGCAGGTGGTGTTCATCGGGGCGCTGCCGCACACCGCGTTCGCGCACGGCGGCTGGGCCAACCTCTCGTTCAGCGGCAAGGCCGGCCCGTTCGCCGGCCTCGCCACCACCATCGGCCTGGGCTGGCTGGCCACGCTCCTCTACATCGACGCGGTCATCTCGCCGTCCGGGACCGGCCTGATCTATGTGACGGCCACCTCTCGGATCTCCTACGGGCTGTCCCGCAACGGCTATGTCCCGGTGGTCTTCGAGCGCACCACCCGGCGCGGTGTGCCGTGGTTCGGGCTGCTGGTCGCCTTCGTCATCGGACTCGTGGTCTTCCTGCCGTTCCCCACCTGGCAGAAGCTGGTGGGCTTCGTGACCTCCGCGAGCGTGCTGATGTACGCCGGTGCCCCGCTCGCCTTCGGTTGCCTGCGCAAGCAGGACCCGGACCGGCCGCGCCCCTACCGGCTGCCCGGTGGCCTCTTCTGGGCCCCGGTGGCCTTCATCGTCGCCAACCTGATCATCTATTGGGCGGGTTGGGACACCCTGTGGCGCCTGGGCGTGGCGATCGTCCTGGGCTATCTGCTGCTCGGCGGCTCGGCGCTGCTCGGCCTCAACCCCAAGGCCCCGCACCTGGACTGGAAGCACGCGCAGTGGCTGCCGGTGTATCTGCTGGGCATGGGCGTGATCTCCTGGCAGGGCGGCTTCTGCAGCACCGGCCCGGCGTCCAGGGTCTCCTGCGGCGCGACCGACGCCCTTCCCCTGTGGTGGGACATCGCCCTCATCGCCGCGTTCAGCCTCGTCATCTACTACTGGGCGCAGGCGGTGCGACTGCCGGACGAGGAGACGCGGGAGTACATCGGCTCGGTGGAGGTAGTGACCGGGACGTGACCACCGGGAGCCCCAACCGGACGGCAGCCTTCCGCCGTCTCCCGCCGCGCGCCCAGAAAGTGCCCCTGGCGCGGCCCGCATTGGGCCCCTGGCGGGGTGGGGCGGGGTGTGCGGGTGGCGCGCCCGGTGGCGGCGGAGAAGGGTGGCCGGCGGCACCGACTCCGGCCGGCAGACGGCCGGTGGGCCGTCGCGCGCCGCCGGGACGACCTGGGCGTACGCCCCGCCCTCCCCTATCGTCACCGGCAACGACCGGACGGGGACCGGGACGAGGACGGACACCGTCACGGGCACGGGATCGGGATCGGGAGGGCGGATGGGCACGGTCGACGAGGCCGAGGAGCCTGGGCGGAACGCCCAGTTGGAGCGGCGGGTAGACCGGGTGGAGCGCAACATCCGGACGGTGGAGGACGTACTCGGGCTGCTCGACGGCCTGTTCGCGCCGGCGGCGGATCGCTGGACGGCGGGCGGCGCCTCCTGGTGGGACGGCTTCTACGCGGACCGCGGCCGGTCGGTACCGTTCTTCGTGGCGAAGCCGGACGAGAACCTCGTCTCGTACCTCGACCGCGGGTTGCTCACCGGCGGCCGCGCCCTGGACCTGGGCTGCGGACCGGGTCGCAATGCGCTGCACCTGGCCTCGTCGGGCTTCGAGGTGGACGCCGTGGACCTCTCGCCGGCCGCCCTCGCCTGGGCCGGGGAGCGCGCCCGCACCACCGGCGTCGCGGTCCGCTTCCACTGCGGGGACGCCTTCGCCAGCCCCACCGCACCGGACGGCACCCCGGTCGGCGAACTCGTCGGCCCCTACGACCTGATCTACGACTCCGGCTGCTTCCACCACCTGCCGCCGCACCGCCGCGTCAGCTATCTCGCCCTCCTGGACCGGGCGCTGGCCCCCGGCGGCCACTTCGGCCTGAGCTGCTTCGCGGCCGGCGCGATGGGCTCCGAACTCGCGGACGCCGACCTCTACCGCGGGTCCGGCCTGCACGGCGGCCTCGCGTACAGCCCCGAGTCGCTGCGCACGCTCTTCGCCGACCTGACCGAGGTCGAGCTCCGCCGGATGCACGACGAGCCGCCGGAATCCCCCCACTTCGGGGAGCCGTTCCTTTGGACGGCCCTCTTCCGCCGGGACGTCGCACCGTAGCCGGGCCGTGGTCACCCCACGGTCGTGCCACGGTCGCGAGATGCCAACACCCTGGAATTCACCGGGATTTACCCCTCATCGAGCCCGGCTTCCCGCCGCCCCGGGGAGCGCACGACGCGGCCACCCGCCGCCGAATACACCGACACACCGCATGCTTTCGTAGTTGCGCAAATAAGCGGAGTAGTGTCTGGCTGTCGTGGCTGCGTCCGGACAGGAGGCCAAGGTTGAGCGCCATCAGCTTTCCCGTGCGCGGGACCACCCGCGCCAAGTCGGTCTGGGGCAGAATCCTCGGCCGGGGATCCCTGGTCCGCCGGCTCGACTGGATGCTGTTCGGCGCGGCGTTCGCGCTCTCCGCGATCGGCGCGCTGCTGGTCTTCTCCGCGACCCGCGGCCGGATGGAACTCAACCAGGGCGACCCGTACTTCTTCGTGCTGCGGCACCTCATCAACACCGGCATCGGCCTCGCCCTGGGGGCGCTGACCCTCTGGTACGGCCACCGCCGCCTACGGGACACCGCGGCCATCCTCTACGTGGTGACGGTGCTGCTGGTGGCGCTGGTGCTGACGCCGGTCGGGGCGACCATCAACGGCTCCCGGCGGTGGATCGTGATCGGCGGCGGGATGTCCATCCAGCCCGCCGAGTTCGTCAAGGTCGCGATCATCATCGCGATGGCGGTGGCGCTCACTTCGCGGGTGGACGCCGGCGATCTCTCCCAGCCGGACCAACGGGGCATCATCCGGGCCCTCGCGCTGGGCGGGGTCCCGGCGGCGCTGATCATGCTCACCCCGGACCTGGGGCAGGTGCTGGGCATCGCGGCGATCGTGCTGTGCATGCTGATGGCCGCGGGCGCGCCGAAGCGGTGGGTGGTGGGCCTGCTGGGGATCGGCGTGGTCGGCTGCCTGGCGGTCTGGCAGTTCCATCTGCTGGACCAGTACCAGATCAACCGGTTCGCCGCGTTCGCCGATCCCGCGCTCGACCCCTCGGGCGTCGGCTACAACACCAGCCAGGCGCGGATCGCGATCGGCGCGGGCGGACTGACCGGCTCCGGGCTCTTCCGCGGGGCCCAGACCAACGGCCAGTTCGTGCCCGAGCAGCAGACCGACTTCGTCTTCTCAGTCGCCGGTGAGGAACTGGGCTTCATCGGCGCGAGCCTGATCATCGCCCTCATCGGGGTGGTGCTGTGGCGGGCCTGCCGCATCGCACGGCAGTGCCCCGACCTGTACGGCACGGTCGTCGCCACCGGCATCGTGGGCTGGATGGCCTTCCAGGCGTTCGAGAACATCGGGATGAACCTCGGCATCATGCCGGTCACGGGGCTGCCACTGCCCTTCGTCAGCTACGGCGGATCGTCGATGTTCGCGGGCTGGGTCGCGATCGGGCTGCTGCAGTCGATAAAGGCACAGCGGGTGATGTCGGCCTGAGCCGGCGCTGCCGCCGCGCCACGGCCCCGGCGGGTGGGGAACCCGCCGGGGCCGACCCGCGCCACCCGCTCCCCCGCGGCGGACGGCTACTTGGCCGCGAACAGGGCCCGAAGGTGGCTGCCGTTGGCGACCACGAGAACGCCGAGCAGCGCGAGCCCGCAGACGCCCTGCTCCAGCTTCAGCCACAGCGGGAACGGACCGGGGACCGCGACGATGACGGCTATCGCCACCACCATCACCGCGGAGACGATCCGCAGCCTGCGGTAGGCGCCCCGGGAACCGCGGGCCGCCCGGACGACGAGGGCGAACGACAGCAGGGCGCTGGCGACGACGATGCTGACCCGGACCCAGACCGCGTCGTTGACGACGGTCGCATCGCCGTGGAGCACGAAGAGGGCCACGAGGGTGAGCACGCTGAGCGCGAGGTAGCCGCCGATCAGCAGCTTCATTCCGTGCAGGGCCTTGCGACTGCGCGGTTCCCACAGCGCTTCGGCGGGAACCGCGGCGGGGCGCGGGCTCCGGGCGTTCATGATGGTCGTCCCTTCTGCTTCCTCGGAGGGGCGACCGCGCCCCTCCGAACGGTCCCCACCAGCATCTCGGCACCCCGCCGGCCGTTCATCGACCGCTCGGACGACTCCCAACCCCCGTTGTCTCAGGGCCCGGTGAGGACCATCCCCTACGGGCGCCCCCGTCGCGTCTCGGGGTTACCTCCTAGGGGCCGAGGAGGGCCCGGCCGCCACCCGCCGGCCCTCCGACCGCGGTTCGTACCGGATCACGGCCGACCGCCCCGCCCCGGCCCGGGCCGGTCGTCCTTCCCCACCCGGGACTTTCGCCACCTCGCCCGGTGCCGTTCGGCGCTGTTGAAGCGGGCCGCGGACGAGCACGAACGGCCTGGTGGGAGCGCGTTCCGGGCGGTCCCGGGGCGGTTTCGGGGAGCAGATTTGCCCCGGGCCGGGGGCGGTGTGCGACAGTTGGCCCCTCCGGTCGACCGGGCGTTTCGCCATGGGCGGCGACGGTCGCCGGATTTCTCGATATCCCCCATCTCAGAACGACGGCTCCGGCATGTGCCCTGCGCGCATCCGGCCCGCCCACCTGCCCACCCCCGAGCGATTCCTTCCCAGAGAGCGATGCAGGCGACGACCCTTCTTCCCCGGAACCCGGATCTGTTCACCCAGGGCCTGGAGCGGCAGTCCGGCGCCGCGCTGCTGCGCTTCGGCGCCGCGCGGCCGCGGCCGGCCGGTCGGATCAATTGGTCCGGTGACGGTGCGGTGGCGTGGCTCGACGAGCCGCGCGGCCATGTGTGGAGCGTCGGCGAACCGGCCGCCGCGGCCGGCCTCGTCCTCCGCGCGGCCCATCAACTCCCCGACACGGTGCGGGAGTTCACCGGACCGCGGGGCGTCGAAGAGCTGCTCGGCCGACACCTGCCGGTGACCGACCGGATCCCCTGGGTCTTCCGGTGGACGCTCGACGAGCCGCCGGTCCACCCGGCGGAGGGGCGGGTGGTCATGCTCGACGGGACGCACCACGACGAGCTGCTCGCCTTCCTCAACGTGCACAGCCCGGACCACTCGACGGGGCCCGGCTCCGCGGACGTCAGCCTCTGGGTCGGGATCCGCGGCGCGGACGGGCGCCTGGTGGCCTGCGGCGCCCTGAGCAGCCTGCGGGACAACGGCGCCCCGTTGATGGCGTCGGTCGCCACCGACGCGGCCGAGCGCGGCCAGGGCCTCGGCGCGGCCCTGACCTCGTGGCTGACCCGGTACGCGGTCCGCCGCCACGGCTTCTGCACCCTGTGGCAGTTGGCCGACAACGCCCCCGCCGAGCGGCTCTACACCCGCCTCGGCTACCACAACGAGGACCCCTGCGTGGCCGCACGGCTCATCGGCCACTGACCACCCGTCTCACGGGGCCGTCACCGCCCGCTCAGTGGGCGGTGACCGCCGGGGTGGGTCCGCGGTGGTGCAGCCGGTGCCGGAGGCGGCCCCGCAGCCGGCCGGCGCGGCGGCCGGTGGTCTCCGGCCGGAGCGGCGGGCAGGCGTCGGTCAGGAAGAACGCGTAGGCCAGGACCTGGAGCACCCAGCGGTCGAACGCGATCAGGGTGGTGAACTGGCGCCGCGGGTAGTGCCCGGTCCACAGCAGCACGGCGGCGGGCGAGGTGAGGACCAGGACCACCACGGCGGCCAGTGCCAGCAGGGCCGACAGCCCGCCGACCCACCACACCAGCCGGAACGCGAGGCCGAAGAGCACCAGCCCGACGAGTTGCGGGAGCGCCCGCAGCCGTGACACCAGGAGCGCCGGCCCACGGGGCAGCCGTTCCGGGCGGTCGATATGGAGGCGTGCCGGGTAGTCGGGCACGGCCCCCAGGCTGAAGGGCGGGTAGCGGTCGGTGGCCAGCGCCCCGTAGGAGTAGAAGACCACCCGCCAGGCCCAGCGGAGCGCGCCGGTGGTGAAGGCGAACAGCACCCGCGGGTAGCGCCCGGTGACGAGCAGCACCGGCAGCGCCAGGGCGGTGGCGAGCAGGAAGCCGAGCGCCAAGACGGTCAGCAGGACGTGGTGCGGCGCCAGGAGCAGCCATTTCACCGCCCAGAGCCAGCGCGACAGCGGTTCGTCCAACTCCGCCTCCACGCGGACCGGACGGTACTCCGTCGTCATCGTCGCCATGGCCGTGCGTCCCTTCCGTCACGGTGCCCGGCACAGCCGGAGGCCCCGAGGGCGCTCCTCCCTCCAGCGTGACCGACCCCGGCCCATTTGGACAGGCCCTTCGGGCGGCCCGCGCACGGCGAGCGCACGACCGACCGCGCCCCGGCCCACCCCTACGGGCCGGGGGCGCGACCCGGAGGTCAGTCGCGGACCGTCTGCTCCGGGATGGCCGGGCGGACGGACTGCTTGGGCTCCGCGCCGTGGGCGAAGCCGCTCGCGTCATCGGCGTCGCGGTGCGGGTGCTGCTGGGCCTGGAGCCGCGGCAGGACCCGGCGGAGGTCTTCGAGGAACAGGTCGCCCAGGTCGTGCCCGAAGCCGTTGCGGACGACGACGCGCAGGGCGGCCAGGTCGGTGCGGTTGGCGGGGAAGGTGTAGGCCGGTACCTGCCAGCCGCGTTCCCGGAGGGCGGCGGAGACGTCGAAGACGGTGAAGTTGGTGATGTCGTCGCTGACGCGGAAGGCGAAGACGGGGAGTTCGCTGCCGTCGGTGAGGAGGGTGAACGGGCCCATCTCGGCGATCTCGGCGGCGACCCGGGTGGCCACGTCCCGGCTGGTCTGCTGGACGGCGCGGTAGCCCTCGAAGCCCAGGCGCAGGAAGTTGTAGTACTGGGCGATGACTTGGGCGCCGGGCCGGGAGAAGTTCAGCGCGAAGGTCGGCATGTCGCCGCCGAGGTAGTTGACGTGGAAGATCAGGTCCTCGGGGAGGGCGTCGGCGTCCCGCCACAGCGCCCAGCCGACACCGGGCATCACCAGGCCGTACTTGTGGCCGGAGGTGTTGATGGAGGCGACCCGCGGGAGCCGGAAGTCCCAGACCAGCTCGGGGTCGAGGAACGGGGCGATCATCGCGCCGGAGGCGCCGTCCACGTGCACCGGCACGTCGATGCCGGTCCGCTCCTGGAAGTCGTCGAGGGCCGCGGCGAGCTCGGCGACCGGCTCGTAGGCGCCGTCGAAGGTGGAGCCGAGGACCGCGACGACGCCGATGGTGTTCTCGTCGCAGAGCTTGACGGCCTCCTCCGGGGAGATGATGAAGCGGTCGCCCTCCATGGGGACGTAGCGCGGCTCGACCTCCCAGTAGTTGGCGAACTTCTCCCAGCAGATCTGGACGTTGATGCCCATGACCATGTTGGGGCGCTCGGTGGACTTGCCCTCGGCGCGCCGGCGCTGCTGCCAGCGGCGCTTGAGCGCCAGCCCGGCGAGCATCGCCGCCTCGCTGGAGCCGGTGGTGGAACAGCCCACCGCGGCATGGGAGTCGGGGGCGTGCCACAGGTCGGCGAGCATGTGCACGCAGCGCGACTCGATCTCGGCGGTCTGCGGGTACTCGTCCTTGTCGATCATGTTCTTCTCGGCGCACTCGGCCATCAGCCGCTGGGCCTGCGGCTCGGCCCAGGTGCTGACGAACGTGGCGAGGTTCAGCCGGGCGTTGCCGTCCAACATCAGCTCGTCGTGGACGATCTGGTACGCGGTGTCCGGCTCCATGCCGTCGGCCGGCAGCTCGTACCGGGGGACGTGGAGCGGCTGCCGGCTGAAGACCGGGTTGACGGTGAGATTGCGGCTGGCGTCGCGGTGCTGGTGCGGGCGCTTCAGTGGCATGGAGCGTGTCCTTCTCTGGTACGTGCCGGACCGTGCGGCGGACGGTCCGGTCGACCCTCCCGCCCGGCCGGGCCGTTCCACGCGGCGGCCAGGTTAACGGCTGTCTCTGTGCGGGGGGCGTGGGGTGGCGATATCGGGGCGCATGAGGAGGGCGCTTCCGGACGGATGCGCGTTCCGGGCGGAAACGCACCCTCACTCGCACCCGCCGTGACCGCCGCCCTACGGACCGGAATCGCGCCGTCCGGGCCAACTCCCCCGCTCGGCGCGCGTGATCGGCCCGGAACTGCTGTGCTGGTGGAAGGAGGCCGTTGCACCGTTGCCCCAGCGCGCAACAGGGCCGGCAGGTGGCCGGGCCGACGGCACGCGGCAGGCACGCAGGGAAGCCGGGGCGGCACCGCCCCGGAGCGAGAACGGCCGGAACGCGGCGCGGCGGCACGCGACGTGGGTCCACGGCACCCGGGATCCACCGCGCCGCGCGCCCGCGCCGGCAGTGGGCAGGCGGGAGAGATCCAGATGAGCAGTTACCGAGTCGCGCAGGTCGGCGCCGTCGGCGCGCCCTTCGAGATCGTCGAGCGTGAGGTGCAGCGGCCGGGACCGGGGCACGTCCGGATCGACGTGGACGCCTGCGGGATCTGTCACAGCGATGCGATGTTCGTCGGCGGCGCGCTGCCGGGCGTCCGGTTCCCGCTGGTCACCGGCCATGAGATCGCCGGGCGGATCACGGAGGTCGGCGAGCACACGGACAGCCGGTGGAAGGTCGGGGACCGGGTCGCGGTGGGCTGGTTCGGCGGTAGCTGCCACCACTGCACGCCCTGCCGGGAGGGCGACTTCGTCGTGTGCGAGCAACTGAAGGTGCCGGGCTGGGCCTACGACGGCGGGTTCGGCGCGACGGTGATCGCACCGGCCGACGCGCTGGCCCGGATACCCGACGGGCTGGCGGCGGCCGACGCCGGACCGATGGCCTGCGCGGGCGTGACCACGTACAACGGGCTGCGGCGCAGCGCGGCCCGGCCGGGCGATCTGGTCGCCGTGCTGGGCCTCGGCGGCCTGGGGCACCTCGGTGTGCAGTTCGCGGCCGCGATGGGCTTCGAGACGGTGGCGATCGCCCGCGGCGCCGACAAGGCGGACTTCGCCAAGCAACTCGGCGCGCACCACTACGTCGACAGCACCGCGGGCACCCCCGTCGCGGAGGCGCTCCAATCCCTCGGCGGCGCCCGGGTGGTGCTGGCCACGGCCGCCAACTCCGCCGCCATCTCCGCGACCGTGGACGGCCTGACGCACCGCGGCGAACTGGTGGTCATCGGCGCGGACGTCGAACCGCTGGCCATCACCCCGACCCAACTCCTCATGCAGGCCCGGGTCGTCCGCGGCCACCCGTCGGGCACCGCCCAGGACGTCCAGGACACCATGGAGTTCTGCGTTCTCCAGGGCATCCGCCCGATGATCGAGACGATGCCGCTGGACCACGCCAACGAGGCGTACGGCAAGATGCTCGCCGGGACGGCCCGGTTCCGGATGGTGCTCACGCACACGGAGGCCGGCCGCACGCGCTGAGGCGGAGAACGGCCGCGTCGGGGGCCGTGACGCGGGGGCCGCCGTGGCGAACGCGCCGGTCCGCGAGTTGTTCCCCGGCCTCGGATGGCGCGCCCCGGCGCACGACGCCCCTCAGCCCAACTCCCACCAGCCGCCGCCCGAGCTCCTGCCGCTCGGGCGGCGGCGTCATGGTCGCCCGTAGCCGCCTCTGGCCACCGCGAACGCGGCATCCGCACGACATGGCGCCACCGTTGATGCCATCTCTGGCACCACGTTTGACGCCGCAGTCGACACCACCCCTGACCGCTTCAACTAGCCGTCTCGCAAAGGCCGCACCACGCCACCGAAGCCCGCCCAGCGCCCGCCCCACCTGCCGCGGAGCCCAATCCGCGACCCCCAATCGACGCCACCGCGGCACACACATGACGCCATCCATCTCCACATGACGCCAAAGATGTGCCATCATGGCGTCACGGACCTCGCGGGGATCGGCGGCATCGGCACCCATCGCGCCTGCACCCCGTCAACTGCCGTAGTGGCGCCAGCACTTCACGAGCACCACCGCACGCACCACCACGCTCCCACCCATACCCACCCCAGGAACGGACCTGCCGTGATGACTCGTAGCAACGGGGCGACCGGGGCGACCACCGCCCCCACCGCGCCCCCCGCCGCCCCTCCCCGCCCCACGGCGATCTCGGCCACCGGACTGACCAAGACCTACGGGGACAAACTGGTCCTCGACGGCATCGACCTGGACATCCCCGAGGGCACGATCTTCGCCCTGCTCGGCCCCAACGGCGCCGGCAAGACCACCGCCGTCCAGATCCTCTCCACCCTCATCCCCGCCTCCGCCGGCCAGGTGCGCGTGGCGGGCCACGACATGGCCCGCGATCCCGATGCCGTACGCACCGCGATCGGCGTCACCGGCCAGTTCGCGGCGCTGGACAACCTCCTCAACGCCCGGGAGAACCTCCTCCTGATGGCGGACCTGCACCACCTCGACCGCCGCGAGGGCCGCCGGCGCGCCGCCGAACTGCTGCGCCGCTTCGACCTCACCGACGCGGCCGGCAAGCCCGTCGCCACCTACTCGGGCGGCATGCGGCGCAAGTTGGACCTCGCGATGACCCTGGTCGGCACCCCGCGCGTCATCTTCCTCGACGAGCCGACCACCGGACTCGATCCGCGCAGCCGGCGCACGATGTGGGAGATCATCCGCAGCCTGGTCGCCGACGACGGCGTCACCATCTTCCTGACCACGCAATATCTGGAGGAGGCCGACCAACTCGCCGACCGGATCGCCGTCCTGGACCAGGGCAGGCTGGTCGCGGAAGGCACCGCGGACGCGCTCAAGCGCCGCATTCCCGGCGGCCACATCCGCCTCCGGTTCGCCGACGCGCGGGCCCTGGAGTCGGCTGCCGCCCTCTTCGACGCGGTCACGCCGGACCATGACGCGCTCACCCTCCAGATCCCGGGCGACGACAGCCTCCCCGCCGTGCGCGCCGTGCTCGACACCCTGGACGCCGCCTCGGTCACGGCCGAGGCCCTCACCGTGCACACCCCCGACCTCGACGACGTCTTCCTCGCCCTCACCGGCCGATCCCAGCACGGACAGCGGTCACCGCACGCGCCTCACTCACCCAACGCCCCGATGGAGAACGCCCGATGAGCACCCCCACCCACGCGCTGCGCGACTCGATGACGATGCTGCGGCGCAACCTCAAGCACGCGCGGCGCTACCCCGCCATGACGATCTCGGTCGTCGCCATGCCAATCCTGATGTTGCTGCTCTTCGTCTACGTCCTCGGCGGGGCGCTCGGCCACGGCATCGGCGTACCGGGGGCGACCAACGGCCGTGCGGGGTACGTCAATTACGTCGCACCGGGGATCATCCTGATGGCCGCGACGTCCGGTGCCGTCGCCACCGCGGTGTCCGTGTGCACCGACATGACCGAGGGCATCATCAACCGCTTCCGCACCATGGCGATCTCCCGCGGCTCGATACTCACCGGGCATGTGGTCGGCAGCGTCATCCAGACCATGATCAGCCTCACCCTGGTCATCGGGGTCGCGCTGGCGGTCGGCTTCCGGCCGCACGCCACCCTCCTCGGCTGGGTCGCCGCGATCGGCCTGCTCGCCCTGCTCGCCTTCGGTCTCACCTGGCTGTCGGCCGCGATGGGTCTGGTCGCCAAGACCGTCGAATCGGCGAGCAACGCGCCGATGCCGCTCACCCTGCTGCCCTTCCTGGGCAGCGCGTTCGTCCCGCCGGAGTCGATGCCGGTCGGCATCCGCTGGTTCGCCGAGTACCAGCCCTTCACACCGATCAACGAGACCCTGCGGGGCCTGCTGATGGGGACACCGATCGGCAGCAGCGCACTGGCGGCCGCCGCCTGGTGCGTCGGCCTCGCCCTGGCCGGCTACCTCTGGGCCCGCGCGGTCTTCCGCCGCAACGCCACCCAGCGCTGACCCCAACGGTCCCCTCCACCGCACCTCTCGCACCCATCCCGACGGCCCCACAACCCAACAACCCAACGCAGCAGAGGACTTACGCATCCCATGCAGAACGATTCCTCCACACCCACCCCGTCCAGCTCACTCACACCCTCCTCAACTCCCACCACACCGACGGCCGTTGAGACCACGCGCCCCGAGCCGGAGCCGCTCGCCGGACTGCCGGTCACCCGCCCCAAGGGGTGCCCCTTCGACCCGCCGGCCGAACTGGCGGAGCTGCGCGCGGATCAACCGCTGCGCCGGATGCGTTACCCCGACGGCCACGTCGGCTGGCTGGCCACCGGCTACTCCGTCGCCCGCGCGGTCGCCGCCGACCCCCGCTTCAGCTCGCGCTACGAGCTGATGCACACACCCTTCCCCGGCACGGAGGGCCTCACCCTGCCACCGGCCCCGGTAGGTGACCTCACCGGCATCGACCCGCCCCACCACACCCGCTACCGGCGGATCCTCATGGGCAAGTTCACGGTCCGCCGGATGCGCGAACTGACCGCGCGCATGGCGAAGATCACCACCGAGCACCTCGACGCCATGGAGCGCCGGGGTCCGACGGTGGACCTGGTGACGGCGTTCGCCCACCCGCTCCCGGCGCTGATGATCTGCGAGTTGCTCGGCGTGCCCTACGCCGAGCGCGCCCGCTTCCAACGGCACGTCACCGCCTTGTCCGACACGGAGGTGACGATGGAGGACCGGTTCGCCGCCTGGGGCGCGCTCCAGGAGATCATCCGCGAGCTGGTGCTGGCCAAGCGCGCCCGACCCACCGACGACCTGCTCAGCGATCTGACCGGCAGCGCTCTCACCGACGAGGAACTCTCCGGCGTGGGCGTCTTCCTCCTGGCCGCGGGGCTGGACACCACCTCGAACATGATCGCGCTGGGCACGTTCGCCGTGTTGTCCCACCCGGAGCAGGCCGCCGCCCTGCGCGCCGAACCGGACCTCGCCGACCAGGCGGTGGAGGAGCTGATGCGGTACCTCACCATCGCCCACACCGGGGTGCGGGCGGCCTTGGAAGACGTCGAGGTGGACGGCCAGTTGATCAGGGCCGGGGAGTCGGTCACCGTCTCGCTCCAGGCCGCCAACCGCGACCCGGCCCGCTTCCCCGACCCCGACCGCCTCGACCTGCGCCGCAAGGCCACCGGCCAACTGTCCTTCGGCCACGGCATCCACCAGTGCCTGGGCCAACAACTGGCCCGCGTGGAGATGCGGGCGGCCTTCCCCGCGCTCCTCACCCGCTTCCCGACGCTGCGCCTGGCCGTCCCGCCGGAGGAGGTGCCGCTGCGCACGGACCCGACCATGCACGGGGTGCAGAGCCTCCCCATCACCTGGGACGCGGCATAGCCCCGGCCGCCCTCGGATACCGGGTGTGCCCACCGCAGCGCTACGGGCGGGGGCACACCCAGCGCCCGTCGGGCACGCTTCCGTAGCCCAACGGCCCCGCAGATGCCCGCAGTTGTCCTCAGACGCCCCCAGTTGTCCTCAGATACCGAAGGGCGCCGGGTAGCGGATCACTCCGCTCGGCACGGGGCGGGACGCGTCCAGGGCGAGGGCCATCAGCGCCTCGTCGGGGACCTCGAACGGGGCCCGGATGCCGAAGCGCGAGGCGGGCACGAAGCCGAACCGGGGGTAGTAGTCGGGGTGGCCGAGGACCACGACCAGGTGCTCGCCCTCGTCCCGGGCGGCATCGAGCGCGGCGCGGATGGCCGCCGTCCCGGCGCCCCGGCGCTGATGCGCCGGCAGCACCGCGCACGGAGCCAGGGCCAGGGCCGGCCGGTCGTCAATGTGGCAGCGGGTGAGCAGGGCATGCCCGGCGAGGCTGCCGTCGGGCGCCTGGGAAACCAACGAGAGGCCGTCGATCCAGGCGTCACGGTCCGCGCGCAGGGCGTCGACCAGATCCGCTTCCTCGGCGGTGGGGAACGCGGCGAGGTTGATCCCGCGGACCGCGGCGATGTCCTCGGGCCTCTCGGGGCGGGTGGTCCAGGTGGTGCTCATGGGGTTTCCGTTCTCACGTGGATGCGGGGAGCCGGGTGAAGAATCGACCCCGGTCAGCGCAGCAGCCGCCGACGTTAACACCCCCGCCACCGGCCCCACCAAGGGTTTTCCCGCCCGGCATCCGCCAGCCCACCCACTACGGCTCTCGCTCAGCAGCCGCAGTCACAGTCGCAGCAATCGCAGCCGTCACAACAGTTGCAACAGTCGCAGCAACCGCTGCAGTCGGCGTTGCCGCAGTCACAGCAGTCGCAGACGTGGACGCAGCCCTCGCGCTTCTTGCCCGACCAGGGCCCCTCGAACTCCGAGGCGCAGCACGCCTTGCAGGTACAGCACAGTCCGATGGCGAGCGCGCAGCCGGCCCAGAAGCCCCGGGGCTTCTTCGGCCCCTGCGGAACGTGCGGCGACTGCCAGCCCCCATCGCCGCCCGGGCCTCCCGAACCGCCCCCGTAACCGCCGCCATGCCCACCGGGCGGGACGGACCGCCCGCCGGCCGGCGCCTGCGGGGGGTTCGGGTTCTGCTGGCCCCCGTTCCCGTAAGGATTCCCGTACGGGTTCCCGGCACCGTTCCCGTAAGGGCCCTGACCGTACGGGTTGTCGCCGTACGGAGTGTTGCCATACGGACTCCCGCCCTGGCCGTCGTACGGGCCCGGCGCCCCGTGCCCGTGCCCCTGGTGGGAGCAGGTCGAGCTGCCGAAGGCGCGGTCCACCGAGCGCCGCAGCTCGTGCGCCAGCAACACGTGCACCAGGGTCGAGTCGGTGAACTCCACGTCGCGCAGGGCGAGTCGGATGCCGTGCAGCGCGTCGTCACACAGGCGGCGGGCCTCGGCCAGTCCGGCGCCGGTGGCGGTGATCGGGTTCCAGGCGCCCTCGGCGGCGTCCGCGGCCCGGTCCTCCACCGCGTCGAGGAGGTGGGCGAGCCGGCCGAAGAGCCGGCCGGCCTCGGCCAGCGGCGCGGCGTTCCCGGGCCGCCCGGCCAATACGGCGGTGTGCGCGAAGGCCGCGGCGGTGGCGGTCTCGGTCGGTTCGGTGATCGCCGTCAGCGGCGTGCCGGGCCCGGCCAACTGCTCGATACCCGCTTGGCGGTCGACCGCGTCGACGAGGACGGCGGTGTCGAAGCCGAGCATCGCGCCGGTGCGCGCGCCGGCGCGGTCCCACCCCGCTGCGACCCGGCGGGCCGCAGCGGCCATCGGACGGCGGCGCAGCACCCCGTTCCCGTCGGCGACGTGGTCACGGATCTTCGCCGAGGCGAGGACGAGGGAGACCGACGCCGCGAGCCGCGCGCCCTCCCCCTGAGCGACCGAGGCGGTGCGCATGCCGCGCAACGGGCAGGGACCGGCGGTGCGCCGCTGGAGGTCCGCCCGACCGGACTGGGCGTCGGTGAGCACCGACACGATCAACCCGTCGTAATTGGTGACGACCCGGGCGAATTGCCCGTGGTCGGCGCGCAACGCCAGGCAGAGGCCGCAGAGATGGGCCATCCACTCCGTTCTCAGCCCTCGGGACAGTCGGTGCGCGCAGGGCCTGACGATTCCGAACATGGAAGAACAACCCCCGTGCGACATGAGCATGGACAGGCAACCGCGGCTGGGAATGCTACCCACCACCCCCGTGACCTGCGCACACGGTCCGCGCGCCGGGCACCACCCCGGTCAGCTCCCCCGAACCTCCCGTTCACTCGATCTGCTGATACCGCCGCCCCATCCCCGGTGGGAACATGACCGCGCCGCGGTGCGAGCGGCCGGGGCGCGGCGGGGTCGCCAGTCAACCCGCGGTCTTTTCCGGGACTTTGGAGAGCCATGAAGGCGATGAGGTATCTGGCCGCGTTGGGGGTCGCGGGTGCGGCGCTGGGGGCCGGCGCGGTCTCGGTCGCGGCTCCGGTCGGCCCGGGTGCGGCCTCGGCGACCCATGGCGTCGTGCTTACCGGCAGGGACAACGGCCGGACGCTGACCGTGCGTTCCGGGGACGCGGTCGAGGTCCGGCTCACCGGCGAGCGCGGGTCCGACACCACGTTCGCCTGGAGCGTGCCGGCGTCGAGCACCTCCGCCGTGCTCAGGCGGACGGCGGCGGGCACGACGCCGACCGGCGGTGCCGCCGCGCGGTTCGTCGCGACCGGGCAGGGCACCGCCGCCCTCACCGCGCGGCGGACCTGTCACGCCGCCCCCGGCCACGTCTGCCCGCACGTGGTGCTGCCCTGGAGGTCCACGGTCCGGGTGGGGTGAACGGGCCTCAGACCGTGGCCAGTTGGCGCCTCGCCGCGTCCACGGTCTGGGTGAGGAGGGTGGCGATGGTCATCGGGCCCACGCCACCGGGCACGGGGGTGATCAGGTCGGCGACCGCGGCGGCCGACGCGAAGTCGACGTCGCCGACGTTGCCGGGGTTGTAGCCGGCGTCGACGACGACGGCCCCGGGCTTGAGCTGGTCGCCGCGCAGGAAGCCGGCCCGGCCCACCGCGGCGATCAGCACATCGGCCTCCCTCGTGTGGGCGGCGAGGTCGGCGGTGCGGGAGTGGCAGTAGGCGACGGTGGCGTCGCGGCCGAGCAACAGCATGCCGACCGGCTTGCCGAGGATGGCGCTGCGGCCGACGACCACGGCGTGCTTGCCGGCCAGTTCGACGCCGTAGTGGTCCAGCAGGCGGACGATGCCGCCGGGCGTGCAGGAGGCGAAGCCGTCCATGCCGAGGCTCATCGCGGCGAAGGAGTGGGCGGTGACGCCGTCGACGTCCTTCTCGGGGGCGATGGCCTCGAAGGCCGCGCGCTCGTCGATGTGCGGGCCGACCGGATGCTGGAGCAGGATGCCGTGCACGCCGGGGTCGGCGGAGAGTTCGCCGAGGGTGTCGACGAGCGCGGCGGTGGTGGTGTCGGCGGGCAGCGCAACGTGCCGCGACTCGATGCCGGCCTTGGCGCAGCGGTTGCGCTTCATCCGGACGTAGGTGACCGACGCGGGGTCGTCGCCCACGAGGACGGTGGCCAGACAAGGGGCCTGGCCGGTGCGCGCGGTGAGTTCCGCGGCGCGGGCGGCGGCCTCCTCGACCATGCGGCGGGCGAGCGCGCTGCCGTCCATCAGGCGGGCGGTGGGGAACGTGGTCTGCGACATGGCGCCTCCTGAGCGTCGTACGTCGTACGGGATCGCCCAGGCGCACGGCATTGGCCGGTCAGACCGAGCCGCTCCCCGGTGGTACTCCACCCAAGCGCCAGTCACGGCTCGCGCCCCACTGTAGGCGATGGCCCGGAGGAGGCCCATGGGTGGTGCGGCCCGCCGCGGTCATGGGGATTGCTGTCCGGGACTGGAGGTGTACGGCGCGGTGGTGGCCTCCCATTGACTGAGGATGCCGTCCCAGTCGTGCTGGGCGACGGTCATGGCGCTGGGGTCCCAGGTGGGGGCGGAGGCGAGTCCGGGTTGGGGTGACCAGGTCGCGGCGTCGGGTGGGGACCAGGAGGCGTAGGCGTCCTGTGTGGCGGCCCATGGGGTGGGGTGGGCGGCGGGCGCCCAGGTGGTGTGCGGCTCGTAGGACTGCGGGGGTACGTGGGGTTCGGCGCGGGAGAAGTGGCCGGGGTCGGAGGGGGCGGCGGGTTGGCCTTCGGTCATCCGGCGGTGCCGGCCGATGCGGTCGGTGGACGACGAACGGGAGGTGCTGGATTCCGCGGCGAGTTGGTGGGCCCGGGCGTTCAGGATGGTGACGTCCAGGCCCAGTTCACTGGCGAGCGCGGTCAAGTCGGCACCGGTGTGGTGGCTGTGCACCAGGACCGCGTCCAACGCCGGCGACCAGCCGGGCTCGCTGAGGGGTGCGCCGACCGGCGCGGACACGAGGTGGGGTGACGGGGCCGGGCGGGGCGGGACGCGGGTGGCGGCGGGTTCGGGCGGGGGCGCGGGGGCGGCGGCCGGGGGCACGGGAGCGGCGGCGCGGGGCCGGCTCGGTGGGGTCGGGATGCCGACCACGGGTGGCGAGGTGGGGCGCGCCGGTTCGGGCCGGACGGCGGCGCGGCGTTCCCGGGCGGACTCGTCGAGCAGGCTCTTGGCCACCGCCCGGGCGTCCTCCTTGCCGACCGTGCGGCGGGCCAGGCGCACCTCACGGGTGTCGAGCCCGAGCAGATCGGCGACCACCTCGTCGCTGCCCACGGTCACCGCGAAGGCCGCCAGGGTCCGCGAGCGGCGGGCCTCGGCCTCGTCGAGGAGTCCCTGCGTCCGGCGGACCTCGTCATCGCTGATGCAAAACGCCTGGGCGAGTACCGCGTGGCGCTCCCACAACTCCCTCGGTTCCATGTCTGCGACAACGCTTTTTGGCCGTTCTTGGACCGGTTCTCCCCCGGAGATCACTGTAAGAGGTGATATTCCCCGCATCACACGCAGCGCTTTGGGATGTTATGAGACGAGGCACGGGGGCCGAACGGGGGTGCGCGCAGTGACCGTTCAACGGAACGAATCGTTTCAACTGCCATGAGTGCTCCGACTTCCGTCACCGTCGCCGGCCACGGCCGGACCTCGTTCGTCCCCCGCCCCGCGGGGGACCCGCACGCTCCCTCCAGCCCGGAGGCGGTGCGCGCATCGCCGCGGATCAACGCCGAAGTCATCCGACAGACGCCGGTCTACGCGGGGTTGTTGAAGACCTGGTTGGAGCGGTCAGCGACGGTGCCCGGTGTCGCCGATCCGGAGTGGCAGCGACTGGTGTCCTACCGGGCGTTGATGGAGGAGACCGAGATCGCGCTCAATGCACTGCGGCCGCACCGGGCGCCGGACGTACTGCCGTCGCGCCGCCCGCTGCCCGTTGCACCCGGCGGTTACGGCCGCGAACTGACGTCCGCGTACGGGGCGTTGAGGCCGGTCGCCCACCCCTGAGGTCCGCCCCTTCCCCGGACATGCACGTGGGCCCGGGTACGGGACCCGGGCCCACGGAGGCGGCGATGCGACGCGGCGGTCAGAGGATCCCGAGGAATTTGAGGCCGAGGAGGCCGTCGCGGCCCAGGCCGTTGCGCTTGAGCTCCTCGTTCCCACGCTCGTCACCGTCATCGCGACGGCGGGATTCGTCCCGGCGACCGACCTCGTCATCCCGGCTACCGACCTCGTCGTCCCGGCTACCGAAGCCGTCGTCGTCGTAGCGCCGGTTCTCGCCGGTGCGGCCGAAACCGTCGTCGTAGCGCTCGCGCCCCTGCTGGCCTTGCTTCCCACGCCGGCCTTCGTGGCCGTGAGACGCATGGCACCGGCTGTGCGCGGTGCACAGGGCGGACTGCGCGTTGCTGGGAGCCGCGGTCGCGGCACCCGCCGTCGGGACCGTCAGGGCCGCCGCGGCGAGGCCGGCCACCGCGAGCCCGCGAGGGATCGAACGAAGCATTGTTCCACCTTTGCTCGGCTGGGCAAAAAGGACATTCTCCTGCAAGCGCGACAATAATTGGTTTATACGACTGCACATGACGACCCGCCGGAAGGTCACCGGAACGCACCACGAGCCGGGGCGCGCCCCGCGCGGTGGTGACCGTCCGGTCTCACTCAGCCGGCGGCAGGTCCTCCATCAGAGTCCCCAGCGCCCGCCCCACGAGTTGGACGACGACATCCGGATCGGCGCTGGCCAGCGGCTGCTTGCCGACCACCACCCGCATCAGGCCGATGCCCAGCAGCCAGGACAGCGCCAGATCGCCGCGCAGCGCGCCGTCGCCGGCGCGGGAGAGCGTGGCGAGCACCTCGGCGTACTCGTCGCCGAGCCCGCGGAGCGCCTCGGCGATCTCGTCGCTCCCGCCGATGGAGCGCAGGCAGACCTCCAACGACCGGTCGTCGCCGGGGCCGCCGCCCTCGGCGAGCATGCCGCGCAGCGCGACCTCGAAGAGCCGCTCCGCCGGGGTGGTGCGCAACTGCTCATGGCCGCCGCGCGCCATCACCTCGCCGAACAGGGCCTTCTTGGAGCCGAAGTAGCGGAACAGCAGGGCCTGGTTGACGCCGGCGCGGGAGGCGATGTCGCGCACCGTGGCGCGTTCGTAGCCGCGTTCGGCGAAGAGTTCGGAGGCGGCGTCGAGCAGCAGCAGCCGGGTGCCCCGGGCGCTCCGACGGGGTTCGACGGGGGCCGGACCCGGTGGGCTCCCCCCGGCCTCCTGCGTCGTCTCCTCCTGCATGGCCTCCCTCATGGAAACTCCCCTTTCTGTCGGTTTGCCGGTTGACCGCCGCGATCCGTCGCGACGGGCCAAGACGCCGTGCGCAATTCATCGTTGACCACCTCGTGCGCGCGTCCTACGGTATGTAAGCAGGTGCTTACACGAGGGAGGCCACCGTGACCACAGCCGACACAGCACCCCTTGCCTACCCCTTCAACATCGCCGAGAGCCTTGATCTTTCGGCGGAATACGAACACGCGCGCAGCCGCGAGGGCCTGCTGAAGGTCCAGATGACATACGGCGAGCCGGCCTGGCTCGTCACGCGGTACGCCGAGGCCCGGTTCGTCCTCGGCGACCAGCGGTTCAGTCGGGCCGAGAGCGAACGGCACGACGAACCCCGGCAGTCCGAGGGGACCCGCAACGGCGGGATCCTGAGCATGGACCCACCGGACCACACCCGACTGCGGACCCTGGTGGCGAAGGCGTTCACCGTCCGCCAGGTGGAGAAGCTCCGGCCGCAGGTCAAGGAGTTAACCCGGGAGCTGCTCGACGAGTTGGAGGCCGCCGGGCCGCCGGTGGACCTCGTCGACCGGTACGCGCTGCCGATCCCGGTGGCCGTCATCTGCCGGCTGCTCGGGGTGCCGACCGAGGACCGGCCGCAGTTCAGGGTGTGGAGCGACGCCGCGCTGTCGACGAGTTCGCTGACCGCCGCGGAGTTCGAGGCCAACCGCGAGGAACTCCGCGCCTATATGCGGAAGTTGATCGAGCAGCACCGGAAGGACCCGCAGGACGACCTGATGACCGCGCTGATCGACGCGCGGGACGTCAACGACCGGCTCTCCGAGCTGGAACTGATCGATCTGTGCGTGGGCATCCTGGTCGCCGGGCACGAGACCACCGCCACCCAGATCCCCAACTTCGTACTGGCGCTGCTGGACCACCCCGAGCAACTGGCCCTGTTGCGGGAGCAGCCCGAACTGGTCGGGGGCGCCGTCGAGGAGCTGCTGCGGTTCGTCCCGTTGGGCAGCGGGGCGGGGCAGCCCCGCTATGCCCTGGAGGACATCGAGGTCGGGGGCACGCTGGTGCGGGCCGGCGAACCGGTCCTGGTGGCGGTGGGCTCCGCCAACCGCGATGCGCTGCGGTTCGACGGACCGGGGAAGTTGGACATCCGGCGCACCGGGAACCAACACCTCGGTTTCGGCCATGGTGTTCACCACTGCCTGGGCGCGCCGCTGGCCCGGTTGGAGCTCCAGGAGGCGATCTCGGCACTGATCACCCGGTTCCCCGGGCTGCACGTGGCCGGGGACGTGGAGTGGAAGACCGAGATGCTGGTGCGCGGTCCGCGCGTCCTGCCGGTGGGGTGGTGACGCGATGGCGTGGAAGGTCGAGATCGATCCGGGGCTGTGCATCGCCTCCGGCTCCTGCCCGGCGATCGCCCCGGACCTGTTCACCCTGGACGGGCCGCACGCCAGGGCGGTGCGGGACGAGGTCGCGGAGGACGAGCGGGCGCTCGACGCGGCCGATGTGTGTCCGGCGATGGCGATCACGGTGCGGGACGGTTCCGGGCGGGTGATCGGGCCTCGACCGTAGGAGTACGAGGGCAGTTGGCGGGGCGCGGCCGGGGGGCCGCGCCCCGTTGCGTGCGCCCGGGCGCCATTCGGCGGTGCGGGCGGGCGCACTGAGGGTCGATCAGGGAAGAGCTCGGCCAACTCGGCGCGCGCCTCTTGCCAAGCCGAGATCGTACGTGTTCGGATTATCTCTGCGGGGATGCCCGGGCGCCACCGCGTCACCGCAGATCAACACATGTCCGCAAGGCCCGCGGCGAGGGGCCACAGCGCCCCGCCGGGTGCCGCGCCGACACCGACCACCCAGCCCCCGACGCGCTCCCTGGAGGGTCCTCGTGTTCGCTCTCTCGTCCGTCGATCTGCTCGATTCCTTCACCCGCGAGCTGCGGTTGTGCAAACTGCGCCGCGACGAGCACGTGGTGGTGCTGGCCGAGCCGGACAGCCGCGGCGACTACGTCGCGGCCGCGTTCGGCGCCGCCAAGGCGTGCGGCGCGCACGTCATCGCGGCGACCGTCCCCGGCGGCACCCCCGCGCCGATGCCCAGCACCCACACCGGCGCCGGCCCCGGCCTGACCTCCGTCCTCAACGACACCACCGCCCAGGACCTGCTCAAGTCCGCCGACCTGGTGGTCGATCTGACCCGCGAGGGCTTCATCCACGCCCCGGTCCAACAGGAGATCCTGCGGGCCGGCACCCGCATCCTCTTCGTCTGCGACGCGCCCGAGGTGCTGATCCGCAACCTCCCCAAGGAGGAGGACAAGGCCGAGGTGCTGCGCGGCGTCGAACTGCTCAAGCGGTCCTCGCAGATGCGGGTGCGCTCCGCGGCCGGCACCGACCTGACCGTCCAACTGAGCGGCTCCAAGCCGGAGTTCCAGTGCGGCTTCGCCGACGATCCGGGGCGCTGGGACCACTGGCCGAGCACCATGGTGCTGTGCTGGCCGGAGCTCTCCGACGGACAGCTCGTGCTGGCGCCGGGCGACATCCTGCTGCCGTTCAAGGAGTACGTCCGGGAACCGGTGACCCTGCAGATCGCCAGCGGGCACATCGAGAAGGTCAGCGGCGGCGCCGAGGCCGACCTGCTCAGCACGTTCTTCGAGGACTCCCGGGACACCTGGGCGCGCAGCCTGTCGCACATGGGCTGGGGGCTGATGCGGACCGCCGACTGGTTCGCCACCGCGATGTACGGCAAGGACCAGCTGATGGGCATGGACGCCCGGGCGTTCGCCGGCAACTTCCTGTGGTCCACCGGCCCGCACCCGGTGTTGGGCCGCGAGTCCTACGCCCACCTCGACATCGCGATGCGCGGCTGCTCGGTGACGGTCGACGGGACGACGGTGGTCGCGGCCGGCCGGCTCGTCGAGGACGGGCGGTGCGCCGACGGCTGAGCGGCCGCCCCGCCCCCGTCCCGTCGTGAGCGAGCGGAACCTCCTGGAGGAAGAGTGACGCCCAGTCAGTGCTACGAAGTCACCATCGTCGGCGGCGGTCTCGGCGGCCTGACCGCCGCGCTGGCCCTGCGCCAGCGCGGACTGCGGGTCACCGTCCTGGAGCAGGCGCCCCAGCTCGGCGAGATCGGCGCCGGCATCCAGACCGCGCCCAACGCCAGCCGGATCCTGCTCGGGCTCGGCCTGCGACGCCAACTCGAAGCCATCCGCACCGAACCGCTGGACCAGGTGCGGCGGCGCTGGCAGGACGGCAGCGTGGTCGCCCTCACCCCGCTCGGCCAGTTCTGCAAGGACCGCTTCAACGCCCCCTATTGGCACTACCACCGGGCCGATCTGCACCGCGTGCTCATGGACGCCTGCCTCGACCCGCACGGCCCGGGACCGGTGGTGGCCCTCCACACCGCGAGCCGGGTCGTCGCACTGGACCGCACCCGGCCCGAGCGGCCGGTGGCGCTCCTCGACGACGGGCGGCGCTTCGTCGGCGATGTGCTCCTCGGCGCCGACGGCGTCCGCTCACGGGTGCGGGAGCTGATGGGCGCGCCCGACACCCTGCTGTTCTCCGGCGAGATGGCCTACCGGGCGCTCATCCCGGGGGAGTTGATCGCGGCCGACCCGGCCACCCGTTGGCTGGTGGACCGCTATCAGAGCACCATCTGGTACGGGCCGGGGCGACACCTCGTGCACTACCTGATCCGTGGCGGCGCGTACCTGAACGTGGTGGCGTGCGTCCCGTGCACCGACGAGGTCGCCGAGAAGTGGACGGTGACCGCCACCCCGCAGGACCTGGCGGACGCGTTCCCCGGCTGGGACGACCGGGTGCCGGCGATGCTCTCCAAGGCGAAGGAGAACGTCAGTTGCTTCGCCCTCTACCACCGGCGCCGCGATCCGATCTGGACGGACGGCAACGTGGCGCTGCTCGGCGACGCCTGTCACGCCATGCTGCCCTACCAGGCCCAGGGCGCCTCGCAGGCCATGGAGGACGCCGCGGTGCTGGCCGAGGAGTTGGGGGCGGTGACGGTATCGGGGGTGCCGGAGGCGCTGCGCCGGTACGTCGACCGGCGGGCCAAGCACGCGGGGATGGTGCAGGAGGCGTCCTGGCAGAACAAGACCTTCTACCACTTCCCCGACGGCCCCGAACAGCGGGCGCGCGACGAGCAACTGCGCCGCTTCGACGGGGAGTCGGACCTGTCCTACGAGTGGCTGTGGCGGGGGACGCCGCTCAACGACCCGGATCAGACCGCGTTCTCCTATCCGTTCGCGCGCTGAGCGCCGAGCGTCCTCGGCCCGTCCGCCCCACCACCGCCAGAGACGAACAGGAACCGCATGAAACCCGCCCCCTTCCGCTACCACCGGGCCCGCGACGTCCAGGGCACCACCGCCTTACTCGCCGAGCTGGGTGAACAGGGCGACGACGCCAAGATCATCGCCGGCGGCCAGAGCCTGGTCGCGATGATGAACTTCCGGCTCGCCCGGCCCGGCCACCTGGTCGACATCGGCGCCCTGCGCGAACTCGACCACCTGGGGGTCGGGCCGGACGGCGCCCTGCACATCGGGGCGCTGACCACCCATCACACCGTCGAGACCGCCCCCGCCGGGGCGTTGGGGCCGGGGTTCGCGGTGCTGCGCCGGGCCATGGAGTGGATCGGTCACCTGCCGATCCGGACCCGGGGCACCGTCGGCGGCAGCCTCGCGCACGCCGACGCCTCCGCCGAGTGGTGCCTGCTGGCCCACACCCTCGGCGCCGAGCTGCACGCCACCGGCCCACAGGGCGGCCGCCGGCTGCCCGCCGCCGAGTTCTTCCTCGGCCCGTACACCAGCCTGCTGGAACCGGACGAGCTGCTCACCGAAGTGGTCTTCCCGCGGCCCGCACCGCACGCCGCGCTCACCGAATTCGCCGAGCGCAGGGGCGACTTCGCGCTCGTCTCGGCGGTGGTGGACCTCGACGTCGAGGCCGGGCGGGTACGCGGCGGCCGGGTCGGGCTCGGCGGGGTCGCACCGGTGCCGGTGCGGGTGCCGGAGGCGGAGGCGGTGCTGGCCGGCGGCGGCTCGTTCGCCGAGTGCGCCGACGCGGCGGCCGCGGCCGTCGATCCACCGGACGACGCGGGCGGCAGCGCGGCCTACCGCCGGCGGCTCGTCCGCGCGCTGGTCGAACGGGCGGCGACGGGGGCCCTGGCCACTACGCAGACGGGGGAGGCGGGGTCCCGGTGAGGGGCACGGAGAACAGCGCGGAGACCGGCGCCGGGAACGGCCCGCGGGACGGCGGACGGCTCATCGGGCGGTCAGTGCCGCGCCGCGAGGACCCCCGACTGCTGACCGGACGCGGCCGGTTCGTCGACGACATCGCGCTGCCGGGCATGCTGCACGCCCAGTTCGTCCGCAGCACCGTCGCGCACGGCGAGATCACCTCGATCGACCTGGACGCGGTGCGGGCGGTGCCGGGCGTGCTCGCCGCGTACACCGCCGACGACCTCCGCCTCGGCGACATCACCGCCGAACTCGACCGCCCCCGGACCGAGTTCGTGCCGACCGCGATGCCGGTGCTGGCCCGCGACCGGGTGCGCTACGTCGGCGAGCCGATCGCCCTCGTCGTCGCCGAGAACGCCTACGCCGCCGAGGACGGGCTGGAGGCCGCCCGAGTCCGCTACGCCGTCCACCCGCCGATCACCGGCGAGGCGGCGGCCCTGGCCGACGGCGCACCGCTCCTGCACGCCGCGGCGGCCCGCAACACCCTGGTGGACGTCGAACTGTTCGCCACCGACGGCATTGACGAGGTGTTCGCCACCGCCGACCGCGTCGTCCGGATCGAGGCCCGCACCGGCCGGCAGAACGCGCTCCCGTTGGAGACCCGGGGCGTGCTGGCCCACTGGGACGACCGGGAGGAGCAGCTCGTCCTCCAGACGTGCAGCCAAGTCCCGCACCAGGTACGGACGGTGGCCTCGCGCTGCCTGGGGCTGGCCGAGCGCTCGGTGCGGGTCGTGGTGCCCGATATGGGCGGCGGGTTCGGGCTCAAGTGCGTGGTGGGGCGGGAGGAGATCGCCGCGGCGGCGGCCGCGCTCCGGCTGCGCCGCCCGGTGAAGTGGATCGAGGACCGCAAGGACGCCCTGACCGCGTCCTTCCTGGCCCGCGAGCAACACTACGACGTACGGGCCGCGTTCGACGCGACCGGCCGCATCCTGGCGCTCGACGCCGACGTGGTCTGCGACATGGGCGCCTACTCCTGCTATCCGTTCACCGCCGGCATCGAACCGCTCATGGCGGCGGCCGAGATGCCCGGCGTCTACAAGATGCCCGCCTACCGGGTGCGCGGCCGGGCGATCGCCACCAACAAGGCGCCCTCCGCGCCGTATCGCGGGGTCAGCCGCCCGCAGTACGTGATGGTCGTGGAGCGGCTGTTCGAGCGCGCCGCCCGCGAACTGGACCTCGACCCGCTGGAGGTCCGCCGCCGCAACCTGATCACCGACTTCCCGTACACCGGCGTCAACGGCATCACCTACGACCCCGGCTCCTACCGCGAGTCGCTGGACCTGTGCGAGCGGACGCTGCGCGCCGAGGGCTGGTACGAGCGGGCCCGCGCGGCCCGCGCCGAGGGCCGGTACCTGGGCATCGGCTACTCCTGCTTCAGCGAACGCACCGGCTACGGCACCACCGCGTTCGCCCAGCGCAAGATGGCCGTCGTCCCCGGCTACGACCTCTCCGAGGTTCGGATGGACCCCGGCGGGGCGGTGACCGTCACCACCGGGACGATGAGCCACGGGCAGAGCCACGAGACGACCATGGCTCAGATCGTCGCCGACGAACTCGGCCTGGAACTGGACCAGGTGAAGCTCCGCCAAGGGGACACGGACCGGGTCGCCTACGGCTGGGGCACCTTCGCCAGCCGGTCGATCGCGGTCGGTGGCAGCGCCGTGCGGCTGGCCGCCGGACGGCTCGGCGGGAAGCTGCGCGCGCTCGCGGCGGCCCGCTGGGACGTCCCCGTGGAGGACACCGTCCTCGGCCCCGGAAAGGTGCTCCGCCGCGACGACCCCGACACCGCGCTCGGCTACCCCCAACTCGCCGAAATCGCCCATCTCCGCGCCGACCTGCTCCCCAAGGGCACCGAGCCGGGCCTCACCGCGACCGCCTCGTTCGACGTCTTCAATGACGGGACCTTCTCCAACGCCACCCACGGCACCGTCGTCGAACTCGCCCCCGACACCGGCCGGGTGGAGATCCTGCGCTACGTCTGCGTCGAGGACTGCGGGGTGGCGATCAACCCGCAGGTGGTGGACGGCCAGTGCCGGGGCGGGATCGCCCAGGGCATCGCCGGGGCGCTGTTCGAACAGGTCACCTACGACGCGCAGGGCGAGCCGTCGGCGACCAGCTTCATGGACTACAAGGTGCCCACCGCGCACGAAATTCCCGAGGTGGCGATCCACCACTTGGAGACGCCGTGCGCCTTCACCGAGACCGGGGCCAAGGGCGCGGGCGAGGGCGGCACGATCGGCGCACCCGCCGCGGTGCTCAACGCCGTCAACGACGCCCTGCGCCCCACCGGCGTGGAACTGGACGACACCCCGATCACCCCCGAGACGGTGCACCGCGCCCTGCACCGCGAGCACTACCAGGAGAGCACCCGATGACCACGCCCCCACAACTACCCGGCACCGCAACACCGGACGCCGTCGCTCCGCCCGACACCTCGCCGCTCGCCGAGCGGGAGCTCCAGCTCATGGCCCTCGACGTGAACGGGGTCCGCCACGAGGTGATCACCGAACCGCGCCGCACGCTCGTCGACGTGCTCCGCCACGACCTGCGGCTGACCGGCACCCACGTCGGCTGCGAACACGGCATCTGCGGGGCCTGCACGGTGTTGCTGGACGACCGCCCGGTGCGGGCCTGCCTGATCTTCGCGGCGCAGGCGGAGGGGGCACGGATCCGGACGGTGGAGTCGGTGGGGGCGGGGTGTTCCCCGGGGAGTGCGGGGGCCGCGGGGGCTAGCGCGGAAGTGGATGTTCCGGATGGTGGGTCGGACGGCGGGTCGCCGGATGCGTCCGGCCAACTCAGCGATCTGCAGCGCGCGTTCCGGGATCGGCATGCCCTCCAGTGCGGCTTCTGCACGCCCGGATTCCTGATGCTGGCCGAGGGGTTCCTCGCCGAGCGGCCGGACCCGTCCCGCGAGGAGATCCGCGAGGTGGTGGCCGCCAACCTGTGCCGGTGCACCGGCTACCAGCCCATCGTCGAGGCGATCGAGGACTGCGCCGCGGCCCGGCGCGCCGCTCGCGCGACCACCCGCCCCGAACCCCGCAAGGAGAAGTGATGCAGCTCAGCAACACGGTGCCGGTGAACGCGGCGCCCGATGCGGTGTTCGCGCTGATCAACGACGTGGAGCGGGTGGCGTCCTGCATGCCGGGGGCGGTGCTCGACGGCCGGGACGGCGACGCCTGGCAGGGCCGGGTCCGGGTGAAGGTCGGGCCGATCACCGCCGCGTACGCGGGCACGGTGCGGTTCCTGGAGACCGACGCCGACCGCCGGCGACTGCGGGTGCAGGCGCGCGGGGCGGACGCCCACGGCAACGGGGACGCGGAGGCGGAGGTGACGCTCACCGTCGCCGAGGCGCCGGAGGGCGCACGGCTGGAGCTGGTCACGGACCTGGTGATCCGCGGCAAGCTGGCCCAGTTCGGGAAGGGCGCGATCGGAACGGTCTCGACGCGGATCCTGGAGCAATTCGCCCGGAATCTGGGCGGGTTGCTGGACGGGCAGCGCGGCGGCGCGAGCGGAGGCCGGGCCGAACCGGCCGGTGGGGCTGCTGTGACGCCCTCGGCTGCTTCGGGTGGGGCGACGGGCGTCAGCGCGACGCCTGTTGCCGCCGGCAGCGGCGAACTCGACGGCCTGTCGGCACTCCTCGGGCCCGCTGCCGGGCCGTTGCTCGCCAAGTACGGGCCACTGGCCGCCGCGTTCACCGTAGGGGTCGTCGAGGGCTGGCTGTTGGGGCGGCTCGCGGGGATGCGGCGGGAGCTCAAGACGCTGCGGAGGCCCGGGGCGCCGCGGCGGGGGCGCGCATGAGCCACTACGGGACGGCCACCGACCGTACGTATGCGCGCGCCGGGCTCGGCGCGCCGGTGCGCCGCGGTCGGCGGCCCGCGCTCATCGTCGTCGATCTGACCCGGGGGTTCACCGAGGACCGCTTTCCGACCGGGGCCGACCTGAGCGAGGTGGTGGCGGCCACCGCCCGCCTGATCGAGGCCGGCCGCCCGGCCGGCGTGCCGGTGGTCTTCACCGCGATCGCCTACGCACCCGCCGAGGTGTCCGGCGACCGGATCGCCTGGCTGCGCAAGGTGCCCGGACTGGCCGCCCTGGTGGAGGGCAGCGAGACGGTCGCGCTCGATCCTCGACTGCCGCGGCGGGAGACGGACACGTTGGTGGTGAAGAAGGGCGCATCGGCCTTCTTCGGCACCTCGTTGGCCGCCTCCCTGACCGCGCTGGGCTGCGACACCGCGGTGGTGTGCGGCGCGACCACCAGCGGCTGCGTGCGCGCCACAGCGGTCGACGCGGTGCAGTCCGGCTTCCCCGTATTGGTCCCCCGGGAATGCGTCGGCGACCGGGCGGCGGGCCCGCACACCGCGGCCCTCTTCGACATCCAGGCCAAGTACGGCGATGTCGTGGGGGTGGCCGACGCGGTCGACTATCTGGGCGGCCTGGCGGGCGACTTGGGCGATGCCGCGCGCAACTCGCCGCCGTAATCCGGCCCTTATCCGATCCCTTTTCCGCCCTCGTTCCCCGTCCTCCTTCCTCGCCCTCGTTCCCCTCCCGTTCTCGCCCTCGCCCTCGTCCTCCTCCGGAAGGATTCCGCCATGTTGGAGAGCCCGCGGTCCGGCTCGGCATCCCGATCCGTCCTCCAGTCCGCCCTCGCGGATCTGGCCGACCTGCCCGCCACCAGCCGGTGGGTGCGTTCGGGGCCGACCCGGTTGCACGTCCTGGACTACGGGGGTGACGGGCCCGCGTTGGTGGTGCTGCCGGGGATCACCAGCCCTGCCGTGACCATGGACTTCGTCGCCCGTGAACTCACCGACCTGGTACGTCCGGTGGTGGTCGACGTGCGCGGCCGCGGGCTGTCGGACAGTGGCCCGGATGGTGCGTCGGGCGGCCAACGGGACGGCGGCGGATCGGACGGCCCCGGGGGCGGTGGCGGGGACGTTGGTGCCTACGGGCTGGAGGCGTACGCCGCGGACACCGAGGCGGTGATCGAAGGGCTTGGCCTGGAGCGGCCGCTGCTTTTCGGGCATTCCATGGGCGCACGGATCGCGGCGGCGGTCGCGGCCCGCGGCACGGTGGCGATCGGCGGCAGCGTGCTGGCCGATCCGCCGATGAGCGGGCCGCGGCGCGGCCCGTATCCCACCACGTTGGAGGCGTTCCTCGGGCAGTTGGCGCAGGCCGAACGCGGCACGGACGCCGAGGAGGTGGGCCGGTCGTGGCCCCGGTGGCCGCGCCGGGAGAGGGAGTTGCGGGCGCGCTGGCTGTCCAGTTGCGACCGTGACGCCGTCGTCGCCACCCACCGCGGCTTCGAGACCGAGGACTTCTTCGACTGGTGGCCCGCCGTCACCGGCCCCGCTGCGCTGCTGTACGGCGCGGAGAGTCCGGTGGTCACGGCGGCGGGGGCCTCGGAGGCGCGGGCCCTGCTGCCGTCGGCCGCGGTCTCCGCGGTGCCGGACGCGGGCCACATGGTCTTCTGGGACAACCCGTCGGCGGCTCTGGACGCCCTGCGCGCGGCGCTGCGCCCCATGCTGGTGTGAGGGGTGTGAGCATCATGACGGTCCGCGACTGCCGCCCGCGCGCACCGTGATTGAGTGGCCCCATGGCTGACGAGACCACGACCTCCACAACTGAATCCCCCGCGGCGTCCCCGACTGCCGGCACCGGGGCGGCGATCCCAGCGGCCCTGGCGGCCGCGCCCGGTTACCAGGTGCGCCGGCTCTACCAGGCATACCTGGCCGTGTGGGTGCGGGCGGTCGATCCGACGCTCACCGGGCCGCAGTTCGCGGTGCTGACCGCGGTGGAGGCGACGCCGGGGCGGGACCAGCGGTCGATGGCTTCGGCGGTGGCGCTGGACACCTCCACGATGGCGGACGTGGCCCGGCGGTTGGAGGGCCGGGGCCTGATAGTCCGCCGCGCCGACGCCGCCGACGGGCGCCGCAAGCTGCTGTTCCTGACCGAGGAGGGGCAGCGGACGCTGCGGGCCGCCCGCGACCGGGCCCGGCAGTTGGACGACCGGCTGCTGGCGCCCTACGACGCCGCACAGCGCGGCGACGTCATGCAGTTGCTGACGTCCCTGGCCGACCGCTGGGAGGGCCTGGCCGGGGAGTCCTGACCGGGCGCCCGGCCCGCACCGCCACGGCGCCCCTGGATACGCGCATACGACCGCCGTACACCCCGTACGCGCGGTATGCCCGGTACGTCCCTAGGAGAACCCGTGACGGAACACCACATCGGCCTGATCGTGCCCAGTTCGAACCTCACCATGGAGACCGAGCTCCCCCGGATGCTGCGGGCCCGGGAGGCCGAACTGCCCGACGACCGCTTCGTCTTCCACAGCAGCCGGATGCGGATGCGACACGTCTCGCCCGAGCAACTGCGGGAGATGAACGCCCAAACTGAGCGGGCCGCGCTGGAACTCGCCGACGCCCGCCCCGATGTCGTCGCCTCCGCCTGCCTGGTCGCCATCATGGCGCAGGGTCCCGGCCATCACTGCGCGGCGGAGGCGGAGATCGCGGAGGTGCTGCGCGGGCAGGGCGCGCCGACGCCGGTGGTCTCCAGCGCGGGTGCGCTACTGGACGGCCTCGCGGCCCTGGGCGCGCGCCGGATCGCGGTGGTCACGCCGTACGTCAGGGAGTTGACCGCGCTCGTCTGCGCGTACATCGAGGACGCCGGGGTGGAGGTGGTGGACGCGCTGAGCCTGGAGGTGCCGGACAACCTGGCGGTCGCCCGGCTCGATCCGGGCGCGCTGCTGGACCACTGGCGACGGCTGGACCTGCGGCGGGCGGACGCCCTGGTGCTCTCGGCGTGCGTGCAGATGCCGTCGCTGGCCGCGATCCGGCCGGTCGAGGAGGCGTCCGGGTTGCCCGTGTTGTCGGCGGCGACCGCGACCGCCTACCGGGTGCTGGGCGAACTGGGGCTGGCGACCCGCGTGCCGGGGGCCGGGCGGCTGCTGAGCGGTGAACTGGCCGGGTAGCGGCCGGTCCTGGTAGTGAGGTGGCGACGGGACGTGTCGCTGACTCCCCGGTGGCTCGCGCGCGGTAGCCGCCCCTCCCGGTTCCTTTCCGGGGGCGGGGTGCGACGATGGGGCCTGTCATGGATGCGGGGCACGTTCTCAGGGGGCTGCGCGCCGCGGTGTTCGCGGCGGTCTGCGTGCTCCTGGCTGCGCTCGGGCACGCGGTGATGTCGGATGCCGCGGTGCCCGGCTGGATGCTGCTCGCGGCCGGTCTGGCGACCGCGGCCGGGGCCTGGTGCTTCGCCGCGCGTGAACGCGGTCCCGTATTGGTCGGGTTGCTGACCCTGGTCACCCAGGCCGTGCTGCACAGCGCGTTCTCCTTTGGGCAGGCGGTTTCCGGCGCCGGCGCGGACCCTGCGGCCCTCACCCGCGAGTGGGCGCGTACCTGGCTCTGCGGCGCTCAAGGACTGTCGCTCGCGGACCTGGAGGCGGCGCGGGCCCTGTCCCCCTTGGGGCAGGCGGGCACGGGCGCGATGAACACGTCCGACTCGGCCATGGCCCACATGGGCGGGTCCTCTATGGACATGTCCTCCACCGGCATGTCCTCCATGGGCATGCACGGCAGCGCCTTGGGGATGCTCGCCGCGCACCTGCTCGTCGCCCTGCTCAGCGCGTGGTGGCTGTGGGGCGGGGAGCGGGCGGCGTTCCGGTTGGTGCGGAGCGTCTCCGCCTGGTTGTTCGCGCCCCTGTTGCTGGTGCTGCGGGCGGTGCTCCCGGATACCCGCCCGGGCCCGCGTCCCGCCCGACAGGAGCCGCGGTGTGCGGCGCGGCAGTTGCTGCTGGCGCACGCCATGTCCCTGCGGGGTCCCCCGCGTGAGCCGGCTGTCTCCTGACAGCACGGTCGAATTCCCGAGCCGGACCGCCACCGGAGCGTACGGGCCACTGCCCCGCGCCCGGTGTCCCGGCTCCTACTTCACCGGTCGCCCGCGCCGTCGCGCGGCCAACCGGATCACGCGAAGGACTCCAGAGGACTCCACATGATGATTCCTGTCCGAACGCCGGTGGTGACACGGCCGCTTGCGCCCACCCCCGGTCACCGGGAGCCGGCGGGCCGCGGCGAGCGCCCGGCACTCCCCGGTTACTCAGCTCTGTCTCTGGCGCTCCCGATTTGCTCAGCGCGACGCGCGGCGCTCCACAGTTACTCGATCCGGCGGTCGGCGCTCCGGGGCTCCGCAACCGAGCGGCCGACGCTCCCCCGTTGCTCAGCCCGCCCGACGGCCCGAACGGAGGCGGGCGAGCAGCGCCTCGACGGACGCCGACGTCGACTCGAAGGGCTCCGGGGCCGGTTCGAGGGACGCTTGGGTCGGCTCGACGGACGCTTGGGGCGGTCCGCCGCCGGCGACCGGCGGTGCGGCCATCTCGTCGTCGTGCCCGGCGGCGCTGCCGACGACCACGGTGAGCGCTCGCGCGCGGGCGTCCCATTGGCGGCAGCCCCGGCAGCCCGACAGGTGGTCGTCGAGACGGCGGGCGGTGAGCCCAGGGGGCAGCGCCTCGCCGTCGAGGCGGGCCGACAGTGCCGTACGGATGCGCGAGCAGAGCATGCCCCCATCCTCCCCGAATTGGTCCGGACCGGCGAGGGGCGGTTGCGGCATGCGTGACGACGAGACGGTGACGGGCTGGGCGCTGGCCGCCCGGGACGGTAATGAGCACGCCGTCGAGCAGTTCGTGCGGGCCACCCAGCTCGATGTGCGGCGCTACGTCACACACCTCAGCGGGGAGCCGCAGGCGGCCGACGACCTGGTGCAGGACACCTATGTGCGGGCGCTGCGCGGCCTGCCCCGGTTCGAGGGCCGGTCGTCGGCGCGGACTTGGCTGCTGACGATCGCCCGGCGGGTGGTGGCGGACCGGATCCGCACCCATGCGGTGCGGCCCCGGCTGTCGGCGACCGACGACTGGCAGTCCGCCGCCGAGCGGGTCCAGCCGCGCGGCGTGCCGGGCTTCGAAGAGGGCATCGCGCTGGCCGAGTTGTTGACGGCCCTGACGGCACAGCGGCGGGAGGCGTTCGTGCTGACGCAGTTGCTCGGACTGCCGTATGCGGCGGCGGCCGGGGTGATGGGCTGCCCCGTGGGGACGGTGCGCTCACGGGTGGCCCGCGCCCGGGAGACGCTGATCGCGCTCTTGGCGGAGGCGGAGGCGGATACGGAGAGGGAGATGACGGCTGGGGCTAGGGCTGGGGGCGTGACCGCGGAGAGGAGCGGAACTAGGGCCCCAGGAACCCCTGTTGCTCCCGCTGCCCCTACTGCCCCCACGGCCCCCACGGCCGCTGGCGCCCCATTCGTCGCCTCTACTCCCTCCATCACACCCGCAGCCTCGGTTGTGGCTCCCGCAGCGGCTGGTGCCACGCAGCGGAGACCGCTGCCGGGCGACCGGCAACCGCGCCGGCTCGCCGCCGCCCTGGCCTGACAGGTCGGGCACGACGAGCAACGGGGGCTCAGGGGCGGGTCTCAACTCGCCCCTGAGCCCCCGACGGCGGCATCAGGGTTCCCTGATCGCGTTTTCCGGGATTTCCCCGATCCCCAACGGCCGCCGTTCTCCGTACGGTTGAGTCATGAACCGAGACACCCGCACCCAGAATGTTCCGGCCGAGGCAGACCGGCGGCGAACCCTTGCTCGCCGGGCCGCCTCCGCCGATCCGTCCCTCACGACGGCCGCGCGCTCCATACCCACACCCGCGACCGCCTGATTCGCCTCACCCAGCTCCGTTTTCCCCTCTCACCCACCTGCTCCCGCCACTTCACCGCGCATCACCATGAATGACCCCGCATCACCCCACCGCGCCCTCCGCCCGCTCTTCGCCGGGGCGTACCGCTCGGGCGTGGACGGTGAGGGGTGGGCTGTCGCGGAAGTGCAGGGTGAAGGTGAGGCGGTCGCCGGGGGCGAGCCGGGGCGGCGGACTGATCATGATGTCGAGGGTGGTGGGCGTCATGACCAGTGAGCCCCCGGCGGGAACGGTGGCGCCCTGAACCATCGCCATGGACCGGGCGTTGCGCCCGACGGCAACATCGCGACTGAGCATGGCGCGGTGGCCGGGCGGGCCGGTGACGGCGGTGAGGACGTCGTCCGCGGCGCCGGTGTTGCGCAGGGTGAAGAAGGCGGCGGTGGCGTCGTTCCCGGCGGGGATCAGGACGCGGCCCTCGGCAGCGGTCAGGCGGGCGGGGGCGCCCGCGTTCCCGGTGGCGGCCCAGGCAGTAAGGGTGCCCAGGGTCGCCAGGCAGGTGACGACCGGCACGGCGACGGCAGCGAGGTGAGAGCGATTCATACGGTCTCCCGAGTTCCCCTCTTGCGGGGCGCGTTGCTGAGGTCGCCGCCCGAAGAGGAGGTGGCGAGGTGACGGGCTGAGTCCGAGCGGGCGGGGCGACGGCGGGCCGTGCGCGCAGCGGCCGATGGCTGCCAGGCGCGCAGGCGCAGGCTGTTGCCGACGACGAGAAGGGAGCTGGCGGACATGGCGGCCGCCGCGAGCATCGGGTTGAGCAGCCCGACGGCGGCGAGCGGCACGGTGACGAGGTTGTATCCGAACGCCCAGAGGAGGTTGATACGGATGGTGGCGAGTGTGCGACGCGCGAGGCGCACGGCGTCGGCGATGGCTTGGAGGTCCTCGCGGACGAGGGTGACATCGGCGGCCCCGATCGCGGCGTCGGTGCCGCTGCCCATGGCGATGCCGAGGTCGGCGAGGGCGAGCGCCGCCGCGTCATTGACCCCGTCGCCCACGACGGCGACCCGACTCCCCTGTTCCTTCAGGGTGGTGACCAGCGCGGCCTTGTCGTGGGGACGGGCCTCGGCGTGGACCTCGGTGATGGCGAGTTGCCTGGCGATCGCCTGGGCGGTGGCCGCGCGGTCCCCGGTGGCCAGCACCGGTCGCAGGCCCAGTCGACGCAGGTGGTCTACGGCGCGGTATCCGTCGGGGCGGAGCGAGTCGCCAAGGGTGAGAACGGCTTCCGGAGTGTCGTCGACGGTGACGAGGACCGCGGTACGGCCGGTGGATTCGGCGGCGCGGACCGCGTCCGGTAGCGGGGCCGGGAGTCGGGTGAGGTCGTCCGGCGGCCGGACGACGGTCACCGTGCGCCCGCCGATCACGCCGCGGACGCCGTATCCGGGCGTGGCCGTGAAGTCGCGGACGGCGGCGGCCGGTTCGAGGGTGCGCTCGGTCCCGAGGCACTCGCCGGCGTGCGCGATGACGGCGCGGGCCACGGGGTGCTCGGAGCCCTGCTCCACGGTCGCGGCGAGCCGCAGCACATCATCCGGGTCGAGACCATCGGCCCGCGGCGTGAAGTGGCTGACGGCCATCCGGCCGGTGGTGAGGGTACCGGTCTTGTCAAGGACGACGGTGTCGATGCGGCGCAGGCGTTCCAGTGCCGCCGGACCACTGACCAGGATGCCGAGTTGGGCGCCCCGGCCGGTGGCGGCCAGCAGCGCGGTCGGGGTCGCCAGACCCAGGGCGCACGGGCACGCGACGACGAGCACGGCGACCGCTGCGGTGACCGCGGCCTGGGCGTCGGCGCCCGCACCGAGCCAGAATCCCAGGACGGTGACCGCGATGGTCAGCACGGCGGGGACGAAGACCGCGGCCACCGCGTCCGCGAGCCGCTGGGCCTGGGTCTTGCCGGTCTGGGCGTCCTCGACGAGCCGGGTGATCCGGGCCAGTTGGGTGTCGCCACCCACCGCATCGGCCCGCACCTCCAGCAGGCCGCCGGAGTTGACCGCGCCACCGACCACCTCATCGCCCGGTCCGACCTCGACGGGATGGCTCTCGCCACTGATCAGGGAGAGATCCAGGGCCGAACTGCCGCTGACGACGGTGCCGTCGGTGGCCACCCGCTCGCCCGGCCGCACCAGGAACCGGTCACCGACCCTCAACGACCCGATAGGGATACGGCGTTCGGAGCCGCCCGTCCCCCGCACCGAGACCTCCTTGGTGGCCAGTTCCGCCAGGGAGCGGAGCGCGGCGCCGGTGCCGCGCCGGGCCCGGGCCTCCATCCGCCGTCCGGCCAGCACGAACAACGGGACGCCGACGGCGGCTTCCAGATAGAGGTGGGCGGTGCCGTCGCCTGCCGTGGGCAGCAGGCTGAACGGCATGGTCATCCCCGGCGCGCCGGCGCCCCCGAGGAAGAGCGCGTAGGTGGACCAGCCGAACGACGCGACGACGCCGAGGGACACCAGGGTGTCCATGGTCGCGGCACCGTGCCGGAGGCCGCGCAGCGCACGGACGTGGAAGGGAGCCGCGCCCCACACGGCAACGGGGGCAGCCAACATGAAGCAGAGCCACTGCCAGTTCCGGAACTGCCAACCGGGCACCATCGACAGGAACAGGACGGGGAGCGAGAGGAGAGCGGTCACCAAGAGCCGGCGATGCTCAGCCCGGACGGCGACACGGGCGGCGGCATCGGCATCGGTATCGGCATCGGTACCGATGTTGACTTCGGCGCCGGGATTGGTGCGGGTGTCCACACCAGTGGCGACCCGGGAGCCGGTGCGGGAGCCGGAGCGGGAGCCGGAGCGGGAGCCGGAGCGAGTGTCTGCGTCGGCGCTGGGGTAGGCGGCGGCGTGGGCGTTGCCGTGGGGCTGGTCGCCATGGCGGGCGTCGGCGTGACGCTGGCCGCCGGGGCCGTCGCCGTTACGACAACTGGCGCCGGAGCCATCGTCGTTGTTGCGGTCGGCACCGGGGCCGTCGTTGCTGTGGCGATCGGCGCCGGGACGGTCGCTGTGGTGGCGGTCGGCATCGAGACGATCGTCGTTACGGGCAGTGCTGTGGCAGGTAGTGCTGCCTTGGGAGGCGCTGCTGCTGCGGAGGGAGCGTCGTGGCCGTACGCGGCGGATGACGGGGGCGGCGGGTCCGGGAGGGGGGTGGGCGGGGCGGGGGCGGGGACGGGGAGCCGGGCGGTAAAGCCGGCGGCCTCGATGGTGGCGATGAGTGCGTCAATGGAGACCGATGCGGGGTGGCTGACCCGAGCCCGTTCGGTGGCCAGGTTCACGGTCGCGATGACGCCGTCCAGTCGGCCCAGTTTCCGCTCGACTCGGCCCACGCAGGCGGCGCAGGTCATCCCGCCGATGGCGAGGGTGGTGGTACGGCCCGGGTCCACCGCCGGGGGCTCGACGGGGTCTTGGGCAAGGGGATGTGCGGGGGCGGCGTCGCCGCCGGACGAGGTCGGGCGGGGCCTCTGGAGGTGCGGCCTCGGGCGGGGTTGTGGGGTCATCGCCGTGCCCCCGTTGCCGTGTGGGTCGGGGAGGAGAGGGGCGGCGCGGTTGCGGTAATGCCCCTCGACGGCACCGCCCGTAGGGCGCCTCGTGCGTCAGGCACACCCCGCGCACCCAATCCACCCCGCGCGCCCAGTACATCCCGTGCGCCCAACGCATCCCGAGCGGCCAGCACATCCCCCATGGCCCCTACGTCCCGCGTGGCCCGCGCGCCCAATCCGCCCCGTGCGCCCAGTACATCCCGCGCGCCCAGCGCATCCCGTACGGTCAGCACGTCCCGAGCGCCGCGGGGCCTCTCTGCACTCTTGGCCGACATTCCGCGCATCCCCGGCATGTTGGGGGTTCCGTCGCGGTCGTTGCCGGAGGGGTCGGTGGTGCCCGGGCGGGTGCGGTCGGCGGGGTGGAGGCCGGGGGCCACCGGTCCGGCGGCGCTGCCCACCGCGTATGAGAGGGCGCCCAGCAGCGCCAGGAGCGCCACGAAGCCGAGCACCGCGGGGGCCGGCAGCAGCAGCCGGAAGGGCAGGGGGCGGGGCGAGGGCCGGGGGCGCCGGGCGCGGCCGGGTGACGGGGAGTCGGGTGCGGAGGCCCGGAGTGCTGGGGTGGTCATCGCGTCATCGTGGCAGCTCGCGGCGGCGACGGACGGACGATCGGGGGTCGATCGGCGCGTGAGGTTTGTCCCGTTCGCGGGGCGGAACTCGGGGCCGTTCCGGGGCGACTAACTGGGTTTGCCCGCATCCCCTTTCGATGGCCTGGTTCCGGAATTGCCCGCGTTGTGCTGGGAACTGGGAGCGTTCCGCGCCCGACCTCTCAGACGCCGCGCCGAACCGGTGCGGCGAACCGAAGGAGAGGACGGGCCGATGCCACGGGACGCGGCGGGGGGACAGAAGGAGCGGTGGGGGCTGGTCGCCGTCGCCGGGATCTGCTCGTTCCTGGCCATGTTCGACATGGGCGTGATGACGGTGGCGGTGCCGGACATCGCCGGCGGCTTCGACGTTCCGGTCGCCATCGCCCAATGGGCGGTGCTGGGTTATCAACTCCCGGTGGTGGCCCTGCTGTTGCCGGCCGGGCGGTGGCTCGATCGGGCGCCGTTGCGGCCCGTGGCGCTCGGCGCGCTGGCCGGCTTCGGCCTGTGCGGCGCGGCGGCGGCCGCCGCACCGGCCGTCGCGGTGCTGATCGGGGCGCGACTGCTCCAAGGGGCGTGCGGCGCCGTGCTGTTCGTGCTGATGCCGCTGTTGGCGATCCGCGCGGTACGACCGGAGCTGCGCGGGCGGGCGATGAGCGTGCCGGCCACGCTCGGGCCGCTCGGGGCCGTCGTCGGGCCGGCGTTGGGCGGGGTGCTGCTGGACCACTGGGGCTGGCGCGCCGTCCTGTTGGTGAAGTTGCCGCTGTGCGCGCTCGCCTGGTGGGTGGCCCGCCGCGGGCTCCCGCCGGGCGGACGGCCGGCCGCGCCGGGGCGGGCCGAGTGCCGGGACGCCGCGCTGGCCGGTACCGCCGTCGGGGCGCTGCTGCTCGGGCTGACGTTCACCGAGGGGTGGGTCGGGCCGGTGCTGTGCGGGTTCGCACTGGTGCCGGGTGTGCTGTGGGCCCGGGGTGACGGTGGGCGACGCGTGCGCGGTGCGCTGCGGGCGGCCCGTACGGGCGGGATCCACGGTGCCGTGCTGGCCCTCGCGATGGCCTTCGCTGCGGTGCACTTCCTGCTGGCGGTGCACCTCCAACGCGCGGAGGGCGTCTCGGCGTTCGACACCGGGCTGACGCTGCTCGCGTTCCCGGCCGCGATGGCGGTGGCGGGGCCGGTGGGCGGTCGACTCGCGGACCGTTACGGGGCCCGGCCGGTGGCGGTGACCGGGGCGGCGCTGGTCGCCGCCGGGTTCGGCCTGCTCGCCGCGGCCGGGGACTGGCCGCCGCTCCAGGTGGGCTGGCGGCTGGCGCTGGCGGGGTTCGGCATGGGGCTGTACGGCGGGCCGGCCCAGTTGATGGTGCTCGATGCGGCGGGGCCGGAGCGGATGGCCACGGCCGGTTCGACCGTCCAACTCGCCCGTAGCGCGGGCTTCGCGTTCGGTCCGGCGGCGGCCACCGCCTTGGGAAGCCTGGCCGGGGCGCGCACCGGTCCGGTACTGGCCACGGCGGCGGCGCTGTTGGCGGCGGCACTCCTGGTGAGGCCGGCGGGGCGGGCCACGACGGCCGCATCGGTGGGCTCGACCCCCGCGCCGCCGCCGTAGTCGCGGTCCACGCCCCTCGTTCCGCCACTCACGTCGCCAGGCCGCACACCGCCAGCCGCCAGCCGCCAGCCGCCAGCCGCCAGCCCGAACGCCGTTGCCACATCGGACCGGACGGCGCCGACGCCACCGAGCGCCCCGACCCACGCCCCCGAACGCGGATGCCACCACACGCCACACGCCACACCCCACCCCGCCCCTCCCCACACTCCCCCTCCCCACTTCACCCCCCTCTCCACCCCAAAGAAAGGCACCCCATGTGCGGCATTACCGGTTGGGTTTCGTTCGGCGAAGAGCCCGGGGGGCGGCCCCGCGTCATCGAGCGGATGACCGCCGCGCTCGCTCCCCGTGGGCCCGACGGTTCGGGTACCTGGGTCGGTCCGCATGCCGCACTCGGGCACCGGAGGCTGGCCGTGCTCGACATCGAGGGCGGCGCGCAGCCCATGACGGCGAGCGCCACCGGCGCCCCACGGGCCAGCGGGAGTCCCACCCCCGACACGGTCGTCCTCAGCTACAGCGGCGAGGTCTACAACCACCACGAGCTGCGCGCCGAACTCCGCTCCGCCGGACGGGAGTTCGCGACACGGAGCGATACCGAGGTGGTGTTGCGCGGCTACCAGGAGTGGGGTGCGGGGCTGGCCGAGCGGCTGGTGGGCATGTACGCGTTCGCCGTGTGGGACGCGGGGGCGCGCCGGCTGTTGCTGGTGCGGGACCAGATGGGCGTCAAGCCGCTGTACTACGCCCGGACGCCCGACGGCGGCCTGGTCTTCGGCTCCGAGCCCAAGTCACTGTTCGCGCACCCCGATTGCGTACCGCGGGTGGATGCGCAGGGGCTCCGGGAGGCGTACGGCCTGGTGTTCGGGACGGGGGCGACGCTGTGGGCGGGGGTGCGGGAGGTGCCGCCCGGCGGCCTGGTGGCGTTCGACCGCGACGGGCTGACCGAGCGGCTCTACTGGCAGTTGACCGCGCGGCCGCACGGTGACCCGGACCTCGCGGCCACCACCGCCGGGGTCCGCGAGCGCCTGGAGCACGCGGTGCGTTCCCAGTTGGAGGCCGATGTGCCGCGGTGCAGTCTGCTGTCCGGCGGGCTGGACTCGACGGTCGTCACGGCGCTGCTCGCCGACGAACTGCGGCTCCGGGAGGGCCCTAAGGCGCGGTTGCGCTCGTACGCCGTCGACTACAGCGACCAGGCGGAGCGCTTCACCGGCGATGTGCTGCGCACCGGGCACGACGCGCCGTACGCCGTCGAGGCGGGCGCGTTCATCGGCACCGAGCACCAGACCGTGGTGCTGGACCCGCAGGCGCTGTTGGACCCCGGGCACCGCACGGCCGTGGTCGCGGCCCGCGATTCGCCCATCGGCGTCGGCGACATGGACACCTCGCTGTACCTGCTCTTCGGCCGGATCAGGGAGCACTCGACGGTGGCGGTGTCGGGCGAGGCCGCGGACGAGGTGTTCGGCGGCTACCCGTGGTTCCACGATCCGGCGGCGCTGGCCGCGCCCACGTTCCCGTGGCTGCGGGTCACCAGCGACGAGGCGGCGATGCCGCTCCACCCGGAGCTGGCCCGGGAGTTGCGCATCGGGGAGTTCCAGCGCGACACCTACCGCGCGGCGCTGGCAGCGGTGCCGCACCTCGACGGCGAGAGCGCGGCGCAACACCGGCAACGCGAGCTCCAGCACCTGTCGCTGACCCGCTGGCTGCGCCAGCTCCTGCACCGCAAGGACCGGCTCAGCATGGCGCGGGGTCTGGAGGTGCGGGTGCCGTACTGCGACCACCGGCTGGTCGAGTACGCCTTCAACGCGCCCTGGGAGCTGCACCGGCACGACGGCCGGGAGAAGAGCCTGCTGCGCGCCGTGGGCGCCGGGCTCGCCCCGCGGTCCGTGCTGTGGCGGGCCAAGAACCACTATCCGGCCACCCACCACCCCGACTACAACCGCGGGCTTCAGCGGCTCGCCCGCGAGGCGTTGGACGCGGCCGGCGGGCGGGTGCGCGACCTGGTCGACGAGCGGGTCCTCGCCGCCAACCTGACGACCGCGCCGGAACGGCTGGAGTGGGGGCACCGGCTGCGGCTGGAACGCGTGGTGGACCTCGCGCTGTGGCTCGACCTCTACCGGCCGGAGATCGCCGTGTGAGCCGCCCGGCGCCCGTACGGGCCGGTCCACCCACCTGCCCTCGCCCGCCCTCCCCCCATCTCCCACCGAAGGAAGACCAGATGAAACCCACCGACCCCAACTCACCGGACACCATCGGCCCGATGGACACCGCGGCCCCCGCCACCCCGGGAGACTCGACGACGAGCCCACCGATGAACGCGACGACGAACCCGACGACGAACGCGACCGAGAAGGCGACCACAGCCCATCCGGTAGAGCCGGCAGGGCCGGCAGAGCCGAGAGGGCTGACAGAGCCGAGAGGGCTGACAGAGCCGAGAGGGCTGGTAGAGCTCTACGGTCCCGCCTACAAGCGCGACCCCTATCCCCTCTACGCGGAGTTGCGGGAGCGCGGCCCCGTTCACCGCGTCCGCTTCCCCAGCGGGGTGTGCGCCTGGCTGGTCACCGGGTACGAGGCGGCGCAACGGGCCCTGACCGACCCGCGGTTGGGCAAGCACCACTCGCGCGGCAACGCGGCCTGGCGGGCGCGCGCCTCGATCATGCCGGAGCCGCAGCACTCGCAACTCCAGGTGCATCTGCTGCACCAGGATCCGCCGCGGCACACCGCGATGCGGCGGATGATCACCGATGCGTTCGCACCGCAGCGGGTGGAAGCGCTCCGTCCGCGCTTCCAGGAGTTGGCCGATGGGCTGCTGGACCGGTTCGCGGGCGTCGGCCGGGCCGACCTGGTCACGGAGTTCGCGGCGCACTTCCCGTTCCGGGTGCTGGCCGAAGTGATCGGCCTGCCCGAGGAGTTCGCGGTCCGCTTCGACCGGGACTGGGGGAAGGTGGTGCAGCCGGTCGGGCCCGCGGACCCGGGCCGTCCGGCGTACGAGGCGCGGCTGCGCGGGCTCCAGCAGTACATCGCCGATCTGGTCGGGCACAAGCGGCGCACACCGGGGGCGGACCTGCTGTCCCGTCTGGTGGCCGGTCGCGACGCGGGCGAGCTGACCCAGGAGGAACTGGGCTCGATGGTCTTCCAGTTGCTGGTCGCGGGCCAGGAACCGGTCACCAACCAGATCACCACCGCGCTGGTCACCCTGCTCCGCCACCCCGAACACCTCGCCGCGTTGGCCGCCCGGCCCGAGCTGTTGCCCCGGGCCGTCGAGGAACTGCTGCGCCACGACGCCGCGTTCGAGCTGACGACCTGGCGGTTCTTCGCCGAGGACAGCGAGTTGCACGGGGCCCGGATTCCGGCCGGCGACTCGGTGATCGTCTCGCTGTGCGCGGCCAACCGCGACCCGCGTCGCTTCGCCGACCCCGACACCCTCGACTTCGACCGCTCGCCCAACCCGCACCTCGCCTTCGGCCACGGCATCCACTTCTGCCCGGGGGCCGCACTCGCCCGCGCCGAGTTGCAGATCGCGCTGGGCACCCTGCTCCGCCGGCTGCCGGGCCTCCGCCTGGCCGTCCCGGAGGACCAACTGCCGTGGATCCCGGCGGTCCTGGCCCGCGGGGTGAACCAACTCCCGGTGACGTACGAACACGCACCGGAGCGGGCCCCTGACCAGGCCCCCGGTCCCGGCACGTACGCCACCGGCTGCCCGATCACCGCGGCCCGCTCCACCAGCGCGACGGACGCACCAGGCAGGCCGAGCTCGCGGAACGCACCGCACACACCGGCTCCCCGGGACAACGCATGCTGACGCCCCACACCCTCGGCACCGACCGCCCCATACCCGCCACCCGCACCACCACCCTCACCACGTCCGCCGCCTCCACCGCCTCCACCTGCGAGGCGATCCTCCGCGTCCTCCTCCCCTACCGGCGCACGCTGGACGACGCCCCCGGCGGCGACACCCCGGGCGCCTTCCCGGTCCAACTGCGCCAGTTGGCCCCCTGGGTCGCAGCGGGGCGGCCGATCCCCCTCACCCTGCCGGGCTTCCCCTGCAAGTCCCCCAACCCCGCGAAGGTGCTCGGCCCGCTCCCCGACGAGGGCGAGCGGCTCGCGCTGCGCTTCCTGGACGGGCTGTGCACCCGTATTGCGGCCGTGTACCCACCGGGCGCCCGGGTGGTGATCTGCTCGGACGGGCACGTCTTCAGCGACCTCATCAGGGTGCCGGACGCCGACATCGATGCGTACGGGGACGGGCTGCGGGCGCTGCTCCAGGAGGAGGGGCTGGCGCCCCGGTTGAGCGTCTTCGATCTGCGGGGCGCGTACGGGGACCTGCCCTATGACGCCAAGCGGGCCCGTATCGAGGCGGAGCACGCGCCGTCGCTGGCGGCACTGCGGGCCGAGACGCGGGCCGATGAGACCGCCCGGCGGCTGTACTTGGGCATCACCCGGTTCCTCTTCGAGGACACCGACCTCGACGGCTACCCCGGCACCCGTTCGGCGTTGCAGCGGGAGTGCCGGGCGCGCGCCTACGGGGTGATCCGTCGGAGCCGGGCCTGGGGCGAGCTGATCGCCGGGTACCACCCGGGGGCGGTGCGGCTGTCGATCCACCCGCAGCCGCGGGGGTCGGCCAAGTTCGGGATCCGCCTGCTGGACGCGCCGGACGTGTGGACGACGCCGTGGCACGCGTGCGTGCTGGAACACGGCGATGGGCGGCGGGAGTTGCTGCGCCGGGCGGACGCCGAGCGGCGGGGCCGTCTGGTCCTGCGGCACGGGCGCCCCAGCCACTTCGCGACAGCAACAGCAACAGCAACGCCGGACGTCGACCCTCCAGCGGCATGAACGCGGCCGTGCCCGCAGTCCCCCGGCTCCCCGGAGGACTGCGGGCACCCCCTCAGCCCGCTACCCGCCCCGGTGATCAAACGCGATCAACGGATCCCCCGTCAGCGGATGTTCCGTCACCGCTGCCCGCACCCCGAAGACCTCCGCCAGCAGCTCCGGCGTCAGTACCGTCCGCGGCGGCCCGGAGGCCACCAGCCGGCCGTCGTGCAGGACGTGCAGGCGGTCGCAGAGCGACGCCGCGGCGTTCAGGTCGTGCAGGGAGATCAGGGTGGTGCGGGCCCGGTCGCGGAGCAGCGTCAGCAGCTCGACCTGGTGGCGGACGTCGAGGTGGTTGGTGGGTTCGTCCAGCACCAGCACGTCCGTGTCCTGGGCGAACGCCCGGGCCAACAGGACGCGTTGCCGCTCGCCACCGGAGAGCGCGGTGAACCGCCGGGCCTCCGTGCCGGACATGCCGACGGCGGCGAGCGCGTCGGCCACCGACGCCCGGTCGGTGTCGTCCTCGCCGGCGAAGGCCCGTTTGTAGGGCGTGCGCCCCATCGCCACCACCTCGCGCACCGTCAGCTCGAAGTCGACGGCGCGCTCTTGCGGGAGGGCCGCGATGTGGCGGGCGGTGCGGCCGGGGGACAGGGTGGCGAGGTCGGTTCCGGCGAGCAGGACCCGGCCGGCGGTGGGGCGCAGATGCCGGTAGACGGTCCGCAGCACGGTGGACTTGCCGCTGCCGTTGGGGCCGACCAGCCCGACGATCTCGCCGGCGGCCGCCATCAGATGCACCCCGGCGACCACGTCCCGTCCGGAGTAGCTGACCCGCAGCTCCTCGATGTCGATCCTCATCGTTCGGCCCCCAACCGCCGGTCCAGCACGAACAGCAGGGCCGGCGCGCCGATCATCGCCGTGACGACCCCGACCGGAAGCTCCTGACCGTCCAGGGCCGTTCGGCAGACCACGTCGACCACCACCAGCAGCAGCGCCCCGGTGAGGGCGGACAGCGGCAGCAGCCGGCGGTGGTCGCCGCCGACGACGAGCCGGCACAGGTGCGGCACCATCAGGCCGACGAAGGCGATGGCTCCGGAGACCGCGACCAGGACGCCGGTCAACAGGCTGGTCACCACGAACAGTTCGCGGCGCAGCCTGGTCACGTCCACGCCGAGCCCGGCCGCCGTCTCGTCACCCATCAGCAGGGCGTTCATCGCGCGGGCCCGGGCCTGGAGCAGCAGCAGGCCGGCCGCGACCGCGAGTGCCGGCAGCCACAGCGCGCCCCAAGTGGCCCCGCCCAGGCTGCCCATCAGCCAGAACAGCACCCCACGGGTCTGTTGTTCGTCGCCGGCCTGGAGGACGAGGTAACTGGTGAAGCCGGACAGGAACTGGCCGATGCCCACGCCCGCCAACACCAGCCGCAGCGGCGAGAATCCGCCGCCGCGCCGCGCCATCGCCCACACCAGCGCGAACGCGGCGAGCGCCCCGGCGAAGGCGGCCGCCGACATGCCGAGCCCCAGCGCCCCGCCGGCCCCGGCGCCCAGCACGATCGCGGCGACCGCGCCGAGCGATGCGCCGTTGGAGATGCCGAGGAGGTACGGGTCGGCGAGCGGGTTGCGCACCAGGGCCTGGGTCGCGGTGCCGACCAGCCCGAGGCCGGCGCCGACGCAGGCCGCCAACAGGGCTCTGGGGACGCGGAGTTGCCACACGATCAGTTCGTCCGTGCCGGGGTGCGGCGCGGCCCCGCCGAGCCGGCGCAGCACCACCGACCAGACGTGTCCGGGCGGCAGGTCGGTGGCGCCCAGCGACACCGCGGCGGTCAGCGCGCCGGCCAGTGCCACGGCCAGGACGAGGGCGAGCGGCCCGGTGCGCGGCAGGCGCGTCCGCTCGCGTACCGGGGCGAGCGGCCGCGCCCCCACTACCGGCCTCCCTTGAACCGTGCCGGGTACAGGGTGTGCGCGATCTCCTCGACGGTGTCGGCGTTGCGGGTGCCGGCGATGGTGGTGGGCTCCGAACCGATCCGCAGGAACCGCTCGTTGCGGACCGCGGCCAGGCCCTTGGTGGCGGGGAAGGACGTCAGGAACTGCGCGGCCTGGTCGAACGCCTTGGCGTTGGCGGCCGCGTCGCCGCGGTCGCGGACGGCGAGTTGGATCCAGTCGGGGTTCTTGGCGACCACGTCCTCCCAGGAGACCGGCGTGAAGTCCCCGTCGCAGTCGCCGAAGACGTTGCGGGCGCCGGCCTGGGTGATCACGGCGTTGGCGACCTGCTTGCCGCAGACGGCCATCGGCTGCTTGGTGCCGGCGTCGAAGTCGAAGAAGAAGTAGCGGGGCCGCTCGGCCTCGGGCACGTCGGCGACGGCCTTGTGGACGGCGGCGACCTTGGCGCGCATGCCGGCGACGAGTTCCCGGGCCCGTGGCGCGGTGCCGGTGACGGCGCCGAGCCGGGTCAGGTCGCCCTCGACACCGGACAGGTCACGCTGCGGGCCCTTGGCCATCGGGGCGCAGGCGGTGGAGGCGAGGTAGACGTGGCGGATGCCGGCCGCCTTGAACTCCTCGTCGGTCGGGGCGTCCCCGGCGCCGCCCATGCCGCCCATGCCGCCCACGCCGCCCATGGCGGCGAAGGTGTCGATGTAGAGGTCGGCGCCGGAGCCCAGCAGCTTCTCCTTCGGGATGACGGCCTTGCCGAGGACCGGCACCTTGGCGGCCCGGGCGCCGAGTCCACCCGGCAACGTCCCCCTGCCGGGCGGGAATCCGGTGCCGATGACCCGGTCGCCGGCGCCGAGCCGGAGCAGCATCTCCAGCGCGGCGGCGTTGCTGGTGACGATCTTCCGGGGCGGGGCGGTGAACGTGGTCTCCACGCCCTTGCAGTCGGCGACCCGTACGGGGAAGCCGTCGCGGCCCGGTGGACCGCCGTCCGCCCCCGTAGCGCGTGTCCCGCCGCCTGAACCGCATGCCGTGGCGGTCAGCGCGATAACCGCCGCGAGTCCGCACCACTTTCCTGGGCGCATGGGCCTTCTCCCCTACCACTGTGACGCTCCGGCCGGTCCGCCGGCCGCGGGCCACCCTCGTGGCCCGGCACAGGTAGTCGGGGAGGCGCCGCCTCCGGTTCCCGCCTCCTGGCGTTCATGTCGAGCGATCACTCATCGAGCGACTACTCGTCCTCGCACGCGCCCCACCGAGGAAGAGGAGGGGCGCCGCCGGCGGCGGGTCCGGCGGCACGGGTGACGCGCGGCGGGCGGTCGGCCGCCGGCGCTCAGGGCCCCTCTTGGCCGCTCCCCTGGGGGCCGTAGAGCTCCAGGAGGCGGGTGCGGGTGCCGTGGAGGCGTTCGGCGACGGTCTCCGCGACGTAGCGGTAGACGGCGCGGCCCAGGACGGCGTCGTCCGCGCAGAGGCCGCGGACGACGGCCGCGTCGAATTCGAGCGCCTCGACGGGGCCGAGGGTCTCCGCGCCGAGGTGCCAGAGGTAGGGCGGGAACAGCCAGGACCAGCCGAGGAGTTCGTCCCGGCCGAGGGTTTCGACGACGGCCGCGCGGCGACCGGGGACGCGCTGGTCGAGCGCGACCCGGCCGGAGCGGATGATCCAGAACCGCTCGGCGCGGCGGCCCTCCTCGAAGACGCGGGTGCCGCGGGGCAGCGACACGAGCCGGGCGAGCTCGGTCAGCCGTCGGCGCCGGTCGGGCGGCATCGCATCGAACAGGTGCTTCACCTTGGGCATCTCGCCCTCCGTCCACCACGTGGGATCACTTCAGAGCGTTCTGCACGATATGCGGAGGATGCGATGGATGCCGGGAATGGCCGACCCGGAACGCGGCAACCTGAGCGCCGTCCGGCCGTCCGGCCTCAGGCCATCTGACGGCGTACCAGGTCGTGCAGCCGGCCGCCGGTGTCGGCGAGGAGCTCGGCGGGGGTGCCCTGTTCGACGATCCGGCCATCGGCCATGACCAGGACCCGGTCGGCGTCCAGCACCGTGGAGAGGCGGTGCGCGATGACCACGCGGGAGGCGCTCAGCGCGCGGGTGCTGTCGATCACGATCCGCTGGGTCTCGTTGTCCAGGGCGCTGGTGGCCTCGTCGAAGAAGAGGATGCGCGGGCGGCGGACCAGCGCCTGGGCGATCATCAGCCGCTGCCGCTGGCCGCCGGAGATGGCGCCGCCGCCGGAGATCATGGTGTGCAGGCCCATCGGCATCCGCTTGATGTCCTCGGCCAACCCGGCCATCTCGGCGGCCGCCCAGACCTCTTCCTGGGTGAACGACTCGGCGCCGCTGATGCAGTCCAGGAGGGAGCCGGTGAGCGGCTGGGCGTTCTGGAGGACCACCCCGCACTGGCGGCGGACGGCGGCCTGGTCGAGCGCGCCGAGGTCCTGGCCGTCGTAGAGGACGCTGCCGAAGGAGGGGCGGTCGAAGCCGATCAGCAGGCGCAGCAGGGTCGATTTGCCGCAGCCGCTCGGGCCGACGATGGCGACGAACTCGCCGGGCCGCACCTGGAGGGAGACGTCGTCGAGGACCAGCGGGCCGTCCTCGCGGTAGCGGAAGGAGAGCCGGCGGGTCTCCAGGGCGCCGGAGAGCGCGCCCGGTTGGGAGCTGCCGCCGCGGACCTCGGGGGCCTCGTCCAGCACCGGCTTGATCTGCTCGAACATCGGCAGCGCCGCGGCGGCCTGGAGGAGCGCGCCGGTGATCTGGGTGACGGAGGTGAGCAGCATCGTCACCGAGGTGTTGAAGGTCAGGAAGGCGCCGGCGGAGAGGGTGCCGCGGGCCGGGCCGGCCAGCAGCATGAACAGCGCCAGGGAACAGACCGGCAGGTAGACGGCGTTGAGGACGGTGGTGAGGTTCTTGATCCGGCCGGCCCGCTGCTGGAGTTCCCGGGAGCGGGCGAACTCCCGCGCCCAGGCGGCGTAGGCGAAGGACTCCGCTGCCGCGACCCGCAGCTTGGGCAGGCCGCGCAGGGTCTGGAAGGCCCGGTTGTTGAGCTTGTTGCCGAGCACGATCAGGCGGCGCTGCCAGCGCAGTTCCCACAGGCCGAGGACGAGGAAGACCGCGCCGATGACGAGCAGCGCGGCGAGCGCGGCGAGCGCCAGCGGCACGCTGAAGAGGAGCAGCAGCACGAGGTTGATCGCACCGACCGTGCCGGCCTGGACGGCGACCGGTCCGACGCCGGCCAGGACCCGGCGGATGGTGCTGATCCCCATGGCGGCGCTGGCCAGTTCACCGGTGGAGCGGGCGGCGAAGAACTGGGTGGGCAGCCGCAACAGCCGGTCCCAGACGGCGGGTTGCAGGATGCTCTCGATCCGGCCCTCGACGCGCAGCACGGTGAGGTTCTGGAGCAGGGTGAAGGCGGCCGCGACGACGCTGGAGACGATGACGGCGAGCGCGACCTGGACGATCAGGTCGCGCTGGGCCGCCGGTACGTAGACGCCGAGGACCTTGCCGGTGGCGATCGGGACGAGGGCGCCGAGGGCGACCGTGACCAGTCCGGCCAGGGCGAGGTTGCGCAGGTCGGTGCGGGTGCCGCGGAGGCTGAAGCGCATCAGCCGCCACAGCGTCAACCGGCGCTCGGGCAGCGGCCGGTAGAACATCACCGCCTGCGGCTCGAACGCGTCGGCGTTGTCCTTGCCGATCCGGATCCGCAGCCCGGAGGCCGGGTTGACCGCTTCGTAGCGGCCGCGCCGCCACAGCAGCGCCACGGGGGCGCCGGACTTGGCGCGGTGGCCGACCAGGGGGCCGGCGTCGGAGCGCCACCAGCGGCCGTCGAGGCGGACGGCGCGGGTGCGTATCCGGGAGGCGAGGGCGATCCGCTCGACGGGGCTGACCCGGTCACCGGCCGCGGCGCCCTTGGGCGGTTCGGTGAGGGTGATCCCGGCGGCGCCGGCGACCTGTTGGCAGACCGCGAAGGTCAGGTCGTCACCGGCCCGGTCGCGCCCCGCGGCGGTGCGGGGGCCGCGCTCCTTGCCGATGGAGGCCAACAGCGCCTGGTCGGCGCGCTCGCGGACGGCCTCGCCGGCCTTGATGCCGGCGGCCGCCCGGTCCTCGTGGGCCCGCTCCTCCTGCTCGATCCAGCGGTCGACGGCGGACAGCAGCCGGTACTGCTGGTTGACCATGCGCTGCCACAGCGCGGCGTCGACGAGCAGATCGGCGGCGGCCTCGGCGCCGTAGGAGGCGCCGTAGTGGACGCTGCCGGGTGGCACCGGCATCCACAGCACGTCGTCGTCGGCCACCGCCTCGTCGCTGGGCCGGCCGTCCAACGGGGCCTCGAAGAGCACGCCCAGCCCGCGGGCGGTGCCGAGCGCGAAGGCGTGTTCCAAAGGGGTGGCGACCGGCGTCCCATAGGGGTCGTCGTATCCGTACGCGTGGGGGTCGCCGCCGTGGTCGGGGCGGGGCAGTTCGCGCAGCGCGATCCGGCGCAGGCCGCAGTCGCCCGACGGGCGGCCGACGAGGGTGTGTTGGGGGCCCTGGACGGGCCCGAGCAGCAGGGTGCCGGCTTCGAGGCGGCCGAGGAAGTGCCAGTGGCCTTCTTGCGCGGCGTCGACCGCGAACAGGTCGAGGGCGCCGCTGGTGACCAACCACAGGACGTGCGGGCCTTCGAGCGGGACGTTGCGCAGCCCGGTGCAGTCGACGGGGGTGCCGAGGGCGCCCAGGGCGTGGCTGACGGCATCGGCACCGGGGGCGGCGGCCGGTTCCGCGGGCGGCGGCACGCCGGGTCCGGCGTCCGGGGACGGGTAGGCGGAGGCCACGTCAGTGCTCCTTGACCAACTGGGCGTAGGTGCCCCCGGCGGCGACCAGTTCCTCGTGCCGGCCGCGTTCGACGATGGTGCCGTGGTCCAGGACCACGATCTCGTCGCTGTCGCGGACGGTGCTCAGCCGGTGGGCGATGATGACGCAGGCGCAGCCGCGGCGCCGCAGGTTGTCCATGATGACCGCCTCGGTCCCGGCGTCCAGGGCGCTGGTGACCTCGTCGAGGACGAGGACGCTGGGGCGCCGGACCAGCGCCCGGGCGATCTCCAGGCGCTGCCGCTGCCCGCCGGAGAAGTTGCGGCCGTCCTGTTCGACGCGGCTGTGGATGCCGTCGGGGCGGCGGGCGATGACGTCGTCGTAGAGGGCGGCGTCCTGGAGGGCGGCGATCACCGCGTCGTCCGGTATGGAGGGGTCCCACAGGGCGACGTTGTCCCGCACGGTGCCCTCGAAGAGGAAGACGTCCTGGTCGACGAAGGAGACCGAGGCGGCCAGCGCGCTGCGCGGGATGTCGACGAGGCGCTGTCCGTCGATCCGGATGGTGCCCTCCCAGGGCGCGTAGAGGCCGGAGATCAGGCGGGAGACGGTGGACTTGCCGCTGCCGGAGCCGCCGACCAGGGCGACCTGCTGCCCCGGGCCGACGGAGAGCGAGAAGCCGGTCAGCAGCGGGGCGTCGAGCGGGCTGTAGCCGAAGGTGACGTCGTCGAGGGTGACATGGCCCTTGAGGCGGCGGGTGCCGGCGTCCGCGTCCGGGCGGGAGTAGTGGCTGTCGGCGGGGAAGCTCTCGACGTCCTTGAGGCGGGCGACGTCGGCGGCGAAGTCCTGGATGCGCCCGGCGACGCCGTTGAGGCGGGTGACGGGGGCGGTGAAGCGGGTCACCAGGGCCTGGAAGGCGACCAACAGGCCGATGGAGAGGTGGCCTTCGACGGCGCGCAGGCCGCCGATCCAGAGGATCAGGGCGCTGTTGAGGGTGGCGAGGGTGGGGGCGACGATCGCGAGCCAGGCGCTGGGGACGCCGAGCCGCTGCTGTACCTCCAGAGTGGTGGCGTGCTGGCCGGCCCAGCGGCGGAAGTAACCGTTCTCGCCCCCGGTGGCCTTCATCGTCTCGATGAGCGTGAGGCCGGTGTAGGAGGTGTTGGTGAGGCGGGCGGTGTCGGCGCGCAGCTTCTGGGTGTGGGTGGCGCGCAGCCGGACGACGATGCGCATGGCGACGACGTTGAGCAGGGCCAACAGCACGCCGATGACGGTGAGTTGGGGATCGTAGGTCCACAGCAGTACGGCGTAGAGGATGACGACCACGCCGTCGACGGCGGCCGCGGCCAGGTCGCGGGCGAGGGTCTCGGCGACCGCGTCGTTGGACTGGAGGCGTTGGACGAGGTCGGCGGGCGAGCGCTGGGCGAAGAAGGTGACCGGCAGCCGCAGCAGATGGCTCAGGAAGCGGGCGCTGCTGAGGGTGGAGGAGATGATCCGGCCGCGCAGCAGGTTCGCCTGTTGCAGGCCGGTGAGGACGGCGGCGAGCGCCACCATCGCGGCCATCGCGGCGAACAGCGGGCCCAACAGCGAGGTTTGGTTGCCGATCAGGAACATGTCGATGTAGGTGCGGCTGAGCGCGGGCACCGCGGCGCCGACGCCGACCAGCAGCAGGCTGGCGAGCAGGGCGGCCAGCAGGGTGCCGGTGGTGCCGCGCAGCCGGGCCGGCAGGGCGTGCAGGACGCTGGGGCGCCGGCCGCCCTTCTCGAACGCCTCGGAGGGTTCGAAGACCAGCACGACGCCGGTGAAGCTGGTGTCGAAGTCCTCCACGGGCACGAAGCGGCGGCCCTTGTCGGGGTCGTTGAGGTGGACACCGCGGCGGCCCAGGCGGCGGCCCATGCCGTCGTAGACGACGTAGTGGTTGAACTCCCAGAAGAGGATGGCCGGCGCCTGGACCTCGGCGAGCGCGACCGTCTCCATCTGCATGCCCTTGGCGGTCAGGCCGTAACTGCGGGCGGCCTTGAGGAGGTTGCTGGCGCGGGAGCCGTCGCGGGAGACGCCGCAGGCGATCCGCAGCTCCTCCAGCGGCACGTGCCGGCCGTAGTGGGCGAGCACCATCGCCAGGGAGGCGGCGCCGCACTCCACGGCTTCCATCTGGAGGACGGTGGAGGTGCGCACCGGCTTCTTCGCCTTGGGGGCGCGCTCCGGTGCCCTGCGGCGGCGGGCGGGCGTCGCGCCCTCGGGGCGGTGCCGGCCGCGGCCGGCGGGCGGGAGGTGCTGCGGGGGCGCCGCGGAGGCATCGGGGGCGGTCACGAGAGCAGCCAATCGATCGGGTGCTGCGCGGCCAGGTGGACGGCGGCGGTGGCCTGGGTCATGGAGTCGAGCGCGAAGGGTGGTCCGGTGGTGGTGGACCAGGCATAGCCGGAGGCCGTGTGCGCGGCGTCGAGGGTGACCCGTACGGCGACGGGCTGGCCGTCGCGGGAGAACTGCTCGGCGAGTTGGGCGCTGCCGAGGAACGCCGCGATCCGTTGCCGGGGCTGGGCTGCGCGGCCGATGGCGGCGACCCGGCCGCGCAGCACGCCGTAGCGCTGGGTGGGGACGGAGGCGACGGTGAGGTCGACGGGGGCCCCGACCGGGAGCGTGGCGGCGCTCTCGGCCGGGACGTACAGGGTGGCCGTCAGCGGGTCTTGGACGCCGGTGGTCCGCTCCACGGAGGCGAGGTCGGCGCCCGTGGTGACCACCGCGCCGATGCTGGCGTCCAAACTGGTCAACCGGCCGGCGGCGAGCGCGCGGACGACGGTGGCGGTGCCCTGCGCGGTGCGTATTCGGACCAACGGGGCGCCGGACGCGACCTGTTTGCCCTCCTCGGCGAGGACCGTGGTGACCTGGCCGGCGACCGGGCTCTGGAGGACGTAGCTGCCGTGGCCGTGGGTGAGGATGCCGGGGGCGCCGAGGGTGGCGGTGACCGTGCCGGTGATCGCCCAGACGGTCGCGGCGATCATGACGAGGACGGTGACGGTGAGCACCAACCAGCCCTGGGGGCGGGCGAAGCGCACCGGCAGGTCGAGTTCCTCGGGCGACTGCAGCTTGGAAAGGGCCTGTTGGCGGAATTGCACGACACTCTTCCCTCAACTGCCTGGGCTGGTACGGACGTACGAGAGTACGCCGCCGATGCGGAGGTCCGGCGGCGGGCCCCGGCGGTGGACAGCCGGGTGCCCCGGAATCCGGCCGGAGCCGGATTGTCCGGGGCACTCGGTGCGGCAGATCGGCAGGGAGGGGGCGCCGACTACCGTCGTGGCCGTTCGATGCCGGCCGTGCCGCGGGGCGGCACGTGATCGGCTGGATCAGAGACCGTTGGTCGCGCCGCCGACGAGGCCCTGCACGTCCAGGCCGGTGGTCTGCTGGACCAGGCCGGTGGCGTTGGCGACGGCGCCCGAGACGGGGGCGACGGAGTCCACGGTGCCGGTGACGCTGCTCAGGACGCCGCCGACGAGGCCACCGGACACGTTGTCCAGGTCGGCGTCGGAGATTTCCTGGGTCTGAACCTGGGCGTTGTTCATGGTGTTTCCCTTCAGACGGATCAATATCAAGAAAAACTGCGGACGAGCCATCTGGTGGCCGGCCCGGCCGCGGCCACGGTAGTGCGGGCCCCGATTTCGGGAAACCCCGGCGACTGCCGCGGTGCGATGGATCAAAGCATGCGGGCGGGTTGCGCTGCTAATCGGATGAGCGGTGATCCGGGCGCGACTGCCCGAATGAATTACCGGACGTGTACGTACGTCCATGGCTTGGGCGAGGCATCTTCACATCTCCTCCGGTTTCCTTTCCGCGGAATCGTCGTTGCGAGACGCACGGAATGGGGCATTCCGGAAGCCGTCCAGCGATCGACCGGACCGCACCCCGCCCCGAAACACCGGCGCGTGTGCCGGCTGCGCATTCGGTGTGCAGATTTCCTGAAGGCCGTCGAACTTAACGCCCGACTAGCGCGCCGCGACCCCGCGAAGTCCGCCGCGCGTTTCCGCAGTACGACCCGGGCGTGACGGAGGTTTTAACCGAACATGATTGCCCGTGACTTCCCGTGCGGTATTGACCGGAATCGTCACCGCTATCGCCCCGCCATTCCGATGGAAACGGATCGACCACTAGAGAACGGACATATTCGCATAACTGCGGTGACGGCGTTCGGCGACCGCACCGCGGTGGCGGCCGACCCCCACCCGGTGCACGGTGGGGAGGTGGATCCCGCGGCGGCCCTGGACCGGATCGCGTTCCTGCTGGAACGGCAGGGCGCGGTGACGTACCGCGTGCAGGCGTTCCGCACCGCGGCCGCCGTGCTCGACCAACTGCCCCCGGACGAGCTGCGCGAGCGCGCCGCGCGCGGAACGCTGGGACGCCTCAAGGGACTCGGCCCCAAGACGACCCGGGTCATCGCGGAGGCGCTCGCCGGGCAACGCCCCGCCTACCTCGCCGCGCTGGAGCAGGAGGCCGGCGGCCCGCTGGTCGAGGGCGGGCGGGGCCGGGCACTGCGGCGGGCGCTGCGCGGCGACTGTCATCTGCACTCGGACTGGTCGGACGGCGGCAGCCCGATCGCCGCGATGGCCCGGACCGCCCGCGACCTCGGCCACGCCTGGTGCGCGCTGACCGACCACTCCCCCCGGCTCACCGTCGCCCGCGGGCTGACCGCCGAACGGCTGCGCCGACAACTGGACGTGGTCGCGGAGCTCAACGAAGAACTGGCGCCGTTCCGACTGCTGACCGGGATCGAGTGCGACATCCTCGACGACGGCTCGCTCGACCAGGAACCGGAACTCCTGGACCGGCTCGACGTGGTCGTCGCCTCGGTCCACTCCACGCTCCGCATGGACCGGGGCCCGATGACCCGCCGGCTGCTGGCCGCGGTGCGCAATCCGCTGGTGGACGTCCTCGGCCACTGCACCGGCCGGCAGCTCACCGGCAAGGGCCGCCCGGAATCGGCGTTCGACGCCACGGAGGTCTTCGCGGCGTGCGCCGCGCACCGCACCGCGGTGGAGATCAACTGCCGCCCGGACCGCCTGGATCCACCCCGCCGACTGCTGCGTCAGGCCCTCGACGCCGGCGCCCTCTTCGCGATCGACAGCGACGCGCACGCCCCCGGCCAGCTCGACTGGCAGATCTACGGCTGCGCCCGCGCCGAGGAGTGCGGCGTCCCCGCCGGCCGCTCCCTCACCACCTGGACGGCCCGCCAACTGACGACCTGGACCAGGACCGGTCGCACCCCGCGCCGGGCCGACGCCTGAACCCCATCCCACGCGACGGGCAATGGGGCATCAACCCGCCCCGGACACGCCCGACTTCACCCCTCCTGCGCGGCGGCCGCCGTCCGCAGCGCCGCCAACACCGGCCGGAACAACGGATGTTCCTCCGCCCCGCGCCGCACCGCCGCGAAGACCCGACGGGTGGGCGCCACCCCGTCGACCGGCCGGACCACCACTCCGCCCAGGTCCATCCCGCGCAGCGCCGAGCGCGGCACCAGCGCGACCCCCGCGCCCGCCGACGCCAGCGCCACCACCGCCCGGAAGTCGTCGGAGAAGTGCGTCAGAAGCGGCCGGAACCCGGCGTACTCGCAGGCCAGGACGACCACGTCGTGGCAGGGGTTGCCCGAATAGGGGCCGATCCAGGGGGCCTTGGCCAGCGCGGACAGCGGCACCGCCGCCGCGTCGGCCAGCGCGTGGCCGGGCGGCAGCACCGCGTCGAACGGCTCCGCGTACAGCGGGACGCGGGTCAACCGGGGGTCGTCCGCGTCCGGCGCGCCCCGGTACTCGACGGCCACCGCCACATCGACCTGCCGGTCCAGCACCATCGGCAGGCTGGCGTCCCCCTCCGCGTCCCGCACCCGGACGTGGATGTCGGGCGCGGACGCGGCCAGTTCGGCGAGGGCCGGCGCGAGCACCAACCCGATGACGGTGGCGAACGCCGCGACCGTCACCGTGCCCCCCTCGCCCTTGTCGTAGGCGGCCAGCTCCGCCTCGGCGCGCTCCAACTGGGCCAGTACGGCGTTGGCGTGGCCGAGCAGGATGTCCCCCGCCGGCGTCAGTCGGACCCCGCGGGCGCCGCGCTCGACCAGCCGGTGGCCGGTCTCCTGCTCCAACGCGGCGAGCTGTTGGGAGACCGCCGACGGCGTGAGGTAGAGCGCGGCGGCCGCGGCGGTCACCGTGCGGTGGTCGGCCAGCGCCCGCAGGATGTGCAGCCGACGTGCTTCGATCATGGGTCCAGTTTCGCAGGGCACGGCCGGATCGTGCCCCGCGACCGCCCGGTCAGCTCTCCAGGGCCGCGCGGGCGGCCACGAAGGCGTCCACGACGCGGTGCACGTCCTCGGTGGAGTGGGCGGCGGAGAGCTGGACGCGGATCCGGGCCTGGCCCTGCGGAACCACGGGGTACGAGAAGCCGATCACGTACACCCCGCGCTCCAGCAGCAGCTCGGCCATCCGGCCCGCCTCGGCCGCGTCGCCGATCATCACCGGCGCGATGGGGTGCTCGCCGGGCAGGATCGCGAAGCCCTCCTCGGTCATCCGGGAGCGGAACAGTGCGGTGTTGGCGTGCAGCCGCTCGCGCAGGTCGCCCGCGGACTCCAGCAGGTCGAGGACCTTGAGGGAGGCGGCCGCGATCACCGGGGCCAGCGAGTTGGAGAACAGGTAGGGGCGGGAGCGCTGGCGCAGCAGTTCCACGATCTCGGCACGGGCCGCGACATAGCCGCCGGAGGCGCCGCCCAGCGCCTTGCCGAGGGTGCCGGTGATGATGTCGACCCGGTCCATCACCCCGCACAGCTCCGGGGTGCCGCGGCCGCCGGGGCCGACGAAGCCGACCGCGTGCGAGTCGTCGACCATGACCATCGCGCCGTAGCGGTCGGCCAGGTCGCAGATCTCCGCCAGCGGCGCCAGGTAACCGTCCATGGAGAACACGCCGTCGGTGACGATGAGGGTGCGCCGGGCGCCCTCCGCCTCCTTCAACTGGCGCTCCAGGTCGGCCAGATCGCGGTTGGCGTAGCGGAAGCGGCGGGCCTTGCTCAGCCGGATGCCGTCGATGATGGAGGCGTGGTTGAGGGCGTCGGAGATGACCGCGTCCTCCGGGCCGAGCAGGGTCTCGAAGACGCCGCCGTTGGCGTCGAAGCAGGAGGAGTAGAGGATCGTGTCCTCCTGGCCGAGGAAGTGGGCGATCCGGCGCTCCAGTTCCTTGTGCACCTCCTGCGTGCCGCAGATGAAGCGGACCGAGGCCAGGCCGTAGCCCCAGCGGTCCAGGGCCTCGTGGGCGGCGGCGATGACCTCGGGGTGGTCGGCCAGGCCGAGGTAGTTGTTGGCGCAGAAGTTGAGGACCTCGCCGGGCTGGCCGCCGGCGGTGACGCCCACGGTGGCGGACTGCGGCGTGCCGATCACCCGCTCCGGCTTGTGCAGTCCGGCGGCGCGGATCTCGTCGAGGGTGACGCGCAGGTCGTCGCGTACGGCGTCGAACATGAAAGGGGTCTCCTTTTGGGGTGCGGGCGGGCGCTCGGGAAATTCCGGGAGCGAGGGTCAGGCGCTCCAGTCGAGGATGACCTTGCCGCCCTGGCCGCTGGCCGCGTCGGCGAAGGCGGCGTCGAACTCCTGGTAGGGGTAACGGCCGGTGATCACGGGCGAGAGGTCGAGGCCGCCCTCCAGCAGCACGGACATCGCGTACCAGGTCTCGAACATCTCCCGGCCGTAGATGCCCTTGATCGTGATCATCGAGGTGACGATCCGGGACCAGTCGACGGCGAACTCCTCGGAGGGCAGCCCGAGGACGGCGATCCGGCCGCCGTGCGTCAGGTTGTCGATCATGTCGCGCATGGCCTCGGGCCGGCCGGACATCTCCAGGCCGACGTCGAAGCCCTCGCGCAGGCCCAGTTCGCGCTGACCGTCCTCGATGGAGCCGCGGGCGACGTTGAGGGCGAGGCTCACGCCGACCTTGCGCGCCAGCTCCAGGCGCTGCTCGCTGACGTCGGTGATCACCACGTTGCGGGCGCCGGCGTGCCGGGCGACCGCCGCCGCCATGATGCCGATCGGCCCGGCCCCGGTGATCAACACGTCCTCGCCGACCAGCGGGAAGGAGAGCGCGGTGTGCACGGCGTTGCCGAACGGGTCGAAGATCGCGGCGATGTCCAGGTCGACCGGGACCCGGTGCACCCAGACATTGGTCGCGGGCAGCGCCACGTACTCGGCGAACGCGCCGTTCCGGCCGACGCCCAGGCCGACCGTGGCGCGGCACAGGTGGCGGCGGCCGGCCAGGCAGTTGCGACAACTGCCGCAGACCAGGTGGCCCTCGCCGCTGACCAGATCGCCGGCCTTGATTTCGGCCACGTCCCGGCCGGTCTCGACGACCTCGCCGACGAACTCGTGGCCGACGGTCAGCGGCGCACTGACCGCCTGCTGCGCCCAGCCGTCCCAGGCGCGGATGTGCAGATCGGTGCCGCAGATACCGGTCCGCAACACCTTGATCAGCACATCACCGGGGCCGATCTCCGGCTCCGGCACGTCGACCAGCCAGAGTCCCGGCTCCGCCTTCTCCTTGACCAGTGCCTTCACCGCAACGACTCCCGTTAGAAAGAGATGACTGGAGCGACCTCACCGGGCCCGATCCGGCCCACCGCCCTCTGGCCAGAAATCTTCCGTATGACGCCCCGTCCGGTCCATCGAGGTTTTCTTAACCGCGCCCTCAGCTCCCCTTCAGGCCCGCCCGCGGCCGAGGTTCCGGGCGTCGACATCCGACCGCCCAACCCACCCCCGTCCCAAGGGACTTGCCCTCAGCCCGGCGGCGCCCCCGGTGCCGTCACCGTGAACAGCCCGCCGTCCGGATCCCGCACCATCGCCTGACTGCCCGACCCGTCCCGGGTCGCGGTCACCGGGGTGACGGTCCCGCCGGCCGCCACCGCCGCCTCGGTCGCCCGCCGCACGTCGTCCACCCGGAAGTGCACATGCCACTGCGGCCGCACCCGCGGGTCCGGGGCGGCCTCCACCCCGCCGCCGCGCAGCACCGCCACCACATGCGTCCCGTCGTGCACGATGACCTCGTCGTGCTCGTACGTCACCTGGCAGCCGCCGGGCCGATCCGTCGCCCAGTCGAAGACCTCGGCGTAGAAGATGGCCGCGGCGAACGCGTCCCTGGTCCGCAGCTCCAGGATCGCCGGCGCGTGGCCCGTGCCCACCGACCAGGCCAGCGTCTGTCCCTCCCAGAAGCCGAAGGTGGCACCGTCCCGGTCCGCGGCGAGCGCGGCCCGCCCGGGGCCGAGCTTGAGCGGCCCGACCGCGACGGTGGCGCCGCGCTCGCGGATCCGGCCGGCGGTGTCGTCGGCGCGCTCCACCGCGAAGTACGCGGTCCAGGACACCGGCACCTGGAAGCTCTGCACCAGCGCCCCGACCCCGGCGACCGGCTCCCCGTCGAGCATCGCGACCGCGAACTCCTCGCCGAGTGTGGCCGGCCGGAACCGCCAGCCCAACACCGCGCCGTAGAAGCTCTCCGCGGCCCGCAGGTCGTGCGTCAGCAGGCTGACCCAGCAGGGCGCTCCGCGCACCGGCGAGGTCGGGCATGGGGACGGCATCGGCATCTGCCTCCTGTCGCTCGGGCCGGTCCGACGGGTGAGCGTGGATCAGCCCGCGCTGGTCGGCGGGGATCGCGGCGGGTCCTCGGCGCCCTCACCCCACTGTGCCAGCGACCGCCCGCCCCCGCAGGTCGCCCGCCCGGGGCAGGGTCGGTTGTGCTGCCGATGACCGGGCTCGATCCTGGAGGTACCGAACCGGGCTGGATTGATGCCATGAACGCGTGGACGGCGGCGACGAGCGCCGACTTCCGTGGGCCCCTCGACGTCACCAGGGCGGCCACGGCGGTGCTGGATGCCCGGGGGCTGGTGATCGGCTGGAGCGCGGCGGCCCGGCAACTGCTGGGCTACGCGCCGGAGGAGATCATCGGCCGGCCGGCCGCCACCTTCCTCCCGGAGCCGGACCTGCCCCCGGCGGGCGACCGCCCGACCACGGGGATGGCCACCATCGCGACGTGGTCCGCGCGGCACGCGGACGGTCACCGGCTGCCGGTCGCCCTCACGATGTGCCCGCTGGCCGATGCGCTGCCGGGCGTCGCGCCCGGCCCGGCCCGGGTGCTGGTCGCCACGGCGCTGGGCGACCTGCGGGCGTGGGAGTCGCGGCAGGCGATGCTGCACGGGCTGGCCACCCAGTCACCGGTGGGCCTGGCGATCTACGACGACGCTCTCCGGCTGACGTGGTTCAACGCCTCGTACGGGCAGGAGATCGGGCTGCCGCTGCGGGAGTTGATCGGCAAGCGGGCGGACGAGCTGTATCCGGGCACGTTCGTGACGGAGGGGTATCCCAGGACGCTGGACTCGGTGATGCGTCATGTGCTGGCGACCGGGCAGCCGTTCCTCGATCTGCACTTCGTCGGCGAGCAGCCCACCGACCCGGGCACCGAGCACGTCTGGTCCTGCTCGTACTACCGGTTGCAGGATCCGGACGGGCGGGTGTTGGGGGTCTGCGAGGACTCCTTCGACATCACCGACCGCTATCAGGCACAGCGCCGGTTGAACCTCCTGGTGGAGGCCGGCCGGAAGATCGGCACCACGTTGGACATGGTCGGCACCGCCCGGGAGATCACCGAGGTCGCGGTGCCCGACTTCGCGGCCGCGGTCACCGTCGACCTGCTGGGTTCGGTGCTGGCGGGCGGCGATCCGGAGCCGGGCGCGTCCGGGGTGCCGGAGCTGGTCCGGGTTGCCGCGCGCTCCTGCGGCGACCCGCCGGACCGGCCGCCGCGCCCGCCGTACCCGATCTCCTACGAGCCGGGCACCCTCCAGTACCGGAGCCTGTCGTCGGGCGGGATGATCCGCGCGGAGCGGACGATGGTGATGCCGCTGCGGGCCGGCGGCGCCTCGATGGGGCTGGTCACCTTCGACCGCGCGGACTCCCCGGCGGTCTTCGACGGCGGCGAGATCGACCTGGCCGACGAGTTGGTGATCCGGGCCGCCGTGGCGATGGACAACGCCCGCCGGTTCACCCGCGAACACGCCGCGGCCCTGACCCTCCAGCGCGATCTGCTGCCCCAGCACCTGCCGCCGCAGTCCGCGGTCGACATGGCCTACCGGTATCTGCCCAGCGACGACCGCGCCGGAGTGGGCGGCGACTGGTTCGACGTGATCGGGCTGTCCGGCACCCGGGTCGGGCTGGTGGTGGGGGACGTCGTCGGGCACGGCCTCCAGGCCGCGGCCACCATGGGCCGGCTGCGGACGACGGTGCGGGCGCTGGCGCGGCTGGACCTGGCGCCCGACGAGCTGCTGAGCAGGCTGGACGACCTGGTGGGGCAGACCCCCGAGGAGCGCGCGGCCGGAGCCGGCGCGGAGCCCGGCCCGGACGACGTGGCCACGGGGGTGACCTGCCTGTACGCGGTGTACGACCCGGTGTCCCGGCACTGCACGATGGCCCGGGCCGGGCATCCGCCGCCGGCGGTCGTGCACCCGACGGGCGAGGTGTCGTTCCCGGACCTGCCGGCCGGCCCGCCGCTGGGGCTGGGCGGTCTGCCGTTCGAGTCCTGGCAGACCGAGCTGCCGGTGGGCAGCCTGCTGGCCCTGTTCACCAACGGGCTGGTCCAGGGCCGCAACGGGGACGTCGACGCCGGGCTGGCGATCCTGGGCGACGTCCTGCGGGAGCACCGCCGGCCGCTGGCGGACCTGTGTGACCGGGCGCTGGCCGCGCTGCTGCCGGACGGTGCGGCGCCCGACGACGCGGCGCTGCTGCTGGTGCGGACCCGGGAGCTGGACACCCGGCAGGTGGCCGCCTGGGAGCTGCCCGCCGAGCCCGCCGCGGTCGGCACCGCGCGGGAGCTGGCCACCCGACAGCTCGCGCAGTGGGACCTGACGGAACTGTCGTACGCGACCGAGCTGGTGGTCAGCGAGCTGGTCACCAATGCGGTGCGGCACGCCGCCGGCCCGGTGCACCTGCGGCTGCTGCGGGACCTGGCGCTGGTCACGGAGGTCTCCGACACCGGTCACACCTCCCCGCACCTGCGGCACAGCGCGCTCGACGACGAGGGCGGACGGGGGCTGTTCATCGTCGCGCAGTTGGTGCAGCGCTGGGGGACGCGCTACACGCCGTACGGCAAGACGATCTGGGCGGAGCAGGCGTTCCCGCCGCGCTACCCGGGGGCTCCGCGGCCGGTGGGCTGAGGCGGCAACCCGGTGTACGCCGTGCGGGTCGCCGGGGCCGGTCCCATGATGGAAACCAGCGAGGTCCCGGCACTCGGCGGGCGCGGACAGAGGAGGACCTGTGACGACCAATGGCAGGAAGACCCCGGCCGAGCAGCGGCCGTCGGAGCTGTACACCGGTAGCGAGCGGCCCTTCGACGCGGAGGACCTGGTCAGGGCGTCCGGACGGGAGCCCACCCCGCAGAGCCTGGCATGGGCGCAGCGCCTGATCGAGGAGAAGGGCCGGGCCGCCATCGAGCGCTACCTGCCGTAACGGCGGTTCCGCCACGACATCAGTAACGGCCTGGGTGCGGCGGCGCCCGGGCCGTGGCGTACGGGGCGAACGGCCGGCGGCTAACCTCTGCGCGCATGACCATCGATCGGAGAGATCCGCCCCGGTGCGCCGGTGAGCGGGAGACGCTGCGCGCCTATCTCGACTACCACCGCGCCACGTTGGCGCGGAAGACCGAGGGCCTGACCGACGCCCAGTTGCGGCGGCGGTCCATGCCGCCGTCGACGCTGTCCCTGCTCGGCCTGGTGCGTCATCTGGCCGAGGTGGAGCGGGCCTGGTTCCGCCGGACGCTGGCCGGTGAGGACGTGCCGCTGGTCTGGTCCCAAGAGGTGGACTTCCAGGCGGCGTTCGACGATGCGGAGGGCACCGGGGCGGCGGCCTTCGCCGCCTGGCAGGCGGAGGTGGCCCACTCCCGGCGCATCGAGGAGGCCGCCGCGTCGCTCGACGTGACCGTCCACCAACCCCGTTGGGGCGAGGACGTCTCGCTCCGCCTGATCATGCTGCACATGATCCACGAGTACGCGCGCCACAACGGCCACGCCGACTTCCTCCGCGAGGGCATCGACGGGTCCGTCGGCCCCTGAGACGTTCGGCCGGGGACCGTCCAACCACCGCCGACCGCAAGGGAGTTGCGGGAACTCCACCCACTGGTGCAGCCAACGCGAAGGTCCCCTTCCCATTCGGGAAGGGGACCTTCTCTTGAGCGCCCGGCCGGCCTTGCACCTGCATCTCCCACCGGTTGGTGGACGTCTTTCCTTGGACCACAGACGCGCGACTCCCGCCCGTAGGACCGGAGTTGCACCATGATCATAGCGGACTGCGGAGGGCCCGGACGCCATGGCGGACGCGGCCCGCACGCCCGTCCCGGCCCGCGCCCGGCCCCGCACGGCAGACTTCCGGCCGATCATGACGGAAAAGTCCCCCTGCGCGGCATCCCGTGACGGAGGGCCCCGGACGGGGTGCGATCGTGGCACCTCGATCCGTGGCAGGCCGCCGGGGCCTGTGATGACGAGGAGGAACAGGCATGGCTGCGCCGAGTGAACGGCCCGACGGGCGGGGACGGGCCCGCGACCCGCTGCCGGACGACACGCTTCCGCTGCGCCTGTCCGCCCCGCGCACACCGTCGGCCGTCCTGCCCGGCGACGGCGAGCAGCACGCTCCCCCGCCGCCCGCGGGGGCCGAACCCGAACCGAAGGGCGGCGCCGGCCGGTTGGCCAAGTCCAGCGCGCTGATGGCGGCCGGCACGATCGTGTCCCGGATCACCGGCTTCCTGCGCACCCTGGTCATGGCGGCCGCGATCGGCGTCAGCACGCTCAGCGACTCCTATCAGGTCGCCAACGTCCTGCCGACGATGATCTACGTGCTGGTCGGCGGCGGGGCGCTGAACGCCGTGTTCGTACCGCAGTTGGTGCGCGCGATGAAGCGGGACGAGGACGGCGGCGAGGCGTACGCCAACCGGCTGCTGACGCTGGTCGCCGTGGCCCTGGCCGGCGCCACCGTGGTCTGCGTGCTGGGCGCTCCCCTGCTGGTGCGCACCTTGTCGCCGGACATCGCCGGCGACCCGTCGCGGATGGCGCTCACCGTCGCCTTCGCCCGGTACTGCCTGCCCACCATGTTCTTCATGGGCGTCCACGTCGTGCTGGGGCAGATCCTCAACGCCCGCGGCCGGTTCGGCGCGATGATGTGGACGCCGGTCCTCAACAACGTCGTCACCATCGCCACGTTCGCCACCTTCATCTGGGCGTTCGGCGGCTTCACCGACTCCGGCGTCAGCCCGTCGACCGTCACCCCCGAAGGCGTCCGACTGCTGGGCCTGGGCACCCTGCTCGGCCTGGTCGTCCAGGCGCTGGCCATGCTGCCCTATCTCCGGGACGCCGGCGTCCGGCTCCGCCCGCGCTTCGACTTCCGCGGACAGGGCCTGGGCAAGGCCATGGGGTTGGCCAAGTGGACGCTGCTGTTCGTGCTCGCCAACCAGATCGGCATGACCGTCGTCACCCAGCTCGCCACCAAGGCGGGCGCCGCCGCCGAGCGCGCCGGCCACACCGGCGCCGGCTTCACCTCGTACACCTACGCGTACCAGATCTGGCAGATGCCGCAGGCCATCATCACCGTGTCGGTGATGACCGCGGTGCTGCCGCGGATCTCCCGCGCGGCCCAGGAGGACGACACCGCCGCCGTCCGCGACGACCTCTCCTACGGCCTGCGGACCTCCGCCGTCGCCATCGTGCCGTGCGCCTTCGCCTTCCTGGCCCTGGGCGTCCCGATGGCCGGCCTGCTCTACGCCAGTTCCGGCACCGAGGGCGCGCAGAGCATCGGCCACGCGCTGATGGCGTTCGGCCTCGGCCTGATCCCGTACTCCGCGCAGTACGTCGTGCTGCGCGGCTTCTACGCCTACGAGGACACCCGCACGCCCTTCTCCAACACCGTCGTCGTCGCCCTCGTCAACGCCGTGGCCTCCTGGCTGTGTTCCGCCCTGCTCCCGGCACAGTGGGCGGTCACCGGCATGGCCGCCTCGTACGGGTTGGGGTTCGCCGTGGGCATCGCCGTGGCCTGGCGCCGGTTGCGCAACCGGCTCGGCGGTGAGCTGGACGGCCGCCGGGTGCTGCGCACCTACGCCCGGCTGAGCGCCGCGGCCGCGCCGGCCGCGCTCGCCGCCGGCGTCCTGGCCACCGTGCTGCGCCACACGGTGGGCGGCGACGCCCTGGGGTCCCTGGTCGCGCTACTGGCCGGCGCCGTCGTGCTGTTGGGCGGTTTCCTGCTCCTGGCCCGCCTGTTCCGGGTGCCCGAGCTCGACGCGATGCTCGCCATGGTGCGCGGTCGTCTGGGCCGCTGAACTCCCGGGCCCGGGCGGCCCGTTGGGCCCGGGCCCGGGCAGCCCGCTCACACCTCCGTCTTGATCTTCTTCATGGTCAGATGGGACTCCACCCGCAGGACGCCGCGCAGCCCGGTGAGCTTGCGGGTGAGGAACTCTTCGTAGGCGGCGTGATCGGCGACCGAGACGCGCAGGAAGTAGTCGGGGCGGCCGAAGAACCGGCGCAGTTCGACGACTTCTTCGTAGGACGCCACGGTGTTCTCGAAGTCCTCGACTGTCTTGCGGTCGGTGGCGTACACCTCGACGTCGACCAGGACCTCCAGGCCGCGACCGACCGCCGCGGGATCGATGACGGCCCGGTAGCCGGCGATGACGCCGGCCTCCTCCAGGCGCTTGACCCGCCGCAGGCACGGCGGCGGCGTCAGCCCGACCCGCTTGGCCAGTTCGACGTTGGTCAGCCGTCCGTCCTGCTGAAGGAGAAACAAAATTTCGCGATCAATGGCATCCAGGTCGATTCCCTTACCCATAGGGCGATCATAGGGCCACTATCGGCAACCAAATAAGATCGAATTCGATCTAAAATTGCGACATGGCAATACCCCCGGCCGCCGTCGACGGTCCCCCCAGGACCGATCCCCTCGTAGCCCCCGCTCCCCCGCCCGCAACGCCCGCCCCGTTCCGGGCCGCCGTCCAGGACTCCGCGTCCGTGGGCCTGGCGCTCGTGCCGCTCGGCCTCGCCTTCGGCGTGCTCGTCACACACTCCGGGCTGGCCTGGTGGTGGGCGACCCTGTTCACCACCCTGATCTACGCCGGCTCGTTCGAGTTCCTGCTCATCGGCCTGGTGACCGCCGTCGCCCCTCTGGCGACGGTCGCGCTGACCGCCTTTCTGGTCAACATCCGGCACGTCTTCTACACCCTGTCGTTCCCCCTGCACCGGGTGCGCGGTCGCCTGGCGAAGACCTACAGCACCTTCGCCCTCACCGACGAGACGTACGCGCTGACCACCACGGAGCGGGCCCGCTCCTGGCCCAGCGGCCGGATCCTCTGGCTCCAGTTCCTGCTGCACGTGTACTGGGCCGGCAGTGCCACCGTCGGCGCCCTGCTCGGCTCGTTGATCCCCGCGGGCGTCCGGGGGCTGGACTTCTCGCTGACCGCGCTGTTCACCGTGTTGGCCCTGGACGCCATCCGCGGGCGCCGCGGCGATCTGCCCACGCCCGCCCTCGCCCTGCTCAGCGCCCTGGCCGCCCGCCTCGCCTTCCCGGACCAGATGCTGCCGGCCGCCTTCGTCCTGTTCACCGTCGGCCTCCTGGTCCGACACCTCATCGCCCGCAGGAAGCCCGCCCATGCCTGACACCCCGTACCTGATCGCCGCGGTGGTCGTCTCCGCCGCGGTCACCTGGGCCCTGCGCGCCCTGCCGTTCGCCGCCCTGGCGCCGCTGCGGGCGAGCAAGACCGTGCAGTACCTCAGCAGCCGGATGCCGGCCGGCGTCATGGTCATCCTGGTCGTCTACGCCCTGCGCGACCTCCCGGTGACCCAACCGCGCGCGCTCGCCCCGCTCGCGGCCCTGGCGGTCACCATCGGCCTCCATCTCTGGCGCCGCAACGCCCTGTTGAGCATCCTCGGCGGCACCGCCGTCCATGTGGCCCTCGCCAGCACGGTCTTCGCACCCTGAGCCCGACGGCCCGGCCGCACCCGGGGCACACTGCTGGACGAGCGGATGGCCGCGACCAGCGGCGGGTGGATGCCCAACGCGGTCGGCGCGGGCGGTCTCGGGGCGGCGGCGGAGCAACTGGCGTTGATGGGGCCGGACCTTCCGGTGATCGTCAACGCCGTGCCGTCCACCGCCGGGCCCTCAGGTGCCGTCGGCGACCAGGTCGGGGGTGAGGGCGGCGAGGTCCGGGGCACCCACCAGGGCCATGGCGTGGGCCAGTTCCGCGGTGAGGTCGGTGAGCAGCCGTTGCACGCCGGACGCCCCGTCGACGGTCAGCGCCCACAGGGCCGGCCGCCCGACGAACACCGCGGTGGCGCCGAGCGCGAGGGCGAGGAGCGCGTGCCGGCCGGTGCGCAGACCGCCGTCGACGTAGAGTTCGGCGCCGCTGCCGGCCAGCGCCTCGGCGACCGGGCGCAGGGCCCGGGCGGTGGGGACGGCGCCGTCCAGCTGTCGCCCGCCGTGGTTGGAGACCCAGATCGCGGCGGCGCCGGCGGCCAGGCAGGTGCGCGCGTCGTCGGGCCGCAGCACCCCCTTGACCACCACCGGGAGCCCCGTGGTGGTGCGCAGCCAGTCGATGGTGGCGGGCGTCAGGTCGGCCGCCTTGTCCCAGCGCCAGTCGTCGAGCTCCCGGCGGTCGATGTTGGCCAGCAGGTGTTCCGGCGGAACGGTGTCCCAGACGCTCGGCCCGGTGCCGAACTTCTGCCCGACGACGGGGGTGTCCGCGGTCAGCACCACGGCCCGCGCCCCGGCCTCCTTGGCGCGCTCCAGCAACTCCGCCGTCAGCCGCCGGTCCTTGAGGACGTACGCCTGCACCCACCACGGGGCGGGGCCCGCCAGGGCGGCGAACGGCACGCCCGCGTTGCCGGTGACGCAGGTCAGCGAGCCGGCGGCGGCGGTGCCGTGCACCATGGCGACCTCGCCCTCCGGGTGCGCCTGGCGTTGCAGCGTCGTCGGGGCGACCAGGATCGGGGTGTCAACGTCCGCACCCAGGACGGACGTTGACGTGACGACGGCGCTGACGTCCCGCAGGACGCGGGGCAGCAGCCGCGGCTCGTCCCAGCACGCCGCGGCCTCCGCGGCCGACAGACCGGCGCCGGCGCCCTGCCGGAAGTAGGCCAGCACGGGGGCCGGCAGCCGCCACTCCGCCTCGCGCTCCCACTCCTCAACGCGCCGCATGCCGGCGCCAGTTCCCCTCGTCCCCGACGAAGGTGACCGTCTCGTCGAGGGGCGCCCGGTCAACGCGGACGGCCCCCACGGCCGGGTCCTCGTAGCCGATCGACAGTCCGCAGAACAGGACCAGCCCGTCCGGCGGCGAGACGACCTCGGCAACCGAGCTGCGGTACACCGACCAGGCCACCTGCGCGCAACTGTGCAACCCCTCGGCGCGGAGCAGCAGCATCACGCTCTGGAGGTACATGCCGAGGTCGGCCCATTGGGTCGCCCCCAGGTCGCGGTCGATGTAGCAGAACAGCGCGGCGGGGGCGCCGAAGCAGTCCCAGTTCCTGGCCACCTCCCGCCGGCGGGCCGCCGCGTCGTCCCGCGGGATGCCGAGCGCGCCGTACCGCTGGTCGGCGGCGGCCGATCGGCGTTCCTGGTAAGGGGACTTGAGCGCGGCCGGATACATCTCGTACTCGCGCGCGTCGCCGGGGTCCCCCGCGGCCACCCGCTCGGCGGTGCGCTTCTTGAGCGCGGCCAGCGGGGCGCCCGTCACCACATAGCTGTGCCACGGCTGGAGGTTGGCGCCGGACGGCGTGCGGGCCGCGGCGGACAGCACGCGCGCCAGTACCTGCCGTGGCACGGGCCGGGCGGTGAAGCCGCGCACCGACCGCCGGCTGTCCACCGCTTCGTAGACGTCCACGCCCAACGACCTCCCACGGAAGCTCACTTCGCCATGCGACACCCGAAGGCACCGGGGCGTCCACCGTAGACGGCCGGGAATAGCCGGTGCCGGGCGGCCCGTTGCCACGGCATGACTGCTACCCCTTTCGACCCGCGCGCACTGCTCGCGGAGAGCCGGCTCGGCGTGCTGGCCACGATCAAGTCCGACGGCCGCCCCCAGCTCTCCCCCGTCCTGCCGTTCTACGACCGGGCGGCCGACGTCCTCTATGTGTCGATGACCGAGGGGCGGGCCAAGACGGCCAATCTGCGCCGGGATCCGCGGGCCGCGCTGGAGGTCACCAGCCCCGACGGCCGGGCCTGGGCCACCGCCGAGGGCACCGCCACTCTCGTCGGACCGGGCGCCGACCCGAAGGCCCCCGAGGTCGAGGCGCTGGTGGAGTACTACCGCCGCGCCAGCGGGGAGCACCCGGACTGGGACGAGTACCGCACGGTGATGGTCTCCGACCGGCGGGTACTGATGACGATGTCGGTGGATCACGTGTACGGCGCCTCGCTGCGCTGAGGGAGGCCGCGCGTCCGCTCCGTGCCGGCCGGGCAGCCATCTCCCCGTCGCCGTACGGCCGTTGGGGCACCGCGGTCGTGCGGGCCCCGGCCGGCCGGAGGGCGTACGGCGCCTCGGCGTGGGCACGAGAGTGATATCAAGGGCAGAGGTTGCCACTATCATCCAAAAGCGGTAATGGCCCTAGACCATCCCAACGCATAAGATCTGCGGCATGGCGACTGCCTGCGTCCCGGACGCCACCGCCGAGGCCAATCGCGCGATACGCGAATTCATGGCCGCCCGTACCGGTCGGCCGTTATGGCCCGAGGAACAGGAACAGTACGAGCAACTGCTCGCCACCTGGGCGGAGTCCGTGCGCACACGGACCCTCTCGATCTGACGGTCGAGACTTTCGCCCCCTGGATGGCGCGCTAGGGGAGGCGATCCACGACGCCACACCTCATACGTCCGCATCTGCGCGGTAAACCCGTCCATGCCGCCCTGACCACCACGCCCCGGGAGGGGCGGTGGTCAGGGCGGCGCTCCGGTGCCCGGACGGCCGCTGTGGTCAGCCCAGTTCGAGGCTGGTCACGCCGAAGGTGCGCCCGGCGGCCACCGGCGGGACGGAGCCGGTGTACATCCGGATGGTGTGCGAACGGGGCGTCAGGCCGCGGTCGGTGGCCAACGTGCGGGCTACGGCGTTGGGTTCGGGGATGTCGAGGGTGACCTCGTCGGCGGGGTCGAGCTGCGCGGTGAGGGCGTCGAAGAGGGCCTCGGCGGTCGCCGGGGTGTCGGCGAAGAGCGGGCCGACGCGGTAGCCGGACCGGGCCGGGCGGAGCACGCCGTACCCGACGACCTCGCCGTCGCGCAGGTGAACCCGGGCGGTGCGGCCGGGGGTGGTCAACCAGCGGGTGACGAACTCCCGCCGGTCCGCGGGGAAGCAGCGGCGGTCGAAGGCGGCGATCGCGTCGTGGTGGGCGGCGGTCACCGGGTGGGTGTCCGGGGAGGGGCGGGCGCCGGGCGTGGGGCGGCCGGTGTAGCGGAGGGTGTCATGCGCGGCGGTGAAGCCCGCGCGCCGGTAGGTGGCCTCCTGGGCGGGGACCGCGTCCAGGCCGACGGTCCGGGCGCCGACGTGCGGGAAGGCGGCGCGCCAGGTGGCCAGCCCCAGGCCCTGGCCGCGGAGGCCGGGGGCGACGAGGTAGAAGCCCAGGAAGGCGTACGCGTCCGAGTAGTTGACGAGGGAGAGCGCCGAGACGGTGCGCTCGCCGCGGCGGCCGAGGAAGAAGCCGGCGGGGTCAGCGGCGTGGAAGCTGCTGATGTCGTCGTCGCCGGGGTTCCAGCCCTCCTCGGCGGTCCAGCCGACGACCTCGTGCCAGCGCTCCAACGGGGCGGCGGTGACGGTGAGTTCGCCGTCCGGGGCGGCGGTCCCGGTCGGGGCGGTGGTGGTCGGTCGCATCGGGGTCGAGTCCTTTCTGTCGTGGGCGTGGGTCAGATGAGGTCCATGGCCGCGACCTCGTCGGGGCTGCCGTAGCTCACCGGCCCCTGGAAGCGGCGGCGGGCGGTGGCGAACCACCAGACCGTGGCGATCACCAGGACCGCCGCGAGCGCGATCGGCGCGTAGTTGAAGGACTCCGGGGTGACCGGGTACTGCTGCGGCAGCATGAACAGGACGTTGCTGACGACGATCCAGAGCACGGCGATCGCGGCGATCGGCTTGCCGTAGCGGCCGAGGTTCCACGGGCCGGTCTGGAAGTCGTCGAGCCGGAGCCGGAGGAAGATGGGCACGCCGTAGGAGAGGAAGAGGCCGACGACGTTGACGCTGACGACGGCGGTGAAGGCGGTGTGCGACCACCAGCCGGGGATGACCAGGATCAGCGAGCAGACGGCGGCGAGCCACACGGCCTTGACGGGGGTCCGGGTGCGGTCGGAGACCGAGTGCCACCAACGGGAGCCGGGCATCGCGCCGTCGCGGGAGAAGGCGAAGATCTGCCGGGTGTTGCTGGTCATGTTGGCGAGCCCGCAGAAGAGCATGGCGCCGATGACGATCAGCAGCAGGAACTTGGCGGTGTGCACGCCGAGCGCGTCGATGAGGATCTGCACCGGCGGGGCGTCCGCCTGCGCGGCGTGGTCGTAGTCGCGGATGGCGTACACCAGAGCGAGCATCAGGATCAGACCGGCGAGCGCGGAGTAACCGATCGCCCGCATGATGCCGCGCGGGGCATTGACCGTCGCCTTCACCGTTTCTTCGGACATGTGGAAACTGCCGTCGAAGCCGGTGAACGTCCAACTGGTGACGAGCAGTCCGAGCATTCCGCCGTAAATGGCGTTGGTGAAGCCGGTGTTGTTGGCGAAGTGGGTGGCGAACGACGGCGCTTGGTGCTGCGCGGGAATGAACGCGAGCGCGGCGACGATGACCACCATGCCGATCAACAGCCACCACACGGAAATGCGGTTGACCAGCGCGACCAGCCGCACGGTGTAGGTGTTCGCGAGGGCCTGCACCAGCAAAATGGCCGCGGTGATGCCGACCGTCTGGGGAGCGGTGGGCTGATAGGCGGGCCATTGCATGGCGAGGAACGCCTGGATGAAGGTGGCGGCGGCGAAGTTGGTGGCGGCGGTGCCGCCGACCTGGCCGACGAAGTTGAGCCAGCCGGTGTACCAGGACCAGGCGCCCTGGTGGCGCTTGGCCAGCTTGCCCGCCGAGAAGTACAGCGCACCGCTGGTCGGGTACGCGGAGGCGATCTCGCCCATGGCGGCGCCGACGAACAGCACCATGACGGAGACCCCGATCCAGCCGAAGATCAGGATGCGGGGGCCGCCGGCGTTCAGCCCGAAACCGAAGGACGAGAAGATGCCGGAGATGATGTTGATGATGGTGAAGGAAATGGCGAAGTTGTCAAAGGCTCGGAATCTTCGGGTGAGTTTCCGCGGATAGCCCATGGCGTGCAGGGTCGCGTCATCATCGAGGGCGGCGGGGTCCACGCCGGGGAGGTTTTTCGAGCGGTTTGTGGCGCGGGGCGGGGAGGACGTACGCTCGGGCACTACCGAAACCTTTCTGTTGGTGGGGAGTCAACGGTTCGGTGAGGTGTGGGGGAAATTATTCGGCGCATCACGGATCGTGCGGAACGGGGAGTCCGCACGCCCTTCGAGCCCTGGTCAATTGCTCCTCGGGATCACCGAAGGCGCTCCAGGGCATCCGGGACGCATAGGGGCCCATGGCGGTGAGGACCTCGCGGGCCTCGAATTCGTGTTTCGCCATGAAAAGCGCATGGGCGAGATAGGCCAGATCCACGACCGGGGTGAAGCGGTAACCGGCCACGGTCGGGAACCAGTTGCGGTGGATGCCGGTCGCGGCGGTGATCCACTGCGGCTGCTCCCAGGTGCGGCCGGCCAACAGCGCGGCGGGGTTGTAGTCCTCGACGAGCGCCACCAGGGGCAGCAGTCGGAGCGGCGAGGCGGCCGCCGCGCGCTGGCTCAGGAAGGCGGCGACGTCCCAACTCGCGCTGGACGAGCCGCCGTGGCGGGTGAAGAAGAAGGACAGGAAGCGGTGGTGTGCCTCCCGGTGCCACGGGTCGAGCCGGAGGATGTGCGCGAAGAGGTACCAGGGTCCGGCGGGCGAGGTCAACAGCCCCTGCGGAGCGGGGTCCTGGGGGCGGTCGAGTCTGGCCAGGGCGAGCTGGGCGACCCAGGGGGTGGGGTCCTCGGGCGCCAGTTTCGCGGCCCGTTCGCAGGCGGTGCGCGCTATCCGGTCCAGGGCGCCGGCCCGCCGGTCGCCGGCGTCGGCCATCCGCAGCGTCCGCAGCATCGCCACCCGGGCCCACAACAGGGCCGCCTCCGGGCCCGGTTCTTCGGCCAGCCAGCGTTCGGCCAGGTCGGAGCCGGCGGCTTCGGAGGCGAGGACGAGCGAGCGGTGGGCCCGCAGCTCGAAATCCCCGCGGGTCTCCCGCAACACCTCGTGGGCGCTGAAGTAGCGCCCGGCCCGGACATCCATACACGCCTGCGCCAGCGCCCGGTCATCTGCTGCTGGACTCCATACGTACTGCCCCTCGAATGAGCCGGCCGGCATGTTCCCCTCCCGGTGTGCGCGGGAGGCTTGCGGCGCCCGCGCATTCCGTCCATGCCGAATTCGGCTGGACCGCCGCCGTTGGTCAGTCGGTGGCGGCCCACACCCTACTCATTTCCTCCTCTTTTCGAAAACAGTCGTCTGGAATATCTGGTTCCGCACCTTTTCGCCGGGAGGAGATTGAATCGCATACCAACGGGCCGGAGCTTTTGACCGGCATATTCACTCCTTCTGGCACACCAGCCACGCCACCACACCCCCGAGCGCCGCGACCGCCCCCGCCACCAGGAACACCGCGCCCAGCCCCGCCGCATACGCCCCGGGCGACGCGCCGGCGCCGGTGCCGGGTACGGAGCGGTGGAAGACGGTGCCCAACAGGGCGATGCCCAGGGCCAGTCCGAGCTGACGGGCGCTGTTGGAGGCCGCGCTGGCGACCCCGCTGTGGGCCGGATCCGCCGAGGCCATCGCCAGCGCCGGCAGGACCGGCGAGACCAGCCCGGCGCCGATGCCGGTGACGATCAGGCCGGGCAGCAACACCGGCCAGGACGAGCCCGGTTGGACCAGGAGGAGCAGCAGGTCACCGGCGGCCACCAGGAGGGTGCCGCCGCCGACGCTCCACCGGGCGGGCATCCGGTGCAGCGCCCCACCGGCCAGCGCGGAGGTCGCGAAGAAGGCCACCGGCTGGGCGGTGATGACCAGCGAGGTGGCGAACGAGCTGAGCCCGACGCCGTTTTGGAGCCAGAGGGAGAGCACCGGCAGGAAGGCGAACCCACCCAGGTAGTAGGCGCCGGAGGCGAGCAGCAGCCCGTTGAAGGCCGGGGCGCGGAAGAGGCCGAGCGGCACCATCGGGCGCTCCGCGGCGCGTTCCACGAGGGCGAAGGCGAACAGCAGCGCCGCACCGAGCCCGAAGCCCGCCAGGGTCGAGCCGGCGCCCCAACCGGCCTCGCCACCCCGGATGAAGCCGAAGGTGATGCCGGTCGCGGCGAGGCTGAAGGTGGCGATACCCGGCCAGTCGATCCGGGCGGCGGTGCGGGCGTGGTCGGCCGGCACCTTGGTGGCCAGCCAGAGCGCCACCGCGCAGACCGGCAGCGCACCGTAGAAGATCCACTGCCAGGAGAGCAGTTGGGTGAGCATGCCGCCGGCGACGTTGCCGATGCCGGCGGCGGCGCCGGCGACCGCGCCCCAGACGGCGAACGCACGGGCCCGGTCCCGTCCGGTGTAGGCCAGGCCGATCAGTGGAACGAGGGTGGCGAACATCGCGGCGCCCGCAATGCCCTGCACCGCACGCGCGGCGATCAGCAGGCGGACGTTTCCGGCCAGTGCACAGGCCAGGGTGGCGGCGGTGAAGACGGTCAGGCCCAGGACGTACAGGCGCTTGCGGCCCAGGACGTCACCGAGCGAGCCCATGCCCAGCAACAGCCCGGCCAGGGCGAGGGTGTAGACGTCGGTGATCCATTGCAGGGCGCCGAAGCCGGCGTGCCGCGCGCCGGCCATCCGCGGCAGCGCCACCGTCACGGCCGTCGCGTAGACCAGCAGCAGGAAGGTCCCCAGGCAGGCGGCCACCAGAGGCAGCCATCTTCCGCGTCCCGGTGGGGAGTTGTCGGGCGGGGGGAGGGTACGGGGCGGCCGGCCGGCCGTGTGCGCGTCCATGGCCTCACCCTGCGGTAAAGGTCTTGTGCGACAGAACCCTTACGGGAGACTCCCGGAATCCATAAGGAGGTTGTAAGGAAATCGAGGCCGGGGAGCCGATTCCCGACCGCCGGCGGCGCGGGACTCCGGGCCGCCGGCCGCCTCGAATCGACCCGACGGCAAGCCGGAAGTGCAAAAGATGAAATCGGCTCAAGAACGCCCGTCATTAGCGGAAGCTACTATCCGGAAGCGCGCGATCACATGTAGCGTTCGTTCGCACCGGTGCAGTGACGGTTCTTCTCGTCACCGCTGAGCACGGGCACGGGCGCGAACGCACTCCCCAACAGGGAGGGGAGGGCGATCGCCCCGCCGAGCGCACCCGCATCACGAGTGCCGGGGCGTCGGCCCCCGCTCCGCACACCGGACCGCGCAGCGACCGCGGTTGCAGCAAGAACCGTGGGTCGCACGTCGAGCACCGCCATGTCTGTCCGAACACGCCTGCTTTGCAAGAGGAATGGGCCCAGATCATGTTTATGAACGCGTCGACGACCCCCCTTGCGTTGCGCCCGGATGCCGATTACGGCCGGCCGGCAAAGGCCGCCTCCGGCGGAGGACCACCCCTGGCGGTCGACCGGCTCCCCGATGGCAAGTGGCAACTCACCCTGCACGACCTGGAGCCCGTATCGGTGCGCCGATTGGCCTCCGACAAGGTGCACATCATCCTCGCCCCGTCCTGCACCGACCCGTCCGTGATGCCCACCGAGCCGCAACAACCGGTCGGGGAGGCCGCGGCGGAACCGATCGAGATCGACACCGCGGCCCGCACGGTCGCCATCGACGGGCGACAGCTCGACGTCCCCCGGCTGGAGTTCGACCTGCTGGCCCACCTGGTACTGCACCCGCGGCGCGCCTTCACCCGACAGCAGTTGATGGTCGCGGTCTGGCCCGACTGCCGCTCCAGCGCGCGCACGGTGGACGTGCACATCGCCCGTCTTCGGCGCCGACTGGGCCCGGGCCGCCGGAAGTTGATCAGCACCGTCTTCGGCGTCGGGTACAAGTACCTGCCCACCGCCTGAGGCCGGGCGCGCGGGCGGGACGGGCCGGGGCCGGCGCACGGGCGGCCGCCGGCCCGCTCAGCCGGTGGTGCCCGCCGTGCAGCCGACCCGCGCTGCGGGGGCGTTGAGGTGCTCCGGGGTGCCGGCCGACGGCTCCTTGCGGACGAAGGCGCGGCGCAGCGCGTGGTAGGGGGCGTCCGGATCGAAGAAGGTGCGGTGCATACGGGCGAGTTCGTCGTCCCGGTAAGCGGCGAGCGGCCGCGCTGCCTCGTCGCGCTCCCGGCGGTCCTTCTTCGCGGCGATCCGGGACTGGACGCCGGGCGAGGCGGCCAACCGGCGGGCGAGCCGACCGACGCGGTCGCCGAACTCCCCCGCGGGGCAGTCGACGACCCGGTCGACCAGGCCGAGCCGTTGGGCGCGGGCCGCGGTGATCGGCAGCGCGCGGTGCATCAGGTAGTCGGCGGTCTCCGGGCCGACCCGGCGGGGCAGGGTGTACGTCCAGTATTCCGAACCGTGGAGGCCCATCAGCCGGTAGTGCGGGTTGAGGACCGCGGCGGCGCGGCTCCAGACCTCGTCGGCGGCGAGCGCGAGCATCGCCCCGCCGGCCGCCGCGTTGCCGCCGAGCGCGGCGACCACCAGCCGGTCGGTGGTGGTCAGTACGGCGTGGACGAGGTCGTCGATGGCGTTGATGTTGGCCCAGGACTCCGCGGCGGGGTCGGCGGCGGCCTCGATGACGTTGAGGTGGATGCCGTTGGCGAAGAAGTCCCGCTGCCCGCCGAGGACCAGGACGGAGGTGGGGCGGGTGCGGGCGTACTCGTAGGCGGCGAGCAGCCGGCGGCACTGGTCGGTGCTCAACGCGCCGCCGGGGAAGGAGAAGCGGAGGAATCCGGCCGGCCCGTCCTCGTGGTAGCGGATGTCGGCCCAGGTGCGGTGGGCGTCGTCGGGCTCCAACGGGGCCGGGATCTCGGGCAGTGGGGGGAGTCGGTCGCCGAGCGCCAGGGTGGCGGGCAGCTTGATGGGGGCGGGTTCACCGGGGGCGCGCGCCGGGCGGAGCTCGGGGATCCAGACCGCGCCGTCGACGGTCGCCCGGCAGAGCGCGCCGTGGCGGGTGGCGAGCAGTTCGCCGGGGCGCCCGGTGAGGGTGGACTCCCGGTGGCCACCGTGCAGGAACCAGGTGCCGCCGAGGAGTTGGTCCCGGACGCCGGGGCGGGAGTCGGCGGCGCGCAGGGTGCGCAGGACGGACGCGGTGGGGTCGGCGGCCCAGTCGATGCGGCGGTCGTCCTGACGGAGCCGCGGGCGGGGGCGGCCGAGGAGGCGCGCTGCGGGCAGGGTGTGCTGCGGCTGTGGGCGGTGGGTGCCGGCGGCGAAGCGGTCGACGGCGGTCAGCAGCGCCGCGAGGGCGGCGTCGGCGATCTCGTTGCGGTACAGGTCGCTCTTGCCGACCTCGGGGACCGGGCACTCGGCGGTCGCCCAGACATCGCCGCCGTCCCACTCGTCGTTGGCCTGGAGGACGGTGACGCCCCAGCGGTCCGCGCCCAGGTGGACCGCCCAGTCCACCGAGGAGGGGCCGCGGTCGCCGAGCGGGCCGGGGTGGACGATCAGGCAGGGCCGGGCGGACCAGACCTCCCGGGGGACGGCGGTGGTGAGCATCGGCGCGACGATCAGGTCCGGGGCGTGTCGGGGCACCAGCGCGGCCAACGGGGTGTCGCGGGTGACCAGTTCGACGCCGAGGTGGTGGCCGCGGTCGGCGAGTTCGGCGTGGACGCGCTGGGTCAGGCTGTTGAAGGCGCCGGCGAGGAGCAGGATGCGCACAGCGGGCTCCCTGAGGTGGCTGGAACCGGTGGACGTGGCGATCGTTCCGCGCGCGCCGCGGGTGGGCGGCGGACCCGCTGGGCAGGTCACCCGATCGCATCCGGGCCGGGGCCGCCAGGCGGTGGACGAGGGAGGACGGGCGGCGTTCCGCGGCGGCAGTGTCACGTTAGTTGACTACACGTCAGAAGTTCGGGGACCGGCCATTCCGGCGGAATCTCGCCAAAGTTGGCGCACCGCCCCTTGTTCCGCGCGGCTTCACATTGCCTTTCATTGACAGCCACTTGGCAATTCTTTTACTTTCGAAGTGCCGGCATCGGCGCAGGTCATCACGGACCGCGAGGCGCCGCGCTCCCCTCTTCCCACACCTTTGGAGGTCCCATGGAGCAGCTCATCAAGAAGATGGCCCAGGACGACGTCTGGCAGAGCTGGGTGGCCGCCAACTCCGCCGGGCAGGACCCGCGGACGGCGAAGCACGGCTGCATCAGCGCCGCCCCCAAGGCGGGCTGCATCAGCGCCGCGCCCAAGAGCGGCTGCATCTCCTGACGTCCGGCTGACGGCCCCGGCGGGCCGCCGACGGTCCAACTTCCCGCCACCGGCCCGCCGCGGGCACCGCACCACCCACGCAACGGGGCGCACCCCCGCCCGTACAGACCCGAGGTATCCCATGGAAGGCCAGCCGACCGCCGAGGTCATCGAGCAGATCCGCGACATCCCGATCTACCGCGAGGCACTGGCGAAGGGCCATTTCCCGGTGCTCGACAAACCGCAGATCGCCCGCGGCTTCCCGGACAACTGGATGACTCCCCGGCTGGCCGCCGCGCTGGAGTCCGGCGAGGCCGAGTTCGTGCTCTCCACGGGCACCAACCACGCCCGCATGCAGCTCATCCGGCCCCCGTACTTCCTGCTGCACTCCTACTACCGGTTGTGGAGCGAGCACCCCGACCTCGCCGCCACCTGGGAAGCGGGGTGCCACCGGGTCTCGTTGACCACCGTCCTGGCGACCGAGCACGTCGCGCGGGTCAACGCCGCCAAGCGCGGCGCCGTCCCCGACCCCGTGCCCGGCCCCGAGGACCGCCGGCTGGACGACCGCACCGGTTACCTCAACCTGCGGCTCGACCCGGCACTGTGGAGCCGCGACGACACCGTCCGCATGCTCGACGAGATCCGCACCGCCCAAGAGGCCCATCCCCAGGGCTGGTACCACCTCGACTGCTCCGGCTACCACCTCGCCCATCTGGTGCGGAAGGTCGGCGAGTGGGGTCTGTGGGACGACTTCCCGCCGCCCGCCAGCATCATCCACGCCTACGAGTACACCCCGGTGAACGTGCGGCGGTTCCTCCACCAGCACTTCGCCTGCCCGATCATCGACCTCTTCGGCAGCACCGAGCTCGGCTACCTCTACTCCAGCGACCGGCGCGGCAACTACCGCCCGCACCTGGACAAGATGAGCGTCGAACTGCACCCCGTCGCGCCCGGCAGCACCCTGTACCACCTCATCGTCTCCAGCGTCCGCAACCCCTACATGCCGCTGATCCGGTACCGCTCCGGCGACTGCGTACGGACCACGGACGGCACCCCCGACCCGCAGCGGATCGCCCAATTCTGCGGCCGGGAGAAGGAGTTGCTGCCCACCCGGCACGGCCCGGTGGCCCAGGGCGACCTGGACCGCTGCGTCGCCGGGGCGACCGCGCAGGTCTTCGTCCACCAACTGCGCCTGGAGGGCACCGCCGAGGCGCGCCTGGCGTACACCACCTTCAACGGCGCGCCCCTGAAGGCCTCGGAGTCCACCGCGTTGGAGCGCGCCGTCGGCGAACTCACCGGCCGGCACTGCCGGCTCGACCACCGCCCGCACATCCCCATCGGCCGGTCCGGGAAGTACTCCTGGCTCGCGAGAGGAGAGGCATGACCCACCGGACCACCGCGCCCACCGCGTCGGCCGCACCCCCGCCGGTCTCCGCCGAGGAGCTGCGGGACCTCCTCGGCCGGCCGCTGCACGACGAGGTCCTGGCCCACTTCACGGCCCTGACCGGGGAGTCCGAGGAGTACGTGGCGCGCCAGCTCACCGAGTGCCTGCGCTACCTCTACCTCGTCTCGCGCCACCGCGACCGGCTCGGCGGGCTGTTCCTCCCCGTCGAGCAGGACATCGACGAGATCTGGCACTACCTCATCCTCCAGACCCGGGAGTACCGCGCGCTGTGCGAGCAGCGGCTGCCCGGCCGGTACTTCATCGAGCACCGCAGCATCGGCTACGAGGAGTACCAACAGGAGCCGGGGCGCGAGCGGGCGCTCGACGAGGCGCTGCGCTGGATCCCCTTGTACTGCCGGGAGTTCGGCCCGTTCGACGAGGGCGCCCTGCCGCACTGGACCATCGTCCGCTTCCTGCACCGGCGACTGGGGTGGTCCCTGGCGGAGATCGCGGCGCTGGAGCCGCGGGCCGCATGAGCGTCGCCGCGCCGCGGCGGCCGCTGACCGTCCTGGTGTGCGCGCAGGTGCTCAGCGGGGCCGGCCTGGCGGCCGGGATCACGGTCGGCGCGCTGCTCGCCGAGGACCTGCTGGGCTCGACCGGGCTGGCCGGGGTGCCCAGCGCCCTGTTCACCGGCGGCGCCGCACTGGGCGCCGCGGCCATCGGCCGGCTCTCCCAACTCCGGGGCCGCCGCCTCGGACTCGCGCTCGGGTACGGGGCCGGCGCGCTCGGCAGTCTGGGGGTGGTGGCCGCCGCGGCGCTGCACAGCGCCCTGCTGCTGTTCCCGTCGCTGCTGGTCTACGGGGCGGGCACCGCGACGAACCTGATGGCCCGTTACGCGGGCGCCGAGCTGGTCCCGCCGGAGCGGCGCGGGCGCGCGGTGAGCACCGTGCTCGTCGCCACCACGCTCGGCGCGGTGGCCGGCCCCAACTTGGTGACGGTGACCGGGGACTTGGCCGTGACCTGGGGCGTGCCCCGGCTCGCCGGCCCGTTCCTGCTGGCCGCCGCGGCCTTCGGGGCGGCCGCCGCCGTCCTGGCCGTCCGGTGGCGGCCCGCACCGCCACCCGCGGCGGGGGAACCGGAGCGGAGCGGGACGAACGCACCGGCGCCGGACGGCCCCGGGCGGGTGCGGCGCCGCGCCCTGGCGGCCGGCGCCGCCGTCATGGTCCTCACCCAACTGGTGATGATCGCGCTGATGACCATGACGCCGGTGCACCTGCGGGCGCACGGCCACGGCACCCAGGCGGCCGGTCTGGTGATCGCCCTGCACGTCGGGGCGATGTTCCTGCCCTCGCCGCTCACCGGGGCGTTGGTCGACCGGATCGGGCCGCACCGGGTGGCCGCGGCGTCCGGGGTGACGCTGCTCGGCGCCGGGCTGCTCGCCACCCTCGCCCCGCCGCACTCGGTGCCCGCGCTCGCCGTGGCACTGGTGCTGCTGGGCCTCGGCTGGAACTTCGGGCTGGTCAGCGGCACCGCCCTGGTCACCGACGCGCTGCCGCCGGCCCGCCGCGCGGCGACCCAGGGGCTGGTCGACGTCGGGATCGCGCTGGCCGGCGCGACCGGCGGGGTCGCGTCCGGACCGGTACTGGCCGCCGGCGGCTTCCCCGTACTGGCCCTGACCTGTGGGGCGTTGGCGCTCGCGGTGGTCCCGGTGGCCGTACTGGCCGCGCGGGACGACGGCGGCACCCGATGCCCCTGAGACGGATGGCTAGTCCTGAAATGGACCGCAACATGCCGCAACTGGCGTCATTTAGCGTTTTCATGCCGGAAACCTGGATGGTGCACTATGAGAGTGCGGTTCCCCGAGGACGCGATCGACGCTCCGCGCTCACGACCGGAACCGCGCCCCGACGACCAGGGCCGTGCCTGCCCACGGCCGACCGCGCCACCGCCGCGCGGCGGCCCGCCCCCTGCCGAACGACCGGACGGCCCCGAGGACTTGGGGCGAAGCGGAGGACGACGATGCGGAAGGACACCGGGAAGCCGGGCATACGCCCCCGGATACCCGCCCCGTGCCGACTGCCGCTGACCGCGCTCGTCGTCGTCCTGACGTTCCTGCTGGGCGCGGCGGCACCGGCGTACGCGGCCCGCTCCGCGCCGCCGGCCACCGCGGCGCCCGGGTCGAGCAGCGCAGCGGCGGCCAACTCCAACTCCGAGGAGGAGAAGCACTCCCAGCGCGAGACCGAGCGCAGCCGCCCCCGGCGGATGCCCCCGGCCGCGGAGGGGGTGCCGGCCACCCGGCGGCCACTGCCGCCGTGCCGGAGCGGCGCCGCCGGCGAGGGTGCGCCCCCGGCGCGGTCCACCGCCGCCGATGCCCCGAGAGCCGCGAGACCCACCCAACTCCCCCTGATGCACTGCGTCTTCCGCTGCTGAGCGGTCCCGTGGCGGCCGGCCCCGCGCCGCGCCCCACCCCTCTCCCTGCCACATCCATGCCATCCCCACGGTGGCTTCACCCTCAGCAGGAGACCTCCTCGTGGAGACCTTCATCCAGCACGCCCGGGGCCTGACGGCCCGTATTGCCGCACACCGCGAAGAACAGGAGACCTACGGCCGGCTCGCGGCCGGCCAATCCCCCCTCGCCCTGTTCATCACCTGCTCCGACTCCCGGGTCATCCCGTCCCTGATCACCGGGTCCCGGCCCGGCGAACTCTTCGAACTCCGCACGGCCGGCAACGCCGTGCCCGCCTACCGCGAGAACATGCCGGCCAGCGCGGAGGCCGCCACCATCGAATACGCGATGCGGGTGCTGCGGGTCGCCGACGTCGTCGTCTGCGGCCACTCGCACTGCGGCGCGGTCGGCGCCCGGGCCCGCGGCGAGGACCTGACCGGCGCCCCCGCGGTCCGCGACTGGCTGACCCAGCAACTCCCCGACGAACTACCGGCCGACGACGGGCCGGCCGCCACCGCCGCCGTCCAGCGCCACGTGCGCCAGCAGGTCGACCGACTGCGCGGCTACCCGTGCGTCCGGGAGCGGCTGGACGCCCGTGACGTGCGGCTGCACGGCTGGTTCTACGAGGTGCACACCGGTTCGGTGTCCGTGCACCGGCCGGCCGCCGACGCGTTCCTCCCCCTGTGAAGGCGGGCCCTACGTGATGAAGCGATTCCCCTTCCTCCGGGCGGACTTCACCGCCTCGCTCGTGGTGTTCCTGGTCGCCGTCCCGCTGTGCGTCGGGGTGGCGGTGGCCTCCGGCGTACCGGCCGAACTGGGGCTGGTCACCGGCATCGTCGGCGGGCTGGTCACCGGGCTGCTGCCCGGCTCCAGCCTCCAGGTCAGCGGCCCGGCCGCCGGGCTGACCGTGCTGGTCTTCGAGGCGGTCAAGGAGTACGGCCTGGGCGCGCTGGGCGTCCTGGTACTGACCGCCGGGCTCCTCCAACTGGCCATGGGCGCCCTCAAATTGGGGCGTTGGTTCCGGGCGATCTCGGTGGCCGTGGTGCAGGGCATGCTTGCCGGCATCGGGCTGGTGCTGATCGCCGGGCAGCTCTACGCCCTGGCCGACGCCAAGGCGCCGGGCAGCGGACTGGCCAACATCGGGTCGCTGCCGCGGCTGGTGCTGGACACCGCGGGCTCCCCCGCCGCCCTCTCCGCGCTGGCCGTCGGGGCCGGCACCATAGCCGTGCTGGTGCTGTGGCCCCGGTGGCGGCGCGCGGCGCGGGTCCTGCCGGCACCCCTGGCGGCGGTCGCGCTGGCCACCACCTCGGTCTGGGCGCTGGACCTGCCGGTCGCCCGGGTCCGGGTCAGCGGGCTGCTGGACGCGATCCAGCCGCCGGGCCTGGCCGACATCGGCCGGCTGACCGAACTCGGCGTGCTGGGCACGGTGTTGGCGTTCACCCTGATCGCCTCCGCGGAGTCGCTGTTCAGCGCCGCGGCGGTGGACCGGCTGCACGACGGGGCCCGGACCGACTACGACAAGGAGCTGATGGCCCAGGGTGCCGGCAACACGCTGTGCGGAGTCCTCGGCGCGCTGCCGATGACCGCGGTGATCGTGCGCAGCGCCGCCAACGTGCAGGCGGGGGCGCGCACCAAGGCGTCGCGGGTGCTGCACGGGGTGTGGCTGCTGCTGTTCGCCGCGGCGTTCCCGGCGGCGCTGGGCGTGGTGCCGGTCGCGGCGCTGGCCGGCGTGCTGGTGCACGCGGGCTGGAAGTTGATCCCGCTGCGGGAGCTGCGGCCGCTGTGGCGGGCGCACCGCGGTGAGGCCGTGGTGCTCTGCGTGACCGCGCTCGCCATCGTGACGGTGAACATGTTCGAGGGCGTGCTGATCGGTCTGCTGCTGGCCGTGGCGAAGACCGCCTGGGAGACCTCGCAGGCGCATCTGGAGGTGCAGGTCCCGAGCGTCCCCGGACCGATCCGGGTCCGGGCCGTGGGCAGTGCGACCTTCCTCCGACTGCCCAAGCTGCTCGACCAGTTGGAGTCACTGCCCGCCGACCGGGACGTGGAACTCGACCTGAGCGGACTGCGCCACGTCGACCACGCCTGCCAGTCCGCGCTGGAGAACTGGGCGGAGCAGCACCGCCGCAACCGGAGCCGGGCGGTGGAACTGGTCTCCTGATCCCCGGGCGCCGGGCCGCGCTCCCCACCGGGGGCGCGGCCCGGCCGACCGCACTGGCCGGCGAGGTGGAGAGCGGCGACGGAAAATCGGGCCGCGGAGCCGGAATGATCGCGGCGGCCCCGCCGTTGACCCCAACACGAGGAGAGCTCGACGGAAGACGGAAGGCGGACGCAATGCCCCTGCAAGGAGAGTACGAGCCGAGCCCGACGGCATGGGTCCGTGAACAGGTCGAGCGGTACGAGGGCTCCGGCGGCACCGAGGGCACGACGATGCTCGGCCTGCCGGTGATCCTGCTGACCACCCGCGGCGCCAAGTCCGGCAAGCTCCGCAAGAGCCCGCTGATGCGGGTGGAGCACGAGGGGGCGTACGCCGCGGTGGCCTCCGTAGGCGGCGCGCCCAAGAACCCGGTCTGGTACCACAACGTCCTCGCCGACCCCCGGGTCGAGCTCCAGGACGGCGCGGTCCGGCGGGACATGACGGCCCGCGAGGTCACCGGCGAGGAGAAGGCACGCTGGTGGGCCCGCGCGGTCGAGGCGTTCCCCAACTACGCGGAATACCAGGCGAAGACGGACCGCGAGATACCGGTCTTCGTACTGGAGCCGACGGCGGCACCGCACTGACGGAGGCGGTGCGCTGGCGCGGGCACCGCGCTGACGGGCCCCGTACTGGCCGGGCCGCGCCGACGAGGTGCCCGCGCTGATGGCTTGCTGCCGGGAGGTCGGCCGGCCCCGCCTCGCACACCCCTGACGTTGCGCGTTGCGTCAGATCGCCACCAGCGTCACCTCAGTGGCCTTGACGCTGGTCCAGACGGCGGCGCCGTCGGCGAGCCCGAGTTCCAGGGCCGCGGCGGGGGTGATCTCGGCGACGAGGTCGGGCGCCTCGGGCGAGGTGACCAGGACCCTCAGTCGGCTGCCGGCGGCGGTGATCTCCCGTACGGTGCCGGGCCAAACGTTGCGCGGGCTGCCCGTGGGCCGGTCGAGGTGCACCGAGACCGCCTCGGGAGCGATCACCGCGAGCGCCCGGGTCCCGTCGGGCAGCGGATCGGCGACGACGAGCCGGCCCCCGCCGGTGAGCGCCAGCCCGCCGTCGGCCGCCGTGCCGGGCCAGGCGTTGCGGCCGAGCATCCGGGCCACCCAGGGCGAGCGCGGATGGCGGGTGACCTCGGCGGGCGGGGCGTCCTGGAGGGCGCGACCGCCGTCGAGGACGAGCACGCGGTCGGCGAGCGAGACCGCCTCGACGGGGTCGTGCGTGACGATCAGGCAGACCCCGCCGAAGCCCGCGAGATGGCCGCGCAGGGTGTGCCGGACATGCGCGCGGGTGGTCTGGTCGAGCGCGGCCAGCGGCTCGTCGAGCAGCAGCAGCCGCGGCCGGGCCGCCAACGCCCGGGCCAGCGCGACGCGTTGGGCCTGACCGCCGGAGAGTTGGGCGGGCCGGCGGTGGGCGAGCGCGCCGACGCCGAGCCGGTCGAGCCACTGCTGCGCGGTGCACCGGGCCTCGGCGCGCGGGACGCCCTGGGCGCGCAGCCCGTAGGCGGTGTTGGCCAGTGCCGTCAGATGCGGGAAGAGGGCGCCGTCCTGGGGGACCCATGCCACGCCCCGCCGGTGCGGGGGCAGCGCGGTGGCGTCGGTCTCCCCCAGGCGCAGGGCGGCCCGGGCCCGCGGGGTGAGCCCGAGCAGCGCGCGCAACAGGGTGGTCTTACCGGCGCCGTTGGGCCCGACGACGGCGACGGTGGTGCCGGGATCGGCCCGGAGGGTGAGGGTGGTGAAGCCGGTGACCTCGGCGTCCAGCGGCCAGCGCTCGTGCGCGGACGGTTCCGGTGCGAGGGGCTCCGCGGCTCGGGCGGCGTGGGCGGGAGCGCCGGCCGGCCCGCCGTCCACCTCTGTCAGGCCGCCGTCGGCCCTCGTTGCCGCGCCACCGACAGCACCCCCCTCACCCTCAACGCCGCCACCCGCGGAACGTCGCCCACGCCCCCCGTCGTCCCGACCGGCGCGCCGGGAGCGCTCGTTGGGCCCGCCCATCCAGCGCCCGCGCAGGCAGACCAGGACGGCCATGGCGATGACGAGCAGCAGCAGGGAGACCGAGGTGGCGGCCTCCGGGGAGTCCTGGAGCAGCAGATAGACCTGGAGCGGCAGGGTCTGGGTGGTGCCGGGGAGGTTGCCGGCGAAGGTGATGGTCGCGCCGAATTCGCCGAGCGCGCGGGCCCAGGTGAGCGCGGCGCCGGCGGCCAGTCCGGGGGCGACCATGGGCAGGGTGACGGTGCAGAAGACCCGTACCGGTGAGGCGCCGAGGGAGGCGGCGGTCTCCTCGTAGCTGGGGCGGAGCCCGGCGAGGGTGCCCTCCAGGCTGATGACCAGGAAGGGCATCGCGACGAAGGTGGCCGCGACCACCGCGCCCGAGGTGTGGAACGGCAGCACGATGCCGAAGGTGTTCTCCAGCCAGGGGCCGAGGAGCCCGCGGCGGCCGAAGCCGAGCAGCAGGGCGACACCGCCGACGGTCGGCGGCAGCACCATCGGCAACAGCACCAGGGAGCGCACCAGCACCTTGCCGGGGAAGTCGACCCGGGCCAACAGCCAGGCCAGCGGCACCCCGAGGAGCAGCGACAGGCCCAGCGCCCAGCACGACACCAGCAGCGAGAGCCGCAGCGCCTGGAGCACCGCGGGACTGGTCAGATGGGTGCCGAGCTCGCCCCAACTGGTGCGGCTCAGCACGCCGATGAGCGGCAGCAGCAGGAAGGCGACGGCCAGCAGCGCGGGAACGGCCAGTGCCACGGGGGTGCGGGCACCGGGCGCGCGGCGCCGGGCGGCGCGCACCGGGTCGGGGGTGCGAAGGCGGCTCATCGGGAGTCCTGGGATCGGGTCGGGCGGCGGGGCCGGGGGTCCGGCGGGCGGCGGGGGCGGGGCCGCTCCTCCGGGTCGGAGCGGCCCCGCCCCCGCGCGGTCACGGCTTCTGGAAGCCCGCCGCCTGCAGCAGCTTCTGCGCCTCGGGGGTGCTCAGCCACGCGACGAACGCGGCGGCCGCCGCGGAGTGCTGGGAGGACTTCAGCGTGGCCGCCGGGTAGGAGGCGACGGCGTTCTGCGCGTCGGGGATGTCGATGGCGTCGACCTTGCCGGGCGCGGTGGCGGCGTCCGTCTTGTAGACGATGCCGGCGTCCGCCTCGCCCAGTTCCACCTTGCTGAGCACGGCCCGGACGTTGGGCTCCTGGGAGACCGGCTTGACGGTCAGCTTCTGGGCGTCCAGGACCTTCTCGCTGTAACGGCCGACGGGGACCTCGGGGGCGGCCAGCACCACCTTCAGCTTGCTGTTCGCGAGGTCCTTCAGCGCACCGACCTTCTTGGGGTTGCCCTTGCCGGTGGCGATGACCAGGCGGTTCTTGGCGATGACGGTGGGCGTCCCGGTGTCGGCCTTGAGCCCGTCCATGGTCTTGGTGTCGGCGGTGACCAGGGCGTCGGCGGGGGCGCCCTGCTTGACCTGGGCGGCGAGCTCCTGCGAACCGGCGAAGGAGAAGGCGACCTTGGTGCCGGGGTGCTCCTTCTCGTAGGCGGCGCCGGCCTTCTTGAAGACGTCGGTGAGCGAGGCGGCGGCGAGCACGGTGAGCTTGGTGGTGGTGCCGCTGCCGTCCTTCTTGGCGCTGTCGCCACTGCCGCCGGAGCAGGCGGCGAGGGGGACGAGGAGGGCGGCGGTGACGAGGGCGGAGGCGGCGCGGCGCCCGGAGACGAAGGGGGACATGGTGCGGGACTCCTTGTGACGCGGGCGAGGCGGTCGCCCGGGCGGACGGGGACATCAGCCGCGCCGAGTGGGGTCTCCCCTGCTCAAGGACGTTCGAGAGCGCGGGGAGGGGCGACGCCGCTGGGTGGGCGGCCGCCCCGTCAGGGACGCACGGACCGGCCGCCGGATGGTGCGGTCGCGGGGTCAGGTGCGGTCGATGTGCACGCTGGTGGATTTCACCCGTGCCACGGCCTGCATGCCGACTTCCAGGCCGAGTTCCTCCACGGCCTCGCGGGTGAGCAGGGAGACCAGACGGTGCGGTCCGGCCTGGATCTCGACCTGGGCGGCGACGTCGCCGACCTTGACGGCGGTGACGATGCCCGGGAAGGCGTTGCGGACCGAGGTGTAGGCATCGTCCTCCTCGCCTCCCGCGGACTGGCCCACCTCGATCGAGAAGGCGGCCAGATCCCGGCCGTCGATGAGGCGGCGGCCGCTGTCGTCGCGGTGGGTCGCGACCCTGCCGGCGTCCGCCCAGCGGCGCGCGGTGTCCGGGCTGACGCCCAGCAGGCGCGCCGCCTGGCCGATTGTATAGGACTGCATGTGCGACACAATATGAGCTAATGCCTCGCATTTACAATCCTTAAGGCATTCCTCTATAGCAGATGCAAGGGCTATTGGAGGAAGGAACGAGCGCTGTTTCCGGGTGCCTGAATCCCGAGCAAAGGCCGCCGGAGCAGGGCCGGAACGCCGCACCCGGTGGGCCGAATCCCCCGAGGAATTCCCGCCCGAACGCGATTACAGTGCGAGGGACCGACGGGGCGATTCCCGACATTTCCCCGCCCCGTTCCGCGGCGGTTTCCGCTTGCGGCGACCGGCGCCGCATTCACCCCCGCGGATATCCCGCCCTCCTCCCCCCCAGCCCCGAGGAAGTGGTTCCCATGACCCTGAGCATCCGCAATCAGCTCCCCGGCACGGTTCTCGGCATCGCGTCGGGGGAGGTGCTGTCGACCGTCTCGGTGCGGCTGGCCGGTGGCCAGGAGATCACCGCCGCGATCACCGTGGAGGCCGTCAACGACCTCGGGATCACGGCGGGTTCACCGGTGCGCGTGCTGATGAAGTCCACCGAGGTCGCGCTCGCCACCGGCACCGTCGACGGGCTCAGCATCCGCAACCGGATCCCGGGCACCGTCGTCGCGGTGGCCACCGGCGGCGCGATGGCCGGGGTCAAGGTGGCCGTGGCCGGCGGCGAGTTGACCGCGGCGATCACCAAGGACGCGGCCGCCGAACTGGGCCTGGCCGCCGGCTCCGAGGTGACCGCGCTGGTCAAGTCCACCGAGGTCGCGCTGGCCACCGAGCGCTGACCGGACCGCCGGCCCCGACTACCGCTCCCCCGGCACCGGGCAGGCGCCCACCCAGATGTCGGTGATGGCGCTGATGTAGCGGGCGCCGCAGCGGTCGGAGGGCACCACGAGTTGGCTGCCGTCGCCGTCCAGCGGTCGGCCGTCCATGGCGGTGGCCAGCAGGATCGGGGCGTCACCGAAGTCGGCGTCGATCTCCGCCCAGGACAGCACCGTGTGGTGGCCGTCGCCGCCGGTGACGGCCAGCAGGAAACGGGAGCGGTCCTTGCGCCGCCGGGCGTCGAAGGCCGGGCCGGCCGCCGCCAGCACCTCGCGCAGCAGCGGGCCGTCGAAGGTGTGGTGCTGCGGCCCGTTGGTGGCGCAGTCGAAGACCACCGGGGCGTGCCGCTGCGGCCAGCGCTCCCGCAGATCGGCGACGGTCAGCGCGAGCGGGTGCCGGAGCTGACCGCTGATCAGGAAGGACCGGGCGGCGGGCGGCACGGCGTCCGGCGCGCCGCGGACGGCGGTGGCGCGGGGCGGGCTGAGACGGCTCATGGTGTCCCCCTGGAGAGGATCCGGGCGGCGACTGCCTCCCTCTGATGCCCCGGCGACAGTGGCCTCAATCACATATGCCATCCCACTACGTACGTTCTCCTTGCACAAGTGAGGCGAATGGGCGGATGGGGCGGCAGATCCGGGAACGCCACCGGTGCACCCCCGGACCCGTCGGCCCCGCGCCGGCCGCCGCGACAGCAGCGCGGCGGCCGGCGGGCAGGTCACACCGAGCCCTCCCGCGACGGGTGCGCCCGGGCCGACCAGCCCGCCGGGCCGCCCGCGGCACGGTGCTCCGCCAGGGCCAGCCACACCTTGTCGCGGAGGAACGGCACCTCCGTGAAGCGCACCCCGGTGGCGTCGCGCAGCGCGTTGCCGAAGGCCGGCGCCACCGGGTTGAACGGGCTCTCGCTCATCGACTTGGCCCCCAACGGCCCGATGGCGTCCGAGGTTTGGGTGAAGTGCACCTCGGTGCGCGGGACGTCGGCGTAGGCGGGCAGCCGGTAGCGGCGGAAGGCGGGGGTGAGGACCCTGCCGTCGCCGTCGACCAGGACCTGTTCGAAGAGGGTGGCGCCGAGCGCCTGGGCCACCCCGCCCTCGACCTGACCGCGGCACTGCATCGGGTTCATGACCCGGCCGGCGTCGGCCGAGTGCACGCTGCGCAGGATCCGGATCTCGCCGGTGTCGGGGTCTACGGCGATCTTGAACCACTGGGCGTTGAAGGCCACCGAGCGCGGTGAGCCGCCCCAGTGCCCGGCCGCGGTCAGTTCCTCGCCCTGCGCCCGGGCGGCCGCGTGCAGTTCCTTGAGCGGGACCGGCCGGCCGGCGCACTCCACCGCGTCGGCGAGCAGCCGGCACTGGCTCCGCGGGGTGCGGGCGTGCTCGGCGGCGAAGGTGAGGATCTTCTCGGCCAGCCCGTTGGCCGCCCGCATCACGGCCTTGCCGGCCACCACGGTGCCGGCCGAGCCGAAGGCGCCGGTGTCGTGCCGGACGACGTCGGTGTCGGACTGCCGGATGGTGATCCGGTCGACGGTGGTACCGAGCGCGCCGGCGGTGATCTGTTTGTGGACGGTGGTGGTGCCGTTGCCGAACTCGGCGGTGCCGACGGCGATGTCGTAGCCGCCGTCGTCCAGCAGGGTCACCGTGGCGTCGGCGTAGTGGCCGCCGGGCGGGCCGGTGGCGATCATCGCCATGGCGGCGCCCTGGCCGACCAGCCACCCCTCGGGAGCGTCCGCGGCGCCGCGGTCCTCGGCCATCGCGTCGCGGACGACCTTCAGGCACTGGTCCAGCCCGTAGCTGGCGATCTGGAGGTCCTCCTCCTCGCCCCCGGGGGTGATCATGTGCTCCCCGGGGCCGATGATGTTGCGCTCCCGGAAGACCAGCGGATCGATGCCCAGGCGGCGGGCCAGTTCGTCCAGGGCGGACTCCACGGCGAAGGTGACCTGCCCCAGCCCGTAGCCGCGGAAGGCGCCGGCCGGGACGCAATGGGTGTAGACGGAGAAGGCGTTGACCTTCTTGTGCGGGGCGCGGTAGACGGCCATCGACTCGCCGACGCTGTGGAACATCACCGCCGGGCCGTGGTTGCCGTAGGCGCCGGTGTTGGCGACCACCCGGAGTTGCAGCGCCGTCAGGGTGCCGTCCCGTTGGGCGCCGGCCTTGATCCCGATGGTGAACGGGTGCCGGGTGGTGGCGCCGAAGAACTGCTCGGCACGGGTGAACTCCAGCTTCACCGGGCGGTGTAGCCGCCTCGCGGCGAGTACCACGACGTCCTCGGTCAGCATCTCCTGCTTGCCGCCGAAGCCGCCGCCCACCCGGCCCGCGACCACCCTGACCTCGTCCTCCGGCAGGTCGTAGAGGGTGCACAGGGCGCGCCGGGTCAGGAAGGGCACCTGGGTGCTGGAGCGGACCACGATCCGCTCGCCGGCGCCGTCCTCGCGCTCCTCGAAGTAGGCGAGGGCGCCGTGCGTCTCCAGGCTCGCGTGCTGCACCCGTTGGGTGCGGAAGGTCTCCTCGTAGACCACGTCTGCCTCGGCGAAACCCCGTTCCACGCTGCCGATCTCGCCGTGCACCTCGCCGACGACGTTCTCCTGCGGACGGGCGATCCGGGAGGTTTCGGGGTCCTTGGGGTGCACCACCGGGGCGCCGGGGCGCATCGCCTCCTCCGGGTCGAGAACGTGCGGCAGCACCTCGTACTCCACCGCGATCCTGCGGCAGCCCTCCTCGGCGGCGGCCTCGGTGTCGGCGACCACGGCGGCCACCCGTTGGCCGACGAAGCGGACCACGTCGTCCAGGACGCGGGTGTCGTCCGGGTCCTCGGTGGGGTGCTCGTGGCGGGCGGAGGAGAACAGCCGCTCGGGGGCGTCGCGGTGGGTCAGGACGAGGTGGACGCCGGGGACCCGCAGCGCGTCGGCGGTGTCGACGGCGACGATCCGGGCGTGCGGGTGCGGGGAGCGCAGCAGCTTCATGTGCAGCAGTCCCGGGACCTCGATGTCGAAGGTGTAGCGGGCGGTGCCGGTGACCACCTGCGGGCCGGCGGGGGCGCCGAGGTTGGCGCCGACCGACTCCCCGGGGCGGGGCTCCTCGACGTGCGTGACGCCGCGGATCGCGTCCTCGATGGCGCGGTAGCCGGTGCAGCGGCAGAGGTTGCCCTTCAACGCCCGTGGAAGATCGGCGAGTTGGTCCTCGGCCAGCTTGGCGGTGGTCATCAGGAAGCCGGCGGTGCAAAAGCCGCACTGGAAGCCCTGGGCGGCGAGGAACTTCCGTTGCACCGGGTGGAGTTCGCCGTCCGGCTCGGCCAGTCCCTCGACGGTGGTGACCCGGCGCCCGGCGGCGCGGACGGCCGGGTAGAGGCAGCTGTGCACCGGCTCCCCGTCGACGTGGACGGTGCAGGCGCCGCAGTCCCCGGCGTCGCAGCCCTTCTTCACCCCGAACCAGCCGCGGTCCCGCAGATAGGTGCGCAGGCACTGGCCGGGCCGGGGCGCGGCGTCGAACTCCCGGCCGTTGACGTGGATGACGTGGCTCATCGGACGGCCTCCGTGGGGGACGGCGGGCGGGGGGCGAGTTCGGCGCGGACCTCCTCGGCGAGCCGCAGCGCCATGTGGCGGCGCCAGGCGGGCAGGCCGTGGAGGTCGTCGAACCACTCGGCGTCGGTGACGGCGTCGTCGAGGGTGGCGCGCAGCGCGGCGGCGGTGGGCGGGGAGGGGAACCAGAGACGGAAGGGGCGGACGGTGGCGGCGGTGACGGTGACGGCCAGGGAGCCGTCCAGGGGGTCGAGCGCGCCGATGACCAGGGCGGCGGAGCGGCCGAGTCCGTAGAGGGAGACCTGACGGAAGGCGGTCCGGCAGGTCAGGGAGCGGGCGGGCAGGGTGACCGAGCGGAGGAGTTCGCCCTCGGAGAGGTCCTTGCGGCCGGCGCCGGTGATGAAGTCGGCGACCCCGACCCGGCGTCGGGAGCCGTCCTGGGCCTGGAGCAGGCAGCTTCCGTCCAGGGCGGCGGTCAGCGAGATCATCGGTCCGGCCGGCAGGCCGTTGCAGAGGTTGCCGCCGACGGTCGCCATGTTCCAGATCTTGAACGAGGCGAGGAAGGCGCGGCAGCACTGCTCGAAGAGCGGCGCGGCCGGGGCCGGGAGGGCGGCCGCGAAGCGCGAGAGCTGGGCGATGGTGCAGGTGGCGGCGATCTCCAGGGAGCCGTCCGGGAGTTGACTGACCGGCTCCCAGCCCATCCGGCCGAGGTCCACCAGGCGGCGGAGGTGTGGCTGGGGTTCGGAGAAGAGGTAGGTGCCGCCGCCCAGCCAGGCGTCGCCGGGTCGCCACGGGGCGTGCAGCCGGGCGTCCCGCACCTCCAGCACGGTGTTCAGGTCCATGCCGCCGAGTGAAGCAAGGCGGCGGCCCGGCGCACGACTGGTCCGCAGCACGGAAAACGCACCAATGCCCCGGCCCGGAACTGGACGATCAACCAAGGGGGATTTCGGCGAGCTCGGCTGGCATTTACGATGCCAGAATCCGCATTTGCCTCGTGAATGTGAGATGCCGGGTCGGGTGCCCGGCAGCCGTCCAAGGAGCCACCGCATGCACGTCCACGACCTCCTCCAGCTCGATGCGCTCGACCTGACCCTCCTGTGGGGCGAGGAATCACTGCTCGCTCAAGAGGTCAGCGGGGTCACCGCGACCGACCTGGAGGCGCCGGCGCGGTTCCTCCAACCGGGAGAGCTGGTGTTGAGCGGGCTGGTGTGGTGGGCGCCCGAGGACGGCAGGGAGAAGGCGGACCGGTTCGTGGCGGCGCTGGCCGAGGCCGGGGCAGCCGCGCTGCTGGCCGGCGAGGAGACCCACGGAGCGGTCCCGGACGTACTGGTCGAGTCCTGTCGCGCCCATCGCGTCGCGCTGCTCGCGGTGCCCGCGCACATCACGTTCCGGGACATCACCGAGGCGGTGTACCTGCGACGCTGGGGCGACCTCAGCCGCCGCCCGGCCGGCCACTACGCGCTACCGGAGAACGTGCGCACCGAGCTCGCCGGGCTGCTCGCCGGCGGCGCCACGCCGGACGCCCTGCTGGACCGGGCGTTCGCGCACCTGGGCGGCCCGGCCTGCTGGCTGCTGACCGCCACCGGCCGGGTGGTCGCCGGTACCCCCGACGCGCCCGAACTGACGCCACGCCAGGCCCGACGGGAGCTCACCGCCGGCGCCGGCACCACCCTGCGCATCGAGGGGGACGCCGGCCCGTACGACGGCTGGTTCCTGCGGCTGCGCGGCGCGGACGACGCCCCGCCGCGGGTGCTGCACGAGATAGCCGAGGTCCTCGCCCAGTACCGGCACCACGCCGCAGCCCGGGAGACCACCGCGCGCCGAGCCGCGGACGCGCTGCTGGCGCTGACCGCCGAGGGGACCGGGGCGTTCGACGCGGCGCTGCACGACTGCGGGTTGCCCGCCGACGGCCCGTTCCGGGTGGTGGTGGCGGCGCTGGACGACGCCGAACCGGGGCCGGTGGTCCGGGCGTTGGCCGAGGCGCTGTGGCACCGCCCCGAAGCGCCGTTCGCGGCCGGCCGGTTGCCGGACGGCCGGGCGGCCGCGGTGGTCGCCGGGGCGCACGACGAGGGCGTCCGGGCCCTGCGCGAGGCGTGGCCGGCACTGCACGACTGCCGGCCAAAGACCGCGCTGCACGCCGGCGTGAGCGGCCCCGCGACCACCCCCGGTGACCTCAACGCCGCGCTCGGACAGGCCAGTTACGCCCTGGCCGCGGCCCGCTCGGCGGATCCGACGGGCGCCGGCGTCACCTCCGTCGACGATCTGACGACGCTGGGTGCGCTGCTCTCCGGGGTGCCCGCGGAGGTCCGCGCGGCGTTCAGCAGCCGGGTGCTCGGCCCGCTGGCGCGCGCCGGCAGCACCTCGCACCGGATGCTGCTGGAGACACTGGAGGTCTTCCTCGCCCAACACGGCTCCTGGGCGCGGACCGCGGAGATCCTGCACCTGCACGTCAACACCGTGCACTACCGCATCCAGCGGATCGAGACCCTCACCGGCCGCGACCTGTCCCGACTCGACCACAAACTCGACCTGCACGCGGCCCTGTTGTGCCGCTGACGCGGCCGGTCGGCCCACCGCGCGGCGGGCCCGCTCAGCCGCGCCCGTCCGGCCGGTCCACGTGCACATGGGTGGACTTGACCCGCGCGGTGGCCTCCATGCCGACCTCGATGCCCAACTCCTCGACGGCCTCCCGGCTGACCACCGACACCACCCGGTGCGGCCCCGACTGGATCTCGACCTGCGCGATCACGTCGTCGAGGGTGACCGCGGTGACGATCCCGGCGAAGGCGTTCCGGACCGAGGTGCGGACCTCGCCGGGCACCGGATGCGCCCCCGCGGCCCGCTCCTTGGCGAACGCGGCCAGACTCACCCCGTCGATCGCCCGGTTTCCGGCGCCGTCCCGGTCCATCCGCAACTGCCCGCCGTCGGCCCACCGCCGGACGGTCTCCGAGCTGACACCCAGCAGCCGCGCTGCCTGACCAATGCTGTACGAGGGCACGCCCGCACTCTAGATGAATGAGTCCGATGTCTTCAGTGGTCATAGGCGATCAGTGATCGCTTGGCTGGGGCGTTGGTGTTCCAGTTGTGCCAGATCGCCGTGGCCAGGGCGAGGAGTCGTTGGCCGGTGCGGGCGAAGACACCAGCGGGTGTCCGGCCTCCGTGTTGTTCGAGGCTGAGCTGGCCTTTGAGGGTGTCGAATACCGCCTCGATCCACTGGCGGACGTGGGCCAGGCGTCCATGCCGGACAGGCTCGTTCTTCAGGTCCGGCCGCACCAGATGGACGCCCAGGCGCTCTTCGAGGAACGCCTCGAACTCCCGCCCGGCGAAGCCCTTGTCCGCAAGAATCACTTGACCGGAGCGCATGAGGTGGTGGTCGCGTTCCAGCAGCGCGGTCATCACCTGGCGTTCGCCGAGTTTGGGGTTGGCCAGGCACCAGGACACCGGCATGCCCTCGGCTGTGGTCAGCAGGTAGAGCCGCAATCCCCAGAAGAAGCGAGAATGGCTCGCGCAGTAGCCGTATCCGGCGTGCCCTGCCAGGTCGGAGCGTTTGACTGTCTCGCGGGAGGCGGCGCACGGCAGTGGTGTGGAGTCGATCAGCCGCAGGTTGTCGTGCCAGGTGGGCACCTGCCTGGCCAGTGCCTGGATCACGGCCGAGATCAGTGGGCCGGCGGCGTTCAGGCGCTTGTTGTAGGCGGATTGCTGGGGCAGGTAGCGAAAGAGGTGTCCCAGTCGGGCGTGTACGAAGCGGATCCATTGCCGGGCCGAGGGAAAGCCCAGTAGGACCTGGGCGACGGCCAGGCACAGCAGTTCGGCGTCTGTCAGTTTCGGGGGTCGCCCGATCCGGCGACGAGGGGCCACATGGTCATCGATGAACACGTACAGTGCAGCCAGAAGGGCGTCCAGGTTTGTCGTCACACACGAGCCAACGGGCGCCCTTCGCCATGGTCGCGGCCAGCACAAACATCGGACTCATTCATCTAGATGACCAGCGCCCGACGCCCGACGCCGCGCCCCTCCCCCGACGACCTGATCACCGCCGAGCACCGGTCGGCGGTCCGCGACGCGCTGGACCGGGAGACCGAACGGCCCCCTCAGCCCCTTCCCGGCCGAGTCCGAGCACGCCCGCGAGGCGGCCATCGACGTGCACCGCGAGGCGCTGTCCGGCTCGAAGGCGCAGATGCCGGACGAACTCGCCGATGTGCTCCCCGAGTTGATGCGGCTGTCCCGGATGGGGCTCGTCCTGTACTGGGTCTTCGACCGCTCCCCCGGCCGCGGGCGCAGCCACCGGCTCGCCGCCCGCGGCGCCCGGCTGACCACCCGCGGGGGCCGCTGGCCCGCTTCCGGGTACTGCGACCACGGGGCCACCAGGTGCCCGAGCCGTTCACCGACTTCGTCCCCGGCATGGCACAGACCGCGGTCGCCCGCAAGGGGACGGCGGCGTAACACCTGGTCGGCCGCCCCGCGCCCACCCATACTGTGCCGATGAACATGACGGACACGGAGCTCGACGCGGTACGCGCGCGCTACGACCGACAGTTGCGACGGGCGGCCCCGGCCGACCCCGGCACCTCGGTGGAGCGCGACGGGCCGGTGGTACGGCAGACCGGCGGGCCCGACGACTGGAACGGCGTGCTCTGGTCGGACCTGGACGACACCACCGCCGACGCCGCCATCGCGGCGCAGCGCCACCACTTCGCGGCCCGGGGCCTGGCCTTCGAATGGAAGACCTACGCCCACGACCGCCCCGCGGACCTCGCCGACCGGCTGCGCGCGGCCGGCTTCGTCCCGGAGCCGCCGGAGTCCTTGATGGTGGCGCGGGCCTCCGACCTCGCCGCGGAGCCCGAGCCCCCGGCGGGCGTGCGGCTGGCGACGGTGAGCGGCCCGGCCGGGGTGGAGCTGACGGTGCGGGTCCACGCCGAGGTGTTCGGGACGCCCGCCGAGCGCCTGCGGCACCGGCTGCGCGCCCACCTGGCACGGGATCCGGACGCACTGGTGCTGGTGGTCGCCCTGGCGGGTGAGACGCCGGTGTCCGCGGCCCGCCTGGAACTCCCGGCCGGAACGGACTTCGCCGGCCTGTGGGGCGGCGGCACCCTACCCGCCTGGCGGGGCCGGGGCGTCTACCGGGCGCTGGTCGCCCGGCGGGCAGCGCTCGCCGCCGCGCGGGGATTTCGCTACCTCCAGGTAGATGCCTCCGATCGGAGCAGTCCGATCCTGTCCCGGCTGGGCTTCGCGACGTTGAGCACAACCACGCCGTACGTCCGCGAGCCCTGAGCCCGGGGCGGATTAACTCCCCTGGCCGCGCGACGAGTTGTGGCGGTGACGGCGGACGCTCCGCCCAACAGGCCCCCGACGGCGCCCCCGACGGTTACTCGCCCGTCGCTTTGGTTCGGATTGCGGCGGTTTGTGGCGGATGTAAGCCTGATATCCCATTCGTCGAAGGAGTTGATCGCATGGTTACGGATCGCACAGCGCCGGTCGAGACGGCCACCCTGACCGCCGAAGTCGAGGGACTGCTCAGCCCTGCAGAGCCCGACGGTGTCTACCGGGACACCCGCGAGTGCGGAGGTGGACTGCTGCTGCTCGGCCTGCTGCTGATCTCGCCCCCCGCCCCTCGTCCGAAGACCGGCGTTCGCTGAGGGGATTCGCGTTGGCTGAACAGACGCAGGGAGCAGTCCCGCTCAGCGCTGTGATCGCCGATGCCGCAACCGGGGTCGCCCTCGCCCTCCAGGGTGGGGGCGACCCCTATGCGCTCTCCCGGATCCTGCGCCAGGGCGATCCGCTCGCCCCGGCCGCGGTCCGGGTCCTGGGCGCCGACGCGCTCGCGCCGTACGCACTGGAGCACCGGGCGGTGCCGGTGGGCGCGGACGACGAAGCGGTGGTGCGGCAGACGCTGGCGGCTTATCCCCCTGGTACAGACGCCTCGGAGGTCTCGGCGTGGAGCTACCGCGGCCTGGTGGAGGCCACCCACGCCTACCTCTCCACGGGCGCGCAACCCTGGCCGCGCCCCCCGGAGACCGGCGCGGAGTGGACCGGCACCGACCCCTGGCCGCAGCTCGCCCACCGGGTCTCCCAACTCGCCGCGCTGGCGCTGCCCGGCCTGGCCGCCGACCTGGAAGAGCAACTGGCCTGGCGCACCGACGACTTGGCGCGCGGTTTCGTCCGGGCGGTGCGCCGCCGGGACTGGTTGCAGGCCGCCGGGGTGGGCCGCTGGCTGGCCCGGCTCCCGGCCGTACCGCCGACCCTGGGGCTGGACGCGGGGTTGGCCTTCGTCCGGCAGATGGGCGGCGGCGACCCTCGGGTGTCGCTCCACGTGGTGGCCGCGCAGCGGTTCTTCGGGCGGGGCTGGTGACCGCCGGCCGGGGCGACCCGGAGCTGCTGGACGACCTGGTCGGGCGGAGCCTGGGCTGGCTGACCGAGTGGCGGGACCACTTCCGGCTCCCGCCGGACGCGACGACCGACGCCGACCCCAACCTCACCCTCAAACCCCTCGGCGAACTGGCCGAGCTGACCCAACTGATCGCCTCCTGCCACCCGCGGGCCGACTTCCGGGCCGCGGCGCAGGGGCTGTTCACGTTCGCCTGGCGACAGGCCCGCGAGGGCGAGCTGTTCGCCGAGCTGATCCGCGGGGAGCCGCACGCCACCTACCCGGTGGAGATCTACGGCGCCTTCGCACAGGCCGGGCTGCGGCATCCGGCCGTGGAGGAGCTGGTGCTCACCACGACCGGGCTGCGCGGCTGGCGGGTGGCCCGCGAGGACCACACCCGCACCCTCGGGGTGCTCAACGCCGAGCGGCGGATCGGGCTGTCCCAACACGCCGCGTTCGACGCCGAGTTCGCCCTGACCGGGCTGGGGCTGCTGCCCGAGCCCTGGGCGCTGGACCGGAGGGCGGCGTACGGCGTGACGCACGACGTCTTCCACCTCACCGACTGGGGCCGCAACCGGCGGCGGCTGGCCCCGGAGGCCGCCGGCTATCTGCGGCTCTGGCTGCCCTCCTGGCTGGAGAACTGGCTGGAGGAGCAACTGTGGGACCTGGTCGGCGAGTTGCTGGCGGTCGCCGCGTGCCTGCCGGCCGCCCCGTACGACGCGGCGGCCTGGCGGCGGCTGGCCGACGCGCAGGCCGCCGACGGCGGCGTGCCCGAGACCGGTGCGGCGCCCCGGCCGGACGACCCGACCGAGGCGTTCCGGGCCTGCTACCACTCCACCCTGGTGACCGCGTTCGCCGGCACCCTCGCCCGTATCGCCTCGGAGGAGGCCGGGACCGGCCCGTTGCCGGTCCGGGACGCGGCGACGGTGGCCGGACGGACGCCCTGCGAAAGCGAGGCTGCGCTGTGACCCCGACGGCTGCGTCCCTGGCCACCCCGGCCTCCCCGGCACTGCTGCACCGGGTCGGCGACCGGGCCCTGGGCTGGCTCGACGCGCACCGCGAATACTTCCGGTTGACGCCCGAGGACCGCGCCACCGGCAGCGCGACGATCGAACGGCTCAAGCCCATCGGCGAGTTGGCGATCAACATGCGGGTGCTGTTCCGGGAGGGCGTCGCCGGGTCCCGGCAGCGCACCCGGGCCGGTGCGCTGCTGGACTTCGCCTGGCGGGAGCTGCTCGACGGCGGCAACGTGCTGGCCACGCTCCAGCGCGACGAGCCGCTCTCCCCGGTGCCGCTGGAGATCTACGCACCGTTCCACGAGCTCGGCCACCGCCACCCGGGTCTGGAGGCGGGCCTGGGCGCATCCCGCCGGACCAGTACCTGGACGGCGCTGGAGATGGTGCCCAACCGGCGGCTCGGGGTGCTCAACGCCGAGCGCAAGCTGGGCCTGGCCCCCAGCGCCGACTTCGGCGAGGCGCTCGCGCACACCTGGCTGGGCCGGCTGCCCGAGCCGTGGACGGTGCAACTGCACATCGCCTACGACATCACCCACACCGTCTTCCACGTCACCAACTGGGGCGAGGCGCCGGACCGGATCCCGCCGGACATCGCCGGCTACCTCGGCCGGTACCTGCCGGCCTGGCTGGAGGACTGGGCGGAGCTCGAACACTGGGACCTGGTCGGCGAACTCCTGGTCGTGGACGCCTGCTTGCCGCGTCCCACCCTGGACGCCCGGCTGTGGCAGCGGTACGCGGCCGCCCAGGCCGAGTCCGGGGCCATGCCGATCCAGCGGGCGATGCCCGAAGGCACGCCGGACCTGGTCTTCGACCAGGTCCACCACCCCACCCTGGTCGCCGCGTTCGCCTCGGCGATGGCCACCTCGCGCGCGCTGACCACCGACGCCGACTGATGCGGAGCGCAGCCGGCGGGCCGGCCATCGAAGAACGGCTGGCGGACACGCTGGCCCGCATCGACGCCCCGGACGTCGTGCTGGCCGTCACCCGGCAGGGCCACCGGACCGTGCTCAGCGGCGGCAGCGCGCTGGCACCGCCCACCCCGCGCCCCGCGCTGCGCTACGAACTCGGTTCGCTGTCCAAGACGTTCACCGTGCTGCTGCTGGCCGAGCTCGCGGTGAACGGGGAACTCTCCCTGGACGATCCGCTGACCGCCCGCCTCCCCCGCCTGCCGCTGAACCATCCGCGCTCCGGCCGGATCACCCTGCGGCACCTGGCCACCCACACCTCCGGGCTGCCCCGGATCCCCGCCGACCTGCTGCTCGGCGCGCTGCTCCGCCCGTACGACGACGGCTACTCCGGATACGCCACCGAGCACCTGCTGCGGACCTTCGCGCGGACCCGCCCCCGGCACCGGCCCGGCACCCGCTGGCGCTACTCCAACTTCGGTCTGGCGCTGCTCGGTTCGGCGCTGAGCCACACCACCGGCACCGCCTACCCGGACCTGCTCGCCGCCCGGGTGCTCAAGCCGCTCGGGCTCACCGGCACCACCCTGGCGCCCGGTGCGACCGGCACCGACGCCGTCGGTCACCGGGCCAACGGCACCACCCCGGTGCGCGGCACCGACATGGGGGCCTTCGCCGCCGCCGGGGCGGTCCGCGCCACCCCCGACGACCTGCTGACTTACGTGGAGGCGCACCTGTCCCCCGGGGGCAGCCCGCTGGCCGCCGCGCTGCGCACCGTGCAGGTGCCGCTGCTGCGGCGCGGCTGGCGGCACCGCAACACCCACACCCTGACGTGGTACCAACACCCGGCGCCGCGCGGCCCGTTGCTCTTCCACGTCGGGGCGACCTTCGGCCAGCAGGCGTTCGTCGGCTACCACCCGGCGTCCGGGACCGGGCTGATCGCGCTCGCCACCCGCCGCGGCCACACCTGCCGGATGGTGACCTCCGCCTACGAGTTGCTGTACGCGCTCGCCGGCGACGGCGGTCCCGCCGGGGCCGGCGCGCCGGTCACAGCTCCCCGGTGAGGATGCGGGCGAGCAGCACCTCGGGGTCCTGCTCGGCGGCCCGCCCGAAGGCCGCGGCGTACGCCGCGTCGCCCATCGCCGCCCGGGCCCGCCGCTCGCACTGCTCGCGCACCGCGCGGAGTTCGGGGGTGCCGCGCTGCGGATGGCCCACCGAGCGCCAGATGGCCTGGCCGCCGCCGTAGACCTGGGCGGCGACCGCTGCCTTGCCCTGGGCGGCGACCGCGGCCGCCAGGAGGTCCAGGCCGAGCCCGATCCCGAACTTGTCGCCGATCCGCCGCTTGGCGGCGAGCATCGCGCGGGCGTGGTCGGCGGACTCCTCGGGCCGGTCCTGGAAGAGGGCGACCAGGGCGAGTTGGTAGTCGGTGTAGGAGCGGGACCAGTACTCGCCGCGCTGGACGCAGCCGTGGCGCAGCGTGGTGGCCAGGCGCCGCGCTTCGTCGAGCCGGCCGAGGGCGGTGAGCGCGAAGAGCCGCACCAGGTGGCAGCGGAGCCGACTGGCGGAGGCGAAGGGGTCGTCCGGTGACGGCCCGAGGACCCGCTCGGCGGTGGCGTGGGCGGTCAGCGGGCGGCCGGCCATCAGGTGGGTCAGGCCGATGAGGTAGCCGGCGGCGAGCATCGCGTCGTGGTCGGCGGCCTCCCGGGCGGCGCGGGCGCACCGCCGGCCGAGGGCCTCGGCGGTGTGCAACTCGCCCTGGAGGAGCACCGCGACGCCCAGCGCCCACAGGGCGCGGGTGTGGCTCGCGCCCGGGTCGCCCTGGGCGGCCAGTGCCCGCTCCAAGTAGTCGCGAGCCTCGTGCAGATGGCCGCAACAGGTCCAGAAGAAGCCGACGGCCGCGCCGAGTTCCTGGGCGCCGGCGGGGTCGCTGACCAGAAGGTGGTCCAGGGCGGTGCACAGGTCGACGTACGCCTCGGCGACCCTGCCGTACCAGGCGACCTGGTCGGGGCCGAGCCAGCCGCGCTCGGCGCTGCGGCCGAGGCCGAGGAAGTGCGCGGCGTGCCGGTCGGCGACGACGGCCGTCTCGTCGAGTTCGGCCAGCCACATCCGGCCGTACTCGCGCAGCGTGTCGAGCATCCGGAAGCGGTGGCCGTCGCGGGTGAGCACGGACTTGGCGGATAAGCCGGCGAGCGCGGTGCGCACGCCGTCGGCGGTGAGCGGGCCGTCGGCGCAGACCGCGGCCGCGGAGTCGGCGTCGAAGGTGCCGCGGAAGACCGAGAGCCGGGCCCACAGCAGCCGCTCCAGCGGGGCGCACAGCTCGTGGCTCCAGCCGATGGCGGTGCGCAGGGTCCGGTGACGCGGGGTCCAGGACAAGCCGGTGCCGTCCAGCGCGTCGAGGCGGGAGCCGAGCCGCTCGGCGACCTGGGCGAGCGGGCGGTTGGCCAGTTGGGCACCGGCCAGCTCCAGGGCCAGCGGGATGCCCTCAAGGCGGCGGCAGATGAGGTCCGCGGCCTCGGCGTTGCCGGGGTCGGTGAGCCGGAGGTCGGGGGCGGCGGTGCCGGCCCGCTCGGTGAACAGCGCCAGCGCGTCGTTGTCGCCGGTGCACGACAGCGGGCCGATCTCGGTGACGCACTCCCCCGGGAGGTCCAGCGGCTGCCGGCTGGTGACCAGGACGGTGACGTCGGGGGCTGCGGTCAGCAGGTCGCCGACCAGGGCCCGGCAGGCGGCGACGAGGTGTTCGCAGGAGTCCAGGACCAGCAGCAGCCGTTTGTCCGCGAGCCATTCGCAGAGCAGTGCCACCGGCATCCGGGCCGAGTGGTCGGCCAGGCCGACCGCGTCGCAGACGGAGGCGACCAGCAACTGGTCGCCGTCTAATGGCCATAGTTGGGCCCAGCGGACGCCGTCGGGGAACCGGGCCGCGGCGGCGCCGGCGGCCCGTACCGCGATCCGGGTCTTGCCCACGCCACCGGCGCCGGTCAGGGTGATCAGCCGACGCTGCGTCAACACGGCTCCCAGATACCGGAGTTCGGCCTTCCGACCGACGAAGCTCGTCGACTCCTCGGGAATATTGCTCGCCACCGGCCCAGTTTGCCCCATGCCGGGAGCCTCGCTACCAGCCGCGCGATGGGCGCGCATCAAGGAGTGACCGGGGGGAAGTTGGGGTCCTGGGCGCTGAGCAGGGCGAGCAATACGCACAGGAGCGCACCCGGCTCACCCTCCCGAGTGACGTCGGTCGGGACCTTACCGCCGAGCAGCTCCCTGAACGGGGGGTGAGAGTGAGGCTCCGGCGCCAGGCGCGGGGCGTGCGGCCGGTGCGGCCCAGCAACTGCGCTCCGAGCGCGCCCTCAACTATAGATGAAATCAATAACTCTCATGCCTAACAACTCTTGGACACTATAGATGCAGGTCATGCATGGTGGAGCTCATCAGCCCACAGGGGCCGATCACCACCCGAAGGGAGTGACCAATGCAGGACCTCACCGAGGGCGTCGCCCGTTTCCAGAGGGACGTCTTCCCGGCCAAGGCGGAGCTCTTCGCGCATCTGGCCACGCACCACACACCGCACACGTTGTTCATCAGCTGCTCCGACGCCCGCGTCGTGCCGGAGCTGATCACCGGCACCGAGCCGGGCGACCTGTTCGTCATCCGCACCGCCGGCAACCTGGTCCCCGCCTACACGCCTGAGGCCGACGGGGTCGCGGCGAGCATCGAATACGCCGTCGCCGCGCTCGGCGTGAAGGACATCGTCGTCTGCGGTCACTCCGCGTGCGGCGCGATGACCGCCCTCGCCGAGGACCACGACCTCAGCGGCGCCCCGGCGGTCGCCGCCTGGCTGCGGCACGCGGATGCTTCCCGGGCTCGCACCGCCGCTGCCGGTGACGTTCCCGCCCTGGTGCGGCAGAACGTGCTCGCGCAGCTCGCGAACCTGGCCACGCACCCCTCGGTCGCCAAGGCCCTGGCGGAGGGGAACGTCGCCCTGCACGGCTGGGTCTACGACATCCCCACCGGCCGCGTGGCGGACCTGACCGCCGCCGGCCCCGCGTTCGCGGCCTGACCCTCCCGGCTCGGGTTTCCAGCCCGCGACAACGAGCGCGCCGGAGACCCGTATCCACCCCACCCACTGGCCACTTCACCCACCCCTGTCCGTGGAGTGGCAGATCCGAGAAAAGGACGTACTGATCATGGTGCACGCCCAGTTCGAGCAGACCGCTCGTGAGGCCCTGGCCGCCAAGGCCGTCGAGGCCAAGACCCGCAAGAACCTCTCCTGGAAGCAGATCGCGGAGACCTCCGGTCTGTCGGTCGCCTTCACCACCGCCGCCCTCCTCGGCCAGCACCCGCTGCCGCAGGACGCCGCGAAGGCCGTCGCCGAGCTGCTGGGCCTGGACGAGGACGCGGTGATGCTGCTGCAGACCATCCCGGTCCGCGGCTCGATGCCGAACCGGATCCCGACCGACCCGACCATGTACCGCTTCTACGAGATGCTCCAGGTCTACGGCACCACCCTCAAGGCCCTGGTCCACGAGGAGTTCGGCGACGGCATCATCTCCGCGATCAACTTCAAGCTCGACGTGAAGAAGGTCGCCGACCCCGACGGCGGCGAGCGCGCCGTCATCACCCTGGACGGCAAGTACCTGCCGACCAAGCCCTTCTGACCGGCGCCCATAGGCGTCACACGGACGGCAACGGGGCGGGCCGGAAACAGCCTTCCGGCCCGCCCCGCCGCGTTCCCCGAACCCCGCGAAGCCGCCCACGAGCGGCCTCGCCTCCCCCTTCCCTCTTTGGAGGATCTTTCATGGACTTCGCCCAGCGCACCATCGACCTCGCCCGTCAGAACGTCGCCGAGGGCGGCCGCCCGTTCGCGACCGTCATCGTCAAGGACGGCGAGGTCCTTGCCGAGAGCCCCAACAAGGTCGCCCAGACAGGCGACCCCACCGCGCACGCGGAGATCCTCGCCATCCGCGAGGCGTGCACCAAGCTGGGCACCGAGCACCTGACCGGCGCCACCATTTACGTCCTCGCCCACCCCTGCCCGATGTGCCTGGGTTCGCTCTACTACTGCTCGCCGGCCGAGGTCGTCTTCCTCACCACCCGCGACGCCTACGAGCCGCACTACGTCGACGACCGCAGGTACTTCGAACTCGCCACCTTCTACGACGAGTTCGCCAAGCCCTGGCAGGACCGCCGGATGCCGATGCGCTACGAGGAGCGCGAGGACGCCGTCGAGGTGTACCGGTTCTGGCAGCAGCGCAACGGCGGCGAGCGCCGCGTCGCGGGCGTTCCCACCGCGTGACCCGGGTGGTCAGGGAGGTGGCCGGGGTCCACGAGGAACTCAGCACCCGCGAGGCGCTCGACCGCCCCGCAGCCACCGGCCACCTCCCGCGCTGGTGAACCCCGGCGTGCACCGGCCCCGCACCTTCCGTCCCGGGGCCGGTGCACCGCTGCTGCTCCCCTCCCCACACCCCGTCCCGAACCGTGCTCCCCAAGGTGGTGCCATGTCCGAGCTGTCCCCGAGGCGGCGGCAGCTGGTCCTTGCCGTCTGCTGCTCAGCCCTGTTCCTCGTCAGCCTCGACAACACCGCCCTGAACACCGCGCTGCCCGCCATCCAGCGCGACTTCGACGCCTCCACCGCCGGGCTGCAGTGGACCGTCGACGCCTACCTCGTCGTCCTCTCCGCCCTGCTGCTGCTCGCCGGCTCGACCGGCGACCGGATAGGCCGCCGCCGCGTCTTCCGTGCCGGGCTCGCCCTGTTCACCACCGCCTCCCTGCTGTGCTCCCTGGCTCCCTCCCTGGGCTGGCTGATCGCCTTCCGTGCCCTCCAGGCCGTCGGCGGCTGCATGCTCACGCCCGTCGCCATGGCCCTCATCACCAACGTCTTCACCGATCGCCGCGAACGCGCCCGCGCCATCGGCGTCTGGAGCGCGGTCCAGGGCATCACCATGGCGGTCGGCCCCCTGCTCGGCGGGCTGCTGGTCGACACCGTCGGCTGGCGTTGGATCTTCCTGATCAACCTGCCCATGGGCTTCCTCGCGTTGGCCCTGACCGGCCAGGTGCCCGAATCCCGCGCCCCGCACCCCCGTCGCCTGGACGCGGCCGGCCAGGCGCTGGTCGTCGTGCTGCTCGCCACCAGCGTTTACGCGATCATCCAGGGCCCGGCCACGGGCTGGACCTCCCCCCAGGTACTGGCCTGCGCCGTCACCGCCGCCGTGGCACTGCCCGTACTGGTCATCACCGAACTCGCCCAGCGCGAGCCACTGATCGAACTGCGCTTCTTCCGGCAGCCCCCCTTCACCGCATCCGCCCTCAGCGCCGTGTGCGCCTTCGCCGCCCTGAGCGGCCTCCTCTTCCTCGCCGCCCTCGACCTCCAGAACGCCCGCGGCCTGGCCGCCTGGCAGGCCGGCCTCTACCTGCTGCCCATGGCCGCCATGACCATCGCCTGCCCGCCCCTGGCCGGACACCTCACCGCCACCCGCGGCCCCCACCTGCCCCTGACCCTCTCCGGCACCGCCACCACCCTCGCCGGACTCCTGGCCCTCCTCGGCGCCCAGCAGCACACCCCATTCCTCCTGGCCTGCTACCTCCTCTTCGGCATCGGCTTCGGACTCGTCAACGCCCCCCTCACCCACACCGCCGTCTCCGGCATGCCTCGCGCCCAGGCCGGCGTGGCCTCCGCCATCACCACCACCAGCCGCCAGATCGGCAGCGCCCTCGGCGTCGCCGTCATCGGCGCCACCCTCCCCGCCACCGGCTACACCGCCGCCACGTTCGCCCACGCGAGCCGCCCCGCCTGGTGGATCGTCACCGGCTGCGGCCTCGCCATCGCCGCCCTGGCCACCCTCACCCGGCACCACGCCCACCGCAGCACCCCTCCTGGCACAGAACCGAGGAGTACCAGCCGACACCGGCGGCAGGCTTCGCGGGCAAGCGGGTAGTCGACACGAACTTCTGGGGCAAGCCACGCACGGCAGGAGCGCGGCGCAGTGGGAGCCTGGCCGCTTCCATCAGCGCGCCCTCGGCGTCTCGGCCGCCCGGCCGACACCGACCTCGGCCACGGTGACGGCGTCGGCGTCGGCGGGAGCGGAGGGGCCCGCAGTGACCGCGCCAGGGTCCCGGGCTCGGTGACGCACTCCGCGGCGAGGTCGTCGGCGCTGCGCTCCCCGTCGCCGATCCGGCCCCTCACGTCGAGACGGGCGGCAACGGCCACCGTGTGCGCGGCGATGGCGCCGAAGGCCAGCTTCGCGACGGTGTTGCGGGACTCCTTCGAGGCGTGGGGCTGTTGGGGCTCGGGGTGTGGGTGGTTCTGCTGCGGCAGGGGGTCGGGCACGGTGTGGCCCCCCTCCGGTGATGTCCGATTCAACGGCGTTAGGCGCGAGCCCCAGCAGGGCACAACAACGCCTGTGTGCCGTTGCGCACCACCGCGGGGCCCTCAATGGGCAGGTAACCCTGAGTCGGCCCGATCTTCGCGGCAATGCCTCATTCGCCATCTGCCCGTTCGGCATGACCGGCAGTACCACCGGGAGAGGAGGGACGTCCCCTGTCCCCCGACGACGACCGTCAACTCCGCGACCTCGCGGAAGAGTTCCCGCCCGACGCCGCCCCCTACCCGCCCGCACGGACGACGGCGGCCCCCGCGGCGCCGCTCCGGCGCGGGGTGGTCTGGCTGATACTGACCACCGCGCTCGCGGTCCTGGTCACCGGCGTGGCGCTGGCGCATGGGCTGATCCTGGCGGGCGGACTGGTGCTGGCCGGGGTCGCCGGCCAACTCGTCGCACCGCCCGCCCGCGACCACCGCCGGTAGCCGCGCGGGGACCTTCCGCACGCCGCCGGACATGGCCGGCCCGCCTGCCGTCGCTTTGGGGCTTTCGAAGGGCAAGCGGGCCGGTGGTTCATGACACGCCCCGAGCGGGTGTGCCCCTAGGTGATGCGGCGGCTCCTCGATGCCACGGCGACGCACAGCGCGCCCAGCAGGAACGTCAGGGCGCCGATGACGACGTTGTTCCAGATGACCCCGGCGTCGGGCCCGCGCCCGACGACCCAGGGCGAGATGATCAGCCAGGCGCCGATCGCGCACATCGCGCCGCTCAGGCCGTACATGCGCTCAGGGGTGACGGTGAACCCGATGGCCAGCAGGGCGATCGCGATGCCGACGATGAGGTTGTGGGTCCTCAACGCCGGTTGCGAGGCCGCGAAGTGCACGACCCATGGGGATACCGCGCAGTACAGGCCGACCAGGAACACCGGCCCGTCGACGAGCACCACGTCCCGCCCGCCGAGCGTCCGCTCGAACCGGGCTCTCATCTCGGAAGCATCGGGGTGACCGGCGAGATCTCCCCTGGGGTGTGAGACGTCGGCCATACGACTCGCCTCCTTCGATCACGCGTCGGGGCCGCTGTGCGTGGCATCAGCCGCGCACCTTTATTTTGCGCTTATGTCGCCTTTATGTGTAGAGGTGCCCGATGAGAATCTGACCGGATCCGGCGGGTGGCACCGCCGCTCAGGGCAGGCCCGGGACACCGCCCAGATGCGGCAGGTCGTGATCCAGCCGCTCCCGTTTGGCGCGGAGGTAGCGGAGGTTCTCCGGACCGGGCGTCACCAGCAGTGGGACCCGCTCGGCGACCGCCACGCCGTACCGCCGCAGCGCCTCGCCCTTGCGCGGGTTGTTCGACAGCAGCCGCACCGAGCGGACGCCCAGGTCGCGCAGGATTCCGGCCGCGGCGCGGTAGTCGCGGGCGTCCACCGGCAGCCCGAGCGCGAGGTTCGCGTCCACCGTGTCCAGGCCGTCGTCCTGTTGGAGCCGCATCACCCGCAGCTTCGCCAACAGGCCGATGCCGCGCCCCTCGTGCCCCCGGAGGTAGACCAGCACCCCGCGCCCCTCCTGGGCGATCGCCCGCAGGGCCGCGGCCAGTTGCTCGCCGCACTCGCACGCCCGGGACCCGAAGACCTCTCCGGTCAGACACTCCGAATGCAGCCGGGCGAGCACCCGCTCGCCCGCCGACTCCCCCTTGACCAGGGCGACTTGCTCCGTCCCCGTTCGACGATCCAGATAGCCCACCGCCCGGAACGCACCGTAGGCGGTGGGCAGTTCGACCTCCACGACCCGTCGCACGTCCGGGTCCTCGGCAGCGCCATCGGAGTCCGTCATGGCATGATCGTACCCACGTTCGGACCCGCGCGGCGGTCCCGCACCGGCCGCCGCCGGATCGTCAACTTCCGCCCCCTACCGCCGGATTGCTGCCGATCGGAGCCGCCGATGCCGACGCCCGAACCGGGACGCCCGGGTCCCCCCACCGAGGACCGGAGCCGCCCCCGCACCACGCGGCCGGCCCCCGGACTGCCGACCGACACCACCGAGGACGTCCGCGCCCGACGCCCCGCCCTGGCCCTGCTGCCCATCGGCAGCTTCGAACAGCACGGCGCCCACCTGCCGTTGACCACCGACACCCTGATCGCCTGCGCCGTCGCCGAGGAGATCGCCGCCCGCCACGAGGCGCTGCTGCTGCCGCCGCTGACCCTCTCCTGCTCCCACGAGCACGCCGACTGGCCCGGCACCGTCAGCCTCTCCGCGCGGACCCTGCACGCCGTGGTCACCGATGTCGCCGCATCGCTTTGGCGGTCCGGCCTCACCGCGCTGGTGCTGGTCAACGGCCACGGCGGAAACTACGTGCTGCGCAACGTCGTTCAGGAGTCCTCGGCGGCCGACGGGATCCGGATGGCGCTCTTCCCCGGCCCGGCGGACTGGACCGCGGCCCGCGCCCGCGCCGGCCTGGCCACCCCCGCGCACGCCGACATGCACGCCGGCGAGACCGAGACCTCGATCCTGCTGCACGCCCGGCCCGACGTGGTCCGGGACGGCTACGCCGCGGCCGACCACCGCGCCGACGAGCGGCCGCACCTGCTCACCCTCGGCATGGCCGCCTACACCGCCTCAGGGGTGATCGGCGCGCCCTCCCTGGCCTCCGCCGAGAAGGGCGCGGCGCTGCTCGCCGGGCTGGCCGAGGCGTTCGACGCCTACCGGGAGGCGTGCGGTGTCCCCGACGCCTGAGCCGCTCGACGCGGACGCGGCCTGGGAGGCGCTGCTCACGGTCCGCGACGCCACCGGTGCCGGGGCCGCCGGGCTGCGGCTCGACGGCGACGGCACGGGCCACTGGTCGCGGCCGGCCACGCCCGCGGCGCAGGAGCTCGCCGCGCGGTACCTCCCGCTCTGCCTGGCCGGCCCCCGCGTGGCGTTCGCCCAGCTCGGGCAGAGCCTGGACGGCTTCATCGCGACCCGCACCGGCGACGCGGACTACGTCACCGGGGAGGCGGACCGCCGCCATCTGCACCGGCTGCGGGCCCTGGCGGACGCGGTACTGGTGGGCGCCGGGACGGCGGTGGCCGACGACCCCCGGCTGACCGTCCGCGCCTGCCCCGGGCCGGACCCGGTGCGGGTGGTGCTCGACCCGCGCGGTCGGGTGCCGCGGACGCGAGGGGTGTTCACCGACGGGGCCGCGCCGACGCTGTGGGTGGTCGGCCCCGAGGTGGCCGCGGGGCGCGTCAGGGACGGGGTCGAGGTGCTGGCGCTGCCGGACCGGGACGCGTTCGCCCCGGCGCGGCTGCGGACGGCGCTGGCGGCGCGCGGCCTGGGCCGGCTGCTGATCGAGGGCGGCGGGGTCACCGTCTCGCGGTTCCTGAGCGCGGGCGCGCTGGACCGGCTGTATCTGACCGTGGCGCCGGTCCTGCTCGGTGACGGCGTTCCGGGACTGCGGTTCCCCGGCACGCCGGTGATGCGCCGGGCGCTACGCCCGCCGGTCCGGCGCACCGGGCTCGGCGCGGACACCCTCTTCGCGCTCGACCTCCGGGCGACGGGCGGCGCGCAGCCGTGCGACCCAGCGGACCAACAGCACCCCGGCGCCGGGCAGGGCGGCGGCCAGCGCGAGCACGCCGTAGCCGACCGCGGTGGCCAGGCCCTGCGCGCCGCCCAGCCCGGCGGCGCCGAAGGCCCAGGCCGCGACGCCCTCCCGCGGCCCCCAGCCGCCGACGTTCAGCGGCAGCGCCATGGCCAGCAGGGCTAGCACCACCAGCGGCAGCAGCACCACGACCGGCGCCCGCACGCCCGCGGCCCGGGCCGCCAACAGGAACGTCCCCACGTAGCCGGCGAGGACGGCCAGCGACGACACCGCCACACCCGGCCAGACGGCGCGCGCCGGCAACGTCCGCCGGGCCTCGGCCCACCCGGTCCGCGGGCCGTCGGCGCCCCGGCCGCCGCGGCCGTTCCGCCGCCGGCGCGCCCGCCCGACCAGCCACGCCCCCAGGGCGCCCACCACGACCAGCGCGGACCCCACCGCGACCGCCGGCGCGCCCACCGCCCGGCCGAGCGCCGTCCGCACCGGCGACGGCCGGACGGCCAGCACCGCCGCCCCGGCCACCACCAACACGAGCTGCCCCGCGGCCCGTTCCAGCACCACGGCCCGCACGCCCCGCCCCACATCCCCGGCGTCCCGCCCGTGCCGCACCGCCCGGTGGACGTCGCCGAGCACCCCGCCCGGTAGCGCGGCGTTCAGGAACAGCGCCCGGTAGTAGTCCGCCACCGCCCGCCCCAACGGGAGCCGCAGGCCCAGGCCGCGGGCCACCAGGCACCACCGCCAGGCGCTGCCCAGGGTCGTCAGCGCGCCGAGCCCCGCGCCGGCGGCCACGGTGCCCGCGTCGATCCGGCGCAGCCCGTCCAGGAACGCCGCGGAGCCGAACCGCCACACCAGCCCGACCAGGATCGCCACGCCCCCGAACGCCCGCAGCCACGGCCAGAGTCGGCGCACCATCAGGCCACGGCGGCGGCGCCCGGCAGCGCCAGCAGATCGGTGTGGTGCACGGCGACCGCCAACTCGCCCGCCGCACAGGACTCCAGCCGGCGCCGCAGATACCCATCGGCCTCGGCGGCCAGCTCCGGCCGCTGCTCCCGGGCGGCTCCCACCCACCCGCGCAGCCAGCGCTCGGTCAGCACGCTCTCCGGCCCGCCCAGTTGCCAGGGGCTGGACCGCGCCATCACCCGCGCCCCGCGCCGGACGAACGCCCCGGTGGCCGCCGCGACCGCGTCCGGGCCCAGCAGCCGGCGACCGCCCGCGGCCCGGCGCTGATGCGCGTTGAACGCGGCGGAGAGGGCGGCGTCGAGCGGGTCGGGCGGGGCGAGTTCGACCCGGCCGGTGACCGAGAGCACCAGCAGCGCCGGGCAGCCGGCGCCCGTGCAGGCCGCGGCGACGGCCTCCAGCTCGTCGCGGGTCAGCAGGTCGAGCAGTGCGGAGGCGGTGACCAGGGAGGTGTCGGCGAGAGCGGCGGCGGTCAGGCCGGCGATGTCGCCGTAGGCGGTGACGGCCGTAACGGGCCGGCCGTCGGCGGCGGTTGACGGCATCCGCAGCGCGGCCTGGGCGAGCAGGACCGGGTCGTGGTCCTGGAGGACCCAGTGCTGGGGGCCGGTCAGCCGGACCGCGAGCCAGCGGCCCATCGCGGCCGTGCCGCAGCCGAGGTCCCGGATCACCAGACCGTCCGTGCCACCGAAGCGTTCCGGGGCGGGGGCCGCGGCGAGGTGGTCGCGCAGCGGGCGGAGCAGCTCCGGCGCGCGGGCCGCATCGTCCGCCCGCTCCCGCAACTGGAGCCACTGCGGGCAGAACCGGGGGCTGCCGGTCAGCCGCGTCAGCGGTCCGGCGGTGCGGTCCGCAGTCGTTCCAGCGCTCCGGCCAGGGTGTGCGACGTCGTCTCCCACCTCTCCAGCATGGCACGACGGCCGTGCGCCGCGGCCGTTAATCGCCGCCGCGCTTCCGGATCGCCGCACCAGGTGCGCAACGCGGCCACCAGCGCGGCCGGTTCGCCGGGCGGGACCAGCAGTCCGGGCACGGCGCCGTTCGGGGCCCGCCCGACGGCCTCCGGTATCCCGTCGACGGCCGTCGCCAGCACCGGGACCCCGCGCGCCAACGCCTCGGTCAGCACCATCCCGTAGGGCTCGGCGTGCGAGGCGAGCACGAACAGGTCGGCGGCGGCGTAATGGGCCGCCAGTGCGGCGCCGATCCGCGGCCCGGCGAACCGGATCCGGCCTGCCAGGCCCAACTCCTGCACCTTCGAGCGTAGTTGGGTCGCACATGCAGTGTCGCGTCCGCCGCCGACGAAGGTGCAGGTCCACGGCGCGTCGGCGACGGCGGCCAGGGCGTCGACCAGGCGGCGGTGGCCCTTGCGCGGGGTCAGCGACGCCACGCACAGCAGCCCGCCGGCGCCGTCGGTCCCCTGGGCGAGCGGCGCCGGGTCGACGCCGGGCCGGGCGACGGTCACCGGCGGCAGTCCGGGACCGTGGCAGGCGCGGATCCGGCGGGCCGTCCAGTCGCTGGTGGCGAGCACCGCGTGGACGGTGCGCAGGGCCCGCCGTTCGCGGCCGTCGAGCCGGGCGGCGGTGTCGGGGGCGAGCCCGGTCTCGTCGGCCAGCGGCAGATGGACCAGGACGGCGAGCCGCAGCCGGGCCGCCGCCGGCTCCAGTGCCTCGGGCACCCCGCAGGCCACCAGGCCGTCCAGCAGCACCACCGCGCCGTCCGGTAACCGGGCTAGCAGGCCGGCCAGTTCGGCGGTCGCGGTCGCGTCCGGGCGCGGCCAGGAGCCGGGCACCGGATGGCGGTGGACGCGCCAGCCCAGCGCCGGCAGGTCGTGGCAGACCCGCAGGTCGTAGGCGTTGCCGCCGCTGGGCGCCGCGGGGTCGGCGACGCCGCCGGGCAGGACGGCGTGCACCACCCGCGGGCCGGCCGGCCCGGGCCGGGTCACCGGACGGTCCCGCGCCGGGTCACAGCGTGCGCTCGTAACTGGCCCAGGCGATATGGGATTCGTGCAGGGTGACGGTGATGCCGGCCAGCGCGCGGGCGCCCTCGCCGAGGTTGCCGGCGTGCACCCGGTCGGCGAGCCGGTCGGCGATGACCCTGGCCAGCGCCTCGGTCGAGGTGTTGACGCCGGCGAAGGCGGGTTCGTCGTCGAGGTTGCGGTAGGTGAGCTCGGCGACCACCGCGCCGAGCTCCCGGGTGGCCAGGCCGATGTCGACGACGATGTTGTCGGCGTCCAACTCGGGGCGGCGGAAGGCGGCGTCCACGACGTAGGTGGCGCCGTGCAGACGCTGGGCGGGCCCGAAGACCGCGCCGCGGAAGCTGTGCGCGACCATCAGGTGGTCGCGGACGGTGATGCTGAACACGGGGGTTCCTCCAGGTGTCGCGGTCGGCGAGGGTACCTACGGGGGCGCGGGGGCGTCGGCGGCCGGATAGCGGATGCGGTGGCAGAGCGCCGGGAGCGTGCCGGAGGCCAACCGCGCGAGCACCGCCGGTAGTTCGGCGAAGGCGGACTCGCCGGTGATCAGCGCGTCGAAGGCGGGATCGGCGAGCAGTTCGAGGGCGAGCCCGAGCCGGTCGGCGAAGGACCGCCGGTCGCGCCGGGCCGGGGCGATCGCGCCCACCTGGCTGCCGCGGACGGTGAGCCGGCGGGAGTGGAAGGACTCCCCGAGCGGCAGGACCACCCGGCGGTCGCCGTACCAGCTCAGCTCGATCACCGTGCCTTCCGGGGCGAGGAGTTCGAGGGCGCGCGTCAGGCCCTCCTCGGTGGCGCTGGCGTGCACCACGAGGTCACAGTCGCCGCGGGCGTCACCGGGCAGCGCGAACGGGACGCCCAACGCCGCCGCGGTGGCGGCCCGCGCCGGATCGGCGTCGACCAACTGCACCCGCGCGGCCGGGTATCGGGCCAGCAGGGCGGCGACCGCCGACCCGACCATGCCCCCGCCGACCACCGCGATCCGGTCGCCGAGCAGCGGCGCGGCGTCCCACACGGCGTTCACCGCGGTCTCGACGGTGCCGGCGAGGACGGCGCGCGCCGCCGGCACCGCCTCCGGGACGGGGGTGACGGCGCGCGCCGGGACGACGTAGTGGGTCTGGTGCGGATAGAGACAGAAGACGGTGCGGCCGCGGAGCGCGGCGGGCCCCTCCTCCACCACGCCCACGTTCAGGTACCCGTACTTGACCGGCGCCGGGAACTCCCCCTCCTGGAACGGCGCCCGCATCGCCGCGTGTTGGCTCTCCGGGACACCGCCGCGGAAGACCAGGCTCTCGGTGCCCCGACTCACCCCGGAGTAGAGCGTGCGCACCAGCACCTCGTCGGTGCCGGGCGGCGGCAGCGGGGCCGCCCTGATCTCACCGCGGCCTGGGGCACTGAGCCAGAGGGCCTGGGCGACGCGCGGCAACGAACCCTCCTGGACGGTGCGGCGCTGCGTCATGAATGCTGAGCAACGCGTGCCGGGGCCCGGCGACGCCGTCACGATACGCGGCGCCCTCCGGCTCCGCCACAGTGTGGAGGGAGGCGCGGTGGCCGTACAACAGCGGTATCGGACACGGCCGTTCGCCCCGGACCGGGCGGCCGGCCCGCTCGCACAGCTGGTGCTGCTGGCGGTGCTCTACCGGGTGGTCGGGCTGGGCCCCGTCGGCTGGCTGACCGGGGCCGTCTTCGCGGTGGGCACCTGGGCGGCGCTCACCCGGGCGCTGCGCGGTTCCTGGCTGCCCTCGTTCGGGCCGGCCAACCGCGTCACGCTGGCCCGGGCCACCCTGGTCGGCGGGGTGACCGCGCTGGTCGCCGACTCCTTCGCCCGGCGGGCCCCGGTGACGGTGCTGGTCGGGCTGGCCGCGGTCGCGCTGCTGCTGGACGCGGTGGACGGCCGGGTGGCCCGGCGCACCGGGACGGCGACGGCGCTGGGTGCGCGGTTCGACATGGAGGTCGACGCGTTCCTGATCCTGGTGCTCTGCGTCTACGTCGCGGTGCCGCTGGGCCCGTGGGTGCTGGCCATCGGGGCGCTGCGCTATCTGTTCGTCGCGGCGTCCTGGGCGCTGCCGTGGCTGCGGGCGCCGCTGCCACCGAGCACGGCCCGCAAGACGGTGGCCGCGGTCCAGGGCGTGGTGCTGGTGGCGGCGGGCACCGGCGTGGCGCCGCGGGGGCTGGCGCTGGGGGCGGTGGCGGGGGCGCTGGCGCTGCTGGTGTGGTCGTTCGGGCGGGACGTGGGGTGGCTGTGGCGGACCAGGGGGCGGGCGGCCGGCGGGGGTGCCGGCACCGCGGCGTAGCCGCGCGTCAGGTCCCGGCGTGCCGTCCCAAGTAGACGACCAGCGCCAGGAACAGCAGCACCAGGTTGGTCACCGCGATGTGCAGCAGCACCCGTATCCACAGGCTGCGGCGGGCCGCCTCGTAGGCCACGATCCGGTGCGGCACCAGGACGGTGGCGGGCAGTCGCGCCAGCCGGGTGCCGGGGCGGACGGCGGTGGCCCGGGCCCGGCGGACGCCGCAGCGCGGCGAGGTGCGGCGCCGGGCGGCGATCTCGGGGCAGGTCCGCCCGTGCCCGCGGGCCCGGCGCAGCGGGCCGCGGCCGAGGTGGCGGCGGCCCCGGCAGTCCGACCCGGTGTCGGTGGGTATGCAGGTGCGGGAGCGGACCGCACGCCACGGCGGCGGTCCCTTGCGTCGTGGTGCGGCGGACATCGGCGGTCACCCGGCTCCGGTGGTGCCGGCTCCCGCGGAGCCCCGGCGCGGTGCCGCGTCGCTCACTGTGCCGCCCCGCCCCGGGAGGGGCCGCCGGCGCCGCGGTCCGGGTCGATACCGACGCTGTCCGCGGTCCGCAGCGCGTCGTCGAGTTCGTCCTCCGCCATGGCCAGCGCGTCGGGGTCGCCGGCGGCCCGTGCCGCGCGCACCCGTTCCCGTACCGACTCGACGAAACCGCCCACGCACGCCCTCCGCGTTCAGGCCAAGTGGCCATCGCGTTCATTCGTTGAACAGGGGAATTCCCCAACTGTAGACGAAGGACCCGTCGGGTTGAACGGGCGGGGCGCGACCGACGGGCCCGCCGGGGGTGCCGAATCGCGGGCCCGCGCCGGGCACTTGCGCCCTTGAACCTGCCGCTGCGGGAGCTTCTACGGTGCCCGGACCTGTGGCCGCCGCTCCCGGCGACCGCGCTGCGGACCGTTGTGGAGGAGCACGCGTCATGACCGCATTCGTCCTGGTGTCGGGCGGGTATACCGGTGGCTGGATCTGGCGGGAGGTGGCCGCGCTCCTACGGGAACGGGGGCACAGCGCGCACCCGGTGACGTTGACGGGGATGGGCGACCGGCGCCATCTGGCCGGCCCCGACACGGACCTGGAGACGCACATCGAGGACGTGGTGCAGGTCCTGGACCACGAGGACGTCCACGAGGCGGTGCTGGTGGGGCACTGCTACGGCCTGCACCCGTTGCTGGGCGCCGCGGACCGCCGCGTCGGGCGGGTGGGTTCGATGGTCTACCTGGACGGCGGGCTGCCCTCGGACGGCGACGCGGGCGTCGATGTGATGCCCGATCCGGCCGTGCGGGACCGGTGGTTGCGCCGCGCCGCGGAGCTGGGCGGGGGACATCTCGCGCCGCCCCCGCCGCTGGACGACGAGGAGTTGTGGGGCTCGCTCGCCGGGGTCTCGGCGGCCGATCGGGAGCGGCTGGCGCGGCTGGCGGCGCCCCAACCGCTGGCCACCATGACCCGGCCGCTCCGACTGACCGGCGGGGCGCTCGACCTGCCGGGCACCGGAATCTTCTGCACCGCCAACGGGACCGGCATCGCGCTGGTGAAGGCCCTGGTGGCCGCCGGCGACCCGCGCTCCGCCCGGCTGACCGACCCCAAGGTCGGCTACTTCGACCTGGACACCGGGCACTATCCGATGCTCTCGCGGCCCGGTGAACTGACGGAGGTGCTGGTCCGGGCGGCGGCCGGCGAGGGCCGCCGCCTGGGGTAGCGGGCTCAGCCGGCCTGTTCCCTGGCCGCCGCGACCCGCTCCCGGGCCTCGGCGAGGTCCTCCTCGGTGGGGGCGTCGTCCTGGCTGAGGCGGCGGCGCCAGTAGCCGGTGAAGTCGATCCGGCGGGCGTCCAGGCCGCGCTCGGCGAGCAGATGGCGGCGCAGCCCGCGGACCGCGCCGGCCTCACCGGCCAGCCAGGCGAAGGCCGGTTCCTCGGGGAGGCGGGCCGCGCGGACGGCGGTGAGCAGCGCGCCGTCCGCACCGGCCGGGGCGCGGTCCCGGTGGACCCAGTGGACGGTGAGGTCGGCGCGGGTCGGCAGCGGCTGCTCCTCGGCCCCGTCCGCAACCTCGATCCAGGCCACCGCGCGGGCGGTGGCCGGCAGCGCCTCGGCGAGCGAACCGATGGCCGGCAGCGCGGTCTCGTCGCCGGCGAGCAGGATCAGGCCCGGGGCGTCGAGCGGCAGCGGCCGGGCGTACTCGGCGGCCGGCCCGTAACGGGCGAGGGTGTCGCCCACGCGCGCGGTGGCCGCCCAACGGGTGGCCGGGCCGGCCTCCTCGTGCGCGCCACGGTGGCCGTGCAGCACGAAGTCGACGGTGATCCGCCGCCGTTCGGGATCGTGGGCGCGCACCGTGTAGCTGCGCATCACCGGCCGTTCGTCCTCGGGCAGCGCGAGGAACGCCTGGTACCAGCGCATCGCGTCGTCGCCGGGCGCCTCCGGCAGCCGGGGTGCGCGCTGGCCGGGCCGCGGGAAGAGGAGTTTCAGCTGCTGGTCGGGCCAGGTGGGGAGGGTGTCGAGGCCGTCCCCGGTGAAGGTGATGCGCGCCATGCGCGGGGTGATCCGTCGGACGTCGGTGACGCGGAGGTGCGCGACGGTCAGGGCTGTCATGGGAACTCCCGGTGACGAGGGGCGGGTGGGCGGTGGGATCAGCGACCCGGGGTGGCGCCGAGGTACTGCCGGAGGTGGTGTGCCGTCAGGGACGTTCCGCGCTCGACGAGTTCGCGCGGGGTGCCGGTGAAGACGACCCGGCCGCCGTCGTGGCCGGCGCCCGGTCCGAGGTCGACGAGCCAGTCGGCGTGCGCCATCACCGCCTGGTGGTGCTCGATGACGAGGACGGTGTTGCCGTCGTCCACCAACCGGTCCAGCAGGCGCAGGAGTTGGTCCACATCGGCGAGGTGGAGGCCGGTGGTGGGTTCGTCCAGGATGTAGACGGCCCCCTGCTCGGCCATGTGGACGGCGAGTTTGAGCCGCTGCCGTTCGCCGCCGGAGAGGGTGGTGAGCGGCTGGCCCAGGCCGAGGTAGCCGAGGCCGACGTCCTGGAGCCGGTCGAGGACGGCGCGGGCCCGCCCGGTGGGGAAGAACTCCCGCGCCTCGGCCACGGACATGGCCAGCACCTCGCGGCGCCGGTTCGGCAGGAAGGACTGCACGAAGGCGCTGTGCGTCTCGTTGATCAGCCGCTGCGACTCGGCGGCGACGGTGCCGAAGACCAGCGAGGACTTCCCCGATCCGGAGACCCCGGTGAAGACCGTCAGTCGCCGCTTGGGAATGTCGACGGAAATCCCGGCCAGATTGTTCTCCCGGGCACCCCGGACCTCGATGACGTCGTGCCCGTCCGCGGCGACCCACTGCCGCGAAGGGGCCCGCGCTCCCCTGCCCTGCTCGGATTCCATGACTCGCCCCCTGATATCCTTACGCCATAAAGAGTGAGGTCGAGGACAATAGCTTTACACCCTAAGGAGTGGCAAGTTGGTGGTATTCGCGGGCCAGGGCGACCCCCGCCGATCCCTCTCCCTGCTGTGGCGCACGAAGGACGACGGCGGCCGGACCCGCGCCCCCCGGGGCCCCAAGCCGGCACTGACCATCGAGGCGATCATCGACGCGGGCATCGCGGTGGCCGACGCGGAGGGCATGGCCGCGCTGTCGATGCGCACCGTCGGCGAGCGGCTGGGCCGCACGGCCATGGCGCTCTACACCTACGTCCCCGGCAAGTCCGAGCTGGTGGACCTGATGTACGACCGGGTGTTGGCCGAGCTCCCCACCGACTACGACCTGACGCCCGGCTGGCGCTCGGCGGTCACGTCCTGGGCCGCCGACTCCTGGGCGTTCTCCCTGCGCCACCCCTGGGTGCTCCAGGTCTCCCAGGCGCGCCCGGTCCTGGGCCCCAACGAGTACGCCTCCCTGGAGACCCTGCTACGGGTGCTGTACGCCACGGAGTTGGACCCCACCACGCTCCGCCGGATCGTCGGCCTGCTGTCCCACTTCGTCCGCGGCGCCGCCCGGACCGCCGCCGAGTCCCGGCAGGCGGCGGCCGCCACCGGCGTCACCGACGAGGACTGGTGGCAGGCCCGCGCCGGCACCCTGACCGAGGTCGTCCCCGACTTCGCCGAGCGCTTCCCGCTGTTGGTCCGCCTGGAAACCGAGGGCGCCTCCCCGCCACCCGAGGCGGACTCCGGCGAGTCCTACCTGGAGCGCGAGGCGCGCATGACCTTCGAGGCCGGCCTCGCGGTGCTCCTGGACGGCATCGAGACCACCGTCGCCCGACGGTCCGCGACGCCGCCGGCGCGGGGGCCGTTGGAGTGATGAAGCGGACGGGAGCAGCGCGGGCGGTGTCGTCCGGCCGCGCGCCGGCGTTGTCCATCCGTGACCGTCCCACGCCTCCGCCCGTGGTTCCTGCCCGCCAGCCTCGCGGCCCTGCTGGGAGAGGCACCGCCGAGCGAGCCGGCTGACGCTCCGTCCGATCCGGGGCCGGGCCCGGCGGCTGATCCGCGGTCGGCCACCGCGCGCACCGCCCGCCACCCCCCGCACCCCGCTCCCCCGACCCCCGTCCGCCCCGGGACAGTTGAGCGCCGCACACCGTGTTCATCGGGCTACCACATGTGGCGAGCACCGGTGATCGCCCATAGCTTCGGCTCATGGCACTACGACAGATGTCCCGCGGGTCACGGCGAATGACCCGCCTGGGCTGCGCGGCGGCGGTCCTGGCCGGCGTACTCGGTGCGGCCCCGCCGTCCCACGCCGTGCCGGACCAGGACGAGGGGGTCCTCGTCGTCCGGCCCGGGGAATCGATCCAGCGTGCGGTGGACGCGGCCCGCCCCGGCGACACCGTGGTGCTGCTCCCCGGCGTCTACCGCGAGAACGTGCGGATCAACAAGTCCCACCTGATGCTCCGGGGAACCGACGGTCATACCGTGCTCGCCCCGCCGCTCACCCCCACCGCCGCGCCCACCCCGCCCACCGCACCCCCCGCGCAGGCGGCGCCCACCTGCGACGCGGCCGGCGACGGCATCTGCATCGCCGGCGCTCCCGGCGCCCCCGGCGGCCCGCTCACCGACGTCCACCTCCGGTCGCTGACCGTCGAGGGTTTCCGGCACAACGGGATCTGGGCCTCCGGCACCGAGGGGCTGACGATCCACCACGTCGCCGCGCGGCGCAACGGCCAGTGGGGCATCGGCGTGGAGAAGTCCGTGCACAGCGTGCTCCGCGACAACCTCGCCACGGACAACGGCGACGCCGGCATCTTCCTGGCCAACACGGCCAACGAGGAGGCCCCCGGCCTCGACACCCGCGGCACCCTGCTGCTGGAGAACCGGCTGGGCGGCAACCGCATCGGCATCACCGCCCGCCGGGTGCGGAACCTGCTGATCGCCCACAACACCGTGCTCGGCAACTGCGGCGGCGTGTTCGTGGTCGGCGACGAGAACCGGCCCCCGGCCGGCGCGGTCACGGTCCGGGACAACGAGGTCCTGCGGAACAACAAGTTCTGCCCGGCGACCAAGCGGCTGCCCTTCCTCCAGGGCATCGGCGTGGTCCTCACCGGCACCGAGGACTCGCTGGTCCAGCACAACCTGGTCCGCGACAACGTCGGCACCTCGCCGATGTCGGGCGGCGTGGTGCTCTTCCGCAGCTTCGTCAAGGCCGCCAACAACCGCAATCTCATCCGCGACAACGTGGTGCTGCGCAACGTCCCGGCGGACCTGATCAACGCCGATCCGGCCGGTCAGGGCAACGTCTTCGTCGACAACGCCTGCCGGACCTCCAGGCCGCCCGGCCTGTGCCCCTAACCGTGCCGACAACCACGGACACGACCGCGGCCCCCTTGGGAACGCAACGGGAGAAGAGAGACGGAATGACCACCGTGAGCCCCACCCCCCAGCCCGCCATGCGGCTTCGAGAACTCATCTTCGGCGCCGCGTGTGCGGCGGCCGTCCGCGCCGCCGCCCGGCTCGGCGTGCCCGACGCGCTGGGCGACGAGCCCACCACATCGGACAAACTGGCCGCCTCGGTGGGCACCGAACCCCGGCCGCTGCAACGGCTGTTGCGGACGCTGGCCTGCTACGGGATCTTCGAGGAGACCGAGGACGGCAGCTTCACCCACACCGAGATGTCCCGGCTGCTGCGCGAGGACACCCCCAACAGCCTGCGCGCCATCTCGCTGTGGTGCACCGAGCCATGGACCTGGGACGCGTGGCCGCGGCTGGACGACGCGGTGCGCTCCGGCCGCGGCGTCGTCGAGGACCTCTACGGCAAGGGCTTCTTCGACTACCTCCACCAGGACGCCCAGGAGTCCGCCCAGGTCTTCGACCGGGCGATGACCACCTCCAGCAAGCAGTCGGCCCGCGACCTCGTCGAACTCCTCGACCTCACCGGGGTGTCGTCGGTCGCGGACATCGGCGGCGGCCAAGGCCACGTCGTGGCCGGCCTGTTGGAGAAGTACCCCTCCCTGCACGGCACGTTGCTCGACCTGCCGTCCGTCGTGGCCGACGCCGACCCCCGGCTGCGCGACGGCGGCCCGCTCGCCGAACGGGCCCGGATCGTGCCCGGCGACTGCCGCACGGACATCCCCGTCGAGGCCGACCTCTACATCATCAAGAACATCCTGGAATGGGACGACGACAGCACCCGCCGCACACTGGGCAGGGTCATCGAGGCGGCCCGCCCCGGTGCCCGGGTCGTGATCATCGAGAACCTCGTCGACGACAGCCCGTCGATGAAGTTCACCACCGCCATGGACCTGCTGCTGCTGTTGAACGTCGGCGGGGCCAAGCACACCAAGGAGAGCCTGGTCCGGCACATCTCCGAGGCCGGACTGCTGGTCCACGACATCCTCGTCGTCAACCCGTATCTGCACGCCTTCGAATGCACCGTCCCCGCCTGACACCCCGTATGACGGTACGGCCCGCTCGGAAGCGGGCCGTACCGTCATACGGCGGCGGCCTCCCCGCGGGACACGACGGAGAGGCCGGCCGCTGGGAGCCGCTGCGGATCAGCCGGCGCCGTCCCGCTCCCAGCGGTAGAACTCGCGGGCCATCGCGTCCTTCGGACTGCGCCAGGTCGCCGGGTCGTACGCGCTGACGTACGAGGACAACTTCCGGCTGATGGCCTGGAACTCCGGGTGCTGGTGCGCCTTGGCGATCTCCGGGCCGGGCGGGAGGTCGGACTCGATGAGGTGCAGGTACACCTCACCGAACTGGAACAGCGTCCGCCGGTTGACGCCCACCAAGTGGGGCAGCTCCGTCCGGTCCGAGTCCGCGAAGATCTCGGCGATGTCGGGAGCCGACCCGGGCTTCATCCGGGCGACGATCAGAGCGTTGTGCATCGGGGAGGTTCCCTTCGTTGCCGCCGGGCGGCGGGCGGTCCGCATCGGGCTGACGGGGCCTTCAGTTGGCCGGGGCGGCGGCGCGCAGCTCGCGGTCCCGCTGCTCGATCCGGTCCCGGATGAGCTCCATCTGGATCCGGGAGTTGCGGTTGATGTGCGCGGTCATGCCCTTGTCGTCGACCGGGGCCTCGGCCTTCATGGCGAAGTCCTGGGTCCAGTGCATCGACGTGCCGCCGGGGATCTCCTTGTACTTCCAGAAGATGTCCATGAACTTGAACGGGCCGGTCTCCACCCGGCGGGCGCGGACGGTCAACGCACCGCGGTCCGGGGTCCGTTCGGAGACCCAGCTCCAGACCTGCCCCTGCTCGTCGGGGTGCATGGTCAGCCGGAACGTCGTGGTGTCGCCCTCCTGGGACAGCACCTCGACCGAGGCGTACTCGCTGAAGAGGCGGGGCCAGTTCTCCAGGTCGTTGGTCATCTCCCAGACGAGGCTGAGCGGGGCGGCGATGGTGATCTCGTTCTCGGTGTGGCCGGACATGTTCAGGCTCCTGTCGTGACGGGGTCGGTGTTGACGAGGTCGAGGAAGTCGCGCGGCGTCTTGGCGCGTTCGGCGTCGGGGGGCAACGGGCGGCCGAACCGGTTCTCCAGCTCGCCCACGATGCCGAGCAGACCCAGCGAATCCAGGCCGTACTCGGCAAAGGTCACCTCGGGCCGGTTCGCCATCTCCTCCGGATCGACGGTCAGGCCGGCGGCCGACTTCATCAGCGTGGCCAGCCCGTCGAGGGTCAGTTGAGCGGTCATCGGAATCTCCTCTCAGGAGGGGGACTTCTCGCACCGGCGCAGCACCATCGCCGCGTTGGAGCCCATCAGCCCCCGGCTCAGCACCAGCGCCGTCTGGAGCTCGGCGGGCCGGGGCTTCCCGGTCACCACGTCGAGGTCCACGGTGACGTCGATGGCGTTGGGGGTCGGCGGCACCACGGAGCTCTCCATCGAGAGCACCGCGGCCGCGACGTCCAGGACAGGAGCGCCGCAATACGCCCGGCCGATACCGGTCTTGGGCGCGGTCACCGGCACCCGGGACGCGTACCCGCCCAGCGCATCGGCCAGCGCCTGCGCCTCCGCCCGGTCGGCCGAGGGCACCCCGAGGGCGTCCGCGAAGACCACGTCGATCTCCTCGGGCGCACACCGGGCGTCCGCCAGCGCGCCCTCGATCGCCCGGGCCAGCCCCTCCCGGGACTCCTCCCAGAGCGCGGCGCCGGTGAAGGTGGCGGCGTGCCCGGCCAGCACGGCACGGGGCCGGGCGCCCCGCTCCACGGCGGCCGACCGCTCCTCGACGACCAGCATCGCGCCGCCCTCGGCGGGCACGAAGCCACACGCGCCGTCGGTGAACGGGCGGTAGGCACGGTCCGGTTCGGCGCAGCGGCTGAGGTCCTCGTACCCGAGCTGGCAGACCACCGAGTACGGGGCCAGCGGGGCCTCGGCGGCGCCCACCACCACGGCCTCGGTGCCGCGGCGGATGGTCCGGCAGGCGTGTGCCAGCGCGTCCAACCCGCCCGCCTCGTCGCTGGCCACCACCCCGCACGGCCCCTTGAAGCCGCCGCGGATGGAGATCTGGCCGGTGCTGGCCGCGTAGAACCAGGCGATCGACTGGTACGGGCCGACGTAGCGCGAGCCCTGGCCCCACAGCCGTTGCAGCTCCCGCTGGCCGAACTCGCCGCCGCCGGAGCCGGCCGCGGTCACCACTCCCACCGCGAACGGCGAGCGGTTGTAGTCGGCCCGCCCCAACAGGGCGTCGTCCAGCGCCAGATTGGCCGCGGCCATCGCGAAGTGCGTGAACCGGTCGGTCTGGACGAGGAAGCGCTCCTCGATCAGCTCGGTCGGGTCGAAGCCGCGGACCTCGCCGGCGACCTTCAGCGGCAGGTCCTCGCACCCCTCGCGGGTGACCGTGTCGAGGACGCTGATGCCCTCCTTGGTGGACTTCCAGAAGGCTTCGGTGTTGGCCCCGTTGGGGGCGATCACACCGATGCCGGTGACGACGGAACAGCGGTCTTCGTGCGGGGAGTTCATCTCGTCCTCCCACCCGGACGGGTCAGGACCACGGCCGACTGGAATCCGCCGAATCCGCTGCCCACGGACAGCACCGACGAAAGCGGCAGCTCCCGTGCGGTCTTCGGCACGTAGTCCAGGTCGCACTCCGGGTCCGGGTTCTCGTAGTTGGCGGTCGGCGGAACCACCTGATGGGTCAGCGCCAGGACGCAGGCGACGATCTCGATCGCACCGATCGCGCCCAGCGAGTGGCCCACCATCGACTTGATCGAGCTCATCGGCACCTTGTAGGCGTGGTCGCCCAGCGACTTCTTGACCGCGGCGGTCTCGTGACGGTCGTTCTGCTGGGTGCCGGAGCCGTGCGCGTTGACGTAGTCGACCTGGCTGCGGTCGAGCCGCGCATGGGCCAGCGAGCGGTTGATCGCCTCGGCCATCTCCAGACCTTCCTGGGTCAGGCCGGTCATGTGGTAGGCGTTGCCGAAGGTGGCGTAGCCGCGGATCTCGCAGTGCACGGTGGCGCCGCGGGCCCGGGCGTGCTCCAACTCCTCCAGGACCAGCACGGCACCGCCCTCGCCCATCACGAAACCGTCGCGCTGCGCGTCGAAGGGCCGGGAGGCGTGGGCGGGGTCGTCGTTGTTCGCGGAGGTCGCCTTGATGGCGTCGAAGCAGGCCACGGTGATCGGGGAGATCGGCGAGTCGGACGCGCCCGCGACGCAGACGTCGGCCCGGCCCTCCTCGATGGAGTGGAAGGCGTAACCGATCGCGTCGAGGCCGGAGGTGCAGCCCGTCGAGACGGTCTGCACCGGGCCGTGCGCGCCGATCTGCTCCGCCACCGCGGACGCCAACGAGCTGGGCGAGAAGGCCCGGTGCAGATGCGGCCCGGCGGGCCGGTGGTCCACGTCCCAGCGGCTGCCGGACGCGCTGACCGCCACGTAGTCGTGCTCCAGGCGCGTGGTGCCGCCGACCGCGGTGCCCAGGGACACCCCGACCCGCCACGGGTCCTCCCGTGCCATGTCCAGACCGGACTCCCGCAGCGCTTCGGCCGCGGCGACCAGCGCGAACTGGACGTACCGGTCGGACTTGGCCACCTGCTCGCCGTCCAGGCCGTGCGCGGCCGGATCGAAGTCGCACTCGGCGGCGATCCGGGACCGGAAGCCGGTCGGGTCGAAGAGGGTGATGCCACGAGTGGCCGTCCGCCCGGTGGACAGCAGGTCCCAGAAGGCCGGGATCCCCACGCCGCCCGGGGCGACGATGCCGACGCCGGTGACCGCCACGCGGCGGGTCATGACACCGGCTCCGTACGTTCGGGTGGGGCGGCCGGTGTGCCCTCCTGCGCCCCCTCGGCCGCCTCCGTGTCCACGTGACCCAGCTCCGGGCGCGGGGCCAACGGGCCGAGGTGGAAGACCATCCGGGCCTCGACGTCCCCGACGTTGCGGAAACGGTGCCGCATGTACGGCGGGATCATCAGCCCCTGGTCCGGGCGGAGCGGATGGGTCTCCCCGTCGAGGTCGACCTCCAGCGCACCCTGGACGACGTAGACGAACTCCTCGGAGTACGGGTGGTAGTGCTCCCCGATGCGCTCGCCGGGCTGTACGAGGGCCATGCCCATGAAGCCGCTCGTGGATCCCACCGCGCTGGGCGTCAACATGGCGCGCAGGTCACCTCCGCGCCGGCGGTTGGGCTGGGTCTCGCTGAGGTCCACGATGCGTGGGCGGTGCGTGGTCATGGCTGATTCCTCCAGGGGCGTGCTGCCGGTGGATGGGTGGATGGTGCCGGCCTGATGACGGCCCGCGGGCCCGGTCGGCGGGCCTTCGACGGTCAGGCGTCCGACGCCCGGCGGTCGGTGATGAGATCCATGTCGGCGCGGGCCAGGAAGTGCGCCAGCTCGCGCTCGCTGGTCAGGCCGCCGGCGACGTCGCCGTCCAACAGCCGCCGCAGCACGGCCAGTTTGCGCGGACCGCGGGCACCGAGGGAGACCAGCGGGTCCCGGTCGAGGGGCTCGCGCATGTCGATGAGGCGGACGACGATGTCGTCGCGCTGGAAGATGGTGCTGCCGTACACGGGGCACGCCGGGTCGTCGGCGGCCTCCTCGTCCTGACGGGCCAGCATCTTGGCCAGCGTCATGCCGAAGCCGGGCTTGGCCGGGTAGTACAGCGCGTGCCGGGAGACGGCCTGCGCGCTCTCGGGCTCCGGACCGCCGGTCGCCACGTGGTGCACCGCGGGCAGCGCGGCGCGGGTGAAGAACACCCGGGCGGAATTGGGGTCGTTGAGGTCCCGGTCCTGCTCCAGGTACGGGTTGATGGCCTCCTCCACGGCCCGGACCTCGGGCTGTTGGGAGACGTGCCGCAGCGCGGCGATCAGGTCGCCCTGCACCTCGATGGCGCGCACCACGCGGTTGCCGTACATGAAGAGGGAGGTGCGGCGCAGCCGGGTCTTGTCGTCGACCCGGGCCGCCGGCGAGGTGTAGCCGGAGAGGATGTCGGCGACCATCGACTCGCTGCCGGGCTTCACGGTGAAGGTCAGCGCGTGCCGGACCACGCCGTCGCCGACGCGGGGGTTCGCCTGCAGCCGGCCCTTGGGGGGCTCGGGGGCGGCGACGGCGACGTTGGAGGTCTCTCGCAGGACGCTGAAGCGCAGGGAGCGGGTGTCGCGCACGCAGCTGTGCAGCGGCTGCACCATCTTGACGTGCTCCTCGCTGTTGACCCAGGCGAGGAACGGCGGGGCGCTCTCCCATTCACTGGTGATCAGCCACTGCGAGGGGTTCTCGATGGACTGGCACAACTGGTCGGTGATGTGCCCGGGGACGGAGGCCACCTGGTTCCGGAGTTGTTCGTAGGCTTCCAGGAACTGCTGCTGGGCACCGTCCTCCAGGTCCAGCATGAGCACGACCCGGAGCCGGGAGCCGTCGAAGGCGGACTGCGATATTCGTTCCGACAGCGTTGTCATCGTCTACGCATCTCCTCCGGGGCGCGAGGGCCCCTGTGGTGCGTCGTCAGTTCCGGCGCGATCCGGGATTCCGGTGCCTTCCGTTGCTCCCGATGCGGTCCGGGCGACTGAGCCGGATGGGCGGACCTTCTGCCCGGCGTGTCGCGGGGGCGGTCCGGATTCGATCGTGGCTAAGAGCCACGGTCGGCGCGAGATCTGTGAGCCATGCAGGTGAACCCTGATGGAAGGGGCCACGGGCCGGGCATGCGTTGCTCCATCTCCCGTACGCGCCGCTGGAGCTGGAGCCAACACATGAACCCCAAGGCCGAAGACCGGGTACCGGTCCTCATCGTCGGCGGGTCCCTGGTGGGCCTGTCCGCCTCGCTGTTCCTCGGACGCCTGGGTGTCCGGCACGTCCTGGTCGAGAAGCACGCGGGCACTTCCCGGCACCCCCGGGGTCGGGGCAACAACGTCCGCACGATGGAGCTGTACCGCGTGGCCGGCGCCGAGCGGCGGATCCGCGAGGCGGCCTCGGTCCTCGCCGCCAACCACGGGATCCTGCAAGCCCGTTCACTGATCGGCGACGAGCAGGAGTGGCTGTTCCGGGAGATCGACCCGGGCGGCGGGCTGGCCAAGTTCAGCCCGTCGGGCTGGTGCCTGTGCAGCCAGAACGACCTGGAGCCGGTGCTGCTGGAGTGCGCCCGGGAGTTGGGCGGCGATCTGCGGTTCAGCACCGAGCTGATGACCTGCGACCAGGACGCCGACGGCGTGACCGCGGTCGTCAAGGACCGGAACACCGGCGAGCACACCACCCTCCGCGCCGACTACCTCATCGCCGCGGACGGGCCGCGCAGCCCGGTGCGCGAGCGTCTCGGCATCGGGCAGACGGGCCCCGGCGACCTCTTCCACAACGTCAGCATCACCTTCCGCGCCCCGGAGCTGGCCGACGCCGTCGGCGACCGCCACTTCATCGCCTGCTACCTGACCAACCCGGAGGCCGACGGGGCCCTGCTGCCGGTGGACAACCACGCGGAGTGGGTCTTCCACGCGCCCTGGCACCCCGACCGGGGCGAGACGCTGGAGGACTTCGACGACCAGCGGTGCATCGACCACATCCGACGGGCAACGGGCGTACCGGGCATGGCGGTTGAGATCACCGGCAAGGCGCCCTGGCACGCCGCGGAGCGGGTCGCCGAGCGGTACTCCGCTGGCCGGATCTTCCTCGCCGGTGACGCGGCCCACGAGATGTCCCCCACCGGGGCGTTCGGTTCCAACACCGGCATCCAGGACGCGCACAACCTCGCCTGGAAACTGGCCGCCGTCCTCGACGGCGCGGCGGACCCCGCGCTGTTGGACACCTACGAGGACGAGCGCCGCCCGGTGGCCGAGGTGACCAGCGCCCGCGCCTCGGCCCGGTCAGCCGAGCACAGCCACCCCGGCTACGACCCGGCGCCCGGGGGCGGCGGCCGGCAGCGCGGCGTGCTGACGGTCGCGCTGGGCTACAGCTACCCGCGCGGTGCGGTCCTCGGTGCCGACCCCGAACTCCCGGTCGTCCCCGAGCGGATGCGGCTGACCGGCGAGCCGGGCACCCGGGCCCCGCACCTGTGGCTGCACGCGGACGACGGGCGACGCTCCACCCTGGACCTCTACGAGCGGTCCTTCGTCCTGCTGACCGGCACCGAGGACGGCAAGATCTGGCGCGCCGCGGCGGAGGCCACCGCCGCCCACTGGTCGACGCGGCTGGACCACTACCGCGTCGGCGTCGGTGCCGACGCCGACCTGGTCCCGGACGAGGGCATCGACTGGGCGGAGCTGCACGGGACGACGCCGGAGGGCGCGGTGCTGGTGCGGCCGGACGGCTTCGTGGCGTGGCGCGCGGAGGGGCAGGTGGCCGACCCCGAGGGCGCCCTGCGCGAGGTCCTCGGCGGCCTGCTCCGCCGGGCCTGACACCGCGGCTCCCCGCCGCCCCATCGCGGTGGGAACCAGGGGCCGACGGGCGCGAGCCGCCCGTCGGCCCCTGCCGCGTATGTCCCGTCCGCTTCCCGCCCACCCTGGAACGTAATTTCTGCCCATCACCGCCCAAGGGGGCATCTGCGGCCCGTACCGGCCCGGTCTCGTATCCCGCGGGGCGATGTGGTGTTGAGTGTCCGGGCATGGACGTCGGGTGCGTCGAAGACGTAGGCGGCGGTGTGGAAACCGAGATAGTGCAGGAACTCCTCCTCCGCCCCGAAGGCGAGGTTGCGGACGGTGGAGTGGATGCCGTCCGCGCCCACCAGAAGGTCCGCGGCGAGCGTGGTGCCGTCGGTGAGGGACACGTCAACGCCCGTGGGGGTGTTCTCGACCCGGTGGAGGCTGGTGGCGAAGCGCAGGTCGATGTGGTCTGGGAGGCTTTCGCGCAGGGCTCGTTCCAGGTCCGGGCGCATCAGGCTGAGCAGGCGTCCGTTCACGGCCCGGCTGAACTGGGTGTAGGTCAACCGGACCCGGGTGCGGCCGGTGTGATCGACGGTGGCGACCTCCCGTACTGGGTAGGCGAGTTCGTTCAGGCGAGGCAGGATCCCCAGGGCCTCGGCGGCGTCATAGCCGGGGCCGAAGAAGTCGATCATGTAGCCCTGTGTGCGTGGGCCGGGTGCTTTCTCCAGGAGGACGACGTGCCAGCCGAGGATGTCCAGGCGTTGGGCGAGGGCGAGGGCGGCGATGCCGGCCCCGCAGATGACGACGACCTTCACGCGTGATGCCCCTTCCGATGATTCAGCGGGGATGGTGGCCACAGGCCAGGGGCCCGGTTCAGGCCACGGCAGCCGGCGGCGTGGGGACGGCGCCGTGCATGGCGCGGAGGGCGCCTTGGTGGGTCAGCCAACCCACGAGGTGCTCCTTGCCCGGGTCAAGGACGGGCAGACCAGTGCCGGGGGCGGCCGCCAACGCGTGTACGGCGGTGGCCAGTTGCATCTGCGTCGTGATGACCGGGACGGGCTGGACAAGGTCGCCCACCCGCAGCGGTTGACCGTCGGGGTCGTCGGCGAGGGCCTTGGCGACAGCTCGGGCGGTGAGCATGCCCAGGCAGCGACCGTGGGCGTCGACGACGGGCAGGACGCCGTGATGGGAGCGGGTCAACTCGTCGGATGCCGCGAGTAGTTCGGTGTCCACGGGCAGCGGTTGTGGTGCGGCTTCCATCACCGTGTCCACCCACTTCGTGCCAAGGTGGCCTGGGGGCGCGGGGGTGCGGAGGTCGATGCCGCGGCGGCGGAGTTTGAGGGTGTAGATGGTGTCGTGGGAGAGCAGGCGGCCGGTGGCGGCGGCAAGGACGATGGCGAGCATCAGGGGCAGGATGATCGTGTACTGGCCGGTGAGTTCGAAGAGGATGACGACGGCGGTGATCGGTGCCCGTGAGGCGCCGGCGAAGGCTGCGCCCATGCCGACCAGGGCGTAGGCGCCGACGTTACCGGCGGTGCTCGGTATGAGGTGGCCGGCGATGGCTCCGTAGGCGGCGCCCAGCATCGCGCCGATGAACAGGCTGGGGGCGAAGACTCCGCCGGACCCGCCGATGCCGATGGTCAAGCTGGTGGCCAGGATCTTGCCAACCAAGAGGAGCAGCAAGAAGCCGATGACGTAGCCGCCTTGGGTGGCCTTGTGCAGTACGGGATAGCCGACGCCGTACATCTCGGGCAACGCCAGCAGCACCAGCCCGAGCAGCAACCCGCCGGCCGCCGGCCGCAACCACTCCGGACCGCGCCAGGCCCAGTCGCACGCGTCCTCGATCCAGTACAGGACGCGCGTGAAGCCGACGCCCACGACACCCGCCACCACACCGAGGAGGGCGAACAGCCCGTACTGTGCCACGTGTTGGACATGAAACGGAGGCAGCGCGAGGAAGGCGGTATTGCCGAACGCCGCACGTCCAATGACGCTCGCCGTGACGCTGGAGAGCACCGCCGCTGCGAACGCCTCGGCGCTGAAGGTGCCCAGGATCAGCTCCATGGCGAAGAAGACGCCGGCAAGCGGGGCGTTGAAGGTGGCAGCGATGCCGCCGGCCGCGCCGCAGGCCACCAGCAGCCGCAGTTGCTCCGTGGGAACCTTCGCCACGCGGCCCAGCGTGGAGCCGAGGGCGGAGCCGATCTGAACGATGGGCCCCTCCCGTCCGACGGAGCCGCCGGAACCGATGCACAGCGCGGAGGCGAGCGCCTTGACAACGCAGACCTGGGGGTTGATCCGTCCGCCGCGCTGCGCGACCGCGAGCATCACCTCAGGCACACCGTGCCCACGGGCCTCCTTGGCGAACCGGTCAACCAACGGCCCGTACAGCAACCCGCCCACGACAGGGGCTACGACGACGAAGAATGGGCCGAGCCAGGGCACATGAGGGTTCGCGCGGCCGCCAGCACTCGCGTAGTCGGCGTGGCCGGAGAAGAGGTGGGTGAACGTCGTGATGAGCCAGCGGAAGGCGACCGAGCCAAGCCCGGCACCGGCGCCCACCACAACTGCGAGCACCAACACGCCCCACGGCGCCCCGCGCAGTCGCGCTACCGAGAAGGTGGGTCGAGCCTCGACGACCGGTGTCCGGATGGCGGAATCATCTGGGGAGGCCGCGTCTGTTCCGGTCATACTTTTCCTCTCCTCGCTCTTTTTGCATTATGCAAACGCTGTCAAGTGCGCGTGCGTGCGAGGTAGAAAGGAACGTGATCAAACGCGAGGGGAAGGCATCAGAGATGGCGGACGTCGACGCGGTCACCCGCGCGGTACTCACCGCCTCTCGCGTTCTGGTCGGCGTCTCCGCGCGCTCCCTGGCCGCCACCGAAGACACGGTCACACTGCCCCAGTTCCGCCTACTGGTGACACTGTCCGTGCACGACGACACCAACCTCTCCGCCGTGGCCGAACTCCTGGGCGTCAACCCCTCCACGGCGATGCGCATGATCGACCGGCTCACCACCGCCGGCCTGACCAAACGACACCCCAACCCCGCCAACCGACGGGAATCCCTGATCCAACTCACCGAAGACGGGCGCCGGATCGTCGACGAGGTCACCGCCCGCCGCCGCGCGGAAATCGCCACCATCGTCAGCCACATGGACCCCGCCCACGGCCAGGCCCTCATCGACGCCCTCACCGCCTTCGCCCACGCCGCGGACGAACCAGCCGTCCCCACCACCGGACCGGACGCCTACCCCCTGGGCTGGACCGACAGCACCACCGGCTGACGCACCACCACACGCACCCTCCCACCCCGCTCATGCGGGAGACGGGCGCGAGCGTGCTCCGATCCACGCGACGCCATCGGAAACCAACGACACAAACGGAAAGCGGAGTTGCGGTCCGCCCTACCCATGCACCGGCGGGCGACGGGCGCGCAGCAACGAGCCGACAATGCCGACAGGACGATGCTCAGCGCCAGACCCATCACCATCCCGTACAACGGCACGCCGGGATGCGAGACCCCAGGCGATCAAGAGTGTGGTAGCCGCCGCCGGCCGATGCGCGACCCGGGCCCACACAGGCAAGAAGCGGGCTCTTCCGCCAGGATGCGGTTGTATCGCTCGACTTTGCCGTTGTGGCGTGGGGTGTAGGGCTCGATGCGCTGGTGCCTGGCGCCGAGGAGGGCCCGGGTGAAGCTCTCGGCGCGATAGCAGGCGCCATTGTTTGTCACGATCCGTTCGATGCGTGCGATCCCATGTGCGGCCAGCCAGGCGCGCGCACGGTGGAGATAGGCGATCGCGGTGGTGGCCTTCTCGTCTGGCAGGGCTTCGGTGTAGGCGAGTCGGCTGCACCCGTCTAGGGCCGAGTGCAGGTAGACGTAGCCGCCGTGGCTGGTCTTCTTTCTCCGGTTGACGGCTTTTGCCTGGTCGCTGCCGCGTCCGTGGGCGCGCCAGCCGCCGCCGTCGGGGATACGGCCCACCTTCTCCACATCGACGTGGATCATGTGCCCTGGCCGTCGAGCTTGGATTTTCCGCGCTTGTCGGTTGACCTCACCGTTCGGGTCGATGAATCGGCGTCGGTTGATGCCGAGCTCAGCAAGGTGCCTGCTGATGGACCGCCGGCTGATTGACGTTCCGGCCTGAGCCAGCTCGAAAGCGATCCGGGACGCGGAGCACTTGTGGTTCCGGCGCAGCTGTTCGATGAGGACGAGGGCCTCGGACGGCGTCGCGGTCGGCTGGTGGTGCGGCGCAGAGGAGCGGTCCTCCAGCCCGAGTTCGCCGTGGCTGCGATATCGATTGACCCACTTCGATGCACACGCCCGGGAGATCCCCATCTCGGCCACGACATGCGCAATCGGCCTCGTCCGGCAACGCTCGACCGGCCGACGGCGCCCTTCGACGGTGAGGGGCGTATTCCGATGCGTCACGCGGTGGGACCAGGCGCGGAGGGCCGCTTGGTGATGTCCCGCTGGGAGATGGCCTCTGACACCTCGTCCAGGGCGGTGCGCAGGAAGGCACCGTATGCGTCCTGAGGGAGGTTGGGGGCGTGCTCCTGGGCTGCGTTGATGTGCTCGGTAGCCGCGTCGAAGGACCCGAGTCGGCGGTAGTTGTCGGCCAAGTTGAGGTGGAGGGAGGGGTAGAACCCGGCGATGTGGAGACTGGCGTGGTGCTCCTGGGCACGCTGTTCGGTCACGGCGTCAGCAGCGTCCAGGGCCCGGACGTCCCAGACGAGGGCCTGGGCGGGATCTTCGTAGAGGTCCGCCAGGTAGTGGGCGAGCGAGCAACGGTGCAATGGGTCTCCCGTGACGCCGATCTCCGACCACAGGTTCAGGAGCTTGTGGCGGGCGGTAGGGATATCGCCCGTTCGACCTTCGCCGACGGCTTGGCCGATGGCTTCCATGGTCGGATCAGGTGTGGCAGGTGTGTTGGTCATGAGGTTCCTCGTCGTCGTTCTCAGGCTGAGGGGTCGAACTTGATGGGCATGGACAGGGTGGTGAGATCGCCTCGGTCGGCGGAGCGGATCGTGACGGGCTGGTCGTGTCCCCTCAGATCGAGCATCACGTCGGGGCCAATCGCCGTGCTCACGGCGGGATAGAGCGTGGTCATCTCGAACCGGATCTGGAGGGCCTCGCCCGTCACCGTGGCGGAGAGTGGGATTCCGGGGTGTTTGTCGTTCGGGGGCCGGACGTTCACGCTGTGATCGGTGATGTGCAGTAAGACGTGTTCGTCGGGGTGCTCTTCCAGAACCCGCAGCAGCAGGTCCTTCGAGACCGTCACGCGGGTGGTGACCTCGTCCAGGGCGTCAAGCATCAGACGGTGGTCGGGGAACTCCTCAGGCAGTGTCCGGCAGTGCCGGTCCTCCCGCTCGGGCATGCGCAGCCAGATCCCGTGCGGCACCGCTTCGATACGGATCAGCGCACTGCGCCGGACGTCGGCTACCGCAGCCCGGAGGTCGTCGCCGTCGACCGTGCCGGCCCAGGTCTGCTCGGCTGCCCGCGCTGGCACCAGGGTCCGAGTGGAGAGCCGGTACCGGTCGGTCGCCGTCAGTGCGATTGCCTCGTCACTCGCCTCGATGTGCAGGCCGGCGAGCACCGCCATCCCCGGCTCGCAGGCGGTCGCGGTCAGAACTTGCTCGACCGCATCTGCCAGCACTGGACCCTTCAGCGTGGCGATCAGCAGACCAGGCACGTTGCCACCGAGCGCGGACTTGATGACCGCCGCCTTCCGCCGCGCTGCCGCCGCGTCCCCTTCGATCTTGGCGACATGCTCGTCGAGCAGCCGCGCCGCCTCGTCCGCCCCGGCGGCAAGGACCGCCTCGACCGCAGCCAGCGACATGGCGATCTCGCGGAGCTGACGCAGCGTGGTCGCCCGCTCCAACTGGACGGCGGCGTAGTAGCGGTAGCCCGTGACCGGATCTACGTCGGCAGGCGGCAGTAGCCCGGAATCGGCGTAGAACCGCAACGCGCTGGAGGTCAGGCCACTGCGCTGGGCAAAGACGCCGATTGGCATCATCTCGGAATTTGGCACCTCGCCATCATTGAGCTTCAACCAACTTGAAGGTCAACATCGACGTGGCACGTCACCAACGTCACGGCCAGCAACACCGTCCGCCGCGCCCGGGGCCGTCCGCAGCGGCACCTCGCGGATCAGCCAGGCGGCCGCGAAGGCGACGGCACACAGCGCGGCCGTGCCGATCATGACGCTGTGCAGTCCGCCGGTGACCCCGGCACGGAAGGCGTCCCGCACGCCGTCGGGCAGCCCGAGCAGCACCGCGGGGGTCACTTCGTGGCCGCCGGCGAGCCGCTCCTCGTCCCGGCCGAGCCGGTCCGTGAGGGTGGCGGCCATGCGGCCTGTGTAGACGGAGCCGAGCACGGCGACGCCGAGCGAGCCACCGATGGTCCGTAGCAGCGTGGTGGTGCCGCTGGCCGCGCCCATGTCGCGGGGCTCCGGGCTGTTCATGGTGATGAGCATCGCGGGCTGCATCAGACAGCCCAGGCCCAGGCCGAGGACGAGCGTCAGCGCGGAGGCCACCGCCGTGGCGGTGTCCGCGCCGACCATGAGCAGGGCCAGGGCGCCTGCCGTGGCGACCGTGCCGCCCGCGATGGGGTACCCGCGGTACCCGCCGCCGTTGGCCACCGCCCGCCCGATGAACAGCTGCGCGCCCATCATGCCGAGCATCAGTGGGAGCAGCAGCAGCCCGCTTTCCGTCGACGACATGCCCCGTACGAACTGCATGTACTGCGGCAGATAGCTCGCCGCGGCCAGCATCGCCGCGCCCACCAGGAAGCTCAGAGTCTGGGCGAGGGTGAAGTTGCGGTCGCGGAACAGGCGCGGCGGGATGATGGGTTCGGGTGCTCGTCGCTCCACGTGGACGAACCAGCCGAGGGCGCCCACCGAGAGTGCGGCGAGCCCCGCGATCTGCGGTGAGATCCAGTCGTACGCCGCGCCGGCCCAGGTCCCGATCAGGGAGAGCGCCAAAACGCCCGCCGTGAGGAGTGCGGCGCCCAGGAAGTCGATGCGGGCCGGGCCGCGCTCGCCGCGCAGTCGGATGCGGAGCCCGACGATCAGGAGTGCGGCGGCGCCGACGGGCACGTTGACGTAGAAGACCCAGCGCCAGTCCATCTGGTCGGTGAGGAAGCCGCCGAGCAGCGGGCCGCCGATCATGGCGACCGGCAGCAGTACGCCGATCATCGACTGGGAGCGCCCCGCCTGCGCGGGCGGCAGGAGGGTCCCGAGGAGGGAGAGCGCACCCACGAAGAGGCCGCCCGCGCCGAGCCCCTGGAGTGCCCGGAAGGCGATCAACTGCCCCATGTCCTGGGCGAGTCCGCAGAGCACCGACCCGACGAGGAAGACCGCGATCGAGGTCAGGTAGCTGCCCTTGCGGCCGTAGAGGTCGCCGGCCTTTCCCCAGATCGGAGTGGAGACGGCGGTGCTGAGCAGATAGGCGGTCACCACCCAGGAGAAGTGGTCCAGGCCGCCCAGTTCGCCGACGATCGTGGGCAGGGCGGTACCGACGATCGTGCCGTCGAGTGTCGCCAGGATGATGCCGAGCAGCAGTCCCAGGATGGCGAGGCGCGACGGTGGCGCCATGGCCGGCGCCGCGGTCGGTGACTGGTCGGCACCGGGCTCCGCTGTCTTGGGCGCGGCTTCTCCCATACGCTGATTCATGGTTTCCCCCATTGTTGTTGACGTGGCATCAGGTGGTGTAGGGGCGGGCGTTCCTGGCGTCCCGCAGTGCCTGGGCCCACCAGGCGAGTTGGTCGAGCATCGTCTTGGCCGCGGCGTCGCTCTGCGTGTCCCTCATCGCGTACTCCTCGTCGAACAGGCCCCAGGCGTTGTGCAGGCTGACCGTGTTGCGGATGGCGGTCGCATGCAACTCCGCCATGACGAGCCGGAGTTGCTCGACCGCGCGCAGGCCGCCCGAGATGCCGCCGTAGGAGACGAAGCCGATTGGCTTGGCGTGCCACTGCTCGTTGTGCCAGTCGATGGCGTTCTTCAGGGACGCCGGAAAGCTGTGGTTGTACTCCGGCGTGACGAACACGAACGCGTCGGCGGCCGCCAGGCGCGGTGAGACCTCGGCGAGGGCTTCTTCGGTGCCGGGCGCGGGCGGCTGACCGAAGGCCGGGAAGACGGTGGACAGCGGGGTCTCGGCCAGGTCGACGACGTCGACGCTCATGTCATCGCGCTGGTCGAGGTGGCTCTTGATCCACCGTGTGACGACGGGTGCGAAGCGGCCCTCCCGGGTGCTGCCGACGACGACCGCTACGCGGAGCTGCTGCGGCTGCTCACTCATGGGAAATCCCCCTGACGTGTACGACGTATCGGGATGCGTACAACGTACGCTTCACTGTGTACACCGTCTACCGGCGATACGCTGTACACGAACGGTCGACCGGAGAGGAGCCCACTCGTGGCAGCCCAGAAGAAGAGCGGAGATGCGGATGCGCCCGTGCTGTGGGAGCGCATAGAGCGCCCCACCGCCGCGCCCCGCGCCTCACTGACGCCGCAGAAGATCGCCGCCGTGGCGGTGCAGGTCGCCGACACCGAGGGCTTCGCCGCCGTCACCATGCGCCGCCTCGCCACCGAGCTGGGAGTCGCGCCCATGGCCGCGTACCGCCACGTCTCGGGCAAGGACGACCTGTGGGCGCTGATGGTCGACCAGGTCACGGCCGAACTCGCCGTACCCGACGAGGCGACCGGCTGGCGCGACATCCTGCACGCCTACGCCACGGCCAGTCGCGCCATGATGCTGCGGCATCCCTGGCTGGCCCAACTGCCCACACAGCACTTCGTACTGACGCCGAACCGGATGGCGATCGCGGAACGCCAGCTTGCCGCGCTCGACGGCCACGGCATGGACACCGACTCGGTGATGGCCGCCTTCCGCGCGGTCAACGCCTATGTGCACGGCGCGGCGCAGTCCGAGGTGGCGCTACGCCAGTACATGGAGGACAACGGCTGGGCCAGCGGCGACGAAACACGCCGCGCGCTCGCACCCCAGATGACCTATCTGATGGAGACCGGCCGCTACCCGACCTACCGGCGCTACACCCTCGGGGCCGGGCGCAAGGACGACGCCGCCTGGCAGTTCGAGACGGGACTCGACTGCGTACTCGACGGCATCGCGGCCAGGATCGACAGCTAGAGCAGCCCTATGGGTCAGGGCCGGGCCTGACCCTCACCCATAGGACAGACCCCAGCTTGATCTTTAACCTTTGCGGTGGGGTCGTGGGGTTGTTGCTTTCTTCGTTCGTCGTTTCGTTGTGTCTGTTTTGCGGACTGTGTGGACGTCGTGGCGGGGTGTGGGGTGGGTGTTCTTGCGGCCGGGAGGTCTGCCTGGGCCGGGGCGGGAGGGTTTCGGTGCTTCGGCGGGGCAGAGACCCTTCGGGCGCAGGTGCCTGAAGTCGCGGCGGACTCGGGCAGGGGTGAGACGGTCGGACAGATTCGGTTTCTCCCACGGCCGCCGCAGGTCGGCCGCCAGTGGCCGGGCCAGACGTAGTTGGGTGTATGCGGCCAGGATGAGCCAGGTCCACCGGTCGGCGGCTTCGGGAGTGCGGATCTTGGGGCGGGTCCAGCCGAGGGTCTGCTTGAACAGCCGGACGGTGTGCTCGATGTCGAAGCGTCGCAGGAAGACCTGCCAGATCAGGTCGACCTGAGTGGGGGTGGCGTCGGTGCCCGACCACCACAGCCACACCGGTTCCGGGATGGCGCCGCTGGGCAAGTGCTCGACCTGCAGGTGGATCACCGTTCCCTCGATGACCGGGAGGGTTCCCAGTTCGGCGACCCAGGCGGAACGGTGTGTCAGCCGCGGGTGGAGGCGGTCCCATGCCTGGGCGGTGGCGGTGCCATACAGACGGGTCTGCGTTACGGCAGGAATGCCAGGCGGGGCACGTCGTATCCGGCATCCACCACGATGAGGATCTCCGGGTCGCCGTCCTTCCACTGCCCCGCCTCCACCAGCCGGCCGACCAACTCGCGCATCTGCCTGGCGGTGGCGGCGGCGTCGCCCGGCGCCAGTCGGAGCCCGTCCAGCGGCGCGGTCCACGAGCTGCGGCCCGTCTCCAGTGCGCAGATCACCGAGTACGGCCAGCCCGGAACGGGAATGTGTTGGTCTTTGCCGCGGCCGTAGGTGTGGCACAGGATCCGCTGCGGTGAGGTGTGTGCATCAGGCCGCAGCCAGCAAGTGATGTCAGCGGCCAGTACAAGTCGGCCGTCCGCAGCCCGTGGCAGAGGTACTGCGGCCACTGCTCGCCGCAGCCGGCTGATGTCCATCCGGCCCGCGACCAAGGCGTCGTAGAGGCCACCGTGCCCGCGGCGATGTTCCCCCACCAGCGACAGTTCAACCAGAGAACGGACCGGACCGTCCGCACACAGCACGGCATCGACCAACTCGAACAGGGCGTCCGCACGCCTGGTCAGACAGGAGTAGAACTCGCCTCGGAAGCGTGACAGTTCTGCGAACTGCCCATGTTCAACGGCGTGGTGCGACAGACTCATCCTTACGGCCTTTGTGCTGAGTGTGTGCGTTCCTTGGTCGGAGCACATGATCAACCGAAGGCCGCCTTCACGCCCGCTGAACTGCGAAAACGCTGATCAAGTTCGAAGCACATTCGAGACTGGATCTTAAAAAACAAGCTAGCTACATCAGGGAATACGGGTGGCAGCGAGGCGGATGGGAACTGCTCAAGGGCGCGGTCGACTCGTTCGGCTTCTCAATGGAACAGGGTCCCTTCTGCCCCGAGGACAATGGTGACGGGGGTGGCGGATCCATCTGCGATCCCTCGTCCGGCAACTGCGCCTGACAGGAAACACGATGAGTGGTATTCGAGGAGAAGACGTTCCCGCGCTGCTACTGCGCATGGTGCCGGAAACGCCGGAGCACATCGCCGGGCTGTATGAGATGCCCGCGGGCGAGGCTGTTGTCAGCGAAGCCGCTCGGTTCGACACTTACGTGCTCCTGCAGGAGGCGTTCACGGAACCGATCGTCGTGCCGGAGCTCAGGAAAGCCACGCCAGACCCTGAACTCATGTACAGATGCTTCCAGTTCGTGGACATCCTCGTGCACAATTCCAGTGCACACTTCACCGGAGCCGTGTACTTCCAGGTCCTTGAGGAATTCTTCGACGAGGACCTCTTGGAGAAGGCCATCTCTTTCCTGCAGGAGGGAACCAGGGAGCGTACGGCAGAGATGCTGACCGGTCACGAGCTTCCGGTACCCGAAGGACTACTCCGATGAGATAGCCCTTACGTGAATTTGAGCCCCTTTTCTCTAAGGAAGGGGCTCACATTCCTCTTCCCACCACAGCAACTACGCTGAGCAGTCACCATACGCGAGCGAATACGTCACAGGAGCCGAGCCGTGTACTTCCTCCTTGAGGCACGTCTGGAAGACGAAATGTTCCTCGACAGAGCCATCCCCTTCATGAGGGAAAAGACCCGGGAGAAAACCACGAAGATGCTGATCGGAAACGGCAACACCGTTGCTGACACGCCACTCCGTGAAATGGTAGGCACTGAACCTCTTTCGTCCTGTTCCGCAGGGGGTAAATGGCCTGGCCAGCGGGGTGATGGGTGACATGGCAGAGCCCCTTGTCGTTGGGGTGTTGATCTCACTCGACACCGGCGCCAAGGGGCTCTGTTGGTTCCGTATCCTGCCATGCTCGACGTCCCCCACGAACTCGTCGAGCACGTCTCGTGGCTCATCCATGCCCGCCGGCGTGAGGTGAACTCGCCGTGGCGGAGGCTGGATTGCTTCAAGCAGGCTCTCCTGGTGCTGGCGCTTCTGCGGAAGAACGAGACGTTTGCGCAGGTCGGAGCAGGCTTCAGGGTCTCCGAATCCACGGCCTGGTGGTACGCCGACGAAACACTCGAACTCCTGGCTTCGTGGGCACCGGGCCTACCGGAGGCACTGGTGGGCCCGGGTGAAGGCGACTTCGTCATCGTTGTCGGCACCCTGATCCCCACCGACCGCATCAAATCCGGAGCGGTCTGAGGTTCCTCAGCTTGAGCCGAAGCCGTCGTCTTCCTCGTCCGGGGTCCTGGGTGGGCAGTCGTGGAATGCTGAGGAGACGGCCTTGTTCAGCGTCGCATCCGCGAGCGGAGGCTCCTCATCGCCTTCGGTGGTGACGAACACAAACCCCGTCCGGGTCCCGTCCACCTCAGTCTCCACGGTGCACTGCCCGGGGAGGTCCCGCCCCCGGCTCCAGTCGCATCCCTCGGCGTCCAGCGCGGCGGTGAACTGGGAGTAGGACACCCCTGACGGATAGCTGACCATCGTGTTCGCCCGTGCATCGGGGACTTCAATCTCCCCGTGCCACACCGGGACGATGACCTGGACCACCAGCCGACAGCTACAGACGACCAGTTGCAGGTTGCCGTAACCGAACCAGCGAGGCCAGCGGCACTTCTCGTACACGGGGTCACCGATGAAGGGCTGCCCCAACGCCTCCACCAGTTCTGGCAGGGAGGCGTTACAACCGATCGGCCCGATTCTGGCCGTCCGGCCGAACTCTGCCAGTATCCGGGTCGCATCCATGGTGAGAATTATGCCCGTAGGCATGCTGAGCTGCGGAAACGGTCGCGCCTTGAGCATGACGGCAATACCAGCCGATGCAAGGTCTCGGCCCTGCTACACCACCGAGCGAAGATCACCAACAGCACCGATTCCGTGAACCGTCTTCGCACTTCGGCAGGTTGCCGTCGCAATGGGTCTCAACTCTCGACCACGTAGGTCTCGCTGTCGAAGTCCGACTTCACCGCGGGCTCATCGACGTGCTGGAAGCGGTTGTACGGCCACATGTCGTCTCACCTGGCGATGGGCTTGGTGTTGGTCCCCGTCGCGGTGTGCGGTGCAGGCAGCCTGATGCCCTGGGTCCAGGGAGCGGCAGCATGGCGAGTACCGATTACCAAGTACCGGATACCGGTGAGGCGCTTACCTTCGGCAGGATGGACGCCATGACTGAGATCCGTACCCCCCGTCTCCTGCTCCGTCGCTGGTGTGACGACGACCTTGCGCCGATGTCGGACATCAACGCAGACCCTCGGGTCATGCGCTGGATCGGCGACGGTTCGGTTCGCGATCTGGACCACACGGCGCAAGCCATCGAGCGGTGGGAGGAGGAGTGGGACAAGGAGGGCTTCGGCCTCTACGCCGTCGAGCTGCTGGCCTCGGGTGAACTGGCCGGCTTCACAGGTCTGTCCGTGCCCGCCTTCCTGCCGGAGGTGCTGCCCGCTGTGGAGATCGGCTGGCGGCTCGGTCAGCAGTTCTGGGGCCAGGGATACGCCTCCGAAGCCGCCCACGCCGTACTGGAGTTCGCGCTCCAGGTTCGCGGTCTCGACCGCGTCATCAGCATCGCCCGAGTCGGCAACGACGCTTCCGAGAACGTGATGCGCAAGCTCGGCATGGTGCCGGAACGCGAAACGAAGCACCCGGTGTACGGCCATCCGCTGCGCGTCCACACCATCGACCTCACCGAGTACCAGGCGTGAGCCAGCCGAGCCACCGGGCCATCACGCGACAGTCGACCGCCACGCGTACGCCCTCAACAGTGCCGATCGCCACGGAGTTCGACGTCGAGGCGAAAGACGCCGCTTTCCCGCCGTGCCCCGCGCTTTCACGCAACTGCGGCCACAACCCTGAAGTTTCGCCGTTACGCGACGGTAGCGTGGCTGGTCGGGGTGGGCTCGGTGAATAGGCTGGGTGTGTCCTGGGCTGCGGTGACGTCTGTTATCCGGGCACGTCGGAACGCGGTGATCATGTCCTCGATGGAGGCATGGCGCTTGCGGCGGTACCACGGCGCTTGGTGGCGGCGGGAGTTGAGGTCGGTGTCGGGGTGGCCGGCTTGGTCGTACCACAGAACCAGGACGGTCAGGTTGGCCAGGCCAAGCGGTGTGGTGCGCTCGACGGCGGCGGGCAGCCGGTTGTGGGCGTCGCCCGCGCCGAGGAGCTGCTTTCCGTCCTTGATCGACTGTTCGATGGACCAGTGAGAGGCGTACCGGGCGACGATCTGCTCGCCGGTGCTGGTGAGGTCGGTGGTGGCCAGGGCCAGGGTGTAGGGCTTCGTCTCGTTAAGGTCTCGTACCAGGACCACACGAGTGGGGGTGCGGTGCAGGCTGCCCCACCACAGGCAGGTGATCACTGCGAGGTCCACCGTCCCGGTCACCCCGTAGCCGGTCACCCGGGTGCGTCTCCAGGCCGCGGTGGCCGCCATCTCGGCGGCGGTGCCCAGGCGTTTGCCCTTCCAGGCGGGGTGTCCGCGCCTGCCCGTGCGCGGCGGCTCGGGCCCGTACAGGACCGCGTTGGCGGCCAGGCGGGTTGGGCGGGCAGGCCGCGCCAGGCCGGACCGCGGTACAGGGCGTCGCCCACCACGTGGACGGTGCGGCCGGGCAGCGCGGCGGCGAGCAGGTCGGTCAGCGCGCGGGCCTGCTCGGGCTTGAACGCGCTGGTCCTGGGGATGTGCAGGCGGAACAGCACCGACAGGCAGACCCGCCAGGCCAGGAATGGCATCGCCACCACGACCCCGACGATCACGAAGCCGTCGCGTCCCCTGGCCGACCCGTCGTGCTGGTACCTCGCGCCGTGCACCTTCCTGCCGTAGCGATGGAAGTTCCCGGTGACCGTGCGCGGACCGGTCGCCCACAGCGCCCCGGTGACCAGCACCGAGAAGGTCGCGAACGATGGTGCGGTGAAGCACGGCCGCAGGACTTCGAGAACGATCAGCAACGATGGCGGTACGGTCACCGGCAACAGGGCCTCCCCGGCGCGGCACCGCCGGACGGCGGCGCATCGTCAACTCCCGGCGCCTTCACATTGCCAGAATTCGGCAAACCGCAGAGGCCCCCAGCGCGCACTGCGCCGCGAGGCGGCGGCAGTGGGAGGAGCGGGAGCGGCGGCCCCGGCGAAGCGGCCGGCCGGCAATCACTGACCCCGCCCCAGGGCACTTCGTCCCCCGCGCACTCGTCCCCGAGGCGCTCGCGGTCCGGGGCGCTTCCTCCCGATGGCGCGTCCAGGACACTCCCTCCGGCCGGTGTCCCGGAGGTCTTCCCCGCCCGACGTCCCCGAAGGTCCTCCCTGCCGCTGACGCGGGCCCCAGCGGGCGGCGACGGCATGGGCTGTAGCCGGTACGCCGGTTACGCCGATTCGAATGTGCGGGTGTCTGACGGCGTCCGCTCGCCGTGGGACGCGACGGGTGTTGGTGATGTCGAGCGTCGTGCGTGTCGGCGTCGTGGGGTGACGTTTCGGCGGACGTCGTCGATACCGCGGCGCATGGTGGTGCGGAGCCACATCCCGAGGGGGCGTTCGATGAGGCGGTGGATGAGCCAGGCGGCCAGGAGCATGAGTGCGGTTACCGCGGCTACCAGGACTGGGGCGGGGATGCGGTTGCGGTAGTGGTGGATGAGGGTGATGCCGATGTTGAGGTGGATGACGTAGAGGGGGTAGGTGAGGGCTCCGGCGGTGGTGAGCCACTTCCCTTGGATGCGGTCGCAGGCGCCGAGCGCGATGGCGCCGATGACGGCGAACGCCGCGATGATGAGGAAGCGGGCGGGCCAGCTGGGCAGGGCATCCGCGGCGGCCTTGCCGAGGTTGGTGGCTAGGCGGTAGCCGATGTAGCGCTGGGCCAGGAGGAGTTGCAGGATCACGATCGCCCAGAGGATCGCGTTGGGCCTGAAGCGGCGCATCAGGTAGAAGGCGATGCCGGCGATGAAGAACGGCGCGTACTGCGGCATCGCGAACGCGGTCAGCAGGGGCGTCCTCAGGACGGGGGCGAGGGCGGCAGCCGCGGTCCATATCCCGCACAGGATCAGGCAGTTGCGGTAGGTGACGCCGAACAACATCACCACGACCATGATCAGGTAGAACTTCAGCTCCACGAAGAGCGTCCAGTACACCGGGTCCACGTTGGGCGTGTTGTTGCCGCCCTGGAGCATGGTCAGGTTGGTGATCAGCGAATCCCAGCCGCGCAGGGAGGTGACCTCCGGCCACGTCTTCACCACCAGGGCGGTGAGCAGGATGCCGACCCAGTAGGCGGGGAACAGACGGGTCAGGCGGGAGACGGCGAACTCACCCACCGTGCGGCCCCAGGCGCTCATGCAGATGACGAAGCCGCTGATCAGGAAGAAGACCTCCACTCCGAGCCAGCCGTACTGGGCCAGCTTGTGTGCGGTCGGGAAGATCGTGTTCGTACTGTGGCCCCATGGTCGGGCCAGGGCGACGTAGTGGTAGAAGACCACCATCAGTGCGGCGAGCAGCCGCAGTCCGTCGAGTACGGCAAGTCTGTTTGCCGAGTGGCGTTTGGCCATCGTGTATCCCCCTGGCGCCCTGGTCAGGGGCGCTCTGTGTCCGAAGAAACGCACAGGCCGGATGGGGCCTGTGAACACGTTGTGGCGTTCTCGCTTCGTGGGCGGTGAACGGCCGGTCCTGCGGAGCCGCGCGTTGCCTGCGCCGGGATCAGCAGCGCAAGTCGGTGTGCCGGGCCCGGCATTGACCGGGCCCGGCGAGGAGTTCAGCGGAGCGTGCTGCCCAGCACAGGCACGAGGGTGCGTCCGGGGGCTACGGAGGTTGTGGTGGTGTCGGGGTGCAGGGTCAGCCCGCCTCCGGTCCACAGGGCGACGACGTCGTCCTGACGGTCGGGCCCGCCGAAGGATCCGAGGGTGGCGAGGGTGGCGTTGCGCCACGGTGACTGGCCGGGCTGGAGCTGGTGTTCCTTCCGCTTCGGCCCGATCCCGTTGCCGGCGATGTCCTCGTAGACGCTGACCTCGCCGTCGACCCAACGGACGAAGAGGTCCTGGTCACCCGTCGTCGCATCGAAGTCGCCTGCGGCGAGGTCACGGGCGTAGGGCCAGGTGCGGTTGGGCGGTGGCATCAGCTGTCGCTCGCCGTGCACGCCCTCACCATCGATGTTGGGGTAGAGCGTCACCTCACCGTCGGACCATGCCACGACGAGGTCGTCGCTGCGGGTGTTGCCATCGCCGAAACGGCCGGCGGTCATCGCGACGACGTGCGACCAGGTGCCGTTGGGGCCGCGCAACTCCACCCTGTTCTTCAGTTTGTTGGTTTCGTTGACGTCCTTGTAGAGGTTCACCGTGCCGTTGGTGAAGGAGACGAAGAGGTCTTGGCTCCCGCTGCCGGTGAAGTCGCCCGCGGCCATGAAGTTCGCCTGCTGCCAGGTCTTGTGCTTGGCGAGCTGGATGTCCTTGCCGAAGCCGTACTTGCCATCGCCGGGGTAGAGGGAGACCTCGCCGTCGGACCAGCGCACGATGAGATCGCTGGTCTTGTTGCGGACGGAGGCGGTGTGGAAACGGCCGGCGGTCATGGCCCCGGCATGCTGCCAGGTGCTGGAACTCCCCATACCAGCAGCGCCGTTGGTGTCGGTGGGGACGTCGTTGACGGCCTGGTTGTAGAGGCGGAAGACGTCGTCGTCGAATTGGGAGGTGTAGGAGGTGTGGTCGTAGGCGCCGCCGGTCTTGTAGCCGCCGATGACGCCGACGAGATCACCCCGGATGCCGTCGAAGTTCTCCAGGAACGGTCCCCCGCTGACGCCGGCGCGGAAGCCGTCGCACTTGATTTCCATGAACCGGCCCTGGAAAGCGGTGGTGTCGTTGGTGCACCGCAAGGGCGTCCGCTGCCCGCCGGGGTAGCCGGCGACCGTGATGTCCTGGCGGGCGAGGTTGGTGGCGGGCACCTTGGTGAGGGTGTTTCCGCGACCGGTGGCATCCTCCAGCAGCCGCCCCTGGGAGTTGGGGCCGACGCGCAGGAACGCGAAGTCGACGTCGTCATCGGGCGTCGATGCCTGGTAGCGAGAATCGATCCAGATCTTGCCGGGCTTGACCGGGAAGATCCCGTAGGGGGTCTCGCCCACTTGGCCGGCCGCTGAACTGCCGGCCCGGTAGCCGGGAACGAAGGCGATGTTGCCGTCGGAGGCGTTCTTGAGGCAGTGCGCCGCCGTGACGATCAGGCTCTTGGTGGGCGAGGCCACGGAGGAGGCCGTGCAGAACTGATTGGGGGTCGCCTCGTCCTTGTCGTTGCGGATGAGAAAGACCCCGACCGTGGCCATGCCCTCGTCGATGGGGTGACTGGGCTCCAGGAGCGAACGCTTCTGCCGTCCGCCGGGCGGGGTAGGCGCATTCTGTGGGCCATCCCCCAGACGTTGGCGCTGCGCACCGTCCGGGGCATCGGCCGGTACGGCGGAGCGGATGCGCTCCGAGGTCCAGTAACGCTCGGTCTGCTCGGCCTGTCGGATCTCCTCCGACGTCGCGCGCTGGACGGGTTTGGGCGGCTTGCCCGTGGCGAGCGCGGCCGACGCGGGTGCGGTGAAGGCGAGGGCAGTGCACAAGCCCAAGGTGGCGGTGCGTGCCCAAGGTATTCGTCTCATGAAACTTCCGTTGAGGGCAGGAATGCGGGAATGGTCTACGCGAACAGGAAGGGACTCGGTCCGTCGCGGCCCCGTGCCGGTGTCTGTGCGCATGCCGCCGAACGGCGCGGCGATCACACGGCACGGGGCGGGCTTAGGAGACAGGGCGATCGGGAGCCGACTCACCGACGATGAGGGGCACGCCCAGACGTACACCCTTGGGGGTGGTGAGGCGGAGGGTGTAGATGCCCGGGTGTGCGTCGGTGAAGAGCTGCGGGAGGTCGAGGCGTCCCTCGGAGTCCGTGCCAGGGAGGACGAGGGTACGGATCGGATGGCCGTGGTCGTCCTTGAAGTACGGGCCGACGGTGGCCTGTTGGGCCTCTTCCTCTTCCTTGCTACCGGTGCCGTTGAGCAGGGTCGCGGTAATGCGTACACCAGAGCTGGGCTCGTTGTGGGCCGTCGCTCGGACCTGCGGGAGTTCGAGGAATCGACTGTTGGCGTCAGCCCGCAGGGGCTCGGCGGTGAGCAGTTCCAGTCGATCGACCGCGGGCGCGGGCGCTGGTTGGACCGTGGCCGCGAAGGTGCCGCTGACCGGGCCGTGCTTCCCGGGAACGGTGGCGATGACGCCGAGCGGCCCGGGCAGGTTGCCGGCCAGGAGGGCGGGAGCGGTAGCGATGCCGCGCCGGTCGGTGGCGACGGTGGCGGTCGTGGCCTGACTGGCGAAGGACGTCCCGGTGGATCCGGTGATGCGGAAGGTCACCCGGGCCCCGGACACACCGTGCCCGTGGGCGTCCAGGACGCGCACCTGCGCACGCCGCCCGACTGCCTTGCCAGCCGTCCAGTCCCCCAGGCCCTTCCCCCCGACGAGCTCCAGGCGAGCGACGGTGCGGTGGTCGGTGACTGGACGGTGGCCCGCGCCCTCGTTCTTGCCTGAGACCTCCGCAGGCTTCTCGACCGGCCTGTCGCTGGGGCGGGACGGCGTGGACGGCTCAACGGTCTTGCCGGAACGACTCGTTGATGAACCCACCGCCCCCCGATCCTGCTTGGCCTGGGGAGTGGCGGCGGATCCGGCCCTGACAGGCCGGGGCTGTGGCGTGGCGACAGACGCTCGGTCGTCTGCGGGGTCGGGATGATGCGGAACGGCGGGCGCATCGTCCGGCGTCGCGCCGACCTCCCCCCCTTGGTAGGTGCGCATCCAGTCCCGTACGGCGTTGACGTACTCACGGGAGTTGTTGTAGCTGAGGACGGCCTTGTCCAAGTCGGCCGGGCGGTTCAGGTCACGGCCGCCGGCGCAGAGATAGTGGCCGGTGGCGAGGGCGGCATCGTAGATGTTGTTGGGATCGCTGACGCCGTCGCCGTTCCCATCGGCCCCCATGGTGGCCCAGGTGGAGGGGATGAACTGCATGGGGCCGATGGCACGGTCGAACTCGGCGTCACCATCCCAACGGCCCCGGTCCGTGTCACGGATGAGGGCGAACTGCTCGCCGTCCAAGCGCGGACCACGGATCGGCTTCGCAGTGGACCCGTCGGCACGCAGGCCATAACCGGAGGCGTGCACGGACTCGACACGGCCGATGCCCGCGACCAGTTGCCAGGGCAGGTGACAGGACGGCCGGGCGCTGCTCAGCGTCCGCTCGGCCTTCTTGTAGGCGTCCAGAGCGGTCGCGGGTATTCGCGTACCCTCATCGGCCCCAGTAGCGCGTTGCGACTCTCTTGCGCCTCGGTCTCGGCCCTGCCGCGGAAGGCTGGGCAGCTTGAGGTCGGGGACGCCACGGGGCTGCGCCTGCGGAGCATCCCCATCAGGAGCGGCGCCGCGAGCGTCGGCGCTGGGTGGCCCGGCAACTGGCAGCGGGCTCAGAGCAGAGCCAGCAGTGAGGCCGACTGCGAGCACGCAGACACACAGGCCCTGACGCACACGGCGCGCCAGCAACACGGAGAGGGCAGACGAGGAAGAAGGCGACAGCTTCACGAGTGAGTAGATCCTCGGTGTCAAGCAGATACAAGATGAGGACAAGGGGAGGCGCAGAAATCGAGGCAAGAGACAGCAGCAACGCGGCCGGCGTCCTGCACCGCCAGTTCCGAAGGGTCCGACCGACCACGCTGGCCAGCCGGACCCTTCAACTCAACTGCCGTTTTAGCCCCAGAGCTTGATCTCGTCGTGGAGACCAGCGGCGTCGACGGCCGGGAACATGGTGAACTTCCCATCCGCCCATCGGACCAGGACATCGTTGGGCACGTCGTTGGCAACGAAGGCACCGACACCCATGACGGTCGCGTTGGTCATGTAGGACTTCCTCGGCTTGATCTGGATCTCACCATGGAGACCTGCTGCGTCGACACCCGGATAGATGGTCGTCTCGCCATCGACCCAGCGCACCAGCAGATCGGCGGTCTTCTTCCCGGTGAACTCACCCGAGGCAATCTGCGTCGCGGACGGCCAGGTCGTGTTCTTCTGAACCAGCGTCTTCTTGGCCTTCTCCGTCACGCCGTTGGCGTTCAGGTCGGGGTGCAAAGTGACCCGGCCGTCATCCCAGACAACCAAGAGGTCATCGCGCTGCGCATTGCCGGTGTACCGGCCCGCGGTCATCTGCTTGACGTGGTCCGCAGCCCACGGCCCTGTGTGGTCCCCTGCGGCGAGCGTCTTCTCGCCGTGGAAGCCATCCTTGTCCACGTGCGTGTACTGCGTCAGCTCGCCATCGCCCCAACGCACCACGATCCCATCAGAACCATCGCCGAAGCTCGCGCCCGTGATGTTCTTGGCGTACTGCCAGATGTTCTTCGGGTCTTCCTTCAACGGCTTCGCCAACTGGTACTCAGCGACGAACGGATGACGGGCATCCTTGTCGTCCGAGCCCTGGTACAACGTGACCTCGGAGTCCGCCCAGCGCACGATCATGTCCATGTGCCGAGTGCCACCAGCCGAACCACCGGTGAAGTAGCCCGAGACGATGTCAGTGGCCTTCCCCCAAGGCGCCTTGGGGAAGACATCGCGGTAACTGACCTTCTGCACCCAGGTACCGAGGTCATCCACGCGGGTATCGAGCGCACTGTTACGGGTCTCGGACGCATCTGTGCCCAGGCAACCACCCTGCCAAGAGGTGCTGTTGACACCGACCAGCTCCATCCGTCCGGCGTTCTCCCGTAGCGCCGGACCACCGGTGTCGCCCTTGCAGATCGCTCCGTCTGCTGGGGACTTGGGACTGATGGACATCGAGACGTCCTGCGTCGAGTCCACCGTGAACGAGGTGGCGTGCAACTGGTCGGGAACCCATTGCGTCTTGGTACGACCGAAGCCTGCGACCTTCAGTTCTTCGCCCTGCTTGGGCGCATCGCTGGCCACGGGTACGGGGGTAACTCCGGTGACTGGCTTGGCGAGCTTTGCCATCACCAGGTCACGGTTGTCATGCGGGACCAGCTCAACGACGTCCGTCACACTGCCAGTCGCCTGGGTAAGGTCGGTCCGGCCAATGGTGGCCGTGGTCTTCCACTTCGGTGCGCCAGCAGCAATCCTGAAGCCCTCGCTGGGATTCTCCGCGAAGCAACTGGAGGCGGTGAGCACCCACTGCCTGTCCACGAGGGCACCGGTGCAGGCACGCGCAGAATCGCCCTCACCGATGGTGAGCTTCGCCGCGAAGGCGTATGCGTCCGCCTTGGCTTCCCCGCCAGCCAGTGCACCCGCAGGTGTGGCGGCGGTGATGCCGGCCGCCAGCACAGTGGCGGTGAGCAGGCCAGTGGTCCACGCCGCGCGTGAACGCTTTCCAGACATGATGGTCCTAGGGGGTTTCGACAGTAGGGGCAGGCCGCACGGACAGTTGCCGTGCAGCGTGCGGTGTGACGGAGCAGGATGCTGCTGCCGCTGACGCCGCCCATGCCGGTCACATGGCGGCGGGGACTGCGGTGTGCCGGTGGGCGCAGAGTGAAGCGCGATGTTCCCGGCACGGTTGTCCGACGCGGAGGCGGGGCCTGATCAGGCCAGGGCCCGGGTCGGCTCGGAGGTCGTCCAGGCTGGGCTGGGTCAGCCGGTGACGCGGAGCTCGACCAGGAAGGAGCGCTTCTTACCGTTGCCGGATTCACCAAGAGGCTTGTAGGCCCCCTGGGGGGCGTCGATGACGGTTTCCTTGCCGTCGGCGGTGATCTTGGCCTGGACGGGGTGGGCGTTGGGCCAGATCCCGAAGGAGTCGGGCAGTTCCAGGGTGAGGTAGCCCTGCTTGCCGATGACCGAGAAGCAGAACTGTTCCTGGCCGGTGCGGGATTCGACCATGATGTCCTGGTTGGTCTTGCAGTCGGCCAGCATGATGTGGCCATCGCCGCGCTTGAGGGTGATCTTCTGGTCCTGGAGGATCTTCGCGGCCCCCGGGTAGGCGAAGTCCTCGACGGCCGACGGCATCTCGGCCGCGGGCGCCGCGGGGGCGGGCCGGGGGGCGGCCTGGGCCACCGCCAACCCAGCAATTCCGACACATGCCGCTATCGATGCGATAGCCCCAGCAAAGACAGTCTTTCGGGTGCGATTTTTCGCCACGATTACCTTCCAACGAGAGCCAGTTGGGGTAACAAACACCCCGTAGTGCGGTAAGTAAAGCACATGTAAGATGACGCCCAATACGCCCCCAAGCACCCTTAATAACTTGGGCTGTTGCGGCATCCGGGCACCGTGAAGGCACCCGTGCACCCTTGGATCTCGTCACTCAGATTTCACCTTCATTGCACCCAAAAGGACATGTCGGTGGGCGGCTGGGGTTCAACGGCGACGCCGCAGCTGACGGCGTCCGACCAGGAGGGAAACGCACGACGTGAAACGGGGACTGCGCTCTGCGAGAGCGCCACAGCAGCCCGGACCGAGACAGACAGGCACAGACGGCAGGCGAGGGTTGTGGCTGCGCGGCGCATGTTCCCTGCTGCTTCCTGCCACGCTGCTGACTGGGCTGTTGGGCACCACTCCCGCTGCCGCGACCGATGCGGATGACGACCCGGATGCACTGTCGGAGCGCGGACAGGCGGTCGACCTGTGGCGGTCCGGCGGTACGGGGATCAAGGAGGCGGCCGAGCAGGCCCTGCGGGGCAGCGACGAGGACATCACGAAGTTCCTCGCCGCCAAGGACAACATCCAGAACATCGACGACCGCGTCGATGCCAGCCGCATCTTCAACGCGGGCGGCCCCGCCGTGCGCGATGCCGCGCAGAAGGCACTCAAGGGCAGCCGGGACGATCTGCACGCGTTCTTGAAGGACGGCTGGAAGGCGCCACTGGCGCAGGACCAACGGGTCGAGGCCTCGACGGTCATCAACTTCGGTGGTGCCGGCGTCAAGGACGCCGGCACCACCGCGCTCAAGGGCACCCCCGAGGACGTCGCAAAGTTCCTCAAGACCGGCCAGTACAAGGCTCAGGAGACGGACGACCGGGTCCTGGTTTCACAGCTCATCAATGACGGCGGTCCGAACGTGAAGGCCGCCGGACAGCTCGCGCTCAAGGGCACCCCGGCCGACATCACCGAGTTCATTGAGGTCGGCCAGTTCGTGGCCCGCAACCGCGACCAGGAACACGCCACCATCGCCCAACTCAACGAGCAGGCCAAGAAGTCCGGCCAGCAGGCCGAGCAGGCAACCCGGAAGGCCGAGGAGGCCTCCGCCAAGGCGAATGCGGCCGCCAAACTCGCCAAGGAGGCCGCGCAGACCGCGGCCAAGGAGACCGAGGCGGCCAAGGACAACTCACAGACGGCCGCTGTCAAGGCCAAGCAGGCCGCCGAGGCCGCCCGGGCCGCCGCCGAGGCCGCTCAGACAGCAATCGGTTCCGCCAACGCCGCCCAGCGCGCCGCCCGGGTCGCTGCCCTGGCTGCCGCCCAGACCGCCAGCGCCGCCAACGTCGCCGCCGAGGCCGCCACCAAGGCCTACGATGCGGCCATCGCCGCCGGGCAGGACGCCAGCCAGGCCGGCGCAGCCAGGGACGCGGCCAAGAACGCCCGGTCCGCCGCCGCCATGGTGCGCACCTCGATCCTGGCCACAGAGCAGGCCGGCAAGGCCTCCCTCGCCGCCCGCAAGGCTGTCCTGGGGGCCAAGGACGCCGTGGGGGATGCCAAGGACGCGGCCGATGCCGCCGACGAGGCCAACCGGGCCGCGAACGCGGCCGGCGTACACTCCGACGAGGCACAGGCCGCCGCCGCCGAGGCGCGCCGGCACGCCAACGAGGCCGACCGGGCCGCCAATGCGGCCGCCGTGTTGGCGCAGAAGTCCGCCGATGCCGCCTTCGAGGCGCGTAATGCGGCCAACAGCGCCGCCGACCACGCGGACAAGGCCGCCACCGCCGCCGAGGAGGCGGCCAAGCACGCGGGCGAAGCCACCGCCGCGGCCGCGGAGGCCACCAAGCAGGCCGCCGCAGCGAAGGAAGCCGCCGACACAGCCACCGCCGCGGTCGCCACCGCCAAGAAGGTCTTCACCATCGCCCGGGAGAGCGAGGCGGAAGACCTCACCACCCGCACCAACGCGGCCATCGAAGCCGCCAGGTCCCAAAAGGCACAGGCCGACCAGTTCACCTCCAAGGCCGCGGCCGCCGTGGTCGACGACCGCGGCCTGGACGACACCGCCGCCACCCTCGCCGCCGAGACCGCCAAGCCCGGCGCGGACCTGAAGGTGCTCGCGACCAAGGGCCGTGACCTGGCGATGCGGGCCATGAAGAGCCGTGGCCCCTGGGAAGAGGAAGCCGCCGCCCACGCCCTGTCCGGCACCGACCAGGACGTCCTGGACTACCTGCGCACCGGCTGGAACAAGGCCATGCAGGACGAGATCCGCAACCAGGTCTTCCAGCTGTCCACGCAGAGCCCGTTCCAGTCCGTGCGCACCGCCGCCCAGGACGCGCTCAAGGGCACCGACCAACAGATCCGAGACTTCTACACCACCGGCCAGTTCACCGCCGGCCGCATCGACTACCGGGTGCGCGTCTCGCAGATCTACAACGACGGCGGACCAGGCGTAAAGGAAGCCGCCACCGCCGCCCTCAAGAGCACCGACCCCAAGGCACTGGCCAACTTCATCACCATCGGCCAGTACAAGGCGCGCAACACCGACGAACGCGTCCTCGCCTCCAGCCTGGTCAACGACGGCGACCCGGAAGTCAAGGCCGCCGCCACCATCGCCTTGGCCGGCCCCGCCGACAAGCTGCACACCTTCATCCAGGTCGGCCAGTACATGGCCGACCGAAAGGACCAGCTCGCCAACACCCACATCGCCCAGGTCCAGCGCCTGATCAACGAGGCCGACGGGGTGGCGGCCGAGGCCCAGAAGAACCGCTGGCTGGCCGCCCAGGCCGCCGCCGACGCCAACAAGGCGGCCCAGGAAGCCCGGAACGCCGCAGCCCAAGCCCAGGAGAACGCAGCCAAGGCCCAGGGTTACGCCAGCGACGCCGACAAGTCCGCCACCAAGGCAGAGAAGTCCGCCGCCCAGGCCGCCAAGTCCGCCACCACCGCACGCAACGCCGCCGACCGCGCCGACCAGGCCGCCAACGACGCCGCCGAATCCGCCGCCCAGGCCGAATTCTCCGCCAACTACGCCCGCAGCTCGGCGATTTCCGCCCAGGAATCCGCAGACGAAGCCCAAGCCTCCGCCCTGGCGGCCGGCAAGAGTGCCACGGAAGCCAAGACCCTGGCCTCCCAGGCCTGGCAAGAGGTGCTGACCAAGCGCGAGGCAGAAGAAGCCGAAGCCAGGCGGCAGGCCGAAGAATGGCGTAAGAAGCAGCAGGAGCAGAAGCAGAAAAAGCCCTGCTACATACCCATCAACCGCGATAGCCTCCCGCCCTGCGCCTACGACCCGGAGCACATCGACCTCAAGCAGTGGGAACCCGACCCCAGACTCGTCGCGTTCGTCTGGGCAGCTACCGGCCTGGACGACCTCAAGGCATGCATCAAGGACCCCACCGTCGGCGGCTGCGTCGGCGCGGGAGCAGCGATGGCGATGACAATCGTGCCCGGGGTCGGCGAACTCAAAGCAGCCGAAGGAATCGGCGAAGGCGTCGCAGCTGTGGCAAAGGCCTCGCGCATCGGGAAGCTTGAAGCTGTGACTTCCGTCATTCACAATGACTCGTACCTCGTGAAGGCGGCAGAAGCAGCCGGAAAGAATCAGAGAATTCAGAAGGAAATGGATGACCTGGTCGCACAGTTCTTGGGAGGGAACGCAAATCCCGGGCTCGGAAACAAATCTCTCGCCGGCACAGACGTCTCCTACCTTCGAGGGCGTAACGGTGGCCGCGTTTTCTTTCGGAACACCAGTGACGGGATGCAGATTGTGGCAAAAGCTGACAAATCAAATGAGCCTAAGGTAATCAGTCGCCTCAAGGAAATCTACGGAAAGTAGCGATGCACGAGATCAGTGAAGATGGCTTGATCCTTCAGGTGGAATTGGGAGGGGGTAGCCCGGACGAGGTTGAAAATGCAGATGGGTGGATCACCCTCCCCAACAGGGAAAGATGGTCTGCTACCTTCCTGACGTACCCTGAACTGGGTCGCATCATGGACAGGTGGGTGACCACCGGCGAATGCCTCGGCGGCGCGTACTTTTCGTGTCCCGACTTGGTCTTGACCCGACGCCCAGGAGTCCGTGAAATGTTCGCGGCGGTACGCGATATGGTCGCCAATGGAGACCATGAAATGTCTCTCCGCCGGGTCCAGTAACGGAGCAGCGCTGCCTAGATGAGGCAAACGGCTTCTGGCCCGCCGGACGCACACCGCGCCGGCGGGCCTGCCTGCGCTATGTCACGGCAACTGAAGTGATGACGGGAGACAATCATGCGGATTGCGGTAATGGATGCAGTGGACTGCACAGGGGTGGCCCTGGAGAGGCATGATTGGATCCCAATGGATGTCACCTGGGAACCCTGGCCGGACAACAGACCGCTCTATCTCAGGATCTCTGGGACTAATGGCGGAGAGGTCGAGCTGAAGGTCGCCCCCGGTCACCGGGATGCTGGTACAGGCAATCGATATCATCACGCCTCCACAGATCATGGGAACCCGCTCAATTCATTCTGACTGTGAAGCGCAAGGACAGGCGCCAGCCATCGACCTGCCCCCTTGGGGACGGCTGGAAAGCGCGGGTTGCCGACAACGGCAAGGGCAGTGTGTGGCAGGCCCCTGGGGCTGCTGGAAATGCCGACATGACGCGGTGATGAGCCCGACCGCCAGGTACCCGAACGGATATGTACGCTTCTACAACAAGAACGGTGACAGCGGACAGCGCAAGATCCAGGTAGACGGTCATTCCGGGTCTTGGCTGGCGGACAGCTCATCTCCCTGGTGATTGGGCTATTCGAGGCAGTCCGAACATCCATTCCGAACAGATGAATCCCTCCGGGGGTTTGCTCGTGATTGCCCGATCACATATGAGCGACTCCTCCCGGAGGGATCGTGAAGAAGAATGCCAGGGAAGTGATGGAGATCTTCGAGGCGTTGGATGCCACCGAGTGCGTGTACTCGGCGGCTCAGCTGGCGGGGGTTGATCCCAAGACCGTGCGCCGGTACGCACGGATGAGGGACAGGGGGATGCCCGTCGACGGACCGATCGTCCGCCCGAAGCTGATCGACCCGTTCATGCCGAAGATCGAGGAGTGGGTCGAACGTTCGCAGGGCAAGGTCCGTGCCGACAAGCTCCACGAACGCCTGCAACTACTGGGTTTCACCGGTGATGAGCGCACGACCCGCCGGGCGGTGGCGAAGGCGAAGGAACGGTGGAAGGCCGGCCACCGCAGAACGTATCGCCCATGGATCGCTGAACCTGCGCTCTGGTGCCAATTCGACTGGGGTTGGGGACCGAAAGTGCCTGGCCCAGGCGGTGGCGAGCCCCGCCAAACGCTGTTGTTCTGCGCGTGGTTGGCGTGGTCCCGTTACCGGGTGGTGGTCCCGGCCTGGGACCGGTCGCTGGGCACGCTGATCTCGTGCATCGACTCCATGCTGCGGCAGTTCGGTGGGGTCCCGACCTATGCGCTGACCGACAACGAGAAGACCGTCACCATCGACCGCGTCGCCGGTGTCGCCGTCCGCCACCCTCAGGTGGTGGGCACGGGCCGCCACTACGGCGTGCAAGTGCACACATGCGTCCCCTTCGATCCGGAATCCAAGGGCGGTTCGGAGGCCACGGTCCGCATCGCGAAGGCCGACCTGGTGCCCACTGATGCCAATCTGCTGGGCGAGTACGACAGTTTCACCGAACTCCGCGGGGCCTGCGCGGTGTTCTGCCAGCAGGTCAACCAGCGCATCCACCGCGAGACCGGCAAGACGCCGGCGGCCATGCTCGACATCGAAAAGAAGCGGCTTCATCCGTTGCCCGAGGCCCCCCACACCCTCGCGTTGGGCGAGTCGAGGCAGGTCCTCAAGGACCAGACGGTCCGCTTCGGATCGGTCCGCTACTCGACCCCGCCGGGCCTGGTCGGTTCCGAAGCCTGGGTTCGTGCCGACGGCGACGAGTTGGTCATCGTCGTCGACCTGTCCCGCCTTGCCCACCGGCCCGAGTGGATGCACGGCCCCGCCGGCTTGGTGGAAGTCGCCCGGCACCAACTCTCCCTGCCCGGACGGCCGGTGATCGACCTGACCCACTACCCCAACCACCCCCAGGACATGGACGGTGGTCCCCGCCAGCCCAAACCCAAGCCCAGCACGGACGCGGAGAAAGCATTCCTCGACCTCGGCCCGGGGGCCAAGTCGTGGCTGATCGAAGCCGCCGCGGCCGGCACCAGCAGGATGCGGGTCAAGATGGCCGCCGCCGTCGAACTGGCCGCTCTGGTCGGTGTCGGCGAGGTCGACATCGCCCTCGGGCTCGCGGCGACCGCCGGACGGTTCGCCGAAGAGGACCTCATGTCCATCGTCCAACACCGCCGCCACGGTTCCCGCCCCGCCGACCTGGTCGTCGCCGATGAGGCCCACTCCGTCCAACCCGGCACCTCCGCCTGGGCCGACTTCGGCCGCGTCAAACCCGCCTGATCTTCCGTTCCCGGGCCGCTTTGCGGCCCGGGAACGGGGACCCTCCCAACCCGGCACCATGGAAAGGAAGTTGACATGACAGCCCCCGTGATGGATCCCGTCGAGGTCGTCACCCAGACGCCCCCGACACCGCTTCCCCCGCCGCCGACGGCCCCGCCGATCCCGCCCGAGCTGGAGTCCGTCCTTCGGCGCATGCGTTTTCCCTACCTCCGCAGGGCCGCCCCCGAAGTCCTCGCGACCGCGAGATCACAACGGTGGGACCCCGCTGAAGTGGTCCGCATCCTGCTGGAGGAAGAGATCAAGGGCCGCGACGCGGCCACCAGACGCAACCACCGCAAGCAGGCTCAACTCCCCTCGGGCAAGACCTTCGAGTCGTGGAAGGAGGACATCTCCTCCATCCCCGTCCCAACCCAGCACGCGTTGATGACGCTGGAGTGGATCGGCCGGGCGGAGAACTTGGCGGCCGCCGGCCCCAGCGGCACGGGCAAAAGCCACCTGGCCGAAGCACTCGCCAACAAGGCCATCGACGAAGGGATGAAAGTCGCCTGGTTCACCCTCGAATCCCTCACCGCCCACCTCGGCCGGGCCGTCGTCGACAACACCGTCTCCAAGGCCGTCGCGAAGATCACCCGATGTGATCTGATCGTCGTGGATGACATTGGCATGCTGCCCTGCGGCCAGGCCGCCGCCGAAGCCTTCTACCGCGTCATCGACGCCGCCTACGAACGCCGTTCGGTCATCGTGACCTCGAACCTTCATCCCTCAGGATTCGATTCGATCATGCCCAAGACACTGGCCACCGCCGCTGTCGATCGCCTCCTGCACCACGCTCACATCGTGCTGACCGAAGGCTCCTCACTCCGCCTCACCCAGGCCACCACCGGCCAGGGAGTCCAACCTCTCATCACCGCCAACTGACCGCCAACCGAGGGACGAAAAGTCATACCGCGACGGGAGATGAGCTGTCCGCCCAGCAAGACCCGAACTGACCGCTCACCCAGACGGGCCGATGTCCGTGGACAAACGGCCAGCCGATCGGCCTCAACGGCAAGCCAGGACCCAACTCCGAAACACATATCCCCGTGACCCCGATGGCACCTATCCGCTCACGGCAGGATGGTAAGAATGGACCTCAACCTTCAGGGCCAATCAGTAGCCCGTGTCTGCTTCGACACGCCCCTCGTCGTGCTCACCAGCGATAGCTACGAACTACGCGTCGAGACCGAGGCATCCTTCACCACGCCCGAAGGATCCCTCATCTCATTCCATCCAGAATCCCCCGGCGAGGCCGCCATTCATCTGGTAGGCATGAATCAAACCACCATCAGCTCAGCCACGGCGGCGCCGGACGGGGAACTGACCGTGGTATTCGACGACGGCAGCGCGCTGACCGTGGCCGCAGACCCCGACTACGAGGCCTGGGGTACCGTCGGTCCGAAGGGAGAACGCGTAACATGCATGCCCGGCGGCGAGTTTGCACTGTGGAGCAGCGAGTGATCTCCACTCCGGGACCCCAGGCAACCACCTGACGACTTTTAGCGGTGCCCTGAAGCGGGTGGAGACCCACAACTGGACTGTCTGACCGTCCACACCGTGACGATTCAGGACCACTGAGGCTCCGAGCCATCGGCTGGGAGCCTCAGTGTGAGCCTCGGGTTTCCCGGACAGGGATCTGATCACAGCCTCGGCGTAGTTCCAGTTTGATGCGGTAAATTCGGTTTGCTGTACGGGTATCGGCAGTGATTTGTCTGCGTCATCGCTGACCATGCAAGGCATGCATCAAGGACCCCGCCGTCGGCGGCTGCGTCGGAGCAAGGGCCGCAATAGCGATGACAATCGTGCCCGGGGTCGGCGAACTCAAAGTGCTCGAAGGAGCCGAAGCGGGTGTCGAAGTCGTACCGCTGGCACACGACTCGGTAAAATCGGACGAGCAGGCGAGGTAACCCTAAAGGACGGAAACCCCCTCGGACGGGAAGACCGGAAGGGCGTTTTCCTGATCAGCAAAGAACAGATCGAAACGATTCAGCAGGCAATTCGTAAAAGTTCGACCCGCCGGATACCGTCTCTACTGTTCCAGGAAAGGGTACAGTGGAGACCTGGACACTTGAGGGTGGCGGAAAAATCAACTACCGAAAGTTTAGCTCCTCAGGGAAAGAGGCCGGGCGCACGGTGGACCCGACGATCGACTTCAATAAGCCCCTGCAGAAAGAATACGGTTTCAATCGCTACCACGTCGACCGCGAGGGGAGTGAGTGATATTCATGGAAAACGCTGAAGAATACACCGAAGAAGTCGAATACCTGGTCGACTACGCCAGGATGACCCTCCTGAACTTTCATCCAGTTTGGGACTCGGTGGAAGGACTAGCTGGCAACGGGGCATCTTTCGAAGTGGTGATGGATGTGACCCTCCGACTAATCTCGGACATGCTCGACCATGGGGTCACCCTGGGGGATATGAGCTCACACCCAGACGAAGGTTTCATTCCCTGGGATACAGCCAAGGATGAATCACTTCGGAGGGTTTCCGAAAGAATGAAACGACATCCAAACCGCTCCGATTTCCTGAAGGTCTGTTGGTTTAGTTTCTCCTGACTACCCTCAATAAGAAATAGAAGAGGTAAGGTAATGTGAGCCTAAAGGCCTGCCGGCGAAGACTGGCGGGCCTTTCCTGTCAGTGGCGCCACATCCCACCCTGCGCGTACAAACCGGACCACATCGAGCTCAAGCAGCGGGAACCCGACCCGGGACTCGTCGTGTAGTCGGGGTCAAGGGACAACAAGGTATTAGTAATCATCGTTGATAACGATGGCAGGGTCTTGAACACCTTCCCCTTCAATCCGTAGCGTGAAAGGATTCCCAATGGAGTTGTCAACCCGGTTCGGTGACTCGCTGTGAGTGTGCCAGACGAGTACGACAGGGCTTGGCGGCGCCGTGATCTCGAAGGGACGGCCGTCGCGTATGAGCGCCCACAGGACGTTCAGACGGCGGCGTGCGAGGGCGATGATCGCCTGTCAATCCCCTAAGCCCGTACAAGCCGACGCCAACAGCCGGTTCTCCGATCTCCCGCAGATGCGAGCGACAGCCCGCAACAAGCCCACCCCGGGTATCCGCCTTACCGCCACCCCGCTCAACAGCACCCCCGAGCAGGCGCAGGCGCAGGCGCAGGCGCAGGCGCAAGAGAGCACGTACGGGCCCTATTTCGAGGACGAGCACGGCACCCCGTCCGCACCCTGGCCCTCCTGCCTACCGACTCCGCAGGCCAGCTCACCCTCCCGCAGTTCTTCACCGACGAGCACCCCGGGAACTACACGCTCCGCCTCGCCCCCCGAGGGCGTCACGTTGGACATCCCCCTCACCGTCGCAGCGATAGCTACTGACGGGCCCGCCGCCTGAGACGAAGCGGGAATCCGGTGCTCCGGATTCCCGCTTCATCCACACATGACGATGTTGCCAGCCAAGACAGCACGGCGATCAGGGTGTCTCGACTTTCGCCGTTCTGGCTGACGGACGTCACCCACACTGGCGGCGGGGCGTGGTCGGCGCGGTGAGACGGCGGGCAGCAGAGAAGCATCGGCGGTGTTCACGTAGCACGGTGGTAAGGCCGGGAGCCGGAGACTGTTGCTGGTCTCCAGCCCTCGTAACGTCTCGCTCGCGTGTCTCGCCTCCCGGCCGGATCAGGCGGGAAACTGGGAAACCAATGGGAAAACGATCATGCAAACCCCTTCGAGGTACTGCACGAAGACGCAGCGAACTACCCGAACATGCATGCCATGACGCAGGTCAGGTGATGGTCACCGCCCTGACCTGCAGTGTGGTATTGAGTCCGGGCATGGACGTCAAGCGGGCCACGGGCCACCCCTTCCAGCGCATCTCGCTCCCCCACCAGCCGCCCCGGTTGCCGCCACCGCCCGCCCGGCGCCCGGTGGCGGAGGACACGCCGATCTTCGACCAGTTGCTCAAGGAGTGGCGGGCCGGCACGCTGCGGCCGGTGGTGACCTGGCCGGTGGACGATCCTGGGAAGAGTAGGCAGGGCACGGTTGTTGGGGGTGACGATGGACGTCCCCGACCACGGAACCGCACCGAGGAGCCCGAGCATGAGCCTGTACGACATTCCGCTGCGCACCCTGACCGGTGAGCCCGCCTCCCTCGCCGACTACCGGGGCAAGGCCCTGCTGGTGGTGAACGTGGCGTCCAAGTGCGGACTGACCCCGCAGTACACGGGGCTGGAGCGGCTCCAACAGCGGTTCGCCGACCGCGGGTTCAGCGTGCTGGGCTTCCCCAGCAACCAGTTCGCCGGCCAGGAGCCGGGCACCGCCGAGGAGATCGCCACGTTCTGCTCGTCGACGTACGGCGTCAGCTTCCCGCTCTTCGAGAAGACTGACGTCAACGGCGAGGACCGCCACCCGCTCTACGCCGAGCTGACCGGCACCCCGGACGCGGAGGGGGCGGCCGGCGACGTCCAGTGGAACTTCGAGAAGTTCGTCCTCGACCACACCGGCGCGATCGCCGGCCGCTTCCGCCCGCGGACGGAGCCGGAGGCGGACGAACTGGTCAGGGCGATCGAGGCGGCGCTGCCGGCCTGACCCCGGGGCGCCGGGAGAGGCGGGCCGTGGCCTCGTCCGGCCAGGGCCCGCCGTCCCTCGGGTGCGGCCGGGCGCGTTGGCGGTCGCGGCGGAGCGGTGGCGCTGTCGGCCGCGGCGGCGGGGCGTCGTCGGCGGGGCGAGGGCGGCGGCATCGCCCCGGTGCGTCCGTTCCGTAACCTCCCCGATGTCATCCTTCCGGGCGAATTAGACTGGTCGCAGCCGTACCGTCCGACACTGTCAGCCCAGAAGGCGCCGCTCATGCCGCCTGTGCCGCCGTTCCCCGAGCCCGTCGACCCGCACGACGGTGCCGGGCCCGTGGGTTCGGCGGCGGAGCTCGCCGAGCGCACCGCGCAGGACCTGCGGAATCTGGCCGGCGGCCCGCTGGCGCGGCTGCCGCAGTTGCTGGAGGCGATGGTCGCCATCGGCTCCGACCTGGACGTGCACCGGGTGCTGGACCGGATCGCCGATACCGCCGCGTCGCTGACCGGCGCCCGTTATGCGGCCGTGGAGGTGCTGGACGAGGACGGCGAGGGGCGGCGCGATCTGATCGCCCACGGCAGCCCGCCTGAGGGCCGGCCGACCGCCCCGTTCGCGCTGCGGGTGCCGATCAAGGTGCGGGGCGAGCTGTTCGGGAGCGTCTACCTGGCCGGGAAGGCGGGCGGCGGGGCGGCGCGGCCGTTCGGCGAGGTGGACCTGCACCTGGTGCGGGTGCTGGCCACCGAGGCCGGGATCGCCATGGGCAACGCCCGGATGCACGCCGCGGCCCGGCAGCGCAGGCGCTGGATCGACGGGGCGGCGTCGGTGACCACGGCGCTGCTGGCCGGTCCGGAGAGCGGCTCGGCGGCCGAGCACGCGCTGACCGTGGTCGCCGAGAAGGGGCGGGAGTTGGCGGAGGCGGCGACCGGGGCGGTGCTGCTGCCGCGGTCCGACGGCGCGATGGAGGTGGTGGCGATCTCCACCCTGCTGTCGGATTCCGTGCGGGCCGAGGCGTACGGCGGCACGATCCCGCCGGAGAGCCCGGTCCTGCACCAGATCCACGCGGGGCTGGCGGTGTTCTCCGACGACTTCGCCGACGACCCCCGGTCGATCTCCCCGATGTCGCGCCACTACGGGCCGACGATGCTGCTGCCGCTGCGCAGCGGCGACCGGGTGCTGGGCGCGCTGGCGCTCTGCCGGGCGTCCGGGGACCCCCGCTTCACGCATGTGGAACGGACGTTGGGCACCCAGTTCGCCTCCCAGGCGGCGCTGGCGCTGGTGCTGGCCGACCGCCACCACGACCGCCAGCGGCTCGCGGTCTACGAGGACCGCGACCGGATCGCCCGCGATCTGCACGACCTGGTGATCCAACGGCTGTTCGCCACCGGGATGTTGTTGGAGAGCGCCCACCGCACCGCCGTCCGCCCGGACGTGAAGGAGGACGTGCGGCGGGCGGTGGACGAGCTGGACGCGACGATCCAGGAGATCCGCACCGCGATCATCGCGCTCCAGCAGGGGCCGCCGGAGGCGCCGGCCGGGCTGCGCACCCGGATCCTCCGGGAGGCCGGCGCGGCCACGGCGGTGCTGGGCGCCCGGCCGTCGGTGCTGTTCGTGGGGCCGGTGGACGCCCGGGTCGGCGCGGAGTCCGGCCGGGCGCTGGTGGCCGCGGCCGGCCGGGCGCTGACGGAGCTGACGCCGGCGGCGGACCCGGCCCGGGTCGTCGTCGACGCCACCGTCACGCTGGCCGACGGCCGGGCGGGCGTCCGGCTGACGGTGATCGGCGGGAGGGAGCGCGATGGCGCGGAGCGTGGGGCCGAGGCCGACCCGGACGGGGCGGTGGTCTGGGAGGGGCCGCTCCAGCCGTAGGCGGGGCGGGGTGCGGGGCGATGGCGTAACGTCGGCCGGGCCAGGGGGTGTTGGGGAAGGCGATCACTCAAGGGTCGGCGGTTCGACGGCGGTGCGGTCCTCGGTGGGGCCCGCCCCGACGATGATCGCGGCGGGCCGCGGCGCTCCCCCGGGTGCCCCTGGCCGGAATCCCTTGACCTCAAGATTGGTTTAGGTTCTAGGTTCTTTCGTGTCGCCGGTCATCCACGGCGATCCCGTGACGACGACCCCGGCAATCAGGAGGCCGCGATGGACATGGAAGTCACCGCCTGGCATTCGTTGCACAGCACGATCACCGCTCAGCAGGGGAAGCGCCGCCTCTCCCCCGGGACGCTGCGCCGGATCGCGGCCTTCGCCCGCCCGCACCGCCGGATGCTGGTGTGGTTCCTGGTGCTGAGCACGGTCACCGCGCTGCTCGCGGTGGCCACCCCGCTGCTCGCCGGGCGGGTGGTGGACGCGATCGTCGGCGGCAAGTCGGCCGGGCTGGTGCTCAGCCTGTCCGGGCTGATCGCGGGGATCGCCCTGGCGGAGGCCGGGCTCGGACTGCTGACCCGCTGGCTGTCGGCGCGCATCGGCGAGGGCCTCATCCTCGACCTGCGCACCACGGTCTACGACCACGTCCAGCGGATGCCGATCGCGTTCTTCACCCGCACCCGCACCGGGGCACTGGTCAGCCGGCTGAACAACGATGTGATCGGCGCCCAAAGGGCGTTCAGCGACACCCTCTCCGGCGTCGTCAGCAACATCGTGACGCTGCTGCTCACCCTCGGCGTGATGCTCACCCTGTCCTGGCAGATCACCCTGATCGCGCTGGTGCTGCTGCCGATCTTCGTGCTGCCCGCCCGTATGGTGGGCCGGCGGCTGGCGGCACTGCGACGGGAGGGCGCCGACCACAACGCGGCGATGGGCACGCAGATGACCGAGCGGTTCTCCGCGCCCGGCGCGACCCTGGTGAAGCTGATGGGCCGGCCGGCGCGCGAGTCCGCGGAGTTCGCGGCCCGGGCCCGCCGGGTGCGCGACATCGGCGTCCGTTCGGCCATGGTGCAGACGTACTTCGTCACCGCGCTCACCCTGGTCTCCGCGCTGGCGCTGGCCGTGGTCTACGGGCTGGGCGGGTTCCTGGCGCTGCGCGGACAGTTGGAGGCGGGCGCGATCGTCTCGCTCGCGCTGCTGCTCACCCGGCTCTACGCCCCGCTGACCGCGCTGTCCGGCGCGCACATCGAGGTGATGAGCGCGCTGGTCAGCTTCGAGCGGGTCTTCGAGGTGCTGGACCTCAAGCCGCTGATCACCGAGCGGCCGGACGCCCGCCCGGTGCCCGAGGGCCCGGTGTCGGTGGAGTTCGACGCGGTGCGGTTCGGCTACCCGGCCGCGGACAAGGTGTCGCTGGCCTCTCTGGAGGAGGTCGCCACGCTCGACACCCGGGGCGGCGAGGAGGTCCTGCACGACGTCTCCTTCCGCGCCGAACCGGGTCACATGGTCGCGCTGGTCGGCTCGTCGGGCGCCGGCAAGTCGACGATCGCGCAGTTGCTGCCGCGGCTGTACGACCCGGATTCCGGCGCGGTGCGGCTGGCCGGAGTGGACGTCCGCGAGCTGACCGCGGCCTCGTTGCGGACCACCCTGGGCATGGTCACCCAGGACGGCCACCTCTTCCACGACTCGATCCGGGAGAACCTGCTGCTGGCCAACCCGGAAGCCACCGAGGACGAGCTGTGGGACGCGCTGCGCCGGGCCCGGCTGGAGGCGCTGATCGCCTCGCTGCCGGACGGTCTGGACACCGTCGTCGGCGAGCGCGGCTACCGGCTCTCCGGCGGCGAGCGGCAGCGGCTGACCATCGCCCGGCTGCTGCTGGCCCACCCCCGGGTGGTCATCCTGGACGAGGCCACCGCCCACTTGGACAACACCTCGGAGGCGGCCGTCCAAGAGGCGCTCGCCGAGGCGCTGGAGGGGCGGACCGCGCTGGTGATCGCGCACCGGCTGTCGACCGTGCGGGCCGCCGATCTGATCCTGGTCGTCGAGGCCGGCCGGATCGTCGAGCGGGGCACGCACGAGACGCTGCTGGCGGCCGGCGGTCGCTATGCCGAGCTGTACCGGACGCAGTTCGTCGCGGCGCGGCACGGGGCGGCGGACCCCGGCGAGTCCCCGGACCCGCTGGGCATTCCGGCCGGGCCGGACGACGGCCGTCCCGAGCCGGCCGCCGAGCCCTCGCTGGTGAACTGACGCCCCGAATCCCCCGGCACCGTGCGGCCCCCGTCCCCAAGGCGGGGGCCGCCCGCATGCCCATAACGGGTCCGCCGGTGCGCGCCAGTAAGACCGCACCACGCCGCGACATTCCGGATGCGCAAGAAGTGGCGGAAGTCGCCCATGCCTGATCACCCTTGAGCGTGGCAAGAGATATCGACGTGACACGGCAGCACACGTTGGGGCGCGCACGGCGACAGGGGGCCCGTATGGACATACCGCTCGGCCACCGGGTACGAGGGGACGGCTCCCTCTGGACACGCGGTCCGGCCGCCGCCCTCGCCGGCGCGCTGCCGGCCCTCGCCTTCCCGGCGCCGTCCCTGTGGTGGCTGGCGTATGTGGCGCTGATGCCGTGGCTGCTGCTGGTGCGGTCGGCCGGCAGCGCGCGGCGGGCCGCGCTGTACGGCTGGTGGGGCGGCGCCGGGTTCATGCTGGCGGTGCACCACTGGCTGCTGCCGAGCCTGCACGTCTTCATCGTCGTCCTGGCACTGCTGTTGGGGGCGCTGTGGGCGCCGTGGGGGCTGCTGGTGCGGGCGCTGCTGGGCGGGGCGCCGGGCCGGGGGCGGTGCGCCGCGGCACTGGTGTTGGTGCCGGCCGGCTGGCTGATGGTCGAACTGGTCCGGTCCTGGGAGTACTTGGGCGGACCCTGGGGGCTGCTGGGCGCCAGTCAGTGGCAGGTGCCGCCCGCACTGCGGCTGGCCTCGCTCGGCGGGGTGTGGCTGCTGAGCCTGCTGATCGTGGCGATGAACACCGCGCTGGCCGGGCTGCTCACCGTCCCGACGGCCCGGGTGCCGGCCGTCGCCGGGCTGTTGGTGTGCGCGCTGGTCGGCGCCGCGGCCTGGTGGTGGGCGCCGCTCCCGCGGCCCGCCGGGACGGTACGGATCGCGGTCGTCCAACCGGGCCCGGGCGGCACGCCCACCCAGCGGCTGACCCGCAGCGAGGCGCTCACCGCCGCGCTGGCGGGCCGCGGGGTGCGCCTGGTCGTCTGGGGCGAGAGCAGCCTCTACGAGGACCCGGCTGACCACCCGGCGCTCGCCGCCCGGTTGGCCGCGCTGTCCGCGCGCACCGGCGCCGACCTGCTGGTCAACGCCGACGCACCGGACTCCGGCCGGCACGGCATCTCCAAGAGCGCGGTCCTCATCGGCCCGCACGGCCCGACCGGGGACCGCTACGCCAAGATGCGGCTGGTGCCGTTCGGCGAGTACGTCCCGGCCCGGTCCGTGCTGGGTTGGGCGACGAAGGTGGGCAAGGCCGCCACCAGCGACCGGCGGCGCGGCACCCACCAGGTGGTGATGCCGCTGCCCGCCGCGGGCGGCCTGCGGGCCGGCCCGCTGGTGTGCTTCGAGACGGCGTTCCCGGACATGAGCCGCCATCTGGCCGCCGACGGCGCGCAGTTGCTGGTGGCCCAGTCCTCCACCGCGACGTTCCAGGACAGTTGGGCGCCCGCGCAGCACGCCTCCCTGGGGGCGCTGCGCGCCGCCGAGACCTGGCGCCCCATGGTGCACGCCACGCTCACCGGGATCAGCGCGGTGTACGGGCCGCGCGGCGAACCGGTCGGCGAGCGCCTCGGCACCGACCGCAGCGCGTCGGCCGTCTACGACCTGCCGCTGGCCCAGGGCACCAGCCCGTACACCCGCTGGGGCGACTGGGTGCTCTACGGGGCGGTCGCCGCGCTGCTCGCCTACGGGCTGACCGGGGCGGTGCGGGCCACCGTGCGGCGCGGGGCCGCCGGTTGACGCGGTGCCCGCGCCGGTCCCCGGTTACCCGAGCGCCTCGGTGACCACCCGTTCGCACAACTCGTGCGTGCGGAGGGCGTCCTGGGCCGAGGGCCGCCGCCCGGCCCGCACGTCGTCGAGGAAGGACCGCACGATCTGCTCGATGCCGCGCTGGCGGGCCACCGACTCCCAGTCGCCGCGGCGCCGGATGCTCGGCCGCCCGTCGTGGTCGATGACCTCGGCGAGGTTGATCACCTGGCGCCGCGCGTCCCGGCCGGACACGTCCAGCACCTCCTCGGCGGAGCCGCTGCGGCGGTTCATGGTGCCGATGGCGGTGAACCCGTCGCCGGACAGGTGGAGCACCACGTGGTCCATCAGGCCGTCGCGAACCCGGGCCCGCACGTCGACGTGCTCGATCTCCCCGGGCGCCAGGAAGCGCAGGGTGTCGACGACGTGGATGAAGTCGTCCAGGACCAGGGTGCGCGGGTCCTCGGGCATCCCGGTGCGGTTCTTCTGCATCAGGATCAGCTCGCGGGGGTGCTCCCGGCACCCGGCGTATCCGGGCGCGTGGCGGCGGTTGAAGCCGACGGCCAGGCCCACCCCGCGGCGTTCGGCGAGGGCCACGATCCGCCGGGTCTCGGCGAGGTCGTAGGCGATCGGCTTGTCGACGTAGGTGGGGATCCCGGCCTCGATCAGCCGGGTCACGATCTCCGGGTGGGCGACCGTCGCGGCGTGCACGAAGGCGGCGTCCGGGCCGGCGGCGAGCAGCGCGTCCAGGTCGGCGTGGAGCTGCCGGTCGGCCAACCGGTAGGTCTCGCCGGCCTGTTGGAGCGCGACCGGGTTACGGGTCTGCAGGTGCAGCTCGATCCCGGGCTGGACGCCCAATACGGGGAGGTACGCCTTGCGCGCGATGTCTCCGAGTCCGATGCAGCCGACCTTCACTCAACTTCTCCCTTGCGGTTCCGGGGTCCGGGCGCCCGGGTCCGCCGTGGCGGGTAACGGGAAGCCCGTCCTGGCAGCTTACGGGGCGGTCGGCGGCCGCCGGTCGGCGATGCCGTCCGGGCCGCGCAGCGCGAGGTCCGCTGCCAGGCGGGCGGTGGCCGCGATCAGGGCGGCGCGCAGCGCGCAGGCGGGCCGGGAGCGCCAGGTGGTGAGCCGGCCGATCCGTCCCGACCGGCGGACCACCTCCATGGTGCGGGGCAGCCGCTGCCAGGTGTGAGGCGGCCGGCGCGGTCGCCAACGGGGCGTCCGGGGCGGCCTCATGGGCGAGGACGACGGCGTCCTCGACGGCTGGCAGCCGCCCTGCCCGAGGTTGGGGGGCATCGGGTGCACCGCGTCGCCGAGCAGGGCGACCCGGCCGTGGTGCTCTTCTCCTGCGTCGCGGGGCAGTTCCATGCCGCCGGACCCCACCCGCGAGGCGCTGCGCGCCTCCTGCGCGGAGCTGGAGAGGATGTTGGGCGGCTGAGGAGGGGCGGGCCGCCCCTCTGGGAACGTCCCGCCGCTGCCTAACGGAACGGGCCCGCCGCGCCCTCGATGCGGAGTTCCAGGCGGTCGATCGCCTCGGTGAGGCGCCGGCGGTACTCGCCTTCGGCGAGGGCGCGGACCGAGGTGCGGGCCCGGCGGAGCTGGGCGCGGGCGTCGGCCGGGCGGTCGAGTCCGGCGTAGTCGGCGGCGAGGTTGAGGTGGAGGGCGGGGAAGAACGCCCGTAGCGCGGCGAGCGGTTGACGGGGGCCCGGCCCCTCGGCGGCGCCGCTGGGACGGGCCCGCGCGGGGCGCTCGGTGACGAAGCCCTCCGCCGCCGCCAGGGCGCGCAGGTCCCAGTCCAACTCGTCCCGGGGATCGTCCTGGGTGTCGGCCATGTAGTGCGCGAGGGCGCAGCGGTGGAAGGCGTCGCCGAGCGGCCCGATCTCCTGCCACAGGGCGGCGAGGCGGTTGCGGGCCTCTTCCCGGTCGCCGGCGCGATGCAGCATGATCGCCTGGCCGATCCGGGTCAGCACACCGTCCTCGCGCTCCGCCGACCGCCGCTGCTCCACCACCGCGCACTCCCCGTCCTCGCTCGCCGCCGCTGGCTCCCCCGACGCTGGGGTCCGTCCGATGGGTCAGGGCCGGGGCCGGGGCCCATCGGACAGACCCTAACCGCCGGGCGGGGGCCGCGCGCGGTGTGCGCGACGCGCCGGGAGCCGGGGGCCGGGGGCCGGGGTCAGCCCAGGTCGGGGATGCGCCAGTCGATCGGGGTGTGGCCCTGGGCGGCGATCGCCTCGTTGATCTGGGTGAAGGGGTGGGAGCCGAAGAACTTCTTCGCCGACAGCGGGGACGGGTGCGCGCCCTGAACCACCGCGTGCCGCTGCTCGTCGATCAGCGGCAGCTTCTTCTTGGCGTAGTTGCCCCACAGGACGAAAACGGCCGGGTCCGGCCGTTCGGCGACGGCGCGGATCACCGCGTCGGTGACCTTCTCCCAGCCCTTGCCCTTGTGCGAGTTGGCCTCGCCGCCGCGGACGGTGAGCACGGCGTTCAGCAACAGGACGCCCTGCTGCGCCCAGGGCATCAGATAGCCGTTGTCCGGCACCGGGTGGCCGAGCTCCTCCTTCATCTCCTTGTAGATGTTCCGCAGCGACGGCGGGGTCTTGACGCCGGGCTGCACGGAGAAGCACAGGCCGTGGCCCTGGCCGGGGCCGTGGTACGGGTCCTGGCCGAGGACGAGGACCTTGACCTGGTCGTAGGGCGTGGCCTCCAGCGCCGCGAAGACCTGCTCGCGGGGCGGGTAGACCGGCCCGGCTGCCCGCTCCTGCTCGACGAAGTCGATCAGCTCCTTGAAGTAGGGCTTCGCCAACTCCTCGCCCAGGACCCCGCGCCAGGACTCGGGCAGCATGTCGGTGACCACGTCAACAACCTCCGGTGTGCGTTCCGTTCTCGTCACACGAACCTACCGGCGACCACTGACAGTTCCCGCCGCGGGCCGCCCGCCGGGGCCGTGCACGGCAGCATCCCCCGCGCCCTCACACGGTGTCCAACCGGGCCGCCCCGGGCACCGGAGCCGACTCCGCCGGAGCGCGCGGTTGCCGAGCCAAGAGTGCCGGTCCCCCAAGGGGACCGGCACCAAGCACCCCGCCTCTTGGAACGCACGCGGCGGAGCCACACCTCTTCGGGGCCGCCCGGACCGACGGCCCCGGGTCGTCACACCCCGGCCTTCAGGAACAGTCCGCCGTCCACGACGAGGTTCTGCCCGGTGACCCAACCGGCCGCGTCGGACAGCAGGAAGGCCGCGGCCCCGCCGATGTCCTCCGGAACGCCCAGCCGCCCCATCGGGTAGGCGGCGGCCGCCTCCTCCTCACGGTCCTCGTAGAGCGCGGCGGCGAACTTGGTCTTGATCACCGCGGGGGCAATGGAGTTGACCCGTACCGCCGGCGCGAACTCGTGCGCCAGTTGGAGCGTCAGATTCACCATCGCCGCCTTACTGATCCCGTAGGCGCCGATGAACGGTGAGGGCGCGACGCCGGCGATCGAGGCGATGTTGATGATCGCGCCGCCGTTGTCCTTCTGCCAGGCGTGCCAGGTGCGTTGGGCGAAGCCGAGCGCCGAGACGACGTTGGTCTCGAAGACCTTGCGCGCCACGCCGAGGTCGAGGTCGGCTATCGGGCCGAACACCGGGTTGGTACCGGCGTTGTTGACCAGGTAGTCGACCCGGCCGAAGGTCTCCATGGTCCGCTCGACGGCGGCGGCCTGGTGCGCCTCGTCGTGCGCCTTGCCGGCGACGGCGAGCACCCGGTCGGCGCCCAGCGTCCCGGCGGCCTCCTTGAGGGCGTCCTCGTTGCGCCCGGTGATGACCACCCGGTCGCCGCGGGCGACGAGAGCCTCGGCGATGCCGTAGCCGATGCCGCGGCTGGCCCCGGTGATCAGTGCGACCTTGCCGGAGGGCGCCGGGAGAGCGCTGTCCTGCTCTGTCATGTCCTGTTCTCCTGCTCCTGTGGTCCTGCGGTCGGTCCGGAGGTCAGCAGAGCGGGCCGCCGGCGACGTACAGGACCTGGCCGGAGACGAACCCGGCCGCCTCGCCGGTGAAGAAGGCGATGGCGTTGGCGATGTCGTCGGGGTCGCCGACGCGGTGTACCGGGATCTGGGTGGCGGCCGCGGTCTTGAAGTCCTCGAAGTCCATGCCGACGCGGGCGGCGGTGGCGGCGGTCATGTCGGTGGCGATGAAGCCGGGGGCGACGGCGTTGGCGGTGACGCCGAACTTGCCGAGCTCGATGGCGAGGGTCTTGGTGAAGCCCTGCAAACCGGCCTTGGCAGCCGAGTAGTTGACCTGACCGCGGTTGCCGAGCGCCGAGCTGGAGGAGAGGTTGACGATCCGGCCGAACTTGGCGTCCACCATGTGCTTCTGACAGGCCCGCGACATCAGGAACGCACCGCGCAGGTGCACGTTCATGACGGTGTCCCAGTCGGTGTCGCTCATCTTGAACAGCAGGTTGTCGCGGAGCACGCCCGCGTTGTTGACCAGGATGGTCGGCGCGCCGAGCTCCGAGGCGACCCGGTCGACCGCGGCCGCCACCTGGTCACTGTCCGAGACGTCGCAGCCGATCGCGACGGCCCGGCCGCCGGCCGCGATGATCTTCCCGACGGTGTCCTTGCAGGCCGACTCGTCGAGGTCGAGTACGGCGACGGCGCGACCCTCGGCGGCCAGGCGGACGGCGGTGGCCGCGCCGATGCCGCGGGCCGCGCCCGTCACGATGGCGACGCGCTGCTCGGTGGTGGACATGCGGGTTCTCCTCACCCTCGTTCGTCGAAACCTCGAACACCTCGACCGGCGGCCGCCCCGCTACAAGTGAGCAACCGCTTAGTAGCCTCAGCAGGGCTGACGCTAGAAGCCCGGCCACCCCCTGTCAACGCCCCACCACCGCACGCCCACCCACACACGACGAACGGGGCGGGCCTCCGTTGAAGGAAACCCGCCCCGCTCCTCACGCCCGAGGCACTGTCATCGCGCCGTCACCGCACCAGCAGCTCCAACAACCGCTCCGCCTCCACGGTCGGATCGACGGTCAACCCGGTGTGCACCGGCCCCGGCTGGACGATCGTGCTGCGCGGCGCGATCAGCCAGCGGAAGCGCTGCCCCGGGTCATCGTCGGCGGCCTGGCCGGCCCGCGCGCCGCCCGCGCAGACGCCTTCGACGGCGCACAGCGCGGCCCGTACGCCGGCCACGTCCACGGTGGGGTCCAGCGCCAGCAGCCGGGCCTCGTCCAGGTGCGTACGCGCCTCGACGAACCGCCGCGCGCGGCAGTACACCACCACCCCGGCGTTGATCATCTCCCCGCGCTCGACCCGCGGGACGACCTTCAGCAGCGCGTACTCGAAGACGTCGCGCCCATTGTGCAGTCCGCTCACGTCACGGCCCTCCGCGGCAACTTGCCCGCCAGCCACTCCGGGGCCTGCGACGGCTTGTCCTTCGTCGGCTGCCCGATGGTGATGTGGTCGCTGATGGTCCGCGCCCGGGCCAACAGCGTGCGCACATACGCCGCGCGCAGCTCGTCCGGCGAGTCGAAGCCGGGCTCGCCGGCCAGCCACTCGTCGGGCACGTCCGCGGCGATCTCGTCGAGCAGCTCCTGGGTGATCCGCGGCGCGAACTCCTCGGCCGCGGCGGCCACATCGGGCCCGAACGTCGCCAGCGCGTGATCGGAGGCGTCGTACGGCCGGGCCGAAGCCTTCTCGGCGGTCGGCCAGTTGTGGTGCCAGATCATCGCCGCGCCGTGGTCGATCAGCCACAACTGGCCGTGCCACACCAGCAGGTTGGGATTGCGCCAGGACCGGTCCACGTTGTTGATCAGCGCGTCGAACCACACCACCCGGCCGGCCTCGCGCGCGCTCACCTCGAAGGCGAGCGGGTCGAACCCCAGCGAACCGGGGAGGTAGTCCATCCCCAGATTCAGCCCCCCGCTGGCCTTCAGCAGCGCCTGGACCTCCTGGTCCGGCTCGCTCAGTCCGATGACCGGATCGAGCTGCATCCCCACCAGATCGGGCACCCGCAGCCCCAGCCGACGCCCCAACTCCCCGCAGATGACCTCCGCGACCAGCGTCTTGCGGCCCTGCCCGGCGCCGATGAACTTCATGATGTACGTCCCGCAATCGTCCCCCTCGACGATCCCGGGAAGCGACCCGCCCTCACGCAATGGCGTGACGTAGCGGGTCGCTGTGACTTCGGTCAGCATTTGCCCAGGTTACCCGGCTTGGCGGGACGGGTTCCGGGGTATTTCGCGCAGGCTCCGGCGGAGCGTGGCCCTCCGGTTGCTCGGCGGTCGTTCAGCCGCCGCCTTCGACCCAGCGGGCGAGGTTGGTCAGGGTCATGCGCGTGCCCGCTTCGTTGTCCGCCCGGGGGACGGCGTCGGGCACTCCCTCGTGGACGAGCACCACGGTGGTGCCGTCACCCGTGGGCACCAGGGTGGTGGTGATCGTCATGGTGCCGGCGAACCGCGCGTCGTCCGTGGCGAATTGGAGCACCTCGACGACCTTCTCGTAGGGCACCAGCGCCACGAACCGCCCGTGGTAGGTGTCGGTGCGTGCCGTCGACTTCCCGGCGTTGCCCCGCCCCTCGTCGTAGGCGACCCCCTCGTCGCAGGCGACCCCGTCCTCGTGGGTGAGCTCGTCCTCGTAGCTGAGCCCGCCTTCGTGGATGAGTCCATCCCCATAGGCGAGCTCGTCCTCGTAGGTGAGCGAGATGCGGAAGGCGCCGCCGATACGGACGTCGAAGGCGTGCACCCGGCAGCTCATGCCGTTCGGGGCCCGCCACTTGGCGACGGCCTGCGGGTCGAGCAGGGCTTGGTAGACGGCGGCGGGCGGGGCATCGATGTAGCGGGACACCTCTGTCACGTACATGCGGCAAGCGTAGGACGTCGCGGGCGGGAGCCTCCGGCGCGTCGCCCGTGGGACGTCGGTCCGCACCGTCGCCCAACGGGCGGCACCGTTGCCCGTGGGGCGGCACCGTTGCCCGTGGGGCGGCACCGTTGCCCGTGGGGCGGCACCGTTGCCCGTGGGGCGGCACCCCGCCCTACGGGCGCTCGTGCCCATGCCTGGCCCTCGCCTCAGTGGGCCTCGGCGTGGGCCTTCCCCGCCGCCGCGGGTTCCCCGTCGGACCGGTGTCGTGCCGCGCGCCGGCCGGCAGCACGATGAGGACGAGCAGCACACCGGCGGCCATGATGGCGCCGCCGATGAGGCTGGTGTGGGCGACGGCCCGGGCGAACGCCTCGTGGACCGCGCTCACCAGCGGCGCCGCGCGCTCCGGCCCGACGGCCGGGTCGTGTGCGAGGCGTTCGGCCACGGCCAGGCCACCGCCCACCGAGTCCTTGGCAGCCCCCAGGGCCGCCGGCGGGAGGTGCCGGCCAACCAGATCGGTCAGTTCCTCCCGGTATGCCGTGCCGAGCAGCGAGCCGAGGACGGCGATGCCGAGGGAGCCTCCGAGTTCCAGCGCCGTGTCGTTGGCGCCGCCGCCGACGCCCAGTTGGGCCTCCGGGAACGAGCCCATGATGGTGTCGGTGGCCGGGGAGACGCTCAGGCCGATGGCGAAGCCGAGGAGCATCATCGGGGCCAGGAAGTCGGCGTACGTGGAGCCCTTGTCGACGAGCGTGAGCAGGAGCACCCCGGCGGTGCCGATCGCCATGCCGGTCACGACCATGGCCTTCACGCCGAGTCGTGGGGTCAGTCGGCCGGTCACCGCGGCGCCGAGGAAGACGGCGCCGGCCAGCGGCAGCAGCCGCACACCGGTGGCCAACGGGCCGTATCCGAGGACGAATTGGAGGTGCTGGGTGGCGTAGTAGAGCGCGCCGAACGTGCCGAAGAAGAAGAGCAGCACCGCGATCATCGAGCCGGCGAACTCCCGCTGCCGGAACTTCCGGACGTCCAACATGGGATGTGGGTGCCTGAGTTCCCACGCGACGAACGCGATCAGGCCCGCGCCGGCGAGCGCGGCCGCGGTGATCGGCGCGGCGCCCCATCCGAAGTGCGGCCCCTCGATGGTCGCGTAGATGAGGCACCCGATGGAGACGATGGAGAGCAGCCCTCCCACGTAGTCGATCCGTCCCATGTTCGCCGCCTTGGACGGCGGCACGAGGACCAGCGCGCCAACGAGGGCGACGACGGCAACCGGGACGTTGATCAGGAAGGTGGAGCCCCAGGAGTGCTCCCCGAGCAGCCATCCGGCAACCAGGGGGCCGATCGCGATGGCCAGCCCTGAGGTGGCGGTCCAGGCCGTGATGGCGCCGGCCCGTTCACCCTTCGGGAAGATCGCGACCAAGAGGGAGAGGGTGGCGGGCATGACCACGGCGGCGCCGACGCCCATGACGGCGCGGGCGGTGATGACCAGTTCGGTCTGGTGCACCAGGCTGCCCAACACCGCGCCGCTGGCGAAGATCACGAGCCCCGCGAGCAACGCCCCGCGCCGGCTGTACTTGTCGCCGATCGCGCCCAGAACCAGCATCAACGCGGCATACGGGACGGTGTAGCCGTCGATGACCCACTGGAGGTCGCTGCTGCTGAGCCCCAGGTCCCGGGTCATGTCCGGCGCCGCGACTATCAGGGACGTGTTGGCCATGACCACGATCAACAGGCTGAGGCACAGCACGAGCAGCGCCCAGCGGCGCCGTGGATAGGGCGCGGTCATCTTCTCGACCGGCGTGTTCGCGACGAGCGGCATGGCGGCTCCTGGACGGATGCGGGGGGAGGGGGCGACGGGGCGCGACGGGTCACACCCACCCTTAATTGCCCATCGATGTGCAGATTAGTGTCGCGATGCAGAGTAGTTTCTTGCACGTCGACGTGCAAATAAGCGAGATGACGGCTGACCTCGGGCGGGCACAGCAGGTGGGCTTGGGTGAGCGAACAAGTGGGCGCGCATTGACGCGCTCGGGCCAGTGCCGCCCACCGACCGGCGCGGCCCCGACCACGTCTGAGCACCCCGGACGGCGTCCCGCACCCGTGCGAGAATGATTCCCGCCCGCCTCCCGTAGTGGCGCGCCCCGCCGTCCCTCCTGGCGAGCCGTCGTCCGTACCGCCCGTCTCCCGTACCGATCCGCTGGGGTTCCGTTGGTGAACAAGCCCGTGGCCCGCGAGCCCGTGAGGCGCAACGCGCGCTCCAACCGGGCGCGCATCCTGGCCACGGCCCGGGACGAACTCGGCCGGAACCCGGACGCCACGCTGGAGGAGATCGCGCGGGCCGCCGGCGTCGTGCGCCGCACGCTCTTCGGCCACTTCCCCGGGCGCGCCGCCCTCTTGGAGGCCCTGGCCGACGAGGCGTCCGAGGCGCTGCGCGACGCGGCGGAGCAGCGGCCGGACGCCGCGGAGCCGCCCGAGCGGGCCTTTGCGCGCTTCGTGCTGTCGATGTGGCCGGTGGGCGACTGCTACCGGCTGCTCCTGGCCCTCGCGCGCCGGGACTTGGGCGTGGAGCGGGTGACCGAAGTCCTGGCTCCGGCACGCGAGGAGGCCACCGCCCTACTGGAGCGGGGGCAGGCATCCGGCGTGTTCCACGCCCACGTCCCGCCGGCGGCCCTCAGCGCGGGGCTGGAGGCCCTCACCCTGGCGCTCCTTGAGAGCGTCAACTCGGGCGCGTGGGAGGACGACGGGCGGCGGACGGCCACCGCGATCCTGCTGGCCGCCGGCGTCCCGGAGCGCCGCGCACAGGACGTCGTCGACGACGTCGCCTCGGAACTTCCCTAAGACATCACCTCGGCACTTCCGCAAGGCATCGCCTCGGGACTTCCGTGAAAAGGCTGCGCCGGCTCCCCCGGCTGTGAGTATGATCCGCTGGTCCTGCTCAGCGATCGACCATCGACCAACTGCCGTGTCAACGCGAGGACTTCCCCGACCGGCTCCCGGCTGATCGACCGTAGCCAGACCCCAGCCCGTCAGCCGCCGGGCGCCGCCCCTGCGCGCACCGATGCACGTCCGTCACTGCCTGCCCAGCGGCCCCACCGGCACCTAACAGCCATGGCCGCTTTGGCGACTTCGGTGGCTTTGGCAGCTCTGACCACGGCAGACGCATGCCCGGCATGCCGGCGCACCCTGCACTCCCGACACGCCCAGCGCATGCATCCCGCACGCCTGGACCCCCGAGAACCCGGATTTCCAGATACCTGGGCACCCGGATACCTGCACACCTCGGCTTGCCCCCGTAGGCGCCTGCCGTAACCCCACCACCCCTTGGAGGAAACCACCTTGACGCAACAACCGGCCAACGCCGCACCGAAGGCAGCAAGCACCGACAACAGCGACGAAGCCGCCCAAGCGACCAAGGCAGCCACAGCCACCAACACCGACGACTTTCCGGAGCAGTTCGCCCGCACCCGCCGCTTCTCCCTCGGTATACCAAGGGAGTTCGCCGTCTCCCCCGACGGTAGGCGCGTGGTGTTCGTCCGCACCGGCTCGGGCCGCGATCCCGTGGGGCGGCTGTGGGAGTACGCGGAAGGAGAGGAGCGGCTGTTGGCCGATCCGGCGCTCCTGGTAGGGGCCGGCGCCGAGGACGTCCCGGAAGAGGAGCGCCTGCGGCGCGAGCGGGCGCGGGAGCGTTCCGTGGGCGTGGTGGGGTTCGCGATCGATGACGCGGCGCGAGTGGTGGCGTTCGCGCTGTCCGGCGCGCTGTGGGCGGTACGGACGGACGGCGGCGCGCCGTTCGCGGTACCGGCCGCCGGGCCGGTGGTCGACCCCAGGCCGTCGCCGGACGGGCGGCACGTCGCGTATGTGACCGGGCGCTGCCTGCACGTCGTCGGCCTGGAGGGCGACGACGACCGGCAACTGGCGCGGGCCGAGGGGCCCGAGGTCTCCTACGGGCTCGCCGACTTCACCGCCGCCGAGTCGATGGGCCGGTCGCGCGGCTACTGGTGGGCGCCGGACGGTCACCGCCTCCTGGTGGCGCGGGTCGACACCTCCTCAATGGAGCGGCGCTACCTCAGCGACCCGGCGGACCCGTCCCGTCCACCGCGGATGATCCGCTACCCGTCGGCGGGTACCGCCAACGCCGAGGTGACGGCGCATCTGCTGACCCTCGACGGCGGCCGCACAGAGGTCCGTTGGGACCGCGGGGCGTACGAGTACCTGGTGGACGCCGGCTGGGACGCCCACGGCCCGTTCCTGGCCGTACAGAGCCGCGACCAGGGCGTGCTGCGGACGCTCGCGGTCGATCCGGCGACCGGCGCCACCGAAGTGCGGCACGAGCGGACCGATCCCGCCTGGGTGGAACTGGTACCCGGCACCCCGTCCCGTACGGCAGCCGGCGCCCTGGTGCTCCCGGAGGACGCGGGCGGCACCCGCTTCCTGACCGTGGGCGGGCAACGGGTCACGCCCGAGGGCCTGCAACTGCGCGAGGTGTTGGGCGTCGAGGGCGAGCGGGTGCTGTTCACGGGCAGCGAGGAGCCGACGGAGACCCATGTGTGGCGCTATGAGCCCGGCGCCGGGTGCCGTCGTCTGAGCGGCGGCCCTGGCGTCTGGACGGGCACCGGGCGCGGGGGCACGACCGTTGTGGCGGGCCTGACGCCGGACGGACACGAGGTGCGCGTCCTACGGGACGACGAGGTGGAGCCGCGGCCGTCCGGGACCATCGCCTCGTTCGCCGAGGAGCCGCTGGTCGCGTCGCGGCCGATCCATCTCACCCTGGGTGAACGGGAGTTGCGTGCGTGCCTGTACTTCCCGTCCGGGCACCGCCAGGGCACGAAGCGGCTGCCGGTGCTGCTCGACCCGTACGGGGGCCCGGGGATGCAGCTCGCCGTACGGGCGCGGGGGTGGACCGGTTGCGTGTCCCAGTGGTTCGCCGAGCAGGGCTTCGCGGTCCTGGTGACGGACGGGCGCGGTACGCCCGGGCGCGGCCCCCTCTGGGAGAAGGCCGTCCACGGCGACCAGTTGGGGCCGGCGTTGGAGGACCAGGTGAACGCGGTGCGCGCGGCGGGGGAGCACTTCCCCGATCTGGACCTCGGGCGGGTGGCGATCCGCGGTTGGTCGTTCGGCGGGTTCCTGGCCGCGGCGGCGGTCCTGCACCGCCCGGACGTCTTCCACGCGGCGGTCGCCGGCGCCCCGCCCACCGACCAGCGGATGTACGACGCCCACTGGAAGGAGCGGTTCCTGGGCCACCCCGACGAGCATCCGGAGAACTATGCGCGCTCCTCCCTGGTCGGCAGCGGCCACCTGCTGCGCCGCCCGCTGCTGCTCATCCACGGGCTGGCCGACGACAACGTCGCCGTCGCGCACACCCTGCGGTTCTCCGCCGAGCTGCTGGCCGCGGGCCGTCCGCACACCGTGCTGCCGCTACCGGGCGCCACGCACCTGCCCGCCGACGACGCGGTCAACGCCAACCTGCTGCGCTTCCAACGGGACTTCCTCAAGGGCGCGTTGCCCGCCCCGGAGGAGAGCGCCGCGGCACGGTAGCGGTAACGGGGCCGAGGCCGGCTCAACGGGCGCGGCGCGGGCGCCGCCAGCAGTCGAGGACGGCGTCGGCGGTGGTGATGGTGGCGACCAGGGAGAGGGTGTTGCGGACCATCGCGGGGGTGTAGTCGGCGGGCACCCCCGCGATGGCGTCCGCCGGAACCACCGCGGTGTAACCGAGGTTGACCGCGTCGAACACGGCATTGGGGATCGCCACGTTCGCCGAGACCCCGGTGACGACGAGCGTGCGGCAGCCGAAGTTGCGGAGCAGCGCGTCGACGTCGGTGCCGGCCAGAGGGGAGAGGCCGTGCAGCCTGCGCACCACCAGGTCCTCCTCCGCCACCGGGATGGGGTCGGCGACGCGCACCGCCGTGGATCCGGTGAGCTGCCGCACCGGCAGTCGTTCGGCCGCGCGGAAGAGCCGGGCGTTGCTGCTGGCGCCACGGCCGTCGGGACGCCGTTCGGCGACCGCGTGCAGCACCTGGACACCGGCCTCGTGCGCCGCCGCCACCAGGCGGGCGATCCGCACCAACGCCCCAGAGGTGCGCGCCACTTCGGCCAGCTCGGGCAACGCGCTGTCGGCCCCGACGACTCCACGTTGGCACTCGACGGTGAGCAGCACCGTCGTGGCCGGGTCCACCTGCGCGACGAGCCCGGAGTCCGAAGGCACGGGCACTCCCCTCTGTGGAAGGCGCGACGACGTCCGGGGATACGGGCAGCGAGCGCCGGCGACGGGCCGGAAGGCGCGAGGGTATCGGCCATTGCGCCCACCAGGAAGAGCCCCCATGCTTTCCTGACGAAGCATCAGATCAGCCTCGATGTGCCCGTCGGACACGACACCGGGCACGCGAACCAAGCGTTCCATCAAGGCAATTCACCAGCAATCACCCGAGACTCCACCGGACAGGTGAGGGGCGGCGAGGATGACCGAGACACCGCGCACGGCCGGCACGGACGACGCGACCACGACCCAACGGCGCGGACGCCGGATCATGATGAGCCCGGACGAGCTGGACGCCTTCCTGGCGGCGCAGCGGACCTGCCGGGTCGCGACGGTCGCCGGCGACGGCGCACCGCACGTCGGCGCGCTGTGGTTCGTCTGGGACGGGGCGGCGCTGTGGCTGTACTCGATCACCCGCAGCCGGCGGTGGGCGCAGCTCCGCAAGGACCCGCGGCTCGCGGTGCTCGTCGACGACGGCCATGCCTACGGAGAGTTGCGCGGCGCCGAACTGACCGGGCGCGCGGAGTTCGTCGGCGAGGCGCCGCGCGCGGGGGACCCCTGCCCCGAACTGGCCGCTCCGGAGCGGCTCTTCGCGCAGAAGTACTTCGGGCTCGGGGAGATGCCGCACGACGGCCGGCACGCCTGGCTGCGGCTGACGCCCGATGCGGTGGTGTCCTGGGACTTCGGCAAGATCCCGGGCTGACCGCACGACGCCGGCGGGCCCCGCCCGCCGAGTTATCCACAGGCCGACGGTGCGGCGATCACAATGTCAGCGGTCTCTGCGAAAGTGGTCCCTGTCAGCCCGTTCCGCGCGGCGGCGCGTGCGGGATCGGGATGGTTCCGGCCCATCGGCCGGAAGCCGACGAGGACGAAGGAGACCCGGTGAACGTGCTCTTCCCCGCACTGCGCGACGGCTCGCCCGCCCCCGCGCTGCGCTTCGGCGACCGTGCGCTCAGCCATCGCCAACTGGCCGCCGTGGCCGGCCCACTCGCCGAACGGATCGACGAGCTCACCCCCGGCAGCGGCGCCACCCGCGTCGCGATCTGGGCGACGCCGACGCTGGAGACGGCCGTGGGCGTGGTCGCCGCGCTGCTCGCCGGAGCGGCCGCGGTGCCGATCAACCCCAAGATCGGCGAGCGCGAGTTGGCGCACATCGTGGCGGACAGCCTCCCCTCCCTCGTCCTGGCCGAGCCGGGCGCCGACCTGCCCGGCCCACTGGCCACGCTCCCCCGCCTCGACGTGGAGGTCGTCGAGCCCGACGAGCAACAACTGCCCGGCCCCCTCCCGTTGGAGCCCGGCGACGAGTCCCCCGCCCTCATCGTCTACACCTCCGGCACCACCGGCCCACCCAAGGGCGTCGTCCTCCCCCGGCGCGCCCTCGCCCACACCCTCGACGCCCTGGAGGACGCCTGGCAGTGGACGGCCGACGACGTGCTGGTCCACGCCCTCCCCCTGTTCCACGTCCACGGCCTGATCCTCGGCATCCTCGGGCCGTTGCGCCGCGGCGGCAGCGTCCACCACCTCGGGCGCTTCAGCACCGAGGCGGTCGCCCGGGAGCTGTCCGCGGACGGCACGATGCTCTTCGGCGTACCGACGATGTACCACCGCCTCGCCCTCGACGCCGGGGAGAACGCCGACCTCGCCGCGGCGTTGGGCCGCGCCCGCCTGCTGGTCTCCGGCTCCGCCGCGCTGCCGCTCACCGACCACGCACGGCTCACCGCCGCCACCGGCCGCCGGGTGATCGAGCGCTACGGCATGACCGAGACGTTGATGAACACCAGCGTCCGCGCGGACGGCCCGGACTCCACCGGCACCGTCGGCGTCCCCCTCCCCGGCGTCTACGTCCGGCTGGTGGACGACGCGGGCCAGACCATAGAGGGGAGCGACGGCGAAACGGTCGGCGAGATCCAGGTGCGGGGCCCGAACCTCTTCTCCGAGTACCTCAACCGCCCCGACGCCACCGACGCCGCGTTCGACGGCGGCTGGTTCCGCACCGGCGACATGGCCGTGCGGGACGCCACCGGCAACTACCGCATCGTCGGCCGGAAGGCCACCGACCTCATCAAGAGCGGCGGCTACAAGATCGGCGCCGGCGAGATCGAGAACGCCCTGCTGGCACACCCGGGCGTCGCCGAGGCGGCCGTCACCGGCGAGCCCGACGAGGACCTGGGCGAGCGGATCGTCGCCTGGATCGTGCCCGTCACGGGCCCCGATGCAGGCCCGCGCCCGGACGCCCAGGAGCTCGCCGACCACGTCGCCCGCCAACTCGCGCCGCACAAGCGCCCCCGCACCGTGCACTTCCTCGAAGCCCTCCCCCGCAATGACATGGGCAAGATCCTCAAGCGGGACCTCCGGGCGGCCACACCCCCCGCGGGAGCCGGCGATGCATGAGCAACCGCCGCCCAGCGCGACCCCCTTGCCCAGCCTCCGCCTGACGGCCCGCCAAGCCATCTCCGCAGTCACCGACTCCTACACCGAGTTCACCCCCACCACCGGCCCACCGTCCATCTCCCCGCCCACCGACGGCCCACTCGACTGGCACGGCTACGACGCCTCCCGGGAACGGGCCCGCACCCGCACCGGCGAGGAGGAATCGGTGCTCACCGCGCTCGCCACCATCGGCGGCACCGAAGCCGTGGTGCTCTCCTTCGAGTTCGGCTTCCTCGGCGGCTCGCTCGGCGAACGCACCGGCGACCGGCTGGAGGCCGCCTACACCACCGCACGCGAGCGGCGCCTGCCACTGGTATCGCTGATCGCCACGGGCGGCAGCCGGATGCAGGAGGGCATGCGGGCACTGTCCCAACTCCAGCGCGTGGCCGGACAGTCGGCGCTCCACCGCGCCGCGGGACTCCCACAGATCGCGGTGCTCCGCGATCCGACCACCGGCGGCGGCTGGGCGACTCTGGGCGCCGGAGCCGATGTGATCCTCGCGCTCCCCAAGGCTCAGATCGGCTTCGCGGGCTCCCGGGTCCGCCCTCCGGACGCCGATCCCACCGCCTACAGCGCCGAGGGCCAGTTCGCGGCCGGCCAAGTCGACGCCGTCGTCCCGGCCGACGAACTCCGCGCCACCCTCCAGCGCTGGCTCCGCCTGCTCGCCGACACCCCACGACCGCCCACCACCCCGCCCGGCCCAGCGCCCCCGCCCTCCGCCCTGGGCACCGCGGACATGCCGGAATCCGGCTGGGCCGCCGTGCTCCGGGCCCGCGACACCAACCGCCCGCGCGCCGAGTCCTACCTCCGGGCGTACTTCGACGACTGGGAGGAGTTCAGCGGCGACCGGTGCGGCGGCCGCGACCCGGGGATGCGCTGCGGCTTCGGCCACCGCGACGGCCGCACCATCGCCTTCGCGGCCCAGTGCGGCACGGCCACCCGCCCCTCCGGCTTCCGTACCGCAACCCGGCTGATACGACTCGCGGACCGGCTCGGCATCCCGGTCCTCACCCTCGTGGACACCCCGGGCGCCGCCAACGACGCGGACGCCGAACGCGCGGGCGCCGGCGCAGCCATCGCCGACACCTTCGCCGCGCTCGCCTCCGCCCGCGTACCGGTCACCTCGCTCCTGATCGGCGAGGGCGGATCGGGCGGCGCACTGGCCCTCGCCGCCCCGGGCCGACTCTGGGCCACCCCTGACAGCTATTTCTCCGTGATCGCCCCGGAAATGGCCGCCGCCATCCTCAAGCGCGACACAGACGAAATCCAGCACACCGCCGACCAGCTCCGCATCCGCCCCCAAGACCTGCTCGAACTGGGCATCATCCGGGGCATCGTCACGGCAGAGGCTGACAGGAGGTAGACACCACGCACTTGGAGGCTTCGGTCGCACCGACCGGCGGCGAAGGAAGGAGCGGAGGACCGGAGGAACACCGAGCGGACGCCCCGGCACGTCATTCAAGTCGCCGCCTGCCGGGGGGCGTTGGGCGTGCCCGGAGCGAGCGGGCGGGGCCAACGGCACACCGTCCGGGTCCCGGCCTGCACCAGGGCCGTTCGGGTCCCCGCCCTACCAGGGTTGTTCGGCATGCCCGGGGCGATCGGAGGAAGGGCGCGCGGCGGAGCGGCTTGGCGGGGAGGGAGGCGGGGGTGGGGGTGGGGGTGGGGGTGGGCGGGGCGGGGGGGAAGCCCAAGAACTGCGCGCAGCCCCCGCCATCCCACCCAACTCCCTCACCCCACCCACCCCACGGACCGCCTACACCCCACGCCCCGCCCCCGCCGAACGCCTCCCTTCCACTCCTATCCCCGACTCCACGCGCTCGCCGGCCTTCCGCAGCGCCTCCACGGCCGCCCTGATCGAGGGCCGACGATCCGCGTCCGCACGCCAGATCGCGTAGACATGGCGCCGCATCGGGTCACGCACCGGCACCACGCTCACCCCGTCCGGCACCGGCCCCCGCCCCAGCCGCGGCGCGACCGCAACGCCCAACCCCGCCGCGATCAGGGCAAGCTGGGTGTGATGCTCCTCGGCCATGTGCGAGATGCGCGGCTCAACACCCTTGCTCCGTAGCGTGAACATCAACCAGTCATGGCAGAACTCCGCCTGCGGCCAGGAGATCCACTCGTCGTCCGCGAACTCCTCCAGTTCCACGTACCGGCGCCCGGCCAACGGGTGGTCCGACGGCATCGCCACGTCCGAGGGATCGTCGAGCAACGGCGCCTTCGCCAGCCCTTCGGGCACGGGGAGCGGCCGGTTGTACCAGTCGAGAACAACGGCCACATCGACATCGCCCCGCACCACACCACGCACCGACTCGTCCGGCTCCAACTCGTAAAGCCTCGGGCGAAGTTGCGGGTGTTCGGCACGTAGCGCAACGAGCGCGGAGGGGAAGAGCCCACGCGCCGCCGTCGGGAAGGCCCCCATCCGCAGCTCACCCACCGGCTGCCCGCGATGTGCTTCCAACTCAGCCTGAGCCAGCTCCACCTGGGACAGGATCCGCCCGGCATGATCGGCGAGCAACCGTCCGGCATCGGTGAGCCGGACCCCCCGCCCGTTCTTCGCCAGCAGTTGCTGCCCGGTCTCGCGCTCCAGCTTGGCGATCTGCTGCGAGACCGCCGAGGTCGTCACGTGGAGCCCCTCGGCAGCCGCGCTGACCGAACCGTGCCGGGCGATCGCGGACAAGGTCCGGAGGCGATCAAGATTCAACATGTAAGCAATGCTAAGCGATACCTGCCATTAATTCTCGCTTGTGCTACGAATTTGCTTCGCTGCATCGTAGACACCATGAGCACCACCACCGACGCGTCCACCGGATCTCCCGCATCCCCCTCCGCCGCCCCGGCCCCCAGCCCCGCACCCGCCAACCACCGCGATACCCCGCGCCCTCATCCGGACAGGCCCGCACCGCGCCGCGGCAGCGCCTGGCAGGTGCGTTTCGCCCTCCTCTGCCTGGTCTGGGGCTTCAGCTTCCTCTTCATCAAACTGGGCACCGAGGGGTTCGCGCCGCTCCAAGTCACCCTGGGACGCGTGGCGTTCGGCGCGCTGGTGTTGCTGGTGTTCCTCGTCGTCAAGCGCGAACGCCTCCCCCGCTCCGCCCGCACCTGGGGGCACCTCACCGTCGCGGCCTTCCTCCTCAACTCGCTTCCGTTCTCCCTCTTCGCCTACGCCGAGCTGACCATCCCCTCCACCTTGGCCAGCATCTGCAACGCCACCTCGCCGCTGTGGGGCATGCTGCTGTCGATCGTGGCGCTCTCCGAGGACCGGCCCAGCCGGCGCCGGGTCGCGGGCCTCGGACTCGGATTCCTCGGCGTCCTCACCGTCCTCGGCGCCTGGCAGGGCTTCTCCGGGGTCGATCTGACGGGTACCGCCATGGCACTGGGCGCCTCGCTGAGCTACCCCATCGGCTGGATCTACGTCCGGCGCACCCTCGCCCGGGACGAGCACTCGCACCTCGCCATGTCCAGCACCCAACTACTGCTCGCGACTCTCCAACTGGCCGTCGTCACCGCGCTGTTCACCCCGATGCCGACCGCGTTCCCACTCGTCCCCGTGCTCGCCGTCTTCGGCCTGGGCGCACTGGGCACCGGCGTCGCTTTCCTCCTGCAGTACGGCATGGTCGCGGAGGTCGGGCCCACCACGGCCCAGATGGTCACCTACTTCATCCCGGTCATCGCCACCGCGGCCGGCGTGGCACTGCTCGACGAGCACCTCACCTGGAACACACCCGTCGGCGCCCTCATCGTCCTGGCGGGCGCGGCCCTCACCCAGAGCAAGCCCCGTACCCCGTAACCGACCACGATCACCGCCTCGAAGCAGCAGCCCCGGGCCAAGCCGGACACGGCTAAGCCAAACCGAGCAGAGCTGAGGCGAGCAGAGCTGAGGCGAGCCGAGCCGGCGGAAGCTAAACCGGCAGCCCCCAATCCGGCGACTACCACCCAACCCCCGGCCCTCGCCCGGGGGTTAACGCCTTCACCACTCCCCTCAGGCGCGTCCTCCCCCTTCTACGCTCGCCAAGGCTCCCGCCGCCACGTGAGCCCCCCTTTCTTGCTTCCCCCAGCACCAACACCCCCGCCTAAGGCCGCGCGCTTGGCCATCAGCCGACGCCTTCGGCGACACACCTCTCCTTTCCCTCCCCCCCGGGGGTCCCCCATCCCACCCGCCACCACCACCTCACCAACACACCCGCACCTCACCCTCCGGCCCACCATCGACGCCCACCCCACCCCGGCCTTCCTACGGCGCCCAGCCCCCACCCCGCGCCCACTCCTCACTCATACCGCCGCGCCTCCCCCGCCCCCCTGGCCTCGGCGACCGCGTCGGCGAGGGGGACGGTGTCGTCGGCGGTGAGGCCGGAGACGGTGATTCGGATGCCAGGGGGTGACTGCATGCGGAAGCGGGCGCCGGGGGCGACCGCCCAGCCGGAGTGCAGGAGGCGGGCCACCGCGCTGGTCTCGTCGGGGACCGGTACCCAGACGTTCATCCCGCTGCGGCCGTGGGCCCGTACCCCGCGCTGCTCCAGAGCCTGTATGAGCGCGTCGCGACGCTCGCCGTAGGCGGCTGCGACCGCGGTGGGGTCGATCGCGGACGTTCTCCAGAGGTGGACGACGGCGCGTTGGAGCAGGTGGCTCACCCAGCCGGGGCCGAGGCGCTGGCGTCCTCGGACCCGGTCGACGGTGACGGTGTCGCCGGTGAGGGCGGCCAGGCGCAGGTCGGGACCGTATGCCTTGGCCGTCGAGCGGACCAGGACCCAGTGGTCGGTGACACCGGAGAGGCGGTGCAGCGGGAGGTCGACTATGCCGTGGCCGTGGTCGTCCTCGATGAGGAGCACTCCGGGGTGCCCGGCCAGGAGGGTGCGGAGCTCGGCGGCGCGGGGGGCGCTGATGGCGGCGCCCGTGGGGTTCTGCGCGCGGTCGGTGACGACCACCGCGCGGACCCCCTGCTTGAGCGCCGCCGCCAGCCGGTCGGGCATCGGGCCGTCGTCGTCCACCCCGACGGGTACGGGGCGCAGGCTGAGTGCCGGGATGAGGTCCAACAGGCTGCCCCAGCCCGGGTCTTCGACCGCTACCGCGTCGCCGGGGCGCAAGTGTGCCGCGAGGACGCGCTCGATGGCGTCGAGCGAACCGCTGGCGACGGCGATGGGACCTTCGGGCAGCCCGGCACGGAGGAAGGCGGCTCGGGCGAGCGCCTCGAAGTCGTCGTCAACGGCGGGCATGCCGTAGAGGACGGGGCGGTGTGCGTTGCGCGCGGCGGCTTCGGCGAATGCTTCCCCAAGGGAGGGGAGCAGGGCCGGGTCGGGGTTGCCGTCGGCGACGTTCCGGACGCCGGGGGGTGCCACCACCCGCACCGCCTCGCGCGAGGTGCTGGCGGGTCGGGGGCGGACTCGGCTGCCGCGCCGGCCGGCCGTCTCGATCACTCCGCGGTCGCGGAGCGTGCGATATGCGGCCGCGACCGTGTTGGGGTTCACCTCCAGATAGACGGCCAACTCCCTGAGCGGGGGCAGGACTTCGCCTGGTTGGAGCTCGCCCGCACCGACGGCTCGCTCAACACTTGCGGCAATTTCCGATGCGCGCCGCCCTTCGATCCGATACTCTCCTAGCACAAAGTTGATTATGCACTAGTGCAATGGAGTTGGCAATGACCGAGGCAAAGTCTTTCGCCGCGACGGACCGCACCGTCCCGACCCGGGCCCGGGAGCGTGCCAGCTACGACGAGGCCACGGTGCACGCGATCCTCGACGAGGGCTACGTCTGCCACCTCGGCTTCGTCCGCGACGGCGCCCCGGTCGTCCTGCCGACCCTCTACGCCCGGGTCGACGACCACCTCTACCTCCACGGTTCGACCGGCTCGCGCCCGCTGCGGATGACCGGCGAGCGGGGCACCGATCCCGGCCTCCCGGTCTGCGTCACCGTCACCCACGTCGACGGCCTGGTCCTCGCCAGGTCCGCGTTCCACCACTCCATCAACTACCGCAGCGTCGTCGCCCACGGCACCGCCCACCAGGTCACCGACCCGGACGAGAAGACGGCCGCGCTCGACGCCCTCGTCGAGCACGTCCTGCCCGGCCGCGCCGCGGACTCCCGCCCCGCCAACGCCAAGGAGTTGGCCGCGACGGCGGTGATCCGCCTCGATCTGCGCGAGGTCTCCGCGAAGATCCGCACCGGCGGCCCCAGCGACGAGCCCGAGGACCTCGGCCTGCCCCACTGGAGCGGCGTGCTCCCCGTCTCCCCCGTGTACGGTGCGCCGATAGCGGCCGATGACCTCGCTCCCGGTATCCCCACGCCGGACTACCTCTCCGCCCGCTGAGGAGCCTCGATGCTCATCCACCCCTGGGACGCCCCCACCGACGACGCCGAATGGCAGGAGTGGCTGGCCGGGCACGACTTCGGGCAGCTCGCCGTCAACGGCGCCCCCGGAGAGCCTCCGTGGGTCCAGCCGCTGCACTTCGCCTACGACCCCGCCCACCGCGAGGCCGTCACCCACCTCGCCCGCCCGAACCCCATCTGGTCCGCGTTGCAGGACCGACCGACGGTCCTGCTCAGCGTCGTCGACGACTACACCTTCATCCCCGGCCCCTGGCAGGCGAACGAGGACCAGCCGCCCGAGCACGGCGTCCCCACCAGCTTCTACGCGGCGGCCCAACTCATCTGCACCGCACACGTTGTGGACGACCTGGAGACCAAGGCCACGCTGTTGCAGCGGCAGATGGCGCACTTCCAGCCGGACGGCGGCTCGGCCCAGGTAGTCGCCGGCGAGGCCCCCTACGGGCGGCAGTTGCCCGGCATCCGTGGACTGCGCCTCGAAGTGCACGACATACGGGCGAAGTTCAAGTACGGCGGCAAGCGGAGCGAGACGGTCCAGCACCGCATCTCGGAGCGGCTCGCCGACCGGAACGGCCCCGGCGACGTCGCGGCCCGCCGCCACCAACTGCGCCGCCTCGCGGCCGCCCGCAATGCCGCACCCGCGACGGACGGGCCGGACACACGGCACTAGCTAGGCGGTTCCGGTTCAGCCCGGGCCACATCGACCTGGCCCGGCCCGTAGGAGTGCACCCGACGAGCGCCCCCGGAGAGCTGCCCGCTCCCCGGGGCGCCTTGGCCCCTCCTCGCCCCGCCCCTCCCGTCAGCGACCCGCGCCGGCCCGCGCCCGGCGGTCCGCCACTGCCCGTTCGACCTCCTCCTCCACCAGATCGAGATTGAGGGTGAAGGCGGCGGACGTCCCCATTCCGGCGGCCGTCACCACCTGGGCGCGTGGGTCGACCACGTTCCCCGCGGCCCACACCCCGGGCACGCTGGTCCGCCCCGATGGATCGGTGATCACCCGACCGTCCTCGTTGCGGGCGCAGCCGAGTTCGGTGAGCAGGGCGTCCCGCGGCACCATCCGCGGGACGACGTAGACCGCGGCGCGCGGCACCACCCGCCCCTCGGCGAGTTCGACGCCGCGCAGCCGGTCGTCCTCGATCACCAGCCGCTTGACCGTTCCCTCGACGCTCCGCACGCCGCGTGCCGCCAGGCGCTCCCGCTCGTCGTCCGTCGGGGCCAGGTCGTGCGGGAAGAAGACGACGTCGTCGGACCACTGTCGCAGCAGCAACGCCTGGTGGATCGCGCCGGGGTGGGTGCCCAGCACCCCGAGCGGCTGGTCGCGCACCTCGTAGCCGTGGCAGTACGGGCAGTGCAGCAGGTCCCGGCCCCAGCGCTCCCGTATTCCGGGGATTTCGGGGAGTTCGTCGCGCAGTCCGGTGGCCACCAGGACGCGGCGGGCCCGGAGCTCGGGGCCGCCCGCGAGCCGTACGCCGAGGTCGGGGGTGAGCCCGGCGACGTGCCCGGTGATGATCTCGGCCCCATAGGTGGCCAGTTCGGCCCGACCGACCTCCAGGAGGGCCGCGGGTGTCATGCCGTCCCGGCTGAGGAAGCCGTGCATCCGATGCGCCGGTGCGTTGCGCGGCGCTCCGCCGTCGATCACGGTGACCCGTCGGCGGGCCCGGGCCAGGACCAGCGCCGCGTTGAGTCCGGCGGCGCCGGCCCCGATGACCACGACGTCCCGGTCCGTCTCACCGGCCGGGACGCCCTCGCGGTGCGCCGCGGCCGCTTCGTCCGTGTCGCTCTCCGGCCCCGTCTCGGGGCGGTTGTTCGTCTCGCTCATCGCGATCACCTCCGCCCACAGGCTGCGCGACCCGTCGCCGTCGCAGCAATCTTTGTTGCCAAATTCGGGAACGAGCGGTGCAATGGGCGATGTGGAACACACTGCTGCCATTTCCCAGGCCCTCGCCGAGGTCGGCCCACGTCTCAAGCGGTTGCGGACGGAGCGCGGTGTGACGCTGTCCGCCCTGGCGGAGGCCACCGGGATCTCCAAGAGCACCCTGTCCCGTCTGGAGTCCGGTCAGCGCCGCCCCAGTCTGGAGCTGCTGCTCCCCATCGCGCAGGCCCATCAGGTGCCCTTGGACGAGCTGGTCGGGGCGCCCGAGGTCGGCGATCCGCGGATCCGCTTGAAGCCGCGGCAGTTGAACGGCTCCACGGTGCTGCCGCTGACCCGCCACCCCGGCCCGTTGCAGACGTTCAAGATGGTCATCCCGGCCGAGCGCCGCACCCCGGAGCCGTGCACACACGAGGGCTACGAGTGGCTGTATGTGCTGGCGGGGCGGCTGCGGTTGGTGTTGGCCGATCATGACCTGGTGATGGGGGCCGGCGAGGCCGCCGAGTTCGACACCCGGTTGCCGCACTGGTTCGGGAGCACCGGGGACGGGCCGGTGGAGGTGCTCAGCCTCTTCGGACGGCAGGGCGAGCGCATCCACGTGCGCGCCAAGCCCCGGTCGCGCGCGGCGGACGCCGACGAGCAGTGAGCGCGGGAGCGGGAAGCCGAGAGCGGAACGCCCCCAACTCGCCCGAGAGTCCGCCGGTTTGTGGCCCCACCGCCTCACCCGGGCCTTCCGCGCACACGGTTGCGCCCGAGCGGACGGGGGAGCTCACGCCCCCCAAACGGGAACGCGTCCCGGCGGCCGGCCCTACAGACACCGCAGGTCCCACAGGCCCCATGAACCCCCAGGTCCGGTAGTCCCCGCCCTCGTAGGACCAGCCACCCCGCCACTACCCCAGTTGACGGCGGACCCGACCCCGCTCTCGGCGGCGCCCCCGGCCCCCACCCCGCGCCTCCGTCACCGCGAGCCCCCCGACGGCCGTCAGCAGGACCGTGGTGCCGGCCACCGTCGCCGCGGTGAGCCGTTCCCCGAGGAACAGCACCGCGACGGCCGCCGCCGAGACCGGTTCGATCAGGGAGACCACCGAAGCGGTCGCGGCCCGTACGGCGGCCAGGCCGGCGAAGTAGAGGCCGTAGGCGAGGGCGGTGGGGACGGCGGCGATGTAGCCGAGGAGGGACAGGCTGCGCCCCAGGTCGTGGGCGTGCGGCCAGAGCCCCTCGGCCGCGGCGAGGGGCAGCAGGCACAGCGCGCCGGCCGCGAACGCGCCGGCCGTTGCGGCGTAGGGATCGTTGCCGCCGCCCCTGCCGAGTCGGCGGGTGGTCAGGGTCAGCACCGCGCAGCCGGCGGCGGAGAGCAGGGCGTAACCGACGCCGGCCGGGCAGACGGTGGCGGTGCCGTCGCCGCCGACGACGAGGACGAGCAGGCCGGTCAGTGCCCCGGCGACGGCCAAGATGCCGCCGACGCCCAGCCGTTCGCCCATGGTGAAGCGCGCTCCGACGGCGATGAGGACGGGGCCGGCGCCCATGGTGACGACGGTGCCGACGGCCAGGCCGGTGGCTTCCACCGAGGCGAAGTAGGCGGCTTGGAAGACGGCGAGGGCGAGGCCGGTGACCGCGAGCCGCGCGGCGCGGCGGCGGAGCGGCTCGGTGGGGAGCGGGGTGGCTCCGTGCGCGGCGCTGGTGCGGTGTCGCCGCACCGCCCGTACGGCGAGCAGGAGCAGCAGGCCACCGAAGGTGCGCCAGAAGGTGAGGGCGAGGGGGCCGAGCCCGCTGCCCCGGTAGAGGCGGGCGGCGGCCGCGCCGGCGGTACCCCAGGCGGTGGCGGCGAGCGAGACGTAGGCCAGCCCCCGGCCCACGGGCAGGGCGGAGTGAGGTGTGGTGTGCATGGGAGGTGTGCTCCGGGAAATCCATGGCGGCGCGCTGCGCCGCTCAGTGGTCGCGTGGTCCCGTATGCGGGCAGCGTCGACCGGCTCGGGGCTCAGCCCGGGCCGGGATTTCCTCGGTGGTCGCCGCCCGCTCTAGGCGGCAGGCGGGGACAGCACGGTCGAGTACATGATCACGAGCCTATGTCGTGGGCGAATCGGTCGGCAAGCCATCCACAGGCGGCGCCTGGAGGGGAGCCGTCGGCCTCTAAGGGCCTTTGGTGCGCAGCGCGTTGGGGGTGGTGTCGGTGTCCGTGACGGGTGTTCCTCCGGAGGCCACTGTGACGGAGCCGTTCCCGTCCCGCTTGGCCGCCGGCTTGGCCAACTGCGCGATGAAGGCACCGATCAGGACCACCGCGCCGCCCGCGATCTGGGCCGCGGAGAGGTGTTCGCCGAGCAGCACCCAGGCGAGCACGGTGGCGATCACCGCTTCCAGGCAGGCGACGACGCCGGCGACCTGCGGGGAGAGCCGCCGGACCGACACCACGCCGGTGAGGTACGCGGCGACCGTCGCGACCAGCACGATCCAGGCGAGCAGCAACACGGCGGGGACCGCGGCGTCGTTGAGGTCCGCGGTGCCGCGCAGCACCGACCAGTGCATGCTCCAGGGGCGGGCGACGAGGGTGAGGACGACCGCACCGATCAACAGGCCGTAGGCGATCACGCCGAGCGGGTCCGGTGCCGCGTCGGCGTCGCCGTCCGTGCCGTGGTCGGACAGGACGAAGTAGCCGACCTGGCAGCAGGCCGCGCCGAGGGCGAGGGCCAGTCCGAGGGGGTCGAGGCTGAGCCCGGACCACACCTCGACGACGCAGGCCAGACCGCCGACGGCCAGCACCGCGCCGAGCGCGGCGGCGCGGGTCACGGGCCGCTTCTGCACGAAGCGCACCCACCCCAGCACCAGGGCGGGGGCGAGGTATTCGATGAGCAGCGCGACTCCGACGGGGATGCGGGAGAGCGCGGCGAAGTAGCAGGCTTGGACGCCGGCGACGGCCAGCAGACCGAAGCCGACGAGGAGCGCGGGCCGGCGGCGCGGCAGATCGCGGTGGCGCCAGGCGACGGGGAGCATCACCAACGCGGCGCCGGCCACCCGCAGCCAGGTGACGTGCAGCGGTTCGAGGCCGGCGGTGATCAGCGGCTTGGCGGCGACGCCGGAACCGCCGAATGCGAGCGCGGAGAGCAGGGCGATGCCGAGCCCGGCGCCGCGCCCGGTGGGCCGGTCGGCGTCCGGGCCGACGGTGGCCGGCTGTTGGGTCCCCCAGGACCCGGAGGTTCCCTGGGCCGGGCCGGCCATGTGACCCGCCGAGCTCCCCGATGAGGCGTGCATCGGGTCATCATGACAGCCGTGATCAGCAGCGTCATCTCTCAACGCCCCTGTCTCACAAGGCGATACGGGCAGGGGGTGAGGGCGGTGTGGGGCCGGGTCGGTCAGACCGGTTCGGGACGCTGGTCGCCGTCGAGGCGGGCGGCGAGCCGGGTGGTGTCCACGGAGGCGCGGCGCAGGACCTCGACGGCCCGGGATTCGGGGTCGTCCACGAGGGCGGCGAGGAGGTCGAGGCAGTCGGCGCGGGTGTCGTAGCGGGCGTGGGCGCGGTCGAGCGCGCCGTCCATCGCGGCGGCCGCGGCCGGCGACCATCCGGGGACGCCGCCCTCGCCGACCATGGGGACCGCGCCGGAGTCCTCGACGGTGCCGTGCCATTGCAGGCCGTAGCCGATGCTGCGCTGGACGAGATAGCCGAGGAGCCGGGCGACCTGGGTGCCGTCCTCGAAGACCTCGCGGACCGCAGGGTCCCACTCCAGGAGCCCGTGCAGCAGGTGCGCGGTGTCGACCTGGCGGTCGCCGTCGCGGGTGGCCCGTCTGCGGGCAGCGGAAACCACCGACGCCAGCTCCACGGTGAGCAGGCTGTCGGGGTGTTCCTGGGCGGAGTGGTCCCCGCCGCTGTACGCAGTACGGTTTTGCACAGCCCCACCCCACCAGTCCGCGAAGGCCGGAGCATCCCCGGCGGGAAGCATTTGCGCATCCCACCCTGGTTGGGGAAGCCCACACAAGATCTCATCCTTACGGAGGATATGCGGAGAGATCATGAAGGTCGGGCCTTCCATCCCATACAGGCACAGGCCCCCTCCCCCTCCCCGCCGAACCGCGCGCGGCAACCAGCGGCCCCGCCCCAGCCCCCTCTCCCCGCAGCCTGCCGGCGGACCTCCGTTCGCCCAGGTCAACGAGCCAACAACGCGGAGGAACCTGCCTCGGAGTCATCAGCGCCACCCCGATACCCCACGCCCCGGCGCCTCAGGCAACAGCCCGACGCCCCACAACAGAACTGATTCCCCGTCAGCAATTCCGAACCGTCACCCTTGCACCTTCACCCCCGCCCCGCTACGTTCCGCGCACCAGCCAGGACGCCGTCACCGAAGGGGTGCCCGCATGGCCGATGTCACCGCCCAGGCCCGGATCGAGGCACCGACCGAGAGGCTCTGGGACCGGCTCACCGACTTCGACTCCTACGGACAGTGGAACGCCACCCACACCAACTTCCCGCACGGCGGCCCGCACCCCCTGGAGGTGGGCGCGACCTACGCGGAGAACATGAAGCTGATGGGCTTCCCGGCGGAAGTGGCATGGTCCGTGCGGGAGTTGGAGCCTGGCCGGCTGCTCGCCGTTCACGGCAAGGGACCGATGGGCGTCAGTCTCGGCATGCGCTATGAACTAACGCCCGACGGCGGGGCGACCTCGATCCGGATCGACGGCTCCTTCACCGGCGCCGCGGTCTCTCTGATGGCGGCCAAGCTGAAGGACTCGGCGGGCGCCGCGCTGGAGGAGTCCCTGCGCAAGCTGGCCGGCCTGGTGACCTGAGCCGCCGGGGCGACGACACCCTCCGGCGTCGCCACCCCGACCCGTCGCACCTCAGTCCTCCTCGGCGAGGATCAGATACAGCTCCTTGCGGGCCTTGTTGACCACCGCCATGGCCTTCTCCCGCTGCTCGGGACTGCCGGTGGCCCACACCTGACGGAACGCCTCGACGAGACCGCCGCCCGCCTTGCGTATCTCGTTCATCGCCTCCCAGTCGACGCCGCGGCCGGCGTCCTCCCAGGGGGCGTCGGAGCCGTCGTCCGCCTCGGCGCGCCCCTCGTCGGTCAGCGAGAACAGCTTCTTGCCGCCCTCACTGGCGCTGGTGATCAGCCCCTCGTCCTCCAGCAGTTGGAGGGTGGGGTAGACCGAGCCGGGGCTGGGCTTCCACGCCCCGCCGCTGCGCTCGGCGATCTCCTGGATCATCTCGTAGCCGTGCATCGGGCGATCCTTGAGCAGCGCCAGTATCGAGGCGCGCACATCGCCGCGCCGGGCCCGGCCGCGCGGCCCCCCGCGTCCTCGACCACCCCCGAAGGGCGGGCCTCCGAACGGCGGGCCGAAGCCACCGAAGGAGGAGCGGCGACGCTCGAAGCCGCCGAACTCCCCGCGCTCGCCACGGCGTCCGGGGCCGTAGTTCTCGTGCCGGTGGTCGCGTCCGTGCTCGTATCCCTGGGAACGCATGGTGCGCCCTCCTTCTCGTCGTCAGTGCATCACGCACGTTCTATCGCTCGCGATCGCTGACCGATCGCGATGCTTCAACGATATATCGAGACTGTTCGCCGAACAAGGGTCCGCCTGAAATTTCCGGGTCCAATTCCCTGGGATTGGCCTTGGCCTGCGGCTTTGCCCCGCACCTAGGCTCCGGACCATGAGGATCCGCATCGTCGACGCCTTCACCTACCATCCGTTCGCCGGCAACCCCGCGGGGGTCGTCCTGCTCGACGCCGCCGCCTTCCCCGAAGACGACTGGCTCCAGCACGTCGCCACCGAGGTCAATCTGTCCGAAACCGCCTTCGCGCACCCGCTGCCCCCGGGCGGCGACGCCGACTGGGCGCTCCGCTGGCTCACCCCCACCGCCGAGGTCACCATGTGCGGGCACGCCACCATGGCCACCGCACACGTGCTGCACACCACGGGCACGGCCACCGGCGCCGTCCGCTTCCGCACCCGCAGCGGCGTGCTGATCACCACCGCCGACGGCGACGGCTCGATCGCCATGGACTTCCCCACCGCCCCGCTGACTCCCGTTGACGTGCCGGACGCCGTCGCCCGGGCGCTCGGCGCCGAGATCCGCTCCGCCCACGACACCGGCCCCAACGTCGGCGACCTGCTGGTCGAGTTGGCCGACGAGAAGTCCGTGCGCGCGCTGTCACCGGACCTGCCGCTGCTGGCCGGGCACGGCGGGCGGGGCGTGATCGCCACCGCCCGCGCCGAAGACCCCGACGGCGGCTACGACTTCGTCTCCCGCGGCTTCTTCCCCTGTGTGGGCGTCGACGAGGACCCGGTCACCGGTAGCGCGCACACCGCGCTCGCCCCCTTCTGGTCGGCGCGCCTGGGCCGCGCCAACCTGGTCGGCCGCCAAGGCGGCGCCCGGACCGGGCTCGTCCGCACCGAACTGCGCGGCGAGCGCACGCTGTTGACCGGCTCGGCGGTGACCGTCATCGACGGTGAACTGCTCGCCACCGCCTGACACCGCCCCGGTACGGCACGGGGCGGGGGCCATCTGGCCGCCCGCCCCGTACTCCGGTTTCCCGTCCGCTCACACCGTGGGCAGCCAGGACACGTGCCCCGCCAGCAACGCGTAGCCCAGGAACGCCACGATGTCGATCAGCGCGTGCGCCGCGACCAGTGGCCCGACCCGGCCCCAACGCCGGTACACCAGGGCGAAGATCACGCCCATCACCATGTTGCCGAAGAAACCGCCGATGCCCTGGTAGAGGTGGTAGGAGCCGCGCAGCACCGAACTGGCGGCCACCGCCGCCCAGGGTGCCCAGCCCAGTTGCCCCAGTCGGCGCAGCAGATAGCCGACGACGATGACCTCTTCCAGGACAGCGTTCTGCACCGCGGAAGCGATCAACACCGGGATCTTCCACCACACCTCGGGCAGCGCCTCGGGCACCACCGTCAGATTGGCCCCGGCCGCCTGCGCTCCCAGATAGAGCAGCAGCCCGCTGCCCCCGATGAGCGCGGCCAGTCCGGCGCCCATCCCCAGGTCGAAGCCGGGCCGCCGCCGGTCGAAGCCGATGGCGCGCAGCCCGCCGGCCCGCTCCCGGAGCAGCAGATGGGCCACCAGCACGACCGGGACCAGGGCCGTCGCGATCCCGAACAACTGCCAGGCCAGATCCAGCCAGGGCCGGCCGGGCGCGTGCGAGGCGTTGAGCGTCGCCGCCTGGTGTTTGAGTCCGCCGGGCCTGGTCAGCGACCCGACCAAGCTGATGAGCGCGGAGACCGCGCTGGCTCCCAGGGAGAGCGCCAGGACGATCAGCGTCTCGTTGCGCAACATGCTCCGGGCCGGCTCCCCGGCCGTCGTCACGGGGCGCCCCGAGCCGTCGCCGGCGCCCGGAACGTCGGCGTCCGCCACGGGACTCGCATCCGACTGCAAAGGTTCCTCCACTTCCGCGATACCGCCTCTTCACCACCGTCGCCCCACCAGGGTCTCGAAAGCAGGTGCGAAGATCGCGCGCGACAGGCCGGCGACGAGCCCCCTCCCCAAAGGGACGCCCGCCCGCATCGCTCCCGACGGAGGCCCGGGCCGGACCTCCGTACATCAGGAGAGGCGCTACCGCATGAGACGTCTCAGCTTGCCCGACGGCTCCACACCGCACCGAACGGGGTCCCTCCGGCACTGGGCGCGGTGACCGCCAGGGCCCACCGGGACGCGGCGCGCACCGACGGCACGCACCTGGACGTCACGGTGCACGCACGGTCCTCCTCCGGGGCCACCGACTCGCTCGCCCAACGGCCGGCCGCCCCGGAGCTCCAGTTGTGGGCGCCGGGTGCGGACCCATCGGCGGACCGGGTCGCGTTCAACGGACCGGCGGAACAAGTCCGATCGGCCCTACGGGACGCTCCCCTCCGCCGCCGTGCGCCGCTGCGCCGGCACCCCGGCCTTCCCTATGGGCCACGCCACCGGCCAGGTATGCACCGGCTCGCCGCTGTGCATCAGCTCGCTGTAGCGCCGGGTCATCGCGGCCAGCGCGGCGTCCCGGTCCAGGCCCTGCCGGCGCGCGTGGTGGAACGCCGCGGCCTGCCAGGACGCCCCGTTGACCCGCCGTGCGCAGCGCTCCTCGATGATGCCCAAATAGTGCTCGCGGTCGGCGACTTCGACGCCCCAGGCGTCCAGCCCGGCGGCCGCCAGTGGCAGCAGTTCCTGCTGGACCAGGCGCACGGCGGGGATCTCGGTGACGCCGCCGACGCGACCGGGGCGGGGCCAGCGGAGGGTGGCGTCGATGCCGTACTGGCAGGCGGCGTCGAAGTTGGCGGCCGCGGCCCGGAACGGCAGCCGGCTCCATACGGGGCGCGGCTGTTCGGCCAGCGCGCGCACCAGGCCGTAGTAGAAGGCGGTGTTGGCGATGACGTCGGCTACGGTGGGGCCGGCCGGCAGCACCCGGTTCTCGACGCGGAGGTGCGGGACGCCGCCGGCGACCGCGTAGACGGGGCGGTTCCAGCGGTAGATGGTCCCGTTGTGCAGCACCAGTTCGGCGAGGTCGGGCACGCCGCCCTCGTCGAGGACGCGCAACGGCTCCTGGGGTCCGCACAGCGGCAGCAGCGGCGGGAAGAAGCGCAGGTTCTCCTCGAAGAGGTCGTAGGCGGAGTCCACCCAGCGCTCGCCGAACCAGGTGCGCGGCCGCACCCCTTGGGCCTGGAGTTCGGGGGCGCGGGTGTCGGTGGCCTGTTGGAAGACCGGCGGCCGCGACTCCCGCCACAGCTCCCGCCCGAACAGGAACGGCGAGTTGGCGCCGACGGCGATCTGGACGGCGGCGATCGCCTGTGCCGCGTTCCAGACGGCGGCGAAGCGGCCGGGTGTCACCTGGAGGTGCAGTTGGACGGAGGTGCAGGCGGCTTCGGGGGCGATCGACGGGGAGCGGGTGACCAGGTGGTCGACGCCCCGGATGTCGATGACGAAGTCCTCGCCGCGGGCGGCCCGCATCTGGTCGTTGAGCAGCACATAGCGGTCGTTGGCGGAGAGGCTGGCGGCGGTGAGGTCCGCGGCGTTCAGAGTGGGCAGGATGCCGATCATGACGATGCGGGCGGCGGCCTCGCGGGCCTTGCGCTCCGCGTAGCCGAGCCCGGTGCGCAGTTCCTCGGCGAGCTGGTCCATGACGCGCCCGGACAGACGGTGCGGGGTGATGTTGACCTCTAGATTGCACTGGGCGAGTTCGGTCTGGAAATCACCGCTGGCGATCTTTTCGAGGACCTGGGAGTTCAGCATCCGGGGCAGTCCGTCGGCGCCCGCGAGACTGAGCTCGATCTCCAGTCCCATGAGATTCTTGGGGCGGTCGAACCGTTTCTCCACCAGGAGCCGGTGCAATCCCTCCAGACAGTCGTGCAGCTTTCTTCGATAGCGCTCGCGATCCGCCAGGTCGTTCCCGTCGGCGGCGACCTTCTCCCCCATCGGCGGGTCCCTCCTAGAGTGAACGGCCCGCAACCACGGGCTGTGTGGCGCCGCGTCCCCGGCACCCCGGGGCACGGGCTACGGTCGATGATGCCCGGCAATCTGATCGATAACGCGTCAGATGCATGCCGGGACCACTAGGCTCACAGGGGCACGCACACGGCACTTTCCGACGGCATATCTCGCGGGCCAACGCCCTCCGCATTTCGCTCGTAAAAAACACCGACGAGTTCCGGCCTACCGCACCGTGAATGAATTCCGAGGTGACTTCTCGCAATCCCCGTACAAAGCGGCGAAAATCACCCTGAACAGCGGTCCGGATTCCGCCTTGCCGGAAATCCGCAAGGCGAGTAGCCGAAACACTTCCAGAACAAATGTCGTATAAACTTCGCAGACGAGGCAGAGATTCGGCGCCCAGCGCGGCGGCGTGCGCACCGGTGCCCCGGCACCGCGGCCGACCCGTCGCCCCCCACGCTCCGGTCGGCCAGGCTCTGACCCGCCCGCAGACAGCACCGTCCGCACCGCCGCGCTCCACCGTGTCTCCGAAGTGAGAGGCGACCAGCCATGCCGCTGCATGTTCCCCCTGCTCCCGCGCCCGCCCTACGCAGCATCCTCACCGCCCTCGGCTCCCCCAGCGCCATCCGCGAGGCCCCCGCCACCGCGCTCCGCACCCACCAGGGGCCGTTGAGCCCCGATCACCCGCTACCCATCCACGTCTGGGACGACGTCAGCCAGGCCGGCCCGCCGCGCACCCGCCTCGCCGGCTGGCGCTTCCTGGTCCGCGGCGGGGGACGTGCCGTGGCCGCCGCCGAGGCCCGGCTCACCGCCGACGGCTGGGCGTTCTCGCACTTCTGCGACGGCCCCTACGTCACCGCGACCGAACGGGCCCTGGTGCAGGCCGAATCGCTGACCGCGCCCTACCAGCCACGACTGCTCTCCGTACCGGAGCTGTACATGCTCACCCTGTGGCTGCACCACGACCTCTCCGCGGACGGCGCCGTCGGGTTGCCCGCCCCCGGTGATCTCCTGGTGCCGCTGGCCCCCGCCCCGCCCGGGATCGCCTCCCACCTCCCGCAGCGGGTCGCCGACCTGCTGCCCCGGCTCGCCCTCCGGCTGGGAACGCCACCCCTGCTGCGCGAGCCGGCCTGACCGTTCACGCACACTTCCGACCGCACTCGATCAGGACCGAGGAAGCACCACCCCGCGCGCCCACCCTGCTCCTGTGCGCCCCATGGCCGCCCCGGCCGCGGGGCGCACCACGTCGTCCGCCCCCTGCCCGCCGGTAGCGCGCCAATCCCCGGGGAGACAGGCTCACTTGGGAGCAACCGCCCGCACGGGTGACACGTCCGTATCGAGTGAGTACCGCTGCTGCGAAATCCCTGCGGAATCCCTTCCGTGGGGCAAGACTGGGACCGACAGAAACGGGGGAGCGGCCATGAACACCACATCGAGCCGCACGACGTTCACCACTCCGCAGCGAAAGACAACTTCCATGTGCCAGCACCAACCACCATGCCCATCAGCCGACTCCACGGACCGGGAGGCCGCGCACCTGGTGGCGCACCACCCGGAGCAGGGCTGGAGCCTGCTGTGCAACGGTGTCCTGCTCTTCGAGGACACCGGTGAACTGCTGCCGGACGGGCAGGTCATCGCTCCGCACCGACCGCTCGGCGCTCCTCGGGTCACCGCCGCCGCCTGATCTCCCGCGGCCACCCGGCACGTACACCAGGGCCCCCGGCGCATCCGCCGAGGGCCCTTTGATGTGGCCACCGGTCACCGGTGGCGGGGGTTGATCAGACGTCGTACTCGTCCAACGGGGGGCAGGAGCAGACGAGGTTGCGGTCGCCGAAGGCGCCGTCGATCCGGCGCACCGGCGGCCAGTACTTGTCCGCGGCGCCGACCCCGGCCGGGAAGACGGCCTCCTCACGGCTGTAGGGGTGGTCCCACTCACCACCGAGCGCGCCCGCGGTGTGCGGGGCGTTGCGCAGCGGGTTGTCGTCCTTGTCCCACTCCCCCGAACCGACCTTGTCGATCTCCGCGCGGATGGCGATCATCGCGTCGCAGAACCGGTCGATCTCGGTCAGGTCCTCGCTCTCGGTCGGCTCGATCATCAGCGTGCCGGCCACCGGGAACGACATCGTCGGCGCGTGGAAGCCGTAGTCGATGAGCCGCTTGGCGACATCGTCGATGCTCACCCCGGTCGCCTTGGTCAACGGCCGCACGTCGACGATGCACTCGTGGGCGACGAGCCCGCCGGGGCCGGCGTAGAGCACCGGGTAGTGCGGCTCCAGGCGCTTGGCGATGTAGTTGGCCGACAGCACCGCGACCTGGGTGGCGCGCTTGAGCCCCTCACCACCCATCAGCCGGACGTACGCCCAGGAGATCGGCAAGATGCCGGCCGAGCCCCAGGGGGCGGCCGAGATCGGCCCGACGCCCGTGGCCGGACCCGCGGTCGGCTGGAGCGGGTGGTTGGGCAGGTACGGCGCCAGGTGGGCGCGGACGCCGACCGGGCCGACGCCGGGACCGCCGCCGCCGTGCGGGATGCAGAACGTCTTGTGCAGGTTGAGGTGCGAGACGTCGCCGCCGAACGTGCCCGGCTCCGCCAGGCCGACCAGCGCGTTGAGGTTGGCGCCGTCCACGTAGACCTGGCCGCCGGCCTCGTGCACCGCGGCGCAGATCTGCGTGATGTGCTCCTCGAACACCCCGTGCGTGGACGGGTAGGTGACCATCAGAACGGCCAACTCGTCCCGGTGCTTGGCGATCTTGGCGTGCAGGTCCTCGGCGTCCACCTCGCCGTCCTCGCCGGTCTTGACGACGACGACCTTCATGCCGGCCATCACGGCGCTGGCGGCGTTGGTGCCGTGCGCCGACGACGGGATCAGGCAGACGGTGCGCTGCTCGTCACCGTTGGCCCGGTGGTAGGCACGGACCGCGAGCAGACCGGCCAACTCGCCCTGGGAACCGGCGTTGGGCTGGATGGACACCTTGGCGTAGCCGGTGATCGCGGCGAGCCGCTCCTCCAACTCCTGGATGAGCGTGAGGTAGCCCTGCGCCTGGTCGGCCGGCGCGAAGGGGTGGAGCTGGCCGAACTCCGGCCAGGTGACCGGCTCCATCTCGGTGGTCGCGTTCAGCTTCATCGTGCAGGAGCCGAGCGGGATCATGCCGCGGTCCAGCGCGTAGTCCTTGTCGGCCAGCGTGCGCAGGTAGCGCAGCATGCCGGTCTCGGAGCGGTGCTGGTGGAAGACCGGGTGGGCGAGGTAGTCGTCGGTGCGCAGCAGCGACTGCGGCAGGGCGTCGGCGACGGCCACGTCCAGCGCGTCGATGTCGCCCCGGACGCCGAACGCGCCCCAGACGCCGGCCAACTGGGCGCGCCCGGTGGTCTCGTCGCAGGCGATGCCGACGAGATCGGCGTCGACCTGCCGGAGGTTGATGCCGGCCTCGCGGGCGGCGGCGACGACCTCGGCCGCCCGACCGGGCACCCGCGCGGTGAGGGTGTCGAAGTAGGCGCCGTGGACGAGCTCGACACCGCCGTCCGTCAGCCCCTTGGCCAGGATCGCGGCGTACCGGTGGGTCCGCCGGGCGATGGTGCGCAGCCCCTCCGGACCGTGGTAGACGGCGTACATGCCGGCCATGACGGCGAGCAGCACCTGTGCGGTGCAGATGTTGCTGGTGGCCTTCTCGCGGCGGATGTGCTGCTCACGGGTCTGCAACGCCAGCCGGTACGCCTTGCCGCCATCGGCATCCACCGAGACGCCCACCAGACGGCCGGGCAGGCTGCGGGCGTGCTGCTCGCGGACGGCCATGTAGCCAGCGTGCGGACCGCCGAAGCCCATCGGGACGCCGAAGCGCTGGGTGGTGCCGACCGCGATGTCCGCGCCGAGCTCGCCGGGCGGGGTGAGCAGCGTCAGCGCCAGCAGGTCGGCGGCGAGGGTGACGATCGCGCCCAGCTCGTGCGCCCGCTCGATGACCGCCCGCGGGTCGCGCACCGCACCGGACGCGCCGGGGTACTGGAGCAGCACGCCGAAGACGCCCCGCTCGGCGATCTCGTCCGGGATGCCGTCCGTGAGATCGGCGACCACGACCTCGACGCCGGTCGGTTCGGCGCGGGTCCGGATCACCGCGACGGTCTGCGGCAGACAGTCCGCGTCGACGAGGAAGACGCCCTGCTTGACCTTGCCGACCCGGCGGGAGAGCGCCATCGCCTCCGCGGCGGCGGTGCCCTCGTCCAGGAGGGACGCACCGGAGGTCGGCAGTCCGGTCAGGTCGGCGACCATGGTCTGGAAGTTCAGCAGGGCCTCCAGGCGCCCCTGCGAGATCTCCGGCTGGTAGGGCGTGTAGGCCGTGTACCAGGACGGGTTCTCCATGACGTTGCGCAGGATCACCGGCGGGGTGAACGTGCCGTAGTAGCCGAGCCCGATCATGGACGACAGGACCTGGTTGCGGTCGGCCAGGGCGCGCAGCTCTCCCAGGACCTCGGCCTCGGTGCGGCCCTGCGGCAGGCCGAGCGCCTCGGTGCTCTTGATCACGTCGGGGACGGCGACGGCGGTGAGCTCGTCCAACGACCCGAAGCCGACCTGCGCGAGCATCTTGGCCTGCGCCTCGTGGTCGGGGCCGATGTGCCGGTGCTCGAACGGGGTGCCACGCTCCAGCTCGGACAGGGGGATGCGATTGATGGTCATCGTGCGGGGGCCTCCTGGTCACTACGACCTGCGAGGGGCACCACGGCGCTGGTGCCCGGACGGCCTCCCCCTCTGTCATCGCAACCTGAGAGCTTCACCGGCCCGCGGGCTGCGGTCCGGCTTTCACCGTCGGTGAGGAGGGGTTCCGGCATGGTGCCTGACCGTGGCCCGCCCTGCTTTCCAGAGTGACCTCGTCCATGCGGTACGTGTGCCTGAGAGATTCCGGGGAGGATTTGCTCCTTCGGCGCCCTGCCGCGAACGACAAAGGACTCTCCCGCATGGGGTCGACGGCCAATCGCCAGCCTACCAGCGCACTGCTGGAACGATCCTTCGAGTGGCCGAGGCATGAAATGTGCCGTTTCGTAGTTGTCACAAGGCAGTTGCGACCAATTGGAGGGACCGTGCAAGCCGATATCGATCCCCGGAGCCTGATCGGCCGCAAAGCGTTCGACCGCAACGGCGCGAAGATAGGGACCGTCGACGAGGTGTACCTCGACGACGCGACGGGCGAACCGGAGTGGGCGGCCGTCCGCACCGGCCTGTTCAGTCGGGACGCGTTCGTCCCCCTGGAACCGAGCAAGATGGTCGGCGAAAGCCTGCATATCCCCTATGACCGCAAGCTGATCAAAGACGCCCCCGATTTCGGCGTCGGCCGGCACCTCTCCCCCGAGCAGGAACTGCAGCTCTACCACCACTACCGCCTGGATATCTCCTCACCCGCGGACTCCGCCGCGTCCGCCGGCGACACCGACTTCGGCCGGATCGCCGGCGCGGAAGACTGATCCGGCCCGCCCACCAGCGGCAACGGTTCCCCCGGCCGCAGCGCCGGATCATCGACGGCAAAGGTCCGCACCCGCCCCGGTGCGGACCACGGCGTCTCGAACCGCACGGTCACCCTCCCCACACCGCTGCCCTGCACCCACCCGGCGCCGAACTCCTCGTGCACCACGTCCAGTCCCGGGTGCCAACGCCGTGGCAGCTCCGGGGGCGCCTCCGGCTCACCGGCCGCCTCCCCTTCCGACTCCGCCGCCTCGACGGCCGCCTGCTCCTCCGCCTCCCGCTCCGTGGCGATCTGGGCGAACAGGTCCTCCTGCGTGAAGTCCGCCAGCCCGCTCACCCCCACGCCCAGCAGCCGGACCCCGCCCGTGGTGTCCACCGTCTCCAACAGCCGCACAGCCGCCTCCCGAACGACCGCCGGGTCGTCGGTCGGCCCACGCAACGTCTCGGACCGGGTCAGCGTCGAGAAGTCGTAGTTCCGCACCTTGATCACCACCGTGCGTCCGGACCGACCGGCCTCCCGGAGCCGCGCCACGCACCGGTCGGCCAACCGCAACACCTCGGTCCGCACCCGCGTCCGGTCCGTCAGATCGACCTCGAAGGTGTCCTCCACCGATACCGATTTCGCGTCCCGTTCGGCCACCACCGGCCGGTCGTCCTGCCCCAACGCCATCGCGTACAACCCGGTGCCGTGCGCTTTGCCCAACAGCCGCACCAGCTCCGCCTCGCCGGCCTCGGCGGTCTCCACGACGGTATGTATCCCGGCCCGCCGCAACGTCTCCGCCGTAGCCGGCCCGACCCCGGGCAGCGTCCGCACCGGCATCGGCCCCAGCAACTCCCGCTCGGTGCCCGGCTCGATCACCACCAGGCCGTCCGGCTTCGCCGCCTCCGACGCGATCTTGGCGAGCATCTTGGCACCAGCCAGCCCCACCGAACCCGTCAACCCCGTGACCGCCCGGATATCGCGCCGCAGTTGCTCCCCCACGACCCGCGCCGCCGCCGACTCCGCCGGCACCCCGCCCGCCTCCAGGTCGACGAACGCCTCGTCCAGGCTCAACGGCTCCACGAGCGGCGAGAGCGCCCGCAGCAGCTCCATCACCGATTCACTCACCTGGCGGTACAGGCTGAACCGAGGGCTGAGATAAGCGGCGTTGGGACACAACCGCCGCGCCTGCGCCGTCGGCATCGCCGACCGCACCCCGAAGACCCGCGCCTCGTACGAGGCCGTGGCGACCACCCCGCGCGGCCCGACCCCGCCGACGACCACGGGCTTTCCCCGCAGGCTCGGCTTGGCCGCCTGCTCGGCGGCCGCGTAGAAGGCATCCATGTCCAGATGCAGGATCGTCGGCGCACGTCTCACACCACTGATGCTGCCGCACACCACTGACAATGGCCCCGACCCCGGGCCGAGAACCGCCCGCCGGCCCTCAGCCGGCCCGGTTGCGCCGTCGCGCCAACTCGTCGTGCGGGTTCTTCCCGATCAGCGTCTCGCCGGTGTCCACCCGCTCCCCGTGGAGCTGTGACAGCGCGCCTTCCACGTCCCGCCACACCACACCCACGGCGATCCCGAAGACACCCTGGCCCCCCTGGAGCAGATCCACGACCTGGTCGGGCGAGGTGCACTCATAGACCGTCGCACCATCACTCATCAACGTCATCCGGGTCAGGTCCGCCAGCCCGCGCGCCCTCAAGTGCTGCACGGCGGCACGGATGTTCTGCAACGAAACCCCGGTGTCCAGCAGCCGCTTGACGATCTTCAGGACGACGACGTCGCGGAAGCTGTAGAGCCGCTGGGTCCCGGAACCGAAAGCGGGCCGGATGCTGGGCTCCACGAGCCCCGTCCGCGCCCAGTAGTCCAACTGTCGGTAGGTGATGCCCGCCGCCGCGCACGCGGTCGGTCCGCGGTAGCCGACGTTCTCCGCCTCGCAGTCCCCCGACACCTCGGCGGCCTGCACCGGACCCCGGTTCGCCGCCGCGCCCGTGTGGAGCGGCAATGCCCCTTCCGCCGCCGTACCGTCGCCGGTGATTGCCACGCCGCCCTCCGTCCTCCACGTCCCGGACGGGACCTGCCATATCGACGGTATGCAGTCACTCGGGGTGCGTCAACGATCGCCGCGCTCGCCACGCCGAGTGATAATCACCCTACGAGTGGTTTCTCGTGACTTGTCACGGGGAAGGGATGAAAGGTTGGCCAGAAACAGGCGGTCGACCTGGCCGATCACTGGTTGGTGCCGAAGTCCTCGGGCGAAATCTGGTCGAGGAACTCGCGGAACTTCTCCACCTCGTCCTCCTGCTCGTCCGGGATGGCGATGCCCGCGTCGTCCAGCACACCGTCGGTACCGAAGATCGGCGTCCCGGTGCGCAACGCCAGCGCTATCGCGTCCGACGGACGAGCACTGACCTCGACTCCACTGGCGAAGACCAGCTCGGCATAGAAGACCCCCTCGCGCAGATCCGTGATCCGGACCTGCGTCAGCTCCTGGCCCACGGCTTCGAGCACATCCTTGAAGAGGTCATGCGTCAGCGGCCGGGCGGGCACCATGCCCTGCTGGGCGAACGCAATGGCGGTGGCCTCTCCCGGACCGATCCAGATGGGCAGGTAGCGATCGCCTCCCACCTCCCGCAGCAGCACGATCGGTTGGCTGGAAGGCATCTCCACCCGGACACCCACGACGTCGAGCTCGTTCACACAGCAACCCTAGGCCGTGCCCGGCCGGTTTGGGTAGTCGGGCACTCGTTTGCTCACGGCAGACGAACCCGCAGCGCGCTCTGCAACAGCGCCGCGTGCAACCGCACCGACAGCGTGGCCAGCTCGCGGACGGTGGCCTCGGCGTGCGCCCGGGTCTGCGGATTCCGGTGCCGCCGAAGGGGTGCCACGACCTGCTCGACGAGCCCCGCCTCGCGCTCCGCGGCCGCCTTCACGGCGCGCAGGTGTCGCGACTCCAGGCCGAATCGGCCGAGGTCCGCCACGAGTTTGGCGACCGTGACCGCCTCGATGTCGTAGCCCCCGTCCCCGTGCGGGACGATGAGTCCGTACGACTCCCAGTCAGCGAGCGCCGCCTCGTCCACCTCCGCGGCGGCCAGCAGCTCCGCCCGGCCGATCCGGGCGGTCGTCGGGCGCTCCTCGTCCGGATCGGACATGCCCTCGACCAAATCGCGGGGCGCCGCCGGAGCGGGCAGTTGCACCTGCTCGCCCCGCTCCAGGGCGTCCAGATGCTCCCTGATGACCTTCAGGGGGAGGTAGTGGTCCCGCTGCATCCGCAGCACGTTCGCCAAGCGCTCGACGTCCGCGGCCGTGAACTTGCGGTACCCGGACGGCGTGCGCTGCGGCTCGACCAGCCCCTCGGCCTCCAGAAAACGAATCTTGGAGATGGTGACCTCGGGGAACTCCTCGCGCAGCGCGTTGAGCACCGAGCCGATGCTCATCGGCGTGCGGTCCGAGGAGGCGGTGCCGGACGAACCGGCACCGCCTGTCGGTGATTGGCGCATATGCCTTCCCTGACGGTCAGATACCGACGCCCCGCTGGCTCGCGTAGAAGACCAGGCGGTACTTGCCGATCTGCACCTCGTCGCCGTTGGCGAGGGCCACGGAGTCGATCGGCTCGCGGTTGACGTAGGTGCCGTTGAGGCTGCCGACGTCGGTGACCGTGAAGCGGCCGTCCGACCCGCGCCGGAACTCCACATGACTGCGGGAGACCGTCACGTCGTCGAGGAAGATGTCGCCCTGCGGATGCCGGCCTGCGGTCGTCAGCTCGCTGTCCAGGAGGAAGCGGCTGCCCGCGTTCGGCCCGCGACGGACAATCAACAGCGCCGAGCCCAACGGAAGGGCGTCGACGGCAGCCTGGGCCTCCGGGGAGAGCGCCGGCGACAGGTTCTGCCCGGTCGCCTCCGCGTCGTACGCCTCGATCCCCGAGATGGAGATCGTCGACGTCGTCTCCGAGGCCCGGTCGGGCTGGGCGCCCGGGCGCAGCGGGGCACCACAGTTGGAACAGAACCGGCTCGCCTCGGCGTTCCGGTGCCCGCACCTCGTACAGACCAAGGCCGACCCTCCACCCGTGCGTGCGGCTGATGGTTCCTCGGAACCTATGCGGCCGGCACCGGAGGGGTCAACAGAACCCGCGCCGTGCCCCCCGGACGGACCGCCGACCTCATCACGGAACAGCGGACGGCTCTCCGGCGCTGCCTCTTCTTCCGAACGACGCGGAGCGCGGTGCCGCGCCGAACCGCCGTCGCCTTCCTGGCGCGCGCTCTTGCCGAACAGCTTTGCAAACAACTTCACGGGCGATTCCCCTTGTACGACACAGACCCGCCCGTGGGGCAGGACGAACCCTCGATGCACACACCGGCCGATCCGGACATCCTGTGAACGTCCGTGGCCTCCAGACAGTTTCCACCACACACCACACGCACGGTGCGTCGACCCCCCGCTACCTCATGCCCTTGCCGGGCCATCACCATACGTGGACGCCTCACTGGGATGACGACCGAGCGTAGTCAGGCCGCTTCGCCTGCCGCAAGGCATCCACCACGATCTTCTCTTGTCGGGACACAGACACCTTGGCCTGCTCCTTTTCCAGCGTCTGGACCACTCCGCCGGGGATGTTGAGCGCCGGTTCGAGGTCCTCCGGCTTCCCGATGACCTTGAACCGGTACGGCGGCGTGACGCGCTTGCCGTCGACGTCCACCCCGCCCCGGAGATCCGAGAAGTAAGTGCTCGCAACGACGCGGACGTTGTTGACCTGGACGGCCTCGGCCCCCGCCGCCCGCAGCTCCTGGATGGTGTCCAGCAGCTTGTCCGCCTCCACGGAGTGGTGCGGATCGTCGATGGTCAGGTTGATGCCGGGGCCCTGCGCCGCGACGGTCCCCGCCAACACTCCCAACTGCTGTTCCTTCTCCACGGTCTGCTTACGGGCCTCCTCCGCCTGGTCCGAGCTGTTCTCCAACTCGGTCTTCTGTCCCTCCAGGCGCCGCTGCTCCTCCGTCAACCGCTGGGAGCGATTGTCCAGTTCGTCCAGAATGCGCACCAGATCCTCCTGACGCGCACCCCGCAGCGCACTGCTGTCACTGGTGGAACGTACCTGAATCGCGAGGCCGAGGCCGAGAATGAACAGGAGCAACGCGACGATCAGTTGAGGCCGGGTCAGCCGCGGCGGCCACAGGCTGGCGATCAGCCGCTGCCGACCGGTCATCGACGGCGGCGCGGCCTTCGCCTCCGCGGCCGAGGACGCGCCGGCGGCGGCCGCCGGTTCGTCGCCCTCCTGTCCTGCGCTCTGCTGCTCCTGTGCGACTTCCGGCCGTTCGGGCCGCTCCGCCGCCCCCTGGGGCTCACGCGGCATCTCGGGCGGCATCGGCCGCCGCTCCGCCGGACGCTGCCCCTCATGACCCTCGCGCGCCCGCTCCGGCCCGCGCTCCGGCTCCGGCGTCTCGTCCGCTGGCATCGGCCTCACGCCTGGAACACGTGCCGACGGATCGCGGCAGCGTTGGAGAAGATGCGGATTCCGAGCACCACCACTACGCCGGTGGAGAGTTGGGCACCGACGCCCAACTTGTCCCCGAGGAAGACGATCAGGGCTGCCACCACGACGTTCGACAGGAAGGAGACCACGAAGACCTTGTCGTCGAAGATCCCGTCCAGCATCGCGCGCAGACCGCCGAACACGGCGTCCAGCGCGGCCACGACAGCGATCGGCAAGTAGGGCTCGACCACCGTCGGCACCACGGGTCGGACGAAGATTCCGACCACGACTCCCACGATGAGGCCCAGTACGGCGATCACGATGTGCCCTTCCCTGTGTCGGCGCCGTCCGCCTTCGCGGCACCGGCCTCCGGCTTTGCGGTACGTACGGTCAAACTGGGCGCGGGCGGCAGTTTGATCTCGTTCTCCACGGAAATCTTGGCGCGCACGCCGTAGTTCTCCTGCAACACGTGCAGATACTGGCCGTCGGCGCTGTCCTGGAACGCGGTGCTCAGCCGCTGCCCGTCCCCCACCGCCAGCACCGTATAGGGCGGCACCAGCGGCTTGTTGTCGACCAGTATGGCGTCTCCCGCGGCCCTGACTGCCGAGAGCGACGTCAACCGCTGCCCGTTGACGGAGATGGCCTCCGCACCGGACTGCCAGAGCCCGTTCACCACGCGTTGCATGTCCCGGTCACGCACCCGCCCGGTGTCCGAGAAGTCACTGCTCTCCCGAGGGCCTCCGGCGCCGGCCGAGGCTCCCTTGGCATCGTCCACCACCAGCTTCACGCCCGGACCCGTGACCTGCGTCGAACCGGCCAGCAGCGACAGCAGTTCAGCCTTGCCGTCACCGTGCTGCTTGAGCGCCTCGCGCTGCATCCGGTTCACCGCGTCCCGGGCCGTGTCCACCTTCTGCTGCTGGGTGTCGGCCTCCGTGGTGCCCTTCTGGATGCGGTGGATCAGCTCCTCGCGCTCCTTGGCCAGCGTCGGCGCCGAGACCCGCGCCTGCGCCGCCCCCACGGTCACCACCAGCGCCGCCAGCACCAGACCGGCCGCCAACCCCAACTTCGCGCGCAGCGTGCGCGGTAGGCCGCTGACGCCCTCGGCGGACTTCCGCGCGGCCGCCTCGGCGTACCCGTCGTCGAGGCTGTGGTCCATCACGTTGGTGAGCAGCGACATGGACGCATCGGGCCGCCCCGCCGAGGGGTGGGGGTTGCTCCGATCGGGGCGCTGCTGCGACATGCCGCACATCGTCGCACGTCGGCGACGCCGGCTCCCAACGGCCCCACCGGCGTGCCGATCGGGCGGCACGCCGGTGGGATCGGGGCTCAGCGTCCCGCGCTGTCCACCACCGCCGCCCACTCGTCGAGCAGTTGCTGGGCGGAGGCGTCATCCGGTCCTTCCGCCCAGAGATGGGTGACCGCCTCCGCCACATCGGGCAGCACCAGCACCCACCGCCCGTCGGCCTCCACGATCCGCACGCCGTCGGTGGTGTCCACGTCCCGCTCGCCGGCCGCCTCCACGACGTGCCGCATCACCAGGCCCTTGACCGCCCACGGCGTCGCCAGGTCGCGCCGCTGGACGTGCGCCCGCGGGATCCGCGCGTCGATCTGACTGAGCGTCAGTTGCGTGCGGGCCACCAGACCGATCAGCCGGACGAACGCGGCGGAGCCGTCGAAGACGCTGCTGAACTCCGGGATGATGAAGCCGCCCTTGCCGTCCCCGCCGAACACCGTGCCGTCCAACCGCCCCACCCGCGTCAGGTCGTCCGGCGAGGTCGTCGTCCACTCGACCTGCGTCCCGTGGTACGCCGCCACCTGCTCCGCGATCCGCGTCGTGGTCACCGGCAGCGCCACCCGCCCGCTGCGGCGCTCGGCCGCGATCAGATCCAGCATCACCAGCAACGCCCGGTCGTCCTCGATGATCCGGCCACGCTCGTCCACCAACGAGAGCCGCTCGCCAACGGGATCGAAACGCACGCCGAACGCGGCCCGCGCCGACGCCACGATCTCTCCGAGCCGCACCAGGCCGGTACGGCGGGCATCGGCGGTCTCGGTCGGCCTCGCCTCGTCGAGGCCGGGATTGATGGTCAACGAGTCGACGCCGAGCCGCCCGAGAAGGCTGGGCAGCACGAGACCGGCGCTCCCGTTCGACGCGTCCACGACGACCTTCAGCCCGGACTCGCTGATCCCCCGGGTGTCCACGGCCCGCAACAGCGCGCCCGTATAGGAGTCGAAGACGCTCGCCGGGAAACTGAGGTCACCGATCTCGCCGGGGAAGGCACGCCGATATTCCTGCCGGGCGTAGACCCGGTCCAGCTTGCGCTGACCGCCCTGCGAGAGGTCCGCGCCCCGCTCGTCGAAGAACATGATGTCGACGGAGTCCGGCACACCGGGCGTGGTGCGCACCATGATCCCGCCGGCACTGCCCCGCGCGGTCTGCTGACGGGCGACCGGCAGCGGCACGTTCTCCAAGTCCCGTACGTCGATGGCGCTCGCCTGCAACGCGGAGATCACCGCCCGCTTCAACGCCCGGGCACCACGGGAGTGGTCACGCGCCGTGGTGACCGTCGACCCCTTCTTCAGCGTGGTGGCGTACGCGCCCGCGAGCCGCACGGCGAGTTCCGGAGTGATCTCGACGTTGAGGATTCCCGATACCCCGCGCGCCCCGAACAGATGGGCCTGGCCGCGGGATTCCCAGATCACCGAGGTGTTGACGAACGCACCGGCCTCGATCGTCTTGAACGGATAGACCCGCACATTGCCCTGGACGATCGACTCCTCACCGATCAGGCATTCGTCGCCGATGACCGCGCCGTCCTCGATCCGCGCGGCCCGCATGATGTCGGTGTTCTTGCCGATCACGCACCCGCGCAGATTGCTCTGCTGGCCGATGAAGACGTTGTCGTGCACCACCGCCTTGTGGAGGAACGCGCCGCTCTTCACGACGACGTTGGAGCCCACGATGGTGTGCTCGCGAATCTCCACGCCCGCCTCGACCTTGGCGTAGTCGCCGATGTACAGCGGGCCGCGCAGCACGGCGTCCGGATGCACGTCGGCGCCCTCGGCCACCCACACGCCCGGCGAGATCTCGAAGCCGTCGATATCGACGTCGACCTTGCCCTCAAGCACGTCGGCCTGTGCCTTCACATAGCTCTCGTGCGTACCGACGTCCTCCCAATACCCCTCGGCCACATAGCCGAAGATGGGCTTGCCCTCCTTCATCAACTGCGGGAAGACATCCCCGGACCAGTCCACCGGAACGTCCGGCTCGACGTAGTCGAAGACCTCCGGCTCCATCACGTAGATACCGGTGTTGACGGTGTCGGAGAAGACCTGACCCCAGGTGGGCTTTTCCAGGAAACGCTCGACCCGACCACCCTCGTCGACGATGGTGATGCCGAACTCCAGCGGATTGGGCACCCTCGTCAGGCACACGGTGACGAGGGCGCCCTTGTGCTTGTGGAAGCGGATGAGGTCGGTCAGGTCGAAGTCGGTGAGGGCGTCACCGGAGATGACGAGGAAGGCATCGTCCCGGAGGGCCTCCTCGGCGTTCTTCACACTGCCGGCGGTGCCGAGTGGCTTTTCCTCATTGGCATAGGTGAGCTCCATGCCGAGCTCTTCCCCGTCACCGAAGTAGTTCCGGACGAGCGAGGCCAGGAATTGCACAGTCACGACGGTCTCGGTGAGACCATGCCTTTTCAACAGCCGCAGTACGTGCTCCATGATCGGCCTATTGGCCACGGGAAGCAGCGGCTTGGGCATGCTGGACGTCATGGGGCGAAGGCGTGTTCCTTCGCCGCCGGCCATCACAACAGCCTTCATGTCGGAAGCGTCCTCCTCGAAGAGACGACGGTCTTGCCGACTTCACCTGTCAAGAGCGCCCACTGTTTTCCCCGACACGGGCGCTGACACTTGGCACAATCTGCCGGTTCGGCGAGCTCAGTCGGCCGTGGCGTCCGCTCTGATGATCCGGCGGACCTGGACCACGTAGAGGATCCCTGCCCACCAGTACAGCGCCGTACCCCACCCAGCGAACGCCCATCCGAAAATAGCAGCGAGTGTGTGAAGCCAGCCAGGTCCGTCACTGAGCAGCAGCAACGGGAAGGCATACATCAAGTTGAACGTAGCCGCTTTGCCCAGGAAGTTCACCTGGGGAGGACCGTAGCCATGGCGTCCGAGGATTCCGACCGCGATCAACAGCATCAGCTCGCGGGCGAGCAGTGCCGCGGTGAGCCAGACCGGAAGGATCTCCCGCCAGGTCAGGCCGACGAGGGTGGAGAGGATGTAGAGGCGATCGGCAGCCGGGTCGAGGATCCGGCCCAGGCTACTGATCTGGTTCCAGCGTCGGGCCAGCTTGCCGTCGAGGTAGTCGCTGACGCCGCTGAGCGCAAGAACCAGCAGCGCCCAGCCATCAGCCCTCGGGCCGCCGAATTTCGGCCAGAGGATCAACCACAGGAACACGGGCACGCCGACCAGGCGCGCCATGCTCAGAATATTCGGGATGGTGAGGACACGATCTGTCTGGATCCGCGTCTCCTGGACCTCCACGCGGAAGCCTCCTGTGGGAAATATGCCGATGATGCCCCAAACATTACCTGGCCCGCCGGCCCGGCCGTGCCGCGGGGGCCCGTCACGGAACGCGAGAAAGCCCCGCCCGGAACCGAAGTTCCCGACGGGGCTTTCTCTGAAAAATTGTTCGGCGGCGTCCTACTCTCCCACAGGGTCCCCCCTGCAGTACCATCGGCGCTGAAAGGCTTAGCTTCCGGGTTCGAAATGTAACCGGGCGTTTCCCTAACGCTAAAACCACCGAAACACTATGAAACTTAGAACAACCGTTGGTCTGTTCGTGGCTTCAGAACCAACACAGTGGACGCGAGCAACTGAGGACAAGCCCTCGGCCTATTAGTACCAGTCAACTCCACACCTTACGATGCTTCCATATCTGGCCTATCAACCCAGTCATCTACTGGGAGCCTTACCCCATCAAGTGGGAGGGAGCCCTCATCTCGAAGCAGGCTTCCCGCTTAGATGCTTTCAGCGGTTATCCTTTCCGAACGTAGCCAACCAGCCATGCCCTTGGCAGAACAACTGGCACACCAGAGGTCCGTCCGTCCCGGTCCTCTCGTACTAGGGACAGCCCTTCTCAAGACTCCTACGCGCGCAGCGGATAGGGACCGAACTGTCTCACGACGTTCTAAACCCAGCTCGCGTACCGCTTTAATGGGCGAACAGCCCAACCCTTGGGACCGACTCCAGCCCCAGGATGCGACGAGCCGACATCGAGGTGCCAAACCATCCCGTCGATATGGACTCTTGGGGAAGATCAGCCTGTTATCCCCGGGGTACCTTTTATCCGTTGAGCGACGGCGCTTCCACAAGCCACCGCCGGATCACTAGTCCCTACTTTCGTACCTGCTCGACCCGTCAGTCTCACAGTCAAGCTCCCTTGTGCACTTACACTCAACACCTGATTACCAACCAGGCTGAGGGAACCTTTGGGCGCCTCCGTTACCCTTTAGGAGGCAACCGCCCCAGTTAAACTACCCACCAGACACTGTCCCTGATCCGGATCACGGACCCAGGTTAGACATCCAGCACGACCAGAGTGGTATTTCAACAACGACTCCACACCAACTGGCGTTGGCGCTTCACAGTCTCCCACCTATCCTACACAAGCCGAACCGAACACCAATATCAAGCTATAGTAAAGGTCCCGGGGTCTTTCCGTCCTGCTGCGCGAAACGAGCATCTTTACTCGTAATGCAATTTCACCGGGCCTATGGTTGAGACAGTCGAGAAGTCGTTACGCCATTCGTGCAGGTCGGAACTTACCCGACAAGGAATTTCGCTACCTTAGGATGGTTATAGTTACCACCGCCGTTTACTGGCGCTTAAGTTCTCAGCTTCGCCTGAACGAATCCAGACTAACCGGTCCCCTTAACGTTCCAGCACCGGGCAGGCGTCAGTCCGTATACATCGCCTTACGGCTTCGCACGGACCTGTGTTTTTAGTAAACAGTCGCTTCTCGCTGGTCTCTGCGGCCACCCCCAGCTCAGACAGAAAATGTCATCACCAGAAATGGCCCCCCTTCTCCCGAAGTTACGGGGGCATTTTGCCGAGTTCCTTAACCATAGTTCACCCGAACGCCTCGGTATTCTCTACCTGACCACCTGAGTCGGTTTAGGGTACGGGCCGCCATGAAGCTCGCTAGAGGCTTTTCTCGACAGCATAGGATCATCCACTTCACCACAATCGGCTCGGCATCAGGTCTCAGCCTTAACATGTGACGGATTTACCTACCACACGGCCTACACCCTTACCCCGGGACAACCACCGCCCGGGCTGGACTACCTTCCTGCGTCACCCCATCGCTTACCTACTACAAGTCTGGTCCGTCGGCTCCACCACTCCCCTTTGCCCGAAGGCTCCAGGGCGGCTTCACGGACTTAGCATCGCCTGATTCAGTATTGGGCGCTCCAAAGCGGGTACCGGAATATCAACCGGTTGTCCATCGACTACGCCTGTCGGCCTCGCCTTAGGTCCCGACTTACCCTGGGCAGATCAGCTTGACCCAGGAACCCTTAGTCAATCGGCGCAAGAGTTTCCCACTCTTGTATCGCTACTCATGCCTGCATTCTCACTCGTGAACCGTCCACAACTCGTTTCCACGGCTGCTTCACCCGGCACACGACGCTCCCCTACCCATCACCACACCCGTTAGGGCTCTCATGGCAATGACACGACTTCGGCGGTGTACTTGAGCCCCGCTACATTGTCGGCGCAGAATCACTTGACCAGTGAGCTATTACGCACTCTTTCAAGGATGGCTGCTTCTAAGCCAACCTCCTGGTTGTCTCTGCGACTCCACATCCTTTCCCACTTAGCACACGCTTAGGGGCCTTAGTCGATGCTCTGGGCTGTTTCCCTCTCGACCATGGAGCTTATCCCCCACAGTCTCACTGCCGCGCTCTCACTTACCGGCATTCGGAGTTTGGCTAAGGTCAGTAACCCGGTAGGGCCCATCGCCTATCCAGTGCTCTACCTCCGGCAAGAAACACACGACGCTGCACCTAAATGCATTTCGGGGAGAACCAGCTATCACGGAGTTTGATTGGCCTTTCACCCCTAACCACAGGTCATCCCCCAGGTTTTCAACCCTGGTGGGTTCGGTCCTCCACGAAGTCTTACCTCCGCTTCAACCTGCCCATGGCTAGATCACTCCGCTTCGGGTCTAGAGCGTGCAACTCAACGCCCTCTTCGGACTCGCTTTCGCTACGGCTTCCCCACACGGGTTAACCTCGCTACACACCGCTAACTCGCAGGCTCATTCTTCAAAAGGCACGCAGTCACGACGCAGAAACAAAGTCTCTGCGCGACGCTCCCACGGCTTGTAGGCACACGGTTTCAGGTACTATTTCACTCCGCTCCCGCGGTACTTTTCACCATTCCCTCACGGTACTATCCGCTATCGGTCACCAGGGAATATTTAGGCTTAACGGGTGGTCCCGCCAGATTCACACGGGATTTCTCGGGCCCCGTGCTACTTGGGTGGCTCTCAAGCAAGCCGCTGACGTTTCAGCTACGGGGGTCTTACCCTCTACGCCGGACCTTTCGCATGTCCTTCGCCTACATCAACGGTTTCTGACTCACCGACCGGCCGGCAGACCGATCAAGAAAGCTCCCACAACCCCGCACTGGCAACCCCTGCCGGGTATCACACCAATACGGTTTAGCCTCATCCAGTTTCGCTCGCCACTACTCCCGGAATCACGGTTGTTTTCTCTTCCTGCGGGTACTGAGATGTTTCACTTCCCCGCGTTCCCTCCACACTGCCTATGTGTTCAGCAGCGGGTGACAGCCCATGACGACTGCCGGGTTTCCCCATTCGGACACCCCCGGATCAAAGCTCGGTTGACAGCTCCCCGGGGCCTATCGCGGCCTCCCACGTCCTTCATCGGTTCCTGGTGCCAAGGCATCCACCGTGCGCCCTTAAAAACTTGGCCACAGATGCTCGCGTCCACTGTGCAGTTCTCAAACAACGACCAGCCACCCGTCACAACCTGCACCAAGCAGACCTACACCGGGACCGGCACACCGAAGGACGAGCAACGCTCGCACCCTCAGACACCCAACAGCGCGCCCAACACAACCAGCCAAGACCCCGCGTTCCACGCCGAAGCAGTACTAACAGTCCCAAACCGATCGTGCCGAATAGTCAACGTTCCACCCATGAGCAACCAGCATCAGACACTCGCCGATGTACTGGCCCCTGACCAAGCACAAAACTTGGTAAGAAGTGCTCCTTAGAAAGGAGGTGATCCAGCCGCACCTTCCGGTACGGCTACCTTGTTACGACTTCGTCCCAATCGCCAGTCCCACCTTCGACGATTCCCTCCCACAAGGGGTTGGGCCACCGGCTTCGGGTGTTACCGACTTTCGTGACGTGACGGGCGGTGTGTACAAGGCCCGGGAACGTATTCACCGCAGCAATGCTGATCTGCGATTACTAGCAACTCCGACTTCATGGGGTCGAGTTGCAGACCCCAATCCGAACTGAGACCGGCTTTTTGAGATTCGCTCCACCTCACGGCATCGCAGCTCATTGTACCGGCCATTGTAGCACGTGTGCAGCCCAAGACATAAGGGGCATGATGACTTGACGTCGTCCCCACCTTCCTCCGAGTTGACCCCGGCAGTCTCCTGTGAGTCCCCATCACCCCGAAAGGCATGCTGGCAACACAGAACAAGGGTTGCGCTCGTTGCGGGACTTAACCCAACATCTCACGACACGAGCTGACGACAGCCATGCACCACCTGTACACCGACCACAAGGGGGCGACCATCTCTGGCCGTTTCCGGTGTATGTCAAGCCTTGGTAAGGTTCTTCGCGTTGCGTCGAATTAAGCCACATGCTCCGCTGCTTGTGCGGGCCCCCGTCAATTCCTTTGAGTTTTAGCCTTGCGGCCGTACTCCCCAGGCGGGGAACTTAATGCGTTAGCTGCGGCACGGACGACGTGGAATGTCGCCCACACCTAGTTCCCAACGTTTACGGCGTGGACTACCAGGGTATCTAATCCTGTTCGCTCCCCACGCTTTCGCTCCTCAGCGTCAGTATCGGCCCAGAGATCCGCCTTCGCCACCGGTGTTCCTCCTGATATCTGCGCATTTCACCGCTACACCAGGAATTCCGATCTCCCCTACCGAACTCTAGCCTGCCCGTATCGAATGCAGACCCGGGGTTAAGCCCCGGGCTTTCACATCCGACGCGACAAGCCGCCTACGAGCTCTTTACGCCCAATAATTCCGGACAACGCTTGCGCCCTACGTATTACCGCGGCTGCTGGCACGTAGTTAGCCGGCGCTTCTTCTGCAGGTACCGTCACTCTCGCTTCTTCCCTGCTGAAAGAGGTTTACAACCCGAAGGCCGTCATCCCTCACGCGGCGTCGCTGCATCAGGCTTTCGCCCATTGTGCAATATTCCCCACTGCTGCCTCCCGTAGGAGTCTGGGCCGTGTCTCAGTCCCAGTGTGGCCGGTCGCCCTCTCAGGCCGGCTACCCGTCGTCGCCTTGGTAGGCCATCACCCCACCAACAAGCTGATAGGCCGCGGGCTCATCCTTCACCGCCGGAGCTTTCCACACGAAACCATGCGATCCCGTGTCATATCCGGTATTAGACCCCGTTTCCAGGGCTTGTCCCAGAGTGAAGGGCAGATTGCCCACGTGTTACTCACCCGTTCGCCACTAATCCCCTCCCGAAAGAGGTTCATCGTTCGACTTGCATGTGTTAAGCACGCCGCCAGCGTTCGTCCTGAGCCAGGATCAAACTCTCCGTGAATGCTTTACCCGACTGCGTTTAACTAAAAACCGCCGGTGAGACACTCGCGTTGAGCGGAACCACAAGGAGGAATAATCCCCGTGGTTCACAGCGTCCTCGCTGTGTGCGCCTCCCAAGAAACTTGGAAGGACTTTTCAAAGGAACCTCATCCCCCACGATGTGGGGAACGGGGTATCAACATATCTGGCGTTGACTTTTGGCACGCTGTTGAGTTCTCAAGGAACGGACGCTTTCTTTGGATTCCCTTTCGGGTTTCCGCCGGGCGCTTCCCTTCGGTGTTTCACACTCTATCAGGGCTTTTCCGGCTTCCGGACCACCGCTTTTCTGCAGGCATGCAGAAGCGCATGATTCGGGAATCAGGATCATGACTCTGAGGAGTGCTGCCCACTCAGTCGGTTACGCCGAAGCGCTTCCTGGCTGTCCGGGGCAGGGCCCAGACATTACAGGGGCGGTGTGGGCGAGGCAAATCGATTCCGCGTGACCGCGGAGGCACCGGTGGGGTTGCCGCGGGCATCAACCGGGCTCTGTCATGCGGAACCGTCAGTTCTTATGACTTACGCTTCTCAACGGTGCGCCGCCCGGGACAGGCAGTGGCGGCGGCCTCATGAATCTTCACCCCTGGGAGGTTTCCCATGACCACCGTGACGTCCCCTCTTGCAGGACGCGCCATCGGGCTGGCGGCAGTGCCGGACCCGGTCTTCTCCGGCGCGATGGTGGGTCCCGGTACCGCCATCGACCCCGTGCGTGAGCCGTCGGAGGCGGTTTCGCCCGTGGACGGCGTCATTGTTTCGCTGCACCCGCATGCGTTCGTCGTCGTGGACGGCGAGGGGCACGGCGTGCTGACGCACCTTGGTATTGACACCGTGCAGCTCAACGGCGAGGGCTTCGAGCTGCTGGTGAACAAGGGCGACACCGTGACCCGCGGGCAGGCTGTCGTGCGTTGGAACCCGGCCGCGGTCGAGGAGGCCGGCAAGTCGCCGGTGTGCCCGGTCGTCGCGCTGGAGGCCACCGCGGACTCGCTCGGCGAGGTACGCGAGGACGGCGAGATCAAGGCGGGCGACGCGCTCTTCTCCTGGCAGTAGCAGCCGGGTGCCGTTGCGAGGCGGCAGGTACGACATCCACCGCGGCGGCCGGGCCCGCCGCAAAACCGGAGACGGGTGACATGGAGACAACGCTGCGGGGCGTCGGGGTGAGCCACGGCGTGGCCATCGGCGAGGTGCGGCACATGGGCACGCCGGTGCTGGAGCCGCCGGCCAAGCAGATTCCGGCGGAGGAGGCGGAGCGTGAGCAGGGGCGCGCCCGTCAGGCCGTGGAAGCTGTGGCTGCCGACCTGATCGCGCGGGGCAACCTGGCCGGTGGCGAGGCCCAGCACGTGCTGGAGGCCCAGGCCATGATGGCGCAGGACCCCGAGCTGATGGCCGATGTCGAGCGGCGGATCGTCGTGGGCAGCACGGCCGAGCGGGCGGTGTACGACGCGTTCGCCGCGTACCGGGCGCTGCTGGCCGGGGCGGGCGAGTACCTGGCGGGGCGGGTGGCCGACCTCGATGACGTGCGCAACCGCATCGTGGCGCGGCTGTTGGGCGTGCCGATGCCGGGCGTGCCGGACAGCGACGAGCCGTATGTGCTGATCGCGCGGGACCTGGCGCCGGCGGACACCGCGCTGTTGGACCCGGCGCTGGTGCTCGGTTTCGTGACCGAGGAGGGCGGGCCGACCAGCCACAGCGCGATTCTCGCGCGGGCGCTGGGGGTGCCGGCCGTGGTGGCGATGCCGGGTGCGGGTGAGCTCGTCGAGGGCACCGTGATCGCGGTGGACGGCAGCACCGGTGAGGTCTTCGTCGATCCCAGTGCGGAGAAGCGGGCCGAGCTGACGCAGGCCGCCGAGGCGCGGAAGGCGGCGCTGGCGGCGTCGTCCGGTCCGGGTGCGACGTCCGACGGGCACAAGGTGCCGCTGTTGGCGAACGTCGGCGGGCCGGCGGACGTGCCGGCGGCGGTGGAGGCCGGCGCGGAGGGCGTCGGGCTGTTCCGCACGGAGTTCCTGTTCCTGGATGACAGCGAGCGGGCGCCGTCGGAGGAGAAGCAGGTCGAGGCGTACCGGCAGGTGCTGGCGGCGTTCCCGGAGGGGCGCGTGGTGGTCCGCGTGCTGGATGCCGGGGCGGACAAGCCGCTGAACTTCCTGACGCCGGCGGACGAGCCGAACCCGGCGCTGGGCGTGCGGGGGCTGCGGACGCTGCTGGACCACCCCGAGGTGCTGCGGACGCAGCTTTCGGCGCTGGCGAAGGCCGCCGAGGGGCTGCCGGTCTACCTTGAGGTCATGGCGCCGATGGTGGCGGACCGGATCGATGCGAAGGCGTTCGCGGATGCCTGCCGGGAGGCCGGGCTCCAGGCGAAGTTCGGCGCGATGGTGGAGATTCCGTCGGCGGCGCTGCGGGCCCGGTCGATCCTGCAGGAGGTGGAGTTCCTGTCGCTGGGCACCAACGACCTGGCGCAGTACACCTTTGCGGCGGACCGTCAGGTGGGCGCGGTGTCGCGGCTTCAGGACCCGTGGCAGCCGGCGCTGTTGGACCTCGTGGCGGCCTCGGCCGAGGCGGCGAAGGCCGAGGGCAAGAGCTGTGGGGTGTGCGGTGAGGCGGCCTCCGATCCGTTGTTGGCGTGCGTGTTGACGGGGCTCGGGGTGACCAGCTTGTCGATGGGTGCGGCGTCGCTTCCGTATGTGCGGGCGACGCTGGCCAAGCACACGCTGGCGCAGTGCGAGCGGGCGGCGGCCGCGGCGCGGGCCGCGGACACCGCGGCGGATGCCCGGGCGGCCGCGCAGGCGGTGCTCTCCGGGGAGTGATCCGGGCGGCGCGCGGCGCCGTGTGAGGTGTTGTGGGACGGCCGTCCCGCCTGGGTGGCGGGGCGGCCGTTTCGTGTGTGCGGGCCCGGCCGGGTCAGGGGTGGCAGTGCGGGGCGGGTGGGGGTGGGAGGGGCAGGCCGGGGGCGTGGTCGACGCCGGGCTCGGGCGGGATGGGTTCGTCGGTTTCGGGGTCGGTGCAGTAGGCGTCGAAGATCTCGGCGGCGGTGATGGGGTCGGGCCAGGCGTCGCGCAGGCGCCAGCCGCGGACGGTGGCGGGGGCGGTGGGGTCGCCGGTGGGGGTGTCGGTGACGGGGGTGGTGCGGCAGACGAGGGCGCCGGTGTCGGGGCGGGCCAGGGCGGCGGCGAGGACGGTGCAGAAGACGAGCGTTTCGGATTCGGGGAGTTGGGGCGGGCGGCCGGGCGGGGCGGTGGTCACCTGGAGGTAGGCGCGGAGGGGGCCGGTGGTGTCGGGGAGGGTGCAGACGAGGTGGTGGGTGCCCTCCCCCAGGGCCGTCAGGAGGTGTTGGAGGGCGGTGGTGGCGCGGGTGAAGGCGGCGTGGGCGAGGTCCTGGCCGCAGGTGGTGCAGCGGCCGGCGCGGGCCAGGAGGGCGGTGGCGCGGTCCCAGGACGCCTGGCGGGCGGCCTCCTCGGTGAGTAACGGCAGGAGGTGGTCGAGCGGGGCGCCGTCGTAGGGGACGGTGGCGCCGGTGCAGGCGACGGCGGCGGTGTAGCGGCTGCGGCTGCCGGGGTCGTCGGGGTCGAGGCCGTGGTCGGCGCAGTAGCGGGCGTAGGCGGCCGGGTCGAAGAGGCAGAGGGTGGTGTGCACGCCCTGGGCGGCGAGGGTGCGCAGCAGGGTCTCCAACTGGCGGAGGTAGCCGCGGTGGTCGTCGAACGGGAAGGTGCGGTAGCGGCGCATGGCGGCGAAGGCGCGGGCGTCGGCCAGGACGGCTGCGGTGCTGGGGAGTTCGCGGCGCAGCGGGTGGTCGGCGGGGTGGGGCGTGGGTCGGGTGGTGGGTGTCATGGTGTCCCCCTTGGTGGGTGCACGGCGGGGTGTGCGTGCACGGTCGGTGTGGGTCGTCGGCACGACCTCGTCACCGAGAGTAATCGGGGGGACTGACAACGGCGGTCCGGCGCCGGGGCGTTGGGGCCGCCGGCGCCGGGGCGCGGTCAGGTGGCGCGGTCGGCGGCGATCCGCTCGTAGAAGCGGAGGAGTTCGAGGTCGTCGACGGAGCCGGGGTTGACGGCCTTTTCGAGGGGGGTGCCGGCGAGGAGGCGCTTGATCGGGACCTCGATGCGCTTGCCGGTGAGGGTGTGCGGGACGCCGGGGGCCTCGATGATCTCGTCGGGGACGTGGCGGGGGGAGAGCTGTTCGCGGATGGTGCGCTTGATGCGGTCGCGCAGGGCGTCGTCCAGGGTGGCGCCGGGGGCGAGGTGGACGAAGAGCGGCATCCAGTAGCCGCCGTCGGGGAGTTCGAGGCCGATGACGAGGGATTCGCGGATCTCGGGGAGGCGCTCGACGACCTCGTAGATGTCGGCGGAGCCCATCCGGACGCCCTGGCGGTTGAGGGTGGAGTCGGAGCGGCCGTGGATGATGACGCTGCCCCGGGAGGTGAGGGTGATCCAGTCGCCGTGCCGCCAGACGCCGGGGTACAAGTCGAAGTAACTGTCGTGGTAGCGGGTGCCGTCGGGGTCGTTCCAGAAGCGGGTGGGCATGGACGGCATGGGGTTGGTGACGACGAGTTCGCCGACCTCGTCGACGACGGGCTTGCCCTGGGGGTCCCATGCCTGGAGGTCGGTGCCCAGGCAGGCGGCCTGGAGTTCGCCGATGTGGACAGGGAGGGTGGGGACGGCGCCGGCGAAGCAACTGCACACGTCGGTGCCGCCGCTGACGGAGGCGGTCCACAGGTCGGTGCCGGCTTCGGCGAAGGTGTCGTGCAGCCAGCGGAAGCCGTCGGGCGGGAGCGGGGAGCCGGTGGTGGCGACGCAGGTGACGGTGGACAGGTCGAGGTCGCGGGCCGGGTGCAGGCCGGCCTTGCGGCAGGCCATGACGTAGGCGGCGGAGGTGCCGAAGACGGTGGCGCGGGTGGCGGCGGCGACCTGCCATTGGGCGGCGACGTCGGGGTGGCCGGGGCTGCCGTCGTAGAGGACGATCGTGGATCCGACCAGCAGGCCGCCGACCAGGAAGTTCCACATCATCCAGCCGGTGGAGGTGTACCAGAAGAAGCGGTCGTCGGGGCCGAGGTCGCAGTGCAGGCCGGCCTGCTTGAGGTGTTCGAGGAGGATGCCGCCCTGGGACTGGACGATGGCCTTGGGGAGGCCGGTGGTGCCGGAGGAGTACAGGACCCACAGCGGGTGGTCGAAGGGGACCTGTTCGAAGACCGGTTGGGTGTCGTCCGTGGTCAGGTCGGACCAGTTCAGGGCGCCTTCGGGGGCGGGGGTGCCGAGCAGCGGGACGTGGACGGTGGCGCGCACGGTGGGGAGTTCGGCGCGGAGTTCGGCGACGGTGTCGCGGCGGTCGTGTTCCTTGCCGCCGTAGCGGTAGCCGTCGACGGTGAACAGGACGACGGGCTCGACCTGTTGGAAGCGGTCCAGGACGCTGCGGGCGCCGAAGTCGGGGGCGCAGGAGGTCCACACGGCGCCGACCGCGGCGGTGGCGAGGAGGGCGACGACGGCCTCGGGGATGTTGGGGAGGTAGCCGCTGACGCGGTCGCCGGGGCGGACGCCGAGGCGGCGGAGGGCGGCGGCCAGCGAGCCGACCTGGGTGCGGAGTTCGGCCCAGGTGAGGGGGGCGGGCTCCTGGCGCTCGTCGACGTGGAGGAGGGCGGGGGTGTCGGCGCGGGCGGGGTCCTCGGCGGCGCGCAGGGCGTGTTCGGCGTAGTTGAGGGTGGCGCCGGGGAACCAGCGGGCGCCGGGCATGGTGCGGTCGGCGAGGACGGTGTCGTAGGGGGTGGCGAAGCGGACGTCGAACCATTCGGCCACGGCCCCCCAGAAGGTGGGGAGTTGGTCGACGGACCAGCGGTGCAGGGCGGCGTAACTGGCCGCGGGGTCGCCGGGGGTGGGCGCGGGGGCGCCGTGGTGGGTGGCGGCCCAGGCGTGGAAGCGGGTGACCTGTGCACCGGCGATCCGGTCCGGGCCGGGCTGCCAGAGGGGTTCCGGTGTCGGCTGGGCGGCGGAGTGCGGTGCGGTGGTCATGATGCGGCTCCTGGCGGTTACGCGTCGTGGGCGTCGGTCGCGCGCCGTGGTGGGGGTCGCCCGGTGGTGCGCGTGATCGGCTTGTTGGGACGATGCCATGTGATCGGGTCGGGCACCAGGGTGGGCTGGTCACATTCGCCGCTGGCGGGGTCGCCCCCGGGGTGGGGCGGGCGTTCGGGGATGTGGTGCGGGCGGGGTGTGGCCGGTTGGCCGTGGTCAGGTGAACGACAGTTGAACGATTCCCCCGCGCGGAGCGGTCGATGGCAGGCTGACCGGCATGAACGGGCGTGAGCTGGTGCGGTCGGTACGGATGGTCAGGGCGGTCGGGCCGGCGCAGGGGCTGCGGGCCGTGCGTGCGGCGTGGCGCCGGAGCAGAGCGGACGCGCGGGCGTTGCCGCGGCGGGGTGCGGAGCGGGCGCGGGTGCCGGGGACGGCCCACGGGGCGGAGCCGCTGCCCGGTGGCGGCGTGATCCGCTTCGCGCGGTCGTCGCTGCGGGTGCGGGTCGCGGTGGGCGGTGCGGTGTTCTGCGGGTGGGACGGGGCCTGTCCCGAGCCGTCGTACGCGCTGGCCGGGGCGTGTCCGGGGGTGGATCCGCGGGCGGTGCTGGAGCCGGACACGGAGGGCGGCTGGCGGGTCGTCTCGGAGCGGGTGCTGGTGGTGGTGTCGCGGTTCGGTGCGGTGGAGGTGCGGACGCCGGGCGGGGCGATGCTGCGGCGGGAGTTGCCGCCGCGCTGGTGGGACCGGGCGGAGGCGTCCGGGGACGGTGCGGAGGGGGCCGTGGTCGAGGAAACCGGGGCCGAGGGGGCGGCCGGGTCGCGGTGGGTGCAGCGGTCGGAGGTGGCGGCGGATGCGCGGTTCTTCGGGCTGGGCGGCCGGGCCGGCGGCCCGCGGCTGCGGGACGGGGTCTACCGGCTGTGGAACACCGATCCGGGCGGCGCGTTCGGACCGCAGGACGATCCGCTGTATCTGGCGATGCCGGTGCAGTTGGTGGTGGCCGACGCGGGGACGCACCTGGTGTTCCACGACAACTCCTGGGACGGCCGGGTGACGCTGCGCGAGGGCGCGGAGGGCGCCGGTTCCGGGCATGACCGGCCGGGCACCTGTGAAGTGCGGGTGGACGGCGGGCCGTTGCGCTATTGGGTGTTGGCGGGGACGCCGGCCCGGGTGCTCCAGGGGTGGACGGCGCTGACGGGTGCGCCGGCGCTGCCGCCCCGTTGGGCGCTGGGGTATCAGCACGCCCGGTGGGGGTTCGGCGGGGCGGACGAGGTGCGGCGGGTGGTGGCCGGCTATCGGGAGCGGGGGTTGCCGCTGTCTGCGGTCCATCTGGACATCGACCACTACGACGGCCATCGGGTGTTCACCGTGGACCGGGAGCGGTTCCCCGATCTTCCGGGGCTGGCCGGGGAGTTGCGGGAGCAGGGCGTTCGCCTGGTGTCGATCGTGGATCCGGCGGTGAAGGCGGAGCCGGGGAACGCGGTGTACGACGGCGGGGCGGCGGTGGACGCCTTCGTGCGGGACGCGCGGGGGCGGGTGGTGCGGGGGGTGGTGTGGCCGGGCGAGTCGGTGTATCCGGACTTCACCGACTCGCGGGTGCGCAAGTGGTGGGGTGCGCTGTACGCGGAGCGGTTGGCGCAGGGGTTCGCGGGGTTCTGGCACGACATGAACGAGCCGGTGTCGTTCGCGGCGTTCGGGGAGGCGACGCTGCCCCGGTCGGCGCGGCACGACCTGGAGGGGCGGGGCGGTGACCACCGGGAGGCGCACAACGTCTACGGGTTGGCGATGGCCCAGGCCGCCTTCGAGGGGCTGTGTGAACTGCGCCCCGGGGAGCGGCCGTTCCTGTTCTCCCGGTCGGGGTGGGCGGGGTTGCAGCGGTACGGGGGCACCTGGTCGGGGGACGTGGCGACCGGGTGGCCGGGGCTGCGGGCGTCGTTGGCGCTGGTGTTGGGGCTGGGGTTGTGCGGGGTGCCGTACAGCGGGCCCGACGTGGGCGGTTTCTCGGGGGTGCCGTCGCCGGAGCTGTATCTGCGGTGGTTCCAACTGGGCGCGTACCTCCCGCTGTTCCGGACGCACTCGGCGTTGTGGGCGGGGCGGCGGGAGCCGTGGGAGTACGGGGCGGAGGTGGCGGAGCACGCGGCGGCGGCGCTGCGGGAGCGGGAGCGGTTGCTGCCGTACTTCGTGACGCTGGGGCAGTTGGCGCGGCTGTCGGGGGCGCCGTATGTGCGCCCGGTGTGGTGGAACGCGCCGCGGGACCGGGCGTTGCGGGAGTGTGAGGACGCGTTCCTGTTGGGGGACGCGCTGTTGGTGGCGCCGGTGTTGGAGGCGGGGGCGGTGCGGCGGGTAGTGCGGCTGCCGCGCGGCCGGTGGTACGACACCGCCACCGGGCGGGCGTACGACGGGCCGGGCCGGGTGTGGGTGGCGGCGCCGCTGTCCCGTATTCCGGTGCTGGCGCGGGCCGGTTCGGTGGTGCCGGTGGCGGGCGCGGACGGCGGGACGGAGCTGGAGGTGTGGGCACCGGTGGCCGGGCGGCCGGGCGCGGGGTTGGTGGTGCCGGACTGCGGGGACGGCTGGCGGCGGCCGGAGGTGGCGCGGTTCAGCACGCGGCTGGCGGGCGGCAGGGTGGTCGTGGAGCGGCGGGACGGGGGGCCGGTGGGGTATCCGGTGCGGGTGCGGGGGCTGGCCGGGGAGGGGGACGGGTAACGGGGCGGTGGGGCGGGCCCGTTGGGAAGGCGGGGCAGATGGCTTCCCTCGTGCCCGCCGCGCCTGGTAGAGGAGGGGCATGCCGAGACTTGCTGCTACGCGGCGCGGCCTGGCCGCCGCTGCCGCCGCCCTGTTGACCGTGGTCGCCGTCCCGTCGAGCGCCGAGGCGGGCAGCGGGGGCGTACCGCCGTCGTCACGGCGCGCCGGGGCCGGCGCGCTGGCCCATGACCCCAAGGCGCCGCCGGAGTTCGTGGCGCTGCGCGACGTCGACCCCACGATCATCCAGGAGATCCGGTACGCCACCCCGCACGATTTCCTGGGCGTGCCGGCGACGGGATACCGCGAGCCGATGTGCATCCTGACCCGGGACGCGGCACGGGCGCTGCACCGCGCGCAGCTCTCCTTCCTGCGTCGCGGCTATTCCCTGAAGGTGTATGACTGCTATCGCCCGCAGCGGGCGGTGAACCGCTTCGTGGCGTGGGCGAAGGACCTTTCCGACCAGCGGATGAAGGCGGAGTTCTATCCGCGGGTGGACAAGTCGGTGCTGTTCCGGGACGGATATATCGCTGAGAAGTCCGGGCACAGCAGGGGCAGTACGGTCGATCTGACGCTGGTGCCGCTGCCGGCGCTGCCGACCCGGCCGTATGTGCCCGGGGAGCCGCTGTCCTCGTGCTTCGCCCCGAAGGCGGTCCGTTTCCCGGACAATTCGCTGGACATGGGGACCGGCTTCGACTGCTTCGACACCCTCGCGCACACCCTCGATCCGCGGATTCGGGGAAAGCAGCGGGCGAACCGGTTGTTCCTGAAGGCGGGGTTGGAAAGGGCCGGATTCGTCAATTACGCGCCCGAGTGGTGGCACTACACCTTCACGCCGGAGACCTTTCCTGACACCTATTTCGACTTCCCGATCGCGCGGAGTTCGCTGACCCGGCACCGATGAGGTGACGCCACGTCAAAGTCCGCTGCCGCGACGCCCGTTGCCACCCGCCGCCACCCGCTCCGGAAGGGTGCGTGAACAGTGCGTGAACGAGGCGCCACGGGTGCTCGTGGGGCGGCATCCTGCTGCTCGTGCCTGCCTGGACCGACCAGCTCCGCTTCGCCTTCCAGCCCGTGGTGAACCTCGCGACCGGCTCGGTCGCCGCGCTGGAGCCGCTCGCCCGCCATGAGGACGGCGACGTCGACGTGTTGACCTGTGCGAGACGCGCCCCCGATCTGGACGCCGAGGTGGCCGCGCTCGCCGTCCGGGCCGCGGCGGAGCAGGAGACGCTGCTGCCGCTGCACGTCAACGTGTGCGCCGGGACGGTCGCGCAGCGGCCGGAGCTGATGCCGCTGGGCAAGGCGGTGCGGGACGTGGGGCGTCGGCCCGGGGAGATCACCCTGGATCTGGTCGGCCCGTTCACCGAGGTGCCCGAGCGGGAGCTGCGGGCGGCGGTGGCGGGGCTGCGGGACGAGGGGTACCGGATCTGCGCGGACGGCGTCGGGGACGGCGATCTGCCGCTCCGGCTGCTTGGCGAACTAGCGCCGGATCTGGTCAAGTTGGACCGTTCGCTGTGCGTGCGGCTGGAGCGCGATGCGGGGCGGCAGGCGGCGGTGGCCGCGATGCGGCAACTGTGCGAGCGGGTGGGCGGGCTGCTGGCGATCGAGGGGGTGGAGACCGAGCGGCAGTACGCGGCGGTGCGGGAGGCCGGGGTGCAGTTGGCGCAGGGGCACCTGTTCGCGCCGCCGTCGCGGCGGGCGACGGCGGAGGTGTACCTGCCGGTCCCGCAGCCGTCGCCGGCGGGCGGCCGGCCGGCGCCGTACCGCCCGCCGTCCGGCCCGCCGGTGGCGCAGTTCCTGCAACCGGCGGCGCTGCTGCCGATGTCGGCGTCGGCGGACGCGGTGCGCAACCATCTGACCGGCTCACCCGAGGTGTCGGGGGTGCTGCTGGTGGACGCGGACGGGGTGCCGGTGCGGGCGATCCACCGGGACCGCTTCCTGCTGTCGCTGTCCGGGCGTTACGGGCACGCGCTGTACGCGGACCGGCCGGCGCTGCGGCTGGCGGACCGGCCGCGGACGGTCGGGGTGGACGCCACCGCCTGGCAGGTGCTGGATGTGATCGCGGACGGGGAGCGGGCCCGTACCGGGGACGACGTGGCGGTGGTGGACGAGCGCGGCCGGTGCATCGGAGTGGTGCACCTCGCCGACATCCTGCGGGCGCTGGCCGAGAGCCGGGTGGAGGAGGCGGCCCGGCTCAACCCGCTGACCCGGCTGCCTGGTTCGGACGCGGTCAACGGCGAGGTGGACCGGCGGATCGCCGAGGGGCGGGAGTTCGCGCTGAGTTGGCTGGACGTGGACGGGTTCAAGCAGGTCAACGACGGGGCGGGGTTCGCGGCGGGCGATGAGCTGATCCGGGCGGTGGGCCGGACGCTGGCGGAGGTGGCGGCGGCGGAGCCGGCCAGCCGGGTGGGGCACATCGGCGGGGACGACTTCCTGGTGCTGGCCGAGTCGGACGGGCTGGAGCCGTTCGCCGCGGCGCTGTTGGACGTGGCCTGGGCGGCGGGCACGATGCCGGTGACGCTGTCGCTGGCGACGGTGGTCTGCCCGCCGGGCAGCGTCACCGGCCACGGGGCGGCGGCGGCCGCGCTGGCGCCGTTGAAGAAGGCCGCCAAGGAACTGCCGGGCGCGAGCTGGGTGGTGGGGCGCCCCGGCGCCGAGCGCACCGAGGTGCGGCGCGGGGCGGACGCGCGGGTGCCGGCACCGGCGGAGGCGGCGGACCGGGCGGGCGCGGGCAGCGGTGCGGAAACCGGGAGCGGCGCACGACCTTGACGCTCCCCCACCCGCGGAGAACACTTCCGGTTGCCGGTCGCCGGATGCCCGCGGGCATCCGCCGCGCCCAGGCATGGCACGCACCCTGCACGGAGGACCGGGGCCCGCCCCGGGCAAGGGCGAAGGAGCCGCCATGTACGCCAACGGGGACGTCGTCGGCCAGGTGCCGGGGGCACGGGTGGGCGTCCACGGCTCCGGGATCAATGTGCTGCTGGTGGCGTTGCTCGCGGTCGGCATCGGGCTGTCCCTGGGCGGGCCCACCGGGTACGCCGTCAATCCCGCCCGCGACCTCGGCCCCCGGCTCGCGCACGCGCTGCTGCCGATCCCCAACAAGGGCTCGTCGGACTGGGGTTACGCCTGGGTCCCGGTGGCCGGGCCGCTGATCGGGGCGGCGCTGTCGGGGCTGGTGTACGCGGCGGTGTTCTGACGGCGGACGGGGTGCGCCCGGGCCGCCGGCCGGGGCGGGCCGCGGGATCGGGCCGGGACCAGCCAGCACGTCGGGAGGCATGACCGATGACCAGCCAGCACACCGCTCCGTCGAGGAGCCGGCGGGGCGCGGCGGACGGCAGCTACGTCGCCGCGATCGACCAGGGCACCACGTCCAGCCGCTGCATCGTCTTCGACCGCTCCGGCGCGGTGGTCGCCGTCGACCAGCGCGAGCACCGGCAGATCTTCCCCCGGCCCGGCTGGGTGGAGCACGACGCCGGCGAGATCTGGGCGAAGGTGCAGGACGTGGTGGCGGGCGCGCTGGCCAAGGCGGGCCTGCGGGCCGACCAGTTGAGCGCGCTGGGCATCACCAACCAGCGGGAGACCACGGTGTTGTGGGACCGGGCCACCGGCGAACCGGTCCACCACGCCGTGGTCTGGCAGGACACCCGCACCGACCGGCTCTGCGTCGAACTGGGCGGCGCGGAGGGTCAGGACCGCTTCCGCGAGACCACCGGGCTGCCGCTGGCGAGCTACTTCTCCGGGCCGAAGGCGGCCTGGCTGCTGGACGCGGTACCGGGGCTGCGGGCCCGCGCCGAGCGCGGCGAGATCGCGTTCGGCACCATCGACTCCTGGCTGATCTGGAACCTGACCGGCGGCACCGAGGGCGGGGTGCACGTCACGGACGTGACCAACGCCAGCCGCACGATGCTGATGGACCTGACCACCCTCCAGTGGGACCCGGCGCTCCTGTCGGCGATGCGGATACCGGAGGCGGTGCTGCCGGAGATCCGGTCGTCGGCCGAGGTGTACGGGACGGCGGTGGGTCAACTGGCCGGCGTGCCGGTGGCGTCGGCGCTGGGCGACCAGCAGGCGGCGGTCTTCGGGCAGGCGTGCTACGGCGTCGGCGAGGCCAAGAACACCTACGGCACCGGCTCGTTCCTGCTGCTGAACACCGGCGACCGTCCGGTCCGGTCGAAGAACGGGCTGCTGACGACGGTGGGCTACCGGCTCGGCGGGGAGCGGCCCGTCTACTGCCTGGAGGGCTCGATCGCCGTCACGGGCGCGCTGGTGCAGTGGTTCCGCGACCAGCTCGGGCTGATCGCGTCGGCGGCCGACATCGAGCCGCTGGCGGCGAGCGTCCCGGACAACGGCGGCGCCTATGTCGTCCCGGCGTTCTCCGGCCTGTTCGCGCCGTACTGGCGCGCCGACGCCCGCGGGGTGATCACCGGGCTGACCGGCTACGTCACCAAGGCCCATCTGGCGCGGGCGGTGTTGGAGGCGACCAGTTGGCAGACCCGCGAGGTGGTGGACGCGATGGTCCAGGACGCGGGGGTGCCGATCACCCGGCTGAAGGCGGACGGCGGGATGACCGCCAACGGGCTGCTGATGCAGCATCAGGCCGATGTGCTGGGGGTGCCGGTGATCCGCCCGGTGGTCGCGGAGACGACCTGCCTGGGCGCCGCGTACGCGGCCGGACTGGCGACCGGGGTGTGGCAGGACCTGGACGAGCTGCGGTCCCATTGGCAACCGGACGCCGAGTGGACGCCGCGTCTGGAGGCGGCGGCCCGGGAGCGGGAGTACGCCAACTGGCGCCGGGCGGTGGCGCGGAGCCTGGGTTGGCTGACCCCGGACGGCGCTCCGGAGCCCGATCCGGCGCCCTGAACCGGCACCCTGGTCCGGGGTCCTGAGGCGCGGTCCCGATCCGGCCCCGACCCGGCGCGCCGATGCGCCGGCCGAGAAGCGTACGGCCCGTGCCCCGGGCGGCGGGGTACGGGCCGTACTTCCGCGCCCCGTCAGGGAAGCGCGGGCTCCGGCTGCTGGGCGCTGCGCTGCATCGCGTGCTCGACGACGGCGACCAGCACGTCCCGCGCGGAGCCCTGGACCCGGGCGTCGCAGAGCAGCACCGGCACCCCGGGGTCGAGGTCGAGGGCGTCCCGGACGGACTCGGCGGGGTAGCGGTCAGCGCCGTCGAAGCAGTTCACGGCGACGACGAAGGGCAGGCCGCGGCGCTCGAAGTAGTCGATGGCGGCGAAGCTGTCCTCCAGGCGGCGGGTGTCGGCGAGCACCACCGCGCCGAGCGCGCCGCGGGCCAACTCGTCCCACAGGAACCAGAAGCGGTCCTGGCCGGGGGTGCCGAAGAGGTAGAGGACCAGGGCGTCGTGGACGGTGATCCGGCCGAAGTCCATCGCCACGGTGGTGGTGGACTTGGCCTCGACGCCGTGCAGGTCGTCGACCGGCCGGCCGGCCTCGGTCAGATGCTCCTCGGTCCGCAGCGGCCGGATCTCGCTGACCGCGCCCACCAGGGTGGTCTTGCCGACGCCGAAACCGCCGGCGACGAGGATCTTGAGCGTCACCGGCTCGGCCGGGGCAGACCGGCGACGGCGCTCAGCACGCCCGAAGACCATGGGATTCCTTCTCCTGACGTGCCGGGGATGCGGTGGACCGTGGGGCACCGGGGCAGCACGAGGCGGCCCGGATGCCGGGCGGCCGCCGAGGGCGGTCCGCCAGTGCACCGTACAACGTCGGCCGTACGACGCCCACTTGAGGTGTGCTCGGACCGGTTCCGGCCACCGGGCCAAGGCCGCCAACCGCATCAAAGGGGGCCGTCCTGCGGGTGGTTCAGCCTCGTTGATTGACGGCGAGGTGGTCGAGGATCGTGGGCGCGAGGAGCGCGGGGACCTCCTCGGGCAGCCAGTGGCTGACGCCCTCCAGGGCCTCGAAGCGGTACGGGCCGTCCACCCACTCCCCCGTCGACTCGGCGGCGCGCCGCCCCAGGGCGACGTCCCCGCTGCCCCACAGGAAGAGGGTGGGCGCGGCGATCCGCCCGGCGGGGACGGAGATCACCGCCTCGGGGGCGCGGTACCAGTTCAACGTCGCGGTCAGCGCGCCCGGTTCGGACAGCCGCCGGACGTTGGCCTCGATCAGCTCCGCCGGCACCTTGCCGCCGTAGACGGCGCGCAGCCGGGCCGCCGCGTCGGCGAGCAGGGCGGACTCCGCGGCGCCGTCGTCGCGGCGGAAGAAGCGGACGTAGTCCAGCCGGTGGTGCTGTTCGGGGTCGCCGGCGGCGGCGCGGTTCAGCGCCTCGGGGTGCGGGGTGGCGAGCACGGTCAGCGACGCCAGCCGTTCGGGGTGGGCGCCGGCCAGCGCCCAGGCGACCAGGCCGCCCCAGTCGTGGCCGACGAGGTGGAAGCGGTCGGCGCCCTGGGCGTCGGCGAACGCGAGGGCGTCCGCGACGAGTTCGGGGACGGCGTAGTCGGCGATCCGCGGCGGGCGGGCGGCCGGCGAGTAGCCGCGCTGGTCGACGGCGAGGGCGCGGTAGCCGGCAGCGCCGAGGGCGGGCAGCAGCGCGCTGAAGGAGTCGGCGAACTCGGGCCAGCCGTGCAGCAGCAGGACGAGCTCGCCGTCGGCCGGGCCGCAGGCCAGCGCGTCGAAGGTGTGCGGCCCGACGGTGATCCGCGGGCGCTCGAAGGGGGTGGCGTCGGCCATGACGGCGGCTCCTGGGTCGGATACGGGGCCGCCCGCCCTCAGGTATCGGGCGGGCGGCGGGAGTTGGCTTCCGGGCCGGGCCGGCCCTGGCCCCTCGGACGGGCCCTAGAGCGCGCGCAGGCCGTCGATGACCTCGCGCAGCACCTGCTCGTCCGGCAGCTCGGCCGGCGGCACCGGGCGGGTGACGTGCACCAGCCCGGCGTCCAGCAGATCGCCGATGAGGACCCGGACCACGCCGAGCGGCAGGTCGAACTCGGCCGCCAGCTCGGCGACCGACTGCGGTGTCTCCCGGCACAGCTCGACGATGTCCACGTGCTCCGGGGAGAGCGTCTGGTCGACGATCGTCTCCTCGGCCCGGCTCTCCGCGATGACCAGCGCGATCAGGTCCAACCGCCCCTCGGCGTCGGTGCGGGTGCGCCCGCGCGTCATCGCGTACGGGCGGACGACGGGGCCCGCGTCGTCGTCGAACCACCGGGCCGGATGCCGTTCCGGCGTCGGCGCGTCCTCCTGATCGGTCATGGCGTCACCGTAGTCGTACTCGGCCGGCCGGTCAGGACCGGGGCGCGGTGCCCAGGTGTGTGCCCACGCGCTTGACGAGCAGGGTCATCTCGTAGGCGATCAGCCCGACGTCGGAGTCGGCGTCGGCGAGCACCGCCAGGCAACTGCCGTCGCCGGCCGCGCTGACGAACAGGAACGCGTCGTCCAGCTCGACCATGGTCTGGCGGACCTGCCCGGCGTCGAAGTGCCGGCCGACGCCCTTGGCGAGGCTGTGGAAGCCGGAGGCGACCGCGGCCAGGTGCTCGCTGTCCTCGCGGGTGAGGTCCTTGGAGGCGCCGGTGGCCAGGCCGTCGCTGGAGAGGACCAGCGCCTTGCGGATGCTGCCGACCCGCTCGACCAGCTCGTCCAGGAGCCAGTTCAACTCCCCGGATCCGTGCGGCGAGACTGCGGTGGAAGCGGATGCCTTCGGTGCGGTCATGGACCGTCCTCTCCCGATGTGGTTCGTGGTGCGGTTGCGCCCCCGGTGACGCCGTCCTCGGCGCCCGGGTCCGGGGGTGTGGGGGCGTGCGGGCCCTCGTCGTTCTCCCGGCGGCCGCGCTGCCAGCCGCGCTGGAGCGAGGCCATCCGGGTCCGGACCGCCGCGGCGTCCCGGTCGTCGTCGGCCGGTGCGGCCGGCCGCTCCGCCGGGGGTTCGGCGGTCGGGTCGGTCTTGAGCTGGGGGGCGAGGCTGGCCTGCCGGACCCGACGGGGCAGGCCCTTGGGCGTGGCGGCCGGCGGCTCGGTGTCGGGCCGCTCGCCGGCCGACGGCTTCGCGGGCTCCAACGGGCCTTCCGTTCCGCCCGGTTCGTCCGGCGTCCGGGCGTCGCCGCCCGAGGACCCGGCGTCGTCCTGGGCCCGGGCATCGTCCACGGTACGGCCGTGGTCGGAGACCAGGACCGGCGGGCGGGGGCGGCGCGGCAGCGGGGTGAGGCCGCCGGACGGCGTCTGGTCGCCGGCCTGTTGGTGCTGCTCGCCGGACGGGACGGGGGACGGCTTGGGGAGGGCGCGCGGGCGGCGCGGGGCGCCGGACGGCCCCCGGCTCCCGCGGCCGCGGGCCCGGGCGCGGGACGCGGTGCCCTCCCGGTCGGCGTCCGCCGCGTCCCGGCCGATCTCCGGTAGCGGCGCCTGCGGTTCGGCCGGGCCGTCGAGCTCGCCCCGACGGTTGCGGCGCGGCAGCGGCACCGGTACCTGGGCGAGCGGATCGCCGGCGTCCTCCTCCGGCGCGGGCTTGGCCCCGGCGGTCTCCGGGGCGATCTCGCGGGTGCCCTCACCGGTCTCGGTGAGCAGCGCGCCGGGGACGAGGACCACGGCGGTGGTGCCGCCGTACGGCGAGGGCTGGAGGGAGACCCGCACGCCCTGCCGCTGGGCGAGCCGGCTGACCACGAACAGGCCGAGCCGGTCGGTGTCGGAGAGCTGGAACTCCGGGGTCTCGGCGAGCCGGAGATTGGCGTCCAGCAGTTGCTCGGGCGCCATGCCCAGGCCGCGGTCGTGGATCTCCAGGGCGTAGCCGTTGGAGACCCGCTCGCCGTGTACCTGGACGGGGGTGTGCGGCGGGGAGAACACGGTGGCGTTCTCCAGGAGTTCGGCGATCAGGTGGGTCAGGTCGGAGACCGCGGGGCCGTCCACCGCGAGCCGCGGCAGCCGGCGGACCTCGATCCGCTCGTAGTCCTCGACCTCGGCGACCGCCGCCCGCACCACGTCCATGAGCTGGACCGGCTTGCGCCACTGCCGGGAGGGGGCGGCGCCGGAGAGGATGACCAGGCCCTCGGCGTGCCGCCGCATGCGGGTCGTCAGGTGGTCGAGCCGGAACAGGTCGGCGAGTTCGTCGGTGTCCTCGGTGCGCCGCTCCATGGCGTCCAGGAGGGTCAGTTGGCGGTGCAGCAGGACCTGGCTGCGGCGGGCGAGGTTGACGAACACCTCGGAGACGCCGCGGCGCATGTCGGCCTGTTTGACGGCGGCCTCGACGGCGGCCCGTTGGAGGGTGTTGAGCGCCTGGCCCACCTGGCCGGTCTCCTCCGGGCCGAACTCCAGCCGGGGCGCCTCGGTTTCCACGTCGACCCGCTCGCCGGCCGCCAACCGGCGCATCACGCTGGGCAGTCGGACCCCGGAGACCTCGTGCGCGGTCTTGCGGAGCCTGGTCAGGTCGCGGACGTGCCGGCGGCCGATGCGCAGCGAGACGACGACCGAGACGAGCAGGGCGAGGAAGCCGAGGACGCCGGTGGCGACGGCCTTGACCACGATCCGGGTGGCGATCGGCGCGACCCGCTCCTGGTAGCGGTCGCCGGCGTCCCGGCCCATCTGGCCGAGGTCGCCGAGGACCTTCTCCGCGGCGGTGTTCCAGCGGTCGGCGTCGACCGCGTGCGCGGCGGTCGCGGGGTCGGCGGAGACCACCCGGTTCTCGTAGGAGATGAGTTCGCGGGTGGCGGCGGAGTGCCAGTAATCCTCGTAGATGTTGCGGTCGTTGGCCGGCAGCAGCGAGAGGTTGGTGCTGTAGAGGATGCGGCGCTCGGCGATCCGGTCGATGAGGTCGCGCTGGTCGCGCTTGGTGATGCTGCCGGAGGCGAGGATCGCGGACATCAGGGCGTCCTCGCGGGAGAGCGCCTCGCGGGCGCGGGTGACGTTGACCAGCGCGCGGCCCTGCTTGTCCATCTCGACGTTCTCCAGGGCGTGGAGGGCGGCGAGCAGGTCGTAGCCGGGGTCGACCAGGGTGTCGTAGGACTCCATGGCCTCGGTGCGGCTGAGCCGGTTCTCCTCGACCTGGGTGCGCAGGGCCTCCAGGCCGTCCAGGCCCTTGACGAGCGCGTCGACGCGGTTCGCGGCCTCGCCGGAGAGGTCCGAGCGGACGTCCTGGACGTCCACGTCGTCGTGCAGGCGGGTCACCGCGTCGTCGGTGGCGCGGGCCTGGTTGCGGAGCTCGGTCAGCGCGTTGGCGCCGCGGCGGTCGGCGAGGTAGAGCAGGCCCTGGCGGCGCTCGCGCTGGAGGGCCTGGATGACGTCCTCGACCGGGTAGCCGAGGCCCCGCACGACGTTGCCGACGTCGAGGAGTTCGTTGGCCTGCCGTCCGGTGACATAGGTCGTCACGCCCCACATCGCCGTCAGGGAAACCAGCGGCACGAGCAACAGCGCCACGATCTTCCGGCGGACCGACCTCCCGCGAAAGCGCATGGCCTCCCCTACGTCAACCCCGGCGTGCGCGGGGGTGGTGTTCCGTCAACAGCGGCGCGAGCCTACTACTCTCGGGGGGCCGATCCGTAGGCCCGGCGGAGCGGCGGGGGCGACGGGCGGGGCGGGAACGTCACGAGTTGTCCGGCGATGCCCGGACGGGCGGGCGTCGAGTGTGTCCACGGCCACCCGGGCGCTCGGTCGGCCCGGTCGCTCCCGGATGCGTTCGCGCGCCCCACTGTGTGGCGGAGGTGAGGGATCCTGGGGTGGACAGCGGGCCGACCGGTGTGGCATGTATCCGATGAAATCCGGGCAGCCACCGAGGAGTCGGGCAGGCCGGGACGGGGCCCGGGCGAGTGCGGGGAGTGTGACGCGATGGGCGGCGACCGGCGTCCCTTGTGGCAGGAGGAGCCGGCGACCCGGCGGCGGATGGCCGACCCGGTGCGCACGGCGGCGGTGCGGGCCGTCATCATCGTGGCGGTCACCCTGATCCTGGCCATGGTGGCCTTTCTGTGCACGCTCGCGCGGTCGTGGTTCGCGTTCCCCGCGGTGCTGGCCACGGTCACCAGCACGATCGTCGCCACCTGGGCGGTGCTGGACGTCTGGGTGACCCGTCAGGTCTGGGTCCAGCGGTTCGGGGTGCGGTCCGAACCGAGCAGCACCGCCCGGGAGTTGCGGCGGGAGCGCCGGGAGGCGCGGCGCAGGGGGCGCGGGCGGCCGGCGGAGGAGAGCGGGCGGACGGACCGCGCGGCGGCCTGACGGTCCGGGCGGCCGGCCGCTCCGGCGGTCAGGCCACCGCCTCCTCGCGCACCGCGGGTCGGACGTGGATCATCCCGTCCAGGACGTCGACCTCGTGGGTGCGGACGGGGCGGCGGGCGGGCAGGCAGGTCGGCGCGCCGGTGCGCAGGTCGAACAGCGCGGCGTGCAGCGGGCATTCGACGTAGCAGCCCTCGATCCAGCCCTCGGAGAGCGAGGCGTCCTGGTGGCTGCAGAGGTCGTCGACGGCGTAGAGCCCGTCCTCGGTGTGGAAGACGGCGATGGCGGGTGTGGTGGCGTCGATCTCGATCCGGACGGACTCGCCGACCGGCAGTTCCTCGATGCGGCAGACGGCAAACATCTGGCCCCCCTCACGCTGATCGGTATCATGACATCGTTGTGAATCGCGCATCACATCTCGCGATGCGCAACAGAATCCAAGCCGAGGAGCGCCCCGTCAAGGGCTTCCCGGACAGCGGCCCCAGGACGTGCCCGTCGGGGGCAACGGGTAGTGAGGCGAAGAGCCATGGCGAACACGACCGATACGCCCCAGGACCGCGCCGAGGAGCGCCGCCACGCCGGCTCCGTGCAGTCCGTGGACCGCGCGGTGAGCGTGCTGGAGAGCCTGGCCCGGCTGGGCGAGGCCGGAGTCACCGAGCTCGCCGACGAGTTGGGCGTCCACAAGTCCACGGCCTTCCGCATCCTCGGCGTGCTGGAGCACCGCGGCCTGGTGGAGCAGGAGAAGGAGCGCGGCAAATACTTCCTGGGCGCGGGGGTGTTGCGGCTGGCCGGCGCGGCGGCGATCCGGCTCGACATCTCGCAGGAGGGGCAGCCGGTGTGCCGGGCACTGGCCGACGAGACCGGGGAGACCGCCAACATCGCCGTGCTGGACGGCGACGCCGCGGTCAACATCATGCAGGCCCGGGGCCCGGCCGCGGTGACCGCCTTCAACTGGCTGGGCCGCCGCACCCCGTTGCACGCCACCGCCAGCGGCAAGGTCCTGCTGGCCCACCTGCCCCAGGAACGCCGGGACGCCCTGCTCGGCCGGAAGTTGGCGCGGTTGACCGGGAACACCCTGACCGCCCCGACCGCCGTGCGGGAGCAACTCACCGCCGCCGTCGCGGACGGATTCGCCCGCACCGTCGAGGAGTTCGAGACCGGGCTGAACGCCGTCGCGGCGCCGGTCCGGGCCTACGACGGCGCGGTGACGGGGGCGATCGGGGTCTCCGGGCCGGCCTACCGGATGGCGCCGGAGCGCCTCCCGGAGCTGGCGAAGGCGGCGGTGGCGGCCGCCGCCGACCTCTCCCGCCGCTTGGGGTACGGCGGTTGAGACGCCCGCGGCGGCCGCCCCGGGCGGGGCGGCCCGCTCAGCCGCCCACCGATCCGGTCGCCGCCTCCGCCGCCGGCTCCTCCGGGCGGCGGTACATCCGGGTCGCGGTGATCTGCCCGTGCACCGCCTCGTCGGACGCGTCCGCCTGCGGCAGGCCGGGGCGCAGATGTTCCTCGACGCTGATGTACTTCAGGCCGGCGCGCAGGTCGGCGTCGTTGCGCAACCGGATGACCAGCGGGAACTCCGCGAGCGCGGTGGTGTCGAACAGGCCGGTGGTGTAGAGGAGTTGGACGCCCAGTGCGTCGGCGACGGCGCGCTGGAGCTCCAGCAGATAGGTGGCGTTGGCGCGGCCGATGGGGTTGTCCAGGAACAGCGTGCCGGCGTGCCGCTGCTTGTCGCGACCCCGGTCGTTGCTGCGCAGCGCCGCCATCGTGCAGTACAGGGCGATGGCCGCGGTGAGCAACTGGCCGCCGGAGAACACGTCGCCCATCTGCCCGACCGGCACCCGCTCGGCCCGCAGCACCGCGTCCGGCTTGAGGATCTCCACCGCCACCCCGCGCGGCTGGAGCGCGGCCTGCACGCCGCGCAGCAGCAGGGACATCCCGTCCCGGCGCAGATCGCTGTTCTTCCTCACCGCCGCGCGGGTCGCCTCGTCGATGACCTCGCCCAACCGCTCGCTGAGCGTGGCCTGGTCGGGGTCCTCGAAGCGGATCCGCAGGAACTCCTGGCCGGACCACTCCCCCAGCCCCTCGGGCAGTCGGGAGAGCCGCTGCGCGGAGCGGAGCGTGGTCAACGAGGACTCCACCAGGCCGCGCAGCCGGTCCACGATGGAGTCGCGGTTGCGCTCCAACTGCGCCAACTCGTCGGTGAGCACCCGCAGTCGGGGCGCGAACGCCTCCGCCCACTTGGCGGCGTGGTCCGGCAGCGCCGCGGCGGGCAGCTCGCGGATCTGCTGGCGGGCGGGGGTGCGCACCTGCTCGTAGCGGGTGGAGTTGGCGTGCCGGACGAGGACGTCGGCGGCCTCGCGGACCGCGGACTCGGCGGCGGAGAGGTCGGCGGCGCAGCCGCGCAGCGAGCGGCGGGACTCGGCGGCCGCCTGCCGGGCCTCGGCGAGGCTTCCGGCGTACGGCTCGATCGACGCCTCGGCACCCTCCGCCCCCCTTTCGGCGTCCGGGTGGTCCCGCAGCAGATCGCGCAGCAGCGCGGCGGTCTCGTCGAAGCCGCCGGCCGCGTCCTCGGCCGCGCGGTGCGCGCGCAGCAGCTCCTCGTGCTCGCCGCGGGCGGCCTCAAGTGCCTCGGTGGCGGTGGCCAGTTCGGCGCCCGCGGTGCGCAGCAGCTCCTTGGCCCGCTCGGCGTCGGCGGGCACCAACTCTTCGGGCAGCTCGGTGTGCGCCTCGCCGTCGATGGGCGCCAGCCGCTCCGCCTCGCCGCGCAACCGGCCGAGCTGCTCGCTGGCGGTCGAGGCGCGGGTCTCCAGCATCTGCACCAGCGACTCGGCGCGGGCCGCGGCGGCCTGCCGGGACGGGCCGTCGGCCGCGTCCGGGCTCTGCAGCAACTGCTCGGCGCGGGTGCGGACCTTGTTGGTGAGGCGGTTCAACTCGGCCAGCGCGGCGGACTCGTCGCCCTCCGCGCGGGCCTGCTCGGCACGGAGGTCGGCGCCGACCCCGACCTTCTCGTAGAGCTGGGAGGCCGCGCGGTACGCCTCGCGCAGCGCGGGCAGCGACGTGCCGGGCTCCTCAGCGGACGCGCCGAGGTCGTCGGGGACGCCGGCGATCTCGGCGCGCTCGGCGCGCAGCGCGCTGGCGGTGCGGCGGGCGTCGTCGGCGGCCCGCTGGGCGGCCCGGCGGTCCTCGTCGGCGGCCCGGGCGCGGTCCACGCACTCCTCGGCGCGGGCCTCGAACTCCGCCGCCTCGTCGGCCAGTTCCCGCATCCGGGACTGCCAGCCGGCGCGCTCGCGGAGCCGGTGGGCGAGGCCGGCGAGCAGGTCGGCGGCGCGGCGGGCGCGCTGGGCGGCCTCCTGCCGCTCGTCGCGCACCCGGGTGGCCTCGGTGGCGGTCTCGTCGGTCTCGGCGCGGGCCGCGCGGGCCTCGGCCAGCTCGGCGGCGGCCTCCTCCGCGGCCGCCCGCGCGGCCTCGGCGGCCTCGGCGAGCTCGGCGAGCCGGCCGGCCGGGCAGCCGGCGCGCCAGGAGCCGAGGCGGGCGGCGAGCGCGCGGTCGCCGGCGAGCCGGGCGGCCAACGCCCGGATCTCCTCGTCCCGTTCGGTGGCGCGGGCGCGCAGCGCGCGGCGCTCCTCGTCGGCGGCGGACTCGTCGTGCATGGCCGGGTTGGGCGGCACGAGGAAGACGCCGGTGTCCTCGGCGTCCTGGGGCGGGGTGGGTGCCAGCAGCGCCGCGGCGGTGCCCACCGCGACGGCGGAGCGCGGCAGCAGCGCGGCCTGCGCCAGCACCTCGCGGGCCCGGGCGTGGGTGTCCGGGTCGGTGATGATCACGCCGTCGACGAGCTCGGGGCGGGCGGCCAACACCCGGGCGTGGTCGGCCGGGTCGACGGACTGGGCGAGATAGCGCCAGCCGGGCAGCGCGGGAACGCCGTGCTCGCCGAGGAACTCCACCGCGGCCAGCACGTCCGGGCCGGGCGGCAGCAGCCCGCCGTCGCCCAGCGCCCCCAGGATGCGGGCGTCGTCGGCGGCGGCCGTGCGCAGCTCGAACAACTGGCGCTCGGCGGCCGCGACGCCGCCCTCCAACAGCTCGTGCAGGGCATCGGCGCTGCGGTCCACCTCCTCGGCGGTGAGCGGCCCGGCGGGGCGGCGCGGGGCGGCGGACCCGGCGCCATCAGCCGTGCGGGGGCCGGGCAGGGCGATCGCCGACGCCTCGGGGAGGCCGAGGAGTTCGGTGAGCCGCTGCTCGGCGCCGATCGACTCGGCGGCCCGGCGCTCGGCGTCGTGGGCGCGCTCGGCGGCCTGGGCGGCGTCCTCGGCGCGGGCCGCGGCGAGCTCGGCGGCGGAGTGCCGCGCGGTGGCCTCGCGGGCCCGGTCGGTGGCCTGCCGGGCGGCCTCACGGGCGACGTCCCACGCCTCCACGGCGGTCTTCTCGGCGTCGGAGGCGGCGAGCGCGGCGCGGGCCGGGTCGGCGTCCGGGGCGCTGTCGTCGAGCCAGCCGGCGCGGACCGCCTCGGCGGTCTCCTCGGCGACCTCGGCGAGCCGCTGCTTGAGGTGGTCGGCCTCGCTGCGGGCGCGCTGGGCGTGGGTGGCGGCGGAGGTGGCGTCGCGGTGGGCCGACTCGCCGGCCTCCTGGAGGGCGGCGGACCGCTCCTCGCCCTCGCCCGCGAGGCGTTCGCTGGCCTCGGCGGCGCGCTGGAGGGCGCGCACCAGGTCGGCGGCGGCGGTGGCGCGGGCGGCCAGCGCCGGGGCGGCGTCCCGCTCGGCCTCCCGGATGGCGGCGGCGACCCGGGCGGAGCGGTCGGCGGCGGCGCGGTGCCGCAGCGCGATCTCGGCGGCCTGCCAGGCGCTGTGCAGGGTCCGGGCGTCGTTGAGCTCGCGGCGCTGGGCAGCGGCGCCCTTCTCGGCGGCGGCCAGCGCCAACGAGGCGTGCCGGTAGGCGAGTTCGGCGGAGACCAGGGCGCGGCGCCCGCGGGTGCGCTCGGCGTCGGTGACCCGGTGCGCGGCGCCGGCCACCGCCTCGGCCAACTCGGCGGCCCTACCGCGCTCCTCGGTGCCGCGGGCGTGCAGCCGCTGGGCCAGGGCGCGGGTGCGGCGCTCGGCGCCGGTGTGCACCTCGCGGGCCAGGTCGCGGGCCCCGGCGGCCTCGACGATCTTGGAGAGCAGGTCCAACGAGCCGGCGGTGAAGTCGCGTTCGGCGGTCAGCTCGGCGCGCCGGCCCAGCTTGTGGGCGAAGCCGTGCACGAGGTCGGCGAGGCCGTCGGTGTCCCGGGTGTCGGTGACCGCGCGCAGCAGCAGGTCGGTGAAGTCGGAGTCGTTCTTGACCGCGAAGAGGCCGGCCGCCTCGCCCTCGTCGGCGTTCATCTCCCGCTGGTAGCGGAAGAGTTCGGGGTCCAGGCCGAGGTCGCCGAGGTGCTCGTTCCAGCGCTCGTGGACCTCCTCCCAGACCACGTCGAGGTGGGGGTAGTTCTTGCCGGCCTCGGTGAGCGCGTCGCGGAAACCCTTCATGGTGCGGCGCCGGCCGTGCGCGCCGGAGTTGCCCTCGCCGCCCTCCGTGCGGGGGCGGACCAGGGTGGCCTCGGCGACCGGGAGGGAGTCCAGGCTCATGCCGGGGCCGGGCCGGAAGCTGTACCACGCCTCGGCGAACTTGCGCGGGTCGTTGGAAACTTGGCGGCCGCGCCACTCGCTGACCTTGCCGACCACGACGGACTCGCCGGTGACGACGTGCTGCCACTCCAGGGCGACATGGCCGCAGTCGTCGGCCAGCAGGAACTTCCGCAGCACGCCGGAGCTGGCGCCGCCGAGGGTGTTGCGGTGGCCGGGCAGCATCACCGAGAAGATCAGCTTCAGCAGGACGGACTTGCCGCCGCCGTTCTCCAGGAAGAGCACGCCGGCCGGGGCCGGGCGGCGCGGCGGGCCGACCGGCTCGTCCTCGAAGAAGTCCGCCTGGGCGGGGGCCGGCTGCGGCACCGGTGCGCCGACCCCGCGCAGGTCCAGCACGGTGTCGGCATAGCGCGCACCGGCCGGCCCGATGGAGTAGAGGCGGACCCGGGACAGCTCGTACATGGCGGACTCTCGTTGGTGTGTGGGTGGGTCGGTGGTCGGGATGGGCGGCGGCGTCAGCCGGAGTGGAACGGCAGTCCGGCCTCGGCGACCAGGTCGAGGTCCTCGGTCTCCTCGCCGGGCAGCAGCGAGGCGCTGCCGTCGGAGACCGGGACCACGCCCAGTTCGAGGAGTTCGGCCATGGCGGCGGTGCCGGCCATGTCGCGGACCTGGAGCTGATAGCGGGCGGTGGTGCGGTAGGTGCCGCCGGCGTCGTCGCCGGTGCGCTGGAGGAAGCCGGAGTCGACGAGGAAGGTGACCGCCTTGGCGATGATGCCGGTGGTCGAACCGGCCAGCCGCCGGGCGTCCTTGGTGGCGCCGGTGGCGCTGCGCCGGGCGTAGACCCGCCAGGCGGACTCCAGGCCGGGGGCGTCGCTGACCGGGTCGGTGTTCTCGCCGTCCGCCTCGGCGCGCTCCTCAAGCCGGCGGCACGCCTGGCGGACGAAGGCGTCGACGCCGTTGACGGTGATCCGGCCGATGTAGCCGTCGTCGGCGAGGTCCTCGGGGCGCGGGAACGCCATGGCGGCGACGGCCAGATGGGCCAGGCCGTGCAGGAAGCGGTCGGCGGAGTCGGCCGAGGCGCGGCGGGCGTAGTCGCCCATCCGGACCGCGAAGACGGAGTCCTCGGCGGCGGTGACGGCCATCCCGGCGCGGGTGGAGACCTCCAGGACGACCAGGCCGAGGCCGCTGGCGACCGCGTCGGCGAGGCGGGCGAAGGCGGGCTCCTCGCGGTACCGGCGGAGCAGGTCGCCGTATTCGGCGTCGCGGGCCGGCAGCAGCTTGGGCTGGAGGCCGAAGGAGACCAACCGGGCGGCGTCGGCGGCGTCCGCGGGAGTCAGCGCAGGGGGTCTCCCCTGTTCGAGCGGAGCCGAGAACTCGGGGAAGGGCCCGGCCGGGGCCGGTTCGGGGGCGTCGGCGGGCGCGCCCCAGGCCGCCTCGCCGGTGCCGGGCGCCGGGTCGGGCTGCGGCACCTCGTCGGCGTCGTACTGGGTCACGGGGCAGGCTCCTTGCGGGGGACGGTCGGGGGTATCTCGTGGCGGGGCGGGGGCGCTATCCGGGGCGCGCGCGGCGCGGTGGGCATCAGGCCACCTCCGAGCGGTCGGCGGCCATCCCGGCGGCGTCCAGCAGGGCGGTGCCGACGATGAGGTCGGCGCCGCCGAACTCGGGGTCTGTCAACTCGGTGCCGTCGTCCACCGCGAAGAGCAACTGCTGCTCGCCCTGGCGGTAGGCGGTGCCGACCGGGGGGCTGGCGGCGTGCACCGCCAACAGGGCGACCAGGTACGGGAGTTCGGGATCGCCGCGGCGGGCCTCGGCGAGCAGGCCGGAGAGCCGGCGGGGGGCGTCGGCGGGGAGGTCGAGCAGCGCCATCGCGGCGTCGAGCTGGGCCTCGCTGAAGCGGCTGTCGTCGGGCGTGGCGATCAGGTCGGGCTCGGGCATCTCGGCGCCGAGGTGCTCGCGCTCCACGGGCGGGGTGAGCAACACCTCGACCAGATCGACGATCCGGACGGCGGCGGGGGTGCGCAGGCCGGTGCCGCGGGCGAAGAAGGCGTCGGTGACCCGGGTGGCCTGCTCGACGGGGAGCGGCAGTACGGGGGCGACGAGTTGGCCGTAGAGGTCGAGGCCGGTGCGGGCGGCGGGGGCGGCGAACGCCTGGCGGTCCTGCTCGGCGCGGAAGAGCGGGCCGGCCTCCAACAGGCGGGACTGGAGCTGGGTGTGCCGGCGGATGCAGTCCTTGACGATGTCCACCAGCTCGGCGGCGCGCCGCTTGTGCTCACCGGTCTTCTCGTCGACGGCCTCGGCCTCGTCGCGGGCCTTGCGGATGTTGGTGAGGATGGCGTTCTCGTGGCGGTAGCGGTCCGCCACGTGGTCCAGCGCCTCGCTGATCATGTCGGGGACGGCGCGCAGCCAGTCGACCGAGCGGACGTTGCGCCGGGTGGCCTCCAGGGTCTTGCGGAGGGTCTCGGCGTACTGGACGGTGCGGTAGCGCGCCTGCTCGGCGGCGAGCTGGGCGTCGGCCAGCCGGCCGCGGCTGATCAGCACCTCCAGCTTGACCTCGGCGGCGATCTGGGCGCTGGTGACGTCGGTGTCCAGGGCGCCGACGAGGACGTTGACCGCCTCGTCGGTGGCGCGGAGGTAGACGCTGCCGCCGGCGCCGGGGACCTCCTCGATGAGCTTGAAGTCGTAGTCGCGGCGGACGTACTCGCCGTCGGCGGTGAAGGTGCCGTAGACGGCGCGGAAGCCGCGGTCCACGCTGCCGACGTTGATGAGGTTCTCCAGCACCCAGCGGGCGACCCGCTCGTGCTCCGCCGCGAGGCGGTCCGGGGCCTGGGCGGCGACCCGCGGGAGGACCTTGGCCACTATCTCCTCGTGGTCGGCGCCGGTGTCGAAGTCCATGTTGAGGGTGACCAGGTCGATGACGGCGAGCGCCACCTCCGCCATCGCGTACACCCCGTACTCGCCCGCGAGGTTGGCCTTGCGCGCGTCGAGGTCGTGCAGCGGCGCGGTGCACGCCAGCGCGCGCAGCCGGCGGGCCAGTCCTTCGTCGGCGGCCGGGCCGGGCGCGGGCCGGCTCTGGCCGTTGAGCTGGGGCGCAGCCGCGCCCGGGGCGGAAGAAGTCACGCCGCACAGCGTAGGCGCTGGCACTGACAACGGACGAAACGGCACGGATCCCCTCATGGGCGGACCGCGCCCGGACCCGTTGACGGGCCCGCGAGCCGGCCGACCGGCCATTTTACCGGGGGCGTCACCGGCTCAGTGCGTGGCCCCCTCCGCGACCCGCAGGTCGGTGCGGGTGCGGGCGGCGGTGGCGGCGACCTCCCGCAGCGCGGCGGCGATCGCGGCGATCGGCAGCGACGGCTGGGCGCGGTCGGTGACCTGCTCCGGCGCATACGGGACGTGCACGAACCCACCGCGCATCTGGGGCAGTTCGGTGGCGATGAGGTGCGCGAGCCCGTAGAAGACGTGGTTGCAGACGAAGCTGCCGGCGGTGTGGGAGACCGAGGCCGGCAGGCCCGCGGCACGGACGGCGGCCACGCACGCCTTGATCGGGAGGGTGGCGAAGTAGGCGGCCGGGCCGCCCGGCACGATCGGTTCGTCGATCGGCTCCGCGCCCGCGCCGTCGGGCATGCGGGCGTCGTCGATGTTGACGGCGACCCGTTCCACGGTGATGTCGGGGCGCCCACCGGCCTGCCCGACACATACCACTACATCGGGACGAATCCCCGCGATCGCGGCGCGCAGGGCCGTGACCGATCCACCGTAGACGCAGGGCAGTTCGGCGGCGTACAACTGCACGCCGTCGAGCGGGGCGGCCACCGCGGCGCGCACCGCCTCCCAGGACGGGTTGAGGGATTCGCCGCCGAAGGGCTCGAATCCGGTCAGCAGGACGCGGGTCGGCTCGGTGGTGGGGGCGGTCATGCGGTCCCTCCTCGTGGGTGCGGGCGGCGGGGGCCGCCGGGGGTCAACGGGCGGACGCTAGAAGGCGAACAGCGCCATGATGACGATGTTGCAGCCCAGCAGGACGCCGGCGGTCGGCAACTGCGCCTTGATGGGGCCGTACTGGTCCTTCAGTTCCAGCAATGCCGCCGGGACGATGTTGAAGTTGGCGGCCATCGGGGTCACCAGGGTTCCGCAGAAGCCGCAGAGCATGCCCAGCGCCAGCACCGCGGCCGGATTGCCGTGGAAGTGCCCGATCAGGACGGGCCAGCCGACCGCGGCGGTCATCACGGGGAAGGCGGCGAAGGCGTTGCCCATGATGAGCGTGAAGGCGAACATGCCCACGCAGTAGACGGCCACCGCGACGTAGAGGGAGTCCTTGGGCAGCAGCGCGGTGGCCAGTTTGCCGACCTGGCCGCCGACCCCGGAGACCTGGAAGATGGTGCCGAGCGTGGCCAGCATCTGGGGCAGCAGCATCGCCCAGCCCATCGCCTCCAGCATGGTGCGGCCGGACTCCACGGGCACCGAGAGCCGCTTCTCGCGCAGCAGCACCATGCCGACGACGAGCGCGACGACCGCGCCGATGCCGAGCCCCAGAATCGTCTCGCTGCCTTCCTGGAGGACCGGTTGGCCCCCGAGGGAGAGGTGCTTGACGCCGATGGCGCAGGCCATCGCCACGGCCGGGATGGTTAGGGCGGGGAGGAAGAGCTTGTTGCCCAGGCGGGCGGCGCTGGCGGCGCGCTCCGTGGGCGTGGTGGTGCGCGGGGTACCGCGCCCGGTACAGCCGAAGCCGGCCAGGGCGGCCATGACCAGCACCGCGACGCCCAACGGCTCGGCCGGCGCCCGCTTGGTGACGACCCAGCTGCTGTAGATGAACCCGGCGCCGACCAGGCCCCAGAAGGCGCCGGTGCCGAAGCGCTTGGGGTTGCCGCGGTCGGTGACCATCTGGCCGGCCATCACCAGGAAGCTGAGGCCGACGAGCCAGTAGAACCACTCAGCCTTGATCATCGGGTGGCCTCCGCTGCGGGGGTGGACTGGACGTTGGCGGCGAGCAGTTCGCGCTCCAGGTAGCGGTCCAGCCGCAGCAGCCGCCAACCGTGGACGACGAAGGCGCACACCGCGGTGGGGATCGCCCACAGCGCCAGGTGCAGCGGTTCGAGGTGGGTCCCGTAGGTGGTGTTGACGAAGCCGGTGATCAGCAGGATGGAGCCGACGGCGAGGAAGACGTCCTCGCCGAAGAAGAGGCCGACGTTGTCCGCGCTGGCCGCGAACGAACGGACCTTCTCCCGGGTGTGGGACGGGAGTTGGCCGTGCCGGCGCTCGGCGGCGCCCTCCGCCATCGGGACGGCGAGCGGCCGGACGGTCTGGGCGGGTCCGAAGACGTTGGTGAGTCCGACGGCGGCGCCGATCTGCCGCAGGCCCAGGTAGAGCGCGAGGAAGCGCCCGGTGGTGAGCCGGCCGAACTTGGCGATGAGGGTGCGGGCCTGCTCCTGGAGGCCGTAGCGCTCCAACAGGCCGATCACCGGGAGGGTGATCGCGAAGATGGTCACCGCGCGGCTGCCGGCGAAGCCCTCGCCGAAGGCGGCCAGCACCTTGGTGGGCGTCAGCCCGCCGAGCAGCCCGGTGAGGATGCCGGCCACCGCCACGACCAACAGGGGATTGCGTTTCGTGGCGAAGCCGATGACGACCACGAGCACGCCGAGCAGCACGATCATGGAGATCCGCCTTCCGCGTACGGGGAGTGCCCCCGCGTGCGCGCCGGCCGCTGAGCGGGGGCACGGACGTCAAGGGAGCGACAAGAGATTGCAGCGGAGGCTATGCGATTGTTGAACGATCCGACAAGGGGTCGGCGCCGACAAAACGGGAGCGCGCTCAGCCCTCGGCAATGCGCTGGGCGTACGCCGCCGACAACTGGCCGCGCGAGTCCTCCAGATAGGCCCGCAGCAACCGCTCGCCCGCGACCGCGTCACCGGCCAGCAGCGACTCCGCGATCTGCCGGTTGCGGACCAGGTAGGGCGCGTAGAACCGCTGCGGGTCGGCCATCACATGGAAGACCAGCCGCAGTTCGGCCAGCACCCCGCGCATCAGCTCGTCGGTCCGCGGGCTGCCGGCGAGCGCCACGATCGCCTGGTGGAAGCGGAGGTTGGCGGTCGACAGCTCCTCCCAGACCCGGTTCGCCGCCGCCTCCTCGCCGGCCCGCACCGCCGCCTCGATCGCCGCCACCGACGCGGCGACCTCGGGCCCGTACGGGCCCTGCCCCAGCCCGCGCACCGCGGCGCACTCCACCAGCGCCCGCACCCGGAAGATGTCGTCCAGGTCCTCGACGGTGACCATCCGCACGAAGACCCCGCGGTTGAGCCGGTGTTCCAACAGCCGCTCGTGGGTGAGCAGCCGGAAGGATTCGCGCAGGGTGTTGCGCGAGACGCCCAGCGCGCCGCCGATGCTCTCCTCCGACAGCCGTGCGCCGGGCGGGAAGTAGCCCTCGGTGATCCGGTCCCGCAGGATGTCGGCGACCCGCTCGGCCGTGCTGGCGCGGCCGAGCAGCGCGCGGTCCTGTTCCAGCCCCGCGACCTCGGCGAGCCGCCGCCGGTCGTTCCTCGTCACTCCGCCCGCCATACCGCCTACCGCTTTCGTCCCGTTCGGCCGGACCGCCGGCCCGTCCCGCTGCGATGTCAGCCGCAGTCAATCCCAGATGACGGGACGGGACAACACACCTCTTGTCGGATCGTTCAACGATCGGTACGTTGGCTTGCGCTTCGGCACTCCCGCATCCGCCTCCCGCAACCCGCGCACCCGGAACGGACATCCATGAGCGATTCGGCGGCCCCCGGCCTCATCGACCTCAACGCCGACCTCGGGGAAGGGTTCGGCCGCTGGCAACTCACCGACGACGAGGCGCTGCTCTCCGTCGTCACCAGCGCCAACGTCGCCTGCGGCTTCCACGCCGGCGACCCCTCCACCATGCGCCGGGTCTGCGAACTGGCCGCCGCCCGCGGCGTGGTGATCGGCGCCCAGGTCTCCTACCGGGACCTGGCGGGCTTCGGGCGCCGCGCGATGGACGTGCCCCCGGAGGAGCTGGCCGACGAGATCACCTACCAGATCGGCGCGCTGGAGGTCTTCGCCCGGGCCGCCGGCGCCCGCGTCGGCTACGTCAAGCCGCACGGCGCGCTCTACAACCGCTGCGTGCACGACGCCGAACAGGCCACCGCGGTGGTCGCCGGCATCCGCGCCGCGGGCGGCCGCCTCCCGGTCCTCGGGCTGCCCGGCTCGCTCCTGCACCGCGCCGCCGGGGAGGCCGAACTCCCCGTCGTCGCCGAGGCGTTCGCCGACCGCGCCTACACCGACCGGGGCACCCTCGTCCCGCGCCGGGAGGCGGGCGCGGTGGTCCACGACCCCGACGCGGTGGTCAAGCGCGCCGTCGGCCTGGCCCGCGACCACGCCGTCACCGCCCGCGACGGCGCCCGGATCGCCGTCGCCGCCCGCTCCCTGTGCCTGCACGGCGACACCCCGGGCGCCGCGGAGCTGGCCCGGCGGGTCCGGGCTGAACTGACCGCGGCCGGCGTCCGCATCCGGAGCTTCGTGTGACGGCCCAACGCCCCGGCGCGCCCGGGCCGTTGCCACTGCGGGCCCGGCCGGTCGGCGAGCACGGGCTGCTGGTCGAGTTGACCGGCGACGAGGACGTCGAGGCGCTCCACGCCGAACTGCTGCGCCGGGCCGCCGACGGCACCCTGCCCGCGGTCCGCGAGGTGGTCCCGGCCGCCCGCACGGTCTTCCTCGACGGCCTCGCCGACCCCGGCGCGCTGGGCGCGGAGCTCGCCACCTGGCGCGTCCCGCCGCCGGCCGCCGGCGACCGCCCGGCCGTGACGATCCCGGTCCGCTACGACGGGCCCGACCTCGCCGAGGTCGCCGCCCTGTGGGGCGTCACCCCCGACGAGGTGGTCCGGCTGCACTCCGGCACCGCCTTCCGGGTCGCGTTCTGCGGATTCGCGCCCGGTTTCGGCTACTTGACGGGGCTCGCCGAGCCCCTGCACGTGCCCCGTAAGGAGACCCCCCGCACCCGCGTCCCGGTGGGCTCGGTCGGCCTGGCCGGCCCGTACACCGGGGTCTATCCGCGCGCCTCCCCCGGCGGTTGGCGGCTGATCGGCCGCACCGACGCCGCGCTCTGGGACCCGGGGCGGGTGCCGGCGGCGCTGCTCGCCCCCGGCACTCCCGTCCGCTTCGTCCCCGAGGACCTGCCGCTGCCGGCCCCCCGCACCGCTCCCTCCCGCCACGCCTCCGAGGAGCCCGCCCGATGACCGACCGCGCCCTGACGGTGGTCCGGGCCGGCGCGCTGACCTGCGTCCAGGACCTCGGCCGGCCCGGCCACGCCCACCTGGGCGTGCCCCGCTCCGGTGCGCTGGACGAGCCGGCGCACCGGCTCGCCAACCGCCTGGTGGGCAACGGGACTTCGGCCGCCACCCTGGAGACCACCCTCACCGGGTGCGCGGTCCGGCTGCGCACCGCCACCACCGTCGCGGTCACCGGCGCCGCCTGCCCGGTGACGGTGGACGGCCGCCCCGCCCCCTGGGGCGCACCGGTCCGCGTCCCGGCCGGTGCGGTGCTGGAGGCCGGTACCGCCACCCACGGGGTGCGCTGCTACCTCGCCTTCGCCGGCGGCGTGGACGCCGAGCCGGTGCTCGGCAGCCGCGCCACCGACCTGCTCTCCGGCCTGGGCCCGGACCCGCTCTCGGACGGCGCGGTGCTCCCGTTGGGGACCCCGCACGGGCCCCCGGCCGCCGCCGACGCGGTCCCGCACGCCGGCCCGGCCGCCGAGTTGGTGCTGCCGTTCCTGCCCGGGCCGCGCGCCGACTGGTTCACCGCCACCGGGCTGCGCACCCTGGCCACCGGACGGTTCCGGGTGTCCCCGGCCTCCAACCGGATCGGGCTGCGCACCGAGGGCCCGCCCCTGGAGCGCGCCCGGGACGGCGAACTCCCCAGTGAGGGCATGCCGTTGGGCGCCCTCCAGGTACCGCCCGACGGACTACCGGTGCTCTTCCTGCACGACCACCCCACGACCGGCGGCTATCCGGTCGCGGGCGTCGTCCCGGAGCGCTTCCTCGCCGCGGCGGCGCAGGCTACACCAGGGACTCCGGTCCGGTTCGTACGGATGGGCCGGCGGCCGGGCCGGGCGGCACACTCCGGTTGACACTGGAGCACACCACCGGCACAAGTGCGCTTCGTGCGCCGGCAGTTCACGCCTGACGCCCCTCCTCCTCCCGCATCGCGGGCACCACAAAGGGGCACTGTCCGTAGCGGATCAACCGCACCGAGTGAACATCTCGGGCTCCGCACGGAAGGAACCATGACCACCATGCGCCTCGTCCCACGCCTCGCCGCTGCACTCAGCGGTCTCGCCCTCGCCCTCGGCGGCGTCACGGCCCTCGCCCCGGCCGCCCACGCGTCGCCGCAGAGCTGCTTCTACCACGTTCTGCAGCAGAATCCCAGCGCGATTCCGGAGCTGCTCGAACGGGCCTGCCTCATCGGGGCGTCGGGCACCCCCGAAGGCTTGCGGGGCTGCTACGCCGAGTTGCGGAAGGACTGGGTCCCCGCCGCGCTCGCCTTCGAGGCGTGCCGCCACGCCGCCCGGGAGTAGCGGCAGCCGACCCCGCCCGCCCGGTTGCGGACGCCGCGGCGTCCGCAACCGGGCCGCCGACTACGCCACCCCGTACCCCCCGCCCCCCGGCGTGCGGATCACCAGCACGTCGTCCACGCCGACCTCGGCCGTGTCGCAGCCCCGCAGCTCCTCGTGCGAACCGTCCGCCCGCTCCAGGGAGTTGGCGCCCAGTGCACCGGGCCCGCCGCCGGCCATCCCGTAGGGCGGCACCCTGCGGTGCCCGGTGAGCAGCGCGATGGTCATCGGCTCCAGGAACCGCAGCCGCCGCTCCGCCCCGCGGCCGCCGCGCCAGCGGCCGGTGCCGCCGCTGCCCTCGCGCAGCGCGAAGCCCTCGACGCGGACCGGATAGCGCCACTCCAGCACCTCGGGGTCGGTGAGCCGGGAGTTGGTCATGTGGGTCTGCACCGCGTCCGCCCCGTCGAAGCCGTCGCCGGCGCCCGCGCCGCTGGCCACCGTCTCGTAGTACTGCACCCGCGCGTTGCCGAAGGTGAGGTTGTTCATCGTGCCGGAGCCCTCGGCCTGGACGCCCATCGCCGCGTAGAGCGCGCCGGTCACCGCCTGGGAGGTCTCCACGTTCCCGGCGACGGTGGCCGCGGGGAAGACGGGCGCCAGCATCGAGCCCTCCGGGATGCGCACCTCGACGGGCTTGAGGCAGCCGCTGTTGAGCGGGATGTCCTCGGCGACCAGGGTGCGCAGCACGTACAGCACCGCGGCCAGCACCACCGAGCTGGGCGCGTTGGCGTTGCCGGGCAACTGCGGGGAGGTGCCGGCGAAGTCGAGCACGGCGCTGCGGGCGGCCCGGTCGACGGTCAGCGCGACGCGGATCTCCGCGCCGCCGTCGGTCTCGTAGCGGTACCGCCCGTCCGGCAGCCCGGCGAGGATCCGGCGCACCGACTCCTCGGCGTTGTCCTGGACGTGCCCCATGTAGGCCCGCACGACGTCGAGGCCGAACTGCTCGACCATCCGCCGCAGTTCGCGGATGCCCTTCTCGTTGGCGGCGATCTGGGCGCGCAGGTCGGCGAGGTTGACGTCCAGGGCGCGCGAGGGGTACAGCCCGGAGGCGAGCAGCGCGCGGGTCTCCCGCTCGCGCAGCCGTCCGTCCCGGACCAGCAGCCAGTTGTCGAAGCGGATGCCCTCCTCCTCGATGGTGCGGCTGAACGCGGGCATCGAACCGGGGGTGATGCCGCCGATCTCGGCGTGGTGGCCGCGGGAGGCGACGAGGAACAGCAGTTCCCTGCCCCCGGTGTCGAAGACGGGGGTGATGACGGTGACGTCCGGCAGGTGGGTGCCGCCGTGGTACGGGTCGTTGACGGCGTAGGCGTCACCGGGCCGCAGGTCCTCGCCGCGCCGCCGCAGCACCTCCTTGATGGACTCCCCCATCGATCCCAAGTGGACGGGGATGTGCGGGGCGTTGGCGATCAGGTTGCCGGTCGCGTCGAAGAGCGCGCAGGAGAAGTCCAACCGCTCCTTGATGTTGACGGAGTGCGCGGTGTTCTCCAGGCGGACGCCCATCTGCTCGGCGATGGCCATGAAGAGGCTGTTGAAGACCTCCAGCATCACCGGGTCGGCACCGGTGCCGACGGCGGTCCGGGCGGGACGCGGCCGGGCCCGGGTCAACCGCAGGTGGCCGCGGGCGCCGACGGTGGCCCGCCATCCGGGATCGAGGACGGTCGTGGCGTCCTCCTCGGCGATGATCGCCGGGCCGGTGAGGGTGTCGCCGGGCCGCAGCTCGGCGCGGCGGAAGAGACCGGCCTCCCGCCACCGCCCACCGGCGTGCATCCGGACCGTCGCGACCGGCGCCAACCCGCCCTCCCGCTCGCCCAGTTGGACGTCGTGGTCGGCGGCCCCGCCGGCCGCGCCGCTGGCCTCCACCGACACCGCCTCGGCGACCAGCGGCTTGTCCATGGTGAAGGCGTACCGCTCGCGGTGCGCCCGGACGAACTCCGCGGCCATGGTGGCGGCGTCGGCGAGCGGCACACCGATGGTGGAGTCGGTGCCGGCGTAGCGGACCAGGACCCGGGCGCGGGTGGCGAGCGACGCCTCCGGCACGCCGTCGGCCAGGAGTTCCCGCCGGGTCTGCCGGGCGAGGTCGGCGCAGACCGCGCGCACCCGCGCCATCGCCGCGGCGTCCTCCAGCGGCTCCTCGACGGCCTGTTCGCGCATCGCGGTGGCGTCGGCGACCCCGATGCCGTACGCGGAGAGCACCCCGGCCAGCGGCGGCACCAGGACGGTGTCGACGCCCAGCGCGTCGGCGACCGCGCAGGCGTGCTGGCCGCCCGCGCCGCCGAAGCTGACCAGCGTGTAACGGGTGATGTCCCGGCCGCGCTGGACGGAGATCTTCTTGACCGCGTTGGCCATGTTGAGCACCGCGATGTCCAGGAAGCCGGCGGCGACCTCCTCCGGGCCGCGGTCGTCGCCCGTCTGCGTGGCGGCGCGGGCGGCCAGCTCCGCGAACCGCTCCCGGACGACCCCGGCGTCCAGCGGCCGGTCGCCGTCCGGGCCGAACACGGCCGGGAAGTGGTCGGGTTGGATGCGGCCGAGCATCACGTTGGCGTCGGTGACGGTGAGCGGGCCGCCGCGCCGGTAGCAGGCGGGGCCGGGGTCCGCGCCGGCGGAGTCGGGGCCGACCCGGTAGCGGCGGCCGTCGAAGTGCAGGACGGAGCCGCCGCCGGCGGCGACGGTGTGGATGTTCATCATCGGGGCGCGCATCCGCACCCCGGCGACCTCGGTGCCGAAGATCCGCTCGAACTCGCCCGCGTAGTGCGAGACATCGGTGGAGGTGCCGCCCATGTCGAAGCCGATCACCCGGTCCGCGCCGCCGTCCGGGCCGTCCGGGCCGTCCGCGCGGGCGGCCTCCGCGGCCGTCCGCACCATGCCGACCACCCCGCCCGCCGGGCCGGACAGCACCGCGTCCTTCCCCCGGAAGTGGCCGGCCTCCCGTAGCCCCCCGTTGGACTGCATGAACAGCAGCCGGATTCCGGGGAGTTGGGCGGCCACCTCGGCGACGTAGCGGCCCAGGATCGGCGAGAGGTAGGCGTCCACGACCGTGGTGTCGCCGCGCGCCACCAGCTTCATCAGCGGACTGACCTCGTGCGAGCAACTGACCTGGGTGAAGCCCGCCTCCCTGGCGAGCGCGGCGACCGCCCGCTCGTGCGCCGGGTAGCGGTAGCCGTGCATCAGCACCACGGCCGCGCTGCGCAGGCCCCGCGCGCGGGCCCGCCGCAACTCCTCGCGCACCGGCGCCCGTTCCAGCGGCCGGAGCGGCTCGCCACGGGCGCCGACCCGTTCCGGCACCTCGATCACCCGGTCGTAGAGCGCCTCCGGCAGCACGATCCGCCGGTCGAAGATCCGCGGCCGGTTCTGGTAGGCGATCCGCAGCGCGTCCCGGAAGCCCGCGGTGGTCAGCAGCACCGTCGGCTCGCCCGTGCGCTCCAGGAGGGCGTTGGTGGCGACCGTGGTGCCCATCTTGACCACCGCGACCCGCTCGGCCGGGACCGGCTCGTCCGGGCCGAGCCCCAACATCATCCGGATTCCGGCGACCGCGGCGTCCCGGTAGCGCTCGGGGTGGTGGGAGAGCAGCTTGCCGGTGACCAGGTGCCCGTCCGGCCGTCTGCCCACCACGTCGGTGAAGGTGCCGCCGCGGTCGATCCAGAACTCCCAGCGTCCGGTCATCCCGCCATTGTCGCAGCGCCGCCCGGCTCGGTCAGGGCCGCGAGGGCACTGCGGGTGGCGTTCTCGGCCGCCGCGTCCAACAGCCGCACGGATCCGGCCAGGCCGTACCGGCACTCCTGTACGGCCAGCGCCAGCAGGCCCGGCAACAGGTCGGTGCACCGGTCGGCCACCCACCGGGTGCCGCGGGTCGCCATCCACACCGCCGAGCCGGTGCGGGTCGGCGGCGGGCCGTCGAGGGTGAGCGGGGGCGGCGGTCCGACGGCCAGATCGCGGGCGGCGAGCACGGTGTGGAAGCCGCGGGCCAGCAGCCGGTGGCCGCGCTCACTGGGGTGCAGCCGGTCCACGCTCCAGGTGGCCCGCTCCGCCACCCAGGGATGGTCGGCGAGGTGCAGATGGACGCCCCCGTAGCGCGCGGAGACCGCGTGCACCACGGTGTTGACGGCCCGCATCCGGCGCGCCAACGGGCGGGCCAGCGGGGCCGGCAGCCCCAGCATCCGGCCGGGGTCGGGCAGGCACGCGGTCAGCACCACCGTCCCGCCGGCGCTCAGCGCGCCGTGCGCCCGGTCCAGCGCGGCCGCGACCCGCTCGATGGCGAAGGCGGCGCGCAGGGTGTCGTTGGCGCCCGCCAGGAGGGACGCGTAGCGCGGCGCGAGCGCGCGCGCCACCGGCAGTTGCTCGCGCGCCACCTCGTCCGCCAATGCGCCGCTGCGCGCCAGGTTCACCAGCGCGACGCCGCCGGGCCGCTCCCCCAACGCCTCGGCGAGCAGCGCCGCCCAGCCCCGCCAGCCGCCGCCGGCCACCGGGTCGCCGAGCCCCTCGGTGAGCGAGTCCCCGAGGGCCACGAACCGGGGCGTCACCGCGGGCCCCGGGGCGCCACCGGGCGCGCGGGTTCCGCCCCGGCCGGCCGCGGCGCGTCATGGGCGGCCAGGAAGGCGGCCACCGCGGGCCGCCAGCCGTAGTTCTCGGCGCACCGCCGGGCGGCGGTCCGGCGCGCCGACTCCGGCCGCGCCAACACCCGTTGGACGGCGTCCGCGAAGGACGGTCCGTCGTCGAGCGCGGTCTCCCCGCCGTCGGCCACCAGCCCGGCCAGCGCCGAGGCCGCGCTGGCGACCACCGGGGTGCCGCAGGCCAGCGCCTCCAGCGCGGCGAGCCCGAACGTCTCGGCCGGCCCCGGAGCCAGGACCACATCGGCGCTCGCCTGGAGCGCCGCCAACCGGGCCGGGTCGGCGAGGTGCCCCAGGAACGCCACCGGTTGCCGCGCCGCCCGCGCCCGTCCCTCCAGGCGCGCCCGCAGCGGCCCCTCACCGGCCACCACCAGCGCCGCGTCAACGCCCCGCCGTCGCAGCGCGTCCAGCGCCTCCAGGGCCCGTCCCGGCCGCTTCTCCGTCGACAGCCGGGAGCACAGCAACAGCAGGACCCGGTGCCGCCCGGCGTACCGACCGCGCAGCGCGGCGCTGTGCAGCTCCGGGTGGCGGGCGACCAGATCGACGCCGAGCGGGGCCCGCACCACGTTCCGTGCCCCGGCCCGCACGAACTCCGCCGCCGCCCACTCGGTCGTGCACACCACCCGGCTGTAGGCGTACCCGGTACGGGAGTTGACGCGGTCGGCGACGGCACGGGCCAGCGGGCGCGGCACGCCCCAGGTGGCCAGCACCCCGTCCACGCTCTCGTGCGACACCATCACCGCTGGGACCCGGGCCCGCCGCGCCCACTCCCCCGTCCACCGCAGCGTGGTGCGGTCCGAGACCTCCAACCGGTCCGGGGCCAGCCCCTCCAACAGGCGGCGGAGCCGGCGGCGGTCGGTCAGCACCCGGTAGCCGCCGCTGCCCGGCACCACCGCCCCGGGGAGGGTCAACACCCGCCCCTGGGCGGTCTCCTCGTCCCGTATACCGCGCGGGCCCAGCGCGTCCGGCGGGCCCGGCACGATGAGCACCGGCTCGTGGCCCGCGGCCCGGTAGCCGGCGCCCAGTTCGCGCAGCGCGGTGCGCAGCCCGCCGGAGGCCGGGGTGACGAAGTTGGCGAGCCGGACGATCCGCAGCCCCGCCCGGCCGCCCCGGGCCCGGCGCGCCGTCATGCCGCCACCGCCGTCCGGTCGGCCAACACGTCCCCGTAGTGGCCCAGCAGTTGGTCGCCGACCGCCTCCCAGGTGCGGGTCGCGACCGCCCGCCGGCCCGCGGCGCCGTACCGCACCCGCAGCTCCGCGTCCCCGCCCAGCGCCCGCACCGCGTCCCGCAGGGCACCGCCGTCCCCGGGCGGGACCAGCAGCCCGGTCCGCCGGTGGTCGACGAGGTCCAGCGGCCCGCCGGCGGCCGGCGCGACCACCGGCACCCCGGACGCCATCGCCTCCTGCACCGTCTGGCAGAACGTCTCGAACGGGCCGGTGTGCACGAAGACGTCCAACGAGGCGTGCAGCCGGGCCAGTTCGTCGCCCGTACGCCGGCCCAGGAACCGCACCCCGGGCAACTGGGACCGCAGTGCGGCGGCGCTGGGCCCCTCGCCGATCACCACGGTGCGGACCCCGGGCAGCCGGGAGGTCTCGGCCAGCAGCCGCACGTCCTTCTCCGGCGCCAGCCGCCCCACATACCCCACCAACAACTCCCGCCCCGCCAACAGGGAGCTGCGCAGCACCGCGTCCCGGCGCCCCGGATGGAACCGCTCCGAGTCGACCCCGCGCGGCCACAGCCGCACCCGGGGCACCCCGTGCTCGGTGAGGTCCAACAGCGCCGCGCTGGACGGCGCCAGGGTCAGGTCGGCGGCGGCGTGCACCGCCCGGATCCGCCGCCAGGCCGCCGCCCCGCCGCGCCCCAGGTACGTCCGCGCGTACCGGGCCATGTCCGTCTGGTAGACCGCGACCGCCGGCACCCCCCGCCGTGCCGCGGCCGCCATCCCCCGCGCCCCCAGGACGAACGGGCTCGCCAGGTGCACCAGATCGGGCCGGTGCCCGTCCAGCGCGGCGGTCAGTCGCCGCCCCGGGAGCGCGATCCGCACCTGCGGGTATCCGGGCAGCGGCATCGAGGGCACCCGCACCACCGGGCACGGGCTCTCCTGCGCGTACGGCGCGGCGGCGGGCGCGGAGTTCGCCAGCGGCGCGATGACCAGCGGTTCGTGTCCGCGCCGGACGAGGTGGCGGGCGGTCTGGAGGGCGCAGTGCGCGACGCCGTTGACGTCGGGCGGGAAGGATTCGGTCACGAGGACGACACGCATACCGCTGTTGTCGACGCGCCGTGCGTGGACCGGGCCAAGGGGATCTTTCCAACCGGCGAACGTCCCATGAGCGTTCGCCCACCCGCCCGGTCAGGCGGTTCTGCCGGGCCGCCTCACACCGCGGGGGCGTCCGGCTCGATGCGGGCCCGCACGGCGGTCTGCACCTCGGCCTCCTCGGCCGGGTCGGCGGCCAGCCGGCGGAGCTGCTCGACGACCCGGTCGTCGGCGGTGGCCGCGTGCCGGGCGGCCAGCTCCCGGGTGGTCTCCTCGCAGTCCCACAGGCACTCGACGGCGAAACCGGCCGGGAAACCGGGGTCGGTCGCGGCGAGCGCGGCGGCGGCCCGGCCGCGCAGTTGGGAGGAGGACGTCTCGCGGTAGAGGTGGCGCAGCACGGGCGCGGCGCAGGCGATCTTGAGGCGGCCGGCGCCGTCCACCAACTCCCACAGCGCGCAGGCGTTCGGCCCCTCCTCCCGCACGGTGCGGCGCAGCGCGGCCAGCACCAGCCCGGTGTCGCGGCGGGCGCCCCGGCGGGCCAGCATGGCGGCGGCGGACGCGCCCAGCCGGTCGCCGCGCGACGCCCAGATCCGGGCCCGCTCGACCGCGGCCACGCTGCGCATCCGCTCGTACGCGCAGAGCGCGGCGGCGATCAGCGGCTCGGCGGCGAGCGGGTCGGTGACGGCCTCCTCGACGAGGTCCAGGACCGCCGCATCGCCGCGCTCGGCGAGGTGGTGGAGGACGGCGGCGCGCGCCGCGTCCGGCCCGCCGCGACCGGCCCGCAGCAGCTCGACGCGGTCCTCGGGACCGGCGACGGCGCTCAGGCAACGGGCGGCGGCGAGATAACGGTGCTCCTCGGGGCGCGGTTCGAGCTCCTCCTGGGCCCACTCCAGCACCTCGGTCACGCTCCAACCGGGGCGCGGCCCGCGCGGCCGCAACTGCCGCTGCCAACGGCCGAAGGACCCGTCCTCCTTGGCCGCGACCAACCGCGCGCCATAACGGGCGTCCTCCGCCCACAGCCGCCACGGCCGGGGCTCGAAGGCGTCGCGCACGGCGGCGGCCAACTCGGCCGCGCCCTGGGCGGTCTGGGGGAAACGGGCCAGCACGGCGGGGGCCAGGCTCATCAGCCCGGCGTCGTCGTCGCGCAGCGCCAGCTCGTCGAGGGCCCAGCGCCAGTTGCTGCCGACCGCGGCGTAACTGCGCAGCAGCAGCCGGGCGGCGTCCCTGCCGTAGGAGGCGAGGTGGCCGAGGACGGCGAGGGCGAGGCCGGTGCGCTCCTCCTCGGTGTCGGTGCGGTCGTCGGGGTGGAAGAGGTGGCGTTCGATCTCCTCAAGACCGCCGTCGAGCTGCATGTAGAGGCGCGCGTAGTAGAGCGAGCGGTTCTCCACCTGCCAGTCCCGGCGCGGGTCGCGCAGCACACTGTCGTTGAGTGCCGCGAGCGCCTCGGCCCGCGGCGCCGCGAGGGCATGCAGGGTCCCGTCGCCGCGGCCTCGCTGGAGGAGGCCGAGCAGGGTGCCACTGGGCGCTATGTCTGGATCGAACATGAGGTCAGCATCCGGTGCGGGGGGCAGGCTGGCAACGGGATTTCCGCTGACCGGCATTCTTGCCGGTGGCCGCGGGCCCTATGCGTCGTTCCCCCCGTGGATCGGTGGGGTAGACAGCTCTACGGCGGCCGCAGCCTAGCGTGGAACGCTTCATTCCGCCGATTCGGGCCCGGTTGCCGAAGGGAAGCCGTTGGCATATGCCGGTCGCACCACCGTATCGGGTAATGCCAAATCCCTTACGCACCGTCGCAGCCTGTGCAAGAGTCGTAACCGGCCCATACGTTCCGGCGCCGCCTGATCACGGAGTACGTCATGCCGCCCCCTCTCTTCGCGGATCACCCAGCCGATCGGACCCCCGAGCGCGACGCGGTCGAGGCACTCATCTCGCAGGCCCGCACCCTGCGCGGTGGCCTCGACGCGGTACGCAGAGAGTCCTCGGTGGCCGGTGACCTCGCCGCCGACCCGCAGCTTCGCTGGCAGCGGGCGCTGTGCGAGCTCGCCGTCCATCACCTGGACGACCTCGGGGGCCATCTCGACCAGCTCAGAGAGGGCCTGCCGACCGTGCCCGCCGGGGCGCCGGGGGCGCTCGCCGAACTGCCGGCCGCCCCGCCCGCACCGGCGGCGCCCGCGCCCGGCGCACTGCTGCGCCGGGTCGGCAGCGCCGAATGGAATCTGCTCACCGACGAGGTCAACTGGTCCGACGAGCTCTTCACGATGTTCGGCCGCGACGAGACCGACGGCCCGTTGACGCTGGACGAACTGCCCTCCCTGGTACACCCCGACGACCAGGAGCAGCTGGCCGTGATGGTCACCGACTGCCTGGTGGACGGCCGGCCGATCGACGGCGAGTTCCGCATCGTGCGCACCGACTCCGGCATCCGCACGGTCCACATGGTCGGCGAACCGGTGCTCGACGCCGACGGCGGCACCGCCTGCATGTGGGCCGTGCTCCGGGACGTCAGCGAGCTGCGCCGCAGTCAGATGGCGGTGCGCGAGACCGGCGACTCGCTCCAGCGCCAGCAGCACATCGCACAGACCGAGCACCGGCTCGCGGTCGAGCTCCAGGAGGCCGTACTGCCGCCGTGGCGCGGCCCGCTGCGGTTCCCCGGGAGCGGCCCGGTCACGCTGGAGCTCGCCGGCCGCTATCTGCCCGCCGGCACCTCCGCCCTGATCGGCGGCGACTGGTACGACGCACTGCAACTCCCCGACGGGCGCACGCTGTTGAGCGTCGGCGACCTCACCGGGCACGGCGTGGCGGCGACATCAGGAATGGCCATGGTGCTCGGCGCGCTGCGCGGGATGGCCGTGGCCGGGCACCGACCGGGCCAACTGATGGGCTTCCTCAACCAACTGCTGGACACCGCCACCCAGCCGGCACTGGGCAGCGCGGTGTGCTGCCAGTTCGATCCGGCGACCCGGACGCTGGAGTGGGCCCAGGCCGGACACCCCGCGCCGCTGCTGTTCCGCGGCGGCACGGGGCGCGCGCTGGACCCGCCGGAAGGCGTGCTGCTCGGCGCCACCTCCGGCGCGAGCTACGGCCAGCGCACCGAGCGGCTGGAGCCCGGCGATCTCCTGGTGCTGCACACCGACGGCCTGGTCCCGCGCCGCACCCACGGCCCGGAGAGCGCCCACGGGGGCACCGAGCGACTCCTGGCCCTGGCGCCGCGGTTCGCCGCGGCCCGCAGCGCGCAGGACAGCGTCCGCGCGGTGGTCGAGGAGTTCGGCGCCATCGAGCGCGAGGACGACGCCTGCGTGCTGATCGCCCGGGTCGGCGACTGACGCGACGACGCGGCCGTCGGGGGCGGGCCGGCCGCGGCCGCGCCGCCCGCCCCGGGGGCTCGGCGCGCCCTACGGAATGACAGCGCGCCACCCGTATCGCTTTTGCGGCGTTTACGCCATGTGTCAACGAGGGCCGTGCAGTTGAGGAGTCGATCAGCGGGTCGGCGGGCGGGGTAGACGGCGGCGGGACGGTCAGCAACTCGATCGGCATCGGCGGACCGATCGACGGTGCGACTACGGGTTCGGTGATCGGCAGGATTGTCGTAGGCGTTGCCGGGCGGTTTCGCCGTCGGCGGGGCGTCAACGGGCTTCAGGGGCCGCGGACATGGGGGACGGTGTCCCGAGGCCGGGCGCGGGCCTGGCCGGCGGATTCCCGTGGGCACCCGGGGGCGGGCGGCACGGATCAGATCCCGAAGTTCGGCTCCCCGGCCGCCCTGAGGCCCGGCGCCAGGCCCCCGCCCTTCCCCTTGGGCTTCGGCTTCGGCAGGACCTGCTGGAGCTCCTCGCGGAGGTCCTGGATCTTGCCGCAGCCGGCGTACTGCCCGGTGAGCCGGAACATCTCCCGCAGCCGGTCCCAGGTGCGGTGCGAGGAGTTCTCCCCGATGCAGACCAGCGCCAACCGGGCGTAGCGGTCGGCCCGTTCGGGATCGTCGCCGATGAAGCAGGCCGAGGCCATCGAGATGTAGTCGAAGATCTGCGACCGCTGATGACCGGTCTTGCGCAGTTGGAGCGCCTTCGTGGCGTGGCTCTGTGCCATCTTGGCCGCGGCGGGGTCGTGTTCGGCCAGGGTGCGGAACGCCAGCGCCTGCATGCCGTGCAGATCCGCCTCGTCGAACATCTGCATCCAGGCCGGCGGCGGCACATCGGCCCGGTCCGAGACGAACAACTCCTCGGCCTCGCCGAGGGTGCGGCGCATCGCCTGGCCGTGCCCCTTGGACGCGTGCGCCCACGCCTCGATGGTGTGCAGCATGGCGCGGGTACGCGGCAGGGTCTCCTGGCCCGAACCGGACTTGGCCAGCTTCATCAGGTCGAGGGCGTCGTCCGGGCGGCCCAGGTGGACCATCTGCCGGGCGGCCCGGGAGAGCGCCTCGCCGGCGCGCGGGCGGTCGCCCCCCTCGCGGGCCGCGTGCGCCGCGATGATGAAGTACTTCTGCGCGGTGGGCTCCAGGCCCACGTCGTGGGACATCCAGCCGGCCAGCACCGCGAGGTTGGCCGCCACACCCCAGAGCCGGCGCTGGAGGTGCTCGGGGTGGCGGTAGGCGAGCATCCCGCCGACCTCGTTGAGCTGGCCGACCACGGCCTTGCGCTGGAGGCCGCCGCCGCGGGCCGCGTCCCAGCGGCGGAACACCTCGACGGAGTGCTCCAGGGCGTCGATCTCCTGCGACCCCACGGGGGCCGCCTCGTAGCGGTCGAGGCCGATCTGGTCGAGTTCGTGCAGGGATTCGTGGGCGAGCGGATCGTCGTGGCGGAGGGCGAGCGGAGCGGGGTCGGTGTGCAGCCAGTCGTGCAGGGCGCCGGTGAGTGCGGAACCCGCGGCGAGCGCCGCGCCGGCCCCCACCAAGCCGCGTCGATTGAGCATGAGGTCCATTCCCGTGAATTCCGTGAGGACCGCTGCGGTCCGCTCGGGCGCCCACGGCAGACCGTCCATGGCCTGCCGCTTCCCCGCGCGACCGGTCCGGGCGAACCCGAGGTCCTCGGTGGTTACGACACGGCCGAGGCGCTCGGTGAAGAGGGAGGCCAGCACCTTGGGCACCGGATCCCTGGGGGTCTCCCCCATGTCGATCCAGCGCCGCACCCGCGAGGTGTCGGTCGCCAGCTGCGGATGGCCCATGGCCGCCGCCTGCCGGTTGACCAGCCTCGCGAGTTCTCCCTTGGACCAGCCGGCCAGGCCGAAAAGGTCCGCGAGACGCGTGTTTGGCTCCCTGCTCACGTCAAGCCCCCAGGTTCCTCGACTGAGTTGACAGTAACGGCCGTTGACGTGCGCTGCGAGCATTCGCCAGGGTTCGCCAGGGTGCGCCAGATGGTCTGCCACCCGCACCCGCGTGTTCGGTAGGTGTGCAGCCCCCGGCCCGGTGGCGGGACCGCATTCCCCAGGGTGCGTGCCCTACACGGGGACCCGCGGACGGCCGCCTGTACGGGGCCCGTTCACGGGTTCCCGCCACCGGGCCGGGAGCGCACGCAACTCGTCGGCGCACGAAGGGATCTGTCTCACCCATGTATGCAGCATCGTCCGCCGTGACCGCCCCCACCCGGACGTACCGCCCGCACCCTGCCGGCAGCGGGCCGTATCTCGATCCCTCCCCCTCCGCGGGGGCGGTGACCGGTCTGGCCGGCGGCCGGAACCGGCGGGCACAGGGGTTGGGCACCCAACCGCTCAGCGGGAGACTCGACTTGTCCGGCCCCCAGGGCGCCCAGCTCCGCGCCGCCGTCGCCTCGGTGCACCGCATCTGTCCGGAGTTCAACCCGGTCCAGGTGCTCCGCCGGGGCGGGAGGACCGTGCTGCTCCTGGGGACGACCGGACGGATGAGCGCCGTCGCGAAGTGTTTACTGGACCACTCTCCCTCGTGGGTCGACAGCTTCCGGCAGGAAATAAGCGCGTACCGGGCCTTCGTCCGGCACCGTCCGCCGGTCCGGGTGCCGCGGCTGGTGGCGGCCGACCCCGACAACTGCACGCTGGTGCTGGAGCGGATGCCCGGCCGGGTGGCGGCCCTGGCCCGGCACCCCTCGGAGGCGCCGCCGCGGGCGGACGTCCGGGCCGCGCTGGGCGCGGTCTGCCGGGTCAACTCCTGGCGCCCGCCGGCCGGTCTGTTCGACGCCCCGCTGGACTACGCGGGCCGGATCGGGCGCTACCACGACCTGGGACTGCTCACCGACCGGGATCTGGGCGACCTCCAGAAGCTGCTGCACGGACTGGCGCACACCCAGGGCCAGTTCTGCCACGGCGACGCCCTGTTGAACAACGTCCTGCTCTCGCCGGCCGGCCCGGTGCTGCTGGACTGGGACAACGCCGGCTGGTACCTCCCGGGGTACGACCTGGCGACGCTGTGGGCGGTGCTCGGCGACGCCCCGGTGGCCCGCCGGCACATCAGCCAGCTCGCCCAGGCACCGGGCACCGCCGCGCGGGACTCCTTCCTGGTGAACCTGATGCTGGTGCTCACCCGCGAGATCCGGCGGTACGAGACCGCGGTGCAGCGGACCATGCGCGAGCCCGCGCCGGCCACCCCGCCGGCCGCGGGGCACCCCGGGGCGCCCACGCCCGGGGAGGAGCAGCGGTTGCTGCTGCGCAGGCTGCACGACGACGCGCAGATGGCGCGGCGGGCGGTGCGGGCGGCGGTCGGCACCCGCTGACCCCCGGCCCCGGAGGGGCACTACGTGAGCGGCGCGGCCCGGTTGGGCCGCGCCGCTCACGTATGCGTTGGTCCATTCCACTGACGCCCCGCAGGTCCCGGGCCGGGCCCGGGAAGGCTCCTGGCGGTGCTGCCCCGACATGCGGAATCCCGTCCGGGTGAGGCGTTTGACGGCTCGTTAGGCAAACCCATGGTCTCGGCCGACCCCGGGGCTTACCCTCGGGGTCTCCCGCACGGCAGCGGCCTGGCCGATTCACGCTCCACCGGGCAGGCCCTGGCACACCACCGTCACACCGCCCCGACTCGGGCCGGCTTGAGGAGGCCGTTTTGCGAGGATCCGCACCGGAAGGCGCGCCGAGAACCCGCCACTTGGCGCTGCGCAGACCCGCCACCACCGCCGTCGCGGCGGCGGCACTGCTGCTGCCACTGGTCTCGGCGGCCCCGTCCGCGGGCGCCGGGCAGCCCCCGTCCGCCGCGCTGCAACGCGCCTTCGACGTCGCCGCCGCGCGCTACCACGTGCCGCGCAGCGTCCTGCTGGGCGTCTCGTACCTGGAGTCCCGTTGGGACGCTCACGGCGGCGCGCCGAGCGTCTCCGGGGGCTACGGGCCGATGCATCTGACCGACGCCCGGGCGGCCGTGGCGGGGGCGCCGGAGTTCAGCGCGGACGCCGAGGACGCGCGGGGCGATGCGGCCCGGCCGCGCCGGACGGAGCCGGCGGCGCGCCGGTCGGTGCTGCCCGCCGAACTCCCGGCCCGCTTGCGGACGTTGCGGCGGGCCGCGCGCCTGGCGAAGCTGTCGGCGGCGAAGCTGCGGACCGACTCGGCGGCGAACGTGCTGGGCGGCGCCGCGCTGCTGGCCGCCGCCCAGCGCGAGCTGGGGCTGCCGGCCAGCGCGGACCCCGCCAAGTGGTACGCGGCGGTGGCCCGCTACGGCAGCGCGGACGATGCGGCGAGCGGCGCGGCCTTCGCCCGGGACGTCTTCGACGTGATGCGGCACGGGCAGGCCCGCACCACCGACGCGGGGCAGCGGGTCGCGCTGGCCGCCGCGCCCCGGCTGACCGCGGACGCCGCCCAGGAGAAACGTCTCGGCGGGGCCGCCGTGCAGCGCGCCTCGGCGCCCGGTTCCGGCGGGGCGGTGGAGTGCCCGTGGACGGTGGCCTGCGAGTCCTGGCCGGCGCCGTACCAGCAGTACGACAACGGGACCAACTACGGCAACCACGATCTGGCCGACCGGCCCAAGGAGCAGCGGATCGACACCCTCGTGATCCACGACACCGAGGGCTCCTGGGAGACCACGCTCCGGCTGATCAAGGACCCCAAGTACGTGTCCTGGCACTACACCATCCGCTCCTCGGACGGGCTGATCGCCCAGCACGTGCCCACCAAGGACGTGGCCTGGCACGCGGGCAACTGGTACGTCAACTCGCACTCGATCGGCATCGAGCACGAGGGGTTCCTCGCCGCGCCGGACGCCTGGTACACGGAGGCGATGTACCGCACCTCGGCGCGGCTGGTGAAGTACCTGGCGAAGAAGTACGACATCCCGTTGGACCGGCAGCACATCCTGGGCCACGACAACGTGCCGGGCATGATCCCGTCGACGATCCCGGGGATGCACACCGACCCCGGCCCGTATTGGGACTGGGCGCACTACTTCGCCCTGTTGGGCCGGCCGTTCAAGCGGACCGCGGGGTCGCACGGCGGGCTGGTCACCATCCGCCCGTCCTACGACGCCAACCGGCCGGTCTACACCGACTGCGAGAAGGCCGGTCAGCCCTGCGCCGAGCACGGGTCCACGGCGGTGCGGCTGCACACCGCGCCCAGTGAGAGCGCGCCGCTGGTCCAGGACATCGGGCTGCACCCGGACGGTGCGGCGACCACGACCGGGGTGAACGACACCGGGGCGCGGGCCTCCACGGGGCAACGGTTCGCGGTGGCGGGCCGGTCCGGTGACTGGACGGCGATCTGGTACCTCGGGCAGGAGGCGTGGTTCCGCAACCCGCGCTCGCACCCGACGGCGGTGAACGCCAAGGGGCTGGTCGCCACTCCAAAGGAGGGCCGCTCGGAGATCCCGGTCTACGGGCGGGCCTATCCGGAGCAGTCGGCGTATCCGTCGCAGGTGCCGGTGCAGGCGGTGATCCCGCTGCCGTACAAGTTGCTCGCGGGCCAGAAGTACGCCGTCGGCGGGCGGGTGCGGTCGGACTACTTCTTCTCGCCGACCTTCGACATCACCAAGCACGCGGTGGTGCGGGGCGACGACGTCTACTACGAGATCCAGCTCGGGCACCGGGTCGGCTATGTGCGGGCGGCCGATGTGGAGGTGCACTCCTCGCGGTCGTAGCGGCCGGGACGCCCGCGCGGGCGGTGGTCGGCCGTGGGGCCGTCCGCCGGGCGCGGGTCCGTGCGCCGTCGGTCGTGCCGGGTCAGCCCTGCTGGAAGAGCTCCGCGGGCAGCGGCTTGAGCAGCGCGTAGAGGTCGTCGGTGATCGGGCGGTCCCAACTGGCGATGGTGACCAGCACGCCGTCGCTGCGGTCGAACTGCACGCAGGAGATGCGGCTCTCGGAGCACTTGATGCGCTTGACGATCAGGAGGTTGTCCTGGTGCATCACGGGGGTGTCCTCGGTCTCCACGACCGTCACCGGCTCGTCGTTTTCGAGCGCCGCGAGGAGCTGGGCCACCTCGAAGGGGACCTGCCCCTCCTCGCACTCGCGGGCCGGCGAGCCCTCCGGGAGGTTGCCGATGATCATCGCCGGGCCGCGGCCGCCGAACAGGTCGTAGCGGAGGAACACGCCCTGGCAGCTCCCGTCGGGCGCGGGCAGCAGCCCGGCCCCGAGATTGCCGGGCCAGTCACCCGGGTCCATGGCGAGTACGTCGAAGTCTGGACCGGCGGGCGTGGCTGCGCTGCGGCGACGGAGGAAGGACATGTCGCCATCGTACGTGGCCCGGCACGCCAGCCGGCGCGGACGTCGGGCCGCCGCGGGCGCGGTGCGAGGGCCGTCAGCCGGCAGCGGTTCCGGTGGGGTCGGCCCCGTCTTGGCGGCCCGGCCCGCGCCTCGGCGGCGGGGCCGGCGCCGGCGCCGGTCGTGGGGCGTCGGTGGGGATCAGGTCAGGTCGAACTCGCCCTCGCGGGCGCCGAGGACGAAGCCGCGCCACTCGGCGGGGGTGAAGATCAGCGCCGGTATCTCCGGGCTGCGGCCGTTGCGCATCGCGATATAGCCCTCGACGAAGGCGATCTGGAGATCTCCGCCCACGCCCCGGGTGCTCGATTGCCACTCGGCGCGGGAAAGGTCGAGTTCCGGCCTGGTCCCGCCCGCGAGCCGCTGGTCGGTGATGCTGTCGGCCACGTATCCGCTCCTCCCGATCGTCATCGGTGGCCAGGGTAACGACTGATCCCCGGGGCGGAACAGGGGACGTGCGACGGGTGCGGGACGTCAGGTGGTGGGGGCTTCGGCGCCCACCAGCCACATGGAGAAGAACTGCGAGCCGCCCCCGTAGGCGTGCCCCAACGCCCTTCGGGCGCCGTCGATTTGGTGCTCGCCGGCCCGGCCGCGGACCTGGAGGGCGGCCTCGGCGAAGCGGAGCATGCCGGAGGCGCCGATGGGGTTGGTGGAGAGCACCCCGCCGGAGGGGTTGACGGGCAGGTCGCCGTCGAGCCCGGTGACCCCGGACTCGGTGAGCTTCCAGCCCTCGCCCTCGGCGGCGAAGCCGAGGTTCTCCAGCCACATCGGCTCGTACCACGAGAACGGGACGTACATCTCGACGGCGTCGATCTGGCGGCGCGGGTCGGTGATCCCGGCCTGCCGGTAGACGTCCGCGGCGCAGTCCTTGCCGGCCTGCGGGGAGACGAAGTCCTTGCCGGCGAAGAGGGTGGGCTCGCTCCGCATCGCCCCGCCGTGCACCCAGGCCGGCGGGTGCGGGGCGCGGGCGGCGCCGGTGCGGTCGGTGAGGACCATGGCGCAGGCGCCGTCCGAGGAGGGGCAGGTCTCGGAGTAGCGGATCGGATCCCAGAGCATCGGGGAGGACTGGACCTTCTCCAGGGTGAGGTCGTGCTCGTGGAGGTGGGCGTAGGGGTTCTTCAGGGCGTTGCGGCGGTCCTTGTAGGCGACCAGGGAGCCGATGGCGTCGGGGGCGCCGGTGCGGCGGAGGTAGGCGCGGACGTGCGGGGCGAAGAACCCGCCGGCGCCGGCCAACAGCGGCTGTTGGAAGGGGATGGGCAGGGACAGGCCCCACATCGCGTTGGACTCGGACTGCTTCTCGAAGGCGAGGGTGAGGACCGTGCGGTGCACCCGGGCGGCGACGAGATGGGTGGCGACCAGGGCGGTGGAGCCGCCGACCGAGCCGGCGGTGTGCACCCGGAGCATCGGCTTGCCGACGGCGCCGAGCGCGTCGGCGAGGTAGAGCTCCGGCATCATCACCCCCTCGAAGAAGTCGGGGGCCTTGCCGATCACCACCGCGTCGATGTCACCCCAGCCCAACTCGGCGTCTGCCAGGGCCCGTTGGGCGGCCTCGCGGACCAGGCCGGCGATCGAGACGTCGCGCCGGGCGGCGACGTGCTTGGTCTGACCGACGCCGACGACGGCCACCGGTTCCTTCGCGGTCGCTGCGTTGCTCATCGCTCCCCCTCCAGGACGGCGACCAGGTTCTGTTGCAGGCACGGGCCCGAGGTGGCGTGCGCCAGGGCGCGGTCCGCCTCGCCGCGCTGGACGGCGGCGGCGGCCGCGCCGAGCCGGATCAGGCCGGCGGCCATCATGGGGTTGGCGGCCAGCGCGCCGCCGGACGGGTTGATCCGGACCGTGCTGCCGGGCGCGTCCAGCCGCAGCGCGCGGCGCAGCACGACCTCCTGGGAGGTGAACGGGGCGTGCAGCTCCGCGAGTTGGACGGGTGCCTCGAAGGCGCCGGCGCGTTCGGCGGCGAGCCGGGTGGAGGGCGAGTCGGTGAGGTCGCGGACGCCGAGGGCGTGCGCCTCGATGCGGTGGTCCAGGCCGCGGATCCAGGCGGGGCGGGCGGTCAGCCGGCGGGCGGTGTCGCCGGCGGCGAGGACCACCGCGGCGGCGCCGTCGACGACCGGCGGGCAGTCGCCGGTGCGCAGCGGCCCGACGACCTGCCGGCCGGGTGCGGCGCCCGGGCGGTCGCCCCGGCTGCGCGCGCCGATCGCGGCCAGTTCGCGGGCGTCGGTGTGGCCGGCGTCGAACAGCGCCTGGGCCTGGAGGGCGGCGAGCGCCACGGAGTCGGGCCAGAGCGGGGCGACGTAGTACGGGTCGAGTTGGCGGGTGAGGACCTCGCGCAGGTCGCCGGGCGAGGACTTGCCGTACGCGTAGACCAGCGCGGTGTCGGCCTCGCCGGTGAGGATCTTGACCCAGGCTTCGTAGAGCGCCCAGGCGCCGTCCATCTCCACGTGGGACTCGGCGATCGGCGGCCAGGCGCCGACGCCGTCCAGCGCCATGGTGAACGAGAAGGCGCGCCCGGCGAGGTAGTCGGAGGAGCCGGAACAGGTGAAGTCGATGTCCCGGGCCTTCAGGCCGGTCTGCGCGAGGACGTCGTGCAGCACCGGCATCAGCATCTCGACCTCGGAGGTCTCGGCGCTGTCCGGGACGTGCGCGCTCTGTCCGAAGGCGACGACGGCGACCTCGCGCACCGGGCCGCGCACGGGCTCGGGCATCAGATCAGCTCCTTGTAGCTGTCGTAGTCGGCGTCGGGTTCGCCGGTGGGGCGGTAGTGGTCGGGGAATCGGGCGCCCTCGGTCCAGACGGGCTCGACCCGCAGTCCCATCCGCACCTGGTCGTAGGGGATGCCGCCGATCCGGGCGTGCAGCGCCAAGTCGGCACCGTCCAGGGCGATATGGGCGTAGACGTAGGGCACCTCGATGTCGAGGTTGCGGGCCTTGATGTTGACGATGCAGAAGGTGGTGACGGTGCCGCGGGGGCCGACCTCCACCTGTTCGCCGGTGGCGACCCCACAGGTGGGGCAGGCGCCGCGGGGCGGGACGTAGACCTTGCGACAGGCCGGGCAGCGCTCCCCGAGGGTGCGCCGCTCGGCGAGCGCCTGGATGTACCGGGACTGGGCGCGCCCCGGCGCATAGGTGTAGTCGAGCCGGGCCGGGGCGGTGATGCCGGTGACGGGGTCGTCGAACTGCCCGGAGTGCGGGGCTGGTTGCGGCCCACCGGCGGCCTCGCGCATACCGCCTTCGGGAGCACCCCCTTCGGGGACGTCTCCTTCGCGAATGCCCCGGCCGGGATTTCCCCCGCCGGGATCTCCCTCGCCGGGAATACCGCCCCGCCCGTCCACGTTGTGGCCCCGCAGGGGGTCCGCGCCACCCCTACGGGATCCGTTCGCCCCCTCCCTAGGTACGCCCGCCGCCCCTTCCGCGGGCTCGAAGCAGGCGATGTCGGTGATCGCGCCGGTGCGTTCGGCGGCCCAGCGGATGCGGACCCGCATGCCGGTGCGCACGGCGTCCGGGCCGGGCGCGGCCAGGGCGTGCAGCAGGGCGGTGTCGGCGCCGTCGAGCCGGACCAGGACCCAGGCGAAGGGGTCGGCCAGCGGCTGGCCGCGACGCGGGGACGGGTTCCAGGCCCAGGTGGTGACGGTGCCGGTCGGGGCGACCTCGACCAGGTCGCGGAGCTCGTCGGCGGTGACCGGGTCGTACTCGACGGGCGGCACCACCACCCGGCCGTCGCGGGCCCGGACGCCGAGGACGGTGCGCTCGCGCAGCCCGGTGAGGAAGGCGCCGACGACCGGGCCGAGCGAGCGGGTGAAGGGGAATTCCACGACGAGCGGCGCGGTGAGGACCTCTGACATGGGGGACTCCTCGATGGGGTGGGATCAGGCGCGCCGGAAGACCGGGGGGCGCTTCTCGGCGAAGGCGCGGGAGCCCTCCTTGGCGTCGGCGGTGTCGAAGATCGGCCAGCCGCGGGCGAGTTCGGCGGCGAGCCCGTCGGCCTCGGCCATCCCGGCCGTCTCGTAGACGGACGCCTTGACGGCCTCGACGGCGAGCGGGCCGCAGGCGTTGATCCGCTCGGCGATCTCCAGCGCCTTCTCCAACGCGGTGCCGTCGGGGACGACATGGCCGATCAGGCCGATCCGGGCCGCCTCGGGCGCCGGGTAGGGCCGGCCGGTGAGCAGCATCTCCAGGGCGTGGGTGCGGGGGATCTGCCGGGGCAGTCGGACGGTGGAGCCGCCGATGGGGAACAGACCGCGCCGGACCTCGTAGAGGCCGAAGGTGGCGCCCTCGCCGGCGACCCGGATGTCGGTGCCCTGGAGGACCTCGGTGCCGCCGGCGACGCAGTGGCCCTCGACGGCGGCGATGACCGGTTTGCGCGGGCGGTGGTGCCGCAGCATCGCCTTCCAGTGCAGGTCCGGGTCGGCGCGCAGCCGCGCGCGGTACGCGTCGCCGGTCAGTCCGCCGCCGGCCAGCGCCTTGAGGTCCATGCCGGCGCAGAACGAGCCGCCGGCGCCGGTCAGCACGATCGACCGGATCCGGTCGTCGGCGTCGGCGGCGAGCCAGCCGTCGTACAGGCCGACCAGCATCGGCAGGGAGAGCGCGTTCTTGGCCTCCGGCCGGTTGAGGGTGAGCACCAGCGTCGCGCCGGCGCGCTCCACGGTGAGGTGTTCGGTGGCCGCGTCCTCCGGCCGAGCCGGTGCGGTCGCGGCGTGTTCGGTCCCGCCCATTCGGTCCTCCCGTCTCACGACGTAGAACAGGTTGCAGTAGCCGGACGACGAGTTCAAGGCTTTTCTGACGCTCAGTCAGTTTTCTTGGTCCGGGCCCCTTCCCTGTGTTCGGCTACGGCGCTCTAATGACCGTCGAGCCGACGCCGCCCGGTCTGGAGGAGCCATGGAGTACAACCTCGCCGACCTCTTCGAGTCGATCGTCGACACCGTCCCGGACCGCGAGGCGTTGGTATACCTTGACCATCCGGGCACCGGCGCCGAACGACGGCTGACCTACGCGGAGTTGGACCGGGCCGCCAACCGCCTGGCCCACCACCTCGCCGACCGCGGCATCGGCCCCGGCGACCACGTCGGACTGCACCTCTACAACGGCGTCGAGTACCTCCAGTCCGCCTATGCCTGCCTGAAGCTCCGCGCCGTGCCGGTCAACGTCAACTACCGCTACGTCGAGGAGGAGTTGGTCTACCTCTACCGGGACGCCGATCTGGTGGCACTGGTCTTCGAGGCGGAGTTCACCGACCGGGTCGCGGGGGCGCTGCCGAAGGCGCCGAAGCTGCGGCACCTGGTACGGGTCGGTACCCCGCCCGCCGGGGTCGGCGAGCCGGCGATCGCGCCGGTGCCGCTGGCGGAGGCCGAGGCGGCCGGCTCCCCCGCCCGCGACTTCGGGCCGCGCTCCGCCGACGACCGCATCGTGATCTACACCGGCGGCACCACCGGCATGCCCAAGGGCGTGGTCTGGCGCCACGAGGACATCTTCTTCTCCGGGATGGGCGGCGGCGCACCGACCGGCGAACCGGTCGCCCGCCCGGAGGAGTTGGCCGAGCGGGTGGCGGCCGGCGGCGAGGGCCTGGTGTTCTTCCCGACGCCACCGCTGATGCACGGCACCTCGACGCTCACCGCGTTCATCGCCTTCCACTTCGGCCAGAAGGTCGTCGTGCACCGCAGGTTCGCGCCGGAGGAGGTGCTGCGCACCATCGAACGGGAGCGGGTCACCAGCGTCTCCCTGGTGGGCGACGCGATGCTGCGCCCCCTGGTGGACGCGCTCGCCGGCCCGCTCAAGAGGATCGACTGCTCGTCCCTGTTCAGCGTCAGCAGCTCGGGGGCGATCCTCTCCGACACCGTCCGCGCCCAGTTCGCCGCGCTGGTCCCGAACGCGCTGCTGCTGAACAACTTCGGCTCCTCGGAGTCCGGCTTCAACGGCACCGCCACCGACGACTCGGGCCCCGACAAGGGCTTCCGCCTCCACGTCAACTCCCGTACGGCGGTGGTCGATCCGGCCACTCACCGGGCGGTCGCGGCCGGCGAGGTGGGCCGGCTGGCGCTGCGCGGCCATGTGCCGCTCGGCTACTACAACGACCCGGCGAAGACCGCGGAGACGTTCTTCGCGGCGGACGGGGACCGCTGGGTACTGCTCGGCGACATGGCCACCGTCGGCGCGGACGGCGTGGTCACGGTGCTGGGCCGGGGCTCGCAGTGCATCAACTCCGGCGGGGAGAAGATCTATCCGGAGGAGGTGGAGCAGGCCCTGAAGGCGCATCCGGACGTCTATGACGCGCTGGTGGCCGGCGTCCCGGACGACCGCTGGGGCAGCCGGGTCGCCGCCGTCGTGCAACTCCGGCCGGACGCCGGCCCGTTGGATCTCAGCGGCATCCAGTCCCACTGCCGGACCCGGCTGGCCGGCTACAAGATCCCCCGCCAGGTCGTCTTCACCGACCGGATCCAGCGGTCACCGAGCGGCAAGGCGGACTACCGGTGGGCGAAGGCGGTGGCGGCGGGGGAAAGGGAGGCGTGAGGGGAGCCGAACGGGGCCGAAGCGGGGCATTTGCCCAACTGGCTGGCCCCGGCCGCCTGTCCGCCCCGAACCGTCTTCCCCGCCGCCCGTCGCCTATCCCCCGCACACCGACCGCAGCGAACGGGCCAACCCGGCCGCGTGCAGCAGGTCCAGCCGGCGCTCGTCGCCCACCCGCAGCGCGGCGAGCGCCAGCCGCGGCCCGCAGCCCGGTGCCGTACGGGCCCGCGGTGACGCGGCGATGGCCCGTACCAGCTCCCGGTTGAGGCGGTTGATCACCTGACGGACCCGGGCGAGATCCGGGCGGGTGGTGGGCGCGTGCGCCGGGTCCGCGTCCCAGCGGCGGTACAGCCCGCGCTGGACCAGCTTGTTCGCCTCGATCTGGTCCCGGAAGATCCGCACGGTCGGTACCGGATCGGCACCCGCCTCGCGGGCCTGCGCGGCCACCGCGGCCAGCACCTCCCGCTCCCGCACCGGATCGTCGATCGGGCTGCCGGTGCCCCACTTCGCCGCGGCCACCAGGTCGGCGGTGGCCAGCCGATCGGCGGAGAGCGCGGCCAACGGCCGGAGTTGACCGGCCGGTGACGGCGCGGGCGCGGCGGTACCCACCGGGCCGGCGGCCGGCCGCGGTGCGGCAGCGGCGGGCACCGCGGCGGCGCTGCCGGCCCCGCCCCCGGCGAACAACACCGCCGCAGCGGTCCCGCCCAGCAACGCACGGCGCATCGAGAGGGTCACCTGCACATCGAGCCTTTCATTGAGCCTTTCATCGAACCGTCTGTCGCCTTCTGCCAGCTTCTGCCGAACCGTCCGTCGGGGCGTCCGTCGCGACCCTCATGGAACCGTTCGTCGAGCCGTTCATCAAGACGTCGAGCGCGCATCGATCCGTTCACGAGCATTTCGCGCAACCACGGCGGCACCTTGAACGCCCGCCGGTCACCTGACAGTTGACCATGCGTCAATTCCGCAGGAGCGACGTCACCGCCGCCAGATACTCGCCCGGCCGCTCCTCGTGGACGAGATGGCCGGCGCCCTCGACGGTGACCAGGCGGGCGTCGGGGATGGCGTCGGCCAACTCGGCGAGATGGCGTTGGGGGATGTGGCTGGTGGAACCGCCGGCGACCACCAGCGTGGGGGCGGTGATCGCGGACAGGGACGCCCACCAGTGCGGCGCGGGGGCGTTCCGTTCGGCGACGGCGGCGACCTTGGCCTGCCAGTCGAAGGCCGCGGGGCCGGGCGGCGGTGCGGGGACCTGCTGGAGTGGGTCGGCGGGGACCGGCGGGGCCGGTTCCTCGGCGATCAGGCGGGAGACCAGGTCGGGGCGGTGGGCGGCCAGCAGCAGGGCGGTGGTGCCGCCCAGCGAGTGGCCGATCAGCGCGACCGGGCCGAGGTCGAGCGCCCGGACGAAGCCGATCGCATCGTCCCGCCAGCGTTCGAAGCCGTACTCCCCGGGCCAGTCGCTGCGGCCGTGCCCGCGCTGGTCGAGCGCGAAGACCCGGTGCGTGGTGGCCAGTCGGCCGACCACCCCGCGCCAGTCCTCACCGTCCTCGCCGAGGCCGTGCAGCAGGACCGCCGGGGGCGCGTCCGCCTGGCCCCACCCGCGGTATGCCAACTGAACGTCACCGACCTGCACCTTCCGTACGTCACCCATGCGCGGGAAGCTACCCGTGGGGCGTCCGCGGCACGCCCCTTGACGTGCTCGCCGCGCGCTGATTACTTGGTTCCGCAATCGCGGCTACCGAATGATCGGTAGGGAGACGAGGCGGTGAGATCCATGCCGGAAGCGGCGACGGACAGCGGAACGGGCGACGGGGTCTGCGAGGCCGACTGGTGTGACGACGCGGAGCGGCTGTCGGCGGACGCCCTGCGCGCGCTGCAACTCACCAGGCTGCGCAGCTCGTTGCAGCACGCCTACGACCACGTCCCCTTCTACCGGAGCGCGTTCGACCGGGCGGGCATCCGGCCCGAGGACTGCCGCACGCCGGCGGACCTGGCCCGCTTCCCGTTCACGGTGAAGGACGACCTGCGGGCGCACTATCCGTTCGGCATGTTCGCGGTGCCGAAGGAGCGGGTGCGGCGGCTGCACGCCTCCAGTGGGACCACCGGGCGGCCCACGGTCGTGGGCTACACCGAGCGGGACCTGTCGAACTGGGCCGATCTGGTGGCCCGTTCGCTCCGCGCGGCGGGCGGCCGACCGGGCCACACCGTCCATGTCTCCTACGGATACGGGCTGTTCACCGGCGGGCTGGGGGCACACTACGGCGCGGAGCGGCTCGGCTGCACCGTCGTCCCGGCCTCCGGCGGAATGACCAGCCGCCAGGTGCAGCTCATCCAGGACTTCCGCCCCGAGATCATCATGGTGACGCCGTCGTACCTGCTCACCCTGCTCGACGAGTTCGAGCGCCAGGGCATCGATCCCCGCACCACCTCGCTGAAGGTGGGGATCTTCGGCGCCGAGCCCTGGACGGAGGAGATGCGCCGGGAGATCGAGGAGCGGTTCGCCCTCGACGCCGTGGACATCTACGGGCTGTCGGAGGTGATGGGGCCCGGCGTGGCGCAGGAGTGCGTGGAGACCAAGGACGGACTGCACATCTGGGAGGACCACTTCTATCCGGAGGTGGTCGATCCGATCACCGGCGAGGTGCTACCGGACGGCGAGCACGGCGAGTTGGTCCTCACCTCGCTCACCAAGGAGGCCATGCCGGTCATCCGCTACCGCACCCGGGACCTGACCCGGCTGCTGCCCGGGACCGCCCGCCCGGCCTTCCGCCGGATGGAGAAGATCACCGGGCGCAGCGACGACATGATCATCCTGCGCGGGGTCAACCTCTTCCCCGCGCAGGTCGAGGAGATCGTGCTGCGCACCCCCGGCGTCGCCCCGCACTTCCAGCTCCGGCTGACCCGCGAGGGCCGGCTGGACCGGCTGACCGTCCGCGCCGAGGCCCGGCCGGACGCCACCGCGGACGACCGCGCGGCGGCCGCCGACCGGATCGCCCGCGGCGTCAAGGACGGCATCGGGGTCACGGTCGCGGTGGAGATCGTCGATCCGGAGACGCTGGAGCGCTCGGTGGGGAAGTTCAAACGGATCGTGGACGCCCGCCGGGACAACTGACGGGCGCCGAACCGGCGTCCCGCAACGCGTCGCCCCGTCAGCCCGCCCACCGGCAGCCTTGCCATCCCGTCACCCCACCGACCGTCATCAGGCCGTCTTCGGCTCCCCCTTGAGCAGCGCGAAGGGTGCGCCGGCCGGGTCCATCACCATCGCCAGCCGGCCGATGCCGGCCGCGTCCATCGGCGCGATCAGCGGCGTGGCGCCGAGCTGGGTGGCGGTGTGGTACATCGCGTCGCAGTCGGTGACGCCGAAGTACGGGTGCCACTCCGACGTCGAACCGGCGTCCAGATGCATCTGTTGGAGCTGGAGGATGCCGCCGTGCGCGGTGTCGTCCCCGCTGCCGGCGCCGGGCGCGGAGGCGACGCTGTAGAGCAACTCCCCGCCCATCGTCATGTCCTGGTAGGTCCAGCCGAACACGCTGCGGTAGAAGTCCTGGGCCGCGGCGGCGTCGGTGGTGTAGAGCTCCGTCCAACACAGGGTGTTCGGCTCCATGACCGCTTCCAGTCCCTTGACGTCGCCCGGCTGCCAGACCGCGAAGTCGGCGCCCGTCGGGTCGGTGAACGTGGCGAGCCGGCCGGCGGTGAAGACGTCCATCGGCGCGGTCCGGACCCGGCCGCCGGCCTGCTCCACCGCCTTGCTGGTGGCGTCCGCGTCCGCGGTGAGGAAGTACGGCGTCCAGGCCGGCCCCGCGCCCTCCTCCTGGCAGGGGCCGACCGCACCGACCGTCTTACCGTCGAGCTGGAAGAAGCCGTAGCCACCGGCGTCCGGGCCGGCCGACTGGAAGGTCCAGCCGAACAGCGCGGAGTAGAACGCCGCGGCGGCGTCGACGTCGGGGACGCCGAGGTCGAGCCAGTTCGGTGCGCCGGGGACGAAGCGGGTCGTCAACATGAGGTACTCCGATCACGTGCTGGTCAGTGCCGGTTCCCAGCATGGCAGCGGGCACTGACAGTCGCCCTCCGCGCGCCGCTCAGCGGGTGCCGAACCGCTCGCGCAGCGCCCGCTTGAGGACCTTGCCGCTGGCGTTGCGCGGCAGCGCGTCGACGAACACCACGCGCTTGGGCACCTTGAACGACGCCAGGCGGGCCCGCGCCGCGGCGATCAGCTCCGCCTCCCCCACCGCGCCGTCCCCGTCGCCGGTGCGCCGGACCACCACCGCGGTCACCGCCTCGATCCACCGCGCGTCCGGCAGCCCGACGACCGCGACCTCGGCGACCTGCGGGTGCGCGTACAGCACGTCCTCCACCTGACGCGAGGCGACCAGCACGCCACCGGAGTTGATGACGTCCTTGACCCGGTCGACGACCGTGAAGTAGCCGGCCGCGTCCCGGACAGCCAGGTCCCCGGAGTGGAACCAACCGTCCCGGAACGCCTCCGCGGTCTCCTCGGGCTTCTCCCAATAGCCCGTGCAGAGCTGCGGCGAGCGGTAGACCACCTCGCCCGGGGTGCCGTCGGGCGCCTCCCGGCCGGCCTCGTCCACCACCCGCGCCTCGACGAACAGCACGGGGCGCCCGCAGGAGTCCATCCGCCCCTCGTGCTCGTCCGGTCCGAGGACGGTGGCCAACGGGCCGATCTCGCTCTGGCCGAAGCAGTTGTAGAAGGCGAGGTGCGGCAGCCGGGCGCGGAGCCGTTCCAGTACGGGCACCGGCATGATCGAGGCGCCGTAGTACGCCTTGCGCAGCCCGTCCAGGTCGCGGGTGCCGAAGCCGGGGTGGTTGGCGAGCGCGATCCAGACGGTCGGCGGGGCGAACAGGCTGTCCGCCAGGCCCGCTTCCACCAGCTCGAAGATCCGCTCCGGGGCGGGCCCGTCCAGGATGGTGTTCTCCGCGCCCACCGCCAGATAGGGCAGCAGGAAGACGTGCATCTGGGCGGAGTGGTAGAGCGGCAGCGAGTGGACCGGACGGTCGTCTTCCGTGAGGTCGAGGGCGACGATCGCGCTGGTGTACTCGTGCACCAGCGCCCGGTGGGTCATCATCGCCCCCTTGGGGAGGGCGGTGGTCCCGGAGGTGTAGAGGAGTTGGACGAGGGCGTCGTCGGCCGGCGCCGGCAGCGCCTCACCGTCGGCCGGCTCGCGGTGCTGCGGCAGCCGCTCCAGCAGCCCGTCCGGTGCGCCGTGCAACGGGACGGCTCGCACCGCGTCCGGCAACCGGGGCGCCAGCGCGACGTCCGTGAGCACCAGGGTGCTGCCGGACTGCGTGAGCAGGTACTCCAACTCCTCGCCGGTCAGGGCGTGGTTGACGGGGACGTGCACCAGGCCGGCGCGGGCGCAGGCCAGGAAGCCGATCAGGTAGGCGTCGGAGTTGTGCCCGTAGGAGGCGACCCGGTCCCCCGGGCGCAGCCCCTCGGCGCGCAGCAGTCGGGCGGCGGCGGTGACCGCGTCGTCCAGTTCGCGGTAGTTCCAACTCCGTTCGCCGTAGCGGACCGCCGGCCGTTCCGGCACCCGGCGCGCGCTGCGCCGCAGGATCCCGTCCACCGTGTTGCCGCGCGCGTGCCTCGCATCCGTCATGCGGCGATCCTGGGGCGCGCCCGGATGCCCGGTCAAGGCACCGCGCGTCGCCCGGTGGCCCGCGGCGGGTCCGCAACGGCCCCGGCTGCCCCCGGGGGCACCGGCCCCCGGTCAGACGGCCCGCTCCCGGCCCTCCCAATACGGGGCGCGCAGCCGGCGCTTGTAGAGCTTGCCGTTGGGGTCGCGGGGCATCGCGGTGGTGAAGTCGACCGAGCGGGGGCGTTTGTAGCCGGCCAGATGGCGGGCGCAGTGGTCGAGGAGGGCGGCGGCCAGTTCGGGGCCGGGCCGGTGCCCCTCGGCGGGTTCGACGACCGCCTTGACCTCCTCGCCCCAGTCGTCGTGCGGGATGCCGAAGGCGGCGGCGTCGGCGACGGCGGGGTGGGCGAGCAGCGCCGACTCGATCTCGGCCGGGTAGATGTTGACCCCGCCGGAGATGATCATGTCGATCTTGCGGTCGCGGAGGAAGAGATAGCCGTCCTCGTCGAGGTAGCCGAGGTCGCCGACGGTGAAGAAGTCGCCGATGCGGTTCTTGCGGGTCTTGCCCTCGTCCTTGTGGTAACTGAAGCCGCCGGTGGTCATCTTCATGTAGACGGTGCCGAGTTGGCCGGCCGGCAGGCGGTTGCCGTCGTCGTCGAAGACCGCCAGTTCGCTGATCGGCCAGGCCCGCCCGACCGTGCCGGGCTTCTTCAGCCAGTCCTCGGCGGTGGCGAACGCGCCGCCGCCCTCGCTGGCCGCGTAGTACTCCTCGACGCAGCCGCCCCACCAGTCGATCATGGCGCGTTTTACGTGGTCGGGGCAGGGCGCGGCACCGTGGATGGCGTGCCGCATGGACGTCACGTCGTAGCGGCCGCGGACCTCCTCCGGGAGTGCGAGCAGCCGGTGGAACTGGGTGGGCACCATGTGCGTGTGGGTGCACCGGTGGCGTTCGATCAGCCGGAGCATCTCCTCGGGCGTCCACTTGTCCATCAGGACGACGCGGTGGCCGATGTGCAGGGCGGCGCCGGCGAATTGCAGGACCGCGGTGTGGTACAGCGGCGAGCAGACCAGGTGGACGTTGTCGTCGAACGGCCGGATGCCGAAGATGGCGAGGAAGCCGCCGAGGTAGGTCTCCTCGGGCGGCTTGCCGGGCAGCGGGCGGCGGATGCCGCGCGGGCGGCCGGTGGTGCCGGAGGTGTAGTTCATCACCCAGCCCAGGGTCCGGTCGGTCGGCGCCGACTCCGGTTGCCCGTCCAGGAGTTGGGCGTAGGGGCGGAATCCGGCCACGGCGCCGACCGCGTACCGCCGTTCCGCCGCCAGCCCCGCCTCGTCGGCCGCCTGCCGGGCCGCGTCGCCGAACCGCTCGTGGGCGATCAGCACCTTGGCCCCGGAGTCGGCGACGATCCAGGCGATCTCCGGGCCGACGAGGTGGTGGTTGACGGGGACGAGGTAGAGGCCGGCCTGGGCGGCGGCGAGGTGGGCGGTGAAGAACTCCACGCCGTTGGGGAGGACCACGGCGAAGGCGTCGCCGCGCTCCAGGCCGGCCGCGCGCAGTCCGTGGACCAGCCGGTTGGTGGCGGCGTGCAGCCGGCCGGCGGTCCACTCCTCGCCGTCCGGGGCGATCAGGACCGTCCGGTCGGGGTCGGCGGTGGCCTGGGCCCAGAAGCCGTTGGGGGTGTCGGTCATGTCGGGTCCTCCTGGGGCGTTGGCGGATCGGCGGCTCAGGCGCGGCCGGCGATCCGGTCGATGCGGTCGACGGCCCGCTCGAAGCCGCGGGTGAGGTCGTCGAAGACCGCCTGAACGCTGCGTTCGCTGGTCATCCGGCCGACGATCTGGCCGACCGGGGTGCCGAGCAGCGGCTCGACCTCGTGCCGCTGGATGCGGGAGTTGGCCTCGGCGACCAACAGGCCCTGGAGCGGCATCGGGAGGGTGCCGGGGCCCTCGGGGTCGTCCCAGGCGTCGGTCCAGGCGGTGCGCAGTTGGCGGGCGGGCTTGCCGGTCAGGGCGCGGGAGCGGACGGTGTCGCCGGGTCCGGCGGCGAGGAGTTTGGCGGTCAGCCGCCGGGAGTGCAGATCGGCCTCCTCGGTGGTGAGCCAGATCGAGCCGAGCCAGACGCCCTGGGCGCCCAGCGCGAGCCCGGCGGCGATCTGCTCGCCGGTGCCGATCCCGCCGGCGGCCAGCACCGGCAACGGGTCGACGGCCGCGACCACTTCCGGGGTGAGCACCATGGTGGCGATCTCCCCGGTGTGCCCGCCGGCCTCGTACCCCTGGGCCACCACGATGTCGATCCCGGCGGCCTTGTGGTGCCGGGCGTGCCGCGGGCTGCCGGCCAGCGCGGCGACCCGGACGCCGTGCGCGTGGGCGCGCTCGATGACGTCCGCCGGCGGGGAGCCCAGCGCGTTGGCGAGCAGCCCGATCGGGTAGTCGAAGGCGACGTCGAGCTGGGTGCGGGCCACCTGCTCCATCCACCCGGTGATCCGCCACCCGGACGCCTCCCCCGCCGGCATCGGCGGCACGTCGTACTTGGCCAGCACCTCCTCGACGTACCGGCGGTGCTCCGGCGGGATCATCGCCTCCACATCGGCCTCGGTGACGCCCTCCACCTTCGTGGCGGGCATCACCACGTCCAGCCCGTAGGGCAGCCCGTCGGTGTGCTCCTGCATCCAGTCCAGATCGCGGGCCAGTTCACCGGGCGCGGTGTAGCGGACCGCGCCGAGCACCCCGAACCCGCCGGCCCGGGTGATCGCCGCGGCGACCGCGGGGAAGGGCGTGAACCCGAAGACGGCGTGCTCGACTCCCAGCGCGTTGCTCAACTCCGTCTGCATGGGCGCAGGATGCCGCACCCCACCGCACGAGGGAAGAGATTTTCTGACGCTACGTCAGAATTCCGGGCGGCCGCGCGCCTCACCCCTCCTCCAGCACCGCCCGCGCCGCGTTGTGCCCCGGGATGCCGCTGACGCCGCCGCCGCGGAGCGCGCCGGCGCCGCAGAGCAGGATGGCGGGGTGGTCGGTGGCGACGCCCCAACGGGCCGCGGGGGTGGCCAGCGACGCGGAGTCCTCGGCGTACGGGAAGGCCAGCTCGCGGTGGAAGATGTTGCCGCCGGGCAGGCCGAGTTCGCGGTCGAGGTCGAGCGGGGTGCGGGCCTCGATGCAGGGGCGACCGTCGGCGTCGTGGGCCAGGCAGTCGGCGAGCGGTTCGGCGAGGTGCGCGTCGAGTTGGGCGAGGGTGGCGGCCAACAGCCGCTCGCGGGTGGCGTCGTGGTCGGTGGCGAACAGTCGGGCGGGGGCGTGCAGCCCGAAGAGGGTGAGCGTGTGGAAGCCCGCGCGGACCAGGTCGGCACCGAGGATGGAGGGGTCGGTCAGCGAGTGGCAGTAGATCTCCGAGGGCGGGGCGGCGGGCAGGCGGCCGGCCGCGGCCTCCCGATGCGCGGTCTCCAACTGGTCGTAGCCCTCGGCGACGTGGAAGGTGCCGGAGAACGCCTCGCGGGGGTCCGCGTGCGGGTCGCGGAGCCGCGGCAGGCGGGTGAGCAGCATGTTGACCTTGAGCTGGGCGCCCTCGGCGGGCGGCGGTGCCTGCTCGCCGAGGAGCGCGGCCAGTTCCCGCGGGGCGGCGTTGACCAGCACCCGGCGGGCGCCGATCGGGCCGCCCTCGACGGTGCTGATCTCCGCGGTCCGGCCGTCGGTGGCCAGCCCGGTGACCGGGCAGCCGGTGACGATCTCCGCGCCGGCGCGGCGGGCGGCGTCGGTCAGCGCGTCGGTGAGCGCGCCCATACCGCCGAGCGGGACGTCCCAGTCGCCGGTGCCGCCGCCGATGACGTGGTAGAGGAAGCAGCGGTTCTGACGGAGCGTGGAGTCGTGGGCGGCGGCGAAGGTCCCGATCAGCCCGTCGGTGAGGACCACACCGCGCACCAGGTCGTCGCGGAAGGTGGTCTCGACCAGCTCGCCCAGGGGGCGTTCGAAGAGGGCGTGCCAGATGGCGTCGTCGTCGATCCGGGCGCGCAGCGCGGAGCGGGTGGGCAGCGGCTCGGTGAGGGTGGGGAAGACCCGCTCGGCGAGCCGGCGGGTGGTGCCGTAGAACTCCTGCCAGGCGGTGAACTCGGCTTCTGAACCGGTCAGTTCGGCGAACGAGGCCCGGGTGCGGGCCTCCCCGCCGCCGACCAGCAGGCCGGTGGGGCGGCCGTCGCGCACGGTCGGGGTGTAGGAGGAGACGGTGCGCTTGCGGACCGCGAAGCGCAGCCCGAGGTCCCGCACGATCTTCGGCGGGAGCAGGCTGACGAGGTAGGAGTAGCGCGACAACCGGGCGTCCATCCCGGCGAACGCCCGGGTGGAGACGGCGGCGCCGCCGGTGTGGTCCAGCCGCTCCAGGAGCAGCACGCTGCGGCCCGCGCGGGCGAGATAGGCGGCGGCCACCAGTCCGTTGTGCCCGCCGCCGACGATGACGACGTCATAGGAAGTCCGTTCCGGCATGCCCCTTGGTAGCACGCGGGATCGATGGCCGCCAGGGAAGCGCCCGGTGGCAGCGGAATGAATCATCTGTTCCGATCGGTGCGGCTTCTTGACCAGCGCGCACGGCGCTTCTAGCGTCCCGGCGTGCGCCGCCCTGGAACCGTTCACCCGGCCGTACGCCACGGCCGCCCCACCCACCACGTGAGGTGACTCGTGTCCCATCCGTCGGTATCCCGCATCGGCCGCACCCTCACCGGACTCACCGCCGTCGCCGCCTGCTCGGCGGCGTTGCTCCCCACCACCGCCACCGCCGACCCCGCCCGCGCCCCCGGCACCCAGCTCGCCTCCGGCTACCCCAACCTCGCCCCGACGCCCCCGATGGGCTGGAACAACTGGTCCTACTACCAATGCGGCGGCCTCAACGAGAAGGTGGTCCTGGACAACGCCCGGGCGCTGGTGCGCAACGGGCTGGCGCACAAGGGCTACCGCACCGTCACCGTCGACGACTGCTGGATGACGAAACAGCGCGGCCCCCAGGGTGAACTGGTCCCCGACCGGACGAAGTTCCCGCACGGCATGGGCTACGTCGGGCGGGAACTCCACAAGATGGGGCTGAAGTTCGGCATCTACGAGGACGTCGGCACGCTGACCTGCGGTAAGTACCCGGGCAGCCTCGGCCACTTCGCGCAGGACGCCAGGCTGTTCGCGAGCTGGGGGGTGGACTACCTCAAGGCCGACGGCTGCAACGTGCCGGTCGCCAAGGGGCAGAGCAAGGAGCAGGCGTTCCACGACCTCTACGCACAGCAGAGCCGGGCGCTGCGGGCCACCAAGCGGCCGATCACCTTCTCCGTCTCCGCACCCGCCTACTTCCAGTTCTCCGGTGACGCGGTCTGGCACCGGGTCATCAAGTGGTCGGCGCAGTTGGGCAATCTGTGGCGGGGCGGCGCGGACATCGCGGTGCAGCAGAGCACCTCGGCCGCGAAGTGGAAGTCCATCGAGGGCAACTTCCGCTACAACGCCAACCTCGCCGACCTCCAGCGCCCCGGCCGTTGGAACGACCCCGACTTCCTGCTGGTCGGCGACCCGGGGCTGCCGCGGAACGAGATGCAGAGCCAGATGTCGCTGTGGGCGGTGATGGCCGCGCCGCTGATCTCCAGCACCGACCTCGGCAAACTCTCGCCGCAGGCGCAGGCGATCCTCGGCAACCGCGAGGTGATCGCGGTCGACCAGGACCCGCTGGGCGTCCAGGGCCACATCGTGCAGCAGGACGGCGACGCGGCCGTGCTCAGCAAGCCGCTGCGCAACGGCGACCGGGCGATCGCGCTGTTCAACGGGGGCAACACCACCCGCACGCTGTCCCTCACGGCGTCCTCGGCCGGCCTGCCGGCGGCGAGCTCCTACCGGCTGCGCGACCTGGTGACCGGCCGGTCCGGGCGGACCGCCCCGACCATCGTCGCCCGGGACGTCCCGCCGCACGCCACGGTCCTCTACCGGGTCCGGGCGGCACGCTGACCCCTGTACGACCCGACGGCCCGGCGCGTCCGGGCCGGGCGGCCGTCCACTACCGCCGGCGTCCGGCGCGCTCCCGGCGCAGCGCCGCGATCCGGCGGTAGAGGGCGGCCGCCTCGTCCGTGCGGCCCAGCCGCTCCAGGCACTGGGCCTCCTCCCCGTGGCTGGCCAGCGCGTCGAGATGGGCCGCGCCCAGGGTCCGTTCGCGGGCGTCGGCGACCGCGCGGTAGGCGTCCAGCGCCTCGGCCCAGCGGCCCAGCCGGCCCAGCGCCACGGCGACCTCACGGCGGCTGGCGAGGGTGTCGGGATGGTCGCCGCCCAGCACCCGGACGCGGGCCGCGGCGACCTCGCGGGCCTCGGCCAGCGCCTCCGTCCAGCGGTCCAGCCGCCCGTAGTTGACGCCCAGGCCGTGCCGGGTGCGCAGGGTCTCGGGGTCGTCGGGGCCCTGGGCGCGGGTCCGGGCGGCGATCAACTCGCGGTAGTGGGCCAGCGCCTCCGCGCTGCGGCCCAGCCGGCCCAGGGCGACCCCGGTCTCGTAACGGGCGGCGAGGGTGTCGGGATGGTCCGGGCCGAGCGCGACGGCCCGCCCCGCGGCCACCCCCTGGTAGGCCGTCAACGCCTCCGGCCACCGCCCCAACTGGCCGGCCACGCAGGCCAGTTCCCAACGGGTGGTGAGGGTGTCGGGGTGGTGGGCGCCGAGCACCCGGGTGCGCGCCTCGGCGACGTCCCGGGCGGCGGTCCGGCCCTCCTCCAGCCGGCCCAGCCGGCACAGGCCGACCGCGACGTGGTGGCGACAGCCGAGGGTGTCGGGGTGGTCGGGGCCGAGCAGCCGCTCCCGGCCGGCCAGCACCTCGCCGTAGCGCTCCTGCGCCTCGAAGTGCCGGCCGGCCCTGGCCAGCGCGTGGCCCAGCGCCAACCGCTCGGCCAGCGAGGCGAGGAGGGCGTGGTGGTCGACGGGCGGCGCGGGCCGGTCCGGGCCGAGGGCGGACGACGCCTCGCCGCGCAGCGGGTCGCGGGCGACGGTCCAGGCGTCGGTGAGGATCGCGGCCGCGGTGTCCGCCGGGGTGCGGCGGGGCGGCCGGACGCCGGCGGACGGGGCGCCGGGGGTGATCCCGCGGGTCCAGGAGGGCAGCCGCGGGGCCGGCACCGTCAGGTCGTCCGACTCGTGGCCGGTGCCGCGGTGGGCGCGCCGGTGGCGGGCGTCGGCGAGGCGCTTGGCCAGTTCGTCGGCGTCCCGGGGCCGGTCGTCCGGCTCCTTGGCGAGCAGGTCGAGGATGATCCGCTGGTACTCCTCGGGGAGGTCGGGCCGGGCCGCGCGCGGCGGGGCGGGCGGGGTGTCCCGGTGGCCGACCAGCACCGCCCAGGCGTCGCCCTGGGCGAACGGCGGGGCGCCGGTGGCGATTTCGTAGAGCACGCAGCCGAGCGAGTACAGGTCGCTGCGGTGGTCGACGGTGCCGCCGCCGATCTGCTCGGGCGACATGTAGTGCGGGCTGCCCATGGCGACGCCGGAGCCGGTCAGCCGGGCGGTGAAGCCGATGTCGTGACCGAGGCGGGCGATGCCGAAGTCACAGATTTTGACCGTGCCGTCGGCGATCCGCACGATGTTGGCCGGTTTCAGGTCGCGGTGCACCACGGCCTGTTCGTGGGTGTAGGCGAGCGCCGCGGCGATCTGCTCGGCGACCTCGATCACGTCCGGGACGGGCAGCGGCTGACGCCGGTTGTCGTCCAGGAGTTGACTGAGATTACGGCCGTTGAGCAACTCCATGACGATGAAGAGGATGCCGTCGTCCTCGCCGAAGTCGTGGACGACGGTGATGCCGCGGTGCTGGAGCGCCGCGGCCACCCGGGCCTCGCGGCGGAAGCGCTCCCGCAACACCCGTAGGAAACCCGCTTCCTGGCGCTGTCCCATGGGCTTGAGGCACTTGACGGCGACCTGGCGGCCCAGCGCCTCGTCCCGGGCCCGCCACACCTCCCCCATGCCGCCGCGTCCGATGGTGTCGAGCAGCCGGTATCGCTCCCGGACGAGCCTGTGCTCCGCCATTCCTCTCGCCGCCCCCCGCTCCCACGTTCAGCCGCGTGGATCCCCCGGTGTGTCCTGCCCGTCCAGTATGGCGGCGGAGTCGCGCGGCTTGAAGGTTCCCGGCCGCGTGCCGGGCCCGAGCCTGGCCACGGCCCGTAGGACGTGCCGCGGCGGGAGCTGCCAACGGACGGTGGGGGGCACCGCCCGCAGCAGCCGGCCGGCGGTGCGCAGTTGGCGGGTGACGGTGGCGGGCGGGGGCGCCGGCCGGCCGTACAGGCGGTGCGCGTAGCCGGGCAGCGCCGCGTACGCCAGCCCCGTCACCGGCCGCCAGAGCAGGGCACGGGCCGGGACGAGCGGGGCGGCGATCGGCGGGCGCCGCAGGAAGGCGACGACCTGGCGGGCCTCGGGGGTGAGCGCCAGCTCCGGCCGGACCCGGGCGAAGTAGGCGTCGAGCGCGGCCCGGTCGCCGGGGACGGTGTCCGGGTCGAGGCCGACGAGGCGGGCGGCGGTGCGCTGTTCGTCGAGGTAGCGGTCGGCCTGCCGGTCGGTGAGCGGGTAGCCGGAGCGGCGCAGCACCTGGAGGTAGGAGTCCACCTCGGCACAGTGCACCCAGCGCAGCAGCTCCGGTTCGTCGATCCGGTAGCGGGCGCCGGCGGCCGGGTCGGTGGCGGTCAGCCGGCGGTGGAGGGCGCGGACCGCGGCGCCGGCCCGTTCGGCGGCGCCGGTGGTGCCGTAGCTGAGGGTGCCGACGAAGTCGGCGGTGCGCCTCAGTCGGCCCCAGGCGTCGCGCCGGCCGCGCTCGTTCAGTTGGAACGCGGCGGAGTTCTGGAGCACGCCGCGGACCGCGCGCGGGTGCAGCGCCTGGAGGTAGAGCGCCTGGAGGTAGAGCGCCCTGATGCCCGCGATCCACATCATCGGGTCGGCGTGCAGTTGCCAGGTCACCGAACGGGGCCCGAACAGGCCGGGGTCGCCCGCGCTCACCGCGCCTCCCGTAAGCCGGTCACCGTCGCACCCGCGGCATGCCGAGGCCGATCCAGGAGATGATCTCGCGCTGGATCTCGTTGTTGCCACCGCCGAAGGTGAAGATGACGGCGGAGCGGTAGCCGCGCTCCAGTTCGCCGCGGAGCACCGCGCCCGCCGAGCCCTCGGTGAACGGCCCGGTGGCGCCGGCCACTTCGAGCAGCCAGGCGTAGGCGTCCCGGCGGGCCTCGGAGCCGTAGACCTTGACCGCCGAGGCGTCCTGCGGGGTGAGCGTGCCGTTTTGGAGGGCGTCCACCATGCGCCAGTTGAGCAGCTTCATGGCCTCCAGTCGGGCGTGGGTGCGGGCCAGCCGGCCGCGCACCCAGCCGAGGTCGATGACCCGGCGGCCGTCGGTCAACTTGGTGCCGGCGGCCCACCGTTGGACGTCGTGGAACGCCCGGATGGCCATGGTGCCGTGCGCGGCGAGGGTGACGCGCTCGTGGTTGAGCTGGTTGGTGATGATCCGCCAGCCCTGGTTCTCCCGGCCGACGCGGCGGGAGGCGGGGACGGTGATGTTCTCGTAGTAGCTGGCGGTGGTGTCGTGCGAGGCGAGCGTGTTGATCACGGTGCAGGAGTAGCCGGGGTCGCTGGTGGGGACCAGGAGCATGGTGATGCCCTTGTGGGGCGGGACGCCCTCCTCGACGGGGGCGGTGCGGACGGCGAGCCAGACCCAGTCGGCGGTGTCGCCGTTGGTGGTCCAGATCTTCTGGCCGTTGACGACGTAGTGCCCGCTCTCCTCGTCGCCCTCGCGCACCGCGCGGGTCTTGAGGGCGGCCAGGTCGGTGCCGGCGTCCGGTTCGCTGTAGCCGATGGCGAAGTCGAGCTCGCCGGAGAGAATCCGGGGAAGGAAGTACGCCTTCTGCTCGTCGGTGCCGAACCGCATCAGGGTCGGGCCGACGGTGTTCAGCGCCATGAGCGGCAGCGGCACCCCGGCCTGCGCGGCCTCGTCGAAGAAGAGGAACTGTTCCATGGGGGTCAGCCCGCGCCCGCCGTACTCCTTGGGCCAGCCGACGCCCAGCCAGCCGTCGGCGCCGAGCCGGCGCACCGTTTCGCGGTAGAAGCGCTTCTGTGCGGCCGGGTCGGCGTACCGGACGTGGGCGTCGTCCGGCACCAACGTGCCGAAGTACGCGCGCAGTTCGGCGCGCAGCCGCTGCTGTTCCGGGGTGTATTCCAGGTGCACGGCCCCTCCACCAGTCGTCCGGTCCGGTCCTCCGGTCGCCGCGGCCGCCGGTTCGCTGACGGTCCGTCGGATTCCGGGGTCGGGGGGAACAGTAGAACGCGTTCCAGTAATTCGGAAGGGTGACGACCGCCCGGACACCGGCACGCGAAGGGCCCGGCGCGGCCTCGGACGGGCACTGCGCCGGGCCCGTTGCGGACCTCCGGCGGGCGGGCTCAGCCGGCGTGCTTGGCGGCGTCGCTCGGCTTGACGCGGTTGGGCTGACCGTCCTTGCAGTACTTGACGAAGCCGGTGTTCGCCACGTGCTTGGCCGAGATCCAGGTGCGCCGGCTCCCCCGGATCAGGTACCAGACGTCGTTGCCGCGGATGTTCTGGGCGCGGACCTTGCAGACCAGGTAGACCCGGGTGCCGTTGCGGAGGTCTCCCTGCGAAGCGGAGTCCGTGCTGGGGTACTCGCGCTCGTTCATCCCGCGGGCCGCGCTGACGGTGCCGTAGGCCGAGCCCGGACCGGTCTGCGGCCGGGCGCTGCTGGCCTGCGGCCGGAGGCTGTTGGCCAGCGACCGGGGGATGTTGACCTGCGGCTGGGGCCCCCTGGGCTGGGGCTGGGGCTTCGCCTGGGCCGGAGCCGCTACGAGCAGCGTCGCCCCCAGAGCGACAGCCGTGGTGAGTGCGCCCGCACCGGCCGCGAGCTTCTTGCCTCGGGCCACGAGGTTGTCGGTCGTGGACATAGGGGTCTCCTGTTCTTGACGCGCAAAGGCTTGGCGCGCAATGCCACCCATTGGCGCAGTGCGGACATTACGCGCAAACCCCCCAAGAAATGTGGTGAAACGACGACTTGGCGGCCGATCGTGTGAGGCCGTGTGGGGCCGGTGGCCGAAGGAAATCACCCGTCCCCCGGCGCGCCGGTGCGCGCGGTCAACCCTCGGTACCCGCCTGGTGGATGCCGAACACGGCACCCTGCGGGTCGCGCACCATCGCGATCCGCGGACCGTCCGGGACGTCCGTCGGCGCCATCAGCAGCGCGCCCCCGGACTCGGCGGCCCGCGCCGCCGTGCCGTCGACGGACTCGACCGCGAAGTACGGCAGCCAGTGCGGCCGGACGTCCTCCCGGTCTCGCGCCTCCACGGTGCTCATCCCGCCGAAGTCGGCGCCGCCGATGCCCCATTGGGCATAGGCGCCGTGGGACCTGACGGTCCATCCGAAGACCCGGGTGTAGAAGGACACCGCGGACTCGGCGTCGCCGGTGGCCAGTTCCACCCAGCCGAGCGAGCCAGGCTCGTTGAGCAGCTCGGCACCGGCGAAGGGGCCGGCCTGCCAGAGCGCGAAGGCCGCGCCCGCCGGATCGGCGAGCACCGCGAAGCGGCCGAGTCCGGGGACGTCCCGCGGGGGCACCAGGACCTTGCCGCCGGCGTCGGTGGCGGCCGCGGCCAGCGCCTCGGCGTCGCGGGTGGCGAACGTGACGGTCCAGGCGGTCTGTTGGCCGGGGGCGTAGAGCGGGGTCGCGGCGGCGACCTTGGCGTCGCCCGCGGAGAAGAGCGTGTAGCCGTCGGCCTCGGCACCCGGGGCGGTCGCGGCGTGCCAGCCGAAGACCTGGCGGTAGTACACCGCGGCAAAGGCCACGTCCGAGGTGCCCAGCTCCACCCAGCACGGGGCGCCGGGCGTGGGCTCGGTGATCTTCACGCGCTGCTCCGTCCCTGAAGCGGCGGGGCCGGCGCGGCCCCGGTTCGTGCTGCCGATCGTCCGACGGTCGGATACCGCCCGCAAGCCGGCGCCGGCGGGCGGGTCAGGAACCGTGCGGGTGCAGATGACGGCGGCGGAACAGCCGGTGGGTGGGGCGCGGGGCGTCCGGGGCGAGGGCGGCGTCCAGGTCGGCCGCGGCGGTCTCGGCGGCCGCCACGGAGCGGGGGAAGAGGATCGCCTCGTACGCGCGGACCGCGTGGTCCGGGTCGGTCTGCCAGGTGTGCGCCTCGACCAGGTGCCGGGCGAGCTCGCAGCCGTCCTGGAGGGCCAGGTCGGCGCCCGGGCCGGACAGCGGCGTCATCAGGTGAGCGGCGTCGCCCAGCAGCGTCAGGCCGGGGGTGTGCGGCCAGGTGTGCGGCACCGGCAGCGCGAACAACGGCCGGTTGACGAACCCGTCGTCGCTGTCCCTGAGGAGGGCGCGCAACCGGTCGTGCCAGCCGTCGAAGGCGGCCAGCAGGGCGGACCGGACCGCCTCGGTGTCGGTGGTCTGCACGCCGGCCGGCCGCGCCCAGTCCTCGGCGCCGCGGAAGGCCGCGTAGACCCGGACCCGGCCGTGGGCGTCGCGCCGGGCGATCAGCCCCTTGCCGCCGGACAGCGCCATCATGGTGCCGCGGCCGACCAGTTGGGCGGCGTCCGGGTGGCGCGCGTCGACGTCGTCGAGCCCGGTCTCGACGAAGGTGACGCCGGAGTAGTGCGGGGTGGCGTCGGACAACCCCGGCCGGACCCGGGACCAGCTTCCGTCGGCGCCGATGACCAGGTCGAAGGTGGCGGTCTCGCCGTCGTCGAAGACCGCCTGGTGGCGGCCGCCGCCGCGCGGGTGCAGGGTCCGCAGATATCGGCCCCAGCGGACGGTGCCGGGCGCGAGGGAGTCCACCAGGAGCCGGCGCAGGGCGCGCCGGGCGATCTCGGGGCGCTCCTGCGTCGTGCCGGGCTCCGGGGCTTCGCAGTGCAGCACCGCGCCGGTGTGGTCGAGCAGCCGCGCCTCCAGCCCGGCGGGGTGGGCCAGCGCCCGGAACTCCTTCTCCAGGCCGGCCGCGCGCAGCGCCGCCGGCCCGGTCGCCGCCCGGAGCTCCAGGGGGCCGGCGGGCGCCGACCCGACCGGGCCGAGGTCCCGCTCGTAGACGGTGACCGGCACGCCGTGGCGCTGGAGCACCCGGGCGCAGACCAGCCCGCCCGGGCCCGCCCCGATGATCGCGATGTGGAAGGTGATGGCGGGCATGGCGCGGCGCTCCTCGGGTGTTCCTCGGCCCGCGGTCCGTCCCCGGTACCGGGACCGCCCTCGCTACCAGAGGAGCACAGCCGCCCCGAAAGTGCGATCGGGCCGGTGGGCGGGCCGACCGAGGGCCGTCCGGGAGCCCGCGCAGCGGGACCAACGAGCCCTCCGGGAAGGGCTGTTGGCACAGCGCGCCGCGGCGGGCGCCCCAGGTGCCGTCGACCGGATCACTCGCGGAGCCCGGCCGCGGCGGCGCGCCACTGGTGAACGCCGAAGGTGAGCAGCACGGTGGTCGTCGCGGCGTCGAGGGAAGCGTCGGGGATACGGGGACGGGGCGACGGCGCGTCGCGTCGCCACCGCCGATTGGCGCCGGGCCGCGACGGCCGGTGTGCGTCGGGGGGCGACGGGCCGCGGACCGGCGGAGGATGGAACCACCAGGAGGGAGGGTCGCCAGGATGACGACGGAATGGACGGGCAACGGGCCGGCGCCCGTGCCCAGTACACCGCGACCGGTGCCCCGCGACCCGGGACCGCTCGACCCCGACCGGGAGCCGGCGGCGGAGCCCGAGCCGGACCCCGAGGAGTCACCCGGCACCCGACCCGACGAGCACCCGCCCCCCACGGAACCGCCCGACTGAAACCGCCCGGCACCCACCGCGAGCGGGCCCGCCGGCCGTCCGGTTGCAGCGGCCGCACGCCCGGCGCAAGGTGGGAGCCACTCCGGTTCCGGGCGCGCTCTCGACGCGCCGGTCGGCCGCCCGGGTACGCCGGGCCGACGTCGGGAGAAGACGGAAATGTTGCTGCCGGACAAGTCCGTGCTCGCCTCGCTGCTGCGGCGCTACCGCGTCTGTGAACGGGTGGTGCTCGCCGATCCGCACGACCCGGTGGCCCGGCGGCGGTTGGAGGACCTGGCGTACACGCTGTGCGTGCTGATGGGCCGGCGGAACGTCCACGAGGCGATCATCGAGGGCGAGCGCTACCTCGCCGAGGGCCGGACCGTGCCCCGCACCGCCGAACGGCACCGCGGCTAGGGCGCTCCCGACGGATCTCCGCGGCGTCGCGGCGTCCGGCACGCCCGCGCCGCCCGGGCGGAGCGGTCCGGGAGGTGGGCGCGGGGCCGGCCTCCTAGCATGGAACGGCATCGCACCGCACCACGAAGGCGGCCCCCATGCGCCCCACCGCGAAGTTCTCCCTCAGCTTCGGCCTGGTCACGATCCCGGTGGCCGCGTACAACGCCACGGACAGCTCCGCCTCGGTCAGCTTCGTGCGGATCCACACCGCGGACGGCGGGCGGGTCCGCAACCAGCCGGTCTGCTCCCTGGAGGGCACCGAGGTCTCCCCCGACGAGATCGGCCGCGGCTACCGCACGGAGGACGACACCGTCGTCCCGTTGACCGACGAGGACCTGGACGCGCTGCCGCTGCCGACGGCCAAGACCCTGACCATCCTCGCCTTCGTCGCCGGCGGCGACATCGACCCGCTCCAGCTCGGCAAGGGCTACTACCTCGGCGTCGACGGGCCCGCGGCGGCCAAGCCCTACGCCCTGCTGCGGGACGCCATGGAGCGGCACCAGCGGGTGGGGCTGGGCAAGGTCGCGCTGCACGGGCGGGAGTCCCTGGCGATGATCCGGCCGATGGGCGACCTGCTGGTGATGCAGGTGCTGCTGTGGCCGCACCAGATCCGCCCGATGACCGGGGTGCTCCCGGAGCGGGAAGTGAAGGTCGCCGCCAACGAGGTGCGGGCCGCCGAGACGCTGATGGACTCCTTCGGTGAGCTGTCCGAGGAGGACGTGCACGACCACTACCGGGAGGCGCTGGAAGAGATCGTGGCGGCCAAACTGGCCCACCGGGAGCCGGAGTTCGAGGCCGGCGGGGAGCCGCCCGCGGGCCAGGTGATGGACCTGATGACCGCCCTCCAGGACAGCGTGCGGGCCGCGAAACGGGCGCGCGGCGAGACCGACGAGGAGGGCGGGGCGGGCGGCGGCTCCGGGCCGTCCGGCCGCTCCGCGACGAAGACCGCGGCCCGGAAGGCCACCGCCGGCCGCACGGCCCCCGGTCGCACCGCCACGGGCCGCGGCACGGCGAAGAAGGCGACCACCGCAGCGACCGCCACGGAGAAGACCGCCGCGAGGACAACCGCCGCGAAGCAGGCAGCCCCGAGGAAGGCGACCGCGAAGAAGGCGGCCGCCGAGGGCGCTTCCACCGCGGGGCGGAAGGCGACCGCCGGCCGGGGTTCCGGGGCGAAGAAGACGGCGGGTGCGGCCCGGAAGACGACCGCCGGCCGCGGGCGCAAGGCGGGCTGAACCGCCCTCGCATCAGGACTGGCCGGTCAGCGGCAGCCCGTGCCGCCCACCGGCAGCACCCCGTCCAGCAGGAACGCGTCCACCCGCTCCAGCACGCACGGGTTGCCGGAGGTGTACGCGGCGTGCCCCTCGCCGTGGTACGTCAGCACCACGCTGCCGTTGCCCAACGCCCGGGCCATGTGCGCGGCGCCGTCGTACGGCGTGGCGGGGTCGCCGGTGGTGGCGACGAGCAGGGCGGGCGGCGCGTCGTGGGCGGCCACCTCGCGGGCGGCGTCGTCGCCCGGGACCGGCCAGTCGTAGCAGTCCAGCAGGGTCGGGGCGATGTCGGGGCCGAACAGCGGGGACGCCTGGGTGAGTTCGCGCTGGGCTCGGGGGTAGTCGGCGGGGCCGTAGCGCTCGGAGGTGTCCCGGCAAGTGATCGCCCGCAGGGCCAGTTGGTCCTGCGGGGGCATGTTCACGGTCGCGCTGCGCCCGGGGAGCGCGCCACCATACGGGCCGCGCCCCTTAGCGCCGCTTTCGTCGCTTCCGCTGCCGGTACCGCTGAGTTGGAGGATCCCGGAGGCGTCGCCGGCGCGGAGTTGGGCCAGCGCGTCCCGGAGGGCGGGCCAACTGGCCCGGCTGTAGAGGGACTCCCGCAGGGCGTAGACGTAGGCCGTCCCGTCGACCGTAGTGCCGTGCACCTGGAGCGGACGGTCGGTCAACGTGTGGTACCAGTCGGTGAGTTGGCGCCGGGCGGCGTCGGGGTCGGCGCCGAGGGGGCAGCCCTTGATGCGGGCGCAGTCGGCGGCGAAGTCGTCGAGCACCCGTTGGAAGCCGCGGGCCTGGGCGACGGCGGTCTGCCAGGTGTTGGCGGTCGGGTCCTCGACGGCGTCCAGGACGAGCCGGCCGGCGTTGCGGGGGAAGGCGTGGGCGTAGACCGAGCCGAGCCGGGTGCCGTAGGAGAAGCCGAGGTAGTGGAGCTTGCGGTCGCCGACGGCGGAGCGCAGGAGGTCCATGTCGCGGGCGACGCTGACGGTGCCGACGTACGGCAGCAGCGCGCCGGAGTGGCGGCCGCACGCCTCGTTGATGCGGCGCTCGTTGGCGGCGAGGGCGTCCGCGCCGCTGCCGCCGACCGGCGTGTAGCTGGTGCCGCAGGAGATCGGGTCGGTGTGGCCGGTGCCGCGCGGATCGAAGCTCACCAGGTCGTAGCGCTGCCCGAGGCGCGCGAAGGCATCGCTGTTACTCATGAGGTAGTTGACGCCCGAATCGCCGGGGCCGCCGGGGTTGATGACCAGTGAGCCGAGCCGCCTTCCGGGGCCGGTCGCGGGCAGTCGGACCAGTTGGACGTGCAGGGTGCCGCGGTCCGGGTGGGCGTAGTCGAGCGGGACCTCCAGCCGGGCGCACTGGAACCGGTGGGCCGCGTCGGACGGTGGTGCGGAGCCGCCGGGGGGATCGGCGGTACCGGGGAAGCCCGCGGGGCAGGTCTGCCAGTCGGGCCGCTGCGCGGCGAGGCGCGTGAGGTCGGGGCCGCCGCCCGACGACCCAGGAGCGGCGGCCGGCAACGGGGCCGGGATACCCACCAGGGCGCCGGTCAGCACGCCCGCCGCCAGCACCGCGAGGGTTCCGCGAACACCCGGCATACCCCGAGGGTAGGACCCCGCCCCCGGGGCGGCGACCGGGCCGGAAACGGGCCCGAGACGCCGTTGAACGCCCACCACCATTGAACACTTTGTTTACAACACTTCCTTGACAGTGGATGGTGTCGCCCCGCATCCTGACGTCATGTCATCGACGTCAGAGCAGTCAGCCTCGTCCGCCGACCCCTTCACTCCCCCCGATCCCGGGCAGGCGCGGGCGCACCGGGCCGCCGCCTCGCTGTTCCGGATCGCCGAGCGGCACGCCGGCAGCGACGAGCAGCGCCGGCGCCAGGTCCACCCGGCCGTGCTCGGCCCCCACGAGGCCGTCCGGCTGGTGTCGTTCCTGCTCAGCGGGGCGGCCCAACTCCACGAGGGGGAGCCGGAGGTGGACCGGGCCGACGTGACCGCCGCGCTCAGCCTGGTGCCGCTGGTGCGCGGGGAGATGGACGAACTGGAGGCCGGGCTGCTCCAGATGGCGCGCGGGCGCGGGATGACCTGGCAGGAGATCTCGTTCGGCCTCGGGCTCGGCACCCCGCAGGCCGCCCGGCAGCGCTACGAGCGCCTGGTCGGCCGCACCGCCGACCCCGCGACGGACTGAGCGGTGCCGCATCCGCCGCCGGCGCTGCCCGCCGACCACCAGGGCCGGCCGGCGACCGCCGACGACGTCGACGCCCTGCACGCCCTGGTCACGGAGTGCGAACGCGCGCTGCACGACCGGGCGCAGACCGATCCCGGCGGCATCGCCGCCGACCTCAACCGCCCCGGCCTGATACCGGAGTTGGACACTCTGGTGGTCCACGACCGGGCGGGGCGGCTGCCCGCCCGGGCCTGGGTGAACCGGCGGTCCGAGGTGGACGTGCACCCCGCGCACCGGGGCCGCGGGCTGGGGGCCGCGCTGCTGGACTGGGCCGAGGCGCGGGCCCGTCGGGCCGGGAGCGAGGCGATCGTGCAGACCGTGCCGGACACCGACCGGCCCGCCGCGGCGCTGCTGCGCTCCCGCGACTACCAACCGCTGGTCGCGGCCTGGGAGTTGACGTACGCGATGGCCGAGGAGCCGGCGGTGCCCGGGCCCCCGGCGGGCGTCACGGTCCGGCCGTTCGACTCCGGGGACGCGCGGGCGGTGCACCGACTGGTCGAGGACGCGTTCGCCGCGTGGCAGCCGCGCCGCCGGTCCTACGAGGAGTGGGCCCGGCACACCGTCGACCGGGCCGCCTTCGCCGCCGACTGCTCGGCGGTGGCGCTGGTCGACGGCCAACTGGTCGGCGCCGTCCTCGCGTTGGACCTGCCGGACGCGGACGGCGGCCATCTCGAACAGGTCGCCGTCCGCCGCGACCACCGCGACCGGGGCATCGCCCGGCTGCTGCTGCGCCAGGCGTTCCGCGCCTTCCACCGGCACGGCCGACGGAACTGCACGCTGTGGACCCACTCGGACACCGGCGCGCTCGACCTCTACCTACGGGTGGGCATGACGGTCAGCCAGAGCTCCACGGTCTTCCGGAAGGAGCTCGGGCGGGAGGAACTGGTCCGGGAGGAGCTCGCCCCGTAGGCGCGCACCGGAAGGCGCCCGACGGGGCGCGCCGCCGCCCCCGTCGGCCTACTCCAGCGACGCGGTCGACTCCGCCCAACTGGGCAGCCACAGCTCGCCGTCGGGCCGCTTCGGGCGCAGGCCGGCGAGGTGGTCGCGGAGCGCGGCGAGCCCGGGATGGGGGTTGTCGGCGCGCCAGACCAGGGAGTGCGGGTACACCGGGATCGGGTCGCGCAACGGGATGCGCCGCAGGTCGTGGCCGGCGGGCCAGACCAGCGGGGTCCGTGCGCCGAAGATGCTCACCAGCGTCGTGGAGTCCGCGATGGCGTCGAGGAGGGCCTCCACGCCGAAGTCGGGCCCGATGGTGTCGACGGTCAGGCCGAACGCGGCGGCGAGGTCGTCGTAGTAGGCGCCCCACTCCGTACCGGGGGCGTTCCCGGGCATCCAGATGCGGTGGCCGGCGAGGTCGGGCAGGGGGACCGACGGGGCGGTGGCGAACGCGTGGGCCGGACCGACGCACAACTGGAGCGGCTCGTCGAACACCGGGACCGACCGGACGTCGTCGGGGAGTTGCCGGCCCGGCATGGTGACGGCCCGGAAGGCGGCGTCGATCGCCCCGCTGTGGACGGCGGCGACCGCCTCGTCGGCGTCGAAGAGCGTGACGACGTCGAGGGCGGTCCCGGGGTGGGCGCGGTGGAAGGCGCGCAGCAGCCCGGCCGGGGCGACCCGCCGACCGATCACATCGACGCGCAGGGCGCGGCTGCCGGGCCGGACGGAGGCGGCGGCCCGCTCCTCGGCCTGGAGCAGGGCGCGGGCGTGCGGCAGGAACGCCTGCCCGTCGATGGTGAGGCCGGCGCCGCGCGCGGTGCGGGTGAACAGCCGCACCCCGAGCTCCGTCTCCAGGGCACCGACGCGCTTGGAGACGGCCTGCTGGGTCAGCGAGAGGTCCACGGCGGCCTTCTGGAACTGGCCCGTCTCCGCGACCGCGACGAAGGTGCGCACGGCGTTGAGGTCCACGGCGCCCACCCTAGCGCCACAGCGGATGGTTGTGGCTCGTCGGGCCGTTGGCTGTTTGATCTGCCGGGTGGGTGCCCGCTTTGATGGCGGTCGCCAACGGGGCTCCCGGGCCGGACGGCGGCAAGTTGCGCGTATGCACTGGTCAGATGGGCGTCGGGGCGATGGCGCGCGGGGCGCGGAGCGGGTGCCACGCCCCTGTCGGTCCACGGCGGCTCGACGACGACATGCACAACGAATGGTTGTTCACAAGATCACCGTCGCCCTCTACCCGTTGCGCGGTCGGTCATCCGTGGCCGTGCTCAGCCCGCTGGACGACGTCAGGACCTACCAACTGCGCGCCGGGGGCGACACGTTCGGCGTCTTCCAGCTCGACGGCGGCGGCATGCGGGCCCTGCGCCAGCTCATGGCCCCGGCCCGTCACCGCGCAACGGTGGCGGGCCGGGGAGCGACGGTGGGCCGGTGGGTTTAGCGGGGGTTGAAGACGACGCTGGCGAAGCGGGCGCCCGAGGGGGCCACCGTGCCCGGGGCGAGCTGCGTCTCGTGTCCCCTGCAGCGCTTGCCGGAGTAGACGGCCGCCGGCTGCTTCAGCGCGTTGCGGGCCCCACGGGCCTCCTGGCTCATGTCGAGGCACCGGTTGTCCGGCGGGTTCTGGAGCGAGTACGCCTTGCCCCCCGGTCCCAGCCAGGTGAACGTCCCGTTGGAGGCGAGCGCCGCGCCGGCGGGGAGGGTGAGGGCCAGGGCGAGCCCGCCGAGACCGACGGCTAGTGGACGGAACAGACGCATGATGACGTGCCCTTCGTGGGAGGCGGAACTACCGACGCCGGGACCAACGGCGGGCCGGCGGGAAGGAAACGGTTCGGCGGTCCGTTCAGGGGGTGGCCGGTTCGGGGTGGCCGGTTCGGGGCCGTCCGTTTCAAGGGCGGCCCGCCCCGCGCCACGCCACGCCAGTGCGACGTCCGATTTCCGCCGGATTCCGATGCCGGAAGGGAGCAGAGTGGGCCCCGAGACCAGAACCACTCCCGAGGGCCCGCCATGACCACGCACCGCACCGCACACCACCGTCCCCCGGCCCGGCAGTCGGCCGCCGATCGGGCACCGAGGAGGCACGGATGACCACCGACGCCGTCACCGACACCTCCGTCGCCACCGCCGCCGACGTCGCCGTCGAGGGCGTCCGGCGGCGCGTGGCGGGGGCCGACTGGGCCGCCGTGGCCCAGGAGTTGGACGAGCTCGGCTGCGCCCTCACCCCGCGGCTGCTCACGCCGGCGCAGTGCCGGGAGATCGCCGGCCTGTACGAGCGGACCGACGCCTTCCGCACGACGGTGGACATGGCCAGGTACCGCTTCGGCTCCGGCACCTACCGCTACTTCACGCACCAACTACCGCCGCTGGTAGCGGCGTTGCGCGCGGCCCTGTATCCGCCGCTGCTGGCGGTGGCCCGGGACTGGAGCGCGCGGCTGGACCGTCCGGCCCCCTGGCCCGACGACCTCGACGCCTGGCTGGCCGCGTGCCACGAGGCCGGGCAGGACCGCTCGGCGCAGATCCTGCTGCGCTACGAGCCGGGCGATTGGAACGCCCTGCACCGCGATGTCTTCGGGGAGATGGTCTTCCCCCTCCAGGTCGTCATCGGGCTGGACGCGTACGGCACGGACTACACCGGCGGCGAGTTCCTGCTCGTGGAGCAGCGGGCCCGGGCCCAGTCCCGGGGCACCGCGGTGCCGCTGCCGCAGGGACACGGGCTGGTGTTCACCACCCGGGACCGGCCGGTGCGCTCCAAGCGGGGCTGGTCCGCGGGCGCGATGCGGCACGGGGTGAGCACCCTGCGCTCGGGCCGCCGCCACGCGCTGGGGCTGGTCTTCCACGACGCGTCATGACGGCGGCGCACCGGAGCGGGTACCGGCTGGTGGGGGCCGACGGGCTGCCGTACTGCAGCCCGGTGCCCGGCACGCTCGGTGGGCACCGGCGCGCCCGGCTGTACGGACGGTTGGACTGCCCCTCGGCGCAACGGGCGCTGGCCCGCGGCGGTTACGTACGGGACCGGGTGTTCTTCGCCGACGAGGCCACCGCCCGCGCCGCCGGTTACCGGCCGTGCGCGGTGTGCCTGCCCGACGCCCACGCCCGGTGGAAGGCCGCCCGCACCGATACCCGGACCCGACTGGACAGCGGCGCCCACGAGCACCCCACCCCCGGAGCCCCCTGATGGACCCCAGCCGACCCGACGCGTTCCCCGACTTCGCCGACTCCCCCCGCTCCCCCCTCCTCGGCCCGGTCGAGCGCGCCGCCTACGGCGAGCTGCCGGCCCCCGCCCCGCACACCCCCGCCGAACTCGCCGCCCTCATGGCCCTGTTGACCGCGCCGCGGGCCCGGATCGGGAGCGTGGTGGTCGGGCACGGGCGGGATGCCGCGTCGGTGGCCGCGGGCGCGGCCTTCGTCGAAGCCTGGGAGGCCCGCGGCGGCGCCGTCCTGGCGGCGGTCGACTGGCCCGAGACGGCGGCCTCCTGGCTGCGCCCGGCCCGCCGGCTGACCGCTCAGCGCCCGGACGCCTGGGTGATCGCCGCGGCCCCGTACGGCTTCGTGCAGTTGGCCCGCCGGCTGCGGCACAGCACCGACTGGGACCCCGCCCGCAGCTTCGCCTTCGCCGCGCTCCACGACCCCCGCGTCCCGGCTCTGGCCGGCCCCGGAGCGCTCCACGGACTGCGCGGTGCGCTGCCCGACGGCGGCACCTGGGAGGTACGCGGCGACTGGGTCGTCGGCTTCCCGGCGCGCGCCGAGGGGTGAGGCGGCGGCGCGGGGCCGCGCTGGCGCACGACGCGGGGGCCGAGCTGGTGCCCGACCCCCGCGCCCGACGCGTCTACGCCTTACGTCGTTCAGCGCCCCAGCGCCTTCAACACCGCCTGCGCCATGACGCGTTCGCCGGTGGCGTTGGGGTGCAGCGGCACGGCGGGCGAGGTCGGCAGCAGGCCCTCGACCCAGCGGTTCGCGGAGCAGGCGTCGTGGCCCTTGGTCGGGCCGAAGGTGTCGACGTAGCTGGCGCCCGCGGCGGTGGCGGCCTTGGCCACCTTGGTGTTGAGTTCGCCGAGGACGGAGCGCAGGAAGCGGAGATCGCCGGTGGTGGCGGGCATCTTGCCCAGGCACCTCGTCGGGTCGTCGGGGAGCACGGCCGGGTAACCGACGACCATCACCTTGGCGTTGGGGGCCTTGGCGGACAGCTTGCGCAGGCCGTCGGTCAGCCGGGTCGCCGCGGAGTCGAGCCGCTTGTCGAGCGTGTCGCCGTAGAAGTTCTTGCAGGGCGTGCCGAACGGGTTGGTGAGGGACAGCCCGATGCAGGCGGCCACGACATCGACGAAGCCGACGTCGGAGGTGCCCAGGTCGTTGCCGCCGAGGGTGAGGGTGACCAGGGACGTGTCGGGCGTGACGGCGTCGAGTTGGGGGTCGTTGACGACGATCCCGAGGTCCGTCTGGCGCGTGGTGAGCGCGCTCACCTTGGCGCCGGCGCAGGTCTTGTCCGCGTACGAGGACGGGGCGAGGGCCGCGGCGACGAGGCGTCCGTAGTTGTGGTCGGAGCGCAGGCAGAGGCCGGCGGACTGTCCGGGGACGCCGGCGCCGGCGGCGTAGGAGTCCCCCAGCGCCACGTACTTGCCGGTGCCGACCGGGGTCGCGGCGTGCGCGGAGGCCGGGAGGGCGGCCGCGGTGAGGGTCGAGGCGAGGAGCGCGGCACCGGCCAGTAGGGACGGGGTGCGCTTGGTGTTCCTGGTGCGTGTCCTGTGGGGTGTGGCGGCTCTGGGCACGGTTCCTCCTTCGGGAGGCAGCACGGGGAAAGCGGTCCGATACCGGCCGGTAACGTCCTCGTATCGTGGCGTTCGAAAACCTCAGGGGCCATGTGCCGACGCACAGCACCACACCCGCCCCTGTTGTCCCAGGGCACAACCGCCCCCGCCCCGGACCACCCTTTGTAACCTGCGGGAATGAGCCGCACCCCCGACGCACCCCCCGAAATCGCCCCCGTGGCGGCTTCGTTGCTGTCCCGCTCCGAGGAGCTGGGCGCCCGGATGGCCCGCCGTATCCGCACCGAGGTGCCGTACTACCGGCGCGACGAGCACGTGCCCATCGAGGAGTTGGCCGCCTCCTGCCGACGCAACTGCGAGCTGGTGCTCCGGCAGCTCGTCGACGACCACACCGGCGACATGACGTCGGCCCGGGACACCGGCCGCGAACGGGCTCGCCGGGGCACCCCGTTGGCGGAGTTGCTGCACGCCTACCGCGTCGGGTCCGAGGTGCTGTGGTCCGCGATCGCCGATGAGGCCCGTGCCGCCGAGGGCCTCACCACCGAGACGATCATGTCGCTGGCCGCGTGGTGGGTGAACGGCGGCCTCGCGGCCTCGGCCAGCGACGCGTACCGCGAGGAGGTCTCCGAACTGGTGCTGCAACGCGAGCGGGAGCGCTCGGCGATGGTCGAGGCCCTGTTCACCGGGCTGCTCACGGACCGCACGACGCTATGGGAGGCCGCCGACGTACTGGGTCTGCCGACCGGCGGGCCCTATCTCGTGGTGGCCGCGGAGGTGCCGGGGCCCGGTCGGGAGGCGCTGCCCGGGATCGAGGCCCGGCTCCGGGGCGAACAACTGCGTTCGGCCTGGCGCCTGTTGCCGGACCTGCACGTCGGCGTGGTCGCCGTGCCGCGCCCGGACGCCGATGACGCGGTACTGCGCCTCCTGGAGCGGTCGCTCGCCACCCGGGGAGGCATCAGCCCCGCCTACCGGGACCTGCGCGAGACCCCCAGGGCGCTCCGGCTCGCCCGCCTGGCGCTCACCGGTGCCCGCGCCCGGCCCACCGGGAGCATCGCCCGCTTCGACAGCAGCCCCGCCGCCCTGCTGGTGGCGGCGGCGCCGGACGAGGCGGCACGGATCGCCCGCGCCGCCCTGGAGGGCGTGCTGCGGCTGCCCGCCGACGAACGGGACCGGCTGCTGGAGACCCTGGAGTGCTGGTTCGCGGCGGCCGGCTCCACGGCCGCCGCGGCGCGCCTGTTGTTCTGCCACCGCAACACCGTCCGCTACCGGCTCAACAGGCTGGAGGAGTTGACGGAACGCTCGCTCCGCGACCCCCGCGCGGTGGCCGACCTCGCCGTGGCCCTGCACGCGCTGCGCCTGACGCCCGGCGAGTAGGACCTCACCACCGGGCGGCGAGGTCCCCTGCGGGGTGGCGCGCCCGTTGCCCTAACCGGCCGACTCCGCCCAGGTGACCGGCAGTTCGTGGACCCCGTAGATGTTCATGTCGGTCCGCAGCCGCACCTCGTCGGCGGGGACGGCCAGTTCGAGGGTCGGGAAGCGGCGCAGCAGCCCGGCGAAGCCGGCGCGCATCTCGATGCGGGCCAACTGCTGGCCGAGGCACTGGTGGATGCCGTGGCCGAAGGAGAGGTGACCGCGGGCCTTGCGGTGCAGGTCCAGGGCGTCGGGGTCCTCGAAGCGCCGGGGGTCGCGGTTGGCGGTCAGCAGCGAGACGACGACGGTCGAGCCCCTGCCGATCGTCTCCCCGCAGAGCTCGATGTCCTCCGTGGCGTAGCGGTAGAAGACGTCGCCGACGGAGAGGTAGCGCAGGAGTTCCTCGACGGCGTTGGGCAACAGGTCCGGGTCGGACCGCAGTTCGGCCAGTTGCTCGGGGTGTTCCAGGAGCGCGAAGGTGCCCAGCCCCAGCATGTTCGCGGTGGTCTCGTGGCCCGCGAGCAGCAGCAGGAAGGCGACGCCGGTCAGCTCCTCGATGCTGAGGTCGTCCTGGCGGGCCAGGTCGGAGAGGATGTCCTCGCCCGGCTCGGCCCGCTTGCGGGTGACCAGTTCGGCGAGGTACGAGGTCAACGCCCCGTAGGCGGCCATCTTGTCGTCGAGCGTCACCTCCTTCTCCATGAACGTGGCGGAGTTGGTCTGGAAGGTGTCCCGGTCCGCGTAGGGAACGCCGAGCAGTTCGCAGATCACCAGCGACGGCACCGGCAGCGCGAACTCCTTGACCAGGTCGACCGGCGGGGCCATGCGCGCGAGTTCGTCCAGTCGCCGCTCGGTGATGTCGACGATGTGCTCTTCCAGCTGCTTCATGCGTTTGACGGTGAAGGCGCCGGTGAGCCTGCGCCGCAGCCGGGTGTGGTCCGGCGGGTCCATGGCGACGAACAGGCCCGGCACCTGCGGGGACGGCTCGGTCGGCACGGGCATGCCGGGCGTCTCGTACGGCACGTGCAGCACGCCGATGTCCTGGCGGGAGCTGAACCGGGTGTCGGCCAGGAGCTGGCGGACCGCCTCGTAACCGGTGACGACCCAGCCCTCGTGACCGTCCGGGAAGCGCATGGGGCAGACCGGGCGGGACTCGCGCAGTTGCGTGAGGTAGCGGGGCGGGTCGAACGGACCGGCGTCGCGCTCCATGGGGAGGCCGTTCGGGAGGGGAATCGGGTCACTCATCGGACTTCCTTTCGTGGCGGGAATGCGGTGCGGAATCGCGGCGCGGCACTGCGGTGGGGCATGGCGGCGCGGCACCACGGTGCGGCACCACGGTGCGACTTTGACGCAGGCATGACAGAGAGAGGTGTGGCGCCCATCCACTCGCGGAGCTCGAAGAGGGAGGGGGTGAAGTCGCCCTAGGAGCGGGCGGGTTGAACGTCCCGGCGGTCAGACGCGGGCGCGGCGCACGTCGATGTTGCCGTAGCGGCTGCGGGCGCGGACCTCGACGGTGTCCTCGGCCTCCGCCGGGCTCTCGGAGGCGTCGAGCGTGTTGCGCACCTGGCCCCGCTCGGAGCTCACGTCGAGCCAGGCGGCGGTGCCCTCGCGGATGCCGACCTCGATGGCGCCGTAGGAGTTCTCCAACTGGACGGTGCCGCGGGCCACTTCGCCGACCCGCAGGGTGCCGTGGGCGGCGGTGACGGCGACCGAGTCCTCGGCGCGCTGGATGTCGATGTCGCCGTGGGCACCGCTCACCCGCAGCTCGCCGATGGCGGCGCCGACGACCGTGGAGCCGTGCGAGTTCTTCAGGACGGCGGGGCCGTTGACGGTGCCGACGCGCAGGCTGCCGGAGCTGGTGGCGATCTCGGCCAGGCCCTCGACCCGGTCCACGGTGATCGAGCCGTGCGCCACGTTCAGTTGGAGCGGTCCGGTGGCGTCGAGCCGCACGTCGCCCGAGGCGAGCTTCTTCACGCGGACCTCGCCGAGCCGCCCCTCGCCGAGCAGTTGGGCCCAGTCGCCGGTCATCTCGACGTGCGAGCCGGTGGGCAGCTCGACGGTCACGTCGACGGTGCCGGTGCGCCCGAGGAGGTAGCGCTGCTTGGGCGTCCGGACGGTCAACACGCCGCCGGCGTAGGTGACCTCGGTCCCCTCGGCGGCCCGCACGTCCACGTCCTTCTTCGGATCGCGGGGGCGCACCTCGACGACGGTGTCGGCGCGGTCGCCGGCGGAGAACCGCAGGGAGCCGGCGGTCAGGTGGGCGGTGGTCGAAATCGGTTCGGGAGTGTCGAAAGAAGGCATGGCCGTACCGTCCTCATGAGTCCTTGGGCCGTCCCCGCCAGTGGGGGACGTGAGAGAAGTGAAGTGGTGCGGAGCGGGGCGCGGCTAGCGCACCCAGCCCGTGAAGCTCTGCCCCATGCTGCGGGTCCGCTCCGTCGCCCGCGGCTGCGCGCCGCCGCCGACCGCGGCCGAAACCGCGCGCACCAGCCAGGCGTTGACCGACAGGCCCTCGCGGCCGGCGGCCTCCTCGGCGCGCGCCTTGAGGTGCGCCGGCAGCCGCAGGTTGACGCGGGCGGTGCCGCCCTCGTCGCCGTCGGCGGGCGTCGGCGCGGCGAGCGGTTCGACGGGCGGGGCGGCCGCCTCCGCGGGGCCGCCGCCGGTGGGCGGCGGCGTCACCACGAAGTCGGGGTCCAACCCGCGCAGCCGTACGTCGACCGAGCCGGGGGCGAGCTCGCGGGTGATCTCGTCCATCGCGGCGGAGAGCACGTTGAGCATGGTCAGCCGGGTCGCCGACTCCAGCGGGGCGGTGAGCCGCTCGGCCAGCTCGCGGGCGTCTTCCCCGCCGGCTTCGGCGGCCACCGCGAGTTCACGGCGGAGGGTCTCGACATACGGAGTGAGGTCCATGACGTCATCATGGCACCATGATGGCGCCATGCGCAAGCGCGCATGGCACCGGACGCGGGGCCAGCCCAAATTCACCCCCCTGACCTGGGAAAACGTCGAGGGGCCGGGCCGAGCAGCGATGGCGCCACGCCTCCCCCTCGCTCTCCGATGGCACGGAATGGCGCCACGTGACACCGGACGGCACCGCCCGACACCGGACGGCGCCACGTGGCACCAGGCGACACCGGTCGGCGCCACGCCGTGCCGTCCGGCGTCGGGCGGGGCGCGGGCGCCGCCGTTCAGGTGAGGACGGAGCGCACAGCGCCCAGGGAGGCGCCAGTTCTGCGGCCCAACGGGCCCCGCGTGACGCTGCGGTCGCCCCCTGCCGGCCCGATACTTGATCCCCCCGAGGCAGTCGCGTAGGAAGGGCGTCACCCGATTGGCCGATGGTCGTTCAGGGAAGTCAGCAGCGCGAACGCTGGTCGGAGCACCGGCTGTCGAGTCTCCAGGAGGTACCCGTGAGGATGCTGATCAACGTCCCCGAGACGGTGGTGTCGGACGCCCTGCGCGGCATGGCCGCGGCGCATCCGGAGCTGGTGGTGGACGTGGCGAACCGGGTGATCGTGCGGCGGGACGCGCCGGTGGCCGGGAAGGTGGCGCTGATCTCCGGCGGCGGGAGTGGGCACGAGCCGTTGCACGGGGGGTTCGTGGGGCCGGGGATGCTGGATGCGGCGTGTCCGGGCGAGGTGTTCACCTCGCCGGTGCCCGATCAGATGGTGCGGGCCGCGGCGGCGGTGGACAGCGGGCGCGGGGTGCTGTTCGTGGTGAAGAACTACACCGGCGACGTGCTGAACTTCCGGATGGCGGCGGAGCTGGCGGAGGACGAGGGGGTGCAGGTCGCCAGCGTGCTGGTGGACGACGATGTCGCGGTGCGCGACTCGACCTTCACGGCCGGGCGGCGCGGCACCGGGGCGACGCTGTTCGTGGAGAAGATCGCGGGGGCGGCGGCCGAGGAGGGGATGCCGCTGGAGCGGGTGGCGGCGGTGGCCCGGCAGGTCGTGGCCTCGTCGCGCAGCTTCGGGGTGGCGCTGAGTGCCTGCTCGACGCCGGCGAAGGGCGGCCCGACGTTCGAACTGCCCGAAGGCGAGCTTGAGTTGGGCGTGGGCATCCACGGCGAGCCGGGGCGGGAGCGGCGCGGGATGATGACCTCGCGGGAGATCGCGGACGTGGCGATGGAGGCCGTACTGGAGGACCTCAAGCCGCAGTTGCCGGTGCTGGTGCTGGTGAACGGGATGGGGGCGACGCCGCTGCTGGAGCTGTACGGCTTCGGCGCGGAGGTGCGGCGGGTGCTCGACGAGCACGGGGTGTCGGTGGCCCGTACGTTGGTGGGGAACTATGTGACCTCGCTGGACATGGCCGGGTGTTCGGTGACGTTGTGTCAAGTGGACGGCGAGTTGCTGCGGTTGTGGGACGCGCCGGTGGAGACGGTCGGGCTGCGGTGGGGGCGGTAGACGGTGGTGCTGGACGGTGACCGGGGGTCACTGATGGGGTGTCGTCGGCTGGTTGTCGTTCGAGGAGAGGGGTGATGGGCGTGGTGGACGCGGCGCTTGACGGTGGGTTCTTCGTGCGGTGGCTGACCGCGGCGGCCGGGCTGGTCGAGCGGGAGGCGGACCGGCTCACGGAGCTGGACTCGGCCATCGGCGATGCCGATCACGGGGCCAACATGCAGCGGGGGTTCGCCGCCGTGGTGAAGGCGGTGGACAGCGAGCCGCCCGGGGCGCCGGGGGCCGTACTGGTCGCCGCCGGGCGGCAGTTGATCTCGACGGTGGGGGGTGCGTCGGGGCCGCTGTACGGCACGTTGTTGCGGCGGGCCGGGAAGAGCCTGGGCGAGGCGCCCCAGGTGTCGGTTGCCCAGTTGCAGGCGGGGCTGCGGGCCGGTGTGGACTCGGTGCGGGAGCTCGGGGGAGCCGCGCCCGGGGACAAGACCATGGTGGACGCGTTGGTGCCGGCCGTGGAGGCGCTGGGCGACTCCCTCGACGCGGCGGCCGCGGCGGCCGAGGAGGGGGCGCGGGCCACCGTGCCGATGCTGGCGAAGAAGGGCCGGGCCAGCTATCTCGGGGAGCGGAGCATCGGGCATCAGGACCCGGGGGCGACGTCCTCGGCGCTGTTGTTCGCGGCGCTGGCGGAGGTGGCGCGATGAGCGGCGAGGGGCCGCTGGTGGGCGTGGTGCTGGTGTCGCACAGCAAGGCGGTCGCGGAGTCGGTCGCCGCGCTCGCGGCGGGACTGGCCGGGGACGGCGGACGGGTGCCGTTGGCCGCGGCCGGCGGCACCCCGGGCGGCGGGCTGGGCACGAGCTCCGAGCTGATCGCGGCGGCGGCGCGGGAGGTGGACCGGGGCGCGGGGGTGGCGCTGCTGGTCGACCTCGGGAGCGCGGTGCTGACGGTGAAGGCGCTGCTCGCCGAGGGCGATGAACTCCCGGACGGCGCGCGGCTGGTGGACGCCCCGTTCGTCGAGGGGGCGGTGGCCGCCGTGGTCAGCGCGTCGGCTGGGGCGGACCTGGCGGCCGTGGTGGCGTCGGCCGAGGAGGCGTACGGCTACCGGAAGCAGTGAGCTCGGCGGGGCGGTCTCAGGGCTTGCGGGCGACGGCGGCGTAGCAGGCGGCCTCGGCGTCGGTGACGTGGGTGGCGTCCTCGGGGCGCTCGGGGCGCCACTGGTGGGAGAGCGCGATGCCCGGGTCGAGCAGTTCCCAGCCGTCGAAGAAGCGGAGGAACTCGGCGCGGGTGCGGAGCTGCAACTCGGTGCCCGCGTCGCGGTAGATGTCGATGAGCCGCTGCATGGTGCCGGGGCTGAAGTCCTGGGTGGCGTGCGTCATCGCCAGCGTACTGCCGCTAGTCAGGGCCGACTTGAGGGTCTCGACGACGGTGTGCGCGCGGTCCTGGCCGTCGTCGGTGACGAAGTGCATCAGGGCGTTGAGGCTGAGCGCGACCGGGCGGGTCAGGTCGAGGGTGGCGCGGAGGTGCGGGGCGGACAGGATGCTGCGGGGGTCGGTGACGTCGGCCGGGACGTAGGCGGTGCGGCCCTCGGGGGTGCCGTGCAGCAGGGCCGCGGCATGGGCGAGCACGATGGGGTCGTTGTCGGTGTAGACGACGCGGGCGGCGGGGGCGACGCCCTGGGCGATCTCGTGGAGGTTGGGCGGGGTGGGGATGCCGGTGCCGATGTCCAGGAACTGGCGCAGGCCGGCGGCGGCGAGGTGCCGGGTCGCCCGGTGCATGAACTCGCGGTTGATCCGGGCGGCCACCAGGGCGGCGGGGAAGACGCCCAGGACCCGGCCGGCGGCCATCCGATCGGCCAGGAAGTTGGTCTTGCCGCCCAGCATGTAGTCGTAGATCCGGGCCGAGTGCGCCCGGTCCAACTTCAGGTCCACCACGGGCTCGTGCTCGGTCATGGCGCACTGCCTCCCGCCGCCGGACGGGGCGCCGATCGGCCGCCGGCCCCCGCCGCTGCCCCGCTCCGCCGCCGGGAGCGCTGTCGTAGCAGCACCCTGCCCTGCGCGCCCGTGTTCATGCGCCGGAAACGCTGTGCGCGCGGGGTCGTCACCGGTGTGCGCCGGGCGGACGGTGGTCGCATGGCGCACACCGGGGCGCGGGTTTTGATCGTTCCCGGTCAGGAGTAGTCATCTGCGTACGGAGCGCAGGAATATCTGTCGCCCGGTGCCACAAATCAGCGGGGTTTCCTGTTGATTGGAAGGTGAGGACAGACCGTCCTCCCGGCGCGGCCACCGTCCTCGGTGAAGCTGCGGCGGTGCACGGCGACGGGAACGAGGACGGCGCGTGAGCACAGACCGGGACCGACTTCTGCCGGCCAGAAGGCCGGCCCCTGCTGTCATGGCGGAGATAGCCGTTCCCCAGGAATCGGGGCCGGAGTTGGCGCTCACCTTCGAGGCGTTCTTGGCGACCCACGCCCGCAAGTGGCTGGCCTACGCCTATCTGCACACCGGCAGCCGGACCGCCGCCCGCGAGGTGACCCTGGCGGCGTACGAGCAGTTGGGCCGGGTGTGGCCGCACGCGTTACGGCAGGCGTCGGTGGAGGCGTACGCATGGTCGGTGCTCAAGGAGCGGGTCACCGAGTGGCTCTACGACCGGCGGCAGCCGACCGCGCTCACCGAGACCGCCGCCTTCGCCGTCGTCACCCAGGCACTGCTGCGCGAGTGCCAACAGCAGTTCGCCATGTTGGAGAGCCAGTTGGGGCTCTATGCGGCGATCGCGCGGCTGCCCGAGCGGCAGTGCGACGTGATCGTGCTGCGGCACGTCATCGGGTACGGCGACGCGCAGATCGCCGCGCTGCTCGGGGTGGACGAGGTCACCGTGCGTTCGTACGCGAGCCGGGGCAGGCGGAAGCTGGCCGCCGCGCTCGGCATCGATCAGGGTTAGCCGACCGGGCAACGGCCGGGAGTTCAGCGGGAGTCGGACATGGGGGAACATGAGATGACGAGGGCGTACCGGGACCGGGGCGAGCGCCGGGAAACCGTCGAGTCGCTGCTGAGCGCCGCCGCGGCGGTGGCCGGGATCGACGGGCTGGCGGACTTCGGCGCGCTGGACGACGCCGGGGCGCTCGACGGGCTGGGCTGCCTGGCGCCCGCCGCGGCCGTGGGTGACCGGCCGGCGGTGGTGCCGCCGGGGCGGGCCGCGCCCAGCGGGTATCCCACCGCGCGGGACGAGGCCACCGGCGAGCTCCAACTGGCCTGCGCGCTGGTCATCAACGCCGCGGCGGCCGCGGCGAGCCTGGAGCGGTTGGTGGACGACCACCACATCGACCCGGAGGGCGCGCTGGTCTTCGGGTGCCTGCTGCACATCACGGGCCGGACCCAGGCGGCGCACTTCTGGTGGCGCTTCGGCGCGGGGGCCGGCAGCCGGACCGCCGCGTACTGCCTGTACCTCGCGCACCGCCGGGACGGCGAGTTCCGCGACGCCGCCTACTGGCGCGAGCAGGCGGCGCACCCGTCCGACGAGGAGCCCCGGGCGCCGGCGGCCCTCGACGAGCAGCAGTTGCTGCCCGACGAGGCCCGGCACAACCTCCTCGTCCAGTGGCACAGCGGGCTGGCGCCGACGCTGCCGGCGGCGTTGGAGCAGGTGATCAACCGGCTGGTGGTGGAGGGCGACGACGAGGACTTCGGGGCCATCCCCCGGCCCTCGCCGACCCTGGTGCAGGACCTGGGGCGCGCCGTCCTCCGCTGAGGCCGGCCGCCACTCGCCGGGGTTTCAGAGGAAGTTGACGCCCTGGGCGAGCGGCAGGTCGGCCGAGTAGTTGACGGTGTTGGTGGCCCGGCGCATGTACGCGCGCCAGGCGTCCGAGCCGGACTCCCGGCCGCCGCCGGTCTCCTTCTCGCCGCCGAACGCGCCGCCGATCTCCGCCCCCGAGGTGCCGATGTTCACGTTGGCGATGCCGCAGTCGGAGCCGTCGGCGGCCAGGAACCGTTCGGCCTCCCGCTGGTCGCGGGTGAAGATGCTGGACGACAGGCCCTGCGGCACGCCGTTGTGCAGGGCGAGGGCCTCGTCCAGGGTGCGGTAGGTCAGGACGTAGAGGATCGGGGCGAAGGTCTCGGCGCGGACGATCTCGGCCTGTTCGGGCATCCGGACGAGGGCGGGGCGGACGTAGGCGGCGTCCGGGGCCTCGGCCTCGAAGCGGCGGTCGCCGCCGGTGAGCACGGTGCCGCCGGCGCGCCGGGCGGCGTCCAGCGCCCGGGCCATCGCGGTGTGCGCGGCGGGGTTGATCAACGGGCCGACGAGGGTGGCCGGATCGTCGGGGTTGCCGACCGGGAGCTGTTCGTAGGCGTGCACCAGGCGGGCGGTGAGGGTGTCCGCGACGTCCTCGTGGACGATCAGGCGGCGCAGGGTGGTGCAGCGCTGGCCGGCGGTGCCGGCGGCGGCGAAGACCACGCCGCGGACGGTGAGGTCGAGGTCGGCGGAGGGGGTGACCACCGCGGCGTTGTTGCCGCCGAGTTCCAGCAGGCAGCGGCCGAAGCGGGCGGCGACCCGGGGCGCGACCTGGCGCCCCATCCGTACCGAGCCGGTGGCGCTGACCAGGGCCACCCGAGGGTCGTCGGCGAGCAGTTCGCCGAGCTCCGCGCCGCCGAGCAGCAGGTGGTGGACGCCGGGCGGGGCGCCGGCGTCGGCGGCGGCCCGGGCCAGCAGCGCGGCGCAGGCGAGCGCGGTGAGCGGGGTGAGTTCGGACGGCTTCCAGACCACCGGGTCGCCGCAGACCAGGGCGAGGGCGGTGTTCCAGGACCACACGGCCACGGGGAAGTTGAAGGCGGAGATCACCCCGACGACGCCGAGCGGGTGCCAGCTCTCGGAGAGCCGGTGGCCGGGGCGTTCGCCGGCGATGGTGCGGCCGTAGAGCTGGCGGGAGAGCCCGACCGCGAAGTCGCAGATGTCGATCATCTCCCGGACCTCGCCGAGCGCCTCGGAGCGGATCTTGCCGGCTTCGAGGGTGACCAGGTCGGCGAGGTCGTCCTGGTGGGCGGTGAGCAGTTCGCCGAGCCGCTTGACCAGCGCGCCGCGGACCGGGGCGGGGACGGTGCGCCAGGTGTGGAAGGTGTGTTGGGCGTCGGCGAGGGCGGCCTCGGCCTGCTCGGGCGTGGTGGCGGGCAGGTGGGCGAGGACGGCGCCGGTGAGCGGGGTGCGGGCGGTGACGGTGGCGCCGGGCGCGCCGGGGGCCTGCGCGGCGTACGCGTCGAGACCGGCGGCGCCGCAGCGGCGCAGCGCGGCGCTGGCGCGGGCCCGCAGGGCGTCGGTACCGGGGAGGCCGAGGGTGCCGGGGTGCGCGCTGGTGGCGGTCATGGGATCTCCTACGAGGGCGGTGGGGGCGGCTAGTTGACGGCCGGGGCGTCGAGGACCCGGAGGGCGGCGTCGGCGCCCAGGGTGGTCAGGGCCCCGCGCAGGGCGCGGTCTTGCTGCTCGGCGTAGAGGGTGAAGGGGTCGAGCACCGGGCGGTCGAGGGCCTCGGCGAGGCGGTGGGCGTCGAACGGGGTGCCGTCGCGGAGCGGGTCGCGGGTGCCGTCGCCGGTGAGGTTGGAGTGGAAGATGCCGGCGGCGGAGCGGGGCAGGAAGTCCTCGTAGACGAGGGGTTCGGCGGTCAGCCAGCCGTCGGTGAGCAGGCCGGCGAGGTCGGCGGGCGGGCGGCGGCCGTCGCGGGGGCGGTCGGTCACCGGCCGGTGGGCGAAGAACGCCAGCCCCTCGACGGCGAGTTGGTGCTCGGTGCGGGGGAAGTCCCGTTCCCACAGGGCGCGGGCGGTGCGCTCCCGGTCGGCGGCGGGGCGGCCGGCGGCGCGGCGGTCGGTCTCCGCGGTGAGGGCGTCGTAGCGGGCCCGGCCGGCGCGGGTCAGGGCGATGCCGCGGGCCTCGACCTCGCCGAAGCGGACCCGCAGGGCGCCGCGGGTGAGCCGGCCGTCGGGCTCGCGGAAGGTGCGGGCCTCGTCCAGCGCGCGGAAGGAGGTCTGGCGCAGCAGCACGTCGGGGCCGGCCCAGCGCGGTGGGCCCTGGATGCGGTCGATCATGGTGATGCCGCGCTCCCCCATCCGCCGGTAGAGGGCGTCGATGTCCAGGACGCGGGGCGTGAGGTGGTTGATGTGGGTGCTGGTGACGCCGCCGATGTCGGCGGCGACCGCGGAGATCCGCTCCAACTCGGCGTACCAGGCGCGGTCGACGGGCTCGGCGGCGAGGGTGAACGCGCCGACGGCGAGGGTGAGGAGCCGTTCGGCGTCCGACTCGTCGAGGCCGGCGTCGCGTTCGGCCCGTTCGGCGAGCAGGAGGAGTTCGGGCGGGAAGAGTTGCCGGCGGGCGAGGAAGGTCGTCAGCCGGGCTTCCAGCTCCGGGTCGAAGAAGCGGCGGTCGCCGGTGGTGAGGAGGGAGGTGAAGACCCGGAAGGGGTTGCGGTCGAGTTCGACGGGGTCGGTGGGGCGGAAGGCGGTGGAGACGACGGGGACCGCGCCGATGTCGCCGTCCCGCAGGTCGTAGAAGCCGACCGGGTGCATGCCGAGGGCGGCGAAGACCTGGGCGGCCTGGCGGAGTTCGGCGGGGGTGCCGACGCGGATGGCGCCGTGGCGTTCGGCGGTGACCCGGTCGATGCTGCCGAGCCGGCCGGCGTCCGGATCGCGGCGGGCGACCTCGTCGTTGATCCGCCCGGCGACCTCCAGGAGCGTGGTGTAGGCGGGGACTTCGGTGCCGTACATGTCGGAGAGCCGGCGGGCGAAGGCGGCGCGCAGTCGCCAGGTGGGGAGGTGGGGCATGGGGTCGCTTCCTTCGGACGGGTCAGATGATGTGGGCCTCGGGGCGGGCGGCCGGGCGGCCCTCGAAGCGGCTGGCGGCGAGCGGGCCGATGTCGAGGAACGGTTCGCGGTGCAGGTAGAGGTCGCGGACGAGCTCGCCGACGGCGGGGGCCTGGAGGAAGCCGTGGCCGGAGAAGCCGGTGGCGTAGAGGAAGCGGCCGGGGTGCGGGGCCTCGCCGATGAGGGCGTTGCGGTCGGGGGTCATCTCGTAGAGGCCGGCCCAGCCGCCGGTGATCGGTACCTCGGCGAGCTCCGGGGCCCGGCGGGCCGCGGCGGTGCGGAAGGGGGCGAGCCATTCGCGGCTGAACTCCCGGTCGAAGCCGGGTGGTTGGGCGGGGTCGGAGAGGCCGAGGAGCAGGCCGTCGGCGCCGTCGTTGTGGAAGTAGAGGGCGGAGGCGTAGTCGAGGGTGAAGGGGATGCGGGGCGGGCGGGGGCGCAGCGGTCCGGTGAAGGCGATCTGCCGGCGCAGCGGGGTGACCGGGAGGGCGACCCCGGCCAACGCGGCGACCTGCCCGGACCAGGCGCCGGCGCAGCAGATCACGGTGCGGGCGCGGACGGTGCCGTGCGGGGTGCGGACGGCCTGGAGGTGGCCGTCGGTGACGTCGATGGCGGTGACCGGGCAGCGGGTGCGGACGGTTGCGCCGAGCCGGCGGGCCGCGCGGAGGTAGCCGGCGACCGCGGCCTTCGGCGTGGCGTAGCCGTCGGTGGGCGAGAAGGCGGCGGCGACGAGGGTGGTGGGGTCGAGGTAGGGGCAGAGGTCCTGGGCGGCCCGCGGGGTGATCATGCGGCTGGGCACGCCGTGGGCGTGCTGGATCTCCATGCCGCGGGTGAAGGTGTCGCGTTCGGCCTCGCTGCCCAGGAGGAAGAGGTAGCCCACGGGGTCCAGTCCGACATCTGCGCCGGGGCGGCGGGCGAAGTCCCGCCAGGCGTCCAGACTGCGTTGCCCTAGGCGGATGTTGAGCGGGTCGGAGAACTGCGCGCGGACTCCGCCGAGGGGCTTGCCGGAGGATCCGGAGGCCGGCAGGTCGCGCTCCAGCAGCAGCACCCGGCCGGCGTCCGCCTCGGCCAGGTGGAAGGCGATGCTCGCGCCGATCACCCCGCCGCCGATGACCACGACGTCGACGGACGCCGGGAGCGGGGCGGGCGGCGGATCGGTGACGGGGGGAGCCGAAGTCGTGGGGTGGACCATCCGGGCCGCCTTCCCTGTCGCGTCGTCACGGGGGACGTCCGGCCTCGGCGGGACCACCGGGCCGGTGCCCTTCGATGGTGACCGTCGGGGGGTCGCCCGTCCATGCAGCGTCGTTGGAGGTGATCTATCAGGAGGTGTGCGGCCGCGGGGGTTTGCGGCGGTGCGGATGGCTTCGGTGAGGGGTGGGTAGGGTCCCGCCGTGGAATTGCCGGGGGTGCAGCTACGGACGCTGTTGGAGCTGACCCGCAGCCGCACGATGACGGCCGCCGCGGTGGCGCTGGGCTACACGCCGGGCGCGGTCTCCCAGCACGTCGCCGCGCTGGAGCGGGCCACCGGCACCGAGTTGGTCCGTCGGGCCGGGCGCCGGATGGAGCTGACGGACGCCGGGCAGACGCTGGCGGAGCACGCCGAGCGGATCCTGGGGGCGCAGGCCGAGGCGGTGGCGGCCCTGGAGCGGTCCCGCGGGATGGTGGGCGGGCGGCTGCGGCTGGGGGTCTTCGGGACGGCGGCGGCGATGCTGCTGCCGCCGGCCCTGCGCCGGTTGGCCGCGCAGCACCCCGCGGTGCGGGTGGTGGGGCACGAGGTGGACGTGGACCAGGCGTACGCGGAGGTGCGGGCGGGGCGGGTGGACGTGGCGCTCGGGCTGGACTATCCGGACGCGCCGCTGGACCGGGACGGCGCGGTGGAGTTGGTGCGGCTGCGGTCGGAGCGGTTCTCGCTGGCGATGCCGGCCGGGCGGGCGCCCCGGGAGAGGGAGCGGGTCCCGCTGTCGCTGGCCGGGGCCGCGCGGCACGACTGGATCCTGCCGCCGGCCGACTCGTATTACGGGCGGGCGATCCGGACGGCCTGCCGGCGGGCGGGCGGTGAGCCGCGGGTGGTGCACGAGATGACGGACACCGCGACGTCGCTGGCGATGGTGGGGGCCGGGCTGGGGGTGGCGCCGCTGACCGCGCTGATGCTGCGGCTGCGGTCGGAGGGGATCGTGGCGGTGCCGCTGCGGGAGACCGTCGAGCGGCACATCGTGGTCGCGGTCGGCGCCGCCGCCCGGGGCCGGCCGTCGGTGACGGCGCTGATCGCGGCGCTGCGGGCGGAGGCGGAGCCGGGTGCGGGGAACGTCACACTCAGGAGTCAGACCGCCCGGTCGGCGGCGCTTCGCTCGCAGGCGTGAGTCCACGGCGCCGTGGCCGAGTCAGTCCGCGCCGTCGGCGTCACCGGCCGGTGGCCACGCGGGGCGACTGGCGGCGGGGACCGCGGCCAACGCGTGGCCGACCGTCGGGTAGCAGGAGAAGACCCCCAGGGACTGCGTGCCGACCAGCAGCTTCAGCATCCGTACGCCCAGCGACGCCAGCAGCAGCCGGCCCTCCAGTCGCCGGCAGAGCCACTCCAGGGCGAGCAGGCAGCTCAGGCCGCGGGAGTCGCAGAACCGCAGCGCGGTCAGGTCCAGCACGAGGAAGCGGTGCCCGGCCGAGACGACGGACCGGGCCTCGGCGAGGAACGCCTGCTCGGTGCGGAGGTCCAACTCCCCGCTGACCCGCAGCACCGCGCACTCGTCCTCCTGGACGAGTGCGGTGACCGCCAACGACCGCATCTCCGAGCTCATGGCGTCCAGCCTAAGCGCCGTCGAACCCCGCACCACCGGTGTGGCACCGGCGTGCGCGGGCCGGCTCGGGGCGCGGTGACGGACGTGTGCAGAGGCGGGAACGGGCCCGGCACGCGCGCCGGGGCCCGGAAGACGGCCTTCGGAAGCGGGCAAAACCGGGCGGCTTTGGTTCCGTAACGGGCGGCGGCGGGCAGGTGATCTGTTGCTATAAACCTGGCTGCGGGCAGAAACGGGCGCCGCCGTGACCGAACGGAAAGCGATCCACCAAGGACGCGACCGTTCGGAAGCGGGCGGACGGAGCGCGGCGGGCGATCCCGCCAGGGGCAGGAGTGAGCGATGAGGGCAGAGGAACGCCAGAGCCGTCTGCTGGTGCTCGCCCGGCAGTCCGGGCGGGTGGAGGTGGCCGAGGCGGCCGACGAGTTCGGGGTGGCCCGCGAGACCGTCCGGCGCGACCTGCGGGAGCTGGAGCGGCGCGGGCTGGTCCGACGCACGCACGGGGCGGCCTACCCGGTCGAGAGCGCGGGCTACGAGACCACGTTGGCGCGGCGGGAGACCCAGCAGGTGCCGGAGAAGCGGCGGATCGCGGCGGCCGCGGCCCAGCTCGTCGGCGAGGCGGAGACGGTCTTCGTCGACGAGGGGTACACCCCCGAGCTGGTCGCGATGCTGCTGCCGACGGACCGGCCGCTGACCGTGCTGACCGCGTCGCTGCGCACCGCCTCGCTGGTGGCGGCGTCCGACACCACGACCGTGCTGCTGGCCGGCGGGCGGGTGCGGGCCGGGACCCAGGCGACGGTCGGGCCGTGGTGCCGGGACATGCTCGCCGGCTTCGTGGTCGACCTGGCGTTCCTCGGTGCCAACGGGATCTCCCGCGAACACGGCCTGACCACGCCCGATCCGGCGGTCGCCGACGTGAAGGCGCAGGCGGTGCGCTCGTCGCGGCGGCGGGTGCTGGTCGGGGTGCACAGCAAGTTCGGGGCCAGCAGCTTCTGCCGGTTCGCCGCGATCGGCGACGTCGACGCGATCGTCACCGACACCGGGCTCTCCGCGCCGGAGGCCCACCGCTACTCCCTCCTGGGGCCGCAGGTGCTCCGGGTCTGACGTCCGACGTCCCCCCTCACCGCCGCCGGCCCGGCCGGCAACACCCCTGGCATGCCCATGCCCGTCCCCTCGGGCCGAACCACCCGGAAAGGCAGGAGCCGTGCGCGCACGATCCCCCGGAGCCGTCGGCGGCGCGGGCCGCCGCCTGAGGCGGCTGGCCGCCCTCGCGGCCGCCCTGTCGCTGACCGCCACCGGCTGCTACCGCGGCGCCGGCGGCAGCGGCGACGGCGGTCCGCACACCCTCAACGTGCTGATGGTGAACAACCCGCAGATGGTGGACCTCCAGCGGCTCACCGCCGAGCACTTCACCAAGGAGACCGGCATCCGCGTCCACTTCACCGTGCTGCCGGAGGACGACCTCCGCGACAAGATGAGCCAGGACTTCTCCAGCCAGGCCGGACAGTACGACGTGGCCAGCCTCAGCAACTACGAGACGCCCATCTACGCCCGCAACGGCTGGCTCGCTCCACTGGGCCAACTGGCCGCCAGGGACCGGACGTTCGACCAGAAGGACATCCTCGCGCCGGTGCGCTCCTCGCTCACCGCCGCCGACGGCGAGGTCTACGCGGAGCCGTTCTACGGCGAGTCGTCGTTCCTGATGTACCGCAAGGACCTGCTGAAGGCGGCCGGGCTGACCATGCCCGCCCGGCCGACCTGGACCCAAGTTGCCGCGCTCGCCGCCAAGTTGGACGGCATCCGCAAGGGCCTGAAGGGCATCTGCCTGCGCGGACAGCCCGGTTGGGGGCAGTTGGCCGCGCCGCTGACGACGGTGGTCAACACCTTCGGCGGCACCTGGTTCGACAAGGACTGGAAGGCCGGGGTGGACAGCCCGGAGTTCGCCCGGGCGGTCCGCTTCTACGTCGATCTGGTCCGCGCGCACGGCGAACCCGGCGCGCCCCAGGCCGGCTACACCGAGTGCCTCAACGCGATGCAGCAGGGCAAGGTCGCCATGTGGTACGACGCCACCGCCGGCGCCGGGTCGCTGGAGAGCGCGGACTCCCCCGTCGCCGGCACGATCGGCTACGCCCCGGCGCCGGTCGAGCGGACCCGCAGCGCGGGCTGGCTCTACACCTGGGCCTGGGGCATCCAGAAGGCCAGCACGCACCAGGGCGCGGCCTGGCAGTTCGTCCGCTGGGCGTCCGGCAAGGGCTACGAACGGTTGGTGGGCCGGGAGTTGGGCTGGTCGCGGGTGCCGGGCGGCAAGCGCGCCTCGACCTACCGCGACCCGGCGTACCGCACGGCGGCCGGGGCGTTCGCGGCGGCGACCGAGCGGGCGATCACCTCGGCGCGGCCGGATGACCCGGGGGTGCAGCCGCGGCCGGCGCCCGGCATCCAGTTCGTGGGCATACCGGAGTTCTCGGACCTGGGGACCACGGTGTCGCAGGAGATCAGCTCGGCGATCGCCGGCAAGCAGAGCGTCGCCGACGCGCTGCGGACCGGCCAGCGGCTGGCGCGGGAGGTGTCCGATGCGTACACCGCGCACTGAGCGGGCCGCGAACTGGGCCCGGCGGGCCCCGCTGCTGCCCGCCCTGGTCTTCCTGATCGCGGTCACTCAACTCCCGTTCGTGGCAACGGTGGTGATCTCCTTCCTGCGCTGGAACGCGCTCGCGCCCGACCACCGCGGATTCGCCGCCCTGGACAACTACCGGGCGGTGGTCACCGACCCCGCCCTGCGCTCGTCGATCGCCACAACGGTGCTGCTGACGGTGTCGGTGGTGCTGACCAGCCTGCTGCTGGGGCTCGGCCTGGCGCTGCTGCTGGACCGCAGGTTCATCGGCCGGGGCGTCGTCCGCACCCTGCTGATCACCCCGTTCCTGGTGGTGCCGGTGGCCGCCGCGCTGCTGTGGAAGCACGCGCTCTACAACGCCTCGTACGGGCTGCTCAACGGCGTGCTGACGTGGGTGTGGCGGCTGTTCGGCGCCGGCGACCCGCCGCAGCCGGACTGGATGACCAACTCCCCGCTGGCGGCCGTCGCGTTGTCGCTGGTCTGGCAGTGGACGCCGTTCATGATGCTGATCCTGCTGGCCGGCCTGCAGAGCCGGCCGGCGGACGCGGTGGAGGCGGCCCGGATGGACGGGGCGTCCGCCTTCGGCATCTTCCGCCACCTCACCCTGCCGCACCTGCGGCGTTACCTCGAACTCGCGGCGCTGCTCGGCACGGTCTACATCGTGCAGAACTTCGACGCGGTGTTCACCATCACCTCCGGCGGACTGGGCACCGCCAACCTGCCGTACACCATCTACCAGACCTTCTACCAGGCCCATGACTACGGCCGGGCGTCCGCGCAGGGCGTCGTGGTGGTGCTGTGCTCACTGCTGGTGGCGAACTTCGCCCTGCGCACCGTGTCGTCCCTGCTGCGCGAGGAGATCACCCGATGACGCGAGGAGAGAACCGGGTCGACCGGCGGACCCGGGGCGTGCTGGGGCTGGTGGCCTGGCTGTGCGGGCTGGCCTTCTTCCTGCCGGTGGCCTGGATGGTGCTGACCTCCTTCCACCGCGAGACGGACGCCGCGACCAACCCGCCGAGCCTGACCGCGCCGCTCACCCTCCACGGCTACCGGGAGTTCTTCGGCGCGGGCGGCGCGGGGGTGAGCCCCTGGCCGCCGCTGATCAACTCGCTGACCGCATCGGTGGCTTCGACGCTGCTGGTGCTGGTGCTGGCGGTCCCGGCGGCGTACGCGCTGTCCATCAGGCCGGTGCGCAAATGGCGCGATGTGCTGTTCTTCTTCCTGTCGACCAAGATGCTGCCGCTGGTGGCCGGGCTGCTGCCGATCTATCTGGTCGCCCAGAACACCCGGATGCTGGACAGCATTTGGCTGCTGGTCATCCTCTACACCTCGATGAACCTGCCGATCGCGGTGTGGATGATGCGGTCCTTCCTGGCCGAGGTGCCGGTGGAGATCCTGGAGGCCGCCTCGCTCGACGGGGCCGGGCTGCCCACCACGCTGCTGCGGATCGTGGCGCCGGTCGCCCTGCCGGGCCTGGCCGCGACCGCCCTGATCTCCTTCATCTTCAGCTGGAACGAGCTGCTGTTCGCCCGGGTGTTGACGGGAATCGTGGCCGGCACCTCCCCGGTGTTCCTGACCGGCCTGGTCACCAGCCAGGGCCTGTTCCTGGCGAAGGTGTGCGCGGCGGCCACCGTGGTCTCGCTGCCGGTGCTGGTCGCCGGCTTCGCCGCCCAGGACAAGCTGGTACAGGGGCTGTCGTTGGGCGCGGTGAAGTGAGGGCGCAGCGGTGGAAGCTACCGGGGCGGCGGGAGTGACAGGACCGGCGGTCAGCCGGCGGGCTCGTCGGGCTCGTCGTCGAGGGTCGCCAACAGCCGGTCGACGAAAGCCCGTTGGGCCGTGACCAGCCGCCCGCGCGCCTCCTCCGGGGTGCACCAGGCCACCCGGTCGATCTCCGGGAAGCTGCGGACCGCCCCGGAGCCGCGCGGCCACTCCATCTCGAAGGTGCCGGGCACGATCCGGTCCGGGTCGAGGGCGCCCGCGACGGCCCAGACCGTCACCACCTTGCCGCCGGACTGCCGGACCTCCCCCAGCGGCAGGTACCGGCCGTCCGGCGGCGCCGTCCCCAACTCCTCGGCGAACTCCCGCCGGGCCGCGGCCAACGGCTCCTCCGGCGGCAGGTACTCCCCCTTCGGCACCGTCCACGCACCCGCGTCCCGACGGGCCCACAGCGGCCCGCCCATATGCGCCAACAGCACCTCGACCCCGCCGTCCGCACCCCTGCGGTGCAGCAGCAGCCCGGCGCTCCGCCTCCCGGCCGTGCGTCCCGTCACGGCCGCTCCGCCAGCACCGTCTCGATCGTGTCGGCCTCCGCCGCCGTCTTGTCCTCCCGGTAGCGCAGCACGCGGGCGAACCGCAGGGTGACCCCGGCCGGATAGCGGGGCGAGGTCTGGAGCCCGTCGTAGGCGATCTCCACGACGAGTTCCGGGCGGACCGTGACCACATGGCCGTCGTCCGCCACCGCCCGCTCCCGCAGTTGGTCGGTCTGCCAGTCGAGGGTGGCGTCGGTCAGGCCCTTGAAGGTCTTGCCCAGCATGACGAAGCCGCCGTCCGCGGCCCGCGCCCCGAGGTGCAGGTTGGAGAGCCGGCCGGTGCGCCGACCGTGCCCCCACTCGGCCGCCAGGACCACCAGGTCCAGGGTGTGCACCGGCTTCACCTTGAGCCAACCGGCGCCCCGGCGGCCGGCGTTGTAGGGCGCGTCGAGCGCCTTGACCACGACGCCCTCGTGGCCGCGGCGCAGGGTGTCGGCGAAGAACTCCGCGGCGGCGGCCCGCGCCCCGGCGTCGTCCGGGTCCTCGACGACGAGCCGCCGCACCCGCGCCGACTCCGGGACGAGCGAGGCGAGTTCGGTGGCCCGCTCCACCCCCGGGAGGTCCAGCAGCTCGCGGTCGCCGAGCGCGAGGAGGTCGAAGAAGACCGGAGTCAGCGGGAGGGCCGCACGGGCCGCGGCGACGTCCGCGCGGGAGCCGAACCGGCCGGCGACCCGCTGGAACGGCACCGGCCGCCCGTCCGCCCCCAGGGCGATCACCTCCCCGTCGAGGATGCACCGCGCGACGGTCAACCCCCGTACCAGCGCGACGACTTCGGGCAGCCGGTCGGTGACCTCGTCCAGGGTGCGGGTGTGGATCCGCACGTCCGGGCCGTCCCGGTGCACCTGGACCCGGATGCCGTCCAACTTCTCCTCCACCGCGCAGCGGCCGAGCCGGTCGATCGCCTCGTCCACGGAGCCGGCACTCGCCGCGAGCATCGGCCCGACGGGTCGGCCGACGGTGAGCCGGAAGCCGGCCAGCGCGGGCGGGCCCTGGGCGAGCAGCGCCGCGGCGACGTCCGGGAGCGAACCGGCGAGCATCACGGCCCGCCGCACCGCGTCCGCGGGCGCGCCGGTGGCCGCGGCCAACCCCTCGACGGCCAGCGCGTCCAGGGCGCCCTGCCGCACCTCACCGGTCAGCAGCCCGTACAGGAACCGCTGCTCCTGGGCGGTGGCCGCGGCGAACAGCTCCCGGACCAGGCGCCGCCGTTCGGCCTGCGCGCCGGGGCCGGCGACCCGGGCCAGGGTGGTCAGCGCGGCGTCCACCGCGCGGACGGTGAGGGTGGCCGCGTCCGCGGGCGGCGGCGGGTCGCGCAGCACGCTCCAGCCGACGCCGATCCGCCCCTGGGGCAGCCGCCCGGCCAGATAGGGGATGACCAGCGGGGCGTCCTGTGGGCCGGCGGCCCGGAACAGCCCGGCCAGCAGCGCGGCCTTCCGCGACCGGGCCGAGGTGGCGGCGACCTCCGCCGACACCTGTGCGAGCGCCGCGAGCAACATACGGTCATCCTGCCCCCGCGGCACCCCGACCGCTTCCGCAGGCGGCCCGGCACCGGCCCCACCCGGGCGCTACCGTGAAGAGGTGACCGCGCCCCGCGTCCCGGCCCCCCTCGACGTCCCCTCCGACGGCGCCGCCGCCGTCCGGCACGTCTGGTACGCCGCGTACGGCTCCAACGCCCACCCGGAACGGCTCGGCTACTACCTCACCGGCGGCCGCCCACCGGGCGGACTGCGCGACTTCCCCGGGTGCCGCGACCCCCGCCCGCCGCGGCGCAGCACGCCCCTCCTCCTGCGCGGCCGCCTGTACTTCGCCACCGAGTCGGCGGTCTGGACCGGCGGCCGCGCCTTCTACGACCCCGACGCCGACGGCGAACTCCCCTGCCACGCCTACCTCCTGACGCTCCCCCAATTCTCCGACGTGGCCGCCCAGGAGATGTACCGGGACCCGACCACGGACCTCGACCTGACGCCGGTCCTCACCCACGGCCGGGACCGACTGGGCCCCGGCCGCTACGAGACGCTGGTCTGCCCCGGCCGGCTCGACGGCCACCCGGTGCTGACCTTCACCGCCCCCTGGCGCAGCACGGACGTCCCCCCGAACCCGCCGTCCGCCGCCTACCTCCGCCACATCGCGGCCGGCATCGGCGCCGCCCACGGCTGGCCCCCGCACCGCACCGCGGCCTATCTCGCCGCGTGCCCGGGGGTGCACCCACGGTGGTCGGCGCCGGACATCGCGGCCCTGCTCGCCCCGGACCGCCCGGGCCCCGCCCCCACCGGGTGACCGACTTGCGCGGGCCCCCGAGCGGCGTTATGCCGGACTTAGGTGTGGACGTGGCTTCCGTCTCCCCTGAGTAGGGGGTGCACACTGTGCTGTTCACTGACCGTGCGGACGCCGGACGGCGACTGGCCGAGGCGTTGCGTCATCTGGAAGAGGAAGAGCCGGTCGTCCTGGGCCTGCCCCGTGGCGGGGTCCCGGTGGCGTACCAGGTGGCCCTGGCCCTGCACGCCCCCCTCGATGTGATCGTGGTCCGCAAGCTGGGCGTCCCGTACCAACGGGAGCTGGGCTTCGGCGCGATCGGCGAGGGCGGGGTGCGGGTGCTCAGCGACGACATCATCCGCCGCGGCCGGGTCGGGCCCGAGGACGTCGACGCGGTGCAGCGCACCGAGGAGGCCGAACTCGCCCGCCAGGCCGGGCGCTTCCGGGCCGGCCGAGCACGTCTGCCGCTGCACGGCCGGACCGCGATCGTCATCGACGACGGCATCGCGACCGGATCGACCGCGGCGGCCGCCTGCCAGGTCGTCCGCGCCCAGGGCGCGGCCCGGGTCGTGCTGGCCGTCCCGGTGGCGCCGCCGGACGCCGCCGAGCGACTGCGCACCCTGGCCGACGAGTTCGTCTGCCTCTCCACCCCGTACGCGTTCTCCGCGGTGGGCGAGTGGTACGAGGACTTCTCCCAGACCTCGGACGACGAGGTGGTCGCCCTGCTCGCCCACGCCGCGGCCGGCACCGCTCCCCGGGCCGGCGCCCGCGCCCGGGCGGTGCGCGGCGCGGGCGAGCCGGAGGAGGTGCGGATCGAGGCCGGTCCGATCCGGCTGACCGGGGACCTGACGCTGCCCGCGCCGGGCGGGCCGGTGGTGATGTTCGCACACGGCTCCGGCAGCAGCCGGCACAGCCCCCGCAACCACGCGGTGGCCGTGGCCCTGAACCGCGCCGGCCTGGGCACCCTGCTCTTCGATCTGCTCACCCCGGCCGAGGAGTTCGACCGGGCCAAGGTCTTCGACATCGACGCCCTGGCCCGGCGGTTGGCCGACGCCACCCGCTGGCTGCGGGACCGCGAGTCCGTGCCGATCGGCTACTTCGGCGCCAGCACCGGCGCCGCGGCCGCGCTACGGGCCGCCGCCTACCCCGATGCGGACATCGGCGCCGTGGTCTCCCGCGGCGGCCGCCCCGACCTCGCCGGCCGCTCGCTGCTCGCCTCCGTCCGGGCCCCGACGCTGCTGATCGTCGGCGGCGCCGACACCCTGGTCATGGAGCTCAACCGTCAGGCCCAGTCGGCGTTGACCTGCGAGAACAAGCTCGAAATCGTCCCCGGCGCCACCCATCTCTTCGAGGAACGGGGCGCCCTGGACCAGGTCTCCGCGCTCGCCCGCGACTGGTTCACCCGCCACTTCCACCTGCTGCCGGCGTAACACGCACCTCACGCGGACCGCAACGGCGGCCGGCGCCCGCCTCGTTGGGGCGCCGACCGCCGCGCGCTCGCGGCCTCAGTACCGCAAGGTCCCCGCGATCCCGCCCACCTCGGCGAGCACGCCGTCGGGGACGAACCGTACCTCGGCACCGGTGTCCAACGACCGCTCCACGATCGCGTCCACGATGTCGTCGACGGAGTCCGGGTCGCCGGGCTCGGCCGGCATGAGGTGATCGCCGGCGTCCCGCACGGTCTCCCGGTAGTTCTCCTCCACCGCCAGCAGCGCGACCCGGCCCACCTCGGCGTTCTGCCGGATCTCGTCCACGCCGGCCGCGAAGGTGCGGCGACCGCGCGCCCGGTCCAGTTCGGCCAGCACATCGGCGACTTCGGCCTCCGCGCGCTTCTCGGCGTACGGGCGGATCGCCTGCCAGAGGGCGTCCGGCGGGCCACCCGCCAGCCCCGTGTGCGGCACCTGCGTCACCGTGATCTTGGTGCCGGTGCCGCCCCGCACGACCGTCCCGGCATCGTCGAACAGCGAGAGCGCCGCCGCCTCGCCGACGACGTAGAGCGGCCGGGGGTCAGTCCTGACGATGGCCGCGAGCGCGGTGTCCGCGTCCCGCAGGAACCTGCGGGTGTGCTCGTCACGGAAGGTGCTGGGCACGTCGCCCACCTGCAACTGGTCCTCGGGATCGGGGTCCACCAGGCTGCGGGTCAGCGGGAATCCGCCGCGGTGCACCTCGGTGACGCGGTCCAACGCACCGCTCCACAGGCTGACGCGGTCGGCGGAGAGCGCCAGCACCCAGAACGGGTGCTCGGCGGCCTGCGCGGCGACGAGGTTGCGGGTGAGGAAGGTGTCCGAGAGCACCACCCGGGCCGGGACCGTGCGCCCCAGCGACCACACCTGGTGCTCCCCCGGTGCCGCGAAGACGGCCATGCCCTCCTCGGCGTGCGTCAGGTCGATCTCCGACACCGCCCGGTCCAACTGCTCGATGACATCGATCCGTCGCTCCCTGGAGACGTCCGGATCGTCCTGGAGCCGCTCCTTGGCCTCCGCCAGCATGTTCCGCAGCAGGACCGGGTCCTGTGCGTTGTCCGGCTCACGGCGGTGCGTGGGCAGCAGGACCGACACGGCCGGATAGGGCCGCTGCCGGCGGAGTTCGGCGAGGTCAGCGGAGCTGAGCGCAGCATGCATCGGAACCCTTCTTTCGGTGCGGGGATTCACGAAGCGGAAGCGGAACCGCAAGGGGGGCGGCGGAACCGCGGTACTACGAACGATATGCCCGATTCCCCGGTCGGGCAGCAGGTGCGCGGACCGCCGCATCGCGCCCCTGTGGCCGCGGGATTGCGGCCCACGCGACGGCGTCCCGGCCCCGGAAGCGACCTTGCACCATCCGTGGTGTCATCGAAGAAAAGACGCCCCGCGCATCGCGGGGACGCCATGCGACGAACATCCCCAGGAGCCCTCCCCAGAGCGAAGAGCACACCCAAAACCCGCTCCCGAGGACGCTCCGTAGCACCCCCAGAACCCAGAACACCCAGCCCTGCGACAGCGGGAGGAATCATGGCCGGCAACCTGCGAGCCCGGGACATCATGACCGGTGGCGTGCAATGCGTCGGCGCGCACCAGTCGTTGAAGGACGCGGCACAGATGATGCGCGACCTGAAGGTCGGTGCGCTGCCCATCTGCGGCGACAACAACAAGCTGACGGGCATGATCACCGATCGTGACATCGTGATCAAGTGCTGCGCCGAGGGCATCGACCCGTCTACGGTGCAGGCCGGTTCGCTGCAGAGCAAGATCCACTGGATCGACGCCGACGCGGACGCCGGCGACGTCCTGCGCACCATGGAGCAGCACCGGATCAAGCGCCTCCCGGTGATCGACGTCAAGGGCGGTCACCAACTGGTCGGCATGATCACCGAGGCCAATCTGGCCAAGAGCCTCACCGACGCCCAGGTCGCCGAGTTCGCCAACCGCGTCTACGCGAGCGCCTGATCCCCCTTCCCCATCCCTGACTGCGCTGCGCCCGCGGCGCGTTGCGCATCAGCCCGGCCAACGACCCGCGTTGGCCGGTGCGTTGACGCATGCCACCACGGGCGCACACGGAGTCCCCTTGGCCCTGACGGCTCGGCCGCTCAGTGCGCGGTCCACCCCCCGTCCAGGGCCAGCGACGTCCCGGTCATGAACGACGCCTGCGGGGTGCACAGATACGCCACCGCCTCGGCGACCTCCGCCGGCTCGATGAGCCGCCTGAGCGCCGAGTCGACCAGCAGCACCTCGGTCAACACCCGCTCCTCGGGGATGCCGTGGGCGGCGGCCTGGTCGGCGATCTGCCGCTCCACCAGGGGCGTGCGGACATAGCCGGGGTTGACGCAGTTGCTGGTCACCCCGTGCGCGGCACCCTCCAGCGCGGCCGTCTTCGAGAGCCCCTCCAGCCCGTGCTTGGCGGCGACGTACGCGGACTTGAACGGCGAGGCCCGCAGCCCGTGCACGGACGAGACGTTGACGATCCGGCCCCAGCGCTGCCCGTACATGTGCGGCAGGGCCCCGCGCAGCAACCGGAACGGCGCCTCCAGCATCACCGTCAGCACCTGGTGGAACACCTCGGGCGGGAACTCCTCGATGGGGCGGACGAGTTGGATGCCGGCGTTGTTGACCAGCACGTCGCAGCCGGCCGCGCTCCGCTCCGCGGCGTCCAGGTCGGTGAGGTCAAGGGGGTGCGGCTCGATGGTGCCGGGGGTGGTGTCGGGCGCCTCCGCCACCAGATCGGCGAGGCCGTCGGCGTCCCGGTCGACGGCGCGCACGGTGGCGCCGGCGGCCGCCAACCGGTGGGCGCAGGCCCGCCCGATGCCGCTGGCGGCGCCGGTGACCAGGGCGACCCGGCCGCGCAGATCGAGGGCGACCGGCCCCGGCACACCGGGTACGGGAGGGGCGCCTGGGGAATCGGGGCTGGGAGGGGTGCCCGGCGCGGCCGGCACGCCGGGTCTGCTGCTCGCGGTCATCTGCGCATGATCGCAGCGAAGTCCCCGCCGCAACAGCCTCCCGGGGCGGCCCGTGACGCTCACCCGAACGGCCGCCCCCGGGTGCCACCGCCACGCCCGGCCTCCTAGCGTCGAACGACGCGGCGGGCCGACTGCGCACCGCCGTCCTAGGAGGCCGACATGCACAGGCTGCTCGCCGTGCCGACCGTGCTGCTCGCCCTGGCGGCCACCGGCTGCGGGGCCGGAGACGGCCTGGGGGAGGCGCCGGCCACCTCATCCGCGTCCGACCCGGGCGCCGGCCCGTACGGCACCCCGGAAGCCCCGGCCTCCCCCACCGTCCCGGGCCAGCCGGTGAGCTGCGGCGAGATCGCCGACGCGCTGGGCCGGGCGCACGGCGTCGCGCTGTTCGCGGATCCCGGCGCGGGCGGCACGGTGGGCTGCGGGGAGGTCCGCGCGGTGATGAAGGAGTTCTTCCTGCGGGCGCCGCCGCAGTCCCGCAAGCTCCCCGGGGCGCTGGCCGTGCGGGGCTGGTCCTGCCACTACGACGGCGGGCCGACCGGCACCTGGGTCACCGAATGCCGGCGCGGCGAACGGGAGATGCACACCGAGGAGGCCGACCAGGGCGGCGGCCCCAGCGGCCCGCCGGACGGCTCGGAGCTCCCCGGCGTGCCCGACGAGTCCTCGCTCCCGAACGGTCAGCCCTCGACCACCGAGCTGTAGCGGGCCGCTACCCCTGGGGCGACTTCGCCTGCCGCATCCCCCGGAACCACGTCGGGCCGGGCTCCAGCGCCCTCTCGATGCGGCTGCGCGCGTAGTCGTCCAACTCCGGGAGCGCGTCGAGGGGGAACCAGCCGACCTCCAGCGACTCGTCGTCGTTGACCCGCGCCTCGCCGCCGACCGCCCGGCAGCGCAGTGTGACGTCCATGAACTGGCACGCGTCGCCGTTCGGATACCGGACCGGCGGCATGGCCTCGACCAGGACCACGCCCTCGGGGACGACCTCCACCGCGGTCTCCTCGTGGACCTCGCGCACCGCGGTCTCGGCGGGCTGTTCACCGGGCTCGGGGATGCCGCCGATCACCGACCAGCCGCCGGTGTCCGCGCGCCTGGCGAGCAGCACCCGCCCCTCGTCGTCGAAGACCACCGCGCTCACCCCGGGCAGCCACAGCAGCTTGGTGCCGATGTCGGCCCGGAGGTCGCGGATGAAATCGGGGGTTGCCATGCATCGACCCTACGGGACCCGACGGCCGGTGCCGCCCGGCGCTGTCGAGGGCCGGCGCGCTACGCCGCCGACGCCGGCCGGCGCAGCCGGAGCCGCTCGCGGACGCAGGCCACCGCGCCCTGGGCGTCGTCCACGGTGACGGTGAAGGTCCGCCCGTCGCCGAGCCGGAGCACCAGCGCCTCGCCGCGGCGGACGACCACGGCGGTGCCCTGCTCGGGGCGCCAGCGGTAGCCCCAGCCACCCCAGTGGCGCGGGGTGACGCGGGGCGCGAAGTCGGCGTCGACGACCGTGTCCAGGGGGATCCGGCGGCGCGGCACTCCCATGTGGCCGCAGCGCACCTCCAGGTAGTCCGCGTCGACCCGGACCGCGACGCGGACGAAGGCGAGGGTGCCGTAGAGCACCAGCAGCCCGGCCGCGACGCAGCCGACCACGGCCATCACCAGGGGGGCCAGGCCGGTGGTCCAGGTGCTGTTGACGGCGAGCTCGACGCCCAGCGCCAGGCAGGCCGCGCCGATGCCGGCCAGCAGCCACTGGAAACGGTTGGTGGCGCTGCCCTGCCAGACCTCGGGGATCTCGGCGTGGGAGCCGCCCGTGGGGCGGACACCGCCCGGGACGGCGTCCGCGCCGGGGTGCTCATCGGGGGCTGCGGCCCCCTCGTGGGGGTGGTCCCTCATGGGACGCAGGGTACGCGCCTTCGCACCCTGGGGCAGCGCACGGAACGGGCGGGTGGCGCCCGGTGCGTCAGGCGGTGTGCGGGGCGGCCGGGACGGCGCCGGCGAGCAGCCGGCCCTCGGCGTACGCCAGGACCACCTCGGGCAGCGGGCCCGGGCGGCCGCTGAGCAGCACCTGGAGGGTGCCGGTGGGGGCGGCCGCGGGGGCCGGTTCGGCGCCGGCCCGGCGGAGCGCCTGGGCGGCGACCGCCTCGGCGGAGCCGTGCAGCACCAGGCGCGCGCCGCCGGGCTGTTGGACGGCGGCGCGGATCCGCTCGGCGACCAGCTCGTAGTGGGTGCAGCCCAGGACGACGGCCCGGACGTCGGGCGGGGTGAGCGCGGCGGCCGCGGCCACCGCGGCGTCGATCGCGTCCTCGTCGGCCTGCTCGACGGCGTCGGCGAGGCCCGGGCAGGGCACGCCGGTGACATCCACGCCCTGCGCGAAGCGGGCGATCAGGTCCTGCTGGTACGGGCTGCCGGTGGTGGCCGGGGTGGCCCAGATGGCGACCGGGCCGCCACCGGCCGCGGCGGGCTTGATCGCCGGGACGGTGCCGACGACCGGGATGGTCGGCTCCAGCTCGGCGCGGAGCGCGGGCAGCGCGTGCACAGAGGCGGTGTTGCAGGCGACGATCAGCGCGTCCGGGCGGTGGGCGGCGGCGGCGCGGGCCACGGCCAGGGCGTGCGCGGTGACGTCGTCGGGGGTGCGCGGGCCCCACGGCATGCCGTCGGGGTCGGTGGAGACGATCAGGTCCGCGTCCGGCCGCAGGCGTCGCACGGCGGCGGCCGCCGGGAGCAGGCCCGTTCCGGAGTCCATCAGCGCGATCTTCACCCGGACACTTTACTCAACGGGCCGGCCCGTTTGTCATACCGGGCCGGGGAGGCCGGACAGGGTGGAGGCCCTGCGGTGCGTGTCGGGCGCCGGTCCGCGGCGGCTCCGGTGGGGCACACTGCGGCCGTGGAAGCGATTGCGTGGATCGGCGCCGGGTCGCTGCTGGCCTGGCTGTGGCTGCTGTTGGGGCAGGGCTTCTTCTGGCGGACCGACGTCCGGTTGCCGGCCCGCCGGGATCCGGAGCGCTGGCCGTCGGTGGCGGTGGTGGTGCCGGCGCGAGACGAGGCGGCGGTGCTGCCGTCGAGCCTGCCGACGCTGCTGGCGCAGAAGTACCCGGGCCGGGCCGAGGTCTTCCTGATCGACGACGGGAGCACGGACGGCACCGGCGCGCTCGCCCGCGGGCTGGCGGCCGTCGGGGGCGGGCTGCCGCTGACCGTCGCCTCGCCCGGCGAGCCCGAGCCGGGGTGGACGGGGAAACTCTGGGCGGTCCGGCACGGCATCGCGCTGGCACGGGAGCGCTGCGCCCCCGAGTACCTGCTGCTGACCGACGCGGACATCGCCCACGAGCCGGACAGCCTGCGGGAGTTGGTGGCCGCGGCCCGCTCCGGAGAGCTGGACCTGGTGTCGCAGATGGCCCGGCTGCGGGTGGCGACGGGCTGGGAGCGGCTGATCGTGCCGGCCTTCGTGTACTTCTTCGGGCAGCTCTATCCGTTCCGGTGGGTCAACCGGCGCGGCGCCCGGACCGCGGCGGCGGCCGGCGGGTGCGTGCTGCTGCGGCGGGAGGCGGCGGAGCGGGCCGGCGTCCCGGAGGCGATCCGGCACGCGGTGATCGACGACGTGGCGCTGGCGCGGGCGGTGCAACGGGCCGGCGGCGCCGTGTGGTTGGGGCTGGCCGACCGGGTGTCCAGCGTGCGCCCGTATCCGCGACTGGCGGAGCTGTGGCGGATGGTGTCCCGCACCGCCTACGCGCAACTACGGCACCGGCCCGTGGTCCTGTTGGGCACGGTCCTCGGGCTGGCGCTGGTGTACCTGGCACCACCGGCCGCCCTGGTGGCCGGAGTTGCGGCCGGCGCCCCGTTGGCGGCGGTGCTGGGCGGCGCGGCCTGGGCGGTGATGTGCGGGACGTTCCTGCCGATGCTGCGCTACTACCGGCAGCCGCCGTGGCTCGCACCGCTGCTCCCGTTCACCGCGCTGCTCTACCTCCTGATGACCGTGGACTCGGCCGTGCAGCACTACCGGGGGCGCGGCGCCGCCTGGAAGGGCCGCACCTACGGGGCGCCCTGAGCGCTCACTTGGTGGCCGGGGACCACGTCAGGCCCCAGCCGTAGGCGTGGTCGACGGTGCGTTGGGGGCTGACGCCGGGCGCGGGGACGAGGTAGCGGGCCTCGCGCTGGACGACGAGTTCGCCGCCGGTGTTGGTGATCAGGGCCAGCGCGCAGACGGTGGCCGGCACCGTGCAGGCGTCCAGCGCGAACTCCACCGGGGCGCCGTGCTGCGGCTGGAGGGTGACGGTGGCGTCCAGGCCCTCGAAGCTGCGGGCGCCGGCGTAGACCGTCACGAAGATCAGGATGCGGCGGAAGCGGGCCTGGTGGTCGAGGTTGATGGTGAGGTTCTCGCCGGTGGCGACGGCGCCGGTGCGGTCGTCGCCGTCGAGTTGGATGTACGGCGGGGCGTGCAGGTCGCCGAAGGCGCCGGCGAGCGGGTGCACCACTCCGGCGGAGCCGTCGGTGAACTCGTAGAGCGCGCACAGGTCCAGGTCGAGGTCGCCGGTGGACGGCAGCAGCGCGCCGCGGGCGCCCAGCGCCACCATCGCCGTGCGGCCCAGCTTCTTGCCGAGGCGCTTGCCGGCGCCGCCCGCGCGCCAGTTGAGGTTGACCCGCATGACGCCGGAGGTTCCGCCCTGCTTCGTCAATGAGACGGCCGGCGCCTCCTTCGTCAGGGTGACCTTCGTCAGCCGGACCGGAGCGGGCGCCGGGGCGGGCGCCGCGTGACCGGGCGGGCGCGGAATTGACGCCACCGGTTGACCGGTGGGCGGCGGGGCCACCGGGGGCGCGGGCGACGCCATGGGGGCGGGCCGGGCGGGCGGCGGCACCGGAGCCGCCGCGGCCGGCAGTACGGGCGCGGGGGCCGGCTCGTCCGTGACGCTGATGCCGAAGTCGGTGGCCAGCCCCGCGAGTCCGGAGGCGTATCCCTGCCCCACCGCGCGGAACTTCCAGCCGCCCTGGCGACGGTAGAGCTCGCCGAGCACGAACGCGGTCTCGGTGGTGGCGTCCGTGCTGTCGAAGCGGGCGAGTTCGGCGCCGCTGCCCGCGTCCAGCACCCGTATGGAGAGGCCGGGGACGGCGCCGAAGCCGCCGCCGTCGGCGGAGGCGGCCAGGACGACGGTGTCGACGGCCGCCTCGACGGCCGCGAGGTCGATGCTCAGGGCGTCGACCAGCGTCCCGTCGGCCGGCCGCTTGCCCTCGTGGCGGACCGCGCCCGAGGCGTGCACGGGCTGGTTGTAGAAGACGAAGTCGGCGTCGCCGCGCACCCGTCCGGCCGTCAGGAGCAGCGCGGAGGCGTCCACGTCCGGCGTCCCGGGGGCCGATCGCCAGCCCAGTTCCACCCGCACCGCCGGCGCCGGGACCGGGACGTTGCCGCCCTTGAGCATCGACATCGCCGCACCCTCCTGTCGTCCTGTGGCCGCGTGCACCGTCAGCCGTGGCCCCCACCAACCTACTTGGCCGGGAACGCCCCGAACGCCCCCCTGTTCACCCACGGGAAGCGAGCTCTTTACACGATCCCTACGGGCGATCGCGACCGATTTTCACAACTTCGCTCACATTGGCGACCCGGAGCCGTTCCGAACACCTGAAACAACCCCCTTGCCAGGCTCCCCATTCGGCACATCGTGGGCTTAACTTATGAGGCATGACCTCCCCCCGCTCCACTTACAGCGGCGGCTACTACGCATCGCCCTCCTTCCCGGACACCCCCATCTACGACAGCCTCGTCGCAGAGCGGGGCACCCCGCAGATCGCCCCGATCCGTGTGAACCCCTCCCCCTGGGACACCGGTTCCTCGTTGCCTGCGCTGCCCTCGGCCCTGCCCGCGCTCCCCTCGGCGTCCTCGCCGCCGCCCGCGCCCGGCGGGTATCCGGGTGCCGCGGCGCAGCCGGTCGCCCCGTTGCAGCACACCCCGGCGCCGTATATCCCGCAGCAGGCCGGGACCCGCGGCTACCCGCCCCCGCAGCAGTACCAGCGACCGGCGCCGGGTCCCGGCACGGGGTACGAGGCGATGCGCCCGGCCGCCCCGGCCGCCCCGGTCGCGCCGCGGCCCGCCTCGCCGTTCGACGACCCGGGGTACGGCCGCCCGTACCCGCGCGGCTACTGACTCTTCGTCCGCACGTCCGAAGCGACTGGCAGGATGGGTCCATGTCGATGCCACGGGTCCAGTCGCTGCACATCTACCCGGTCAAGGCCACGACGGCCTCCGACCGGACCGAAGCGGTGGTCGAGCCTTGGGGGCTGGCCGGGGACCGGCGCTGGCTGGTGGCCGACACCGCGGGGCGACAGTTCACCCAACGCCAGCGCCCGCGGCTGGCGTTGGTCCGGGCCGAGGAGTTGCCGGGCGGCGGTCTGCGGCTGACCGCGCCCGGGGCGGAACCACTGGTGGTGCCGGTGCCCGAGCCGGTGGCCACGATCCCGGTCGAGGTCTTCGCCGACGTCGTCCAGGTCGTGCCCGCGGGCCCGGAGGCGGCCGCGTGGTGGACCGCCTACCTGGGCGTCGAGTGCCAACTGGTGCACATGGACGCCCCCGACAAGCGCCGGCCCGTGGACCCGCGCTTCAGCGAGCCCGGCGACACGGTCAGCTTCGCCGACGGCTTTCCCCTGCTGGTGACCACCAGCGCCTCGTTGGACGCCCTCAACTCACTGATCGCGCAGGGCGATCGGCCCGACGAGAGCCCCCTGCCCATGGAACGTTTCCGGCCCAATGTGGTGCTCGACGGCACCGCTCCCTGGGCCGAGGACGACTGGCGCCGGGTGCGGATCGGCGAGGTGGTCTTCCAGGTCGCCAAGCCCAGCGGACGCTGCGTGGTGACCACCGTCGACCAGCGCACCGCCACCCGCGGCAAGGAGCCGCTGCGCACGCTCGCCCGGCACCGACGCTTCGACGACCGGCTGCTGTTCGGCCAGAATCTGATCCCCCGCGCGACGGGCGTGCTCCGCGTCGGCGACCCGTTCGAGATACTCGACTGACCCGGGCGCATGCGGCGGCCGCCACCCTCATTGCGGGCCGCCCGGCGGCTGCCTACAGTGAGCGCACCGCGCCGCCGACGGGACGGGTCTCGGGGGGAGACAGAGAGCTGTTGTGCCGATGCCTGCCAGCCACGCCGCGAGCGGTCGCCTCATCCCCGTTCAGCGCCTGGGGCCCGGGGACCACGCCTTCGTCGGCTACGGCGACGACGAGGTGCGGTGGGAGGCGGTCACGGCGTTCGTCCGGCTCGGGCTGGCCCGCGGCGAGAAGGTCCTGGTGCTGCCGTGCCCGGAGGTGCCGACGGACGAGGTGCTGGCCCGGATCGACTTCCCCAACCGCAGCCCGGCCCGGGCCCGTGAGCGCGGCCAACTGGTGATCACCACCATGCGCGAACTGATCCGCCCGGACGCCGAGTTCACCGCCGCCCGGCAACTGGCGCGGCTGCGCGCGGCCACCGACCGGGCGACGGCCGAGGGGTACACCGGGCTGCGGGCGTTCATCGACATGGGCTGGGTGGCCGACCTCGGTGCCGACGTCTCGGCGGTGGCGCGGCGCGAGACCGGCTCCCGGTCGCTGTTCGCCGGCCGGCCGTACACCGAGGTCTGCGCCTACGACCGGCGGCGGTTCGGCCGGGAGTGGGTGGGGGCGATGGAGCGGGCGCATCCGCGGGCCGTCCTGGAGCGGTTGGGCGGTCTGCGGGTGGCGCTCGGGGCGGGCGGGGTGCTGTGCTTCGTCGGTGAGGCGGACGCGGCCAACCGGCCCGCGTTCGTGCGGTCGTTGGAGCTCGCGCTGGCCCGGACCGCGGCGGCCCGGCGGCTGACCGTCGACCTGACCGGGCTGCACTTTTTGTCGGTGGGCTGTGCGGTGGGCCTGCTCGTGCGGGTCCGGGGGGCGGCCGGCCACGAACTGGTGGAGGTGCGCTGCGCCCCCGGGCAGCACCGGATGTTGCGGCGGCTGGGCGCGGAGGCGGTGCCCCGACTGGCGCCGATTCAGACCGAGGGAGGAGCGCGGCCGTGCTGAACCCGGAACCCGCGGGTCACGGTGGGGCGGAGGGCCCGGCGGAGGAGCCGGGCCGTCGGTTACTGCAGCGGCGCTTCACCGCGCGGCTGCTGCCGCAGTTGCGGCTGCTGGTCGAGGAGTGCGCCGCCCGCGAGGGGCTGAACGAGCCGCGGCGCGGGGAGTTCGTGCTGGCCGTCGACGAGATCGCCGGGAACGCCGTGGAGCACGCCGGCGGCGCGGGGCGGCTGGTGCTGCGGCGGGTGGGCGACGAGTTGGAGTGCCGGATCAGCGATGCCGGCCCCGGTTTCAGCGAGACGGTGATCCCGGAGCTGCTACCGGGCCTGGACGGGGCGCCCAAGGGGCGGGGGCTGTGGCTGGCGCGCCTGGTGACGGACCGGTTCGCGGTTGCCCCGGGCACCGGCGCCGCCGGCCGGCAGGGCGCGGTGGTGACGGTGGCGGTCAAGCTGCACTGACCGTGCGGGGGCGCGATCCAGCCGACTCCGCGGGACGGCGCAAGTCCGCCGAAATGCCGTCAACTCCCTCAGATTCACGGGCAGTTCGGGACGGTTGAGCCTGTTGGGACGGGAGGTACCCGGCCGCCGGCCGGCCGCGCGGCCCGATGTTGCCGCCCCCGTCCCGGGCCGCGCGCAGGGGCACCGCTCTGTGCGGTATCCACGGAACGGAAAGGGGGCACGATGCGGGCGATCAGGGGCATCTGGCACTGGCGGGGCAATCCGCTCCGGCGCCGCACCGACCGGTGGGAAGCCTGGCTGGCACTGGGCGCCGCACTGCTCATCGCCGTCGGGGCGCCGGCCGCCGGCTGGTTCGCCGGACGGGCCGCGCACGGCGCCCTGTTGACGACCGTGCGGCTCCAGCGCCACGAACGCCGACCGGTGTGGGCGACCGTGACCCGGCCGGCCTCCGGCACCCGGGTCGTCCCCGACCCGGACACCTCCGTGCCGCACCCCGGGCACCCGCGGGTCCTCGCCCGTTGGGCCGGGCCGGACGGTGGCCCGCGGAGCGGGGAGGTGGCCACGCCGCGTCCGGTGCGGGCCGGCGAGCGGTTCCGGCTGTGGACCGACGCCCACGGGCGGCCGGCGCCGCCGCCGATGGACGAGGGCACCGCTGGCACCCATGCGGGGCTGGCCGGGGCGGGCGCCGCGGTGGCGTTCGGGGGGCTCGTCGAGGGCGCCCGGCGGCTCGCGGTACGGCAGTTGATGGTGCGTCGGTTCCGGCGCTGGGACGCGGCGTGGGAGCGCGCCGGACAGGACTGGGGCCGTGCCGACGCCGGGAGTTGAACCCGGCTGACCAGGCCGGTGGACCGTGGCAACCGGCACCCCTCAGGCGCGCTACGGTGGTGCCTCCAGCCTGACGGCTGGGGCCCCGCAGACCTCAGAGCGGACATCCGCTGACGGATGGCTGCCGGGCCGACATCCGCCGTACGAAGTGGGGACACGACACCGCCATGGCACAGGGTTCGGTCCAGGTGACGCACTCCGGAACGTCGCGTTGGCGGCGCCGCACCGGTGAGTACAGTTCGCTCGCCGCCGCCCTGGAGGCCGCCGGGGACGGTGACGTCCTGACCGTGCCGGCCGGCACCTACCGCGAGAACCTGGTGCTGCAACGGGCGGTGACGCTGCGCGGCCCGGAGGGGTCTCGCGGCTCGGTGCGGATCGCGCCGGCCGACGGGGTCGCGCTGACGATACGCGCCTCGGCCACCGTCCACGACCTGCACCTGGAGGCCACCGACTCGGCGGCGCCGGCGCTGTTGGTGGAGGACGGCGCCCCGGAGTTGACCGACATCCGGGTGGTGACCCGGTCCGCGGCGGGGATCGAGGTGCGCGGCGGGGCCCGTCCGACGGTGCGGCGGTGCACGGTCGACAACGCCGGCGGCGTCGGCATCAGCGTCCTGGACGGCGCCGGCGGGGTCTTCGAGGAGTGCGAGGTGATGGCCGCGGGGCAGGCCGGGGTGGCGGTGCGCGGCGGCGCCCACCCGCGGCTGGAGCGCTGCCGGATCCACCACGCCTCGGGCGCCGGGCTGTCGCTGTCCGGCGAGGGCAGCGCGGTCGAGGCGGTGGGCTGTGAGCTGTACGAGATCAAGGGCACGGGCGTCCAGGTGGCGGCGCGGGCCACCGGCCACCTCACCGACTGCACGGTGCACCGCACCACCGCGGACGGTGTCACCCTGGACACCGACGCGGTGCTCACGCTCGCCGACTGCGACATCCACGACATTCCGGAGAACGCGGTGGACCTGCGCTCCCGTTCGGTGCTGACGCTGACCCGCAGCACGGTGCGGCACTTCGGGCGCAACGGCCTGTCGGTGTGGGACCCGGGCACCCGGGTGGACGCCAACCAGTGCGAGATCCACGACAGTACGGGCGACTACCCGGCGGTGTGGGTCAGCGACGGGGCGACCGCGGTGCTGGACTCCACGCGGGTGCACGACGTCCCCGACGCGCTGTTCGTGCTGGACCGGGGCTCCCGGGCCGACGTGGTCGACTGCGACCTGGCGCAGGTCCGCAACACCGCGGTGTCGGTGAGCGACGGCGCCACCGTCCAGTTGGACGACTGCCGGATCCGGGAGTCCTCGACCGGCGCCTGGTTCCGCGACCACGGCAGCGGCGGCACGCTCGCCAACTGCACCATCGACGGGGCGCAGACCGGGGTGATCGTCACCAAGGGCGCGGACCCCACCATCGAGGGCTGCACGGTCAGTTCGCCGACCGAGGCCGGGTTCTACGTCTCCGCGGAGGGCCGCGGCACCTTCCACGGCTGCCGAGTCACCGGCAGCTCCGGCTTCGGCTTCCACGTGATCGACGGCTGCCGGACGACGCTGACCCGGTGCCGCACGGAGCGGTGCGCCCGCGGCGGCTACGAGTTCGCCGACGCGCTCGGCGGCGGCGGGCCCACGGTCGAGGACTGCACCAGCGACGAGAGCCGGACGGCTCAGGCACCCACGGTGACCGTTCCGCCCGTCCAACAGGCCACGCAGACCGCCGGGTTGCTGGGCAACGTCCCCAGCGCGCGGCCGGCGCCGGCCGCCACCGCGACCCCGGAGGCGGCGCCGACGCCCGGCCGCCCCTCCGAGGAGGTGCTGGGCGAACTGGACACCCTGGTGGGGCTGGAGAGCGTCAAACGGGAGGTGCGCACCCTGATCAACATGATCGAGGTGGGGCGCCGGCGGCAGGAGGCCGGCCTGAAGGCCGCATCGGCCCGCCGCCACCTGGTGTTCACCGGCTCCCCCGGCACCGGCAAGACCACGGTGGCCCGGCTGTACGGCGAGATCCTGCACGCCCTGGGGGTGTTGGAGCGCGGCCACCTGGTCGAGGTGTCCCGGGTGGACCTGGTGGGCGAGCACATCGGCTCGACGGCGATCCGCACCCAGGAGGCGTTCGACCGGGCGCGCGGCGGGGTGCTGTTCATCGACGAGGCGTACGCCCTGGCACCCGAGGACTCCGGGCGGGACTTCGGCAAGGAGGCCATCGACACCCTGGTGAAGCTGATGGAGGACCACCGGGACGCGGTGGTGGTGATCGTGGCCGGCTACACCGCGGAGATGGAGCGCTTCCTGGCCACCAACCCCGGTATCTCGTCCCGTTTCTCACGCACCATCAGGTTTGGTGACTACGCCCCGGAGGAGCTGCTGCGGATCGTCGAGCAGCAGGGCGAGGAGCACGAGTACCGCCTCGCCGAGGGAACCGGCGAGGCGCTGCTCAAACACTTCACGGCGCTGCCCAAGGGGCCGTCGTTCGGCAACGGGCGCACCGCCCGGCAGACGTTCGAGGCGATGGTCGAGCGGCACGCGGGCCGGGTCGCCAAGCTCACCGACCCGAGCACCGACGACCTGACCCTCCTCTACGCCGAGGACCTGCCCGAACTCCCCTGATGCGGCGGCTCGTCAGCACGTTGGCCCGGCATTCCCGGGTCCAGCCGGGCGAGTAGTTCGGCGCGCACCCGGTCGAAGACGGGGTCGGCCTGATAGTCGCCGTGGCCCAGGATCTGCGCCGGCAGCGGGTTTTGCAGGGTGCGGCCGAAGGCGAGCGGGTCGCGCAGCGGGCCCTCGTCGACCGACCGGCCGTCCTCGCAGGTGAGCCGGATCGGCCCGCCGATGGGGTCGGTGAAGCGCCAGAGGTTGCGCCAGTCGTCCATCTCGCGGTGCAGGCCGGCGAGGAACGGCGGGCCGAAGAAGGCGGGGAACCAGCGGCCGTAGAGGCGCTCCAGCGGGCTGCCGTAGGTGAGCAGCGCGACCCGGCTGCGGGTGACCAGGTCCAACTGCCATACCGCGGCCGCGGCCAGCACGCTGCCCTGGGAGTGGCCGGAGAGCACCAGCCGGCCGTCGAACTGCTCGGTCCACGTGGCCATCCGCCAGGTCAGGTCGGGCACGGCGCGCTCGGCGTAGCAGGGCGGGGCGAAGGGGTGCGCGGCGCGCGGCCAGAAGGTGCCGACGTCCCAGAGGATGCCGACGGTGCGGCGGGCTGACTGGTCGCGGTAGGCGCGCCGCCCCATGGTGAGCAGCAGGACCACGCCGGCGCCCATCAGCCAGGAGCCGAGGGATTCGGCGGTGTCGGCCGCGGCGTGCACGAACGGCGGGGCGCCCGCGGTGGCGCGGCCCGGGGCCAGGTCGGTGAGCCAGGCGCCGACCACCGCGCCGGCGCCCAACAGCAGCGTGACGGTGGCGATCGCGGCGACCAGGACGGGCGCGGCGTCGGTGAGGCCGGCGCGGGCGATGGTGCCCGCGATGCGTTCGGTGCGCAGCACGTCGGGCCGCTCGCGCGGGTCGTACAGGCCGGGGACGTCCTTGGCGACCCGCTTCCGGACGACCAGCACCCGGATCCCGGCCAGCGCGGCGATCGCGGCGACCACGACCAGCAGCGCGGGCAGCACCGACGCCTGCCAGGACAGCAACACCGGCGGCCCGGGGACCGCGGCGTGGTCCTGGCCGGGGGTGGCGGCCCCGTCGATCCAGTCCGCGAACCGCTGGGCCACTCCCCCGGACAACACCCCGCCGAGCGCGCAGGACAGCAGGGCGACGGCCGGGCCGCCCATGCCGCGCAGCGCGGTGCGGGCCTCGCCCCGGGCGGCGCGCTGGAGGAACCACGCGGTCACCGCCAGGGCCAGCACCAACGCGCCCTGGATGACGGCGATTCCGCCGAACGTCGCGACGCCGGGCAGCGCGCCGTGGCTGCGCGCCGCCGGCCGCGCCCAGGCGGCATAGCCGGCGGTGAGCGCGAGCGCCACCAGCGCGGCGATCGGCAGCGCCCGCACGGTGCGGCGGTCGGACTCCTCGTCCCGGTCCGCCTCGCTGCGGGCGGTGCGCCAGACGACGGCCAGGGTGGCGACGGCCAACAGCACGAGCAGGCCGGCGAGGACCTGGCCGACGGCGGTCAGGTCGGCGGCGCCGGCCCGCCGGTCGGTCCGCAGGGAGGCGAGCACCAGCGCGGCGGCGATGATCAGTACGCCGGCCGCGGTGTGCGCGGCGCGCAGCCGGGCGACGACCCGGCGGCCGTACCAGAAGCCGTCCAGGCCCAGCGCGGTGCGCTCGTGGGCGGGGGTGCCGCGGGAGGCGCCGGGGCGCCGCGGCGGCGGTGAGGCGGACTCGTAGGCGCTCCAGGTGCGGTGCGAGAGCCACCACAGGAAGCCGACGGCGGCCAGCGGCAGCGCGGCGCCGAGGACCAGGCGGCGGCCCGGGGCGCTCCACCAGCCCCCGTCGGCGGGGTCGAGGAAGCCCAGCCAGGATTTCCCGGCGGTGCAGGCCGGGGTGCCGGCGCACTGCCAGGCGGTGAGGTCGAGGGCGACCTCGCAGGCCGCGGAGGCCAGCAGGACGGTGAGGCTGAGGGCGAGCAGCCGCACCAGGAGGTCGTAGATCCGCTGCCCCCGGTGGTCGGGCGGGGCGGCCGGGCGCATCCAGTGGGCGAGGTTGGCGACCATGAACGGCAGCAGGACCAGCCAGAGCGCGCGGGCGCCGTTGCCGGAGGTGAGGTTGGACCAGCAGTACGCCTCGCGGACGGGGCGGGTGCGGTAGTCGTCGGGGCGGCGCTCGGCGTCCGCGTCGTCGGTGCGGCGGTAGCAGGCGGCGGTGTCGTCGCCGGTGATCCGTTGGACGCGCGGGTCGCCGAGCATCTTCTCGGGCGTGGTGCCGCCGACGCCGTGGACCAGCAGCTCCAGGGCGAGCTGGGGCCGTTGCGGGGCGGTGACGGGTGCGGTGGCTGGTGCGCTGGTGGCTGCCGGGCGCGGTTCTCTCGCGCGGGCGGGTGGTGGTGTGGCGACGGTCTCCACTGGCTTCCCCCGATGTCAGTGCGTGCGGTGTGAACGGGCGGGCGGGTGTGCCGCACCGGATTGTGCCTGTCTTCTGGGAGCGCCGGCACCCCGGTTGCGGTTCCCGGGGCGCCGGTTGCGGTTCCCCCGGCCGACGTTCACCCGGGCCGGGGCCGCTGTCAGACCCACGTGCGAGGATGAGGAACGAAAGTGCCAGGGCGGCGAACAGCCGGCTGACGGACCCGGGGTGGAGAACCGGGCGGAAGGGACGGGCCGCGGTGGGCGACAACCAGAATCTGCTCGCGGAGCAGCGACGGGCCCTGATCCTCGACGAGGTCAGACGGCGCGGCGGCGCGCGGGTCAACGAGCTCACCCGGCGCCTGAGCGTCTCGGACATGACGGTCCGTCGCGATCTGGACGCGCTGGCCCGCCAGGGCGTGATCGAGAAGGTGCACGGCGGGGCCCTCCCGGTGGGCGAGCCCAGTGCGCACGAGCCGGGCTTCGAGGCCAAGTCGGGGCTGGAGCTGAGCGCCAAGGCCGAGATCGCCAAGGCGGCGGCCGAGTTGGCGGTGCCGGGCAGCGCGATCGCGCTGGCGGGCGGCACGACGGCGTATGCGCTGGCGCAGCGGCTGGTGGAGGTACCGGAGCTGACGGTTGTGACGAATTCGGTCCGGGTGGCCGAGGTGTTCTACGACGCCCAGCGGGCCGCGGCCAGCGGCCGCGAGGGACCCGCGCCGGCGAAGGCGGCGACGGTGGTGCTGACGGGCGGCATCCGCACCCCGTCGGACACCCTGGTCGGCCCGGTGGCGGACGCCGCGATCCGCTCGCTCCACTTCGATCTGCTCTTCCTCGGCGTGCACGGCATATCGGTGGAGGCTGGGCTCTCCACGCCCAACCTCGCGGAGGCGGAGACCAATCGGCACTTCGTGCGCTCCGCGCGGCGGGTGGTGGTGGTCGCGGACCACACCAAGTGGGGCACGGTCGGCCTGAGTTCGTTCGCCGCCCTGGACGAGGTGGACGTGCTGGTGACGGACGCCGGGCTGCCCGCCGAGGCCCGTGCGGAGTTCGGCGACCGGCCGACGGAGCTGGTGGTGGCGGGCGAGACGCCGCCCTCCGCGGACGATTGACGCGCCGTCAACCAAAGCGACCCGCGCCCGCCCCACCGGCCCCAGGAGGTGTTCGCCCTTGTCCCGACGGCTCCGCCCCGTCGCGCTCGGCTTCGCCGCCTCGGCGCCGCTGCGGCTGACGTTCAGCACCGAGGTCGCGGCGCCGCCCGGGGCCGTCTACGCCGCGCTGGCGGACGACGTCCCGGGCCTACCCGAGTGGTTCGCCGCGGTGTCCCGGGCGGAGCCGACGCCCGACGGCCGGGGCCGGGAGATCACCCTCACCGGCGGTGTCCGCTTCGCCGAGACGCTGCTGGCCACCGAGCCCGCCGCGCGCTACGCCTACCGCATCGACACCACCAACGCCCCCGTGGTGCGGGCCCTGTTGGAGGACTGGCGGCTGACGCCGGCCGGCGCCGGGACCCGGGTGCGGTGGACGTTCGCGGCGGACGGCCCGGCGGCGTTCCGCTGGCTGATGCCGCTGGCCCGGCCGGCCCTCGGCCGCGCCTTCCGGGTCGCGCTGCGGGCCCTGGACCGCCGGCTCGCCGCGGGCTGACGACCGCGCCCACCCGATGGCCGGGCCGTCAGCCGTCCCAGGACCCGCTGGCGAGGAAGTGCTCGATGGTCCGGGCGTAGGGCGCGATGTCGAGCCCCTGGGCGGCCAACCAGTCGTCGGAGTAGTACTTGTCGAGGTAGCGCTCGCCCGGGTCGCAGAGCAGCGTCACCACGGACCCGGTGCGCCCCTCGGCGACCATCTCCGCGACGATCCGCAGCGCGCTCCACAGCCCGGTGCCGGTCGAACCGCCCGCCTTGCGGCCGATCGCCCGCTCCAGCGCGCGGATGGCCGCGATGCTCGCCGCGTCCGGCACCTTCATCATCCGGTCGATCGCCCCGGGCACGAAGCTGGGCTCCATCCGCGGCCGGCCGATGCCCTCGATCCGGGAGGCGGTGGCGCAGTCGGTCTTCGCGTCTCCGGTGCGCCAGCCGTCGAAGAAGCAGGAGTTCTCCGGGTCGGGGACGCAGATCCGGGTGTCGAACTGCATGTAGTGGACGTAGCGGGCGATGGTCGCTGAGGTGCCGCCGGTGCCGGCGGTGGCGACGATCCAGGCGGGCTCGGGATAGCGCTCCAGCCGCAGTTGCTGGTAGATCGACTCGGCGATGTTGTTGTTTCCGCGCCAGTCGGTGGCCCGCTCGGCATAGGTGAACTGGTCCATGTAGTGCCCGCCGGACTCGGCGGCCAGCCGCGCCGAGACCTCGTAGACGGTCCGCGGGTCCTGCACCAGATGGCAGGTGCCGCCGTGGAATTCGATCAGCCGGGTCTTCTCCCGGCTGGTGGTGGCCGGCATCACGGCGATGAACGGGACGCCGATCAGCGCGGCGAAGTACGCCTCGGAGACGGCCGTGGAACCGCTGGACGCCTCGATCACCGGCTTCCCCGGGCGGATCCAGCCGTTGCACAGCCCGTAGAGGAACAGCGAGCGGGCCAGCCGGTGCTTGAGGCTGCCGGTGGGGTGCGTCGACTCGTCCTTGAGGTAGAGGTCGATGCCCCACCGCTCGGGCAGCGGGAAGCGCAGCAGGTGGGTATCGGCGGTGCGGTTGGCGTCCGCCTGGACCTTGCGGACGGCTTCTTTCAGCCAGTCCCGGTAGTCCGGATCCGAACGGTCCACGTCGACGGTCGGCAGGACCGGGATCTGGGTCGCCCCCTGGTCCCCGGGCCGGCCCTGCGGCTGTTGTGCGGTGCTCACCGGCGCGCTCCTCAAGGGTCTACGGGCCCGCCGGGAAGGCCGGCCGGGTAACGACTATAACCACCCGGCGCACGCTTCTCACCTGCATAAACATCGCTTTGAGCGACCCCAAGAAGGGCCTGGGGGAAGGGTGTTGTGCGCCTCTGCGCCCCGTACGGCACTGGTGTACCGCGAGCGATGTCGGCAAAATTCCCTCAGGGGGGCGGCGGACGGTACCGCCCACGGCATCGGGGAGTGGTGAAGATGGCGGACCAGGAGTACAACGCGACCGGCGTGCGGATCGAGCGGGCGTTGCGATCCTTGACCAGGGCCGGACAGATCCGCATCAGCGGGGGCCGGCTGGCCCTTCTGACCAGCTACGGAACGGAAATCGACAGCGCGCCACTGGGCGCCGTGGAGGCGCACAAGCCGCTCTTCGCGGCCCGCGACCGGGCGCTCGCCACCCTCAACGGCAACCGCTACTCGCTGACGTTGGGCACCCGGGACCGCTTCCTGAAGGCCGTGGAAGCAGCACGTCAGCCACGCGCGTGAACGCCGCCCGCGGCTGAGGCGGTGCGGTTGCGGCGGTGCACCGCCTGCATGACCCTGGACGAGTATCACCGAGGGTTCAACAGCGGTGACGCTGTGGTGCAGCCGGCATCGCTGGTTCCGATCTTCGCCCCTCCCCGGTACGAGGGGCGCCCGACCTCATCAGGGAGTCGCGGTCGTGATCAGGCAGCCCAGCAGACACTGCACGGTGGAGCTCCAGGCCCTTCCGGCCCGCATCGGGCACGTGCGCAGGATCGTCACCGCGCAGCTGCGCTACTGGCAGCTCGACGCCCTGATCGACCCGGCCGCACTCGGGGTGACCGAACTCCTCGCCAACGTCCACCGGCACGCCCGTCCGAGCAAGCAGTGCACGGTCGAACTGTGCGTGCTGCTCGACCAGTTGACGGTTTCGGTGCACGACCTCGACCCCCGGCTGCCGCGGCTGCGGACGGCCGGCGGTTGGGAGACCTCCGGCCGCGGGCTGGCACTGATCGCGGCCCTCAGCGAGAGCTGGGGGGTGCGCCCACGCGACCCGGGGAAGATCGTGTGGTTCACCCTCCCCGCCCTCACCACCGCCCCCGCGGAGGCCCGTCAACGGCACGCCGGGTGGGACGCCGCGCCGTTGACGGAGCCGGCCACCGACCCCCGGCCCCGCACCCGGAGCGCGCAGGTCGGCTGAAGCCCCCGCCCGTCAGGCGGCCTTCCCCCTGGGGTTGGCGCCGAAGTGCTCCTCCAGGACGGACAACCGCCGCCAGTACTCCTCCTCGTCGATCTCGCCGGCGGCGAACCGGCGCCCGAGGACGGCGATCGGCGTGGGCGCGTCCCCACCGCCCGCGGGCCGGGCCCCCGACCACGGGCCGCGGAAGGCCCGCCCGGGACCGCCACGCCGCCACCCGGCGCGGCGCAGCAGCGTCACCACCCCGAAGGCGGCGGCCGCCCAGACCAGCGGGACGAACAGGATCCAGGGCCCCGGCCCACCGCCGGACCAGTGCTGTGCCAGCGCGTTCGCGGACGTGCTCATGGCTGCATTCACGGAAGTCAACTCCTCGACGGGACGCCCCGGATGCGCACCGCCCGCGGATCGGCCGGCCCCTCCGGGGACGTCTTCGAGACTCGCCCCCGGAGGTCCACGCGTCGCCGTACGGGCGGCGACAGTGGGGGTACGACGGGGGGCGTAGGGGCCGGGAGGGGAAGGCCCTGGGGGCGTACGACCCCAGGGACGCGGGGACATCTCCTTGATCTCTGTAACTACTGGTATGTACAGTCAAGGCATGAGCAACAGCGCGCAGAGCGGGGCGGCGGCCGAGTCGCAGGCACCCCCGGCCAGCACCAGGGAACGGCTCGTCGCCAGCACCCAGGAACTCCTGTGGGAGCGCGGCTACGTGGGCACCAGCCCCAAGGCGATCCTCCAGCAAGCCGGGGTGGGCCAGGGCAGCATGTACCACCACTTCGCCGGCAAGTCCGACCTCGCGCTGGCGGCGATCCGGCGCACCGCCGAGGACATGACGGCGGCGGCCGAGGAGATCTTCGCCGGCCCCGGCACCGCGTACGACCGGGTCGAGGCGTATCTGCTGCGGGAGCGGCGGGTGCTGCGCGGCTGCCCGATCGGACGGATGACGCAGGACCGCGACGTGGTCCAGGACCCCGAACTACGGGCCCCGTTGGACGAGATGTTCGGCTGGCTCCGGCGCCGGATCGCCGAGGTCCTCGCCGAGGGCCGGCGGCGCGGCGAGCTGTCCGCCGACCTCGATCCGACCGCCACCGCGGCGAGCGTGGCCGCCGTCGTCCAGGGCGGCTACGTCCTGGCCCGGGCGGCCGAGGACACCGCGCCGTTCGACGCGGCCGTGCACGGCCTGCTGGCGCTGCTGGCCGCCCAGCGCACGCCGGACCGCCCCGCCGCGCCCGACGCCCCCTGACCGCACGCCCTCCCGGAGTCGCCATGCACGCCATGCAGTACCGCATCACCCTGCCCGCCGACTACGACATGGGGATCATCCGCCAACGGGTCACCACCAAGGGCCCGTTGCTGGACACCCTCCCGGGCCTCGGCCTCAAGGCGTACGGCGTCCGCGAACGCGGCACCGACGGCTCGCCGGTCAACCAGTACGCGCCCTTCTACCTCTGGGTCGACCAGGAGGCGATGACCCGCTTCCTGACCGGCGCGGGGTTCCGCGCCCTGTCCGACGACTTCGGGCGCCCCGCGGTCCACAACTGGCAGGGCCTGTACCACCGTTTTGGCCCCGCCGCCGGACACGCCCCCGCCGCCTACACCCGGCGCGCCGAACTCCTCCCGGAGGACGCCGACCCGACCACCGCCATCGAGAACGCCACGGCGGCGCACGAGGAGTTGGCGCATACGGACGGCGTCCACTCCACGGCCCTCGGCCTCGATCCCCGGCACTGGGAACTGGTCCACTTCACGCTGTGGGCCTCCCCCACCCCCGAGTCCGCGGACGGGGAGCGCTACCGGGTGCTGCACCTGTCCGCCCCGGGCACCGAGCTGTTGGGCACCGGGCGGCAACGGTGAGCCCGTCTGCCGCCGCCACGCCCGTCATCCGCACCGTGCTCGGCGACCTCGCCCCCGAGCAGCTCGGCGTCTGCGACGCACACGACCACCTGTTCCTCACCAGCCCCCAACTGCCGGGCCAGGAACTGGCCGACGCCGACGCGGCCGCCGCCGAGCTACGGGCCTTCCGGGACGCCGGCGGGGCGGCGGTGGTCCAGTGGACGCCGTACGGCATGGGCCGGCGCGCCGCCGAACTGCCGCGGCTGGCCCGCGAGTCGGGCGTGACGATCGTGGCCGCGACCGGCCTCCATCAGGAGGCGCACTACGCCCCGGAGGTCCTGGCGAACCTCCCGACAGACCTGGCCGCGCTCTTCGTCGCGGAACTCACCGAGGGGATCGGGAGCGTGGGCCGCGGCGGCCGGGCCGACGGCGACGCCGGGGCCGACGCGGACCGCCCCCGGGCCGGCCTGATCAAGGTGGCCGGCGGCTTCCACGGGCTGGACCGGCACGCCCGGCGCACCATGACGGCCGCCGCCGAGGCCCACCGGGAGACCGGCGCGGCCATCGGCGTCCACCTGGAGCTCGGCACCGGGGCACTGGACGTCCTCGACCTGCTCTGCGGCGAGTTGGCGGTCCCGCCGGACCGGGTGATCCTCGGCCACCTCAACCGCTCGCCCGACCTCACGGTCCACCGGATGGCCGCCAAGACCGGCGCCTACCTCGCCTTCGACGGGCCGTCGCGCGCTCACCACGCCACGGACTGGCGCCTACCGGAAGCGGTGACGGCACTATGCGACGCGGGGTTCGCCGACCGCATCCTCCTCGGCGGCGACACCACGACGGCCGCCGCACGCTCGGTGAACGGCGGGCCCGGCATGCCGAATCTGCTACGCAGGTTTAGCCGACGACTTGGGTTCGCGGTGGGCGAGGCGTTGGTCCGACAGATGTTGGTCGCCAACGCTGGGATGGCGTTTGGCCTACGCGTTGTCGGCTGACGCCTGGTTGGTTCCCACGTTGTCGGCCTTCCCGCCGTGGGCCGGCGGCCGGCTGTTCCCCACGTGGTTGGCTTTCCCGCCGCGCGGGTTGCTGTTTTGCGCCTTGCGGCGCCGGTCCGCTGCGCGGCGGGGCGGGTGGATTGTTGTCCGCTGCGCGGGGCTGTCGGGGTGCGGTGACGGCCCTCCGGGGTGGGTGTGCAGGACTGCTTCGCTTTACGTCCTGCACACCCACCCCTCCGGCCCGTCCCCTCCCGTTGGGGGTGGGTGAAAACGGTGGATGCCACATCCGCCCGGTGGGCCAACTCGGGCCGCTGGGTTGAGTGGTGACCGTAAGAGGACAGGGTGACCCAAGCAACTAGGCAGTGACGGTCACTGGACCACAATGACCAGCCCCCGACTAGAGAAATCCACCCCTCAACGGGAGGGGACGGGCCGGAGGGGGCGGTGTGCCAGACGTAAAGCGAAGCAGTCTGGCACACCGCCCCCGGAGGCCCGTCACCGCAACCCAACAGCCCCGCGCAGCGGACCGGCCCCGCGCCGCAGGCGCCACGGCGGGACAGCCAAAAACGTGGGCAGCAGCCGGCCGCAGGCCCACGGCGGGAAAGCCACCAACGTGGGCAGCAAGCCAAGCGCAGCGGACCGGCGTCACAGCACCAACGGATCGTCAAGAATCGGCTGCCACGCCAGTTCCGCCGCGCCCACCAAACTGTTGTGGTCCAGGCTGCAAGAGAGGATGGGGACCCCGCCGCTGCGTCCCCACAGGCTGCGGTCCGCGACGACCGCTCGTAGGCGTTCGGGGTCGGCCTCCAGGAGGGCGCGGTGGAGGCCGCCGAGGATGATGCGGTCCGGGTTGAGGATGTTGACGAGGCCGGCGAGGCCCAGGCCGAGGCGGTCGATGAGCAGGTCGGCGGCGGTGCGGACGCCGGGGTCGGCGAGTTCGGTGCGGAGGAGTTCGACGGCCTGGTGCAGGAGGGAGACCTCCGGGCCCGGTTCGCGGCCGGCGGCCACGAGGAAGGCGAGCGGGTCGGCCTCGACGTCCAGGCAGCCGCGGCTGCCGCAGTGGCAGGGCGCGCCCTCGGGGTTGACGGTGAGGTGGCCGACCTCCAGGGCGAGGCCCGAACTGCCGCTGTGCAGGCGGCCGTCGAGGACCAGCGCGCCGCCGACGCCCCGGTGGCCGGAGGCCACGCACAGCAGGTGGCGAGCGCCGCGGCCGGCCCCGTGCCGGTGTTCGGCGAGCGCGCCGAGGTTGACGTCGTTGCCGGTGAAGCCGATCTTCTCGGTGACGCCGGGGATCTCCGCGGCGGCCAGCGCGCGCAGGAACAGTTCGCGCACCGGGGCGCCCGAAGGCCAGGCGAGGTGGAGGGGGTTGAGCGCCTCGCCGTCCGGTTCGGCGACCGCGGAGGGCACCGCGAGGCCCGCACCCAGGCAGCGGCGCCCGGTCTCGCGGAGCAGGGCGGCGCCGGCCTCGACGACCTCGGCGAGGACGTGGGCGGGGTCCGCGGGGATGATGCCGCAGCTGGGCGTGGTGGCGACGATCCGGCCGCCGAGGCCGACCAGGGCCGCGCGGTAGCCGTCGGCGTGGATCTGCGCGGCGAGCACGACCGGGCCGTCCTCGTTGATGGACAACCGGTGCGAGGGTCGCCCCTGGGAGCCGGCGGAGGCGTGCGGCCGGGAGTCGACGGTGATCAGGCCGAGCGCTTCGAGCTCGGCGGCCACCGCGCCCGCGGTCGCCCGGGTCACGCCGAGTTCGGAGGTCAGGACGGCACGGGTGGGTGCGCGTCCGGTGTGTACGAGCTCCAGTGCGGGTCCGAGGGCGCCGCGGCCCCGCTCCAGCCTGGTTGTCCGAGTCTGGGTCACGCCTCTATTCTGGCTTTGTGCCGACGCTAAACAAAATACGGACGGTCTTCACCCGCCATCGGCCCCCTCTCTCCCCTCGATCCTCAAATCCCCCAATGGGGGCGCATATCGGAACGACGGCCGCGGCTTCGGGCGCGCCCGGTGACCCGCTGGCCCGCCGGCGCGCCGCGATCACCGCGTTCTTCGCCATGGACGGCTTCCTCTTCGCGGGTTGGGTCGTCCGGATCCCCGCGATCAAGGCGCAGACCGGCGCCGGCGCGGGCGCCCTGGGACTGGCGCTGCTCGGCGTCTCCGCCGGGGCGGTGGCGTTCATGATGCTCACCGGGCGGCTGTGCCGGCGCTTCGGCAACCACGTCGTGACGGTCGTCTCCGGCACCGCACTCGGCCTGAGCATCCTGCTGCCCCCACTGGCCCATTCGGCCACCGCGCTGGGCCTGGTGCTCCTGGTCTTCGGCGCCGCCTACGGGTCCCTCAACGTCGCCATGAACAGCGCCGCCGTCGACCTGATCGCGGCCCTGCGCCGCCCGGTGATGTCCAGCTTCCACGCCGCCTTCAGCCTGGGCGGCATGCTCGGCGCCGGCCTCGGCGGACTGGTCGCCGGGCACCTCTCCCCCACCGCACACCTCTCGGCGCTGGCGGTCTGCGGCCTGTTGGTGACGGCCGCCGCCGGCACGGCGCTACGACGCGGGCACGTACCGGAGCCCGGGCGCGGGCAGCAGCCGTCCGCCACCCCGGACAGCGCGCCGAGCCACCGCCCCGGGGGGAGGGACCGCCCGCATCCCGGCTCCCGTTACCTCCCCCTCGTCCTCGTCTTCGGCGTGATCGCGCTGTGCACGGCGTACGGCGAGGGCGCGATGGCCGACTGGGGCGCCCTGCACCTCTCCCAGGACCTGGCCGCCTCGCCGGGTCTCGCGGCCGCCGGCTACGCGGTGTTCGCGCTGGCGATGACGATCGGGCGGCTCTCCGGGACCGCGCTCATCGAGCGCCTGGGGCCCGTGCGGGCCCTGGTCGGGGGCGGCGGCACGGCGGCGGTCGGGATGCTGCTCGGGGCGCTCGCGCCGACCGCGTGGGCCGCCTGCGCCGGGTTCGCGGTCGCCGGTCTGGGGCTGGCCAACATCTTCCCGATCGCCCTCGCGCGGGCCGGGGCGGCCGGCGGCGCGGGCGGGGTCGCGATGGCCTCCACGATCGGGTACGGCGGCATGCTGCTGGGCCCGCCCGCCATCGGCTTCCTCACCGAGTTGTGGAGTCTGCCGGTCGCGCTGACCACGGTCGCGCTGCTGGCCGCGGTGGCGGCGCTGATCGCGCACCTGACGCGCGGGGCGCACCACAACAGTGCGGACGAGGCCGTCGACGCCCCTCCCTCTCGGGGAACGTCCCCCTCACGGGGAAAATGAGGGGGAGTCAAGTTCCCTTGTGGCGCTGCTTGGTGGGCTGCACCGAGGGGTAGCGTCGCTGGTCGGCGGGGTGTTGACGGGTTCCGGCGGCGCCGTGCGCGGGGCCGGCGGCGATGCCCCGGCGACGTCGGCTGTCAGTGGCGGCTGGCACACTCGGACGCATGGAGATCACTGAGTTCGTCGAAACCCTGCGCCTGGACGGTGGGCTGCTCGCGGACGCCGCCGACGAGGCCGGCCCCGATGCCCCGGTCCCGACCTGTCCCGACTGGCGCATGCGGGATCTGGTGCTGCACACGGGGCGGGTCCACCGCTGGGCGACGAGATTCGTGACCGAGCCGCAGGAGACGCCGGGCAGCTTCCCCGAAGCCCCGGACGTGACCGACGACGAGCTGGTCCCCTGGCTGCGCGAGGGCCACCACCAGCTCGTGCTGGCCCTCCACTCCGCCCCGGCCGATCTGCGGACGTGGACGTTCTTCCCGACCCGGTCCCCGCTCGCCTTCTGGGCGCGCCGCCAGGCCCACGAGACGTCGGTGCACCGCGCCGACGCCCAGTTGGCCGCCGGCGTCCCGCTGACTCCGCTGCCGGCGCGCTTCGCGGCGGACGGCATCGACGAGCTCCTGACCCGATTCCACTCCGGCGACCGGAGCCGCCTGCGCCCGAACGCACCCCTGACCCTGCGCCTGCGCGCCAGGGACACCCCCGGCGCCGACTGGACGGTCCACCTCACGCCCGACGCACCGCCGCGCACGGTGTCCACGCCGACGGACGAGGAGTCCAAGCCCGACTGCACCGTCGAGGGCCGCGCCGAGGAGCTCTATTTGACGCTGTGGAACCGCCTCCCCTGGGACGGCCTGACGATCTCCGGCGACGCTTCCGTATCGACCCTGTGGCGGGGGCGCGGCGGTATCTGACCGACCGCGCCCCGACCAGCCGGCCGGGGCGACAGCGGCCCGCCGGCTCGGCGCCCCTCCGGGCGGCCGCCGACCGTGCCCTGGCTCAACACCCCATCGAGACCTGGGCGTTCACCTGTCCGTTCAGGGGATCGACCGTCCGACCGGACACCGACCGTCCGCGGGCTCGCCAAGCGGCTGGGCCCGCGGGCTCGGCTGGGCCCGCCGGCCGGTGGCTCGGCATCCGGGCGGGGACGGGACCCGACCGTTCGCGGTCTCGTCCCCGGACCGGAACCTTCCGTTCGCGGGTTGGACTGCCGGCACCGAACGGCCACCGCACGCCGCCCCGGTGCCGGCCGGCCGACGACCCAGCAGTCGGCGACGGGCGGCAAGGACCCGGCGGCACGGCCCAAACGGACAAGCGCCAAACGGACAGACCCCGAGCGGACAGGCGCCGAGCGGACGGCGATCCCGCCGCCGGCCCGCGATCATCGGCGCACGGCAGGCCGCACCCTCACCCCAGCCACCCCGGCCGCACCAACCCCGACTCGTAGGCCAGCACCACCAGTTGGGCGCGGTCTCGGGCGCCCAGTTTGACCATCGTGCGGCTGACGTGGGTTTTGGCGGTGAGGGGGCTCACCACCAGGCGGCGGGCGATCTCCTCGTTGGAGAGGCCGAGGCCGACCAGGGCCATGACCTCGCGTTCCCGGTCGGTGAGGACGGCGAGTTCGGCGGTCGGCGCCGGGGTCTTGGAGCGGGCGGCGAACTCGGCGATCAGGCGGCGGGTCACGCCCGGCGAGAGCAGCGCGTCGCCGGCCACCACCGCGCGCACCGCCCGCAGCAGTTCCTCCGGTTCGGTGTCCTTGACCAGGAAGCCGGAGGCCCCGGAGCGGATCGCCTCGAAGACGTACGCATCGAGTTCGAAGGTGGTCAGCATGACGACCTTGACGTCCGCCAGCGCGGGGTCCTCGGTGATCTTCCGGGTGGCGGCCAGGCCGTCGAGCAGCGGCATCCGGATGTCCATCAGGACGGCGTCCGGGCGGCGCGCCCGTACGGCGGTGAGCGCCTCCTGGCCGTCGGCCGCCTCGCCGACCACCTCGATGTCGGGCTGGGCGTCCAACAACGCCTTGAAACCGGCCCGGACCAGGAGTTGGTCGTCGGCGAGCAGTACCCGGATCACGACTCCTCCTCGGGGGTGCGGGACTCGGAGGTGCGGGCCGCGGTGGTGAGCGGCAGGCGCGCGCGGACCCGGAAGCCGCCGTCCGGCCGCGGACCCGCCTCGATGGTGCCGCCCAGCGCCGCGGCCCGCTCCCGCATGCCGGCCAATCCGTTGCCGCCGCCGACCAGTTCGCCGGCGCCGGCGGTGGCCGGTCCCGCGTCGTCGACCCGGATCTCCAAGGCGCCGGGGACGTAGCGGAGGAGGACCCGGGCGGTGCGCGAGCCCGAGTGCCTGACGATGTTGGTGAGCGCCTCCTGGACGATGCGGAAGGCGGCGAGGTCGGCGCCGGGCGACAGGCGCGCGCGGGTGCCCTCGGTGGCGATGTCCACGGCGAGGCCGGCGCGTTGGGCCTGCTCGGCGAGTTCGGGCAACCGGTCCAGGCCGGGGGCGGGGGCGCGCGGGGCGTCGCCGGGGGCGCGCAGGGTGTCGAGGACCTGCCGGACCTCGCCGAGCGCCTCCTTGCTCGCGGCCTTGATGGTGGTCAGGGCCGTTCGCGCCTGCTGCGGGTCGGAGTCCAACAGCGCCAGCCCGACGCCGGCCTGGACGTTGATGACGGAGATGCTGTGCGCGAGCACGTCGTGCAGTTCCCGGGCGATCCGCAGCCGCTCCTCGTCGGCGCGGCGGCGCTCGGCGGCGGCCCGTTCCGCCCGCATCCGGGCCAGTTGTTCGCGGCGGACCCGGGCGAGTTCGGAGGCCGCCAGGACGGCCATCACCCAGGCGGTGACGACGAGTTCCTGCCCCCAGGGCGCGGGCCCGAGGTGCGGGGGCAGCCAGCGGTAGAGCCAGTGCGCGACCAACAGGTGGGCCAGCCACACTCCGCCCACCGCGCACCAGGCGACCACCCGGTGGCCGGCGACGATCGCCGCGTAGGCGCCGAGGGCGAGGGTGACGAAGACCGGCCCGTAGGGGTAGCCGGCGGCGAAGTAGACGGCGCAGCAGGCGGCGGTGCCCAGGGCCGTGGCCCGTGGATGGCGGTGCCGGAAGAGCAGCAGTACCGCTCCGGCGACGAGCAGCGCATGGCCGAGGGCGTCGAGCGGGACGCGTCCGTGCTGCCCGTGGGCGGCGGCGTTGGTGCCGACGGTGACCAGCACCAGCACCAGCAGCGTCGAGCGCCAGGGCAGCCGGCCGCCGGCCTGCGGTCCCGGCTCCGGCGGCCACCACGCCTGCGGCCCATCGGGGCGGCGCCGCGCCCACGGCGGCCGTGCGTTGTCCATGGTGGACACGCTAGACGGCGGCGGGCCCGGGCGGCGTCCGCCCGGTGAGGGGTCCGCGGCTACTCCCCGGGGAGTAGCCGCCGCGCGGCCGGTCGTCCCGGCCGCTCCCCTTCGTTCACCCCCGCTCGGCCACCGGCTCCACCTCGCCGGCCTCGTCCGGGCGGCCGTCGGCGGGCGCGGTGCCCGCGGGCGTCTCCGCGCGGTCGATGACGTCCAGCGCACGCCGGGCGAACGGGTGGGTGCGGACCAGTTCGCCGAGTGTCGTGGTCCCCTGGGTGATCCTCGCGAACGCCCGCCAGACGGGCCGGAATCCGGTCAGCGCGGCGTGGAACATCCCCGGGCTGCGCTCGAACAGCGCCAGCATCCGGCGCCCGACACCCATCTCCACGCCCAACCCGGCCTTGATGGCGAAGGCGTAGTTCAGCGCCTGGCGGCGGGCGTCCACCGCGTCGTGCGCCTCGGCGATCCGCACCGCCCACTCGCCCGCCTGCCGCCCCGAGCGCAGCGCGAACGAGATGCCCTCCCGGGTCCACGGCTCCAACAGGCCGGCCGCGTCGCCGCAGACCAGCACCCGGCCGCGGGACAGCGGGGAGTCATCCGCGCGGCAACGGGTCAGATGCCCGGAGGAGATCTTCGGCTCGAACCCGGCCAGGCCGAGCCGGCCGATGAAGTCCTCCAGATAGCGCTTGGTGGCCGCGCCCTCGCCGCGGGCCGAGATCACGCCGACGGTGAGGGTGTCGCCCTTGGGGAAGACCCAGCCGTAACTGCCCGGCATCGGGCCCCAGTCGATGAGCACCCGCCCCGCCCAGTCCTCGGCGACCGTCTCCGGCACCGGGATCTCGGCCTCCAACCCCAGGTCGACCTGGTCGACCTTCACGCCGACGTGCGCGCCTATCCGACTCGCGCTGCCGTCCGCGCCGACCACCGCCCGGGCCAGCACCACCTCGCCGTCCCCGAGCACCACCGCGACGGTCCGCCGGTCCGGGACGTTGGCGCCGTGCTGCTCGACCCGCGAGACGGTGACACCGGTCCGGACCCGGGCGCCGGCTTCCTTGGCCGACTCCACCAGCGCGGCGTCGAACTCGGGGCGGTTGATCAACCCGAAGAGCATGTGCTTGGAGCGCCGGGTGCGGGCCAGCTTGCCGTTGAACGAGAACGTCACCGCGTGCACCCGGTCGCGCAGCGGCAGTTGGAACCCGGGCGGGAGGGAGTCCCGGGACGGGCCGATGATGCCGCCGCCACAGGTCTTGTAACGGGGGAGTTCGGCCTTCTCCAGGAGCAGCACCCGGCGTCCCGTACACGCCGCGGCGTGCGCCGCCGAGGCGCCCGCGGGCCCTCCGCCCACCACCACGACGTCCCACACCTGCTGGTTGCCCTCGGCCGCCTGCTCGCTGCTCACCTGTGCTTCCGCTCCCGTCCGATGCCTGGCTGCGCGTACCGCCGCATCCTACGGGCCGCGTCCGCACGGACTGCCTGTGGGAAGATCGGGGGCACGCACATCCGTACGCCCGGGCCCGCCCGGCCCACCCCGCCGGACGTGGCCCACGTATCCGATACCGCGCCCACAAGGAGCGTTTTCATGTCTGACAGCCCGCTCGCCCAGACCGTCGCCGCCCTGCAACCGCGGGCGAGGGCCGAACTCGCCGAGTTGGTGGCCTTCAAGTCGGTCGCGGACTTCGCCCAGTTCCCCAAGAGCGAGAGCGAGGGCGCGGCCCGCTGGATCGTGGACGCGCTGCGGGCCGAGGGCTTCGAGGACGTCGCACTGCTGGACACCCCCGACGGCACCCAGTCCGTCTACGGCTACCTCCCCGGCCCGGCCGGCGCACCGACCGTGCTGCTCTACGCCCACTACGACGTGCAGCCCCCGCTGGACGAGGCCGCCTGGGTCTCCCCGCCCTTCGAGCTGACCGAGCGCAACGGCCGCTGGTACGGGCGCGGCACCGCCGACTGCAAGGGCGGCGTGATCATGCACCTGACGGCGCTGCGGGCGCTCAAGGAGCACGGCGGCGTCCCGGTCAACGTCAAGGTGATCGTGGAGGGTTCGGAGGAGCAGGGCACCGGCGGCCTGGAGCGGTACGCCGAGGCGCACCCCGAACTCCTGACCGCCGACGCCATCATCATCGGCGACTCCGGCAACTTCCGCCCCGGGCTGCCCACGGTGACCGCGACGCTGCGCGGCATGACGATGGTGCAGGTCCAGGTGGACACCCTGGAGGGCAATCTGCACTCCGGCCAGTTCGGCGGCGCCGCCCCGGACGCGCTGGCCGCGCTGATCCGCACCCTGGACTCGCTGCGCGCCGAGGACGGCTCGACCACGGTGCGCGGCCTGGCCGCGGACGCCACCTGGGAGGGACTCGCCTACCCCGAGGCCGACTTCCGCAAGGACGCCAAGGTCCTCGACGGCGTCGAGCTGATCGGCACCGGCGCGGTCGCTGACCGGCTCTGGGTCCGCCCGGCGGTGACGGTGCTCGGCATCGACTGCCCGCCGGTGGTCGGCGCCACCCCGTCCGTCCACGCCTCGGCCCGCGCCCTGGTGAGCCTGCGGGTGCCCCCGGGCACGGACGCCGCCGAGGCCACCAAGTTCCTGAAGGCGCACCTGGAAGAGGCCACCCCCTGGGGCGCCCGCGTCACCGTCGAACAGGTCGGCCAGGGCCAGCCGTTCCGCGCCGACACCACCAGCCCCGCGTACGCCTCCATGGCGGAGGCGCTGCGCGAGGCGTACGACGGCCAGGAGATGCAGACCTCCGGCCTGGGCGGCTCCATCCCCCTCTGCAACACCCTCGCGGGGCTCTACCCCGACGCGGAGATCCTCCTGATCGGCCTCAGCGAGCCGGAGGCCCAGATCCACGCGGTGAACGAGAGCGTGTCTCCGGAGGAGCTGCGCCGCCTGTCGTTGGCCGAGGCGATGTTCCTGCGGAAGCTGGCCGCCGAGCGGGGTTGATCCCCACGCAGTCGGCTGCGGCCGACTGTTCCCCACGTGGTTGGCTTGGCTTCCCACGTGGTTGGCTTTCCCGCCGCACGGGTTGCCGGTCCGCTGCCGGTCCGCTGCGCTTGGCTTGCTGCCCACGTTGTCGGCTGTCCCGCCGTGGCGCCTGCGGCTCCGCTGCGCGGGGCCTCGCCCACGTTGTCGGCTGTCCCGCCGTGGCGCCTGCGGCGGGCCGGTCCGCTGCGCGGGGCTGTTGGGTTGCGGTGACGGGCCTCCGGGGGCGGCATGCCAGACTGCTTCGCTTTACGTCTGGCATACCACCCCCTCCGACCCGTCCCCTCCCGTTGGGTGGGTGGAATTCTCTGAGATGGGGCTGGCCACTGTGGTCCGCTGACAGTCACCGCCCGGTTGCTTGGGCCACCTGTCCTCTTACGGTCACCACGCAGGCTCACACGTACCCGTCATCTGACGGCCACCACCCAACCCAACGGCCCGAGTTGACCCACCGGCAGAACGTGGCACCCACCGTTTTCACCCACCCCCAACGGGAGGGGACGGGCCGGAGGGGCGGGTGTGCCAGACGTAAAGCGAAGCAGTCTGGCATGCCCGCCCCGCAGGCCCGTCACCGCACCCCAAAAGCCCCGCGCAGCGGACAACACAACTCGCCCCCGCCCCGCGCAGCGGCACCGCAAGGCGCTAAGAACAGCAACCCGCGCGGCGGGACAGCCAACAACGTGGGGAACAGCCGGCCGCAGGCCCACGGCGGGAAAGCCAACAACGTGGGAAGCCAAGCCAACAACGTGGGGAACAGCCGGCCGCAGGCCCACGGGGCTCACTCCACGGGAACGCCGGCCTCAAGGTGCAAAGGGCAACCCCGTTCACGCGCCCGTAGTGCCCAGCGGAGGCGATTCAGGCGGACCGGTGGCAGCATCGATTCGGCCTCGGATTCCGTGACGAAGCGCCAGTCGCGGAGTTCGGCGCCGGGGAGGCGGAGTTCCTGGATGCGGTCGTCGGTGAGCGTGCCGCCGTCGAAGAGGAGGCGGAGGCCGCCGAAGCCGGGGGGCTTGGGGGCCTCCCAGTCCAGGACCAGCAGGCGCGGGGCGCACGGGAGTTGGATGCCGAGTTCCTCGGCGACCTCGCGGATGCCGGCGCGGGCGGGGGCTTCGCCGGGTTCCACGATGCCGCCGGGGAACTCCCAGCCGGGCTTGTACGTGGGGTCGACGAGCAGTACGCGGTCCTGGTCGTCGAAGAGCAGCACCCCGGCGGCGAGGGTCTCCGCGGTGGGCTCGGGCGTCTGCACGATCCCGCAGGCGCCGGCGCCGGTGCGGACGGCCTCGGCGACCCGCTCGGCGGTCTGACGCGGCGTCAGCGCCGTGGTGTCCACGACGTGGGCGTCGTTCTTGAGCCAGTTCAGGGCCTGCGCGTAGGGCCCGAGGTGCGCCAGGCCCCGGCGACGGACGGCGGCGTTGCCCTCCGGGTCGTCGGCAATCTCCTCACGGTGCGCTATCCGCTCGCGCAGGATCGTTTCCTCCGCATGGAGGAGAACGTGGACGACGGGTATCCGGCGGGCGGCGAGGGCGCCGAAGATCTCGTCGCGGTACTCCTGGCGCAGCAGCGTCATCGGCGTGACCAACGGGCCCGGCACCTCGGTGAGCAGCGCGGCCGCGGTGTCCACGACCAGCCGCCGCCAGGACGGCAGGTCCTGGTAGTCGTCGACCTGCTCGAACCGCTTGGCCGGCAGCATCAACCGCAGTCCGCTGCCGAGGAGTTCGGGGTCGTAGAGCGTGCTTCCGGGAAGCAGGTCGAGCAGTTCATGAGCCGCAGTGGTCTTGCCCGCACCGAACGTGCCGTTCAGCCAGACGATCACGGTTTCCCCTCTTCCCTAGACCCAGGTTGAGTTGCCCGCAACACCCTGCCACGGAAACGCTCGGGACCACGGGCCGCGCGCGGGGCCGGGAACACCGCTGGAGGAACACACCGCACGAGGACACCCGTTCGTCTCCCCCGCCGCGAAGCCCCGGCAAACAAGCGCTCCCCCGCCCCTCCAGCACCGAAACCCCCACCCGCGCACCGCGTCCGACCGGCCGCCGGCGGGGCGGTACGTCGCATATGCCGGAGTCCCATGGGTGGGAGAATCGTGGGGATGGGGCGCGCCCCGTGGGCAGCCCCGCCCCCTCAGCAGACCCGCAGCCCGGGCACCGGCTGGTCGTTCGCGCCGCCGGTCAGGTACACCACGCTGACGTAGACGCCCGCGTTGCCGTTGTCGTCGTCGGTCTTGGCCCACCAGACGTTGGTCCACTTCCCGTACGTCTCGCGGCGGCCCAACTTGGCCTGGCAGTAGAAGTAGTTGGTGCCCGCGTTGACGTGGCCGACCTGTTGGAAGGAGGCGGTGTACGACGTCGCGGCGCGCCACACGGCGCAGTTGGTCTTACCGCCGCCGGCGTCGGTGCAGGACGGCGCCTGGGACGGCGCGCCGGTGCCGGCGCTGGACCCGCCGGCCGCGGCCCCGGATCCGCCGTTGGTCGTACCGCCGTGCGTACCACCGGAGGCGCCGCCGTTCGAGGCGCCGCCCTGCGTGCCTCCGTGGTTGCCGCCGGCGGCCGCCCCGCCGCTCTGGCCGCCCTGGGCACCGGAGTTGGGGCTCCTGGGCGAACCGCTCGGGGACGGGTTCGCCGAGCCGGGCGGGGAGGCGCTGGCGGCCGCGCCGTCGCCGGCGTTGCCCTTGCCGGACGAGACGCTCGACCCGCCCGTCGACGGCGGGGCGGCCGGGACCGCCGGCTGTCGTCCGTCGGCGGTGTCCCTGCCTCCGGAGCCGCCGCCACCGATCAGCGCGTAGGTGATCCCGCCGCCGGCGGCCAGTACGGCCAGGGCGGCGGCCACCGTCAGCAGCCCGCGGCGGCGCCGGCGGACCGGCACCCGCGCGGTCTCGCCGTCCGGGCCCGCCGGGTAGGGGTGCGGACCGGTGGCGGCCGTCGGGGCAGATGCCCCGTCAACGGGATGGCCGGACGACGCGTAGGGGCCCGGCGGCGGCGCGGCCGGGCCGCCCTGGGCACCCGGTCCGCCGAGCCAGCCGGGCGGCGGCGCACCGGCGCCCGCGGGACGGGGCAGCGGCCCGGCCCCGGCCGTCGCGTCGGTGGCGGTGGGCGCGTAGGGCGTGCCCGGTTGCGGAACGGGCGGCAGCGCCACCCCCGGATCACGGCCCTCCGCCACCGCCCGGAGCATCTCGCGGGCCTGCGCGGCGGACGGGCGGTCGGCCGGGTTCTTGGCCATCAGGGCGTGCAGGACGGGCGACAGTGGGCCGGCGCGCTGCGGTTCGGGCAGCGGTTCGCTGACGATCGCGGTGAGCGTCGAGAACACCGACGTGCGGCGGAACGGCGCGCCGCCGCCCTCGACCGCCGCGTACAGCGTCATGCCCAGCGACCAGATGTCCGAGGCCGGGGTGGGGTCCATGCCCTGGGCCCGCTCGGGCGGCAAGTAGTCGAGCGAGCCGACCAGTTCGCCGCTGCGGGTGAGGTTGGTGGTGGCGCCGTCGCCGGGGGCCTCGATGCTGGCGATGCCGAAGTCGGTGAGCACCGCCCGGCCGCCACCGGGACGCCCCCACCGCTCCAACAGGACGTTGCCGGGCTTGACATCGCGGTGCAGCACGCCGACCTGATGGGCGGCGTCCAACGCGTCCATCACCTCGGCGCCCACACGGGCGACCGCCCGGGGCTCCACCGGACCGCGCTCGCCGATCGCGTCGTCCAACGACGGCCCGTCCACCAGCTCCATGACGATGACCGGGCGGCCGGCCTCCTCGATGACGTCGTGGACGGTCACCACGCCGGCGTGCCGGATGCGGGCGGCGGCCCGCGCCTCGCGCTGCATCCGGGTCCGCAGATCGGCGAGTTCCGGGCCGGAGGCGTCCGTGTAGGCCCGCAGCACCTTGAGCGCGACCTCGCGCCCCAGGACCTGGTCCTCGGCCCGGCAGACCACGCCCATGCCGCCGCGACCGATCCGGCCGGTGACGCGGTAACGCCCGCCGAGCACCCGTCCCGTCAGGTCGTCGTCGACGCCGCGCTTCGGCCCACTACGGGCGGCCGCCCGCGGCACTCCACCACCGGGCGCCTCACCCGCCGGCCCGGGCCCCTGCGCGCCGCCCACCCCGCGCTGCTCGTGCTGCTCCCCCGAAGTCACCGTGCCGATCCCCTCGCTCCGCGTCCACGTACCCCACCGCGGCCCGTACGTCCCGGATGCCGACGCCTACGCCACGGCCCTCGGGCGGTCCCGACCAGACTACGGGCCAGCGGGCCGACCCTGCGCCCCCTAGGCACGGTCGCCGAACTCCCTTGTGGTGGTGGGGAGTGGAATGACGGAGTGGCCTCCCCAGTACGGGGCGACGGGCTCGCGCCCTGGGGACGCCTTCCGGTGTCAGCCGTCGAACTCCCGTCGCCCGCCCGGCAGGTGGGGCGGGACGACAGTCCCGCTCACGTCGGCACGACGGACACCCGCCCCGGGAACGCCGCCCACCGCAAGCGACCATCGACGACCAGCAACCAACAGGGCCGCAGGGCCGCAAACCGCCATCGGGCCCTACGACGCGGGTGCGAACGCCGCGAGGCTGGTTCGTTGGGCGGCTGCCGCGGCGGCACCCACGACGCCCGCGTCGGTCCCCATCTGGGCGGGCACCACGGTGAGTCCGGAGACGAAGGAGAGCGTCGCGTACTCGCGCAGAGCGTCGCGCAGCGGGGCGAACAGGACGTCACCGGCGCCCGCGACGCCGCCGCCGATGACGGCTATGTCGATCTCGACGAGGGTGGCGGTGGCGGCGATGCCGGCGGCCAGCGCCTGGCCGGCCCGTTCGAAGGAGCGGAGCGCCACGCGGTCGCCGGCGCGGGCCGCGGCGGCGACCGCGGCGGCGCTGTCGTCCCCGTCGGGGCCCGGCTGCCAGCCGTTGGCCAGCGCGCGGCGGGCGATGTTGGGGCCGCTGGCGATCCGCTCCACGCAGCCGCGCGCCCCACAGGGGCACGGGTCCCCGTCGAGGTCCACGCTGATGTGGCCGATGTGCCCCGCGTTGCCCGAAGGGCCCGGGTGCAGCCGCCCGTTGAGGACGAGTCCGCCGCCCACCCCGGTGGAGACCACCATGCACAGCGCGTTGTCGTGCCCCCGCGCGGCGCCCTGCCAGTGCTCGGCGGCGGTCATCGCGACGCCGTCGCCGACCAGCACCACCGGCAGCCCGCCGACCAGCGCCCGCACCCCGGCGACCAGCGGGAAGTCGCGCCAGCCGGGGATGTTGACCGGGCTGACGGTCCCGGCCGCGGCATCCACCGGGCCGGCGCTGCCGATGCCGACGGTCGCCACCCGCGCCCACTGCGGCCCGGCGGCGAGCTCCCGGACGACCCCGGTTACCGCGCGCATCACGGTAGCCCCGTCCTGGTCCGCGGGCGTCGGCCGGGCGGCCCGGACGACGATTCTGCCGCGCCCGTCCACCAAGGCTCCGGCGATCTTGGTGCCGCCGATGTCCAACGCTGCGCTGAGGTCCGTCTGCATCGGTGTCGAATTCTCCTGGTGGGCCCGGGGAGGGCCGGGGTACCGGCCCGGCGTGAGAGCGCCAGTCTTCCGAGATTTGACAACGTTGTCTAGGGGCTATGCTCGTCGCCATACGGCGGCGCCTCCGCACGCCCCTCCCGGCTGCCCGGTCGCGCACCCCCGCGCCCGGATACCGCCCCGCCCCGTTCTACCGGCAGACAGGACCGCACCCGTGACCGAGACCGCCCGCGGCACCTCCCATCGCTACGGCACCCGCCCCACGATGAAGGACGTCGCGGCGCGCGCCGGGGTCGGCCTGAAGACCGTATCCCGGGTCGTCAACGGCGAACCGGGCGTCACCCCGGACACCGAGCGCCGCGTCCAGGAGGCGATCACCGCACTCGGCTTCCGCCGCAACGACTCCGCCCGCATCCTCCGCAAGGGCCGGACGGCCAGCATCGGCCTGGTCCTCGAAGACCTCGCCGACCCCTTCTACGGGCCGCTCAGCCGCGCCGTTGAGGAGGTCGCACGCGGCCACGGCGCCCTGCTGTTCAACGGTTCCAGCGCCGAAGACCCGGCGCGCGAACAGGAGTTGGCGCTGGCGCTGTGCGCCCGCCGGGTGGACGGACTGGTCGTCATCCCGGCCGGCGACGACCACCGCTATCTGGAGCCGGAGATAGCCGCCGGCGTCGCGACCGTCTTCGTCGACCGCCCGGCCGGCCGGATCGACGCCGACGTCGTCCTCTCCGACAACTTCGGCGGCGCCCGGGCCGCGGTCGCCCACCTCATCGCCCACGGCCACCGCCGGATCGGCTTCATCGGCGACCAGCCGCGCATCCACACCGCCAAGGAACGGCTACGCGGCTACCGCACCGCGATGGCCGAGGCCGGGCTGCCGATCGACGACTCCTGGGTCTCGCTCGGCTCCACCGCCCCGGACCGGGTCCGGGCCGCGACCGCGTCCGTACTCTCCGCCCCGGAACCGGTCACCGCCCTCTTCGCCGGCAACAACCGCGTCACCGTCACCGCCGTCCGCGTGCTGCGCGGGCACCCACGCCCGGTCGCCCTGGTCGGCTTCGACGACTTCGAACTGGCCGATCTGGTCCACCCCGCGATCACCGTCGTCGCCCAGGACTCCGCCCAACTCGGCCGCACCGCCGCCGGCTTGCTCTTCCGCCGCCTTGACGGCGCCGACGAGCCGCCCCGACGGCTGGAGATCCCCACGCGCCTGATCGCCCGCGGGTCCGGGGAACTCCGCCCCACCACGGGATGACTTTCCCACGTTGTTGACTCTCCCGCCGTGGCGGCGGATGCCGCAGGTCCCGTACGTCGTCGGCTGCCCCGCCGCGGGAGTTGCTGTTCTCCGCCTTCGGCGGAGGGGTGTGTTGGGCGGCGGCGCCCCGCTGGGTGGCGGGTGCGGCCCTCCGGGGGCGGGGTTTTCGGACTGCTTCGCTTTACGTCCGAAAACCCCGCCCCCTCCGGCCCTCCCCCTCCTGTGAGTTGAGCGCCCCCGCCCGGTAGGGGTGAGGGAAGAGGGGGCGGAGTGGGGTGCTGTCTATATCCCTGCTTCCGCCGGAGGGAGAGTCGGAAACGGGGCGGTGCTTGTACCTCTTCTCCCACCGGGGCGGGGTCCCGTCCATGTGCGGGAGGGGGCGGTGCCGGAGGGGTGGGTGTTTCGGACGTAAAGCGAAGCAGTCCGAAACACCCACCCCGGAGGCACCGAACCCGGCACCCACCACCCAGCGGGGCACCCCGCCCCAACAACCCCTCCGCCGAAGGCGGAGAACAGCAACCCCCCACGGCGGGGAAGCCGGCAACGTACGGGACCTGCGGCATCAGCCGCCACGGCGGGAGAGCCAAAAACGTGGGATGTCAGCCAAGCGCGGAACGACCCGCCAACCCCTCCAGATCCGCACGCGTCAGGCCCGTGAGGCGGGCCACCTCCGCGGGGTCGACCGCGCCGCAGTCGAGGCCGCGGAGGAGGTATCCGCTGAGGGCCTTGGCGGTGGCGGGCTCGTCCATGACGTCGCCGCCGGCCTTGGCCACGTAGGCGGCGAGCCGGGCCGCGGCCTTCTCCAGGCCCTCGCGGTAGAAGGCGTAGACGGCGGCGTAGCGGGTCGGGAGGTGGCCAGGGTGCATGTCCCAGCCCTGGTAGTAGGCGCGGGCCAGGGCGCGGCGGGTGAGGCCGTGGTGCAGCTTCCAGGCGTCGTGGACCTGGGCGGTGGGGCCGACCGGCAGCACGTTGGTGGAGCCGTCGGAGAGGCGGACGCCGGTGCCGGCGGCGGCGACCTGCATGACGGCCTTGGCGTGGTCGGCGGCGGGGTGGTCGCTGGCCTGGTAGGCGGCGCTGACGCCGCAGGAGGCGCTGTAGTCGAAGGTGCCGTAGTGGAGGGCGGTGGCGCGGCCCTCGGCGGCCTCGATCATGCGGGAGACGGTGGCGCGGCCGTCGGGGCCCAGGATGGACTGGGTGGTCTCGATCTGGATCTCGAAGCCGATCCGGCCGGGCGTCAGGTCGCGGGCCTTCTCGAACGCCTCCAACAGCCGGACCATGGCGGTGACTTGCTCGGCGTAGGTGACCTTGGGGAGGGTGAGGACCAGGCCGTCGGGCAGGCCGCCGGCCTCCAACAGGCCGGTGAGGAAGATGTCCAGGGTGCGGATGCCGCGGTCGCGGACGGCCGCTTCCATGCACTTCATCCGGATGCCCATGTACGGGGCGGCGGTGCCGTCCCGGTAGGCGGCGGCGACCAGGGCGGCGGCGCGGGCCGCGGCCTCGTCCTCCTCGGCGTCGGGGCGCACGCCGTAGCCGTCCTCGAAGTCGATCCGCAGGTCCTCGATGGGCTCGCGCTCCAGCTTGGCGCGGACGCGCTCGTGGACCGGGCCGGCGAGGTCGTCGGGGAGGCCGAGGACGGCGGCGAGGGCGGCGGCGTCGGGGGCGTGCTCGTCGAGCATGGCCAGCGCCTGGTCGCCCCAGGAGCGGATGGTGCCGGCGGTGAAGGCGTCACCGGGGACGTAGACCGTGTGGACGGGCTGACGGGTGCCGGGGTCGCCCGGGTAGCGCCGCGCCAGGTCGGCGTCCACCTCGGCGAGGGCGGCTCCGATGCCCTCGCGTACGGTGTCCGCGAGGCTCATCGCCACGGTCTCCTGCTGCCCCATTTCGGTACCCTCCCGATGCTCGTGCCCGGCGCCGCCACCGGCCCGGGCATTTCCGCTTAACGGAATCAACAATCCGTATAGCGAAGCTAACCGTGTCCCTGGGTGAGGTCAACACTTTCCGGGATGTGGCGGGGCAACGGCCCTGTACTTGGCGGTGCAGGTCAGCGGGGTGCCCGGCCCGACAAATCCGTGGCGCCGGCCGCCCGCCGCGGCCACAATCGCCGCCATGACATGGACCGCACCCACGAGGGAACGCCGGGAAGCGCCCGCCGCGGCCGGCGAACGCGCGATGTTGCAGGGCTGGCTGGATTTCCACCGCGACACCCTGCTCACCAAGTGCGCCGGCCTGACCGCCGAACAGCTCGCCCGACCCGCCACCCCGCCGTCCACGCTCACCCTGCTCGGCCTGGTGCGCCACCTCGCCTACGTCGAACGCTGCTGGTTCCGGCAGCGGTTCGCCGGCGAGGACGTCGACGTCCTGTACGTCACCGAGGAGGACCCGGACGCCGACCTGCACGCCCTCGACCCGGCCCGCGCCGCGACGGACCACGCGGCCCTTGGCGCCGAGATCGCGGCCTGCGACGCGGTGGCGGCCGGGCGCGACCTGGAGGAGACCTTCACCGCCCCCAGCGGCCGCACCCTCAACTTGCGCTGGGTGTATGTCCACTTGATCGAGGAGTACGCCCGGCACAACGGGCACGCGGATCTGCTGCGCGAGGCGATCGACGGCGCGACCGGCGCCTGAGGGAGACGCCGGCGGCGAGCGCCACAGGGGGTGTTTTCCGGCCACGGCCGAAGGCCCCGTACGCCCGATGCGTACGGGGCCTTCGGCCGTGCGATGCCTACGGGCGCGCGGGCCCGACCGGGTCAGCCCTTGCGGGTCTTGACCTCGTCGGTGAGCGCCGGGACGACGTTGAACAGGTCGCCCACCACGCCGTAGTCGACCAGGTCGAAGATCGGCGCCTCGGCGTCCTTGTTGATGGCGACGATGGTCTTCGAGGTCTGCATGCCGGCGCGGTGCTGGATCGCGCCGGAGATGCCCGCGGCGATGTAGAGCTGCGGCGAGACCGACTTGCCGGTCTGCCCGACCTGGTTGGTGTGCGGGTACCAACCGGCGTCCACCGCGGCGCGGGAGGCGCCGACGGCCGCGCCGAGCGAGTCGGCGAGCGCCTCGATGACCGGGAAGTTCTCGGCGCCGTTGACGCCGCGGCCACCGGAGACCACGATCGCGGCCTCGGTCAGCTCCGGGCGGCCGGTCGACTCGCGCGCGGCGCGCGAGACGATCTTGGTGCCCTTGGAGGCGTCGGCGACGGTCACCGCGAGCTGCTCGACCGCGCCGGCGGCCGGAGCGGCCTCCGGGGCGGCGGAGTTGGGCTTGACGGTGATGACCGGAGTGCCCTTGGTGATCCGCGACTTGGTGGTGTACGAGGCCGCGAAGACCGACTGGGTGGCCACCGGGCCCTCGTCGCCGGCCTCGACGTCCACGGCGTCGGTGATGATGCCGGAGCCGATCCGGACGGCGAGGCGGGCGCCGATCTCCTTGCCCTCGGCGGAGGACGGCAGCAGGACGGCAGCCGGCGAGACCGCGTCGTAGGCGGCCTGCAGTGCGTCGACCTTGGGGGCGACGAGGTACTCGGCGAACTCCGGGGCGTCCGCGGTCAGGACCTTGACCGCGCCGTGCTCGGCGAGCACCGGCGCGGCGGTGTCCGCGCCGGCGCCGAGGTGCACGGCGACGGGCTCGCCGATGCGGCGGGCCAGGGTGAGCAGTTCGAGGGTGGGCTTGCGGACGGCACCGTCCACGTGGTCGACGTAGACAAGGACTTCAGCCATGGGAATTGCTCCTGCGAGAAGAGTGCGGGCGGAGGGAGGACGGATGGTTCCGACGGGCCGTCAAGTGCGGGCGGGAGGCCGGGAGTTGCCCCCGGGCCCGCGGTCGGCCGCGGCGCCGGTCCGGGGCCGGGCCCCGGACCCGCGGCTCAGATGAACTTCTGGCCCGCGAGGAACTCGGCGAGCTGCTTGGCGCCCTCGCCCTCGTCCGTGACGATCGTGCCCTTGCTGCGGGCCGGACGCTCGTCGGCCGACTCGACCGTGGTCCAGGCGCCGTCCAGGCCGACCTCGTCCGCCTCGATGTCCAGGTCCTCCAGGTCCAGCGTCTCGACCGGCTTCTTCTTGGCGGCCATGATGCCCTTGAAGGAGGGGTAACGCGCCTCGCCCGACTGGTCGGTGACGGAGACGACGGCCGGCAGCGCGGCCTCCAACTGCTCGCTGGCGGTGTCGCCGTCCCGGCGGCCGGTGACCTTGCCGCCCGCGACGGCGACCTGGGAGAGCTGGGTCACCTGCGGGACGTTGAGGCGCTCGGCGAGCAGCGCCGGCAGCACGCCCATGCCGCCGTCGGTGGAGGCCATGCCGCAGACGACGAGGTCGTAACCGGTCTTCTCAATGGCCTTGGCGAGCACGAGCGAGGTGCCGAGCGCGTCGGTGCCGTGCAGGTCGTCGTCCTCGACGTGAACGGCCTTGTCGGCGCCCATCGACAGCGCCTTGCGCAGCGCGTCGGTGGCGTCCTCGGGACCGACGGTCAGGACCGTGATCTCCGCCTCGTCGTCGTTGGCTTCCTTGATCTGCAGGGCCTGCTCGACGGCGTACTCGTCGAGCTCCGAGAGCAGACCGTCCACGTCGTCCCGATCGACGGTCAGGTCCTCGGCGAAGTGCCGGTCGCCGGTGGCGTCGGGCACGTACTTCACACAGACAACGATCCTCAAGCTCACGCCGGCTCTCCTACCTGCTTCGTCTCTTCAGAACTGCCTTGTGCTGGCAGCATAGGCGCCTCACGGGGCGGCTCCCGGTCGGTTACGGATCCCCGCGCCGACCGCCATGTTACTCGCTAGTACACCCAGTCTGCTGCCCCGAATCAAGGCCGTCGAAATGTGACCTTCCCAACGGCCCGACCGGGGCATGCGACGACTCCGCGCGGAACCCGTCAGTCGCGCAACGCGTTGAAGCGGCCCTGGTGGTAGAGGAGCGGACGGCCCGGCCCCGCGGGGTCGCCGACGAGCGGCTCGGCGAGCACGATCCGGTGGTCGCCGGCCGGAATCCGGGTCACGACCCGGCACACCAACCAGGCCAGCACGCCGTCCAACAGGGGCACGCCCTCCGGGCCGGTGCGCCAGGAAGTGGCGGGCCCGAAGCGGTCGGCGCCGCTGCGCGCGAAGGTGGCGGCCAACTCCTGCTGGTGCTCGCCCAGGAGGTGCACGCCTATGTGCTCGGCCTCGGAGACGGCCGGCCAACTGGAGGCGCCGACGCCGATGCCGAACGAGAGCAACGGCGGTTCGGCGGCGACGGAGGTGAGGGAGGTGGCGGTGAAGCCGACGGGTCCGGAGCCGTGCGCGGTGATCACCGCGACGCCCGCGGCGTGTTGGCGGAAGACGGAGCGCAGGAGATCGGGGGAAGCGGTGCGGGGCGTGCCGAGGTCGGGCGAGGCCGTCATGGAGTTGTCCTTCTGCTGTGGGCGGTGAGCCCGGGCGGAGCCACCGGCATCCGTGCGGCGCGCGGCGGCGGTGAAGTCGTCGCTGCTCACACGCCGGGACAACGCGCGCTGGCGGTCCGCAGAAGGTCAACGTGCGCGCGTCCGTACAGAAGGAGGAGGAATCCTGGCCGCATCACGTCAGGCTGACGATGCGTGACCGGGAGCGTCAAGTGCCGCCCGCCATCTGGGAGATCAATCACGGACCGCCGCCCCCAGCGCGGCGATGACGTCCGCCTTCCGGGGCTGTCCCGCCGCGCGCCGGACTATCGCGCCGTCCCCGTCGAGCACCAGCACCGTCGGCGTCGCCACCACCTCCAGGCGCCGCACCAGCTCCAGCCGGTCCTCCGCGTCGATCTCGACGTGGGCCACCCCGTCGATCATCCCGGCGACGTCGGCGAGCACCCGTCGGGTGGCCCGACAGGGCTGACAGAACGCGCTGGAGAACTGCACGAGCGTGGCCCGCTCCCCCAACTCCGCGCCGATCTCGGCGCCAGCCAGCCGCGCCCCCTCGCCCCGTTCATCCCGATCACGCACCTTCGTCCTCCCCTCCCCTCGACGCGCCCGCCGCCTCCGCGGTCCCCGACGTCTCCTCGACCGTCCGGCTTCAGCCCTCCGGCTCGCCGCATTCCCACAGTGCAGCGTTCGCGGAACCGCGAACATTCCCCTCACCGACCACCGTTTTCCGACGGACCGTACGACGACACCGGCCGACACCGTCCCGCTCCCCCTCCCCCGCCCCGTTCCACGTGACGAGAATCTCCCGCCTGGAACCGCGTCCCGGCTGGCCGCAGGGACGGACATCGGGCACGATCTCCCGGAAGCCGCAGAGTTACGGCGGCGTAGGTTTCCGCCGGGAGAACCCTCCCCAGGCACAGAGAAGGGGCCCCCGGACATGGCCGAGTTCGTCTACCCGCCCGTCATCGGCGCCGCCCGCACGCTCTTCAAGACGCTGGACCTGAAGTTCGACATCGCCGGCACCGAGCACATCCCGCGGCGCGGCGGGGCGGTGCTGGTGAGCAATCACATCGGCTACCTGGACTTCGTCTTCTGCGGCCTGGCGGCCCGGCCGGCCAAGCGGCTGGTGCGGTTCATGGCGAAGGAATCGGTCTTCCGGCACAAGGTTTCCGGCCCATTGATGCGCGCCATGAAGCACATCCCGGTGGACCGCACACAGGGGATGCACGCCTACAAGCACGCGCTCTCCGCGCTGCGTTCGGGCGAGATCATCGGGGTCTTCCCGGAGGCGACGATCTCCGAGTCCTTCACCCTGAAGAACTTCAAGTCGGGTGCGGCACGGCTGGCCCAGGAGGCCGGCGTTCCGCTGCTGCCGATGGCCCTGTGGGGCACCCAGCGCCTGTGGACCAAGGGCCACAAGCAGCAACTCGGCCGCAACCACTTCCCCATAACGATCCGCATCGGCGAGCCGGTGGCGGCGGACGCCGCCGAGCAGCCGGAGAAGGTCACCGATCGCCTCCGGGCCCGCGTCCAGGACCTCCTGGAGGCGGCGCAACGCGCGTACCCGGTAAAGACGCGGGGCCCGGAGGACACGTGGTGGATCCCGGCACACCTTGGCGGCACGGCGCCCATCCCGTAGGGACGTCTCCCACGTTGTCGGCTTTCCCGCCGCGCGGGTTGCCGGTCCGCTGCGCTTGGCTTGCTGCCCACGTTGGTGGCTTTCCCGCCGCGCGGGTTGCTGCCTGTCGCGCCTGCGGCGCGGGGCGGATCCGCTGCGCGGGGCTGTTGGGTTGCGGTGACGGGCCTCCGGGGGCGGCATGCCAGACTGCTTCGCTTTACGTCTGGCATACCACCCCCTCCGACCCGTCCCCCCCGTTGGGTGGGTGGAATTCTCTGAGATGGGGCTGGCCACTGTGGTCCGCTGACAGTCACCGCCCGGTTGCTTGGGCCACCTGTCCTCTTACGGTCACCACGCAGGCTCACACGTACCCGTCATCTGACGGCCACCACCCAACCCAACGGCCCGAGTTGACCCACCGGCAGAACGTGGCACCCACCGTTTTCACCCACCCCCAACGGGAGGGGACGGGCCGGAGGGGCGGGTGTGCCAGACGTAAAGCGAAGCAGTCTGGCATGCCCGCCCCGCAGGCCCGTCACCGCACCCCAACAGCCCCGCGCAGCGGACCGGCCCCGCGCAGCGGACACGTCGGCCCGCCCCGCGCAGCGGACCGGCAGCGGAACCGCAACCCGCGCGGCGGGAAAGCCACCAACGTGGGGAACAGCCGGCCGCAGGCCCACGGCGGGGAAGCCACCAACGTGGGCAGCAACCGGCGTCAGCCGGCACGGTTACCGGGACATCTCCTCGCGTAGCGCCGAGAGGAACCCGTCGACGTCCGCCTCCTCCGTGTCGAAGGCGCACATCCAGCGGACGATCCCCGCGCTCTCGTCCCAGAAGTAGAAGCGGTACCGCTTCTGGAGGCGTTCGCTGACGTCGTGGGGGAGGCGGGCGAAGACGCCGTTGGACTGGACGGGGTAGAGGATCTCGACGCCGGGGATCTCGCGGACGCCGGTGGCGAGGCGTTGGGCCATCGCGTTGGCGTGGCGGGCGTTGCGGAGCCAGAGGTCCTTGGCGAGCAGGGCCTCCAACTGGACGGAGACGAAGCGCATTTTGGACGCGAGTTGCATCGACAGCTTGCGCAGGTGCTTCATGGCGCCGACGGCGTCGGGGTTGAGCACGACCACCGCCTCGCCGAAGACGGCGCCGTTCTTGGTGCCGCCGAAGGAGAGGATGTCGACGCCCACGACGTTGGTGAAGGCGCGCATCGGGACGTCGAGGGTGGCCGCGGCGTTGGCTATCCGGGAGCCGTCGAGGTGGACGAGCATCTTCCGCTCGTGGGCGTGGTCGCAGATGGCGCGGACCTCGTCCGGGGTGTAGACGGTGCCGAGTTCGGTGCTCTGGGTGATCGAGACGACCTGCGGCATGGCGCGGTGTTCGTCCTCCCAACCGTGCGCCTCGCGGTCGATCAGCTCGGGGGTGAGCTTGCCGTCGGGGGTGGGGACGGTGAGCAGCTTGAGGCCGCCGATCCGCTCGGGGGCGCCGCACTCGTCGACGTGGATGTGCGCGGTGTCGGCGGCGATCACCGCGCCCCAGCGGTCGGTGACCGCCTGGAGCGCGACGACGTTGGCGCCGGTGCCGTTGAACACCGGGAACGCCTGGGCGCGTTGGCCGAAGTGGCTCCGGAAGACGCGCTGGAGGTGCTCGGTGTACTCGTCCTCGCCGTAGGCGACTTGGTGGCCGCCGTTGGCGAGGGCGAGCGCGGCGAGCACCTCGGGGTGCGCGCCGGCGTAGTTGTCGCTGGCGAAGCCGCGGATCTGCGGGTCGTGGTGCTGGCGGGCGTCGGTCTTCGCCCGGTTCACGGCTTGGGGGTCAGCCACAGACGCTGTCCATTCACTTCCTGGGCGGGCCGGTCCCAGACCCCGGCGATGGCCTCGGCCAGCTCCGTGACGTCGGTGAAGCCCGCGAACTTGGCGTTCGGTCGCTCGGCGCGCATCTGATCGTTGACGAGCGCCTTCACGACCAGGATCGCAGCGGCGGCGCGGGGTCCGGCGTCGCCCCCCGACTTGCGGAGGCCGTCCGCCATGGCGAGGGTCCACGCCTCGGCGGCGGCCTTGGAGGCGGCGTAGGCGGCGTTGCCCGCGGTGGGCTTGCTGGCGCCGGCGGCGCTGATCAGCAGGTAGCGGCCGTTGCCGCTGCGTTCGAGGCCGTCGTAGAAGGCGAGGGAGGTGTGCTGAACGGTGCGGATCAGCAGCTTGTGGAGGGTGTCCCAGTCCGCCAGGTCGGTGTCGGTGAACGTCGAGCAGCCGCGCCAGCCGCCGACGAGGTGGACCAGTCCGTCGACGCGGCCGAATTCCTTCTCCGTGCGGATGGCCCATTCGCGGGTCTGGTCGCGGTCGAGGAGGTCGACGGTCTCGCCGATGACCGTGGCGCCGCCGTGGGCGTAGCGCGCCGCGTCGACGGCCTCCGCCAGTCGTTCGGGGTTGGAGTCCGAGCCGACCACCGTCGCGCCGGCCTCGGCCAGCCGCAGGAGGGTGGCGCGGCCCGCCGGGCCGGCCGCTCCGGCCACCGCGATGACCGCGCCCTCCAGCGCCCCCTGTCCGCCCGTCGAAGTACCCATCTCCGTCGCCTCCTCGTCGTCCTGCCCCTGGACGGCCGCCGACCGGGGATCCCGGTCGGTCCGCACGCTCTGCACCTGGTGATCCTGCTCGTTCCGCGCGCCCGTCACGCCGCCGCCGGCGTGTCACTGTGAGCGGTGATGCCCTTGGTGGAGGCGATCACGGCGCGCAGCTTCTTGGCGAGCGCCTCGTAGAACATGCTCAGCGGGAACTCGTCGGGGAGCACGTCGTCCACGAGTTTGCGGGGCGGCCGGTCCAGGTCGAGGGCGTCGGGGCCCTTGGCCCAGGCTGAGCCGGGGTGCGGGGCGAGGTAGCCGGAGACGAGGTCGTAGGCGGCGAACCAGTGGACCAGCTTGGGCCGGTCGATGCCGTCGCGGTAGAGCTTCTCAATCTCGCCGCAGAGCTGGTTGGTGACCTTGGGCGCCCGCTCCCAGTCGATGTGCAGTGTGTTGTCCGTCCAGCGTACGACGTCGTGCTTGTGGAGGTAGGCGAAGAGGAGCTGGCCGCCGAGGCCGTCGTAGTTGCGCACCCGCTCGCCGGTGACCGGGAAGCGGAACATCCGGTCGAAGATCACCGCGTACTGCACGTCGCGGGCCTGCGGGTAGCCCTCGGCCTCCAGTTTCACGGCCTCCTTGAAGGCGGTGAGGTCGCAGCGGAGTTCCTCCAGGCCGTACATCCAGAACGGTTGGCGCTGCTTGATCATGAACGGGTCGAACGGCAGGTCGCCGTGGCTGTGCGTGCGGTCGTGGACCATGTCCCAGAGGACGAACGCCTGTTGGCACCGCTGCTGGTCGTCGAGCATCGTGCGGATGTCGTCGGGGAGTTGGACGCCGAGGATCTCCACGGCGGCGGCGCTGACCCGGCGGAAGCGGGCGGCCTCGCGGTCGCAGAAGATGCCGCCCCAGCTGAAGCGCTCGGGGGCCTGGCGGACCGCGATGGTCTCGGGGAAGAGGACGGCGGAGTTGGTGTCGTACCCGGCGGTGAAGTCCTCGAAGGTGATGCCGCAGAAGAGGGGGTTGTCGTAGCGGGTGCGCTCCAGGTCGGCGAGCCAGTCCGGCCAGACCATGCGGAGCACGACGGCCTCGAAGTTGCGGTTCGGGTTGCCGTTCTGGGTGTACATGGGGAAGACGACGAGGTGCTGGAGGCCGTCGGCGCGCGCCTGCGCGGGCTGGAAGGCGAGCAGCGAGTCGAGGAAGTCGGGGACGCCGAAGCCCTCGTCGGCCCAGCGGCGCAGGTCGCCGACGAGCGCCTGGTGGTAGGCGGCGTCGTGCGGGAGCAGCGGGGCGAGTTCGCGGATGGCCGTTATGGCGCGCTCGACCTCGTGGCGGACGGCGGCGGCGGTCGGTGCGCCCTCGGCGGCGAGGTCGATCGAGCCGTCCTTGGACTGCCACGGGCGAAGGGTCTCGACGGCGTCCTTGAGCACCGGCCACGCGAGGTGCGCGACCACCGGCTCATCGGAGAGAGCGTCGCCCCGGACACCCACAGGCGAAAGAATTTCCGTCATGACTGCCCTCCGGCGGTAGATCGTCCTGTTGAGACCACGGTAACCAGCCAGGGATCACCCATTCAAGTGGGGATGCTGAAAATTATTCTGCTGACTCGCATGGTCACGGATGTTTTTCCTGTGTGTTACGGCTTCGAGCTCACTTCCTGGCCCCCAGTGGCATGGTCACCGCGTTTTCTGCGGCGCGACTTGGGTAGGTGGGAAGGTCGGCTCTGGGCCGAACGGGTGAGGGGCGCCGGGGACCGGGCGCCGCTGCGGTCGGCGGGCGGGCCGGCGGGGCGTAGCGGGTGCGGCGCGGGGGCACTCGTACGGGCTAGAGGGCACTTGTCCCTACGGCGCTGCCGCACGTCAGCGGATTAGGCTGTGCGCCATTTCGGGCGGCAGTGCGCCGGTGGCCGACTTGTGCACGGAGCCGACAGCAACCGAGCCGACCAGAAGCGAGGCAGCCTTGTCCTTTCTGACCATCGGGCACCGCGGATTGATGGGTGTGGAGCCGGAGAACACCCTGCGCTCCTTCGTGCGGGCCGAACGCGAGGGCGTCGACGCCATCGAGCTGGACCTGCACCTGAGCAAGGACGGCGCGCTGGTGGTGATGCACGACCCGGACGTCGACCGGACCACCGACGGCGCCGGGCCGATCGCCGAGCGCACCCTCGCCGAGCTGCGGGAGCTGGACGCCGGGCGGGGCGAGCGGATCCCGGTGTTCGAGGAGGTCGTGGAGGCGGTGCGGCTGCCGCTCCAGGCCGAGATCAAGGACGTCGCGGCGGCGCAGGCGCTGGCCGAGGTGGTGGGCGCGCGCGATCTGACCGGCCGGGTGGAGGTGATCTCGTTCCACGACGAGGCGTTGGCGGCGGTGCGCGGTGCGCTGCCGGGGGCCCGCACCGGGCTGGTCGCCGAGCACTACGGTGCCGAGGTCATCGAACGCGCGAAGGCGGTGGGCGCGGAGCTGGTGTCGTTGGACATCCGGCGGCTGACCCTGGAGCTCGTCGAGCGGGCGCACGCCGCGGGGTTGCGGGTACTTGGGTGGACGGTGAACACCCATGACCACCTGCGGCTGGCACGGGGGTTGGGGCTGGACGGCGTGGTGACCGACCGGCCGGAGATCCGGCGGGCGGTGCGTTTCACGGCGTAGCGGTCGGCCGGGTGCGGTCCGAACCCGGCGCGCGGGCCGCCGGGTTCGGGAAACACGCAGTTCACCGCGGTGCAATCTGCTTCCAGCATGCGGACGTTCGGGCCGGTGATCTCGACAGATCGGGCGGTGCGCTGCCACTCTCCGGGCATGCATCCCTCCCGACGCCGTGTGCGTCTGACCGTCTGCGCCACCGTCGTGCTGCTCGGCACGGCGGTCGGCTGCGCCCCGCAGGACGCCGCCCCGGGCGGCACGCAGGCCGCCGGGAAGCGGAGTTGCGCGCCCGGCAAGCTGGCCACCGTGACGCCGGGGACGGTGACCGTCGGCACGGACGAGCCCGCCTACCCGCCCTGGTTCAACGACGACGACCCGGCCAACGGCAAGGGCTACGAGTCGGCGGTGGCCTACGCCGTGGCGAGGGAACTGGGGTACGGCAAGGGCGCGGTGCGGTGGCGGAAGGTGCCGTTCAACAGCGCCTTCGCGCCCGGGGCGAAGGCGTTCGACTTCGACATCAACCAGGTGTCGATCAGCGCATCGCGCAGGCAGGCGGTGGCGTTCTCGTCCGGCTACTACGACGTGCGGCAGGCCGTGGTGGCGCTCAAGGGCTCCAAGGTGGCCGGCGCCAAGAGCGTCGCCGACCTCAAGGACGTGCGGTGGGGCGCGCAGGTCGGCACCACCAGCCTCGATGTCGTCAACGACACCATCCGCCCCAGCCGGCCCGCCGCGGTCTTCCAGAAGAACGACCTGGCCAAGTCCGCGCTGAAGAACGGCCAGGTGGACGCGATCCTGGTCGACCTGCCGACCGCCTTCTCCATCACCTCGGCGGAGCTCAAGGACGCCGTGGTCGTTGGGCAGTTCGCGCAACGGGGCCCGGCCGAGGAGCAGTTCGGGCTGGTGCTGGACAAGGAGAGCCCGCTGACCGGCTGCGTCACGGCGGCGGTCGACGCGCTGCGCCGCAAGGGCACGCTGGCCGCGCTGGAGAAGCGGTGGCTGGCCGACGCGGTCGACGTCCCGGTGCTCAAGTGAACTACGGGGAAGGGGAGATGACGGAGACGGGGGCGGCGGGGAGCGCCGGGTCCGGCGTCGTCGACGACGGGTACGTGCCGTCGCGGCGACGGATCGAGCGGGAGCGGTACCGGCGGGTCCGGGCGCGGCGGGCCGTCGCCATCGCGGCGCTGAGCACGCTGGTCACCGGCGCTGTGCTGGTCGTTGCGGTGGTCAACTCGCCGGGCTGGCCGCGCACTCGGGAGACGTTCTTCAGCCCGGCGTATGCGCGGATCGCGCTGCCGAAGGTGCTGGAGGGGCTGCTGTTGAACCTGCGGCTGCTGGTGGTGTGCGGGGCCGCGGTGTTGGTGTTCGGGCTGCTGCTGGCGGTGGCGCGGACGCTGCGCGGGCCGGTGTTCTTCCCGCTGCGGGCGCTGGCTGCCGCGTACACCGACGTCTTCCGCGGAATGCCGTTGATCATCTGCCTGTTGATGGTGGTGTTCGGGGTGCCGGCGCTGCGGCTCCAGGGGGTCACCACCGACCCGGTGGTCCTCGGTGGCGCGGCACTGGTGCTGACGTACTCGGCGTATGTGGCGGAGGTCTTCCGGGCCGGCATCGAGTCGGTGCACCCCTCGCAGCGGGCCGCGGCCCGGTCGTTGGGGTTGACCAGCGGGCAGGCGCTGCGCTTCGTGGTGCTGCCGCAGGCGGTGCGGCGGGTGGTGCCGCCGCTGCTCAACGACCTGGTGTCGCTGCAGAAGGACACCGGGCTGGTGTCGATCGCGGGCGCGGTGGACGCGGTGTACGCGGCGCAGATCATCGCCGGCAAGGACTTCAACTACACGCCGTACGTGGTGGCCGGGCTGGTCTTCGTGGCGCTGACGATCCCGATGACCCGCTTCACGGACTGGGTCACCGCCCGGATGGACCGCCGGCGCGCCCAGGGAGGGACGGTATGAGCACGACGGACGGGGCGGTGACGGCGGGGACGGCGGACGGGGCCGGCGGGCCGGTGCTGCGGCTGGAGGCGGTGCGCAAGACCTACGGGCGCGGGCGGAGCGTCGTGCTGCGGGACGTGGATCTGACCGTCGCCCCGCACAACGTGACCGTGCTGATCGGGGCCTCCGGGTCCGGCAAGTCCACGCTGCTGCGGTGCGCCAATCTGCTGGAGGAGATCGACGACGGGGCGATCTTCCTGGACGGCGAGGAGATCACCGATCCGCGGGTGGACGCGGACGCGGTGCGCCGCCGGATCGGCGTGGTCTTCCAGGCGTACAACCTCTTCCCGCACATGAGCGTGCTGGACAACGTCACGCTGGCGCCGCGCCGGGTACACGGGGTGCCGCGCGCCGAGGCCGAGGAGCGGGCCCGGGCGCTGCTGGCGCGGCTGGGGCTCGGCGAGCGGGCCGGGGAGTATCCGGACCGGCTCAGCGGCGGCCAGCAGCAGCGGGTGGCGATCGCCCGGGCGCTGGCCGGGCGGCCGCGGTTGCTGCTGCTCGACGAGATCACCGCGGCGCTCGATCCGGAGCTGGTCGGCGAGGTGTTGACGGTCGTGCGGGACCTCAAGGAGGAGGGCCTGACGATGGTGATCGCCACCCATGAGATGGGGTTCGCCCGGGAGGTCGCCGACCAGGTGTGCTTCCTGGAGGACGGGGTGGTGCTGGAACGCGGGGCGCCGGAGCGGGTGTTCGGCGCTCCCGAGCACGCCCGGACCCGGCGGTTCCTCCAGCGGATCATCGAGGCCGGGCGGCTGTGAGCGGCCTGCCGGTCGGCCGGGCGGTCAGCCCAGCGGCTTGACCAGCAGCTCGAACTCCAGGTCGGCGCGCTGCGGGACGCCGAACCGCTCGTCGCCGTACGGGAACGGGCTGAGCTCGCCGGTGCGGCGGTAGCCGCGCCGCTCGTACCAGGCGATCAGTTCCTCGCGCTGCCGGATCACGGTCATCCGCATCTCCCCGGCGCCCCAGGTGGCGCGGGCGACCCGCTCGGCCTCGGCGATGATCGTCTTGCCCAGGCCGCCGCCCTGGAGGGTGGGCCGGACCGCGAACATCCCGAAGTAGGTGTGGTCACCGCGGTGCTCCAACTGGCAGCAGGCGATCAACTCGCCGTCCCGCTCGGCGATCAGCAGCCGGCCGCTCTCGTGGCGCACCGCCGCGCCGACGCCCTCGGGGTCGGTCCGCTGGCCCTCCAGCAGGTCCGCCTCGGTCGTCCACCCGGCCCGGCTGGCGTCCCCGCGATAGGCCGCCTCCACCAGGTCGACGAGCCCGGGGATGTCGTCCTCGGTGGCGGTGCGGAAGGTCAGCGAGGTGGGGGACATGGCGCGCGGGGTCCTCTCGGGTCGTAAGGATGACTGACCGCGAGGCTAACAAGAGGCGGTCGGCGGCGGCAGGGCCGGAGGTCCCCCGCTCCGGGCGGGGTGTCGGGTGTGCCGTGTCAGGCACCCGGGGCCCGTCGCCCGGCGTAGGGTCCCTGGCATGGTGCAGGTACTGAGCAGCAGGGTGCTGTTGCGGCCGACCGATCCGGAGCGGTCGCGGACGTTCTACGGCGAGGCACTGGGCCTGGCGATCTACCGGGAGTTCGGTACGGGGCCGGAGCGCGGCACGGTGTACTTCCTCGGCGGCGGCTTCCTGGAGGTGTCCGGGCGGTCGGCGGAGGCGCCCACGCCGACGCTCCAGTTGTGGCTCCAGGTGGCCGACGCGGCGCGGGCGCACGAGGAGTTGGTCGGGCGCGGGGTGACGGTGCTGCGGCCACCGGTGCGGGAGCCGTGGGGACTGATCGAGATGTGGATCGCGGACCCGGACGGGCACAGGGTCGTCATCGTGGAAATCCCGGCGGACCATCCGTTGCGTTACCGGCCCTGAGGAAACGCGGCCTACGAACCCGCTGGGACCTGCCCGGCGGCATGGCCGAGGCGAACGAACCGCCCGAAGTCCGGCCGCCGGAGCGGCAAGGGGGCACGCGAAGTCGACCGGCGGGACGGCTAGCAGCTTTGTGCGATGTGGTTCCTGTGAATTGCCTGACGCGTACGCAATCCCCTGGTAAAGGACCATCCACGTCACCCCTGGTAGCGAATTCCGTGACGGGTGGGGCCCTTGTTGCTCGGTGACGGACGCGGTTCGCTGAAGTGTGGCGATCCGTCATCCTGGAACAGGAGTGCCCTGCCTGCCGAAGCCGGGGGGGCGACCGGAGTGCCAAGCTTGCGTCAACACTTGCGTTCTTGCGCAGTTATGGCGCTAGTCTCAGGCCCGAGGCGGCTGCGCAAACAAAAGCCGGCCACCTCCGCATGCTCGGAACGGGACAGGGCTCCTGGGAGTGCCCATGAGTAGGCCCAATCGGCTTTCTCACCACAAGGGTTGCTTCCGCGACGCGAATCCCTGGCGAGAATAGCCACATCGGCCACCGATGTCCGATGTGGCCTCAGCTTCCGCAGTCACGCGTCCGCTGTATCCCGCATCAAGGAGAAGGCCGTTCGCATGCCTCCTCGCGGGTTTGAGTAACCCTCGCTCGTGTGCAATCGACTCACACCTCCAGGAGGTGCCTCATGGGGCTTCCACCTCGTCTGCGCTTAGTGCGTTCCGAGGATTCTGCGCGCCCCGTCGCGGTGCACTGCGCACTTCGCATCGTGTGCGACCAGCAAGCGGAGGAGACGGTACGCGAACTGTGCGTTGGCATGTTCGCGAGAATCAACGTGCCTTTGGACAGCCGATACGTCATCGATCCGAGTGGCACCACCACTGTGCTCGTGGAGATCGGCCTCGCCGCCGGTGGTTCCGCAACCGCCGTCCTGGAACGGCTGGTTGTCCAACTGACCCGCGAACCCGGGGTGCGTAACGTGTCCTGGCGTATGGATATGGATACCGAGGATTTCCCCGCGGCCGACCCGCCAACCGGTAGATCCGGCCCCTGAGTTGCCCCTCGCGGGTTTCTTCAACGCGATGCTCTGAGAGTGACCACTCTTGGGGCTCGCCGCTCTGCGGCGCTTGAGCCCGTCATTTCGGTTTCGGCCTGCGACACACCGTCTGGCGGGGCCCGTTGACGGCAGCTGCCGAAGCGGCGAAGTAACGGCGATGCAGCCCACCGCGGTTGCTTCCGCCGGAACGAGCGACGGTGTTTGTCGACAGCGTCAGCCGCGCTCCACGGCTCAGCCACATCACCTTCATGGAAACTCCCGTCGAGGCATCTGACGGCATTTACCCAGGGCCCGTCGTGGCCCGCGCTCTTGGTGAAAGGGATTCGGTGTCAGTGCGTAGGAGATGGCTCGTAGGAATGGTGGGGCTCGTGTTGTGCGCGGACGTGCTCCGCGTCGGATGGGGAGTGGTGGCTCCCGCCTCGGCCGGGCAGGAGTCGGGCGAGGTCATTCCCTCGACGGTGCGCGGGGGAACTCGGCTGGCAGCAGGGGTGTTGGGGCATCTTCCTCTGCCCGGGCCCGCGCGGAACCGTGAGGAGACGGCATACTGGACCGCTCAACGGATGGCTGAAGCGGTGCCGGTCGACATAGCGGACGCCGTTCGCCTGGGCACGGGCCTGTTGACGTCCACCGGGAAATTCCTCCGCACCGGGGTGCCGCTTCGAGCGGCCGAGCACTTCGACGGCATGCCCATGGTGGGGACCTTCTTCTACGACGGCAGCCCCGTCAACGGTAGGGCCACGTACTGCACGGGCAGCGTGGTGCACAGCACCGGTCACGGCCTCGTCCTGACGGCCGGGCACTGCGTCCTCGGTCTCACCCACGCCAAGCACGCCATCTTCGTGCCCGACTACCGCTTCGGCCGCTCCGCCACCGCCCAGCCCTACGGCATCTATCCGGTGACCCGCTTCTTCGTGGACCCCCGCTACCGGGCCAACACCAAACAAGCGACATCCGACCTGGACCTCGCCTTCCTCCAGGTCTCCACGAACGCCAACCACCACACGGTTGAAGGCAACACCGGAGCTCTGACATTCGGCCGGACACCCGGCTACCACAACCGTGTCACGGTGATCGGTTATCCCTACTCCGCCGCGGTCAACCGAGGCCACCAGGCCGTGCGTTGCGACGTCACCACCAGCCGGCTGCCGGGCTTTCGGCAGATGCGGATGGAGTGTGGAGGGTTCTACGGCGGCGTCTCCGGAGGCCCGTGGATCAGCGGCTACCGCCCTTCCGCGAGGGCCGGCAAGGTCATCGGGAACGTCGGCGGCTACAACGGTGGCGGGAACGACGCCAACGACGACAGCGTCACCTACTCACCCCTGTACGGCAAGGACGCCCAGGACCTCTACGACGACGCCAACGCGGGCCGCACGGTCCACCGCCCGCGCACCTACCACCCACAGCCGTGATCCCACCCGACCGTGCCCACCGACGCCCGTAGGACCACGACGGGGACCGGGGAGAGCCAACCCCAGCCGTCGGTGCTGCCGGGTTGCCGGTCGGTGGTCGGATGCCTGGCGGTGATGCGGGCGCGGCGCACTTCCTCCACCCCGACCGCCGGCGTCCTGGCCCCTGTACTCGATGCCGTCGGGCGCTGGCAGAGGCGCTTATAGGTCGGGCTTATAAGGCAGATCGGCAGAGTGTCTTGGACGGCCCCGCGGGCTGATTGCTGCAATCAGCGCATGACTCATCACGGCATCGTGCTGGTCCCCGGAGAGTGCTCTGCGCGAACCCCCGGGCCGAGGGCGGCACGGGCGACATGCCCCGGCCCGCCCACGGCGGGGTAACCGTCCCGAGCCGATCACCGGACACCTGCGTCTGTCCGCTACCGAGCCGCGCCCTCCCCGTCGGTCTTCACGCCGGGAAGACCGCCCCGCGTCCCGGCTGCGTCCACGTTCCTCGACGAGGAGAAACGCCATGGCAGCAACCGCGTACCCCGCTCCCGGCCCGTCTCCTGCCACACCACCCGACACCCCCTGGTACAGGCAGCTGTACTTCTGGGTCCTGACCGCGATCGTCTGCGGCAGCCTGACCGGCTGGCTCTGGCCGGGCATCGGCTGCGCGCTGGAGCCGGTCGGCACCACCTTCGTGTCCGCCGTCAAGATGCTCATCACGCCGATCGTCTTCCTGACGATCGTGGCCGGCATCGGCGGTGCCGACAGCCTGCGCCGGGTCGGCAGGGTCGGCCTCAAATCCCTGCTCTACTTCCAGGCCGGCACCCTGGCCGCCCTGGCCGTCGGACTGATCGCCGTCAACGTCTTCCAACCCGGTGCGGGAGTCCATGCCCACCCCGGCGCACTGCATCTGGCGGGCGACGCCGCCCAGTACGTCAAGGACGGCGAGGGCCGGAGCTGGTGGCACCTCCTCACCGACATCGTGCCCTCCAGCGCGGTGGGCGCCTTCGCCGACGGCAACATCCTCCAAGTCATCTTCCTCTCGGTGTTGTTCGGCATCGCGGTCAAAGCGGTGGGGGCGACGGGGGTTGCGATCGTCGACGGCATCAACCGGCTGAGCGCCGTGGTGTTCAGGATCCTGCACCACCTCATGCTGGCCGCACCCGTCGGCGCGTTCGGCGCGATGGCCTTCACCATCGGCAAGTACGGCATCTCCACCCTCACCAGCCTCGGCCAGCTCATCGGAGTGTTCTACGGGACCTCGCTGTTCTTCGTCGTCGTGGTCCTCGGCGGCGTTCTGGCCCTGCTCAGGATCAACGTCTTCCGGCTACTGCGCTACCTGCGCGAGGAGTTCCTCATCGTCCTGGGCACCTCCTCCTCCGAGAGCGTGCTGCCGCGGCTGATGGACAAGCTCGAAGGGCTCGGCGTACACCGCGACATCGTCGGCCTGACCGTGCCGACCGGCTACTCCTTCAATCTCGACGGCAGCTCCCTCTACCTGTCCCTGGCCGCCGTCTACATCGCCCAGGCCACCGACACGCCCCTCGGCCTCGGCCACCAACTCGGCCTGCTCGCCGTCATGATCCTCACCGCCAAGGGCTCCGGAGGCGTCACCGGCGCCGGCTTCATCGCCCTGTCCGCCACCCTCTCCACCGTCGGCACCGTGCCGGCCGCGGGCATCATGTTGATCTTCGGTATCGACAAGTTCATGTCCGAGTGCCGTGCCCTGACCAACCTCGCCGGAAACAGCGTCGCCACCCTCGTCGTCGCACGCTGGGAACACGCCCTCGACACCGCACGCGTCAACCGCGTCCTGCACGCCCGAACTCCCGAGCCCGCCCAGGCACCACCACACGACACCGAGGCCGAACCGGCACCCGCCAAGGCATGACCCCCCAAGCGCCCCGTGGTCACGAGGCGGCCCGGACGGGCACCGGATCGTGCCGACCGAGGTGCCCGCGGACCATCCGCTCCGGTACCGGCCCAGACCCGACGGCGAGGTCGGGCGGCACGCGTGCGTGTGGTGCAACTCTGGCCTGCGCAACGGTAACTGGTGGGAGGGGGCCGCGGTCGCTAGCGTCGCGGCATGACCACTACGGAACACCCGCTGGGCGGGGAGCACTTCGACGTCGTCATCGCGGGCGGCGGGCCGGTCGGCCTGGCGTTGGCGGGGGAGTTGCGGCTGCACGGGGTCGCGACGCTCGTCCTGGAGAGGGGCCGCCCCGGGGAGGGCGAGCCGCGCACGCTGATGGTGCACTCCCGGACGTTGGAGAGCCTGGACCGGCGCGGGCTGCTGACGGAGTTCGCCCGGGCCCAGGAGCGGCTTCCGGGGCTCGCGGCCTTCCGGCGGAACCTCGACGACCGCGGCGCCCGCGGCCACTTCGCCGGGCTGTTCCTGCTCGGCCGGCACACCGCGGAGCCGGCCGAGCAGCCGCACAACCTGATGCTGACGCACGAGGTCCTCACCGAGTTGTTCGGCCAACGGGCCGCCGCGCTCGGCGCGGTGGTCCGGCACGGCCACGAGGTGACCGGGCTGACGCAGGACGACACCGGGGTCACCGTCCGGGTGCGGACTTCGGACGGCGAGTCGGAGGTGCGCGGGGACTTCCTGGTCGGGTGCGACGGCGGGCGCAGCGCGGTCCGCAAGGGCGCCGGGATCGACTTCCCCGGCACCGATGCGTCCCTGATCAGCCGGATGGGGCGGGGCACCGTCGAGGTCCACGGGGGCGGGGAGTTGCCGGCCGCCTGGGAGCGGACCGACCGGGGCTGGTTCATGCGGATGCCGGACGGGCGGATAGCCGTCGTCGAGTGGGACGCGTCGAAGGCGCCGGAGGGGCCGGCGACCGCGGCGGAACTGGCCGCGGGCATCGAGCGGGTGACCGGGGTGCGGATCACCCTGACCGACGTGGACTTCGTCAACCGCTTCTCCGACAGCACCCGGCAGGCGGACCGGTACCGCGCGGGCCGGGTGCTGTTGGCCGGGGACGCCGCGCACATCCACTTCCCGGCCGGTGGGCAGGGCGCCAACCTCGGCCTCCAGGACGCCTTCAACCTGGGGTGGAAGCTGGCCGCCCAGTGCCGGGGCTGGGCGCCGGCGGGGCTGCTGGACAGCTACCAGGTCGAGCGGCATCCGGTCGCCGCGCGGGTGTTGGCGAACACCCGCGCCCAGGTGGCGCTGATGCGCCCCGGCCCCCAAGTCGACGCGCTGCGCGGGCTGTTCACCGAACTGATGGCGATGGACGAGGTCAACAAGTACCTCACCGAGACCATCTACGCCACCGGCATCCGCTACGACCCGGGCCCGGACGGGCACCCGTTGGCGGGGACGTTCCTCCGCGATCTGCCGCTGACGACGGCGGACGGGCCGACCCGGCTGGTGGAACTGCTGCGCTCGGGGCGGCCGTTGCTCCTGGGGCTCGACGGGGAAGTGGGCGCGGACGGTCTGCGCAAGGCCGCGGCGGGGTGGGCCGACCGGGTCGCGATCGTCCCGGCCGATGCCGAGGGGGTGGGAGCGGCGGCGCTGCTGGTGCGCCCGGACGGCTATCTCGCCTGGGCGGGCGACGCCCCGGTGACCGAGGACGCGCTGCGGGCGGCGCTGACCGCCTGGTGCGGCCCGGAGCGGCCGGCGGCGGGCTGATCGGCCGCGCGCCGCGGCGCCGTCAGGACCGGGTGTCGGTGGCCTCGCCCCGGGGGCGGTCGGTGGCCGGCGCGCCGGGGACGAAGGTGCCGGGCGGCGCCCTGCGCTCCCGTATGCGCCCGTGCGCTCCCATGCGCCCCGCCCCGGGCGGGAATCCTGCGGGTGATCTCCGTCCCGCTCTCCGTCCCCCGGTCCAGGAGGTGTGCCATGCACACGTCGCCGCTGGTCGGCTGGTTGCTGGTGGCGCTGTGCGCAGCGACCGGCGGCTACTGCCTGTCCCGTATGCGCAGCGGGCCGCCGGCCCAGCGGGCGACGGCCCGTAGCGAGGCGCTGATGGCGGGGGGCATGGCGGTGATGGCGCTGCCCGCGTCCGTGGTGGCGCCGCCGGCGTGGGCGCCCTGGCCGTACGCCGTGGTGTTCGGCGCGGCGGGGCTGTGGGCGCTGCTGCGGCGCCATCTGCACCACGCGGTGGGCGCGCTGGCGATGGTCTACATGGCGCTCGCGATGGTCGGCATGCGGGACATGCCGGGGATGCAGGGGATGCCGAGTGCGCACGGCATGACCGGGATGACGGGGGCGGCCGGGGCGGGACATGCGGTGCCGGCCGGAGTGCCGCTGGTGACCGGGGTGTTGCTCGTCTACTACGTGGTCTATGTGCTCGCCGCCGGCGTGCGGTTGGCGCCGGCCGGTCCGGCGTCCGACGGCGGTACCGCCGTGCGCCCGGGTGCGCCCGGTGTACTACGGGCCTGCCAAGTGGCCATGGGGGTGGGCATGCTCGCCATGCTGCTGGCGCTCTGACGGGCGCCGCCGGGAGGGGATTGCGCCGGGCCGCGGGGCGCGCCGGACCGTGGCGTGGCGTGCGTCACTTCCGCCGCGGGAGCGTACCAACCGGTAGTCGGCCGCTCATAGGCTGTGGCCATGATGGTCCCCCTCACGCTGATGACCCTCGGCGTGCTGGCCGCGGCGACCGCGCCGCGCCTGATGGCCCGTTCCAACTGGCCGGACCGGGAGCCGGTACTCGCCTTGTGGGTGTGGCAGTGCGTGGTGGCCGGGGTGCTGCTCTGCTGTGTGCTCGCCATGGCGCTGAGCGCGGCCGCCGCCTGGGACGCGGTGCGCAGCCCGGTGTTCGGCTTCGCCCCGCGGGTGGTCGTCGAGGCGTACGCGCTCAACACCTACGGGCCGTGGGCCGGCGTGCTGGCGCTGCTGTTGGCGGGCGGCGGCGCGTGGACGGTGGTGGCGCTGACCCGCGAAGTGCGGGCGGCGCGGGCCCGCCGCCGGCGACGCCGGGCCGAACTCCGGCGCCGTTCGCCGCTGCTGCCCGGCGAGGACCCGCGCGGCGGCCGCCTGGTGGTGCTGGAGGGCGACCGGCCGGCCGCCTGGCTGTTGCAGCACCACCCCGCGACCCAAATGGTCATCACCACCTCGGCGTTGCGGCGCCTGAAGGGCCGCCAGCTCGATGCGTTGATCGCCCACGAGCAGGGGCACCTCCGGGCCCGGCACGACGTGCTGTTGCACTGCGCGTCGGCGCTGGCTGCCGGCTTCCCGCAGATCCCGGTGTTCGCCGCGTTCCGCGACCAGGTGCACCGGCTGGTCGAGTGGGCCGCCGACGACGTCGCCTCGCGCCGCTTCGGCCGGCTGACGATAGCCCTGGCACTGGTCCAACTCAACGAGGACAGCGGGGTGTTCGGGCCGTGCCCGCCCCAGCTCGCGCAGGTCCCGCAGCGGGTCGACCGGCTGCTGGCGCCGGCCGCCCGGCTCACCCCCGGCCGCCGCCTGGGGATGACCGCCTGTGCCGTCCTGCTGCCCGCCGTCCCGCTCGTGGTGACGTTCTGGCCGGGCCTGAACGCGCTGACCTGACCCGCGGCGGCCGGGCCGGGGTCACCATGGAGCCATGACGACCCTCAACGGCACGTCCGACGGGCCGGCCGCCGGCCGGATCGCCGGCGTCCTGTTCGACTTCTCCGGGACGCTGCTGCGCATCGAGCCGGCCGGAGCCTGGCTCCGGGCCTCCCTCGCCGCCTTCCACGCCGCCCCGGGCACGGCGCCCTGCCCGCTCGGCGACGCCGAGATCACGGCGCTGGCCACCGCCCTGGAACGGGCCGGCGCCCTCCCCGGCGGGCCCTCGCCGGCCACGCTCCCCGACACCCTGACCGCCCTCTGGGAGGCCCGCGACCGCGAGGCCCGCCACCACCGCGCCCTCTACACTGGCCTGGCCCGCCAAGTCCCCCTCCCCCGCCCCGAGTTGTACGACCCGCCGGGTGGCCGCTCGCTCTACGACGTGCTCTACGACCGCCATATGACCCCGGACGCCTGGCTGCCCTACCCCGACGCCGCCGAGGTGCTCACCGCGCTGCACCGCCGCGGCATCCGCACCGGCGTCCTCAGCAACATCGGCTGGGACCTCCGCCCGGTCCTGCGCGCCCACGGCCTGGACCGCCACCTCACCGCCTGCGTCCTCTCCTACGAGCACGCCCTCCAGAAACCGGACCCACGCCTCTTCGCGCTCGCCTGCGGTGCGTTGGGCCGCTCCCCCGCGCAGGTTCTGATGGTCGGCGACGACCGGACCGCGGACGGCGGCGCCACCGCCGTCGGCTGCGGCTACTTCCCGGTCGACCACCTCCCCGTCGACCGCCGCCCGGACGGATTGCGGCCCGTTCTGGACCTGGTCGACCGAACGGTGTGATCGTCCACGACCGGGGACCGCCGGGACACGACGAGCGGCCGGCGACAACACCGGCCCACCGCGCCCGCCCCGCTCCCCCGCGTCCCCTTTCATTCCGCTTTCATTCCGTTTCATTCCGCTTCATTCCGTCGTATCCCGGAGGCCCGTCCCATGTCCACCCCGTACCTCGACGCGCTGTTCTCGCTCTCCGGTCGGCGGGTCCTGGTGACCGGGGGCGGCTCCGGGATCGGCCGGGCGATCGCCGAGGCGCTGGGCCGGGCCGGCGCGGAGGTGGTCCTGATGGCGCGCCGCCCGGAGCCGTTGGTAACCGCCGCCGAGGAGTTGCGGGCGGCGGGCGTCGCCGCGGACTGGGTCGCCGCCGACCTGGGCGACCGGGCGGCGGTGCGGGCCGGTGCGGACGAGGTGGCGCGCCGGTTCGGCGAGCCGGACATCCTGGTCAACTCTGCCGGCGTCAACCCCCGCCCGCCCATGGGCGAGTTGAGCACCGAGGAGTGGGACCGCACGATGGCGGTCAACCTGGACGCCCCGTTCCTGCTGGGCCAGCGGTTCGGGCCCGGGATGGCGGAGCGGGGCTGGGGCCGCATCCTGCACCTCGCCTCCCAGCAGTCGATCCGGGCGTTCGGCAACAGCGGCGCCTACGGGGTGTCCAAGGCCGGACTGGCGGCGCTGACCCGCTCGCAGGCCGAGGCGTGGTCCCGGCACGGCGTGTGCGTCAACGCCCTCGCCCCGGGCTTCGTGCGCACCCCGCTCACCGCGGAGGTCTACGCCGACCCGGACCGCGTCGAGGCGATCGCCCGCCGGACGATGGCCGGCCGCACCGGCGAACTGGCCGACTTCGCCGGCGCCGCGGTGTTCCTGGCCGGCCCGGGCGCGGCGTATGTGACCGGCCAGACGGTGTTCGTGGACGGTGGGTTCTCCGTGACGTGAGGGGCGGCAGGGACCCTCTCGGCCGTGGGGCCATCGCGCCCGCGCCCGACGCGCGCCCGCACCGGGCCCAACGAGCCCAACGGGCCTGGATGATCAGTCCGTTGCCAGGGTGTGGTAGTTCGTGGGGGTGAGGACGGGGTCGCGGGGAGCGCCGCGGAAGACCTGTTTGGCGTGCCAGGCGCGGTGGCGTTCGGCGACCGGCGCGAAACCGGGCTGGGGGCCGAGGACCGGCTGGCCGGCGAGGGCGAGGACCAGCCGTCGGCTGGCCTCGTTGCGGCCGACGAAGCGCTGGGAGACCTGGATGCGGTGGTCGTTGCCGAGGCCCAGGACGCCCTTGTCGAAGAGCTTGTAGTGCAGGGCGCACAGGCACAGGCCGTTGTCGACCGCGTCCGGCCCGTCGTGGCTCCACCAGCGCACGTGCACGGCCTCCAGCCCGACCGCGCTCGTGCGCAGCCGCGCGTCGCCGAGCGCCCCGTCGTAGCCGCAGAACGCGCACTGGTACTCGTAGGCGGTGAAGACGAGTTCGCGGATCCGCGGGTCCCGTTGGCGTCGGGCCGGGCCGTCCGCGGGGTGTGCGGGGCCGAGTTCGGCGCGCTCCAGGTCGAGGCCGACCGCCTCGCACAGGTCGCCGTGCAGGGACGGCGGGAAGTGGGCGTCCAGCGCCACCCTGACCAGGCGGCCGAGCAGTGCCGGGTCCGCGGCGAGGGCGTCCCGCAGGCCGGGCGCGAGGCTGCCGGTGGCTCCGCTGGCACGGAGTTCGCCGACCTTGGCGCCGGGGCTGCCCGGTCCCCGGTCGGTGTGGACCTCCCACACGCCGTCGCTGACGAGGTGGTGGAAGGGGTAGGCGGGGGTCGTCGGGTTCGGCGGTCCGTACTCGGTGAGCAGGCGCTTGAGGTCGTCCTCGACCGCGGTATAGCGGAGTTCGGCATCGGCATCCCGCTGGTAGCTGCCGAGGGCGTAGAGGAGCAACAGCGGCTTGTGCGGGGCGCGGACGCCGTTCTGCGTCCACCGTCTGAGGTCCACCACCCGTTCGAGCCAATCCATAACGGGTCAGGGTAGTTCGTTGCACAGACGTTTCTGCAGGGGAGGTGGGTTGGCGGTGGGTGTCCTGGGAGGCCGGTGCACGATCGTGCTCAGGGGGTCGGATGGTCGGGGGGTGGGGAGGCGGCGATCACGTCGTCGTGGATCTGTTGGCGCGTGGAGTTGACCATCTTGTTGATGGCCGCGGCCAGGGGGAGGATCTCGCCGGGGTGGTCCAGGGTCGCGAACCGGTCGGTGGACTCGTCCAGGAAGGCCATGGTCCGGTGCATCAGGGCGCGCGCCTCGGGGGTCACGGGCAGGGCGTCGGCCTTGATCAGGTTGAGCATCGTCTCCAATGCCCGGGCCAGTTCGCGGACCACTTCGCGCATCTCGACGTCGTCGCCGTCGCGGTCGGGTGGGTGGTCGCAGTCGCCGGAGTTCATTTCTCTACGATCCCGGATCGGGGGTGCGGAATCCAGGCTTTCCGCCGCATCTCACCGATTCGGGGCGGTAGTTGGCGAGGGGGGACGGTTGGTGACCGCTTCAGCGCCGCGATCCGCGGCGCGCGGCCGGCCGGCCCGCCCGCGTCGCCAGTTCGCGGGCCCGGGCGTGCGCCCAGGCTTCCGCCGCCACGATGTCCGGCAGGGTGAGCGCGGCCCCGTTGACCGGGGTCCCGTGTTCGGCCACCACCGCGGTGACCGTCTCCACGATGCCGGTGAACGGCAGCCGGCCGGCGAGGAACGCGGTCACGCACTCCTCGTTCGCGGCGTTGAAGACCGCCGGGGCCGTACCGCCCAACTGCCCTACGTGTCGGGCGAGTTGGACCGCGGGGAACGCCGCCGCATCGAGGGGGAGGAACTCCCAGGCGAGGGGCGCGGTCCAGTCGAAGGCGGGCGCCGCGTCGGCGATCCGCTCGGGCCAGCCGAGCCCGATGGCGAGCGGGCCGCGCATGTCCGGCGGGGCGGCCTGCACGAGCGTCGAACCGTCGACGAACTCCACCATGGAGTGCACGGCGGACTGCGGGTGGATGACGACCTCGATGCGGTCGAAGGGGACGCCGAAGAGCAGGTGCGCCTCGATGACCTCCAGGCCCTTGTTGACCAGGGTCGCGGAGTTGACGGTGATCGTCGGGCCCATCGACCAGGTGGGGTGGGCGAGCGCGTCGGCCGGCGTGACATCGGCGAGTTGGGCCCTGGTGCGGCCCCGGAACGGGCCGCCGGACGCGGTGAGCAGGAGCCTGCGCACGTCCGTCCGCGCGCCGGCGGCGAGCGCCTGGAAGAGCGCGGCGTGCTCGGAGTCGACCGGGACGATCTGCCCGGGCCGGGCGAGTTCCGCCACCAACGGGCCGCCGGCGATCAGCGATTCCTTGTTGGCGAGCGCCAGGGTGCGCCCGGCCTCCAGGGCGGCGAGCGTCGGGGCCAGGCCGATGGAGCCGGTGATGCCGTTGAGCACCGTGTGGCAGTCGGAGGCGGCGAGTTCGGCCGCCGCGCCGGGGCCCGCGAGGATCTCGGGCGGCGGCTCGGCCCGGTACTGCGCGGCCAGCGCCTGACGCAGCGCCGGCACCACGTCCGCGCGGGCCACCGCCACGGTGCGCGGCCTCAACCGTCGCGCCTGCGCGGCGAGTTGACCGAGCCGCTGGCCGCCGGCGGCGAGCCCGGTGACGCGGAAGCGGTCGGGGTTGCGCCCGATCAGCTCGACGGCCTGGGTGCCGATCGAACCGGTCGAACCGAGGACGACGACGTCCCGGCGGCCCGCGGCCGGTGCCGGGGGGCGGTGCGGATCCGCGAGCGGTCCCGGAGTCATGGGGTGCGGGCCGTCTGCCGGGCGATGAGGGGGTGGTCGCGGGCGATCGGGCCGAGCCGGGCGGCGCCGCCGGGCGCACCCAACTCGGCGAAGAACTCGGCGTTGGCCACGTGGTAGCGCTGCCACTCCTGCGGGGTGTCCTCCTCGTAGAAGATCGCCTCGACCGGGCAGACCGGCTCACACGCCCCGCAGTCGACGCATTCGTCCGGGTGGATGTACATCGAGCGGGAGCCCTCGTAGATGCAGTCGACGGGGCACTCCTCGATGCAGGACTTGTCCTTGACGTCGATGCAGGGCAGCGCGATGAGGTAGGTCACGGGTGACTCCCAGGCAGCGGGGTGGGTCGGGTCGGGGGCTCAACTGTCGTCGTGGGGAAGGAGGGGCGGGGCAGGGCGAAGCGCTGGGTCTCCTCGGTGGAGCGGACGACCTCGACGTGGTCGAAGCCGCGGTCGGCCAGCCGGTCCAGGACGCCGTCGACCAGCACGTCGGGGACGGAGGCGCCGGAGGTGACGCCGATGGTGCGCACCCCGTCGAGCCAGTCCGGCGCCAACTCCCCCGCGGTGTCCACGAGATGGGCCGCGGCGGCGCCCGAGGCGAGGGCGACCTCGACCAGCCGGACGGAGTTGGAGGAGTTCGGGGAGCCGACGACCAGGACCAGATCGGCCTCGGCGGCGATCCGCTTGACGGCCTCCTGGCGGTTCTGGGTGGCGTAGCAGATGTCGTCGCTGGGCGGGCTGGTCAGCGCCGGGAAGCGGTCCTTGAGGGCGGTCGCGGTGTCCATGGTCTCGTCGACGGAGAGCGTGGTCTGGGACAGCCAGGCGACCTTCCGCTCGTCGCGGACGTGGACGTCGGCGACGCCCGACGGGCCGTCGACCAGGTGGATGCGGCCGGGGGCCTCGCCCATGGTGCCGACGACCTCCTCGTGGCCCTCGTGGCCGATGAGCAGGATGTCGTAGCCCTCGTCGGCGAAGCGCCGGGCCTCCTTGTGGACCTTGGTGACCAGGGGGCAGGTGGCGTCGATGACGGTCAACCGGCGTCGGGCGGCCTCGGCGTGGACCGGCGGGGCGACGCCGTGGGCGGAGAAGATCACGGTGGCGCCCTCGGGCACCTCGTCGGTCCGCTCGACGAAGACGGCGCCCTTGCGCTCCAGGGTGCGCACCACGTGGGCGTTGTGGACGATCTGGTGCCGTACGTAGACCGGCGGCCCGTGTCGCTCCAGGGCCTGCTCCACGGTGGCGACGGCGCGCTCCACGCCGGCGCAGTAGCCGCGGGGCGCGGCCAACAGCACACGCCGCGGGGTGAGTTGACTGGCGGCGGCGAGCGCGGGTTGGTCGGGAGTGGTCATGCGGACCTCCGTACGGCGGCCTCGGCGAGGGTGTGCAGGGCGGTCGTGGCGGGCGGCGGGAAGTCGGCCGCGTCCAGCGCCGCCAGGGCCTGTAGGTAGCGGGTCTCGATCATTTCCTCGACGGTGTCGTGGGCGCCGGTGGCGCGGATGATGTCGCGGACCGCGGCCGCGTCGGCGGCGCGCAGGTCCGGCCGGCCCAGGTGGCGGCGGAGGAAGGAGCGCTGGTGCGGGTCGGCGCGGCGCAGGGTGAGGGCGATCAGCGGGGTGTGCTTGCCCTCGCGCAGGTCGTCGAGGTCGGACTTGCCGGTGCGCCGCGGGTCGCCGAAGACGCCCAGGAGGTCGTCGCGCAGTTGGAACGCCTCGCCCAGCGGGATGCCGAAGTCGCTGCACGCGGCGAGGAGTTCGGGCCCGGCGCCGGCCAGCGCGGCGCCGGCCTGGAGGGGGCGTTCGACGGTGTAGTGGGCGGTCTTGTAGCGGGTGATGGCCAGCGCGCTGTCCAGGTCGTCGCCGGGGGTGCCGGTCGACAGCAGGTCCAGGTACTGGCCCAGCAGCACGTCGCGGCGCACGGCGTCCAGCACCGGCAGCACGGCCCGGTACTCGCCGTCGGTGAGGTGCGCGGTCCGCAGCAGGTGGTCCGACCAGACGAGGGCGAGGTCCCCGAGCAGCAGGGCGGCGCTGGTCCCGAACCGCAGGGCGTCCGGCCCGCGACCGGTCAAGTGCCGGGCGGCCAGGGCGCGGTGGACGGTGGGGCGGCCGCGGCGGGTGGCGGAGTCGTCGATCAGGTCGTCGTGGATGAGCACGGCGGCGTGCAGCAGCTCCAGCGAGGCGGCCACGCGCAGCGCGGCGCCCCGGCCGCCGGTGCCGCCGGCGGCGTGCCAGCCGACGACGCACAGCAGGGGCCGCAGCCGCTTGCCGCCGGCCCCGACGAACCTCCGCAGGGCACGGACGAGTTCGGGGAGTTGGGGGTGGGGCGCGGTCCGTTCGAGGTCGCCGAGGAACGCCGTGAGGACCTCGTCGACGCAGGCGCGGATGTGGTCCAGGTCCAGGGGGGCCGCCATGAGGGGCGTGGGAGTCATGACCGGGGTCCTTTCCCCCTCCGCCCGGGCCGGGAGGCCGGTAGCTGCCCGGGCGGAGGGTGCTCGCGGGCGGGGGGTCAGACGCGGTCGGCGGCGATCAGCAGGTACTGGAAGCTGCCGTTCTTGTACGCGGTGAGGAACGCGTCCTCGATGCCGGTGACCAGGGACGACTGGGCGCGCAGCTCCCAGTACGGGAGGGTCGCCTCGGTGAGGTCCACCACGCTGATGGGGACCAGGCGGTTGGCGGCCATCTCCCTGAAGTAGGTGGAGCGGGGGTGGATGTCGCAGATGTAGTGCGCGTTGATCGTGGAGACCTCGCGGGAGGGGAGTCCGTAGGCGTCGTTGTAGCAGCCGGTGACGGTGACGTAGCGGCCGCCGCGGGCCAGCAGCCGGGAGTACTCGGCGAACAGCAGCGACAGGTCGACGTACATCGTGGACTCGTTGTTCCAGATGGCGCGGTACGAGCCGGTGTCGAAGCCGGTGTCGAGCATGTTCCTGAGGTGGAAGCGGACCTTGTCGGCCACGCCGCGCTTCTCGGCCTGCGCCTTGGCGAAGGCCACCTGGGTCTCGGAGATGGAGATCCCGTCGACGTGGCAGCCGAACCGCTGGTTGGCGACCAGGCTGCCGCCGCCCCGGCCGCAGCCGGAGTCCAGCAGGCGGTCCTCGGGGGCGATGGCGCCGAGGTGGTCGGCGAGGAACTCGGCCTGGGCGGACTCCAGTCGGTGCAGCTCGGCGGTGATCGCCTCGTCGCGGGTGTCCTTGGGGGTGTCGAGCACGGTCCAGTCGGCGCTGCCGATGCCGTAGTGGTGGTGGTAGAGACCGTCCACGTCGCCCAGGCGGAGGTTGACGTCGTTCTTCTCGCGGTTCCAGTAGTCGGCGACCGACTGCTGGTACCGGCTGGCGAGGACCGGGGATGCGCTGTCGTGGAGGGTCATGATGGGGGCTCCTTCAGTTCCAGTAGGCGGGCAGCGAGTAGCGGTAGGTGTTGGTGCAGTGCCATGCGTGGTTGCCGGCGACCCAGGCGGCGAGGCCGGTGGTGTAGCGGCCCACGAGCGGGTCGCGGGCGGCGAGGGTGGCGGCCTCGTCCTCGAAGGCGTGCATGATCTCGTTGTGGATCTCGACGGCCTTGAGGTAGGCGGCCCGCAGACCGCGGCCCTCCTCGGCGGCGAGCACCACGGGCAGGTTCAGGTGGTGCTCGTCGTTGTTCAACTCCTTGGTGAAGGAGTACAGGTCGTTGACGAGGGTGGTGGCGTTGCCGGCCAGCGCGGTGACGCGCTGGAGCTCGGGCCGGGAGTAGAGCGGTTCGGGCAGTTCGTAGCCGTCCACCGCGTCCACCAGGGACAGGCAGGGGCGGAAGCTGTTGAACTGCCGCATCACCAGGTACTTCCACACCGGCGGGGTGGTGCGGGTCTGGGCCCAGGCGGCCTCGCCGAGGTAGCCCAGGTGCAGGCGCGCGGCGTCGTGGAGGAACCGGGTGACCTGACTGGGCGTGGCGAACTCCCGGTAGGCGCGGATCGCGTCGGCGTAGGAGCGCAGCGGGGCGTCCGCGCCCAGCCCCTCGCACCACTGCCGCTGGTAGGGCTCGGCGGTGTGCACGGGGTCCAGGGCGCCCTGGGCGATGATCAGCCGGCCGCCCAGGCCGATCGGGGAGCCGCCGTAGTCCTCGCAGTAGCAGTCGTCGACGACGTTCTCCGCGACCAGCAGCTTCCCGGCGGCGACCAGGCGCTCCATGTCCGCGGCGCCGGGGTGTTGCAGGACGACCGCCCGGCCGGTCTGGAACCCGGCGAAGTCGCCCGCCCATTCGGGCGGGAACAGCTCCAACTCGTGGGCCCAGGCTTCGAGTCGGCGGTCCACCTCGGCGACCTTGGCCGGGTCGGCCGGCACGGCGGGCTGGTGGTACAGCCCCGGGATCGGGTCGCCGGGGCGGGGCGGGCCCGCGGGCCGTCGCACCACCCCGGCGGCCGGGGCGGACCCGGTGGGGACACAGGGAGGTTGGTCCCCACCGGGCGTCGCTGCACCCGGTGGGCGCGGGGGGCGGGGGCCGGCGGCGAGGGTGCCCAGCCCCGCCGGCCCCGACAGCAGCGCCCGCAGCGCCTGGGACGTCATGACCGGGCCGCCGCGATCTCGACGTTCTCCAGGATGCCGATGGCGTCGGGCACCAGGATCGCCGTCGAGTAGTAGACGCTCACCAGGTAGGAGATGACCGCCCGGTCGTCGATGCCCATGAAGCGGACGTTCAGGCCGGGTTCGAACTCGTCGGGGAGGCCCACCTGGTGCAGCCCGATGACGCCGTGGTCCTCCTCGCCGGTGCGCAGCGCGACGATGGAGCTGGTGTGGCCGTCGGTGAGGGGGATCTTGTTGCAGGGGAAGATCGGGACGCCGCGCCAGGCGGGGATCTCGTGCCCCTCCACGGTGGCCGAGGCGGGGCTCAGGCCGCGCTTGTTGCACTCGCGGAAGAACGCCGCGATGGCCTTGGGGTGGGCGAGGAACATCCGGGTCTTGCGGCGCATGCTCAGCAGGTCGTCCAGGTCGTCCGGGGTCGGCGGCCCGGACCAGGTGTTGATCCGCTGGTCGTAGGCGGCGTTGTGGAGCAGGCCGAACTCCCGGTTGTTGAGCAGCTCGGACTCCTGGTTCTCCCGCATCTCCTCGATGGTCAGGCGGAGTTGCTGCTCAAGCTGGTTCATCGGGTGGTTGTAGAGGTCGGCGACGCGGGAGTGGACCCGCAAGACGGTCTGGGAGACGCTCAGTTCGTACTCGCGCGGGCTCAGGTCGTAGTCGACGAAGGTGCCGGGGAGGGTGGGCTCGCCCGCGTGGCCGGCGGAGACCTCGACGCTGGCCTCGCCGCGGGTGTTGGTCGGGCGGCTGGTCCTGGCCAGGTGGCGCTCGATGTGCGTCACGAGGCCGGGCCGGCGGCTGAGCAGGTCCTGGAAGACGGGCCAGGGCAGGACGAGAACGGTGCCGGCGGTGGTCGCCTTCACGGTGTGCAGCCACCGCGGGAGGTCGGACTGGCCCAGCGCCTCGTCGCCGATCTGGTCACCGTCGGCGAGCGTGCCGAGGAGTTCCTCGGTGCCGTACTTGCCGGTGGCGTACCGGTTGAGGCGGCCGTGCGCGATGAGGAACGCCTCCTGGACGGGGGTGCCGGCCCGGGTCAGCACGTCGCCGGCCCGGAAGTCGCGCGGGACGAAGAGGGCGGCGAGCTCCTCCAGTACGCCGGGGTCGGCGAAGCCGCGCAGCACCGGCACCTCGCACAGCGTCTCGGGGATCACCCGCACGTCGTCGGCGCCGTTCTGGACGAAGCCGACCCGGCCGCGTCCGACCGCGTGGATCAGGCGCCGGTTGACGCGGTAGGTACCGGCGGCCACGTGCACCCAGGGCAGCATCCGCAGCAGCCACCGCGAGGTGATGCCCTGCATCTGCGGTTCGGTCTTGGTGGTGGTCGCCAGGGTGCGCGCGGCCTGTGTGCTGAGGCTCGACTGGGGCTGGGCCCCGTCGAGTTGGTCGGGCCCCGGTGGCAGGTGGGTGGTCATGACAGCGGTTCCTCCCTGTTGGTCATTGCGTGCTGCGTCGGGCGTTCCTTGGTGTGGGCAGATGCGGTCACGAAGTGGGCGTCAGGGGTCTCGGAGAGGGCGTCACGGATCGGTCAAGACGTCTCCCGACAGTCCGGGGCCGGGGCCGGCCCGGGTGAGCTTGAGGGCCTCGTCGAGCAGCGCGTCGACGATCTTCGATTCGGCGACCGTCCGCACGACCCGGCCCTGGACGAAGATCTGGCCCTTGCCGTTGCCGGAGGAGACCCCGATGTCGGCCTCGCGGGCCTCGCCGGGGCCGTTGACGACGCAGCCCATGACGGCCACCCGCAGCGGGTGCGGGAAGCCGTCGAAGGCGGCCTCGACCTGGTCGGCCAGCTTGTGGATGTCGACCTGGAGGCGGCCGCAGCCGGGGCAGGAGACGATCTCCAGCTTCCGGGGCCGCAGCCCGAGGGAGGACAGGATGTGACAGCCGGCCTTGACCTGCTCGACCGGCGGGGCGGACAGCGAGACCCGGATGGTGTCGCCGATCCCCGCCGCCAGCAACACACCGAACGCCACCGCCGACTTGACCGAACCCTGAAAGGCCGGGCCCGCCTCGGTCACGCCCAGATGCAACGGGTAGTCACAGCTCTCCGCCAGCAGCCGGTTGGCGGCGATCACGGTCAGCGGGTCATGGTGCTTGACCGCGAGCTTCAGGTCGCGGAAACCGTGCTCCTCGAACAGCGAGCACTCCCACAGCGCGGACTCCACCAGCGCCTCCGGGCTGGCCTGCCCGTACTTGGTGAGCAGCCGCTTGTCCAGCGAGCCCGCGTTCACCCCGATCCGGATCGGCACCCCGGCCGCCGACGCCGCCGCGGCGATCTGAGCGACCTTGTCGTCGAACCGCTTGATGTTGCCGGGGTTGACCCGCACCGCCGCGCAGCCGGCGTCGATGGCCTGGAAGACGTAGCGCGGCTGGAAGTGGATGTCGGCGACGACGGGGATCGGGGACTTGCGCGCGATGGTCGGCAGCGCGTCGGCGTCGTCCTGGGAGGGGACCGCGACCCGGACGATGTCGCAGCCGGCGGCGGTGACTTCGGCGATCTGCTGGAGGGTGGCGTCGACGTCGGCGGTCAGGGTGGTGGTCATGGTCTGCACGGAGATGGGTGCGCCGTCGCCGACCGGGACGCCGCCGACGTCGATCCGGCGCGAGGGGCGGCGGTCGGGGAGGCGGGGCGGCACGGCGGGCAGGCCCAGGTCGATGGTCATGGCCGGATCTCCGGTTCCAGGTGGGGGAGGTGGGCGCGGGCGCGCAGGACGGAGTGGACGATGCCGGACCGGTTCAGGCCGGCCGCGGCGAGCAGTTCCTCGCGGGTGCCGTGGCGGATGAACCGCCCGGGCAGGCCGAGCACGCGGACCGGCACGGTGGAGCCGGCGTCGGCCAGGGCGCGGGCGACGGCGGTACCCATCCCGCCGGAGCGGGTGTTGTCCTCGACGGTCACCACCACGCGGTGCCGGCCGCCCAGTTCCGTGAGCTCCTCGGGCACCGGGAGCACCCAGCGCGGGTCCGCGACGGTGACCCCGACGCCCTTGGTCGCCAGATAGCGCGCGGCCTCCAACGCCGGCCCGGCCAGCGGGCCGACCGGCACCAGCAGCACGTCCCGGGTCTCGGTGCGGTGCAGGACGTCGACGGGCCCGATGCGTTCGACGGCCGGCAGGTCGGTGCCGGCGGTCGCCTTCGGGAAGCGCAGCGCGGTCGGCCCCGAGGCGCAGTCCAGCGCCTCGGGGAGCAGTTCGCGCAGCCGCGCCGCGTCCCGTGGCACCGCCACCCGCATGCCCGGCACCGCGCCGAGCACGGTCAGGTCCCACATGCCGTGGTGGCTCGGCCCGTCCGGGCCGGTGATGCCGGCCCGGTCCAGGGCGAAGGTGACCGGCAGCCGGTGCAGCGCGACGTCCATCAACACCTGGTCGAAGGCGCGCCCGAGGAAGGTGGCATAGACCGCGACCACCGGGTGCAGCCCGGCCATCGCCAACGCCGCGGCCGAGGTCACGGCGTGCTGTTCGGCGATCCCCACGTCGAAGAGCCGCTCGGGAAACCGCTCCCCGAACCGCGCCAGCCCCGTCGGCCCCGGCATGGCCGCCGTGACCGCGACCACGTCCCGGCGCCGCTCCCCCACGTCACGCAGCGCGTCCGCGAAGACCTGCGTCCACGACGGCCGCTCCGAGGAGGAACGGGGCCGCCCGGACACCGGGTCGAGCACCCCCACCGCATGCATGCGGTCGGCCTGGTCCGCCAGCGCCGGCGGGTACCCCTTCCCCTTGACGGTGACGACGTGCACCACCACCGGCCGGGACAGCTCGCGGGCGACCCGCAACGCCTCCTCCACGGAGGGCAGATGGTGGCCGTCCACCGGCCCGAGATAGCAGAACCCGAGCAACTCGAAGAGGTTCCCCGCCACCGGCAGCGGCCCCAGGTTGCCCCCGGCCCGCGCCCCGCCCCCGTCCACCAACCAGTCGACGCTGTCCGTGCCGTCACCGCGCAGGTACTGGAGGTGATCCGCCAACGCCCCGATGGTGGGCGCGTAGGAGCGCTCGTTGTCGTTCAGCACCACGACGACCGGCCGGTCCGGATGCGCCCCCAGGTTGTTCATCGCCTCCCAGGCCATGCCCCCGGTCAGCGCCCCGTCGCCGATCACGGCCACCACGGCCCGGTCGCGCTCCCCGCGCAGCCGACGCGCCTTGGCCAGCCCGTCCGCGTAGGAAAGGGCCGTCGAGGCATGGGAGTTCTCGATCACGTCGTGCGGGGACTCGGCCCGCGACGGGTAGCCCGACAGCCCCCCGCGCCGTCGCAGCCCGTCGAAGTCCGCGGCCCGTCCGGTCAACAGCTTGTGCACGTACGCCTGGTGACCGGTGTCGAACAGCAGGGTGTCGTGCGGCGAGTCGAAGACCCGGTGGAGCGCGAGCGTCAGCTCCACCATCCCGAGGTTCGGCCCGAGGTGGCCGCCGACGGCGGTGACCTTCTCGATCAGGAACGCGCGGATCTCCTGCGCGAGGGATTCCAACGCCTCGTACGGCAGGCCGCGCAGCGACGCGGCGCAGTCGGGGTCGGCCAACGGGGGGAGCGTTACGGGATGGTGCGTGGAAGGGGTCATCGGAACCTCACATCGAGAACCGGATGCCGGCGGGGCACCCCTGGGAGGCGCCGGCTCGGGCTTCCATCAAGCGCCGAATCCGGCCACCCCGGAACCCCGTACCGCCGCGCGAGCCATGAACGCGTTGAACGCTCGTGCGCTTGTGAAGCCGGGGGCCCGCGCGGGCGGGCGGCGCAATGACGCGGCGTCCGTCAGGCCGTTCGGGCCGGACGGGTCGGACGGGTCGGACGGGCTGGATGAGTCAAACGGGTCGGGCGCGAGACGCCCCGCGCCCGCTCCTGCACCCCCGCCGCGTGCGGATGGCGGACGAAGCTGCGCAGGGTGCGGGTGAGGCGGCCGAGGGCCTGGTCGGCCTGGACGGAGTGCAGGCGCGGATAGACGTCGAGGAAGGCGTGCCAGCGCGCACAGGCTTCCTCCAACCGCCCCTGCTCCAACAGCATTTCGGCGATCCGCGCCTGGGTCAGCGCGTCCCCGCGCTGCTCACCGCCGGAACGGTGGCGCACCGAGTCGTGCAGGGCGGCCAGCGCGTCGTCCGTCCGCCCGAGGGCCCGGAACGTCAGCGCGCGTTGGTAGTCGAGCCCGGACCGGGGATAGGCGGTGAACGGCCCGGGCGCGCCGGAAGCCCGCTCGTGCGCCCCCTCCGCCGCCCCCAAGTCCGCCAACGCCTCCCGCGCACGACGCTGCGTAGCCCGCACGAGAGCACGCTGGACCAGCACGAACGCCTGCACGTCGAGCCCCGCCGCATCCACCCCCACCGCGGCCTGGGCAAGCTCCGCGGCGTGGTGCAGATACCCCAACCGCAACGCCTGACCACTCATCACCCGCAGCGTGATGGCCCGCACGGCCCGGCTCCCGGCCTCACGAGCCAGCGACAGCGTCGTGCGGAAGTACCGCCGGGCCAGGCCGTGGTGCCCGGCGTCATCGGTCATGGCCGCCAACACATGCGTCAACTGGGCGCAGCCGGTGAGCAGTTCACGGTGCCACGACTCGCTCCCCGAGGCGTCCAGCAGCGGAACGACGTCATCCCCGAGGTAGGCGGCCAACGCCGTCCGCGCATGCCCGCCCCCATGCGTCTGCGCCAGGGACGCGAACACCCCGCTCATCTCCGTCAGCCCCTGCACGTCGGACGGATGAACCGCCCGCCGCCGCGCCGCCACCCGGGCGGGGGGCGGGGCGGGCCCGGGCCGCGCGGAGGGCGCGGTCGTCACCGTGTAAACGGTCCGCGCCAGCTCGGCCCGCTGCGCCGGGTCCGACTCCCCCCGGCACAACGCGCCCAACCGCCGCAGCGGCTCCCCCTCCTCGGCCAACCCGGACCGTACGGCCGCCGCTCTCGGAAACTGCGTGAGCCCGGTCTCCCGAGCGGTGACCGGACGCCCACTGCGACGGCTCAACGCCTGCGCGGCCAGGTCCGGGACGGGCGCCCGCGGCCGGGAGCCGGTGAGCCAGTGCGCAACGGACGTGCGGTCGTACCGCAGCGCCAACCCCTGTGCCGTCCCCAGGGCGTTGACCGCCCGGGCCAGATCAGCGGCGCTCCAGTCGGCCTCCAACAGAAGCGCGGACAACTGCCGATTGGGAGTGCAGCGAGACACAACGCCCCCACCCTCACATCGCCTCGACTCCCCCGCCACGCACCCACCTCCGCGCGGCAGGACCAGACCAGCGATTCAAGGCCCCCCGCCCCCGCCCGGGAACCCCTCCCACCCGCCGAACCCCGTGAAACCAGTGAAACGACACCCCCGGCAAAGACCCCCACCCAGCCCCAAAACGCCCGCCACGCCCCACACCTACGGAATCACCTCCCCAGCACTCAACGCGCGGGGAAACGCCGCCATGATGCCCGCTCTCCAGGAACCAACACGGTCCCCCGCCCCCAACTCATGGGCGCCACAAATGGGCGACCGTGACCCCGTGACCCTGACGAATGGAGTCTCCCTTCACGAGGTGTCGCGTTGGCTCGGACACCGGTCCATCAAGGTCACGGTCGATCGATACGGGCGCCTCACCCAGGACGGGCGTGAGCGCTCCCGTTCGGTGGTCGCGATGGCCTTCCGGGGCTTTCTGCCGGAGGGGTTGGCGGTTGGGCTCGCCGTCTGGGCGCTAGCGGATGCCGAGTTCGCGCAGGACGCGGTGCTGAGTTGGTGTTGGGTTCGCCGGGAAGTAGAGGTAACACACGCCGCCCGAGCCGGACTTGACCTGGCCTGTTGCGTCCTTGCGCTTCGTCCGTAGCCAGATGGTTTCGAACTGGTGGCGTTGGTAGACGCGGCGGACGGCGGGGTCGTTGGGGGCGGCCGGGTCGTTGGCGATGACGTCGCCGGTCGAGGTGAAGCCGATGACGGTCATGAGGTGGCCGGCGGTGCCGTAACCGGCGCCGTCGAGTTCGGACTTGAGGAAGGACTGGGAGGTGATGACGGGGATGCCGGCGTGGACGAGGCGTTCGACGTCGTTGAGGGAGGAGAGGCGGGTGACGACGGCCTGGAGGTCGCGGTAGGTGGCGGCGTAGGCGGCGTTGAAGGGCCAGTTGCCGCAGCCCTTGTACTGGTAGTCGAAGGTGTAGCGGGCGGCGTGGCAGACCTGGGGGTCGGCGTAGGTGGGGTCGACCCAGGCGAGCTGTTTGCGGGTGGGGCGGCGGCCCCAGTGCTCGATGATCGTCTCGGAGGAGGTGGGGCTGCACCACGCCTCTCCCCCGTTGTCGTACTCGGGGTACTGCCCTTTGTGGATCTCCTGCGAGTAGCGGGGGACGCGGAGTTCGTGGCCGACCAGGCCGGGGGTGGAGGGCGGGACCTCGAAGCGGGCCGGGACGTCCGAGGCCATCGCGCCCAGGCGCCAGACAGTGGGGGTCTGGGGGCTGCCGGGACGGCGGAGGAGGGTGAGGCGGAGCTGGTAGGCGGTGAAACGGAGGCCGGTGGTGGGGTCGTTGAGGGCGAGGGTGTCGGTGGAGACGGCGCTGCGGCCGTCCTTCTGGTCGTCGACGGAGGTGCGCCGGATGTCGGCGTCGCCGTCGCCGGCGGTCCAGCGGCCCATGACGTACCAGGGGGTGCGGCCGCCGTCCGAGTAGGTGGCGCGCAGTTCCACGGCGATCCAGGTGCCGGGCGGGGTGTGCGCGTTCCAGGAGGCGACGGCCTCGGTGGCGGGCACCGGAAGGCGGTGGACGGGGCCGGTCCAGGTCGCGTATTCCCAGGTGGCGGACTTGCCGGTGTGGGGGTCGTGGTAGTCGGTGGTGCCGACGGGGCGGGCGATGCGGATGCCGGGGCGGTAGCCGGCGGCGACGCGGGTGCCGTGGGCGGTGCCCCGGTGCCAGTCGGTGGGGGTGGTCCAGGCGTGGTAGTCCACGGGGTTCGTCGTCCGGGTCGGGTTCGGTGGAGTGGCGTGGTGGGGGGCGGCGGCCGCGGGGAGGGGGGTGGCGGCGGCCGCGGCGGCGGCGAGCGCGGCGGCCAGGACGGTGCGCCGGGGCGCGGAGCTGCTCATGGGGTCCCCCTGTCGGACGTCGGACGTGATCGGGACGTGCGGGGCTGGTGCGAGTGGGCTCAACTATCTCCGTTCCGGGCGGGCTTCGGAAGGCGCTGCGACGCGCGTCGCGCCAGGAACATTGGTGTGGACCACTGATGCGTAGGCTGGTGGGATGACCCCCGCCCCAACCTCCGCCCCGGACCCCGTGCTGGACCCGCTCGCCGCCCGGCTGCACACCCTGCCGCCCTCCTGCGGCCCGGTGCGGCTGATCGCGGTGGACGGGCACGCGGGCTCCGGCAAGAGCACCTTCGCGGCGCGGCTGGCGGAGGCGCTGGGCGGCGCCCCGGTCGTGCACACCGACGATCTCGCGACGCACGAGGAACTGTTCGAGTGGAGCGACCGGTTCCGGGAGCAGGTGCTCGACCCGCTGTCCCGTGGCGAAACGGCGCGCTACGGGGTCTACGACTGGGTGCGCCGGGAGTTCGCCGAGGTGCGGGAGCTGCCGCCGGCCCCGGTGGCGCTCGTCGAGGGCGTCGGCACCGGACGGCGCGCGCTGCGGCCGTACGCGGCGTGCCTGCTGTGGATGGAACTGGCGAGCGAGCATTCATGGGAACGGGGTCAACTCCGGGACGGGCCGGGGCAGTCAGCGTTCTGGGATGGCTGGATCCCGGCGGAGCGAGCGCACTTCGCGGCCGATCCGTCCCGGCCGCACGCCGATCTCCTGGTACTCCAGGGGCAGATGGGATACGAGGTACGGGTGGGACCCGCCGGACGGCCGTGAACAGGCCCGGAATTCACCCTGCGTAGCCGTCCGTGGCTGACACGCCGACAGTCGACGAACGGGACCCGCCGAGTGCGCCAACTCGGCTTGACCCAGGGGGCGTACAGGACTTACGTTCTGAATGTGCGGTTCTTCGGACCGCCTGCAGACGCGAAGCCCCCGGTTGTTCCCCCGTGATCGGGGGCTTCGTTCTGCGTGGATTCTCCGCGCGGCGGTCACCACGGCGCACTTTCTTCACCCAGGGTCACCGCTCTCTTCCCGCCGACACGCCCCCGTTCACGCCCCCGTTTCCACCTCGTGCGGCCCTCTACGACCTGCACCGACAGCGCAGGTACGATGCGAGTCTGTGCCACCGCAGGACCCGGACCAGGGCGCGTGGCGGGGCAACTCCCGTCCCTCACACATCGGTTCGGCCAGGGCCAGCCGGCCCTGGGAGCGCGGCCCGGCACACGTCCGGTGGTACACCACGGGGGGACGTTTTGTGGGGGGACGGGATGGATGTCGGCACTCAGGGTTCGCCCGCCCCGGCCGAACTCGCCTGGCTGCGCGCGGTGGACGCCTACACCATGGGGGCCTACCCCCAGGCCGAGGAGGAGTTCCGGGCCGCGGTGCGGCTCGACCCGTCGATGGCCGACGCCTGGCTCGGCCTGCACGCGCTGCGCGCCGACACCACCATGGCGCTGCTGCGGATGCACCAGCACCGCGACCGCTTCGGCGAACAGCGCGCCCGGCACCGACGCGCCCTCAACTCCTGGTACTGGCTGGGCTGGTGGGTCCAGCCCGTACTGGAGACCGGCCGTGACCTCCTCCTGGCGCACGCCTCCCACTGGCTCGACGGCCGGCACGTCGCCGAGCTCGACCAGGCGCTGGCCGGCTGCCCGCCGGTGGACACCGACCCCCAGGTGCGGTTCCTGCACGCCTGCCGCGCCTATCTCGTCAAGGACTGGGACCAGCTCGTCCGGCACACCGAACCGCTGCTCGGCGACCCGGTGCTGGGCATCGAGGCGGGGCTGTTCGGCGGCATGGCGCGGGTCCGGCTGGAGACGTACGGGCAGGCCGAACCGCTGCTGGCCACCGCGCTGATGCGGTGCCGCAGCGAGCAGCCGCAACGCAAGGAGCTGCGCTACTGGCTCGCCCGCGCCTACGAGGGCACCGGCCGCAGCGCCGCCGCCCTCCCCCTCTACCGCGCGGTGCACCGCGTCGACCCGACGTTCATGGACACCGCCGCCCGGCTGGCCGCCATAGCCGAGGCGGACGGGCTGGACGAGGGCGGCGGCCTGGCGACCGTCCCCGCCCAGGGCCCGGCCCAACAGGCCGGCGGCGACCTCGATCCGCTGGACCCGGTGGACGGGCGGGAGTTGCTGGTGACCGGCGAGGGGGCCGGGCAGGAGGCGGAGCCGGCGGTGCCGCCCACCGGGGACGGCCGCGCGGCCCGCGCCAAGGTCACCGTGCCGGGCCGCTACGGCGGCGACCGGCTGCCCACCGGGCCGGCCGATCCGGTGCTGCTGGAGAAGGCGCTGGCGGAGCTGGAGCGGATGGTCGGCATGGAGCCGGTCAAGCGGCATGTGCGGGCGCTCTCGGCGCAGTTGCGGATGGCCCGGCTGCGCGCGAGCCAGGGCCTGCCGGTGGCGCCCCCGAAGCGGCACTTCGTCTTCTCCGGGCCCTCGGGGACCGGCAAGACCACGGTGGCCCGGATACTCGGCCGGGTCTTCTACGCGCTGGGGCTGCTCGGCGGCGACCATCTCGTGGAGGCCCAACGGGCGGATCTGGTCGGCGAGTTCCTCGGCCAGACCGCGGTCAAGGCGAACGAACTGATCGACTCGGCGCTGGGCGGCGTGCTCTTCGTCGACGAGGCGTACAGCCTCGCCAACTCCGGCTACAGCAAGGGCGACGCGTACGGCGACGAGGCCCTCCAGGTGCTGCTGAAGCGCGCCGAGGACAACCGCGACCGGCTGGTGGTCATCCTGGCCGGCTACCCCGAGGGCATGGACCGGCTGCTGGCCGCCAACCCGGGCCTGTCGTCGCGGTTCACCAGCCGGGTGGACTTCCCCAGCTACCGGCCACTGGAACTGACCAAGATCGGCGAGGTGTTGGCCGCGGAGAACGGCGACCGCTGGGACGAGGAGGCCCGCGAGGAGCTGTGCAGCATCAACGGCCACGTCGTCGAGCAGGGGTGGATCGACGAACTGGGCAACGGCCGCTTCCTGCGCACCCTGTACGAGAAGAGCTGCGCCTACCGCGATCTGCGGCTGTCCACCTGGCAGACCACCCCGTCCCGGGACGACCTCGCCACGCTCCGCCTGCCGGACCTGATGCAGGCGTACGGCGAGGTGCTCTCCGGCCGCGGCCCGGACCCGCAGGCGCCGCCGCAGGAGCTCGACCTGTAAGAGGGAGCCGGTGGGCAACCGGCCCGGTAGGAGCGCCGGAACGGACCCGGCCAGTAAGGGCGCAGGAACGGACGCGGGGCGCGCCGGTGGTCCCGGCACGCCCCTTTCCCATCCCGCGGCCGCTCGGCGCCGCTCAGCTCGCCAGCGCGGGGTTCTCGGCCGCCGACGGCACCCCCTCGCGCGACGCGTCCGGCTCGTCCGACGCACGCGGCTCGGCCAACTCGTGCACCTCGCCGCGCCGCTCGCCCGTCTCGTCGGCGTCGTCGGCCTCCGTACCGGCCGCGGCCCCCGAAGGCACCGCCGCCGCCGAAGCGGTCGCCGCCGCCTCCGTCCGGTGCGCCGGGTCGCGGACCTCGCCGACCAGCATCTCCAGGACGTCCTCCAGCGTGACCAGGCCGAGCACCCGACCGGTGGCGTCGGCGACCGATGCGAGGTGCGAGGCGGCCCGGCGCATCGCCGTCAGGGCGTCGTCCAGGGGCAGTTCGGCCCGGAGCGTGGCCATCGGGTGCCAGAACCGCTGCGGCACCGCCCGATCCCGTTCCTCCAGGTCCAGGACGTCCTTGACGTGCAGATAGCCCATGTAGGCGCCGCCCGGCGCGCACACCGGGAAGCGGGAGTAGCCGGTCCGCACGGTCAGCTCCTCCACCTGTCGGGGCGTCACCGTCGGTTCGACGGTGATCAGTCCGGCGGGGTCCAGCAGCACGTCGGTGACCGGGCGGCTGCCGAGCTCCAGGGCGTCGGAGAGCCGCTCCTGCTCGACGGGGTCGAGCAGTCCCGCCTGGCCGGAGTCCTCGACGAGATGGGTGAGTTGCTCGCTGGTGAAGACCGCCTCGACCTCGTCCTTGGGCTCGACGCGGAAGAGCCGCAACACCCCGCGGGCCAGCGCGCCGAGCAGCGCGGTGACCGGGCGGCACAGCCGGGCGAAGGCGACCAGCCCGGGGCTGAACCACAGGGCGGTCTTCTCCGGCGCGGCCATCGCGAGGTTCTTCGGGACCATCTCGCCGATGACGAGGTGGAGGAAGACCACCAGGGCCAGGGCGATGGCGTAGCCGAGCGGGTGGACCAGGGCGGTCGGCAGCCGGGCAGCCGCGAAGGCCGGCTCCAGCAGGCGGGCGACGGTCGGTTCGGCGACCGCGCCGAGGGTCAGGGAGCAGATGGTGATGCCGAACTGGGCGGCGGCCATCATCTGCGGCAGGTTCTCCAGGCCGTGCAGGACCCGGCGGGCCCGCTTGGAGCCCATGACGGCGAGCGGTTCGATCTGGCTGCGGCGGACCGAGACCAGGGCGAACTCGGCGCCGACGAAGAAGCCGTTGGCGAGCACGAGCAGGACGGCGAAGAGGAGTTGGGCCATGGTCATCGGGCCACCTCCGCACCGGCCGCGACCCGCTCCCGGGCGGCCGCCTCGGGGACCGCGGGAGCCGCGGGGGCCAGCCGGACCAGTCGTATCCGCTCGGCGCGGTGGTGCGAGACCAGCCGCACCCGCAGCCGCCAGCCGTCGAGTTCCGCGGTGTCGCCCGGGGCCGGGATCCGGCCGAGTATGTGCGCGACCAGCCCGGCGACGGTCTCGTACGGGCCCTCGGGGGCGGACAGGCCGATCCGGCGCAGGGTGTCGACCCGGCAGCCGCCGTCGGCGTCCCACGCGGGCCGGCCGTCCTCCGGCGGAGCCTGGCCGAGCTCGGGCAGGTCCGCCCGGTCGTGCTCGTCGCGGACCTCGCCGACGAGCTCCTCGATGATGTCCTCCAGGGTCACCACGCCGGCGGTGCCGCCGTACTCGTCGACGACCACGGCGATCGGCTGCTCGCTGCGCAGCCGCTCCAACAGCGGCTGCACCGGCAGCGTTTCGGGGACCAGCAGCGGCGCCACCGCGATCCGGGCCGCGGGGACGCGCATCCGGTCCTCGGCGGGGACCGCCAACGCGTCCTTGAGGTGCACCATGCCGACGATCTCGTCGAGCCGGGTGCGGTAGACGGGGAAGCGGGAGAGCCCGGTGGCACGGGTGAGGTTGACGACGTCCTCGGCGGTGGCGCTCGCCTGGAGGGCGCTGACCCGGACGCGGGGCGTCATCACGTTCTCCGCGGTGAGGTCGCCCAGCGAGAGGGTGCGGACGAAGAGGTCCGCGGTGTCCTGCTCGATCGCCCCGGCCCGGGCCGAGTGCCGGGCCAGCGAGACCAGTTCGCCGGGGGTGCGGGCGGAGGCGAGTTCGTCGGTGGGCTCCACGCCCAGGGCGCGGACCAGCCGGTTGGCGACGGTGTTCAGCAAGGTGATCACCGGTCGGAAGAAGCGGGAGAAGGCGTTCTGCGGCCCGGCGACGACCCGGGCGACCTGGAGCGGCTTGGAGACCGCCCAGTTCTTGGGCACCAGTTCACCGACGACCATCTGGACGGCGGAGGCCACCAGCATGCCGATGACGACCGCGATGCCCGGTATGGCGCCCTCGGGCAGGTGGAGGGCGCGCAGCGGGTCGGAGAGCAGCTCGGCCAGCGCCGGCTCGGCGAGCATCCCGACCACCAAGGAGGTGATGGTGATGCCGAGTTGGGTGCCGGAGAGCTGGAAGGAGAGTTCCCGCAGTGCGGAGACGACGGTGCCGGCCCGGCGGTCGCCGTCGGCCGCGGCCCGTTCGGCGTCCGCCTTCTCGACGGTGACGAGTCCGAACTCGGCGGCCACGAAGAAGCCGTTGGCGAGGATGAGTGCGAGTGCCGCAAGGAGGAGCAGCAGGGGGCCGGTCATGCCGCCGCCTCCGTCGTATGCGGGGGTTCGGGAGGGGCGGCGCAGGTACTACAGGACGATCCGTCCATTGCCGGAGGGAGTCACTCCTCGGGTCGTTGGGTTCCCCTCTACGGGGACGGGGCGCGGGCGCGCCCCGGAGAACAGAGTAAACAGCGGGGCCGGCGTCAGGGCCAGGGTCATCGGCCCGTGTGGTCGACGGCACCGTGCCGCTCGACGAGGTCGCGCAGCGCCCGGGCGTCGCGGATGGCCTGCTCCCGGGCGATGCCGGGCTGGATGCCCATCGCGGGCAGGCTGGTGCCGTCGGCGAGGTCCAGATGGACCCAGGGGTCGCCCGCACGGAGGTTGACGCGCAGCACCTGGGCCCAGGCCAGGTCGCGCCGGGTGGTGAGGTTGACGATCCGCACGCCCTCCGGGTGGGCGACCACCTTGGGGCGGCTGAGCAGCATCAGGACGGCGGCCACCAGGACGCCGGTGGCCACGAAGCTGATCCGCTCGCCGCCGCTCAACTCCGGCAGCAGCAGCGCGATCGCGACGAGGGCGGCGAGCTGGGCGATGCCGACGGTGTACAGGACGGCCCGGGTGCGGGTCGGCCGGAAGGTCACCGGGAGGTCGGGCAGGGCGGCGGGGGACGCGGGCGCGGACACGGGTCGTCTTCCGTCAGGGGGTGTGGGCGGGGCGGGGGATGTTCAGAGCCGGCAGGCGTGGATGCCGGTGGTCAGGATCGCGCGGGCGCCGAGGTCGTAGAGCTCGTCCATGATCCGCTGGGCGTCCTTGGACGGGACCATCGAGCGGACCGCGACCCAGCCCTCGTGGTGCAGCGGGGAGACGGTCGGCGACTCCAGGCCCGGCGTGAGCGCCACGGCCTTCTCGACCTGGTCGACGCGGATGTCGTAGTCCATCATCACGTACCGGCGGGCCACCAGGACGCCCTGCATCCGGCGGAGGAACTGGCGGACCTTGGGGTCGTCGTCCGGAGCGCCGGTGCCGCGGATGACCACGGCCTCGGACGTGAGGATCGGCTCGCCGATGACCTCCAGTCCGGCGTTGCGCAGGGTGGTGCCGGTCTCCACCACGTCGGCGATGATCTCGGCGACGCCGAGCTGGATCGCGGTCTCCACCGCGCCGTCGAGGTGGACGACGGAGGCGTCCACGCCGTTGTCGGCCAGGTGCTTGGTGACCAGGCCGGAGAAGGAGGTGGCGATGGTCATGCCGCCGAAGTCGGCCACGTCCTTGGCCGTGCCCGGGCGGGTGGCGTAGCGGAACGTGGAGCCGGCGAAGCCGAGCTGGAGGATCTCCTCGGCCGGCGAGCCGGAGTCGAGCAGCAGGTCCCGGCCGGTGATGCCGATGTCCAGCTTGCCCGAGCCGACGTAGACCGCGATGTCGCGGGGGCGCAGGAAGAAGAACTCGACCTCGTTCTCGGCGTCGACCAGGACCAGCTCCCGACGGTCCTTGCGCTGGCGGTAGCCGGCCTCATGGAGCATCGCCGACGCAGGCTCGGACAGTGAACCCTTGTTGGGGACAGCGATGCGCAGCATGACGGCGATTTCCTTTACGGCTGGGAGAGTTGGGGAGTGCGGGGAGGGTGGTTCAGAGGTGGGCGTAGACGTCGTCGAGGGAGATGCCCTTGGCGACCATCATCACCTGAAGGTGGTAGAGGAGCTGGGAGATCTCCTCGGCGGCGGCGTCGTGCGACTCGTGCTCCGCGGCCATCCAGACCTCGGCGGCTTCCTCGACGATCTTCTTGCCGATGGAATGGACGCCGGACTGCACCAGCTCGGCGGTGCGGGAGGTGGCCGGGTCGCCGGTGGCGGCCTTCTGCTGGAGCTCGGCGAAGAGCTCCTCGAACGTCTTCTTGGACATGATGCCGCCTAGCCTACGCGGTGATGTCACAGTGGCGCGCAGCGCCTCGACCCAAGGGCGGTGGCGGGTGACGGGCGGGCCGGTCAGCGCCAGGGCTCGGCGACGGTGCGGAGCGTGGCGGCGGTGGCGACCGCGGCGGTGACCGCCTCGTGGCCCTTGTCCTCGACCGACCCGGGCAGGCCGGCGCGGTCCAGCGCCTGCTCCTCGGTGTCGCAGGTCAGCACGCCGAAGCCGACCGGCACGCCGGTGTCCACCGAGACCTGGGTCAGGCCCTGGGTGACGCCCTGGCAGACGTAGTCGAAGTGCGGGGTGCCGCCGCGGATGACGACGCCGAGCGCGACCACCGCGTCATAGCCGCGGCCGGCCAGGACCTTGGCGACCACCGGGAGTTCGAAGGCGCCGGGCACCCTCAGCAGCGTCGGCTCGTCGATGCCCAGTTCCGACAGGGCCCGCAACGCGCCGTCCACCAGGCCGTCCATGACCTTCTGGTGCCACTGCGCGGCGATCACGGCCACCCGCAGGTCGCCACAGTTCTTCACGGACAGTTCGGGTGCGCCCTTGCCGCTCATGCTTCTCCTCTTACGGGTGGTGGTGTGGGGTCCGGCTGACGGTCGTCACTGGTTGCCGCAGGGGCCGGCCGCGGCGGGGTCGGCGGCCGGGCCGGCGGCGCCGTCCAGCCAGGGCAGGTCGTGCCCCATCCGGTCGCGCTTGGTGCGCAGGTACCGCAGGTTGTGTTCGCCGGCCTGGACGGGCATCGGCTCGCGGCCGGTGACGGTGAGGCCGTGCCGCACCAGGGCGTCGGTCTTGTCGGGGTTGTTGGTCAGCAGCCGCAGCGAGCGGACGCCGAGGTCGGTGAGCATCTGGGCGCCGGCGCCGTAGTCGCGGGAGTCGGCGGGCAGCCCCAGTTCGAGGTTGGCGTCGAGGGTGTCCCGGCCGTTCTCCTGGAGTTCGTAGGCGCGCAGCTTGGACAGCAGGCCGATGCCGCGTCCCTCGTGGCCGCGGAGGTAGACCACCACGCCGCGGCCGGCCTGGCTGATCCGGCGCAGCGACGCCTCCAGTTGGGGGCCGCAGTCGCAGCGCAGCGAGTGGAAGACGTCCCCGGTCAGGCACTCGGAGTGGACCCGGACCAGGACGTCCTCGCCGTCGCCGAGGTCGCCGGCGACCAGGGCGATGTGCTCGACGCCGTCGACCGTGGAGCGGTAGCCGTGGGCGGTGAACTCGCCGAAGGCGGTGGGAAGTCGGGTGGTGGCCTCGCGGCGGACGGTGGGCTCCGCGGAACGCCGGTAGGCAATCAGGTCCTCGATGGAGATGATCGACAGGCCGTGCTTGCGGGCGAACGGGACGAGCTCGGGCAGCCGCAGCATGGTGCCGTCCTCGCCGGCGATCTCGACGATGGCGGCGGCGGGGCGCAGTCCGGCCAGCCGGGCGAGGTCCACGCCGGCCTCGGTGTGGCCGTTGCGGACCAGGACGCCGCCGGGCTTGGCGCGCAGCGGGAAGATGTGGCCGGGCCGGACGAAGTCGCCGGGAACGCTGTCGCCGGCGGCCAGCAGGCGCAGGGTGGTGGCGCGGTCGGCGGCGGAGATGCCGGTGGAGACGCCGTGCGCGGCGGTGGCGTCGACGGAGACGGTGAAGGCGGTCCGCATCGACTCGGTGTTGTGCTCGACCATCTGCGGCAGGCCGAGCCGGTCCAGCTCGGGGCCCTCCATGGGGGCGCAGATCAGGCCGCGGCACTCGCTCATCATGAACGCGATGATCTCGGGGGTGGCCTTCTCGGCCGCGACGATCAGGTCGCCCTCGTTCTCGCGGTTCTCGTCGTCCACCACGACGACCGGCCGGCCGGCGGCGATGTCGGCGATGGCCCGCTCGACCGGGTCCAGGGTGAGGTCGTCGGACTCGACCTCGGCGTACCAGCTCTGCAGTGCGGTCATGCCGCGACTCCTTCCAAAGCGGAGCTCTCCGCGACGGTGGCGGCCCGCGAGCGGAGCCACCAGTCGCGCATGCCCCATGCGACGAGGGCGAGGTAGACGACGTAGACGAGGCCGGAGAAGGCCAGGCCGCTGCTGAAGGCGAGCGGGACGCCGACCACGTCGACCAGCAGCCAGGCGAACCAGAACTCGACCAGCCCGCGGGCCTGGGCGACCATCGCGGCGAGCGTGCCGACGAAGATGTAGGCGTCCGGCCAGGGGTTCCAGGACAACTGCGGGACCAGGGTGAACAGCCCGCCGACGGCGAGCGTGCCGACGGCGGTGCCGCCGATCAGCAGCCCGCGCTCGCGCCAGGTGGCGAACCGGACGGCGATCGAGCCGTCCTGGGCCTGCCGGCGGCCGCGCTGCCACTGCCGCCAGCCCCACAACGCCACCCCGATGACGAGCAGTTGCTTGCCGACGCCGCCGCTGAGGTGGGCGGAGGCGTAGGCGGCGACGAGGATGACGCCGGAGAGGAACTGGGCGGGCCAGGTCCAGATCGAGCGCCGCCAGCCGAGCGCCAGGGCGGCCAGGCCGACGGTGTTGCCGATCATGTCGGACCAGATGACGCGCTGCCCGAAGGCCGTGAACGCCGGGCCGTTGAGCCAGTCCAGGACGCTCACCGGTCCGTCTCCTTCAGCTCCGCGAGGTCGTCCGCGCCCTTGCCGCCCCGGCCGAGCAGCCGCTCGACGTACTTGGCGAGCACGTCCACTTCGAGGTTGACGGGGTCGCCGGGCTGCTTGATGCCGAGGGTGGTCAGGGCGAGCGTGGTGGGGATGAGGCTGATGGTGAAGTGGTCGTCGGCGGCATCGACGACGGTGAGGCTGACGCCGTCGACGGTGATGGACCCCTTCTCGACGACGTAACGGGCGAGTTGGGCGGGCAGTCCGACCTTCACCAACTCCCAGTGCTCGCCGGGCGTGCGCTCAAGAATCGTGCCCGTGCCGTCGACATGGCCCTGGACGAGGTGCCCACCGAGCCGGCCACCCAGCGCCATCGGGCGCTCCAGGTTGACCCGCGAGCCGGGGGCCAGCGCGCCGAGGCTGGAGCGGTTGAGGGTCTCGGCCATCACATCGGCGGTGAACTCGCCGCCGCCGGTGTCCACCACCGTCAGACAGACGCCGTTGACGGCGATCGAGTCGCCGTGCTTGGCGTCCTCGGTGACGACGGGGCCGCGCAGGCGGAAGCGGGAGGAGTCACCGAGGTTCTCGACGGCGACGATCTCACCCAGTTCTTCGACGATTCCGGTGAACACGGTCAGTTCTCCTCGGTGCGGGCGTGGCGGTTGAGGGTGGCGGTGATGCGTAGATCGGGGCCGAGGCGGGCGGTGTCGGTCACATCGAGCCGCAACGCCTCGGTGAGGGTGGTGATTCCGGCGTCGCCGGCGGCGGCCGGGCCGGCGCCGAGCAGCACCGGCGCGAGATAGCCGACGACCTTGTCGACGGCCCCGGCGGCGAGGAAGGCCCCGGCGAGCGTGGGCCCGCCTTCGAGCAGCACCGACCGCACGTCGCGGGCCGTCAGGGCCCGGAGCAGGGCGGGGATGGACAGGCCGCGGCCCTCGGGCGCGCGCGGCAACCGGACGATCGGCGCGAGCCCTTCGAGGTGGGTGGCGTCCGCGTCCTCGGCGACCGCGATCAGGGTCGGTGCGGTCCCGTCCAACACCCGGGCGCCGGCCTTGACCACGCCGGCGTCGGAGTCGAGGACCACCCGCAGCGGCTGGCTGACCTCGCCGTCCGCGAGATCGGCGAGCCGCGCGCCGAGGTGCGGATCGTCCGCGCGGGCGGTGCCGGAGCCGACCACGACCGCGTCCGCCGCGGCCCGCAGCCGGTGCACATCGGCCCGCGACTCGGGCGAGGAGATCCAACGGCTGGTGCCGTCGGCGGCGGCGATCCGGCCGTCCAGGGTGGCCGCGTACTTCCACAGCACGAACGGGCGGCCGCGCAGCACCGACGTCAACCACGCCTCGTTGCCGGCCGCCGCCTCGTCGGCGAGCAGCCCGCCCTCGACGTCGACGCCGGCCTCGGCCAGCGTCAGCGCGCCGCCGGTGGCGGTGGGGTTGGGGTCGGCGACGGCGTAGACGACCCGGGCGATGCCGGCGTCGATCAGCGCCCGGGCGCACGGCCCCGTCCGCCCGGTGTGGTTGCAGGGCTCCAGGGTGACCAGCGCGGTCCCGCCCCGGGCCCGCTCGCCCGCGGCGCGCAGCGCGTGGACCTCGGCATGCGGCCCGCCAGCCCGCTGGTGCCAGCCCTCGCCCACGATGTCGCCCGCGGCGTCCAGGACGACGCAACCGACGACCGGGTTCGGGCTGGTGTGACCGAGGCCGTGGGCGGCGAGCTCGATGGCCCGGCGCATCGCCGCGATCTCCACGGGGGCTTCGGTGGCCACCGGGTCCTCCTGCCTCTTCGGGCACGGACTCCGGGGCTGTCGAGAACGACAGGAGCGGACGCGAAACGCACGACGACACCGGTGCCGAAAGGAGTGGCCCGCCCGAAAACGTTCGGACGCGCCGCCGACGGCGGTGTACGTCGAGCTCGCCCGCCGCGCACTGCCTCCCATCCGGACTTTCACCGTCGGTGCAGGAATTCCACCTGCTCAACCGGCCGCTGGCTGCGGACGGGTCGCGGACTATTACCGCCGGTTCGGAATTACACCGACCCCGGAGTGCGCTGCTGCTTATGTCTGTACGCGCCCAGTCTGCCATGGGGGTCGGGGGCGGGGGGAGCCCGGCGTTGTGGGCTGCCTCACGTTTCCGGCCTGGCGGCCGGGTGTTCCCCACGTTGGTGGCTGTCCCGCCGTGGGCCTGCGGCCGGCTGCTGCCCACGTTGGCGGCTTTCCCGCCGCGCGGGTTGCTGTTTTGCGCCTGCGGCGGGGCCGCTGCGCTTGGCTTGCTGCCCACGTTGTCGGCTGTGCCACCGTTGCGCCTGCGGCTCCGCTGCGCGGGGCCTCGCCCACGTTGTCGGCTGTCCCACCGTTGCGCCTGCGGCGGGCCGATCCGCTGCGCGGGGCTGTCGGCTGCGGTGACGGGCCTCCGGGGGCGGCATGCCAGACTGCTTCGCTTTACGTCTGGCATACCACCCCCTCCGACCCGTCCCCTCCCGTTGAGTGGGTGGAATTCTCTAGTCGGGGGCTGGCCACTGTGGTCCACTGACGGTCACCACCCGGTCGCTGAGGCCACCCGTTCCTCTTACGGTCACCACCCAACCCAGTGGCCCGAGTTGACCCACCGAGCGGACGTGGCACCCACCGTTTTCACCCACCCCCAACGGGAGGGGACGGGCCGGAGGGGCGGGTGTGCCAGACGTAAAGCGAAGCAGTCTGGCATGCCCGCCCCGCAGGCCCGTCACCGCACCCCAACAGCCCCGCGCAGCGGACCAGACAACTCGGCCCGCCCCGCGCAGCGGCACCGCCCGCGCCGCAAGGCGCAAAACAGCAACCCGCGCGGTGGGAAATCCCGAAGCTCCAGATTCATAGTTCTGGAGTGATCCGCCGTGGTGGCAGCGCGAGCTAGGAAGTCGCAGAATGCGCCCGACCCTGCAAGGGACATGACAAGCAGGGTGTCGACATCTGTGCAGGTCAGCCCTGGTTCGGGAAACCGTCGCTCTCCTAAGAATGTCGTGAAGAACGATGCGACAGTAGGAACCGTGTTCACCGAGACCCTGCGCGGGGTCCGGTGCATCCGCCTCTCGGTGCGGACGGACGAGACGACCAGCCCCGAGCGGCAGCGCGAGGCCGACGACATCGCGGCGGCAGCCCTCGGAATCGACTTTGGCGAGGGTGATGAGCTGCGGGAAGCCGTGGACTTGGACGTGTCCGCGTCCAAGATCGGGCCGTTTGATCGTCCGCAGCTCGGCGGCTGGCTCGCCCGGCCCGCCGACTTCGATGCCCTGGTGTTCTGGCGCTTCGATCGCGCAATCCGGTCCATGGAGGACATGCACGAGCTGGCGAAGTGGGCCCGCATGCATCGGAAGATGATTGTGTTCGCCGAGGGGGTCGGTGGGGATCGCTTGGTCCTGGATTTCCGCAACCCCATGGACCCCATGTCCATGCTCAGGATGACGATGCTCGCGTTCGCGGCACAGGTGGAGACGGATTCCATCAAGGCCCGCGTGACCGGCGCCCAAGCGGCCCTGCGGAAGATAGCACTTCGGTGGCGTGGCTCGCGTCCGGCCTACGGCTACCTTCCGGCCCCTATGCCGGCGAATCACGGCGGGGTCGGCTGGACGCTCGTCCCCGATCCGGACGCCGTGCGTGTCATTGAGCGGATCATCGCGGCCCTGTTGGAGGGCAAGACGGTGCACGCCGTCGCGCGGATGCTCAACGCGGACGGGGTGCTGTCGCCCTCGGCGCACTGGACGGCATACAAAGCCCGCCGCAAGGGCACCCCCGACATCGACGAGCTGAAGAACACGCGCGGTGCGTGGCGTGGTCAGACCATCGTGCGGATGCTGACGAGCCCCGCACTGCTGGGCTGGAAGATGCACAAGGACAACCCCGTCCGTGACGACCAGGGCAACCCCGTCATGGCGTCCGAAACGGCGCTCGTGACCCGCGAGGAGTTCGACCAGATCGGCGCACTGCTCGCACCGAAGCCCACGGCGGAGAAGGCGCCCACGCGTAAGGACTCGGTGGCGCTGCTGTTGCGGGTGATCCACTGCACCGGTTGCGGCAGCCGCATGTACCTCAACAAGGCGTTGCGCAACTACGGTTGCGGGTCCTACAAGAACGGATCGCGCTGCCCGGCCCCGGTCACCATCCGCGATACATGGGTGGATGAGTACGTCACCGCCGAGTTCCTGCGCCTGGTCGGCCCGGTGCAGTTCACTCGCGTCACCGAGATACCCGGCTACGACCCACAGCCCGAAATCGACGCCACCGCAGCCGAGTTCGCCGAACACCAGCAACAGAAGGGGCGCCAGAAGTCCAAGGCAGCCCAAGCCGAGTGGCAGCGCCGAGCAGATGCACTTGACGCGAGACTGGCGGAGTTGGAGACGCGGGAGAAGACCGAGCCCCGGCGCGAGATCATCCCCACGGGGCGCACGTTCGCCGACGAATGGCACGCAGCCGACACCGCAGGCAAACGCGCCATGCTCATCGAGGCAGGCGCCCGCCTGGACGTGAAGCGCGGGACCAAGGGCGGGTGGCGGAAGCTCGATCTGCGGCGGGTGGAGTTCACCATCACCGGGGACCTTGACCCCTGCATCGGCGAAGCCGCAGCCATGGCCGATCACCTCGCAGCGGAAGACAACCCCGACCACGCACCCACACCCGGGGCAAACGCACACCGGAACCTGACACCGCAGACACTCACAACCGCCGCGTAACCGGTCATCACAGCCCCGAACAGCCCCGGTTGACCCCTCAAGGTCGCCGGGGCTTTCGCATGGTCGCAGACGGGCGTACAGGCCGCTTTGCGGGGCCTGGCCGGCTCCGGGGTCGGGCCGAGGCTGTCCTACAGCGGAGAGGAATGGTGTTGGAGTGACGGTTTACAACACAACCCAGATATCCCTAGAAAAACCTAAGGGATACCGAGCCGGTGATTCATTCCGGCACTTTGACACTTCTCCAGCCCCGGCAAGGCTTGCACCCTACCCAATCCGGGAGACGTGCCGTTCCGCCTAGTTCGAGGTGAGGGCTTACCAGGCTTGCTCCCTGCCGCTTCCGAGAGCGGGATTACCGCGCACCTAACGCCGAGGGCGAAGGCGCACCAGAACCTGTCTGCGCAGGTGCTCGCAACAGCCGCGTAACCAGGCACCACAGACCCGAACAGCCTCGGCTGACTCCCAAGGTCGCCGGGGCTTTCGCGTGCCCGCAGACGGGCGTACAGGCGCCCTGCGGGGTCCGGTCGGCTCCGGGCTCGGGCCGGGGCTGCCCTACAGCGGAGAAGGATGGTGATGGAGTGACGGTTTACACCACTTTTTTAGAACACGTAGAAAAAATAAGAGAGAAGAGAGACCGGACCACATTTCGGCACACCGTCACGGTTCGACACTGCGGGAAACCTCCGCTCTCCACTACAGCCCGGAGGAGAGACCGGTGATCCTGCTTGGCGCCCCTCGGGGCGCGGGAAACCTCCGGTCTCCCTCCCATCCTGGGAGCGAGACCGTTCCGCGCACAACATGTAGCCGCGCGAGCACTGCTCAAGTCCCCTGCGTTCGACTCGCAGCACAGTTAGCCGAACCGCATAACAGGCAACTGCCTGAACTCTGTTCGCCCCTGAGTGACCACACGCAGGGGCTTTTTCATGCCCACTCTCGAAAGGAGCACCGCCCCGACCAGGGCGGCAACCGCCTATGGAAACCATCGAGAACATGCACGACCAGGACGAGCACGCCAAGACCCCCGAGGACCCCGCCACGGCGTCCGCTGAGCGCCCCGCAGTCGATGGCGGGGAGTCTGTTCCGGAGGATCACCGCCAGGCCCTAGACGAAGCGCACAGCCGCTTGGAGGCAGCGCAAAAGCGGATTGACGCGATGCTGTTGCGAGAGATCGAACGCCAGGCGGCGCAGCGTCTTGACGTTCCCTCCGACCTTTTCGACCTCGGAAAGCAGCAGGTTGCCGATCTGCTCGGCGAGGACGGCGACGTTGATACCGAAAAGGTCACTGCCGCACTTGATGCGCTGTTGAAGTCCCGCCCCAACCTTGCAGCCCGTCCAATCGGTTGGGGTGACGTTGGGGGCGGGGCGCACAGCAGCGCCGATGACGACGCGCCCAACTGGAAGTCGGCACTTCGCGGGCAGCGTCACTGACACGCCGTAGCCACTAACCCGACACACCGAAGAGAACCGAGGAAAGCATGTCCATTTACACCAACACGCCCGGCACGCAAGGGATTCTGCCCGACGAGTACGGGGCACTGGTCGAGAAGCCCGTACAGGAACTGTCGCTCGCCATGCAGGTGGGAACCATCATTCAGACCGGCAGCACCCGCTACCGCGTTCCGCTGCTCGCATCCGACGTCACGGTTGGCGCCGTGGAAGAGGGCGCAGAAATCACCCCGTCCGACGTGAAGTTCGATGAAATCGTGGTGACTCCGGCCAAGTTCGCGGGACTTACCGTGATCAGCCGGGAGATGGCGGAGGACAGTTCCCCGTCCGCTGGTGACCAGGTCGGCCGGTCCATTGCCCGCCAGATCGCCAACAGCGTGGACAACGCACTGTTGAACAAGCTCAATGCCCCGAACCCCTCGGGCCTCGCTGCTCTGGACGGCATATCGAAGGTGCCCGCGCCCGTTACGTACACCAACCTGGACCCGCTGGAAGAAGCGTTGTCGTTGTCTGAGGCTGCGGGCGGCAACATCACCGCATGGGTCATGAGCGCGGCAACTGCGCTGGAACTGGCCAAGCTCAAGGATCAGGCGAATTCGAATCGCGGTTTGCTCAACTCCGATATGACTGCCGTGGGTCGGCGGCAGATCCTCGGACGTCCGGTGTTCGTTTCGCCGTATGCGCCGGCCGATGTGGTCTACGGAATTAGCCGGGCCGACATGCTCACCGTTGTTCGCGAGGGCACGCGCTTGGACGTGGATAAGTCCGTCTACTTCACCAGTGACCGCGTGGCCGTCAAGGGCACCATGCGCGTCGGATTCGCATTCCCCGTCGCCGGGGCGCACGTGATGATTCAGAACGCTGCCAAGTAACCACCATGGGCCGGGGGTTCAACATAAGCCCCCGGCCCCCCATTGGAGCCCCCATGCCAAAGAAACCCCGCCCCCCTTGCAGTGTCCCCGGATGCCCCGAGCTGACGACGGGTGGACGATGCAAGGATCACCAGCAACAGGCGAACAAGCAACGCGCGTCGCGTGGTGGCGCGGTATACACGACGCGATGGCAGCGAATCCGTAAGGAATTCCTGTATGCGAATCCGTGGTGTGCGCTGTGTGGTCGTGCGGCGAATGTCGCCGATCATTTCCCGCTGAGTAGACGCGAGTTGATGGCGAAAGGCGAGGTGAATCCGGATTCGACAAAGCATCTTCGCTCGCTGTGCGCGAATTGCCATAACCGCGAAACGGCGAGGAATCAGCCAGGCGGATTCGCCGCCGAAGCCCGTTCGCGACGTGAATCACGCGAACGCTCGTCGCACTGACCAGGCACCACCCCCGATGCGCTGTTCAGAATGAGCGAGAGGGAGAAAAGAAACTTGCGCCGGTGCTGGAGTAAAGTTTGGGAGCCCCGAAACGGGCTAGTCAAGTAAGCGAGAGTGAATGGCAGACAGATACCGACCCAAACCAGCAATCCAACGGAGGAGAGAAGGCAACCCGGCAAAGACCGCAATCAAAGAAGGCGTGGTTGTCCCGCGCGCCATCCTCGCCGAGCCGGATTGGAACGAGGTTTTCAAGGCATCACCCGATCCCGCTGTTGAGGCAGCGAACACCCGATGCCGGCAAGTCGCTTCGGCCGAGTGGCGCCGGGTCGTCCCGATCCTGGAAGTGGCAGCCGGTATCGGCGAAGTGGATCACACCACGGTCAAAGATCTGTGCGTGTGCGTCGCCCGCATCGACCAGGCGGAGCGGGACCTGTCCGAGCGCGGGCTCATGGTGACCGCCGAGCGAGGCACGGTGAAGAACGGCGCAGCTACGATCGCAGGGCAGTACCGTAGTCAACTAGCCCGGTATATCCGCGAGTTGGGCCTGTCGCCAAGTGCTCGCTCGGCGATCACGGCACCGGAACCCGAGGACGACGACTCGGATATCTGGGACTGACCTCCGTCGGCGGTGGTGCGGCATGCGGACCATCAAGGGCGATGAGTTTCGACGGGTGTTCCGTCATAACCCTTTCTAAGGGCCGTCAGCCCTCCGCGCAGATCTATCCGCGCCGTTCCGTGCTCCTGGCATGTTGAAGCCCCGGTTCCTTCCGTCACAGGAGGGAGCCGGGGCCGTTGGCGTTTCCGAGCGGCTAGCGGCCGGCCTGTCAGCCTTACAGGGCCGGCCGTGACCCTGACTTCACCTGGCCCACGAACGCCTGCCACGCGAGCGCAGAGAAGGCCAGCGCCGGGCCGTGCGGGTCCTTACTGTCACGGACGGGGACGGCGCCGGGGACATTGGCGGCGACCTCGACGCAGTTACCGCCGTTGCTGCTGTAGGAGGACTTGAACCAGCGGGGGGAGTTGGTCGTCATGGGGTGCCCTTCCGTACCTCATTGATCATGTCCACCGATGCCGTCTGGGACAGAGCTTCGGCCTGCAACTGATGGTAGGCCGTCAACAATGGCAGCACGGCTGCCGTATCGCGCTCCAGGTGCCCCCGCAACTGGGATTCCGCGTACGCGACCGCAGACAGGTCTGACATCGTCAGTAAGTTCATTGGGAGGTTGAACGACCGCCGCGCCCCTATGCCAAAGGGTGACACCTGCAGCACCCAGTTGGGGAGAGAGGCGACTTCGACCAACCGCCGAAACTGAGCTTCCATCACCTCGGCACCGCCGACCGCATGGCGAAGACAACTCTCGTCCATCACCACAAGCACCATAGGGGACCGGGGTCGCACCAACGCGGCTTGCCTCCTCGCGAGGAAGGAAACCCGCCCCTCTGCTTGTTCGGGCGTGATGGCTCCGCGCTGTACGTCACCATCTGCCACCGCCCGCGCGTACTCCGGCGTCTGCAACAGGCCGGGCACCAGTCCGATCTCAAACAGCCTGATCTCTGCCGCCTTACCCTCGTACTTGACGTACTCCGGGAAGCCCTCCAACAAGTTGCCGTGCTTGATCTGCCGGTACTCGCGTTCGAACGAGGCGTCCGTTCCGACCAGCCCAAGCACCGCGTCAACTCCCTTGGAAAAGCGGAGGGTTGGAGGTTTCCGACCATTTTCGACGGCGGAAACGTGCACGCTGGAATAGTCCGTGCGGCTGGCAAGATCCTCTTGGGTCCAGCCGCGCGCTTCCCGCAGGCTGCGTAGACGCGCTCCGTAGGCCGCCTCGGGTGATGCATCCGGGTTCAACTCGTTCTTGTTTATGGCCCGTTCGCCTACCTTCCGTCCATCGGCAACACGTTGAACGCTTCCCAGGTGTGAGCCACGCTGAACCTCCCCGGTAGTGGAAGCGCTACTGAGAGCCAAGGAGGCGAGCATGTGCGCTACCCCCGCAACGGCACGCACGGTCGAAGAGTTGTGCAAGCGCCTGAACGACGCGCTCAAATCGGCCGGATTCCTTGACGGTGAACCAGTCGTCGCCACTCTCAAGAGGGCCAGCGGCGCCCTGGTGGAGAAGGTCGCACCCCCGCCGTTGTCTGACTCGGACACGGAGCGGCTGTGCCGGATCCTGGAGGCGGCCCGGCGATGAGTGAGAAGCCGAAGGAGAAGGGCTCCGCCAAGGACTTGCGCGAGCGGGCCGCCGAGGAGAATCGCCGCTCGTCGTACGGCTCGGACACGGGTAAGAACACCGGCCGGAAGTGGTAGCGCGGTGGCTGCTCCCCTGCCCTTCCCCCACATACTCCCGTCCCAGGGGGCGGGTATCCAGCACCATCAACAAGGAGGTAACGACATGAACGCATGGTGGTTGACGATGGCGACCGGCGGTAACCCGCAGGACGACAGCGACAGCGGCAACAAGCACGGCGGTGGCGGCTCCGACGAGGGTGGCAACACCAACGACGGCCAGGGCCCGGCGGACGGCAAGTGACCGAGCACGAACTCAAGGAGGCGGGCCCCAAGCGGCTCGCCTCCGCGCTCATGGAAAAGGGAGCGCTGACAAGCGATTGGTTGCCCGCCTTCGAGGCGGTGCCCCGTCACCTGTTCGTGCCCGACACGATTTGGCCGGGACAGGCGGGCATGAACCGCCAAGACGACCGCGTGGCCCGGGACGAACAGCCCGACGTATGGTGGGAGGCGGTCTACCGCGACGCACCGATCACCACCCAGTGGGACAACGGGGAGTACACGGGCCCGAAGAAGGGCCGAACCCCGACTAGTTCCAACTCCATGCCGACCATGGTCTTTTCGATGCTGGACGCGCTAAGCGCCGAGGCCGGGCACGAAGTGTTGGAGATCGGCACCGGAACGGGATGGAACGCGAGTCTGCTGTCACACCGGTTGGGCCCCGATCACGTCGTGTCCGTCGAGGTTGACCCGGCGACGGCCGAGGACGCGCGAACGCGCTTGAACCTGGCGGGGTTTCACCCGCTGGTGCATGTCGGCGACGGGGCGGCGGGCTACCCGGAGCGGGCCCCGTTCGACCGCGTGATCGCCACGTGTTCGGTCCGGTCTGTCCCCCCTGCCTGGCGGACGCAGACGCGGCCTGGGGGTGTCATCGTGACCCCGTGGGGCCCGACGTACGGCGGGGAAGCGGTAGCGCGTCTCACGGTCGCCGAGGACGGATCGGCATCCGGCCCGTTCGTAGGCTCGTCGGCGTTCATGCGAATCAGCGCACAGCGCAAGCAACTGCCGCCGACTAGCGCGTACTTGGACGGAGAGGAGTGGCCCGGCACTGGCGCCCGGTCCGAGACCGAGCTCTCCCCGGACAGCGTGGGCGACTGGGTGCACATGTTTGCCATCGGCGTGCAGGTGCCGGACTTGTTCTGTCGCGTCGAGTGGGGCGACGACGGGGCCTACCGACTGTGGCTCATGGACACGGGCGTTACATCGTGGGCAACGGCCGACTACGAGAAGGGCCGCGAGAGGTTCCCGGTCATCCAGTCGGGCCCCCGTCAGCTCTGGGACGAACTAGAGGCCGCGTGGCGCTGGTGGGACAACCAGGGCCGCCCCGGTTTCGAGCGGTTCGGGCTCACCGTGGACGACGACGGCGAGCGGGTGTGGCTCGACTCGCCAGACGACCTGGTACCCGACCGGCCTGTCACCTAGTGACAGCCCCGAAGCCCCGTCCGTGCACTGCCCCCGTGGCGTGCGGGCGGGGCTAGTCGCCGTTCTGGTCGGCCGCGCGCTCGCTGACGAATGACCCCATCCCGGGCGTTGTGATGATTAGCCCCTCTTCGCGCAGCGCCGCAGTCGCCTTGCGGACCGTGGTCCGGGTCACGTCGAACTCGTTCTCTAGTTGAACCTCGGATACCAGGTGCCGCGCTGGGTACTCGCCACTGTCAATGCGTCGGCGCAATACTTCGGCGATCTGGTGCCACTTGGGCCGGGTGGGGTCGAACTCAAACACGCGCGGAACCTACCTATCACCTCCAGTGGCTGCATAGAGACCCCTGTATACACCTGCACATAGACATCTCTATGCATGCTCGCTACCGTCGAACGCGAAAACGCCCCGGAAGACCGGTCCTAAGCGGTCCGCCGGGGCTTAGCCGACACAGCTATCTAGGAGCTGACCGACTCATGCGCGATCGTATCGCCAACGCCCTGGTGTGGATGCTGCGGTTACTGCTGCCCGCCCAAGGACGACACGCAGCAACCCCCACCCCCGAACCGAACACCGAACCCGCACCCGTGAGCCCCTGGTCCCGCCCCTGGACCGGACCGACCAAAGAGGAAGCTGCCGAGTTCTTCCGACAGCAAGCCGAGACCACGCTCGAACTGCACGCGGTCCGTGAGCGGCGGCGCGCCGCAGTGCTCGCCACCATGGGCGCGGACTACCCGTACAGCTATCCCGGTGCCCCGTTCCCCGCGAGCGCGTTCGCCGCTGCCGGGGCGGTGTCCGCATGACCCGCGACGGGATAACCGGCCCGATACCGGACGTGCGCGTCGCACTGTGCATCCGATGCCGCACGCTCACCACCGCCCCCGTTGCCGTGCGCTGGATCGAGAGCAGTTGCGGGCCGGGGACGATCCTCTACGCCTGTCCGACGCACGCCGTAGAACTCGGCGCCGGCCCCACTCCGGATGACGGTGATCCGCACTCGCTGAACGCACGACCCCGCCCCGTCTGGGCTCGTCCCCGGGCGGGGCTCTCTCAGGTCCAACGCAGGAGTACCAGTTTCGAGCTTCGGGAAAGCCAACAACGTGGGGAACAGCCGGCCGCAGGCCCACGGCGGGAAAGCCAACAACGTGGGAAGCCAAGCCAACGCCGCATGGCGGGATCGTCGCCCTTATGGGCAGGCAGGGGCCCTGATAATTTGCCGGCCATGGCTGGCAACGGCGTTCCCGACGCCATTTCGCGTGCCCCCTACCCCCGACGCCCCGACCGCCAACTGCGCCGCGCCCGCTGGGCGATAGCCGCGGTCTTCCTCGTGCACGGCTCGGTCACCGGCAACTTCGCCACCCGCATACCGTGGCTCCAGGACCACACCCAGCTCCCGCCCGGCCAACTCGGTCTGGCCCTGGCCTTCCCCGCGATCGGCGCGTCGCTGGCGATACCGTTGGCCGGCCGGATCACGCACCGCCTCGGCGCCCGCACCGCCCTGCGCGCGCTGCTCGCACTGTGGACGCTCGCCCTGGCCCTGCCCGCCCTCTCCCCCGACCTGTTCGTGCTCTGCGGCGCGCTGCTGGTCTACGGCGCCACCTCGGGCATGGCGGACGTGGCGATGAACGCGCTGGGCGTGGAGACCGAGGACCGGCTGGGCCGGCCGATCATGTCGGGGCTGCACGGGATGTGGAGCGTGGGCGCGCTGCTCGGCTCGGCGGCCGGCACCGTCGCCGCACACACCGGCACCGACGCCCGGCTCCATCTCGCCGGCGCCGCCCTGGTGTTGACCCTGCTCGGCGCGCTCGCCTGCCGAGGCGTGCTGGATCTGCGCAGCGCGCCCGAGGAGCATCCGCCGCCGCGCTTCGCGCTCCCGCCGCGGTCGGCACTGGTCATCGGCGCCATCGGGTTCTGCGCGGTGTTCGCCGAGGGCGCCTCGCTGGACTGGTCGGCGGTCTACCTCCGCGACCGGCTGGGCACCGACGCGGGGCTGGCGGCCGCGTGCACCACCGCGTTCTCCTGCACGATGGCCCTCGCCCGGCTGGCCGGGGACCGGACGGTGGCCCGCTTCGGCCCGGTCCGCACGGTCCGGGCCGGCGGGGTGCTGGCCACCGCCGGCGGGCTGCTGATCGTCACCGCGGGCCGGCCGGTCCAGGCGATGGCCGGCTTCGGCCTGGTGGGGCTGGGGATCGCGGTGGTGGTGCCGCTGGCGTTCGCGGCGGCCGCGCGCAGCGGCCCGGCGCCCAGCCAGGCCATCGCGGGGGTGGCCACCATCACCTACACCTCGGGGCTGATCGCCCCCTCGGCGATCGGCGGCATCGCCCAGGCGACCTCGCTGACCGGGTCGTTCGTGCTGGTGACGACGTTGACCTTCGGACTGGTGGCGGGGGCCCGGGTGCTGCGGATGCCGTCCCGGACGGCCCGCGCGGGCGCCCCGGCCGCCGCCGAGCGCGGCAGCGACCTGGAGCGCTCCTGACCGCGGCGGCTCAGGCCGCGTCGGCGGCCCCGGTGCTCTCCGGGGCCGGCCGCAGCAGGTCCGCGGCGATCGAGCGGGCCCGCTCCGACCACGGGGTGGGGCGCAGCGTCTGCGGGTCGACGCGGACCAGCACGCGGTGGCCGTACGCGTGGGTCTCGGCGCCGTCGGCGGAGCAGATCCGGAAGCCGTAGGTGAGGCCGGTGCGGCCGAGGCGCTCGACCCACAGGTGCGCGGCGTAGTGGCCGGCGCGGGTGAGCGGGCGCTCGTAGGAGACCTTCATCTCCTTGATGACGTTGCACATGTCGCCCGCGGCGGCCCAGTCGCCGTCGAATCCGTAGCCGAAGCCGTGCCAGTACTCGGCCCAGGCCCGCTCGGCCAGCAGCGGGTAGCGGGAGTTGTGGAGCATGCCGAGCGCGTCGAGGTCGTCGAAGTGGACGGTGACGGGGACCAGTTGACCGAAGTCGACGGGTCCGGCGGTCTGGAGGGGTTCGACGCTCACGGGTGGTGCTCCTGGGGTTTACGACGGGGTGATCGGGGCGCGCGGGGCCAGCCGGGCCGGCGCGACGAGCCCGAGCCATCGTAAGCGGCTGCTTAGAATGCTTTTGAAGTCCCCCCGTGAAGAACACCTGAACAACTGGAGCAGTCATGGGCCTCGGCGTGCGCTGGACCGTGCATGGCGACGGGCGCAACCCGGCCCCTGGTGCCGTGGTCAGACCGGACGAGCGGCTGTCGTGGCCGCGCACGATCGGCCTGGGTGCGCAGCACGTCGTCGCGATGTTCGGGGCGAGTTTCGTCGCCCCCGTCCTCATGGGGCTCGACCCCAACCTCGCGATCATGATGTCGGGCGTCGCGACCGTCATCTTCCTGCTGGCCACCCGCGGACGGGTGCCGTCCTACCTCGGCTGCTCGCTCTCCTTCGTCGGGGTCGCGGCCGTCATCCGGGCGCAGGGCGGCACCAGCGCCACGGTCACCGGCGCGGTGCTGGTGGTCGGGGTGGTGCTGTTCCTGATCGGGCTGGCCGTGCAGCGGTTCGGGGCGCGGATCATCCATGCCGCGATGCCGCCGGTGGTGACCGGTGCCGTGGTGATGCTGATCGGCTTCAACCTGGCGCCGGTGACGGCGAGCACGTACTGGCCGCAGGACCAGTGGGTGGCGCTGTTGACCATGCTGTTCACCGGGCTCGCCGTGGTGTGTCTGCGCGGCTTCTGGTCCCGGATCGCGATCTTCCTGGGGCTGGTCTTCGGCTACGCGATCTCCTGGGTCTTCGACCGGGCCTTCGGGATGATCCACTCCGTCAACGGCGCGGGGAAGGTGACCGACCACTGGCGGCTGGACTTCTCCGCGGTCGGCAAGGCCGACTGGATCGGCCTGCCGTCCTTCCACGGGCCCAGCTTCCAGTGGTCGGCGGTCCTGGTGGCGCTGCCGGTCGTGATCGCCCTGGTGGCGGAGAACGCCGGACACGTCAAGGCGGTCGGCGAGATGACCGGCGACCCGCTCGACGACAAGCTGGGCACCGCGATCTCCGCGGACGGTGCGGCCTCGGTCCTCTCCACCGCGCTGGGCGGCCCGCCGAACACCACCTACTCCGAGAACATCGGCGTGATGGCGGCGACCCGGGTCTACTCCACCGCGGCCTACTGGGCGGCGGCCGGCTTCGCGCTGCTCTTCGGACTCTGCCCGAAGTTCGGCGCCGTGGTGGCCGCGATCCCCGGCGGGGTGCTGGGCGGCATCACGGTCATCCTCTACGGCATGATCGGCCTGCTGGGCGCCCAGATCTGGGTGCACAACAAGGTGGACCTGCGCAATCCGCTCAACCTCGTCCCGGTCGCCGCGGGCATCATCATCGGCATCGGCGGCGTCGGCCTGCACCTGACCAACACCTTCCAGCTCAGCGGGATCGCCCTGGGCACCATCGTGGTGCTCACCGGCTACCACGCCCTGAAGGCCCTGGCCCCCGCCCACCTCAAGGAGCAGCGTCCGCTCCTGGACGAGGGCACCTCGGCGTACGACCGGCCGGAGGGGCCGGCGGAACCGGGCGGTCCCCAGAAGCCGTAGCGGCGGGGCCGGCCGGGCGGAAGGAGCCTCAAGACGGCGCGCCGCCCGTTACCCCGATCCGGGCAACTCGCCATGTTCATCCGCATATTTCGGGGCATTTCGCTGTCACGCTGACCGGATGACGACCCTTCAGCAGCACGGCGGTGGCGGCCCGCACCCCGCCACCGCCACGGAGCCCGCCGCCCCGCCGACCGCGGGCGTGGCACACGTACTGGCACGGATGCGGGAGCTGGACCGCACGCTCCCCGCCGACGACGGGGTGGCCGTCTTCAACCGCGTCTACCTGACCGTCACCGAGGCCGTCGCCCAACGGGTGGGCGACGGCGCCTTCGAGGACCCGAAGGCCACCGGCGAACTCGACGTCCAGTTCGCCCACCGCTACCTCACCGCGGTCGACGCCGACGCCACCGGGCTGCGGCCGCCGGCCTGTTGGCGGCCGCTGTTCCACCTGCGCCGCCACCCCCGGATCCGTCCGCTCCAGTTCGCGCTGGCCGGGATCAACGCGCACATCGGTCACGACCTCGCACTGGCCGTCGTGGACACCTGCCGGGCGCTGGAGTGCGAACCGCCCGCCCTGGAGGGCGACTTCGACCGCATCGGCACCGTCCTGACCGACCTGGAGGAGGGCATCCGGGAGACCCTGATGCCCGGCCCCGACCTCCTGGACATCGCCGATCCGCTCACCCACCTCATCGGTTCCTGGAGCCTGGCAAAGGCCCGCGACGGCGCCTGGGCCGCGGCCCGGATGATGTGGGGCGTCCGCCACTTCCCGGAACTGGTCGAGGAGTTCGCCGACCGCCTGGACGCGAGCGTGGGCCTGATCGGGCGCTGCCTGCTGACGCCCCTTGGATAGCCCGGCAGGCGAACGGGAGGGCGGCACGCCGCGCCCCGCGCCGCCGCGTTCCGCTTCCCGGCGGCCCGTCGTAGGGTGCCGGCCATGACCTTGCGACTGGGACTGGGGTTGCCCCAGATGCCGCAGTACGACCCGCGGCGCGACGTGCGGAGCGTGGCCCGCGCCGCGGAGGAGACCGGCTACGACAGCGTGTGGGTCTTCGAGCGGACGGTGTTCCCGCGCGAGCCGCTGGACGGCCTCTACGGCGTGCCGGGCCTGCCCTGGCCCGACTTCTACCGCCACTGCGCCGACCCCCTGGTCACCCTCGCGCTGGCCGCCGCGGTCACCGACCGGGTCCGGCTGGGCAGCAGCGTGTTGGTCTCCGGGCTGCACGCGCCGTTCCCGCTCGCCCGGACGCTGGCGACGCTCGACGCGGCCGGCGGCGGGCGGGTGCTGGCGGGCCTGGGTACCGGCTGGTCGCGGGACGAGTACCGCGCCGCGGGGATCACCGCCTTCCCCGACCGCGGCGCCCAGTTGGACGAGTTGCTGGACGTCTGCGCGGCGGTCTGGGGCCCCGACCCGGTCGGGTACCGGGGCCGTTGGACTCAGATCGGGCCGGCCTCGGTCGGCCCCAAGCCGGCCCGGCCGATCCCGGTCTACCTGGCCGGGAGCAACGGCCGGGCCCTGGAGCGGGTGGCCCGGCGCGCCGACGGCTGGCTACCGGCCCACCTGACCGGCGGCCAACTGGCCCCGCTCATGGGGCGGTTGGCGGAGGCCGTCGAGCGGCACGGCCGCGACGCCGGGGAACTGGACGTCGTCCTGCGGGTCGGGGTGGAGCTGACCGGCGCGCCGCTGCCCGAGGGCGACCGCCGTCCGTACCGCGGCAGCCACGAGCAGGTACTGGCCGACCTCGCCGGGGCGGCCGAAGCCGGTGCCCGGGAGGTGCTGTTGGACCTCCAACAGCACTGCCGGGACGGCGCGGAGCTCACCGACCGGGCCGCCGACCTGCACGCCCGGATCCGGGCGGCCGGGCTGTAGGGCGGCGGCCCGCGGGCGCTCAGTCCTCCGGGAGCTCCACCGGCGCGAGCTCGTCGTAGGCGTCGCCCGGGCCCGGGTTGGCCGCGTCGGTGGAGCCGCCGAGGTGGTGCATCACGCCCCACACCGCGTTCAGCGCGGTCTGCACGGCGCCCTCGGCCCAGCCCGCCGTCCACGAGATGTCGTCGCCGGCGAGGAAGATGCCGCGCTTGTCCTCGGGGAGCAGCTCCTGCATGAAGTGGGTGAACAGGCGCCGCTGGTAGCGGTAGTGGCCGGGCAGGTTGGCCTTGAACGCGCCCATGAAGTACGGCTCGTTCTCCCACGACACGGTCACCGGGTTGCCGATGATGTGCTTGCGGATGTCGACCTTGGGATAGATCTCGCCGAGCGACTTGAGCATGACCTCCATGCGCTCGTTGGCCGACAGCGGCAGCCACTTCAGGCTGTCGTCGCACCAGGTGTAGGAGAGGCAGATGACGGCCGGCTGGTCCGGACCGTTGTCGAGGAGGTAGGTCCCGCGCGTCATGCGGTCGGTGAGCGTCATCGACATGACGTCCCGGCCCGTCTCGTTGCCCTCGTCGTCGACGGCCTTGTCCAGCCAGAACGGCCGGTCCACGGGCACGAAGAGCTTGCTGGACTCCATGTAGTGGGTGCGCTCGATCGCCGTCCAGTGGTCGATCGGGAACAGGTCGTCGTCGCAGTCGATCTTCGACAGCAGCATCCACGACTGGGCGGTGAAGACCACCGCCTTGTAGGAGCGGATGTCGCCGGAGGAGTCGGTGACGGTGATGCGGTTGCCGGCGGTGCGGTGCAGCCGGGTCACGGCCGGGCGGGGCGCGCCGTCGTGCAGCGACGACAGCGAGGTGCCCGGCGCCCAGTGCACGATCTTCTGCGGCTCCCGCTCCCACAGGCGCAGCGGGAGCTGCTGGGAGCCGCCGACGATGCCGCGGTGGTGGTCGTCGGCCTCGGTGTAGACGACGCGGAGGATCTCCAGGATGGAGTTGGGGAAGTCGGTGTCCCAGCCGCCGGTACCGAAGCCGACCTGGCCGAAGATCTCGCGGTGCCGGAAGGACTTGAACGCCTCGGAGTCGCAGAGGAAGCCGTAGAAGGTCTGGTTGTCCAGCTTCTCGACCAGCTTCGCCCAGATCTCGCGGATGCGCGGCACGTCGCGCTCGCGCATCGCCTGGTTCATGTCGGAGAAGTCGGCGCCCTCTTCGAGGCAGGCGTTCCACGCCTCGGCGACCTGGCGGTAGACCGCGGGCAGGTCGTCGACGGTCTCGGCGTAGTGCGACTCGCCCTTGAGGTCGACGACGGTCGAGGGGGTGGCCTCGGCCAGCGGGTTGGGGAACGGGCTGGTCTCAAGGCCCACCAGGTCGATGTAGTGCTGGAGGGCGGTGGAGGACGGCGGGAAGCGCATCGCGCCCAGCTCGCAGTTGAGCCCCTCCGCCGGAATGCCGCAGCCCTCGAATCCGACGGTGCGCAGCCGGCCGCCTATCTGGTCCGCCTCGTAGACGACGGGCTTGAGGCCCATCTTCATCAGCTCGTACGCGGTGACGATGCCGGAGAGGCCGCCGCCGACGATGGCCACCTCGGTGCCGTGTTCGGTCGCCGGGATCTGCCCGAGGCCCGTCGGGTGGGCGAGGAAGTCGTCGTACGCGTAGGGGAAGTCCGGGCCGAACATGGTGATCGGCGGCTGCGCGGTGGTGTGCGGGACGGCGGGGGGCACCGTGGACGTCATCGGGCGGACTCCTTGCGGACGGGCAGGCAGGACGGGCAGGGGGATGCATACGGCGGTATGCGGGCGTTTCGGGCGCACCGTGGGCGCGCGGGGCGGGGTGCGCGCGGGCGCGACGGGTCGGTGGCGGGGCGTGCGCGGTGACGGACCGGGGCGCGGCAGGGCCGGGTGGGGCCGCCGGGTGCGGGACCGGTCAGGTCAGGTCGGTGTAGAGCTCCGGCCTCCGGTCGTGCAGGTAGGGGTTGTTCTCCCGCGATTCCTTGAGGAAGGCGGGGTCGACCGCGGCCTGCACCAGTTGCTCGGCGTGCCCGGCGCGGGCGCGGACCACGCCGTCCGGTCCGGCCAGGCAGCTCAGCCCGATGAACTCGAACTCCCCTTCCGTGCCGACCCGGTTGACGTACGCGATGTACATCTGGCTCTCGAAGGCGCGCACCGGGATCATCTGCTCCGGCACGATCTGGAAGGGGTGCATCTGCGCGGTGGGCACCAGCAGCAGATCGGTGCCGGCCAGCGCGTGCGCCCGGACGTTCTCCGGGAACTCCACGTCGTAGCAGATCAGCAGGCCGATCCGGATTCCGTCCAACTCCGCCTGCACGACCGGGTCTTCGCCGGGGGTGAACCACTCCCGCTCGAAGCAGCCGAAGAGGTGGGTCTTGCGGTAGTTGGCGAGCGGGCTGCCGTCGGGGCCGATCAACTGGACGGAGTTGTGCACCACGCCGTGCTTCTCGGGGGCGCGCTCCGGGTAGCCGTAGAGGACCGCGATGCCGTGTTCGGCGGCGATCCCGGCGATGGTCCGGGCGCTGACGCCGTCGGCCGGCTCGGCCAGGCGGTGCAGGTCGGCGCCGATGGCGTAGCCGGTGAGGAAGAGCTCGGGGCAGACCAGCAGCCGGGCGCCGGTCGCGGCCGCCTCGCGCGCCGCGTCGGCGAGCGCCGCGAGGTTGTGGGCGACGTCGCCGGGCCGTCCCGAACTCTGGAGCAGGGCGGTGTGCAGCGGCGACATGGGACCCCTCGGCGATGGCGGTGCGGGCGGGACGCAATGACGGTACGGGCCGGCGGTGATCCACGACAAGGCTCCAGCGTTGCGCGACGCGGGACGATTCGTTGCGCGTTCAAGGGTTGGCGCGGCGATTCGTTGCACGACCCCTCCGTGCCGGCCGGACGGGACGCCGACGGGTGACTCAGACCACCGTGGCGGCGACCGTCTCGCGCACCACCTCGCGCAGCCAGCGGTGGCCCGGATCGGCCTCCTGCCGCGGGTGCCAGGCCATCGCCATCGGCATCGGCGGGAGGTCCAGCGGGACGGGCAGGGCGCGCAGGCCGAGGCCACGGATCATCGGGGCCGCGGTCCGCTCCGGGGCCAGGCCCACCGCGTCGCTGTCCCGCACCATCATCAGCATGGCCGCCAGGGTCGGGACGGTGGCGATCACCCGACGGCGCAGCCCTCGTTCGGCCAGCGCGGTGTCGAGGGGGCCGGCCAGCCGCCCGCGCCGGGAGAAGCCGAGATGCGGGCCGGCGACCAACCGGCGGGCGGTGAGCGGCTGTTCGGCCAGCGGATGGCCGCCGCGGACGACCGCGACGATCCGGTCCTCGAAGAGCGGCGCCGTCCGCACCTCAGGCTCCGGGCTGTCGATCACGCCCAGCTCCAGGTCGGCCACCCCGTCCCGCAGCAGCGGCAGATCGACGTGGCTCTCGCCGAGGAAGCGCAGCACCACCCCGGGCGCCTCCCGGGCGACCCGGGCGACCAGCGGAGGGCCGAGGATGGTGACCATGACGTCGCTGGCGTTGAGGGTGAAGACCCGGTTCAGCCGGGCCGGGTCGGCGGGCCCGGCCGGACTCAGCACCCCGTGCGCCGCCTCCACCAGCCGCCGCACCTCGGCCTTGATCTCCACCGCCCGCGGGGTCGGCACCATGCGGCGGCCGGCGCGGACCAGGATCGGGTCCCCGACGGTCCGCCGGATCCGGCCGAGCGCGCGGCTCATCGCGGGCCCGGAGAGCCCGAGCCGGTCGGCGGCCGCGGTGACGCTCTCCTCCTCCAACAGGGCGTCCAGGGCGGTCAACAGGTTGAAGTCGATGTTCGCGGTTGGCTCGATCATGGAGTGCACACCTTGCCTTCGGGATCGACAACGGGCGGCCGTAGTGCCCGGCCCATGATCACGTCAGCGCCGCCGGCGGCCGGCGGCATTCCGCACCGAGGCGGTCGCGGCGGACCGTGACGTCCGCGCCGGCGCACCGGACCCGAACTCCACTACACCGCACGGAAGGTGGCCGCCCCGACGCCGCTCCCCCACCCCGCGACGGAACGCCCGTCACCCCCACCCTTGACCTCAAGTCCGCTTGAGGCAGCAGGATCCCCGCATGACCACACACCAGACCACCGCCGCCCGACGCCCCGACGACCGGCGGCTCCAACTCCTCCTCGACCGCGCCGAGATCACCGACCTGCTGGCCCGCCTTCAGCACTCCCTCGACGAGGGCGTCTTCGACGAGGCGTGGGGCCGTGCCTACTACGCCGAGGACGCCACGGCCGAGATGCCGATCGGCACGGTCCGCGGCCGGGACGCCGTGGTGACCCGGATCCGGGAGGGGATGGCGCTCTTCGCCCGGACGATGCACCTGGGCGGCGCCGCCGTCATCGAGGTCGACGGCGACCGGGCCACCGCCCGCGCGCCCCAACTGAGCACCCACGTCCTGGCGGACGGCTCCGGGGCCCTGTTCGTCTCCGGCGGCCACGCCGCCACCGAACTGGTCCGCACCCCGGACGGCTGGCGGATCACCGCCTCCACCCTGCGCATCGCCTGGACCCAGGGCACCCCACCCCGTCTGCCGACGGGAACGGGCCCGGCGGCGGACGCGGCCTAGGTGTATTGCCCTGTGAGGTTGGGGACGCGGCAGGCGGGACTTGTCGCCCCGGGGCCCCTGCCCGGCGGATCAGGGTCGGGAGAGGACCTAGCCCGGCGCCCCCGCCCCGTACCGTCGCAGCAACGGGGAGAGGACCAGCACCGACTTGGTGCGTTCGACGAACGGCTCGCCGGCGATCCGTTCCAGGACCCGCTCGAAGTGCCGCATGTCGGAGGCGAAGACCTGCACCAGGGCGTCCGCCTCACCGGTGACGGTGGAGGCGGACGCCACTTCCGGGTAGCGCGACAGGCCGCGGTGGATCGCCTCGGGCGAGGTGTTGCGGCGGCAGAAGATCTCGATGAACCCCTCGGTCTCCCAGCCGAGGGCGGCCGGGTCGACGCGCACCGTGAAGCCGGTGATCGCGCCGTCCGCCCGCAGCCGGTCCACCCGCCGTTTGACCGCCGGGGCGGACAGCCCGACCTCCTGGCCGATGTCCGCGTAACTGCGGCGGGCGTCCTCGGCGAGGGCGTGGACGATGCGTTCGTCGAGATCGTTCAGTCGCACTGCGGGTGGATCACTTCTCTGCGGTGGCCAATCGGGAGCGGCGCATGCCGTATCCGAAGTAGATCACAAGGCCGACCACCATCCAGACTCCGAAGACCACCCAGGTCACCGGGCCGAGGCTGCCCATCATGTAGAGGCAGAGCAGGAAACCGATCGCCGGGAAGAGCGGCGACAGCGGGGTGCGGAACGCCCGCGGCATGTCCGGCCGGGTCCGCCGCAGCACGATCACTGCCACGTTGACCAGCGCGAACGCGAAGAGCGTGCCGATGCTGGTGGCGTCCGCGAGCTGGCCGAGCGGCACCGCGGCGGCGAGCACGCCGCAGAACAGCGAGACGATCACGGTGTTCACCCGGGGCACGCCGCTCTTGGGGTGAATCTTGGAGAACACCGTGGGCACCAGCCGGTCGCGGGACATCGCGAAGAGGATCCGGGTCTGTCCGTAGAGCACGGTCAGCACGACGCTGGCGATGGCGACGACGGCGCCGAAGGCCAGCATCACCGACCAGTAGCCCTGCCCGGTGACGGTCTTGAGGATCCCGGCGAGCGCGGCCTCCGACCCCTTGAACTCCTGCCAGGGCAGGGCGCCGACCGCGATGGCCGCGACCAGGCAGTACAGGGTGGTGACGATCACCAGCGAGAGCATGATGGCGCGCGGCAGGTCGCGCTGCGGGTTCCGGGCCTCCTCGCCGGCCGTGGAGGCGGCGTCGAAGCCGATGTAGGAGAAGAACAGGGTGGCGCCGGCGGCGCTGACGCCCGCCATGCCCATCGGCATGAAGTTGGCGTAGTTGCCGGACTTCACGCCCTGGATCGCGACGGCGCAGAAGAGCAGCAGCGTGACGATCTTGACGATCACCATGATGGTGTTGGCCCGGGCGCTCTCCTTGGCGCCGCCCAGCAGGAACACCATCGCCAGCAACACCACCAGCAGCGCCGGCAGGTTGAAGTAACCGCCCTGGCCCGGGGGCGCGGAGAGCGCGGCGGGGATGGTGAAGCCCACCGTCCCGCCGAGGAACTCGTTGAGGTACTGGCCCCAGCCGACCGCGACCGCCGCGACCGAGACGCCGTACTCCAGGATCAGGCACCAGCCGCAGACCCAGGCGATCAGTTCGCCGAGGGTGGCGTAGGCGTAGGAGTAGGACGAGCCGGAGACCGGGATGGTGCCGGCCAGTTCGGCGTAGGAGAGCGCGGAGAACAGCGCGGTGATGCCGGCGATGACGAAGGAGAGCACGACCGCGGGGCCGGCGTCCGGGACCGCCTCGCCGAGCACCACGAAGATGCCGGTGCCGAGCGTGGCCCCGATGCTGATCATCGTGAGCTGCCAGACGCCCATCGAGCGGCGGAGGGTGCCCCCTTCGCCCTGGCCGCCCTCGGCGACGAGTCGCTCGACCGGCTTGCGGCGCATCAGACGCGTGCCGAGCCCTCCGGCCGGTGGCCGGGGCGAGCTGCCCCCTGGGGGCGGGGCGGCGCCGTTCTCCAACACTGGGGGCTCCTTCGTCACTGCCGGTCAGATTCGCAGATTCCGGCACATTCCGGTGAGCGGGACCGCAGCGGTCACCCAGGCAGGACGAACCACCCTGTAGCAGGAGACCGCCGAGCAGGCGGTCTCCGCCACTCCACGTACAGCGCATGACCTTACGGCCCCTCGTTGACCTGCCGTAATGCAGGTTCCTTGCGCAACCGCGGTGGATCGTTGCGCGCGGCGGCGAAGGGCGGCGGATCGTTGCGCTCCACCGCAGTCAATCACGCCCGCCGCCGCAGAACGCGACCGGCCCCGCACCAGGTCGGTGCGGGGCCGGTGAGCGGCGGTTGCGTCGGCCCTCGACGGGCCGGCGGGTCAGCTCCAGCTGTTGTGCAGCGGCTTGCCCTCGGCGTAGCCGGCGGCGCTCTGGACGCCGACCACGGCCTTCTCGGCGAACTCCTCGACGGAGGCGGCGCCGGCGTAGGTGCAGGAGCTGCGGACGCCCGCGATGATCGAGTCGATCAGGTCCTCGACGCCGGGCCGGGCCTGGTCGATGAACATCCGGGAGGTGGAGATGCCCTCCTCGAACAGCGCCTTGCGGGCGCGGTCGTAGGCCGACTCCTCGCTGGTGCGGTTGCGCACCGCACGCGCCGAGGCCATCCCGAAGCTCTCCTTGTACGGCCGGCCGTCGGCGGTGTGCTGGAGGTCGCCGGGCGACTCCAGCGTGCCGGCGAACCACGAGCCGATCATGACGTTGGACGCGCCCGCGGCCAGCGCCATGGCCACGTCGCGGGGGTGCCGGACGCCACCGTCGGCCCAGACGTGCTTGCCGTACTTCTTGGCCTCGGCCGCGCACTCCAGGACCGCGGAGAACTGCGGCCGGCCCACGCCCGTCATCATGCGGGTGGTGCACATGGCGCCCGGACCGACGCCGACCTTGATGATGTCCGCACCGGCCTCGATGAGGTCGCGCACGCCGGAGGCGGCGACGATGTTGCCCGCGACGATCGGGACCTGCGGGTCCAGCGCCCGGACCGCCTTGATCGCGCTGATCATCGACTCCTGGTGACCGTGCGCGGTGTCCACCACGAGGGTGTCCACGCCGGCGTCCAGCAGCGCCTTGGCCTTGCCGGCCACGTCGCCGTTGATGCCCACGGCGGCGGCGATCCGCAGCTTGCCGTTGGCGTCGGTGGCGGGGGTGTAGAGGGTGGCGCGCAGCGCGCCCTTGCGGGTCAGGATGCCGACCAGCATGCCGTCCGCGTCGACCGCGGGGGCCAGCTTGCGGTTGGCCGCGTCGAGGCGGTTGAACGCCTCGCGGGGCTCGATGTCGGCGTCCAGGACCAGCAGGTCCTTGGACATGACCTCGGAGACCTGGGTGAAGCGGTCCACCCCGGCCAGGTCGTGCTCGGTGACGACGCCGACCGGCCGGCCGCCCTCGACGACGATGCCCGCGCCGTGCGCCCGCTTGGGCAGCAGCGACAGCGCGTCCGCCACGGTCGAGACCGGGGACAGCACGATCGGCGTGTCCAGCACGAGGTGGCGCTGCTTGACCCAGGTGATGACCTCGGTGACGACATCGATCGGGATGTCCTGGGGGATGACGACCAGACCGCCGCGGCGGGCCACGGTCTCGGCCATGCGGCGACCGGCGATCGCCGTCATGTTGGCGACGACCAGCGGGATGGTCGTGCCGGAGCCGTCGCGCGAGGCGAGGTCCACGGCCTGGCGGGAGCCCACCGCCGAGCGGCCGGGCACCATGAACACGTCGTCGTAGGTCAGGTCGTAGGGCACCGAAGAACTCTCTTCGAGGGCGCCGTTCTTCGGATTGAGGAATCGCATACCGCCAGGATACGGGCCCTGACCAGGACTCATGCGATAGTCCTACGAGCCCGCGAGGCGTGTGTGTGATCCGCCAACGCGCCGTCCGGCCACCGGGCCGCCGCCTCACCCGACGCATCCGTAACGTCGCGGAACGGCGTCCCGGGCGGCCCGGTGCCGGCGGCTACGCGCCCCGCCGGCCGCGCCCACCGGCCATGATCACCACGAGCCCGGTGTCGGTGTCCCGCCAGTACCCGACGGCGTCCGCCACCACCCCCTCGACCACGCCCCACTCCTCCGGGGCTGCGGCCGCGTACTCCTGCCACCCGGTGACGACCAGCAGTCGGCCGCGCGCGGGCGGGCACCAGGACAGATCGGTCAGGCAGTCCGCCAGCGCGTCCCAATTGCCGCCGAAGTAGGCGGGGAAGTCCAGCGCGGCGGCGCACCGGTCCATGAAGGCGGCCTTGTCGACGACCCCGGTGAGGTCGAGCGCGGCCGCGTGCCACCCCGCGTCCCGGGCCGCGGCCAGGGCGTCCGCAACCGGCCGGTCCGCCGGCCACGGCAGCACCCCCGCCGGCGTCCGCCCGTCGAGCACCGAGACCAGCGCCGGGGGCACCTCGGGGGTCACCGGAGCACCGCCTTGAAGGACTTGTAGTGGTCGTCGGTGTAGAAGAACTCGTGTTGCTTGCCGGTGATCAGGCGCCGGGCTCCGCGATTGCGGGCGCCGGGGGTGTCGACCGTGTACTCGTGGTAGTAGCCGCGCGGTTCCTTGGGCAGTTGCTTCTCGTAGTTCCCGAAGACGGTGCCGTCCTTCGGGTACGGGAACGGGCCGCCGGCGTCGATCAGCTTCAGGGTGCGCTGCGCCTCGGCGGGCAGGCTCTTCGCCGGGACGGTCGGGTGGCCCTTCGCCCAGGGCGGTGCGGCGGTGCCGCCGGGCGACCGGCCGTCGGCCGTGGCGCTCGCGGCCGGGTGGTGCGCGCCGGCCGAACTCCCTTTGCCGGCACCGCCGGTGGAGCAGCCGGTGAGGACGAGGAGCAGGGCGGCGAACAGCGCGCCGAGCACGGCGGCGGCCCGGCGCGGAGCGGATTGGATCAGCATGCGCCGATGCTGTCACAGCCGCGCGCGGGCTGCGCGCCGATGGTGGTGCGGGCCCGCTCAGCGCCCGTCGGGGTCCGCCCGGTCCAGCGCGGGCCGCGGGCCGGGGCCGGTCTCCAGCAGCAGGTGGTCGGCGGCCGCGGTGTCCGTGACCAGGCTCGTCACCAGGCCGGAGCGGAGCACCGCGCCGATGGCCGCGGCCTTGCGCCGGCCGCCGGCGATCGCCACCACCTCGGGAATCCGGCGCAGCCGGTCCGCCTCGACGGTGATGCAGCGCTCGCCCAGGTCGCGGCCGATGCGCCGGCCCTCACCGTCGAAGAGGTGCGCGGACATCTCGGCGGCCGCGCCCAGCGAGGCGTAGTGCTCCCGCTCGTCCTCGGACAGCATGTCGTAGACGGTGGAGACGCCCGGCTCCCAGGAGCCGATGGAGACGCAGGCGACGGTGACCTTGTCGAAGTAGTCGAAGGCGCGGGCGATGCCGGTCTGGCCGCGCAGCGCGGCGGCGGTCGCCGAGTCCGGCAGCAGCATCGGCGCGTAGATCGGGTGCGCCTCGCCGCCGGAGACGTCGGCGGCGCGACGGACCGCCTCGACCGAGCCGCGGTCGGCGGTCCCGGCGTCGTAGACCCCGGTCAACTGGACGACGGTGCACGGCGGAAGCTGGTGCAGCGCGGCCGCCATGTGGATCGTCGAACGGCCCCAGGCGAGGCCCAACACATCGCCCTCGGTGACGAGTTCGCCGAGCAGGTCGGCGGCCACCTCACCGAGGTTCTCGGGGTCGGCGGCGTCCTCCGTGGCGTCGGCGGGCGATTCGACGACGACCGCGTGCCGCAGGCCGTACCGGGCGCGCAGGGCATCGGAGCGCTCCGCGTCGAGCTCGGAGGGCACCCGGATCTCGATCCGCACGAGATCGCGCTCCAGGGCCGTCTCCAGAACGCGGGCGACCTTGAAGCGGCTGACGCCGAACTCCTCCGCGATCTGGATCTTGGACTTGCCCTCAAGGTAGAAGCGGCGGGCCATGGCCGCGGCCTGCACCAGCTCGGCAGGGCCCATTCCGGACTGTGGGCGGCTGGCTACCACGAAAATCTCCCCTTTTGCGCATCTGATCGAGTCTTTGCTCATCCTTTCAGAAACCCGAGGTGTACGGGGACCATGACCGGCACGACGGGCATGAACGCTCGGTGGCCGGCAGGTCAACCCCCGCCGCACACCGCGCCGTACGCCCCGGAACCGGGCCCCGCGGGCTTCGCCGACGACTCGATCAGTGGGCGCAGCCCCAGCTCGCGGCCGTCGCCGCCTCGGCCTTCTCCCGCAGGTCGCGGACGGCCTTGGCCGGGTCGTCCGCCCCGTACACCGCGGAGCCCGCGACGAACACATCGGCGCCGGCCTCCGCGCAGCGCTCGATGGTCTCCGCCGAGACCCCGCCGTCCACCTGGAGCCACACCTGGAGGCCGTGCCGGGAGATCAGCTCTCGGGTGCGGCGGATCTTCGGCAGCATGATGTCCAGGAACGCCTGGCCACCGAAGCCCGGCTCGACGGTCATGATCAACAGCATGTCCAGCTCGGGCAGCAGGTCCTCGAACGGCTCGATCGGGGTGGCCGGCTTCAGCGCCATCGACGCCCGCGCGCCCTTGGCCCGGATCTCCCGCGCCAGCCGCACCGGCGCCCCGGCCGCCTCCGCGTGGAAGGTGACCGAACCGGCCCCGGCCTCCACGTACTGCGGCGCCCAGCGGTCCGGGTCCTCGATCATCAGGTGCAGATCGAGGGGGGTCTCCGTCGCCTTGCTCAGCGCCTCGACGATCGGCACGCCGAGGGTGAGGTTGGGGACGAAGTGGTTGTCCATCACGTCGACATGGAGCCAGTCGGCGCCCTCGACGGCCTTCGCCTCCTCAGCGAGGCGGGCGAAGTCGGCGGACAGGATGCTGGGGTTGATCAAGGCCATGCCCCCAGTATGGCGGTCCGCCCACGCACGGTCCGCGCCGGGCCGGGAGACTCCCGTCACCCCGGCACGGGCCCCCGGCACCGGTCCGCCCCGGCCGGACGCGCGGCCCGGCCGGGGCGGACGAGGTGGTGCCTGACGGCGGTGGGTCAGCCCTTCAGGGCCGTCAGCGCCTGGTTCAGCGTCTTCGACGGACGCATCACCGCGGACGCCTTGGCGGCGTCGGGGCGGTAGTAGCCGCCGATCTCGGCCGGGGAGCCCTGCACCGCGATCAGCTCGTCGATGATGGTCTGCTCCTGCTCGGTCAGCGTCTTGGCCAGCGGCCCGAACGCCTCGGCGAGCTGCGCGTCGTCGGTCTGCTTGGCCAACTCCTGGGCCCAGTAGGTGGCCAGGTAGAAGTGGCTGCCGCGGTTGTCGATACCGCCCAGGCGGCGGCTCGGCGACTTGTTCTCGTTGAGGAACGAGCCGGTCGCGCGGTCGAGGGTGTCGGCGAGGACCTTGGCGCGGGCGTTGCCGGTGGTCGTCGCAAGGTGCTCGAAGCTGACCGCGAGGGCCAGGAACTCGCCCAGGCTGTCCCAGCGGAGGTAGTTCTCCTTGACCAACTGCTGGACGTGCTTCGGGGCGGAGCCGCCGGCGCCGGTCTCGAACAGGCCGCCACCGTTCATCAGCGGCACGACCGAGAGCATCTTGGCGCTGGTGCCCAGCTCCAGGATCGGGAACAGGTCGGTCAGGTAGTCGCGCAGCACGTTGCCGGTGACCGAGATGGTGTTCTCGCCGCGGCGGATCCGCTCCAGGGAGAACGTGGTCGCCTCGACCGGGGCCAGGATCTTGATCTCCAGGCCGTCGGTGTCGTGCTCCGGCAGGTACGCCCTGACCTTCGCGATCAACTGGGCGTCGTGCGCGCGGGTCTCGTCGAGCCAGAACACCGCCGGGTCACCGGTGGCGCGGGCGCGGGTGACGGCCAGCTTGACCCAGTCCTTGATCGGGGCGTCCTTGGTCTGGCACATCCGGAAGATGTCGCCGGCGCCCACGGTCTGCTCCAGGACGACGTTGCCCGCGCCGTCGAGGACCCGCACCGTGCCGGTGGTCGGGATCTCGAAGGTCTTGTCGTGGCTGCCGTACTCCTCGGCCTTCTGCGCCATGAGGCCGACGTTGGGCACCGACCCCATGGTGGCCGGGTCGAAGGCGCCGTGGGCGCGGCAGTCCTCGATGACGGCCTGGTAGACGCCGGCGTAGCTGCTGTCCGGCAGCACCGCGAGGGTGTCGGCCTCCTCGCCGTCCGGGCCCCACATGTGGCCGGAGGTGCGGATCATGGCCGGCATCGAGGCGTCCACGATGACGTCGCTGGGCACGTGCAGGTTGGTGATGCCGCGGTCGGAGTCGACCATCGCCAGCTCCGGGCCCTCGGCCAGCTCGGCGTCGAACGACGCCTTGATCTCGGCGCCGTTGGGCAGCGCGTCCAGGCCCTTGTAGATGCCGCCGAGGCCGTCGTTCGGGGTGAGGCCCGCGGCGGCCAGCGCCTCGCCGTACTGGGCGAAGGTCTTGGGGAAGAAGGCGCGCACGACGTGACCGAAGACGATCGGGTCGGAGACCTTCATCATCGTGGCCTTGAGGTGCACGGAGAACAGCACGCCCTCGGCCTTGGCCTTGGCGACCTGCGCGGCCAGGAACTCGCGCAGCGGACCGACCCGCATCACGGAGGCGTCCACGACCTCGCCGGCCAGGACCGGTACCGACTCGCGCAGCACGGTGGTGGTGCCGTCGTCGCCGGCCAGCTCGATGCGGAGCGTGCCGTCCCCGGCGATCACCGCGGACTTCTCGGTGGAGCGGAAGTCGTCCGCGCCCATGGTCGCGACGTTGGTCTTGGACTCGGAGGTCCAGGCACCCATGCGGTGCGGGTGCGCCTTGGCGTAGTTCTTGACCGACGCGGGGGCGCGGCGGTCCGAATTGCCCTCGCGCAGCACGGGGTTGACGGCGCTGCCCTTGACCTTGTCGTAGCGGGCGCGGATCTCGCGCTCCTCGTCGGTCTTCGGGTCGTCCGGGTAGTCCGGGAGCGCGTAGCCCTGCTCCTGAAGCTCGGCGACGGCCGCCTTGAGCTGCGGGATGGAGGCCGAGATGTTCGGCAGCTTGATGATGTTGGCGCCGGGCGTCTTGGCCAACTCACCGAGCTCGGCGAGGGCGTCGGGGATCCGCTGCTCCTCCTTGAGGTACTCGGGGAACACGGCGATGATCCGGCCGGACAGCGAGATGTCGCGGGTCTCCAGCGTCACCCCGGCCGTCGCCGCGTACGCCTCCGCCACCGGCAGGAACGAGTACGTCGCCAGGGCCGGGGCCTCGTCAGTGTGGGTGTAAATGATGGTCGAGTCAGTCACCGGGTCCGCTCCATCCACGTCTGCAAAATTGCTCGACATCAAGATATCAACATTGCTCGACATCAAGATATCTCCTCGTCCGGTCCGGCTCCCCGGGGGTGTGCCCCTCGTCTCCATCGGAACCGGCCACCCCCGCGACGGCCCCGTCAGCCGGTCCGCCGCAGCAGCGCCAGATACATCGCGTCGGTGCCGTGCAGATGCGGCCACAACTGCACGTCCGGGCCGTCGCCGAGCTCCGGGACCCCGGGCATCAGCGGCCGGGCGTCGACCCACTCGGCCTCGGCCGCCGGGCCGCCGCGCCCCTTGAGGACGTCCTCCACCACCGCCCGGGTCTCCGCCGGATGCGGCGAGCAGGTCGCATAGCCGACCACCCCGCCGACCCGCACCGCCGCCAGCGCCTGCCGCAGCAACTCCCGCTGCAGCGGCGCGAATCCGTCCAGGTCCTCGGGGCGACGCCGCCAGCGCGCCTCGGGCCGCCGGCGCAGCGCGCCCAGCCCGGTGCACGGCACGTCCACCAACACCCGGTCGAAGGCCCCGGGCCGCCACGCCGGGCGGGTGCCGTCGGCGGCGATCACCGCGTACGGACCGGGGTTGCCGTCCAGCGCCCGGGCCACCAACCGCGCCCGGTGCGGCTGCTTCTCGGACGCCAGCAGCGCCGCGCCCCGCTGCGCCGCCAGCGCGCCCAACAGTGCCGCCTTGCCGCCCGGCCCCGCGCAGCCGTCCAACCAGGCCCGGTCCGGGCCCTCCAACGGGGCGTTGGCCAGCGCCAGCGCCACCAACTGGCTGCCCTCGTCCTGCACTCCGGCGCGCCCCTCGCGCACCGCGTCCAGCGCGCCCGGCTCCCCGCCCTCGGCGAGCCGGACCGCGTACGGCGACCACCGGCCCGGCACCGCGCCCTCCTCGCCCGCGGCGGCCAACAGCTCCTCCGCGGTGGCCCGTCCGGGCCGCGCCACCAGCGTCACCTCGGGACGCTCGTTGTCCGCCGCCAACAGGTCCTCAATGCCCGCCCGGCCACCGCCGAGCGCGTCCCACAGGGCGGAGACGACCCAGCGCGGATGCGCGTGCACGATCCCCAGGTGCTCCTCGGGATCGTCGTCGTACTCCGGCGCCACCCGCTCCAGCCAGCCGTCCAGATCGTCCGCCGCGACCTTGCGCAGCACCGCGTTGACGAACTTCGCCCGGCCATCGCCCAGCACCACCCGGGCCAGCTCCACGGTGGCGCTCACCGCGGCGTGCGTCGGGATGCGCGTGCCGAGCAACTGGTGCGCGCCCAGCGTCAGCACGTCCAGCACCGGCGGGTCCACCTCGCGCAGCGGCCGGTCCACGCAACGGTCCAGGATCGCGTCGTAGGTGCCCTGGCGGCGCAGCGTCCCGTACACCAACTCGGTTGCCAGCGCCGCGTCCCGGGCGTCGAACTCCCCGCCCTCGCGCGCCTTGCGCAGCAGCGGCGGCAGGACGAGGTTGGCGTACGCATCCCGCTCGTCCACCGCCCGCAGCGCCTCGAACGCGAGGATCCGGACCGGGTCCTTCTTCGGGCGGCGGTAGGGCTTACGGGTGCCGTGGCGGCGGGGCGGCTGCTGACTCACGAAAAGGTGCTCCGGTATTACGGGACGGGGGTCCGCCCCAGCCTACGCGGGCCCCCGACCGGCAGCGCGCGGGGACGACCCCCGGCCCGCGCCGCCGGACCGGTCAGCCGCCCAGCCGCTCGCCGGCCGCGATCCGCACCCCGCGCGCCCAGTCCGCGCCCTTCATCGGCTTCTTGCCCTGCGGCTGCACCCACACCAGCTCGACGGGGTGGCTGCCGGTGCCCACGTGAACCGCCTTCTTCGTGACGGCCAGTTCGCCCGGGGCGAGCTCCGGACCCTCATAACCGGGGGCCAGGGCGCCCGACATCACCTTCAGCCGCTCCCCGCGGAAGACCGTCCAGGCGCCGGGCGCCGGCGCACAGCCCCGGATCACCCGGTCCACCCGCAGCGCCGGCGCGCTCCACTCGATCCGGGCGTCCTCGACCTCGATCTTCGGGGCCAGGGTGACCCCCTCCGCCGGCTGCGGCACCGCCTTGAGGGTGCCGTCCTCGATGCCGTCCATCGTGGCCACCAGCAGCCCGGAGCCGGCGAACGCGAGCCGGGTCAGCAGATCGCCGCTGGTGTCCGCCGACCGGATCTCCTCGGTGATCACCCCGTACACCGGGCCGGAGTCCAGCCCCTGCTCGATCTGGAAGGTGGCGGCACCGGTGATCTCATCGCCGGCCAGCACCGCGTGCTGCACCGGCGCCGCCCCCCGCCACGCCGGCAGCAGCGAGAAGTGCAGGTTGACCCACCCGTGCGCGGGAATCTCCAACGCCGCCTTGGGCAACAGCGCTCCGTACGCCACCACCGGGCAGCAGTCCGGCCCGATCTCCCGCAGCCGCGCGAGGAACTCCTCGTCCCGCGGCTTCGCCGGCTTCAACACCTCGATGCCGGCCTCCTCCGCGCGCTCCGCGACCGGGCTGGCCACCAGCCGGCGGCCCCGCCCGGCCGGCGCGTCGGGCCGGGTCACGACGGCCACCACCTCGTGCCGGTCCGAGGCGATCAGGGCATCGAGGGCAGGCACGGCGACCTCGGGGGTACCGGCGAAGACAAGCCTCATGGGTGACGGACTACCTCTCACACGCAGCGGAACGGCGCACCAGTCTAAGAGTCTTGGCGCAGGTCATGGGCCGGAACGCCGGGGGGCGTGCGAACTTACCCACGCCCCGCGCACAAGCTCGTACGCCCCCATACCGTGACCAGAGCCGCTCCTGACGCGTTGGTCAAGCAGCATTGACCGAATTTCGGGCCGCTTTGGCGGCCCGATCGCGCTTCACCCTTCCTTTCCACGCCGGTTCGAGAGGCTTGCTCATGGCCGACCACGCAACCCACGACGCCCAGGCGCGCGCCAGCCTGCATCTCCTGGTGCGGGACATCGAGCGCGTCCGCCGGCAGGTGGACGCCCTGCGCACGCTCACCGCGCAGCTCGGCAACGTCTACCGGCCGCGGCGCACGGGCCCGTCCGCGGGCTTCGTCGTCTACGGACGCGCCCCCGCCCCGACCGTGCGGCTCGCGCAGGAACTCCGCGACAGCGTCGAAACCCTCGTCACCGCCGCCGTCGACTTCGACCGCTCGCTGGGCTTCTCCTGGGACGCGGTGGGCTCCGCACTCGGCGTCACCAAGCAGGCGGTGCACCGCCGTTACGGCGCCCGGCGCGCCGCCGCCCAGCCGTCCGGCGACGGCACCGACCCCGCGGTGCGCTCCTCCGACGCCTCCGCCGCCCGCGCCGTCAGCATGGCCGGCGGCCTGTCCGGACCCCCCTCCGTCCCCGCCGCCCGCTCCATGCCCACCCAGCCCTCCGCGGTCTCCCGCGACGAGGCCCGCCCCGGCGCCTTCCCCGGCCCTCGCAACGGCTGACCTCCCGCCGTTCCCCTCGTACTCCTACGCCCCACCCTCACCCCCGCCCCCTTACGCCCCCACGTTTCCGACGGCCCGCCGCCCCGGTGCCCGGGGCCGCCTGCCGACCACGGTCCCGGAGCGGGGAGGTCGGCGAAGCGAGGCCGCGACGGCGCGCGCGGAGGGTGCGGGCGGTGCGCACGGCCCGCCCGTGATCCGGACCGCTCGCGGCTACGGGTCCGGCGACGCGCGACGCGCACGACCCGGGTGTCCGGGACCACGGGCCGATGCCGGCAGTTGGGCGGATGCGGCCCCGGGGCGATGCGTCGACGCGGGCCGCGCCTCGGGCCACCGACCGTCAACCACCGCGCCACCGGCGAAGGTTGAGTGACCGCCCCCGGGCCCCGGCCCAAGCCCCGCTCGGGCCGCCCGCCGGCGGCGGCCGGTGGCCCCGCCCCTCAGCCCAGGTCCGGCGGGTCGATCCGGACCCGGACCGGCTCACCCTCGCGTTTGACCAGGCGGGCCGCGCGCGCGGACTTCAGCGCCGCGGCCAGTGCGGCGCCCTGGCCGGGGCGGACCCGTACGAGGGCGCGCTCCCACGCCTCACCCGGCGGGGGATCGCCCGGCCGACGGGGCCGCCCGGCGTCCGGTATCGGCAGCGGCACCGGGCCCAACACCTCAGCCCCCGCGGGGAGTTCGGCCGCGCCCAGCAAGCCGGCCACGTCCTCGGGACGGCCCGCCACCGAGGCCATCCGCGACACCGGCGGGAAGCCCAACTCCGCCCGCTCGGCCAACTCCCGCACCGCATGGCCGACCGGATCCCACCGCACCAGCGCCTGCACCGGACGCAGGGTCGGCTCCGCGATCACCGCGACCGTGCCGCCCGCCTCCTGCCCACGGACCAGCGCGGCCGCGCCCAGCCAGCGGCGCAACGCCTCCTCGCCGGCCCGCAGATCCGGCCGCCCGAGCAGCGCCCAGCCGTCCAGCAGCAGCGCGGCCGCGTACCCCGCGCCGTCCGCGACCGGCTCGGCGCCGGGCGTGCTGACCACCAGCGCGGGCGTGCCGGGCACCGTCGTCAGGACGTGGTCCCGCCCCGATGTGCGCACCGGAACCGCCGGGAACGCCCGGCCCAGCTCCTCCGCGGTGCGCCGCGCCCCGACGATCTGCGCCCGCAACCGGGACCCGCCGCATTCCGCGCAATGCCAGGCCGACTCCTCGCGACCGCACCAGGCACAGGCCAACTCGCCGGCCTCGCGCGCCTCCAACGGGCCGGCACACGCCCGGCAACGGGCCGGCGTCCGACACCGCTCACACGCCAGCCGGGGTGCGTACCCCCGCCGCGGCACCTGCACCAGCACCGGGCCGCGCGTGAGCCCGTCCCGCACGATCTGCCACGCCATCGACGGCAACCGGGCGGCGCGCGCCGCGGCGTCCCGCGCCTCGTCGCCGTCCCCGACCGTACGCACCAAAGGAGCGGCGGCCCGGACCCGCTCGCGGCCGGCGGTCAACGGCCGCGCCCAGCCGGTCTCCACCAACTGCGCCGCCTCGACCGTGCAGCTCAGCCCGCCGAGCAGGAACCCGGCTCGCTCGCTGACCGCGCGCTGGATCAACACCTCCCGGGCGTGCGGCTGCGGGGCGTGCGGATCGCTGTGGCTGGGGTCCCCGTCGTCCCACAGGGCGACCAACCCCAGCCCGGCGACGGGCGCGAACATCGCCGCCCGGGTGCCGATCACCGCCCGCACCGAGCCCCGGCTGACCGCCAGCCAGCGCCGGTAGCGCTCCTCGGGCCCGCACTCCGCCGTCAGCACCACATGCCGGTCGGCGCCGATCAGCGCACCCAGCGCCGCGTCCACCCGCGCCGCGGCCCGCCCGTCGGGCACCACCACCAGCGCCCCGCGCCCCCCGGCGAGCGCCGCGGCCACCGCCCGCGCCAGCTCCTCCGGCCAGCTCGGCCCGGGCAACGCCGTCCACACCGCCCGCGGCGCGTCCCCCCGCGCCAGCGCGGCCAGAAACCCGGGGCCGGCCCCGTAACGCTCCCAACTCCCCGGCTCCGGCGGGGCGTTCGGCGGCAACGGCGCCGGCGACGGCTTGGCCTCGACGCGCGCCCGGCGCGGCGGCACCGCGAGCTGCACCACGTCCGCCAGCGACCCGGCGTACCGGTCGGCGACCGCCCGGCACAGCGCCAGCAGCTCCGGGCTCAGCACCGGCTCCGGCGAGAGCACCTGGGCGAGCGGCGCCAGCACCCCCCGGAAGTCGCTCTCCGCCACCCGCTCCACGATGAAGCCGCTGACCAGTCGGCCGCCCTCGCGCCGCCCGCCCTTCTCCCCCGCCCCGAAGCGCACCCGCACCCGCACCCCGGGCCGCGCCTCGGAGTCCATCGCGGCGGGCACCGCGTAGTCGAAGAACCGGTCGAGGTGCACCAGCCCCTTGTCCACCAGCACCCGCGCCACCGGCAGCTCCGCCGCCAGCGCGGCCCCCCGCCACGTCCGCGGCTTGGCGCGCTCCGCCTTCGTCTCCCGCACGGTCTCCCGGATCAGGGCCAACTGCTCGCCCTGCTCCCCCGGCTCCCGCCCGTTCTCCCTGCTCACAGCAACCAGTCTTAGCAGACGCCACTGACAACGGCCGGTGCCGGCGAACGGCCAGGGGCCCCGAACCGCCGAAGCGGTCCGGGGCCCCTGGAGGGTTCCCTTGCGGTGCGGTGCCTTACAGGCCCGCGGCCTTGCGGAGGGCGTCCACCCGGTCGGTGCGCTCCCAGGTGAACTCCTCCTGCTCACGGCCGAAGTGGCCGTAGGCGGCGGTCTGGGCGTAGATCGGGCGGAGCAGGTCGAGGTCGCGGATGATCGCGGCCGGGCGGAGGTCGAAGACCTCGCCGATGGCCTGCTCGATCTTGTCGGTGTCGACGGCGTTGGTGCCGAAGGTCTCGACGAACAGGCCGACCGGCTCGGCCTTGCCGATGGCGTAGGCGACCTGGACCTCGCAGCGCGCGGCGAGGCCGGCGGCGACCACGTTCTTGGCGACCCAGCGCATCGCGTACGCGGCCGAACGGTCCACCTTGGACGGGTCCTTGCCGGAGAAGGCACCGCCGCCGTGGCGGGCCATGCCGCCGTAGGTGTCGATGATGATCTTGCGGCCGGTCAGGCCGGCGTCGCCCATCGGGCCGCCGATCTCGAAGCGACCGGTCGGGTTGACCAGCAGCCGGTAGTCCTCGGTGTCCAGCTTGATGCCGTCCTCGACGAGCTGGGACAGCACGTGCTCGACGACGAACTCGCGGATGTCGGGCGCCAGCAGCGAGTCCAGGTCGATGTCGCTGGCGTGCTGGGAGGAGACCACCACGGTGTCGAGGCGGACGGCCTTGTTGCCGTCGTACTCGATGGTGACCTGGGTCTTGCCGTCGGGACGCAGGTAGGGGATGGTCCCGTTCTTGCGGACCTCCGACAGCCGGCGCGACAGGCGGTGCGCCAGGTAGATCGGGAGCGGCATGAGCTCGGGGGTCTCGTCGCAGGCGAACCCGAACATCAGGCCCTGGTCGCCGGCGCCCTGCCGGTCCAGTTCGTCGTCGTCGCCCTCGACGCGGTTCTCGTAGGCGGTGTCGACGCCCTGGGCGATGTCCGGTGACTGCGCGCCGATGGACACCGAGACGCCGCAGGAGGCGCCGTCGAAGCCCTTCTTGGACGAGTCGTAACCGATCTCAAGGATCTTGTTCCGGACGAGGTTGGGGATGTCGGCGTACGCCTTGGTCGTCACCTCGCCGGCCACGTGCACCAGGCCGGTGGTGATCAACGTCTCAACGGCGACCCGAGAGGTCGGGTCCTCCTTGAGGAGCGCGTCGAGAATGGTGTCGCTGATCTGGTCAGCGATCTTGTCAGGGTGGCCCTCGGTAACAGACTCCGAGGTGAACAGGCGGCGGGACACATCGCTCCCTGGGGTTGCAGCGGCTGCTGGCTGATCATTTAGCGGAACGGCCGAGAGCTGCGCTCGGCCGGACCGCTGCCAGTTTATCGGTCTAACGTGGCGCGCGGGCACCCAGTCTCGTTTTATGGAACCCCCGTGACCTGGGACACCACGCCTCACGGTAGTGACGATCACCTCGGCGATCGGTCCGGTCAAGAGGGCACGCCGAATTTCGATGGGGCGGCGAAGGCCCTCCCGGAGGCGGTATCGGGGATTCCGCTGGGCGTTTCCGGTCAGGCTCCCGGGGCGGCCAGACGGGGCGCGACCAGGTCCCAAACCGTGTCGGCGAGGGCTTCTTTCGGGCCGTACGGGACGGGGGTCTCGGTGCCGTCCGTGGCCAGGATCACGGCCTCGTTTTCGGCCGAACCGAAGGTCTTGCGCTCGCCGACCTCGTTGACCACCAGAAGATCGCAGCCCTTGCGGGCCAGCTTGGCGCGGCCGTTGGCGAGGACGTCATCGGTCTCCGCGGCGAAGCCGACGACCACCTGGCCGGGGCGGGCCCGGTCGGCGGAGAGCTCGGCGAGGATGTCCGGATTACGCACCAGAGTGATGGGGTCCGGCTCCTGCCCCTCCCGCTTCTTGATCTTGCCGGTGGCGTAATGGGCGGGTCGGAAATCGGCCACCGCGGCGGCCATCACCACCGCGTCGGCGTCGGCCGCGGCCTTGAGCACGGCCTCGCGGAGCTGCCGGGCGGTGCCGATGCGGACCACGTCCACCCCCGCCGGGTCGGGCAGCTCGGTGTTGCCGGCGACCAGGGTGACCCGGGCGCCGCGGGCCGCGGCCGTACGGGCCAGCGCGTAACCCTGCTTGCCGGAGGAGCGGTTGCCCAGGTAGCGCACCGGGTCCAGCGGCTCCCGGGTCCCACCGGCGCTGACCACGACGTGCCGGCCGGCCAGGTCCCGCGCCAGGCCCTGGGCCCCGCGGGCCAGCACCTGGCGGCACAGGTCGAAGATCTCCACCGGGTCGGGGAAGCGGCCCTTGCCGGTGTCGACGCCGGTGAGCCGGCCCACCGCGGGCTCGATGACCAGCGCGCCGCGGCGGCGCAGCGTGGCGACGTTCTCCTGGGTGGCGGGGTTCTCCCACATCTCGGTGTGCATCGCGGGGGCGAAAACCACCGGACAGCGGGCGGTGAGCAGGGTGTTGGTCAGCAGGTCGTCGGCGAGGCCGTGGGCGGCCTTGGCCAGCAGGTCGGCGGTGGCCGGGGCGACCACGACGAGGTCGGCGGCCTGGCCGATGCGGACGTGCGGGACCTCGTGGACGGACTCCCAGACCTCGGTGGTGGCCGGGTTGCCGGACAGCGCCGACCAGGTGGCCTCCCCGACGAAGTGCAGCGCCGAGGCGGTCGGCACGACCCGAACGTCGTGGCCGGACTCCGTGAGCCGCCGCAGCAGCTCGCACGCCTTGTACGCGGCGATCCCGCCGCTGACCCCCAGGACAACCCTGGGCCGCTCCCGCTTCTCCATCGCTTCCCCGCTCCCCGAGTTCAGCTCCGAACGCATGTCCCTCAACCTATGCCCTCCGGGCACGCCAAGGGCCCGGCAGGTCCGCCCAGCCACACGCTGGGAGGCGCCCCTGCCGGGCCCTTGGTGAGGTAAAGCCTTGTGCCGCTTACTGGCCGACGGGGCCCTCGACGGCCTCCGAGGTCAGCAGACCCGCGTTGATCTCGCGGAGCGCGATCGACAGGGGCTTCTCGTGGACGTGGGTGTCGACCAGCGGGCCGACGTACTCCAGCAGGCCCTCGCCGAGCTGGGAGTAGTAGGCGTTGATCTGGCGCGCGCGCTTGGCGGCGTAGATCACGAGGCTGTACTTCGAGTCCGTGGCCTCAAGAAGCTCATCAATGGGCGGGTTGATGATGCCCTCGGGTGCGGTGATGGAAGAGGACACTCTCTACCTTCCGAAAGGGGATGAAGCAGGTGATAGCGCGCGGCCGCGCTGAAATCCGTGGCGCCGGGATCGGGACCGGTCAGTCTCCGGTGGTCCGGTCCTCAGAGCGACGCAACATCAAGGCTAGCAGCTCACGGCTGACGTCCTCGACGGAGGTGTTGACGAGTGTGACGTCGAACTCCTTCTCCGCCGCCAGCTCGATCCGGGCCGCCTCCAGGCGCCGCTCGATGACCTCCGGCGCCTCCGTGCCGCGGCCGGTGAGCCGGCGGACCAACTCCTCCCAGCTCGGCGGGGCCAGGAAGACCAGGTTGGCGTCGGACATGGACTCGCGGACCTGGCGGGCGCCCTGGAGGTCGATCTCCAGCAGGACGGGCTCGCCGGACTCCAGCCGGTCCAGGACCGCCTTGCGCGGGGTGCCGTAGCGGTTGCCGGCGAACTCGGCCCACTCCAGCAGTTCGCCGTTGGCGATCAGCTTGTCGAACTCCTCGTCCTCGACGAAGAAGTACTGGACGCCGTGACGCTCCCCCGGGCGCGGCTTGCGGGTGGTGGCCGACACCGAGAGCCAGATTTCGGGGTGGACCTTGCGCAGATGCGCGACGACCGTGCTCTTGCCGACCCCCGAGGGGCCGGAGAGCACGGTCAGGCGCGGTTGTCTGGCCGGGGGTACGGGGGCGGACCCCCGGGAGACTGCTGAACTCATGCAGCGATTATTCCAGCTACCCGGCAGTGCCGGGAAACTCAGGAACCAGTGCTGCCGAACTCGCGCTCCAGCGATGCGATCTGGTTCGAGCCCAGGCCGCGGACGCGGCGGCTCTCGGAGATGCCGAGCCGCTCCATGATCTGCTTCGCGCGGACCTTGCCGACGCCGGGCAGGGACTCCAGGAGGGCGGAGACCTTCATCTTGCCGATGACATCGTTCTTCTGGCCCTGCTGGATGACCTCGTGGAGGGAAGCTCCCGAGTGCTTGAGCCGATTCTTGACCTCGGCGCGCTCCCGGCGAGCCGCGGCGGCCTTTTCGAGCGCGGCAGCGCGCTGTTCAGGGGTAAGGGGCGGAAGAGCCACGCCTACGTCACCTCGGATGTCGAACTGTCGGATACGGACCGGTGTGGAACCTAGTCGCCCCGTCACAACGGAGCAACGAGCAACGCGCTTACGTGCAGTGCTCTCGACGGAGACTAGCGGCCGATGGCGCTCCAGTCAGCGAGAACAGACGAAAAGTCCTGGTCAGACTCTGCTGACCAGGACATTTCGGGACTAACTGACCTCGTTATGCAACCGCCGCGCGCACTTCGTCGGCGAACCGGGCCGCCGCCGCGCGTAGTGCGCCGGCGTCCGGGCCGTGCTTGAGCACTCCCCGACTGACGCTCGGGACCACGTTGCGGACCGTCCCGCCGAAGACCGTGGGCAGGTCCGCGGGGGTGGCGCCCTGCGCGCCGATGCCGGGAGCCAGCAGCGGGCCGTTGATCGCCAGGTCGAACGCGGAGAGATCGCCGAGCGTGGCGCCGACGACCGCGCCGAAGGAGCCCAGCGGCTCCGCCCCGGCGTTCTCGGCGGCGAGGTGGCCGAGCATCGTGGCGGCGACGGTGCGGCCGTCCTCGCGGACCGCGCGCTGGACCTCCGCGCCCTCCGGGTTGGAGGTCAGGCCCAGCACGAAGAGCCCGGCGCCGCTCTGCCGCGCCAGCTCCACGGCTGGCCGCAGCGAGCCGTAGCCGAGGTACGGGGAGAGCGTGAGCGCGTCCGAGAAGAGCGGGGAGTCCGGGCGCAGGAACGCCTCGGCGTAGGCGCCCATGGTGGAACCGATGTCGCCGCGCTTGGCGTCCATCAGGATCAGCGCACCACGTTCCCGGGCCTCCTCGACGGCGGTCTCCAGGACCGCGATGCCGCGCGAGCCGAACCGCTCGAAGAAGGCCGACTGCGGCTTGAAGACCGCGACCTGCTCGCCGAGCGCCTCGACGACGGTCCGGGTGAACCGGGCCAGACCCGCCACGTCGTCGTTGAGGCCCCAGTCGGCCAGCAGCGACGCGTGCGGGTCGATGCCGACGCAGAGCGGGCCGCGCTCGTCCATGGCGCGGCGGAGGCGGGCACCGAAGGGCGGAAGGGGGTCCGGCCGCCCGGAGGGCGCCGTTGCGGGGCGGTGGTCGGGCGACGGGCGGGTCACGGGGTCACCTGCTTGTGGTCGGCGCCGACCGCGTCGGCGAGGGTGGCGTAGGGGCTGGTGCGCAGCCGCGCGGCCAGGCCCCGGTGGATCGCGCGGCACCAGAACGGGCCCTGGTAGATGAAGGCGCTGTAGCCCTGGACGAGGGTGGCGCCGGCGAGGATGCGCTGCCAGGCGTCCTCGGCGGTCTCGATGCCGCCGACGCCGATCAGGGTGATCCGGTCGCCGACCCGGGCGTACAGGCGGCGCAGGACCTCCAGGGAGCGCTCCTTGACGGGGGCGCCGGACAGGCCGCCGGTCTCGGCGACCAGCTCCGGGTCGGAGGTCAGGCCCAGCCCCTCGCGGGCGATGGTGGTGTTGGTGGCGATGATGCCGTCCAGGCCCAGCTCCAGGGCGAGGTCGGCGACCGCGTCGACGTCCTCGTCGGCCAGGTCGGGGGCGATCTTGACCAGGAGCGGGACGCGGCGGTCGGTGACCGTGCGGTCGGCGGCCTCGCGGACCGCGGTGAGCAGCGGGCGCAGGTGGTCCGTGGCCTGGAGGTTGCGCAGCCCGGGGGTGTTCGGCGAGGAGACGTTGACGACCAGGTAGTCGGCGTGCCGGGCCAGGCGCTCGGTGGAGGTGACGTAGTCGGCGACCGCCTCGGCCTCCGGCACGACCTTGGTCTTGCCGATGTTGACGCCGACGGTGGTGCGGAAGACCGGGTTCCGGGCGGCCAGGCGGGCGGCGACCGCCGCCGAGCCCTCGTTGTTGAAGCCCATCCGGTTGATCAGCGCGCGGTCCGGGACGAGCCGGAACAGCCGCTTCTTGGGATTGCCGGGCTGCGGCTGGGCGGTGACCGTGCCGATCTCGACGTGGTCGAAGCCGAGCATGGCCATCCCGTCGATGGCGACGGCGTTCTTGTCGAAGCCGGCGGCCAGGCCGAACGGGCCGTGCATCCGGCGGCCCAGGGCCTCGGTGCGCAGCTCCTTGTGGCGGGGGGCCAGGACGGCCGCGACGAAGGTGCGCAGCACCGGGACGCGCGCGGCCAGGCGGATCCAGCGGAAGGCCAGGTGGTGGGCCTTCTCGGGGTCCAGGCGCTGGAAGAAGAGCTGGAAGAACAGGCGGTACATGGGGGCGGTGGCCTTACGGGAGAGGGTGGGCGGGCTCATGAAGAGGGGGACACCGCTGTGGTGTCCCCCTCCGGGCCTCACTCCTCGCGGGCCGCCGTCAGGTGCCTGGCGTGCTCCTGGAGGGAGCGCACCCCGACGTCACCCCGGGACATCGCCTCGATGCCCTGGACGGCGGCGGCCAGCGCCTGGACCGTGGTCAGGCAGGGGATGCCGCGCGCCACGGAGGCGGTGCGGATGTCGTAGCCGTCGAGCCGACCGCCGGTCCCGTAGGGGGTGTTGACGATCAGGTCGACCTCGCCGTCGTGGATGAGCTGGACGATGGTCTTCTCGCCGTTCGGGCCCTCGCCCTCGGAGTGCTTGCGCACCACGGTGGTCTTGATGCCGTTGCGGCGCAGCACCTCGGCGGTGCCGGAGGTGGCCAGCAGCTCGAAGCCGTGGGCGACCAGCTCGCGGGCCGGGAAGATCATCGTGCGCTTGTCGCGGTTGGCGACGGAGACGAACGCCCGGCCCTTGGTGGGCAGCGCACCGTAGGCGCCGGACTGCGACTTGGCGTAGGCCGTGCCGAAGACCGAGTCGATGCCCATGACCTCGCCGGTGGAGCGCATCTCCGGGCCGAGGATGGTGTCCACGCCACGGCCGGAGCGGTCCCGGAAGCGCGACCAGGGCATGACCGCTTCCTTGACGGAGATCGGGGCGTCCAGCGGCAGCGTGCCGCCGTCCCCGGTCTTGGGCAGCATGCCCTCGGCGCGCAGCTCGGCGATGGTGGCGCCCAGCGAGATCCGGGCGGCGGCCTTGGCCAGCGGCACCGCGGTGGCCTTCGAGGTGAACGGCACGGTCCGCGAGGCGCGCGGGTTGGCCTCCAGGACGTAGAGGATGTCACCGGCCATCGCGAACTGGATGTTGATCAGGCCGCGGACGCCAACCCCCTTGGCGATGGCCTCCGTTGAGGCCCGCAGCCGCTTGATGTCGAAGCCGCCGAGGGTGATCGGGGGCAGCGCGCAGGCGGAGTCGCCGGAGTGGATGCCGGCCTCCTCGATGTGCTCCATGACGCCGCCGAGGTAGAGCTCGTGGCCGTCGTAGAGCGCGTCGACGTCGATCTCGATGGCGTCGTCGAGGAACCGGTCGATCAGGACCGGGTGCTGGTCGATCAGGCCGGCGTGCCGCTGGAGGTACTCGGCCAGCGAGGGCTCGTCGTAGACGATCTCCATGCCGCGGCCGCCGAGGACGTACGACGGGCGGACCATGACCGGGTAGCCGATCTCGGCGGCGATCGTCCTGGCCTCGTCGAAGGAGAAGGCGGTGCCGTACTTGGGGGCCGGCAGCCCGGCCTCGGTCAGCACCCGGCCGAACGCGCCGCGCTCCTCGGCGAGGTCGATCGCCTCGGGCGACGTGCCCACGATCGGCACGCCGTTGTCCTTGAGCGCCTGCGCCAGGCCGAGCGGGGTCTGCCCACCGAGCTGGACGACGACGCCGGCGACCGGCCCGGCCTCCTGCTCGGCGTGCACGACCTCCAGCACGTCCTCCAGGGTGAGCGGCTCGAAGTAGAGCCGGTCGGAGGTGTCGTAGTCGGTGGAGACGGTCTCCGGGTTGCAGTTGACCATCACGGTCTCGTAGCCGGCGTCGCTGAGCGCGAAGCTGGCGTGGACGCAGGAGTAGTCGAACTCGATGCCCTGGCCGATGCGGTTGGGGCCGGAGCCCAGGATGATCACCGCGGGCTTCTCGCGCGGTGCGACCTCGGTCTCCTCGTCGTAGGACGAGTAGAAGTACGGGGTGCGGGCGGCGAATTCGGCGGCGCAGGTGTCGACCGTCTTGTAGACCGGGCGGAGGCCGAGGGCGTGCCGGACCTCGCGGACGACCTCCTCGCGCAGGCCGCGGAGGGCGGCGATCTGGGTGTCGGAGAAGCCGTGGCGCTTTGCTTCCGCAAGGACTTCCGGGTCCAGCTTGTCGGCGGCCGCGATCTCGTCCGCGACCTCCTTGATCAGGAAGAGCTGGTCGACGAACCACGGGTCGATCTTGGTGGCGTCGAAGACCTCCTGTGGGGTGGCACCGGCCCGGATCGCGGCCATCACGGTGTTGATCCGGCCGTCGGTGGGGACCTCGGCCCGCTCCAGCAGCTCCGCCTTCTCGCCGGGCTCGCCGGTGAAGTCGAACTGGCTGCCCTTCTTCTCCAGCGAGCGCAGCGCCTTGTTGAGCGCCTCGGTGAAGTTGCGGCCGATGGCCATCGCCTCGCCGACCGACTTCATGGTGGTGGTGAGGGTGGCGTCGGCGGCCGGGAACTTCTCGAAGGCGAACCGCGGCACCTTGACGACGACGTAGTCCAGGGTCGGCTCGAACGACGCCGGGGTCTCCCGGGTGATGTCGTTCGGGATCTCGTCCAGGGTGTAGCCGACGGCCAGCTTGGCGGCAATCTTCGCGATCGGGAAGCCGGTGGCCTTGGAAGCCAGGGCGGAGGAGCGGGATACCCGGGGGTTCATCTCGATGACGATGACCCGGCCGTCCTCGGGGTTGACCGCGAACTGGATGTTGCAACCACCGGTGTCCACGCCGACCTCGCGGATCACCGCGATGCCGATGTCCCGGAGGATCTGGTACTCCCGGTCGGTGAGCGTCATCGCCGGCGCGACGGTGATCGAGTCGCCGGTGTGCACGCCCATCGGGTCGAAGTTCTCGATGGAGCAGACGACCACGACGTTGTCGTGCTTGTCGCGCATCAGCTCCAGCTCGTACTCCTTCCACCCGAGGATGGACTCCTCCAGGAGCACCTCGGTGGTCGGCGAGAGCGTCAGGCCCTGGCCGGCGATCCGGCGCAGCTCCTCCTCGTCGTGGGCGAAGCCGGAGCCGGCGCCGCCCATGGTGAAGGAAGGGCGGACCACGACCGGGTAACCGCCGAGCTCCTCAACGCCCTTGAGGACGTCGTCCATGGAGTGGCAGATCACCGAGCGGGCGGACTCGCCGTGGCCGATCTTGGCGTTGACCGCCTCGACGACCTCCTTGAACAGGTCGCGGTCCTCGCCCTTGTTGATCGCCTCGACGTTGGCGCCGATCAGCTCGACGCCGTACTTGTCGAGGGTGCCGGCCTCGTGCAGCGAGATGGCGGTGTTGAGCGCCGTCTGGCCGCCGAGGGTCGGCAGCAGGGTGTCGGGGCGTTCCTTGGCGATGATCTTCTCGACGAACTCCGGGGTGATCGGCTCGACGTAGGTGGCGTCGGCGATCTCCGGGTCGGTCATGATCGTGGCCGGGTTGGAGTTGACCAGGATGACGCGCAGGCCCTCGGACTTGAGGACCCGGCAAGCCTGGGTGCCGGAGTAGTCGAACTCGGCGGCCTGACCGATGACGATCGGGCCGGAGCCGATGACCAGGACGGACTGGATATCGGTGCGCTTAGGCACGCTGGCCCTCCATCAGGACGGTGTTCATCAAAGACGTGAAGCGGTCGAAGAGGTACGCGGCGTCGTGCGGGCCGGCGGCCGCCTCGGGGTGGTACTGCACGCTGAAGGCCGGCTGGTCCAGGAGTTGGAGCCCCTCCACCACGTTGTCGTTGAGGCAGACGTGGGTGACCTCGGCGCGGCCGAAGGGGGTGTCGGAGACCTTGTCGAGCGGCGCGTCCACGGCGAACCCGTGGTTGTGCGCGGTGACCTCGACCTTGCCGGTCGTGCGGTCCTGCACCGGCTGGTTGATGCCGCGGTGCCCGTACTTGAGCTTGTACGTGCCGAAGCCCAGCGCCCGGCCCAGGATCTGGTTGCCGAAGCAGATGCCGAACAGCGGGGTCTTCCGGGAGAGCACCTCGCGCATCACCGAGACCGCGTGGTCGGCGGTGGCCGGGTCGCCGGGCCCGTTGGAGAAGAACACGCCGTCGGGGTTGACCGCGTAGACGTCCTCGGCGGTGGCGGTGGCCGGCAGGACGTGCACCTCGATGCCGCGCTCGGCCATCCGGTGCGGGGTCATGCCCTTGATGCCGAGGTCGATCGCGGCGACGGTGAACTTCTTGGCACCGATGGCCGGGACGACGTACGCCTCCTTGGTGGCGACCTGCGCGGAGAGGTCGGCGCCCTGCATCTCGGGCTGCTGACGGACCTCGGCGAGCATGGTGCCCTCGTCGGGCAGCGCGTTGCCGGAGAAGATCCCGACCCGCATCGCCCCGCGCTCGCGCAGGTGGCGGGTGAGCGCCCGGGTGTCGATGCCGCTGATGCCGACGACGCCCTGGCGGCGCAGCTCCTCGTCGAGGGAGCGGCGGGAGCGCCAGTTGGACGGGATCCGGGCGGGGTCGCGGACGACGTAGCCGGAGACCCAGATCCGCTGGGACTCGGAGTCCTCGTCGTTCACGCCGGTGTTGCCGACGTGCGGGGCGGTCATGACGACCACCTGGCGGTGGTAGGAGGGGTCGGTCAGCGTCTCCTGGTAGCCGGTCATGCCGGTGGAGAACACCGCCTCGCCGAAGGTCTCCCCCACGGCCCCGTAGGCGCGGCCGCGGAAGGTGCGACCGTCCTCCAGGACGAGTACGGCGGGGATCTTGGCGGTCCCCTTGGTGGAGGTCGTCATCGTGCGCCTTCCGTTTCGGTGTGCTCGGTGGTGTGCTCGCTGCTGAGCCGGTTCAGGGCCGCGACCCAGGCCGGGTGCTCCTCGGCCCGGTCGGAGCGGAACCCGGAGTCGATCTGCCTGTCGCCGTGCTCCCAGGTGACGACCAGCAGGCCGCCCTCCGGGAGGACCTTGCCGGCGATGCCCTTGTCGAGGCGGGCGCCGCGCAGCGCGGCGGCCGGGACGAAGAAGTCCGTGGCGCCGGGCCGTTCGACGATCAGGCCCCGGTCGGTCAGGGTCAGTTCCGCGCGGCTGCGGGTGCCCAGGCCGTGGGCGACGATCCGGTCGAGCCACTGCCCGGCGGTGGTCGAGCCGTGGTAGCGGCCGCTGAGGGTGAGGTGGGCCTCGCCCGCGTCCGCGGGGGCGGCCGGCAGCTCCGGCAGGTCGCCCTGGAGGGTGCCGCGCCACTTCCAGCCCTGGCGCATCAGCCAGTAGACGAAGGCGACGAAGACCAGGAGGCCGACCACCCAGGCGATGCGCCCGGACCAGTCGGTGACCGGGGCGGAGTGCTGCGCCGCGGCCAGGGGGATGAGTTGAGGAGTCACGCGAGCTTCCCGTCGACGACCGTTGCGCGGCCCCGCAGGAAGGTGTGGGTGACGCGTCCCGGCAGCTCACGGCCCTCGTAGGGGGTGTTGCGGCTGCGGGAGGCGAAGCCCGCGGGGTCCACCTCTCCACGGTAAGCGGAATCGAGCAGGGTGAGGTTGGCGGGCTCACCGGCGGCGACGGGGCGCCCCTGGCCGGCCAGCGACCCGATCCGCGCCGGGGTGGCGGACATCCGGTCGGCGACGCCGGCCCAGTCCAGCAGCCCGGTCTCGACCATGGTGTGCTGGACGACCGACAGCGCGGTCTCCAGGCCCACCATGCCCATCGCGGCCGCGGCCCACTCGCAGTCCTTGTCCTCGTGCGGGTGCGGGGCGTGGTCGGTGGCGACGATGTCGATGGTGCCGTCGGCGAGGGCCTCGCGCAGCGCCATGACGTCGCGCTCGGTGCGCAGCGGCGGGTTGACCTTGTAGACCGGGTTGTAGCTGCGCACCAACTCGTCGGTGAGCAGCAGGTGGTGCGGGGTGACCTCGGCGGTCACGTCGATGCCGCGGGACTTGGCCCACCGGACGATCTCGACGCTGCCGGCGGTCGACAGGTGGCAGATGTGCACCCGGGAGCCGACGTGCTCGGCGAGCAGCACGTCCCGGGCGATGATCGACTCCTCGGCGACGGCCGGCCAGCCGCCCAGCCCCAACTCGGCCGAGACGACACCCTCGTTCATCTGGGCGCCCTCGGTCAGCCGCGGCTCCTGGGCGTGCTGGGCGACGACGCCGCCGAACGCCTTCACGTACTCCAGGGCCCGCCGCATGATCACCGCGTCGTCGACGCACTTGCCGTCGTCGGAGAAGACCGTGACGCCGGCCGCCGACTCGTGCATCGCGCCGAGTTCGGCCAGCTTCTTGCCCTCCAGGCCGACGGTGACGGCGCCGATGGGCTGCACGTCGCAGTAGCCGTGGTCCCTGCCGAGCCGGTAGACCTGCTCGACGACGCCGGCGGTGTCGGCGACCGGGAAGGTGTTGGCCATGGCGAACACCGCGGTGAAGCCGCCGCTGGCCGCGGCCCGGGTGCCGGTCAGCACCGTCTCGGAGTCCTCGCGGCCCGGCTCGCGCAGATGGGTGTGCAGGTCCACGAGGCCGGGCAGCAGGATCTTCCCGTCGGCCTCGATCACCTCGGCGCCCTCGGCGGACAGCCCGACGCCGACGCCCTCGATGGTCTCGCCGTCGATCAACACGTCCTGGGGCGCGCCGCCGAGCACCTTCGCACCGCGGATCAGGATCTTGCTCATGGTCTTACTTCTCCTCGGTACGGGATTCGGAGGTGGGCGCGGAGCCCCTCGATCCAAGGGTGGTGGTGGGCGACGGGCGGGCGGGCTCGTTGCCGCCGAGCAGCAGGTAGAGCACGGCCATGCGGATCGAGACGCCGTTGGCGACCTGCTCGATGACCGTGCAGCGGTCGGAGTCGGCGACCTCGGCGGTGATCTCCATGCCGCGGACCATCGGACCGGGGTGCATCACGAGGGCGTGCTCGGGCATCCGCGCCATCCGGTCGCCGTCCAGGCCGTAGCGGCGCGAGTACTCCCGCTCGGTCGGGAAGAAGGCCGCGTTCATCCGCTCCCGCTGGACCCGCAGCATCATCACCGCGTCGGACTTGGGCAGCACGGCGTCGAGGTCGTAGGAGATCTCGCACGGCCAGGTCTCGACGCCGACCGGTACGAGGGTGGGCGGCGCGACGAGGGTGACCTCGGCGCCGAGGGTGTGCAGCAGGTCCACGTTGGAGCGGGCCACCCGGCTGTGCAGCACGTCGCCGACGATGGTGATGCGCCTGCCGTCGAGGTCCCGGCCGAGTCCGGCGTCCGGGCCGACCAGCCTGCGCCGCATGGTGAACGCGTCCAGCAGGGCCTGGGTGGGGTGCTGGTGGGTGCCGTCGCCGGCGTTGATGACGGGGGCGTCGATCCAGCCGGAGGTGGCCAGCCGGTAGGGGGCGCCGGAGGCGCTGTGCCGGATGACGACGGCGTCGACGCCCATCGCCTCCAGGGTCTGGGCGGTGTCCTTGAGGGACTCGCCCTTGGAGACGCTGGAGCCCTTGGCGGCGAAGTTGATGACGTCCGCGGAGAGCCGCTTCTCGGCGGCCTCGAACGAGATCCGGGTCCGGGTCGAGTCCTCGAAGAAGAGGTTGCAGACGGTGCGTCCGCGGAGGGCGGGCAGTTTCTTGATCGGCCGGTCGGCGACCCGGGCCATTTCCTCGGCGGTGTCGAGGATCAGCACGGCGTCGTCCCGCGTGAGATCGGCGGCCGAGATGAGGTGACGCTTCATCCGGTTTCTCCGGGGGTGAGGGAGGTGTACGGGAATGTCCGTCGAGCGGGCATGACTGTCGGCCCGGGGTCACCGGGTCCGTACGCGTGCGGCGTCAGCGCCCGCCGGCCGGAGCTTCTCGCTCGGCTTCCGCGGACTCGGCGTCGCCGGGGCGGGGCGTGGTGGAGCGCAGCCCGAGCAGCACGGCGTCGCGGCCGTCCTCCTCGGTGAGCTGGACCTTGACCGCCTCCCGCAGCGAGGTGGGGAGGTTCTTGCCCACGTAGTCGGCGCGGATGGGCAGCTCGCGGTGGCCGCGGTCGACCAGGACGGCGAGCTGTACGGCGCGCGGTCGCCCGATGTCGCCGAGGGCGTCCAGGGCGGCCCGGATGGTGCGCCCGGAGAAGAGCACGTCGTCGACGAGGAGGACCAGCCGGCCCTCGATGCCGTCACCGGGGATCTCCGTGCGACCCAGCGTGCGGGCCGGGCCCAGCCGCAGGTCGTCGCGGTACATCGTGATGTCGAGCGAGCCGACCGGAATGGCGCGGCCGGTGATCTCTTCCAGCTTGGCGGCCAACCGCCGGGCGAGGAAGACACCGCGGGTGGGGATTCCCAGGAGCACCACGTCGTCCGCGCCCTTGGCGCGCTCGATGATTTCGTGGGCGATACGGGTGAGCATCCGCGCGATGTCCGGGCCTTCGAGCACCGGGCGCGCGGGGGTTTGAGTTCTCGCGTCGGAACTGCGTGCGTCCATACGAAACGGACCTCCTTCTCCGCCTCACGGGACGGACTTTAAAGGACGTCGAAATTACGGCCCTAAGGCTATCAGGAGCCGCTTTGGAACCCGTACACCCCTCTGACGGGTGAGGGTCTGGCCCATTCGGCTTGACGAAGTCAGATTACGCTGCGTAACCTCACAGTGAGTTACCAGCCACGCGGCGGAGCCGCATGTCGATACAGCCGTCTGGGGAGCTTTATGTCCAGCGAATACGCTAAACAGCTCGGGGCCAAGCTCCGCGCCATCCGTACCCAGCAGGGCCTCTCTCTCCATGGCGTCGAGGAGAAGTCCCAGGGCCGCTGGAAGGCCGTGGTGGTGGGGTCTTACGAGCGCGGCGACCGTGCCGTGACCGTACAGCGCCTCGCCGAGCTGGCGGACTTCTACGGCGTGCCGGTGCAGGAACTGCTGCCGGGCACGACGCCGGGCGGCGCCGCCGAGCCGCCGCCGAAGCTGGTGCTGGACCTGGAGCGCCTGGCCCACGTCCCGCAGGAGAAGGCCGGCCCGCTCCAGCGTTACGCCGCCACCATCCAGAGCCAGCGCGGTGACTACAACGGCAAGGTCCTCTCGATCCGCCAGGACGACCTGCGCACCCTCGCGGTGATCTACGACCAGTCGCCCTCGGTGCTCACCGAGCAGCTCATCAGCTGGGGCGTGCTGGACGCGGACGCCCGTCGGGCCGTGCAGCACGAGGAGATCTGACGGGCCAAGGCCCGCGCTTCCTAAGCAGAAACGTACCGCCGCTCCGGGCCGCCGCCCGGGGCGGCGGTCGTCGTTGGGGCCCCTGGAGACCCCCGAGAGGGCCGGCGGCGGGAACAGACGGACGAGGGGCCCGGGAGCGATGAGAACATCGCTCCCGGGCCCCTCGTCGTGCCTCGGGTCCGGTCAGCCGGTCACCGGCCGCCGCGACCGGCTCAGCCGGCGTCCTCGCGGCGCAGCCCCGGCTTCAGCTCCTTGAAGCGGGCCAGCAGGCCGTTGACGAAGGCCGGGGAGTCGTCCGTGGAGAATTCCTTGGCCAACTGCACGGCCTCGTCGATCGCCACCGCGTCCGGCGTACCGTCCACCCACAGCAGCTCGTAGGCGCCGAGCCGGAGGATCGAGCGGTCGGCCGCCGGCATCCGGTCCAGGTCCCAGTCGACGGAGTAGGTGGAGATCAACTCGTCGATGCGGGCGACGCGCTCCGCGTACCCCTCGACCAGCTCCAGGGTGTACTCGTGCACGGGCGGCTGGCGCGGGTCGGTCCGGGCGTGGCGCATCCAGTCCGCGAGCACGGACTGCACGTCGGCACCGCGCTGGTCGGCCTCGAAGAGGATCTGGAAGGCGCGCTTACGGGCCTTGGTGCGGGCAGCCACGGTTAGCTGTTCACCCGGCCGAGGTAGTCGCCGGTACGGGTGTCGACCTTGATCTTCTCACCGGTGGTGATGAAGAGCGGGACCTGGATCTCGTAGCCGGTCTCCAGCGTCGCGGGCTTGGTGCCGCCGGTGGAGCGGTCGCCCTGGACGCCCGGCTCGGTCTCCTTGATGGTCAGCTCGACCGCGGCCGGCAGCTCGACGTAGAGGACCTGGCCCTCGTTCTGCGCGACGACCGCCTCGAAGCCCTCCAGCAGGAAGTTGGCGGCGTCACCGACGGTCTTGCGCTCGATGTGGAGCTGGTCGTAGGTGTCCATGTCCATGAAGACGAAGTAGTCGCCGTCCATGTACGAGAACTGCATGCCCCGCTTGTCGACGGTCGCCGTCTCGACCTTGGTGCCGGCGTTGAAGGTCTTGTCCACCACCTTGCCGGAGAGCACGTGCTTGAGCTTGGTGCGGACGAAGGCCGGGCCCTTGCCGGGCTTGACGTGCTGGAACTCGACGACGGACCAGAGCTGGCCGCCTTCGAGCTTGAGCACCATGCCGTTCTTGAGGTCGTTCGTGGAAGCCACGGTTGCGGAATCTCCTGGACAGGTGGTGGGTACCGCAGAACCGCCCGCAGCGAGCCCGGTGGCTCAGAGGGCGAGCAGCTCCTTGGTCGTGATCGTGAGTAGCTCGGGTCCGCCGTCCGCCTCGGGGCGGACGACGAGGGTGTCGTCGATCCGGACACCCCCACGGCCCGGGATGTGGACCCCTGGCTCGACGGTGACCGGCACGCAAGCGTCCAGTTTACCCATGGCTCCGGGTGACAACTGAGGGTCCTCGTCGATTTCCAGTCCGACACCGTGCCCGGTCCACGGTCCGAGGCCGTCGCCGTGCCCCGCGGTCTCCAGGATCTGACGGGCCACCCGGTCCACTTCGTGGCACTCCACGCCCGGTGCCAGCGCCTCCCGGCCGGCCTTCTGGGCCGCGAAGACCAGGTCGTAGAGGTCGATCTGCCAGTCCGCCGGGGTGGTGCCGATGACGAAGGTCCGGCCGATCTCGCAGCGGTAGCCACGGTAGTTGGCGCCCAAGTTGACGGTGAGGAAGTCGCCCTCCTCGACGCGGCGGTCGGAGGGCAGGTGCCCGGCACGGCCGGAGTTCGGGCCGGTGGCGACGGAGGTCGGGAAGGCCGGGCCGTCCGCGCCGTGGTCGACCAGGCGGCGCTCCAGTTCCAGCGCGAGGTGCCGCTCGGTGCGGCCGACCAGGATCGACTCCAGGAGCTCGCCCAGCGCCTGGTCGCTGATCTCGGCGGCGATCCGCAGGCAGGCGATCTCGTCGTCGTCCTTGACGAGCCGCTGCGCCTCGACGGCGCAGGCCAGGTCGGCCAGGCGCAGGCCGGGGGCGATGTGGGCGAGCGCCCGGTGGCGGGTGACGGTGAGGTGGTGCTCCTCCACCGCGAGGGTCCTGGCGCCCTCCTTGGCGGCGAGGCCGGCGGCGGCCACGACGGGGTCGCCGCCGCGGGCGGGGAGCACCGAGATCCGGACGTCGTCGTCGGGCCGCCCCTCGGTGGGGTCGCCGGTCAACGGGCGGCCGCAGAGCAGGACATCGTCGCCGGGGCCGAGCAGCAGGGCCGCTCCCGGCGGGGTACAGCCGGTGAGGTAGCGGACGTTGGCGGGGCGCGAGATCAGTGCGGCGGTGCTTCCGGTTGCTGCGCAGCGGTCGCGCAGCCGCGCGCGTCGGACCGCGTACAACTCGGACATACCGTCAGCGTACGACCGCTGTCCCGGGGCGGCCGTTCGAGAGCGCCGCCCGGGGGAAGGGCGCGGTTACCAGCTCGGCGGGCTGGCGATGCTGCCGGCGACGACCTCGTCGAGGGCGCGCACGGTGGTGGCGACGTCGTGCTGGGAGTTGTCGATGATCGGCAGGCCGGAGCCGTACCAGCCGGCCATCCGGCCGTGGATGCGGGCCACCTCCTCGTCGGAGAGACGGCGGTTGCCGGAGCGCCGGGCGTTGCGCTCCAGGACGACCTCCAGGCCCGGGAGCAGGACTATCGGCAGCAGTCCCGGGCCCACGTGGCGCTTCCAACCGCCGAGGCCGACGACCGGGCGGTCCGGGAAGACCGCGTCGTCGAGGATGCAGGAGATGCCGTTGGCGAGGAAGTTGCGGGCGGCGAAGCCGCAGGTGCGGCGGGCGAGGCGGTACTGGGCCTCGGAGTTGTCGTTCCAGCCGGACTGCGGGTCGGCGAAGCCGGAGCGGACCCACTCGCGGACGTCGTCGAGGCTGATGTGCGCGGTCGGCACCCGTCGGGTGTCGGCCCAGTGGCGGGCGACGCTGGTCTTGCCGGCGCCGGCCGGGCCGATCAGCAGCACCGCGACGGCGGTCCGCGAGACGTCGGGGGCGGCGCTGCCGGGCGGCGGGCTGGGGAGCGGGACGGGGGCGCCGGGGGGCAACTGGACGTGGCCCGGGGGGCAACTGGACGTGGCCGGTGACGTCCCCGCTGTGCGGGGCCTGATGCGGGGCGGGGGCGGGCCAGCCCTGGCCGGGGGCGCCGGGCGCCGGGTGGGGCGGGCGGGGGCGGCGGGACCGCAGGGGCATGCGGGGCGCCCGGCGGGGTGGGGCGGGCCGGGGTGGGGCGTCCAGTTCATGGTCATGCGGCGCCGCCGGTGTGAAGCCGGTGGTGTGAAGCGGGCCGCGGGGCGGTGGCAGCGGAGCCCCCACTGCGTACTGCATCCGGTGGCTCTCCGTCTCGTGCGGTCGACGTGGTGCGGGACGGCGCACCGGGCTCGTGGCCCGGTGCGCCGGCGACAACTGCGGGGCGGGCACGGGTCGTTGGTGCCCCGCCGGTGGTGCTGCGGTGAACCGTACTCCCCCGGCTGCTGCCGGGAGGTCTTCCTACCCCCGGGGTCCGTCGAATGAACGGGCGAGGGTGCGGATGTCCGAACGGGGCGGCGGTCAGTCGTCCAGTTCCTCGGCGAGGGCGCGCAGCGCCAGCCGGTACGAGCCGATGCCGAAACCGGCGACGGTGCCGCTGGCGACGGCCGCGATGACCGAGGTGTGGCGGAACTCCTCGCGGGCGTACGGGTTGGAGATGTGCACCTCGATCAGCGGGGCGGTGCGCTGCGCCGCCGCGTCCCGCATCGCGTACGAATAGTGCGTGAACGCACCGGGGTTGATGACGACCGGGAGCGCGCCGTCGGCGGCCTCGTGCAGCCAACGGACCAGCTCGCCCTCGTCGTTGGTCTCCCGCACCTCGACCTCGAAGCCCAGCTCCTTGCCGAGCCGGGCGCACTCGGCGACCAGCCCGGCGTAGGAGGTGGCGCCGTAGACGTCGGGCTCGCGGGAGCCCAGCCGGCCGAGGTTGGGGCCGTTGAGGACCAGCACCCGGCGGGTCACTGGGCGATCTCCGCGTGAGCGGCGAGCAGCATCGCCGGGTCCGGGCTCTCCAGGACGGTCGGCTTGGCCAGGCCGTCCAGCACGATGAAGCGGAGCCGGTCGCCGCGGGACTTCTTGTCGACCTTCATCGTCTCCAGCAGCTTGGGCCACTGGTCGCCGCGGTAGGTCAGCGGCAGCCCGACGGAGGCCAGCACGGCGCGGTGCCGGTCGGCGGTGGCGTCGTCCAACCGGCCGGCGATCCGGCCGAGTTCGGCGGCGAAGACCATGCCGACGGAGACCGCGGCGCCGTGCCGCCAGTTGTAGCGCTCGTTCTTCTCGATGGCGTGCCCGAGGGTGTGGCCGTAGTTGAGGATCTCCCGCAGGCCGGACTCCTTGAGGTCGGCGGAGACCACCTCGGCCTTGACCCGGATCGCCCGCTCGATCAGCTCGGCGGTGTGCGGCCCGTCGGGACGCTTGGCGCCCTCGGGGTCCGCCTCGATCAGGTCGAGGATCGCCGGGTCGGCGATGAAGCCGGCCTTGATGACCTCGGCCAGCCCGGAGACGTAGTCGTGGACCGGGAGGGAGTCGAGCGCGGCCAGGTCGCAGAGCACCCCGGCCGGCGGGTGGAAGGCGCCGACGAGGTTCTTGCCCTCGGCGGTGTTGATGCCCGTCTTGCCGCCGACCGCGGCGTCCACCATGCCCAACACCGTGGTCGGGACGGCGATCCAGCGCACCCCGCGCAGCCAGGTCGCGGCGACGAAGCCGGCCAGGTCGGTGGTGGCGCCGCCGCCCACGCCGACGATCACGTCGGTGCGGGTGAAGCCGGTCTGCCCCAGCGCCTTCCAACAGTAGGCGGCGACCTCGGCGGTCTTGGACTCCTCCGCGTTGGGGAGCTGGATCGCGATCGCCTCGTAGCCCTGGGCGGCCAGGTCCTCGCGCAGCGCCTCGCCGGTGGCGGCCAGCGCCTCCGGGTGCAGCACGGCGACGCGCTTGGTCTGGGTGCCGATCAGGCCGGGGAGTTCGCCCAGCAACTGCCGCCCGACGAGCACCTCGTAGGGGTCGGTGTCGGCGGTCCCGCCGACGTGGATGCGGGTGGCGTGCTCCGTCATGCCTGTTCCTCCCTGCCGGCGGGTCGCGCGGCGTCCGCGGCCGGCCGTAGCTCCAAAGCGTCCACGATCGCGGCGGCGATGTCCTCGGGGGTCCGCTCCCCCGTGGCGATCACGGCGCGCGCGACCTCGGTGTAGAGCGGGCGGCGCCGCTCCATCAGCTCGCGCCACTGCTTGCGCGGGTTGACCGCGAGCAGCGGTCGGGGGGCGTCCAGGCCCACCCGCTTGACGGCGTCGGCGAGTTCGACGTCCAGGAAGATCACCGGCAGGCCGGTCAGCAGCTTCCGGGTGCCGTCGTCCATGATCGCGCCGCCGCCGAGCGAGAGCACCCCCGCGTGGGTCTCCAGGGCGGCGCGCACCGCCTCCCGCTCCAGGTCGCGGAAGTGCGGCTCGCCGTCCTCGATGAAGATCTCGGAGATCGGCTTGCCGGCGGTGGCGACGATGTCGGCGTCGGTGTCGCGGTAGCCGACGCCCAGCCGGTCGGCCAGCAGTTCGCCCACGGTGGACTTGCCGGCGCCGGGTGGGCCGACCAACACGGCGACGGGCGCGGTCACTTGATCGCCAGGTTGTCGAGGAAGCCGCGGACGTTGCGCCGGGTCTCCGGGACGCTGTCGCCGCCGAACTTCTCCAGCACCGCGTCGGCCAGCACCAGCGCCACCATCGCCTCGGCGACGATGCCGGCGGCCGGCACCGCGCAGACGTCGGAGCGCTGGTGGTGCGCCTTGGTGGCCTCGCCGGTGGTGACGTCGATCGTCGCCAGGGCCCGCGGCACGGTGGCGATCGGCTTCATCGCCGCCCGCACGCGCAGGAGTTCACCGGTGCTCAGGCCACCCTCGGTGCCGCCGGCACGACCGGAGGAGCGCTTGATGCCCTCGTCCGTGGCGACGATCTCGTCGTGCGCCTTCGAGCCCGGCACCCGCGCCAGGTCGAAGCCGTCGCCGACCTCGACGCCCTTGATGGCCTGGATGCCCATCAGGGCGGCGGCCAGCCGCGCGTCCAGCCGGCGGTCCCAGTGGACGTGCGAGCCGAGGCCGACCGGGACGCCGTAGGCCAGCACCTCGACGACGCCGCCGAGGGTGTCGCCGTCCTTGTGGGCCTGGTCGATCTCGGCGACCATCGCCTTCGACGCGTCGGCGTCCAGGCAGCGCACCGGGTCGGCGTCCAGCTTCTCGACGTCGGCGGGGGTGGGCAGGACGCCGTAGGGGGCCTTGGCGGCGGCCAGTTCGACCACGTGCGAGACGATCTCGATGCCGGCGGTCTCCTTGAGGAAGGAGCGGGCGACGGTGCCGAGGGCGACCCGGGCCGCGGTCTCGCGGGCGGAGGCGCGCTCCAGGATCGGGCGGGCCTCGTCGAAGCCGTACTTCTGCATGCCGGCGAGGTCGGCGTGGCCGGGGCGGGGGCGGGTCAGCGGGGCGTTGCGGGCCAGCTCGGCGAGTTCGGCCTCGTCCACCGGGTCGGCCGCCATCACCTGCTCCCACTTGGGCCACTCGGTGTTGCCGACCATGATCGCCACCGGGGAGCCCAGCGACCGGCCGTGCCGCACGCCGCCGAGGAAGGTGACCTCGTCGCGCTCGAACTTCATCCGGGCACCACGGCCATAGCCGAGCCGGCGGCGGGCCAGGGCGTCCGCCACCATCTCCGTGGTGATCGGCACGCCGGCGGGAAGGCCCTCCAGCGTCGCCACCAGTGCGGGGCCGTGCGACTCCCCCGCCGTCAGCCAGCGCAACCTGCTCAACGGTGCTCCTCAGTCCTGCTCATCGTTCGCGCATCCGCGTGTCTGCTCCGATCCTCCCACGTCGCGGGGGCCGTGCGGCGCCCCGTCCAGGGTGCGGACCGCCCGGGACCCGTCAGCGGGCCGCCAGCGCCGCCTCGCCGGCCCGGCGCATCGCGGCCAGCGGCGCCGGCGCCCGGCCGGTCATCTGCTCGACCTGGAGGACGGCCTGGTGGACCAGCAGGTCCAGGCCGCCGACGACGGCGCCACCGCGCTCGGCCCAGGCGGCGGCCAGGGCGGTCGGCCAGGGCTCGTAGAGCACGTCGAAGAGGGTGCCGGGCCGGTCGGGGACGGCGGCGGCCAGCAGATCGGTGCTGCCGGCCGGGGTGGTGGCGATGACCAGCGGCGCCTCGAAGGCCGCGGCGGCGGCGTCCCAGGGGGCGGTGCGGACCGCGACGCCGAGCCGTTCGCCCCAGCCGCGCATCTCGTCGGCCCGGGCCGCGCTGCGCACGTACGCGGTGACCTCGCCGGTGCAGATCCGGGCGAGTGCGGCCAGCGCCGAGGAGGCGGTGGCGCCGGCGCCCAGGACGGCGGCGCGCTCGACCCGTTCGACGCCGCGCTCGCGCAGCGCGGCGAGCAGGCCGGGGATGTCGGTGTTGTCGCCGCGGCGGCGCCCGTCGGGGGTGAACACGACGGTGTTGACCGCCTCGACCGAGGCCGCGGTGGGGCTGATCTCGTCCAGCAGCGGGATCACCGCGCGCTTGAGCGGCATGGTCAGCGACAGGCCGGCCCACTCGGGGCCGAGCCCCTCCAGGAAACCGGGGAGCGCGGCCTCGTCGACCTCGTGGCGGCCGTACTCCCAGCCGGTGAGCCCGAGTTCGTCATAGGCGGCGCGGTGCAGGACCGGCGAGAGGGAGTGCGCGATGGGCGATCCGAGGACCGCCGCCTTCTTGTTGTCGGACCTGTGGGACACGGCCTGGCCTTCAGCTTCCGTTCTTCTTCTGCGCCTGTTGCTGCTGGAATTGCCGGTAGAGCTTGTTGAATTCGGTGAGATTCGTGGTGAAGTCCGTCTTCTTGCCGTCCAACGAGATGAAGTAGAGCCACTTCTCGGAGTCGTCCGGATTGATCGTCGCCTGCAACGCCTCCGCACCGGGGTTGCCGATCGGTCCGGGCGGCAACCCCTTGTAGAAGTAGGTGTTGTAGGGGTCGTTGTAGCTCCGGATCTCCTTGATGCCGATGTCGATCTTGCTCTGTTTCTTGAGGTAGTTGAACGTCGAGTCGAATTCCAACTTCTGGTTCGTGGCCGTGTTGGTCGGGGCCAGTCGGTTGTAGACGACCGCGGCCATCTTCCGGAAGTCGTCGTGCGTCATGCCCTCGGCCTGGGTGAGGCTCGCGACGGTGAGCAGTTGGAGCGGGGAATCCAGATGGAATTTCTTGGCGTTCGTTTCGAGATCGTACTTCTGGTATTCCTGGGTGGCCCGCGAGACCATCTCCCGGAGCACTTCCTCGGGTTTGGCGTGCTCGCCGACGCTGTAGGTCGACGGGTAGAGGAAGCCCTCCAGCGGGTCCTTGATCTTCGGGGAGTCGTCGGCCCAGGACGGCAGTCCGAGATTCTTGCTCTGGGTCTTGGCGACTTCCTTGGTGGTGCCCGCCTTCAACTTGAGCTTCTGGTCGATCAGTTCGTAGACCCCGTCGGCCCGCAGCCCCTCCCGGACCGTCAGGCCGTTGCGGCTCTTGGGGTCCAGCATGAGTTGGATGGCGGCCGCGGCCGACATCTGCTTGCGCAGGGTGTACGTGCCGGGCTGGAGGCTCCGCGACTGTTTGTTGTCGTTGGCCGCCTCGGTGAACGCGCCGGCGCTCTTGATCACACCGTCCCGGGCGAGGATCGTGCCCATCTCGGAGAGCGGGACGCCGTCCGGGATGGTCACCTGGATGTCGCCGCTGCCCTCGCCCTCGTAGTCGGGCGACGAGACGAAGTGGCGCTTGATGAAGTCGTAGCCGAAGTAGCCCACGCCACCGACGACGCCGGTCAGGGCCAGGACCACGACCAGGCAGGCGGTGCCGCTGCGGCGCTTGTTCGGCTTGCTCTTCCGGCTCCGGCGCTCGCGGCCGGACCGCCGGTCGTCCTCGTCGTCGCGGCCGGCGTCCTCGCCGTCCGGGGTGTCGGCGAAGAACGGATGGTCCCGCTCCGGTGCGCGGCCGCGCGCCGGCTCCTCGGCGTCCGGCACCGCCCGCCAGTCGTCCCCGACGGCCGCCGGGTCCTCGTACGAGGGCCCGGCCTGCGGGTGGTGCGGGCCGGGCCCCTCCTGATGACCGCCCGGTCCCTGCGGCGGCACCTGCTCGTACTGCTCGTGCTGCGGGTGCGGATCGGGCACCCCCGGCATCCCGTGCTGCGGGGCGGCCTGTTGGGCCGGCAGTTGCTGGGTCTCCTGGATCCCGTAGCCGTCCGGGGCCCCGTAGAGCTCCTGGCCCGGGTAGTCCTGACCGGTGTGGTGCGGGGCCGGGTAGCCCTGGTCGGGGTGGAGGTACGGGTCGGGCTGCGGGTGCTGCCCATAGGGGTCGTACGCCGGCCCGCCGCCCTGTGGCTGCGCGCCGTCCCAACCGCCGTGCCCCGCCGGGTACTGCTGCTGCGGGTACTGCTGGTGCTGGGCGTGCTGGGGGTACTGCTCCTGGGGATACCCGGCGGGCCGCTGCCCGGCCCACTGAGGCTGCTGGTCCTGGCTTCCGTACGGGCCCCGGTCTCCGTAGAGCGGGTCGTCGGGGTGCCACGGTTCGGAGCCGTAGCCCCGGCCATACTCGGTCATCGATCCCCTAGAGACGAGAGGCGGGGCGTGCCGTCCGGGCAGCGCCTGCGGAACCGATCCGCCTCTGCTTTGCACGCGCGGCCGTTCGAACCGCCGCCACAACCCGCGGAACGTTACCGTACCGCGATCAGATGACCACTTCGACGGGCTCCCCGGGCGGCCGCCCGGACGTGCGTTCGGTCTCCAGCGCGCTCTGGAGGATGACCACCGCGGCGGCCTGGTCGACCACCGAGCGTCCCTTCTTGCTGCGGACGCCGGAGGCCCGCAACCCGTGGGTCGCGGTGACCGTGGACATCCGCTCGTCCACCAGCCGGACCCCTACGGGGGCGATGTTCCGCGCCAACTCCTGGGCGAACGCCCGGACTTTGGCCGCGGCCGGCCCCTCTCCCCCACTGAGGGAGCGGGGCAGGCCGACCACGACCTCCAGCGGTTCGTACTCCTCGACGATCGCCTTCAGCCGCCGGTGCGCGGCCGGGACGTCCCGGCCCGGCACGGTCTCGACGGGGGTGGCGAGGACCCCGTCGGGGTCGCACGAGGCGACCCCGATCCGGGCGTCCCCGACATCCACGGCGATGCGGCGACCGCGTCGCATCTCACTCACGACCGTCAGGCCGCCTCGGCCACGAGGTGCTCGACGGCGCCGATCGCCTCGGGCACCGCGGCGGCGTTCTGGCCACCGCCCTGGGCGACGTCCGGCTTGCCGCCGCCGCCACCGCCGAGCGTCTTGGCGGCCGTGCGGACCAGGTCGCCGGCCTTGATACCGCGCTCGCGGGCGGCCTCGTTGGTGGCGATGACGGTCAGCGGGCGGCCGTTGGCGACGGTGAACAGGGCCACCACGGCGGCGCGGTCACCCTGGATCCGGCCACGCACGTCGAGGACCAGCTTGCGCAGGTCGTCGGCGGCGGTGCCGTCCTGGACCTGGGCGGCGACCAGGGCCACCCCGCGGACGTCCTTGGCGTCCTGCGCCAGCCCGGCCGCGGCCTGCAGCACCTTCTCCGCGCGGTACTTCTCGATCTCCTTCTCGGCGTCCTTCAGCTTGGCCAGGACACCGGAGATCTTCTCCGGCAGCTCCTCCGGGCGCCCCTTGACCAGCTCGGTGAGCTGCGAGACGACGGTGTGCTCACGGGCCAGGAAGTTGTAGGCGTCCACGCCGACCAGGGCCTCGACGCGGCGCACGCCGGAGCCGATGGAGGACTCGCCGAGCAGCTTCACCAGGCCCAGTTGGGCGGTGTTGTGGACGTGCGTGCCGCCGCACAGCTCCTTGGAGAAGTCGCCGATGGTGACCACGCGGACCCGCTCGCCGTACTTCTCGCCGAACTCGGCGATGGCGCCCTGCTTCTTGGCCTCGTCCATGCTCATGACCTCGGCGTGCACGTCGAGTTCGCGGGAGAGCACGTCGTTGATCTTCTGCTCGACGTCGGTGAGGACCGAGCCGGGCACCGCGGTCGGCGAGCCGAAGTCGAAGCGGAAGCGGCCCGGGGAGTTCTCCGAACCGGCCTGCGCGGCGGTCGGGCCCAGGGCGTCGCGCAGCGCCTGGTGGGTGAGGTGGGTGGCGCTGTGCGCGCGGGCGATGGCCCGGCGGCGCTTGATGTCGATGCTGGTGTACGCGGCGGAGCCGAGCACCACCTCGCCGACCTGCACCACGCCCTTGTGGACGATGACGCCGGGGACCGGCTGCTGGACGTCGCGCACCTCGACGACGGCGCCGTTGTCCAGCTTGATCCGGCCGGTGTCGGCGAGTTGGCCGCCGCCCTCGGCGTAGAACGGCGTGCGGTCCAGCACGACCTCGACCTCGTCGCCCTCGTGGGCGGCGGGGGCGGAGGCGCCGTTGACCACCAGGCCGGCCACGGTGGACTCGCCCTCGGTGTCGGTGTAGCCGGTGAAGACCGAGGAGCCGGACTTGTCGGCGATCTCGCGGTAGGCCGACATGTCGGCGTGACCGTGCTTCTTGGCCTGGGCGTCGGCCTTGGCGCGCTCCCGCTGCTCCTTCATCAGCCGGCGGAAGCCGTCCTCGTCCACCGACAGGCCCTGCTCGGCGGCCATTTCGAGGGTGAGGTCGATCGGGAAGCCCCAAGTGTCGTGGAGCAGGAACGCCTTGTCGCCGGGGAGCACCGTGCCGCCCGCGGCCTTGGTCTCGGTGACGGCGCCGTCGAGGATGTTGGTGCCGGCCTTGAGGGTCTTGAGGAAGGCGGCCTCCTCGGCGAGGGCGACCGTCTCGATCCGCTTGCGGTCCGTCAGCAGCTCCGAGTACTGCTGGCCCATCGTCTTGATGACGACGTCGAGCAGCTCGGCGACGACCGGGCCGGTGGCGCCCAGCAGCCGCATGTTGCGGATGGCGCGGCGCATGATGCGGCGCAGGACGTAGCCGCGGCCCTCGTTGCCGGGGGTGACGCCGTCGCCGATGAGCATGGTGGAGGTGCGCATGTGGTCGGCGACCACGCGCAGCGAGACGTCGGAGTCATCGCCGGCGCCGTAGCGGACGCCGGTGAGCTCGCCGGCCTTGTCGATCACGACCCGCAGGGTGTCGGTCTCGTACATGTTGCGGACGCCCTGGAGGATCATCGCCAGGCGTTCCAGGCCGAGGCCGGTGTCGATGTTCTTCGACGGCAGCTCGCCGAGGATCTCGAAGTCCTCCTTGCCGAGGCCCGCGCCGCGCTCGTACTGCATGAAGACCAGGTTCCAGATCTCCACGTAGCGCTCGTCGTTGACGGCCGGGCCGCCCTCGACGCCGAACTCGGGGCCGCGGTCGTAGTTGATCTCCGAGCACGGGCCGCAGGGGCCCGGGACGCCCATGGACCAGTAGTTCTCCTTCTTGCCCAGGCGCTGGATGCGCTCCTTGGGCACGCCGACGACCTCGTGCCAGATGCGCTCGGCCTCGTCGTCCTCCAAGTAGACGGTGATCCAGAGCTTTTCCGGCTCCAGGCCGTAGCCGCCCTCCGCCACGGGAGTCGTCAGCAACTCCCAGGCGTACTTGATGGCGCCTTCCTTGAAGTAGTCGCCGAAGGAGAAGTTGCCGCACATCTGGAAGAACGTGCCGTGCCGGGTGGTCTTGCCGACCTCTTCGATGTCCGGCGTGCGCACGCACTTCTGGACGCTGGTGGCGGTCTTGAAGGGCGCCTTGACCTCGCCGAGGAAGTACGGCTTGAAGGGGACCATGCCCGCCGGGACCAGCAACAGCGTCGGGTCGTCCGCGATGAGTGACGCCGACGGCACGACGGTGTGCCCGCGCTCCTCGAAGAAGCGCAGCCAGCGGCGGCGGATTTCAGCCGACTCCATCAGTGGTCCTCTTTTCCGGTCGGTCCGGTCAGTCCGGGGGTTCTCGTGGTTCGGTACGACGTGTCCAGCACCGCGCGGCGCGGTGCGGGCAGCTCGCGCACCTCGGCGGGCTCGGCCAGCCCGAGGGCGTCGTGCAGTTGCTCCTCACGGTCCGCCATTCCGGCCCGCACGTCCAATGCAAATTGGCGCAGCCGGTGTCCGGTCTCGACGGCCTTGTCCGCGGCCTGCGCGGCGAGGCTGTCGGGCTGCAACTTGCGCAGCTTTCGGTGGACCTTGTTGGTGGCCCACACTCCGGCGGCGGCGCCGGTGGTGAACCAGAATGCGCGGCGGAACATCGCGGTGATCAGTCCTTGGAGCGACGGGAGCGGCGCCCACCGCGGCGGGCGCCGGGCAGGCTGCGGCCGACGACGACGGTGCGGTCCGGCTCGGGCTGGCCCTTCTTGCCGATCGCGCGCCGCACGCCGTAGCCGAACGCGGCGACCTTGACCAGCGGTCCGCCGAAGGCGGAGGAGACGGTCGAGGAGAGCGCCGAGGCGTTGGCGGTGACCTCTTGGACGTCGGCGGCGATGGCGTCGACGCGGGCGAGCTGGGTGTGCGCGGAGCGGACGGTCGCGGACGCGTCGGCGAGCAGCGGAACGGCCTGCTCGGACACCTCGGTCACCATCTTGGTGGTCGCCTTGAGGGTCCCTGCGAGCCTCACCAGCACGAGGGCGAGGAACGACACGAGGATCGCCCAGAAGACGGCCACGAGGATCCCGGCCACCTCTCCACCGGACACGCTGGCACCACTCTCCGACTGGTCTGGATTCGTCTGCTCGAACGGCAACCTTGACCTTATCGCGCCGCGACTGTCCGCCCGTACCGCGCTCCCGGTCCGAACCGGGGTACCGGAAGGGGTGATTGTACGTTCCGTATCACCCCGAGTACGCTCCGTTGGCCATGCGACGCCTCACGCGCTCCGGTGCCCCGTCCCGCCGCTCCCCCGCGCGTGCGCGGGTCCGCGGCAATCTGCCCGCCGAGCTGAATCGCTTCGTCGGTCGGGCGGACGAACTCGCCGCCCTCGACCGGCGGCTGTCCGCCGCCCGCCTGGTCACCCTCGTCGGCCTCGGTGGCGTGGGGAAGTCCCGACTGGCCCGCCACGGCGGAGCGATCTTGCAGGATCGCTTCTGCGACGGGGTGTGGCTGGTCGAGCTGTCCGCGCTGCGCGAGGCGCACCTGCTGGACCACGCGGTCGCCGAGGCGTTGGCGCTGGCCGACCACTCCGGCCGACCGGTGCGCACCGCGCTCGCCGACCACGTCGCCGACCGCGAACTCCTGCTGATCCTCGACGGCTACGAGCAGCTGACCGACGACTGCGCCGAGCTCGCCGCCGAGTTGCTGCGGCGCGCGCCCGGGCTGCGGGTACTGGCCGCCGGCCGCCGCCCGTTGGGCCTGCCCGGCGAACAGGCGCTGCCGGTGGCCCCGATGGTCGACGCCGACGCCGCCGCCCTGTTCGCCGACCGCGCCGCCGCCGTGCTCCCCGGTTTCGCCCTCGACGCCGGCAACGAACCGGCCGTCGCCGAGCTCTGCCGTCGCCTGGACGGCATCCCGTTGGCCCTGGAACTGGCCGCCGGCCGGCTCCGCGCGCTCTCCCTGGAGCAGGTGCTGGACCGGCTCGACGACCGCTTCCGGCTGCTGACCGGCACCGTCCGCGGGGCCCCCGAGCGGCACCGGACGCTGCGCACCGCGATCGGTTGGAGCCACGAGCTGTGCACCCCACAGGAGCGGCTGTTGTGGGCGCGGCTGTCGGTCTTCGCCGGGCAGTTCGACCTGGAGGCGGCCGAGTACGTCAGCTCGGGCCCTGAGCTGCCGGTCGAGGAACTCCTCGACGTCGTCGAGGAGTTGGTCACCCAGTCGCTCCTCGTGCGGGAGGAGACCGCGGCCGGGGTGCGCTACCGGATGCTGGACACCGTACGGGCCTACGGGGCGGGCTGGTTGGCGGCGACCGGGGACGGCGAGCGGCTGCGGCGCCGACACCGCGACTGGTACCTCGGGCTGGCGACCTGGTGCGAGCTGGACTGGTTCAGCCCCCGGCAGGCCGAGATCGCCGCCCGGATCGACGCCGAACTGCCCAATCTGCGGGTCGCGTTGGAGCACAGTCTGGAGAGCACCCAGGAGACCCACCTCGGCCAGTACCTGGCCGGCGCCCTGTGGTTCTACTGGGTCGGCTGTGGACACCTGGCCGAGGGCCGGCACTGGCTCGACCGCGCGCTGGAGCTGGACGGCGGCCACGACGAGACCCGGCTGAAGGCGCTGTGGGTGGCCGGCTATGTGGCGGTGCTCCAGGGCGACACGGTGGGGGCGTTGGGGATGCTCCAGGAGTGCCGCGAGGAGGCCGACCGGACCGGCGACCCCACGGCCGCCGCGTACGCGCTGCACCGCACCGGCTGCCTGGCGCTGGTCTGCGACGACCTGCCGCGCGCGGAGACGCTGCTGCGCGGGGCGCTGCACAGCTACCGCGAGATCGGCGAGCTCAACAGCAATGTGCTGATGGGGCAGGTGGAGCTGGCGATGGCGATGGCGTTCCGGGGCGAGCTGGACGACGCGGTGCGGCTCTGCGAGGACGTGCGGGAGATCTGCGGGGACCACGGGGAGCGCTGGACGCTGGCGTACGCGCTGTTCGTGCTGGGGTTCGCGGCGTGGTCGCGCGGGGAGGGCGGGCAGGCCCGGGCCCTGCTGGAGGAGGCGCTGGCGATCGACCATTCCTTCCACGACCTGCTGGGCGCGGTGTTGGCGATCGAGCTGCTGGCCCTGGTGACGCTGGGCGAGGGCGATGTGGAGGAGGCGGCGGTGCTCCAGGGCGCCGCGGGACGGATCTGGCCGTCGGTGGGGCTGCCGCTGTTCGGCTCCCGCCACTTCAACCAGCCGCACGCGCTGTGCGAGCGGCAGGCCCGGGACCGGCTGGGGGCGGAGCGCTACGAGCGCTGCCTGCGGGCCGGCGGGCGGCTGGACCTGGACGCGGCGGTGGCGCGCATCCTGCGGCCCGCGCGGGAACTGCCCGGCCCGCGCAGCGTGCTGCGCTTCACCGCGCCGGCCGTGCACCGGCCCGCCGCCTCCCCGTCCGCGAGCGGAGGGGAGCCGGCGGGCTGAGCGGTGCGCCTGCTTAGGGGATCAGCGGGCGTAGTACTCGACGACGAGCTGCTCGTCGCAGATCACCGGGATCTCCTTGCGGTTGGGGTCCCGGTCGAGGCGGAACGCCAGCGCCTGGAGGTTGACCTCCAGGTAGCGCGGGGTCTCGCCGTCGGGGGCGTAGCCACCCTCACGGGCCACCTGGAAGGGGTGCTTCTCGCGGCTGCGCTCGCGGACCATCACGACGTCGCCGGGGCGGACGCGGAAGGACGGCTTGTCCACCTTGCGGTCGTTGACCGAGATGTGGCCGTGGACCACCATCTGGCGGGCCTGGTAGATGGTCCGGGCCAGGCCCGAACGCAGGACGAGCGCGTCCAGACGGCGCTCAAGCTCGACGATCAGGGCCTCGCCCGTCTTGCCGTCGACCTTCCGAGCGCGGTCGTAGGCACGGGCCATCTGGCGCTCGCTGATGTCGTACTGAGCGCGCAGACGCTGCTTCTCCAGCAGTCGGACCTTGTAGTCACTGCTCTGCTTGCGGCCACGGCCGTGCTCGCCGGGCGGGTAGGGACGGGCCTCGAAGTACTTGACGGCCTTCGGCGTCAGCGCGATGCCGAGCGCACGGGACTTCTTGACCTTGGGACGCGACTGGTTCACGTGGAACGTTCCTCCATGTAAGTTAGGTGAGGCTTACCTTAGCGCGAGGAGAACGCATGTTTCGACCTGGGATCCCCCTGACCGGCGCGGATCGCACCGGGGCGGGTCAGCCGCGTCCCGCGGAAGACGCCCAGCGGCCCTCGGCGGCTGAGCGCGTACGAACTCTCGTCGAGTCCCATGGTATGGCGTCGCTGGACATCCCCGGAGTCGAGGATCCCGACGACAGCGGCCTCTCGGCCCCCGTCTGCCGGACCGTGACGCCGGAAGGGGACGTGCTGTTGCTGGTTCCTGGGGACTCCGTCGCCGCCCGGTCCGCCGCACACGCCCAGGACGACGACCTCCCCGCCGTGATGGAGATCACGGATGTGGCGCCGGTCTCGGTACCCCACCGGATCCGCGGCCGCGCCTGGGTCGCCGGCTGGCTCACCCCCGTGCGCAACGAGCAGCGCGCCCGGGCCGCGATGCTGCTCGCCGAGCGGCACCCGGTCGGCGAACTCCTGGGCATCGGCGAGGCGTTGGCCCCCGACCCGACCCCCGGCCAGTACGGCCGACCCGCCTGGATGCTGCTGCGTCTGGAGGTGGGCGAGGGCGCCGTGGACGACCTGTGGGGCGCGGAGCCCTTCGAGCCCGACGAGTTCGCCGCCGCGGCACCCGACCCACTGGTCGCGCACGAGGCGGAGCTGCTCCAGCACCTGCACTCCGCCCACGCCGAGCAGGTGCGCGGGCTGTGTTCGCTGCTCGGCGAGCGCGGCGAGAGCTGCGGGGTGCGGGACCACGCCGTCCCGGTCGGCCTGGACCGCTTCGGACTGCGGGTGCGCTTCAGCGACGGCGACCGGCGGACCTTCGACGCCCGCTTCGACTTCCCCGAGCCGGTGCGGGACATCGCCGAGCTGCGCCGGGCCATGCACGTGCTCTTCGAGGCCGCGGCGGACTGACCGCCGCCACGGCCCGCCGGCCGTCGGATCAGTCGCCGTTCTCGCCGCGCAGCCGGGCCCTGACCCGCTCGGCGACATCGGCGTAGCGCGCCTCGGCGCCGTGCCGGGTGGGGGCGTAGTAGCGCGTGCCGTGCACCTCGTCCGGGGCGTACTGCTGAGCCGCGATGCCGCCCGGCAGGTCGTGCGGGTACTGGTAGCCCCGGCCGTGGCCCAACTTCTGGGCGCCCTGGTAGTGGCTGTCGCGCAGGTGCGCGGGCACCGGCCCGGCCTTGCCGGCGCGGACGTCCGCCAGCGCGGCGTCTATCGCCAGATACGCGGCGTTGGACTTCGGCGCCAGGGCGAGCGCGATGGTGGCCTGGCTCAGCGTGATCCGGGCCTCGGGGAAGCCGATCAGCGCCACCGCCTGGGCCGCGGCCACCGCGGTCTGCAACGCCGTCGGATCGGCCAACCCGATGTCCTCGCTGGCCGAGATCATCAGCCGGCGGGCGATGAACCGCGGGTCCTCCCCGGCCTCGATCATCCGCGCCAGATAGTGCAGCGCGGCGTCCACGTCGGAGCCGCGGATCGACTTGATCAGCGCGCTGGCGACGTCGTAGTGCTGATCGCCGGCCCGGTCGTACTTCACCGCCGCGCGGTCGACCGACTCCTCCAACGTCCGCAGGGTGATCTCCTGCTCCCCCTTGGCCAGCGCCGATCCGGCGCCCGCCTCCAGGGCCGTCAGCGCCCGCCGGGCGTCCCCGCCCGCGATCCGCAGCAGATGCGCCTCGGTGTCCTCGGGGAGGGTGACCGCCCCGCCCAGGCCGCGCTCGTCGGTGAGCGCCCGGCGCATCAGGCCGCGCAGGTCGTCGTCGGTGAGCGGTTCGAGGGTCAGCAGCAGCGAGCGGGAGAGCAGCGGGGAGATCACCGAGAAGTACGGGTTCTCGGTCGTGGCGGCGATCAGGGTCACCCAGCGGTTCTCCACCGCGGGCAGCAGGGAGTCCTGCTGGGCCTTGCTGAAGCGGTGGATCTCGTCCAGGAAGAGGACCGTCTCCTTGCCGTAGCCGCCCGAGGCGCGGCGGGCGCCGTCGATGACCGCCCGGACCTCCTTGACCCCGGCCGTGATCGCGGAGAGCTCCACGAAGCGCTTCTTCGTCGCCTGGCTGACGACGTACGCCAGGGTGGTCTTCCCGATGCCCGGCGGCCCCCACAGGAACACCGAGGACGGCCCCGCCGGCCCGCCGGCCCCCTCCCCCACCAACCGCCGCAGCGGCGATCCGGGCTTGAGCAGGTGCTGCTGCCCCACGACTTCGTCGAGGGTGCGCGGGCGCATGCGCACGGCGAGCGGGGACCCCGCGGGGTCCTTCTCCTGACGGTCTTCTGCGGCGGCGGTGAACAGGTCGGGCTCCACGTCTACGGAGCCTATGCCACCCCACTGACAACGCCCCGGCCGCCGGGGTACGGCGGCCGGGGCGAGAGGCTTCCTGACGGGTCCGAACGGCTCCTCAAGGGCCGGTCAGAGCAGGCTGCTCCAGTACGACCACCAGCGGGTCAGGATCAGCAGCGCGATCACGCCGTACCAGAGCACCGGGACCACCCAGTGGAACTCCACCACCGCGTCCCGCAGCCCCCGGGGCGCCGGCAGGATGCCGTGCTTGAGGTTGTGCACCGTGGTGTACCAGAACATCGCGATGGTGACGCACCAGGTCAGCGTGCACCACAGGCACAGCGCGTTGATCGAGTACAGCGACTGGGACATCAGCCACATGCAGAAGACCGCGGCCAGCAGCGTACCCACGTTGAGGCCGAGCCAGTACCAGCGGCGGAAGCGGGCGCCGGCCAGCAGCGCCATACCGATCCCGACGACGATGCCGAAACCGATCAGGCCGGCCCACGGGTTCGGGAAGCCGAAGACCTCCGCCTGCTTGCTCTGCATCACGCTGCCGCAGGAGATGATCGGGTTGAAGCTGCAGGCGGGCTTGAAGTTCGGGTCCTTCAGCAGCTCCAGCTTGTCCAGGCTGATGATCCAGGCGGCCAGCAGACCCAACGCGCCGGTGATCACCAGGAGCACGGCGAAGCCGCGACCCGAGCCGGTGGTCCCCGCCGCGCTCGTGCGGTCGTCGTCGGTGGACACGTCGTCAAGCGCTGTCGTCGTCATATGGCCGTTTCCGTCGGTCCCGTGGGGAGAGGATCCCGGCCGGCGTGACCCGGCCGCGTCCTTCATTGTGCCGCACCTCCCTGTGAGACCGGGGCGCCGAGCACGGATCCGGGGTGATTCCGCGGACCCGGCATTGACGCGGGGGCCCGGACGGCGCGCTGCCGTCCGGGCCCCCGGGTGCGTACGGGTACGGGTCAGCCGAGCGCCCGGCGGACCTCCTCGACCACCGCGTCCAGCACGACCGGGGTCTGCTCGCCGCTCTGCAGGTCCTTGAGCTGGACCAGGCCCTCGGCCAGGTCCCGCTCGCCGGCCACCAACGCCAGCCGCGCACCGGAGCGGTTGGCGGACTTCATGGCGTTCTTCAGGCCCTTGCCGCCGTACGCGAAGTCGGTCGCGACGCCGGCCTGGCGCAACTCGGTGACCTTGCCGAACAGCACCCGGCGGGCCTCCTCGCCGAGCGGCACGGCGTAGACGGAAGTGGCGGCCGGGATGTCGAGGTTGACGCCCTCGGCCTCCAGGGCCAGCACGGTGCGGTCGACACCCAACGCCCAGCCGACGGACGGCAGTTCGGGGCCGCCGATCATCTCGGAGAGGCCGTCGTAGCGGCCGCCGCCGCCCACCGCGGACTGCGAGCCCAGGCCGTCGTGGACGAACTCGAAGGTGGTGCGGGTGTAGTAGTCCAGACCGCGGACCAGCTTCGGGTCGTCCTCGAAGGCCACGCCCGCCGCGGTCAGCAGCTCGCGCACCTGCTCGTGGTACGTCTTGCACGCCTCGCAGAGGTAGTCGCGCAGCATCGGCGCGCCGATCAACTGCTCCTGGACCGCCTCGCGCTTGTCGTCCAGGACCCGCAGCGGGTTGATCTCGATCCGGCGGCGGGTGTCCTCGTCCAGCTCCAGCCCGCGCAGGAAGTCCTGGAGCGCGGCGCGGTAGACGGGACGGCACTCCTTGTCGCCCAGCGAGTTCAGCAGGATCCGGAAGTCGCGCAGCCCCAGCGAGCGGTACGCCTGGTGCGCCAGGATGATCAACTCGGCGTCCAGCGCCGGGTCCTCGGCGCCGATCGCCTCGGCACCGACCTGCGAGAAGTGCCGGTAACGGCCCTTCTGCGGGCGCTCGTAGCGGTAGTACGAGCCGGAGTACCAGAGCTTGACGGGGAGGTTGCCGCCCTTGTGGAGGTTGGCCTCCAGCGCGGCGCGCAGCACGGACGCGGTGCCCTCGGGGCGCAGCGCCAGCTTGTCGCCGCCCTTGGTCTCGAAGGCGTACATCTCCTTGGTGACGATGTCGGTGGACTCACCGACACCGCGGGCGAACAGCTCGACGTTCTCGAAGCCGGGCGTCTCGATGTAGCCGTAGCCGGAGTTCCTCAGCGGTGCGGCGATCGCCTCGCGCACCGCGAGGTACGTCGCGGAGTTCGGCGGGATCAGGTCGTAGGTGCCCTTGGGTGCCTGAAAGGTGCTCACGGAAGGTTCTCGTCACATTCCTCGTCGCGGAGCGGCGGTCTGCGTGCCGTCTCCGAGGCCGGCGGCCACCTGCCGGAGGAAGGGGTTGGTGGCGCGTTCGCGGCCGATGGTGGTCTGGGGGCCGTGGCCGGAGAGGACCACGGTCGAGTCGTCCAGCGGGAGGCATACGCGCTCCAGCGACCGGAGGATCTCGGCGTGGTCGCCGCCCGGCAGGTCGGTGCGTCCGATGGAGCCGGCGAACAACAGGTCGCCCGAGAACAAGACCGGCGGAACGTCGGCCTGTTCGGGCATCCGGAAGGTCACCGACCCCTTGGTATGGCCCGGTGCGTGCGCGACCGAGAACTCCATCCCGGCCAGTTCCAGGGTGCTGCCATCGGCCAGCTCCTTGACGTCGTCCGGCTCGCCCACGGTCAGCTCGCCCATGAGCTGCTGACCGATGGAGCGGCCCAGGGCCTTCTCCGGGTCGCTCATCATGTAGCGGTCCTCGGGGTGGATCCAGGCGGGGACGTCGTGCGCACCGCACACCGGGACGACCGACGCGACGTGGTCGAGGTGGCCGTGGGTGAGGATGACCGCGACGGGCTTGAGCCGATGCTTCCTGAGCGCGTCCTCAACGCCGGGGGCCGCCTGGTGGCCCGGGTCGATGATCACGCACTCCTCGCCGGCGGCGGGGGCGACCAAGTAGCAGTTGGTCCCCCAGGCCCCGGCGGGGAACCCGGCAATCAGCACGTTCGTCCTTAAAGATCGGCGGGGGGCGGGCCTGCGGGACCGCGCCCGGAACATCTCGGCAGCTCCAGAGCCTACCGGCGCGACTCCCGCCAGGGCGAACCCGTATACGGTACGGCCACGGCCGTGACCCATCGGACAGGCCCCAGGGGCAACGATCGACGCTCAGGACAAGGAGACGACCGGTGGCCAGCAAGGACCAGCGGCGGCGCCAGCTCGCCCGGCAGAAGTACGAGCGCCAGCAGCAACGACGGACCGACAGCACGCGGCGGACCAAGCGGCGCAACGTGGTCATCGCCGGCGTCGTGGCGGTCGTGCTGGCCGCCGGCGCGACGGCGTACGCCTCCGCCTCGCTGATCGGCGGTGACCGTGCGGACACCTCCGACCAGGCCGCCGCCAGCCCCTCCCCGACCGCCGCCGACCCGTGCGCCCGGCCCGCCAAGGGCAGCCCGTCGACGAAGACCTGGTCGAAGGAGCCGGCGATGACGGTCGACGCCTCGGCGTCCTACACCGCGGAGTTGGCCACCACCTGCGGGCGGATCACCTTCACCATGGACGCCGGCAAGACCCCGCACACCGTCAACTCCTTTGCCTTCCTGGCCGGTCAGGGCTACTTCGACCACAGCCGCTGCCACCGCCTCGTCGACGCGGGGATCTACGTCCTGCAGTGCGGCGACCCGAAGGGCACCGGCCAGGGCACCCCCGGTTACACGCTCCCCGACGAGAACCTCAAGGACCCCCGGATCAAGGGCAATGTGTATCCGGCGGGCACGGTCGCGATGGCCAACCGCTACGACGGCCAGGACCCCAAGACCCGTAATTCCGGGGGCAGTCAGTTCTTCCTCGTCTACAAGGACAGCCAGTTGCCCCCGAATTACACGCCGTTCGGCCGGATCACCGGCGGGATGGACGTGCTGAAGAAGATCGCCGCCGCCGGTTCGCACCCCGATCCGGCCACCGGCAACACCGCTCCCAACGCCACGGTCGTCATCAACGGGGCGTCGGTCAGGAAATCCTGACCGACGCGGGGGCCGGCGCGGGGGCGGGTACCGTCCGTCCCATCTGGAATTTCGGTCGTGCTGGATGCGGACAGCCGACCGCCGGTCGCCTAGATTGGCGTTGTGTAGGGTGCCTGCTCCGACGGCCTGCCACCCTCACCGCAATTCAGCCCGTCGGACCGGTCGGGGCGCTGCCCCGCCGGACAGAAACTGTGGACGATGCCGGGGGGCCACAGCCCGCGTCGGCATCATGTGGAGGAGGCGCTGTGAGCAGCGACCCATGGGGCCGCGTCGATGAGACGGGGACCGTGTACGTGCGTACCGCCGACGGCGAGCAGGTCGTCGGATCGTGGCAGGCGGGCACTCCAGAGGAGGCCCTGGCCTACTTCGAGCGCAAGTATGAGGGCCTGGTCGTCGAGATCGGCCTCCTGGAGCGACGGGTCAAGACCACCGACCTCTCGGCGAAGGACGCCCAGGCCGCCATCGACCACCTGCGCCAGCAGGTCGACGAGCACCACGCGGTGGGCGATCTGGAAGCGCTGAGGAAGCGGCTGGACGGGCTGGTCAGCACGGTCGAGTCGCGGCGCGAGGAACGCCGGGCGGCGAAGGCCCGGCAGACCGACGAGGCGCGGCAGTCCAAGGAGAAGCTGGTCGTCGAGGCCGAGGAGCTGGCGGCCAGCGAGCAGTGGCGGGCCGCCGGCGAGCGGCTGCGGGCGCTGGTGGACACCTGGAAGGGGCTGCCCCGGCTGGACCGCAAGACCGACGACGAGCTGTGGCACCGCTTCTCGCACGCCCGGTCGGCGTTCTCGAAGCGGCGCAAGGGGCACTTCGCCTCGTTGGACGCGCAGCGCGAGGAGGCCCGCAAGGCCAAGGAGAAGCTGGTCGCCGAGGCCGAGGCACTCTCCGGCTCCACGGACTGGGGCGCCACCGCGGCCCGTTACCGCGAGCTGATGCAGGACTGGAAGGCCGCCGGCCGCGCCCAGCGCGAGCACGAGGACGACCTGTGGAACCGCTTCCGCGGCGCCCAGGACGTCTTCTTCCAGGCCCGCAGCGAGGTCTTCGCGGAGCGCGACGCCGAGCAGCGGGAGAACCTGACCCGCAAGGAGGAGTTGGCCGCCGAGGCGGAGAAGCTGCTCCCGGTCACCGACCTGAAGGCGGCCCGGTCCGCGTTCCGGGCGATCAACGAGCGGTGGGAGGCCATCGGCCACGTGCCGCGGGACGCCCGCCCCAAGATCGAGGGCCGGATGCACACCGTCGAGCGGGCCATCCAGGACGCCGAGGAGGCCGAGTGGCGGCGGACCAACCCCGAGGCGCGGGCGCGCGCCGCGGGGCTGACCGGCCAGCTCCAGGACGCCGTCGACAAGCTCCAGAAGCAGATCGACACGGCCCGGGCGGCCGGCAACACCGCCAAGGCGGACAAGCTCGGCCGCGAGCTGGAGGGCCGCAAGGCCCTGCTTGACCAGGCCCTGAAGGGACTTGAGGAGTTCGGCGGCTGACGCCGGTCGGACGCGCGAAGGCCCGGTACGGACGATCCGTACCGGGCCTTTCCCGTGCGGGTTCGCTCAGGGCCGGCGGGCCGAGGTCACCCGGTACACGTCGTAGACGCCCTCGACGCCGCGGACGGCCTTCAGGACGTGGCCCAGGTGCTTGGGGTCACCCATCTCGAAGGTGAAGCGCGAGGTGGCGACCCGGTCGCGGGAGGTCTGCACGGCCGCGGAGAGGATGTTGACGTGCTGGTCCGAGAGGACCCGGGTGACGTCCGACAACAGCCGGGAGCGGTCCAGCGCCTCCACCTGGATGGCGACGAGGAAGACCGACGACTGGGTCGGCGCCCACTCGACCTCCAGGATCCGCTCGGGCTGTCGGGAGAGCGAGTCCACGTTGACGCAGTCGGCGCGGTGCACCGAGACGCCGCTGCCGCGGGTGACGAACCCGATGATGGGGTCGCCCGGCACCGGAGTACAACAGCGGGCCAGCTTGACCCACACGTCGTCCACGCCCTTGACGACCACACCCGGGTCCGCGCTCGTCCGACGCTTGGAACGGGGCCGGATCGGCGTCGACTCGGCGATGTCCTCGGTGGCCTCGTCCTGCCCGCCGAGCGCCTGCACCAGCTTCTGGACGACGCCCTGCGCGGCGACATGGCCCTCGCCGATGGCGGCGTAGAGCGAGGAGATGTCCGGGTAGCGCATCTCGTGCGCCAGGGTGACCAGGGAGTCGCCGGTCAGGATCCGTTGGATCGGCAGGTTCTGCTTGCGCATCGCGCGGGCGATGGCGTCCTTGCCCTGCTCGATGGCCTCGTCGCGGCGCTCCTTGGAGAACCACGCGCGGATCTTGTTGCGGGCCCGCGGGGACTTCACGAAGCTCAGCCAGTCGCGGGACGGGCCCGCGCCGGCCGCCTTGGAGGTGAAGACCTCCACCAAGTCGCCGTTGTCCAGGGTCGATTCGAGCGGGACGAGGCGCCCGTTGACCCGGGCCCCTATCGTGCGGTGGCCGACCTCGGTGTGCACCGCGTAGGCGAAGTCGACCGGGGTGGCGCCGGCCGGCAGCGCTATCACGTCGCCCTTGGGCGTGAAGACGAAGACCTCGTTGCGGGAGAGGTCGAAGCGCAGCGACTCCAGGAACTCGCCCGGGTCCTCGGTCTCCTTCTGCCAGTCCAGCAACTGCCGCAGCCAGGCCATGTCGTTGACGGTGTCCTGGCCGGCGCCCTTGCCGGTGCCCTTGGGTGCGTCAGTGCGCACCTTGGAGGCGCCGGCGACCGCCTCCTGCTTGTACTTCCAGTGCGCGGCGATGCCGTACTCGGCGCGGCGGTGCATGTCGAAGGTGCGGATCTGGAGCTCAACGGGCTTGCCGTTGGGGCCGATCACCGTCGTGTGCAGCGACTGGTACATGTTGAACTTGGGCATCGCGATGTAGTCCTTGAACCGGCCGGGGACCGGGTTCCACCGCGCGTGGATGGTGCCGAGGGCGGCGTAGCAGTCCCGGACGGTGTCGACGAGGACGCGGATGCCCACCAGGTCGTAGATCTCGGCGAAGTCGCGGCCGCGCACGATCATCTTCTGGTAGACGCTGTAGTAGTGCTTGGGGCGGCCGGTGACGGTGGCCTTGATGCGGGCGGCGCGGAGGTCGGCCTGGACCTCGTCGGTCACTATCGCGAGGTACTCGTCCCGTTTGGGCGCGCGCTCGGCGACCAGCCGGACGATCTCGTCGTACATCTTGGGGTAGAGGATCGCGAACGCGAGGTCCTCCAGCTCCCACTTGATGGTGTTCATGCCCAGCCGGTGCGCCAGCGGGGCGTAGATCTCCAGCGTCTCGCGGGCCTTCTTCTCCTGCTTCTCCCGCTTGAGGTACCGCATGGTGCGCATGTTGTGCAGCCGGTCGGCCAGCTTGATGACCAGCACCCGCGGGTCCTTGGCCATCGCCACGACCATCTTGCGGACCGTCTCGGCCTGCGCGGCCTCGCCGAACTTGACCTTGTCCAGCTTGGTGACGCCGTCGACGAGCAGCGCGACCTGGTCGCCGAAGTCCCGGCGCAGGGTGTCCAGGCCGTACTCGGTGTCCTCGACGGTGTCGTGCAGCAGCCCCGCCATCAGCGTCGCCGGGTCCATGCCGAGCTCGGCGAGGATGGTGGTGACCGCGAGCGGGTGGGTGATGTACGGGTCGCCGCTCTTGCGCTTCTGGCCGCGGTGCCAGCGCTCGGCGACCTGGTAGGCCCGCTCGACCTGGCGCAGCGTCGCCGTCTCGATCTTCGGGTCGTTGCTGCGGACCGCCCGCAGCAGCGGCTCCAGGACCGGGTTGTACGGGCTGGAACGCTGGACGCCGAGGCGGGCCAGGCGGGCCCGGACGCGGTTGGGCGAGCCGGAGCGGCCGGCCGTGGCGGTCGGCAGCGGCTTGGCCGTCGCCGGCGGCGAGGCGGGGGCCGGGCGGGAGCGGCCGGCGGGGGCGACGGTGCCGTCGGCCGCGGTCTGCCGCTCGGGCTTCGACGCGTCGGAGGAAGCCGCGGGCTGCGGCTTCGGCTCGTCCGGGCGCACGGCGGGGGTCCCCGTCGGACGCGGTCCGGGGGAGAGCGGCTGGGCCTCGTCTGGCAAGGGCACTCCTCAGGCGGGTTCGGACCCCAGGGCCTCGAAGCGGCCGGGGTGCCATGGTATCGAGCCCATGGCCACGGCCGCCGCGCGGCCGCGGGTCCGGTACCTGACACAGCAGCGGGGGCACCCGGAATGTTCCGGATGCCCCCGCTTGTCGCCACGGGTGCCGGCCGCACGGCCGACGACGGCTCAGACCGTGATCAGGGCCTCCAGCGGAGCGCCCTTCAGGCCCGGCTCCAGCCGCTGCCGCCCGGCCAGGAAGCCGAGCTCCAGCAGCACGGCCACGCCCGCCACCTCGGCGCCGGCCCGGCGGATCAACTGGAGCGAGGCGTCGGCGGTGCCGCCGGTGGCCAGCACGTCGTCGATCACCAGCACCCGGTCACCGGGCGCCAGCGCATCGGCGTGCACCTCGATCTCGGCGGTGCCGTACTCCAGGTCGTACGCCTGGCCCAGCGTCGCGCCTGGCAGCTTGCCGGCCTTGCGGACCGGGACGAAGCCGACCCCGGCGGCCACCGCGACCGGCGCCGCGAGGATGAAGCCGCGGGCCTCCAGACCCACCACCTTGTCGACCCGGAAACGCGCGCACAGATCGACGAAGGCGCTGGTCAGGGCGCGGAACGCGACCGGATCCGCGAGCAGCGGGGTGATGTCCTTGAACATCACGCCCGGCTTCGGGTAGTCCGGGACGTCCGCGATCCGGTCCAGGAGCAGCTCGCGCAGCTCGGTGGGGGCGCTCATCGGCGCCTCCCTGAGGGACGGCCGCGGCCGCGGTTGCGGGACGCGGGTTGGGAGCGGGGCCCGACCACCGCGGCGCCCTCGTCCTCCTCGGCGCCGTCCTCGGCCACCGCCTCGTCCGACTCCTCCTGGCGGGCCGCCTCCTTGGTCGCGGCCGAGGCGCGCTTGGCGGCGACCCGCTTGGCCAGCGCCTTCATCTGCGGCTCACCGTTCTTCAGGTCGGCGACCAGCGGGGTCGCGATGAAGATCGACGAGTAGGCACCGGCGGCCAGACCCACGAACAGGGCCAGCGAGATGTCGTTGAGCATGCCCGCACCGAGCAGGCCACCGCCGACGAACAGCAGACCGGCGACCGGGAGCAGCGCCACGACCGTGGTGTTGATCGAGCGCACCAGGGTGCTGTTGATGCTGCGGTTGGCGATCTCGCTGTAGGTGAAGCGGGTCTGCTTGGTGATGTCCTTGGAGGCTTCCTTGAGGCTGTCGAAGACGACGACGGTGTCGTAGAGCGAGTAGCCGAGGATCGTCAGCAGACCGATGACCGTGCCCGGGGTGACCTCGAAGCCGACCAGGGCGTAGACGCCGACCGTGATCGTCAGGTCGTGGATCAGCGCGACCAGCGCGGCGACCGCCATCCGCCACTCGAAGGCGACGGCGAGGTAGAGCACCACGAGGACCATGAAGATCCCCAGGCCCAGCCACGCCTTGTTGGCGATCTGCTCGCCCCAACTCGGGCCGACCAGCTGGGTGTTGACGTCCTTGACCGGGACCTTGAGGTCCTTGGCGATCTCCTCCTGGACGGGCACCGCCTGCTTGGTGTCCAGACCGCTGATCTGGATCCGCAGGGCGCCGCCGCCCAGTTGCTGCACCAGAGCCTGGTGGCCGGGTGCGGCCGACTCGGCGTGGTGCTGGGCCTCGGTGGTGGAGACCGAGGTCTTCGGGGTGGTGAAGACCGCACCGCCGGAGAACTCGATGCCCATGTTCAGGCCGCGCACCGCCAGGCCGACGATGGCCGTGATGGTGATCAGGATCGAGACGCCGTACCAGATCTTCCGCTTGCCGATGAAGTCGTAGCCGACCTCACCGCGGTAGAGCCGGGCGCCGAGGTTGCCGAGCTTGGACATCTCACGCCTCCTTCGTCGGGGTGGGGGCGGTGCGACGACGGCGCAGCGGCGGCTGGGCACCCAGGCGCTTGGGGTCGAGGCCGGACCACGGGTGCCCCGAGGCGAAGAACTTCCGCTGGGCCAACAGCGTCATCAGGGGCTTGGTGAAGAGGAAGACCACGACCACGTCGAGCAGGGTGGTCAGGCCCAGCGTGAACGCGAAGCCCTGCACCTTGCCGACGGTGACGATGAACAGCACCGCCGCGGCCAGGAACGACACGAAGTCGGAGACCAGGATCGTGCGGCGGGCCCGCGGCCAGCCGCGCTCGACGGCCGGGCGCAGCGTGCGGCCCTCGCGGATCTCGTCCCGGATGCGCTCGAAGTAGACGATGAACGAGTCGGCGGTGATGCCGATGGCGACGATGGCGCCGCAGACCGCCGGGAGGTTCAGCGCGAACCCGATGGTCGGGCCGAGCAGCGTCATGATCGTGTACGTCAGGACCGCCGAGACGCCCAGGCTCGCCAGCGCGACCAGCGCCAGCCCTCGGTAGTAGGCGACCAGGTAGACGATGACCAACGCGAGGCCGATGGCGCCGGCGATCAGACCCGCCTGCAACTGTTCGCCGCCGAGCGCCGCGGTGACCGTGGTCTCGTCGTCGATCTTGAAGGAGAGCGGCAGGGCGCCGTACGACAGCATGTTGCCGAGGTCCTCGGCGGACTGCTGGGTGAAGCCGCCGGAGATGGTGGCGTTGCCGCCGTTGAGGCGCTCGCTGACGCGCGGGTCGGAGACGACCGAGCCGTCCAGCACGATCGCGAACTGGTTCTGCGGCTGCGTCTTGGCCGCCAGCTTGCCGGTGACGTCCGCGAACTTCTTGCCGCCGCCGGAGGTGAAGTCCATCTGGACGATCCAGCCCTGGCCCTGCTGGCTGTCGAAGACGGCCTTGGCGTCCTTGACGTCGGTGCCCTCGACGCCGACCGGGCCGAGCACGTACTTCTGCGAACCGTCCTGCTTGCAGGCCACGACCGGGTCGGAGGGCTTGGTGCCGGCGGCCTGCTCATTGGCCTGGGACAGGCTCTGCTTGGTGGAGCAGTCCAGCGCCGCGAACTGCTTCTGCAGCGCGGGCGGGATGTCCGCGCCACCGGGAACGGGCGGCGTCGGCGGCGTGGAGGGCTTGTCCGAAGCGGAGGCGGAGGGCGAGGCGGACGGCTTCTTCAGCGCGTCGGTGACCGCGCGGCCCTGGGTGGTGGAGCTGGCGCTCGGCGACGGCGAGGCGCCCTGCTGGGAACCCTTGCCGCCGGTGGCCTTCTCGCCGCCCTTGCCGCTCTGCGAGGGGCTGGGCTCGGGCGTCTTGGCGCCGGCGGCGGTGGTCAGCACCGGCCGGAAGGCGAGCTGGGCGGTGGTGCCGACCTGTTGGCGGGCCTGCTTCGCGTCCGTCCCCTTGGGGATGTTCACGATGATGTGGCCGGTGCCCTGCGTCTGGACCTCGGCCTCGGACACACCCAGACCGTTGACCCGCCGCTCCATGATGCCGGCGGCGGTGTTCATGTTGGTCTCGTTGATCGCATTGGGTTTGCCCGGCTGGTTCTGCGCGGCCAGCGTGAAGCTGGTACCGCCCGCCAGGTCGATGCCCAGCCGCGGGGTCAGATGGTTGGAGTAGAACATGCCTCCGACCAACGCCACCATCGCGATCAGGACCAGGATCAGGGTGCGCCCTGGATGCCCCTGGCTCGCGGGCGCCCTACGGCCCTTTTTCGGTGCTGCCACCTTGTCGATTCTCCCTGTCCAACCCCTCGGCCTGGGATGTCTGCCGAGCGGCCACGAAGTGTTGTGGGGACGTGCCCCCGCCGGAGCCTAGACCGTCCGGGAACCGCGGTGCGCCTGATCTGGGGGCGAGCCGCGGTCCCTCACTACGGAACGACTACTTCGCGTCGGCGCCGCCGGCCTTCTTGCCGTCCTTGGCGGCCTCGGCCTCGGCGGCGGGCTCGTCGGCCTTCTTGGCCTCGGCGTCCTTGGCCTTCTCGGCGGGCTCGGCGTCCTTGGCGGCCTCGGCCTTGCCCAGGTCGATCTTGCCGGCCTCGTCACCCTTGTCGGCGGCCTCGTCGGCGCTGGTCAGCGACGAGAGGTCGTCCGGGACGACCGGACGGTCCTCGCTGGAGATCGGGTCGGCGCCGTCCAGAATGCGGTTGAACTCCTCGTCCGCGAGCACCGCACCGATGGCGTTCTTTGCGTAGATGGCGTGCACGCCGGGGGCGACCTCCAGGAGGACGGTGTCCTCGTGGATCTCCTTGACCGTGGCGTACATGCCGCCGATGGTCCGGACGCCGGTGCCGGGCTGCATCTCGTTGCGCATCTGCTGGGCCGCCTGCTGCTTCTTCTTGGCGGACCGCGTCATCAGGAACATGGCCCCGATGAGGACGATGAAGGGGAGGAGAGTCACGATACTCACGGGACGGAAATCCTTCGCACGACCGCTTCACCGCGGTCTCATATACAGGGGTGGAAATACCGTCCATACGGACGGCATCGGCGGAGTCTAAGCGAGTCCGCACCACAGGAACAACGCCCAGCATCGCACCGCAGTTCCTGACCGGGCGAGTCCCCGCGCCGTCATGCCCCGAACAGGCCGTGCTGTCCCGTTCCACCCGCCTGCTGCGGCGGAACCAGCCCGAGGTGCGCCCAGGCCGCCGGGGTGGCGATCCGGCCGCGCGGCGTACGGGCCAGCAGCCCCTCCCGGACCAGGAACGGCTCGGCGACCTCCTCGACGGTCTCCCGCTCCTCCCCCACCGCGACCGCGAGGGTGGACAATCCGACCGGGCCGCCGCCGAACAGCTTGAGCAGGGCGGTGAGCACCGCCCGGTCGAGCCGGTCCAACCCCCGGCTGTCGACCTCGTAGACCCCCAGGGCCTGCGCGGCGACCTCGCGGGTGATCACGCCGTCGGCCTTGACCTGGGCGTAGTCGCGGACCCGGCGCAGCAGACGGTTGGCGATCCGGGGCGTACCGCGGGAGCGGCCGGCGATCTCGGCGGCGCCGTCGGGCTCTATCGCCACGTCCAGCAGGCTGGCGGAGCGGTGGATGACGCGCTCCAGCTCGGCCGGGGCGTAGAACTCCATGTGGCCGGTGAAGCCGAAGCGGTCGCGCAGCGGCGGCGGCAGCAGACCGGCCCGGGTGGTGGCCCCGACCAGGGTGAACGGCGGGAGCTCCAGGGGGATGGCGGTGGCGCCCGGCCCCTTGCCGACGATCACGTCGACCCGGAAGTCCTCCATCGCCATGTAGAGCATCTCCTCGGCCGGCCGGGACATCCGGTGGATCTCGTCGAGGAAGAGGACCTCGCCCTCCTGGAGGGAGGAGAGGATCGCCGCCAGATCGCCGGCGTGCTGGATGGCGGGGCCGGAGGTGATCCGGATCGGGGCGCCCATCTCGGCCGCGATGATCATGGAGAGGGTGGTCTTGCCCAGGCCGGGGGCGCCGGAGAGCAGCACGTGGTCGGCGGTGGCGCCGCGGGCGCGGGCCGCCTTCAGCACCAGGTCGAGCTGCTCCCGGACCCGCTCCTGGCCGACGAACTCCGCCAGGTCCTTGGGCCGCAGCGCGGCCTCGACCGCGTTCTCCTCGCCGTCGGCGTCGGCCGCCACCAGTCGGTCGGCCGGCCCGCCGGCGGGCTCCTCGGCGGTGGACGGTGCGGTGTCGTCCCAGTTCACTGCGGATTGCCTCGCGGGGTCGGGGCGGTCGGGCCGCCTGCGTGGTCGTGCGGTCGGGGGCGCGCGGCCGGGGCGGTCATCGGGCGCGGTTGAGGGTCTGCAGCGCCGCCTTGAGGAGCTGCGGCACCTGTGGGGTGGAGCCCGCGGCGGCGGCCGCCTCGGCCTGCGGGGCCACCGCGGCGACCGCCTCGTCGGCCTCCTTGGCGGCATACCCCAGACCGACCAGCGCGGCCAGGAGCTGATCGCGCCAGCCGGCCGGCCCGGCCGCGGCCCCGGCGACCGGACGGGCGCCGCCGACGGGCGCGCCGAGCCGGTCCTTGAGCTCCAACAGCAGCTTCTGAGCGCCCTTCTTGCCGATGCCCGGCACCGCCGTCAGCGCCCTCTCGTCGCCGGTGGACACCGCGAGCCGCAGGGCGTCCGGGGAGTGCACCGCGAGCATCGCCTGGGCCAGCCGCGGGCCGACGCCGCTGGCGGTCTGCAGCAGCTCGAACGTCCCCCGCTCGTCGTCGTCGGCGAAGCCGTAGAGGGTCAGGGAGTCCTCGCGGACGACGAGGGAGGTGGCCAACTTGGCGCGCTCGCCGAGCCGGAGGCCGGAGAGGGTGTTCGGCGTGCACTGGACGGCGATGCCGATGCCGCCGACCTCGACGACGGCGCTGTCCGGTGCGAGGCCCGCGACCGGGCCGGAGACAAAGGCGATCATCGGGTGCCCTTCAGGGTGCGAGCGGGAACGGAGGTGCGGCGGGCCGCGGCCTGGGCCTGCTGGAGGCGGTTGACCGCGGGGGCGCGCCAGATGTGACAGATGGCCAGGGCGAGGGCGTCGGCGGCGTCGGCCGGCTTCGGCGGCGCGGACAGCCGCAACAGCCGCGTCACCATCGCGCCGACCTGCGCCTTGTCGGCCCGTCCTGAGCCGGTGACCGCGGCCTTGACCTCGCTGGGGGTGTGCAGCGCGACCGGCAGCCCGCGGCGGGCGGCGCACAGCATCGCGACCGCACTGGCCTGGGCGGTGCCCATGACCGTACGGACGTTGTGCTGGCTGAAAACCCGCTCCACGGCGACGCATTCGGGCCGGTGCTCATCGAGCCACGCGTCTATGCCGCGCTCGATCAGCACCAGACGCTGCGCGACGTCCGCATCCGCCGCAGTGCGCACCACGCCGACGCCGACCATGCTCAACGGCCGTCCGGCCACCCCGTCGACCACGCCGACCCCGCAGCGCGTCAGCCCCGGGTCCACCCCCAGCACCTTCATCGGGCCCCGCCCCTCGCCGTCGTTCGGTCGTCTGTTCCTGACGTTCTTGCAGGTTAGTAGCTGCCACTGACAAACCGACGGGCCGGCGGGGTGTGTCCCCGCCGGCCCGTCGTACGACCGGTCAGTGCGCGCCCGTCAGGCGTCGGCCTTGGGTCATGACGTCGTCCGACACGTCGTGGCGATCCTCGCCCCGCGGCGGCCGGACGCCCTTGCGCACCAGGTCAGTCGATGGAGGCCATGACGTTGTCCGGCACGTCGAAGTTGGCGAAGACGTTCTGCACGTCGTCGCTGTCCTCCAGCGCGTCGATCAGCTTGAAGATCTTGCGCGCGCCCTCTTCCTCCAGCTCGACCTGCATGGTCGGGACGAAGTTGGCCTCGGCCGAGTCGTAGTCGATGCCGGCCTCCTGGAGCGCGGTGCGCACCGCGACCAGGTCGGTGGCCTCGCTGAGCACCTCGAAGGACTCACCGAGGTCGTTGACCTCCTCCGCACCGGCGTCCAGGACCGCGCCCAGGACGTCGTCCTCGGACAGCTCGCCCTTGGGGACGATCACCACGCCCTTGCGGTTGAAGAGGTAGGACACCGAGCCCGGGTCGGCCATCGAGCCGCCGTTGCGGGTCATCGCGACGCGGACGTCGGACGCGGCGCGGTTCCGGTTGTCGGTGAGGCACTCGATGAGGACCGCGACACCGTTGGGACCGTAGCCCTCGTACATGATCGTCTCGTAGTCGGCACCGCCGGCTTCGAGACCGCCACCGCGCTTGATCGCGGAGTCGATGTTCTTGTTCGGGACCGACTGCTTCTTCGCCTTCTGAACGGCGTCGTAGAGCGTCGGGTTACCTTCCAGGTCGACGCCGCCCATCCGCGCCGCGACCTCGATGTTCTTGATCAGCTTCGCGAAGAGCTTGCCGCGCTTGGCATCGATCACGGCCTTCTTGTGCTTCGTCGTAGCCCATTTAGAGTGGCCGGACATCCGCCTGTCTCCTTCGCGTAACCAAGTTCAGAAACGATCGCCCCAGATCCTACCGGGCGGCGCGGTGGTGTCCCGACCCCTCCGCCCGTCACGGGACGCTCAGTCGCGGCCCTTCGTGAGGACGGCGCGCACCATGTCCACGAACAGCGCGTGGATGCGGTGGTCGCCGGTCAGCTCCGGATGGAACGACGTGGCGAGGACGTTACCCTGCCGCACGGCCACCGTGTGTCCACCGTACGTCGCCAGGACATCGGCCGAGGCGCCGACCGACTCGACCCACGGGGCCCGGATGAAGACGCCCTCCACGGGACCGCCGTCGATCCCGGCGACCTCGACGGCCGCCTCGAACGACTCGTTCTGCCGCCCGAAGGCGTTACGGCGCACGATCATGTCGATGCCGCCGAGCGTCTCCTGGTCCTCCCGGCCGTCCAGCAGCTTGTCCGCGACCATGATCATGCCGGCGCAGGTGCCGTAGACCGGCCGGCCCGCGCGGACGAACGCGCGCAGCGGCTCCAACATGCCGAACGAGACCGCCAGTTTGGACATGGTGGTGGACTCGCCGCCCGGGATGACCAGGCCGTCGACGTCGTCGAGTTCCTCGGGACGGCGTACCGGGCGCGCCTCGGAGCCGGCGTCCGCGAGCGCCTTCAGGTGCTCGCGGACGTCGCCCTGGAGCGCCAGCACACCGATGGTGGGAGTGGTGCTCATGTCGTCTCTGCGTCCTTACCAGCCGCGGTTGGCGTAGCGCTCGGCCTCGGGGAGGGTGTCGCAGTTGATGCCGACCATGGCCTCGCCCAGGTTGCGGGAGACCTCCGCGATGACCTTGGGGTCGTCGTAGAAGGTGGTGGCCTTGACGATCGCGGCGGCGCGCTTGGCCGGGTCGCCGGACTTGAAGATGCCGGAGCCGACGAAGACGCCCTCGGCGCCGAGCTGGCGCATCAGGGCGGCGTCGGCCGGGGTGGCGACGCCACCGGCGGAGAACAGCACGACCGGCAGCTTGCCGAGCTCGGCGACCTCCTTGACCAGCTCGAACGGGGCGCGCAGCTCCTTGGCGGCGGCGTACAGCTCGTTGTTGTCGCAGCCGCGCAGCTTGGCGATCTCGCCCTTGATCTGGCGCAGGTGACGGACCGCCTCGACGACGTTGCCGGTGCCGGCCTCGCCCTTGGAGCGGATCATCGCGGCGCCCTCGGCAATACGGCGCAGGGCCTCGCCCAGGTTGGTGGCACCACAGACGAACGGAGTGGTGAAGGCCCACTTGTCGGAGTGGTTGACCTCGTCGGCCGGGGTGAGGACCTCGGACTCGTCGATGTAGTCGACGCCGAGCGACTGGAGGACCTGGGCCTCGACGAAGTGGCCGATCCGGGACTTGGCCATGACCGGGATGGACACCGCGTTGATGATGCCGTCGATCATGTCGGGGTCGGACATACGGGCCACGCCGCCGTCCTTGCGGATGTCGGCCGGGACCCGTTCCAGGGCCATGACGGCGACCGCACCGGCGTCCTCGGCGATCTTCGCCTCTTCCGGCGTGACGACGTCCATGATCACGCCGCCCTTGAGCTGCTCGGCCATGCCGCGCTTGACGCGCGCGGTTCCGGTCTCGGGGTTCTGGGGCGTGGTGGGCGTGCTGGACACGATGACCTCACTCAGTGCGGGTGGTTGTGCTTCGCGCCCACACAACCGTTGGTGAGGTGCTCGGGGAAAGAGCCAATTACAGGTCAGTGGCTTGTGGCGTCGACCGTCACACCAACCGGAGGCACAAATTCCACCGTGCGGTCAGGCGCCGGCGGAACGGTCGTCCAGGATGGCCGGCGGCTGATCGTCCATCTCGAAGGCCATCGGAAACGGGGCGTGCCCCGCCAGCCGCAGATACCGCACCACCCGGTGGCGGCGCACCGCCCGCGCGGCCCGTACGGCGTCGTTGTGGAACCGCCGCGCCATCGGGACCCGCCGCACCGCGGCCGTCAGCTCCGCCACCGTGTGCTCCCCACCCGGGGCCTCCCGCACCGCCTCCAACTGCGCCTCGTCCTCGAAGACGGCCCGCAACGCCTGGCTGAGCTCGCTCTCCGCGACCTCCCGGTGGTCCTCCGACGCCTGCCGGGCCTCGTGCGCGGCCTGGTAGAGCACGATCGACGCGGCCGGATCCAACACCCCCGAGGTCCCCACCTCCTGCGCGACCGACGCCCGCCGCAACAACTGCGCGTCCAACGCCGCCCGCGCCGCGTCGATACGCGCGTGCAGCCGGTCCAACCGCCCCGCCGTCCAACTCAGATAGACCCCGACGAGGACGATGGCAACGGCGATCCAGATAAACGTGGTTGTCACGCGGGGTTACGTTACCCGTCCGCTGCGCTTGGCTTGCTGCCCACGTTGGTGGCTTTCCCGCCGTGGCGCCTGCGGCGGGCCGATCCGCTGCGCGGGACGGGTGGAGTTGTTGTCCGCTGCGCGGGGCTGTCGGGGTGCGGTGACGGGCCTCCGGGGGCGGCATGCCAGACTGCTTCGCTTTACGTCTGGCACACCACCCCCTCCGGCCCGTCCCCTCCCGTTGGGTGGGTGGAATTCTCTGAGATGGGGCTGGCCACTGTGGTCCGCTGACAGTCACCGCCCGGTTGCTTGGGCCACCTGTCCTCTTACGGTCACCACTCAGGCTCACACGTACCCGTCATCTGACGGCCACCACCCAACCCAACGGCCCGAGTTGACCCACCGGCAGAACGTGGCACCCACCGTTTTCACCCACCCCCAACGGGAGGGGACGGGCCGGAGGGGCGGGTGTGCCAGACGTAAAGCGAAGCAGTCTGGCATGCCCGCCCCGCAGGCCCGTCACCGCACCCCAAAAGCCCCGCGCAGCGGACACGTCGGCCCGCCCCGCGCAGCGGACCGGCAGCGGACAACAGGCCAGCGCCGCAAGGCGCTAAGAACAGCAACCCGCGCGGCGGGAAAGCCAACCACGTGGGAAGCCGAGCCAAAAACGTGGGAGGGCAGCCAACCGCTAGTCCCTCGTCAGCCAGCGTCGTGCCCTCGCCCCCACGCGCTCGTCCGTTGCCACCGCTGACGCGCCGGCGGCCACCGTTTCGTAGACGGCGAGGATGTCCGCGCCGACCGTCGTCCAGTCGAAGCGGCGGACGTGCTTCGTGCCGCGGGTGCGGAGTTCGGCCAGTCTTTCGGGGTGGTTGAGGAGGCGGATCGCCGTGGCGGCGAGCGCTTCGGCGTCCTCGTTGGCGAAGAGTTCGCCGGCCTCGCCCTGGTCCAGGACCTGGGCGAACGCGTCGAGGTCGCTGGCCAGTACGGGGGCGCCGGCGGACATCGCCTCCACGAGGATGATGCCGAAGGACTCGCCGCCCGTGTTGGGCGCGACGTAGACGTCCACGCTGCGCAGCAGGCGCGCCTTGTCCTCGTCGGAGACCATGCCGAGGAACTCGACCCGGGAGCGCAGTTCGGCGGGCAGGTCGGCGACCGCCTCGTGCTGGTCGCCGCGGCCGGCGACCAGCAGGCGGGCGTCGGGGACCGCGTCGAGGATCGCGGGCAGCGCCTTCATCAGGACCGGCAGGCCCTTGCGGGGCTCGTCGATCCGGCCGATGAAGCCGATGGTGCGGCCCTGCCACTCGGGGCGCGGTTCGGCCCGGCCGAAGAAGTCGACGTCCACGCCGTTGGGGATGACCACCGCGTCGCCGCCGAGGTGCTCGACCAGGGTGCGGCGGGCGTACTCGCTGACCGCGATCCGCGCGCTGATCTTCTCCAGCGCGGGCTGCAGGATCGGGTACGCGGCGATCATGGCGCGGGAGCGCGGGTTGGAGGTGTGGAACGTCGCCACGATCGGGCCCTGGGCGGCCCAGCAGGCGAGCAGGCCGAGGGACGGGGACGCCGGCTCGTGGATGTGGATGACGTCGAAGGCGCCGTTCTGCAGCCAGCGGCGGACCCGGGCGGCGGAGAGGAAGCCGAAGTTCAGGCGGGCCACCGAGCCGTTGTACGGGACGGGGACGGCGCGGCCGGCGGGGACGACGTAGGAGGGCAGCGGGGTCTCGTCGTCGGCGGGGGCCAGGACGGAGACGTCGTGGCCGAGGCGGATCAGGTGCTCGGCCAGGTCGCGGATGTGGAACTGGACGCCGCCGGGGACGTCCCAGGAGTACGGGCAGACGATGCCGATCTTCACGCGGGCTCCGTTCCGGGGGTGCCGCCGCGGGGCTCCAGGTCGGCGAGCCACAGGCGCTGGAGCATGTGCCAGTCCTCGGGGTGGTCGGCGATGCCGGAGGCGAAGGCGTCGGCGAGCGCCTGCGTCATGTGGGCGGCCTTCTCGGCGCGGGTGCCGTTCTCCGGTACGTCGACCTCCGGGTGGACCCGGCCGCGCATGATGGGGCTCTCGTCGTACCAGAGGGTGACGGGGAGCAGCATCGCACCGGTCTGGAGGGCGAGCATCGCGGGTCCGGCCGGCATCTTCGTCTGCTCGCCGAAGAACTTCACCGGTATCCCGGAGCTGGACAGGTCGCGGTCGGCGACCAGGCAGACCAGGCCGCCGGCGCGCAGCCGCCGGGCCAGCGTGCCGAACGCGGCGCCGCCGGTGTGCGGCAGCACCTCCATGCCCAGTCCCTCGCGGTAGGCGACGAACCGGTCGTAGAGCGACTCCGGCTTCAGGCGCTCGGCGACGGTGGTGAACGGGGTGTTGAGCTCGGTGGTGACCCAGACACCGGCCAGGTCGTAGTTGCCCATGTGGGGAAGCGCGAGGATCACCCCGCGGTCGCTCTTGAGGCCCTCCTCCAGGTAGTGCACGTCCTGGGGAGCGAAACCGGCCTTTATCCGCTCTGGGCTCCACGCCGGCAGCCGGAAGGACTCCATCCAGTACCGCATGTACGAGCGCATCCCGGCCCGGGAGAGCTCGGTCAGCCGCTCCGCGGAGGCGTCCGGCACGACCCGGGCGAGGTTGGCCTCCAGGCGCCGGACGCCCTTGCCGCGCCGCCGCCAGGCCAGGTCGGCGATCTGCCGCCCGAGCTGCACCGCGACGCCCTCGGGCAGCCGCTTGACGGTGCTCCAGCCCAGGCCGTAGAGCCCGTCCGTCAGCTTGTCGATGTCGATCAGGTTTCCGCGGCCCATCAGCCGTTCCCCCCTTGCGCGATGGCGTCGGCCTCGGCCGACTCTCGTCGTACCGTCACCACGCGCTGGCCGAGGGTGACGGCGCTGCCCGCGGCGACCACCCACAGGGCGATCGGCAGCAGAACCTGCACGCCGGGCACGCCGAACGCGTGCAGCCCGGACAGGCCGCAGGCGACCAGCGAGATCACCAGCCGCTCGGCCCGCTCCACCAGCCCGTTGACGGCCACCGGCAGCCCGATGGCCTCGCCGCGCGCCTTGGTGTACGAGACGACCTGGCCGCTGGCGAGGCAGAAGATGGCGACCGCGCAGAGCGCGAGGTTGTCGCCGCGCCCCGCGTACCAGAGCGCCAGCCCGCCGAAGATCGCGGAGTCCGCGACCCGGTCGAGGGTGGAGTCGAGGAAAGCGCCCCACCTGCTGGAGCGGCCCAACTGCCGCGCCATGTTCCCGTCGACCAGATCGGAGAAGACGAACAGCGTGATCACGACCGTGCCCCAGAAGAACTCGCCCTGGGGATAGAAGATCAGGGCGCCGGCCACCACACCGCCGGTCCCGACGAGGGTGACCGCGTCCGGGCTGACCCCGAGACGGATGAGCAGGGCGGCGAACGGAGTGAGAACACGCGTGAAGAACGCACGCGCGTACTTGTTCAGCATGACCTTCCCGGAAGTCGATATGGGCCGCGCGGTCAAGGGGCCACCGGCTGGCCCATCGTAGCCAGGACGCCGCGGGGCACCACGAAGGCATCGCGGCGCGGGGCGCTTCCCCGGGGCTCGGGCCGGCCGTCGCGCGCCGACCGGCACCCCCGCGGGACCAGGATGGCCGGGCGGCGCCTAGGGAGCGGCCGGCCCGCGCGCCATGTATGGACGCATCCTGAACCCGGTGGAAAGCTCGAATCACCGCAAAGTGTCGACCTGGAGGCGAGACACATGAGCGAGAAGTCGAGTACACACCCAGGAGCCGCCGGAAGGGCACCGGCGGCCGACCGGCCCGCAGCCCTGCGCAATGTGGTGCTGGTCGGCCACAGCGGCTCGGGGAAGACCACCCTGGTCGAGGCGCTCGCGCTGGCGTCCGGCGCGGTCAACCGGGCGGGCCGGGTCGAGGACGGCGGCTGTCTGTCCGACTACGACGAGATCGAACACCGCCAGCAGCGCTCGGTACAGCTCTCCCTCGTCCCGGTCGACTGGGGCGGAATCAAGATCAATCTGTTGGACACCCCCGGATACGCCGATTTCGTAGGGGAACTCAGGGCCGGTCTGCGCGCCGCGGACGCGGCCCTTTTCGTCGTCTCGGCGGCGGACGGCGTGGCCGGCGCGACCCGGATGGTGTGGGACGAGTGCGCGGCGGTCGGGATGCCGCGCGCCCTGGTCGTCACGCACCTGGAAGCCGCCCGCGCCGACTTCGACGAGATGACCCGGCGCTGCGCGGTCACCCTCGCCGGCGAGGACCCGGACGCCGTCCTCCCGCTCTACCTCCCGCTGTACGGCACCCCCGGCGCCGACGGGCACGCGCCCGTCCACGGCCTGATCGGCCTGCTCTCCCAACGGGTCTTCGACTACTCCTCGGGCGAACGCACCGAGCGCGCGCCCACCGACGAGGAGCTCCCGCTGATCGAGGCGGCCCGCAACCGGCTCATCGAGGGGATCATCGCCGAGAGCGAGGACGAGTCCCTCATGGACCGCTACCTCGCCGGCGAGGAGATCGACGTCAAGACCCTCATCGGCGACCTGGAGACCGCGGTGGCCCGGGGCTCCTTCCACCCCGTCCTGGCCGCCGCCCCGGCCGTCGACGGCGCCAAGCAGGGGCTGGGCACCGTGGAACTGCTGGAGCTGATCACCGGCGGCTTCCCCACCCCGTCGGAGCGCGAGGCCCCCGCCGTCACCGGCCCGGACGGCTCGCCCCGGGCGGGCCTGGGCTGCGACCCCGAGGGCCCGCTCGCCGCCGAGGTGGTCAAGACCTCGTCGGACCCGTACGTGGGCCGGCTCTCCCTGGTCCGGATCTTCTCCGGCACCCTCCGCCCCGACGAGACGGTGCACGTCTCCGGCCACGGCCTGACCGACCGCGGCCACGAGGACCACGACGTCGACGAGCGGGTCGGCGCGCTCTCCGCACCCTTCGGCAAGCAGCAGCGCCCGCTGCCCCAGGCCATCGCCGGTGACCTGGCCTGCGTGGCCAAGCTGACCCGCGCCGAGACCGGCGACACCCTCTCCGCCAAGGACTCCCCGCTGCTGATGGAGCCGTGGGAGATGCCCGACCCGCTGCTGCCGATCGCCATCCGGGCGCACAGCAAGGCCGACGAGGACAAGCTCTCCCAGGGGCTGGCCCGTCTGGTGGCCGAGGACCCGACGATGCGGCTGGAGCACAACCAGGACACCCACCAGGTGGTCCTGTGGTGCATGGGCGAGGCGCATGCCGACGTGGCGCTGGAGCGGCTGCGCTCCCGTTACGGCGTCCAGGTCGACACCGTGGACCACAAGGTGGCGCTGCGGGAGACGTTCGGCGGCGCCGCCGCGGGCCGCGGCCGGCACGTCAAACAGTCCGGTGGGCACGGCCAGTTCGCGATCTGCGAGATCGAGGTCGAGCCGCTGCCGGGCGGTTCCGGCATCGAGTTCGTGGACAAGGTCGTCGGCGGCGCGGTGCCCCGGCAGTTCATCCCCTCCGTGGAGAAGGGGGTGCGGGCCCAGGCCGCCCGCGGGATCGCCGCCGGCTATCCGCTCGTCGACATCCGGGTCACCCTGCTCGACGGCAAGTCCCACTCGGTCGACTCCTCCGACGCCGCGTTCCAGACGGCGGGGGCGCTGGCGCTGCGGGAGGCCGCAGCGCAGATCACGATCGCGCTCCTGGAACCGGTCGCCGACATCCGCGTCCTGGTGCCGGACGAGTACGTCGGCCCGGTGCTCAGCGACCTCTCCGGCCGCCGCGGGCGGGTGGTGGGCACCGAACAGTCCGGCGCCGGGCGCACGTTGGTCCGCGCCGAGGTGCCGGAGATCGAGGTCGACCGCTACGCCGTCGACCTGCGCTCGCTCTCGCACGGCACCGGCCGGTTCAGCCGCGGCTATCTGCGGCACGAGCCGATGCCCGGGCAGCTCGCCGCCAAGATGCGCGAACGGGTCGAGGTCGGCGCATAGTTAACGCCAGGTCAGCCGCCGTCCACAAGGGCCCTGTTGGGTCGGGGCGGCGGCTGTACGCTGGGACTCCTCGCCGCGACGGGCGTCGTGCGCCACCGTGCGAACCGGCCGGCGCGGCAGGTGTGCGCGCAAGCGCAGTCGGGTAGAGCGCATCAGCGGGTACGCGAGGGTGTGGGGGCGGTAGTGGCAGACGGCTTTGACTTCAGTCCGGGGGCGCAGGTCCCCATCTCGGGGGGCGCGGGACAGACCGCGGCGACCCAGGCGCTGGCCTCGGCCGCCTACCGGGACAGCCCGCTGTCGGACATTTCCAAGGCGGACTCCGACTCCGGTGCCTCCGACATCAAAAAGCCCAAACTGTCCCTGTTCGCGCCCAACTTGGGCGAGGCGTTCTCGCGCGCCGTCCAGGTGCGGATGCTCGGCGGCGGCCGCGGTCCGCTGATCCAGTCCTTCGGGACGGAGCCCCAGACGATCGTCGAGCACTGCCTGTCGGCCACCCGCATCCGCAAGCAGCGCGACACCCAGCTGACGGTCCTGATGGTGGTGTGCGGGCTGCTGTTCCTGCCCGGGGTGCTGCTCTGGCTGGGCGCCTTTCAGCTCCGCAAGATGTTCTCCAAGGACGGCGAGGGCAACGGCATCTCCCTGTTGGGCGGCACGCTGTTGGCACTGCTGGCCGCCGCCGGCCTGTTCTTCATGATCAAGCTGCCGTGGAACGGCTTCTGGCCGCTGTACGCCCGCGGCATGCTCGTCGCCCCGGTGGTGGGCTGGTGGCTGGCCAAGCAGATCTGCGAGCGGACCGCGGTGACCCTGCGGGAGGCGTGGAAGGGCCTGTTGGAGGGCGGCGGGGTCGCCGCGAAGATCCCCGAGGCGGTACCGCAGGACCCCAACCACACCTCCGCCGAGACCCTGCGGCACAACCTCGCCAAGGTCTCCGCCGAGCAGCGCAGCAACGTCGTCTTCTACGCCGGCCCCAAGGGCATACTCGGGATGGGCACCCGCTGGGGAAGCTGGCAGTTGGCCGAGGAGCTCCGGCCGGCCCAAGAGGGCACCGAGATCCACCCGTTCCGCAGTTGGGACGTCATCCGCGCGATCCACGACCGGCTGCGCCTGCTGGAGCGCAGTCCGCTGCACACCGGCGGTTTCCAGCAGCCGCCGTCCGTCCGCCACTGGATCGTCTCCCCGGTCGGCGAGAACGCCAAGGGCGTCTCCCGCCCCGACGGCAGCCACGTGGACGGCTACGAGATCCGCGGGCACGAGATAGAGCGGATCTGCAACGAGCAGCAGTTCGGCAGCGGCGACCGGCACTACCTCGGCGTCCAATTCGTGCTGTGGGACGGCCAGTTGGTGCTCACGCTGCTGATCACCGTCACCGTCCTGCACGAGACGCTGCGCATCGAGGTCAGCGGCCACGCCCTGGGCCCGGTCAACTCCCTCTTCATGGGCAAGCCGTCACCCAAGACCAAGCAGGTCGCCAAGGTCGTCCGGTTCTGGGAGACCAGGACCCAGACGCTGCCGCTGATCGAACCGTCCGAGGTGGTCCGGCTCGCCGCCCGCGCCCCGCTGACGTGGTTCCCCCCGGTACTGGACTTCCTCGGCGGCAAGTTGGGCCTCCCGGAGCCGTTCGGCCTGCGCCACGTCTGGGCCGACAAGCCCTGGCGCCACCGCTTCATGGCCGATGACGCGCTGCGCGCCGCGACCCCGGTCCTGCGGGCCGTGCACACCGCCGCGATGGGCGTCCTGCGGGAGCACGGCGTCGACACCGAGCGCTTCGACAACCGCTCGCTGGTGCTCAGCGGCATGGTCCAGGGCGCCGAGCCGAAGAAGGCCGACGAGTACAACGCGTAGGGCGGCACCCCGCACCCACGCGGACGGGCGCGCGCACGGCAGCAAAGCCGGGCGCGCGCCCGTCCGTTGTCCGCCCCGCTCCGTCGGCGGGCCGATGCCGAGCGGCTAGCGGAAGATCCCGGTGTGCCCCAGCGAGTACCGCCCCGGCTGCGGGTACACCGCCAGCCCGTGCGGCCCCTCCCCCACCCGGATCTTCGCCAACGTCTTCCCCGTCGCGGTGTCGAGCGCGTAGACCTCGGAGTTGTACCGCCCCGAGAGCCACAACACCTTGCCGTCCGACGAGACCCCGCCCATGTCGGGGCTGCCGCCGCCCTTGATGTGCCACTTGTCGACCAGGTCACCGCTCCTGAAGTCCAGCAGCGAGATGGAGCCCTCGCCCCGGTTGGAGACGTACATGGTGTGGGAGTCGCGACTGACGTAGAGGCCGTGCGCGCCCTTGCCGGTCGGCAGCAGCTTGGGCTTGCCGAAGGTGTCGCCGTTCAGGATCCACACGCCGTCGGCCATCATGTCGGCGACGTACCAGGTCCTGCCGTCCGGCGAGATCTTCACGTCCTGCGGCATCGCGCCCTCGAACGGCAGCTTCTGCTTCTCGACCACCTCCATCTTCGCGGTGTCGACCTTGAGTAGTTCCCCGGAGAACTCGCAGGAGACGATGAAGTACTTGCCGTCGGGCGAGAAGTCGGCGTGGTTGACGCCCGCGCAGTCGACCGGCAGGGTCTTGCGGATCTCCATGGTGTGCGGGTCCCGGAACACCAACTGCCGGTCCATGGACGCCATCACCACCGCGTACTTCCCGTCGGGCGTGAAGTAGAGGTTGTACGGGTCATGGACCTTCACCGGCTTGCCGGCCTTGCCGGTGGCCGGGTCGATCGGGGTGAGGTCGTGCCCCCGGTTGTTGTTGACCCACAGGGTCTTCATGTCCCAGGACGGCACCACGTGTTGCGGCTGCACGCCCACCGGGATCGTCTCGATGACCTTGTACGTCTTGGGGTCGATGACGCTGACCGTGTCGGAGCCGGTGTTGGGCACGTACACCCGCGACGGGAAGTCCTTGACGTGCGACGCCAGTTGGTTGGGCCGGTCCGCGGCGTACAGGTCGTGCGCGTCCAGCACCGGCGGCATGCCGGGCAGCCCCTGGACGACGGCCTTGTGGGGCGCGGCCGACGCGGGCCGCGCGGGGGCGGACTGCCCGCCGCCGCTGCACCCCGCCGCCAGGGCGCAGGCGGCGACCAGCAGCGCGGCGCGGCGGGTGGGGCGGGGGCCGGTCGGGCGGGGATGGGTACGGTTCCGGTCAGCCATCAGGTCACTAGCTCCGTTGTCGTCACCGCGCGCAGACCGCGCCGGCGGAGGCCGTCGAGGATCGGGGGCAGCGCGGCCACCGTGCCGGCGTGCCCGAGGTGGAGGCTGACGACCGAGCCCGGTCGGACGCCGTCGAGGACCGTGCGCTGGACGGCCCGGGCCCCGGGATCGTTCGCGTCGAGGGAGTCCACGTCGTACGACAGGACGTGCGGGTAGCCCGCCTTCCGGGCGAGCTGGATCACCTGCCGGGTGGCCCGTTGGGTCTGCGAGGGGCGGAACCAGCTACCGATGCTGCCGGTGAGCCTGCGCAACCGGTCGGCGCACTGGCTGATCTCGGCGTACGCGGCATCCGCGGGCAGCGCGCAGATGTTGCGGTGGTGCATGGTGTGATTGCCCAGCTCGTGGCCGCCGTCGAGGATCCGGCGGGCCATCTCGGGCTGCTCGTCGAGCCAGTCGCCGATGGCGAGGACGGTGACGCGGGCGCCGGCCCGCTCGGCCTCGCCCAGCAGCGCCCGCCCCAGCTTCGGGTCGCCGCGGCCGTGGAAGGTGAGGGCCACCGCGTGGCCCTCACGCGGCCCGTGTTCGATCTCCGCGGGGAGGCCGGGCGCGCGGGTCGGCGGCCGGGCGGCGGGGTGCGGGGCGGCGGGCCGGCCCGTCCCCTGGGAGCTCGGTCCGCCGGGGGCCGGTGCGGAGGCGGAGTCGTCCGCCGACCGCTTCGGGTCACAGCCCGTCGTGAGTGCGCCGGCGGCCGCGGCCGAGGCCGCCGCGCGCAGCACGGAACGACGATCTAGGGAAGTCACCACCCCATTAGAGGCGGAAGAATTCCCAATCGAGGCGATTTGTACGGTTTATCAGGGTGCGTGTCGCCCCGTTCACCGGGGTGCAACGCCTACGCCGGCCAGGCAGCGGCGAGCATCGCCCGGGTGTCGGCGAGGAGTTGCGGCAACACCTTGGTGTGCCCGACCACCGGCATGAAGTTGGTGTCGCCGCCCCAGCGGGGAACGACGTGCTGGTGGAGGTGGGCGGCGATACCGGCGCCCGCGACCGAGCCCTGGTTCATCCCGATGTTGAAGCCGTGCGCCCCGGACGCGGTGCGCAGCGCCGTCATCGCGCGCTTGGTGAAGTCCGCCAGCTCCGCCGTCTCCGCCTCGTCGAGGTCGGTGTAGTCGGCGACGTGCCGGAACGGGACGACCATGAGGTGCCCGCCGTTGTACGGGTAGAGGTTCAGCACCGCGTAGACCCGCTCCCCGCGGGCGATCACCAGACCGTCCTCGTCCGACTTCGCGGGAATGCTGCAGAACGGACAGCCGTCCCCGGCCCCCGGGCCGCTCGGCTTGTTCTCCCCCTGGATGTACGCCATCCGATGGGGAGTCCACAGGCGCTGGAACGCGTCCTGCGTCCCGACTCCGATCTGCTGTTCCGGCTCACTCGTCATGTTGCGAAGCATATTCTCCCGGGCCGGCCGGAGATGCGGCGAGGGGCGGTCCCCGTGGAACCGCCCCTCGTCACGTCGTGCGCGTCAGATCTGCGCGCGGCGCTCCACCACGTCCAGGAGCTTGGCCAGCGCCTCCTCCCTGGGGATGCCGTTCTCCTGCGAACCGTCGCGGTAGCGGAACGACACCGCACCGGCGGCCAGGTCGTCGTCACCGGCCAGGATCATGAACGGCACCTTGGCCTTCTGCGCGTTCCGGATCTTCTTCTGCATCCGGTCCGAGGAGGCGTCCACCTCCAGCCGCAGCCCCTTGGCCTTCGCCTCCTTGACGAAGTCCGCCAGGTACGGGACGTGCGCGTCGCCGATCGGGATGCAGGTGGCCTGCACCGGGGCCAGCCACGCCGGGAAGGCGCCCGCGTAGTGCTCCAGCAGCACCGCGAAGAACCGCTCGATCGAACCGAACAGCGCGCGGTGGATCATGACCGGCCGCTGCTTGCTGCCGTCCGCCGCGGTGTATTCGAGGTCGAAGCGCTCCGGCAGGTTGAAGTCGAGCTGGATCGTCGACATCTGCCAGGTGCGGCCGATCGCGTCCTTGGTCTGGACGGAGATCTTCGGGCCGTAGAAGGCGGCGCCGCCCGGGTCCGGGACCAGCGGGAGGCCCTGCTTGTCCGCGACCTGACGGAGGGTCTCGGTGGCCTCCTCCCAGACCTCGTCCGAGCCGACGAACTTCTCCGGGTCCTTGGTGGACAGCTCCAGGTAGAAGTCGTCCAGCCCGTAGTCGCGCAGCAGGTTGAGCACGAAGGTGAGCGTCCGGTCGAGCTCGTCGGCCATCTGCTCGCGGGTGCAGTAGATGTGCGCGTCGTCCTGCGTGAAGCCGCGGGCCCGGGTCAGGCCGTGCACCACGCCGGACTTCTCGTAGCGGTACACCGTCCCGAACTCGAAGAGGCGCAGCGGCAGTTCACGGTACGAGCGGCCGCGCGCATCGAAGATCAGGTTGTGCATCGGGCAGTTCATGGGCTTGAGGTAGTAGTCCACGCCCTCGTCGAGCTGCATGGGCGGGTACATGCCGTCGGCGTACCAGTCCAGGTGGCCCGAGGTCTCGAAGAGCTTCCCCTTCGTCGCGTGCGGGGTGTAGACGAACTCGTAGCCCTCTTCCTCGTGGCGGCGCCGCGAGTAGTCCTCCATCACCCGGCGGACGATGCCGCCCTTGGGGTGGAAGACGGCGAGGCCGGAGCCGATCTGCTCCGGGACGGAGAAGAGGTCCAGTTCGGCGCCCAGCTTGCGGTGGTCGCGCTTCTCGGCCTCGGCGAGGAAGTCCAGGTACGCCTTCAGCTCGTCCTTGGTCGGCCAGGCGGTGCCGTAGATGCGCTGGAGCTGCGGGTTCTTCTCGCTGCCGCGCCAGTAGGCGGCGGCCGACCGCATCAGCTTGAAGACCGGGATGTGCCGGGTGCTGGGCAGGTGCGGCCCGCGGCACAGGTCCTTCCAGCACAGCTCGCCGGTCTTGGCGTCGAGGTTGTCGTAGATGGTCAGTTCGCCGGCACCGACCTCGGCGGAGGCGCCCTCGGCGGCGTCCGCGGCGGAGCCCTTGAGGCCGATCAGCTCCAGCTTGTACGGCTCGTCCGCCAGCTCCTCGCGGGCCGCCTCATCGGACACCGCGCGGCGGGCGAACTTCTGGCCGCGCTTCTGGATCTCCTGCATCTTCTTCTCGATGCGCTTGAGATCGTCCGGGTGGAAGGGCTTCTCGACGTCGAAGTCGTAGTAGAAGCCGTCCTTGATCGGCGGGCCGATGCCCAGCTTGGCCTCGGGGAAGAGCTCCTGCACCGCCTGCGCCATCACGTGCGCGGCGGAGTGTCGCAGGATGTTCAGGCCGTCCTCGGAGGTGATCTCGACCGGCTCGACCTCGTCGCCGTCGGCCAGTGCGTAGGTGAGGTCCTTCAGCTCGCCGGCCACCCGCGCGGCCACGATGCTGCGCTCACCCTGGAAGAGGTCGGCGGCCGTAGTGCCCGTGGTCACCACGCGTTCTTCCCGCTCGGAATCGCGTTGGACGGTCACACGGACGTCTGACACCGGTCTCTCCTGACTCTTTACTCACGTCAGCGTTTGCTGCGCCCCCGAATCGTACCGAGCCACCGGACCGCACCGCGAAACGGTTATCGCGGCCCGCTCAGGCGTCCGCCGGCGACCCCTCGCACGCCGCGTCCGGGTCGTCGAAGACCGCGCCCCCGGAACCCGCGGTGCCCACCGGGTCGGTGGGGTCGTCCAGGAGCGCCTTCAGCAGCCGGTCCCGGTCGGCCGGGTCGACCGGGACCGGCGTGACGTCCCGGGCTCCGGTGATCCGTCGGAAACCGCCCCGGCTCTCCAGCCGGCCGCAGACCCGGACCGGCAGCCCGGCCAGATGCGCGTGCCCGGCGATCCGGTAGTCCTCCTCCCCCAGGGCCGCCCGCACCTGCCGCACGTCCGCGCCGGAGATCACCCGCAGCCGCACCGCCCCCGGGCCGTCCGGCTGTTCCCGGCGCAGCCGTACGACGGTGCCGGTGACCCGCACCGGCACCGACGGCTCGGCCCGGACGTAGCGCTGCGCGGCCTGTTGGAGGGCGGGCAGGTCGCCGGGCGAGAACTCGACGGGCTCGGGGCGGGCCGCGAACCCGGGCGGAGTGCCCGCCGCCGGCGACCACGCGAGGGCGATCCGCACCCCCTCCGCGCCCCGCACCAGCGCGATCAACGACTGCGCCAACTCGTGGCAGACGCCCAGCCCGACGGCGGCGTCGAACGCCTCCATGCCGCCGGTGGCCCGCTGGTAGTCGGTGGCGTCCCGGGCCGCGTGCAGCGCCCGTTGGAGCGCGGCGACCGCGCCCCGCCCGGCCGGTACGGGGACGAAGGCGGCCAGGTGCCGCCCGGCGGGCGCCGGGCCGATCAGCACCTGCCCGAGGAAGCCCTCGGCGCGGCGTTGGTGGCGGGCGCCGTAGAAGCCGGCCCGGGAATAACTGGCCAGCGCGCCGGCGGTCAGCATCGCCCGGGCCGCGCCGCGCAGTTGCTCCTGCGCCGCCCCGCGCGCCCCACCGGTGCCGCCGTCGGGGACCTCGCGCTCCCAGCGGACCTCGTCGCTGGGCACCGCGAGCCCGACCAGCACCTCGCGGGCCGAGGGGGTGCCGCTGCGCGCCAGCGCGGCCAGCGCCTCGGCGAGCAGCTCGGCGCTGTCCGGGAAACGGCGGTCGTGCGGCACCAGGAGGCTGGTGCCGCCCGCCCCACCCGGCGGGGTCCAGCGGGAATACGGGCCGGCCGCGCCGCCCCGGCGCCGCCAACCGTGCCGGGCCAACAGGGCGCCCAGCACTGCCGGGTCGAGCCGCGCGGGGTCCGGCGGCCGCGCGCCGTAGTCATCGGTCAGCCGGTCCATCAGGGTCTCCCTCCCGCCCCGACCCGCGTCATGATCTCGCGCAGCGCACGGTCGTCGAAGATCCGCGTGGTCGGGACCCGCACGGTGGTCCTGCGCCGGCCGGTCACCGGATGGCCGGCGAGGTTGATCCAGTAGCAGCAGTGCCGCAGTTCGAGGTGGTCGTGCCCGGCCCGCAGCCAGTCGTCCGGGTCCCGCGGGACCAGCATCACGACGAGGATCTTGTGCACCGCCACCGGGGTGCGGGCCAGCTTCACCAGGTGGTCGTTGTCGAGCGTGAAGGCAAAGGTGGGCCCCGGTGGTCGGGGGGCGATCTGGTAGGTGCACTTGAGCTGCACCTTGACGGTCACCTCGTCGTCGACGGTGTGGCCGGGCGCGGCGTGGCTGACGTGCCAGTCGATGCCGTTGTCCGGGAAGGGCTGCGCCAGCGAGCATCCGGAGGCGGCGGCGACCGCGTGCAGATAGCCCACTTGGAGCGTCTCCATGCAGGCCGTCGTGGCGAGTCCGCCGCGCTGCGGCGCGGTGGGGGGCGGGGGGTACCTGTCGCTGGTAGGGAACAGCCCGCCCGGTTCGGGCTGCGCGAGGGTCATCGCGGGTGCCTTCCGGGCTGTGCCGATCGTTGCGGGCGGGCGGCGGGGCCGGGGCCGGCGTACTGCACTGCCGGACCGCGCGGTGCGCGCCACCCGTCACCTTGGTTGTCTCCGCGTCAAGAGGGCCGCAAACAAGGGCGGTTCGAGCCGACTGCCAGTCGGGTATCACCAGCACGGGTGACGTGCACCGTCATCCCCCGTACGACCGCGAGGAGTTGGATGATGCCGCGCTGGTATGACGGTCCACTGGCCGCCTTTGACACCGAGACGACGGGCATCGACGTCGAGCGCGATCGCATCGTCTCCGCCGCCCTGGTGGTCCAGGAGACCCCGCGCGCCGCGCCGCGCGTCACCCGCTGGCTGATCAACCCCGGGGTGGAGATACCGGAGGCCGCGCAGGCCGTGCACGGCCTGACGGCCGACCACCTCGCGCTGCACGGCCGTTGGCCGGCGCCGGTGTTGGAGGAGGTGGCCCGCGCACTGGCCGCCCAGGCGGTGGCCGGCCGCCCCTTGGTGGTGATGAACGCCCCGTTCGATCTCACGCTCATGGAACGAGAGTTGAAGCGCCACCGCGCCAGCTCCCTGGCCACCTACCTGGCGGCGCAACCACTCCACGTCCTCGACCCCCGCGTCCTGGACAAGCACCTGGACCGCTACCGCAAGGGCCGCCGCACCCTCACCGACCTGTGCGCGCACTACGAGGTCGAGCTGACCGACGCCCACGAGGCGGCCGCGGACGCCATGGCCGCGCTCCGGGTGGTCCGGGAGGTGGGCCGGCGCTTCGCCGACCGGCTGGCGGAGCTGGAACCGGCCGAACTGCACACCCGGCAGGCGGTTTGGTACGCGGCCCAGGCCCGCGGCCTCCAGGCGTGGTTCGCCCGCACCGGCTCCCCCGAGGCCGTCGACCCGCACTGGCCGCTCCGCCCCGAACTCCCCGCCGCCGCCTGACTCCACCTCACCCAAGACCACGACGCCACGGCGGAAACGGCCACCGCGCCGCCCGCGAACGCACCACCTCAACGCAGAAAGCCGGGCCGCCTGTTGGCGGCCCGGCTCCCTGATCCCGGTGGGCGATACTGGGTTCGAACCAGTGACCTCTTCGGTGTGAACGAAGCGCTCTCCCACTGAGCTAATCGCCCGGGTTTCCGCGGGGTTTCCCCTGCGAACGACCTGAACAATACAGGCCGTCGCACCCTTCCATCAAATTCCTGTTCCGCCCCCTCACCCACGGGCCAGCCAGGCCGCCAACCCGCGCCGCCCGGCCCGCATCATCAGCGCGTGATTGACCCGGAAAAGCGGCCGCCCCAGCAACGCCCACCGCCGCAACGCCGGCTTGCGGACCTCCACGTCCTGCTCGAAGACCGCCCGGGTACCGCTCTCCCCCGGCACGACCGTCCACCGCGCCCAGCCGGCCAGATCCCCGCCCATCGCTATCTCCAACACCCCCGCCCCCGGGTCCCGCACGGTCTCCCGCACCACCACGGCCAGTTCGTACGGCAGGAAGGACCGGAACCGCGCGGCACCGCCGCCACCCTCCAGCGGAGCCACCGCCCGCACCTGCGGCCACCACCCGGGATAGCTCTCGGCCCGCCCCAGCACCGCATAGACCACGGTGGGCGGCGCACTCAACAGCCAGACATTGCGGAAGCGGTAGCGGTGCAGACGACGCGGACGACCGGGCGGGGCGGACATGATCCCAGTGTGCCCCCCCGGCGCTCGCACAGCGCCCAACAAACGCGACGGCCCGGAGACTTGGAGTCTCCGGGCCGTCGTCCGGGGTGGGCGATACTGGGTTCGAACCAGTGACCTCTTCGGTGTGAACGAAGCGCTCTCCCACTGAGCTAATCGCCCGGGCGCACCGCCAACATTACCGCACGTCGGGGGCGCCTCCGACCACTCCGACCACCCCGATGATCTTCGAGCGACCACCCCGGCCGACCGCCGCCCGCCCCGCACGAGGAAACACCCCCACCACACCCGGCACGCCGAGCCACCCAAGATCACCACGCGACGACCCGGCACCCATTACTCTGCGTATCCAAATCGTCAACACGCCACCAAGGTCACCTGGCCGAAACACCACCCAGGACGATCACGCAATCCGCCGTAAGAGGTACCAGAAGCCACCCAAAACCGTCAGAGGGGTTTACAACGGCACCGTAGGTGGCATGTCGATTTCGCCGACGTGCGAATCCCCGAGCGCACACTGAGCGAAAGGCCCTGGCGCTTATGAACACCACGGTCAGCTGCGAGCTGCACCTGCGCCTCGTTGTGTCGAGCGAGTCCTCACTGCCTGTACCCGCGGGCCTGCGGTATGACACGGCCGATCCGTATGCCGTGCATGCCACCTTCCATACCGGAGCCGAGGAAACGGTTGAGTGGGTCTTCGCCCGCGACCTCCTCGCCGAGGGCCTGCACCGGCCCACGGGCACCGGAGACGTCCGCGTTTGGCCGTCCCGGAGCCACGGGCAGGGCGTCGTCTGCATCGCCCTGAGCTCCCCGGAGGGGGAAGCCCTCTTGGAGGCCCCCGCGCGGGCGCTGGAATCGTTCCTGAAGCGGACCGACGCCGCCGTACCGCCCGGTACGGAGCATCGGCATTTCGATCTCGACACCGAGCTCTCCCACATCCTGGCGGAGAGCTGAGACGCAGCACGCACACCTATCGCATCCGCCCGCTCACACTTGCGACCGTCCAACTCGGGGAGACGGCGCAGGACCGACAAGTTCACACGGCACACTTTCGGCGCCGTCGCCGCGGAGCACCGCGGGGACGGCGCCGAAGCCCGTTCCAGGCGCTAGAGTCGGCGACCATTCGCCAACGACACCGGGGCGGCACCGGCCGACCCCACCCGGCCAGGGAGCGGAACCGTGCTGATCACCCATGACACCCGGTGCGCGCTGGACGCGGTCGTCGATCTGCTGAACACCGCACCCGAAGGCGAGTCCCCCGGCGCCCCGGACAGCCTGACCGGCCCCGCGGCCCTGCAGGACTTCGTCCGGCGCAACGCGATCAGTGACGTGGGCGCGCTGGGGCCGGGCGACCTGGCGGCCGTGCGGGCCGTGCGGGCGCGGTTCGCCGGGGTCTTCGCCGCCGACGACGACCGCACCGCGGCCGCGCGGCTGAACACGCTGGTCGCCTCGGCGGGCACCACCCCGCGGCTGACCGACCACGACGGCTACGACTGGCACGTGCACTACTTCGCGCCGGGCGCCTCCGTCGCCGACCACCTGGCCGCGGACGGCGGAATGGCGCTGGCCTTCATCCTCGTCGCCGGGGAGCGCGAGCGGCTGCGGCACTGCGAGGCCCCGGACTGCCGGCACGCCTTCGTGGACCTCTCCCGCAACCGCTCGCGGCGCTACTGCGACAGCCGGACCTGCGGGAACCGGCTGCACGTCGCGGCGTACCGCGCCCGGCGGCGGGAGGCGGCGAGCTGAGCGACCGCGGCACGACCGCCCGCCCATCGACAACGGGGTCCGTCCGACCCGCTCCGAACGCGCCCCTCGGCGTTCAGAGGATGTAGAGGTCGTGTACTGCGCCTAGGAGGAGCAGTAGGCCGATGATGGCGAGGAAGAGCATCAACGGCGGCTGGGACAGCGCGAAAAGACAACCGCGCGGTTCGGCGGACGGGGCGTCGTCTTGGGCGAGGGCGCACTCATCGTTCATCTCGTGCGCATCATCGCGCAGATGATCGTCCCGGAATCCCCAAAAACCCTGTCAGCAGCGGGAGTTCATCAAATCCCGTGCTTTTTCAGGATCGCTTCGATGTCCGAGAAGTCATCCTTGGGGGCCACGCCCGCGCCCGGGGCCGCGGCGGCCTTCTGGGCCTTGGGGGCCTTCTGGCCGGAGCCGAGGGAGGGCGCGGAGGCGGCCGGCGCCACCGCCGGAGCCCCTGAACCCGCCGCGGCCCGGCGCTCCTTGCGGCCCGTTATCCCGCGCCGCCGCTCCGCCAGCCTGCCGATCGCGAACAGCACCGCGGAGAGCGCGAGCACCCCGAAACCGACCCAGACCGTGGGCTTGAGGACGACGCTGGTGACCCAGTCGATGACGCCCGTCATCACCAGGCCGATCGGGATCAGGGCGAAGGCGGCGATCCGGGTCGCGGCCAGGAAGCGCCTGCGGTAGGCGGTCAGCGCGGCAATGCCCAGGCCCGCTGCCGATACCGCGGCACAGACTGTCGAGGTCAGCATCCGGTCCTCCTGCCGGTCGAGAGGGCGAGCGGTCCTTCCGCGCTCACCTCCATCCTGCCCTCTCGGACCCCTCGCCGGCCATGTTCCGACGACGACCTCAGGGAGATCTCGGGGTCGCCCTCCTCCGCAGGTCCGGGTTCCTGGCCAGGGCCGCGGGCTGGAACACTGGCCCCATGAACGACGCCGCCGTCTCCGGCCCCCACCATCCCGCCAGCCCCGCCCGCCCCGTCCTCGACGTGTGGTGCGACCTGCAGTGCCCGGACTGCGCCACCGCCCTGACCGACGTACGGGCGCTGCGCGAGCGCTTCGGCGACCGCCTGGAGATCCGGCTGCGCCACTTCCCGCTGGCCAAGCACAAGCACGCGTACGCGGCCGCCCAGGCAGCCGAGGAGGCCGTCGAGCAGGGCCAGGGCTGGCCGTACATCGAGGCGGTGCTGGCGCGGACCGAGGAGGTGGGCAAGCGCGGCGAGCAGGCGCTGCTGGACGTCGCCGGGGAACTCGGGCTGGACGCCGAGGAGATCGACACCGCACTGATCGACGGGCGGCACCTGCTGGTGGTGGACGCCGACCAGGCAGAGGGCAAGGCGATCGGGGTCACCGGCACCCCGACGTATGTGATCGGCGGCGAGCGGTTGGACGGCGGCAAGAGCCAGGGGGGCCTGCGGGCCCGGGTCGAGGAGCTCGTCGAGCGGCTGCTGGGCGGGCAGGACAGCGCGGCGGGCTGACGCGCCGCGCCCGGCGGCGCCGGAGCGGCCCGGGAGGGCGCCCCGGGCGCCGGTCAGAGGATCGGCTTCCAGAGCCGGTAGGCGGCCGTCCGGTAGCCGAGCGCGCGGTACAGGCCGAGCGCCGGGGCGTTGTCCGGGCGGACGTTGAGCGCCAGCGAGGAGCGCCCAGCGGCCAGGGTCTCGCGTTCGGCGACGAGCATCAGGCTGCGGCCGTGCCCCTCCCCGCGGCGCTCGGGCGCGACCCGCAGGTCCATGACGTAGCCACCGGGCTGCCCGGGGAGCCGCAGGGCGAGCCAGAGGGTGCCGACGTCGCTGCCCTCGTGGACGAGGACCCGGAGTACCTGGCCGGCGGTGGCCGCGCCCTCGGGGAGCAGGGCGTCGTGCCTGCCCGGAGAGATCTCCTCGGCGCGCTCGCGGGGCATCCCCTGGGCGGTCTCCTGCCGGACGTGCTCGGCGATCGCGGCGTCCCGCCAGGCCCCGAACTCGGCCTCAGCCAACGGGCGATCGGCGCTACCGTCCGGGAGCGGACCCGGGCGGCTCAGGGGCCGGGACATGATGCGGCTGCGTTCGGTGTAGTTGAGGGCGGCCGAGAGGCGCACCGCGGCCTCCGCCTCGGCGGGCACGGTCAGTTCGATCTGCCGGCAGCCCCAGCCGCGCAGCACCTCCTCGGCGGCCAGCGCGGCGACCGTGGCGCGGCCGCGGTGCCGGTCGGGGGCGTCGACGGTCAGGGCCTCGATCCGCCCGGCGGTCGGCCCGAACCGGGCGTCCGTGGCCAACTGGATCCCGCCGACCCGGCGGCTGTTGACGCAGATGTCGTAGGGGCGGGACCGGCGGCCGTCGTCGTGTCGTACCTCGGGGCCCGCGGGGCGCAGCGTAGTCGTCACGAGGACTTTCTACTCGCCCGCCCGCGGCCCGTCATCATCAGCGCGGGTCGAAGTCCGCGGCCGACTCCCGCTCGAAGATCCGCATCGCCTCGGTGGTCACCGGGCCCGGCCCGTCGGCGAGTTGGCGGCCGTCGATCCGGGTCACGGCCTGGACGTCGCGCAACGTGGAGGTCAGGAAGATCTCCTCGGCGCTCTCCAGGGCCGCGAGCGGCAGGTCGGTCTCCTTGGCGCCGGCCCAGGCGATGGTCAGGGCGCGGGTGATGCCGGCCAGGCAGCCGGAGGCCAGCGGCGGGGTGTGCAGCTCGCCGTTGAGGACGACGAAGACGTTGGAGCCGGTGCCCTCGCAGAGCGCGCCGGCCGTATTGGCGAACAGCGCCTCGGAGGCGCCCTGTTCGCGGGCGCGGGCGAGGGCGACGACGTTCTCGCCGTACGAGGTGGTCTTCAAACCGGCGAGGGCGCCGTGCTCGTTGCGCGTCCAGGGGACGGTGACCGCCGCGGTGGTGTCGGGCCGCCGGCCGGTCTCCGAGAGCGCGACGACCAGGGTGGGGCCGGCCTCACCGCGGTCCGAGCCGAGCGGGGAGACGCCCCCGGTGTAGGTGATCCGCAGCCGGCCCAGGGGTATCGGGTTGGCCTCCAGGACGGCGGCGCAGCCGCGTTGGACCTCGTCGAGGTCGGGGGCGGGCAGCCCGAGACCACGGGCTGAGGTCGCCAGGCGCTCCAGGTGGCGGGTGAGGGCGAAGGCCCGGCCCCGCTCGGCCTTGATCGTCTCGAAGACCCCGTCGCCGACCGTCAGGCCGTGATCGAAGACCGAGACCCGGGCGCTCTCGGCGTCCCGCAGTGCTCCGTCCAACCAGATCTTCATCGCTACCGTCCTCCGCTCACTTCGTGCTCACCGGACGCTACCGCGAGCAGTCGGCGCGCCTTCAACTCGGTCTCCGCCCACTCCCGCTCGGGGTCCGAGTCCCAGATGATCCCGGCCCCGGCGCCGAACCGGAGCGCCGGGCCCTCGGGGGCGGCGCGGTCGATCCAGAACGTGCGGATGCCGACGTTGAGCCAGCCGGTCCGGCGGTCGGCGTCCACCCAGCCGATGCCGCCGCAATACGGGCCGCGCGGGGCGGTCTCCAACTCGTCGATGATCCGCAGGGCACTGGACTTGGGGGCTCCGGTGACCGACCCGGGCGGGAAGGTGGCGTCGAGGAGATCGGCCCACGCCGTCTTCTCGTGGGACTCGGCCAGTTCGCCGCGCACCGTGGAGACGAGGTGGACGAGGCCCGGGTGTTCCTCCACCGCGCACAGCGCGGGGACGGTGACCGAACCGGTGCCGCACACCCGCCCAAGGTCGTTGCGGACCAGGTCCACGATCATCACGTTCTCCGCCCGGTCCTTCTCCGAGAGGTCCGCCTCGGTGCGCCCGGTGCCCTTGATGGGGCCGGACTCGACGATGCGGCCGTCCCGGCGCAGGAAGAGCTCCGGGGAGGCGGTGGCGATCTCGACGCCGTAACCGGGCAGGCGAATCGTTCCGGCATACGGTGCGGGGTTCCCGCGCGCCAATACGGCGGAGAGCGCGTCCACGTCGGAGCGCTCGGGGTCGGGCAACGCCGCGGTCAACACCCGGCAGAGATTGACCTGGTAGACCGTGCCGGCCGCGATGTGGGCACGGATGCGGCGGACGCCGTCCGTATAGGCGGCGCGGTCCATGGAGCTGCACCAGTCCGCCGGGGAGGGCCCGCGCCAGGCGTCGGGCGCGGGAGCGTCCGCGGCGGTGGCCGGCCGCACGTCGGCGAAGCGGGCGCAGACCACGCCCCCCTCGAAGTCGGCGGTCACCGCCCACCAACCCGTGGAATCCAATGCCGCGGGATCGCTGGTGACATCGCGCAGGTCGGTGGCTATCAGCCCGCCGAAGCGGGCCATCGGAGCGAAATCGTGCACGTCAGTGAGTCTATGGCGGGGCACCGTCGATCGCCCGGGTCGAGCGAGCACCGCAGCACGCTGCACAAACGCGTTTTTGTACTGGCCCAGGAATCCGCTAGAGTTCAACACGTCGCCGGGACGCGAAAGCGCCCCGGAGGACAGGGAGCTCCCCGACCTGGTCTGGGAGAGCCACCCGCGGACGTAGCTCAGTTGGTAGAGCACCACCTTGCCAAGGTGGATGTCGCGAGTTCGAGTCTCGTCGTCCGCTCGATGTGGGGGATCATCCCGAGCCCCCCGCACACTCCTGGTGGAGTGGCCGAGAGGCGAGGCAACGGCCTGCAAAGCCGTCTACACGGGTTCAAATCCCGTCTCCACCTCCAAGGACGATTAGCTCAGCGGGAGAGCGCTTCCCTGACACGGAAGAGGTCACTGGTTCAATCCCAGTATCGTCCACTGACCTGGCAACATGCAGGTCCCCGCGCGATTAGCTCAGCGGGAGAGCGCTTCCCTGACACGGAAGAGGTCACTGGTTCAATCCCAGTATCGCGCACGCAGTACCCGCGGTGATCCACGAAATCCGCGGTCCCGAGGACGATTAGCTCAGCGGGAGAGCGCTTCCCTGACACGGAAGAGGTCACTGGTTCAATCCCAGTATCGTCCACCGGAAAGCCAAGGGCCGGAGCGAGGAGCTCCGGCCCTTGGCGTTTGTCGGAGCCTGCCTCGGCGGTCAACTTCCGCGGGCGGGCGGGCAGTTCGGAGAGAGCGCGGGCGCCCGGTGGGCTGCCCGAAAAGCCCGATGGCCGGGCATCTCCCCAGATGCCCGGCCACTCGTGCCGTCCGCCGCACCCCCGTCCCCACGGGGTTTCGGTCGGAAGTCCCGTCCCGGGCCGCTCTCCCGGGACCGGGGCGCCGCTCAGCGCCCCAGCATTCCGACCACGGACGACGCCTGTGTGACGACGGCCTCCCAGCCGCCGAAGACCACGGCCAAGAGGAACGCCAACGGCAGCACCATGGCGACCGCGACGAGGGGATGGCGGGTGCCCGAGGGGCGGGTGCCGCCGAACGCGGTGGTGGCCCTGCGGCCCGGCGTCCGGAGGGCCGTCCGCCCCGTGCTGTGCGCCATCGAACCTGCTCCTGTCCTGATCCAGGGCGGCGGGCGTCTGACCTCGGGGGACGAGTGCTGCGCCCGCCGCTTGACCTCAAGCCTAGGCGCGCGGGAAAGGCCGGGCGTCATGCCGTCGTACCGCTTGCCTGGCCTCCAGGAGGATGACGGGGTGGGGACCGGTGTACTCCCCTGGGTGGAGAGCGCGGAGCGGAACCCCGGGAGATCCCTGAGAGGGGCGCGCGACGCGGAGACAGGGCGCACGTCGGGCGGGGAGAATTGCCGGTTGCGCGGGCGCCGAAACGGTGACTTCGATCACTCAGGAGGCTCCCCCGCGCGCCGCCGCACCGGCAGCAGCGCGAAATCCGCGGCGCCCGCCGGGTCCGTCGCACCGTCACCTTTCCTACCGTCAAACTCCGTTGAGAAAGGGATCATTGGGGCCGAGCGCGGGTAGCGAGGCGGGAGGGCGGAGCGATTTCCTTCCGTGCGGCGGGGATCGCGGCGGCCACCGGCGATCCGGTTACCGACGCATGCGCGGCCTCTCAGCACAGCGAGCCGTCAATCCGTAAGCTGTGCCACGTCAGACGGTTGAGCGGAGTGGGGCCTCCCCACCGCAGGCAGGGGACGGACATGGCGATGATGCGGCTCCGGCGCGAGGACCCGCGTGTCGTCGGATCGTTCCGGCTGCACCGCCGGCTCGGCGCGGGCGGGATGGGCGTGGTCTACCTCGGCTCGGACAAGCGCGGGCAGCGGGTCGCGTTGAAGGTCATCCGGCCGGATCTGGCGGAGGATCAGGAGTTCCGGTCGCGGTTCGCCCGCGAGGTCTCGGCCGCCCGGCGGATCCGCGGCGGCTGCACGGCCCGGCTGGTGGCGGCCGATCTGGACGCCGACCGCCCATGGTTCGCGACCCAGTACGTCCCCGGGCCCTCGCTGCACGACAAGGTGAACGAGGAGGGGCCGCTCTCCCCCGCGCAGGTCGCCGCCGTCGGCGCGGCGCTGTCCGAGGGGCTGCTGGCCGTCCATGACGCGGGCGTGGTGCACCGGGACCTGAAGCCGTCCAACATCCTGCTGTCGCCCAAGGGGCCGCGGATCATCGACTTCGGGATCGCCTGGGCGACCGGGGCCAGCACGCTGACGCACGTCGGGACGGCGGTCGGCTCGCCCGGCTTCCTGGCGCCGGAGCAGGTGCGCGGCGCCGCGGTGACGCCGGCCACCGACATCTTCTCGCTGGGTGCCACGCTGGCGTACGCCTGCACCGCGGACTCGCCGTTCGGGCAAGGCAGTTCGGAGGTCATGCTCTACCGCGTCGTCCATGAGGAGGCGCACCTGGCCGGGGTGCCGGACGCGTTGGCGCCGCTGCTCGCGGCGTGCCTCGCCAAGGACCCGGCGGACCGGCCCAGCACGCTGTCGCTGTCGCTGCGGCTGAAGGAGATCGCGGCCCGTGAGGCGCACGGGCTGTCGGGCGGTGCGTGGGAGAACGAGCCCGGGGGCGGGGACGGTTGGGGTCGTGCCGAGCGGCGGCCGTCGGAGCGTCCGACCGGTCAGCGGGCTGAGGAGTACGCGCGGCAGCGGACCGAGCGGGGTACGGGGGGCGCATCGGGGGGGCGCCCGGGGCCGGCCCGCCCGGCGGCGGCCAGAGAGGCGGCGCCGCGGGAGGCGGCCGTGCGGGATTCGGCGGCGCGGGCGCAGGGCCCGGCGTCGGGGGCGAATCCGCGGACCGGCGGGCGTAACGGGGGGCGGGGTCCGGCCTCCCGCCCTACGGGGCGAAACGGTTCACGTCCTGCGGTGCGCACCGGCGCCGGGGGCCGGCGGCCGGGGCCGGACCGGCGGCTGTTGCGGCAGCGGGTCGTGGTGTTCGTGGTGGTGACGTTGCTGGTGGCGCTGGGGATCGCGGCCGCCCAGGGGTGCCAGGGGCCGACTCGGGGGCTGGGCGGGGAGCGGCCGGTGAGCGTTGCGTCGTATGCGGTTGGGGGCTCGGATGAGGGTGCGGGTGTGGGAGTGGCTGGGGAGTTGGGCTGAGGCTGTGGCGTCTGCGCGCGGACTCGCGCACGTACGCCTCCCGTCCCTGATGCGGGATCAGGGGTGATTCACTCCGTCGTGTTGGTCGGTGGTGGGGGTGGCTGAGGGGACGTCCCCTAGGGGGTGCGCGGGCCCCCTGCGGAGCCACAACGGGGTTGGGGGTGGGGGTTATTCCGCGGGAGGGGCGGTGCGTCGGGCTGTTCCGCGGGGAACGGGGCGAGGCGTTCCACGGGTGGGGTGGGCGGCGCACATCCCACGGGCCGGCCCGGCAGCTCATATCGCACGAGCCGGCCCGGCGGCGCACATCTCACGGGCCGGCCGGGCGGCGAACAACCCGGGGCCGCCGCGGTGGCGAACAACCCACGGGTGGGGCGGCGGCGAACATTCCACGAGCCGGGGCGACAGCGAACGTTCCACGAGCCGGTGCGGCGGCGCAGATTCCACTGGTCAGTGCGGCGGCGCACATCTCACGGGTGGGGACGGCGAGCGTTCCGTGGGCGGCCAGGACGACGGGGTTCCACGGGTGGGCAGGGCTAGGCGTTCCGCTGGTGGACGGGCTGGGCGTTCCGCGAGCGGACAAGGCTGGGCGTTCCGCGGGTGCGGGTGGGGGGCGGGGGTTACTTCGTTGAGGGTGGGGATGCGGTGACCGCGTAGAAGGAGACCGCGGCGGCTGCGCCTACGTTGAGGGAGTCGATGCCGTGGGCCATGGGGATGCGGACCCATGCGTCGGCGGCGCGGAGGGCGCCCGTGGTGAGGCCGCCGCCCTCCGCGCCGAGCATGAGGGCGACGCGTTCGAGGGCGTGCGGGGCCACCTCGTTGAGGTCGGTGGCGCCCTCGGCCGGGGTCAGGGCGAGGAGGCGGAAACCGGCCTCCCGTACGGCGGACAGGTCGCGCGGCCAGCTCTCCAACCGGGCGTAGGGGACGGAGAACACCGCGCCCATGGAGACCTTCACCGAGCGGCGGTAGAGGGGGTCGGCGCAGTCCGGGGAGAGGAGGACCGCGTCCATCCCGAGGGCCGCGGCGCTGCGGAAGATGGCGCCGATGTTGGTCGGTGGCACAAGTTAACTACCAAGCCAACACGTGTGTGAAAAAGGATCATCCGACACACACGAGGGGCATCCCGATGGTCGACGTGCGGGACAAGCCGCGCCGCAAGGGACGTGGGTACATCCGCGTCTCGAAGAAACGCCGGGACATGATCAGCCCGGAAATTCAGCACGACGAGATCGATGGCCTTGCCATACGCGAGAACATCGAGCAGGTAGCAGAGCCGATTCAGGACCTCGGCCTCTCCGGGCGAGAGTTCGAAGAGCGACAGATCAGCACTCTCGTCGAGGACGTAGAGAAGCGCATCATCGAGGTCGTCCTCCTCTGGAAGTGGAGCCGATTTGGTCGTAACACCCTTGAATCCCTGCTGAACATCGAGCGCATCTACAAAGCAGGCGGCGATGTTCGTGCGGCGACGGAGGACTTCGACGGGAAGACGAGTGTCGGTCGTCTCCAGATCACCCAGATGCTCGGCTGGGCTCAGTTCCAGTCCGACCAGATCGGTGAGAACTGGCAGTCCGCCCACAAATACCGACGCAAGAAGGGGCTCCCCCACAGCGGCTTCAAGACGTTCGGGTACAAGATTTGCTTTACGTGTCCGCCGAATGAGCCGGGTGAGCGTCGCAACAAGTGTAACGAGTGCCGTGAGGGAATCCAGAAGCTGGACCCTGCCACGAAGGGTGTGCTCGCCGAGGCGTGGCGGCGCTTCACTTTCCAGAACGAGCCAATGAAACGTATCTGCGATGACCTGTGGCAGCGCGGATTCCGGACGGATAGTGGAGAGCGGATCACGTCAACACAGATGTACAAGTGGCTGGACAGTGGCTTCAGCCTTGGTTGGGTTCGCTGGCGTTCCAAGGAAAAGATCCTCCAGGATAAGAAGGTCGTCCGTGAAGGAAGAAAGAACTACTATCGTAGCTCCCGTCCGGAGTATTTCGACGTCTGGAAGGCCGGGGCGCACGAGTCTGTCATCGAGGACCCCAATGAGCGCGAGCTGCTCTGGCTGACCTATCTGTCCAAGCGCTTCGGTTCGCCTCAGCTCCCCAAGTCGCATCATGATCCGAAGTACAGCATTTCTGGCCTGGCTCGCTGCACGGGGCTACGACTCTTCGAGATCACTCGTGAGCGCGGCCAGTGGAAGCCGGCAATCTGTGGGCGCAATGAGGGTGCCTTCTCGCGAGGCAAGGAGAGGATGGAGCAACATCCGCCGCTACCGAACGGAGACCGCAATCCTCACACTGTTTTCTTCCGCTGCACTCACGGAGCTTTGTACAAGGACTGCACAGGAAGCGGTTCAATCGGCGTCGCGCGGGCGGAGAAGGAACTGCTCGACTGGCTGGCGAAGCAATCTGTAGGCGAGGCGTCGGTCAATGAGAAGATAACCGCAGCGAAGGACCAGTTCGCCTTGAGGGGCTCAGCCGACGAGCAAGAAGAGACAGCTAAGCAGCTCCAGGAACTAGACGAGGAGTCCTCTCGTTTGGTGCGCGGCTACACGAAGGGAATCATCGACGAGGACAAGTACGTCAAGGAGAAGCAACGCATTGAGCTAGATATCTCTGCGGCTAGGGAGCGTCTAGAGCGTTCGTCCGTAAAGGTGACTGCGTTGCGGCCTGCGCAGGCCCGATTCCTCGGCTTGGTTGAGGAGTGGGAGCACATGACGTATTCACGGAAGCGTCAGGCCCTGTCGACTGTGATCTCGCATTTCTGGGTGTACCGGGAGAAGAAGCGGAGTAAGCCCAGGATTCGCGTAGTTCCGCTCTGGGCGGCGGAGCATGACAGGCTCGCCCCGCCCCAGTCGATACACCCTGCGGATGAAGTCATTTAGGCAGAGCCGTTGAGAGGTGGGGGCTGGATTGGTTGCTGGTCCTGTGCCCACCTCTTCTGCCGTTCGATCGCAGCGTGGGCAATCACTGTCCAGAAGGAATCCCAACACTGCTGCTCGCTGCATCGCTGATCGTGTCGCTCCATAGCAACTCCCGTTTCTCGTTGTGACACGGGAACGTTATGGCGATCAAGTCCGGAGGTGTTACTTCGACACAGTCAGGCCACTGAGGAAAGCAGCGAGTTCAAGAGGCAGGTCGCTATACCCAGAAGGGCCCCACATGGGGCCCTTCTTTGTTTACCTTAAGGAGATGCAGTGAGTCACATGTGGGTCGTCCTTGCGTTCATCGCCATAGCAGTCCTTGGTTTGGCTGTGGTGTGGCTCATCGGCGTTTCGGACTCGCGAGGCCGCCATCGCAAGCGTTGATCGTTCGATGTCTTGCGGTGAGGACGCGGGTAAGATAAGTTCCCTCTCTCTCCCGAGCTTTCCATCAGGCTCAAAACATCTTAAGCAGGGGTTAATGGTCCTCAAGGAGAATCGAACCGTGGAAGAGCAGTGCCCTCGTTGTACTGGAAAAGTCGCCGCCTTCCCAGGTGATGTTGGCGCATCGTCAGCGACGTTGAATGACCCGGGTATTCGAATTTGCGCCCTGTGTGCCACAGACGAGGCGGTACGTCTGTCGTGCCGTCTGGCGCCACAGCCTCCTAGTGAGTGGCCGGTGTGGTACTGCCAGGAGGATAACTTGACGTGGCGTGATGTCTCGGATGGCGTTCTGGACATGGAAGCACTTGACGCCTACTTGTCCGAGCCCAAGTTGCCCGGGAAGTGGCCGGCGTGGCCTAAGACTGTATGATCGCTTTGAAGGGCCCGGTTCGCCGGGCCCTTCTTGGTTGGTTAGTGACCTATGAGCACTGTTCCATTTCCTTCGCATTCGACGCAGGCATCGATTTCGGGATAGCGACCTCGGCAGCGTGGGCATGGGCGCTCGATGAGGTTGCGTCCTTCAAGACTGTGATTCCAAGTGGTCGTTGCCCTTGCGTACTTACTCGTCATGTGGCGTCCTCAATGATCTCTGCGTCCACTATGTCTTTCTGTTGGGGTACTGCGGCGGGAGCTGGTAGGGCCTTAGCCTGGGCGTCGTCCTCACGGCCGAAGAGTCGGGAAATCAAACCGGTCTGCGCCTCACCCTTCTGAGATGCCTTGATGGAGATGCTGAAGGACGTCTCATCTGCCTTGCGTTTCTTGGTAATTAGCGTGCTGAACCTGTCGATTTCCTCGGACAGGACCGGGTCGAGTTCGCCGTCTTGGTACGACTCCTCCTGTCGTGCTCGCTTGTAGACGCGCCCGAGCTGGAGTTCTAGGACACTGGCCTCGGCGTCGGCGAGCTGTTCCTTGGTGCGTACGCAGATGGGCTCTTCTCGTCGCCAGGAAGGCAGGGAAGTTACTCTCCCGTGCCGGCCCTCCAGGTCCTGGGGATCAACTGTCTGGGGGGTCAGATCCGTGTTTTCGGGAGATGGCGTTTCCACGTGTGTACTTACTCCCCTGCTCCGAGCGTTGAGCTTGTCCATGTAGCGGGCCCAGGCGTAGATCGAGACTCGGAGTACTTCGGTCGCGTCGTCAGCTTCGATAAGGTCGACGTCGAATCCGGCGTCGCTGAACTCCTGTCGATGTCGCTTTCGTGCCTTCTCCTTCATCTTCTTGGGGTAGCGGCGCAGTTCTCCGCCGGAGAACCAGATGGTCTCCCCGAATTGGGACGGGCTGAGCCAGCTGGTACTCGTCACCCCGTGGAACGGGACGCGTTCCATGACCGCAGGTTTTGTGATGCCCAGGCCGAAGAGCCGGATGTCGTTCTCCCGGAGGAGGGACTTGAGTCGACGGACGAGGTGGTCGTCGATTGCATCTTTCGGGATTGCGATGTTGGGCCAGTGAACACTGAGCTCTGCGAGGTCCTGGCCGGGGTGCCAGACGACGACTGCCTTGTCCTTGTGGCTGGTCATCCATGTGCGCCAGCGTTCCCGCTCGTCCTCCCCCAGATTCTGCGCGTCGAACTCGGTGAAGAACTCGATGCGATCCACGTTCGGCGTAACAAGGTTGGTGTAGTAGGCGTCGGTCATGGCGCGGAGCTCTTCGGACGACAGCTCGTCGCTGAGGCTGTAGGCGCCGGAGTCGAGGAGGATCTGCGCCCTGTCTTCGAACTGCTCGGCCAGGAGCAGGGGCTTGTCCACCTTGCGGCGCTTACGCAGCCCTGTGTAGGAGAGGGCGACGTCCGCGTGTCCTTCGGCTGCGAGCAGGCGGCGGTACGTAGGGAATTCTGTGCCTGCGAGGTAGAGCTTCACAGGGGCTCCGCCGTGCGTCGGGGGTCTGCCGCGTGTGCGTCAGCCTGGAGTCGCGCTTCGGCGATGAGGTCATCCCAGGGGCGGGGGGTCTGGGCGTAGTCGGGTCGCCATTCCGGTCGGGCGAAGTGAGGCAGTGTGATGGTGGCTATCGGGTAGCCCAGGGCGAGGAGTTCTGCCGTGATGGCTGGGTTGGGCTCGATGATGAGGTCCACCTTTGCGCCGGTGCCGGACAGTTGGCCGACGGCGTCGAGGCGGACTTGAGTTGTGGAGCGCCACTCGTTGGTCAGCCTGTTCTGGATGACCTTCATGTGGCGGTCGAGTCCGTGGAGTCGCAGCCAGCGACGGGCGGCGTCGTGATCGGCGTCGTCGGAGATGAGGTAGACGCTGTGGTGGGCGGCGAAGGAGTGGTAGATGCCGCTGCCTGTTGAGATGAGCGCGTCGTTGTCGGTGTTTCGGAGGATGCCTTCAACGGTGATGACGATGTTCATCGCTTGCCCCACAGTGCTGCGTTGATGAGAGCGTGTCGCGCGTCAGCGATTGGTTGTCCGTAGAGTTCGGTGTCGGTGAGCTCATGGGCGGTGGTGCCGATGTTCTTGATTTCTCGGAGGGCTGTGGCGATTCCGCGTTCCTTAGCTGACTGCCAGCGGAAGTTGGTGAAGTCGGAGTAGCCGTCTCCGTTGAGGGTGAATGCCTGCTGGCGGCCGGTGTGGATGGAGTCGAAGAGCTGGGCAGCCTCGGCGACGGTGTTCTTGAGTTCAGTGGCTGCGTTCATCCAGGCCGGAGATGCCTTGGTGAGGCGTGTGAGCTGGCGTTGGAGGGATCGGTAGCGGTCGATCAGGTATCGAGCCTGCTGTTCGTCGATGTCAGCGGCGTCGGTGTACTCGCTGGGGTAGAGACGGCGTGGGTCTTGGGGCAGTTCGGGAGGACGGACAGTCCACTGGTTACGGGTCAGGCTGTATGCGGCGTAGGGGTGGATGGCGGTGATGTCCCGTACGCCCTTGGCAGGGTTCCAGTAGAAGGTGACCTCGTAGGTGTTCGTGCCGATTCGCGTGTTCGCAGTCTTAGGCCAAAGGCTTTTCCGGAGAGAGTCGTTGATGAACTGTGCGGCTTCTTCGGAGGATAGTCCTGCATAGGCGGGGTTGCAGTGGGTGAACTTTGAATAGTCCACGCCGATCAGCACGTCTAGGTCGCCGTTCCCTCGATCAGCTTCCCACTGGTAGGAGATTCCTGATCCCGCTAGCCATACCTCTGCCCACTGATCGATTCCGGGGGTCGCGTGGAAGAATTCGCGAAGTGTGCGGGTGATCCAGCTCCGGAGTTCCTGCTTGACCTGGTCCCCATCGAAGAGGTTTGGGTCGAGGTGACCGGCTGGTGCGGAGAAATATCCGCTGCGGCCAGCGTGACCCGGCGTACCGATGTCGTGTGCCGCTTTGGCGAGGTGGTTGTAGAAAGCGTTGGGGCCACTCATAGGTGCGACGCTACGAGTGGTCCTTGGTCAAGTGTTAGTGGCTCAATTTGCCCGTTGTAGGATGACAGCCATCACAGGGAGGGGTCAGTGTGGGCGTGGAAAGCAGTAGTGACACTCAGAGCACGGTGCGCTACATCGAGTTGTTGGCCGAGGTTGGGCGGTCTAATGCTCGTGGTCGTTTTGACGGGTGGCGCTTTGCTCACGGAGCTGAGGTTCTGCTGGAGTACGGCCGCGTCTTTCGCCCCGAGTTGGCGGTTCCCGTGAGCGAACCAGGGCCAGCTAGGCGTTGTTACCACAACTCAGCTGAGGTGTCGGTGGCCGAGGGACTGACATATGTCGAGGGCTTCGCATCGTCCTTTTTCCCGACCGAGCACGCCTGGTGCGTCAACGAGGACGGTGCACTGTTGGAGACCACGTGGGAAAGTGTCGGCACTTCTTATGTAGGGTTGCCTGTGAAATGGAAGGTGCCTTACCTAGTGATTGATGCGAACGAGTTCTTCATGGATGGTGGGCTCTTGTTCGCTTCATCCCTCATGCGACTCTGGCTTGAGCATGGCGTGGACGAGAGCATGTTGGTCGACGTCGGCGAGCCGTTGTCCGCATACCGCTCCTAGACGTCGCCGGCCATACGCCGGCCTATTGCTCAAAGCCCGGGGTGTCGTGGAAGAAGTCTCGCAGGGTGCCCAGAATTCAGTCGCGGATTTTCGTTTTGAGCTGTGTGCCATCGAAGAGATTGGGTCAAGTCTCGTCGAGGAGCTGAGCTTTCCAGCACCGAAGTGCCCCGCCTCCGAATAGTTCGGAGGCGGGGCACTTCGTGTCAGCGCAGCGGCTGCTTGCCGGGGTTGTCCCACGGGGGGTTAAGCGGGCGCCTGTACCAGTACCACGGACGGTCGGTGATTGGCGCCTTTGTTGCCTCGGCCAAATTTCTGCCGCCGTCATCGTGAGTGAGAGCGCGATACATCTGGTCTACCTGCTCCACGGCTTCTCTGACCGGCTGTTGGTCCGCCGGAGGCAGTTGCGCGATCACGTCGTCGAGCTGGTCGCGTAGTTCCAGGTCCTCCACGTACATGGAGGCTGGGTACCAGGCCGATGGGGGCCAGTCCATCTTCATGCGGACCGTAAGCCGTTCCCAGTTGAGCAGTGGATAGAAGATTTCTGGCTGCGGGTGTTCCTTGGGCATGCAGGAATCGGTGATGGGGGTTGGCAGTTGAAGTTGCTTGATGATTTCTGGGATGCGGCGGACTTCCGCGTTGGGGAATTCGGGGATGTTGATCTCGGAGACCGCCACTCTCCACCGGGGAGGCTCAGCCTCTTCCTGTTCGGTGTTGACGTAGCACACCTCACCTGCGGGCGTCGCGGCGCGATCGATCCACGAGATGTCTTTGTAGTCGGAAGCGAAGATGACGACGATTCCCAACTCGCGCGCTACTGTCAACGCGAGATCTTCTTCAGACAGATGAGGTGTGTCATCGGTGGCGATGGCGAGAGACCAGCTGAGTTCGCCACCGAGCGCCATGTACTCGCAACTAATCGAGGCATCCCAGTTACGATTTTCGAGATCCCACGCATCGCAGACATCGACGTCGTCCGCAACGGTTCCAAAGAAGCGGGCCAGAACTGGAGCGATACGTTCGAGGACTCCGTTACCGGTCGTCAGTAGGGTGCACATCATAGTTGGTACGTCCTGTATAGATCGATCGCCACCTGGACGGCGTGAGGTTCGTCCTTGAATTGTTTGGCGTTGGCGAAGAACTTCTCGCACTGGGTCAAGTCGCCGTCGGCTCGCATAATGGCGCCCAAGGCGCCATATTCAGCACGGCTCAGGTTGACAAGGCCGGACCCTGATACGGGGAATACGGTACCGGATGACTCGACCTTGTACGAGCGGCCGTTGATGTCATACGCCTGCGTCTTTTGGTTCCACGCTGCCTTACCAGATGCGATCTCACCGATGTCGTCCTTGACTGCCTGGTTATATCCTGGCAGCACCACAGTGTTGCTGTCCTTTGCTGGCCCACGTTTGACCCCACCCCAGAAATGCCGATCGGCTGGAGCCTTGATCGTTTTACCTCGTGCGGGCCCCGGGACATGCTCTCCTGCTGGCCATGAAGCGCGGCCTCCCCCACCCCCGCCGCCTCCGTCGGCGTTGCGCATCAGGGGCTGCCCAGTCGGGCCGACGGGACCTTCGCTTGCCATCGCTACGCGCGGGCCGGCCAGTGGGTTGGTGAGGTTGTCCAAGCCCTCCAGCTTCATTCCGCCGAGGACGTTCTTGACGCCGCCAGCGTCGGCCACGGCCTTGATGCCACGTGCTGCTCCGCCGACAGCACCACCCAAAAGCACGCCGGAGACAGCGGAATCCTTGGCCTCTGCGAGATTGATCCCGTGCTGGTCACCGAGCAGATTCCTACCGCCTTGGGCGACGACCACGTCCACCGTGATGGCCTCGATGCCGCCGATCGCCGCGGTGGCCAGGACGGTGCCGGCGATCTCGGTGATGGTGGCAGAGACGGCAACGCCCGCAGCGGCCGCAGCCGCCTCAAGCGTCGCGGTCGCGCCTGCGGCGGCGACCTCACTGATTCCGCCGGTAAAGACGGCCAGGGCTGTACCGGCGACCAGGACCGCGCCCGCGATCTCCAGTTCGTGCTCGATCTTCTTCTTCGCTGTGGCGATCTGGTCGGCGAACTTGTCTAGGGCCTTGGCCATGTCCTCCGCAGCGGAGGCGAGATCATCCAGGTACCCCTTGCCCCCGCCGTGGTACTTGCGCCAGAACTCGCCGAACGCCTCAATGGACTTACCCTTGTTGTTGTCGATGACGTCCTGCGCGGACTTGTGCGTCGCAGAGGTGATGTCCTTGACGTCATCAGCAAATGTCCGCCAGGCGCGAGCGGCTTCTCGAAGTTCGTCTTCATCACCCTTCGGCCACCACATGCCGGTGAGATCCTGAACGATCTCCTTGGCCTTGTCCGCAGCACTCAATGCGCACCACCCCCTTGCGACTTGAGACCAGAGGCGTTGGAGCGATCCGTTTCCTCGTGGTTATCTGCCATGTCGCTCATGGACGTGTGAATGCTCTCCAGGCCCTTCACCAACGCATGGGCGGCGCGCTCGATTTGGGCGCGATGCGGGCTGTAAACACCCTCGAACTTCTGCCCTTGTTCGTCGTTTCCCCATGGCTCGCCGAGGCCATCGAGTGAGTGCTTCAGCTTCTCTATCGCCTTCGCCAAAGCGGCTGACTCTCTGCCGAACTTCGGTGCTTCATTCTTCAGTTGGTCTGTGTCGACGTCGAAGCCAGAAGCGGCCACGAATCCCCCCAAGCAGCATGCCTTCAGGTCCAGCACGAACCTACCTTGTACCTCTGACAGTGCTCGTGCCCGATTGGCGACCGTCAACCTGCGCCCCATTTCGCCGTTATTGCGAACGTTGGGCAGTCAGATGCAGCCAAGCCGGTGGCTGGAAATCCCAATGCGGATGCCCGGCAGCAGACTTCCGCTGCCCCCACCGAAGGTGCGGGCGCTCGTGAGCGGTGTCGACGGCGGTGAGGCTGGCCTTCAGCCGTGGGAGTCGTCTGGGTGATCATTGAGCAATCCGCCCGACGCTCACGACGCAGGTCTCTACGGTTGCTGACTATGACCTCACTCACCACGGTCCGGCCCGACTGGGAAGCCGTTCCAGCCCCTGTACGTGACTACATCGAGAAGCGTCTCGAAGCGAAGGTGGCCAACGCTCAGACGGTCAGCGGCGGTTACACGGAGGGGATGGCGTGCCGGCTAGAGCTGGACGACGGCCGCCGTGTTTTCGTGAAGGGCGTGCCAGCTGGCCACGCGCTTGAGCGGGTGTACGCGACGGAGACATATCTGACAGCGGCCCTTCCGGAGGGCCCATTTCCCCATTTGTTGTGGTCGTCCCTTCCCTCCGGCGGAGTTGGCTGGGTACTGCTGTGCACGGAGGACATCGGCGGTGGTCACGTCGACCTGTCGCCCGGGTCACCAGACGTATCGGACCTAGTGGCCACCCTCGGGCATCTGGCCGGCGTGCTATCACCTTGTCCTCTTCCGGACGCACCGCAGGTAGTTGATCTCATGGGGCGAGCCCTGGCGTGCTGGCAAGAGCTTGAGGAGGAGATGCCCCCGGATCTGGACCCGCTCATGGTCGAGAACCTGCCGAGGCTGATCGCGATTGAACGAACATGGGAGAAGCACGCAGTCGGTGACACGCTGGTACACCTCGACACGCGGCCAGACAACATCCTCAAGCGTTCCTCCGGCCCTGTGCTCATTGACTGGTCCTGCTCTCGGCAAGGGGCTTCCTGGCTTGAAGGGGTGTTTCTGGTACCTCACCTGGTGCTGGCTGGTCACAGCCCCAAGAGCGCGGAAGCCGTCGTCGCCCCTCTGCTGGGCGACGTACCGGAGGAAGCTGTCACCTCTCTCGTCGTCGCCCTGGCCGGGCATTGGGAGGCATGCAGCAGGGCGGCCCCTATGCCGGGACTCCCGCACCTGCGTGCGTTGCAGAAACGGACAGCTCAGGCGGCGTGGGAGTGGGCGAAGAGCCGACTCGACTTGTCCTGAAAGCCCCTCACGGGGCGGTCCGGTGGCACCTAGCCTTCCCCGGTACGCAAGATCTCTCCGAGAGAAGAAGGGCGGAAATCCATGCGAGGTCACGTTCCCGCGAACGAACAGACGGGCGACGCGTTTGCGCCGGTCTACAAGGAGACAAAGGCCCGGATAGAGGCGGTCTTCGGCGCCCGCAGTGACCGGTTCTGGCCGGAAAACGACCAGACATGTTCCAAGTGCTACAGCGTCGCCCCTGCGGTTGCGTCGTAACCGGTGAACAAGATCACGCTCATCGCTCCAAAGGACAGTCTCGTTGGCCCCTGCGTCGCTGCGAAGCCAAACATCAGCGACGAGATACGGGACCGACTCAAGCTCCTGGAAGGGTACGACCTAGGCTTTCTCCTGCTCGGGTTGAGCCCCCGTCGACTCCTACGGGATGGCCGACTGTTCGACAATGAGCAAGTGCTACCAATGTTGCTCTGGTTCGGTCAATGGGATAAGCACTGCCGCAACTGGGGCGCGGAGGTCATGAAGCAATGGCTGACCTTCAACCCATCCGAGGGGGACTTCGAAGGCGTCGATGACGAAAAGGCGGTGAAGTTCCGCGACTACTTCTTCGCCACCTACGTCATTCCCCTCATTGAGGAGTTCCGCCAGTTCGTTGCTCTCTCGATGATCTACCCGAAAGAGAGTAATGCCCCGTCCGGCCCCGTAGACATGGTGTGGCACGCGTTCCTGCTGCATCCCGAGCACTACGAGGACTTCAGTAACCGGATTTGGGTCGGCGCCGATCACGTCCAACCCTTCGTACCCGAAGAGAACTACCGGTAGGCGCAATGGGCCCAGGAGTTGAAGGAGGGCGGAGTGAACACCTTGGATCTTCACGCCGAAGAGTTCCGGCAACAGGGGTTCACCGTGTTCCGCTCCGTCCTTCCGCCTGATCAGGTGAAACTGATGCGGAATCTTGCCGAGGGCCGCTACCGAGCATGCGTGGCTGACCCACCCGACCGTGACACCCTGCGTGGCGGGGTGAGCCTCATGCGCGCCTTCGAGTTCGGTACGGCCTTCCGCGACGTGCTGGCACTCGAACCCGTCATCCAAGTCGTTGAAGCGCTTCTCGGTGACGACTGTCATGTGATTTCGCAGAACGTTCTGAGGACTCCCACAGGTCGCGGAATCGTGAATTGGCACATTGATGACGCCTTGTTCTTCCCGTTCTTCGCTGATCTCAACATCGACCCGAAGCACGTGCCTGTCTACAGTCTCAACGTGATGATCGCGCTCAGCGACGTCCCCACGGACGCATTTGGCCCTACGCAGGTGGCACCCGGAAGTCACCTCTCCGGTCGCCGGCCAGAACGCTCTCCGGACCTTCCAGCCGGATGGGAACCGGTGTCGCTCCGGGCGCAGACTGGTGACTGCTACCTCGTCAACAGTCAGACATGGCACCGAGGAGCGCAGAACGAGACAGGCCGCACCCGTTATGTGCTGACCACCGCGTACGGACGGCGCTTCATCAGCCAGCGGTTCTATCCCTTCATCAACTACACGATGCCTCCGCACGTCCTCTCCGGCGCTGGCAGTCGGATTGAGCGGTTGCTTGGCGCACACGACAAGGGCCCCTACGGCTGACCGAGCTCCAAACCCCTAGTGTTCGTGGGGCGGCTTGGTTCTTCGGTCCGGATGAGCTGTTCCCCTTGGTTTCCCAGTGGTTGGCACCTGGTGACCGATTCGCGTGTTGTAGTTGATCACTTCTTCTCGGTGCCCTTCTTCTTGTCCCGTCGCTTGTGCATCAACCGCGTGTTCTCTGCCCTGCTTACAACGCGCAGATTTGACGGACTGTCGTCGTGGTGGTTTCCGTTGATGTGGTCCACGGTCTCGTCGCTGCGTAGCTTTCGACCTAGCTTCTGTTCCATGACGAGTCGGTATCCGTAGGTGACCTTGCCGGTCTTCGGGTCACGGACGCTGGAGTAGCCCTTCTTGGTGCGGGCGATTCCCTTTTCCGCGCCCTTCTTGCCGTCGAGGATCTGCTGTCCTCGGGTCTGCTTCTTCTTGGTTGAGGCCATGTCAGTCCTTCGGTGCGGTCTTGTCGAAGTGCTTCTGCCGTACGGCGTTGGCCACAGGGCAGAAGTCGCAGAGGTAACGGTCCTTTGGCGAGCGGTACTTGGGCAGGCCGGCGGCCTTGCGCTCCTTGACGGTTCCGGGGGTCAGGCGCACCTTGTCGCTCTTCCAGTCGGAGCAGTCGAGGTTGCGGTGGTGGCGCTTGAAGCACTGCAAGGCGTCAGTTCCGAAGGCGTCACGTGTGTTGTAGTACTCAGTGCCGAGCCCGTCGCTTCCCCCCTTAGCGACGGTATCGTTGATCTTCTTGACGATCTCGTCCTTGTAGTGCGTCTTCTCCCAGTACTTCTTCGGCACCTTCATCAAGTGTCCTCGATGCTTTGTCCCATCGGGGTACGCGTGCCTGTTGACTAGATTGCCAAGCAAGTGGTCCTCGTCGGGGTTTCCGTCGTAGTCGGGTAGTTCTTCTATGGTGTGGCAGTTGTGGCACAGCAGCAGCCGGATGTTCTCGTCTATCACAGACCTTCCCCTTTGGTTGGATGTCGGCTCGCCGCTCACGCTATGGGGCGAGCCGACTGGTCTGTTAACAGGCGGGTGGGGTGTTATCGCATTCCGGCTTCGTACGAGCAGATGGGCCATGCGCCGGGTCCTTGGTCTGCCAGTACCTTTTCAGCGATGCGTATTTGCTCCTCGCGGGATGCTTCGTTCGGCATGCCCTTGCCGCCGTGCTCTCGCCAGGTGCTCAGGGCGAATTGGAGTCCCCCGTGGTAGCCGTTGCCGGTGTTGATGGACCAATTCCCTGAGGACTCGCACTGGGCGAGTCGATCCCACATGCCATTTCGAGCGTCTGTGGCTGTGGCCTTCGGTTTGGCGTGACGGGGAGTGGTGGTCTTTCGCTCGGCTTCGCCCGTGTAGGGCTTGCGATGGCTGGTCGGGAGCGTAAGGCGTTGGCCTGGCTGAATGACATCCGGGTTGGGGCCGATGGTGTCCTTGTTGATCTCGTACAGGTGTGGCCATCGGCGACTGTCGCCGAGGTGGCGTTCGGCAATGAGGCTCAGGGTGTCTCCTGCGCGGACTGTGTAGGTGCTCGGGGAGGACTTCTCGGGAGCCTGAGTTGGAGGAGCTGCGGGGGCGTCACTGGGGTCTGATCGGGCGGATGCCTGTCCGGTGGAGACGGCCAGCGCGGTTGCGGTGATCGCGGGCAAGAGTGCGGCGGCGAGCTTTCGGGACATGCTGGTCCTTGGTGTGGGTGTGTGTGGTGGTGCGAGCACGGCACAGCCCCCAGCTGGGGTGGTTGCTGGGGGCTGTGGGGCGTCAGCGGTGATCCGAGTTGTCTGCGGAGCTGGAGGAAGTGGCGTTCGGCAGAGTGGCGTTCACCTTGTGGTTGGCCGTAACTCGGGTGCGGGATTCGAGACCGATGATCAGCACAAGGAGTGTGTTGAGGCCACCGATGATTGCTTCATTGGTCTCGACACCAGCCAGTGCTGGAACGAAGTGGACCAACGCGGTGAGGATGCCGACCACGAGCGTGCGGGTCAGGATGGGGTTGTCCTTGATGTACTGACGCATTGTCAATCTCCTTCAGTGTTACGGCGATAGAGCAGGGAGGCGGGGGGTTCGGGGGGCTTCACTGGCTCGATGCCGGCAGCGCGGAGCTGGTACTCGTATCCGGCTGCAACACCCCTCCAGTAGTTGAGGAGGGCTTCTAGCTCGCGTGTTTGCCGGGCCAGGTCTTCGCGCCACTGCGCGATGTCTTCGATGTGTTCGCGCCGGGTTTGGTTGTAGCCGTCGCGGCGCATGCGCATTCCCTGAAAGATGCTGGTGATGAGAGACCCGAGACCGGCGCTGAGCACTGCCGCGAGCGCGGTCCATTCGGTCACTGCATCAGCCTCCGCCAGGTGGCCGGGCCGACGTTGCCGTCGGCGTCGCTGCCGCTCCAGCCCTGGGCGAGCTGAAATGCGCGGACGGCGGCTCTGGTGGTGTTGCCGTAATAGTCGGAGGCCCCGTGGGTGAGGTACCGGCCGTATCCGTGGCGGGTCAGGGCCTGGTCCACGGCGAGGACCTGGGGGCCGCTGGAGCCGTACCTGACTGCGTCGCGGCCCGGAAAGGACGTGTTGGTCGAGCCGATGAGTGCCCGCAGGGTCTTCGGTCCGGGGATGCCGTCTGCGTCCTTGCCGGTGAAGCCCAGGCTCTTCTGGTAGGCGGCGTACGCCTTGGTATCGGCGTCGGTCCAGCGCGGGCCAGGCCCTTCGGCATAGGAGCCGCCGAATCCCTTGGCGACCAGGGCCTGGCCGACGCGGGTGACGTGGCTGCCGTACGCGCCAGAACCGTATGTCACGCCGTCGATGGTGACCTGGTAGTGGCCCAGGTTGTCTGGCGGCGGCTTGGGCTTGCTGGGCTGGCCACTGCCTGGGGCTGCCTTGAAGAGCGCAACCGGATCAATGGCCCCTGGGTCTCCGTGGTCGTTGCCTGGGACATTCGAGTGGCAGTAGTGGCCGCCCTCGCTGAGCCAGATGCCCCGGTCGCGTCGGGAGCCGCCGGGGTACGACGGTGGATCGCCCATCGGAAACTCGTCTGGGATTCCCCAGGATCTGATTGCCTTCAGCAGTGCCTGGAAGTTCGGGCCCGGCTTCCAGTAGTCGGTGAAGGGGCTGGCGGCTCGGGCGAGGACCTCGATCTGAATGCAGGCGGAGCCGGTGCGGTTCGTCCGGGTCGAGCCGTCGTTGCGCAGGGCTCGGGCCGAGAAGTCCATCGCTCCGAACTGACCGAGCCGGTCGGTGCTCGGGTCGTAGAGGAAGTGGGGCTGTGCCTGGCTTTGGATGAGCCAGGAGGCAACGTTGTCGAATGCCTGGTCGCCGTCGCCGCTCTCAGTGGAGTGCCAGACCACTCGGGCAGGCCGCCCAGGCGAGTCCATGTCGCCGCCGATACGGCCGTTTCCCAGGTCCTCGGCCTCGGGTATCCAACGTGTGCTCATGTGCGCGTTTCCTCAATGTCAGGGTGGGGGCTTGTCGGGGCTGTACAGGGCGGTGGCGGCGGTGTCGGAGATACCGGGGGAGCCGAAGTGCGTGTAGTCGAGAGAGGCGCGTGACTGAGACGTGGTGTCTTCGACGTAGCCGCCTCGATGGGGGTTGGTCTTGCGCACAGTGCCGTCCGTCAGCCCGTAGTTGAGTTCGTCCACCAGCGGGCCGCGTGGGATGTAAGTCATCTACTTCTCCGTCTTCGGCATCCGGGGGGTCGGCGTGGTGCGCTTCTGGTTGCCGAGCTTGGACTTCGAGCGGTCGTTGAAGACGGTGTCCAGTCGGCCTCTGGCCAGGAGAGCGAGATCGTCAGAGACGGTCCACTTCACGTTGTCGCCCCGGCCGGATCTGCGCCGGTCAAACATCGACATGGGCTTATCAGCCATGGCGTGACTCCTTCTCGGCGAGGGGATAGGCCGCGTCGGGGTTGAATGCGTCGTCGATCGTGGGGCTTGCCTTGGAGGGCATGCGGCTAGGGCGCGGGGCGGCCCACGGTCCGGGCGACAGGGTGGTGGTGTAGGCGTTGAGCAGGTCGCTCAGCTGGTGCTCGCGCAGCGCTTCCCAGGGGCGGGGGGTGTATGTCACGACGTCACTTCCATGAGGGCAGCAGCTTTCGCAACGCCTGGTGCCTGAGAGGGTCGATATCCTCGGTATCTGCCGGGGCGGTGGGCTTGGCCGGGTTGTGCAGCGGCTGCCCCTCGGGATTGCCTTGTGCCGTCCAACGGCGGCCCTGCTGTTGGTACTTGATGCCGGTCGTCGGATTGAAATCCGCAGGCCACTGGTAGTCGCTTGGCACCAGGCGGCTTCCTTTGTGCACACCGCGCTGGTAGGGCCTGGTGTTGTTTCGCTCGACGGTGCGTACTGACTCGTTGCTGAGGCGGTCCGCGCGGCGGGTGTTGCTCGCTTGGATGTAGCCGTCGGGGTATTCGGCTTCTGGGAGACGGCCTGTCTTCATGCCGGAGCGGGCGATGGCGATGTCTCTGGCTCCGGTGATGCTGGTGCTGCCGCCTCCGCCGTAAACGGGGGTGCCGCTGCTGGGAAGTTGGTAGGGCGTTGAGTACAGGATGTCGGTCACGGTCGGCCGCCCTGTCGGGCTTGGGCGTTGGTGACTGGGTTGCTACCGGTGTAGGTCGTCTGGCCGCCATGGGTTCTCTGTGTGGGGCCGGTAGTTGCTGAGGCTGTGGGCTGGGGGGTTGTGGCTTGGCCAGGTTGGCTACCGAGGACTCCGCCAATGATGTTGCCTGCCGGGGATGTTCGACCCATTGGCTGTGCATCGCCGTTCACGATGTTGCCGACTTCGGTTGTGATCTTTCCGAATTGCGTGTGGTTGAGCAGGCCGGCTCTGTATGACGTCGTGTTGAGCATGTGGCTCCTCGTCAGCGGTTGTACACGGGGTTGGAGTCGTCGCCGCCAAGTGCTGACTGGGGGCCGCCAGTGCTCGCGTTGGAGTTCCCTGCGGTGTTGGCGCCCATGACCATCCCCGAGGTGAATTGGGCTGGCTGGAGGAGTCGCGCGGCAGTTCCACTGGCAGCTGCTCCAGCTGCTCGGCCAGCTGCGGCACGTCCGATGGCGGGCGCAGCAATACGCGTGGCGGCGCCGAGGAGAAGGGGAAGCATCTCACCGCCCAGAGGTGTCGAATCGGAACTTCGACGGGATGGTGTGGACACCCCGGGCGGTCTCCTCGGCCACGGGGGTATTGCGCACAGCTCGGTACACCTTGATGCCTCCGATGCCGTTGCGATCGATCTTGGGAGTGCGATGGCCGGCGGCGTGCTCGGGGTAGGGGGAGCCACCCTTCGCATTGCCGGTTCGGGGGACTCGAATGCCTGCCTGGGGCTGGACGAAGGTCGTGTGGGAGTGGGCCATGGACTTGCCCACGGTCGGGAACTGCCCGGACGAGATGATGTGCTCACTCATGTGGCCTCCTGGCCGTGGACGCGGTCGCTCCTGGATGGGGTTGTGCCGCTTCTTGGTGTGTGACTGGTGGTTCACCGGGCGATGTCGGTGATGCGGAACTGGAGTCCGGTCTTCTTCTGTCCTTGGATGTCGCTGTCGAAGAAGGAAATGCTCACTGCAAGGTGGTGTCCCTTGGGGGCTGCGTGTCCTTGAGCGATGGGAACTGCCTTCGCTGCTTGGTTGACGGCGGAGGCCCCAATTGCTCTGAGGGTTACGCGCTTTCCTTCGTAGATGCAGCGTGCCAGCATGGAGCCGAGGCTCGTGGCTGATGTGGAGGACTTCACCAGGAGGGTGAGCTCTTCGGGCTCATGGTTTTTCATCTTGACCGCTTCTGTGGGTATGTCTATCAAGGACATTTCCGAGGGTAGGAGGCGGCTTGGACTTAGTGGTAATAGAAGAGTCCTCCCGCTGGCCAGCGGGAGGACTCTGTCTCTTCGTTAAGCGGTCTTGCCGAGCGGGCCATTGGTGGACTGTGGCTTCATGTGCTGCAAGGCGTTGAGCTGTTCTTCGGTTCCCTGGCCTGTATGCCAGACGGCGGCGGCTCGGGCTAGGGCGTAGGCGTCAGCAAGGTTGTCGTCGTAGACGGATGCGCCCCAGCGCTTGCGTACGGCGTCCATCATCTCCTGCTTGGTGGCTGTTCCCTTTCCTGTGGTGAACTTCTTGAGGGTGGGTGGCGAGATAATCAGCGGGTGGCGCCAGGGTCGTTGGCCAGCGATCTCAGATATGGTCAGTTTGACAATGCCGCCAAGCTCTCCTAGGGCTTCGCGTTGGAACTTCGCCCCGTGGGCGTAGCCCTCCATCGCGATGAGGGATATGCCTCCGTGTGCGCAGTAGACCTCGGACAGGAGGAGTTGGAGGTCCTGGTAAATGTGGGCCAGTCTGTCTGATTGGGAGGTGTATCGTTTCGCCTCCCATTTACGGGACTTGGGCACGTAGATCTCGCTGGGGTGGCAGTAGATCACGAGGGCGAATCCGGAGTATGACTGGTCGATGCCCACGTAGGGGTAGTTGGCACTGCTCATGCGGCGAAGTCGCCGGAGACGACGGCTGCGTTGGCCAGGTAGGGCGATACCCGCTGGGTGTGGCCGTAGCATTTCGTACAGACCAGTCGGACGATCGATGGCCGCCCTTGTACCCCGAGTATCTGGATGGGGAGCCACTTGTGGGTGCCGTAGTCCGTACATGTCTGGGGCAACCGGACCACGGTGTCGCCGGGAGTGTTCTGAGGCGCGTGGGCAACGAGTCGGTAGCAATCGGCGGCGAAGCGGCGCCGCAAGATGGTGGTGTGCTGGCCGCGCCGGTCGAGGTCAGTGCGGCCGGCATCAACGAGCGCCTGGACGTCCTGGCGATTGGTGACCACAACTGCGTGTACGTTCTCATCGTCGAAAGCCGCGACGCGTAGGGTGCGTCCAGCTCGGCGCAGGTCCTTGCAGGTCCAGAGCTGTCCGATGGCAAGCGAGGTCATAGTGAGTGGCTCCTTAGGCCAGGGCAACCGGGTTGCAGGCGAGGCAGTAGGTTTCCCCGTCGCAGTACGTGCGGGCTTCGTCTTCACCGATCTCGTAGAGACAGGAGTCACACGTGGTACAGGAGGAGTTGCCGGCTTCCGCGCGGTCGTTCATTAGTTGCTCATCTTTCGGTAATGCCGCGTAAGGGTGGACAGTCGCAGTCGGAATCCGCGTCGAGTAGAGGCTGCGAGGTTGTAGCTGTAGGCGTGTACGAGGTCCTCGTCGAGGTGCTTCACAACGGCTATCCGATTCCCGTTGCTGCGCGTATCGAGGTACATCTGGCCGGGTCGCGGCTCCACAGGGAGCTCCTTTCAGGCTGTCCATCGCTGTGCACGGTTCTCTCGATCTCCTCGGCCGACTCTGCGAGTTAGCTCTCGTGATACGACAGCCGCTTTGGCATTGAGCCCGTTGTAGAGCGATTCAAGGATCTTGCGAGTGGCGTAGGCAGTGTTGTAGGTGTCGGTGGCGGCGAGGACGGATTCGTCAGCTGCGGCTGCGGCCTTCTGCGCCGTAACGCTCTTTTCTCCCCTGGCTCTTACTGCGGCAAGAGCCTTTTGTCTGTCGAGGCTGGTCTCAGCTTCGCGCTCGTCGACTGCTGCACACGCCAGCCGTGTTCCGGCGAACTCGGACCAGTTCGTCAGCTGAACGAAGAGACTCATCAGGCTGTCGTCGGTGAGTTCGGTCAGCACGGCTGGCAGTTCGGGGGGTTCCGCCTCCGGTCGCAGAGGAGGTTTCAGTCCCTTCCGCCGGAGCTTCCTCGTCGTGCTTTGAGCCAGCGTCCGTACTTCCTCGTCCAGAGGGGGCGTCACGGGTCTCCTCATACGCGTTGCAGTCGGCACAGCCACCCTTGGGGCAGGCAGGCGGATTGTTGCTGCCGAGGCGTTGCTTGATGTCCTTGGCCATCTCGATACGGTCGGCGATGAGATCAGCGTTGGCCTTGACGGTGAAGCTCTTCACGTCCTGGTTGAACTTGGACTCGTAGATGAACTCCATGCCGTCGATGTCGATCCCGGCTTGCTGGGCGAGCCACATGTAGATCTGGCCTTGACGAATGTGGGACGGGAAGGGGGTGCGGGTGTCCGCCCATACGGCCTTGAGATTGACGAGTTCGGAGCCGTCTGGCAGCTGGACGGTGTGCTTGGCGAGCAGCTTGGGGTGCTCGAACCGGTAGGTGCCCTCCCCTACCGTCTTGATTTCGAGCAGCTTGCGGATGGGTTTGAGGAGTCCGTCGGAGTGTCCGGCGATCTGGTAGTCGGCGATGTTCTTGACGGGGACCTCGGCGTATTCGAGTGCCTTGCTGGAGCATCGGTCGCAGGTATCAGGGCTGGTGGCCCACCAGAGTTGAGCGCAGTTCAGGCACCTGAAGTTTCCTTCCAGCCACCCGATGTCCCACGCTCGGTGTTGCCATTTGCGATGGGCCTCATGGCCGGTGTCGAAGACGTTCAGGCTCTGGAAGCCGAAAGTCTTCTTGTGGTGGATTCCGGTTTCGATTCGTAGGTATGTGGCGCGAGGACACCAGTCCGCCTTGGCCATCTCCGAGGGGTGGATGATGTCCTGGCGCCGCGAATCATCGGCATGGTGCTTGGCTACGACGTGTGCGCGGGCCTCGGAGAGGAACGTGTCCTTGCTACGTGACGCGAAGAGGTCATTCAGGCTGGCTGGGGCCAGCTGCTTCTTGCGTCGAGTCTTGGGAGCCTTCACAGGCAGCGGCATCGGTAAGTGCCTCCTGGTGAGTTGGGGCGTTGTCGACGAGCCACATCTCGGGCTTGCGCCGGTACCTCTTGCGCATCCAGGCGAGTTGCTCTTCGCTGAGGCCGGCCCAGACACCGTGCCGTTCGCAGTTGACCATGGCTTGTACGAGGCACTGCTGGCGCATCGGACAGATGATTCCGTCAACATCGCCGTTGCATACGGCTCGTGCCTCGTCCGGGTCGTCAAACCACGGGTCGGACGTCAGGCTGTGTGGGGTGGGGAACTGCCGGCACTTGGCTTCGAGAGCGGGGTCTTCATTGGCGCTCCAGTCAGGTGCCTTCTTCCGGGAGTAGAGCGCCATTACTCCTCTATGAGGGAGTCGAAGGCGTGCTCGGACATCAGGTACCAGTTACGGCCGCCGAGTTCGATGACGAAGACCATCTCTCGTCCGGACACCAGGGCGTGCTTCTCTGCCTTGATCAGGTCGGCGTACTTGATGCTGTACGACTGCTTCGTGGTGGTCTTGGCTTCGAAGGAGAAGCGCGCAGTGCGTACGTCGTTCTTGTGCACCCAGCCGTTACCACTCCCGGAGTTGACGGTGCCGTGGTACCGCTCAGCGATGCGCTTCTCCTGGCGCTGAGAGCGCTTGAGGTTGGAGAGGGTCACTTCTGGTCCTCCTTAGTCAGGAGGGCTTCGAGCTCGTCGAATCTCTCGTCCAGGTGGAGCAGGTCTGCGCGTCCGGTGATTGCGCACACGGTTGAGGCAATGGCGTTTGCGAGCAGAGACCCAATCAGAATCCAAAGGTAGATCTCGATGCTCATGCTGCCTCCTGGTGCTGTCGAGGGTCGGCGGCTCTCATGACTTCCTCAGTCAGGCTGTGCATGAGGTCTACGTCCTCACGGATGGCGGCTAGAGCCTCGTCCTTGCCCTTCCAGCGTGTTTCTCCGAAGTTGTAGTAGGCGCCTCGGCGTTCGATGACGTCGTAGTGGATTGCCCAGAGGAAGACGTCCTTGAAGGCGTCGAACTCGCCGGCACGAAAACCCAAGTTCGGAGCGTCTTCAAAGTAGTAGTCGGACTGGGAGGACTTCTGTCCAGCGATCTGCTTGTTCTTGAGGGTCTTGAACTTCATGACCTGTCCGACGCGGGCCTTGCCCTTACCGGGGCGCGCCTCGTCGAGCCATTCAGCTCGTGCGACTTCCAGACGACAGTAGTAGGCGAAGTTCTTGGCCAGGCCGCCCGGCGTCGTCTTGGGAGTCCCGGCCGGGGAGAAACCACCGACCTTCTCACGCCACTGATTGATAATGATTCCAGTGACCGGCCGGTCGTTGGCCGCCATGGAGCGACCGGTTTCCTTGCCAATCTTGCGGAAGAATTTTCCGAAGAGGCGGGCGCCGAGCGTCATGCTGGCTTCGTCCATGTCCTTTTCGGCTTCGCCGTCCGGAACGAGCGCCGGATAGCTGTCCAGGATGATGAGGTCGACGGTTCGGGCTTCGGCCGCGTCGATGGCGACCTGGAACGCCTCTTCCATGCGGTTCGTTGCGTGGACGATGACGCGGTCTACGTCTACGCCGAGCATCGCTGCCTGTTCGACGTCGTATGCCTCCGCTGCTATCCAGAGGGTGGTGAAGTCTGGGCTCTGGTTTTGGTTGTGGGCGACCGTCTTATGGCAGACGGTTGTCTTTCCAGAGCCTTCCATGCCGATCACCTCGGACCACTGATTGCGGGGGAATCCGCCGCCGAGGATGAGGTCAAGTGAGGTAATACTGCTGGGGAGTTGACCAGCGGATCGGATGTCGCTGGCCACCATGACGGAGCCGGGCCCGAATTGCTTGTTGATCTTGTTCATGAGCGCAATGGCGTCTTCGCTCAGTGCCACGAATCCTCCCCGTCTTTAAGTCCAGCAGATGTCGCGTTGATCAACTGCTGAAGACTCTACGAAGAGACGTGGGTCGATGTCTCAGGCAGGAGTTAATCCCCTGCGTCACGGAAGGGTAAAGAATCCCTCTGCGGGTCAGACAGCAAAAGGCCCCGGAGGTGCACAACCTCCGGGGCCAATGGGTCAGGAAACCTGATCCGACGCCACGCCTCTGAGTATCTCTGCGAGTTCCGATAGCCAGCGAGCAGCAGCAGTCTCGTCTCCGAGCGCGTACGTGGAGTGAAGATGCTCCGCGCGCTCCTCACAGCCAACTGCCACGGCTTCAAGTGCTTCCGCCAGTCTCTGACCGGTCTCGCTCATCTCATGGACTCCTAATACACGTCGCATCCCCCCGCGCTGCACGCCAGTTCCTGCGAGCCCGTGGTCTGATCGGCCGCTTCGTAGAACACCAAGTCTGACCACAGGACGGTGGGCATTCCTTCCTTAGCAGCAAGGTAAGTTGCCTCGGTGCATTCCTGGTAAGGAGCCTGTTGATAGGTGTGCTCCGTGTATGGGAGGAATGAAACCCCGCTCAGCTCATCGATATGCTCCCAAACCCATTCCTTGACTGCTGCCCACTCCTGCGGCCGAACAGAGATCGTGACCGAGGGCTTGTGCTCACACCAGTGGCGCTGCCAGGTCAACCACAGCTCCAGATGGTCAACAGCGGAGAGATCCTCACGGGTTACCGCACCCTGTGGAGCCTTTACAGGGAAGGCGAACACCGTGTTCTGGTCGTTCATCACGTCCGTCTCGGCAGGAACCCCGGCCTGCTGGAGGAGCTGAGTGACCGGGTCCTTGATGTCACTGCGGATCGTTCGGATGTAGTGCTTGCTGTGCCACGGGTGAAGACCACTAGAGACTCCAGCGAGTTGGGAAGTGGTCCCCTCAGGCTTCACACAAGTGATCGCGGCGGACTCGTTGATGCCGAGGCTTCGCGCCACGCCGTGGTTCACGCTACGTGCGACTTCACGCAGCACATCGAGATCAGTTGTTCCTCCCTGCTCGCAGACTGTGTCCATGCACCTCCCGCTACCTATGGCATCGTTGAGTCGGTCGTTCCCGAAAATTCCGGTCATTGACACACCCAACAGCCGTTCTTCCCGGGCGTTCTTCTTCCACTCCTCCCGGAGAAATGGGAAGTCAGACAGCGTGGACTGCCAGGTGCCCAAAACGGTGGCGAGCGACACCTTGCGACAAAGCGACCCGAGGGTGTCGTCCGGCCGGACAACGACCGTACTCAGGTTGCAGAAGGAATACGGGCGCAACACAATCTCGCTGCACGGATTGGTGCCGTAGGCAATGCTCGGATCCCGGCGACCCCACTTGGCAGCAAGGCGTCGCGAGGCATCACGATGGAAGATCGCGCGCTCGCCGCTGCCGCTGCCGACGAGCTGCTCCCACTCCTCGTCGAACTGGTCCCGGTCGACGCCGTCGTGGTAGACAGCCGAGTTGTTGGCGAGGGCTCGGTAGGGGTAATTGACCCACCACTCCCCCGACTTAGCCTTGGCCATCTCCTCATCGTCGAGATCGCTCAGGCTGATCATCGCCGACCGGCGCACACCGCCAACCACAACCACCTGCGCAATCTTGCACGCCAGATCGTGAGCTTCGATCGGGCGCAACTTTCGGCCCTGAGCGACACCTAGCAGCTCCACAGCGAATTCGAACAGATCGCGCAACGGATCGGGCCCTGATGCGCGGCCACCGAAGGTCTTCAAACGGGCTCCAGCAGGCCGAATGCGATCGTAGTTGACGGTCGGGATGCGTCCTTGAACCCACACCAGGTCCAGCAGAGAGGCAAACGCCTCCGCCCAGCCCTGCTTACTGTCCCCTACCCACAGCACCGTTCCCAGGTCCATTCGAGAACGTGCGACAGGCGGGAGCTGGTCGACGTAGCTTCGCTCGACAGAGAACCCAACTCCGGTGCCGTTGAGCAGGATAAAGAGGATTTCCGAGAACGCCCTGATGTCGGCAATCGGAGTGTAAGCGCAGTTGTACCCAGCGATGTTAGAAAGCTCTAGCGCCTCACCGGCCGTCATCAACGCCCGCATCGAGGGCAGCACTTCGTGGTCGAGAACCGCTTGGCGTAGCGAGTAGGCGAGGTCCTTGTCGGGGGTGTAGTTGTGCTGCGTCTTGAGGTGCTCGGTCATGAACGTGAAATACCGGTCGACGGTTTCGGTCCAAGTTTCCCGGCGGCCCAGGTCGTCGCGGAATCGAGAGTAGCGGCTCTTAGCGATGTATGACTGGAACGGGTCGGCAAGGTCACCATGGGGATCCAGGAGGTTGCTCATGCTATGTCCTTGGTCAGTTAGCCGATGCGGTTGACGATGTTGTTGATGCTGGGGCTGCTTTGGGACTGAACGCGTGCGGGTTTCGCGGGCCCGTCGGAGGAAGAGGCGATGAGCCCACTGGTCGAGTGCAGCTTCGGGTATCCGCACTCAAAGCATCTCGGGTGTTCTGGTGCAGTGGGGGGTGCCATGAAGTTGCCTGATCCACACGAAGGGCAGTGGGCTGCACTCCTTGCGGATTGGGCCTTGGTGGCCTGGCTCTCGCCCTGATCAAGTTTCCCTGGAGGAGGCTGCGGGACGGGGGTTGCTGGCGCTGATGCGGGTACGCCGACAACGCGCTCCCAGAATCCACTCATCGCCTTTCCTCCTGTGGTACGAAGCGAACGATCTGCTTGTCGACGAGGTTCGCGAGGATCGAGATGTTGGTGGCGAAGAGAACGTTCCCGTACTCGGCAATCAGCTGTTGCTGTTCTTCCTTGCTGTGGCCGGAAAATGAGGGGTGTTTGAGCATAGCCCTGAACATTCCATCGGTGATGAGGCGGCTGTAAAGCTCGATGAGGGGCATAAGCTGCGCGACGTTCTCAACGCGTGCTCGTGAGGCACGCACTTCCATCGCGAGCACTTCTTCGCTGCGCCCGGCTTGACCCAGCTGCTCAAGTTGATGGACCAGTTGGTCGTCGATCTTCTCGCACATGTCCATGAGCAGTTCCGTCTGGAGAGCTTCTGCCGTGATGGACAGGGGTTGTTCGGTCACTTGGCCTCACTCCATCGATCGCACACCTTGACGTCCGCCGTGATGGGAACGCTGAGCACACCTTGGATTCCCTCACCGATCATCGCTTGCTGCAAGAGCTTTGACCCCTCCTCAATTTTGTCCTCGCGGCAGTGCACCACCAGTTCGTCGTGAACCGTGAGCGAGAGATTGAGCCAGTCCGGGTTCTGTCGGCACAGGTGCCCCATCCGGACAACTGCCATCTTGTTGAGGTCTCCAGCGCTGCCCTGGATCAGCGAATTGAGGCACTGTCTCTCGGCCTTCTCTCGAATCCAACTCGTTCCGTGAACCAGATCCGGTAGCCGGCGTTTACGCCCGAGGATCGTCCGTATGTGAGGGACCTCTTGCTTGCGCGCCCTGGCGATCAGCCAATCCCGAAACTCGTACACCTCAGGCATGGTCCGTCGATGCACATCCAGGAACGCTTCTGCCTCCGCGACGGTTGACTTCATCGACTTGGCTACCGTTTCGGCCTGCGCCCCGTACAACGTCGCAAACGCGAGGGTCTTCGAGTTGTTCCGCTGCTCCTTGGTGACTTCCTCCGGCGAGACGCCGTACACGGCTGATGCAGTGGCGGTGTGCGCATCGGTTCCAGCGAAGAAGCCCTCGTACCACGCCCCTCGCCCCAAATAGTGGGCCATGACGCGGAGTTCGATCTGCCCGTAGTCGGCCACGAGCAGCTTGTAGCCTTGGGGCGCTACAAAGAGCCCACGTACCTTGGTGCCCAGCTCCGTGTTGGGTGCTGGCACATTCTGGAGGTTGGGCTTGGCGCAGCTGAAGCGCCCGGTGACGGTGCCGTACTGCTGGAAGCTCGGATGGATGCGGCCGTTGAAGATGATGCTGGGCTTGTTGCCCTCGCTTGCCACTCCGAGGTAGCCGTGCACGTAGGTGCTGAGCAGCTTGTTGACTTCCTGGTAGTCCAGGAGGGCGTCGACTACCGGGTTGCCGTTGAATTTCTTGAGGGCTTCGGCGTCGGTGCTGTAGTCGTAGATGGTGGGCTTTGCGCGTTCGCGCTTCTTCTTCCGGCCGCCCGGCGTGAGATTTACAGGTGCGAGGCCCTGGCCCCCGGATGCCTGGTCGCCCCAGAGAACTTCGGACTTCTGCTTGGTCGAGTTGACATTGAAGATACGGCCTGCTGCCTGATAGACGCGGCTGGTGATGTCCTCCAGCTCGTTGGTCAGATCCCCATCGAGCTGGTGCAGGGCCTCCATGTCCAGCGGTGCACCTGTCCGGGCCATGTCCAGCAAGGTTTCGAGGACCTGAAGCTCAAGACTCATCACTCTGGATAGGCCCTCGGACTTGAGCTGCGGTACAGCTCGATTCCACAGCAACCATGGGTATTTGGCATCGAGGATGGCGTATCTGGCTGCCTTCGAGAAGGGGTGGATCTCGACTTTCTTGCCGACGTTCTCGTTGTCGTACTTGTGGCCGTAGGTTGCCACGATCAAAGGCTTGAGACCGTTGAGCCTGTTCTCGTCCAACAGCCAGCTGGCGACGAGCGAGCAGCCGTAGGGGCGAGTTGGGACGTGGTTGTCGTAGTACTTGGCGACGCTGACTAGGTCGAAGACCACATTGTGTCCGATCTTTCGCCGCTCGCTGAACATCAAGGGCTGGAGCGCTTCGAAGACCTGTGAGGGGCGCAGCTGTGCGGGAGGTGCGTCCCAGACGGCGGGGATGGCATCGAACTTCCCTGTCTCTTTGTTCTTCTTCCGAGTTGCCTTCGACAGGAGTACGTTGCCATTTGGATGCCCCATGGGGATGGCTATCGCTGCTCCGTGGGTGGCCATGGATATCCAGGTCACCTGATTCTGTGTGGGGACTCCTCGGTGGTCGCCAACGGTTTCCACGTCGAACACGAAGCTGTCGTGCTTCTTGAAGTACTCGATGGCTTCGGCGAGTTCTTCCTTGGTCAGGATTACGTTGCGCATGCGAGTTCCGTGAAAGGAGGGCCCCCTCCTGATGGGCAGTGCAGTGCAGTGTGATCAGGAGGGGGCCGTTAGGACTGTGGGTCAGTCGTCGTACTCGTCGTCGGTATCCTCGTCGAGGAGGCGAGATACGACACGGCGAAGTTCCGCTTCCTTGCTGAAGCGCTCCCACGGTTCCGTGTAGCGGGACGCGCTCAGCCGCTGGTAGGTCTTCTCGTCGATGGGGTCGATGTCCCAGTCGTCCTCAAGGTCTCGCGCCTTGACCAGGTCCAGGTGGTATTCGGTAGAGGTCTTGACTCCGGTCTTGGAGATCGAGAAGTAGAGATTGGGGTTATTGATGGGACCGCGCTTTTCGTCCTCGCCGATCTTCCGGAGCTTGCGGCCTAGCTTGACGCCCACCTCCCAGACGCGATTCTCCCAATCGCCGGACTTCTCATCGAGGAGGGCGACGTTGAGATAGGCAAGCTTGCGCGCGTAGTGGTCAAGATCTTCGCAAAGTGGGCAGTTGTCGCCGAGGCAGCGGAAGGACCTCTTGCCAGACTTGATCTCCTGCACCCAGTGCTGGCCCATGGAGTCGAACGGCGCGGGGTCGAGGACCTTAATCAGCTGTGGGTCATTGGTGACCTTCAACCGGAGGTTGTTCTTGGCCTCGAAGTCAGCCTTGTCGGAAGACCCGGTGTTCTTCTCGAATTCGTCCCAGCCGGCGGCTGCCGTGTGACGACGCGACGCATCGATCCGGCTCGGCTTATCCTCCTTGGCACCATCGCGTTGACGCTTGTGTCCTACGCCTTCGTCCAGTTCGTCGGAATCATCACCGAAGGAGCTCCTGGCGGACTCGCGAGGGCGCTGGGGGCCTTCGTCTTCGTCGTCGAAAGCGCGGTGGCGCCTCGGACGCGTCTCGATGTCCTCGTCGTCATCAAAGGCTGCGCGGGTTCGGGGCATGTCAACTCCTCTTGCTGTGCGGCTTGGTCAGTCCCGGATGGACGTGGACGAAGGAGTTCTCCTCTGTCGTGAACTTCCGCGCGAGCAGTCGCTCACGGACGAGGAGATGGTCGATGGTTTCCTCAATGTCGGCGAGGTCGTGCCGGTCCGGGCTGTATTCGACGTCGACGGAAGCCTCGACAAACTCGTAACTTCCCATGTTGAAGCGCTCGGTGACGCGCTTTCGGAAGAGGGGCGGGTTGGTGTCGCTCACGCTGCCTGCTTGTCGTCGGTAGCGGTGTTGGCAAGGGATTTAAAGAGTGCGATGACGCGCTCTGAGAATCGCGTGTCTGAGATATGGATTGCCTCGCCTGCGTGGTGGAGGATTCCTTCCTCTTCGGCGATGCGAATCATCCCCTCAACTTGCTCTCTGGTGTAGAGCCTCCGGTTTCCTCGCTCCGTCTGTCCCTTGATGACGAAGGTAGGGGACGGGATGGTCCCATTGCGCTCCCACTTCCGGATAGTCACTGGGGAGCGGTTAAGTGCCTGGGACAAGGGGCCGATGCTGAAGAATTCGTGGTACTGGCGCCCAACTCTCAGCACTCGCGGCCTGGCGTCCCAGGCGGGCCCGGTGGGCTGGGGCTCAACGAGCCGCATCGTGCTGGTGTCGACTGATCGTATTCGCCGAGAGGAGCCTGGGTAGTAGGCACCATCACTGCCCCGGCCTTCGCCCGCGATTACCTTGAAGTTGCGCATGTGCGTGGTCATTTACTTCCCCACTCGGACGAGTCGGAAGGACTCGTGCTCGGGGAATATGGCGTCGACTTCGTCTTCGGTGAGCAGGTCTTCCTGTAGGAGGACGTAAACCTCGTCGGGGTCGAACATGCGCTGGCGGGGAAAGAGGCGATCGAGCAGTCCCTTCTTCTGCGCAAGCTCTTCGGCAACGTTCTCGTCAGCTGCGCGTCTGACCGAACGTTCATACTTCATCGCCGAGAAGGACTTACCAGCCACCTCATAGGAAGTCCCGAGGTCGATGACAAAGGAACCCTTGTCGTCCTTGACCCCATGGTTTTTCAGGTCAGTGACCATCGCGTCCTTGAGACCGTCAAGAACGCGATTCTGAGCCTCGACTCGGTCCCGGATGAGAGCCCACTGAGCCGCCTTGCGATTGAAGTCACTCTCGGGAGTGCTTGCCGTCAGCGCACTGGATGCAGGGGCGTCGGAGAATTGCATTGGATTCCCTCCCGAGGGCACGTCAGATGGACTGTCGGAAGGTTGGGCCGGCCTGGCTGGAGGCGTTCCCGCGGACCCTCTCGACATCCAGAACACTACAACAGCACTGTTGTTGCACTGCTAATGCACTGCTCTCACTCAAACGAACAGCGGGCGGACCAAACGGGTTTGGAGGCACAGAAGGGCAGGTCGAGAAGACGCCTTTCATAGAAGGCGTTTGGGCTTCACGGCCGACAAGCCAGACCCCACATCAGCGTGATTCAGGCCACACTCCCAAGAGTGCGTTCCAAGTGCTGACGCAGCGATTCGACGTCGTTCACCACTCGCCCATCCCGATCGGCGCCGCGTCCGTCGAGGATGGCGTCGACTGTGCGCCGCTTGATTTCAAGGCGCTCCAGGCGGCGTTCTTCGATCGTGCCTTGCACCACGACGTTGACGACTTCGACCTCGGGGAAATGCGAACTCGCCCGTACATGGCGGGTGTTGCGCTGATCCATGGCTCCGCTGGAATCCCGTTGGTCTACGTTGACCAGCACCCTCGCCTGTGGCAGGTCCACGCCGTACCCGCCTGCGTCGCTCGCAAGAAAGAGGCGAACTCTGGGATCGGTCTGGAAGAGCACCTTCGCCTCAGCTTTGGCCTTGGCTGACATGTCGCCGGTAAAGCAGACAGAGGGCCACGCGGCAAGCCGGTCAGCCAGTACAGGCAGCACGCCCTTGTGAAAGGCGAAGGCGACGACTTTCAGCTCCGGGTCCTTCAGCAGCTCCTTCTGGAGGTACCGAACGACGGCGTCCACTTTCGGGGAACCGTCGACTCCATCAAGTACGCCTTCCTTCATGAGGGTGGCCGCATACTCGCTGCCACCGTCTCCGGAGGCGTAGTCAGCAGCCGAGGCTTCGAGAAGGAACGGATAGTTGAGGAGCATCTGAAGCGCAGACAGCCTTGCCATCACCCGGCCCTGTGCACTGCTGCCTGTGCCGGCCCTGCCCGCGTAGAGCGCCGCTAGGTCCAGTGAGCCAGTTCCTCCCCCGACCTTGTCCAGCTCGGTGAGCACGTCCTGGGCGATGTGCTCGTAGGCACGGCGCGTCCCAATGGTGAGCTGTACAGGGAGAACCGACTCTCGAACCTTCGGCATGTAGGGGGCGACATCGGCGTCTCGGTAGGTTCGTCGAATCATCGCCGTGCTGAGCTTCTGGTGGAGGAGCGGCAAGTTCTTGTACGCGATGGGGAATCCTGCGCGACTGCGCTCGATGAAGGAGGCGTCGAAGAGGTCCCATCGCCCCAGCAGCACGGGGTCAACCCACTCGAAGAGGCTGAAAAGTTCCTCTGGTTGCCCGTTGTCGATGACGGTCCCGCTCAAGGCGAGCCGGTATCGGGCTGTCAGACGCTTCAGCTTTTTGGTCCGCTGCGCCCGGAAGCTCTTGATGAAGCTCGCCTCGTCGAGGACGACGGCATCCGGTTTGATGCGCAGGACCTGGGGCCAGTCGTGGATGACCTGTTCGTATCCGAGGACGATGTACTCGGGACGCTGTGCAAGGACGGCCTCGTATTGCTTGGCCTTCTGTGCCTTGCTTCCGTCGATGACAGCGCACACCGTGCTGTCCGGCACGGTCATCGTGGCCCGGCCTACCCGCCGCTGCACGGTGGGAACGTCAGTGAACTCGGCTATCGACTGGGCCCATTGCCACTTCAGCGATGCGGGCACCACAATCATGCACGTGCTGACATCGTCCTGTGCCAGCCATTCCTCCGTCACGGCAAGGGACAGGACTGTCTTGCCCAAACCCATGGTGTAGGCGCAGAGTACGGCTCCGCGCTGGGTTATGTGCCCGACGTCCTGTTCCTGATAGGGGTGGAGCTTGCCAACGAACACCCCATCAGCTTTTCACCGAGGCTGACTCGGGTGTTACTGCCGCAATGTGAGGCGCCGTGTGAGAGGCGAGTAGGCGGCGTCGTAGGCATCGTAGAGTTCGAAGGCGTTCATTTCACCAGGGTCTTTCGCTGTGCACTCTGAATAGTCCCAGTACAGGAGCCGTGTTCCGCGACATCGGTATGTGCGGTAGAGCTTGGCTCGCGCCTTCCGACCTGGCCGATCGTTATCTTGCGCGAGGATGATGCAGGAGCTGGTGTTCATGGCCTGGCGTATCTGCTCGGGCGTGACGTGCACTCCGTATGTGGCTCGCCCACCCTCAATGCCGACTGAGTCCATGCGAACGGTGTCGAGGGGTGATTCCACCATGACCAGCGTCGGTGTCGTTCCGATGTGCCCCCCGAACAGGGTGGTGCCCTTGGCAACGCCGTCCGGGAAGTTGCGGAAGTGGCGCCTGGACTTCTCCTGCCAGCCGAGCAGTTGGCCATCACCGTCCCGGATGGGGAGAATCCAGCATTCCCTGTGCTGGTCCCACAGCACGCCGTACTTCTGACAAGACGCCAGGGTGAGTCCCCGCTGTCGACGAGCTGTCTCCGGCGGGTCAGTGAATAGAGCCAGGTGTGCTTCGGTGACCTCTGGTGAATCCGATTCTTCCTCCTCGCTACCGCGCAGGAGGCGCAGCGCGCGTCCAATGGTGCCCTTGGAGGCGATCCACGCGGTGGCGCTGGCCCGGTCGGTGCCGTGCATCCAAGCGACGAGCCGGGAGAAGGGTCCAGCCCACTCGCAGCTGAAGCAGATGAAGACGCCGGATTCCGAGTGGACGTAGCAGCTGGGGTGGGCATCGGTTTTTCCGACGCGCTCTTGGTGGGCGGGGCACTGGATTTTGAAGTTGTCGCCGTCGTCACCGAGGACGGCGATGCCTAGCTCAGCGAGTGCAGAAGGGACATCACCAGGGATCAGCTCACGCTGCGCGGTGGCCGAACCAGTCCTCCGCATCGTCTTCCCCCTCGCTATATGCACTGAAGTCGATCTTGGCTTCCTCGAAGGTGGACGTCTCGAAGTCCCATACGAGGAGGAATTCGTCTGTCGGGCAGTTGCGGCTGGCCAGAATCTTGAGCTTGGTCTCTGCCTTGTTGTCGGTCGTCTCTACTCCGAGCAGTACGTCTGCGTACTGCTCGAAGGCGCTGGTGTATCCGACCGAGCCTGCCGACAAGCCATTGGCGCCCATTTTTGAGCGGAGGGACTGTGTGGTGATGACGATGGGGATGTTGCTGGTTCGAGCCAGTCTCTTGCAGCCCTGAGCGATATTGGTCAAGGCCGTATTCGTCATGCGCTCGCCCGAGATCTCGTCGACCAGGAAGTAGATGCCATCGATCAAGCAGACGTCGGGCTTGACTTCGTCGATCTTCGCCTGCACCGCGCCGAGCGAAGTGTTCGCCTTGATGTCCTCGCTGATGACGAACGGCGTCTTGCCTTCCATGGCTCGGACGGATTTCTCCAGCCTCTTGTACTCAAGGGGTGTCAACTCACCGGAGCGCAGCCTGGACAGCGAGACCTTCGCGTTGAGGGCGTCGAGGCGTTCGCCCAGTTCGGCCGCGACCATCTCGAAGGTGAAGACGAGCATGGTCTTGCCCTGGTCGTGAATGTGTTTCGAGACGTTGAGGGAAAGCTGCGTCTTGCCGCTCTTGGCCAGTCCGGTGAAGACAATGAGCTGTCCCTGGACAAGGCCGCCTGTGGCCTTGTCCAGGGACTCGAATCCGGTGGGCAGGCCGACGAGTTCGCCGTCGAGGTCCTTGTAGGCGGCGTAGCGCTCCAGTCGTTCGTCGCCGTTCTGGGTCAGGTCATAGTCGACTCCAGTGGGAACGTCGTCAGCGATGACTTGGAGCATCTCGCGGACGACGCGCAGAGAGGCTTCGGTATCGCCTTCCTCCCAGGACTCTGCTGCGAGGGTCAGGCCGCGCTCTGCAAGGGCGCGCTTCTTGGTGTCTCGCAGGACGTCGATGAGGTACTCAAGCGGCTCGTCAACCACGGTCTTGGTGTCGAACGTGGGGAAGTCTCGGGCGAGGACGTCGGCCGTCGGGCAGACGCCGTACTCCTGCTGATGGGCCAAGACAGCGGCAAAGACGCTGCGTCGGTCGAGGTCGTGGAAGTGCCGAGGCTTGATGCCCATCCGCATGACGAGGCTGAGGTCGCCAGTCTGGACGATCTTGGCAATCAGTTTGTGCTCAACGTGCAGCACGGAGGTCCTTCCCTGCCATCGGGACGATGTCGAAAGCCTGCTGGGCGAAGCTCGATTCGGAGACCTCGTAAGTGGCCTCCCACTGCTTGCCATTGAGGTTGGTCGTCACGATCGTCGGCAGCGCATTGTCGAACCGGCTGCGCAGCAGAGTGGCGAACTGCTGTTGGGCGAAGCCGGACGATGTCTGGTGCTCCTTCCCGACGTCGTCCAGGACCAGGAGCGGCACCGTGTAGAGCGTGTTCTCCATGCTCTTGAACCGCTCGACCTCCCAGATGGCATCCTCACCGCCGAATCCCTTGTCGAGCTTGCTGCTGGTGGCGAAGTGGCTGGTCTTGGCCTGGATGTAGTCGGAGAACCGCACGAAGTATCCGGCCAACTGGTAGTGGGTGCACACGCTGACGAGCGTGGCGCAGGCTGCTCGGGTCTTCCCGCGTCCCGGTGCGCCAGTCAGCATGACGCCGCGCCCGATGAGGTACCGCTGCTTGGGGAAGTCGGCGAGGGATGCGGTCTTAGGGATGTACCGCACGTGGAACTGCCGGGCGAACTCCTTGAGTTGCTCTGGCGGAGCGGGCTCCGGGAGGTCGCTGAGACGTTCCCCCCAGGCGTGGACGGGCAGGTTCATCTGGCGCCAGCGGTAAGAGGAGTCGACCTGCTTCATGCTGCCCGCCAGGTGTCGATGGAGTAGTCCGTCTGGACATCGGCGGCGGTCCAGGTGTCCGTACTGTGGTCCTGGGTGGCCGGCTGCTGGGTGCACTGCTTGATCAGGGTGTTGATGATCGAGCGGTAGTACGCCCAAGGTCGGTCGGTGTTGCGGTACTTGGGGTTGTCGAAGAAGGCGTCGATGGTGGCTTTCAGAAGCGCGGGGCCGTGTCCGGCCTGCTGCGCCTCTCGGAACGTCTTTCCCAGGGCGGCGCGGTTGGTGTGGCCGACGAGGTGCGCTGCCCAGGTGGCGCGGGATATGCGCTGGCCCCAGTAGGCGATGAGGGTGTGGGTGGTCCACTCATCGAGCGGCTTGTCGGTGTTCTTCACCCGCAGGCTCTGGACAGGGGTCTCCTCTGTCCAGAGGGTTTCCTGGATGACTGCCAGGGGGTTGAGGTCGGCGTCGGGGTCTTCGCGCCGTCTGCGGGGCTTGGGCTCAAGCCGCCGTGGGGTCCAGGAATGCTTTGTCATGCTGATGTCCTCTCCCAATCCGGTTTCTTGGAGCGCCGGATGATGGGGAGCTTAATCAGCTGATCGTCGTCGCTTCAACTGGGGAACAGGTAATTCGCGGTAGTTGATACTCGCTTATGTCCCACCCGAGCGGAGCGAGGGTTAGGGATCGAAGTCCGGAGGACGGAGATTCCGCGTCAGCTACCTTGCTGTGCACGTCGGTTCAGGTAGGGAGTGCGCCCTTCGGGCTAACCCTCGCTCCGCTCGGGTGGGACTGTTTAACCAGGTCAGAGGCTTGTCCTTGCAAGCATGGGTCGGCTCTCCGTGATGGCCCTACAGGTCAAAGAAACAAACCGTGCTGGGCGTGTCATTCCGCGAGTCTTTATGAGGTGGCCCACACCAACAATTGCCTTGGAGTTGATACGCAAGGGGCGTTGGGAGCTTTCCCTTGGAATTGGAGGATGGCTCGGTTACTCTCTTCATAGCCGCCTACATGGCGCACGAGAAGACCCCCAGGACTAGCCTCTCCCGGCCTTGGGGGTCTTCTCGTTTCACGGTGTTTCAGCCGGCGGCCTTCCAGGTGTTGGTGTTTTCGTCGAGGTAGACGTCGACTACTTTCACGTTGGAGCGCGGCCGGCCGCGCAGCGGTACGTATTCGCGCAGCTCTTCCTTCCACCAGCCCTTGCAGGTCTTAGCCCCCTTGGGCGGCTGGGGCCCGGGGGCACTGGCCTCGTCCGCCATAGCAGGCTCCTTTTCCTCTTCTGCGTCCTCAAGCGCTTCGCGGATGCTGTTGAGGGCCTGGCGCTCGGCGTAGAAGTCGACGACGATGCGTCCGTCGAGGGCCTTGATGACGATGTCAACAACCTCTGCGAGTCGGCGTACTTGCTGCTTGAGGCTGCGGTCAGTCGGCGTGCTCACGCTTTCCTTGTCGCCCACTGGCTCAGCGTCCGGTATCGGCGCCGGTTCGTCGTACGCCTCCTCTGGGACATCGTCAGTCTGTGCCGGGGGTTCAGGGAGTGCCAGCTTCTCTGCGGGAGGGGAGTCCAGCCGGTCGACGGCCTTTTGCACGGGGTAGTCCATGAGGGCGCTGCCGAGATCGAGAACGCGGATGCCCGCTTCGTGTGCGTCGATGATGAGCTGGTCAACTCCGGCGTCCGCTCCACCATCGGAGTCCATGTCGGCGAGGACCAGGAGGTAGGTCTGTCCGGTGGAGTCCTTGAGGTAGTCGACCGCCTCGCGGAAGACACCGTCGACGGCGTCGTGCTCGCCGACTGGGATGCGGTCGATGCGGGCCTTCTTTGCCCAGCCGTAGACCCTCTTGACGGTCTGGGTGACGAGGTCGGGGTGGTCTAGAAAGACGAATCGCACTTCTTCGGCACGTTCGGTTGCTGAGTAGCTTGTGGCGTCCGCGTCGTCCGGTTGGTAGCCGAGCCAGTCGGCCAGCAGTTCTTCGGCTGCTGTCTTGCTGATGGTGCCGGTGCCAGCGACGGCGACGGTGCGCATAGGTCTCCTTGTGGGTTGAGGTCGCCTCGATCATACAAAGCAGTGCTCATGCAGTGCTCATGCAGTACTAGGAGATAGTTGCCCCCGGCCAACCCTTGTATCTGCCAAGGCCGCCGGGGCGTCCGTCGATCCACTCCCAGTCCTCGGTGTCGCCGGATGCGTACGGGTAAACCGTCGAGCCCTGGGTGATCACGACTTGGTCGAGGTAGTAGACCTCCCCCTTCTTTGTGACGTCGTCTGCCGCTCCAAAGCGGAACATCACGTAGCCCTGGACAGCACCAGCAGGAGCGGTGTCGGTGACAGACAGGCGCGTCCACTGGGGCGTCACGACCTGGGGCGTCATGGTGTAGTGCGGCAGTTCCTTGCCGTCCTTGTCCCACCAGGTGAAGATGACCGAGCACTTCTTGCCGACGCGCAGGCTGCGGAAGTACGCACTGGCTGTCCAGGTCTGGCCAGGCGAGGCCGGGAATCGCTGCCTGTTGTGTGCGACGGCGTCGTAGCTACCATCGCGTGCGGTGTACTGGAGGCAGCGCGCATCGCCTGTGGTCGTGATGCTCAACTCAGTAATCCTGGCGTCCCGATTCAACGTCCACACACCGCCGATCAACCCGTTGGCATCGCGCTTGAGGTAGTCAAAGCCCGGGTCAGGTGCGTAGTTGATGAGGCCGACAGGCCACAGCGCGGCGTTGGTGGTGACCGTGAGGACAGTCTTGGGGGACTGCTTGTCCCGGTCCGGGTCGTAGAAGGCAACCTCAACGGTGTAGGTGGTGCTGGGTTGCAGGCCGGTGACGCGGATGCTGCGTGTGGTCGCATCTCCCTCCCACAGTTTCTTGCTGTCGAGCCAGACCCGCGCGGTGAGGGTACGGTCGGAGGCTGGCTGCCCCCAGGAGAGGGAGAGGTCCTTCTCGCTCTTGCGCAATTCCTGGACGCCGAAGGGTGCGGCGGGGGTGCCGTCATCGACGTAGGTGCTTGTGCTGGCCTCGCCAGGCTCGGTGGTGTTCCACCGCCAGCCGGTGGTGTCGCCGTCGGCGTACTCCACAGCGGCCGGCGTCTTGGTGAGCATGACGGCATCCAGGAAGTAGCTCTCGCCTTCGCTCTGGTCCTCGAAGTAGAACATCGCGTACAGCTGCGTCGCCGTCGTTGGGGCCTTGCCCGTCACGGTGACCCGTTGCCACTCCCCTGCACCCAACGGAATGTTCCGGCCGTGCTGGATGAGGACATCGGTTCCGGTGGCGTCAAGCCACCGCAACGTGGCGTGAGTAGAAGCAGCGGTGCTGCTGCGCACCCATCCTGACGCCGTCCACGTTTCTGCTTCCGTCGTGGCCGCGCGGGCTCTGTCATGGTGCAGCGCACTGGTTTTGCCTGACTGGCCTCGCACCACCAGGCTTTTGCCGCCGCTGAAGGCCGTGGTGGCGAGTTCGACTGTTGCACCCGAACTGGTGCAACCCCACGGCCCCAGACGCACATTGGCCAACTGCCCATATTCGAAGCCGGGGTTGGGTGCATAGTTGATCAACCCCTTGGTCCAGGTGTCCCGTTGTGTGGTGACTACCAGACTCTGCGGTCCGGATTCTTGTCCGTCGTCGTATCGCTGCGTGACGCTGTAGGCATAGCCAGTCTTCGGTTTCAGGCCAGTGAGCCGCTTGTACCCGATGCTCCTGGGTACTTCAGCAATGACCCGATCTCCCTGACGAATGATGACGTCGCGGCGAGTGTTGGTGGGGTTCGCGGGGTTCCACTTGATCACTGCGGAGTACGCACCGATGTCGGTGATCGTGAGCCCGCTCGGGGCGACGCGTTCACCGGGCAGGCCGATGTAGTGGGCGGTGCGGTCAGCGCCTTGACCAATCCACTCCCAGCCCGCCGTATCGCCGGATGCGTACTCCACGGCCGAGGGTGTGGGCGTGAAGCAGGCGCCATCGATCCAATAGGTCTCACCGGCAGCCTGCTTAGGGAAGTGCACGTGCCCGAAGGCGGTCGTGGCTCCGTCGGGGACGGTACCGGTAACGGTGAGATAGGTCCACGTGTTGGCGGGCAGGTTGGCGGTGACGGTCGAGAGGGCGATGTTGGTCGTGCCACCCTCAGCCCACCAACGAATCCATATCTCCACCGAGCGTGCGGTGGACGTGCGTGCCCACACGCTGAAGGTGTACTGCTGGCCGGGGACGACGGGGCGGCGGTGGGGCCACGTGGTGATGCCGTAGCCCTGGCCGTCGCCCCGGGAGTCGAGCCGGAGGCTCTTCGATCCGAGCAGTGCGATCTGGGTGTCCAGCGTCAGCCCCGTGGGGTTGGTCTCCCGGTTTACCGTCCACTGGCCAACTTGGCCGCTGGGCTGGGGAGCGGAGACCTCGAAGGATGGATCGGCTGCCCAGTTGGTCAATCCTTCCGACCAGGCCGTGCGTCTGGTGCGCAGGGTCACCGTGGTTGGGGTGGATTCCGCTCCCGTGGCATCGTCACGACGCAGCACGGCGATGTCGTGCAGGGTCTCGGGCTCTAGCTCTGCGAGATAGACACCGCCCACGGCAGTCCGGCGTACGATCTCAGCGCGGCCGGGGACACGTATGACGACGCTTCGCCCCGTGTCGGTATGAGCCTTCCACATCACAACAGCCGAGCGTGACCCAACCTGTGTAGCGCGTACGCCAGGCACGGCCGGCACGGAGGCCCCTGGCCGCCCGACCAGTTGGGGCAACGCCTCTCCTTGGTCGATCTTGGGTGCGGTGGCGTAGCGGAGGTCGTAGGGGGTGCCATGTTGGATGTGGGCATCGAGGTTTTCCGCGAGCCGGCGTTGCAAGGACCGGCGCTCTCGGTAGAGGTGACTGCGGGTGTACTCCCCCAAGTCACCTGCGGCTGGACCGGTGTCTTCCCACAGGTAATCAGGGTGGTGAGCTGCGCCATCGAAGTAGGGACGGAGGGTGCCACCTTCGCTCTCTTCAAAAAGGACGTCGTCCAGTTGGAAGGCGGACACAGCACTGCCTGTGAAATCCTCCGTTGGCGGCCCGAACCAGGCATCCACCCAACGTGGACTGCCTGGGGGCGGAGTGAACGTCAGCCAGACGCGTACCCAGTCGCCGTCGATGTGCTCGGGGTGCTGCTCGCGGACCTCAGCGGTGGAGATGCCTCGATGGACGGTCGTGAGGGTGCCCTTGCCTGGGATCTCCTGAGCGACGCGCACGTGGGCATGGACAGGGAGGGTGTTACCGGGGCTCTCACGGATGTAGCCGGAGAGGACATGTTGACGGCCAACGTGGAGGATTTCCAACGTTGTTGCCCCTGAATGATGACTGACATTGCTGGCGACGCCAATGCGGATGCCATTGGGGTGAACTGCCTCTGGGCTGGTGGGGACAGCGCGGAAGTCTCCTGCACCCGGTCTGGTACGGCCCACTGCCTGAGTGATGACAGCCGGGCCCTCTTCGTCGGGGGTACACCTGCGCCAGATCGCTGGCACGTTGCTCGTCAGCGAGGGGTTCTTGGCGAGGTTGATTCTGTCGGCCAGCAGATCGATGTGCATGTGGCGTGCAGGCTGGTATCCGTTAGGACCGGGTCGAGGGGCTGTAAGTGCCTGGTAGCGCACGCCGTGTGCGGCTGTGTAAATGTTCTCGCCGACCTGCAAGGTGGGCGAGGCACTCACGGCTGGGACGACGCTGGCGTAGACAGCTCCGGGCGGCGGGGTCACCTTGAGAGTGGCGTGGGCCCATTCGTAGCTGCCTGGGGTGGTGAATGTCGTGTCGCCGTCAGTGCTGGACATCGTGTTGCCCAGTGCGTCGTAGAAGGTGCCGACGAGGGTGAAGGTTTCGGTGAAGGAGGTGGCTACGGACGCGGACAGGGTCAGAGGTGGCGGGTTGTCCGGCAGCTTGGCGAGCGCAGCGAACGTGGGTGCGGGGCCGATGGAGGGGCCTGTGGGGGTGGTGACGGTGCAGCGCAGGGATCGGGTGCCGACGAGGACGAGGTCGGCGGAGAGCGTGACGTCGCAATGGGTGCCGGTGTAGCAGACGGCGCGCAGGTGATAGGCGGCGTCGTGATTGAGGAGGTTGCCGGCGGTGTGCCGTTCGACCATGACGGCGCTGAGCTGTGGGGAAGAGCCCTTGGGAAGGTCGAGTAGGCGAACGGAGAGTGCGGCGTAAGCGGCGCCCTTGTAGGAGCTGTTGGGCACGCCGATGTTGCGGCCTTGGGGAATGGTGGCCGTCAGGAAGGTTCGTCGCCAGCCGTCGGAGGCGTCGACGATGCCCTGCCCGGTGGTCATGGCGGAGATGGGGTCGACCCAGGGGATACGCCTGACGGCGGACGTGTTGGGGTACGGGGCGAGACCGAAGTCAGTGATTCCGCCGAAGGCTGACGCGCCGGAGACCCGTGCGCTTCCTTTGAACCCGGACGTGACCTCGGCGGTCATGGCCGGGATCTTCACTCTGAGGGCGGGTGTGGTGCCGAATGTGTTGGCGGTTGCTGCGTCAGCGATGCCGAGGTCTGTCACGGGGTCTGCACCTTGATTTCTGCGAAGCCAACGTGGTGGCCGGTGATTTCGGGATTTCTGATGGCCAGCAGGTCCTGCATCTGATAGCCCACGCCGCTGGACTTTTTGATCACGATGGCTTCTTTGTGGAAGCAGGCCGTGATGCGCTCGCCGTCCTTGAATGCTGGGTAGGTACCAAGACTGGTGGCGGTGTACCGGCCGTTGGTGAGGACGTAGCGGTAGACGCCGTCCCGTCCAGCCAACGTGAACGCTGCCATGTCGTCTTTGGTGCACAGCACGAGTCCTTGGCGGGCCAAGGGGTCGGGGGGCGCACTCATGACGGTGGCGGAGATGTTGAAAGGGACGCTGCCGAGAGCGGCTCCGGCCAGTGCCTGCGGCTCGAAGATGCTGTACGTGCAGTAGGTCCCGTCATCGGCCTTGCTGGGAGTGGCGCGGGCAATTCCATCGACCGCTTCCCATGTCCCCCCACCTGTACGCCACTTGGTGGGTGCGGTGCCGGTGGGTGTGGCGTCGAGAGTCGGCTGATCAGTGTCGAATCGGTCGAGCACGCAGGCGTCAATGGTCCAGTGGCTGTTCCACGTCATGTAAGCGGCGTCTTGGTCGTACCACCACAGGTCTACCGCGATGCTGGACAGTGGCTTTCCATCGGCGTTGCGCAGATAGGCACTGGCGGTGACGGTCTCGATGTTGGTCCCGGCGTAGGACCAACATCGGTTGTCGCGCGGGCCTCCGCTGGGCCGTTCACCGGCGCTGGGGAGTACGGCTTCGTACCGGTAGCGGCCGTAGATGACTGTGTCACCAGGCGCGTAGGGGGTGTTGGGACTCCAGTCGTACAGGCGCGGGAGAGGGACACCGTAGCTGGCCACGAGTGAGGAGTCGGCGTTGCTGCGGTCTGCTGTCATCAGTGAGGGGCGCCAGTGTGACTGGCTGCGCCCTGGTTCTTGTCCTTCTCCGACGGTGGCGGTGGCTTCCCAGGTTGATCCGTTCCAGCTGACGAGGTTGCCGATCACGTAGTCAGTGCGGGGGTTCCAGGAGCGGATCTGCGCGCTGGCGACGGATGCGATGCTGTAGGACTGCTGGTCCTCGGGTGCAGTGAATGTCAGGGCCGTGTTTGCGTATCCGGTGGTCACGGCGGGGGGCATGCCGGTTTGGATGCCGAGGCCGCCGGTGGGGAGCCGTGCCATGGTGGAGTCCTTGAGTACCCACCATGTTGACGGGTCGAGTGTTACGGGGTTGCGCTCCAACGCCCAGTCGCGCGGGGGCATTTCCTGACTCCAGAAGAGGCTGGAGTCGACATGGCCTTGGGGTGGTACGTCGGCGGCACGCAGGGTTCCTACGGGGACGATGGTCCAGCTGTTGACGCCCATTTGGTATCCACCGGACGCTGCGTCCTTTCCGGTGGAGACGAAGCGCAGTTGGTGCGTTCCGGCTGTGAGGGTCCACCGCCCCAGACTGACGCCGGCCGGCATGATGTAGGCGCTGTAGCCGCCGAACCCGGTGTGGACTTTGACGCCGTCGAGTTCGGTGTCCCAGGTGGCGTAGTCGGTCGCGGTTGTGTAGATGGCGGATGCGTCGTATTCGCCCGCGGTGGCGACATCGAATTCCAGCGTAAACGCGTCGCCCTTCTGGAAACCCTGAGCGAACGCCCGCTCGCCTTGGGAGACTTGGCGGCGGACGGTCCCCTTCGATGAGACAGCGGCAGGCGGGAGCAGTTGGGCTGCCTGATAGGTTCTGCTGGAGCCCTTCGCCTTGTAGGTGGCGTTTCCGTAGCGGACGTATTCGCCTTCCGCGTAGCGGATGCCGGGTTTCCATTCCTGGTGGGTGGGGTGCCAGATGCCGCTCTGGTCTTGGTCCACCATCAGGTTCGGGGTGGGTTCGATGCGACAGTCCCATCCAGTCATGTCCCGGATCACCTGGCGCAGGCCAGGCATAGAGCCCTTAGCACGGTTGGCCTTTGTTGCGTTGCGTACCCGGTTGCGCCGCAGGGCCGGACGCTCGGAGAGAGCCGGCTCAACACCCAGGGTGGCGGCAGCGCGTTCGGTCTGGGTGATCTCGGTGTGGCGCTGGTCGTGGATACGCATCCGGTTGTCCAACTCGGTTTTGATCACGTCGAGTTGGAGTCCGAGGATTTGGAAGAAGGTGAAGAGTTCTCTGTTGGTAATGCCATCTTCGTAGCCAGTGATCTCCTCCAGGGCTGTGCGGTAGGAGCGCGGGGTCAGCCGGTAGAGGCGCTCTGCGTAGTGGTGGTCCCCAACAGCGATGGTGGCGGCGCTGCCTGCCCGCACCCACGTACCGGTACCAGTCGTCGCGGACCAGGCGGTGCTCTGACCGGGAGTGGCGTTGTTTGCCTGCTGGCAGACGTAGTTCTGCCCCTGGTAGCTGACGCCGTCGCCGGGCTGGTAGGCGGTGTCTGGGTTCCAGTCCGGGTAGGGGGCGGCGACGAAGACGCTGTAGTAGTAGGGGCGCCCCTGGGTCAGGCCGGTATCGAGGTGGCTGGCGACGAGGCCCTCGTGACCGGTTTCGAGCAGTGTGTCGCCGTCGTCGGCGTCGCCCGGCAGGCCGAGGGGGTTGCGTACCAGGCGCAGCGTGGTCCAGGTGTCTTCCTTGGAGGGGGACCACTGGAGGTGGACTGCGCCGGGTGCTGTGGGCACGGCGGTGAAGGGCTCCACGGTGTAGTCGACGGGGATGTCCATGCCGTACTTGGACATCGAGTAGAAGTCGAGTCCGTAGACCGCCATTGTGGTCCTCCTTCCTGTGGTTGGTCAGATGCCGATGGGGTCGACGTCCCAGTCCGGGCGCTTGTCGCCCTGGCCAGGCAGAGCGCGGATGTAGGTCAGACCGAGCCAGGCGTAGGCCGTCTGCGTGCCAACGGGATCGGGATAGCTCGGCCTGTTGTTGACTCGCATGCTGTCCATGTGTCGGATACGGACGCCGATTTTCTCGCCCTGGTACCAGGGTCCGGAGTAGCTGGGGTTGGTGCGCAGATAGCCTGGCGATTGCCGGTTGATGGAGTCCCCGTCGCTGCCGAGGATCGACCCGTCTCCTAGCAGGTTGATCTCACAGAACATGGAGTGTTCGAGGGTGGCGGGGCCGTAGGAGCGCCACATGAAGGCGCGGGCGGTCACGATCCACCACCCGGTCTTGGGGCAGGTGAGCCAGTACGTGGGCTTGGGCGCAAGTTCGAGGGGATCGACGACAGCCTGGTCCCATTTCACGGGGTACCAGTCGCTGTTCGGGGTATTGGGGTTGACCTGGTTGACCGTCGCCGGAATCGGCGTGCCTGAAGCCCGGTACGCGCTGACCGGCAGGTTCCATCCTGTCTTGGAGGCGTCGAGCAGCTGGTCCTGGTAGAACCGCAACTTCTCGATGTCCCGCTGGATGTTGTCCAGGCGGGAGTCGACACTGGTGTAGCGGGTGGTCGTGCCTTTGGAGTCCTGGTACTCGTTGGGCATGACGCCGAGGGTGGTGCTGATGCCCTGGATTTCGTCCTGGATTTCGTTGACGTCCTCCGCCATCACGTAATCGAGTTGGTTGGCGTGCTTGGGCCAGCGGCGGACAGCCTGGGGGTAGTGAGAAGGCATTACAGACCCCCGTCGGTGGCGATGTAGAGGTTGCCGGGGATGGGTATCTCCCAGTCACGGCACACAATGTCCTGGGCTCCGGTTTGTACTGCCCCGTCGCGGGTGAGGAAGGGTATCTTCACGTACTCCACTCCTGGGATGGCGTCGAGAATTCCGTAGACACGGGAGACGGGGATGGTCATGCCGAAGTCGGTGTCGACGTCTGACAGCAGTCCTTGCAGGGCCTGCGACGCGGCGAGGAGAACGTCTTCACGGCGGTGGTTGGGGTACAACCCCAGGAGGATCGGGGTGTCCTTGGTGCCCATGTGCACGCGCACCAGGACGCCGGGCGAGACGATGACGCTCACTCCGGCAACCGCCCGATTCTGGAGGTAACGCTCGGTCTTGTCGAGCAACTCGGCCGACGGGATGGAGTTGTGGGCACCGACGACGCGTACCTGTACGGAAGTGGTCTGGCGAGCGAGCGCTCGGGCCTTGCTGATGCCAGACACGGACAGAGCCAGATCGGCGTAGTCCCGCAGGGAGACTGCCCGGTCCTGAGTGCGGTGGGCCTTTGGCGCACTGGCGCGGATGGACTCCAGGCTCTCGAGGTCACGGCCGCCAGTCATAGCGGAAGAGGAGACCACGTACACGCCGGCAAGTCCGTCGGCAATGTCGACCAGGGCTCCGGCGGCGATGTTGCCCCGGCTGCCGCCTCCGGTTCGGTAAGCCGCGTACATCGGCTGTCCCAGAGCGGGGGTGGCACCGGTGATGCCGTCGCCCAAGACGAGCGCAGTCCTCCCGTCCAGAGAGGTCGACACTTCGAAGACGGTGTCGGAGGGGCCGTACTCCATGAGGGAGTCCACGCGCCGCCACTCGATGGCATCCTCTCCGCCGTCTCCCCACAGGCGGATGCTGTCGAGGATGACTGGGGATTCCGCCAGGGTGATGCGCTGGTCACGCTGCCCATTGGAGATGCCCAGGGCCTCGACCAGGACCTCGTGCTCCTGGCCGGTGCGCCGCCGGACAGTCAGCGGGACGGTCCCTGCGGTGGTTCCCTCAACGACCCCAATGGCGGCACTGCCGCCCTTGGCGGTCAGCGTGGTGTCCGCGATGGTCTCGTACACCAGCGGGCCGTCGAGTTCCGGCAGGTAAGCGGTGGTGACCTTCGTGCCCTGGGGTACCAAGACGTCGGTAGCCTGCGCCTCTTCGGTCGCCAGCACAACGGTTCCGGCAGCGGGGGCGGCAACGTCAGGTGTGTAACCGAGCATGCGCGCCAGCTCGATGATGGATTCCCGGCGGGTAGCGGTGCTCAGGAAAGCCTCGCGAGCGGCGGCTTCCTGGTAGTAGGAGAGGATGTCGCCCATGTAGGCCATCAACTCCACGAGGACGACACCGAAATCGGCGGCGTTCCTCCCCGTCCACTCAGGGAAGATCTGGGCAGCATGGTCGAGCATGGCGTCTCGGAATCCGTCGAAGTCCCGCGACGTATAGTCAATGGCGGGCTTGACGGACGCTCCCTTAACCATGCGCACTCCACGATCGGTGAAACAGTTCCCTTAGATCGTGGAGCCGGTGAGGGGAAAACTATTAATAGATGTCTACCCGACCACCAGGGCGGACGACGATCTCATCCTCCATGTCATCTGTGGCTTCGGGGTCCGTGTTAGCTCGGCCGATGTCCACGTAGACGTCGGCTACGCCCTGCTCTTCGTCTTTCACCAAAGGCTCGATGCCCTTGATGATGGCGTTCGGCTCCCAACGGTCCAGGGATTCCTGCACTGCGTGCCGAATCGCCTGACGCGTCACCGAGTCGTTCACCTCGAAGAGAAAGGGCCCCAAGTCGGTGCCGAAGTCTGGGCGCATGACTCGCTCGTTGAGGCCGGTGGCGACAACGGCTCGAACTCGCTGGGAAGTTTGTCGGTCGCGGTTTTCAATCGCGGCGATCTTCCCGGTCTTGTCCAACGCGAAAGGGACTGCGAGCTGTTGGGACACCAGGACCTCCGATTTCACGGGCTGGAGACGTAGACGGGGCTGTGCGGGTCACCTCCGGCGAAGAAAATCCACACCTCTTCACCAATGGCGGGCACACGTGATCCGGGGAAGGCCGGGAGAGCCCAGGGCTGCGGGCTGTCGCCCGACAGCTGTGGAACTTTCGCCCGGACCCGCTGACGTTGCTCGGGGTCCTTGGTGTGGGAGACCACGCCGAAGTAGATGCCCAGCTGGTTCATCAGGCGGCTCCGGTGTGTTCGGCACGCCAGCGCCCCTGCGCCAGCACCGTGCGTACCGGAGGCGGCAGGACCTGTGAGCGGGGCTGTGCGTCCAGGCCCTCGGGACGGGTGCGCCCCAGTCCCAAGTGCAGCTCATAGACCGACTTCCGGGCGTCGTTGTGGTGCAGTTGGAGGTGGTGCACCGACGTCATCACCATCCACTGGCCGACGTTGCGCGGACCCATGCCCGCGCCCTGCATCCATACCTCTGTCCCTGGCCGTACCCGGGCGTCCCCGCGCACGCGGGCGGTGGCCTGCACCCAAAGCTGCGCGTTGGCGGCCTGGCTGACGGCCCGGCGGGTGGCAATGGTCTGGGACGCGCTGGGTAGCTGAGTAGCGAAGGTCGTGGTGCCCGCCCCGGCGGTGGCCTTGTCGACGACCCGGAACAGGTGGCGGGTCGAGCGGTTGTAGCCGTGGGCTTCCGATCGGGTGCGGCGACCACTGGTGGGGTCCAACTCCCCACTGGTGACACGGAAGTCGAAGACCGTGTCCCGGATGCCGGGAAGCTTGGTCAGGAAGAAGGCGGGAACCTCCTGCCCCTCGCGGAGCGATACCAAGGGGTCGGTGACGTAGAGGTCGGTGTTGTCCACGATCACCCGCAGGCCGCACTCGTCGACCAGGTCCCGTAGAAATCCCCAGTCACTGCGGGCGTTTTGCGCACGCGCGCCCAGACGTCCCAGGTCACGCTGGATCATCGGCGCGAGCAGGTGTCGGCGGCAGATGGTGCGGGCGATGTAGGAGGGAGACGAGGCCAGCCAGGTCCGGTTGGCCTGTGTCTGAAGTGGATCGGCTGCCCCGACAAGGGTGTAGACGACGGTCACCTCAGAATTCCGGGTGAAGCGGGTGTCATCCCCACTGGTGACAATCGAATACGACTGTACGTAGCCGAAGAAGTCGGCTTTCTGGTGCGGGCCCGAGCCGTACACCAGGTGCACCGGGGCCTTCTCCGGTATCAGGCGCCCGGTCGCCAGCAGCCACCCCTGGATATCAGCTCGGAGCGGGGCGGAGAATGCGACACTGACCTCGGCCACCGGCAGCAAGTTCTCGCCCAGGTGGAGGGTCACTTGCGTGACGAACTGTCTGGTCGAGGTGACCTGCGGGTACACGATCGCGGCGTGCGGAGCGTGCATCCTAAGAGACATTGGGAATCCTGATCACTGTTCCGGATTCGGGCTCGGTCCAATCCAAAATGTGCGGGTTAACATTGGCGATCCGCCACCACTGGGTGGCATCGCCGTAGTGCCGGTGGGCCAGGAGGTCAACTCTGTCGCCCTCCTTCCATCGGTAGCGCCGCGCGCGTGTGCGCACCGTCTTCTGAGCGCTTGGTGAAATCACCTTACGAGTCACGCCGTCAGGGCTGGTAACCAGCTCGGTTCCGTTCTGCGCGTACCGGGATCTGCTCGATATCACGAAAGTTCCCCTTTACTTGGGCAGGCCGGTGACAGTGAGGCTGACGGCACACCGGGTCGGGATCATTTCCTGCACCCAGTGTGAGTAGTTGATCGAGATGTTGCTGATGAATCCGTAGAAGTACAGGTTGCGATGGCCGCCGAAGTATATGTCGACCGGGTTCATTTGCATGGGGCCGGTGATGGTCTGAGGTACCTCGCCGGCGTCGGATGACGGCTTGCCCTTGCCGTCCCCCCAGTCGCCGTCGTCCTCAAAGCCGTCGATTTTGGGTTTCACCTTCTGGTTGATGCCGCACAGGTTGTAGAGCATGTTGACGTCGTACATCACCCCGAACTTTGCGGAGGGCTTGTTCCTCGGGCCGAGGACATCGAAGGTCCGATCAAAAAGCAAGGAGAAGCTGCACGAGTTGTTGACCGGCAGAAGTGCCGTTCCTGTCATGTTCTCTGATCGTTGCCACTGGGCAAGTTGCATGTTCTGGCCATCAAGCCCGTGCGTGACGGCCACGGTGGACGGGTTGTACAAGAAGCGCAGCGTCTTCGTCTCTGCCACCGTGACGCCGCTGGACTTCGCGGTCTGGATGAACCCGCGGCGGCTGTACAGCTCGTTGTGGTAACCGTCAGCTCCTTCACCAATCGCGCCATTTCCGGCCCACACACCAGCTGTTGCTGTCTGACGCCTGTCCCAGGGCTCGTTCGACCGCTGGTCGGCGCTCAGTTCCTTCGTGTTTTCGAACATTCCTAGACCCCGGCTCCGATCTGCTTGATGCGCTCGTCAGCGGCGATGTGGTCCACAATCTGACGGGCTATCTGGTGGGCTGCCGGACCGGTGGAACCTCCTGCGACGGTGATGCGAATTGCTCCGTCGGTGAAGTGCAGCGCGACTCCCCCACCACCTGCTGGCGTACCAGCTGCGCTCGTGCGAGCGGCCTCGGCAGCTGGTGACTTAACTGGAACTGCGTCCTGGAGCAGTGCCTGGCGAATCGTCCGTGCCTGCTGGGCGGGAATGATCATCTCGCCCTTGTGGACCTGGGCGACCTCGTCGGCGGGCAACTCCCAGGCGCCCACCGCGTAGCCGCGTGGCTCGGCCATGCGCTCAGCCCAGCCACTGCCGTATCTGTTTCGGGCGTAGTGCACGGCGGAGTAGATGTTGGCTGCCGGGTTGGTGGAGACGCCATAGGAGAAGGGGCCCGTATGCAGATACGGTCCCGCGTTCTCCTTGAAAGTGGGACCGATGACCTGCATGAGGCCCACGCTCGGTGTGCCCGCCGCCCAGTTCGAGTCCCACTTATTGACTGCGGTGGGACTGCCACCGGACTCCTTGTCCATCGCTTTGAGGACGAGCCCGGTTTTGTTGAGAGGCTCCCGCAGTTGCTTCAGGACGGTCTGGACGACTCCCTTCCACCTCTGGACTCCAGATCCGCTGGAACCGTCCATCGAGGCAGCTGAAGTGTCTGCTGAGTCTCTGCCATCGTCTCGGGACTTCTCCTTCGGCGAGCTTCCGGCGCCTGCCGCAGAGCCAGCGGACGTGACGAGGGCTGCCCTGAGGACGTCGACCTCGTTGGCGCTGCCGTACGCGTCACCGACGGCGTTGACTGACGACTCTCCGGTCTTCGCGCTATTGTCGTTGCCTGCCCCGCCTTCGGAGGACTTGCTGCCGTCGCCTCCGTCGTATGTATCTCCGCCGCCGGCAACAAGTCGTCGAACGGCGATGTACTTGCCGAAATGTGATTCCGGGTCGATTCTGATCTTCTGTCCGCTGCGCGGCGCGTGGACGATCTTGCCATTCCCCAGATACATCACTACGTGCCCGGAATTCGGGAACATGAGGTCGCCAGGACGCCGTTCCTTGTAGTCGACGCCCTTGCCCTGGGTTATCTGCTCGTACGTGGTGCGTCCAAGACGAATACCGGCCTTGGCGTAGGCGAATTGCATCAGCGACGAACAGTCGAAGCCGACCGTCCCTGCGCCTTGTGCAAACCCCTCGCTGGGGCCACCTGGGCCTCCACCGCCCCAGGAGTAGTCCAGCCCAATCTGGCTCAGCGCGGCGTGTATCGCCGAGTTCGCGTTGCCCTGCATGAGGTTGGACCGCGTCGTGTTGGTGGGCTTCCTCTCGCTGCCGCTGGCGCCTCCTCCGCTGTCGGCGCCACCGCCGATGAGACCTCCAATGCCTCCGGCCAGGCCGCCCACGACAGCGCCGACTCCCGTGCCGAGCCCGGGGACGACCGACCCGATACCGGCACCCATCAACGCGCCTGACGCCGCGCCGCCCAACGTGCTGGTGAGACGTCTACCTGATCCAGCGTCGATTCCCTGCGCACCGCCGCTGACCTGCTTCAGTCCAGGCAGCTCTAGGACTGCGTTGAGTGCCTCCCTGAACTGGATGACGACGTCGGTGGTCGCCTGCATTGCGGGGGCGAAGGCGTCCATCATCTGACTGTCGTGACGGCGCTCCTCCCCCTCCTTTCGCTTGCGCTGGTTGATCAGGTTGTCGGTGTCAAGGCCGCCCTCATCCAGCTTCTTTCGGGCCTTCGTCGCCTTGTTCCCCGTGCCGCCAGCGTCCTGGAGGAGTCTGTCGAACTCCTCGGCGCTGCCGCCGGTGTGTTCCTGCCACTTGGCCTGTGCCTGGAGCTGGTTGAGACGGCCTTCCACCCAGTCCTGGGGTTGCCCCTGCATGCGGGCCATGGACTCAAGAGTGGTACGCAGGGCACCGCCCTGCTCGCTATCGGCTTGTACGTTCTTGAGGGTGTAACCGCCGCCCCGGTAGACCCGGTTGAGGAGGTTTTCGTTGAGCTCAGCCTGGGACATGCGCTCGCCGCCCGCGCCGATGGTCGGCCCAACTCCCAGGACCTGGTACATCATGCTGGCCTGGGGGGTGTACATCGAGGTCATCATCTGCGCGGAATCAGCGACGCCCATGCTGGGGTCGAGGACCGCGTATCCAGACGCTCGCTTGTGGAGGATGCGCCGTTGTGCGTCCGAGCGCCCGGCACCCAGCCTGCGATCGACCTCGAAGAGCCCGGTATTCAGATCCTCGGTCGAGGTCGCCGTGCTGCTGTGCATGGCGTCATTGCGTAGGCGGTTCTTCTCCGTCCACTGCCCCTTATTCGGGTCTCCCCACTGGGTGTAGGCATAGGTGGCGTACCGATCCATCTCGTACGCCTGCGAGGTCATGTGGTCTACACGGCGCCGAAACTTGCCGGCGCCCCATGACACCGCCCGGTGCGTGGCCTGTCCGAGCCCGAAGCTGAACCGTTCGCTGTCTCCGCGACCCCAACCACCGTCGTCGCCTCCCCCTCTCCCTCCCCCTACAAGGGTCAGTGGGCGCCACGGCGGTTCCGAGGGACGCGTGACTGTGGTGATGCGCGGGGTTGACTGGTCACGCACGGCGGGAAGGCGATCGAGCCGCGTTACCTCGACGCGGGGCAGGTCCTGAGGGCGCGTCGTGGTGTAGATCCGGGGCGCGAACTGCTGCCGGAGCACGGGGAGTCGGTTGCTGTCCGAATGCCGTGTCGCCACCGCCGCACCCGGCGGGATGATGCCTGAGCCACCGGCTTGTGTGGGGGCTTGCGCCAGGCCCGCGCTTGTCGGCCTGTTCGCCCGAGGGAACTGCCCCGCGCTGCGCCCGGTGCCTTGGATTTTCCCTGTCAGTGCGTCGATGGCCCGGTTCATTCGGCCCAGCGAGTTCCCGAGGTTCTTGATCTGCTTCTCGGTGTCTTCGACGCCCTTGACAAAGTTGTTCGTGCCGAGGAGGCGGCCGGCGATATTCGGTTCGTTGAGCGGCGATGCGTCACTGGATGCCATTGCTGGCCGCCTCCTTCCGTTCCTTGTTCCACAGGGCCAGGTCGCGCCAGAACTCGCGTTCTCGCACGGTGAGTTGCTTGACTTCTGAGGGTGTCCACCCGTAGGCGAGGACGAGGGACGAGTAGTCGATCAGAGTTGATTCGATGTCAGAGGCTGAGAAAGCAGTCCGTCAGCGTGAGCGGCAGCGGGATCTCCTTCCCGCAGCCCGCGTGCTCCACGGAGATGCCTGCTAGTTCCGGGCCGGGTGCGTTGTCAGCCAGGTAGAGGAGAATCGTGCGCCGGTCGGCAATGCCCATCCGTCGGGCGACATTGAGACTGCCCTGGGTGACCGTCCCATCGGGTGCCTCAACACGGTCGAGGCACCGTTCCAAGAGCAGGGTGTTCCTGTGCGCGTCGCTGGAATCGGGGTCGGCCAGGATGTATGCCTGGTCTGCTCGCTTAGGGAACTTCACGTAGGCCGTGCTGCCCGTGCGCAGGTCGACCTTGTGTGGCTGCGGCGGAAGGCCGCGCTGTGGGACCGTGGCGAGGTCGATGGTGACGTCGATGCGCTCGTCGCAGTTCGGGCAGCGCACGTTGGTCATCTCCAACTTGTTGCCGAAGGTAGCGACACGAATTGCGAGCAGCAGCGCGTCTGCGTCGCCGATGTAGAGCTGGTCAAGCAGTTCGGGCGTCGGCGCGTTCGTGCCGATTCGCGTGACTCCTCGGTTGAGGAGGACGTTGAAGAACTCGCGGCTGTTGGTCGCTACCTTGGCGATGGCCTCCTCGTCCTCGCCAGTCAGCTCCCGGATTTCGGCATCTCGTACAAGCTGCCCATCGATGTCTGTGCCGACGGGCAGGGTTACGACGCTGTCATTTGGGATCGGTGGAGCAGGGGCAGGGCCGACAGACTCGGTGAGAGCCTGCTGGGCTGCTGCGTTCGCGCCAGCAGGTTCGGTCACCGGGTTGATGGCCTGCTGAGTATTGCCGCTATCGAAGGTCCAGTCGTAGCTCACGGTCATGCAACTCTCCTGAATGTAGCTTGGGTTGGGGCGTCAGAGGGAGATCCCGGTGGGCCCTGCCTTGGGAGCCACCTTGACGTCGAATCCCTCGTGCGCGAAGGTCATTTGGTGGACGGCGTACATGTTCTGTCCGGCATCTAGGTCGCCAAAAGAAATGGCCGTGGGCCACGCGTTGTAGACACGCCAGATTGCCTTGACCGCTGCAGTGGATGTAGTGACCGGGTGATCGATGAGCATAATGTCGATCGTCGCTCGGAAATCGGTCTTTGTGTCGTAGGTCTCGCCTACTCCCTGCATGACCGAGAACATCTGATACATCCAGTTGAGCAGTTGCTGATCGCCTGGGCAAAACCCCTTGGATAGGGTGATCGGGCTGAAGTCCGACTGCCCCGGGAGCTTTTGCGTCGTCACATTGTTGCCACCAGTTCGGTAGGCAATCACGTCAGTCGTCATGCTGAGGCCACTTACCGCCATGAACCCCAGCTTGGGATAGGCGTTCTGGAGAGATTGAGGCCCGCTAATTTGCACGTGGAACTTAAACGATCGTAGAGGGTCCGTCGAGATGGAAGCCAACGACGACTTTTGGGCGACGGTGGTCCTGGTTTTTCCTGCCATGATGCGCTCCCGCCTTAGAGAGAATCTGTCGAGGTCGATCCGCCCTCGAACTGGCCGATGTGGACTCCGATGAACTCGGCGGGGCGTGCCAAGGCGAGTCCGATATCGATGTGCACTTCGCCATTGGACACCGTGGTTGAGGTGTTGTTGGTAGCGTCGCAGATCACGCGGAATGCCTGATCGGGTGTCGATCCCTTGAGCATCTGGGTTTGCGTCATCTCGGTGAGCCGCTGTGTGACGATGGCGGACAACGATGCCCATAGGTCAGGTGTGTTCGGCTGGAAGATGGCGAACTGGGTTGATTCGACGAGGACCTTGCGTACGTGAACGAGGAATCGCCGCACCGCGATGTACCGGTCCGGGTATCCAGCCCGCACGGTCCGTCCGCCCATGATGCAAAATCCTGCGTTTGGCACCTGGCGGATGACGTTGATACCTGCCTGGTTGAGGGCATCAAGTTGCGCGTCAGTGAAGCGGTACTGTGCGGAGTAGACCGCTTTGAGGGATGCCTCGGGCCCGGCCGGGGTCCTGTGCGGGCCGTATTGGACGTCGAGGTCTGCGAATTTGCCCATCACCGCGCCGCCAGGCGGCAGGAGCCGTGTTGCGCCGATGGCTGCAACTGCCGGGTCGGCCGTACTGATCCAGGGGCCGTAGATCGCGACGTAGGAAGAGGAACGCAGCGGGGCCGGAGTTGTTCCTCGGTTGCTCAAAGGGGAGAGCGAGAGGTACTTGTCGACGGCCTGGTCCACGCTGGCGCCGCTGTCGAGATGCGGCGCATCGACAACGAGGAAGGCATAGCCGTAGCTCTCGCACCAATCGATGATCGGGTTGAGCGTGCTGGCGTCGGATACTCCCGGGAGGTTGATGTTCAGCGCCTGGCCGGTCTCTTCCAGCTGCATGGTGGCGGCGACGAGGTCTGGCGCTGTGGCTCCGTCATCGCCGCCGGTCAGCGAGGCGTCCTGTACGGGAGCAGGGGTGAAGTCGGCCTGCCACACGGGCTGGTTGAGGTACTCGACGGTGAGGACCTTGGAGCCAGTGGTCGGCGCGTTGACGATGGCGACGATGTTTCGCGAGTCGGCAGGGTCCGTGGTGATGTCGTTGAAACGCTCGACGACGTTTGCGGTGGAATCACCGCCGACCTTGATCCAGAGGTTGAAGCGTCCCGGACCGGTGTTGGAGTCGGTGATGCTCGCCGAGATGGCGTTGCCATAGCTGCCTGCCGCCTTGGCGGTGATCCGGAGGGTGTCTGCCGGGCTGCCCGTTGCCTTCTGCTTGGGTGTGTCGCCGTCGGCGCTGGCGGGGGCCTGACGGTCCTTCAGTGTCAGCTGGGCCGTCTTTGCGTCCTTGGCTACTCCGCGCACGATGTAGGCGGCGCGGCCTCCGTTGCTGAAGTACTGGTGGACAGCGAATGGCAGGAGATGGGTGCCGGTGCCGAAGCCACCGAAGACCGTGACGAAGTCAGCCCAACTGCGCACCAGAGTTGGGGTACTCGGCCCGTAGGTGTGCTCGCCGACGAAGCACGAAACAAAGTCCCCTGCGGGGGCGTCGTTGACGAGGATGGGCGTGAGAGTCTCGTCGACGAAAATCCCGGGGCGCCGATAGTTGGCCATGCGGTCTCCTTTAGGACGGCCAAGCGGGTTGAGTGTCATGGAAGGTCTGGACGACCTTCTCAACGGAGTGCGCCTTCTTGACCTCACCGAGCACTTCGCTGGTGACTCGGACGAGATAGACGGCCTGGAAGAGGCGTTTGCGGTGTTCGTCCCAGCCGGCGGGGAACTCGGGACCGCCGATGAGGTCGAGGCTGCGGACCGTGCCGTCCTCGGGGACCTCTAGGAAACCAAATCTGGCCGGTAGGTATTCGAAGGCCGACAGCAGGGCCGCGAGTTCCGCGATGTGCTGCTGTTTTCTGGCCAGTACGGTGACTTGGTAGTCGATGAGATATGGGATCGGGTCGCGCGTGAAGTACGGAGATGCCGAAGGATCAGCCATGTCAGGCCAGGGTTCATAGCCTTCGGGTGCGTACTTGAGCTGAACATCTCCTCGCCATTCCCTACTGGGGTCCCGGGATGCGCGTGTCCGTTCAATGATGATCAGCGGGAAGGCTTGGTCGGCCAGTTCGTTTTCGGGCAGTGAGAAGCGCACACCGACGGGCAGTCCCGCATCCCCGTCTTTGACGGACAGGCCATGGAGTTTGCGCCTGATGGCGGCATCTTCATTTCTCAGCCACGGCATGATTTGACCTCTGCTCAATGATCGCTGGCAGATCAAGAGTCACACCGGCTGAATGTAGGTAGTTAACTACCTGGGCTCATTCAGGAGTCGCCTGTGGAATTCACGGTAGGTAGCGAATAGAGGGTCGGCGCTCAGTTCGTCTTGCTTGATCTCCGAGCACGTCATCGCGACGACGGTGTCCCGGCGACGCAGCCGACCGAGTACCTGCATCTCCTCGATCCTGTACAGCCGTCCCTCATAGCCGATCCAGTCGCGCAGGTACTTGTAGTGGTAGAGCACTGGGTCGGTGATACCGACGCGCTCCAGCTGGCGCAGCGACGCGGTGATCTGAAGAGGGACGACCTGGTAGAGGCCCTGCTCGGTGCGATCGGCCGGGCCCTGGTCGCGGTAGGCGTTCAGGACAGGCACGGTGATCGGTCCCCAGTAGGAGCGGCCGTCGCCACTGCCTTCGTCGTAGACGTCATCGAGCTGCGAGGCGCCAGGGTTGTACCGGTACCAGGCCAGGACATCGCCGGTCCGCGTAGCCCACGCGCGCAGGCCCCGGTCGATGGCGGCTGATGCCTGTGCTCGTGACCAGAGCCCTCGCTTGCGGTCGGCGCGGCTCATCCGGTCAGGCCCGGAAGGATCGGTGACGGGATTCCGGACGGGTCTTCGGCATGGCGGTCGATCTGCGGAAGCTGCCGGGTCGGGTACGCCGCATCGTCGAACTCGCGGGGGGTAAAGATGGGGATGAAGCGGTTGGTGGTTGGGGAGACGCGGCGCAAGGTGGAGACTTCGATCCGGTACATGCCGACGTTGAGCTGCTCGCACAGCTCCTTGTAACGGTTGGTGAGCGCCGTGATCTGGTCCATGGTCTGCTCGTAGACTTGGCCACGGCTGATGTGCGTGCCCTCTGCTGTCTGGACGTCGGGTTCGGGTGCGGTGGAGGTGGCGATCTGCCACAACGCGTTGACAGCAGCGAGGGTGGCCAGTGGCAGTTCCTCGATTTCCGGCAGGTTGTCCAGCGTCAACGGCTCGTCTGCGTAGCGGATGAATCCTTCCTTCGAGCGGTACCGAGTGGTGATTACACGATTGCCGCAGTGCCAGAGCTGAGCGTCTCGGATGTGCTGTGTCAGGTCCTCGTCCGTGAACATGCCTTGAGCCCGGCCTTCGACGATGACCGTTGTACCGAGCGGAAGTGCTCCTGTGCTGCCAAGGAAGATGATGCGGCCTTGGCGCTGGTCGAGGGCGTAGTCCTGCTCGGCCTTGAGATCAAGGATGGTGCTACCGGAGATCTGAGAGACGCGGTCGACGGTCACATTGGCTTCGGACAGGTCGAATTCGTCGAGGTCGCCTGTTCCGGTGAGGACGTCGCGGTATGGCGTGCCGTAGTCGTCGACCTGCGCACGGACACGGCCGATGATTTTGACGAGGTCTGCCATCAGGTGGCCTCCAGTTGCAACGTCCCTTCCGGCAGGACGAGGTCTTCGAACTGTCGGGCCCGGACGGGGGTGTTGAGGGGCCAGACGGCGACGACATGGCCCGTGGCGGAGTTTGAGGTGAGGGCAACGTGGGTGGCGGGGGTCCTGGAGCCGTCGACATCGGAGAAGGTCCCGAAGACCACGCGCTGGGGATTGCTCAGGCTGTGTCCGGACGAGGTGCCGGCCAGGGCAACCGTTTGTGCCGTGTATCCGGGGGCGAGAAGCTCGGCAGCGAGGATGTCGTCCATCGTGGGTTCTACGCCCGGGTTATCGGCAAGTAGCCGTACCCATAGGTCTGGTGTGAAGTCGAAGTCCTGCGGGCTGTGGGAACGATCGGCCAACAGCGCGGTGATGGACTGGCTGTTCGCGCTGAGGGTTGCGCTGAGCCAGTGCAGAACGTCGTCGTGCACCGCGTACAGCAATGCGTCGACCCCAGACTGACTCAAGTGCGCGCTCATGTGCCGCATCAGCGGCGTAAGCGCGCCGGCGCCCCCAGCAACACTCAACGTCGCCTGGAGCAACGCCTGGTAGGCAGAGCGAACGACAGGCCCGGCGCCACCGATGCGCAAAGTGAGGCCGCCTTTAGGGATGACTAAAGTGCCTCCCTGGGAGGCAACCACGGCAGTGTCGAGTTCGGCGTACGCGATAGGGATGGTGTCTCCGCGTAGCGGATCAGGGAGCACCGCAAGGTGCGCGATGACGCCTCCGGAGCCGGAGGCGCCAGTGAAGGGTCCGAAGACCAATGTGTTGCTGTTGGTGATCGTGACCGATCCATCAGCGGCGGCCTGAACACCATCGGCGAAGTCGACACACTGGGGCGTGCAACCTTCCGCGATGACCTCATGCTCACGGGCTAATGCCTCTCCAGTAGCCCACACATCACGAGGCGAGCCGTTGAGCAGCATGACCCAGCAGGTGTTGCTGCGCGAGTCGGTCAGGAATGCATCCAATCCGTCAGGCGCCAGCGCGAAGCGGTCGTGGAGCTGAGCCAGTACCTGGCTGCTAAGGCTCGACAGCCAGGCGCTGCCGTCACCACCCGCCGACGCCAGCAAGCCCGCGGTGGCAGTTTCGTACCACTGCCGGACACGGCTGCCTTGTACATCGCCCTTGGGATGGAGCAATGCCTGCATCCAGAGGTCTCGTATACCAGGGGTGATCATCTGCGCCATCAGGCGACTCCGAGTTGCGCCGAGCCTGTCTTGACTGCGACGGTTTCGCCGCTATGCACCTGGAAGGGGACCGCCAACTCCCATACGGCCAACACCCGGGAAGTAGCGGCGTCGGACGACTCCAGGACAGCTGCCACGTGGGTCACGGTCCCCGCTCCATCGCCTCCGGTAAGGACCAGCGGGCCGAACAGGATCTCGCTGTTAACGTACAAGAGACGGCCCTGGTCGTCTCTGCTCTCCTTGAGTTGGAGGTTCTGCCGCTGATAGCCGGCGGCGGTGATCTCCCGCGCGTCGATGGCGTCCGGCGTCGCTCCCGACCCTGGATCGGACGAGAGCAGGGCAAGGCGCCGGCGCCTGGGACACTCCTTCACCTGCTCGATGTCCTTACGAAATCCCGCCTCTCCCCCGGCACTTACGACGGTGGCCACCGCAGCCAGGAAGTCGGATGGCAGCAACCGGTACATCAACTGGCGGTCGCCCTTCGCCTCACCCCACAGGCTCTGAAGGTATGCGGCGACGAGGGCGTTGTCCGGTTCGGGTGCGGCCACCAGGAGCCGGGTGATGTCAGCGGCTACCTGCTTCGGGATCAACGCGCTCATCAGTCGGCGTCCTGGTGCTGGCCATCTGACGGCCGGCCGGCCGTCGCGGTGCTGTCGTCGACCAGGTCGAAGGTCTGGCGAAACACCGATTCGGCGCACGCGATACGCCGCTCCAGCAGCTCTCCCGGCTGCATCCGGCCGTCGAAAAAGAGGAACCCGACATATGCCTGGTCCCGGATCGGGTTCCTCATCGCCCCCTGTGGGACGATCTCCTCGACCTGTACCTGATCACCGGGTTCCAGCTTGCCGAAACCGATGCCCATGCCTTCTGGCGCCCGCAGCTTGTAGTGACGGCCGATCCCAATGGGCGAAGTGTTCTCGGGGGAAGACACTAGGCCCCCCACACGTACTTCTTCTCAGCAAGGTGCTTGTAAACGTGTGCAGGTACGCGGTACTTGCGCCCGGCTTCGAAATCAAATGTCTGCCGATAGCCGATGGTGACGTCCTTGATATCCTCCACGACCATCATCTCACGCACGGGGTCTCCCACTTCGACCGGCTGCGTTTCCACAACGGCCTCCGGCTGCGTCAGGTCCACGACCTGACTGCGCACCTCTTCGGCGAGCTGAGCCTCTGCCAACTCCCGCTTGGCAGCCTCCTTCTCGGCCATTTCGCGGTTCTCCACGATCTCGGCATTGACCATCGCCGAGTGATCTCGGGGCGAAACCTTCTTCCTGGGCGGCATCGTGCACTCCTCGCGTAAATATTGAAGATCCCTGCGGAAAAAATCTTCGCAGGGATCTCTAAGAGGAGTTAGCCGAGCTGCGTCATCGGATGCGCTTATTCCGTGACGGCGCGGGGTCAAGCCTGGGCGCCTTGTTCGGCGAGTACTTGTACTTCGCTGTGCTCGCCGAACAAGGCTACTTGTTGCGTTTGCTTCTTACCCCAGTAATCGGGGTCAGTTGGCGTGAGACAGGAGCATCATTGCAGCGCCCCACAGCCCAAACAGGATCAGGCAGGCGACGAGGACACGTTTGTCGCGCTGCTGGTTCTCGCGTACTTTCAGGGCCTCCTGGTGCGCTTTGGTGTCGCACTCAGGGAATCCGGTGATTCCGTGCTCTAAGTCGTCTTTGCTCATGCGACCTGGCCAAGGATGTCAGCGCGTTTGGCGTGCCAAGCTAGCGAGTCCTGCACGGCCTGCTCGACAGTCAGCATCGGCCGCCAACCCAGGAGCTTGGCGGCCTTGTTGCTCCCGCTGTATGCCCCAGCCTGGTCTCCGGGGCGACGCGGCACTTCGGCGTGCGTGAGGGGCTGTCCAGTCACCTTCTCGAAGATTCGGACGAGATCCTTGACCGTGGTCCCCTTGCCGCTGCCGAGGATGATGACGCTGCTGTTTGCGGCCTCGGTCTCAAGGACAGAGTCGAATTGCCGCAATGCCGCGATGTGTGCCTGGGCGATGTCCCAGACGTGGACGTAGTCACGGATGCCGGAACCGTCCTTCGTCGGGAAGTCCGTGCCGGTCACGGTGAAAGTGCTGTTGCTGTGGTGGCACTCGATCATCGCGCCGAGGGCGTGCGTCGGCTTGAGGACCTGTAGACCGGTGCGGAGTCGCGGGTCGGCGCCAATCGGATTGAAATAGCGGAGCGAGACGCTGCGCAGCTGGCCCGCAGCGCTCACATCGGCGATGACCTTCTCCAGCATCGCCTTCGTCTGCGCGTACGGACTTCCAGGGGCGAGCGGCGAGTCCTCATCGACGGTAAGGCGCTCACCGTCGGCCTGGAAGATCGCGGCTGAGGAGGAGAACAGGAGCCTCTGGCAGTCGTTGCGGGCCAGGTGCTCGAAGAACAGAATGCCCTTCGCCACATTCTCGCGGTAGTAACGCAACGGGTCGGTCATCGACTCAGGCACCACGATCAACGACGCGCAGTGGATCACGCCGTAGATGTCGGGGTGGTCGCTGAAGACCTTGTCGACCAGGCCGGCGTCGGCGACGTCGCCCTCATAGAAGGCACGGTCCTTGGTGAACTCACGGCGTCCGGTGGAGAGGTTGTCGAGGATGACGGGGGTGATTCCGACATCAAGACAAGCGGAGGCGATGGTGCTGCCGATGAATCCGGCGCCACCGGTGATCAAAATTTTCACGGTATTCCTCTCTTGTGTGGTCAGGCGTCCGCCGCGCAGCGGAAGCCAATCGCAAACGTCGTGTACTGCTCGTCGGCAGCCATGCGTTCGCGAGTCCTGGTTTGGAACCTGTAGTTCATCCAGCCCCCTCCTCTCAGAGCGCGATAACCAGCGCGCTGCACCCGCTCATAGAAGGGGCCGTAGGAACGGTGTGCGTCGTACGGCTGATAGCGGCTCTCCGTCCACTCCATGACCTGGCCGGCGAGATCTGCCACTCCATATGCCGAGTTGCTTGTAGGAAGCGAGCCAACCGGTGTGGTGCCAGGGAGTTCCGTGCTTGAGCGGCACCGCGACCACCACGTCGTCCAGCTCTGCATGTCCGTGATTGGCCCCTCGTTGGTGCGCTCAGCGGTGTTCGCAGCCGTGGGCCTCCAGTCGTTTCCCCAGGGCCAGATCGTTCCGTCTGGCCCTGTTGCTGCGTACTCCCATTCCGCCTCGGTCGGCAAGCGCAGCCCTGCCCACTGTGCGTAGGTACGGGCGTCCTGCCACGTGACCTGCACTACTGGGTGGTCGGGTCGGTCTCGAACGGCACAGAGTCCAGCGATACCTGCCGGAGACCGCCAATCCGCGCCGGGCACCTCTTCCCAAAACCTCTCCCCGTAGACGAGGCCGACGCCTCGCTCCTCTGCGACGGTGCGGTAACCAGTCGCCTGGGTAAACGCCTGGAACTGGCGATTGGTCACCGGGTGTCGGTCGATGCGGAACGCGCCTACAGCTACGGCGTGTTGTGGTGCCTCATCCTCGAACCAGCCCCTGGGGTAGTGCTGGGACGCCGCGATATCGTCGAGTTCAGGCTCGCTGGAGCCCATGGCGAACACCCCGGCAGGGATCTCGATCAAGTCGTGGTTTAACACAGTCACCCACCCGCTACTGCGTTGAGCAGCATCACGGTGTCGCTTGCATCCAGCGTGGTGTCCAGACCGTTGAGGTGGCGGATGTTGTCGTCACCCACGTACACGTTGATCCAGCTGGCCAGCCTGTCGCCGATGAAGATTCTCCGGCGCAAGTCCGGGTAGATTTCTACGAGTTGGTTCAGTACGTCTCGGATGGTGGAGCCGGCGAGGTCTACCTCCGACCTGCCGGCGGTCAACGTAGTGAACGCTGCGGGAACGATCAGAGTCGCCATAATCTCTGGATTCCTTCTACTTGGGTTGAAGTCGGAAGGTGACCCCGGCACGGTGCGGTTGCCATCCCACGCAGGGAGAATGAGTTGGAGCGCAGGCGCCTGGCCGCGCCGTGCGGGGGCTTCGGAGCCGCCCCCGAGCCTGAGCCCCATGACGGGCATCTGGCCCAGGCATCTGGCTCGGCGGCGGAACTTAGGGATGCGCCCGCGAGGGCGTCGACGGCGTCGTAAGGCCAGAAGCTTTGGCTTCCTTCGGCGCAAGAGTGGCAGCAGGCATGACTACTTCCGCGTACGGAACTGTCCAGACGCTTGGGTGTGCGATGCCGTGGCCGTAGTAGCCGTCTTCTCCGAATGCATCACCGTGGTCGGCGCACAGCAGTACCAGCCACGGGCCAAGGCTTCGCGCGGCGTCGAACAACCGGCCAAGCTGAGTGTCGGCGTAGGCGAGTGCGGCACATTGGCTCTCCCACGAGTCCACCGATTCACCCGGTAGATAGACATGGTGGGGTATGTGGGTGGCCGCGATGTTGACGAACAGGAAGAGCCGCTTGCCCACCTTCTGCTCATCGAACACCCTGAGCGCACGGTTGACTTGGTGTCGCGTGGACTCAGGGCAGTCCGTTCCGGTCTCTGGGCTCCAATGGCTTTCTTGGAAGAGGCTCGGCAGGACACAGCCGAGCTTCGTCTGATTGGAGAAGAAGCCGACTCCGCCTATGCACACGGTGCGGTACCCGAGTCCGGATAGTCCCGTGACGATGTCTGGAGCGTCGAAGGTGTACGTGCGCTGCTGGATGGTGGTTCCCCGCACCGCGTAGCAGGCGAGCAGCCGCCCCGGGCGGGCGGGTCCGGAGACGACTGGGAGGAAGCCCGAGAAGAACGCCATGTGCGCGGGGAGCGTGAAGCTGCCCATCGTGCGACGTTCTTCCCATAGCCCCTCGGGTAATACCCTCTCCAGGTTTGGTGTGCGGCCAGCGTGGACCATTGCCCGCGCCACGTCGTAGCGCAGCGAGTCGAACGTAATGAAGAGAACGTTATGGCTGCCTATGACCTCGTTCGCGTTGATCACGGCGGCGCCCCCTTTGACTCATCGGGCCCGTACTGGCCCTGGTTCAGATCAGGTTGGGGTTGGTCGTGTGGAACTCGCGGGGCAGGACGCTCCCGCTTGTCCGGATTTCCTTGGACGCCTCCAGGACGTCCTTCACGGTGTCCACTCCGCGCCAATAGCCAGACAGTCGGTAGCCGATCAGGCGACCGTCCACGGCGAGCTGCGGAAAGGTGCTGTCTTCGTGGTCGCCCTTGTCTGGAAGGAGAGCGACCACGTCAGGGTTGAAGACGTAGATTCCAGCGTTGATCCAGTAGGGCAGCTGGGGGGACTGGGCGAAGCCCTGGATGTGGTTGCCCTCAAGCTCGGCAACTCCCCAGTTGGAGCGGTACGGGGAGAGAGCGACAGTGACGGCTCCGCCTTGCTCGTTGTGGTACTGCGCGAAGTCGCGAAGTGAAAACGTAGTGATCACGTCCCCGTTGAGGACGAAGAACGGGGCCTGGGAGTCGCGCAACCGGTGGGCGGCGTACTTGAGTCCGCCGCCTCGACCCAGCGGCTCGTCCTCGATGGTGTACTTGATCTCTACGCCGAAGCGGGAGCCGTCTCCTGCGTAGTCCGTGATCATCTCGTGCTTGTAGCCGCCGCTGATGATGACGGACTTGACGCCGTGGCGTGCCAGCCACGCGAGTTGGTAGCCCACGATGGGGGCCCCGGCCACCGGGACCATGGCCTTGGGGGCGTCATCGGTGTAGGGCCGCATACGGGTCGCCTGGCCGCCAGCCAGGATCAGCGCCTGGGTTACCTGAGATGTTGGCATGTCGTGCATTCCTCCGTCGTCGGGCGCCTCCAGTGGCGCCTGTCGGGCGGCATCATGTCAGTGTGTGTTCGTCCGATCACGGACGTCGCTGCGGCACGGAGTTCCGGGACCCGCCCGAGTGCCGCTGTCCTTCTGCCGCAGTCGGGCGGGAACTTGACGGGCGGCGTCTCTTAGCGCAGACGCGGCATGGGCGGAACCCCGGGGCCGCGAACGACTGCCGCAGCAGACCTGTCTCGTCGGGGCTCGCCCCACTCATCGAAGCGAGCAGCGAGCCAGTCGGCATTGACCTGGTACTCACGAGCCAGCAAAGCCATGGAATCGCCGAGCCGGTAGCGTGCGATCACTGTGCCCTTTGCTTCGAGTACGGCATTTCGCGACGCCTGAACCTCTTCTCTAGAACGCACGGAATACTCAACTCCTCTTAGAAATAGATGATTTCAACGCAGATAGCCACTAGCGGCCACGATTGGGATCGCGACGCTCAGCGCAATCACGATGAAAACGAACACGATCCAGAAGATGCGACCGAGAAACCTTTTCACCACCTGAACGGCTCTCCTTTGCCATCGGCGCACCAGGGGCACGCGACCCGGCCCTTGAAGTCACACTCCTTGCATCCACCGAATCCACAGCATTCGGAGCACCAGGTTGTGAGGTGTCCGTAGCAACCCGAGCAGTAAGTCACCAGTGCAGGACTGAGCTTGGGCCGCCTCTTAGGGTGATCGGCCACGTCACACATCACCGCGCCACATCCAGCAAGAGGCACGGCGAGTGAACCGGGATGCAGCGCACCTGGCTCACACGACCAACGACCCAGAAATCCTTGGTCTTGACAGTCGTCTCGTAGGGCCGACAGGTCTTTCCGTCGAGCCACCGCGCGCGGCTGGCGAGATCCCTCCGCAAACTCCGCAGTATGGCGCGCTTCGAAGCGTCCGACAGCGGAACGACCAGGTCACTCATGATGACGTCCAACCACGCAAGGGCTTCACGTGCCGAGACGAGAATCTGCTGTTGTACCGCCGAGCAACTGCTCTTGTTTGAACGGCTGGTGACTGTCACCCGGTACTGCACCCTCACCAGGTCAGCTACGAGCGTCGTGGTCACGCCGTGCACCTCACCCGGCTCGCCACTACCGTTCCGGCGGCAGGTGGGTGGCAGACCAGCGTGACCTCGACGTCCTTGCCGTCAGCCGTCGGCACGACACGGAGTTCAGACGCAAGGCTCGCCACCAGCGCCATGCCTCGCCCGGACTCGGTCATCCAGTCCGGGCACTGGATGACCGGCAGTTCGTGCGACCGGTCGCTGACCGTGATGCGCAGCAGCCCAGACGACATCTGAAGGAACAGCACCGCTCGCCCACCGGCATGCCGGTACGCGTTCGTCAGAAGCTCAGTAGCGATCTTCAAGCTGTCGTCGACCAGCTCTACGAGGCCCCATGACGCCAACCGATCAGCGAGGTCATGGCGGACACCGTGGAGCTTCTTCGGTTCCACGACGAGCGCCAGGCGGAACTCACCTTGCCGGTCCTGCATACGAGACATGAACGGACGCCCTCCTTGGCCAACTGGCCCATCGCACCCGGACGTTCTGGCACGAAGTGGCCTTCATCAGCCCCCGTGAGTCCCTCCATGTTGCTCGCGAGCAATATTTCTCGCAAGCTATCTCACTGAAAAGAGTGCTCGTGAGCAAGATTGGCATATGCCAAGAACGTTGAGCCCGGTACGCTGCGTGGTCGAGGGAGGTAGACGGCATGACTGACGCTCAACCGAACGTCCATCGACGCCGACTGGGGCTGGCGCTGAGGGCGCTACGCAAAGCTGTACCTCGCCCGGACAAGGAGGACGGCGTCCTCAATCTCGCCGACGCGGCCGCATTGATCGGGTTGCCGGGCCAGTCGGCGCTATCCAAGATCGAGAATGGCAAGCAACGCGTCCCTCTCAGCACCCTCCAGAGCTACTTCGAGGCGTACGGGGTCGAAGATCCGGCGATCAAGCAAGAGTTGCGAACGCTGGCCACCCTTGCGTCGTCGGGGAAGCGCTCAAATCTACTGAACCAATACCGTGGATCAATCCGCGATCCCTTCGCCGAGTACTTGCATCTGGAGGAGTTGGCGCACAAGAGCGAGACGTACACGCTGATCATCCCTGGCTTGCTCCAACACAGGGCGTACGCCGAGGTCATCGTCCGGCGCAGCCGCCAGTGGCAGACGAATCGCGAGATCCAAAATTTCGTCAATCTGCGCATAGAGCGGCAGCGTGCGCTGACCAGGTCGAAGCCGCTCCAGCTTTGGTGCATCCTCGACGAGGCTGCCCTTCATCGGAACGTTGGAGGGAGAAAGGTGATGAAGGCACAACTTCAGCACCTGGTGGACCTATCAGACGAACACCCCAACGTCACCATCCAGGTCTTGCCGTTCGAGGCTGGGGCTCACGCTGGGATCGATGGCGCCTTCGCCCTCCTGCAATTCCCCGCAGGACCACCTGTTGTAGTGGTAGAGCCGATGACAACCGCCCTCTATCTGGAGGACGATAGCGACATCGGTCGCTACGAGACTTGTCTTGACCACATGAAGTCTGAAGCCCTTAACTCAGAAGCCAGTCGTCAGTTCATCACCGATACGATCAAGGAACGTTATACATGAACAAGCAGGTCGACCTCGCTAACGCCGCGTGGGTGAAGAGCGAGTACAGCAACGGCGGGGCCAACTGCCTTGAGGTCGCCTTCGTCGACGGAGTCGTGGCAATCCGTGACTCGAACGACGCTGATGACCCCAACATCAAGCCGACCATCGTCTCGGAGCAGGACTACCGTCTCTTCACTCGGAGCATCCACGAGGGGCAGAAGAACCTGCTGCTCCCCTGAGCCTCCCAAGCGAAAGCCCCTCCTGTTGTTGGGTGAATTCGAGGGGTCGTTGCAACACTGTGGTCGGTTGATCAGGCCGCGAGCAGTTTAGACAGGTGCTCGGCTGGGGTTTCCCAGCCGAGCGTCTTGCGTGGGCGGCTGTTGAGTTCGGCGGCGACGGCGTCGAGGTCCTCGCGGCTGTGGACGGACAGGTCGGTGCCTTTGGGGAAGTACTGCCGGAGCAGGCCGTTCGTGTTCTCGTTGGAGCCGCGCTGCCAGGGGCTGGCGGGGTCGCAGAAGTAGACCGGGACGTCCGTGGCGATGGTGAACGCCCGGTGGGCGGCCATCTCCGATCCCTGGTCCCAGGTCAGCGAGCGTCGCAGATACGCCGGAAGTGTCCTGACTGTCTCGACCAGGGCGTCCCTGGTTTTCGGCGCGGTGTGGTCGATGGGGAGGTGGACCAGCATCACGTAGCGCGTGGTGCGTTCGACGAGCGTGCCGATCGCGGATTTGTTTTCCGTGCCGACGATGAGGTCGCCCTCCCAGTGGCCGGGGACGGCCCGGTCTGCGGCCTCGGCCGGGCGCTCGCTGATCATCACCATGTCCCTGACCGCGCGGGGCTGGCGCTTGCTGGACTGGCGGTGCGGTCGGCGTCGGGCGCGTCCGGTCCGCAGAGCCTTGGTGAGTTCGCGGCGGAGTTCGCCCCGGCCCTGGACGTAGAGGGCCTGGTAGACCGTCTCGTGCGTCACGTGCATCTCCGGCCGGTTGGGGAACTGTCTGCGCAGAGCCTGACAGATCTGCTCGGGGCTCCACCGCCGGGTCAGATGCTCCTGGATGAAGTCCCGCAGTTCGGGGTTCTGGCCGATCTTTGCGGGCTTGGGCCGGGGCCGGCGGGCATCGGCGCGGGCCTGGGCCGCATGCGGCCGGTAGTGCCACTGGCTGCGCGTCCCGATGGTGCGGTTGCGGCGGATCTCCCGGCTGACGGTGGAGGGGCTGCGGCCCAGTTCGGCCGCGATGGCCCGGATGGTGGCCTTCTCCCGCAGCCGGTCGGCGATGTGGATGCGCTCGTCCTCGCGCAGGTACCGCGACGCAGCGGACCGCGGCGTCCGCGGAGCAAGCGCGGGCGCCACGGTCCGGTTGGGACTCATCCTGCCGTTCCGCCATTCACGGCCGGTTCTCAGGTTGATCCCGACGACCTGGCAGGCTTCCTTGTTCGAGTACCCCAGCTGCATGAGGCGGAAGTATTCCTCCCGCTCCCGACGCAGCTTCTTGGGCCCCTGAGCCTTCCGCACCTTGCGGATTTCGAAGTCCATCGCATCCCCTGAGCTGGGGTGTTGCGACGACCACTAGAACTCAAGGTTGCACAGGAGGGGCTTTCGCTTGGGAGGCTCAGTTGGTCTCGACAGTCACGATGCTCTGGTCGGTGATGACTCCCATGCCAAGGATGCTGTACCAGCCGAGACGGTGCTCGCGGCCCATGTCGATCACGCCACCGTCCCGCAGTTCCACCGGAAGGCTGATGGCGTGAGCGAAGGCATTGTCGCCGATCATGCTGCTCTGGTAGACCGTCTTGCCCTCAGAGTTCTGAACCTGCTTTACCTGGGTGGTCTCGACGAAAATGACGTCATCGATCCGCCCAATCTCACCGATTGAGAAATTTCCCGGCTGCGCATAAGAGGTCGCGTTGATCCAGGCCGGGTCTTCTCGCAGCCAGCGGGACTGGTGTGGGTGGACGAACATTACGTATGTGTCGCCCAGGCGTGGGATGTTCTTGCTGGCGAGAGTCTCGACCCCGTCCTTGACCGTGCTGGCGGTCAGGTAGTGGCTGGTCAGCCCGTCACGCCCCGCAGCAGCGTCTCCCTTGTCGAACGGCGAAAGGCGGGTACGCGTCCCCTTCGATCCACTGAGGTCGAACTTGTCCCGGCCATAAAGCACCGACGTAGCGCCCAAAAGCACGTCGCGTGCCATGCCATCGAGGTACATCGCCATGTTCCGGCCGAGCAGCCGGCTGGCAGACGCCATGACGTCATCAAAGCTCGCGTTGAGGAGCAGCTCGGAGACTGCCACTGCGGCGCCGTGCTCATGGACGGTCACAGAGAACTGACTGGCAGTCAGCGTCTGCGTCTCCATGTGGATACCCTCGGTGAGCTGCTTGGCCTCCTTCAAGTTGTCGTACCTCATGAACTGGATGGTGAGTCCCGGAGAGACGCCCAACTCGGTCTTCTTTACTGCGAATTGTTCGTACCTAAGGATCGGCATCGACTGGAAAAGGATCTCCTTCGACCAGATTTGCTGGATCGCCGGAGTGAGCTGAGAGTTGGAGCCGGTGTAGCTCGTAGGATTGGGCGCAAGGAAGCCCGTACCAGTAATCGCAGATGCCATATCGTGATCCTTCTGTGTTGGCGATATGAACCGGTCTCGCGCTGTTACTGGCACCCCTTCCTCTCGGAGTCACCAGGGCGCACTAAAGCCGTTCGTCATCAGTGTCATTCACCGGCATTTCAATGTGTTAAGGCAACAAGAAGTCCCCACCGAGCTCGGTGGGGACTTCTTCCGGAAGTTTCATCGACTAACCGAACAGGCCCTGACCGCTGGCCCTTACGGACCCAGGCCAACTGGCCTGGGTCCGACGCTTCACGTACTCGGACATCGGCATGTTCCGAATCTGATCTGGTGTCAACTCCACTGTCTCGCCGACCGTTGCGCCAGGGCCGAGGCCGTAGCCCGTCGGCGCGGTCCCGCGCATGGCCGCCCGAGCCTGGGTCTGCGCCTGCTGCACGCTGGTCGCAATCTGGGCGCTCTTCTCCTTCATCGCCGCGATCGAGGCATCGATGGCCGGCTTGTCATCACCACTCACGAGGTCGATCAGCTCAGGCGCGATGTCGTTCTGCGCGGCAGCGAGGGCCTCCGCCTTGTACTGCTGAACCTCCTGCCAGGCCCTCTCCTTTGCGAAGAGTTCGGCGTCCCGCTGGCGCTCTTCCTCCATGGCCGCCAGACGCGCTTCGAACTCCTGCCGCTGCTCCTCGACCAGGGCCTTCGTCGACAGCTCTGCCTTGCGCTTGGCCTCGGCTTCCTCTTCCGCCTGGCGCGCGGCCTCGGCCTTCGCCTGTTCCTCGGCGTCGCGGGCGGCACGCTGAGCGGCCAGCTCCTCCTGGAGCTTGTGGAGGGTCTCCTCCTGAGCGGCGAGGCGCCCGTACAGCTTCTCCTTCTCCTGAGCGCGCACCCGGTTGAGATCCTCATCGGTGTACGTCCGGGGCTGCGTATTCAGGTCAGCCTCAGCAGGGTTCGGGGGCGAAGTCGTCTCGGGAGACTCAGTTTCATTCGCGGGGGTAAGGGTGTTCGGGTTCATAAGGAATTCCTCGGCTTAGGCGGCAGTATCGGTCTCGTTGTACGTCTGCTGGCGCTGCGGGAGTTTGGTTCCGTGCGCCATGGTCACGACTGTGTCCATGATCTTCTTGGAGTCCATGCCGAAGTTCAGGCTGATGCCGGACTCGGCAGGTTTGGCGCTCTGCCCCGAAACCTTAGAGTCCGTGTTGCTCTGTGTGTTATTGGGTGTGGTTCCGTCTGGTGAGCCGTAGATGCCAGTAGCGATGGCGGCCTTGATGAATTCCAATGCCCCCTGCTCCAGGACGTCGCCCTTCTGCTCCTCGGTGATCTCGGCGAGCTTCTCGTCCGGGAACTCCTCCCCCAGCTCGTACAGAGCACTGCGCTTGCTTTCCAACCCGAGCGCCATCTTCAACTGGATCTCGTTGAGCTTCACCAGGTTGTCGACAGGCAGTGGTGTCGGCCAGACGATGTCGACCTTGTAGACCTCGGGGTCCTTCGGATCGAGTTCGAGGGGCTGTCCGTCCTTCTTGATTCCGCCGGTCTCGGGGTTGTAGTTGAGCGTCTCGGGCTCGTGAGTGAAGAGGGTCAGCAGGATCAGCTCGTTGAGCCTCTTGAAGCCCAGCGTGTACTGCATCTGCTTGAGGGAAGCGCGCTGCACCAGCGGCTGGAACTGGATGGCCAGGGCCACTCCGGATGTGTTGCTCACGGGCTGCATGGCGCCAAGTGCTGTTGCCGGGACACCAACCAGCTCGTGCATGGATTGCTTGAGAACGTCCAGGTACTCCAGTGGCCCCTTGAGGTCAACGCCCGATTCGAGGTTGAAAACCGAGGCGTCTTTCGGAAGGCCACCCCACAGTTTCCGCGCGCCCTTCTCCAAGTTGGTGGCCTTGGCGCCGGTGATAACGGTGGTGGGAGCGGCATGGTAATTGACGATGTCGGCGATGTCGTTGGTGACGTTGTTGTACTCCCGGTTGAGCGGGATGATGTCATCGATGTCGCTCTTGCCCCAGGGGCTGCCGCTGATCGCGATGTTCTTGATGTGGGCGATGGGGATGATGCCCAGCGGGTTCGGTCGTTCGTCCACCAGGTCGTCGTTGATGAACTCCCGGATGCGGTCGTCGGTTAGCTCCTCGACGTAGGTGTAAGTGGTGCGTGTTCCCTCGGTGGTGGTTCCGAAGAACTTGTACTTGATCTTGCAGCGGATCATCCGCTCCCGGTCGTGGGGATGCCATTCGGGGAACACGTGGGCGCTCGAAAGCGGCAGGATGCGGACGCGGCCGGGATGCTCGCGACCGGCGGCGTCGGTTCGTGCCTCCTCGTAGGCGACTTTCACGAAGCTGTCCCCTGTGACTCCACCGTTCTCACCGATCTCGTAGAGAAGGGACCGCTTGTCGTTGTCCTCTTCCCAAGCACGTCGGAGGAGGGCGGGCACGATGTGCTCGTACCGCTTCTTCACCTCGAAGTGAATGCCCCGTCCGAAGGTGAAGTGGTTGACGTAACGGGCCAGGGCCCCGACGTAGTTGATGGTGTTCTGGGTCTCCCCCGCCTCCCGTCGGTAGGAGTGGTGAAAGCCCAAGTAGAAGGCCCAGTTAGTGGAGTAGCGTGACAGTCGTTGACCATGTATTTCAAACTCAACCGAAGGGTCTCTCCTCGTCAGACAACTCAACCAACCCCAAAGGGGAGATGGATATGGCAAGGTCTGACGAGGCAGCGCGCATACTCGGCGGGTAGAACGCGAAGGACATCCGGGCATCACCTCCCATACAGGTACGTGCAGGAGGCGACCCTCGGAGCACGACTTCAACTTACGCAGAAAATCCTCCCAGCGAGTCTGGAAAGACCGGTAGCCGGGAGGATGTTCTGGTGTCGTGCCTGTTTACTTGTTGGAGTCGGAAATCCGCGCGTAGTTGGGACGGTTCTGGTGACCGCCATCGCGAACAGCCGCCTGGTACTTCAGCTCCGCGCCCGAGCCAGCGCCGTCGACGAAGGACCCAAGAAACTGGGGTCCCTCCGGCCATGCAGCGGAGCCGACATGTGCCCGCTCCTGGAGCGTCTCAGCAGCGGGCTTAATCCAGACACGCTTGTTGTGATTAGGTCGACCGGGTGCGGTCTCATAACCGGAGAGCACGCCAACTCCGAAATCGCGCGGAACATCTGTATCCGTGGCGAGGCCCTCTTCGAAACGCAGACGACCCTTCCGGGAGGCGTTGGTGGTGGTCTTGTTGGTGTACTCAGGCTGTCCCCTCTCAGGGACGCCCGGAACCGGCGCGAGTGGGCTGGAAGGCATATCAGTACCTCATTCATGGAGAGAGTGCACTCTTCTCCATGCTGCGGGCGGCTCCAGCCCGAGTGTTATCCGCGCTTCTGCTCGACGAAGAGGCAGGTCTCCTGGCCAACCTGAGCGCGGGTCAGTCGGCAGCCAGGCTGGATGGCCTTGGCGGCCAGGAGGTATCCGTCGCCCGTGTCGACGAGACTGAGAGGGCCTCGGCTGCTGGTGAGGATGATCGGCTCGCTCGGTGCGGCGATCGTGTAGCCCCGGCGCCTGTACCAGACCAGGATCTTGCGGTCCCGAAGGTCGACGTTCGCAAACAGGAGGTGAGCGCCTCGGTCCCTCTCGGCCGTCTCCACTGCTGAGATGAGTGCACCGCCGACCCCTTGCTCGCGCTGTTCCTCCCGGACGGCGAGGAGCTCGACCTTGGTGAAGTAGCGGGCGAGTAGGGGTTGGACGGCGGCGGGATGCGCCTCGATCCAGGAAACGGGTGGGGCTGTGTAGACCATCCCCACTACACCCTTGTCGTCTGCGGCGACGCGGCAGGTGCCTGTGCCGTGTGGCACCTCGACGTACCCGCCATGAGCGTCGATCTGCGCCGGCAGCCCCTTCCCCGGGTCGGGATCAGTACATCCCAGGGCGACGGCGGCGAGATCGCCGACGCTGGCGCCGTCACCGGCGGCGGCCGTACGGATGGACCAGGAGGTGGTGATCGGGCTCATGGTCCTGAGCCTACGCGGTGGCCGTCACCTGTTCATCCAGTTGTAGGTGTGGCTATTCAGCCGGGGGACGGGGATCTGTTGGTAGGGCTCGTCAGCCTCCAGGGCGTGGAGTTGCTGGACGGTGTCCCCAACGCCGGAGGGGACGCGGATTGTGAACGTGCGCCCACTCGGCATCACCTCCCAGACCGAGTAATAGATCGGCGTGGCCAGGGTCGGGCCGTTGGAGGCGGGCAGGGTCATCGTGAGCTTGCCGTCCCAGATGGGGACACGTGCTGTCTGTGGCAGAACGACCAATCCCTCCTTGGTGTCCACAAGAGGGGCGTTGGCGCGTACGAGGAGGCTGGCTCGGTAGGTGTCGGCCGTCCCCCACAGGAACCGAGCCTGGATCGTCACCTGCTCGATGTGCTTGGGGAACAGCGGCGGCTCCTCGGCGCCATCGCAGCAGGGCGGCCGGATCGGGTGCTGAGATGTCCAGCCAGGTATCCACCATGGATCGCATCGACATGTCACTGGACGACCGCGCGGACCGCCAAGGGCGCCGGCCGTCGACCGTCCGCTCCCACGGCCGTGACGCCGAAGAGGTACGACGGGGAGCGCGCGATGCTGCCCTTGAACGTCCAGGTATAGGAGGTGAGTTGGCCGTCGACCTCAACGAAGCGGTAGTGCTGCGGCCCCTCGATCTCGCCCTCGCGCATGTCGATGCGATACAGAGCCGGCGCGCCAGCCTCGGGTGTCTTCCAGGCGAAGGTGAACTGGGGGACGTTGTCGTCCAATGTGTACGCCGCCGTCAGCGCAGTGGGGCTCGTTGGCTTCCCGATGCGGGGCTGTTGGATGGTGTACCCCTCGGTGAGGAACGGGTCGTCCGAGGGAGTCGTCGGGTAGAACTGCGAAGGCTTCAGCCCGAGTAGGGCATCCTTCAGCTCCTCAGCCAGGCTGGTTTTGTCGTGTTCAAGCTGGGAGTTGCGTGCCGCCAGTTCGGCATTCTGCTTCTTGAGTCCCCCCACTTCCTTGTTGACTTCCGCGATCTGCCTCTTGAGATCTTCGATGGGGTCGGGCGGTGTCGACATAGGGCCTCCTGATACCAGCACGGTCAGCATCAATTATCCGGAAACATAAGGGGACTAGGTATCACATAACGGATGCAAGATGATCATGTCTGCTAAGATCACCACTTATCCTCTACCGCCTCGAATCACATAAGGACTGAACGTGAAGAAGTTAATAGCCCCTATCTCGATTGCCGCGGGTTCCCTGATCACTGGACTCGCCATTGGACTTACCGTCACGTCAGCCAGCGCCAAGGAGCCTGGCAAGGCTCCGTACATGGAGTGCTTCTTGACTGGCGAGGGAAAACCAACTCTGCCTACCTCACCTCCTCCGACCATTTCGCCCACACATGGCGGGACTCCTGGTCCCACCCATCCCATCGAAGGCACACCAGAAGGCACCACCGCAGGTGGGGCTAGTAATGGCAGCTAAGCTGATTCCTGTCGCCACTACTACGCCCAAAACACGCTGAACTTAATGAGCTAACCCTGGGCATCTCCGAAAGCAGCCTAGGGTTAGCTCGCATAAAAGGGGTTGGAGCTGCTTTGAACCTCGGGCATAGATAGCTCTGCTGACGCCCAGGTGGACAGAGCCAGGGAATCCACATAGTCGTCATGTGCGCCCACTTCGTCAGGCGCTGCCACGATAACGTTCGGACCCTCGAAGCGGAGTTCCGCATCCTCCATCTGCTGCTGGAAGCGCCGCCACACCTTGAGCCTGCGAGCCTTCGAATGACCGGGCCAGCCGATCTTTCCCTGCCGCATGAGCTCCATCAAATGCTTCCAACGCTGAGACTGAGCACCCCGGTCCGACTTACACTCGACGAGTTCGACGTCAGGCATGAGTACCTTCAGACGACTTGCCACGACGTCACCAACGCCACCAATATCGACAGCTATGGCCCATATCTTGTAGGCAGACAAGAAATCAACGATCCGATAGTACTGCTCTTCCCATTCCAATCCACCCAAGTCGAGCCAGTTCAGCACCCGGTGCTCATAGGTTCCATACTCGTCAGGATGATCCCAGTCCACCCAAGTAACCGTGACGATCGTCGAGTCCTGTTTGCGAGCCGGGTCAATGCCCACCAGGACAGGCGACAAGTTGTACGCCTTCAAGGTCTGCATCGAGTTGTCACACAGTCGCTCAAATTTCTCTGAGGTCGTGAGCATTCCCTTGTCGAGCATCCAGATGAGCCGGTAACTCAGCTTGAACTCATCGGAATCCTCGCCAATTTTGAGTTTCTCGGCTTCGACATAGACCCCGTAGTCAGGATGCGCTCGGGCGACGTCACGCCACGTAGCTTCGAAATGATTCTGGCGTACACTGCGCTTGGTCTGGGCTCGCTTGTTCTGCTGGATTACCTTGTAAAAGACACCCTTGTGATAGGTCGGCGTGCCCGTGAGAATCATCGTTCCTCGGGTGCTCGCCAGCATCGGGCTGATCGACTTGTTAACCACCCGCTCATCGGCGACCTGGGCCTCATCCACTAGGACTACGTGGTAGGTCCGGCCCTCGATCTGCGCCCTCGGATGGCACGTTTGTTTACGCACCAACGAGCCACACTTAACGAGCTTCAGTTCCTGAGTACGAGCCGATACCTTGTCATCGATCTCCGGGTCCTGGAGAAGCTCCTGAGCGCGTTCAGAGGTGAGCCGAGACGCAAAACGGCCGAATAGGTTGGACGCCATATCCTCAACCGGCGCAAACGCCCCCACCCACACACCCTCACGAAATCTCCCCATAAGGTTGGGGAAGATAGGGGCGAGTCGGGGAAACATGATCATCGCGGCACTGATCGTATTGACCAACACCTCCGTCTTTCCACTCTGACGAGCCCAGCATGCCGTGAGAGTTTTGGCGTCGCCGATGATGAGCGATTCCAAGATGCGCCGCGCCATGGGTATCTGATAAGGGCGCAGCGGGTGCCCCGACAGTTCATCGACGACTAGAAGCATCTTGTCGAGGACCTGGTCTACAGTTTTCTGACTGAACTCCTCTTGGACATCCTTGGCGATGACATCATCCGCTGTCTCCCCTGACTGTTGCTCGATGACTTCGGGCATCGATTTCCCCCTCAAACCTCTAGGAATGGTTCGAGGCTAAAATTCGTGCCGAACAACCTGTTACCCGCCAATTCCCGTACCAGTACGCCCAGGTGTGGGCGAAACGATCACTGGTCAGTAGGGTGGGAGTCCACGTCGTCAGGGTGGGGAGGATGCTGTGGACGTCTTCAGCGCAGCCGGGTGGGGATCAGCTGGAGTCCAATGGGGCGCAGGACTGGTCGATGAGTGGCGCGACCGCCAGGAGCACGGCGACGCCTGGGTGGAACGCAAGGTCGCCAGATGCCGCGGCTACGCCAACCAATGCACCTTCTACTCAAGAGTGCACCGCACCCTCACCGTGACCTCGGGAGTGGGCTTAGCCGGCGGCTTCGTGGCTCTGTTCATCACGATGCTCGCCAAGCCGTCCGGCGACTACGACGAGCACTACAACTGGATCGAGCCCGACCTGACGGTGCACAACGTCCTCGTCGCCGTCCTCTACACCGTCACGCTGGTATCGCTCCCCCTCTACCTCGCCACAGCAATACGGACGTTCACGAGGCTCATGCGAGCCTGGAACAGGGTCGAGCTGACCAGCCAACTACCGAAGTCGCACTCCGGCTTGGAGTACGCCACGCGCACCATGTCCCAGCCGGTCTACTGGATGTTCACCACGATGGGTCGCGCCGTGCTGTCAGCGCTGCCGGCCCCCCAGTGGCATACAAGGCTGTACCGTGAGGCGATCTACTGCTGCCTGTACCGAGGCATCGACACTGGCGACCTGCCGGGTACGCCGTGGCGCCGTCCTCATCGGTGAGGGGTTCCTCGTGTCGCTGATCAACCTGATCCGTTTCTACGGCGTCGCAGTCGAATCAGGACTGCTGGACGAGCAGATCGCTGTCGAGCATCTTGCACGCGACAGCAAGGGCCAGCTCACGCCCAGCGCAGCTGCCTCATGGCTTGATGACTGGCGAGCGAAAGTTGACCATCTGGAGCGCCGTCTCTGGGACATTGACGACATGCTCCATGCTCTCCAGCATGGCAAGCCAATCCCAGAGCATCTTCTGCACCGCGCGGATGCCCGTGTCCGGGCCGACTCACTCAACTTGGTCCGGCGCCCTCGGAAGCGTCAACTCGACAGCGACGGGCCAAAGTTTCGAAGGCGCCAACAAGAATGACCAGCGCCTCAGTTCCCTCCTCTAGGGCATCGGGAGTCGCGTTCTCCCGCAGCTGACGCATGGTCGCGCCGAGCTGGGTCTGGGCATTGTCGGCGATGGTGAGCACCTGGCCCCTGTCTGCCGTCTCCAACCGCCGGAGAACGGTGCTCCGGTGACGATGGGCAGGGAGCAGGTCCTTGAGGCGCTTCGTTACTCGCATTCGTGCATCAACCCCAGCATCTCCAGCAGTTCCATCTCCTCGTCGACGTCGGCGGCCTGGCGGGCAACGAGGTCTCGCACCACGTCGTGCTCAGCCATCCGCATACCTCAAGTCCAGCCGGTCCTGCCGGAAGACGGCAGCCATCGCCGCATCTTCGTTCGGCAGCGCTGCTTCCCACCTGCCGAAGGCGATGGCATGGTGTCCGCCGACGCGGACGACGAGGGTGTTCTCACAGCGCCGGTACGGCGAGGACATCTCTTGGGTCCACGTCCGGAAGACAAGCCGCTGGCCCTGGTTGACTCGGGTCCTGCGTACAAAGAAGTTCCTCATGCCTCAGAACGTATGTAGGGGCATGAGGAACGTGTTAGGCGATTCGCCGGTACGGATAGTTGTTGATGGTCGAATTGATGTACCGACCCTCAGACCGGGCCTTGCGGACATGGCGCCATACGTTCTCGGGAACTCGGTAGTACTCATACACCGCGCCGCCCCTTGTCCCACGCCCGTCTTCACCGTTACGGAACATCACGCGAAGAGTGTGCGTCCCGTAGTCGTATCCAGCAGCGACAGTTCGAGGACGGTTCCGGTTGATGGTGTGGTCCGGATAGGTGTTAAACGTGACAAGCGCGTCCAAGTCACCACTGTCGAAGGCTTCCAGGCGCTCCCGCGCCTTAGGACTGGCGTTCTTGCGGGCTTGATACTGGAGACGGTCGAGCTGCCGCTTCGAGTATTTCCCGGACTTGAGATGTGGCTGCGGAGTGGGGCGCGGCTTGGGGTATTTCTTGGCCATGGAGCTGCTCCTGCTGGTCGACTTCATCAATCGTCTGTCAGCGGTGCAGTCGGTCGTTAGCTTGCATCTGAGAGGCGGAGACCTTCCCAACTTCTGCAATGCGAAGGTCCCCGCCCTCCACGGGCGGGGACCTGTGTTGTCAGTTCTATTCGCTGTCTATCAGGTAGATCGGCCACTGAGGTTTACCGTTTATCCAGACCCGCTCGCCAATTCTCACGCCGTAGCGGGGTGTCTGCTTGAGCCGGGTCAAGTTCCGGGCGTAGGCGTGCAGATAGTCGCTGGCATCCTGATGGCTAAGAAAGGTGTCGAGCCGCTCCACAACCGTCATCTCAATCCCTCACGCAGCCATCTTCCCGGACATCACCCCAGCGACGTCCGCCTCCTGGTAGTTGGGGCCCTTCAGTACCTTGCCGTCGTGCCGTCGCACCGGTCGGCCACTGAGCCCCAGCTTGGACATGTTGCTGCGGTGCACCTCCTGGAAGACGTCCTCCAGGGGGATGCCGAGGATTTCAGCAGTGCCATAGGTGACGTACAGAATGTCGGCCAACTCCTTTGCCAACGCCACCCGGGCACTCTGTCCATACTGACCGCGCGCCAGCCTGCGCCCCAGGCGCGTCAACTCAACAGCGGCCTCCTTGCACTCCTCCTCGATGAGGCGCCGGCGCAGCGCGAGCAGGTTCTCCTTGTCGTCCGTGGAGCCTTCACGCTCGACGCCGAAACGATCGTGGAACTCCCTGACTGTTTTTGCCGGGGCATATGAGAGCCGGGGTTCCGGTGAGAAGCGGAGCCAGTGTTAGGCCGTCCGCGGTGGGGATGGACTCGGCAGAGGGGCCGTAGTCTTCGGCGGGATTGAGAGCCACCTATCGGGTGATGCCCGGTGTGGTGCGGAGTGTCCCGGATCGCGGCAGAGACCGCGCGGATAGCTTGGCGGTCCGGGTCCTCCGGATTACGTCCCTGACAGACGTGGTCTGTGGGGCCCGGTTCTGTTTGTCCGAACGGTTGCTGAGTTCGAGGCGTTAGGCTGACGGCTCATGGTCTTGCTGAGCGATCCTCGGGTGATCAACATCCCTGTGTTCGATTGTGGCGAACCCCTGGTAGAGATCGCGACCGTTCCGGCTGTGACGCTGGACCCACGGGAACGGGACGAGGCTGGGGAGTGTGGGCGGGTCAGGGCCGGGGTGCTCGACCGCTTGCGCTCAGCGTCCGAGAAGCTCCCTGCGGGCATCAGGTTCCTCGTCATCGAGGGCCATCGCAGCCTGGCTGAACAAGGACGTCGGTTCGCGCTGTATGAGGAACGTTTGCGCCTTTCGGGGATCACGGACTCGGCCGAGCGTCGGCGCCGGGCCAGCGCGTTCGTCTCTCCGGTCGAGGTGGCCCCGCACTGTGCCGGCTCCGCCATCGATCTGACGCTCATCGACGCCGATGGCGTCGAGCTGGATATGGGCGGTCCGGTGAACGGACACCGCACGGGCGATGAAAGGACATGCCCACTTGACGCTCCGGGGCTGTCGCAGGCCGCACGGGATAATCGCAGCCTCTTGGCCCAGTGCCTGCGTGAAGAGGGCTTCGTGAACTATCCCAGCGAATGGTGGCATTGGTCTTATGGAGATCGCTACTGGGCGCTCATGACTGGTGCCCGCGCCGCCATCTACGGGCCGATCTGACCCTCCGCGTCGTTCGCTCACCGTCCAGAGGCGTTGGCGCGTTCAGACGCGGTGGCTTGGAAACGGTAGGACTCGGTGCCGGTTTGGATGAGCGTGCAGCGGAAGGTGATCCGATCGGCGATGGCCGCGCAGAGGCGAGCGTCGCCGAAGGTCTTGTCCCACTCGGCGAACGGGGAGTTTGTGGCAACCGCGGTGGCCTTCCGCTCCTCCCGCTCCGTGAAAATCTGGAACAGCAGCTTCGCACCCTTCCGGTCCAGGTTGAGGTATCCGAACTCGTCCAGGCACAGAAGGTCGACCTTGCTGTAGCGGGCGATCACCGAGGACAGGCGGCGGCCAGCATCGGCCTCGGCAAGCTCGTTGACCAGCGCGGAGGTGGTGGTGTAGCGGACCGAGAGGCCGGCTTCGGCGATCGCGGTGCCGACCCCGATCAGCAAGTGGGACTTGCCGGTGCCGGAGTCGCCGATCAGCACCAGAGGGCGTCCCTCACGGACCCAGGCCGGCGACTTCAGGTCCGCCACGACCTCCGGGGTGACGTTCGGATTCTTGGAGAAGTCGAAGTCTTCCAGCCGCTTGGGCCGGGGGAACCTCGCGGAGCGGACCAGCCGCTGCTGGCGGCGAACCTCACGGTCAGCGAGCTCGACCTGCAGCAACTCCAGCAGGAACTGCTTGTAGGTGGCCTGCTCACGCCGCGCGGTGGCAGCCAGTTCGACGAACCGCTCGCGGAACGCAGGGAGTCTCAGGTCCCGGCATGCCTCGTCGATCAGCACGTCTTCCGGGTCCCCGGGCAGCGACATCCGCCGCGGCGGCACCTTTCCCGCGTCGGTGATCGGCTCCGCAATCGCGGTCATGCCCCATGTCCTTTCCTCGTGGTGGCCTGACGGGTTTTCGCCACCGGTGTCAGCAGCCGGTCGTACTTGCTCATGTCAGGCAGCGACGTGCGTGGGTCCGGCGGCAGCCGACGGGCATGCAGCGAGATCACCCGGGCGCCCCCGGCATCCGCGACCGGCTCGCCAGCCTCGTCGCCCTCGGGAGGGGCCGAGGAGAACTCGGCGTCCTCGGCGTCGGTGCCTTCCATCGCCTTGCGGGCCTCGATCGCGACCAGGTCGGTGGAGACCGAGCCGACCCGCAAGCAGGTCTCCATCGCGGTGACCAGGGCATCGGCGGGAAGTTGCCGGTGCAGGAGCAGGACCTCGATCAGCATCCGGGTGCCTTCGCGGTCCCCGGCCTTCTTCTTCGCCGCGGCCCAGAACGCCTCGTGGACCTTGGTAAAGCCGCCCTCCGCACGTGCCTGCGCAAGAGCGGAGGCCCCAGCGAACGCGCCGGGCTTGACCAGCAGGATCTCCAGGTAGTGGTCAAGGATGTCGTGGTAGGTGTAACGGCGCGTCAGCCTCGGGTGCCGAGCGACGACTTCACGGCCATCGAACACCCACAATTCGTTGGCCCGCAGCTTCACCCGCACCTTGGAGCCGATGAACTTCGCCGGCACCGAGTAGTAGCACTGCCGCACCGTGATCCGGCCGTTGCGGGCGACCACCGGCGTCAGGTCGATCCCGCAGTCGTAGCCGTCGCCCGGCACCGGACGCAGCAACCCGCGCTCCTGCTCGAAATCGAACCCGATCGAGGTCGGACGGCCGTGGACATGACGGGCATCCTCCGCCGCGTCGATCGCGGCCAGGCGCTCGTTCAACTCCGCCAGTGAATCCACCTCAGGCGGCGGGACCAGGTGCTTCCTGCGGAACCTACCGCCCTCATGCTCCACCCCACCCTTCTCATGGGCTCCCTCTTCGCCCGGGGTGCAGTAGAACGCGGAGAAGGAGTACCAGGACTTGAACGCCGCCCACCTCGCCGACTCCGCCCGCGACCGCCCGAACAACACCTGTTTAACCGCCGGCTTGAGGTTGTCGTACCGGATGTGGACGGTCGGCACCCCGCCCAGGGCCTCGAACGCCTCCACATGGCCTTCCAAGAACGCCTCCTGGGATGGCGTCGCGTAGACCCGGTGCACCGCCTTCCCGCTGTAGGACATGCGCAGCGTGAACAGCACGCACTTGCGCCGCTGCCCGGCCAGGTCCAGCCACACGTCCGCGAAGTCGACCTCCGCCTCCTCGCCCGGCTGCTTGGCCTGCGGAACCATCCCCTCCAGAAACCGGCGCCCCTCGGCCATCTCCAGGGCGATCTCCGGCCGCCGCTTCTTCACGTACTCCCACACCGTGGTGTGCCGGGCCAGCTCGAAATCGTGCTCAGCCGCCAACCGCTCCATGATCCGCACGATGGTGTGCCGCTGCTTGGACGGAGCATTCACGTCTTCACGCAGCATCGCGTCGATGAAGCCCTTCACCGGCTCCAGCACGCTCGGCCGCGGCGGCGGCTTCTTCCGCTTCGGCGGCACCGGTGACGCAAGTGCCTTCCGCACCGTGTTCCGCGACACCTTGAACCGCACGGCCAACGCCCGCCCCGACAGACCCTGCTCCCGCTGGGCCTGGCGGATCTTCTCGAACAGCCACTCACGCGACCTGGACACACGGGTCTCCTGACACGACCGTGATCATCAAGCACAGCGTGAACGGCCAAACAGCCCAAGCCACCCATTACGCCAACAGCGGCATGCCACACACCATCACACCACCCGGCTCCCAAACTCACCGGAACTGCACTGGCCCCACTTCTCGCCGGAACAGTGGCTCCCAAACACCTCGGTAAAAACACCCTGACCATGGCCATTGGGGCGTACGTCACGCCAGGCAGCGTCGGGTAGATCTCTTCCAGGATGAGCTTCGCCTTGAGCTGGTATGTCAACCGAAGCTCGTAGCCGCTCGTGCAGTTGTGGTCCATCATGTGACCTACGCCATCGGTTTCGGCGATGGCCATGGCGACGTACTCGACGTCAGCTTGCGAATAGTTCATGTAGTCAACTCCTCCACAATTTCCTTGACTTGACCGTCGAAGCGCATCTTGAGCAACGGGTAGATCCGCTCCAGGAGGTCCCGGGCCTCGGCCAACTCTGGCGGAAGTACCGAGGAGGCAGCAGTCCTCGCAGTCGGTGAAGCCGCAGCTGCGTCGAACGCAGACTCGTGGTCGGCTTCCTCGTCCTTGTCGGGGTGGGCGAGGTGGGCCCCCAGCGCATGCGTCGGCGAGGACGACAGCGCGCGCCGACGCGAGTCGTAGTCCTTCGTCGTTCGGGGGTCCTTGTGATGCACCGCTTCCTGGACGAAGTCGAGGGGGATGCCCATCTCCAAGGCGAGCGTAATGAACGTCGCTCGCAGGTCATGCGGGTGCATGTGGCGAGAGAAGGCGCGGCGCGCCAGGCGCACGATGGTGTCGTAAGCGCCCTGCCTAGTGAGTCTCTTCCCGGTGCGCGTAACGAACAGCGCGCCGCTCGTACGGCCGTCCACGGTGCGCAGAAGCGCGCTGTACACCCGGCGGTTCAAGGGGGTGTCTACGGGAGTGTCTTCACCCTTGACGATCGTGGTCAGCACGGGCTGGTTGAGCACAGTCCCGAGGTCGGCGACGTCGGCTTCCACCACCTCGCTAACGCGCAGACCGGTCTCCAGGAGAAGGAGCACCAGGGCGTACAGACGCGGGCCTGAGTAGTACGCCTCCGTCAGGAGCACCTCCGCCTGTTCCTTCGTCAGGCCGAGCGACTTCTTCGACGAGACCGTCGCACGCTGAGTCCCTTCGGCAGGGTTGCGCTGGCAGCGTTCGGTCTCGCGGGCTGCGTAGTTGTAGAAGCTCTTTACGGCGGCCCGAGCTCGGTTCCACGCGGCCGGTCCGACGCCATGTTCGGTCAACCAGGTCGCGTAGCTGTCGACGTCGATTTGCCGGGCATCGAGCGGGTTGGTCTCGCGCCGTTCGCAGTGTTCGAAGTAGCGCCGCACATCCCGCTCGTACTCGGTCCGGGTGCGTCCCCGCAGTGACTCCAGCCAGTCCTCCTTGGCCTTGTCCGCGTCCGGGTATGCGACTGCGGGCATGGTGTTCCTCTCCCCTGGCTAGGACGGACGGGATTGCTACACCGCCCCATGAAGTCCGGTGCACTTGTTGATCAGCACCTGGAGGATCACCTTAACAGCCAACAAAGAGCACTCCAAGAGCATTGCTCTTGCCGTTCGGTTTAGACATGCAAAAAGGACCCGCCCCTACAGGACGGGTCCCTGATACTGCGACAGCTCACCCGGTCTTAGCTTGCGCCGCCTCGTGCATGGCCATCACCTTGCCGTAGAGCACCAATGCCTCCGGCGGAAGATTGGCCCCCTTGGGCAACCTTCCGACGAGCGCGGCCTCCTTCTCACTGAACTGACCGGGATTCCGCTGGAGTTCGTACCGCAGCACGCCACGGATCTCAGCCATGTCTTCCAAGTCACCGGTGTGCTGTTCCCAGCTACCGTCGGCGTCATCGACGGTTGAGCGCAACCGTCGCCAGGCGGCGATGCACTTGTCAGGCATCCGCCCTTGGCGGTGCTGCGGTCGGTCGCTGGTCATCATCTCGACGAGAGCTTGAACGGCTTCCTTCTCAGCGTCATCCAAGAAGAGCTTTGGGTTGCTCTCCCAGGCCCGCTTCAGCCACGACTTGATGTCATCCGAGGTGGCCAGGAAGCCAGTGTCATCGCGCCAGACTTTCTTGGCTCCATCGGGGGCCGCCTGGTTGCCCTTGATGAGCTTCTTCAGGAAACGTTCGGTGGGGGCAACATGCTGCCCACACAGCCAGACCTCGTAGTTCTCGCCATTGAGGCTGACCGGGTATGGGCGGCCCTTCACCTGCGCACCACACAGATCTTCGCCGTGCAGTTCGTACCCGCAGATCCCACCCATACCGTCTCCCAGCAGTCGTGTTTACACCTCGCAGCTGGTTGCAGGCACGCCCGCAACCGCCCTCGTAGGGTTGCACGGGCGACTGTAACAGGTGCGCACTAGTTGGTATGCATGAGCAGTGCTCTTTTGATCAAACCCATACGCCATAGATGGGCGCCCTGTCAGAGGATGAACGCGCCGGCTGGGCAGTCACGCCGCTTCCTGCACTCCTGACGATGCACGAACTTCATCGGCCATCTGCCGCAGCAGCCGGCGTTCCCAGTCAGAGGGCACCACGTAACGCACTTCCCCAGTGTTCCGGTTGACCACGAACGGCAGCCCGTCCAACCCACCGAAGGCGTACAGGAGCTTGGCTTCAACCGAGTCCGCACCCAGCTCCACGGTTCCCCCCAAGCGACTCCCCCTCTGCCGTCCCACACGAGCAGGGCCGACCTCGCCGTCCAGGGCGGCCCCATCCCCCCTTCCGCCGCGCCACTGGTTCGGCAGATTACGCATCCCTACCCCCTCGCCCCCGAAAGACGTTGTCCTGCTGCACGCCCACCATATCGAACAAGATTCGAACACTTGATGGTGCGCACGCGCCTGCCCTGCCGGGCGAGCATGCACCCGAAAACGGCGCACTTGGTCTGTTACTGACGATCACGATCATGTATCGCAGAATGCCTACTGTCAACTAAAGTGATCAGTGCGCTCGTTATCTGCTCCACCCTGACCGGACCAGCCAAATCCGGGCAAGACACCCCACATCCCCGGCAGACGGACCCGCCCCATGCCCACCCTCGCTGCAAAGCTGGCCTACCTCCTGCGTAGGAGACGCCGCCCAGACGGCGAGCTGCCCTCAAATCGCGACCTCTCCGGCGCCATCCAGCAGCTTCCCGGGTACACGCGCGGAGGGTCAGTCGGCCAACTCTCCAAGCTGCGACGCGGCGAGGACGAGAACCCCAGCATCAACACCGTCCACCAACTCGCCTCGGTTCTCGATGCTCCCGCAGCCTTCCTGCTCCCCGGCTGGGACGACTACATCGCCCTCGACGTCCTCAACCGCGACTCGACGGCCCGCGACATCGTCAGACACCTACGCGACCTACCGCCCAACGAAGTTGCCCACCTCCTCACCTATCTACAAGAGCGACGCGAGCAGCTCGGCCTGGAGCGCCACGTCTCCACGGACACTGTCGACGAGACCCCCGACTCAGGTGACGTTAACCGCAGGCACCGACGCCGCCGGACCATGAGGGAGGCCGCAGAATATGCGGCAGACTCACTGGAAGGCGTCTGAGCTCTTGAACAGCACCACAACAACGGCATCATCCACACCCTGGGACGCCGCAATCTTCGGCAGCGTTGCCCTCCTCGGCGCGATCGTCACCGCACTCTGCCTCATACGCGCCAGGCGGTCGCCCACTGTGGCCAACAGATCGATCACCGTGGCCTTCGGCATCTGCTCCATCGGCGTCACTTTCGCCATCCCGGCCGTCCACCAGGCCGCTTCGGACATCACCGGCATCGACAACATCGCGAAGTTGATCGCCCACATCTGCGCGATCCTCTGGTGCGCCGCACTCCAGGTCACGATGGTCGACATCGCGTATGACCCCAGCTATCTACGCACCGCCATCTACCAGCGCGCCACAGTTGCCGTCGTCGTCCTCGCCGCGATGATCCCGCTCTGGTCCAGCGCCAACGCCCACGATGGCATCGAGTTCACCACCGCACACGCCAGCGACACCGAAGTCAGGATCTACCTGCTCATATACCTCGGCTACACGTTCCTCACGTGCACCGAGCTGGCCTTCATGTGCGGCAAGAGCGCATTCCTCAACTGGCCCGGCCGCCCCTGGTCGAGCTGCGGCTATGGCTCCTCCGCCATCGCCGCCGTCTTCGGCATCGCCTACACCATCTCGAAGGGGAGCTACCTGATCGCCTACACGGTGGGATCGCCCTGGGACCTCAAGATCGAAGAGAAGCTGAGCCCCGCATTGTCGGGCATCTCGATCATGTTCCTCTTCATCGGACTGACCTTGCCCGTGTTCGGCTGGCTCATCCGCAAGGCCCGCCGGAAGCCCGTCGCCCTGGAAGCCGACGCCTAGCTCACCGCGACACCGAAGCCCCTGGAGTGAGGACCTTCTCCAGGGGCTTTCGCATGCCCAGCACCTGATCAGTCGCCGACGAGGGAACACCGCAGCGCCAACCTGACGCCCAATCAGCTTGATAGATCGTCAGGTGACGAGGATTCGACTGCACATGGTGAGAATGGGCCCGTTTTCCGGCCTGAGCGGACGTCACGCTAAGCGACATCGCCCATATTGCCTGATACTGCCTCACCGTCAGGGCCTCGTGCCGAGAGTGACACCAGGGGGCGCTTTTCACAAGCGCACGTTTAAGGGTGGGGGGTGTCACTTTGGGTGACCTTTCGCAAGAGAGTGGCACACATCACACGCCGCAGCATCATTGGCACGCGTTTCAAGATGTCCGCGAATGTCGCTTGCGCCAGGTATCACACAGACCAAACGCGCGTTTGGACAAGGTTCCCGCCGACGCGAGAGAAGAAAGCTCGCAGCTGTCAAGGGTCGTGCGTGCTGCCGCATACGCAGCGTGGAACGCACCCGCACACAGCGCCACAGAAAAGGTCACGGAAAGTACCGGCGAAAGGCGAGCGGCAAAAGGTGCAAAAGGTCGCTCGCGGCATTCTGATACTGCATCAGATTTCAGGGCACCCCGTGGGGCCACACCCTGACTAACGGACCATCACGCAACACGGAGAGTTGATACGCACACAGCGTAGACAATGAGGGGCATGCGCAGCCAGAGCGCGGGAGCACCTCAGCGCCTCTCTCTGCCTATATGGGAGTAGGGGTATGGGCGTTTCCCCGTCGCCCCCGAAAAACCTTGCGGGGAACGCAGGGTAGCCATGGCGGAGAGTCATTGAAGCGCGTACCAAGATAGACCAATCGCGGGGTGCTGTAACGGCGCGACGACGGGGCGCAATGGCAGCGCAATATGACACATCGTCAAGTAAAAAAACTGACACGGCATCACCTTTCCTTGCGTGACAACTCCGCGCGCTCATCACAAGGCGCCCCACGAGCGACGGTTCCGGCAAGGCGCGTAACCGCCCCGCCCCAATCGCCGACGCCCCAGTCGGGCGCCACGACCGGAGAGTCACACAGGGCGCGCGTGTGGGCCTCGTAGCGCTTACCGCGACAAGGGACACGGGCGCCAATACGCGCCGGCACACCGCCGTTGCGGGCCATGCGGTCGCACCACAGCGCAGAGCCACTCCCGACACCACCGACCACACTCCCCACCCTTGACGTTGTTGTGCAACGTCAAGCGATGTGCAATGATGTGGCTACGCCGAACAGCACGGGGCGCACACCTCGGGCAGGGAAGCTAGTCATTACCTCGCACTGCATACCGAGTAGGGGGCATGGAGCCCCTGAACATGCGGCGCAAGGGATGGCACCCCAAACAGATGACTTGACGTCGCTAGACAACGTCAAATCATCTGGTAGAGTGGGAACCACACCGACCGGGAACGGCGGGACCGGCCACAACGGCGCTCCCCCACGTGAACGGGAGGCGGCTTCTGCGCCTTGAGCGCATGAGGGAGTCGTGACACGACCACAAACAAAAACCGTCGTAGGTGACTCGTGAGGCTTGAAAGCCCACTGGCCGACCCCGATTACTCCCGTGGCCGATTCGTCCGGCACGGGCCGGCAGGTAATCAACTGCTTGCCGGGTGGTTTTCGTCAGTAACCCAGTGGAGTAAATCCAGAGCCTGTGATCGATAGACGTGCTGCACCCTGTTTCCCGACAGGTCCGGTTTCCGAGCCGGAACCATGTGCGGTGGTCGCAATACGAACGGTTCGTTCCTTGATTCGATAAACCGAGTAGGCAACGCTGGGAAGCCGCGCCGAAAGGGGGTGAGTCACACTGTCTCTGACAAAGATGGTGTGCGGTCGGTGGAAACAACCACATGGACTCATGGGGCACCCTGCCTAGCGGGGCACCTATGGGAGACGGGGCTAATGTAACGACAGCCGACGATAAATAAGACGTGTTATACCCCCGCGAACTGAGCCACGCGGCCTAAGTAGCCGGTGGTGCGGTAGTCGGGTGGACGGACACGCAGCAATTAGCGCAAGGCGGACTACGGGAGTTTTCTGCAACGCACCTTGTTTGGGCACCAACCCACTTGCGCCGGGTAACTCGCAGTTATGCGAGACCCAAAATCTTTGGTTGGACGGACATGCGCTCATTCCAGTAGCGGGTACCTGAGCGGCCCGCGTCCTATCAGCTAGTAGGTGAGGTAACAGCTCACCTAGGCAATGACGGGAGTCCTGCACGGAGCCTACCGTGCCCGGATTTCGATCCGGAGGGATGAGAATCCGGGACGTGAATTAGTGTATGTCCGTCCCCCAAATCGAGTCGCACGGACAGTAGGGTCCGTCGGCTGGATACGGGAGAGCCAGAGATGAACTATCTCAACCACACTTTTACGTACACGATCGCTGGAAGGGTGGTGACTTCCGGTCAGATCAAGACGTGGGAACCTGACGGTCGCACGACCTTCCGGGTCTTTGAATCCGCCTATCCTGATCTTTGGCCGGTCGGCAGCATCGGCGAGCTGTACCAGGTGCTGTTCCAGCGCAAGGATCTGATCACTATCACCAGCCGCATCAAGTAGGTAGGTCTCCATGGTCATTAAGCTCTGCCAGTTCTGTGACGACGAGACTCCGGCCGTCGCCCGCGTCTACTTCGCCTGGACTCGGCTATCTGACGGCGAACGCGAGGAGTCCGAGAAGAACCTGTGCGCAGACCACATGCGTAGCAAGCGCTCAGAGTTCACCGACGGCTCCGAGGATGGTCCGATGGACCCGGCCTTCGAGGTCTTGGCGGAGTTCGACGAGGCGCTGGAGGCTGTCGCGAGCGGGCAGTGGGACCAAGAGCTGGGGTACATCCACCCGTCGGGGATGCGGTTCGTGTGGCACCACGGCGCGTACATCGACGTGTTCGTGGAGTTTGGCGACAGCACCGCCGTCGCGACGATCGGGGTCTACGACTACGGCAAGGGTGCGCCCACGATCTCCACGTACGAGGAGTTCAAGCGGGAGTGTGACGAGTGGGTGACCGAACTCGACGACCATGACCGCCAGGCATACGCCAGCGAAGCCTTCTGGCAGAACAGGGACAGTCGAGAGCAGCGCTGACACCACGATTTAGTAGGGCCGAGCGGTTACCCGGGAGGGGAATCATGCAGATCAGTATTTCGATGACGGATGAAAAGGGCTTCGCGATCGTTGCTCAGCCGGATGAGAAGCACGTATCGGGACCGTACCCCGCCCCCCTGGGCCCGATGAACCGAATCGACGACACAGACAAGACCAACGGGGCGTGGAACGACGGGTACTGCATCATCGTCGACTCCGCGAAGTGGATTGAGCAACGCACCGCTGGCGAAGCCGAGGAGATGACGGAGCGGTGGGAGCACTTCAAGGACGCGGTGGCGGAAGAGATCGATAAGTACGCGGACGAGCACAGCGTGCTGCGCGCGTTCCTCAAGTCGCTTGAGATCGATCCGGACAACGGTGACGATGTCCTGACTGTCTTCATGCCCAACGTGGAGACCAACCTGGACCAGGAGCTTTCCGTCCTCGCTTTCGAGCACGACGGCTCCTGCTACGCCGCTGTCGCGGAGGTGAGCAACCACCGTGCGGGCTCGTACACGATCTACACCGACCCCACAACGGATCGGGCGTACTGGTACGAATACGACTACTACGAGCTGGCCTGCCCGAAGAACTACGAGCACAGTCTGACTGTCCAGGGCTCGGAGATCGTCGACTACGGCGGCAGCTTTCACACGTTCCGAGACCTGTTCCCTGACGGGCTGATCCAGGACTGCCACGACGAAGAGGACGCCGGCGAGGGACACCCGACGTGCGGCGCGTACGCCGTGTGCGGGAGTCACCACGTGTTCTGCCCGGAGTGCGGGACAGTCATGGTCCCCTACAGTCGCGAGTTCTGAAGGAGAGCCATGTCTTTGATCGTTCGTGAACGCAAGATGGGCATTCTGAAGGCTGGGAAGATCGAGTTCAGCAACGACAACGGGCGGTTGATTTGGTCCCCGAACACAGGCGCCTTCTACAGGCCGGTCGGCACGGCCGAGTTCTTGCTTAACGACGTGGGAGCGGAAACGCGCACTGAAGCCAAACGTATCGCTGTCAAATACCTCCACGGAACCTACTGATAGGGGCAAGTCGAATGGACCCCAATGAGGCGCTGAAGAACATCCGGAAGGCATTGCAGGATTACGAGGCGGATACTGACTACGACGAGGACGGAAGGATCGAAGCGGTGAGCCGGTTGCAGGAAGCCTTCGAGTGTCTCGACGAGTGGTTGAAGAAGGGCGGTTTCCCGCCGTCGGACTGGCAATGCTGAACTCGGTAGCCCCGTGAGGAGAAGGCGACCGGTTCGAATCCGGCGCGGGGCACTCACAGATACGACCAGTTCTTTAGATCCAGGAGAGGACTTCTCATGCGCACGTTGCAGGAATTGATCGAAGCTAACGGGATCAAGGTGCTGCCCGTCTACACGCACTCAGTGGATGGTGCACCCGACGGCGGAAAGGATTACGACGTCTTCGATTGCCTCCTGACGCTGGAGGCGGAGGTGAGTCTGTACGGCGGTCGGTTCAACGCCCGCACCCTCCTCTTCCGTGGGTTCGGGCAGTCCCCCACTCTCAGCCGCCGTCAGAACGGTGACGAGTTGGTGCCACCCACGGCGCCAGAGGTCCTGGAGTGGGCGCTCTCTGATGCTTTGGGTATCGACAGTCACGATGACTGGCGAGAGTGGGCCCGTGAGTACATGGGCAGCGACAGCGGCGCGGCCGGATTCGAGGAAGGGCTGACCGCGTATGACAAGTACCAGGAAGCCAAGCGGTGGCGTGACGACCTGGTGGCCTTCCTCGGTCCGGAGTTCGAGCAGTTCAAGAACGCAGTGCTGAACGGTGAGGGCTGAGTAGGTACGACCGCATCCCTGTTCCTCTCTTCTCTATCCCGATCCATTTCTTGGGTCGGGATTTTCGTTTTTTGGCAGGAGGATCGTTGTTCACTGAATCCGAGATCCGAGAGGCGCTCAAGGAACAGCAGCAGTGTGGCTGGGATGATCCCCAGAACAGCCTGGAGATTTCCCTGGTGGACATGTATGGCCGTCAGCAACACGACGCCACCGTGGTCGCGGCCGTCGTCTCCTATCTGACGGAACACATCCCGTCGAGCAATGGCCTGTTCGAATTCGTCGACCTCGATGCGGCGGAACGTGCTTTCCAGCGGATATACGCCGCCGCCGACGAAGTCGCACGAGACTGGGCGGAGGATCATTGGGACGGCTTCAATGAGGTTGGAGGCGAGCACTTCGACTACGCCGCTTTCGGGCAACGCCTCATGAGAGACAGCCCCGATGTGTTCATCACCGAGCCTGACTCCGGTCAGCTCGTATGCTTTTGGAACCCCAACGGCATCCCCAATTCGAGGTAGGCACGCCATGGCAATGAATGACGCAATCACTCTGGAGATCAAAGGGCGTGGTCAGTACCAGACGACTGCGCACCACCTCTCTGAACTCGTAGCGGAATACTTGCCTGCATCTATCGAATCTCTACGCAAAGTGCTGCGTGAATTCTCAGGGGATGAGTGCGAGGGGCACTACGACGATGACGACACACTGATGTCAGGCTCGGGCATTGGCGAGGCCACCCGTTGTGACGGTTCGTGTGTTCGCGCATACGGAGATCTCCAGACAGTCATCGAGTGCTTAATGGTCATCGCTGAATATCGCGGATACGCGACGAACTGAATCGGAGGTTGGTACGACATGCAGGACGACCAGGAGCAGAAGCAGAGGAAGGGCCAGTACTTCCACTTCGAGCCGTTCGTGTACGACATTGATGCCGCTCTGGAGATCATTCGCACTGAGCCACGGCCAGATCGCCTTCAGGAGATCGATGTCGTCGTCTGGGCACGGTCCCTCGGCCTGGATAAGAGTCGGGAAGAGATTCTGCAAGGCAGCAGCATTCCACTGCTGATCGGCGAGGTCGATGAGCAGTACGCCCGCACGCAGGTTGATCTGAGTGTGCCACTCATCTTCGCCGACCTTTCCCAAGAGGGCGAGGAACCGGGCTACATGCTGATCGATGGTACGCACCGACTCCGACGGGCCTCTATCGAGGGTGTGGCGAAGCTGCCTGTGTTCCTTCTCGATCGTGTCGAAGCGCTGCGCATCAGGGATGTGAAGTTCTACCGGTGAATTGGTGGCCCCAGAGCATGCCGTGAGGGTGCCGGATCGAATCTGGCCTGGGGCGCTCATCTCGTGAGGTTGCGGATCAACTCAACTGAATTAGTTGGTCCGTTGATGAATTTTCGAGTGCCGACGGATAGTGTTCGTCGGCATCGCGTCGTTTTGGGGAGAGGACAACGCATGTCGCAGACGACTTACACGCGGTACAACGCCCTTACGGGGCCAGAGGTTCGGCCGATTGGGGAGCCGGTAACTCATGTCGGCGATTCCGCTGATGCTCTGGCTGAGCAACAACGCCTTGTGCGCGTACGGCCCTTCTACCAGGTCGCCGAAAGCAGGAGCTGCCTGACGCCGGTGCGAAGCCCCTACGCGTTCGAGGCCAGGGTCACGCGGGCCTGGTCCGACGACATGGTCTCGGTCCAGTTGACGTGGAGCACGGCGAACGAGTGGGCACTGAGGGCTGCCTACAAGGTGAGCGAGTTGCACGACGTGCACGCATGTGAGTGCGCAGCTTGTGTCGGTGACGGCATCCACGCGAAGGAGGGGGCGTGACTACAAATCAGCTCACCGTTGACGGGGGCACCGCTGAGCAGTTCCTGGCCGAGCTGTTTGAGTTCGAGTACTGCGTCGAGTGCGGAGGCGATGCCGAGCACCACACGGCATCCCCTGACATGTTCGGCAAGTGGCACGCCTGGTGCGATGCCAATGGCACGTCGGTCCCTTCTGAGCCCGGCTATCACTCCACCTTGTGCGGCAGTCCGGTGTGGGAGGGCAACGGCTCAGGTACAAGGTACTGCGCCAGTCTCAAGGGCAAGGGGCTGGACTGGTGCCCCAAGCACGACCGTCTGAAGAGGAGTTGATATGGGCGACCACTTTCACATCGGGTTCAACACCGTCGGCTTCGAGCCGAACCCGGAAGATGTGCAGTGCCTTGACGACGACGTCTTGGCAGTCTCGGCGTTCGAGGACCTGCTGACGGACTACATCGACGAGTCTGCGGAGCAGTGCGCCCACTTCGGAAATGATTCGGAGTGGGTCGGGTGCTCGTGCGCCTGGTGCGCCCTCGTCCTCCAGGTCGAGAGGTACCGGGACGACATCGGTGACGACTCAATCTGGCACCGCCTCCTAGAGAACGGTCGGGACGGCGAGGTGTTCGGCCCACCCGGCCTCCAGAAGATCGCGTTCTGGGTGAAGCGGATGGACGGTGCTTGCTGTGCCGCGTAGGTACGACGACCAGGGCTTCGTGATCGTGCGGGACAACTCGGACCGCTGCCGAGACTGCGGTGAAGACAACGAGAACATCTGTTACCAGGAGATTTGCCCGGAGACGCTGATGAGCGCGTCCGTGTTCTGCCTGTGCAGGAAGTGCGACACGGACCGAGAGACGGAGCAGGATCATGCCGGGAGCTGAAGTAGCGCACCAGATTGGGGCCGAGGAAGCCAGTACAGCGTCGTACGGCTGGATCATTGACATCGAGCACGAACCGTCGGGGGGACGCGACGAGACCGGCACCATGGGTCCGCGCAACATCGCCCCCCAGATTGAGGCGCGGCTGCGTAAGGGCGAGGGGCGCACCTTCCGCATGTACGACGCCGATCAGGTCCTGAACTACACGGGCCGGATCATCACCTCGGAGGACGACGAGGGCAACGAGGACGACTTCGCCCCGCTCGATGGCTTCGGCGAGCCCAATGTGGGCTGCACTGAGATCCACTACTTCGACTCCGCCACTCAGTCGTGGCGCGAGCTGTAGGTACGACACCTGCCTGGCCCGAGACACACGTGGATGTAGGAGGCCGGGCTTTTCATGCCCGAAAACTCTGGGAGAGACGATGTCGACGATGTACACCCTGGTCCAGCACTCCGGCGGGTTGGGGTTCGAGAGGGCGGTGGAGGAAGTTTCGGTCTCCACCAAGGGGGAGCAAGCCCGCATCCAGCGCGCGGGGGGTGTTCTGTTCAAGACGTACAAGGCGGCTTCGGACGCTGCGGATGCGGAGAACTTCCCGCCTGGCATCGAGGGGATCATCCCGCAGGCCAGAGGCACCTTCTCCGACAAGCTCGTCAACGGGCTGCGGCTCTACATCCCGCCTACCGGATTCAACGCTCCCGTGGTGAAGGACCCGGTGATGATCCAGGGCTGGGAAGTCAAGCTGTGCTACCCCGTTGCCGACCGTCGGCTGATCTTCGCCCAACGCGGTCCCGAGGAGTTCGTGGTGGCCACTATCCCGGCTGAAGGGATCCCGTACGAGTGGGCCCACGGTTCCTACCGGTCGGATCCCGGCAGCACGGCGCAGCAGTTCGCTACCCGGTATGCCTCCCTGGCAAGCCTGGAGCTGGCGGATGGCTAAGCGGGTCCAGTCCGGTGGCAAGACGCTCATTGAAGGAGAGGGTGGTATCGGCTGGGAGCGCCAGTCGACGGGCACGTACCAGGCCGGGCTGTTTGGTGTGATCTACGAGCTGGAGAAGCGCCGCAGGTCCACGGTCGAGCAGGGAGCCACCGGCTGGTACCTGTACAGCAGCGGCGCCCCGGACGGCAACTTCTTCGGCGATTACGCGAGCAGCACTCTGTTGGAGGCCATCGACGAAGCCAACGACATGATCCATCGGCTCGATCTGCGCGGCCCCGGCTACGAGCCTCAATCCGAAAAGTAGATATCAGTGCGTGCGCAGGGCGGCCCTACGTCTCGTCACATCAGCGGGGCCGCCCTGCCAGCCAGTCACTCCACAGAGCACTGGAGGCTCAGTATGGCACTCTACGTCGTTCAACTCAGCAGCGTCATCTACGGTTTCGGTGCAGCTCTTCAGAAGCAGCGCCTGTGAGGGCGCGGCTGTACACCCACTGGTCCGTCGGCCTGGACTCATGGGTGAGCACCTACGAGTGCGCGGTTGACAGGGGCCCCGTCGAGTTCACGTACTACCTGTCGACGGCCGTGGAGACCATTCCCGGGGTAGAGGAGACCGAGACGTGGTTCTACGGGCTGCGCACTGGGGCCGCTCGGGTGGTCAACGGCCGGATTATTGTGCGTATGCACTGGAGCGTGGACGTTCCGGTGGAGAAGTGGCGGGCCTGGCGTGCTGAGTACGACTGGGGTGTGGTCGTGCAGCCCGGCGTGCGACGGGATGCCCTGCGGTTCATCGCTCAGCAGTTGTACAGCTCGGGCATGCTGCCGGAGACCGACGCCGTGATGACCGTGACGCGGGCCAGAGAAGGCCGCACGGCCCTTTGGCGCACCATTCCTGACCCGATCCGCGTGTATCGGCCTGAGGACCGCAAGCGCGCTGGGGCACGGTAGCTCGCTGCGCTCCGTTGCCTGTCGTTCGATTCTCAGCACTTGATGCACCCGTGACAGTGAGCCTTTGCCAACCTGCTGGGCTTGATGGGGTGTTGGGGTGGGGCCCAGGTGCGTGACATGACGAAGCTCCTGGTAGACGAGTTCACGACCAAGATCGCTCGTCTGCTCCAGGAGCTTCGCGTGCTTGTCTACCCGTCCGCGCTCGACCTGTCCACTTCCCACCTGCGGTTTCTGACGGCTCAACTGGCTGCACACCGGGCCGGGCGGGGTACGCGCTGGCGCCGGCTGCCCGCTGGCCGACAGGCCCTGCTGGTGTTGGCGCACCTGCGCTGTGGGCACACGTATGCGCAGCTCGCAGCCGGGTTCAAGGTTGGTCTCAGCACCGTCTACCGATATGTCGCCGAAGCCGTGGAACTGCTGGCCGCCCTGGCGCCGGAGCTCGCGGCGGCGGTGAAGGCGGCACAGGGCAAGGCGTTCGTCATCTTGGACGGGACCCTGCTGCCGATCGACCGGATCGCCGCCGACCGACCCTTCTATTCGGGCAAGCATCGCAAGCACGGGATGAACGTGCAGGTCCTCACCGACCCGCACGGCCGACTGTTGTGGGCATCGCCCGCCCTGCCCGGCGCCGTCCACGACATCAAGGCCGCCCGCACTCACGGCATCATCAACGCCCTGTCTGATGCCGACCTGGCCTGCTGGGCGGACAAGGGATACCAGGGCGCCGGCGGGAGTGTCCGGGTGCCCTTCCGCGGCCGGCACAACAACCTCTCCGCAGGTCAGCAAGCTGTTAACGTCGCACATGCGCGCATTCGGGCTCTCGGAGAGCAGGCGATGGCCACGCTCAAAACGTGGCGCCTCCTGCGCAAACTCCGCTGCAGCACCACCCGCATCACCGGCGTCGTTCAAGCAGTGCTGACGCTTCACCTGAACTGCTCAAAGTGAGGTTGGCAAAGGCTCAGTGCTCAATGACTTTCAGCTCATGCGCGCTGTCACGTTCTCATGCTCAATTCGCTTGGTGGTGGTTCAAGTTAGGGCCGAGCCACTGCTCCGACTATGACAAGGATGCAGATGTCCGAGAAGAGCTACATGGACGTGGTGGACCCGTGGCTGCGCCAGCGGGTGGAGGCAATCCAGGAGCTGGTCGAGAAGGTCGATCTGCCTCACTTCGATGCTCAGGCCGCCGAGATCGAGATGCTTTGGAAAGACGTGTGCAGCTATGAGGAGACGCGTCGCATGCGCCGGGAAGCCCAGCGGAAGCCGAGGCTAGCAGCCCTGACCGTCAACCAGTTGGCCGAGATGCTCAAGGAGATGTCATCCGGCCCGTGGCCCTCACGGAAGGGCGCGCTGATGGCCGCCGTGCTGGAGATGGAGTGGCACAGCAATGTGGTCTGGAAGGCGTACCAGGACGCGCGACAGTCCTACCACCAGTTCGATAGCTGGCGCGCCGCGCTCAAGCAACTGCCGAGTCAGCTTCAGGATCTGGAGGACGAGGCGGCTGGCATCGTGGGGCGTTTGGAAGGCGAGAGCAGCTCCGAGAGTGTGTACAACATGAAGCGGTACGGGATGAGCAGCATGGTCTCGCTCTACCTGGCGGAGGCTGCGGTGAGCGCGCGGCTGGCGTACCAGGAGGGGGGCTACTATCCGGCGGTGATCGAGCTGATCAATCAGGCTCGTCGGATGCTCTTCTTCACCTCCGCGAGCCGGATGGAGGTCAGCCTGGACGGCGCGAGCGAGGTGGCGAAGCTGTTCGCTGCTCGGGAGTTGCTGCGCCTGGTGTCGCGTTGGGTGCCGCCGGCTATGCGAGTGTACGTTCCGGCTCCCTAGCCTGGTACAGCCCACGTCTGCCAGGCCCCGGTCCTTGCATCTGAGCCCAGTAGAATCTGGGAAATGAACTATTTCCCAGGAAGAGGCTAGGTACGACATGGCCGAAGACGTCGAATGGTTGCGGCCGGATTTTCGCGACAAGTGGGGCGAACTGATCTCAGGCCCTGATGTGGTTTCGCGTGCGGGGATCTCGCGCCAGACTTTCTCCAACTGGCGCAAGTCCCTCAAGACCGTATGCCTAAAGAAGCGTCAGTCTGGCGGGGGCCATCCCGTCCCTTATTTCGTCGAGGCTGAGGTCGCTTCCTACATCGAGAAGTACAGCGAGCGACTCCGCGATGGAAAGAGTGAGGAACGCTACAAGAATTCATGTAAGGAGCTGAGCGAGAACAATCGACGCCTGACATGGCTGGCTGAGCAGAAACAGGCGGTAGAGAGTCAACTTACGGCCCTCCGTGAAGAGGAAAAGAAGCTTCAAGATCGCAATCTGAGCCTGGAGCCGTTCGTGAAATCTTACGAGCGCGAACACGGCATCACTAATTAAGAATGAAGGGGAGCAGTGAGTACGCAAGCTGTGCCTGAACGCCGCACGAGCAAGCAAGTTCTCGAAATCGCGAAGAAATGCATCGAGGCGCTTGCAGGGCACATCAGCTACTGCACGTCCACTCCTGGGGTGCGCGAATACGCCGCCTTGCTATTGGAGGCCAGGGAGGACACTCGTGTACCTCCGCACCTGATCAAGTTCCTCCCCACTCACAGTGCGGCAGCGTACAGCGACTTCATGGCGTCGGCTCGGGATACCGCGATCTTCAACTTGTGGGGGAAGTCGAAGGTCGTCTACGCCATGGACGATCTCATGCTCCATTACCTCTCTGAGTCTTCCGTGAGCAAGATCCCCACGACCGTCCTGGAGGATCTTCCGCACTCGAACCCGTTCGTGATGCTTCCTCGGCCCGACTGGTCCGACCCCGAGGTCGCCTACTATCGGGAGCACATTGGGGTACCCATAGGAGCGATCGTCTTCGGCCGCTTCAACTCGGCCCGGCAGGTGTGCTCCACCAACGAGGTACGCCGCGAGGATCTCGGCCTGATGTTCGTCGGATGGCTCGACGCCCCCGGTCGTGGGCCGGTCCTCCAAACTCTGCGCTGCACCATTCCTCTACGAGGCGAGCACTTGACGGTCGACGACGTAGTCAACGCGACCGTTGCGAAGTTCCACTTCAACGATGACCTCGGCGAAGAGGACAACAGCAAGCTGGAGGCATGGCTGCGTCGCTACGTCACGCAGGTGTTCAACTCGCTGTTGTACGTCTGCACGGACCAGCCCGATACCGAGACCTACCAGCCTGCGGTCAACCGTGCCGGGAAGGCGAAGGCCGGCAAGAAGCAGCGACGGTCCCGCCCCAGCGACATCGACACCGTCGTCAAGGTGGGTTTCCGGCTCGGTCCCGCGCTGCATGCCGCGAAGCAACGCTCGGGCGCCAACGCCCAAAGCGGCGGCGAGGAGAGCGGTCGACGTCAGCGTCCTCACCAGCGTTCTGGTCACTGGAGAACCTTCTGGACCGGGCAGGGGCGCGCAACCGAGAGACTGAAGTGGGTCAAGCCCTACTGGGTTTCTCAGGACCTCCTCGACCAAGGATCTGTCCACGACGTTGCAGTCCGCCCCGTGAAGATGAAGGAGAAGAAGCAATGAGCAAGGAGAAGAAGCAATGAGCCCGGTCAATGTCTGGATCGAGGAGCTGGACGTCAACCAGCACATCGACGCCGCCAGGGGGCTTGACCTCACCACTGAGGAGGGCGCCGCCCGCTTTGAGCAGGTGAAGGAGGCTGTGTGCACGGAGCTGCGCAAGTCTCGTCACTACCGCACAGACGAACAGCTCCAGCAGCTCCGCTCCAACCCCCGCACCAATGAGCGTGGTGAGGGCTTGGTTCTGGCCCGCTTGATCAGGGATCTGAAGGAGGCAGGCAGCGTGGAGCAGTTCGACCGTGAGATGAAGTACGTCTACCTGTGGGGCAACGATCGCCGCGTCTGGCTCGGAGGATAGGTACGACCGTCCAGGAGCCCTGAAGCCCTCACGCCCATCACGAAGAACGGCTGACATGCCTGCCCCCTACGTCATGATCTCCGCCCAGGAGTTTTGTGAAATCACGGGCCTGACCATGGCCCGCTTCAAGCGCTACCGCACCCTTCTCCGCAACGCACCGCCCGATCAGAAACCATTTCCGACGGAGGTGTACGAATACAAGACCACTGTGATCTTCGACGTTGAGGAGCTTTGTGGCTGGTTCATCGACCTCTACGAGGACATGGTGGCCCTGGAGGAAAAGCGACTGAGCGAGGCAGTCAAGACGCTCCAGATCAGCACGGGAGCAAAGGACCTGGACGCGCTCGTCGATCTGTCTTCAGCCGTATCCCGGGCCCGCCTCGGCTTGGCCCTTTACTCCAACCGGGAACGGCCCAAACTGCAAAAGCAGCTTGACGAGGCGCACAAGAACTATGTGAAGCTGCCCAAGGAGATCCTCGCCAGTAAGAAGGTTCTCGCTGAAGCCCAGCGCCTTCTCAAGAAGCTAGATGCTGCATGACGGACCTTCCCGCCCCCTATTTCACACTCAAAGCAGCACAGACCAACTGGAACCGCCATGCCTAGCCCGTTCCCGTTCAAGCGGCAGTTGCCCATTACGGCCTCAACCCTGATTGAGTCAATCCAGAAGGTTCAGGTCGAAACCGTCGAGCAGTACCTCCGCCGCTTCAACGCGCTTGACTACGCTAAGACGCTCTCCAACGGCGGCAATCCCCTGCCTGGCCAAGAGAACAAGGAACTGCGCCTGCCAACAGAGAACATCGCCAAGTCGATCCAGATCAGCGCAGGCGACTACGCCGTCTACTGGACCTGGCAGAAGGCGAAGATCGTCTACGACGTCGAACCGACACTGATGCGATCCCTCGCTGAGATGGACACCACCGATATCCTTCCCGGCGGTGTTCTAAGTCAACTGCCCCACCCCAATCCGGTCTTCGTCTTCACCTCCGGGTATCCCATCCTTCACAAGGATCAGATGCCCGGCCTGCTGCGGGCGATGTATGTCACTGGCCGCCGTGCTGACAACACCATGTGTGACACCAGCGACCCTGAAGCCACGCAGTACCAGCTGACCTTTAACTCCGACCTCGTCAACGACGAAGGCAACGTGATCGACGGCGACAGCGTCCGCATCTCCATCCACCTCACCGAACACAGTTTCACCATCCGCAGCGTCATCGACAAAGTCCTCAAGGATTACGCCTGGGAACCGCTGCTCGGCGACCATGCCAGCGAAGAGCAAAAACGCACCTACCTAGAAACTCTCGCCCACTTCGGCGTGGCCCACCTGCTGTACGTGTGCTCAGACAAGGCGGACAGTCAGCGCAGGCCCGTCGGCCGCAAGCCTCCCAAGAAGGGGCAGCGCCCTCCACGCCCGCTCCAACTCCACCAAGTTGGCTGGCGTATTGGCCCCACCATCAAGGCCACTCGCGAGATGATCGAAAACGACCGTCGCTCTCAAAGCGGCGCTGGTCGAACGGTGACGCCTCACATCCGCAAGGCACACCTGCATACCTTCAAGCACGGCCCGGGACGAACGCTATCCAAGGTGAAGTGGCTCCCCCCGATCTTCGTCAACTCTCACGGCGAGCAGATCACAATCGAGGGAACTATCGTGCCCGTCCAGAAGTAGGTCCAGGTACAACGCGCCCTGTTCACACCGAAAGAACACCATGACACTTCAGGCTGACGCCGCTCGGGCCGCCAACACCAGAAAGCAACTGCTCGAATGGTTCACCGGGGACCAGGGCGAGAACACAATGCGAGTGCTCATGAACGAGCGCCCTCTCACTGCCGAGCAGCTACGAATCGCCGAACAGACCCGCCGAGCCACACGGCCGCACACCTACCAACCCGGTGAAGTAGCGCGAGAACAAGTAGACATCTCCGCTACCGCGCGGAGGCTGGCCGACATCGCTCGTGTAGGAACCCAGTTCGCTGACCTCTTCTTGGCCGAGGCCAGCATGTGCGACCTCGTGGAACAGGCCGGCCCCAGCATGCCGGACCAGCCACTGCGCGAGGACGACCCGATCTCTCCCTACGGTTTGGTGTACTTCCAGAAGCCGCTGGCCGACATCGGAACACACCTGCTGCCCATCGAAGCGATGCTGTGGTACCCACTCCCGCCTCAACGACCTGCCTCCATCGAAGAGGAAGGCATCTGCATCCTGCCCTGGGTCTCCACCGAGACCGTCGCACGGCTAACAGACCAGCGTGAGATCGTCGGGAGAGTCCCGAAGCTCTACTGCACAGCTTCCGTGATCTGGCCCTATGGCAACAAGTGGGGCCAGATGATCAAGGGTGCTCCACCGCCTGAAGGAGCCACACCAGAGCACTACCAGCAGCTCCTCGCAGCGTTCTGGGCACTCTGCAAGCAGGACAACGTCGCCGATCAGGAGAACGGCCCAGGCATCAAGCGGGGCGACTCCAGGCGATTTGCCAACGCAGGCATTCGACGCCCCGACCAACCAGTGCGCATCGTGAGCCTGCAACGTCGCCACACCACTCGGGACCCAGGTACGACGGGCGACTCCCGGGAGGTGGAGTGGAAGCACCAGTGGTGGGTCAACGGCTATTGGCGCAACACCTACTATTCCAGCATCGACTCGCACCGTCAGCAGTACATCCCGGGCCACTGGAAGGGTCCGGAGGACAAGCCAGTCCTCGGCGGCGAGAAGGTCATCGCGGTCAAAGCTCCGAGGAAACGGCCTAGCACATAGCCCCCTCAAAATCCGCAAATTCGACATCACACAGTAGGTGGCAATTGAACGGCTTAAAGTCAATGCCATCAGGCTGCTAGCCTCGCCACCTCTATACGCAAGGAGAAATACCAGTGGCACAGAAGGTTCAGGTCCTGCTCGTCGACGACCTCGACGGCGGCGAGGCCCACGAGACGGTCGTTTTCGCACTCGACGGTAAGTCCTACGAGATCGACCTCTCCGACGCCAACGCGGAGAAGCTGCGCAAGTCGCTGGCCAACTTCGTGAAGGCCAGCCGCAAGACCGGTGGGCGTGCCACGCCCGGACGCGGCAAGGCGCGTGCAGCGTCCAACGGGTCCCCCGACACTGCGAAGATCCGCGCCTGGGCGAAGGAGAACGGCTACAGCATCAACGAGCGTGGCCGCGTGCCCGCTGACATCCGCGAGGCGTACGAGGCGGCGCAGGTATGAGCCAGAACGACCCCCGGCTCGACGGCACTAGCCACCCCACGCCAGACACACTTGACTATCAGCGCCTTACCGAGGCCACAGACATGACCGTCGAGTGGGACATCCATGTCGACGGGGGAACTCGCGCTGCCGCCAGCAAGCGCTTTGACATGAACGCTGTCGACAAGTTGGCCATGAAGCGAGCGGATGAGACATCTGGCCTCTGGTCGACCCCTAGCCCTCGGGCTGACGAGATCCTCAGGAACTTCATCCACGTCTGGTCGGAAGGACTGATGCACGGAATTGTTTTCGTAGAGCAACGCAAGACGACTTCGATCTTCGGGAAGCTGCCCGATCACAATCTCCTGGGCGCTACCAACAGCATCATTGGTGGCCACTGGAGCCACGACCGCGAGCAACAGTGGGCACGACGCATCGATCCGAAGACGATGGTGCATGTTGCTCAAGCTCGCAGTACTCAGGCTGTCCAGATGCTCAAGCTGGATCGTCCTGACCCACTGAAACTGCGGTCCGCGCACGCGGCGCAGTGGGAAGACGGGTTCTTGATGGGGTTCCTCTTCGCTGAGCTGGGCGGTCACCGAGACGACTGACCTCAGCGGCCTGGCCCTGCCTGCTGTCGTCTGGTAGGCCGGGCAAGGCCGTGAGTTCTGTACGCAGGCTCTCAACTGCCGGTGGCACCCATTAGAGTGATCGTCGTTCTGGTTGCGGCCCGCCGGGCTTCTGCGCGCAGACGCGGACATGCCCCCACCCGCACACGTTTCGTCGTGTTGCCTGGGGATGTTCTGTGTCTTTACTGCGCATGTCTGCTCGTGCCCTCGTTAAGGAAGCTGCTGCCAACACGCTCGTCGAGAACCTCGCCGGGCAGTTCCGGTTCACCTACGGGTACGAGGCAGGCGTGAGCGAGCAGCGATCCTGGAAGCGCAGCCTCCCGGCCCTGGCCAACACTCTGCTCGACGCTGGGCTGGGAGACGTTGAGGTCTTCATCGAATACCCCGTACCGCTCTCCAGCTACCGAGTAGACGCTCTCCTCGCCGGTGCTCACCCCAAGACCGGTGAGCCCTCCTACGTGGTCGTCGAACTCAAGCAGTGGACCGAGGTTAGCGTGGTTCCCGATGCCGACGACCTCGTCGTAGTCAAGGGCATGGGGAACCACGCGAAGCTGCACCCCGTCGCCCAAGTCCGCCGCTACTGCGACCACATCGCCGACTTCACCAAGTCCCTTCATGGCAACGAACACCGCATTAGCGGAGCAGCCTTCCTCCACAACGCCACAGACTTCGGCGTCGACCCGCTGTTTGACCTAGACCCAAACGAGTACGGGCAGTTGTTCACCGGCTCCAGCAAGGGCAAGTTCCAGCAGTACCTCACCGACCGCCTTGCCCCCGTAACGGGCGCCGAAGCCGCAGACGCCCTGCACCCGGAAGCCATCGCCCCGAGCAAGCAGCTCATGCAGGTCGCCGCCGAAGAGATCAAGGAACGCGCCCAGTTCAACCTCCTCAACGAACAGCAGGTCGCCTACTCCTTGGTCCTGCGAGCGGTGAAGAAGGCCAAGCAGTCTGACTTCAAGGAAGTCATCGTCGTCACAGGCGGCCCTGGTTCAGGCAAGAGCGTCATCGCCCTCGAAATCCTCGGCGAGATGTACCGCAACAACTACACCGCCGTACACGCCACCGGCTCGAAGTCCTTCACCACGACCTTGCAGAAGGTCGCAGGCAAGGGCTCTTCCCGAATCCAGAAGCTCTTCCGCTACTTCAACAACTTCGTCCAAGCCGAGAAGAACGGCCTCGACGTGCTGATCTGCGACGAGTCCCACCGCATCCGGGAAAGCTCCAACACCCGCTTCACACGCACCGAGAAGCGCAGCAACCGCCGCCAGATCGAAGAACTCCTCGACGCAGCACGCGTCCCCGTCTTCCTCCTCGACGAGCACCAGGTGGTACGCCCCGGCGAAATGGGCACCGTTCAGGAGATCGACGACGCAGCCGCAGCCAAGGGCCTCGCCGTCCGTCACGTTAACCTCGACGGCCAGTTCCGCTGCGGCGGAAGCCGCGCTTACGAAGAGTGGGTCCTGCGTCTCCTCGGCCTGGCTCCCGGCGGCCCTGCTCCCTGGGCGGGCGACGATCACTTCCAGGTCCAGGTCGCCGACACTCCCCAAGAGATGGAAGCCATCCTCCAGTCCCACCAGGGCAACGGATACCAGGCCCGCATGACCGCAGGCTTCTGCTGGCCGTGGAGCGAACCCGTCATCGATGACAACAAGACGTTCGTTGGACTCGTCGATGATGTCCAACTCCCCGATTTTGACTGGAAGCGTCCCTGGAATGTCCAGGGAGATCGCGCTGTTGGAGGCTATCCCTCGAAGAATCTGTGGGCCACCGACCCCGCCGGCTTCTCCCAAGTCGGCTGCGTCTACACCGCCCAAGGCTTCGAGTACGACTGGAACGGCGTCATCATCGGCCCCGACTTCGTCTGGCGCGACGGCGTCTGGATCGCCAACAAGAAGGCCAGCGAGGACACCGTCGTCGCCCGCGCCAAGCAGGACGAGTTCGAGAACCTCATCCGCAACACCTACAAGGTCCTCCTCACCCGAGGCATGCAGGGCACCGTGCTTTTCTCCCCCGACAAGGAGACCCGCGACATGCTCCGCAGCCTCGTAGATGATCAATAGCCGTAAATAGCCGCAACTTAGGGAGCCTGTCCGACCTTCCGGATAGGCTCCCTTTCTCATACGGAAGGAGACCTTGATGAACAGTCGTCAGAGCTTGTACCACCCGAGTGCAGACGAAGTGATCACAGCGCTCAACGCATCCCCACACCCCCTCAAACTGTCGTGGCGGCAACGCCACCGTGGGTTCAAATCCCACAGCCTCCGCGCAGGTGAGAAAACGTGCAGGTGGGTGGGGTTTCCGGCGCGGTCCGGGGCCCCGCCCACCTGCTTTCTTGTCTCACCTCGGTTCGGTCTGGCGCACCGCTGACCAGCCTGTGTGGACGGAGCGTGGACGGGGATTAGGGCTCCGAGACCCGCGGCCGCTCCGCGCGCATCGCTCGCTCGATCAGTGCATTGGCCTGGTCCCGCTGCCCGTCCAGCACCTTGGCGTAGAACTTGTAGAGGACGGCCACGCTGTGGCCCGCGCGACGGGCCACCTCGGTCGGGGCGACGCCTGACGTGATCCAGAGGGAGATGCCGGCCTTGCGCCCGGCGTACGGCACCTCTGCGAAGTGCTGAGCGATCTGCTCGGCAGTGAGCGCCACCTTGCGAGCCTCCTGCCAGAGGTCTGTGTACTCCTTGCTGAGCACGACCCCACCCTGGGCCGCTCGGAACAGCCGCCCGTTCGGAGCCGTGCCGTACCGGTCGATGTGGGCACGCAGCATCTTCACCAGCTTCGGTGGGATCGGAACGTCGCGCACGGACGAACGAGCCCGGCGCTTCAGCCCGCGTTCTTCGTAGGACTTACCGTCGTCCGTCCAGGCCGCTCCCACCCGCGACGCGCTGCCGGAGAGCAGCAGGACGCCCCACCCGTCCTTGGGAAGGGTGCAGTCGCTTTTCCGGAGGTTCATCGCCTCGGCTGGGCGCGTGGCCGCGTAGTAGATGCACGCGAAGAAGGCATGGAGGTGTTCACCGCGAGCGCCGAGCGTCCCGACGGCGTTGATGAGTTCCTCTGCTTGTCGCGGGTTTGGGACGTATCGGAAGTCGATCTCGTCGTCCGTCGCCGGAGGAGACCAGTCGATGGCCGGCAGCGGATTGATCGCGATGCGCTTCCGCTCAACGGCGTACCGCAGCGCGTTGTTGAAGACCGTCCGGCGGTTCGTGATCGTGGTCGCCGCCGCTCGCTTCCCGTTGAGCCGCGTGCTCAGCGCTTTCAGCGCGGAGCGGACCGGCTCGGAGTCGTCCTCCAGGGCGGACATGGGCAGGGCCTTGGCCGACAGCCACGTGAGCGCGGCCATGAGCTGATCAGGCGGATCGGCCCGGTGCTCGGAGAAGTTGAAGGCGTAGCCGGTGAGCGCCCTCCGTAGTACCGCCGGCGCGGGCGCTCCGTTCATGTCCCTGACCAGAGCAGCGGTGACGGCGGCGAGGGCGTCCGCACGCGTGGCCCGGCCCTTCGCCGAAGCGGCCTCGGACCACTTCATCTCCGCATAGTCCTTGGCGTGGTCGAACCAGGTCATCCGAGGTTGGAGCGCGGCGAGTTCGGACTTGGGGAGACCCGTCTCGACGTCGAACTGCTCGCCCTTTCGAGCAGCGGCCATCAACTGGGACCGCCGGCCGTCGGCCAGGGGCTTGGTGGCGAAGCTCTTGGCATGTGTCCTCGGACCGACCAGCCAACGGACCTGGTAGGGCTTCGGGTACTGCGGCCGCACGCGGATCTCGTACATCGTGAACTCGAAGGTCAGCAGGGGAGACTCCAGAGATGGGAGCGGGCCCGACTACCTGCCGGGCCCGCAGCGGCGGATGGATCAGGCGGCGAGTTACTCTTCCTGCTGGTCCCACCAGGCGTCGAGGTCGGCGCCGAGAACGTGGCCAAGCTCCAGGAGGCCGTCAAGCCCTTCGTCGCCGTAGCTCGTGGCTCAGAGACTCCCGATTCGAAGCCAGTGCGCAAGAAGCGGGGCAGGCCCAAGAAGGCCGAGTAGGTACGACATTAGCCCTTCCCAGGCAGTTTGGGGCAGTTCTGGGAGGGGCTACTCTCGTTAGAACGGCTGCCAGCAGCTACAAGCGGGCCTCTGAGTGGAGAGAGAAGTAAGCCATGGAGCAGGGAAACGTCTTCGGGATTCTCGGAGCAGCGATTTTCGAAGAGGAGGTAGCGGGACAGAAGGAAGCACAGGTACTTCTTCCGGGGGGATCCGTAGTGCGTATCAGTGTGCCAGCAGATTTAACCTCTGAAGAGGTCGAAACAGTCGTTAAGCAGGCGCAAGAGCACATGAAGGGGATCTAGTGACCAAGAGGCTGGAAATGAAGAGGGATTGGAAGGTGTAAGGCGACGAACCTGAGCCCCTCTACCCGAACTTGACGCACGGCGAGGCAAAGACCATGCTCGCCGAAGAAGGCCGATACGACGTTTATGCACAGAATGATGAGACCGGGGACACCTATGAGCCTTGAGGATCAAAAGAGCGAGTCAGAGGACTACGAGGTCGTCACGGCCGAGGATGTCACCGAGGAAATCCTAGAAATCGTCCAGGGCATCGTCGAGGGTTGGTACAACGAGGGACCGGTCGACTGGGAGAACGTCTGGGACCGCATGGAGAAGTACAGCCTAGAAGACGGTCGTGGCATCGACATGGGTGGAGACCTCAGCTCCCCGGCCATCCGCAAGATTCAGCGCGAGATCCGCAAGTGGCGGGCGCAGGGATGACGAACTCCGACAAAAAAGGCGATAGACCTGCGTCTATTCGCACAACCTCAAGCAACACCCCTATAGAAGAACAGTGGGAGCAAGCTACGCGCTGGGCGCTAGAGCAAGGGCTGGAGATTGTGGAGTCCTGCGATTCCATCGGCGAGCATGATCGGTACTTGGACCTGCTGAACGGCCTCCTTTCGGGAAAGCACAACGACGTCGCGCTCAATGACGTTGAGGCCACTGACAGTTCAGCTCAACGCACAGCGCTCATCAACATTGCACAGAGATCCGAAGCGGAGGTGCATCTCGCAACCGAAGGAACATCCGCCTCGCACGACAGACATCCCTCGAACGCCGACAACAATGATGAATCTCGCGGCGCGCCCTACTGAGCCGGTTAATCACCGCAGCGTGTAGAAGCTGATCGCTGCCGCAGCAGCGATGTTGAGGGAGTCAACTCCGTGGGACATGGGAATGCGCACCCACTCATCGGCGGCTCGCAGCCAATTCGACGAGAGCCCATGCCCCTCAGAACCAAGCATCACTCCGAATTTTTCGAGTTCCTCTCGGTCTACCTCGTCGAGCAGTGTTGCCTTCACGTCGGGCGTCAATGCCAGCATTTTGAAGCCCGCGTCCCTCACCACCTCAAGAGCGCGAGGACCAGGTTCAAGTCGGGCGTAGGGGATAGTGAACACCGCCCCCATGGAGACCTTCACAGCCCGCCGGTAGAGAGGGTCGGCACAGTCGGAGGACAGCAGCACAGCTTCGATGCCCAGGGCGGCAGCGCTTCGGTACACCGTGCCTAGGTTCGCGTGGTCCACGATGCCCTCCAGGAGGGCGATCCGACGGGGCGGCGCCACGTTTTCGCAGGTCAGAGCCCCTTGCGTACTTGGGTATGATGCTGTGTCACACATGTTGGTGTGGTCGTTGACCGCCTCCATGACCGCGATCCGGCGGGTGCCGGCGAGGAGTTCGGCGGCGGTGGGCAGCGGCTTGCGCTGCATGGAGGCGAGCGCGCCGCGGTGCACGTGATAGCCCGTCACGCGCTCCGCGAGGTCGGGGCTGACGGCGTAGACCGGGGCCGGGACCTCGTCGATGACGTCGCGCATCGCGTCGACCCACTTGGACGACAGGAGCATCGAGCGCATCTCGTAACCGGCGTGCCGGGCGCGGCGGATGACCTTCTCGCCCTCGGCGATGAAGAGTCCTTCGGCCGGTTCGCGCCGGCGGCGCAGCTCGACGTCGGTGAGGTCGGTGTAGTCGCGCAGCCGCGGGTCGTCCGGGTCCTCGACGGTGATGATTTCTGCCACGGGGAGAGGGTGCCTTGTCGGTGTCGGGGTGCCAATGGGCGGGCGCGCGGGGGTTATTCGGCTGCGGGGGCGGGCGGGGTGAGGCCGACCACGTCGCCGATGACGATGACGGCGGGCGGGCGGACGCCTTCGGCCCGTACGGTCTCGCCGAGGGTGGCGAGGGTGGCGTCCACGCGGCGCTGGGCGGCGGTGGTGCCCTCCTGGACGACGGCGGCGGGGGTGTCGGCGGGGCGGCCGCACGCTATGAGCTTGGCGGCGATGGCGCCGCTGTTCTCCACGCCCATGAGGATGACGAGGGTGCCGCGGAGCGTGGCGAGCGCCGGCCAGTCGACCAGGGAGCGTGCGTCGTCGGGGGCGACGTGGCCGCTGACGACGGTGAACTCGTGGGCCACCCCGCGGTGGGTGACGGGGATGCCGGCGGCGCCGGGGACGGAGATGGTGCTGGAGATGCCGGGGACGACGGTGCAGGGGATGCCGGCCTCGGCGAGCGCCTGGGCCTCCTCCATGCCGCGGCCGAAGACGAACGGGTCGCCGCCCTTGAGGCGGACCACGGCCTTGCCGGCCTTGGCGTGCTCGATGAGGGCGTTGTTGATGGCCTCCTGGGCCATGAAGCGGCCGTACGGGATCTTCGCGGCGTCGATCACCTCGACGTGCGGCGGGAGTTCGGCGAGCAGGTCGCGCGGGCCGAGCCGGTCGGCGATGACGACGTCGGCCTCGGCGAGCAGGCGGCGGCCGCGGACGGTGATCAGGTCGGGGTCGCCGGGGCCGCCGCCGACCAGCGCCACGCTGGGGGTGTGCGAGCGGCGGTGGTGCGGGGCGGCGATGCTGCCGTTGTGCAGGCCCTCGACGATGGCGTCGCGGACGGCGGCGGAGCGGCGCGGGTCGCGGCCGGTGAGGACGGCCACGGTGACGCCCTCGCTGCGGCCGGTGGCCGGGGTCCAGGCGGTGGCGGCGCCGGCGTCGTCGGAGCGGACCGCCCAGACGCGGCGCTCCTCGGCCTCCTGGGAGGCGGCGGCGTTGGCCTCGGGGTCGTCGGTGGAGATCAGCGCGTACCAGGCGCCGTCGAGGTCGCCGGGGCGGTAGCGGCGGCGTTCCCAGCGCAGTTCGCCGGCGTCGGCCATGGCCTCGACGGAGGCGGTGGCGGACGGGGAGATCAGCAGCACGTCGGCGCCGGCGGCGAGGAGCGAGGGGAGGCGGCGCTGGGCGACCTGGCCGGCGCCGAGGACGACCACGCGACGGCCGGAGAGCCGCAGTCCGACGGGGTAGGCGACGTGTTCGGCGACGGGCTCGGCCATGGTGGTGTGGCTCCTCGTGGAGTGGTGCGAGTTCGACGACCGTGTCAGTCGCTGCGGCGCCGGAGCGGCGCAGAGGGGTACGGCCGAGGGGAACGTACGGCCCCGGCCCACAGCCTATGGGGCTGCGGGCCGGGGGTCATGCGGGGGCGGCCGCCTACCGGCCGGCCCCGGTGTCAGCCCTTTTCGGTGACCCCGGCGGCGTCGAAGGTGGCGACCTCGTGCATGGCACGGGCGGCGCTCTGCACGACGGGGAGCGCCAGCAGGGCGCCGGTGCCCTCGCCGAGCCGCAGGTCGAGGTCGACCAGCGGGCGCAGGCCGAGCTTGTTGAGCGCGGCGACGTGGCCGGGCTCGGCGCTGCGGTGGCCGGCGATGCAGGCGGCCAGGGCCTCGGGGGCGATGGCCCGGGCGACCAGGGCGGCGGCGCCGGCGCTGACGCCGTCCAGGATCACCGGGGTGCGCAGCGAGGCGCCGCCGAGGATCAGGCCGACCATGGCCGCGTGCTCCAGGCCGCCGAGGGCGGCGAGGATGCCGATCGGGTCGGCCGGGTCCGGCTGGTGGAGCTCCAGGGCGCGGCGGACCACCTCGACCTTGCGGGCGTGCGTCTCGTCGTTGATGCCGGTGCCGCGGCCGGTGACCTCGGCCGGGTCGACGCCGGTGTAGACGGCGATCAGGGCGGCCGACGCGGTGGTGTTGGCGATGCCCATCTCGCCGGTCAGCAGCGCCTTGTTGCCGGCCGCGACGAGGTCCCGGGCGGTCTCGATGCCGACCTCGATGGCCTTGAGGGCGTCCTCCTGGGTCATCGCCGGGCCCTGGGTGAAGTCGGCGGTGCCGGGGCGGACCTTGCGGGGCAACAGGCCGGGTGTGGCCGGGAGTTCGCCGGCGACGCCGACGTCGACGACGCAGACCTCGGCGCCGACCTGGTTGGCGAAGGCGTTGCAGACCGCGCCGCCGCCCAGGAAGTTGGCGACCATCTGGCCGGTGACCTCCTGGGGCCAGGGGGTCACGCCCTGGGCGTGCACGCCGTGGTCACCGGCGAAGATCGCGACCGCGGCCGGCTCCGGGATGGGCGGCGGGCACTTGCGGGACAGGCCGCAGAGCTGCGCGGAGATGATCTCCAGCATGCCGAGCGCGCCGGCCGGCTTGGTCATCCGCTTCTGCCGCTCCCACGCCTCGCCGAGCGCCTTGGCGTCCAGCGGGCGGATGCCGGCGAGGGTCTCCTGGAGGAGGTCGTGCGGGTCCTCGCCCGGGAGGGCGCGGCGGCCGTAGGTCTCCTCGTGGACGACCCAGGACAGCGGGCGGCGCTTGGACCATCCGGCCTGGAGGAGCTCGGGGTCGTCCGGGAACTCGTCGACGTAGCCGACGCAGAGGTAGGCGACGACTTCGAGGTGTTCGGGCAGGCCCAGTTCGCGGACCATCTCCCGCTCGTCGAAGAAGCTGACCCAGCCGACGCCCAGGCCCTCGGCGCGGGCGGCGAGCCAGAGGTTCTCGACGGCGAGCGCGGAGGAGTACGGGGCCATTTGCGGCTGGGTGTGCCGGCCGAGGGTGTGCCGGCCGCCGCGGGTGGAGTCGGCGGTGACGACGATGTTCACCGGCGTTTCGAGGATCGCCTCGATCTTCAGCTCGCGGAACTGCTTGGCGCGGGCCTTGGGCAGCGACTGGGCGTACGCCTCGCGCTGCCGCATGGCGAGCTCGTGCATCTTGGCGCGGGTCTCTTCCGACCGGATGACGACGAAGTCCCAGGGCTGGGAGTGGCCGACGCTGGGGGCGGTGTGGGCCGCCTCCAGGACGCGCAGCAGGACCTCGTTGGGGATCGGGTCGGGGCGGAAGCCGTTGCGGATGTCGCGGCGTTCGCGGATGACGCGGTGGACGGCGGCCCGCTCGGAGTCGTCGTAGGCGGCCGCGGGAGCGGTCGTCGGCTCGGGCTGTGCGGTGGGGGCCTGGGCCTCGGCGGGGTGCCCGTCGTCACCGTCGGCGTGCTCGACGAACTGGGCGTCGTCCTGGGCGTGCGGGCGGTCGTCGGCCTCGGCCGGGACGAGTTGGTCGGGGGCGGGGGCCTGCGGGGCCTCGGCGGCGGGCTCCTGCGGGGTGGCTTCGGCGGCCGGGACGGAGTCCCGCTCGTGGGTGGCCTGGGCCGGGATCTGGGGGGTGGCGGCCGGCGCCTCGGGGGCGGCGGGCTGGGCGGGGGCCTCGGTGGGGGCCTCGGCCTGAGCGGCGTCGGCGGCCTCGGGCTGCGCGGTCGGCTGCTCGTCGGCCGGGGCGGCCGGCGGCTGCGCGGGCTCCGCGGCGGGCGGTCGGACCTCGGTCTCCGCGGCCGCGGCGGGCTGCGACTGGCCGGCTGCGTCCTGGGGTTGTGCCTCGGGCGCCTCTATGACGGGCTGTTGGGCGGCCGGCTGCTGGTCGGCCGGGGTGACGTCCGCGCGGGCCGGCTCGGCCTCGGTGGACTGCTGGGCGTCGGCGGGCTGTTGGGCCTCGACGGCGGGCTGCTCGGGCTGCTGGACCGGCTGTTCCGGGGTGGCGGCGGGCTCGGGGGCCTCGACGGAGGCCTCGGGGGCCGGCGCTTCCGCGGCCTCGGGGGTGGGCTGCGGGGCGGCGGCCGCTTCGGGCTGCGGCTGGTCCGGGGCGGGGGCCGGGGCCTGGTCCGCCGGGGCGTCGGCCGGCTGTTGGGCGGCGGGCCGCTCGGCCGGTTCCGCGGGGGCCGGGGCCGGCTCGGCGACCGGCGGCTGGCCGGCGGCGGGCGCCTCCGCCGCCTCGGGCTGCTGCGACGCGACCGGGACGGTGTCCTGGGCGGCCGGGCCGGCGGCGTCGGCGGCGGGCTGCTCGGAGGTCGGGGTCGGCTGGGGCTGGGCCTGCGGGGCGGCGGGCTCGACGGTATCGGCCTGCTGAGCGGCGTCGGCCGCGGGCTCCGCGACCGGGGCCGGGGCGGGGGTCTCGGCCTGGGGTGACGACTGCTCGGCGGGCGCCTGCGCGGGGGCCGGAGCGGCGGCGGCCTCGGGGGTGCCGGCCTCCGCCGGGGCCTCGGCCGGAACGTCCTGAGTGGCGACGCCGGTCGCGTCCACAACGATGGGAGCGGCGGCACTCTCGACGACCCCAGGGGCGGCGGCCTCCGCCGCCGGCTCCTGCTGGGGCTGCTCCTCGGGCACCTCCTGCGGCTGCGCCGCCACACCCTGCGGCGGCTGCTCCGCCTGTACGGCCTCGGCCTGCTGCATCTGCTCCGCCGCCGTCTGCGCCACCGCGGCCTGCTCGGCCGGCAGTTGCTCGGTGGGGGGCTGCTCAACGGACGGCTGCTCGGCCGGCAGGTGCGTGGCCGGCGGCTGCTCGGTGGGCAGCGCGCCGTCCTGGGCGTCGGGCTGAACGTGCGGCCGGGCGTCCTGCGGGACGTCTGCCCGGACATCTCCCTGGACGTCCTGCGGCACTGGTGCGACCGGCGGCCGGGCCTCCGAACCGGGGCCCTCCGGCGCCTGGTTGACGGGCACCTGAGCCTCCGGCGCCGGCCCCTGCGGCACGGCCGCTTCCACCGCGGCCTGGGCGGGCGCCTCGGGCCACGGCTGCGCCTGGACCGGCGCATGGGGCGGGATCTGGCCCAACTGCGGCCCGGGCAGCGGGCCTTGACCCGCGGCCCCGTAGGACTGCTCGGCGTACGCCTGGCCTGCGTAGGGCTGCTGGTCGGAAGCCGGCAGCGGTGCGGCCGGCGGGGCCTGGTGGGCGGCGTCCGCGGGCGCGACGGGCCGGGGGGAGGGCTGGCCGGGCGCCGACCCGTCGGCGGCGGGCTGCGGCTCCGCGGGCTGGCCCTCGGTGGGCTGCGGGAGCGGCGGAGCGGTCTCGACGGGGGCGTCGAGGTACTCGGGGCCGGGGGCCGGGGCGGCCTGCCGGGCGGCCGGCTGGGGCGCGTCCGCGGGGCCGCGGTCGGCCAGCGAACGGACCACGCCGCCGGTCGCGTCCGGGACCGGCGGGCCCATGTGGAGCGGGCGGCGGGGCGCGGCGACACCACGGGCACGGGCCGGCTGCTGGGGTGCGGCCGGCGGCGGGATGCGGACGGCACCGAGGTCGACGGAACCGGAGTCCCGGCCCCCGGTCTCGTGGTCGCCGGCCGGGGCGGCCACCGGTTCGTAGGCGGCGACCGGGGCGCCGGTGGCGGGGTCGTACGGTGCGGCCGGCTGCGGCGGTACGGCCTGCGGCTGCGGGAGTTGCTGGGCGGGCTGCGGCATCTGCTGGGCGCCCTGCTCGCTCCAGGCGCCCTGGGCGCCCGGCATCAGCAGGTCGTCCTCCTCGACGGCGCCGTCACCGGGGCCGAGGTAGGGGTAGTCGCCGGGGTGCTGGGCGGAGCCGGGGGCGGCAGGGGTGGGGACGGCCTGCGGCTGCCCGCGGTGTCCGCCTGCGCTCTCCGGCTGTCCCTGGCCCGGGACCTGGCCGGTGTCGGTCATGCGTACCCCTCGCCCACTGCTAGTGCTCCTTCCAACCGCTCGTGCGACGCGCCGACCGGTGCGCACCGACGCCCCAATAGCGAGAACGAGCGAGCACGCCTCCCGGCACGTCCGCCCTCAAGAGCTTCATTTTCGTCCAAAACCACGGCAAATTCGGGATATTGGCGTACGAAGCCGAACGCGGAACGGCGGCGCAACGATCCGCCAGCCTACCCCGCGCGGGTGGTCTTCCTGGTCACGGGTGAGGAACGCGATAGCCGCTCAGCAAAAACACCACAGCGCGTTCACGTTCGACCCAAACGGAAGTGTCCAGTTCTACGGACTGCAGGAGGGCGCACTCGACTTCGTAGCCGCCGTCGGCGAGCGCGCGGCCCAGCTCCTCGGCCTCGTCGCGGGTGGCGGCGTGGGTGACGATCCGTTCGGGGCGGCGGGCCGCGCAGGCGGTGACCACGGCCACTCCCCCGGCGCCGATCCGCACCACGTCGGGCTCGGGGAGGTCCTCCAGGATCTGCGGTGCGCGGCCGTGCACGGCCTGGAGTTGGACTCCGTGCCGGCGGGCCAGGGCGGCGGCGCGGCCGCAGGCGTCCGGGTCGGCGTCGACCGCGATGACCGCGGCGCCGAACCGCGCGGCCTCCACTGCCGCGGCCCCACTGCCCGAGCCGATGTCCCAGACCAGGTCGCCCATCCGCGGCCCGAGGCGGGCGAGTTGTGCGGTGCGCAGTTGGGCGGACTCGCCCTCTCCGAGCACGCCTCCGTGGGCGCGGGCCGGAAGTCCCCAGCCGCGCGGGCCCGTCGGGTACCCGACCTCGTGGCCGGCGAGCCAGCCGGTGCCCTGGGCGGCGGCGCCGGCGGGCGAACCGCCCACGACGATCACGACGTTGGGGTCGCGCCATACGTGGTCGGCGACCTTGTCGGATGTGAGGACGGTCACCCGTTCCCGTTCGGTGCCGAGGTCCTCGCAGATGACGAAGGTGCGGTGCACGCCGTCCAGGAGGAGGGCGAGTTCGGCGGGGCCGGCGCCGGGCGAGGTGAGCACCGCGACCTTGGGGTGGGCGCGGCAGACGTTGACCGCGCGGCGCAGGTCGCGGCTGTGGGCGACGACGATTTGAGCGTCGTCCCAGGGCATGCCGGCCCGGGCGAAGGCGGCGGCGACGGCGGAGACGGCCGGCACCACCTCGACCTCCAGGCCGTGTTCGGGGGCGCGCAGGGTGCGGACGACGCCGAAGAAGCCGGGGTCGCCGTCGGCGAGGACGACGGCGGTGCCGCGGTGCTGGGCGATGCGGCGGGCGGCCAGGGTGACGCTGCCGAGCCGGATCCGTTCGGCGGCCGGCGGGACCTCGGGCAGCGCGAGGTGGTGGGCGGCGCCGGCGACCAGGGTCGCGGCGCCGAGGGCGGCGCGGGCGACCGCGGTCAGCGGAGAGCCGTCCCATCCGATCACCGTGACCCGGTCGGCCATGCTGGTCTGTCTCCTGGGGCTGGTGGGGTTTCCGGGCGGGCGGCTGGCAGGCGCGTCGGCCGGCCGGCGGGCGGGGGCGCTGCGGGGTGCCGGTCCGCGCTGGTCGGGCAGGCCCGGCCGGTGTCCGGCAGGCCGAGGGTACCGCGGGGGTGGCGGGTGGGAGGTGGCGCGGGGGTCAGTTCCACTCGGGGTAGGCGAAGCCGTTGGCGTCGACCATCTGGGGCGGGAGTCCGTCGAGGTCCTCGGGGAGCAGGCTCCAGACGATCTGGTCCGTGCGGAGGTCGGTCCAGGTGCCGTCCTCGGCGCGGCTCCTGGCTATGCAGGCGTTGCGCAGTACGCCCTCGCTGATGCAGCCGATCTTCTGGGCGACCTGTTGGGAGGCCGTGTTGCCGGCGGCGGTGCGCAGTTCCAGGCGCTCGAACTTCTGGTCCTGGAAGAGCCAGCGGGCGGTGGCGAGGGCGGCCTCGGAGGCGTATCCCTCGCCGCGGGCCCAGGAGGCGACGATGTAGGAGAGTTCGGTGGAGCGAACGCGCCAGTTGGTGCGGCTGAGTTGGATGATGCCGACCAGGCGCTGGGTGAGGAACTCGGTGACCGCGAGGTCCAGGCCGCGGCCCGCGATGCGTTCGGTGGGGGCGTATCTGGTGATCCAGGCGCGGGCGGCGTCCTCGGAATAGGGCTGGGGCACCGCGGTCCAGGCGGCGATGAGTTCGTCGTCCATCATCGCGGCCAGGGCGGGGGCGTCGTCCTCGTCGAGCGGGCGCAGCACCAACCGGTCCGTGCTGAGGGAGATGTCCGGGAAGGTGGATGTCATGCCGATGCTCCAACGCCGTTGACTGGGTGCTCCCGGACGTCGCGCGGACCCTGTGCGCCGCGCGGCCGGGGCCCGCTGACCAGTCCCGCCCACCCCCCGAAGGGGGGTGGGCGGCGGGGAAAAAAAACAAGAGGCGCGGGTGGGCGGCGGGCTATACGGGACAGCCCCCTCGCCCGTAGGTGAGCGCCCGAACCACCGCCGGACGCCTCGTCCTTGACGGGACGGGCTTCTCGCCCGTAGACGAGCGAGCAGCCCGCCCACCCGTAGGCAAGGAAGCGACCCGTCCGCCCGTAGGCGAGCGAGTCGCCCGTCCACCCCGTAGGCGAGGGGACGGCTCTCCCGCCCCGTAGTCGGGGGAGCGCCCGCCCGCCTCAGGGGCAGAGCGGCGCGCCCCCGCTACCGGGGCGTCAGCTCTTGACCGGGCCGAAGGCCGGAATGACCGAGCCGTCCTTGTACTTGTCCTCGATGAACTTCTTGACCTCGTCGGAGTTGAGGAGCTTGGCCAGCTTCTTCACCCGGGGGTCGTTCTCGTTGCCCTTCTTGACGGCGAGGAAGTTGGCGTAGGGGTTGCCCTTCGCCTTCTCCAGGGCGAGGGCGTCCTTGGAGGGCTTGAGGTGGGCGCCGACCGCGAAGTTGCCGTTGATGACGGCGGCGTCGACGTCGGCCAGGCGCGGCGCGGTCTGCGCGGCCTCCAGCTCGGTGATCTTGATGCCCTTGTTGTCCTTGACGTCGGTCAGCTTGGCGTCGGAGCCGACGCCCGGCTTGAGGGTGATGACGCCGTTGTCGGCGAGCAGCTTGAGCGCGCGGCCCTCATTGGACGGGTCGTTGGGGACGGAGATGGTGTCGCCGGCCTTGAGGTCGGAGAGCTTGTGGACCTTGTTGGAGTAGACGCCCAGCGGCTCGATCTCGACGTTGACGACCGGCACGATGTGGGTGCCGTTCTCCTTGTTGAAGGTGTCCAGGAACGGCTTGTGCTGGAAGAAGTTGGCGTCTACCTGGCCGTCGTCGGTGACCTTGTTGGGCATCTTGTAGTCGTTGAACGTCTTCACGACCAACTTGAGGCCGACCTGCGGCGCCAGCTTGTCCTTGACGTAGTCGAGGATCGTGGCGTGCGGGGTGGGGCTGGCGGCGACGACGAGGGGGGCGTTCTTGTCGTTCTTGTCGCTGCTCGCGGTGGCGTCGGAGGGGGCGCTGCACGCGCTCGCGCCGAGAGCGACGGCGGAGGCTGCGGCTATCGCCACGGTGATCTTGATGGTGTTACGCACGAAGAGTGCCTCTTTCTTGTGCACACGGGGTCCGTGTGGGCTGCGCCCGGCAAAGGGTCCGGGCTTGCGGGGTGACGCGGAGGGTACGGGTGGTGCGCGGGGTCAGGCAGCCTCGGTGACCGGCGCGGGCTCCTCGGTGCGGACCCGGCGCAGGCCGACCCGCAGGGAGGAGGCGCGGGAGCCGCGGCGGGCGAGCCGGCGGACGATCAGGTCGCCGAGCAACTGGACGACGGTGACGATGACGATCAGCTCGACCACGGTGATGATCATGAGCGAGGTCTCGTACTGCTGGTAGCCGTAGGTGTAGGCGAGGTTGCCCAGTCCGCCGCCGCCGACCGCGCCGGCGATCGCCGAGTAGCCGATCAGCGTGATGACGGTGGTGGTGATGGCGGCGACCAGGGCCGGCAGCGCCTGCGGGAGCAGCACCTTGAAGATGACGGTCCAGGTGCCGCCGCCCATCGCCTGGGCGGCCTCGACCAGCCCGTGGTCGACCTCCCGCAGCGCGGCCTCGACGAGGCGGGCGAAGAACGGGATGGCCGCGATGGCGAGCGGGACCACGGCGCCGGTCGGGCCGATGGAGACGCCGACGACGAGCCGGGTGAAGGGGATCAGCACCACGATCAGGATCAGGAACGGGAAGGACCGCCCGATGTTCACGATCGCGCCGAGGGCCTTGTTCACCACGACGTTCTGGAGCAGGCCGCCGCGGACGGTCAGGTGCAGCAGGACGCCGACGGGGATGCCGACGAGGACCGCGTAGAACGTGGACCACCACACCATGAAGAGGGTGTCGAGGGTGGCGTCGGACAGCAGCGGCTGCATGTCGTTCCAGCTCACTGTGCACCTTCCTTCTGGAGCGGGGTGGTGGTCGTCGGGGCGGCGTCCTCGCCGACGACGTCCACCTGGAGGCCCTGCTCGCGCAGGAAGCCGATGGGCACGACGTTGTCCTCGAAGCGACCGGGCAGCTCGATGCGCATCCGGCCGACCTGCTTGCCGCCGATGGTGTCCATGGCGGCGCCGAGGATGGAGACGTCGACGTTGTAGGTGCGGGCCAGCTCGGAGATGACCGGGCGGGTGGCGGCCGAGCCGTGGAAGGTGACGTCGACGACGGTGCGGTCCTCGGCGGAGGGCTCGCCGCCGACCGGGAACAGCTCCCGGGCGAGCTCGGAGCCGGGGGTGGCGAGGAGATCGGCGACGGTGCCCTGCTCGATGATCCGGCCGCCCTTCATCAGCGCGGCGGAGTCGCAGATGGTCTTGACGACGTCCATCTCGTGCGTGATGAGGACGACGGTCAGGCCGAGCTGCCGGTTGAGGTCGCGCAGCAGCGTCAGGATGGAACGGGTGGTCTCCGGGTCGAGGGCGCTGGTGGCCTCGTCGGAGAGCAGCACCTTGGGGTCGCCGGCCAGCGCCCGGGCGATGCCGACGCGCTGCTTCTGGCCGCCGGAGAGCTGTGCGGGGTACGCGTGGGCCTTGTCGGCGAGGCCGACCAGGTCCAGCAGCTCCAGGGCCTTGCGGGCGCGGTCGCGGCGGGAGACCTTGAGGATCTCCAGCGGCAGCTCGACGTTGTCCTGGACGGTGCGCGAGGACAACAGGTTGAAGTGCTGGAAGACCATGCCGATGTGGCTGCGCGCGGCGCGCAGCGCGGCATTGGCGCGCTGACCCCGTCCGCCGAGGGCGGTGAGGTCCTGGCCGGCCACGGTGACCGTGCCGGAGGTGGGGCGCTCCAGGAGGTTGAGGCAGCGGATGAGGGTGGACTTACCGGCGCCGCTCTGACCGATGACGCCGTACACCTCGCCCTCGCGGACGTGTAGGTCGACGCCGTCCAGGGCGGCGACCTCGCGGCCTCCGGATCGGTAGACCTTGGTCAGGCCCGTTGTGGTGATCACAGGGAATTCCGTCACTGTCGAGTGCTCGGCGGCTGGCCCGCCGGGCACGGGGCATTCTGGCGAGTGCGGCAGGGGGAAACGGGGAGCGGCGGTGGGCGCGGGGCCCGGCTCCGGGTTCCGGTGACGCGGGGCGGCCGAAGGGCGCGTGCTGCGTCGTCCGGCTCATGGCGGAAGGCTCGCTTCGGGGCGCGAGGCGTACGGCGGGGGCCCTCAGCGGTCACACATTCGACACATGCAACGAGCACCGGGCATGAGGAATGCCTCGGTCGCGGGGGTGCGGCGGCTCGTCGTGGTCATGGCGGCCAGTAAACCAGACGGCGGTGTGGCCGAATCAAGCCCGTCCGCATAGCGGACAGTGCCGCTCGCTCCCTGGACCGGGCCGCCGGAGCCGGACGATCTCGGTGCGGTCGCCGGTGGCCTGGGCGGATGTCGGCGGGGGCGCGGGGCCCGGTGGTCCAGCCGGCGGGCGGTGGCGGCGCGGGCTGTGGCCAACACCACGGCCGGTGGGCCGGTCGCCCGCCGGGACGACGGGCCGGCATCGGGCGGCCATCGGGCCGGCGGGCCGCGGCGGGGCCGGACGCGGCGGGCCGCCCGGCGCCGATTAGCATCGGGCCCATGCCCCACAACCCCACGGCGCGCGGCCGCCTCGCCCGGAGGCCGCGGTGATCGACGCGCTGACGCTCGCGGTCGGCGTGACCGCTCTCGCGCTGGCCGCCTGGTGCGGCTTCGCCGCGTACCGCAACGAGCCCACCAAGGACTGGCACTTCATCGGCATGGCCGTGGTGTCCCTGCTGTGCATCGTCCAACTGGTCATCTCCCTCGTGCAGTTGGCGCGCGGGCAGCACCCGGACAAGGGCACCGCGCTGTTCCTGGCGTATCTGCTCGGGGCGGCCGCGTGCGTGCCGGCGACCGGGTTCATGTCGCTCTCCGAGCGGACCCGGTGGGGCTCGGCCACCGTCGCCGCGGGCTCCGTGGTGCTGGCGGTTTTGGAAGTACGGCTCTTCGACATCTGGGGAGGCGGCAGTGCCTGAGGCTGCCCCGAAGACCACTGCGGCACGGGCCGCGCAGCAGACCACGGAGCGGGATCCGGGCACGAGGCTGGGCGCCGGCCCGGGGCGGCTGTTGGTCACCGTCTACGGCGTCTTCACCGTGGCCGCCGCGTCCCGCTCGCTCTACCAACTGATCGCCCAGTTCGACCGCGCCCCGCTGGCGTACGTGCTGTCGGCGGTCTCCGCGTTGATCTACGGCTTCATCACCTTCTCGCTGGTGCGCGGCGGCGAGGTGGCCCGACGGGCGGCGATCGTCTGCTGCGCGCTGGAGATCCTCGGGGTGCTGGGCATCGGCACCTGGACGCTGGTGGATCCGGCGGCGTTCGCGGACTCCACGGTCTGGTCGTACTACGGCATGGACTACCTCTTCATCCCGGTCGCCCTGCCGGTCACCGGTCTGATGTGGCTGCGCCGGGCCCGTACCGCGAAGGTCTGACCCCGTACGGAGGTCTCCGGGCCCGCCCGTGGTGCGGGCCCGGTGACGGCGTCACGGCGCGGCGGTGAGCGTCTTCTCCAGCGTGATCAGGCTGAGCCGGCGGGTCAGTTGCTCGGTGCCGACGGGGGCGTAGCCGTGGTCGCGGTAGAGGCGGAGGTTGGCCTCGCTGCGGTGGCCGGTGAACAGGCGGTAGCGCTTGGCGGACCGCTCCGTCGCGAGCCGCTGCTCGACGGCGGCCAGCAGTCGGCCGCCGAGCCCATGCCGCTGGAGCCGGGGGTGCACGATCAACTTGCCGATCTTCGCGGTGCCGTCGGCGTCGACCGTGCCGCGTACCGAGCCGACCACCTCTTGGCCGAGTCTGGCCACCATGACGCAGCCGTCGGCGAGTTCGGCGCGCAGCGAGTCCAGGGTCTGGGTCAGGGGCTCGATCCCGTAGTCGTCGTAGAGCGCGGCCTCGGACTGGTAACAGAGGTATTGGAGTTTGAGGATCTGCTCGGCGTCGTCGTCGGTCGCCGTCGAGATCGTCACGCTCGTGCCCATGCGCGTGTGCCTCCCCATTCGGTTCAATGTCCGCTGTGGTTCGCTGTCCGCTTCCGGACTCCCCGGACTGCGGCCGCGGCAATCTCCGCGGAGAGCATTCTGCGCGGGCATATGGGACAAGCGGAACGGACCGGCGCCAAGCTCCCCTGTGACATTCCCAACTCAGATGAGTGGGCGGGTGGATGGGGGCCGGGCGCCGGTCCGGGGCGTCGGGCGCGTCAGTGCCGGCGGAACTCCTCGGCGGCGACCAGCGCGGTGTCCGGGTTGTCCGAGAACAGGCCGTCGATGCCGGTGGCGAAGAGCGCCTTGAAGTACGCGAGCGCATTCCCGTAATCGCCCGGGTTCTTGCCGACCTGGAAGTCCAGCGGCAGGAAGCTGTTCTCGTTCCGCACGGTGTACGGGTGGACGACCAGGCCCGCCGCGTGCGCGTCGCGGACCAGGGTGGTGGGCTTGCCCAACGCGCCCTTGTCGTCCTGCGCGATGATCTGCGGCAGCCAGGGGCCGATGCCCTGGGCAAAGCCGGCGATCCACTTGAGCCCCGCGGGCTTGAGCAGGTCGGCGGTGGTGCGCGGGTCACCGGCCTCGACGAAGTCCCAGGGCCGGACGGACGGCTCGTCGAGCAGGACGACCTTCGGGCACTTCACGCCCAGTTCGCCGAGCCGCTTGAGGCTGCTGGGCTCGAAGGACTGCAGGAAGTTCGGGGCGTGGGCGGTGTGCCGGCCGTACCGGCGCAGCAGCTTGGCGAGCCGCTCCTCCAGGCCCAGGCCCAGCTTGCGGAAGTAGGTCGGGTGCTTGGTCTCGATGTGCAGCCAGACCGGGCGGCCGCGCTCGCGCCCCTTCTTCTCGGCCCAGCGCAGGGCCTCTTCGAAGGTGGGTATCTCCCAGACGCCGTTGTAGAGGGTGTTGTGCTGGCGGATGTCCGGTATGCGCTCCTTGGCGCGCAGCGTCTTGATCTCGGCGAGCGTGAAGTCCTCGGTGAACCAGCCGGTGATCTTCTTGCCGTCGATGGTCTTGGTCGTCCGGCGGCCGGCGAACTCCGGGTGGTCCGCGACGTCGGTGGTGCCGCTGATGTCGGGCTCGTGCCGCAGGATCAGGTGCCCGTCCTTGGTGGGGACGAGGTCACCGGCCTCGATGACGTCCGCGCCCATGTCGAGGGCGAGTTGGTAGGAGCCGAAGGTGTGCTCGGGGCGGTAGCCGCTGGCCCCGCGGTGGCCGACGACCAGCGGGAACGGCAGCTTCTTGGGCCGCCCCGCGGGCGTCGACCGGGCCGCCTGCGCCGCCGCGGACTCCGACCGGCCGGCCGCGCTCGCCTGCCCCGCACCGGCCAGTACGGCCGCCCCCGCGCCCAAGGCGGCGGCTCCCAGTACCGTCCGCCGCCCCGGCTCGTGCCGCTTCTCCATGCCCGCGCTCCTCGCTGTCCGTTGCGCCCCTGCCGGGCCCGGTGGCATCCCGGCCCGGCAGGGTTCTGTGCTTGTCTCTCGGCCTCTCGGCTGCCCAGGAAGGCGTGGTCGACACCCCTCCCGGAAAGCTCCTTGATCGTAAGCACGGACGGGTGATGTCGGGGAGACGTCCGGGAGGACTGTGGGGAACATGGACGTAACGCACGTCAACTCTGCGTATCGGCCTGGTGAACCCGATGTGCGCGCGGGAGTAACTCGCGAGTATGGTCCTGGGCTGCAGAGTGCTGCGCCCCCTTGAACCTGACCAGCCGCGACCCGGAGGACCCGTTGTCCCGCATTGTGCTGAAGGCGATTCTCGGACTCGTGATGCGCGTCCTGTTCCGTCCGAAAGTCGAGGGCCTGGAGCGGATCCCCGGGACCGGGCCGGTGATCCTGGCCGGCAACCACGTCACGTTCATCGACTCGATGTTCCTGACGCTGGTGGTCAAGCGGCCGGTGTACTTCATCGGCAAGGACGAGTACGTCACCGGCAAGGGCCTCAAGGGCCGGCTGATGGCCTGGTTCTTCACCTCCGCCGGGATGATCCCGGTGGACCGGGACGGCGGGCACGGCGGGGTCGCCGCGCTGATGACCGGCCGCCGCATCCTGGACGAGGGCCGCGCCTTCGGCATCTACCCGGAGGGCACCCGCTCCCCCGACGGCCGCCTCTACCGCGGCCGGACCGGCATCGCCCGGCTCACGCTGATGACCGGCGCCCCGGTCGTCCCGTTCGCGGTGATCGGCACGGACAAGGTGCAGCCCGGCGGCAAGGGCCGCCCGCACATCGCCCCGGTGACCGTGCGCTTCGGCGAACCGCTGGACTTCTCCCGCTACGAGGGCATGGACCGGGACCGCTACGTCCTGCGGGCCGTCACCGACGAGGTGATGAGCGACGTGATGGAGCTGTCCGGTCAGGAGTACGTCGACGTCTACGCCACGAAGGTGCGCACGGCCGCCTGAGACCCCGCCCACGCACTCGCGCCGAGGGCCCCGTCCGCTCAACGGACGGGGCCCTCGGCGTCGTTGCGGCTATCGACGGACGGTCAGCACGGCACCCGGAAGCCGCCGAGCGCCCGCTGGCCCTCGGCATCGCCGATCAGCGCGGTGCGCAGGGCCGCCTCCACCCGCGGCACCAGATTGCCGTCGGCGGCGAGGAGTTGCTGGTGCACGGCGACGGAACCGATGCGGGCGCCGGGGAGATGGGCGTTCTTGGCCGTGACGCGGTCCGGCTCGGCCGGCGACAGCCGCCGCTTGGCGCGGACATAGGCGACGAAGCTCTCGAAGTCCCGGGTGTGCCGGACCGGTTCGGTGAAGCCGGTGAAGGCGCTGAAGCCGTCCTGGTTGGTCAGGGTGTAGGAGGGCGCGGCCAGGCGGTAGCGGCGGGCCGGTCTGAGCGGCTCGTCGTCGATCAGGACCTCGGCGGGGTCGATCCGCCGTCCGGCCGGGGCGGTGGCGTCGAAGCGGTAGCGGACGTTGCCGGAGACGGCCAGCGGGGCGAAGGTGAGGCCGCCGTCCGCGGTCGACGCCCACTGCTGCTCCAGGGCTTCGTGGATCTGCCGGCCGGTGACCGTGACGGTGACGATCGGGTCGCCGAAGCCGACCGCGTTCCACGCCTGCCCGAAGGTGACCGCGCCGTCGGACGCCTCGTCGCGCACCAGGTCCCCGGAGATGATCGCGGCACCGACCCGCGGGGCCACCGCGATCACCGCGAGTTCGGCCGGAACGTTGCGGTGCCCGCCGCGGTCGTCCATCGGGCCGTGCGGCTGACTGCCCGCCCAGAGCGCCCAGTCGGCGACGAGGTTGCCCATGGTGGACTCCCCCACCGCGTTGCGGCGCTGGGTGAAGGAGGCGGTCTGGGTGCCGATCCGGGTGCGGGCGCGGCGGGCGCCGTAGCCGGCCCAGTAGTCGGCGATCTCCTTCAGCTCCCGATCGGGCGCGATGTCACGGGTGTTGGGGTGGTTGACGGAGGTGGTCAGGGATCTGATGACCTTTCCGCTCACCGGGTCGAGCCGGAGGTTGATCTCGTTGATGATCTGGCCGTAGCAGCCGGCCTCGACGAACGGGCGGGGCACGCCCTTGGGATCCGGCAGCATCATGGTGAACGCACAGTGCCAGTGGCCGGTGACGATGGCGTCGATGTCCGGCGAGACCCGCAGCGCCAGTTCGTAGGCCGGCCCGGAGGGGTTGCTGCCGCTCTCGAAGTTGCCGCCGGCGACCGCGCCGTCGTGCATGCTGAGCACGATCGCGTTGACGCCCCGGTTCTTGAGCGCCCTGGCGCAGCGGTTGGCGGTCTCCAACTCGTCCAGGGTGCGCAGTCCTGGCTGGTAGGAGCCGGGGAAGGACTCGGTGCCGATGGCGGTCAGGTGGATGAAGCCGATCGGCAGCCGCCGGCCGCGGCCGGCGTCCACGTGCACGATGTTGTACGGCGGCAGCACCCGCTCGCCGGTGTCCCGGCGGACCATGTTGGCGCTGTAGTAGGGGAAGTTGGCGCCGCGGAAGCGGTGGCCGGTGGAGTCGGTGAAGGAGGCGTCGCGGCCGACGACGGGGAAGGCGCGGCCGCGTTCCATGTGGTCACGGAGGAAGACCGTGGACTTGTCGAACTCGTGGTTGCCGGCCGAGGCGAAGTCCAGCCGCATGGCGTTGAGAGCCTCGATGGTGGGTTCGTCGGCGAAGGAGGCGGCGTCGAACTCCCAGCCGGAGAAGAGGTCGCCGGGGGCGAAGAAGAGGGAGTTGCGGCGCCCGGCGCGCAACCGCGCCAAGTGGGCGGCCATGTAGGCAACGCCGCCGACGGTGTAGCGCTTGCCGCCGGCACCGGTGATGACCGAGTTGGCGCCCGGGGCGCTGTGCAGATAGCCGTGCAGATCAGTGATGTTGAGCAGTTGGACGTCGACGTACTCGTGTGCCGTGGCGGCGTCGCGGGCGTGGCCGGTGGCGTAGGCGTTGGTGCCGATCGCGCTGGCGGTGGCCATCGCCCCCGCGGCGGTTACGAAGGACCGTCGTCCGATGTCGCGCACTGCGTCACTCTCCTGAGCGGGTCCGACCGTTGGGGGACGACGGGAGAGTCAAACGCGCCGCGCGGGACAACCGGCCACCAGGGCGCGTACCGGGCGTGAACGGCGGGGGACAGTCGCCCCCGGGGGCGTGTCCCGTGGATCATGGCCGGTGCGCGCGGTCACGATCCACGGGACACGCCTGAACGGGGGCGCGGTGCGCGGTGGTGTCCCTCGTTCGCCCGCCGGGGTGGACCCTTACGGGTGCTCGGAGGGGGAGGCGCGCCGGGCCGGGTCAGCGGCGTTCGGAGCCGGCCACCGGAGCGGTCTCGGGGTCCGTCGCCGGCTGCACGACGGGGGCGCTGTCCGCCAGTTCCTGGCCGCGGAGCAGGAACCAGGCGGCGACCGCGGCGCCGAGCAACACCACCGCGCCGATGCCGGCCGCGGTGTCCACGCCGCTCACGAAGGCGTCCTGAGCGGCCTTCAGCAGGGCGGCGCTCTGGTCGGCGGGGAGTTGGGCGGTGGCGTCCACGGCGCCGCCGAGCGATGAGCGGGCCGCGTCGACGACGTGTCCTGGCACCCCGACGGGGGCGGTGAAGCCCTGGTAGATGCTGGTGACGATGGAGCCGAGCAGGGCGATGCCGAGCGCGGCGCCGAGCTCGTAGGCGGTCTCGGAGACCGCGGAGGCGGAGCCGGCTTCCTCCTTGGGCACGCTGGAGAGGATCACGTCGGCGGTGACGGTGAAGGCGAAGCCGGCGCCGATGCCGACGACGAAGAGGATGACGCACAGCGCGAGGGTGCCGGTGTCGCCGTGCAGGGCCATGCAGCCGGCGAGCGAGAGGCCGACCACCGCGAGGCCGCCGGCCACCACCAGCCGCACCGACAGCCGGCGGGCGACCCAGCCGGCGGCCAGCCCGGCGCCCACCGCGCCGACCGCGGCCGGGAGTTCGACCAGACCGGCGTTGAGCGGCGAGCGCATCTGCACCATCTGGAGGAACTGGGAGAGGAAGAAGACCAGTCCGGACAGGCCGAGGATGGTCAGCAGGTCGGCCAGGACCGCGCCGGAGAAGCCCCGGTGTTGGAAGAGCTTCATGTTCAACAGCGGCGAGTCGAGGGTGAGCTGGCGGCGGACGAACCACACCAGGGCGAGCAGGCCGATGACGGCGGCCGGCCCGATGTCCCAGCGGAGACCGTGCACCGCCGCTTCCTTGATGGCGTAGACGACGCCGACGATGCCCACCAGCGACAGCAGCACGCTGGGGACGTCCCACGGTCCCGGGTCGGGGTTGCGGGACTCGGGGATGACCTTGGCGCCGACGACGACCAGCAGCAGCATCACCGGAAGGTTGATCAGGAAGACCGAGCCCCACCAGAAATGGCCCAGCAGGAAGCCGCCGAGGACCGGCCCGACCGCGGTGCCGGCCGAGGCCATCGCGCCCCAGATGCCGATCGCCAGGCTGCGTTCCTTGGGGTCGTGGAAGAGGTTGCGGATCAGGGCGAGGGTGGAGGGCATCAACGTCGCGCCGGCCACGCCCTGGAGGGCCCGGGCGGCGATCATCATCTCCGGGGTGCTGGCGTAGGCGGCGAGCACCGACATCGCGCCGAACGCCATCGAGCCGATCAGCAGCAGCTTCTTGCGGCCGATCCGGTCGCCGAGGCTGCCCATGGAGACCAGCAGGCCGGCGATGACGAAGGAGTAGATGTCGCCGATCCACAGCAACTGGGTGCCGGACGGCCGCAGATCCTCGCTCAGGAAGGGGGTGGCGAGGCCGAGGACGGTGGCGTCGACGCCGACCAGCAGCACCGCCAGGACGAGGACCGAGAGCGCGAGCCAGCGGCCCGGACGGGGTTGGTCATCGACATGGGCCGCACCGGCCCGGGGTGGCGCTATGCGCTCGCTCATTTCTCCATGCTCCGTCGGATGCCACCGAGCAGCAGCTCGGCGATCGAGTGGTTGAGGTCGCCGCGGGCCAGGCGTCCTTCGTGGACCGACCAGGCGCCCGCGCCGAGGAGGCCGTAGAACGCCTCGGTCAGCCAGACCGCGCTGAGGTCGACACGGAAGTCGCCCTCTTCCTGGCCGCGCCGGAACAGCGCGGCGAGCCGGGCGTCGAGCCGGGCCCAGCCGGCGTTGACCGTCCCGCCCTCGAAGAGTTGGTTCTCGGTGAAGAGGAAGGCCAGTACCGCGGCGACCGGTTCGGCCTCGCCGACCAGTCGGCGCAGCGCCTCGACGGCGCTGCCGTCGTCGAGGCGGGCGGCGTCCATCGCCCGCGCGAACATCTCGATGCCGTGCTCCTCCAGGGCACGGATCAGCGCATCGCGGCCGGCGAAGTGCCGGTGCAGGGTCGCCCGGCTGATGCCCGCGGCGCGCGCGATCTCGTCCATGGACGTCGTGGAGCGGCGGGTGAGCAGCGCGGCGGCCTCGGTGAGTACGCGTTCCCGATCCACAGCCATGAGACAGAGACTAACCGAATGAGACGTCGATGTCTCATCGAGGGGGCGGCGCCTGGCTCTCCCCCGCTGCGGAACGGGCCCCACGCACGAGGGCGGCCTCCACCCGCATCGGGTGGAGGCCGCCCCGGACGGCCGGGCGTGACCCGGCCGCCTTAGGTCACTTCCGGGCCGCGGCCCACTCCTGCTGTCCGGCCAGGTCGGCCCGCACCTCGGCGAGCTGCACCGCCACCGCCGACGGCGCGGTGCCGCCGCGGCCGTTGCGGGAGGCCAGCGCGCCGGGGACGTTGAGCACGCCCCGGACCTCGGGCGTCAGATGCGGCGAGATCTTGGCGAACTGCTCGTCGGTGAGCTGGTCCAGCTCGATGCCCTGCGCCTCACACTCCTTGACGCACTCGCCGGCCACCTCGTGCGCCACCCGGAACGGCACGCCCTGCTTCACCAGCCACTCCGCGATGTCGGTGGCCAGCGAGAAGCCGGCCGGCGCCAGCTCCGCCATCCGCTCCCGGTTCACGGTGAGGGTGGCCATCATCCCGGTGAACGCCGGGAGCAGCACCTCCAGTTGGTCGCACGAGTCGAAGACCGGCTCCTTGTCCTCCTGGAGGTCGCGGTTGTAGGCGAGCGGGAGGGCCTTCAGCGTCGCCAGCAGGCCGGTCAGATTGCCGATCAGCCGGCCGGACTTGCCGCGCGCCAGCTCCGCGATGTCCGGGTTCTTCTTCTGCGGCATGATCGACGAGCCGGTGGAGAAGGCGTCGTGCAGGGTCACGAAGGAGAACTCCTTGGTGTTCCAGACGATCACCTCCTCGGCGATCCGGGACAGGTTGACGCCGATCATCGCGGTGATGAAGGCGAACTCCGCGACGAAGTCCCGGGAGGCGGTGCCGTCGATGGAGTTGCCCACCGAGCCGCGCTCGAAGCCGAGGTCCGCGGCGACCGCCTCCGGGTCCAGGCCCAGGCTGCTGCCGGCCAACGCCCCCGATCCGTACGGCGAGACGGCGGTCCGCTCGTCCCACTGCCGCAGCCGCTCCGCGTCCCGGGACAGCGCCTGGACGTGGGCGAGCACGTGGTGGGCGAAGAGCACCGGCTGGGCGTGCTGGAGGTGGGTGCGGCCGGGCATCGCGACGTCCGGGTGCGCCTCGGCGAGGCCGACCAGCGCCTCCTGGAGGTCGGCGAGCAGCCCGCCGACGATCCGGGCGTGGTCGCGCAGGTACATCCGGAACAGCGTGGCCACCTGGTCGTTGCGGGACCGGCCGGCCCGCAGCTTGCCGCCGAGGTCCGGGCCGAGCCGCTCCAACAGCCCCCGCTCCAGGGCGGTGTGCACGTCCTCGTCGGCGACGGTGCCCACGAACGCGCCGGAGGCGACGTCGACTTCGAGCCGGTCCAGCCCGTCGAGCATCCGCGCCAGTTCGTCCTCGGTGAGCAGGCCCGCCGTGTGGAGCACCCGGGCGTGGGCGCGCGATCCGGCGATGTCGTAGGGGGCCAGGCGCCAGTCGAAGTGCACCGAGGCGGACAGCTTGGCCAGGGCCTCGGCCGGTCCGTCCGCGAACCGTCCGCCCCAGAGCCGGACGTCACCGGTGTTGCCGTTGCTCACTTGTGCTGCTCCTTGCTGGATGGGGTGGTGGCCGGCCGCCCGCCGGCGGGGGTGCGCCCGTGTCCGGGCCGCGGGGCCCGGCGCGCGGTCGCGTCAGGCTCTGCCTGCCAGGTCGCGCTGCCCGGCAATCCTGCTCGACATGCCGAAGAGTTCGATGAACCCCTTGGAGAGCGACTGGTCGAACGTGTCACCGGTGTCGTAGGTGGCGAGGTCGAAGTCGTAGAGGGACTGCTCCGAGCGGCGCCCCGTGACCACCGCGCGGCCGCCGTGCAGGGTCATCCGCACCTCGCCGGAGACGGACCGGTTGGCCTCCTCGACGAAGCCGTCCAACGCCCGCTTCAGCGGCGAGAACCACAGGCCGTCATAGACCAGTTCGCCCCAGCGCTGCTCAACTCCCCGCTTGTAGCGGGCCAGTTCGCGCTCGACGGTGACGTTCTCCAGCTCCTGGTGCGCGGTGATCAGCGCGATCGCGCCCGGCGCCTCGTACACCTCGCGGGACTTGATGCCGACCAGCCGGTCCTCGACCAGGTCGATCCGGCCGACGCCCTGGGCGCCGGCCCGCTCGTTGAGCCGCGAGATCGCCTGGAGGACGGTGACCGGCGCGCCGTCGAGGGCGACCGGCGCGCCGTGCTCGAAGGAGACCACGACCTCGTCGGCCTCGCGGGCGACGGCCGGGTCCCGGGTGTACGCGTAGACGTCCTCGGTCGGCGCGTTCCAGATGTCCTCCAGGAAGCCGGTCTCCACGGCCCGCCCGAAGACGTTCTGGTCGATGGAGAACGGCGACTTCCTGGTGGTGGCGATCGGCAGGCCGGCCTTCTCCGCGAAGGCGATGGCCCTGTCCCGGGTCATCGCGTAGTCCCGGACCGGGGCGAGGCAGGTGAGGTCGGGGGCGAGGGCGGAGACCCCCGCCTCGAAGCGGACCTGATCGTTCCCCTTACCGGTGCATCCGTGCGCGACCGCGCCCGCGCCGTACCGCCCGGCGGCGGCGACCAGGTGCTTGACGATGGCCGGCCGGGACAGCGCGGAGACCAGCGGATAGCGGTCCATGTAGAGGGCGTTGGCCTTGATCGCCGGGAGGCAGTAGGCGTCGGCGAACTCGTCCTTGGCGTCGACGACCTCGGCCTCGACGGCGCCGCAGGCGAGCGCCCGCTTGCGGATGACGTCCAGGTCCTCGCCGCCCTGGCCGACGTCGACCGCGACGGCGATGACCTCGGCGCCGGTCTCCTCGGCGAGCCAGCCGATGCAGACGGAGGTGTCCAGTCCGCCCGAGTAGGCGAGTACAACGCGCTCGGTCATGGGGGCCTCCTTGCGTGCATGCCCTGATAGGCATAAGTATGCACTCGCCCGTATGATTCGTCAATGAAGGGGGAAAGTGCAGGTCAGGGAGGTGATGAGAGGACGTACGGGGCGCTCCGGAGCGCGCGTTGGACCCTGCCAGGGGACCCGGAGTCACCCCGAAAAGACCCCGCTTTGGATTCATCGGCCGGGACAGGGTATTTTTCTGTCTGCACGCCCCGACCGGGAACGCCCGGTCGGTACGAGCACCGGGACGTGGCGCAGCTTGGTAGCGCACTTGACTGGGGGTCAAGGGGTCGCAGGTTCAAATCCTGTCGTCCCGACGGTGCAGAACACAGGCCGGAGGCCGCTCCTCGCAGGGATGCGAGGAGCGGCCTCCGGTCGTTTTGCGTGCGGGTCGGGGGTCGCGGGGGCCCTGGTGCCCGCGACCCCCGACCCCTCGGACGGACGCTAGCGCGCCCCCTGCGCGAGCTGGAGGAGATGGTCGGCGAGCTGCTGGCCGCCCGACGGGTCGCGGCTGATCAGCATGAGGGTGTCGTCGCCGGCGATGGTGCCGAGGATGTCGTGCAGCTCCGCCTGGTCGATGGCGGAGGCCAGGAACTGGGCGGCTCCCGGCGGGGTGCGCAGGACGACAAGGTTGGCCGACGCCTCGGCGGAGATGAGGAGTTCGCCGGAGAGGCGGCGCATCCGCTCCTCCTTGGCGGACTCCCCCAGCGGCGCCCGCGGCGTGCGGTCGCCGCCCTCGCTCGGTACCGCGTAGATCAGCTCGCCGCCGGTGTTGCGGATCTTGACCGCGCCCAGCTCGTCCAGGTCGCGGGAGAGCGTCGCCTGGGTGACGGAGAGGCCGTCGTCGGCGAGCAGCTTGGCGAGCTGGCTCTGGGAGCGGACCGGTTGCCGGTTGAGGATGTCCACGATCCGGCGGTGGCGGGCGGTGCGGGTCTGCGGCACGGCCGGGCCGTTGATCGGCGGCTCGGTCTCCTGCGGCTCGGTCATCGTTGCGTCAGTCTCCGGATCATCGTTCCCCGTTGGCCGCTTGCTCGGCCGTCGACAGGACGCCGGGGAGCTTCTGGAGGAAGGTCTCCACCTGCTCGTCGGAGACGATCAGGGGCGGGGCGAGCCGGATGACGTCCGGCGCGACCGCGTTGACCAGAAGGCCCGCGTCCTGGGCCGCCTGTTGCACCTGGGATGCGTGGGGCCCGCTCAAGACGATACCGAGGAGCAGGCCGACTCCGCGGACCTGGCCGACGAACGGGTGCGCAACGGCCTCGATCCCGGAGCGCAACCGCTCGCCGGTCCGCCGCACGTGGTCGAGCAGGCCGTCCGCCTCGATGGTGTCCAGGACGGCGAGGGCGCCGGCGCAGACGACCGGGTTGCCGCTGAACGTCGAGCCGTGCGAGCCGGGGGTGAGCAGCTCGGCGGCCGGGCCGAAGGCGAGGGTGGCGCCGATCGGGAGGCCGCCGCCGAGGCCCTTGGCGAGGGTGATGACGTCGGCCTCGACGCCCTCGGCCTGCGAGGCCAGCCAGTACCCGGTGCGGCCGATGCCGGTCTGGATCTCGTCGAGGACCAGCAGGGTGCCGGTGGCGGCGGTGATCTCGCGGGCGGCCTTGAGGTAGCCGGCGGGCGGGACGATCACGCCGTTCTCGCCCTGGACGGGTTCGAGGATGACGAGGGCGGTGTCGGTGGTGACGGCGGCCCGCAGGGCGTCCGCGTCGCCGTACGGGACGAAGGTGACGTCGCCGGGCAGCGGGCGGAACGGATCCTGCTTGGCGGGCTGGCCGGTGAGCGCCAGGGCGCCCATGGTGCGGCCGTGGAAGCCGCCGGAGGTGGAGACGATGTGGGTGCGGCCGGTCAGCCGGCCGATCTTGAAGGCGGCCTCGTTGGCCTCCGCGCCGGAGTTGGAGAAGTAGACCCGGCCGGGCCGGCCGGCGAGCGCGAGCAGGCGCTCGGCGAGGGTGACGGTGGGCTGCGCGACGAAGAAGTTCGACACGTGGCCGAGGGTGGCGATCTGGTCGGTGACGGCGCGGACCACCGCGGGGTGGGCGTGGCCCAGCGCGTTGACCGCGATCCCGCCGAGGAAGTCGAGGTAGGCGTTGCCGTCGGCGTCCCAGACGGTGGCGCCCTCGCCCCGGACGAGCGGGAGGCGGGGGGTGCCGAAGTTGTCCATCATGGCGCCCTGCCAGCGCCGGGTGAGCCCTTCGTTGGTGGCCGGTCCGTGGTCGGTCGTGGTGTCCCCGGTGGCCGGGGTCGCTGCCGCGGTGTTCATTCCGTCCCCTGTGCGGTGTGGTGTGCGGTGGCCTGGGCGTCGCCGGAGCACGGATCGGGGTCCGGGACGACCATGGTGCCGATGCCCTCGTCGGTGAAGATCTCCAGCAGGATCGAGTGTTGCACCCGGCCGTCGATGACCCGGGCGGTGCGCACCCCGTTGCGCACCGCGTGCAGACAGCCCCGCATCTTCGGGACCATGCCGTTGGCCAACTCGGGCAGCAGCTTCTCCAGTTGGCTCACGGTGAGCCGGGCGATGACCTCGTCGCTCTGCGGCCAGTCCTCGTAGAGGCCCTCGACGTCGGTGAGGACCATCAGCGTCTCCGCGCCGAGCGCCGCGGCCAGTGCGGAGGCGGCGGTGTCGGCGTTGATGTTGAAGACGCCGGAGAGCTCGCCCTCGTCGCTGCTGCGGGCGATGGAGGAGATGACCGGAATCCGGCCGTCGTCCAGCAGCGCATGCACGGCGCCCGGGTCGATCGCGGTGATCTCGCCGACCCGGCCGATGTCGATCCGCTCGCCGTCGACGTCGGCATAGTGCTTGGTGGCGGACATCAGATGGGCGTCCTCGCCGGTCATGCCGACGGCGAGCGGGCCGTGCTCGTTGAGCAGGCCGACCAGCTCGCGCTGGACCTGGCCGACCAACACCATCCGGACGACGTCCATCGCCTCGGGCGAGGTGACCCGCAGGCCGCCCTTGAACTCCGATGCTATGCCGAGGAGTTCGAGCTGGGCGCTGATCTGCGGGCCGCCGCCGTGCACCACGACCGGGCGCAGTCCGGCGTGCCGCAGGAAGACCACGTCCTGGGCGAAGGCGCGCTTGAGCTCCTCGTCCACCATCGCGTTGCCGCCGAACTTGATCACCACGGTCTTGCCGTGGTGCCGGGTCAGCCAGGGCAGCGCCTCGACGAGGGTGCGGGCCTTGGGGAGCGCGGTGTGCTTACGGGTCGTCATGCGACGGTCTCGTTCCGCTCGGTGGGGGAGGCGTGGGGTGCGTGGGGCGACCGCGGGTCCGCGGCGGGGGCGGCCGTGGGGCCGGTCATGAGGAGTACGCGCTGTTCTCGTGGACGTAGTCGGCGGTGAGGTCGTTGGACCAGATGACGGCGGAGTGCGCGCCGGCGGCGAGGTCGGCGGTGATCCGCACCTCGCGGTAGCGCATGTCCACCAGCTCGCGGTCCTCGCCCACCGAGCCGTTCTTGCACACCCAGACGTCGTTGATCGCGACGTTGAGCCGGTCCGGGTCGAAGGCGGCGGCGGTGGTGCCGATGGCGGAGAGCACCCGGCCCCAGTTGGGGTCCTCGCCGTGCAGGGCGCACTTGAGGAGGTTGTTGCGGGCGATGGAGCGGCCGACCTCGACCGCGTCGTCCTCGCTCGCGGCGTTGATCACCTCGATGCGGATGTCCTTGCTGGCGCCCTCGGCGTCGCCGATCAACTGCCGGGCCAGGTCGTCGCAGACCTCGCGGACCGCCGCGGCGAAGGAGTCCGGGTCCGGGACGACGCCGGAGGCGCCGGAGGCCAGCAGCAGCACGGTGTCGTTGGTGGACATGCAGCCGTCGGAGTCGACCCGGTCGAAGGTGGTGCGGGTGGCGCCGCGCAGCGCGGCGTCCAACTGCTCGGCGGGGACGTCCGCGTCGGTGGTCAGCACCGCGAGCATGGTGGCGAGGCCGGGCGCGAGCATGCCGGCGCCCTTGGCCATGCCGCCGACGGTGACGCCCTCGGAGGTGGTGACCTGGGCGGTCTTGTGGACGCTGTCGGTGGTCTTGATGGCGATGGCGGCCTTCTCGCCGCCGTGGCCGGTGAGTTCGGCGGCGGCCTTCGCCACGCCGGGCAGCAGCTTGTCCATGGGCAGTCGCACCCCGATCAGGCCGGTGGAGGCCACCGCGACCTCGCCGGCGCTGTGCCCGTCCAGCACCTCGGCGACCTTCTCGGCGGTCGCATGGGTGTCCTGGAAGCCGAGCGGGCCCGTACAGGCGTTGGCGCCACCGGAGTTGAGGATCACCGCGGAGACCCGGCCGCCCTTGAGGACCTGCTCGGACCAGAGGACCGGCGCGGCCTTGACGCGGTTGGCGGTGAACACGCCGGCGGCGGCCAGCCGCGGCCCGCTGTTCACCACGAGGGCGAGGTCGGGGTTCCCGCTCTCCTTGATCCCGGCGGCGATGCCCGCCGCGAGGAAGCCCTTGGCTGCCGTCACACTCACTGCTTCTCCTCGTTCGCCCCGCCGCAGCAGCGGCTCGTGTCGTTGTCGGCCGCGTGGTGCGGCGACGCCCCTTCGGTCGTGGGCCGCGGCCCGGCGGCCACGCGCGCCCCGCCGGGAAGCGCCCGGCTCACGGCGCGACCCCGGCCGCGGACAGGCCCAGGTCCTCGGGGAGGCCGAGGGCGATGTTCATGCTCTGGACCGCGCCGCCGGCGGTCCCCTTGGTCAGGTTGTCGATCGCGCTGATCGCGATGATCCGGCCGGCCGCCGGGTCGAGCGCCACCTGGATCTGCGCGGCGTTGGAGCCGTACACGGCCGCGGTCGCGGGCCACTGGCCCTCGGGCAGCAGCCGGACGAACGCCTCGCCGGCCAGCGCCTTGTCGTACGCGGCGCGGACCGACTCGGCGGTCACTCCGGGCCGGGCCTTGGCCGAGCAGGTGGCGAGGATGCCGCGCGGCATCGGCGCCAGGGTCGGGGTGAAGGAGACCGACACCGGCTCGCCGGCCACCGCGCCGAGGTTCTGCGCGATCTCCGGGGTGTGCCGGTGGCCGCCGCCGACCCCGTACGGGCTCATCGAGCCCATCACCTCGGAGCCGAGCAGGTGCGGCTTGAGGGCCTTGCCGGCGCCGGAGGTGCCGGACGCCGCGACGATCACCGCCTCCGGCTCGGCGAGGCCGGCCGCGTAGGCGGGGAAGAGCGCGAGCGAGACGGCGGTGGGGTAGCAGCCCGGGACCGCGATCCGCCGGGCCCCGGTCAGCGCCGCCCGGCCGCCGGGCAGCTCCGGCAGGCCGTAGGGCCAAGTGCCGGCGTGCGGCGAGCCGTAGAACGCCTCCCAGGCGGCGGCGTCCCTGAGCCGGAAGTCGGCGCCGCAGTCCACCACCAGTACGTCGGGGCCGAGTTGCTCGGCGACCTCGGCGGACCGGCCGTGCGGCAGTGCCAGGAACACCACGTCGTGGCCGGCCAGCGCCTCGGCCGAGGTGGGCGCGAGCTCCCGGTCGGCGAGGGGGGCGAGGTGCGGCTGCAGGTCGCCCAGGCGCTGCCCGGCGTTGGAGTGCCCGGTCACCGCCCCGATCTCGACCCGGGGGTGCCCCAGGAGCAGGCGCAGGACCTCGCCTCCCGCGTATCCGCTCGCTCCGGCGACTGCTGCTCGTACCGTCATGGCCGCTTGACCCTCCTCTTCGATGGCATGACTATACGAAACTTAGCAGTTTTATGCAATGGTTCTGCGGGGCTCGCGGCGCTACCCGCTCATCCCCCGTACACGCGGTCGGTGTTGCGCTGCGGGGCCGGGCGGTGGCGGGCCGCCGGGCCCGCGGCGAAGGCGCGCAGCAGGTTCTCGGTGGTGCGGGTGACGAACGCGCCGGTGCGGCGGTCGAGGCCGTGGTTGCGGCCATTGTCCCGGGTGCCGGCCATGAGGGCCTCGACCCAGCGCATGGTGCCGGTGGCGAAGACCCCGGCCCCGCTGGGCACGGTGTAGTAGGCGGAGTCGGCGTGGCTGGCACGGCCGCGGCAGACCAGCGGGGAGTGCGCGACGATCTCCAGGTCGGCAGGGGTGGGGGCCTCCGGTGTGACCCGGTCGTACTCCACCCCGACCAGGTGCGCGAAGGCGTCCCCGGGCCTGACCCCGGTGCCCTCGAAGAGCCAGTGGTCGGCGCCGTGGACGACGTAGGGCGCGTCCGTCGGGTAGCCCTCGTAGAAGACGCCGGTGAGGGAGGACTCGGGGTCGGCGGCGGGCGGGGCGCGGAAGTCGTGGGTGGGCGGGGCCTGGTGGGCGGCGAAGGCGGGGTCGTCGCGGTAGGCGGTCTTGTAGCACGTCACGGTGGGCGGCCCGCCGTTCGGGCCGGCGTCCAGGCGGACCCGGCGGAAGCAGGCGTTGGCGCCGAGGAAGGCGACGTTGGTGCCGGCGTCGCGGGCCCGGGTGACGTGCTCGCGCTGCTGCGGCGTCCAGTACTCGTCGTGGCCCGGGGAGAGCACGGCGGTGGCGCCGCGCAGCGCGTCGGCGTCGCGGTGGACGTCGAGCGAGGTGGTGTAGGCCAGCGGCAGCCCGAGGCGTTCGGCCAGCACCACCAGGGCGCGCTCGTAGACCAGGAACTTCTCGGCGCCGGTGGCGTCGTAGGGGCGGTCGAAGGTGACGGCGAGGGAGCGGCCGGCGTAGTCGCCGTCCCGGCCGCGGTAGAGGCTGTGGCCGCCCCAGGCGTTGTACGCCTGCCAGGTCGTCACCGCGTGCATCAGCACGGTGCGGCCCGCGGCGGCGGGCGAGCGGACCACGAGCGGGACGTAGCGCTGGTGGCCGTGGTCGGCGTCCAGGCGCAGCAGGTAGGCGCCGGGCGGCCAGCCGTCGGTGCGGACGGCGGTGGTGCGCGGCCAACCGGCCCGTACCGTACGGGTCTTGGGCAGCAGGTGCGGCGCGGGGGCGCGGCGTCCGGCGAGGCGGTCCGAGCGCCACACCAGGCGGGCCTGGGCGCCGCCGTACCAGCCGACCCGGTAGGCGGAGACCCGGAAACCGGGCGCGGTGGTGGAGACGTGCAGGCCGAACTCCTCGCCGGGGAGCACGCTGACGCGGTCCGGGTAGCCCTCGATCGCGTCCGGCGGGCCGGTGGTGCGCAGTCGCCAGTCGGGGCTGCCGGGGCGGTCGCGCTCGGCGGCGAGCGGGTCCGCTGGGCGGCCGCCGCGCGGACCGTCGCCGGAGGTGGCGCAGCCGGTCAGGCCGGTGGCCAGGGCCGCGAGGCCGGTGGCCGCGCCGAGGAAGCGCCGGCGGTCCAGGCCGGGCCGCGGGCGGTCCCCGGGGGCGCCCTCCCCCGCGTCGTGCGCCGCGCCGTCCGCCATCGGCCCGCTCCCGTCCGTGCGTTCCCGGTGGTGCCCGGCGGACGCGTCGCGGCGGTGCCGCCGGGCGGGCGCCGGGTGCCCGTTCCAGGACGATCCTGCGCCGGGCGGCGCGGCCCGACGACCGCAGCGGGCCCGAACGCGGGTACCGGGAGCGCGCGTGCCCGGCCGCCCCTGGGAACGACCGGGCACGACCACCGCTCCACCGGTGGCTCAGGCGGGCTGTGGCATCTCGTTCCTGAGGGACTTACGGAGTTGCTCGCGCAGTTCGGGGCTGTCCGTGTGGCCGTGCACGGCGATCGCGTGCGCGGTGGCGGCGCGGAGCACTTCCTCCTCCTCGCCGGCGATGACGAGGGTGCACTTCTTCTCGCTCGGGTAGTCCCGACAGTCGATCATCTTGCGCATGCCCCACCACCTCCTCGTCCTTCCAGTCTCGGCCGGCGGCGCCGGGCCGGCCCGGCGGGTACGGGGAACCGCGTATGGCGCTGCGGCGGCCGCAACTGGTGCAGTAGAAGGGAGAAGACGGCGGTCACGGCGGTCTCCGCCCGCTCGGGCGGGAAGCGCGTCCATGCCGTCGGGCGCCTCGCGCGCCCGACGCCCCCGGCCGGTCTTCCCCCGGCCGGCCGGGCGGCCCCGCTCCGGGCGGCTCCCGGGCGCCTCGGGAGCCGTCCCGAGCGGCCTTGACCGCTGCCGGGGGGCTCGGCAGGCTGGACGTATGAGCACGGCCGCGGAGGCCGGCGTGCGGCGCATCCTCCCCGTCGTGGACCTCCTCATCGACGCCGTGGACGAGGACGCCCTGGTCCCGGCGCTGCTGCCGCTGCTGCTCGACGCGGTCCCCGGCGACAGCGTCATCTGGTCGCCCCGCCCGGACCCGGCCCATCCGCTGTGCACCCTCCCCGCCGGCCTGCTGAGCCGGGACGTGCTGGACGCCTTCGACCGCGGGTGGTGGTGCGACTCCTTCGTGCGGCACACCCGGCTCGGCAGCGGCACCCCGATGCGCCGCTCCGCCCTCCAGACCACCGGCGAGTTCCACGCCCTGCCCGTCTACCCCGACGTCTACCGACCGTTCGGCGCCGAGCGGCAGTTGGCGATGTCCTTCCCCGCCGGGTACGCCGCGGGCGGGCCGCGCCGGGTCGCGGTGGTGGTCAGCCGGGGCCGGCGGGACCGCGACTTCAGCGACGCCGACGTGGCCGCCGCCGGCCTGCTGCGCGCCCGCCTGATCCGGGCCCTGGGCCGCCTCGCCCCGCCGCCCCCGGAGCCGGCCCGGGACCTGGTCACCCGCCGCGAATCGGCGGTGCTCGGCCTGCTCGCCGACGGTCTGACGAACCAACAGATCGCGCACCGGCTGGCGATCAGCCCGCGCACCGTCGACAAGCACCTGGAGCACGCCTACGCCAAGCTGCGGGTCGGCGGCCGGGTCGCGGCGGCCAACGCCTGGCTGATGCGGACGGGTGCGCCGGCGGACCGCGCCCCGGACGCCGGGGCGTGAGGCCGCCATGTGCCCGGCGGCCGCGGTGACTTGACCGTCAGGCGGCCTCCGGCGCGAGGGGCCCCGGGTCGAGCAGCCCGAGCGTCATCCACTGCTCGGGCGCGACCAGCGGCCGGAAGCCGACCTTCTCGTAGACGCCGTGCGCGTCCTTGGTGGCGAGGGTGATCCGGGCCAGCCCGTGCGGCTCCAGCTCCGCTGCGACCGCCTCCACCAGGGCGGTGCCCAGACCCTTGCCGCGGTCGTCGGGGCAGATGTAGACGTCGCAGAGCCAGGCGAAGGTGACGTAGTCGGTGACGATCCGGGCGTAGCCGGCCTGGCGGCCCGAAGCGGCTTCGTACAGGCCGAAGTTGAGCGATCCGGCGACGGCCCGGTCGTGGTGCTCGCGGGTCCGGCCCAGGGCCCAGTAGGAGTCGGTGGCCAGCCAGTGGTGGACCAGGGCCACGTCGAGCCGGTCGGGGTCGGTGGAGATCTCGTAGCCGTCGAGGGCGCGCGCGTTCATGCCGGGAGACTGGCAGATGGGGCGCGCGGAGTCGAACGGGTACCCGGTGCCGACCCCGGCCCGTTCAGCCGACCGGGACGCCCAACTCCTCGCAGGCGGTGCGGAGCCTGCGGACGCCCTCGTCCAGTTCGCCGGGGCCGGCCGCGGAGGCGAAGCTCAGCCGCAGGTGAGGGGCGGGCGGCTCGGCGGGGAAGTAGGGGCGGCCGGCCGCCACCGCGACGCCGGCGCGCTGCCCGGCGCCGGTCAGCGCCGCCTCGTCGGTGCCGTCCGGCAGCCGCAGCCAGATGTGGCAGCCGCCGCGGGCGGTGCGGCTGCCGGGGCCCGCGGCGACCAGCGCCGGCACCTCGCGCTCCAGCGCGGTCCGCATCGCCTGCCGACGGGTCGCCAACTCCCCGGCCACCAGCCGGAGATGACGGCCCCAGGCGGGCGAGCCGACGAGCTCCAGCGCGGCCTCCTGGAGCGGCCCCGGCACGAAGAAGCTGTCGACGACCTGGATGGCGCGCAGCCGGTCGAGCACCGGGCCGCGGGCCGCGAGGGCGCCCACCCGCAGGCTCGGCGAGGTGATCTTGGTGAGCGAGCGGACGTGCACGACGGTGCCGTCCGGGTCGTCGGCGAGCAGCGTCGGCGGCAGCGCGGGCGCATCGGCGTGGCCCAGGAAGCGGGCGAAGTCGTCCTCGACGACGAACGCGCCGGCGGCCCGGGCGATCCGCAGCACCTCCCGGCGGCGCTCGGCGACCAGCGCCGCGCCGGAGGGGTTCTGGAACAGCGGCTGGCAGAGGAACAGCCGGGCGCCGCTGGCCCGGAAGGCGTCGGCGAGCAGATCGGTGCGCACGCCGTCGGCGTCCATCGGGACCGGGACGGGGCGGAGTCCGGAGGCCCGGGCGACCGCCAACAAGCCGGGATAGGTGGGTGATTCGAGCAGGACCGGGGCGCCGGGGGCGGCCAGCGCGCGCAGCGCGGCGGTCAGCGCGCTCTGGCCGCCGGCGGTGATCAGGACGTCGCTGGCGGCGAGCGGTCCGCCGGGCCCGCCGATCTCCCGGGCGAACCACTCGCGCAGCTCCGGCACCCCGTCCAGGGGCGGCCGCCCCCAGGCGCCGGGGCGCCGTCCGGCCCGGGCCAGCGCGGCGGCCAGGGCACGTTCGGGCTGGAGGGAGGGGTGCAGATAGCCGCCGTTGAACTCGATGACGCCGGGCGCGGGGGCGGCGAGGGTGGCCAGCACCCCGGTGGCGTCGACGCTGCGCGGCACCTGGTCGCCGGCCGGCTCGGCGCTCAGCGCGATCTCCTGCCAGGAGGTGTCGACCCGGCGGGGCGCCGCGCTACGCGGCTCGGCGCGGAACGCCCCGGCGCCGGGGCGGGTGACGACCAGCCCCTCGGCGACGAGCACGGCCAGCGCCCGGGAGACGGTCACCGGGCTGACCCGGTGCCGCTCGACCAGCGCCCGACTCGATGGCAGCTTCTCACCCGGGGAGTAGCGCTCCAGCTCTTCCCGCAGGCTCGCGACCAGTTCAGCCCCACTGCTACGCTCATGCATGAGAGCTAACGATAGCGCTATCGCCTCGACGCCGATAGCGGTCGCCACCCCGGCCCCCGGTCCCGCCGCACCGCTCCCGGCGCCGCAGGGCCGCGCATCGGGCTCCGGCGCCCTGCTCGCCGTCCTCGGCGTCGCCTCCTTCTCGCTGACCTTCCCGGCAACTGCCTGGGCCCTTGAGGGGATGGCCCCCTGGACGGTGGTGATGCTGCGCAACGTGCTGGCCGCGGTGCTGGCCGGCGCGTGCCTGGTGGCCTGCCGGGCCCGGTTGCCGGCACGCCGCCACTGGTTCGGCATCGCCGTGGTCGCGGCCGGCGTCGTGCTGGGCTTCCCGATCCTGACCACCCTCGCCCTGCAGACCTCCACCACCTCGCACGCCGCCGTGGTCGTCGGCCTGCTGCCGCTGACCACCGCCGCCTACTCGGCGGTCCGCACCGGGTCCCGCCCGTCCCGGACGTTCTGGATCGCGGCCCTGGTCGGCGCGGCGCTCGTGATCGCCTTCGCGGTGCAGCAGAGCGGCGGCAGGCCCAGCACCGGCGACCTCTACCTCTTCGCGGCGCTGGTGCTGTGCGCGGCCGGCTACGGCGAGGGCGGGCGGCTGGCCCGCCAGATGCCGGGCTGGCAGGTGATCGGCTGGGCGCTGGTGCTGTCGCTGCCGTTGACCGTGCTCGGCGCGGCGCTGTCGCTGTACGCCGAGCCGGCGCCGCGGTGGACGGGCCACTCGGTGGCCGGGCTGGTGTGGCTGGCGGTCGGCTCGACGTTCCTGGGGATGATGGTCTGGTACCGCGGGATGGCCGCCATCGGCATCTCCCGGGCCAGCCAGCTCCAGCTCGCCCAGCCGCTGCTGACCCTGGTCTGGTCGGTGACGCTGCTCGGCGAGCACCTGCCGCCGGCCGCCCTGCTGACCGCGCTGGCGGTGCTGGCCTGCATCGTGGTCACCCAGCGGGCACGTAGCTGACGGCCCGGCGCCGGGGCCCGCCCTCACCGGGTGCGCCCCGGCACCCCGGACCTAAACTGGCGAACGACGGCAGGTAGTGCCGTCCGGGCCGCTCGCGGGCCCGCAAACCGTTGGCCGCCCCACCGCCCGGCCGCCGTGCGCGTCGGCCACCCCGGTCGGCGGCCGCCCGAAGCGGAGGAGCCCAGATGCACGCGAAGACGGGCGACCGGCTGCTGGTGCACGGCAGGACCGTCGGTCACGGCGACCACGTCGTCGAGATCGTGGAAGTGCTGGGGACCAACGGCGAACCGCCCTTCCGCGTCCGCGCCGAGGACGGCCACGAAACGATCATGTGGCCCGGTCCGGACTGCGTCGTCCAACACCCCAAGTCCACCCAACCCCACACCATCCGCTAGCGGACCGCGGCGGCGGTGGCGGGTCGCCCGCCACCGCCGCCGCGGTGCTCACGGCCGGGCCGGGCCGCCGTAGTGGTCCTTCACCACCCGGGCCAGCGCGCCCAGCGGGTCCTTCACCACGTCCTTGGTCGAGAAGTAGACGTGCCCGGCGACCTGCGGATGGCGGGCGGCGAAGGTGAGGTGTCGGGAGAGCTCGGCCGGGTCCTGCCAGGCCGCGGGCTGCGCGGACGGGCCCGCCTTGTAGAGCGCCTCGCCGATGTAGAGCGCCACCCGGGTGCCCGCCACGGTCCTGGCCCACCACGTCACCAGCTCCGCGTAGTCGGCGGCGGCGAAGCCCAGCGGCCAGTAGACCTGCGGCACGATCGAGTCGACCCAGCCCTCCCGCACCCAGCGCCGGGTGTCGGCGTAGAGGTCGTCGTACGCCTGCACCCCGGCCTCGGTCCGGGAGCCGTGCGGATCGGTCGCGCTGTTGCGCCAGACCGCGAACGGGCTGACGCCGAACGGCACTTGGCGGCCGACCCCGGCGAGCCGCTCGTGCATCTCCCGGATCAGCAGGTTGACGTTGTCCCGCCGCCAGTCGCCGCGGCCCGCGAACTCGCCGCCGTACTCCTCGTAGGCCGCGTCGTCGCCGAACCCCTGGCCGGCGACCGGGTACGGGTAGAAGTAGTCGTCGAAGTGCACCCCGTCGAGCGGGTAGCGGCGAACCGCGTCCAGCATCGCGTCCTGGACGAAGCGGCGGACCTCGGGCAGCCCGGGGTTGTAGTAGAGCTTGCCGGCGTAGGGCACCACCCAGCCCGGGTGCCGGCGGGCGGGGTGACCGGGGACCAGCCGGCCGGGGTCGGCGTGGTTGGCGATCCGGTACGGGTTGAACCACCCGTGCAGCGCCAGGCCGCGCCGGTGCGCCTCCCGGACCGCGAAGTCCAGCGGGTCCCAGCCCGGGTCGCGGCCCTGCACCCCGGTCAGGACCTGCGCCCAGGGCTCGTACGGCGACGGCCACAGCGCGTCCGCGGTCGGCCGCACCTGGAAGAACACCGCGTTCAACCGCCGCCGGACCGCGGCGTCCAGCAGCCCGACCAGTTCCCGCTGCTGGGTCGCCCGGTCCAGCCCGGGCCGGGACGGCCAGTCCAGATTGGCCACCGTCGCCAGCCACATCCCGCGCAGCTCCCGACCGGCCGGGGCGCCCCGGCCCGCCCCGGCACCCGCGCCGAGCAGCCAGGAGGCCGCCCCCAGCGCCGCCGCACCGAACCCGCGGCGTGAGATACCTCGCATGAAAAGCCCCCATCTCGTCCGTTTCGTCCCGAGTAGCAGCCTCAGAATGCCCGCCCCTGCGCCCTCCTTCCGGCACCGCGCGGAGTAACGTCAAGGGCGAGGCGGCCGCCTAACCCTTACGGCGGACCGCCGGTCCTGTAGATCAGCGAAAGGCACGAGGTGACGGACTCATTCGCCGACATTGCACGCGTCGGAGTGGTCGGCTGTGGCCAGATGGGCGCTGGCATCGCCGAGGTGTGCGCCCGCGCCGGGCTGGACGTCAAGGTCGCGGAGACCACCGGTGAGGCACTGGAGTTGGGGCGCACCCGTCTGACCAACTCGCTCGACAAGGCCGCCGAGCGCGGCAAGATGACGGTCGCCGAGCGCGATGCGACGCTCGGCCGGCTCAGCTTCACCACCGACCTCGGCGAGTTCGCCGACCGTGACCTCGTCATCGAGGCGGTTGTCGAGAACGAGCAGGTCAAGACGGAGATCTTCCAGGTCCTCGACCAGGTCGTGGTCCGCTCGGACGCCATCTTGGCCTCCAACACCTCGTCCATCCCACTGGTGAAGCTGGCGGTGGCGACCTCCCGACCCGACCATGTCATCGGCATCCACTTCTTCAACCCGGCACCGGTGCAGAAGCTGGTCGAGCTGATCCCCGCGCTCACCACCAGCGAGGAGACCCTCAAGCGCGCCGAGTCGCTGACCCAGGACGTGCTCGGCAAGCACGCGATCCGCGCCCAGGACCGCTCCGGCTTCGTGGTGAACGCGCTGCTCATCCCCTACCTGCTCTCCGCGGTCCGGATGTTCGAGTCGGGCATCGCCAGCCGTGAGGACATCGACAACGGCATGGAGTTGGGCTGCGCCCACCCGATGGGCCCGCTCAAGCTCTCCGACCTGATCGGCCTGGACACCGTCGCCTCGGTCGCCGCCTCGATGTACGAGGAGTACAAGGAACCGCTCTACGCCGCACCGCCGTTGCTGCAGCGGATGGTGGACGCGGGGCGGCTGGGGCGGAAGTCCGGGTCCGGGTTCTACTCCTACTGAGCCCGGCTCCCCCGGCGAAGCCGCCGCTTCGCCGGGGGAGGTTGCGTGGGCCGGCCGCCCGGGCGGAAAGAGGGGGGCCCTCCGCCCGGGCGGGATACGAGGGCCGTCCGCCCGCCGCTCGGGGGAAAGTTCGGCGGGCGGACCCGGCCGGCAGGCGCCCGACCGCCGGCGTTCGTCCCCGTAAGAAGAGTGAACTCCCTTCTGGCCGTTGATGACAGAGGGTGAATGCGCCAACTCGGCGCGCGCGCTTCGCACCCCGTGCGAAACGCTCACGGAGCGTCACTTCGCACGGGGTGTGAAGCGCTGACCCGTATCTCCCCGCCGCACACGCTCCCGCCTTCTCCCCCAGGGCAGTTGACTGGTTCCGGTAACCCCCCGACCGCCACCAGGAGAAGGAAAGAGGAGCGGAACGTGACCGCCCATCGGGACCCCGATCTGATCGCCGCCGACTTAGCGGAGCTGCGGCGCCTACTCGACGTACGCACCGCCACGGTCGACGGCCAACTCAGGCTCCAGGCCCAGCGCTGCGAACAGACCACCCGCGAAGCGGACGAACTCCAGGCCCGCGTCACGCGGTTGGAGAGTCGGCGCTGGCCACTGCCCTCGCTCGCCGCCCTGGCCGGGCTCGTAGCGGGGGCCGCCGCCCTGTGGCAGGCGTACGGACGCTAGGGCCGGGCCGACCCGACCGGCATCAGCCGAGCCGGATGTGGTGGAGCATCAGCAGGGCCGCGGCCATGTTCGCGGCCGGCACCTCCCCCCTCGCCACCATGTCGGGCACCAGCTTGAGGTCGACCCACTCCCGCCGGTCCGACTCGAAGTCGTCCTGCGGAACGCCCAGGTACTCGGCCTCTTCGGACCAGTAGATGTGGTGCCGCGCGTCGGTGAGGCCGTTGGACGGCTCCACCGAGAGGAGGTGGTGGAGGGGTCCGGGTCGCCACCCGGTCTCCTCCTCCATCTCGCGCGCGGCCGCGATGACCGGGTCCTCCCCGTCCTCCACGACGCCGGCGGCCAACTCCCAGCCCCAGCTGTCGGTGATGAAGCGGTGCCGCCACAACAGCAGCACCTCATTGGCCTCGTTGACCACGGTGGCCACCGCGACCGGCCGCATCCGGATCAGGAAGTGATCCAGATGACGGCCGTCGGGGAGCTCCACATCGGCCAGGTTGACCCGGAACCAGGGATTCGCGTAGACCGGCTTTTCGCTGAGGTTGTTCCAACGCACGTAACTGCCACCTTCCGCTTGAGGGCCGGCAAGGTGACACGAGCCCGGTCACAGCGGAACGCGCAGCACCTCGTCGATGAGATCGGCAGCCTCGTCCGTCGCGGAACTCCCGGTCTCCGCCAGATGCTCGCGCACGGCCCGCAGCCGGTCCCGCAGGCGCTGCGACTCCATGCCCCGAGCCTGCTCCGTCATCTCCGCGGCATTGGCCACGGCCCGGTCCGCATCCCCTTGGCGCAGCTCGATATGGGTGAGCATGGCCAGCCGGTGAACCCGGCCGCGGTCGTGTGCGGGGGTGTCCACGGCGGCGTCCGCCTGCTCCCGGGCGGACCGCAGGTCCCCCAGGCTGAGCAGCGCCTCCGCCACTTGTACGTTCACCAGGCCCGGCTGCACATAGCCGGTCTCGGCGGGCTCCAGCCCAGGGCGGATCCGGTCCGCCGCGGTCTCGGCCCGTCGGATGCAGTCCAGCGCGCCGGAGCCGTCGCCCAGCCGCGCGTACGCCTTGGCCTGCATCGCGTGGAGATCGGCCGACAGCGCCGGGGTGAGCTGCCCGCCGGCGGTGCGCAGCGCGGCCTCCGCGAAGGCGACCGCCTGGCGGTATTCCCGTACGAAGAGGGACTGGTTGACCAGCAGCGCGATGATGTACGCGCCGAGCCCGCGGTCCCCGCTGGCCTTGGCTAACCGCAGCGCCTGGTGAAAGTAGCGCTGGGCCAGCCCGAGAGCGTCCGAGTCGTACGCGCAGATGCCCGCGACGGCCACCAACCCACCGGTGGCCCGGTGCAGTTGACGCCCCGTCGCATCGCTGTAGCTGCCCCGCAGCAGCGGCGCCGCCTCGGTGTTGAGGAATCCGACGATGCGTGTTCTGGTAGCGATACCACCCGCCTTCCGGTACATCTGCTCGTAGTGGGTCCGCGCCGCCCGGAGCATCTCGATGTCGGCCAAGCCGACCCGGGTCAGCCCCTCGCGCGAGACGTCGAAGTCCTCCGGCGGGTTCTCCCACTCCCAGACCGGGATGATCGCCGACGTTCCGGTGAGCGCGGGCGCCGCGACCACGTGCGGCCGCTGCTGTTCGTCGGACCGCCACAGCGCGGTGGCCCGCTCGACGAACCCCGACAGCTGGGTGTCCGGAGTCCGGCGCGCCCCCGGGCCGCTGAATCCGATGTCGCCCAGGCCCACCGGCCGGCGCAGCCGCTCGCCGAGCACCTCGCAGATCAGGTCCGGCACCTGGCCGCGCGGGCGCTGCCCCTTGAGCCAGCGCGCCACGGCGGTGTGCTCGTAGCGCAGCGCGAGCCCGCGCCGCCGCCCGAGTTCGTTGATCCGGGCCGCCAGCCCGGCGTGCGAGATGCCGGCCTCGTCCAGGATCGCGTCGAGCAACGTGTTGGGCTCCATGGCTCGCCCCCCAGGGACGTAAGGACTCCTTAAGTCCAGCGTAATCAGGGGGAGTTCGCACGGGGTGTGAAGCGGCCACGAGCGGGGCGCGGGCCCGTCCGGGGTCGGGTATGGGCGGGTTGGGGGTGGGTTGGGGGTGGCCGGAAAGCGACGGGCCCCCGTCCACGGAGCGTGGACGGGGGCCCGTTCGGGGCCTCGATGGGCCGGGCGTCAGCCGCGCAGGGCCGCGCCCACCCGCTCGACCGCGACGGCGACCGCCGCGTCCCGGGCCGCCGTGGCCTCCTCGGCCGTCAGCGTCCGGTCGGACGCCCGGAACCGCAGCGCGTACGCCAGGGACTTCTTGCCCTCGCCCACCTGCTCGCCGGTGAACACGTCGAACAGCCGCACCGACTCCAGCAGTTCGCCGGCGCCGGCCCGGAGGGCGGCCTCGACGTCCGCCGCCGCCACCGACGCGTCGACGATCAGCGCCACGTCCTGCGTGGCGACCGGGAAGGTGGAGATCCGCGGCGCCTGCTGGGCGCCGGCCGAGGCCCGCTCCAGCCGGTCCAGGTCGATCTCCATCGCGCTGGTGCGCTCGGGCAGCCCGAGCGCCTTGACGACCCGCGGGTGCAGCTCACCGGCGTTGCCGACGAGGATCTCCTCGCCGTCGACCACCGCGAGCAGCGCCGCGCACCGGCCGGGGTGCCACGGGGCGTGCTGGTCCTGACGGACGATCAGCTCGACGCCCGCCTCACGGGCCACGGTCCGGCCCGCCTCGATAGCGTCCGCCCAACCGGCCGGGTAGCCCTCGCCCCACCAACCGGCCTGCTCGCGCGCGCCGGCCAGCACCACGGCGGCCCGCCGCGGCTGCTGCGGCAGCGAGGCGTCCAGCGAGGCGATCTCGTCGTCGGTCGGCCGGCGGTCGACCACCAGCCGGCGGGCCGGCTGCTCCTGACCGGTGGCCCGGAACACCGGGCCGGTCTCGAAGAGCGCCAGGTCGTGGTTGCCCCGGCCGACGTTGCGGCGCAGCGTGCCCAACAGTCCGGGGACCAGGGTGGTGCGGAGGTCCGGCTCCTCGTCCGAGAGCGGGTTCACCAACGTGACCGCGTCCCGCCGCGGGTCGTCCGCCTCGATGCCGAGCTGGTCCAGGACGGCCGAGCCGGTGAACGGGTAGTTCAGCGCCTCGACGTAGCCGGCGCCGGCCAGCGCCCGGCCGACCCGGCGGTGCAGCCGCTGACGCTCCGTCAACCCGCGGCCGGCCGGCGGCAGCGGCAGCGTGGAGGGCAGGTTCTCGTAGCCCTCCAGCCGGATGACCTCCTCGGCCAGGTCGTTGGGGTCGCTGAGGTCGGGGCGCCAGGACGGCACCGTGACCACCAGCTCGTCCTGGCCGTAGACGTCGCAGCCGACCTGCTGGAGGCGGCGGACGACGGTCTCCCGGCCGTACGGGACACCCGCGACCTTGTCCGGGTGGTTGGCGGGGATGCTGACGGTGCGCGGCCCGCGCGGCGAGACGATCTCGGTGACGCCGTCCTCGACGGTGCCGCCGGCGAGCAGCACCAGCAGGTCCACGGTGCGCTGTGCCGCTGCGGACGCCGCCTCCGGGTCCACCCCGCGCTCGAAGCGCTTGGCGGCCTCGGAGGAGAGCCGGTGGCGGCGGGCGGTGCGGGCGATGGAGATCGCGTCGAAGTGCGCGGCCTCGATCACCACGTCGGTGGTGCCGTGCAGTTGGCCGGACTCCGGGTCCACGGTCGGCGCCGCGATCTCGGTGTTGGCGCCGCCCATCACGCCCGCCAGCCCGATGGGGCCGCGGTTGTCGGTGATGACCAGGTCCTCGCCGTCCAGCACCCGCTTGGTGCCGTCGAGGGTGACCAGCTCCTCGCCGGGCGTGGCGCGGCGGACGCCGATCGGACCGTCGACGGTCGCCCGGTCGTAGGCGTGCAGCGGCTGACCCAGCTCCAGCATCACGTAGTTGGTGACGTCCACGGCCAGCGAGATGGGGCGCATGCCGGCCTTCTGCAGCCGGCGCTGCATCCAGAGCGGGGTGCGGGCCTCGGGGGCCAGACCGCTGACCGTACGGGCGGTGAAGCGGTCGCAGCCGATCGGGTCGGCGACCTGGACCGGGTAGCCGCCGGCGTTCGGCGGCGCCACGTCCAGCAGTGCCGGGTCGCGCAACGGCAGGCCGAAGGCGGTGGCCGCCTCGCGGGCCACACCGCGCATCGACAGGCAGTAGCCGCGGTCCGGGGTGACGGCGATGTCCAGCACCTCGTCGCGGAGCTCCAGCAGCTCGATCGCGTCGAGGCCCACCTCGGTCTCCGGCGGCAGCACGATGATGCCGTGCGTGCCGTCGTCGCCCATGCCCAGCTCGTCGCCGGAGCAGATCATGCCGTGCGACTTCCTGCCGTACGTCTTGCGGGCGGCGATCTTGAAGTCACCGGGCAGCACGGCGCCGGGGAGGACGACCACGACCTTGTCGCCGACCGCGAAGTTCCGCGCACCGCAGACGATCTCCTGCGGCTCGCCGGTGCCGTTGGCCTGGCCGACGTCCACCGTGCAGAAGCGGATCGGCTTCTTGAAGCCCTCCAACTCCTCGATGGTCAGCACCTGGCCGACGACCAGCGGGCCGGTGAGGTCTGCGCCGAGCTGCTCGACGGTCTCGACCTCCAGGCCGACCGTGATGAGCTTCTCCTGCACGTCGCGGCCGGTCGTCGTCGCCGGCAGGTCGACGTATTCCCGCAGCCAAGAAAGCGGGACCCGCATCAGATCTCCATCCCGAACGGCCGGGTGAACCGGACGTCGCCCTCGAACATGTCGCGCATGTCTTCCACGTTGTGCCGGAACATCAGCATCCGGTCGATTCCGAACCCGAAGGCGAAACCGCTGTACTTCTCGGGGTCCACACCACAGGCGACCAGCACCTTGGGGTTGACCATGCCGCAGCCGCCCAGCTCGATCCAACCCTCGCTGGAGCAGGTGCGGCACGGCCGGTCCGGGTTGCCCACGGACGCGCCGCGGCAGACGTAGCAGACCATGTCCATCTCGGCGGACGGCTCGGTGAACGGGAAGTAGTTCGGCCGCAGCCGGGTCTTCATGTCCGGGCCGAACAGCGCCTGGACCATGTGGTCCAGGGTGCCCTTGAGGTCCGCCATGGTCAGGCCCTCGTCGACGGCGAGCAGCTCGATCTGGTGGAAGACCGGGGAGTGCGTGGCGTCCAGCTCGTCGGTGCGGTAGACCCGCCCCGGGCAGACGACGTAGACCGGCGGCTCCCGGTCGACCAGCGTGCGGGCCTGCACCGGCGAGGTGTGGGTGCGCAGCACCACGCCCGACTCGTCGCCCTGGGGCCCTCCCCCAGACTCCGTCTGAGAGGTGCCCCCACTTTGCACGAAGAAGGTGTCCTGCATCTGGCGCGCGGGGTGGTCCGGCACGAAGTTGAGCGCGTCGAAGTTGAACCACTCGGCCTCGACCTCGGGGCCCTCGGCGACCTCGTAGCCCATCGCGACGAAGACGTCCGCGACCCGCTCCATGAAGGTGGTCAGCGGGTGCCGGGCGCCGGCCGGGACCCGGTCGTACGGCAGCGTGACGTCCACCGCCTCCTCGACCAGGACGCGCGCGTCGCGCTCCGCCTCCAGCTCTTCCTGACGGGCCTTGAGCGCCTGGTTGACCCGCCCGCGGGCCTGGCCGACGCGCTTGCCGGCGTCCGCCTTGGCCTGCGGCGGGAGGGCGCCGATCTCGCGGTTGGCGAGCGCCAGCGGCGAGGTGCCCCCGGCGTGCGCCACCTTCGCCTGAGCGAGCGCGTCGAGGTCACCCGCGGCGGCGATGGCGGCCAGCGCCTCGTAGACCCGTCGGGCGATCTCTTCCGGTTTCAGGGCTTCGACCTCGACAGGGTCGTACGACTTATTGGGTGCGGACATCTCTTCCCGTGCTTCCGGTGGTGTGGCTTGGCGCGGCTCGCTTCGCCTCGGCTCTGCGCCCGCGTGTCCGCGATGCCTGTGCGCCAAAGGTGCCAAAGGTCAAGTCTAAGGGTCGGGCCGCCGGCGGCCCGCCCGCCCCTGCCGTCGGGGCGCCCGCCGCGCCGCTCAGCCCGCCCGGCGCCCACCGCCACCCTTGCACGACGCTTCGCGACACTGCTAATTCAAAAAGGCCGGCGCCGCGACGGGCAGGCTGAATCGGAACTGGGCGCCGCCGGCCGGGGCCCGGCCGACCGTGATCGTGCCGCCGTGGGCCTCGACGATGCCCTTGACGATGTAGAGGCCGAGCCCGGTGCCGCCGCGCTTGCTGCCCCGCCAGAAACGGGTGAAGACACGGCTCATCGACTCCTCCGGGATGCCGGGACCCTCGTCGCTCACGGTGACGCTCGTCCCCTTTCCCCCGCCGGTGTCCTTCACCGGTCCGACCTCGATGGTGACCGTTCCGTCGCCGTGGCGCACCGCGTTTTCCAGGAGGTTGCCGAGCACCTGGTCCACCTTGTCCGGGTCCGCCCACAGGTCGGGCAGCGGCTCCATCATCCGGATCAGGAAGCGGTCCGGCCGCTGGCCCGCGGTGGTCTGCGCCTGCACGTGCCGCCGCACCGCGGCGATCATGTCGACCCGCTGCCGACGGACCTCCAACCGCCCGGAGTCGATCCGGGAGATGTCCAGCAGCTCGGCGATGAGCCGGGTGACGCGGTTGGCGTCGGCATCCACCGTCTCCAGCATCAGCCGTTTCTGGTCGTCGGTGAAGCGTTCCCACTTCTGGAGGAGGGTGGCGGTGAAGCCCTTGACGGAGGTGAGCGGCGAGCGCAGCTCGTGGGCGACGGTGGCGATCAGCTCGGCGTGGCTCAGCTCGGTGCGCCGCCGGGCCTCGGTGCCGCGCAGCGCGATCACCAGCCGCCGCACCGGCCCGGCCGGCCGACTGCGGACGTAGCGCGCGGAGACCAGCACCTCCCGCCCGCCCAGCAGCAGGTTCCGCTCCGGCTGACCGCGGCGGATGGCCAACCCCCCGTACGGGTCCGTCAACTGCCACCACCGGCGACCCTCCAGGTCCTGGAGCGGCAGGGCGTCCCCCACCGGGCGGCCCAGCGCGTCCGGCGCGGCGATCCCGGTGATCCGGGCGGCGGCGGCGTTGAAGCAGATCACCCGGCCGTCCTCGTCGGCGACGACCAGGCCGTCGGGGAGGTCGTCGGGCACCACTCCGAGCGGCCCCGCGACCGCCCCGGACGCCTCGGGCCCGCCGTCGGCAGCGGTCGCCGCGCTGGCCGAAGTCCTCGCCGTCATCGCCGTGTTACCCCCTTCCGGGCCGGAGCTGGTCACACTACTAGCTCGGCCCGGCCCCGCCGTCGGGATCGCGACTACGCCCCTCCCGCGGGTGACGTCGCGCGGCAGCCGCCGGTCGTGCGCTGGGCGCGCGCGGAGGCGTAGAGGCACACCGCGGCGGCGGTCGCGAGGTTGAGGCTCTCGGCCTTGCCGTGGATCGGCACCCGCACCACCGCGTCGGCCAGCGCGCGGGTCTCCACGGGCAGCCCCCAGGCCTCGTTGCCGAAGAGCCAGGCGGTCGGCCCGCCCATCGAGCCGGCGTCCAACTCCGCGTCCAGATCGCGGTCGCCGGCCCCGTCCGCGGCCAGCACCCGCACCCCGGCGCCCGTCAGCCCGGACACCACCCGCTCGACCGGCACGCCCACCGCGACCGGCAGGTGGAACAGCGAACCCACCGACGCCCGCACCGACTTGGGGTTGTAGAGGTCCACCGAGGCGTCGGTCAGCACCACCGCGTCGGCGCCCGCGGCGTCCGCGCAGCGCAGCACCGTACCGGCGTTGCCGGGGTCGCGGACGTTGGCCAGTACCGCCACCAACTGCGGGCGGGCGGCCAGGATCTCCTCGAACGGCGAGTCCAGGAACCGGCAGACGCCCACCAGCCCCTGCGGGGTGACGGTCTGCGAGACGTCCGCGACGGTCTTGTCGTCGGCGAAGTGCACCGGCACCCCGGCGCCGCGGGCCGCCTCGACGATCTCGGCGTGCCGCTCGGCGGCCTCGACGGTGGCGAACAGCTCGATGAGGGTGGACGATCCGCCGGCGCGGTGCGCGACGGCCTCGCGGACGGCCTGCGGGCCCTCGGCGATGAACCGGCGTTCCTTGCCCCGGAAATGGCGCCGGGCCAGCCGCCGGGCGGCGGCGACTCGCGGGGAACGCGGGGAGATCAGCTCGGGGGTGCCCATGGGCGGCGGCTCGCTTCTTTCGTTCGGTGCGGGGACCCGGCGCGGACCGGGGCCGGAAACGCGGCGGACCCGCAGGCCGGGGCCCGCGGGTCCGCAATCCCGACGTCTTGCCGACGCCAGTGCGCTGTCAGGCTGAGCCTCAGGCGGCAGCCTTCGGGGCGTTGACGTCGCTCGGCAGCGCCTTCTGCGCGACCTCGACCAGCGCGGCGAACGCGTTGCCGTCGTTCACGGCCAGGTCGGCGAGGATCTTGCGGTCCACCTCGACGTTGGCGGCCTTCAGACCCTGGATGAAGCGGTTGTAGGTCATGCCGTTGGCGCGGGCAGCGGCGTTGATGCGCTGGATCCACAGCTGACGGAAGTCGCCCTTGCGCTTCTTGCGGTCGTTGTAGTTGTAGACGAAGGAGTGGGTGACCTGCTCCTTGGCCTTGCGGTAGAGGCGGGAGCGCTGGCCGCGGTAACCGCTGGCCTGCTCCAGGATCGCCCGGCGCTTCTTCTGGGCGTTGACTGCCCGCTTGACGCGTGCCACTTGTTAACTCCTTGTAGCGGGGCCGTGGTTGGTCATCACACGGCCCGAATCGACGTTAGGTCCCGGTCCGGTCGGCGCGCTCCGCTTCACGTGGCGGAGCGCCCCGGCTCACTTGCCGAGAAGCTTCTTGATCTTCGCGGCGTCGCCCGGGGCCATCTCGGCGTTGCCGGTGAGGCGACGCGTCACGCGGGACGACTTGTGCTCAAGCAGGTGGCGCTTGCCTGCGCGCTCGCGCAGCACCTTGCCGGAGCCAGTGATCTTGAAGCGCTTGCTGGCACCGCTGTGCGTCTTGTTCTTCGGCATGCGCCGTACTCTCCTCGTCAGTGGCGCCCCCACCGGCGGAGACCGGCATACGGGAGCGTCAGATGTGTCGATTGTTCCGGGGCTGGCGCCCCGGCCTGGATCCGGGGCAGCTCACCCAAGAGCTCACGCCTCGGCGTGCTCCTCAGCGGGCTCCGCGGGAGCCACACCCTGGCGCTCCGCCTTGCGGGCAGCCTGCGCCTCGCGGGCCTCGGCCATCGCCTCGGTCTTCTTCTTGTGCGGACCGAGGACCATGATCATGTTCCGGCCGTCCTGCTTCGGGTTCGACTCGATGAAGCCGAGGTCCTGGACGTCCTCCGCGAGCCGCTGGAGCAGCCGGAAGCCCAGCTCGGGCCGGGACTGCTCGCGACCACGGAACATGATCGTGATCTTGACCTTGTCACCCTGCTTGAGGAACCGGACGACGTGACCCTTCTTGGTGTCGTAGTCGTGCGGGTCGATCTTCGGCCGGAGCTTCATCTCCTTGATGACCGTGTGCGCCTGGTTCTTGCGCGCCTCACGGGCCTTCATGGCCGACTCGTACTTGAACTTTCCGTAGTCCATGAGCTTGCAGACCGGCGGACGGGCGTTCGCCGCCACCTCGACCAGGTCAAGGTCGTACTCCTGCGCAAGCTCCAGGGCCTTGGCAAGCGGCACAATGCCGACCTGCTCGCCACTGGGACCGACGAGTCGCACCTCGGGGACGCGAATCCGGTCGTTGATGCGGGGCTCGGCGCTGATGGATCCTCCTCGGTAGCACCACGCGACGGCCTGGCGGACTGCCGCGTAACGTCTGTTCGGTGTGACCAACCGCGCCGGAAGCATGAAAAACGCCCCGGACGGGACACAGGCGGGGCTCCATGAGATCAGGAGCACCGTCGCGAAGTCTCCGCGGGGCGCAGCCAGACCGTTGACCCGCCAACCTGAGGTCGGCCGGGTGGGAGATCGGAGCCTCCACTTGTGGGCCGGTCACCTACGTGTCCGGCCGGTCGGAACACCAGAATACACGAGTCAAGAGGGCGACCCCACTCCCGTGCACCGGGCCGCCCGGCGGCCCCTGCGCTCCCGCGCGCGGGGCCGCCGGGCGGGGGTCCTAGTCTGGAGTGCGACCCCTCCAGCAGGAAGTGAAACCCCAGCACATGAGCGAGCAGATCCCCCAGCAGCCGGCCGCCGCGGAGACCGCCGGCCAGGCGCCCGACTTCGAGACCATGACCCGGGACATCGCGGAGGTGCCGGCGGTCGAGGTGATCACCACGGTCGCGGTGCACCTGATGAGCTCGGCGGCGGTCAACCTCGGGCTCGCCGAGGAGGGCGCGGACCACAAGGACCTGGACGAGGCCCGCAAGCTGATCCACGCGCTGGCCGGGCTGGTCACCGCGAGCGCCACCGAGATCGGCTCGTACCACGCGGCGCCGCTGCGGGACGGCCTGAAGTCGCTCCAACTCGCCTTCCGCGAGGCGTCGGTGGTCCCGGACGAGCCGGGCCAGGGCCCCGGCGAGAAGTACACCGGCCCCGTCTACGGCTGACGCACCACGACGACGAGCCCCGGCCGCATCCCGGCCGGGGCTCGTCGTCGTGGAGGGGGCTGCGGGTCAGACGCGGTCGCCGGAGGCCGGCTCGTCCGGCTTGGTCGGCTCGCCGGCGGCCCGGTCGGCGGTCCCGACGTGCTCCTCCTGCGGGTGGGTGAGCTGGTGCACCACCGCCGCCAGCGCGCCGCCGATCAGTGGCGCGAGGATGAACAACCACACCTGGGTGATGGCCGCGCCGCCAGCGAAGATCGCCGGGCCCAGGGTCCGCGCCGGGTTCACCGAGGTGCCGTCCAACGGGATGCCGAAGAGGTGGACCAGGCCCAGGGCGAGACCGATGGCCAGGCCGGCGAAGCCCGTCACCGCCGTGTTGTGGGTGACGCCCAGGACGACGAAGACGAAGAAGAAGGTCATCACGATCTCGGCGACGAACGCGCCGCCGAGGTTGATGTGCACCGCCGAGCGGTCGCCCCAGCCGTTGGTGCCGAAGGCCCCGTGGGTCTGCAGGCCCGGTACCTGCTTGGCCACCAGGAAGAGCAGGGCGGCGCCGACGATGCCGCCGAGGATCTGCGCGATCCAGTACTCGACGGCGGTGCGGACCGTGATGCGCTTGGCCAGCAGCGCGCCGAGCGTCACCGCGGGGTTGATGTGGCAGCCCGAGATCGGGCCGAGGGCGTAGGCAAGTGCCAGCATGACGAATCCGAAGGCCAGGGCGATGCCGAAGGTGCCGATGTATTCGCCGGCCAGCACTGCCGCGCCGACGGCGAAGAACACCAGGAGCAGCGTGCCGAGGAATTCGGATGCGACCGTGCGGGTCTCCGTGGTCTCCATGGGCTCTCCTCGCGTGGATCTTGAGCTCTCCTCGCATTGTGCGGCCCGTGGGACGAAGCCGCCCGTTGGAGGCGGGCGGCGCCGGACTCGTATCCCGGTGGGTCAGCGTCGGTAGAGGGGCTCCCCCGGGGCGTTCGAACCGGGCGGGAGAAGGGCCAGGTCGAGGCCGCGGACCAGCCGGGCGCGGAGCGTCTCGTCGCCGGCGAGCGCCTGGGCGAGCCGCTGGGCGGCCTCGGCGGGGTCGGTGCCGGGCGCGAGGCCGAGGGCGAGGGTGCCGTCGGTCTCGGCGGACGGGGTCAGGTGCGCGAGGTGCACCGCGGGTTCGGCGTCGAGGAGGGCGCGCAGCGCCTCGGTGACGGCGGGGTCGGCGAGCGGGTCGGCGCTGGTCCGGCCCTCGGCGAGGGCCCGCAGGGCGGCGCCGGTCAACTGGTAGGTGACCGGCCCGGCCAGGTCGATCACGACGGTGTCGGCCTGCTCGTGGGAGGCGGCCAGCAGGGCCTGCCGCATCGGGACCGCGACCGGCCGGGCGTCCGGCCGCCAGCGCTGGAGCGTCTCCATGGACGTGAACGCGGGGAGGGCGCGGCGACCGTCCGGCGCGCTGAGCGTCGGGACCGCCATGTCGCTGGTCTTCTCCCGCCGCAGCCCGTCGGGCCCGGTCTCGACCTCCCCGAGCACCGCCACCACCGGCACCAGGACGCGGGCCTCCGCCAGCGCGGTCAGCAAGGAGCCTTCGGCACCGCGATCCGCGTCGTACGCCGCGAGCGCCGCCGCCAGCGCGGGATCGGCGGACCCGTCATCGTCCGCAAAGCCAGGATTCGGAATGTTCTTCTCCACCCACCGAGCGTATCCGCGCGTCGGCGCGGGTTCGCCTCGGCCCCACGTTGTTGGCTTTCCCGCCATGGGGTGCTGTCTTTGCGCCTGCGGCGCGGTGCCGCTGCGCGGGGCTGTTGGGTGCGGTGACGGGCCTCCGGGGTGGGTGTGCAGGACTGCTTCGCTTTACGTCCTGCACACCCACCCCTCCGGCCCGTCACCTCCCGTTGGGGGGTAGGAAAAACAGGTGGGTGGGGGCGGGGAGCTCAGTCGAGCGCGGCGGATCGGCGCCAGAGGAAGAGCGCTACTGCTACGAGCCCGACGCCGGTGGCGCCTAGGGCCCACGGGATCCAGTTGACGGGGGTGTCATCGCCGGGATCGGCGACCGGGCCGGGGCCGAAGTACCGGTGGGGATAGGCAACGGGGGCCGGCTTCTGCGGAGTTGGGGCGAGCCGCTCGGCGGCCGTCAGCGCGGCGGCGGGATCGACGAGCCCCGCGCCGTACTCGTCGTCCCGCCCGCCCTCGGGGCGGTGCTGCGCGGTGCCGGTGAGCAGGTCGCGGATCTGGTTCGGGCTGAGACCGCGGTGCGCGGAGCGGAGCAGCGCGACGGCCCCGGAGACGAAGGCGGCCGCGGGGCTGGTGCCCCAGCCGGAGACGTAGCCGGTGCCGTGGTCGGCCATGAGGATGTCGTAGCCGGGGGCGCTGACCGTGGCGTACCAGTGGCGGGTGGAGAAGGGCGCGCGGGCGTCCAGATGGGTGACGGCGGTGGCGGCGATGACGCCGGGGTAGGCCGCGGGGTAGGAGACGTGGTTGCCCTTGAGGCCGCCGTTGCCGGCGGAGGCGACGACGGGGATGCCCTTGCCCAGGGCGTACTGGATGGCGGCGTCCTCGCGGGAGTCGGGGTGGGCGGTCTCGCTGTCGTCGCCGAGGGACATGTTGATCACGTCGGCGCCGTGGTCGGCGGCCCAGCGGATGCCGTCGGCGAGGGCGCCGGCCTTCTGGTCGCGGGCGCGGCGGCGCTCGGGGTCGTGGTCCTCCAGGATCACGCGGACGGGCAGGATCTTGGCCTCGGGGGCGACGCCGAGGACGCCGTCGGAGCGGCCGGGACCGTGGCCGTGGCCGGCGATGACGCTGGCCATGCCGGTGCCGTGCTGGGCGTAGGTGTCGTCGCCGGGGCGGGCGCCGAAGCCGATGAGGTCCTTCTGGGGCAGCACCTGGCCCGTGAGGTCGGGGTGGTCGGCGTCCACGCCGGTGTCCAGGACGGCGACGGTGACGCCGGCGCCCTTGGTGGTCCCCCAGGCGTCCTGGGCGTGGATGGCCGCCAGGCCCCATTCCTGGGCGCGGAGGGTGTCGGCGCGGGCCGGCAGGGACGGCAGGACGGCCAGCGCGGCGGAGGTCAGGGCGACGGCCGCGGTGCGCCACGCGGGCTTGGTCATGGGGCTTGCTCCGTGGGCTGCGCGGGGAGGCCGGACGCGGTGCGGAAGGTCGTGCTGATCTTGTCCGCGAGGCCCTTGGCGTCGTGGCCGAGGCCGGCCTCGGCGGGGGCGGTGGCGGTGCCGGGTTGGACGGCGGCGTCGGCGGGCTGCGGGTCGGCGACCTCGCGGCCGTCGGCGAAGCCGGAGACCGCGTAGACCACGACCGGGACGTCGGTGAGGACCCGGATCGTCCAACTGGCGCGCTGGGCGGGACCGAAGTCCTCGGCGGCGGTGCCCTTGGCGGCCAGCGGCGGCGGCATCAGGGCGCTGCGGGTGGCCAGGTCGTTGGTGCTGAAGCGGGCGTTGAGGTCCATCATTTTGGACCGGTCGGCCTGGGTGGTCTGGGCGCCGACGGTGATGACGCCGGTGCGGGTGGCGTCGACGTAGGTGGCGCGGAGCAGGCGGGCGCAGCCGGCCGGGGCGAGTTCCTTGGCGAGCGGGCCCTCGGCGGCGGGGGTGCAGCCGGTGTCGGGGGCGACCGCGATCCGGATCCAGGTGCGGTCGGCGCCGCCGGGGCCGGCGGCCAGGCCCTCGACGGTGCGCGGGAAGAGGGCGTCGACGGGGGTGTTGCGCCAGGCGTCCCGGCCCCTGGCGAAGACGGCCTCGGGCGTCGGAGTGCCCTTGGCGGGGGTGTCGGTGAGCCAACTGCCGGCCGCGGCACCGGCGATCAGGCCGATGCCGAGGACCAGGGAGACGGCCGCGGCCACGACCCGGTTGCCGGGCAGGCGGTCGGCCAGTGGACGGCGCGGTTCCGCCTCGACTCCGGTGGGGTGGGCGGGAGTTGACGGCCGGTCGGGGGCGGGTGGGGGCTCGGGGGCGGGGGGGTGGCGCGGGGTGCGCGGCGCGGTCGCGCGGGCGTCGTCCCACAGGGCGGCGCTGTTGGCGAGGTGGAAGGCGGCGGTGTCGCGGAACGAGCGGGGGGGCGCCGGCGCGGGCGGCGGCGGGGCGGCGGGCGGCTCCGTGCGGGGGTGGGGGGGGGTGGCCTGGCCGGCGGCGGCGGGGTCGTCGACCGGGGGGGCGCGGTGGGGGCCGGGGTGGGGCCGCGTTCGGCTCGGGCGCGGGGGCGGCGGGCGACGGGGTCGGCTTGGGGGCCGGGGTGGTCTCGGCGGGGAGCGGCCGGCGGGCGGGCGGGGGGGCTCGGCGGGGACCGGGCGCAGGACGGTGGTCTTGGGGTCCTCGTCGGGGGCGGGCCCGGCGGGGCGGTGCGGCGGGCGCGGGGGTATGGGTGGGATGCGCGGCGCATCGGCGTAATCGGCGTCGGCGCTCACCAGCGCTCCCCCTCGCACGGTGTGCCCCGGACCCGACAAGCAATCGGGGCAGGGTGGTTCGTATCCGGACAACACGCCGCTGACCTGCTGGTTGCGGTGTCGAGCCACTTTAAGGGCTGGCCGGGCCGCCGCTCCAACCCCCGCGCGCTCCCGCGACACTTCCGGCGCGGTTCGTCCCCTTACCAGGGGTAGCGCGGTCTGGCAGGCTGCGGGCCATGTCCCCGCTCTTCACCGACGCGCATGCCACCACCGCTCCCGCGCCCCGGGCGCCCGGCTCCGGACGGACCCCGCTCGACCGGGCCACCGCCTCCCTCGACGCGCCGCTGGCCGTGGTCGATCTGGCCGCCTTCGACGCCAACGCCGCCGATCTGGTGCGCCGTTCGAAGGGGAAGCCGATCCGGGTGGCGAGCAAGTCGGTGCGCTGCCGGGCGCTGTTGGAGCGGGTGCTGGCGCGCGACGGCTTCGCCGGGATCATGAGCTTCACGCTCGCCGAGTCGCTGTGGCTGGCCCGGTCCGGCTTCCCGGACGTGCTGCTGGCGTACCCGTCGGCGGACCGGGCCGGCTTCGCCGAACTGGTCGGCGATCCCGCGTCGGCGGCGGCGGTGACGGTGATGGCCGACGACCCCGCGCAACTGGATCTGATCGACGCGGCCCGTCCGGGCGGTCCGGGCAGCGGCGCGGAGGTCCGCATCTGCCTGGAACTGGACACCTCCTACCGGCTGTTGGGCGGGCGGGTGCGGGTCGGGGCCCGGCGGTCGCCGCTGCGGGACCCGGAGCAACTCGCCGCCTTGGCCCGGACGGTGGTGCGCCGGCCCGGTTTCCGGCTGGTGGGGCTGATGGCCTACGAGGGGCATGTGGCGGGAGTGGGTGACGAGGTCGCGGGGCGGCCGGTGCGTTCGCGGACGATCCGGGTGATGCAGGCGGCGGCGCGGCGGGAGTTGGCGCAGCGGCGGTGGGCGGCCGTGCGGGCGGTGCGGCAGGTGGCGCCGCGGCTGGAGTTCGTCAACGGCGGGGGGACGGGGAGCGTGCAGCACACCGCGGCGGAGGCGGCGGTCACCGAGATCGCGGCGGGTTCGGGGCTGTACGTGCCGCGGCTGTTCGACAACTTCCGGTCGTTCACCGGGCGTCCGGCGGCGCTGTTCGCCCAGCCGGTGGTGCGGCGTCCGGGGCCCGGGGTCGTCACGGTGCTGGGCGGCGGCTATCCGGCGTCGGGGGTGGCCGGTGCGGACCGGCTGCCGGAGCCGTATCTGCCGGCCGGGCTGCGCTACGACCCGCAGGAGGGGCCGGGCGAGGTGCAGACGCCGCTGCTGGGGGCGGCGGCGGACGGGCTGGCGGTCGGCGACAAGGTGTGGTTCCGGCACGCCAAGGCGGGCGAACTGTGCGAGCGGTTCGCGCAGTTGCACCTGGTCGAGGGCGACCGGGTGGTGGCGACGGTGCCGACGTACCGGGGCGAGGGCCGCACCTTCCTGTGACGGCGCGGGCCTCGCCCGTGGTCCGGCGGTGCGCTCAACCGTGGATGCGGTCCCGCTGGTCGGCGACGACGGTGCCGTCGGGGCGGCGGACCGGGCCGAGGGAGCCGTCGGTGTTGGTGTAGCCCTTGGTGGCGCAGGGGTAGGCGCCGGACTTGCGGGGCAGCGGGTCGATGAACATCGGGTTGACCACCCAGCGGCCGTCGGCGTCGTCGTAGCCGCGGCACATCAGCTCGTCCTTGTTGCGGTTAATGGCCAGGTGGGCGCCGGTGGCGTCGCCGACGAAGGTGACGTCGGTGGTGGCGTCGCCGCCGCCCAGCGCGATGCGGTGCGCGGGGTCCTGCTTGCGCCACGCCTCGGCGCCCTTGATGCCGTAGATCTCCTGGTTGATGAAGCAGCGCTTGCCGTCGATGTACGGGATGGCCTCGCCGGGGCCGTCCTTGACGTCGCCGCAGCCGGCGAGGCGGGTGGTGAACCTGCCGTGCTGCAGGCGGCTGCGGATGCCGAGGGTGTGTGCGGCGTCCAGCCCGACACCGCCGGACCACGCCTCGGCGAGGGTCTCGGAGGACGCGGAGACGATGTAGACGTCGAAGCCGGCGGCCTTGAGCGTGCGGATCAGGTCCTTCTGCTGCGGGTAGTAGCGGATGTAGCCGGCCATCTTGTGGGTGCCGACGGTCTGTTGGGCGCCGATCGGCGCGGCGAGGTTCTCGGCGCGGGCCTGCTTGGCGTACCGGGTGAGGGCGGCGGGCTTCAGGCCGGCGAAGAGCTGGGGGACCCAGGCGTACTGGGGGACCGTGCGGCGGTGGTTCCAGGTGCCGGCGAAGGCGGCGGCGCCGCTCATGGTCTTCCCCTCGCCGCGGATCTCCATGATCTCGTCGGCGCAGGCGGCGCGGCCGGACGTGGGCAGCGGGCGGCCGGCGGGGCCGGTGCCGCAGGCGCGGGTCAGCGCGCGGTCGGCGGCGGCGGTCAGCCAGGGGCTGGTGTCCCGCCAGCTCTTGGGCCGGAGCACCTTGTCGTGCCGGAGCATCCAGGCCAGGGTCGCGTCGGTGATGTCGTTCTTGACGACGGTGTTGTCCCAGTCGAAGGCGGCGACGGGACGGGGGCCCGTCGAAAGGGGCTGCGCGGAGCGCATCCGGCCGGGGTGGTGGTCGGGCGACGGGTGGGACCCGGAGCAGGTGCCGCGCTCGTCGATCATCTTCTGGAGCTTGGCGCGGTTGTCGCCGTACCAGGGCAGCTTCTTGGAGAGCTGCGGGCAGTTGGCGCGGGCCGGGGCCGTTGCGGGGGTCGCGGCGGTGGCGGGCGCGGTGGCCGTGAGGGCGGCGAGCGCGGCGGCGCCGGCCAGGCCCAGGGCCAGCAGCCGGCGGGGGCGGGCGGTCATGTGTCCTCCGTGGTCAAGGGGGAAGCACGGCGGGACCGGCGCCCGCGGGCGCCGGTCCCGATATTGATCATGGAAGCCTACAAGGGGGTCACATAGGCGCCCGCGATGCCTCCGTCGACGAGGAATTCGGCGGCGTTGACGAACGAGGAGTCGTCGCTGGCGAGGAAGGCGACCGCGGAGGCGATCTCCTCGGGCTCGGCGAACCGGCCGACCGGGACGTGCACCAGGCGGCGCGCGGCCCGCTCCGGGTCCTTGGCGAACAGCTCCTTCAGCAGCGGGGTGTTGACCGGCCCCGGGCAGAGCGCGTTGACGCGGATGCCCTCGCGGGCGAACTGCACGCCCAGTTCGCGGGACATCGCCAGCACGCCGCCCTTGGACGCGGTGTAGCTGATCTGCGAGGTGGCGGCGCCCATCACGGCCACGAAGGAGGCGGTGTTGATGATGGAGCCGCCGCGCCCGGTCTGCTCGAACTGCCGCCGCATGTAGGGCAGTGCGTGCTTGCAGCAGAGGTAGACCGAGGTGAGGTTGACCTCCTGGACGCGCTTCCAGGCGTCGATGCCGGTGGTCAGGATGGAGTCGTCGTCGGGCGGCGAGATCCCGGCGTTGTTGAAGGCGATGTCCACCGAACCGTAGGTGTCGTAGGCGGTCTTGTAGAGCGCCTCGACCTGCTCGGCGTCGGTGACGTCGACCTGGACGAAGGTGCCGCCGACCTCCTCGGCGGCGGCCTTGCCGGCCTTCTCGTCGATGTCGGCGCAGACGACGTGGGCGCCCTCGGAGGCCAACCGGCGGGCGGTGGCCAGGCCGATGCCGCTGCCGGCTCCGGTGATCACGGCGGTACGGCCGACGAGGCGGCGGCACACGGCGGTCTGGTCGGTCACGTGGCTCTCCTAGTGGGTGGTGACGGTGCGGATCACGAGCCGGCCGGCTCGGTGGCGAGGAAGACGTTCTTGGTCTCGGTGAAGGGCGTCAGCGCGTCCGGGCCCAGTTCGCGGCCGAGACCGGACTGCTTGAAGCCGCCGAACGGGGTCCAATAGCGCACCGCGCTGTGCGAGTTGACCGAGAGGTTGCCGGCGGCGACGGCGCGCGCCATGCGCAGCGCGCGACCGACGTCGCGGGTCCACAGGGAGCCGGCCAGGCCGTAGTCGGTGGCGTTGGCGAGCCGGACGGCGTCGGCCTCGTCGTCGAAGGGGAGGGCGACGGCCACGGGCCCGAAGATCTCCTCGACGGCGGTGCGGTCCTCGGGGCGGCCCTCCAGGACGGTGGCCGGGTACCAGAAGCCCTTGCCGGTGGGGACCGCGCCGCGGATGGCGGCCGGGGCGTCCTCGGGGACGTAGGAGCGCACCCGGTCGCGCTGGGCGGCGGAGATCAGCGGGCCCATCTGGGACGCGGGGTCGTTCGGGTCGCCGGCGGTGAACGCCTTGACCGCGGGCTCCAGCAGGCTCAGGAAGCGGTCGTAGACGCTGCGTTGGACCAGGATGCGGCTGCGGGCGCAGCAGTCCTGGCCGGTGTTGTCGAGGAACGAGCCGGGGGCGGCGGCCGCGGCGGCCTCCAGGTCGGCGTCGGCGAAGACGATGTTGGGGCTCTTGCCGCCGAGTTCGAGGGTGAGCCGCTTGGTCTGCGCGGCGCACTGGGCGGCGATCCGCCGGCCGGTGGCGGTGGAGCCGGTGAAGACGACCTTGGCGACGCCGGGGTGGTCGACCAGCGCGCTGCCGGTGACCGCGCCCTCGCCGGGCAGGACCTGGAAGAGGTGCTCGGGGAGCCCGGCCTCCAGGGCGAGTTCGGCGAGCTTGAGGGCGGTGAGCGGGGTGGTCTCGGCGGGCTTGAGGAGGACCGCGTTGCCGGCGGCGAGCGCGGGGGCGGTGCCCCAGGCGGCGATCGGCATCGGGAAGTTCCAGGGGGCGATGACGGCGACCACGCCGAGCGGTTCCTGGAGGGTGAGGTTCAGCCCGCCCGGCACCGGGATCTGATGCCCTGTCAGCCGCTCTACTCCCCCGGCGGCGTAGTGCAGCAGATCGCGGACGTTGCCGGCCTCCCAACGGGCGTTGCCCAGGGGGTGGCCGGCCTCGCGCAGCTCCAGTTGGGCCAGCGGTTCGATCGCCGCGTCGACGACGTCGGCGAACCGGCGCAGCAGCCGGGCCCGGTCGCCGGGGGCCAGCGCGGCCCAGACTTCCTGGGCCGCGGCGGCCCGGCGGACGGCCGCGTCGACCTCGGCGGGCGGGGTGGTGGGGACGGTGGCCACCACCTCCTCGGTCGCCGGGTTGAGGATGGTCAGCTCTTGCAGCACGGGCGTTCCTTACATGCGCTCGAAGGAGCGGAAGCGCTCCCAGTCCGTGACGGCGGCGTCGTAGGCGTCCTGTTCGACGCGGGCCATGTGGCGGTAGTGGTCGACGACCTCGTCGCCGAAGGCGGCGCGGGCGACGGTGCTGCGCTCCCACAGCCCGGCGGCCTCGCGGAGGGTGGCGGGGACGTGCGCGGCGTCTCCGGCGTAGGCGTTCCCCGTGGTGGCGTCCGGGAGTTCGAGCTCCTGGTCTATGCCGTGCAGGCCGGCCGCGATCATGCCGGCGACCGCGAGGTAGGGGTTGACGTCGCCGCCGGGCAGGCGGTTCTCCAGGCGGTGCCCGCGGCCGTGGCCGACGACGCGGAGGGCGCAGGTGCGGTTGTCCGGGCCCCAGGCGACGGCGGTGGGGGCGAAGGAGCCGGGGCGGAACCGCTTGTAGGAGTTGATGTTGGGGGCGTAGAGCAGCGTGAAGTCGCGCAGCGCGGCGAGTTGGCCGGCGAGGAAGTGCCGCATGGTGCGCGACATGCCGTGCGGGCCGGCGTCATCGGCCAGCACCGGGCGGCCCTGCGCGTCCTGGAGTGAGAGGTGGATGTGACAGGAATTGCCCTCGCGCTCGTCGTACTTGGGCATGAAGGTGAGCGCCATGCCCTCCTGGGCGGCGATCTCCTTGGCGCCGGTCTTGTAGATGCTGTGCTGGTCGCAGGTGGTGAGCGCCTCGTCGTAGACGAACACGATCTCGTGCTGGCCGAGGTTGCACTCGCCCTTGGCGGACTCGACGGTCATGCCGGCCGCGCCCATCTCGTTGCGGATCCGGCGCAGCAGGGGCTCGACGCGGCCGGTGCCGAGGACGGAGTAGTCGCCGTTCCACTGGTTGGCCGGGGTCATCCCGCGGTAGCCGCGGGACCAGGCGTCCTCGTAGCTGTCCTTGAAGACCATGAACTCCAGCTCGGTGCCGACGTGGGCGCTCCAGCCGCGCTCGGCGAGCCGGTCGAGCTGGCGGCGCAGGATCTGCCGGGGTGAGGCGACGACCGGGGTGCCGTCGTGCCAGGCGAGGTCGGCGGTGATCAGGGCGGTGCCGGGGTTCCAGGGGGTGCGGCGGAGGGTGGCGGGGTCGCCGTGCATCGCGAAGTCGCCGTAGCCGCGCTCCCAGGAGGACATCGCGTAGCCGTCGACGGTGTTCAGGTCGACGTCGACGGCGAGGAGGTAGTTGCAGCCCTCCGTGCCGTGGTCGAGGACGGTGTCGAGGAAGTAGCGGGCGGCGAACCGCTTGCCCTGGAGCCTGCCTTGCATGTCGGTGAAGGCGAGGACGACAGTGTCGATCTCCCCGTTGTCGACGAGGGCGGTGAGCTCCTCGACGGAGAGCGGGGGCCTGCGGTCTGCCACGGTGGTGCCTCCTGTCGCTGCATCCGGAGCCCATAAGGTAGGCACACGAACCATTGATTGGGAAGGGGTTCCGATGGATGCTGCGGCCGATGGGCTGGCGCCGGTGCTGCGGCCGGTCCGGGCGGGCAACGGCTTCGAGGAGGCGCTGGAGCAGATACTCCAGATCGTCCGGCTCGGGCTGGTGCCGCAGGGCGAACGCCTGCCGGCCGAGCGGGAGTTGGCGGAGCGGCTGCAGATCAGCCGGGTCACCCTGCGCGAGGTCCTCAAGGTGCTCCAGGACGAGGGGCTGGTGGAGAGCCGGCGCGGCCGGTACGGCGGCACGTTCGTGCGGATGCGCACCGACAGCCCGGGCGAGGCCGAGCTGCGGCGCCGGGTCGACCGGACCGACGTCGAGGACATCCTGCGCTTCCGGGAGGTACTGGAGGTCGGCGCGGCCGGGCTGTGCGCGGCGCACGGGCTGTCGGGCGAGCAGGCGGCGCGGCTGCGGGAGGCGCTGGCCGCCACCGAGGACGCGCCGCTGGCCGACTACCGGCGCCGGGACACCCTGCTGCACCTGACGCTGGCGGAGCTGTCCGGATCGCCGTCGCTGGCCGCCCAGTACGCCGCGGTCCGGGCCGGCGTCAACGACCTGCTGGACTGCATCCCGCTGCTGGTGCGGAACTTGGAGCACTCGCAGACCCAGCACGCCGCGCTGGTGGAGGCGGTGCTGGAGGGCGATGCGGACGGCGCCCGCGAGGTGATGCGGGAGCACTGCTGCGGCACCGCGGCCCTGCTGCGCGGCTTCCTGTCCTCGCCGGCGCCGTAACGCCCCCTTTTACGCCCCATGTCGCCGGCCTTTTCCGCACGGGTCTTGCGCTGAGCCGCCGAGGCGACAAAGGTATGCGGCTAAACCTTTACTCCGGTTGTCCCCCGCGAGGCAGGAGCGGCTCATGGCCGACAGCACCCATGCCGACAGCACCCGCGCGCCGTCCGCCGCGTCCCCCGACGGCGGGCCCCCGAGCGGCGACGCCTATCTGGAGCGGCGGACGCTGCGCCGCGGCAGCGCCGGCCCGCTGCTGCTGACCGGCCTCGGCGTCGCCTACGTCGTCTCCGGCGACTTCTCGGGCTGGAACAACGGGCTGGCGCACGGCGGCTTCGGCGGACTGGCGATCGCCGCGGTCCTGATGGGCCTGATGTACACCTGTCTGGTCTTCGCGCTGGCCGAGTTGGCCTCGATCCTGCCCACCGCGGGCGGCGGCTACGGCTTCGCCCGGCGGGCGCTGGGCACGTGGGGCGGCTTCCTGACCGGCACCGCGATCCTGATCGAGTACGTGTTGGCGCCGGCCGCGATCTCGATCTTCATCGGCGACTACGTCGAATCGCTGGGCCTGTTCGGACTGCACTCCAGTTGGCCCGTCTATCTGGCCTGTTTCGTGCTCTTCATCGGGATCCACCTGTGGGGCGTGGGCGAGGCGCTGCGGTTCAGCCTGGTGGTCACCGCGATCGCGGTCGCCGCGCTGCTGGTCTTCGCGCTCGCCGCGCTCAGCGACTTCCACGTCGACGCGCTCAACGACATCCCGGTCGAGCCCGATGCCTTCGGGGCGAGTTCGTGGCTGCCGTTCGGGGTGCTGGGCATCTGGGCGGCGTTCCCGTTCGGGATGTGGTTCTTCCTGGGCGTGGAGGGCGTCCCGCTGGCGGCCGAGGAGACCAGGGACCCGGCGCGTACGCTGCCGCGGGCGATGGCGGCCGCGATGGGCGTGCTGCTGCTCCTGGCGCTGATCACCTTCACCGCGGCCACCGGCGCGCGCGGCTCGGCCGCGATCCAGTCCGTCGGCGACCCGCTGGTCCAGGCGCTCCAGCCGCACGGCACCCCGACCACGGTCAGCCGGATCGTCAACTACGCCGGCCTGGCCGGCCTGGTGGCGTCCTTCTTCTCCCTCATCTTCGCCGGCTCCCGGCAGCTCTTCGCGCTCTCCCGGGCCGGCTACCTGCCCCGTTTCCTCTCCCTGACCAGCCGCCGCAAGGCGCCCTACCTCGGCCTGCTGGTCCCCGGCGCGCTGGGCTTCGGGCTGGCCGCGGCCACCGGCGACGGCGCCCGGATGCTCAACGTCGCGGTCTTCGGCGCCACCATCTCCTATGCCCTGATGGCCCTTTCGCACCTCGTGCTGCGCCGCCGCGAGCCCGGCCTGCACCGCCCGTACCGCACCCCGGGCGGCATGCTGACCTCCGGCGTGGCCTTCGTGCTGGCCTGCTCGGCGCTGGTGGCGACCTTCCTGGTCGACAAGGAGGCCGCGCTGATCGCGCTCGCCGTCTACGGCCTCGCCCTGGCCTACTTCGCCCTCTACTCCCGCCACCGGCTGGTGGCGGCCGCGCCCGAGGAGGAGTTCGCGGCCCTGGCCGCCGCGGAGGCCGAACTCGAACGCGACTAGGGCCAGTTCACCCCGCCCCGCAGGTAACCCCAGAACCACCCGCAGCGCCCCACACCGCACGGAGGAGCCCCCCGATGCCCCAGCCGCCCCAGCCGCAGCCCCCGCTGATCGGCATCAGCACCTACCAGGAAGAGGCCCGGTGGGGAGTGTGGACGCTGCCCGCGGCGCTGCTGCCGGCCGGCTACCCGCGCCTGGTGCAGCGCTCGGGCGGGCTGCCCGCCATGCTGCCGCCCGGCGACCCGGAGACCGCCGCGGCGACCGTCGCCCGGCTGGACGGGCTGGTGATCGCCGGCGGCGCGGACGTCTCCCCGGCCCGCTACGGGGCCGAGCCGCACCCCCGCACCGGGCCGCCCGCCCTGGACCGGGACGCCTGGGAACTGGCCCTGATCGAGGCGGCGTTGGCGGCCCGGGTGCCGCTGCTGGGCATCTGCCGGGGGCTGCAACTGCTGAACGTGGCGCTCGGCGGCACCCTCGTCCAGCACCTCGAAGGCCACGTCGGCCCGCCCGGGGTCTTCGGCCGGCACGAGATCGCGGCGGTGCCCGGCACGCTGCTGAGCGCGGCGCTGCCCGAGCCGGTGGCCGTGCCGACCTACCACCACCAGGCCGTGGACCGCCTGGGCCGCGGGCTGGTGGTCTCGGCGTACGCGGAGGACGGCACCGTCGAGGCGCTGGAACTCCCGGACGCACCGGCCCTCACCCTGGCCGTCCAGTGGCATCCGGAGGCCGGCGACGACACCCGCGTGATGGAGACCCTGGTGACGGCGGCCCGGGGGACGGCCGCGGCCGAGGTGTGAGCGCCGGCGGCCGCCGCCCCCTCACCCCCGGAAGTCATCCGCCACCCCCACCAACAGCACCCGGCTCTCCGGCGCCAGGGACCGCCAGCGGTGGGTGATCCCGCCGGAGCAGTAGAGGGTGTCGCCCGGGCCGAGTGCGTAGCGGCGGCCGTCCGCCTCGGCCTCCACCGCGCCCTCGATCACGTACATCAACTCGTCGTGCGGGTGCCGGAATTCGCGCCGCCAGTCGTGCCGGCCGGTGAACTCCAGGGCGTGCAGCTGCTGGTGGCCGCGGACCAGCGGGCGCACCCGGCCGGTCTCGCCGTCCTCGGGCACGGCGGCCGAGTCGGCCCGCACCACGTCCACCGTGCGCGGCCCGTCGGCGGCGGCCAGCAGTCGGACCGCGGTGGTCTCCAGGGCGTCCGCTATCGACTGGAGCGAACGCATGCTGGGGCGGGCCCGGTCGTTCTCGACCTGGCTGAGGAACGGGGCGGACAGTCCGGTGGCGCGGGCGAGGTCGGCCAGGGTCAACTCCCGCGCGCGGCGCCGCCGTCGGACCGCCGCGCCCACCCGCGGCACCTCGGCCGCGCTCCCGACCCCGCTCATCGTCCGCTCCCCACCGACGCCATCGCGTACTCCTTATCGTGCCGTTCACGACCCCGCAACACACCGGCCCTAGCGTCTAACGCCGTTCGACCTCATCAAACAAAGTTTGACGGCAGCCAGTTCGACGAGGGGAATCCGGCATGACCTCTGATACGGCCTCCGGCCTGACCACCGGCCCGATCGCAGTCGATCAAAACACACGTCGACGGCGCGGCACCGGCCTGATCGCGCTCGACGCCACCGCCGCGCACGACGGCTACACGCTCTACGCCCCGCTGACCGGCGGCGGCCAGGTCCTGCTGATCGACCTGCGCGGCACCGTCGTCCACCGCTGGGACCTTCCGCACCGCCCCGGCCGCCACGCCCGCCTGCTCCCCAACGGCAACCTCGCCTACAACGCCACCCTCCCGGACCAGGGCGCGCTCTTCCCGATGTGGCACAAGTACCGCGGCGGGCTGATGCAGGAGATCGCCCCCGACGGCACGGTACTGCGGTCCCACACCGACCCGCTCCAGCACCACGACGCCCACCACCACGGCGACGGCCGGATCCTCTACTCCGCGCTGGAGCCGCTGACCGGTGACCGGGCCGCGGCGGTCCGCGGCGGCGTGCCCGGCTCCGAGCCGGGCGGCACGGTGTACGCCGACACCCTCCGCGAAGTCGACGCGGACGGGTGCCCGTTGTGGTCCTGGAGCGCCGCCGACCACCTCGATCCGGAGGAGTACCCGCTGCACCCGGCCTACTCGCGGGAGCACTGGCCGCTGATCAACTCGGTGCTGCCGCTGGCCGACGGCGACGTGCTGGTCAGCCTGCGCAGCGTCTCGGCGGTGATCGTCGTCAACCGGGCCACCGGAGCGGTGCGTTGGCGCACCCGACCGGGACTGGTCTCCCAGCAACACCACCCCACGGAGCTGCCGAACGGCAACTTCCTGATCTTCGACAACGGCGTCTTCCGACCCGACTGCGACGTCCCCTACTCCCGCGTCATCGAGGTGGACCGGGCGACCGGCGAGGTGGTGTGGGAGTACCACGACCCGGCCCGGGAGGCGTTCTTCGCGCCGTTCATGGGCAGCGCCCAGCGCCTCCCCAACGGCAACACCCTGGTCACCGACTCCCCCGCCGGCCGGCTCTTCGAGGTCACTGCCGAGGGCCGGGTGTGCTGGGAGTACGTCGTCCCGGAGTTCGGCGGCTACCGCGAACCGGAGGTCGGCGCGCTGTTCCCCACCCAGAACAACGCGGTCTTCCGCGCCTACCGCTACGCCGCCGCTGAACTCCCGTGGCTGAAGCGGCAGGTGTGAGCGATGGCCACCCCCGGGCCCGCGCCGGTCGACGCGCGCCTTCCGCTGCACCGGCTGCTGCCGCTCGCCGCCCAGCACGTTCTGGCGATGATCGCCGCCCCGGTCTCCACCGTCTTCCTGCTGGCCGGCGGGTTGCACCTGCCGCCCGACCGCACCGCCGCGCTGCTCAGCGCGACCCTGGTGCTCTGCGGCGCCGGGACGCTGTTGCAGTCCCTCGGCGTGCTGCGGATCGGCGCCCGACTGCCGTTCGTGATGCTGCCCGGCGGCGCGGCGGCCGCCCTCTTCCTCCAGATCGCCCGGGAGCACGGCGCGGCCACCGCCTCCGGCGCGGTGCTGCTCGCGGCCGCGCTGCTGCTGGCCGCACTGCCGCTGTACGGGCGGCTGGTGCGGTTCTTCCCGCCGCTGGTGATGGGCGCGACGGTGCTGGTCATCGGGGTCACCATGGTCGCGGTGGCGGCCCCGATGGCGACCGCCGGCGGCGGCCCGGCGCTGGTCACCGTCGCCGCCACCGCGCTGGGATTCCTGCTGCTGCGCGGCGTCTGGCGGCAGTTGTCGGTCCTGCTGGGCATGGCGGTCGGCACCGCCGCGACGGCCCTGAGCGGCGCCCCGTTCCGCGCCGTACCGGGGGACGCGGTGCTGGCCCTCCCCCGCCTCCTCCCGTACGGCGTCCCGCACTTCGACCTGCTCGCCGCGCTGCCGCTGCTGGTCTTCGCGCTCGCCTCGCTCGCCGAGGCGACCGGTCAGACGGTGCTCAACAGCCGGGCGGTGGGCCGGGATCCGCGGCCGGCCCGCGACGTGCCGCGCACCGCCCGCGCGGATGCGGCGGCGTCCCTCCTGGCCGGGCTGTTCGGCGGCGTGACGATGGTGACCAGTGCGGAGAACATCGGCGTCGTCCGACTCACCGGCGTCCGCAGCCGGTTCGTGACCGCGGCCGCGGGAGCGCTGCTGGTGCTGTGCGGGCTGCTGGCGCCCCTCACCCGGCTGCTGGCGGCGCTCCCGGTGCCGGTCGTCGGCGGTGCGGCGCTGGTGATCTACGCGGTGATCGCTGCCATGGGCATCGCGATGCTGGCCGGCACCGACCTGGACGACCGCGCCGCCGCCACCGTCCTCGCCCTCACCCTCCTCGCCGGTCTGCTCCCCCTCCTGGCGCCGCGGCTCTACGCGCCGCTGCCCACGTGGGCGCACGCCCTCCTCGGCAGCGGCGTCCCGGCCGCCGCGCTGACCGCCGCGACCCTGACGGCGCTCTTCACCCGCCTCGGCACGGCCCGCCGACCGGCGCCGGCCGGCGCGGAGTAGGGCCGGTCCGCCCCCGCCCCACCGGACCGGCCCCGCCGGAGGCGGCCGTTCAGGCCCCCCGCCGCGTCAGCCCCAACAGATCGCGCGCCGGCCCCACCGGCCGCTGGCCCGCGGGCCACACCGCCCGTAGCTCGCGGGCGAGTTCGAGCCCGCGCACCGGGACGGCCACCAGCCGGCCGGCGGTCAGCTCCTCGCGCACCGCCAACTCGCTCAGCACGGACGGGGCCGCCTCGCTGACCACCGCGGACTTCACCGCGGTGGTCGAGGCGAGCTCCAACAGCGGCGCGGCCAGCCCCCCGGTCCCGGCCAGCGCCGCGTCCAGCACCTGCCGGGTGCCCGAACCGCGCTCCCGCAGGATCAGCGGCGTCGCGGCCAGTTCGGCGGCGGTCAGCCCGGTGCGGCGCCGGGCCCACGGGTGGGACGGGGCGGCCACCACGACCAGCCTGTCGCGCCCGACGACCACCTCGTCCAGCCCCGCCGGGACGTCCAGCCCCTCCACGAAGCCGAGGTCCGCCTCGCCGGCCAGCAGCCGCTCGGCGACCAAGCGGGAGTTCCCCGCCAGCAGCGACACCGCCGTCCCCGGGCGCTGCGCGCGCAGCGCGATCAGCCAACCGGGCAGCAGGTACTCGGCGATGGTCATGCTGGCCGCGACCCGCAACCGGGAATCGCGCCGCCCTCGCAGCGCCTGGGTGCCCGCGTCGAACGCCTCGGCGGCCTCCACCACCCGCCGCGCCCAGTCGGTGACCAGCGCCCCCGCTTCGGTCAACCGCGAACCGCGCGGCGACCGTTCGACCAGCGCCACCCCCAACTGCCGCTCCATGGAACGGATCCGACTGCTCGCGGCGGGCTGGGTGATGCCCATCACCCGCGCGGCCCGGCCCAGGCTGCCGAGCCGGGCGACGGCGAGCAGCAGCTCCAGCGCCCCGAGGTCCGGCACCCGGTGGTGCAGCGGAACCCCGTCGCCCGGCGCCCCGGCCCACTCCTTCGTCTCGCCACTCATAACCCCATCTTATGCCCTCATAGAGACAAGATCCCTGGTCGGCGGGGACCGGACGGGCGACCGTTGTGCCATGTCCTCAGTAGCCCAGGCCCCGCCCAGAAACCCCGCCACCGGCGCCCCCGCCCCGACCCCCGGCCCCTCCTCGGTGCGCCATCTCGGCCCCAACTGGTACGCCGCCGTCATGGGCACCGCGATCGTCGCCAACGCCGGCGCGACGCTGCCGCTCACCGCCCCCGGCCTCCGCGCCGCCTACCAGGTGGTCTGGGCGCTGTCCGCGCTGCTGCTGCTCACCCTGCTGACCGCGCGCGCCGTCCACTGGGCGCGCCACTCCGACCAGGCCCGCCGCCACCTGCTCGACCCGACCGTCGCCCCGTTCTACGGATGCCTGGCGATGGCGCTGCTGGCGGTCGGCGGCGGCACCCTCGCGGTCGGCCGGGACATCATCGGCACCCCCGCCGCGGTGGCCGCCGACGCCGTGCTGTGGACCGCGGGAACCCTGGTCGGGCTGGCCACCGCGGCCGGCATCCCGTACCTGATGGTGGCCCGGCACAAGATCACCGAGGGCAGCGCCTCCCCGGTCTGGCTACTGCCCCTGGTCGCCCCCATGGTCTCGGCCGCCCTGGGCCCGGCCCTGATCCCCCACCTGCCCCCCGGCCAGCCGCAGAAGGCGCTCCTCCTGGCCTGCTACGCGCTCTTCGGGATGTCCCTCCTGATGACCCTGGCCGTCCTCCCCCTGGTCCTGAGCCGCCTCTTCCACCACGGCCCGCTCCCCCTGGCCCTCACCCCGACCCTCTTCCTCGTCCTCGGCCCGCTGGGCCAGTCCACCACCGCCGTGAACAACCTCGCCGACGTCGCCCCCGGCGTCGTCACCCCGTCCACCGCGCACGCCATGAGCGCCTTCGCGGTGCTCTACGGGGTCCCGGTGCTGGGCTTCGCCCTCCTCTGGCTGGCCCTCGCCACGGCCCTGGTGGTCCGCGCCGCCCGCCGCGGCATGGGCTTCGCGATGACCTGGTGGGGCTTCACCTTCCCCGTCGGCACCTGCGTCACCGGCGCCGCCGGCCTGGCCCGCCACACCGGCCTGACCGCCTACGGCTGGCTCGCGGTGGCCCTCTTCGCCGCCCTCGTCATAGCCGTCGCGGTGACCGGCACCCGCACCGCCCACGGCCTGGCCCGCGGCCGCCTGCTCGCCCCGCCCCGGCCGACCACGGCCTGACTCACGATCAGAGCCGCCGCACCCACGCCGACTCGGCCAGCCCCGCCGCCAACACCTGCGGCGCCCGCACCAACGACGGCCCGTACCACGTCAGATGACGCCCACTGACCAACGCCGCCGGCATCCCCGGAAACGCCTCGGGCCCATCGTCCCCGGCAAACCGGTAGGGCTCATCCGGCAACACCACCAGATCCGCCCCGACGGCATTGAGCTCGCCCAACGCGATCCGCGGATACCGCTCCTCGTGCTCCGCGTACACGTTCCGCACCCCGAGCCGCCGCAACAGGTCCCCGGCGAAGGTGTCCCGCCCCACCACCATCCACGGCCGCCGCCACACCGGCACCACCGCGGTCCGCTCCACCACCGGAACCGGCACCGCCCGCCAGGCGTCCTCCGCCGCGTCCAACCACCCCGGCCGCGCCAGCCCGCACCCCTCCGCCAACACCCGCGCCAACTCGGCGAACGCCTGCTCCAACGACCGCACCTCGGTCACCAAGACCCGCAATCCCGCGGCCCGCAACGCCGCCAGGTCAACCGCCCGGTTCTCCTCCTCGTTGGCGATCACCACATCCGGACCCAACCCCACGATCCGCCCGACATCGGGATTCTTGGTCCCCCCGACCCGCACGACATCCAGCCCCACCGGATGACTGCACCAATCCGTGGCCCCCACCACCACCCCGGGCGCACTCACCGCCACCGCCTCCGTCAACGAAGGCACCAAAGACACCACGCGCAGCCCCATACCTCAACGGTAGGCCCAACCCCCTGGGAAACGGCCCGCTGAGAACCACCGGCCGCAACCCCCACCAACCACATCCCACCCAACAAACGGGAGGGGACGGGCCGGAGGGGCCGGTGTGCAGGACGTAGAGCGAAGCAGTCCTGCACACCGGCCCCGGAGGCCCGTCCCCACACCCAACAGCCCCGCGCAGCGGTCCCGCGCCGCAGGCGCCAACAGCAACCCCCACGGCGGGAAAGCCGACAACGTGGGGCGCGGCCAGCCGCGGGCTCACGGCGGGAAAGCCGACAACGTGGGAAGAATCCAGCGCCTACTTCACGGGCGCCATCTCATCAACGATCCCCGGATGCCCGTCGATCCACTTCTGGACGCCCTTGTCCTCGTTCCCCTTCCCCGCGTCCTGGATGTCCTTCTCCAGGCTGCCGAGTTCGTCGGGCGTCATCTTCCAGTTCTTCAGCCAGCCGTAGAACTCCGGGAACTTCTTCGGGAAGCTCTTGTTGCCGAGCGTCTTGATCTGGTTGTTGGCGCCCCACGTGCCCTTGGGGTCGGCCAACTTGGTGAGCTGGTACTTGTTGTAGGCCCAGTGCGGCGACCACAGCACGACCGCGACCGGCTCGTGGTTGCGGTAGGCCCGGTCCAGTTCGGCGAGCATCGCGCTGGTGCCGGCCGAGGTGACCTCGAAGTCCGACAGGCCGTAGGCGGGCAGCACGGTGCTCTTCAGGCGCTGCATCTCACCGGTGCCCGGCTCGATGCCGATGATCTTGCCCTTGAACTCGTCCTTGTGCGCCCGCAGATCGTCCATGGACTTGACGTCCTTGACGTACGACGGGACCGCGATCTCCAGCGAGGTCTTGTCGTACCAGGCGCCGACGTCGACCAGATCGTCCTTGTACTTGTCCCAGTACTGTTTCTGGGCGACCGGCAGCCAGGCGTCGGTCTCCACGTCGATCTGGCCGGTGGACAGGCCGGTCCACATCGGTCCGACGTCGAGGTTGCGCAGGTTGGGCTGGTAGCCGCGCTTCTCCAGGACGTTCTTCCACAGGTAGGCGGTGGCGATGCCCTCGTCCCACGCCGGGTAGCCGATGTTGGGGGACTTGCCGGCGTCCGCGCCCTTGGCGTAGGTGGCGTGCGCGGACGGCGCGATCTTCTCGACGAGACCGGGGTTCTGCTTCAGCCAGCTCCGGACGCCGTCCTGCTCGTGGCCCTCGCCGGCCGACTTGATGGCGTTCTCCAGGCTGGTGAGCTGCTTCTCGTCGAGGTGGAAGTTCTTCATCCACTTCGCGACCTCGGGCATGTCCTTGGCGAAGCCCTTGCGGCCCAGCATGTGCAGGCCGTCGCCGGAGCCGAAGGCGCCCTTGGGGTCCTTGAGCTTGGTGAGCTGGTACTTGTCGTACGCCCAGTGCGGGGACCACAGGGTGACCGCGATCGGCTTCTTGTTGTGGATGGCCCGGTCGAGCTCGCTGAGCATGGAGGCGGTGCTGGACTCCTGCACCTTGTACTCGCCGCCCAGCCCGTAGGCGCCCAGGACCTTGTCCTTGAGGATCTTCATCTCGCCGGCGCCCGGCTCGATGCCGGTGATCTTGCCGCCGAACTCGGCGCTCCTGCCCTTGAGGTCGTCGAGGGTCTTGACGTCCTTGACGTAGGACGGGACCGCGATCTCCAGCGAGGTCTTGTCGTACCAGGTGCCGAGGTCCTCAAGCTGGTCCTGGTACTTCTTCCAGTACTCGGCGTGGGTGACCGGCAGCCAGGCGTTGGTCTGCACGTCGATGTCGCCGCGGGCCTGGCCGGCGAAGAGCGGACCGGCCTCCAGCGCCTGCACCTTGGGCTTGTAGCCGCGCTCCTCCAGGATCTCCTTCCAGAGGTACGTGGTGGCCTTGCCCTCGTCCCAGTTGACGTAGCCGAGGGTGATCGGCTTGCCGTTGCCGCCGCCGGACGCGCCGGAGCCGTTGTTGTTGAGGTAGCTCATCCCGCCGGCCAGCAGCGCCAGCACGACGACGCCGACCATGGCGACCGAGGTCGCGGGCCGCCACTGGAGGAACTTCCAACCGCCCAGCGCCGCCTGCGCCTTGGCCAGCGCCCGCCGGCCGAGCGGGGAGACCCGCTGGTTGAGCGCGCCGGTCATCCGGTCCAGGTACATGGCGAGGATGACCACCGCGAGGCCGGCCTCGGCGCCCAGGGCGACGTTGACCGAGCTGATCGCGTTGTAGACGGACGCGCCGAGGCCGCCGCCGCCGACCATGCCGGCGATCACGACCATGGACAGCGCGAGCATGATGACCTGGTTGATACCGGCCATGATCGTCGGCAGCGCGAGCGGGAGCTGGACCCGCAGCAGGGTGCGCCGCGGGTGGGTGCCGAACGCCTCGGCCGCCTCGACCAGTTCCCCGTCGACCTGCCGGATGCCGAGCTCGGTCATCCGCACCGCGGGCGGCATGGAGAAGACGATGGTGGCGACGATGCCGGGGACGACGCCCAGGCCGAAGAAGAGGATGCCGGGGATGAGGTAGACCATCGCCGGCATGGTCTGCATCAGGTCCAGCACCGGGCGCAGGATGCCGCCGACGACCCGGCTGCGGGCCGCCCAGATGCCCAACGGCACCGCGACCACGACGGTGATCAGGCAGGCCACCAGGACCAGCGAGAGCGACTCGACGGTCGGGCCCCACTGTTGGATGGAGTCGATCAGCGCGAAGCCGAGGAAGGTGAGGACCGCGGCCGGCAGTCCGCGCAGCCACCAGGCGAGCACCGCCAGGATGCCGGCGAGGACCAGCGGTTGAGGCGCCGCGAGGACGGTGTGGATCGCGTTGTAGAGGCCGTTCAGCACCGTGGTGATGAGCTGGAACAGCCAGTCGAGGTTGTCGCGCAGCCAGTTGACGGCGTCGTTGGCCCAGCTACCGATCTGGATCCTAGGCATCGGCGGTCACCGTGCCCTCGGTCTTGTCGGCGGCGGCCGGTGCGGGCACGGTCGGCGCCGCGTCCGGGAGGCTCGGCTCGCCCAGCACGGCGAGCAGCCGCTCCGCGGTGACCGCGCCGGCCAGTTCGCCGCGCTCGTCGGTGACCGCGACCGGTACCGCGCTGGTCGAGCAGGCGGTGAACAGGTCGGCGAGCGGGGTGTCCACGCCGACGGTGGCGGGCGCGGCGGCCCGGAACGCGGCGGCGGTGGCCAACCCGGTCCCGCCCGGGGCGGCGTCGCCCAGCACGGAGTCGACGTCCGTCATCACCGCGCCGGCGGTCAACACCCGGCTGCGGTCGACGTCCTGGATGAAGGAGGCGACGTAGTCGTTGGCGGGCCGCACCAGGATGTCCTCGGCGCTGCCGGTCTGGACGATCCGGCCGTCGCGCATCACGGCGATCTGGTCGCCGAGCCGCATCGCCTCGTTGAGGTCGTGGGTGATGAAGACGATGGTCTTCTTCAGCGTCTTCTGCAGCTCCAGAAGCTGGTCCTGCATATCGCGGCGGATCAGCGGGTCGAGCGCGCTGAAGGACTCGTCCATCAGCAGCAGATCGGCGTCGGTGGCCAGCGCGCGGGCCAGGCCGACGCGCTGCTGCATGCCGCCGGAGAGCTCGTCCGGCCAGGACTTCTCCCAGCCCTTGAGCCCGGCGAGCTCCAGCGCCTCGGTGGCGCGCCGCTCCCGCTCGGCGCGCGCCACGCCCTGGACCTCCAGGCCGTAGGCGGCGTTCTCCAGCACGCTGCGGTGCGGGAAGAGCGCGAAGTGCTGGAAGACCATGGATATCTTCCGGGAGCGGACGGCGCGCAGTTCCTTGGGCGTGAGCGAGGTGAGGTCCTGGCCGTCGAAGCGGACGCTGCCCGCGGTCGGCTCCAGCAGGCCGTTGAGCATGCGCAGCAGCGTGGACTTGCCGGATCCGGACAGACCCATGACGACGAAGATCTGGCCCTCGTCCACCTCGATGGAGGCGTCGATCACCGCGGCGGTGGTGCCATCGGCCCGCAGCTCCTCCCGGCCGGCGCCGGCCTGGAGTCTGCGCACCCCGTCCTCGGGTCGTCTGCCGAACACCTTGTACAAGTGCTCGGCTTGCAGCCTGGACACATATACCTCTCTTGTCGCACGAGAAACGACCCGCCGCCCCCGCTGGCAGGTCGTGGTGCGGGACGAGTTCGGCTCGTCTTCACCGGCGAGATGTTGAAACCGCAACCGGGTCCGCTCCGGCTGCGCGCCTGCCCGGCTTTATCCGGCTCAAACACAACGGTGAGTTACCTCACACCGGGGCGACGTTTGGGGCATACGGCATCATGCGGTGTGTGACTCGACGCCTGATGCTCCTCGACGCCGCCTCCCTGTACTTCCGCGCCTATTTCGGGGTACCGGAATCGGTCAAGGCCCCGGACGGCACCCCGGTGAACGCGGTGCGCGGACTGCTGGACTTCATCGCCCGGCTCGTCCAGGACCACCACCCCGACGACCTGGTCGCGTGCATGGACGCCGACTGGCGCCCCCAGTGGCGGGTCGACCTGATCCCCTCCTACAAGGCGCACCGGGTCGCCGAGGAGGCGCCCGCGGGGTCGACCGGGCCCGACGAGGAGGAGATCCCGGACACCCTCTCCCCGCAGGTCCCGGTGATCGAGGAGGTGTTGGACGCACTCGGCATCGCCCGGATCGGCGCCGCCGGCTACGAGGCCGACGACGTCATCGGCACCCTCACGGCACGGGCCAAGGGCCCGGTCGACATCGTCACCGGCGACCGCGACCTCTTCCAACTCGTCGACGACGCCCGCGGCATCCGCGTGCTGTACCCGCTCAAGGGCGTCGGCACCCTGCAACTCACCGACGGGGCGCTGCTGCGCGAGAAGTACGGGGTGGACGGCCCCGGTTACGCGGACCTGGCGCTGCTGCGCGGCGACCCCAGCGACGGCCTGCCGGGCGTGCCGGGCGTCGGCGAGAAGACCGCCGCGAAACTGCTGGACGTCTACGGCGACCTGGCCGGCATCATCGCCGCCGCCGAGGACCCGACCTCGAAGATCACCCCGGCCCAGCGCAAGCGGCTCACCGAGGCGCGGCCCTACCTCGCCGTCGCACCCAAGGTCGTCCAGGTGGCCACCGACGTCCCGATCCCGGACGGCGAGATCGCGCTGCCCGTCGAACCGGCCGACCCGGAACGACTGGAGGCGCTGGCCGCCCAGTGGGGGCTGGGCGGCGCACTGCAGCGATTGTTGGGCGCGCTCCGGCCGTGAGCTGTTAGGTTAGGTATACCTAACAGGCGGGGTCGCTCCTCGGGCGCACCCCGCCCCGACCGCGTCCAGGGGAGAGAAGCCGTGGCAGCTCAGCGACCGGCCCGCAGCACGCCCACACTGCACCGCGCCCGTGTGCGGCGCACCGAGCGGCTCACCCCGCACATGGTGCGCGTGGTCCTGGGCGGCGAGGGCCTGGCGGCGTTCGACGCCGGCGAATTCAGCGACCACTACGTCAAGTTGGTCTTCCCGCTGCCGGACGTCAACTACCCCGAACCGTTCGACATGGCGCACATCCGGGCCGAGCTGCCGCGCGCCCAGTGGCCCCGCACGCGCACCTACACCGTGCGCGCCTGGGACCCGCAGGCCCGCGAGCTGACCGTGGACTTCGTCGTGCACGGCGACAGCGGGCTGGCCGGCCCGTGGGCGGCGACCGCCCGGCCGGGCGACGAGATCATGTTCCTCGGCCCGGGCGGCGCCTATGCCCCCGACCCGACCGCCGACTGGCACCTGCTCGCCGGCGACGAGAGCGCCCTGCCGGCCATCGCCGCCGCGCTGAGCCGAATGCCGGCGGGCGCGGTGGCGCACGCCTTCATCGAGGTCGCCACCCCCGAGGAGCGGCAGGAGCTCGCCACCCCGCCCGGCACGGAGATCACCTGGGTGTACCGCGACGCCGCCCCGGTCGGCCACCAACTCGTCCGGGCCGTAAGGGACTTGACCTTCCCCGCGGGCCGGCTCCAGGCGTTCGTGCACGGCGAGGCGGGCTTCGTCAAGGAGCTGCGCCGACTGCTCCGCGTCGAACACGCCGTCCCGCGCGAGGCGCTGTCGATCTCCGGCTACTGGCGCGCCGGCCACGACGAGGACGGCTGGCAGGCCGGCAAGCGCGACTGGAACGCCCAGGTCGAGGCCGAACAGGAGCCCGCTGCGGCGTGACGCTGCGCTTGGCTGTCTTCCTACGTGGTTAGCTTTCCCGCCGCGCGGGTTGCTGCTCTTAGCGCCTTGCGGCGCTGGCTTTCCCACCGTGGCGCCTGCGGCCGGCCGGTCCGCTGCGCGGGGTGGGTTGAGTTGTCCGCTGCGCGGGGCCGGTCCGCTGCGCGGGGCTGTTGGCTGCGGTGACGGGCCTCCGGGGGTGGTATGCCAGACTGCTTCGCTTTACGTCTGGCATACCACCCCCTCCGGCCCGTCCCCTCCCGTTGAGGGGTGGATTTCTCTAGTCGGGGGCTGGCCACTGTGGTCCCCTGACGGTCACCGCCCGGTTGCTTGGGCCACCCGTACTCTTACGGTCGCCGCTCAGTCTCATGCGTACTCGTCCTCTGGCAGTCACCACCTAACCCAACGGCCCGAGTTGACCCACCGACAGGACACGGCACCCACCGTCTTTCCCACCCACCCACGGGAGGGGACGGGCCGGAGGGGTGGGTGTGCCAGACGTAAAGCGAAGCAGTCTGGCATGCCCGCCCCGGAGGCCCGTCACCGCACCCCGACAGCCCCGCGCAGCGGACCAGACAACTCGCCCCGCCCCGCGCAGCGGACCGGCAGCGGACAACAGGCCAGCGCCGCAAGGCGCTAAGAACAGCAACCCGCGCGGCGGGAAAGCCAACAACGTGGGCAGGCAAAAGAATTGGTTGACGGCAGACACACGTGCCTGTTCCACTGAGCTCATGCGACCTCAGCAACGGCTGGTCACCCGGGACCACATCGACTTCGGTCGCGTGTGGTCCGCCTCCTGTTGCCACTGACGCCTCCGCGCCCCGCGCATTCGCGCACCCCGCACGTCAGTGCATTCCGCGTTCCCCATGAACGACGATGAAGACGAGGCCGCACCCATGCCTGTCGAGTTCCTCGGCATAGCCGCCACCCACGACGGCTCCGAAGTCACCCCGCGCTCCGGCGCCTCCTTCGACAAGGAGTACACCCTCAAACTCGCCCGCGCCCACGAGGAGTACGACTGGGACCGGGTCCTGTTCGCCTACGGCTCCGGCTCCCCCGATCCCTCCCCCGCCGCCGCCTACGTCGCGGCCCGCACCGAGCGGCTGCAACTGCTGGTGGCGCACCGCCCCAACGTCTCCTATCCGACGTTCGCCGCGAAGACCTTCGCCACCCTGGACCGGATCAGCGACGGCCGGCTCGCGGTGCACTTCATCACCGGCGGCAACGACCACGAGCAGCGCCGCGAGGGCGACACCCTCACCAAGGACGAGCGCTACGCCCGCACCCGCGAGTACATCCGGATCGTGAAACGGGCCTGGACCAGCCACGACCCCTTCGACCACGAGGGCACCCACTACCGCTTCCAGGACTTCGTCTCCGACACCTTCCCGCTCCAACAGCCGCACCCGCAGGTGTCGTTCGGCGGTTCGTCACCCGCGGCGTACGCGGCGGGCGGTGCGGAGGCGGACATCTACTGCCTGTGGGGCGAGCCGCTGGCGCAGACCGCCGAGCAGATCGCCTCGGTCAAGGCGGCCGCGGCGGCCGCCGGTCGCACCGATGTGCCCCGCATCCAGGTGGCCTTCCGCCCGATCATCGCGCCCACCGAGGAACTGGCCTGGGAGAAGGCGCACCACACCCTGGCCCGGATCAAGGCCCGCAAGGCGGGCGGCGTCCTCAGCCGCCGGCACCCGCTGACGCATCCCCAGAACGCCGGTTCCCAGCGGCTGTTGGAGGTGGCGGCGCAGGGCGAACGGCACGACCGGGCACTGTGGACGCCGACCGCCGCGGAGACCGGCGGCGCCGGCAACTCCACCGCCCTGGTCGGCACGCCGGAGACCGTCGCCCAGGCGCTGCTGGACTACTACGACCTGGGTGTGACCATCCTCTCCGCCCGCGGCTACGACCTGCTCGACGACGCCATCGACTTCGGCCGACACGTCATCCCGCTCGTCCGCGAGGGGGTCGCCAAGCGCGACGCGGAGCGGGCCGGGGAACGCGCGGCGTCGTAACGGTTGGCCAGTCGGGGTGGGTGCCGTCGCGGAACGTCCCCGCGACGGCACCGACCTCGGCTCCGGCCCGTGGGCCCGTCAGCCCACCGACGAGTACGCCACGACCCCGCGCAGCACCCCGTCCATCGCCTTGCGCGCGGACCGCGCCACCGTGCCCTCGGCCGGGGCCGCCGCCGCGATCTGCCCGAGGACGTCGACCAGTTGCTTGCACCAGCGGACGAAGTCGCCGGCCGGCATGTCCGCCTCGCCGAGGACCTCGTCCAGGCCGAAGCCGGAGGCCCAGCGGTAGGCGGCCCAGGCGAAGCCCAGATCCGGCTCGCGCTGGCCCACGCCCTCCGCCTGGCTGATCTTGTGCTCCTCCTCCAGGGCGTCCAACCGGCCCCAGATGTGCACCGTCTCCGCCAGCGCGTCCTTCGCCTTGCCGGCCGGCAGCTTGGGCGCGACCGCGTCGTCCGCCTGGCGCGCCTCGTAGACCAGCGCCGAGGCGCAGGCCGCCAACTCCGCCGGGTTCAGGCCCTCCCAGACGCCCTCCCGCAGGCATTCGCTGGCCAGCAGGTCCAGTTCGCCGTAGAGGCGGGCCAGCCGGCGGCCCTCGTCGGTGACGGTGTCGCCTTCGAGGTAGCCGAGCTCCGTCAGCAGCGCACAGATCCGGTCGAAGGTGCGGGCGATGGTGTTCGTCCGGCCCTCGATCCGGCGCTCCAACTGCCGGGTGTCCCGCTGCAGTCGGTGGTAGCGCTCCGCCCAGCGGGCGTGGTCCTCCCGCTCGTCGCAGCCGTGGCACGGATGCGCGCGGATCGCCTTGCGCAGCCGGGCGATCTCGCGGTCGTCGGCCGCCTCCGAGCGCGGCTTGCGGTGCCGCGAGGGCACCAGGTGGCCGGCCTTGGTGCGCAGCGCGGACGCCAGGTCGCGGCGGGACTGCGGGCTGCGGGCGTTGAAGGTGCGCGGGATCCGCATCCGGTCCAGGGCCGTCACCGGCACCGGGAAGTCGATCGACCCGAGCCGCTTGACCTGCCGTTCGGCGGTCAGCACCAGCGGCCGGGGGCCGTCCTGGGCGTCCAGCCCGCGGTGGCCGTTGGTCCGCCCCGAGGGCATGCCCGGGTCCAACACCAGCGCCAGCCCGGCGTACTTGCCCGTCGGCACGTGGATGACGTCGCCCGGCCGCAGCTTCTCCAGCGCCGCCGCGGCCGCCGCCCTGCGCTGCACCGCGCCCTGCTTGGCGATGTCGTTCTCGCGGTCCTTCAACTCCCGCCGCAGCCGGGTGTATTCCTCGAAGTCGCCGAGGTGGCAGACCATCGCCTCGCGGTAGCCGTCCAGCCCCTCCTCGTTGCGCTGCACCTGGCGGGTGATCCCGACGACCGACTTGTCGGCCTGGAACTGCGCGAACGACATCTCCAGCAGCTCCCGCGAGCGGTGCCGCCCGAACTGCGAGACGAGGTTGACGGCCATGTTGTACGACGGCTTGAAGGAGGACCGCAGCGGATACGTCCGGGTGCCGGCGAGGCCGGCCAGGGCGCCCGGGTTCATCCCGCGCTGCCACAGCACCACCGCATGGCCCTCGATGTCGATCCCGCGCCGCCCGGCCCGGCCGGTGAGCTGGGTGTACTCGCCGGGCGTGATGTCGGCGTGCTGCTCGCCGTTCCACTTGACCAGCTTCTCCAGCACCACCGAACGCGCCGGCATGTTGATGCCCAGCGCCAGCGTCTCGGTCGCGAACACGGCCTTGACCAGGCCCTTGACGAAGAGCTCCTCGACGACCTCCTTGAACGTCGGCAGCATCCCGGCGTGGTGCGCCGCGATGCCCCGCTGCAGGCCCTCCAACCACTCGAAGTAGCCGAGGACATGCAGGTCGTCGTCGGGGATGCCGGCCGTGCGGGCCTCGACTATCCGACGGACCTCCTCGCGGGCCTCGGAGTCGTTGAGCCGCAGCCCGGAGTACAGGCACTGCTGGACGGCGGCCTCGCAGCCGGCGCGGCTGAAGATGAAGGTGATCGCCGGCAGCAGGCCCTCGTTGTCCAGCCGGTCGATCACCTCGGGCCGGCTCGGCGTCCAGATGCGGGCGCGCTGCCGGCGCTCCCGCTCCCGGTCCGCCTCGCGCATGGTGCGGCCACGCCGCTTGTCCCGGCCGAACGTCGGCCGGCTGTTCTCCATCCGCGCCAGCCGCTCCAGGTCGGGATTGACCTCCCGGCGGCCGCCGGTGGCCCCGTCCCGCTCCTCGAAGAGGTCGTAGATCCGGCGGCCGGCGAGGACGTGCTGCCACAGCGGCACCGGGCGGTGCTCGGAGACGATCACTGAAGTGTCGCCGCGGACGGTGTCCAACCAGTCGCCGAACTCCTCGGCGTTGGAGACCGTCGCCGACAGTGACACCAGCGTCACCGACTCGGGGAGGTGGATGATCACCTCTTCCCAGACCGCGCCCCGGAAGCGGTCGGAGAGGTAGTGCACCTCGTCCATGACCACATAGCCCAGGCCGGTCAGCGACTGCGAGCCGGCGTAGAGCATGTTGCGCAGCACCTCGGTGGTCATCACGACCACCGGGGCCTCGCCGTTGACGCTGTTGTCGCCCGTCAACAGGCCGACCTGGTCGGGCCCGTAGCGCTTGACCAGGTCCTGGAACTTCTGGTTGGACAACGCCTTGATGGGCGTGGTGTAGAAGCATTTTCGGCCCTGTGTGAGGGCCAGGTGGACGGCGAACTCGCCCACGATGGTCTTGCCGGATCCGGTGGGAGCGGCGACCAGCACACCCTTTCCGGCCTCCAGGGCCTGACACGCCTCGACCTGGTACGGATCCAGCTCGAAGTCGTACAGCTCTCGGAACGGCGCGAGTGCGGTGGCCTGCTCGGCCGTGCGGAGCTTGGCGGCGGCATAGCGCTCAGCAGGGGACATGTCCTCGGTCATCGTGCTTACGAGCCTACCGGCCACCTCTGACAACGACCTGATCTTTCTGCCGGCCCGCTCCCCCGCCCCGGGCCCGGGACCGCCCCGCGCATGCCGACGGCCCCCGGCTCGAAGAGCGCGGGGGCCGCGAATTCCGTTCCGCGGTACGTCACTTCACGTGACGCCCCGGCTGTCCGTCACCTCACGTGACGTCGTCGTAACCGCGCCGCTCGCCGTCGGGACGCTCCCCGCCGGGCTGCCCCGGCAGCATCCGGTGGGACTCGACCGGCTCGATCGCGCCGACCTCGGACGGGGTCAGGTCGAGCTCGGACGCCTCGTCGTCGTCGAGCTCCCGGTCCGGGTTGGACCGCCCGCGCCGGCGGTCGTTGAGCAGGCAGACGCCCACCGCACCGAAGTACAGCGCCACGATCGGGAGGGTCAGCAGCGACATGGTCAGCGGATCGCCACCCGGCGTGGCGACCGCCGCGAAGATCGTGATGCCCAGCACCATGAACCGCCACCAGCTCAGGACGCGCTTGCCGGTGAGCACCCCGCCGAGGTTGAGCAGCACCAGCAACAGCGGCAGTTCGAAGGCGAATCCGAAGACCAGCACCATCCGCGTGACGATGTCGATGAAGTCGTCGGCGGGGAAGAGGTTGGTCCAGTCCTGGGGCGTCAGCCCGACCAGCGCGCCCGCGGTGGTCGGCAGCACCGCGTAGGCGAGGTAGGCGCCGCCGAGGAAGAGCGGTACGCCGGCCGCGACGAAGCTCAGCGCGTACTTCTTCTCGTGCTTGTGCAGGCCCGGCGCGAGGAACCCCCAGAGCTGGTACAGCCACAGCGGGCTGGAGAGCACCAGGCCCACGGTCAGCGACAGCTTGAGCATGATCGTGAACGGTGCGAACAGACCGTTGGCGGTGATCTGCGCACACGGGTGCGGGTGCGCCGAGACCCCGGCGCCGGTCTTGCAACCGACGGCGTCGACGACCGGCCCGGTGACGAAGTGAGCTATCGGCTCGTACTGCCACAGGGCGAGAGCGGTGATCACAAGGATCGCCAGCACCGATTTCAGCAGCCGGTTGCGCAGCTCACGGAGGTGATCCGCGAGAGGCATCCGCCCCTCGGGGTCCTTGTCCTGCTTGCGGGCAGACTTGGGCAACCCACGTCCTCGTCTCGTGCATCAGCCGCACCGACGGGCGTCGGCACGGCCGGATCGGCTCGGTCAGCTCTGGTTGGTGCGGTTCGGCTCGGCCACGGGGCGCGAGCTGGAAACGTCACCGGGCGCAGCCTGAATGGTACGAGGTGCCTGCTGCGCGGCGTCGGCGGGCGCCTGGGAAGCGGCGGTGCCGCCCTCGGCCGCCTTCTCCGCCTCGCCCTCCTTCTTCATCGCCTTGGCCTCGCTCTTGAGGATGCGGGCCGACTTGCCGAGCGAACGCGCCATGTCCGGCAGCTTCTTCGCGCCGAACAGCAGGAAGATCACGGCGATGATCAGCAGAATTTCGGTGGGCCTCAGGTTGGCTAGCATGTGCGACTACCTTCTCGCCGTGGGCGGCGTCTCCTGTGGTGCCTGCCGATGGGGGGTCGGACTGGCGTCCTGGTGGTTGCCTCGATCGTAACGTTCGGTGGTGAACGTCCGGCAATCCCCGTGCATACTCCGGATTGCCCCGACGATCCCGGGCCGCCTGAACCGCCAGCAGCCTACCGCCCGCACGCCCGTGACAGCAGAGGTCGCCGCCGGTCAGGTCCGGCCGCGTCCCACGTCGTGCATCCGGGAGGCGAGCGGCACCGCGGCGCGCTCCAGGTCCTCCGTGGCCCGTTGGATCCGCTCCGTCGCCGTGCCAACCTCCCGGGACAGTCTCCGCACCTGGACGAAGACGCGGACGGCGAGGACGCCGAGGACGGCGATCCCGAGGAAACCGAGGGCGACGGCGAGCATGGGCCAGAGCATGGGGCGAGCCTATCGGGCGGTGCGGATCAGCCGGCGTGCAGCCGCAGCGTGCGCACCCCGCCGCCGGTGAGCAGCTCCACGATCCGTTCCCCGGCCGGCCGGCGCACCGCACGGCCGCAGTCGGGGCAGGTGAAGGAGTAGAAGGTGGTGCGGCGGCTGGCGCCGATGGCCAACCGGAAGGCGTCCGAGGCCAGTTCGAAGCGTCCCCGGCACACCGGGCAGGCCGCCTTGAAGAGCACCGGAGCGGTCATGCCCGCCAGAGTGGTCGTCGCCATCGTGGTCGTCATCCTTCGCTGCCTTCTCCTACGGTCATCGGTGCGCCGACCCGCCCGAGGACGGGCCGGTCTCACTCGCCGTACGCCGCGAGCGCCTGCCGGGCCGCCTCCCGGGCGCTGGCCGCGAGCGCCGGCGGCGACACGATCCGGCCGTCCCCGCCCAGCCGCAGCCCCAGCCGGCGCAGCGAGGCCGGGTCGGGCGTGCGCAGGGTGATCCGCAGCCCCCCGTCGGGCAGTTCCTCGGCGCTGTCGTGCGGGTAGTACTCGGCGACCCACCGGCCGCCGGGCCCGACCTCGATGGCGACCTCGGGGTCCTCGGCCGCCGGCTGCACCAGCCCCTCCGACAGGTCCCGCAGCTCGACCGGCGGCGGGTCGGCGGGCGCGTCCAGCAACCTGATCTCGGCGACCCGGTCGAGCCGGAAGGTGCGCCGGGCCTCGGAGAGCCGGCACCACGCCTCCATGTAGGTGTGGCCGACGGCGAACAGCCGGATCGGGTCCACCTCGCGCTCGGTCAACTCGTCGCGGGCCGGGGAGTAGTAGCGCAGCCACAGTCGGCGCCGCTCGGCGATCGCCCGGTCCACGTCGGCGAAGACCCCGCCCTCCGACTCGAAGGTCACCGCCAGCCGGGAACTGGCCCCGGCCGCCTCGCCGGCCGCCGCCTCCAGCTTCGCGGTGGCCCGCAGCAGCGCCTGCCGATCGCCCTCGCGCAGCCCCGGGAGGGTGGCCACCGCGCGGGCCGCGACCAACAGCGCGGTCGCCTCGTCGGCGGCCAGCCGCAGCGGCTCGGCGACGTCGTCGGGGTTGTGCCACCAGATCCGGTCGCCGTCGGTGTCGATGTCCATCAGGTCGCCGCCGCGGAAGCTCGTCCCGCACATCGGCAGCACGTCGAGGTCGGCGATCAGCTCGTCCTCGGTGATGCCGAAGGCGCGCGCGACGTCCCCGACGCGGGCGCCGGGGCGCTCGCGCAGGTACGTCACCAACGACAGCATCCGGCGGGTCTGGTCGATCGCGTTCGCAGCCATGGTCCCGTCCCCTCTCAGCCCTTGGCCACGGCGCGCAGCCGGTCGATGACCTCGGTGCGCAGCTCCGCCGGCTCCAGTACCACCGCGTCGGGCCCGAACTCCACCAGCCAGGCGTCCAGCCCGTGCCCGTAGGGGATCTCCAACTCGTCCCAGCCGTCGCCCAGTTCGCGAACGGCCAACGCCCGGGCGCGCAGCGGGTAGCCGTGCCCGGCGCGCAGCTTGATCCGCGCGGTGCCGGTCGCGGCCTCGCCCGCCCAGCGCTCGACGGTCTCCCGGACGGTGACGTGGTCGGGCACCGGGGCGGTGAACTTCCCCTGCCGGGAACGGACCTTGCCGGTGATCCGGGAGAGCCGGAAGACCCGCTCGGCGCCGCGGTCGCGGTCCCAGCCGGCGACGTACCAGTGGCCGCGCCAGCACTCCAGGATCCACGGTTCGAGGTGCCGCTGCTCGGGGCGGGCGGCGTTGGACTTGCGGTAGTCGAAGACGACCGGGCGGCGGTCCCGGCAGGCCAGCATCAGCGGTTCGAAGGCCGCCTCGTGGGTGGGGATCCGCGGCTCCAGGGCACTGTGCGGCTGCCCGGCGTCCACGTCGTCGCGCTCCCCGGCCAGCGGCATCCCGGCCGCCCGCAGCTTCTGGAGCGCGCCGCTGGCCGCGCCGGCCAGCCGGGCCTGCTGCCAGACCTTGGCGGCCAGGCCCAGGGCCGCGGACTCCTCGGCGTCGAGGGTGATCGGGGGCAGTCGGTTGCTGTCGCGGCGGGCCAGGTAGCCGACCTCGCCGTCGATGCCGTCGACGGTCTCGATGACCAGCCCCAGCTCGCGCAGGTCGTCCTTGTCCCGCTCGAACATCCGGTTGAAGGAGTCGTCGGACGCGCTCCCCGGCCCGAACGAAGCGCCCCTGCCCGACCCGAAGGTCTCGACGTATGCCTCGATCGAGGACCGCAACTCGTGCTTGGTCAACGGGCGTCGCGTCCCCAACAGGCACAGCGCCAGATTCATCAGCCGCTCGGCCTTGGCAATCGCCATCGACGCCCTCTCTCGTTAGCTCCCAACGGGTGACCGTACCGCCCTGTGTGCGTACCGCAAAAGCCGAGGGCCCGCACCGCCGGGCGGCGCGGACCCTCGGGACGTGCTGCGGGGTCGCTCAGACGGAGACCAGGTCGCAGACGAAGATCAGCGCCTCGTTGGGCGCGATCCGGCCGCCGCCGGCGCCGCGCTCACCGTAGGCGAGGTGCGGCGGGATGGTCAGCCGACGCCGGCCGCCCACCTTCATGCCCTGCACGCCCTTGTCCCAGCCCGGAATGACCTGGCCGACACCGAGCTGGAACTGGAGCGGCTTGCCGCGGTTCCAGCTCGCGTCGAACTCCTCACCGGTGCTGTAGGAGACGCCGACGTAGTGCACGGAGACCATGTCCCCGGCCTTGGCGACCGGCCCGTCGCCCTCCCACAGGTCCACGATCTCCAGGTCGGTGGGAACCGGGCCCTCGGGGAAGTCGATCTCGGGCTTGTCGATGCTCACGAATGTGCTCCTACTTGCGAATCTTTTCGATTACCGGGTCAGTCTCGCAGATCCCGATGGCCGCCGGGTCAGACCGTGCCGACGATGTCGACCACGAAGACCAGGGTGTTCTTCGCCAACTGGTGCTCGGGGCTGGCACCGTAGCCCAGCTTCGGCGGGATCACGATCTCCACCCGGTCCCCGACGTGCTTGCCGACCAGCGCCTTGTCCCAGCCCTGGACGACCTGCCCGGTGCCGATCTGGAAGGCGGTCGCGCCACCGTGGTCCCACGACGAGTCGAACTTCTTCCCGTCCTCCCACTTGACGCCGGTGTACTGGGCGATGAGCCCGTCGCCGGCCTTGACCTCCGGGCCCTTGCCCTTGATCAGCACCTGCTGCTTGAGGTCGGTGGGCGCCTTCTCCCCCTTGGGGACGGTGATCGTGGCGGCCTTGTCGTCCGCGGCCTTCACCTCCGGCATGCCGTCCTCCGGCGCCGCCTGGGTGCCCTCGGCCTTCGCCTTCTTGTCCACCTTCTTCGCGCCGACCACGTCCACCACCCAGACCAGGCCGTCCTCCGGCTTGATCCCGGACTGCGGGTTGAGGCCCTCGCCGATCAGCGCCTTGGCGGTGCCCTCGACCTCGAAACGGCCGCCGACCTTCTGCCCGGCCGCCGCGGTCAGCACCTTCGGCGGCAGCATCTGCTGCGTCATCTGGTCGGTGACCTCGGTGACGACCTGGGTCCGCGCCGCCCCCGGCTTGGCACCCGGCTGCGGCGTCCAGCTACTGCCGAGGTTCTGGCCCTTCATGGTCTGCGCGGAGAAGTCCAGCCGAACCAGGTCCCCCTTGTTGACGGTCGCGCCCTTGCCCTCGATCAGGGTCTTGGTGACGGCCTTGTCGGCCGGCTTGGCGTCCTTGGGCACGGAGATCGTGGGCTTCGCACCGGCCGCGCCCGTCACCTTGACCACCGCGTCGCCGGAGCCGCTGCCGCTGTCGGAACCGCAGGCGGCGGCGAGGAGCAGAACGGGCACGGCCAGCGCGGCAGCGGCGGCGCGACGGGTGTGCGTGGCGAACGGGCGGGGGAAGCGGCCCCCGGAAGAATTCAGCATCTGTCCAACTCGGGCTCGTGGGGAAGATGGGCAATGCCCGCCACTCTACGACCTGTCGCTGTGCCCGCTTCTGCAAACACAGCAGCCGGTCCGCACACGACAATGCGCCGGAAGCATTCCGCTCCCGGCGCACCGCCGTGCATTTGCGACGCTCACATGCCGGCGATCAGCTTCTCCACCCGATCGTCCACGGAACGGAACGGGTCCTTGCACAGCACCGTGCGCTGCGCCTGGTCATTGAGCTTCAGATGCACCCAGTCGACGGTGAAATCGCGGCGCTGCTCCTGGGCCCGACGAATGAAGTCCCCGCGCAGCCGCGCCCGTGTGGTCTGCGGCGGAACCGACTTGCCCTCGAAGATCTTCAAGTCGTTGCAGATCCGCGCCGCTTGGCCCTTCCGCTCCAGGAGGTAGTAAAGGCCCCGGCGGCGGTGGATGTCGTGATACGCGAGGTCTATCTGCGCAACCCGCGGATGGGACATGCTGATGTTGTGCTTCGCGCGGTACCGCTCGATGAGCTGATGCTTCATCACCCAGTCGATCTCGGTGGCGATCCGATCGAGTTCCTGGTCACGGACGGCTTCCAGGGTGCGGCCCCACAACTCCAGGACGCGCTCGACGATTCCGGTGCGGATTCCGCGACGGTCGCAGAAATCCACGGCCTTCTCGTAGTACTCCTGCTGCACTTCGAGCGCGGACGCCTCGCGCCCGCTGGCCAGCCGCACCTTGCGCTGGCCGGTGGTGTCGTGACTGACCTCGCGGATCGCCCGGATCGGGTTCTCCAGCGTCAGATCACGCATGACGGTGCCGGCCTCGATCATCCGCAACACCAGGTCGGTGGCGCCGACCTTGAGCATCATCGTGGTCTCGGACATGTTCGAGTCGCCGACGATGACGTGCAGTCGGCGGTAGCGCTCGGCGTCCGCGTGCGGCTCGTCGCGGGTGTTGATGATCGGCCGGGAGCGGGTGGTCGCCGAGGAGACGCCCTCCCAGATGTGCTCGGCGCGCTGGCTCACGCAGTAGACCGCACCGCGCGGGGTCTGCAGCACCTTGCCGGCCCCGCACAGCAACTGCCGGGTGACCAGGAACGGAATGAGGATGTCCGCGAGCCGGGAGAACTCACCGTGCCGGGCCACCAGATAGTTCTCGTGGCAGCCGTAGGAGTTTCCCGCCGAATCGGTGTTGTTCTTGAAGAGATAGACGTCGCCCGCGATTCCCTCCTCATGCAGGCGGCGTTCCGCGTCGACGAGCAGACCTTCGAGAATGCGCTCGCCGGCCTTGTCGTGGGTGACCAGCTCGGTCACGTTGTCGCACTCGGGAGTTGCGTATTCCGGGTGCGATCCCACATCCAAGTACAGGCGGGCGCCGTTCCGCAGGAAGACATTGCTGCTGCGGCCCCATGACACGACACGGCGGAAGAGGTACCGCGCCACTTCGTCAGGCGACAGTCGGCGCTGTCCCCTGAACGTGCACGTGACGCCGTACTCGTTCTCCAGCCCGAAAATGCGGCGGTCCATGACTGAACATTACGCCTGATGGCCTGCTCTGAAACCGGGTTCGACGGCCCCGTTCCGATCATTTTCCGTCCCGACGGGCGGCTCGGCCGGCGCCACGGGATCGCCCAGGAATCGCTTCATCGACAAAAGAACCACCAACGCGGCCACCCCGCCGGCCCCCGCGACGGCGAATCCCGCGGCCGGACCGCCGTGTTCCAGCGCCGGCCCGGCCGCCGAGGCACCCACCGCCGAACCGACCCCGAACGTGGTCACCAACCACGAGAACGCCTCCGTCACCGTCCCCTTGGGCGCGTGCCGGTCCACCACCACGAACGCGCAGGCCAACGACGGCGCCAGGAACACCCCGGCGACCCCGGTCAACGCCGTCATCCCCACAACACCCGGCACCAGGAAGAGCGGTAGGTACCCGAGCGCCAACAGCGCGACGAGCAGCCGCAGCCGCGCCTCCGGCCGCCCCGGCCACTGCCGGGCGCCGTAGACCAGCCCCCCGGCCAGCGCGCCCACCCCCAACGCGGAGAGCAGATAGCTGGAGACCATCCCGCCGCCGTGCCGGTCGGCGTAGGCCACCGCGGCCACCGCGATCGACCCCAGCGCCAGCCCGACGAAGAAGAACGCACCGACCAACACCAGCATCCCCGGCGAGCGGAGGGCGCCCAGCCAGTGCGCCTCCCGGGCCGCGCTGCGCCACTCCCGGGACGGCGCGGAGACCACGACGGAGAGCGCACCCAGCACCCCGATCGCGTTGATCACCAGCAGCGCGGCCGCCGCCGACCAGGCCGCCACGCAGAGCGTGACCAGCAACGGCCCCACCGCGAACATGACTTCCTGCGCCACCGCGTCCAGCGCGTACGCCGAGTGCACCCGGTCCGGCCGCTTGAGCACGTTGGGCCACAGGGCCCGCAGCCCGCCCTCCAGGGGCGGGGTGCACACCCCGGCGATCACCATGGCGAGCACGGCGGGCCAGTGTGGCGCGACCCCCACGACGGTCAGCAGCGCCATGCCGAACGCGGAGCACGCCGCCGCGGGCAGCATCACCCTCGGCTGCCCGTACACGTCGACGGCCCGGCCGAGCAGCGGCTGGCCGATGGCGGTGCAGACGCCGTAGACGGCGGACAGCGCGCCGGCGAGCGCGTAACTGCCGCCCTGGTCCCGGACGTAGAGGACCACCGCCAGCCCGGCGGTGGCGTTCGGCAGCCTGCCGACCAGGGTCCCGGCCAGCAGCCGGGCGGCATATCGGGTCCTGAGCAATTCCGCATATCCCGCGGCCACGCTTGCCCCTCTCCGCCCGGTCCGAATGCCGGGACGTGTTACGTATAACGTGCGGGGTCATACGTACCATGGCGGCAGTGAGCGGGTCCACCCCCGCAGCGCCGGCCCCAAGGAGTGACACACCCGGTGACCAGCAACGAGGCCACCGCGCCCGCCAGCCACCGGGCCGGCGCCCGGGCCACCAGCCGCGACGTCGCCCGGGCCGCCGGCGTCTCGCAGGCCGCGGTCTCCCTGGTCCTCGGCGACAAGTGGCGCGGCCGGGTCTCCGCCGGCAAGGCCGAGGCGGTCCGGGCGGCCGCCCGCGACCTGGGCTACCGCCCCAACCTCGCCGCCCGCAGCCTGCGCACCGGCCGCACCCGCACCGCGCTGCTCGTCGTCCCCGCACTGACCACCGAGTTCTTCGCCCGGGTCTTCACCGGCGCCGCCCGGGTCGCCGCCGACCACGACTTCGGCGTGGTCCTCTACCCGTCCCCCGAAGGCACCGGCCCGGCGCGCGACCCCTTCGACTCCGCCTCCGCCGCGCTGGACGGCGTCATCGCCTCCTCGATGGCGGCCGACGCCCTCGCCGCGCTGCGCACCGCCGGGCTGCCGCTGGTGATGCTCGACAGCGACCCCGACGACCGGGCCGCCTCCGCCGTCGTCAACCTCGACATCGCCGACGGCGTACGGCAGTTGGCCACCCACCTCACGGGCCTGGGCCACCGCCGGATCACCCATCTCGCGGCCGACGTGGACTCCTGGACCTTCGCCGTCCGCGCCCGGGCACTGGCCGACGCCCTGGCCGGCGTCCCCGACGCGGCGCTGCGCCGGCAGCCCGCCGCGCTCAACGTCGACGCCGGCCTGCGCGCCGCGCACGCCGCGCTCACCGCCTCCGGCCCGCGCCCCACCGCGCTGTTGTGCGACGACGACATCATCGCCGCCGGCGCCTGCAAGGCGGTGCGCCGCCTCGGGCTGCGGATCCCCGAGGACATCTCGGTCACCGGCTTCGACGACCTGGCCCTCGCGCTCGCGGTGGAACCGGAGTTGACGACGGTCCGGCTCCCGGCCGAGGAGTTCGGTGAGGCCGGCATGCGGGCCCTGCTGGCCGCCCTCGACGGCACCCCGGCCGACGCCGCCACTCTGCCCGTCACCCTCGTCCCGCGCGGCTCCACGGCGCCGCCGCCGGACGGTGCGCACAACGCCGCGCGCCCCGGCGGGAGTTGACCCACGGGGCGCGCGGCCCGCACGGACGACCGGCGGTACGGCCGGCCGCGAACGGTTACTCCTCCGCGGCGCCGGACTCCTCCGCGCCGTCGGCGTCCTTCTTCCCGGCGTCCTTGCCGCTGCCGCCGGACCCGGCGGCGTCCGAGGACTCCCCCGCGCCCTCCCCGGACCCGTCCTTCTCCTTCTCCGCGGCGGCGTGCTCGTCCAGCAGCCGGGAGAGTTGGCGCCCCAGGATGCGCTTGAACTTCCGCTTCTGCGGGCGGGTGCGGTCCAGCACCGCGACCTCAAGGTGCTCGGCGGTCAGCGTCCGCTCGCCGCCGTTGGTGTCCCGGGAGAGCGACTCGACCGCCAGCCGCAGCGCCTCCGCCAGGGTCATCCCGTCGCGGTGCCGCTGGTCGAGATAGCTGCTGATCTGGTCGGAGTTGCCGCCCACCGCGACCGAGCCGTGCTCGTCGACGATCGAGCCGTCGTGCGGCAGCCGGTAAATCTGGTCGTCCTCCGGGGCGTTGCCCACCTCGGCGACGATCAGCTCGACCTCGTAGGGCTTCTCGGCCGCGCTGGAGAAGATCGTGCCGAGCGTCTGGGCGTAGACGTTGGCCAGCCCGCGGGCGGTCACGTCCTCCCGGTCGTAGGTGTAACCGCGCAGGTCGGCGTAGCGGACGCCGCCGATCCGCAGGTTCTCGAACTCGTTGTACTTGCCGACCGCCGCGAAGGCGATCCGGTCATAGATCTCGCTGACCTTGTGCAGGGCCCGGGAGGGATTCTCCGCGACGAAGAGCACGCCGTCGGTGTACTGCAGCACCACGACGCTGCGGCCGCGCGCGATGCCCTTGCGGGCGTACTCGGCGCGGTCGGCCATGGCCTGCTGGGGTGAGACATAGAACGGCGTCGACACCGGCTATCCGTCCCTTCCTGTCAAAAGCTTATCCGCTGTCTGGGGGCGCACCGCTACAACCATCCGTCCCGTCAGAGCAGCGCGGCGCGCGGGCCGTCGGGCTGGTCAAGACGGCGTTCGTGCACGGCGCGGGCGATCTCCGAAACCTCGGCCTCGGTCAGCTTCTTGAAGCCCTCTTCGGTGATCACCGTGACGATGGGGTAGATCCGCCGTGCCATGTCAGGACCGCCGGTCGCCGAGTCGTCGTCGGCGGCGTCGTAGAGCGCCTGGACGACGGCGGTGGCGGCCTGATGCTCCGTGAAGTCCTCCCGGAAGAGCTTCTTCAGCGCGCTGCGCGCGAAGACCGAGCCGGAGCCGGTGGCCGAGAAGCCGTGCTCCTCCGAGCGCCCGCCGGTGACGTCGTACGAGAAGATCCGGCCCTTCTCGCGGTCGAGGTCGTAACCGGCGAAGAGCGGCACCACGGCGAGGCCCTGCATGGCCATCCCGAGGTTGCTGCGGATCATCGTCGAGAGCCGGTTCGCCTTGCCCTCCAGGGAGAGTTGGGCCCCCTCGACCTTCTCGAAGTGCTCCAGCTCCAGTTGGAACAGCTTGACCATCTCCACCGCGAGACCGGCCGTGCCCGCGATGCCGACCGCCGAGTACTCGTCGGCCGGGAAGACCTTCTCGATGTCGCGCTGCGCGATGACATTGCCCATCGTGGCCCGCCGGTCGCCGGCGAGCACCACACCGCCGGGGAACGAGACCGCCACGATGGTCGTTCCGTGCGGGGCCTCGAAGGCCCCCTGCACGGGCGGCACCGAGCGGTTGCCCGGCAACAGCCCTGGTGCGTGCTGCCCGAGGAAGTCCACGAACGACGAGGATCCAGGCGTCAGGAAGGCAGCCGGCAGACGCCCGGTGCTTGGAGTGTTGGCTTCCACACGTTTCCTTCCGGATTCTCGGCCGCCCGCCCGAGGTACGTCCGGCCGATCCTTGAATTGACCCAAGGCTGCGTTGCAGCCGAAGCAGAGTACGTCTCGGACCCTACCCGCCTTGGCGCCGTGATCCACATGTCGGGATCCGGTATCCGGCGGGCCGGGCGGCACCCGCCCGAAGCCACGCTCGCCGGCCGGGCACCGGGCGCGGGAATTCTCTTCGCACCGCGCACAGTGCGCCGACCGGCGAGCGTCAGAGATAAGCGCCCGATTTGCGCTTACTGTCCGCCTTTTTGGACAAATGACCGCACGAAATCCTCGGCATTTTCCTCAAGGACATCGTCAATCTCGTCCAGAACGGAATCGACGTCGTCGGACAATTTCTCCTGACGCTCCTTGAGATCCCCCGAGACCTCTGCGTCCTGGGCCTGCTCCTCGACCTCTTCGGTGGACCGGGTGGCCCGCTGCTGTCCGCCGCCGGTGTCCTTGGTCGCCATATCCCTCACCCCGCTCGGTTTGCCCCGCTCGATGTGACCTTCAAGATCCGACCCTACAAGCAGGGTCCGACATCGGCCCTGCACTTCCTGCAACGCCCGGGAGTCACCTCGATGATTCCCGCACCGCGCCCCTTTCAGCCGTCGAACGGCCGTGGATCATGGCGGATTTGCCATGCACCTGCCCCGCCTCAGCGCCCGGACAACGTCCTGACCAGCTCCTCTGCCGTACGGCAACGATCCAGTAGCTCCTTGACGTGCTTACGGGTCCCGCGCAGCGGCTCCAGCGTGGGCACCCGCTGCAGGGAGTCCCGACCGGGCAGGTCGAAGATGACCGAATCCCACGAGGCCGCGGCCACATCGTCCGCGTACTGCTCCAGGCAACGCCCCCGGAAATAGGCCCTGGTGTCCTCCGGAGGCTTCAGCTCGGCCCGCTCCACCGCCGGCTCGTCCAACAGCCGCTGGATCCGGCCGCGGGCCGCCAGACGGTTGTACAGGCCCTTCTCGGCGCGCACGTCGGCGTACTGGAGGTCGATGAGGTGCAGCCGGGCGGCGTCCCAGTCCAGGCCGTCACGGCGGCGGTAGCCCTCCATGAGCTCCCGTTTGGCGACCCAGTCCAGCTCCCCGGCCAGGCTCATCGGGTCGTTCTCCAGCCGCCCCAGCACGTCCTCCCACCGGGAGAGCACGTCCCTGGTCTGCTCGTCCGCGTCCGCGCCGTAGCGGTCCTCGACGTACTTGCGGGCCAGCTCGAAGTACTCCATCTGGAGTTGCACCGCGGTCAGCGTGCGGCCGCTGCGGAGCGTGACCAGATGGCTCAGCGACGGGTCGTGCGAGACCTGGTGCAGGGCGCGGACCGGCTGGTCGACGGCGAGATCGACGGCGATGAAGCCGTCCTCGATCATGGACAGCACCAGCGCGGTGGTGCCCAGCTTCAGGTACGTGGAGATCTCGGAGAGGTTGGCGTCGCCGATGATCACGTGCAGCCGGCGGTACTTCTCCGCGTCCGCGTGCGGCTCGTCGCGGGTGTTGATGATGGGCCGCTTGAGGGTCGTCTCCAGGCCCACCTCCACCTCGAAGTAGTCGGCGCGCTGGCTGATCTGGAAGCCGTGCTCGTGCCCGTCCTGGCCGATGCCGACCCGTCCGGCGCCGGTGACCACCTGCCGGGAGACGAAGAACGGCGTCAGGTGCCGCACGATGTCCGAAAACGGGGTCTCCCGTTTCATCAGGTAGTTCTCGTGCGTCCCGTAGGAGGCGCCCTTGTTGTCGGTGTTGTTCTTGTAGAGGTGGATGGGCTGGGCACCGGGTACCTGGGACGCCCGCTCGGCGGCCTCGGCCATGATCCGCTCGCCGGCCTTGTCCCAGAGCACCGCGTCCCGCGGGTTGGTGACCTCGGGGGCGCTGTACTCGGGGTGGGCGTGGTCGACGTAGAGCCTGGCCCCGTTGGTGAGGATGACGTTGGCCAGGCCGATGTCCTCGTCCGTGAGCTGGCTGGCGTCGGCGGCCTCGCGGGCGAGGTCGAAGCCGCGGGCGTCCCGCAGCGGGTTCTCCTCCTCGAAGTCCCAGCGAGCACGTCGTGCCCGGTGCATCGCGGCCGCGTAGGCGTTGACGACCTGGGACGAGGTGAGCATGGCATTGGCGTTCGGGTGGCCGGGGACGGAGATCCCGTACTCCGTCTCGATTCCCATTACTCGCCGTACGGTCATGCGGCCCTCCTTGCCCGGCGGCGCCCCCGGATGGGGCAGGCGCTCAAAAACCGCTGCGCTTCCGGTCCGTGTACGTTCCCCGCGTCCGCACAGCGAGACGCAGCGGTACCGAAGAGCCTAGAACGCCTTTGCGGCGCTGGGGAGATCATTACAGTCATTGCTCCAGTCCGGTTTTCCCTGATCCGTCGCTGGCTCACCCGGGCGGTGGGCACGCCCCGGAAAAGCGTCCGGCTGCGGACGCCCCGTGCAGGACATCCGCAGCCGGAGAGCGGCGTTACAGGTATTGGCCGGTATTCGCCACCGTGTCGATGGAGCGGCCGGTGTCCGCGCCCTGCTTTCCGGTGACCAGGGTGCGGATGTAGACGATCCGCTCGCCCTTCTTTCCGGAGATACGGGCCCAGTCGTCCGGGTTGGTGGTGTTGGGCAGGTCCTCGTTCTCCTTGAACTCATCCACGCATGCCTGGAGGAGGTGGGAGACCCGCAGACCTTTCTGGTTGTGCTCAAGGAAAGCCTTGATGGCCATCTTCTTGGCACGTCCCACGATGTTCTCGATCATCGCGCCGGAGTTGAAGTCCTTGAAGTAGAGGACTTCCTTGTCACCATTGGCATAGGTGACCTCCAGGAAGCGATTTTCCTCGGATTCCGCGTACATCTGCTCGACGACCGACTGGATCATTCCGCTGACCGCCGCCTTGCGGGAATTCCCGTGTTCGGCGAGATCGTCGGAGTGCAGCGGAAGCCTTTCGGTCAGGTACTTCGAGAAGATGTCCTTGGCCGCCTCGGCGTCCGGACGCTCGATCTTGATCTTCACGTCGAGCCGGCCGGGGCGCAGGATCGCGGGGTCGATCATGTCCTCGCGGTTCGAGGCACCGATGACGATCACGTTTTCCAGGCCCTCGACGCCGTCGATCTCGGAGAGCAGCTGCGGGACGATGGTGTTCTCCACGTCCGAGCTGACGCCGGATCCGCGGGTGCGGAAGAGCGAGTCCATCTCGTCGAAGAAGACGATGACGGGCGTGCCCTCGCTCGCCTTCTCCCTGGCGCGTTGGAAGACCAGCCGGATGTGCCGCTCCGTCTCGCCGACGTACTTGTTGAGCAGCTCCGGGCCCTTGATGTTCAGGAAGAAGCTCTTCCCCGCGGGCTGCCCGGTCACCTCGGCGACCTTCTTGGCAAGGGAGTTGGCGACCGCCTTGGCGATGAGGGTCTTGCCGCAGCCGGGCGGGCCGTAGAGCAAGACGCCCTTGGGCGGGCGGAGTTCGTGCTCCTTGAAGAGGTCGGGGTAGAGGTAGGGGAGCTCGACCGCATCCCGGATCTGCTCGATCTGACCGCTCAGACCGCCGATCTTGGTGTAGTCGATGTCCGGGACCTCTTCGAGGACCAGTTCCTCGACCTCGCTCTTGGGGATGACCTCGTAGACGTACCCGGAACGGGAGTCGAGCAGCAGGGCGTCGCCGGGGCGGATGGTGATGTCCAGCAGCGGCTCAGCGAGCCGCACCACCCGCTCCTCGTCGGTGTGCCCGATCACCAGCGCGCGCTCGCCGTCCTCAAGGATCTCCTTGAGCGTGACGATGTCGCCGGCGGACTCGAACTCCATCGCCGCGACCACGTTGAGTGCTTCGTTGAGCATCACCTCTTGGCCGCGCCGGAGGTCTTCGGCCTCGACGCTGGGGCTGACGTTCACCCGGAGCTTGCGGCCCCCGGTGAAGATGTCGACGGTGTCGTCGTCGTTCGCCTGCAGGAAGACGCCGAATCCTGCCGGCGGCTGCGCGAGTCGGTCGACCTCTTCCTTGAGGGCGACGATCTGGTCGCGGGCCTCGCGGAGCGTATTGGCGAGGCGTTCGTTCTGGGCGGAAACGCCGGCCAGGTTGGTCTGCAACTCGACGATCCGCTCTTCGAGAATCCTCGTGTGCCGCGGAGAGTCGGCGAGCTTGCGTCGCAGGACGGCGATCTCCTGCTCAAGATAGGCAACCTGACCGGCTGGATCTTCAGACCCGCGCCCGGGCCGGATGCCGCGGTTGATGTCGTCGTCGTGGGCTGCCACGGTCCTCACCTCCTCCAAGGAGCTGGACGCTTCCAGACCCTACCTGGGCCGGTGCAGGTTGAAACCCCTAGATCGAAAAGACTGTCGGGGTGTGTCCGATCTTCACCCTTGCGCACGTCCTCACGCCAGGGGAATACCCACCCAACAACATCGGAAAGCGAGCGGTTGTATCGTCGAGACGGTCAACACCCGTCAGGGCTGGCGCCACTTAGACAAAAACGGTTCACGTAAGCAGGAACGGCAGGCGAGATGACCGCGCAGGACGAAGCACCGGAGCTCGAAGTCTGGATCGACCAGGATCTGTGCACCGGGGACGGGATCTGCGCGCAATACGCGCCCGAGGTCTTCGAGCTCGACATCGACGGCCTGGCCTATGTGAAGAGCCCCGCCGACGAGCTGTTGCAGGAGCAGGGCGCCACAACGCCCGTGCCGCTGCCGCTCCTCAACGACGTGCGGGACTCGGCCAACGAGTGCCCCGGCGACTGCATTCACGTGCGCCGGGTCTCGGACGGCGTCGAGGTCTACGGACCGGATGCCTGAGCAACAGGGTTGCTGACAGGGCGTAGACGCTTCGCGGACGCGGCGTAGGCGGGGCGTAGACGAGCCCCGGACGCACACACGTCGCGCGACGGATCAGGCACCCTCGGTCGCCGTAGTGGCGGGGAGTTCGCGCTGGACGAACTTCCCGCCCTGCCATTGCCACTTGAGGGTCTTGTGCACGTCCGGGAGGTAGCGCGGGACGTCGGGCGAGGAGTAGCCCTGGACGGTCGCGGAGACCACCCGCCCCTGGAGGTCGAGGCCCTGGACGGAGAGTCGTTGGGCGGGCGCCAGGAGCGTCGCCACGATACGGGGCGCGGCCGTGGAACCGGAGGGCTGCGCAAGGACGTAGACGCCGCTGGGCGGGGTGCCGGCCTCGCTGTGACAACGGACCACGGCGACGGTCTGGGTGCCGCCAGCGCCGTCGAGGTCACCGGACACCTTCTCCACCACGTCCACGCGGTTGGGGCCGCAGTTGACCGGGAACGCCACCCGGCTCGGGTCGGGCGCCGCGGCCACCGGGGCGGACTTGGCGGTGGAGTTGCCGACGGCGGTGGCGCTCGCGCCGACGGGCTGGAACAGGGACGAGACCGCGATCACCGCCGAGATGGCGGTGGCGGTGGCGAGCCAGTGCATGGGGTGGGGCTGGGTGTGCAACAGGTCCTGGCCTGCCAAGGGCTGCACGTGCGGTAACTCCTGTGAGGTGCTGTGGCGGTGGGAGTGCCCAGCATCGTTCCACAGGCGGGGGCGGCAAGGAACCGGCGGGGCGGAGTTCACGCACTTTCCGCACGCGTCCTTTGCACCGGTCCACGAGGAGAACGAAACGGCGCCGCCGACGGTTCCCGCGCGGGGGAACTCGTCGGCGGCGCCGGTCGGTTCGGGTGGTTGGGCCCTGGCGTCAGTCGCGCTCGGGCGCACCGTCGGTGAGGTCGGTGGCGACATCCGCGGTGGCGGTGCCGTCGGGCTTGTCGGTGGCGGCCTTTTCCCGCCCACCCGGCGCGGCCTTTTCCCGCCCACCCGGCCCGGTGTAGTCCTCCCCGTAGGCGCCCTTGGCCGGTCGGCGGCGGCGCAGCGGGGGCTCCACGCCGTCGGCGAGCCGACGGGCGGTGAGCAGGAAGCCGGTGTGGCCGATCATGCGGTGGTCGGGGCGGACGGCGAGGCCCTCCACGTGCCAGGTGCGGACCATGGTCTCCCAGGCCGACGGCTCGTTGAAGGTGCCGTGTTCGCGGATCGCCTCGACGGTGCGGGCCAACTGCGTGGTGGTGGCCACGTAGGCGCACAGGATGCCGCCGGGCACCAGGGCCTTGGAGACGGCCTCCAGGCACTCCCAGGGGGCGAGCATGTCCAGGATGACGCGGTCGACGTCGGTGTCGGACAGGTTGTCCTGGAGGTCGCCGACGGTGAGCGTCCAGGCGGGGTGCGGTTCGCCGAAGTAACGCTCGACGTTCTGGGTGGCGATCTCCGCGAAGTCGGCGCGGCGCTCGTAGGAGTGCAGCATGCCGTGGTCGCCGATGGCGCGCAGCAGGAAGCTGCTCAGCGAGCCGGACCCCACCCCCGCCTCCACGACGCGGGCCCCGGGGAAGATGTCGGCCATCGCCAGGATCTGCCCCGCGTCCTTGGGGTAGACCACGGCGGCACCGCGGGGCATGGACAGGACGTAGTCGGGGAGCAGGGGACGCAGCGCGAGATAGGCGACGTTTCCGGTGGTACGGACAACACTGCCCTCGGGCGCGCCGATCAGCTCGTCGTGGGGGAAGGCTCCCTTGTGGGTGTGGAAGCTCTTGCCCTCTTCGAGCGTGAACGTGTAGTGGCGTCCCTTGGGGTCGGTGAGCTGGACCTGGTCCCCGACCTTGAAGGGCCCGCGACGGCGGGCGGCACCGGTCGGTTCGGACATGTGACCAGCCTACCGGCCGTTGGCCGTCCTCCGTACCAGGGACGGTGGGGAGGGGCGCCCGCTACGGGGGCCGGGGGCCTGCACCGACGGGCTCGGCCCCGGCCGTGGCGGCTCTTCAGGAAGGCCGCGCCATGGCGGCCACGAAGGCGCGTTCCACGTCGGCGGCGGAGAGGACGCCGTAGATCGCGCCGGTCTGCTCGATGACGAGGTACTCGGTGGCGGGGGTGGCGCGGAGGTGGTCCAGGAGGTCCTCGCCGGCGAGTTCGGCGCCGACCCGCATGCCGTCCTTGAGGTCCTGGGCCAGGCTGCCGACGGCGACCCAGGGGCGACGGTGCTCGGGGACGCCGACGATGGCGGCCTCGCGGACCAGGGCGGTGGGGAAGCCCTGGCGGTCGACGACGACCAGGGCGCGGGCGCCGGCGTCGTTGGCTCGGCGCAGCGCCTCGGAGAGCGGGGTGTCGGTCTCGATCGGGATGGCGCGCCGGGTGAGCGTACGGGCGGTGAGGTCGGGGAGGCGTTCGCGCAGCCGGGCCATGCGGAGGCTGTTGCCGGCGCCGGTCCAGATGATGGCGGCGAGGATGGCGGCGAGCAGCGCGTCGGTGAGCGAGTCGGCGCCGCCGATCTCCTCGGGGGCCCGGCCGAGGGCGCCGGTGTGGGTGAGCAGCGGCAGCCCGATGAGGACGGTGACGGCGAGCGCGCGGCCGACCCAGGCGGCGGCGACGGTGCCGCTCATCGGCCTGCCGGTGATCTTCCAGACGACGGCGCGCAGCATCCGGCCGCCGTCCAGGGGCAGGCCGGGCAGCAGGTTGAAGACCGCGACGATGAGGTTGGAGATCATCAGGCCGGCGAGCAGCACGCCCGGGACGGTGTCCGGTGCGACCAGGCGCATGCCCACGTAGAAGACGCCGGCGAGGACGAGGGAGAGGAGCGGGCCGACGAAGGCCAGCACGAACTCCCGGCCTGGGGTCTCGGATTCCTTCTCTATCTCGGAGACGCCGCCGAAGAACTGGAGCTGGATCCGGCGGACGGGCAGCTTGAAGCGGAGGGCCGCGACGGTGTGGGCGAGTTCGTGGACGAGCACGGAGGCGTAGAAGGCGACCGCGAAGAAGAGTGAGACCAGGTAGCGGGCGGCGCCCAACTCCGGGAGGACCCGGTCCAACTGGCCGCCGAACACCCAGGTGATGAGGGCGGCGACCAGGAACCAGCTGGGCGCCACGTAGACCGGCACGCCGAAGGGCCGCCCCATGAGGATGCCGCCGCCGGGGGCCTTGGGGGTGGCGCTCTCCCGGTCGGTGCCCCGCGCCGGACCCGGTGGGCGCGACGGCGCCTGGGAGCCCTCGGGCGCGCTCTCAGGCGGCTGGGGCGGCCGGTCCTGCCCGGACTCCTGGGGGTCCTGCGGCTTCCCGCTCTCGTCCACGGCGTCCCCTCGTTGAAATACGGCTTCCACACCTGCACTGCACTGCCTGACAACTCGATCATGCAGGGCAAAGGTGCTCGACGTCGATGGTATGCGGAGCTTCCGGCCGTGATCCGTTGCGGGGCGCGAGCGGCGGTGGTGACCTCACCGTTTGTGATCCGACGGCGATTGTCAGTGGTGGGCCGTAGGGTTCTGGGCATGGGATGGAGCACGGAGAAGACCGAGGCGGACGCACCGGGTGACGGGCCGGGGGCGGCCGCGGTGCCGGCGCAGGGTGCGGCGCCGGCGGGGGCCGCGGTGCCAGCGCGGGGTGGGGCGCGGCCGCCGGAGGCGCTGTCGCCGTCGCGGGCGAGCGACTTCATGCAGTGCCCGCTGCTCTACCGCTTCCGCGTGATCGACAAGCTGCCGGAGAAGCCGAGCCCGGCGGCCACCCGCGGCACGGTCGTGCACGCGGTGCTGGAGCGGCTCTTCGACGCCCCCGCGGCGGAGCGCACGGCGGACGGGGCCCGCGCGCTGGTGCCGGTCGAGTGGGAGAAGCTGCTGGCCAAGCGCCCGGAGCTGGCCGAGCTGTTCGACCAGGACGCGGACGGCGCGCAGTTGGGGCAGTGGCTGACCCAGGCCGCCGAGCTGGTGGATCGCTGGTTCACGCTGGAGGACCCGACGCGGCTGGAGCCGGCCGACCGCGAGCTGTTCGTGGAGACGGTGCTCGATTCCGGGCTGCGGCTGCGGGGGTTCATCGACCGGGTCGACGTGGCGCCGACGGGCGAGGTGCGCCTGGTCGACTACAAGACCGGGAAGGCGCCCAGGCCGCAGTACGCCGAGGGCGCGCTGTTCCAGATGAAGTTCTACGCGCTGGTGGTCTGGCGGCTGCGGGGCGTGGTGCCGCGCCGGCTCCAACTGGTCTATCTGGGCAGCGGCGACGTGCTGACGTACGACCCGGACGAGCGCGATCTGCGGGGCGTGGAGCGGAAGTTGCTGGCGCTGTGGGAGGCGATCCGGCAGGCGACGGAGTCCGGCGACTGGCGGCCGCGGCCGACGAAGCTGTGCGGCTGGTGCGATCACCAGGCGCACTGCCCGGAGTTCGGCGGCACTCCCCCGGTGTATCCGTTGCCGGTGCGGGTGGCGGCGGCCGGTTTGGACGGCGGCCCGGAGGCCGCTCCCCTGGAGGTGCCGTCGTCGCCGGTGCGCCCGGCGGACGGCGCGGGCGGCCCGCAGGGCAGAATGGAGCGGGTCGAATAGGTATCGAATGATCCCGCCCCGTCGAAGGAGAGCTTGTGGCCATCCGCGTCCTGCTGGTCGACGACCAGCCCCTGCTGCGTACGGGTTTCCGGATGATCCTGGAGGCCGAGCAGGATCTGGCGGTCGTCGGTGAGGCGGGCGACGGGCTCCAGGCGCTGGAGCAAGTGCGGGCGCTGCAGCCCGATGTGGTGCTGATGGACATCCGGATGCCGCGGATGGACGGCGTCGAGGCCACCCGGCAGATCACCGGCCCGGAGAAGGACGGCCCGGCGAAGGTGCTGGTGCTGACCACCTTCGACCTCGATGAGTACGTCGTCGAGGCGCTGCGCGCCGGGGCCAGCGGCTTCCTGCTCAAGGACGCCCCGGCGGGCGAACTGGTGCAGGCGATCCGGGTGGTGGCGGCGGGCGAGGCGATGCTCGCGCCGAGCATCACCCGCCGGCTGCTGGACAAGTACGCCGGGCATCTGCCGTCCGGCGAGGAGCCGGTGCCGGACACCCTCCACACGCTCACCGAGCGGGAGGTGGAGGTGCTGAAGCTGGTGGCCCGCGGGCTGTCCAACGCCGAGATCGCCGCGGACCTGTTCGTCAGCGAGACGACGGTCAAGACGCACGTCGGTCATGTGCTGACGAAGCTGGGGCTGCGGGACCGGGTGCAGGCGGCGGTCTATGCGTATGAGAGTGGATTGGTGCGGCCGGGGGCGCAGTAGCTGCGCTGGGCTCTTTTTCCCACCGTGGGCCTGCGGCGGGCTGCGCCCCACGTTGTTGGCTTTCCCACCGTGGGCCTGCGGCCGGCTGCGCCCCACGTTGTTGACTGTCCCGCCGTGGCGCCTGCGGCGGGCCGGTCCGCTGCGCGGGGCTGTTGGGTGCGGTGACGGGCCTCCGGGGGCGGTGTGCCAGACTGCTTCGCTTTACGTCTGACACACCGCCCCCTCCGGCCCGTCACCTCCCGTTGTGGGGTGGGGAAAACGGTCGGTGGGGGTTGTCGTGATCGGTCGTTGTGGGGCCGGTAACTGGCTTATGCGTCGGCGGACTTGCTGATTTCCCAGAAGCGGAAGACGGTCGAGGAGTCCAGGGTCCATTCCAGGCCGGAGACGCCCTGGCGGGCCACCGCGTACTGCTTGCCCTGCCAGATCGGGATGACCGGCAGGTCCTTGGCGACGATGTCCTGGAGCTCGCGGAAGGCGGGCTTGGTGGCGGCGCGGTTGGGCTGGTCGGCGGTCTGGGGCAGCAGGCGGCCGGTGATGGCCGGGGAGTCGTAGTGGTTGGCCAGCACGCTGTCCCTGCCGAAGAACGGCTGGGTGAAGTTGTCCGGGTCCGGGTAGTCGGGGATCCAGCCCTTGACGTAGACGCCGAACTTGCCGGCGGTCACGCCCCGGTCGTACGCGTCGGTGGGCACGCTGCGCACCTGGGCGTCGAACAGGCCGCTGGCGTTGAGCTGTTGGGCGATCTCCCGGACCGCGGGGACGGTGCCGGGGCCGAACCGGTCGGGGGTGGCCCACAGGGTCAGCGGCACCTTGCCCTGGATGCCGGCCTCGCGCAGGGCGGCGGCGGCCTGGTCGGGCTGCGGGCGGTCACCGTAGGTGTTGAAGAAGGCGGTGTTGTGGCCGGTGATGCCGGCCGGGACGACCGAGTAGAGCGGTTCGGCGGTGCGTTGGTAGACGTCCCGGACGAGGGTGGAGCGGTCCAACAGGTAGGCGACGGCCTTGCGGACGCCCAGCTTGCCGGCGGTGGGGTCGTCGAGGTTGAAGACCAGGTGCATGACCTCGGCGCTGCCGCCCTGGACGACCTGGGTGCCGTGCTGCTGGTGCAGTGAGGCGCGGTCGAGGGCGGCGATGTCCTTCATGGTCAGGCCGCGGTAGGCGACGTCGACGCCGCCGCTCTCGACGGCCTTCTTGAGCTGCGCGCCGCCGGCGAAGAACTTCAGGGTTATCCCGGAGTTCTTGGCCTTGGCGGGGCCCTTGTAGGCGGTGTTGACGGAGAACGTGGCCTGTTCGCGACCGTAGGAGTCGAGGGCGTAGACGCCGGAGCCGACGGCCTTGCCGTCGGCGCGCAGCCGGTCGGCGGGATAGGCGGCGTGGTCGACGATGGAGCCGGCGCCCGAGGCGATCTTCATGGGGAAGGTGGCGTCGGGCGCCTTGAGGCGGAACACCACGGTCCGGGCGTCCGGGGTCTCGACGGAGTCCAGGGCGGCGAACATCACGGCGGGGCCGTTCTTGTCCTTGATGCGCTGGATGCGGTCGAAGGAGAACTTGACGTCCTTGGAGGTGAGCTTGTCGCCGTTGCTGAAGGTCAGGCCGTCCTTGAGGGTGCAGCGGTAGACCTTGCTGTCACCGCCGGTGAAGCCGCAGCGCTCGGCGGCCTCCGGTTCGGGGGTGGTGCTGCCCTTGGGAAAGCTGAGCAGCGACTGGAAGACGTTGTTGAACAGCAGCCAGGAGCCGGGGTCGTACCCCGACGCCGGGTCGGTGGCGATGACCTTGTCGGTCATCCCCATGACGACGGGTTCGCCGTGGCCGGACGACTCCGAGGCGTCCGTACTGCACCCGGCGACCGTGAGCAGGACGGTCGTGAGCCCCGCTCCGATCGGGGCGGCGAGCCACTGGTCACGCTTCACTCGGTGGTTCCTCACGTTCTGGTGGTGCCGGTCGTGCCGCGGCGGGACTACCGCGGCGGTAACGGAACGGAACGCGCGTCAGCTGGCGACGCCGCGGCCCAGCTCCCAGATCTGCAGCGCCGAGGAGGAGTTGACGGCCCATTCGACGCCGGTGATGTTGTCACGGGCGGCGACGTACTGCTTGCCCTGCCACAGCGGGAGGAACGGGACGTCGTCGGCGAGGATGTCCTGGACCTGCTTGAAGCCGGCCGCGGCGGCGTTGCGGTCGGTCTGCTGGCGGGTGCCCGGGATGAGCTGGTTCTCGATCTTCTCGTTGTGGTAGGGGGAGTTGAGGAAGTTGCCCTTGCCGACGAACGGTGCGAGGTAGTTGTCGGCGTCCGGGAGGTCCGCGAACCACCCCATGCCGAACACGGCGTACTTGTGGTCCGACTCATCGGTGCGGAACTGCTGCCAGCGGTCGACGCCCTTGGTGTTGACGTCGAACAGCTTGGTGCTGTTGAGCTGCTGCTGGAGGGCGGCGAACTCCTTGGCGGTGCTGGACCCGTAGTGGTTCTTGGAGTAGGTCAGCGTGAACTTCACCGGGGTGTTGATGCCGGCCTGTTGGAGGGTCTGGCGGGCGGCGGCGACGTTGGGGTTGCCGTACTTGGTGAAGAAGGAGTTGATGTGCCCGGTGACACCGGTGGGCACCAGGGAGTACAGCGGGTCGGCGGTGTAGGAGTAGACGTCGCGCACCAGTTGGGAGCGGTTGACGACCTGGGCTATCGCCTGCCGGACGGCCTTGTTGGAGACGGCCGGGTCGTTGGTATTGAAGGCGAGGTAGCGGATCTCCTGGCCGGGCATCTCCTGGAGCATCAGGTGCTTGTCCCCGGAGTTCTGGAGGCCCTTGACCTGCTGGGGCGTCAGACCGCGGCTCAGCAGGTCGATCTCGCCCTTGCGGAGCGCCTGTTCCATGTCAGCGGAGTCGTCGAAGAACCGCATCTCGACCTTGTCGTTCTTCACCGTCAGCCCGCCCTTGTACTCGGGGTTCTTGGTGAAGTCGGCCTTGCTGAGGCGGTCGCCGCTGTGCTCGGTCTTCAGGGTGTACGGGCCCGAACCGGCCGTCTCCCAGCCCTTGTAGAGGGCGTTCTTGGGGTACACCTGGCTGTCGACGATGGCCGCGGCGGGGGTGGCCAGCTTCTGCGGGAAGGTGGCGTCCGGCTTGGTGAGGTGGAAGACCACCTCGCGGTCGCTGGGCGTCTCGACCCGGTCGACGTCGTTGAGCAGCGACACCGGACCGTTGGTGTAGTTGATGGTCCGCAGCCGGTCGATGGAGAACTTCACGTCCTGTGCCGTCAGGGCATGGCCGTTGGAGAACTTCAGGCCGCTGCGCAGGGTGCACCGGTACTGCTCGTTCTGGGTGTCCCGGAAGCCGCAGGACTCGGCGGCCTCGGGCACCGGAGCGGTACCGGAACGGGGCACCCGCATCAGCGTCTGGAAGGTGCTGCGCAACACGTTCCAGGCGTCGATGTCGTACGCCGCCGCGGGGTCGAGCGGCGCGGGCGCCGCCTTGGTGGCCTCGATCTGCGAGGCGACACCGACGACGATCGGCGAGCCGCCCGAGCCCGTGCCGTCACTGCTGCCACAAGCGGCGAGAGCCGGGGCGAGGAGTCCGGCCAGCGCCGGCAGCACCAAGGTCTTGCGATTCATCGTCGGCAGGTTCCTTATCAGCGCAGAGGTGTTGCTCGCGTCGAGATTAGTAGGCGTCGCCAGTCGGTCATCGACGCAAGGAAGTTACGGCGATATGGCGGAGCGATAACGGGAACAGGGTGATCGATATCCGGACCGCGGAACGTTTCGCACGTTGCTCCACCAATCCGGACACTTACCCCCGTAGAAACCACCGATGAGACCCCCTGGAACACCGACCGGCGCCGCTGTCGACGGCAGCACGCGTGAGAAACGTCACGCATCCTAGCGGTCCGGTGGCCAGCGAATTCCACCGGGTATTCGTCACGGAAAATGAGCGTATCGCTGCCGTGAGTTCCGAAGCATTCACCGCTGTACGCTCAGTGCACGCTTCCCCGGCTTTCCGTGAGGAGGGCCTGCAGAAAAGGGAGATCGACTTCTTCGAGGGTCCGCACCACGCTCCGGCCCGGAGCCGGCGGGACCGGCGTCACGGACGGCACCGCCACCACCAGACAGCCGGCGGCCTCTCCCGCGCGCACCCCGGTCAGGGTGTCCTCGACGACGGCGCACCGGGCCGGGTCCACGCCCAGCCGCGCGGCCGCGGTCAGATACGGGTCCGGGTGCGGCTTGGTGCGCGCCAGGTCGTCGCCGGCGACGGTGAGGGTGAAGTTCTCCGGGCCGAGGGAGTGCAGCATCTGCTCGATGACGCTCCGGTGGCAGGCGGAGACCAGCGCGGTGGGCATGCGGTGCGCGGCCAGTTCGGACAGCAGGCGGCGGGCACCGGGCATCAGCGGGACCCCGCGGCCGATCCGGGCCGCGAACGCCTCGTTGAGCAGGGTGCTCAGCTCCTCCAGGCCGATGTCGGCGCCGGTCGCCCGGAGCAGATAGCCGGCGCTGCGGGACATCGGTCCGCCGACGACGACCTCCCGATGGCAGTCGTCGAGGACGTGACCGAGTCCGGCGAAGACCTCCGCCTCGGCCTCCCACCAGAAGCCCTCGGTGTCGACGAGGGTGCCGTCGAGATCGAGGAAGACGGCCTGGAGGGTCGCGGCTTCGGCCGTGCGCGGGCCGACTGCGGGGATGCTGCTGGTCATCCATCCACCTCCGTTGGGACGTCCCCTCAAGGGGCGAAAGGGCCGGCCGCCTCCCCGGGCTGGGGGAACGACCGGCCGCTACCGGACCGACCAGTGTACGACCGTGGCGCCGGGAGCGCCCGGGGTGCGTGCGAGGCGCTCCCCAGGGCCCCGGTGCCCCACCGCGCTACCGCGCGTTGAAGTACTTGGCCTCCGGGTGGTGGAGGACGATGGCGTCGGTGGACTGCTCCGGGTGGAGCTGGAACTCCTCGGAGAGCTGGACCCCGATCCGCTCCGGCTGGAGCAGATCGGCGATCTTGGCCCGGTCTTCGAGGTTGGGGCACGCCCCGTAGCCGAGGGAGAACCGCGCCCCCCGGTACTTCAACGCGAACATGTCCTCGACGTCGGCCGGGTCCTCACCGCCGAAGCCGAGCTCACCGCGGACGCGGGCGTGCCAGTATTCGGCCAGGGCCTCGGCCAACTGCACGGACAGGCCGTGGAGTTCGAGGTAGTCGCGGTAGGAGTTGGCCGCGAACAGTTCGGCGGTGGCCTCGCCGATCTTCGAGCCGACGGTGACGACCTGGAGCCCGACGACGTCCGTCTCCCCGCTCTCCTCCGGGCGGAAGAAGTCCGCCAGGCACAGGCGCCGCCCGCGGCGCTGCCGGGGGAAGGTGAACCGCGTCCGCTCCGTCCCGTCCTCGCCGAGCAGGATCAGGTCATCGCCCTTGGAGTGGCAGGGGAAGTAGCCGTAGACCACGGCGGCTTCCAGGAGGTTTTCGGTCTGGAGCTTGTCCAGCCAGCCGCGCAGCCGCGGCCGCCCCTCGCTCTCCACCAGCTCCTCGTAGCTGGGCCCCTCGGCCGTGCGCGCCTGCTTCAGCCCCCACTGCCCCTTGAACAGCGCCCCCTCGTCCAACCAGGAGGCGTAGTCGGCCAGTTGGATGCCCTTGATGACGCGGGTGCCCCAGAACGGCGGGGTGGGCAGCGGGTTGTCGACGGCGACGTCCGAGCGGACGGTGCCCTCCTCCGGCTCGGGCTCGGTGACCTGCACCTCCCGCTTGGGCACCCGCCGCTGCTTCAGCTCGGGGAGCGTCGCGCCGGGAACGCCGCGCTTGACGGCGATCAGGGCGTCCATCAGGCGCAGGCCCTCGAAGGCGTCGCGGGCGTAGCGGACCTCGCCCTCGTAGATTTCGTGGAGGTCTTGTTCGACGTAGGCGCGGGTGAGGGCGGCGCCGCCGAGGATGACGGGGTAATCGGCCGCCATCTTGCGCTGGTTGAGCTCCTCCAGGTTCTCCTTCATGATCACCGTCGACTTCACCAGCAGCCCCGACATCCCGATCACGTCGGCGCGGTGTTCCTCGGCGGCCTCCAGGATGGCGGAGACGGGTTGCTTGATGCCGAGGTTGACGACGTTGTAGCCGTTGTTGGACAGGATGATGTCGACGAGGTTCTTGCCGATGTCGTGCACGTCGCCGCGGACGGTGGCCAGCACGATCGTGCCCTTGCCCTCGTCGTCGGACTTCTCCATGTGCGGCTCCAAATACGCCACCGCACTCTTCATCACCTCGGCCGACTGCAACACGAACGGCAACTGCATCTGCCCGGAGCCGAACAGCTCGCCCACGACCTTCATGCCCTCCAACAACGTCTCGTTGACGATGTCCAAGGCCGGGCGCTCCCCCAACGCCGTTTCCAGGTCGGCTTCCAGACCGTTCTTCTCGCCGTCGATGATCCGCCGCTGCAACCGCTCGTCCAACGGCAACGCCGCCAGCTCCGCGGCCTTGTCGGCCTTGAGTGACTTGGCGGTGGCGCCTTCGAAGAGCTCCATGAGCTTTTGCAGCGGGTCGTACCCCTCGCTGCGACGGTCATAGATCAGGTCCAGCGCGACGGTGACCTGCTCCTCGTCGAACCGCGCGATCGGCAGGATCTTCGACGCGTGGACGATGGCCGAATCGAGGCCCGCCTTCACGCACTCGTCCAGGAAAACGGAGTTGAGGACGATCCGCGCGGCCGGGTTCAGACCGAAGGAGATGTTCGACAGGCCGAGCGTCGTCTGCACGTCGGGGTGGCGGCGCTTGAGTTCCCGGATGGCGTCGATGGTGGCGATACCGTCCTTGCGGGATTCCTCCTGCCCCGTGCAGATCGTGAACGTCAGGCAGTCCACGAGGACGTCGGACTCGCGGACACCGTAGTTCTCCGAGAGGTCGGCGATCAGGCGCTCGGCGATCTCCACCTTCTTCTCCGCCGTCCGCGCCTGGCCCTCCTCGTCGATCGTCAACGCGATCAGCGCGGCACCGTGCTCCGCCGCCAACCGCGTGACCTTCACGAAGCGGGATTCGGGGCCGTCGCCGTCCTCGTAGTTGACGGAGTTGATGACCGCACGGCCACCCAGCTTCTCCAACCCGGCCTCAAGGACGTCGAGTTCGGTGGAGTCCAGCACGAGGGGGAGGGTGGAGGCGGTGGCGAACCGACCGGCCAGCTCCCGCATGTCGGCGACCCCGTCGCGGCCGACGTAGTCGACGCACAGGTCGAGCATGTGGGCGCCCTCGCGGATCTGGTCACGCGCCATTTCCACACAGTCGTCCCACCGCCCCTCCAACATCGCCTCGCGGAACTTCTTCGACCCGTTGGCGTTGGTCCGCTCGCCGATCGCCAGGTACGAGGTGTCCTGGCGGAACGGCACCGTCTGGTACAACGACGCGGCGCCGGGCTCCGGCCGCGCCTCACGGGCCGGCGGGGTGAGGTCGCGGACGCGTTCGACGACCTGCCGCAGGTGCTCGGGGGTGGTGCCGCAGCAGCCGCCGACCAGCGACAGGCCGTATTCGGTGACGAACGTCTGCTGGGCGTCGGCCAATTCGCCGGCGGTCAGGGGGTAGTGGGCGCCGTCCTTGCCCAGCACCGGCAGACCCGCGTTGGGCATGCACGACAGCGGAATCCGGGAGTGCCGGGCGAGGTAGCGCAGGTGCTCGCTCATCTCGGCCGGGCCCGTGGCGCAGTTCAGCCCGATCATGTCGATGCCCAGCGGCTCCAGCGCCGTCAACGCCGCGCCGATCTCCGACCCCAGCAGCATGGTGCCCGTCGTCTCGACGGTGACCGAGCAGATGAGGGGCAGGGCGGTGCCGGTGGCGTCCAGGGCGCGGCGGGCGCCCAGGACGGCGGCCTTGGTCTGGAGCAGGTCCTGGGTGGTCTCTACCAGCAGGGCATCCGCGCCGCCGGCGATCATGCCCTCGGCGTTCTGCTGGTAGGCGTCGCGCAGGGTCAGGTAGTCGACGTGACCGAGGGTGGGGAGTTTGGTGCCGGGGCCCATTGAGCCGAGCACGTAGCGCTGCTGGCCGGTGGAGGCGGTGAACTCGTCGGCGACCTCGCGGGCGATGGCGGCGCCGGCCTGGGAGAGGTCGAAGACCCGGTCGGGGATGTCGTACTCGGCCAGGGCCGCGTAGTTGGCCCCGAAGGTGTTGGTCTCCACGCAGTCCACGCCGACCGCGAAGTACTCCTCGTGCACCGACCGCACGATGTCGGGGCGGGTGACGTTGAGGATCTCGTTGCAGCCCTCCAACTGCTGGAAGTCCTCCATGGACGGATCCTGCGCCTGCAGCATCGTGCCCATCGCTCCGTCAGCCACCACCACCCGCGAGGCGAGCGCCTCACGGAATGCGGTGACGCGGGACGGGCTGGTGGACGATGGCGTGTTCGAAGCCATGGAGCTGCTCCCGTGGTTGCGACGGCTGTCGGCTTTGCACCCTCCTGGAGAGGGCGCACCTGGCCAGCGTAGCTAACGGGCCCGGGACAGGCGCTGCCCATTCCACGCCGTGGACACCGGTGCACGGCGCGGCCGGGTCCGTTATCCATGATCCTCAATGGCCCGGCCCCCTCCCTCTGGTCGGCATGGGCCGATATCGTTCAGCATTGTCGAACCAGATACTTCGGAGGTCGCCCGATGGCACGCACCATCCAGTCGCTGGAGCGAGCAGCCGCAATGTTGCGGTTGCTTGCGGGGGGAGAACGGCGGCTGGGCCTCTCCGACATCTCCTCCTCCCTGGGGTTGGCCAAGGGCACCGCCCACGGCATCCTGCGCACGCTCCAACAGGAGGGCTTCGTGGAACAGGACCAGACCTCGGGCCGCTACCAGCTCGGCGCCGAGCTGCTGCGCCTGGGCAACAGCTACCTGGACGTCCACGAGCTGCGGGCCCGCGCCCTGGTGTGGACCGACGACCTGGCGCGCTCCAGTGGGGAGAGCGTCTACCTCGGCGTGCTGCACCAGCAGGGCGTGCTGATCGTGCACCACGTCTTCCGCCCCGACGACAGCCGGCAGGTGCTGGAGGTCGGCGCGATGCAGCCGCTGCACAGCACCGCGCTGGGGAAGGTGCTGTCGGCGTACGACCCGGTGGCGCACAGCGAGGTCGTGGAGGGCGAGCGGACGGCGTTCACCCCGAAGACCACGACCGGGCTGCCCGACTTCGAGACCCTGCTGGATCTCACCCGGGCCCGCGGCTGGGCCGCGGACGTGGAGGAGACCTGGGAGGGCGTGGCCTCGATCGCGGCGCCGATCCATGACCGGCGGCGGATGCCGGTGGGCGCGGTGGGGGTCACGGGGGCCGTGGAACGGGTGTGCCGCGACGGTGAGCTGCGGCCGGAAATCGTCGCTGCTGTGAGGGATTGCGCACGAGCGGTCTCCCGAGACCTCGGAGCGGGGCGGTTCTGACCGGGTTCGCCCCAAATGTTCACCTAAGTTTTTCGCCATAGAACCCTTGACGAGGTCTGGGAGGTGAAGAAAACTGCCGTTCGTCGGTCGGCATTGTCGAACACCAAACGGCTATACGCGTTAGGGTGTGCAGAGCCGCGGGCCGACCAACGCCCTCTCGGAGGGTGCGGACCACCGGAGGGACCCGGGGTTCGCCTTCCCCTGGACGAAGGACAAAGGAGTCGCGGGTGTCCAGCTCCGAAATCTTCATCAGCGAGACCATCGGTACCGCTGTTCTGACCTTGATGGGCGGCGGGGTCTGCGCCGCCGTTACCTTCAAGCGCTCCAAGGCGTTCAACGCCGGATGGGTCGCCATCGCCTTCGGGTGGGGCTTCGCCGTCCTCACGGGCGCCTACATCGCCGCCAAGTCCGGCGCGCACCTGAACCCCGCCGTCACCATCGGCATCGCCCTCAAGGGCGGCATCGCCTGGAGCGAGGTGCCGGTGTACTTCGCCGGTGAGTTCCTCGGAGCCATGATCGGCGCGGTGCTGATGTGGCTTGTTTACTACGGGCAGTTCCGGGCGCACCTGACCGACCCGGAGGTGTTGGCCGGCCACAACGGCGAGGAGGGCATGGTCGATCCGGCCGCCGCTCCCAAGGCCGGCCCCGTGCTGGGCATCTTCTCCACCGGTCCGGAGATCCGGCACGCGGTGCAGAACGTTGTGACCGAGATCATCGCCACCACCGTGCTCGTGCTGGCGATCCTCACCCTCGGGCTCAGCGACAACGGCAAGGGCGTCGGCGTCATCGGCACGCTGTTGGTCGCCCTGGTGGTCACCGGAATCGGCCTCTCGTTGGGTGGACCTACCGGGTACGCCATCAACCCCGTCCGCGACCTCGGTCCGCGTATCGTGCACGCGCTGCTGCCGCTGCCGAACAAGGGTGGTTCCGACTGGGGCTACGCCTGGGTCCCGGTCGTCGGCCCGTTGATCGGCGGCGCCCTCGCCGGGGGCATCTATCAGTTGGCGTTCGCCTGAGCCGCCGGACCCCCCAGCCCCCCGCACCGAATTCTTGGAGCACACCATGAGCGACACCCCCAGCACTTCCTCGCACGGTCATGGCCCGTTCATCGCCGCCATCGACCAGGGCACCACGTCCAGCCGCTGCATCGTCTTCGACCGGGACGGCCGGATCGTCTCGGTCGACCAGAAGGAACACGAGCAGATCTTCCCCAAGCCGGGTTGGGTCGAACACGACGCGGTCGAGATCTGGTCGAACGTCCAGCGCGTCGTCGCCGGCGCCATCGACAAGGCCGCGCAGAGCAACCCCGGCTTCGCCGCGGACGACGTCAAGGCGATCGGCATCACCAACCAGCGTGAGACCACGCTGCTTTGGGACAAGAACACCGGCGAGCCGGTCTACAACGCCATCGTCTGGCAGGACACCCGCACCGACGGGCTCTGCCGCGAGCTGGGCCGCAACGTCGGCCAGGACCGCTTCCGCAGGGAGACCGGCCTGCCGCTGGCCTCGTACTTCGCCGGCCCGAAGATCCGCTGGCTGCTGGACAACGTCGAGGGCCTGCGCGAGCGCGCCGAGCGCGGCGACATCCTCTTCGGCACCATGGACTCCTGGGTCATCTGGAACCTCACCGGCGGCGTCAACGGCGGCAAGCACGTCACCGACGTCACCAACGCCTCGCGCACCCTGCTGATGAACCTCCACACCCTCCAGTGGGACGAGCGCATCCTGGACTCGCTGGGCATCCCGGCGGCCCTGCTGCCGGAGATCCGGTCCTCCGCCGAGATCTACGGCACCACCACCGCCGGTGCGCTCGCGGGCGTCCCGGTCGCCTCCGCCCTCGGTGACCAGCAGGCGGCACTTTTCGGCCAGACCTGCTTCGCCGAAGGCGAGGCCAAGTCCACCTACGGCACCGGCACCTTCATGCTGATGAACACCGGCCACCAGCCGGTGAACTCCTACAACGGGCTGCTGACCACGGTCGGTTACCGGATCGGCGACGAGCAGCCGGTCTACGCCCTGGAAGGCTCCATCGCCGTCACCGGCTCGCTCGTCCAGTGGATGCGCGACCAGATGGGGCTGATCAACAGCGCGGCCGAGATCGAGACGCTGGCGAGCACCGTCGAGGACAACGGCGGCGCGTACTTCGTGCCGGCCTTCTCCGGTCTGTTCGCCCCGTATTGGCGCTCCGACGCGCGCGGTGTCATCGCGGGGTTGACCCGCTACGTCACCAAGGCGCACATCGCCCGCGCCGTTCTTGAGGCCACCGCCTGGCAGACCCGCGAGATCACCGACGCCATGACCAAGGACTCCGGCGTCGACCTGACCGCACTCAAGGTCGACGGCGGCATGACCTCCAACAACCTGCTGATGCAGACGATCTCGGACTTCCTGGACGCACCCGTGGTGCGCCCGATGGTCGCCGAGACCACCTGCCTCGGCGCTGCCTACGCGGCCGGACTGGCCGTCGGCTTCTGGTCCAGCACCGACGAGCTGCGCGCCAACTGGCGCCGGGCCGCCGAATGGACCCCCCGCATGGACGCGGCCACCCGTGACCGCGAGTACAAGAACTGGCTCAAGGCCGTGGAGCGGACCATGGGCTGGCTCGACGACGAGAGCTGACTGAGGAGCACATCATGAGCACCCTGCAGAGCGTCCCGGCCCTCGGGACGCACCCGGCCGCCGGTTCCCTGCCGAGCCGCGCCGAAACCCGGGAGCAACTGTCCAAGGCGACGTACGACCTCCTGGTGATCGGCGGCGGCATCCTGGGCATCTCCACCGCCTGGCATGCCGCGCAGGCCGGACTGCGGGTTGCCCTGGTGGACGCCGGCGACTTCGCCGGCGCCACCTCCTCCGCGTCCTCCAAGTTGCTGCACGGCGGGCTGCGTTACCTGCAGACCGGTGCGGTCAAGCTGGTCGCGGAGAACCACTTCGAGCGGCGCGCGGTCTCCCGTGAGGTGGCCCCGCACCTGGCCAACCCGCTCACCTTCTACCTGCCGGTCTACAAGGGCGGCCCGCACGGCGCGGCCAAGCTGGGCGCGGGCGTCTTCGCCTACTCGGCACTCTCCGCGTTCGGCGACGGCGTCGGCCACGTCATAAGCCCGGCCAAGGCCCAGCGCGACGTGCCGGAGCTGCGGACCGACAACCTCAAGGCCGTTGCCGTGTACGGCGACGACCAGATGAACGACTCCCGGATGGCGCTGATGACCGTCCGCGCCGCGGTCGACGCCGGCGCCACGGTCCTCAACCACTCCGAGGTCACCGGCCTGCGCTTCACCCAGGGCCGGGTCACCGGCGCCGAGCTCAAGGACCGCCTGGACGGCACCGAGTTCGGCGTCAACGCCCGCCTGGTGCTCAACGCCACCGGCCCGTGGGTGGACCACCTGCGCAAGATGGAGGACCCCAACGCGGCCCCCTCCATCCGCCTGTCCAAGGGCGCGCACCTGGTCCTCAAGCGCACCTCCCCCTGGAAGGCCGCGCTGGCGACCCCGATCGACAAGTACCGCATCACCTTCGCCCTCCCCTGGGAGGACATGCTGCTGCTCGGTACCACCGACGAGGAGTACGAGGGCGACCCGGCGGACGTCGCGGTCAACGAGAAGGACACCGCCCAGATCCTGGACGAGGCCGCCTTCTCCGTCCGCGACCAGCAGCTCTCCCGCGACCTGATCACCTACTCGTTCGCCGGTCTGCGGGTGCTGCCCGGCGGCCCCGGCGACACCTCCAAGGCCAAGCGCGAGACGGTCGTCAACGAGGGCAGCGGCGGGATGCTGTCGGTCGCCGGCGGCAAGTGGACCACCTTCCGGCACATCGGCCGCACGGTGATGAACAAGCTGGCCGCGCTGCCCGGCCACCCGCTGGCCGAGGACATGGAGCCGATCGCGCGGCTGCCGAAGAAGCTCCCGCTGCCCGGCATCGCCAACCCCAACGCGGTCACCCACCGGCTGCTGGTGGACGGCGGCTCCTCCGGCCCGCAGATGTCCACCGACACCGCGCGCCACCTGGCCACCCACTACGGCTCGCTCTCCTTCGACATCGCCCGGCTGGCGAACGAGGACCCGGCGCTGGCCGAGCGGATCCACCCGGACGCCCCGGAGATCTGGGCGCAGGTCGCCTACGCCCGGGACCACGAGTGGGCCGAGACCGCCGACGACGTGCTGCGCCGCCGCACCACGCTGACCATCCGCGGTCTGGCCACGGACGACGTGCGGGCCCGGGTCGAGAAGATGCTGGAAGGCTGAGGCTCCGGCGAGACGGCTGATATTGCGTCAGTTAGCTGACAGGGCCACGGTTTCCGGGGCGGTCGAAACGGCCGCCCCGGTGCCGTTGCCGGCGGGCTGCGGCGCGCGTTCCCGGGACGGGGCGCGCGCCGCGGTCGTTCCCGGCGCCGTGCCATGCGGTCGACACACGGCGGCAACGTCCGGCGCGCAGAGTGGGAGGGACCACCGCCCGCTCCGATGAGTCGCCGGCGGGGGCCTGGGTGGAACCCCACGCCGGAAGGACGCCATGAAATTCTCCGTGCTCTCCCTGATCGGCCATGCTCCACACCCGCTCACCGGCCAACTGCCGTCCGCCGCCGACCGGTTCGCCGAGGTCGTCGAGACCGGAGCGGCCGCCGAGCGGCTCGGGTTCGACGCGTACGCGGTCGGCGAGCGGCACGCCGGGCCGTTCCTCTCCTCCAGCCCCTCGGTGGTGCTGGGCGCGCTGGCCGCCCGGACGTCCCGGATCCGGCTGCTGACCGGGGTCACCGTGGTGGCGATCCTCGACCCGGTGCGGGTCGCCGAGGACTACGCGACCCTCACCCACCTCGCCCGCGGCCGGCTCGAACTGGTCGTCGGCAAGGGCGCGGAGGCCGGCCACTTCGACCTCTTCGGCCTCGACGAGGGGCGGCAGTGGGACCTCCAGGCCGAGAAGTACGCGCTGCTGCGCCGGCTGTGGAGCGAGGAGAACGTCGACTGGGAGGGCGAGTTCCGGCCGCCCCTGAAGAACGTGACGACCGTGCCGCGCCCGTACGGCGGGCCGCCGCGGATCTGGCACGGCTCGGCCACCAGCCGCAACTCCCCCGAGCTGGCCGCCCGGCACGGCGATCCGCTGTTCACCGCCAACGCCATCCAACCGCGGGCCGCCTACGCCGAGTTGGTCGCGCACTACCGCGAGCGGTTCGCCGCCCACGGGCACGACCCGGCGCGGGCGCGGGTGGCCGCCGGCTCCGGCGGGCTGCTGATCGCCGACTCCGAACGGGCGGCGATCGCCCGCTACAAGGACCTCTACGAGGCGAAGGTCGCGCAGACCTTCAAGCCGCACCTGGTGGGCAAGGCCGGCTACAACACCCCGTTCCGCACCATCGAGGACGCCATCGCGGACGGCCCGCAACTGATCGGCTCGCCCCAGCAGATCATCGACAAGCTGCTCGGCTTCCACGCGGCGTACGGGCACGACCTGCAGTCGATCACCGTCGACGGGTTCGGTCTGGAGCACGCCGAACAGGTGGAGACGCTCCAACGGTTCGCGGAGGAGATCGCCCCGGTGGTGCGCCGCGAGGCGCCCAGCACGCTGTGGGAGAACGAGGGGGAAGGGACGGCGCGTTGAACCGGGCCGGCGGGTGATAATGGCACAGACATCGGATGTCTGAGGCGGCGTCCGCGGTACGTCGCGGCGCCCGGGGCGTACGAGCGGGTCCGGACCGGGAGGGCGGCCATGGCGGTCACCGACGAGGCCATCGAGAAGATCAAGGGGATGATCGTCTCCGGTGCGCTGCGGCCGGGCGACCGGCTGCCCAAGGAGAGCGAACTGGCCGCCGAGTTGGGGCTGTCCCGCAATTCCCTGCGGGAGGCGGTGCGGGCGCTGGCGCTGATCCGGATCCTGGACGTCCGCCAGGGCGACGGCACCTATGTGACCAGCCTGGACCCGCAACTCCTGCTGGAGGCGCTGAGCTTCGTGGTGGACTTCCACCGCGACGACACGGTGCTGGAGTTCCTCGCCGTCCGCCGCATCCTGGAGCCGGCCGCCACGGGGATGGCGGCCGGCCGGATCACCGCCGCCGAACTGGACGTGCTGCAGGCCCAGTTGGACGCGCTCGGGACCGCCCCGTCGGTGGAGGACCTGGTCGCCTGCGACCTGGAGTTCCACCGGCGGATCGTGGCCGCGGCCGGCAACTCGGTGCTGTGCTCGCTGCTGGACGGCCTGTCCCGGCCGACCACCCGTGCCCGGGTCTGGCGCGGGCTGACCCAGAAGGACGCGGTGGCCCGCACCCTCACCGAGCACCGGGCGATCCTCGGCGCGCTGCGCGACGCGGACGCCGAGGCGGCCCGCGCCTGGGCGACGGTGCACATCGCCAGCGTGGAGCAGTGGCTGCGGACGTCGCTGTGAACCCGCGGGGGGGGTGAGGCCCGACAGCGGGCCTCACCTGGCCGGCCGCCCCGTGGCCGGCCGCCCGTCGAGCCCGTACACCCGCAGCGCGGTGCCGCCGAAGACCGCCGCCCGCTCGGGTCCGGTGAGGTGGTCGGTGGCGGCCTCGGCGAGCGCGACCACCTCCGCGTAGGAGGCGGCCAGGGTGCAGACCGGCCAGTCGGAGCCGAACATCACCCGGTCCGGGCCGAAGGCGGCGAGGACGTGCCGGGCGTAGGGCAGGAGTTGCGGCGGCCGCCAGGCGGACCAGTCGGCCTCGGTGACCAGGCCGGAGAGCTTGCAGCTGACGTTGGGGAGTCGGGCCAGGTCGGTGAGCGCGTCCGCCCAGGGCTGCCAACGTCCGCCGGCGATCGGGGGCTTGGCGGCGTGGTCCAGCACGAAGGAGAGCTCCGGCAGGGCCCGCGCCACGGCGTGCGCGGCGGGCAGCTCGCGCGGGGTGACCAGCAGGTCGTAGACGAGCCCGCGGGCGGCGAGGGTGCGCAGGCCGCGCCGGACGTCGGGGCGGCCGAGCCAGTCGGGGTCGGGCTCGTCCTGGACCTGGTGGCGGAGGCCGACGAGGCCGGCGGGCAGGGCCGCCAGGGCGTCCGGCAGGGCGGCGGCGGTGAGGTCGGCCCAGCCGACGACGCCGCGCACCGGGCCGTCCCCGGCGGCGACGGCGAGGAGTTCGGCGGTCTCCTCGGCGGACGAGGAGGACTGGACGAGGACGGTGCCGGCGATGTCGTGCGCGGCGAGGTGCGGCGCGAGGTCGGCCGGGGCGTAGTTGCGGCGGATCGGGGCGGCCCAGGGGCCGGCCATCCACGGCTGGTCGCGGCGGGTCAGGTCCCACAGGTGGTGGTGGGCGTCGAGGCGCATCGGACGGCTCCCGGGTCGGGACGGCGGGCGTCAACAGCCCGGCGGCAGCGGCAGATCGGGGTCGAGCAGGCCGCGGGCGACCAGGGCGTGCCACAGGCCGTCCGGGATCGGGTGGCGGAAGAGGGCGGCGTTCTCGGCGGCCTCCTCCGGCGAGGCGGCGCCGACCACGGCCGCGGCGACGGCCGGGTGCCCGAACGGGAAGCGCAGTGCGGCCGCCTTGAGGGGGACGTCGAACGCGGCGCAGACCGCGGCCAGTTCGCGGGCCCGGGCGAGGACGGCCGGCGGGGCGGGGGCGTAGTCGTAGGGGGCGCCGGGGGACGGGTCGGCGAGCAGGCCGGAGTTGTAGACCCCGCCGACCACCACCGAGGTGCCGCGCCGGGCGCACACCGGCAGCAGGTCGGCCGCGGCGGTCCGGTCCAGCAGCGTCCAGCGGCCGGCGCACAGCGCCACGTCGATGTCCAACTCGGCTACCAGGTCGGCCAGTACACCGCTGTGGTTCATGCCGAAGCCGATGGCGCGGACCGTGCCCTGGGCGCGGAGCTCGGCCAGCGCCGGGTAGCCGGTCTCGTGGACCTCGCGGAGGTGGTGCTCGACGTCGTGGAGGTAGACGATGTCCACCGCGGCCACGCCGAGCCGTTCCAGGGACGCCTGAAGGGTGGCGCGGATGCCGTCGCGGGTGAGGTCCCAGGTGCGGGCCCGCGCGGGGGTGGCCACGAAGCCCTCGCCGGGCGGCCGTTCGCCGGGCGCGAGCGGGCGGAGCCGGCGGCCGACCTTGGTGGAGAGCACGTAGTGCGCCCGGTCCACGCCGCGCAGCGCCCGGCCGAGGCGCTCCTCGGAGAGGCCGACGCCGTAGTGCGGGGCGGTGTCCAGGTAGTGGGCGCCGGTGGCCAGGGCCGTGTGGACGACGGCGCGGGCGCGCTCCTCGGGGACGGCGCGGTAGAGGTTGCCCAGTGGGGCGCAGCCCAGGCCCAGTGGCGGGACGGTGACCCCACTGCGGCCCAACTCCCGTGGTCCGTCCGGCGGCACGCGCATCGCGGCGGCCCCCTCAGTCCTGCTTCTCGCCGCTGGTGAAGCGGGAGACGACCAGCGCGAGCAGGATGATCGCGCCGTTGAGGAACTGGGTCCACAGCGGCGGCACCCCGCCCAACGTCATCACGTTGATGACGAGTTGCAGGGTCAGGACGCCGGTGAGCGCACCGAAGAGGGTGCCGCGGCCGCCCTTGAGGCTGATGCCGCCGATCACCGCGGCGGCGAACACCTGGAAGATCCAGCCGCTGCCCTGGCTGGCGGAGACCGCGCCGTAGTGGCCCGTGTAGAGGACGCCGGCGAAGGCCGCCAGGGTGCCGGCCAGGATCAGCACGACCCAGGTGAGCCGGTCGGTGCGGATGCCGGCCGCCCGGGCCGCCTCCGGGTTGCCGCCGAGCGCGTACAGGGCCCGGCCGTGCCGGAGGTAGCCGAGGGCGGCGCCGCCGAGCGCGTAGAGGGCCAGGCAGATCCAGACGGCGGCCGGGACGCCCAGCCAGACGGTGCGGCCCAAGTAGGCGAAGGAATCCGGGACATCGGCGAGCGAGCGGCCCTCGGAGAGGCCCACCTGGAGGCCGCGCAGCATGGTGAGCATGCCGAGGGTGGCGATGAAGCCGTTGACCCGCAGCCGGAGGATGAGGAAGCCGTTGGCGGCGCCGATGGCCGCGCCCACGGCCAGGCAGAGCGGGACCGAGGTCCAGGTGGGCAGCAGCTCCAGGCCGGTGAAGCGGCCGCCGCGGGCGGGCAGGACGAGCCAGAGGGCGACCACCGGGGCCAGCCCGATGGTCGACTCCAGCGACAGGTCCATCCGCCCGCTGATCAGCACCAGCGCCTCGCCGAGCACCAACAGGCCCAGTTCGGTGGACTGTTGGACGACGCCGATGAGGTTGTCGCCGGTGAGGAAGGCGGGCGAGACGATGAAGCCGACGACGCCGAGCAGGAGGATCACCGGGACGAGGGAGAGGTCCCGCCAGCGGCCCGGGGCCCTGCGGGCGCGGCGCGCCGGGCCGGTCGGAGCCGCGTCGGCGGCCGAGGGTGCCGTGGTCTCGGTCATGGCGCGGTCCCTTCCGTCGTGGGGGTCTCCGGCGGGTCGGCGGCGACGCCCTCCATCGCGGCCACCAGCTCCGCGGTGCGCCAGCCGGCGCCGAACTCGGCCCGGACCCGGCCCCGGAAGACCGTCACCACCCGGTCGCAGATCCGCAGGTCGTCGGGTTCGTCGGAGACGATCAGGGCGCCCCGGCCGCCGTCCGCGACCCGCCGCACGATGCCCAACAGGGCCGCCTTCGCCCGCACGTCCACGCCCCCGGTCGGGCGGACCGCGACCAGCACCACGGGGTCGCGGGCCAGCGCGCGGGCGACCACCACCTTCTGCTGGTTGCCGCCGGAGAGCCCGGCGACCGGCTGGCCGGGGCCGGCGGCCTTGATGTCCAGTTCGGCCATCGCCCGGCCGGCCAACTCCCGGGTCCGGGCCGGCAGTACGGTCCCCCACGGGCCCAGCTCGCCGGTGAGCGCCAGGGTGACGTTGTCGGCGAGGCTGCGCCCGGGTACCAGGCCCTGGCGGTGCCGGTCCTCGGGGACGTAGCCGATGCCGGCGTCCAGGGCGCCCGGCACGCTGCCGGGGCGCACCGGCCGGCCGCGGACGGTGAGCCGCCCGGCGTCCGGGGAGCGCAGCCCCGCCAGCGCCTCGGCGAACGCGGTGGTCCCGCCGGCGGCGGCGCCCGCCAGGCCGACCACCTCGCCGGCCCGCACGGTCAGGTCGAGCGGCCCGAAGTGGCCGTTGAGGGCCAGCGCTTCGGCGCGCAGCAACGGCTCCCCGTCCGCCGCCGCGACGGGCGGCGGCGCGGCGCCCACGGGGCCGATGCCCCCACCCCCCTCCCCCGTCATCGCCGTCACCAGGGCGTCCTCGGTCAGCCCGGCGACCGGGGCGGTCAGCACCCGGCGGGCGTCCCTCAGGACGGTGACGGTGTCGCAGCAGGCGAAGACCTCCTGGAGGTGGTGGGAGATGAACAGGAACGCCACGCCCCGGGAGCGCAGGTCCCGCAGCCGGTCGACGAGCCGGTCGATGCCGGCCGCGTCCAGCCGGGCGGTGGGTTCGTCCAGGACGACCAGCCGGGCGCCGCGCGACAGGGCGCGGGCGATCTCCACGAACTGGCGCTGTTCGGCGCCCAGTTCGCCGAGGTGGGCGGCCGGGTCGACGTCCACGCCGTAGCCGGCGAGCAGTTCCCGGGCGCGGGCCCGCAGCGTGCGCCAGCGCAGGATGCGGCCGCCGGGGAAGTGGTTGAGGTAGAGGTTCTCGGCCACCGTCAGCCCGGGCACGGTCATCGGCCGCTGGTGGACGCAGGCGACCTCGCGCTGCCAGGCGGCGGGGTCGCCCCAACGGGGCGCGGGCCGGCCCCCGAAGGCGACCCGTCCGGCGTCCGGCCGGACCATCCCGGTCAGCACGGACACCAGGGTCGACTTGCCGGCGCCGTTGCGGCCGACCAGGGCGTGCGCCTCGCCGGGCAGGACGGTCAACCGGACGCGGTCGAGGGCGAGGGTGGGGCCGTAGCGCTTGACGATGCCCTCGGCGTGCACCGCCGCCGGCCCCCCGGGCGCGGGCTCGCCGTGCGGGCCGGCGCTCACTTCCCCTCCTCCGCGAGCTGGTTGGCCCACAGGCGCGGGTCGTTGACGTTGTCCTTGGTGACCAGGGTGGCCGGCAGTTGGTCCTCCAGCCCGTTCTTGATCCGCACGACGGTCGAGCCGTGGTCGGTGGGGCCGGGCCGGAAGGTCCGGCCCGCCAGGGCCGCGCGGGCGTAGTACAGGGCGTACTTGGCGTAGAGGTCGGCGGGTTGGGAGAGGGTGGCGTCGAGGGTGCCGGCCCGGATGGCGGTCAGCTCGTCGGGGATGCCGTCGTTGGAGACGAGAGTGAGGTGGCCGGGCGTCCCGGCGGGTGTGAGCAGGCCGCGCTGGCGCAGCAGGGCCAGCACCGGCTGGAGGAAGGCGCCGCCGGCCTGGAGGTAGACGCCGCCCAGGTCGTGGTGTTGGGCGAGCAGGCTCTGGAGCTTGGCGGAGGCGACCTCGCCCTTCCAGTCGGTGGTCAGCTCGTGGACGGTGATGCCCGGGAACTTCCGCTTCATGCAGGCCGCGAACGCCTCCGAGCGGTCCCGGCCGTTGATCGAGCTGAGGTCCCCCTGGAGCTCGGCGACCCGGCCGCGGCCGCCGAGCCGCCGGCCGAGGAACTCGCAGGACCGCTCCCCGTAGGCACGGTTGTCGGCCCGGACGACCATGTAGACCGGGCCGTCGTCGGGGCGGGTGTCGACGCTGACGACCGGGATCTTCTTGCCGGCCAGCCGCTTGAGTTCGGCGGTGATGGCCCCGGTGTCCTGCGGCGCCATCACGATCGCCCGGGCGCCCTGGCCGGTCAGTGCCTCGACGTCGGAGACGACCTTGGAGACGTCGTTCTGCGAGTTGGCCAACGGGAGCGCGGACGGACGGCCGTGCGCCAGGTCCGCCTGTAGGTACTGCTGGTAGGAGTCCCAGAAGTCGGTGTCGGTGCGGGGCACGTCGATGCCGATCCGGCCCCTGGCGTCGGCGCCGCGGTTGCAGCCGGTCAGCACGAGCGGCGCGAGCAGCGCCAGCGCCGCGGCGCCGGCCGCCGCACCGGTGCGGCACACGGGCGGTCTCATGGTGCTCCCTCGCGTTGGATGGGTGGCCCCTCGGTCGTGGTGCCGTCGGCCCGTTGCACCGGTGCGCTCAGTCGGCCGGGCGCGGCCGCAGCCCCTGCATCCCGCCGTCGACGGCCAGCGCGGTGCCGGTGATGCCGGAGGCGGCCGGGGACGCCAAGTGGACGATGGCGGCGGCGACTTCCCCGGCGGTGACCATCCGGCCCAGGGGCTGACGGGCGTTGAGCGCGGCCCGTTCGGCGGCCGGGTCGGGGGCCCGGTCGAGCAGCCGGGCCACCCAAGGGGTGTCCGCGGTACCGGGGTTGACGCAGTTGACGCGGATGCCGTCCCGGAGGTGGTCGGTGGCCATCGCCAGGGTCAGCGCGAGCACCGCCCCCTTGCTGGCGCTGTAGAGGGCCCGCTGCGGCAGCCCGGCGGTGGCGGCGATGGAGCAGGTGTGGGTGATGGAGACGCTGCCGGGCGCGTCGGCCGCGGCCCGCCGCAGGTGCGGCAGCGCGGCCCGGGCGGTGCGCACCAGCCCCAGCACGTTGACGTCCAGGACGTGCCCCCACTCCTCGTCGTCGTTGTCCTCGACGGTGCCCACCGCGCCGGTCCCGGCGTTGCCGACGAGGGCGTGCAGGGCGCCCAGTTCGGCCACCGCCGCGGCGACCCCGGCCCGCACGCCGGCACCGTCGGTGACGTCCGCGGCGATCCGCACCGCCCCGGCGGGCGCCCCGGACGGATCGCGGTCCAGGACGGCGACGCGGGCGCCGCGGGCCAGCAGCAGCGCGGCGGTGGCCGCCCCGATGCCCGAGCCACCGCCGGTGACCAGGGCGCCCAGGCCCGCGAAGTCACCCGTCCCAGAAGGCCCGTTCACGCCGGGGCCCCGGTCGCCCGCTGCGGTCCGCGGGCCCGCCACACCGGCCCGTCGGGGAAGCGGTACGCGGCCAGCGACGCCGGCTCCATACGGGCCGAGAAGCCGGGCGCGGCGGGCGCCCGGTAGCGGCCGCGCACGACCACGGCCGGCTCGGTGAAGTGCTCGTGCAGGTCGTCGACGTACTCGATCACCCGGTCCTCCCAACTCCCGGACACCGCCACGTAGTCGAACATCGCCAGGTGCTGCACCAGCTCGCACAGTCCCACCCCGCCGGCGTGCGGACACACCGGCACCCCGTACTTCGCGGCCATCAGCAGGACCGCCAGGTTGTCCGGGACCCCGGCCACCCGGGCCGCGTCGATCTGCACGAAGTCCACCGCGCCGGCCTGCAACAACTGTTTGAACACCACCCGGTTGGCGACGTGCTCCCCGGTGGCGACCTTCACCGGCTGCCCGGCGCGCACCGCGGCGTGCCCCAGGACGTCGTCCGGACTGGTCGGCTCCTCGATCCAGTACGGGGCGTGCGGCGCCAGCGCGGTCATCCAACGGACCGCCTCGGCCACGTCCCAGCGCTGGTTGGCGTCGACGGCGATCCGCACGCCGGGCCCGACCGCGGCCCGGACCAGCTTCAACCGCCGCAGGTCGTCGTCGAGATCGGCGCCCACCTTCAGCTTGAGCTGCCCGAAGCCGTCGGCCACCGCCGCCTCGGCGAGCCGGATGACGGTCGCGTCGTCGTGGCCCAACCAGCCGGGCGAGGTGGTGTAGGCGGGGTAGCCCTCGGTCCTGAGGCGGGCGGCGCGGGCGGCCCGGCCGGGCTCGGCGGCGCGCAGCAGGGCCAGCGCCTCCTCGGGCGTCAGCGCGTCGGAGAGGTAGCGGAAGTCGACCAGCCCGACCAGCTCTTCGGGGGTCAGGCGGGCCAGGAACTCCCAGACGGGCCGCCGGGCGCGGCGCGCGGCGAGGTCGAAGGCGGCGTTGACCACCGCGCCCGCGGCCATCTGCGCCACGCCCTTCTCCGGCCCGAGCCAGCGGAGTTGGGAGTCGTGGGTGAGGGCGCGGTGCAGCGCGCCGAGCCGGGCGGCGGTGACCGGTGCGGGGCGGCCGACCACGTACGGGGCCAGCGCCCGGATCGCGGCGGCCATCACGTCGTTGCCGCGGCCGAGGGTGAAGCAGAAGCCGTGGCCGGCCGGCCCGTCGGCGGTGTGCAGGGTCAAGTAGGCGGCGGAGTAGTCGGGGTCGGGGTGCATCGCGTCCGAGCCGTGCAGCCGGTCGGAGGTGGGGAAGCGGACGTCGTGGACCTCCAGCCCGGTGACGGTGTCGCTGACGGCCATGGGCAGACTCCCTGGGCTCGCGGCGGATGTCACGGGAGAACATCGGACCTTTCCCGGTCCTCCGATGTATAGCCCCGCCCCGAAGGCGGCGTCCAGACCTCGGCACCCGATTCCGTCGCCCGCACCGGCTCCGGGGCCCGGATTCGGCCGTCCTCTCCCACCACAGCTCGGATGTATCCGCACGCGCGCTCGTCAAGGGGCTGCAGAACGGCACCGCGGACGCCGTAGGCTGGGGGCGCACGCAATGGAACTGCAGCCGGTGGCCTCACACGCCCGACCGGCCGGAAGGAGGGGCTGGGTGATCGAGCTGGAGGGGGTGCCCGAGCTGATCGACCCGGTCATGGTGGCCGCGTTCGAGGGCTGGAACGACGCCGGCGATGCCGCCTCCGCCGCGGTCGCCCACCTGGACCGTGAGTGGAAGGGCGAGGTCTTCGCCGCGCTCGACGCCGAGGACTACTACGACTTCCAGGTGAACCGCCCGACGGTCTTCCTGGAGAACGGCGTCCGCAAGGTCACCTGGCCCACGACCCGGCTCTCGGTCGTCCGGATCGGCGACGCCGACGGCAAGGGGCGCGCCCGGGACCTGGTCCTGGTCCGCGGCATCGAGCCGAGCATGCGCTGGCGCTCGTTCTGCAACGAACTCCTGGGCTTCGCCCACGAGTTGGGCGTGGAGATGGTGGTGGTGCTGGGCTCGCTGCTGGGCGACACCCCGCACACCAGACCGGTCCCGGTCAGCGGCGTCAGCTCGGACGCGGACCTGGCCCGCCGACTGGACCTGGAGGAGTCCCGCTACGAGGGCCCGACGGGCATCGTCGGCATCCTCCAGGAGGCGTGCACCCACGCCGGCGTCCCGGCGGTCAGCCTGTGGGCCGCGGTGCCGCACTACGTCTCCCAACCGCCCAACCCCAAGGCCACCCTCGCCCTCCTCAACCGCCTGGAGGACCTGCTCGACCTGCGGATCCCGCTCGGCGAGCTGACCGAGGACGCCCGCGCCTGGCAGTTGGGCGTGGACCAACTCGCCGCGGAGGACAGCGAGGTGGCCGAGTACGTCCAGTCGCTGGAGGAGGCCCGGGACACCGCCGATCTGCCGGAGGCGTCCGGCGAGGCCATCGCCCGCGAGTTCGAGCGGTACCTGCGCCGCCGCGACCCGCAGGCCGGTCCGGGGGTGGCGACCGAGGGCGGTCTCGCCGACGGCCGGGACGGCTCCTACCTCCGCGACCCGGCCAGCGGCCGCACCCGGCAGCCGCGGAGCACGCCCAAGGAGCCGCGCGAGCCCCGGCCGCCGGAGGAGTCCGGTCCCCCGAAGCCGTCCGGCCCGGAGACCGGCGAGGAAGGCGGCGATCCGGGCGGGGGCCGCACCGACGGCGACGGCCCGGAGGAGACCGGCACCGACCGCTGACCCGCGGGCCCGACCGCCGCGGGCCCCAACTCCCCGGGCCCGCAAGGACGAAGCCACCCGGCGACAAAGGCGAAAAGGGGCGCCCCCACCATCCGGCGGGGGCGCCCCTCGCGCTTGGTGCCCTACAGCGCGACGCCCAGCAGCGCGTTCACCGCGCGGGAGACGAGCCCGGGAGCGCCTTCGTCCGTGCCGCCGTCGGCCTGCTGCCGGGCGGCCCAACGGTCCACCGCCGCCAGCGCGGTGGGGGCGTCGAGGTCGTCGGCCAGCGCGGCGCGGACCTCCGCCAGCAGCTCCTCGGCCGGCGGGCCGTCCGGGCGGGAGACCGCGGCCCGCCAACGGGCCAGCCGGTCCTGAGCCTCGGTCAGCACCGCGTCGGTCCACTCCCAGTCGCTGCGGTAGTGGTGGGCCAGCAGCGTCAGCCGGATCGCGGCCGGATCGACGCCGTCCCGCCGCAGCGCGGAGACGAAGACCAGGTTGCCCTTGGACTTCGACATCTTCTCGCCGTCCAGGGCGACCATCCCGGCGTGCACGTACGTCTTGGCGAAGGGGTGTTCACCGGTCAGCGCCTGGGCGTGCGAGGCGCCCATCTCGTGGTGCGGGAAGGCGAGGTCGGAGCCGCCGCCCTGCACGTCGAAGCCCATGCCCAGGTGCTCCAGGGCGATGGCGACGCACTCGATGTGCCAGCCGGGCCGACCGGGGCCCAGCGAGCCGCCGTCCCAACTCGGCTCGCCGTCCCGGGCGGCCATCCACAGCATCGGGTCGAGCGGGTTCTTCTTGCCCTCCCGCTCCGGGTCGCCGCCGCGCTCCGCGGACAGCAGCCGCATGGCCTCGGCGTCCAGGCCGGAGACCCCGCCGAAGTGCGGGTCGGAGGCGACCGAGAAGTAGATGTCGCCGTCCAGCTCGTAGGCCGCACCGGCCTCGCGCAGCCGCTCCACCAGCGGGATGATCCGCGGTATCGCCTCGACGGCGCCGATGTAGTGGCGCGGCGGCAGCATCCGCAGCGCCGTCATGTCCTCGCGGAACAGGGCGGTCTCGCGCTCGGCGAGCGCGGTCCAGTCGACGCCGGTCGCCACCGCCCGCTCCAGCAGCGGGTCGTCGACGTCGGTGACGTTCTGCACGTAGTGCACCTGACGCTTCGTGTCGAGCCACACGCGCTGGACGAGGTCGAACGCGTTGTAGGTCGCCGCGTGTCCCATGTGGGTGGCGTCGTACGGCGTGATGCCGCAGACGTAGATACGGGCGACGGGACCGGGGTCGAGGGGTACTCGTCCACCGGTCGCGGTGTCGTGGATCCTCAGGTCGCGGCCCTGACCAGGCAGGGCGGGGACCTCAGAAGCGGGCCATCCATGCATGCCTTGAGCGTAACCGGACGCATGTTCCGCATACGAACCGGAGGGGCCTCTCTGGCCGGAAAGGCGGTCTTGCGCTCCGCGGCCGGATGTGCCGGAAGACAGCGGCGGTTGGGCGGCCGGCGGCGCCCCGGATCAGACCGGCGGCCAGGGGATCGCCGGCCACTCCCCGCTCGGCTCCGGGTGCCGCCCACTGCGCAACAGCCCCTCGATCCGCGCCCGCAACGCCGTGAGCTCGGGCTCCGTGATCAGTTCGGCCATCCGGGCGGCGAGCGGCGCACCCTCGTCCAGCGCCGCCCGGAGGTCGCGCAGCACCCCCAGCGCCTCGTCGGTCAGCGGCTCGCCGGCCCACCCCCACAGCAGGGTGCGCAGCTTGTCGGCCGAGTTGAACGTCACACCGTGGTCGATCGCGAAGAACGCGCCGCCGGCGCCGGGCAACAGGTGCCCGCCCTTGCGGTCCCCGTTGTTGATCACCGCGTCCAGGACGGCGAGCCGGCGCAGCCGGGGGTGGTCGGCGTGGACCAGCAGCGCGGTGCGGCCCGCGCCGATGTCCGCGCGGCCGACCGCCTTCCAGCCCGGCTCCGGCTCGTCCTCGGCCACCAGCGCCAGCAGTTCGGGCGCCTCGTCGCCGTCGCCGGGCGGGGCTATCCACTCCTGCACCATGCCGGTGCCGTACGGGCCGTCCCGCAGCACCGTGGTCGGGATCAGGTCCCAGCCGCAGGCCCGGGCGATCTCGTAGGCGGCGACCTCGCGCTGGGCGAGCGTGCCGTCCGGGAAGTCCCACAGCGGGCGCTCGCCGGCGACCGGCTTGTAGACGCAGTCGGCGCTGCGCCCGTCGAGTTCGACGGTGCAGTAGAGGACGGCGTTGGAGGCGTCCGGAATCCGGCCGCGGACGGTCAGCTCGCCGCCGGCGAGCAGCGCCGGGGCCAGACTCCCCACGGGCTCCCGAGCGGCCGCCGCGGCGAGCGGGTCCGCGGGGCCGGGCGCCGGTTCGGCGGTGGGCTCCATGGGGCTCAGGCGTCCCGCCGGTATCCGTTCTGACGCGGACATACGTGTCCCTCCGGGTCGAGCGGCAGGCTGCACAACGGGCACGGCGGGCGGCCGGCGTTGACCACGTCCAGCGCCCGCTTGGCGAACGCCCGCGCCATGGTGCCGGTCAGTCGCACCCGGAGCATCGGCGGGCCGTTCTCGTCGTCCTGGAGCAGCCGCTCCTCGGCGTCGGCGAGGTCCTCGTCGCTGTCGGCCTCCAGCTCCACCAGCGCCTGGGCCTCGACGATCATGCGCTCGTCCTCGCCGTCCCAGGCCAGCGCCATGGTGCCGACCCGGAACTCCTCCTCCACCGGCGTCTGGAGCGGCGCGGTGTCGGACATCTCGTTCGGGGAGACCGCGGGCACCGGGGCGCTGCCACCGCTGCGCCGGACCACCTCGTCCAGCAGCTCGTCGACCCGCTCGGCGAGCGCCGCCACCTGGGTCTTCTCCAGCGCGACGCTGGTGATGCGGCCGCCCGCGGTGGCCTGGAGGAAGAAGCTACGGCGGCCAGGCAGCCCGACCGTACCGGCCACGAAGCGGTCCGGGAGGTCGTAGAAGAACACCTGACGGGACAACGTCCTGCTCCGATTGTCTCGACTGCTTGGGTCAGTGCGGTCGCTGCGTCCTCAAGGTCAACTGCGCGGATCACAGGGGCGTCGCGGGCAGCGCCGTCGCACCACCCTACTGCGCCCGCTGATCACGCTGCGCCCGCACCGCCCCCGATGGCCGCGTCCCGCTCGCTCCCGGCCCCACCACCGTCCTCACGGGGCACCAGCGACGCGAGGTCACCGGTGTCACCGAGCCGTACGAGGTACGGGCGCAGCCGGGTGTAGCGGATCACGGTCACCGAGCACGGCTCCACGGAGATCCGCTGGAAGAGGTCGAGGTGCATGCCGAGGGCGTCGGCGACCAGGGACTTGACGATGTCACCGTGCGAGCACATCAGGTAGGTCGCCTCGGCGCCGTCGCTCTCCTCGACCCGGGCGTTCCAGTCCCGGACCGCGGCCACCGCCCGGTCCTGCATCTCCCGCATCGCCTCGCCACCGGGGAAGGCGGCCGCGGTGGGGTGCTGCTGGACGGCCTCCATCAGCGGCTCGTCGGCCAGTTCGGCCAACTTGCGGCCGGTCCAGTCGCCGTAGTCGCACTCGGAGATCCGCTCGTCGGGCGCCAGCCGCAGCCCGGGGCGGGCGTCGAGCAGCGGGCCCAGGGTCTCCCGGCAGCGCTGCAACGGGCTGGAGACGGCCACGGCCAACGGGATCCCCGCGAGCCGGGCGGGCAGCGCCGCGGCCTGGGCGGCGCCCCGTTCGTCGAGGGCCACGTTGGGGGTCCGTCCGGCGAGCACCCCGGCGGTGTTGGCGGTGGAGCGGCCGTGCCGCACCAGGATCAGCGTGGGCATGTCCGCCACCCTAGGGCCTCCCGTCACTCGTGTGTCCTCCGCCCCACTCCGGATCCGTTTCCCTGGCAAGGGCCGCCGCCGCGGGCGAGAATGCCGATGTGATCGTGGACTTCGCCCTCTACCGCGAGGGCCGCCGCCAGGAATGCCGGGCGGACGTCTCCCGTGCCCTGGACGCGGCGCGTCAGACCGGTCGGGACTTCCTGTGGCTGGGCATGCACGAGCCCACCCAGGACGAGTTCGACCAGGTCAGCAGCGATTTCGGGCTGCATCCGCTGGCCGTGGAGGACGCCCTGAAGGCGCACCAGCGGCCGAAGCTGGAGGTCTACGACGACTCGCTGTTCGTGGTGCTCAAGCCGATCACCTACGACGTGGCGGCGGACACCGTGACCGCATCGGAACTGATGGTCTTCGTCGGCGACTCGTTCGTGGTCACCGTCCGGCACGGTTCGGCCAGCCCGCTGGCGGCGGTCCGGCAGCGGCTGGAGCGGCACCCGGAGATCATGCGGCACGGCCCGGGGGCGGTGCTGTACGCGGTGAGCGACGCGGTGGTGGACCACTACATCGAGGTCGGCGCCGAACTCCAGGGGGATCTGGAGGAGTTGGAGGCCGAGGCGTTCGCGCCGGTCCGCCGGGAGTCCCGGAACACCGCCGCCCAGATCTACGCGTTCAAGCGGGAGATCCTCGAATTCCGGCGCGCCACCGTCCCGTTGGCTGATCCCCTGACCCGTCTTCAGAGCCCCGGCGTGCCGTTCGTGCACGATCACGCCCGGCCGTTCTTCCGGGACGTCGGCGACCATCTGACCCGCGTCAACGAGCAGGTGGAGGGCCTGGATCGGCTGCTGTCGGACATCCTGGCCGCCCACCTGGCACAGATGGGGGTCCAGCAGAACGACGACATGCGCAAGATCTCGGCGTGGGCGGCGCTGGCCGCGGTGCCGACGCTGATCGCGGGCATCTACGGCATGAACTTCGCCGACATGCCGGAGCTGAAGTGGCCGCTGGGCTATCCCCTGATCCTGCTGCTGATGGCCGCCATCGAGGTGTCGCTGTACCGACTGTTCAAGCGCCGCGGCTGGCTCTGAGGGGGCGCGAGGGCCGGGTGCGTCAGGCGAACTCCGGTGCGGAGGCGGCCGGTCCGCCCAGCGCGTCACGCCGCTCGGGCATCCGGAGGCTGACCATCCGCCGCCAGCCGAGCAGCCGCTCGTAGCCGTAGACCGCCAGGATGCCGGCCCTGAGGAGCGCGGACTTGGCCGCCGGCCACCCCAGGATGCGGCCCATGTGCGCCATCACGGCCAGGCTGACGTCCCGGTGGACGGCGATCTCGGCCAGCGCGCACTCCCGCAGGGCCCGTTGGATGCGCCGCCCGTGACCGGCCCGGGCCAGCCGCAGCAACTCCTCGTGGCAGTAGGCGAGATGGTTCTCCTCGTCCTGACAGATCAGCCGGACCGCCTTGCCGACCTCGGGGTGGTCGCCGAAGAACCGGCGCAGCAGCAGGAGTTGTTCGGCGGCGCGCTGCTCGGTGACCCGGCTGTGCGCGAGGTAGGTGACCACGTCCCGCTCGTCGAGCGGCTCGTCGCGGCGGAGCTTGTCGTGGGTCAGGCCGATGCCCCGCCGCTCCAGCAGCATGGTGTAGTCGGTGGCCGCGGGGACCTCGACGGGCGTCAGGCCGCGCCTGCGCAGCAGGGCGCAAAAGATCCGGCCGTGCTTGTCCTCGTCGGCGCCGTGCCGGGCGACCTTGGGCGCCAAGTCCCGCTGGGATTCCGGGAGCAGCGCGGCGATCCGACCGTTCTCCCAACCTCCCTGGGACTCCCCACTGGCCGCGATGGAGCAGAACAGGCGGTAGGAGTCGTCGTGGTCGACGATCTCCTGGAACAGGCTCCTGGCCGAGAACATCAGCGTCACCTCCGAACGGACACACCCGAAAGGGCAAGTCCAGTGCGGTGCTCCGCCGCCGGCAACCGGGGGCCCGACCCGCTGCGCCCGTTCGCCTGATGCCGCCGGGGCGCGCCCCCGTAACCCGCCCATCCCCTGAGGCGTTGAGTTCCGTGACGGCCGTGGCGGGGAAGACCCCCGAGCCCCCACCACGGCCGTAGAGCTCCCGCCCGGCGCCGATGCGCCGGGCTTTTGGCGTCCGCGGGAGCCCTGCGACCTACGCCAGTCCGGCCCGCTCCAGGGCCTCGGTGCCGGCGCGCAGCGAGGCCACCCGCTCCTCCAGGGTGAAGCCGGCCGGCGCCAGCGTCAGGGTGGTCACCCCGGCCGCCGCGTAGGCCTGCATCCGCTCGGCGATCCGGTCGACCGAACCCAGCAGCGTGGTCTGGTCGATCAGCCGCTCCGGGATGGCCGCGGCGGCGCCGTTCTTGTCCCCGGACAGGTACTTGTCCTGGATCTCGGCGGCCTCCTTCTCGTATCCCATCCGCTGCGCGAGCTGGTTGTAGAAGTTCTGCTTGCGGCTGCCCATGCCGCCGACGTACAGCGCGGTGTACGGGCGGAACTGGTCGGCGAGGGCGCTGACGTCCTTGTCCTCGCCGATGGCCAGCGGGAGGGTCGGGCAGACGTCGAAGCCGTCCATGGTCTTCCCGGCCGCCTCCCGGCCCGCCCGCAGGTGGGAGATCGCGGTCTCCTCCAGGTGGTCGGCGGAGGGGAAGATCAGCAGCGCGCCGTCGGCGATCTCGCCGGTCTGCTGGAGGTTCTTGGGGCCGATGGCGGCGATGTAGAGCGGGATGTGCTCGCGCTGCGGGTGGACGGTGAGCTTCAGCGGCTTGCCGGGGCCGCCCGGCAGCGGCAGCGTCCAGTGCGCGCCCTCGTAGGAGAGCCGCTCGCGGGTCATCGCCTTGCGGACGATCTCCACGTACTCCCGGGTGCGGGCCAGCGGCTTGTCGAACTTCACGCCGTACCAGCCCTCGGAGACCTGCGGGCCGGAGACGCCCAGGCCGAGCCGGAAGCGGCCGCCGGAGAGCGAGTCCAGGGTCGCCGCCGTCATCGCGGTCATCGCGGGCGTGCGGGCCGGGATCTGGAAGATCGCCGAGCCGACGTCGATCCGCTCGGTCTGCGCGGCCACCCAGGAGAGGACCGTGGGGGCGTCGGAGCCGTACGCCTCGGCCGCCCAACAGACCGCATAGCCGAGGCGGTCGGCCTCCTGCGCCACCGCGAGATTGTCGGAGTCCATCCCGGCGCCCCAGTAGCCGAGGTTGATGCCAAGCCTCATGCCGCTCCCCTTACCGATCAGTAACGTCGCTGTTTCGGGGACTCTAGCGCGCGGGTGCGGTCGTCGTCACCGGCGGGCCGCGAGCTGTGGACAACCGTCGGCAGCCCGGCCGTTGTCCACAGGTCCCCTGATCGCGGGGCGCGGCGCGTAGTGTCAGGCCCATGGAGCAAAGGCACCTCGGCCGCACGGGTCTGCGCGTCTCCCGGCTCGGACTGGGCACGTTGAACTGGGCCCGCGACACCGGCGAGCAGGACGCCGCCGAGCAGCTCAAGACCTTCTGGGAAGCCGGCGGCACCCTCGTCGACACCGCCGACATCTACGCCGACGGCGGCGCCGAGTACCTCCTCGGCCGCCTCCTGGAGGGCCTGGTCCCGCGGCACGACCTGGTGATCGCCACCAAGGCCGGCAGCGTCCTCGCGGCCGACCGCCGGGTCGACGGCTCGCGCCGCCATCTGCTCGCCGCCCTGGACGCTTCCCTGGCCCGCCTGGGCACCGACCACGTCGACCTCTGGCAACTGCACTCCTTCGACCCGGGCACGCCGTTGGAGGAGACCCTCCAGGCGCTCGACCAGGCTGTGGCCACCGGCCGGGCGCGCTATGTGGGCGTCTCGAACTTCTCCGGCTGGCAGCTCGCCAAGGCCGCCACCTGGCAGTTGACCGCCCCCGGCGTGCGCACCGCGCTGGCGAGCACGCAGATGGAATACTCCCTCCTCCAGCGCGGCGTCGAGCGCGAAGTGCTGCCCGCCGCCCGGGACTTGGGGCTGGGCCTGCTCCCGTCGTCCCCGCTGGGCCGCGGGGTGCTCACCGCCAAGTACCGCCACGCCACCCCGGCCGACTCCCGCGGTGCCTCGGAGCACCTCGCGGCCTTCGTGGCGCCCTATTTGGACGAGACCGCGAGCCGGGTCGTGGACGCGGTCGCCACCGCCGCCGACGGGTTGGCGGTCACGCCCCTCCACGTCGCGCTCGCGTGGGTTCGGGACCGCCCCGGCGTCAGCGCGCCGATCCTCGGCGCCCGCACTGCGCAGCAGCTCAGAGCTTCGTTGTCAGTGGAGGCGCTTAGTCTTCCTGACGAGATCCGCCGGGCGCTGGACGATGTGTCGGCCCCGGTGCACCACTATCCCGACCACGACTGGAGCACGCTGTGAGTACCGACCGCGCCGGCGACAACCCGCCCGAGCAGAAGGCCGCCGTCCCCGGCGGCCGGGCGGGCGACGGGGACGGCGGCGCGCCGCAGCCCGGCCCCGCCGCGTCCGTGGCGGCGCTGGCGGCGGCGGTGCGGGCCGTGGAGAGCGGGGAGCGCGCCGCCGCGTCGTTCTTCGCCGAGGCGCCGCGGGGCGGCGCGGCCCCGGCCGCCCGCCCGAAGCCGTCCGGCACCGAGGGCCCCGGCCGGGCCCCGCAGCCCGCGCCGGCGGCCCCGGCATCGCGGCGGCCGGCCGGGCAGCGACCTGACGGGCCGTCCGGTGCGCCGGGACCGTCCCGTCCCGCTGGGCCCGACGCCGACGCCCCGCAGGCCCCGGCCGGCCCCGTGGTGCCGGCAGCCCGTCCCGCCGTCCCGACAGGGCCCGGCGTCGAGGGCGTCCGGCGGGTGCTGGCCGCCGGCGGCGCCCCCGAGGCGCTGGCGGAGAAGGCCGCGGAGGTGCTCGGCCAGCAGGCCGCCGAGGCGCTGGCCGAGGATCCCTGGCACCTGCTCGCGGTGCCCGGCGTCCGCCCCGAGCAGGCCGACGGCTTCGCCCGCGCGCTGCTCGGCGCCGCCTGCGGGCCGGACGACGAGCGGCGCGCCCAGGCACTGATCGGCTGGCTGCTGGAGCAGGCCGCGCTCGCCGGCCACTCCGCCCTGGAGGCGTCCGCGCTGCGCGCCGCCCTCGCCCAGCGCGCCGTGCCCGACCCGGACGAGGCCCTCCAAAGCGCCATCGCGGAGGGCGCGGTGCTGGTGTTCCAGGACGCGCTGGAGACCCCGGGCCGCCCCCGGAGCGCCGCGGACGAGGACGACGAGGAGGAAGAGCGGCCGGTCCGCGTGCTGCTCGGCCTGGACCGGCTCGCCATGGCCGAGGAGAGCGTCGCCGACGGCCTGGCCCGGCTGCTGAACACCTTCGCGTCACCGACGGACGAGGCGCCGGCCGACACCACGGACGACGCCCCGGCCGATGAGGCGCAGGACACCGCGGATGACGGCGCGGAGGGCGGTCAGCCCGAGGGCGACGACGCCGGCGCGACGCCCCGCCCCTCCTCCGCCGCCTGGGAAGCCGCCGCCGAGGCCGCCCCCTCGCCCTCCGCCGCGGAGCTGATCCGGGCCGCCGCACAGAGCGGCCTGGTGGCCCACACCGGCGGCGAGGCGGCCCGCGCCGAGCCCGCCGCGCTGCTCGCCGCCGCCCGCGCGCTCGGCCTGCGGGCCGTCGGCGCCACCCACACCCCCGACGGCCGCCGGCGACTGGCCGGTCAGCTCGCCGAGGCCGCCCCGGAAGCCGCCGAGGCGGACGCCGCGGTGACCGTCGCCGGCCTGCTGTCCGGCCAGGAGGGCCCGGGCCGGGACGCGGACGGTGCCCTCGCGCTCGATCTGCTGGTGGTCCTGGACGCCCCGCAGGTGGATCTGGAGACCGCCGCCCTGCTGGTGGAGTCGCTGGCCGACGGCGCCCGCCTGGTGCTCAGCGGCGACCCGGGCGTGCTGTGGTCCGCGGGCCCCGGGCGGCTCTTCGCGGACGTCCTCCAGGCGCGGTGCTGTCCCCAGGTCGCCTCCCGCACCCCGGACTTCGGCCCGATCGGCGAGCTGGTGTCGGGCATCGGCATCGGCGAGCTGAGCCCGGCCGAGGCGCCCGGAAAGGAGGTGGTGATCGTCCCCGTCCGGGACGCCGGTGAGGCGGTGCACCGCACGGTCCAGTTGGTCGCCGACTCGGTGCCCAGGGCCCTGGGCGTCCCCGCGGAGCAGACGCAGGTCATCACGGTCGGCCACGGCGGCGCGGCCGGCACCCGCGCGCTCAACTCCGCGCTCAAGGAACGCCTCAACCCCGGCCCCGGCCGGTTCGGCGGCTTCGACCCGGGCGACCGCATCGCCTACTCCCCCGCGCTCGGCCGTACGCTCCCCGGCACCGTCACGGGCGCCGACGCCGACGGCCTGCACCTCGACTGTGACGGCACCGCCGTGGTCGTCCCGCGTGAGCAGGTCGGCTCCGGCGCGGTCCGGCACGGCTGGGCGCTCACCGCGCACCAGGCGGTCGGCCGGCGCTGGCCCGCGGTGGTGGTGGTGCTCCCCGGCGACGCCGCCGGCGGCCTGACCCGCTCCTGGGCCTATACCGCCTTCGGCCGCGGCGAGCGTCATCTGTCGGTCGTCCAGGGCGTGGAGCAGGCACTGGCCCGCGCGGTCGCCGAGGTGCCCGCCAAGGAGCGCACCACCCGGCTGCGGACGCTGCTGCGGCTCCAGGCCGAGGAGCAGGCGGCGGACGGCGCGACGGGCTGACCGCACCGCCCGCGGGGCGACGGCCCGTTGGCCGTCCGTCCCGCGGGCCCGCTGCGCCGTGCCTCAGCGACGGCCGTGCCTCACCGGCTCCGGTCGGCCGGCTCCAGCAGATCGTCGTCCCCGTCGTCGTCGAGCTCCTCGTCGAAGACCGAGCTGACGTCGAAGCGGCACACCACCCGCTGCGGATCGGCCTGGTCGAACGGCGCGGACAGCCACTCCCCCGGCTCGGTCGGCTCGTCGACGGCCGCCACCCACAGCGTGGAGTCGCCCTCCTCCAGGCCGAACTCCTTGTGCCGGGAGGCGATCTCGTCCGGTTCGTACTCCCCGAAGAGCACCCCGAGCGCGGCGTAGACGCTGCTGCCCACCAGCGCGGCGGCGTCCGGGGCGTTGCCCGTCGCGTCGTCGGCGGCGTCCGGGTCCAGGGCCGCGATGCGCTGTGCCTGATGCAGCAGGCGCTGCGGCTTGGCGACGGTGTAGTCGCGCCGGATGAGCACGCTCAGCGTGCTCGGCTCCTCGGGACCCGCGTAGGCGGGCAGGGTGTCGTTCCCGGGGATCTCGAAGGGGGTGACCTCGTCGTAGGTGTCGTAGAGCAGCTCGTCATAGCGCTCAGCAGCCGCGGCGAGTTCGTCGAACGCGGCGTAGACGGCGGGATCGTCCGCCCCCGCGCGGCGTTCGACCGCGTCGAGGTGACGGTCCAGCGCGGCTTTGACCGCCTCAGCGGCGGCACGTACCTCGGCAGCGGAAGGCTGCGCAGCATCAGACATAGTGCAGACGCTATCCGTACCGGGGCCGGTCCCGCACAATAGATGCGATGCCGGAATACGAATTCTGCGATGTGTACGTGCCTCGGGGCGTCTCCCGCAAGGCCACCACCCGCCTGCTCACCGACCATGCCGAGTACGGACACTGGGAGTTGGACCGACTTCGGCTCAATCCCGACGGCAGCCGGCGGGTTCGACTGCGCCGCCGGATCATCCGGCAGCCGCGCCCGACGTGGTGAGCACGGGTCGCGCGTGAGAACGGGAGAGCGGGCCCCGTCGAGGACGGGGCCCGCTCCGTCATGCGGTCACCGGACGCCGGCGATCACCTACCGGCAGTACGCGCCCGGCGGTAGAGGACCGCGCCGCCCAGCAACATCCCGGCGCTGAGCGGAACCGCGTAACCCAGCGCCCCGGCACCGGTCTGGGCGAGCTGCGGCTCGTGCCGCTCAACCCGCCGCGGGGTGCTGACGACCTGGGTGTGCGGTGCGCGCACGGTCTGCGTCCGCACGCCCGGGGCCTCCGGCATGGCAGACCGCGGCTCGTGCGGGCTGCCGGGGTGGTGCGGGTGCCCGGGGTGGACCGGTTGGACCGGCTGCGCCTGGTGAACCGGCTGCTCCGGCTTCCCGGTCTGCGGGTGACCGGGGTGCTCCGGGTTGCCGTGGTCACGGGGGTGGTGGCCCCGCTCCGGCGGCTGCCCTGGCCCCGTCGGGTGACCGGGGTGGTGCGGGTAACCCGGGCTCGTCGGCGAGACGTTGGCGCAGTCGTTGCCGAACGTCGGGTTCAGCAGGCCGACCACGTCGACGCTGTTGCCGCAGACGTTGACCGGAACGTCGATCGGCGCCTGGACGACGTTGCCGGAGCCGATGCCGGGCGAGTTGGTCGCCCGGCCCACGGCGGTGGCACCGCCGTGTCCGCCGGCCGTCCGCCGGTGCTTGCCGCCCTGGTCGTGTTCACGCCCCTGTCCTGCGTGCTGACCGTGGCCGTGGTGCCCGCCCGACGCGTTCGCGCACTTGTTGCCGAACGCCGGGTTCAACACCCCGACCACATCGACGGTGTTGCCGCACACGTTGACCGGAACGTCGATCGGCGCCTGGACGGCGTTGCCGGAGCCGACGCCGGGCGAATGCGCCGCGCCACCCGCGGCCGCGGAGTCCGCGTGTGCGTACCCAGCGGCCATGGCGAGCACGCCACCTGCGGCCGCCATGGTGATCAGGCCTTTTCTCGCGACCTGTCTCATTAGTCTTCCCCTGCCTTGTGCCTTACAGGAATGCCGGCGGATGGCAGTCCGTGGAATCACTCTCCGCGGACCGTCTCTTGAGGAGGTTCACCCGCCCGCGAAAATACCCAGAGGCTCCGGAATGCCCAGGGGGCACTTCCGGAGCCATACCGGGCCGGCCCGCACGGGGCCGGATACACCGTCAGTAACGTCAGCCGTTCACGCAGGTGTTGCCGAAGGACGGGTTCAGCAGACCGACCACGGAGATCGTGTTGCCACAGACGTTCACCGGAACGTGTACCGGCGCCTGAACGACGTTGCCGGAGAGCACACCCGGGGAGCGCACCGCGGCACCCTGGACTCCGGAGTCGGCAACGGCCAGGCCGGCACCGGTGAGTACGAGACCACCGGCGACCGCAACGACGGCGACGACCTTCTTGATCATGGTTCCTCCTTGTAGGCAATGCGGTCCCAGCCGCGGACCGCAACAACCTCAACGAAGCCGGGCCGTTGAAGCTACGAACACATCGCGGCGTTCACTCGTTCCAGCGAAGTCAACGCGAAAGGCAGGAAATTCGCGCCGACTTCGTTACCACTCCCCATGCGAAACCCGATCGACCGTCCCGAAAAACCGTTTCACCGCCGCCTTTTGGCGCCCGGGCACTCCGCAACGCCCACCCACCTCACGACGACGCCCAACGGGCACCCAGCGACGCGCAACGACTCACAACGACATCGCCAATTCGACATCGAACGGACGGAAAACGGTCAACTCTGCTCGATGAACCGGTCGAGAACCCGCACGCCGAACTTCAACCCGTCCACCGGCACCCGCTCGTCCACGCCGTGGAACATTCCGGCGAAGTCCAGCTCCGGCGGCAGCTTCAGCGGCGCGAAGCCGAACCCGCGGATGCCGAGGTCGTCGAAGGACTTGGCGTCCGTCCCCGCGGAGAGCATGTACGGCACGGCCCGCGCGATCGGGTCCTCGGCCTGGAGCGCCGACTGCATGGCGTCCACCAGGGCGCCGTCGAAGGTGGTCTCCAGCGCCTTGTCCGCGTGGACGTCCTCGCGCCTGACCCGCGGCCCCAGGATGCGGTCCAGGTCCGCCAGGAACTCCTCCTCGTAACCCGGCAGGAAGCGGCCGTCGACGTGCGCGGTGGCCTCGCCCGGGATCACGTTGACCTTGTAACCGGCGCCCAACTGCGTGGGGTTGGCGGTGTTCCGCAGCGAGGCGCCGATCAGCTTGGCGATCCCGCCCAGCTTGGCCAGCGTCTCGTCCATGTTCTCCGGGTCCAGCTCGGTGCCCAGCGCGTCCCCGAGCTCGTCCAGGAAGGACCGCAGCGTCTTGGTCACCCGCACCGGGAAGTCGTAGCGCCCCAACCGGCCGACCGCCTCGGACAGTTCGGTGATGGCGTTGTCCCGGTGGATCATCGAACCGTGCCCGGCCGTGCCGGCGACGGTCAGCTTCATCCAGTGCATGCCCTTCTGGGCGGTCTCCACCAGGTAGAGCCGCAGGTTCTCGTTGACGGTGAACGAGAACCCACCGACCTCACTGATCGCCTCGGTCACCCCCTCGAACAGGTCGGGGTGGTTGTCGACGAGGTACCGCGCGCCGTAGGTGCCGCCGGCCTCCTCGTCCGCGAGGAACGCCAGCACGATGTCCCGCGGCGGCTTGCGCCCGGTGCGCAGCCGGTCCCGCACGACGGCCAGCGTCATCGCGTCCATGTCCTTCATGTCGACCGCACCGCGGCCCCAGACGCATCCGTCCGCGATCTCCCCGGAGAACGGGTGGTGGGTCCAGTCCGCCGCGTTGGCCGGCACCACGTCGGTGTGCCCGTGGATCAACAGGGCCGGCCGCGAACGGTCCTCGCCCTCGATCCGCGCGACGGTCGAGGCGCGCCCCTTGTGCGACTCGAAGATCTGCGGCTCCAGGCCGACCTCGGCCAGCTTCTCCGCGACATACTCGGCGGCGACCCGTTCCCCGGGCCCCGAGTGGTCCCCGTAGTTGCTGGTGTCCATCCTGATCAGGTCGCGGCACAGATCGACGACCTCGTCCTCGCCGGTGACCGTACGGGTCGGCTGCGACTGGCTCATGCTGAAACCTCGCTTCGCTCGGCCCCGCGTGCGCGGGGCTCGCACCTCTCGATGGCTCTCCCCGGCCCTCGGCCGGAGGGACCCCCTTGCCGCGCTCGCTCACCGTGCCGCCTCGTGCGTCACGGCCGCGGTGCGCCCGAAAGCCTCCGCGGCGGGGTCCACCGCCATCCTCCACCCCGCGCCCGCTTCGCCCAAGGCCGCAATACTCCCGACATGCCCTGGTCACAGGCGTGCGCCCGCCTCCGACCACCCGTGATCGACCACCCCCGAAGGTTTGCTATTGTTTTCCTCGTCGGAACGGCCCGGAGGCCGAAACGACAGACACCTTGTCCGGGTGGCGGAATGGCAGACGCGCTAGCTTGAGGTGCTAGTGCCCTTTATCGGGCGTGGGGGTTCAAGTCCCCCCTCGGACACGGACCAAATCCCCACGGTTTCTCTGAAACCGTGGGGATTTGTCGTTGTTGAGGGCGTGCGGCGTGGGGGCGATCTCGGCGTGGATGGTTTGGTGGCCGGGGGTGTAGGTGAGCTGGAGTCCGAGTTGGTGGTAGATCTCGGCTTTGTCTTCGGGGTCGGCTTGGTGGATGGCGGCGGCGAGGTCGCTGATGGAGCGGACGAGGCGGGCGATCTCGTCGCGGGTCATGCGGCGGGGGTGGGTGCCGTGGGTGGCGGTGCGTAGGTCGGATTCGGCGCGGGCGCGTGTGGCTTGGGTTTCGGCGATCCACTTCGTGATGACGACGGGGTCGGCGCCGGCTTCGAGGGCGGCGCGGTGGGTGGCGAGTTTCGCGTCGCAGTCGGCGATGAGGGCGCGGGCGGTTTCTGCCGCGGCGGGGGCTGGGTAGCTCTCGGGCTGGGCGGCTGCGGCCATGAGGTCGATGGTGTTGTTGAGGCGGTGGGGCTGGAACACGGTGATGAGCCAGTTGTCGAGTGGTGGGGTGATCCACTTCTCTTGGAGGTAGACGTTGCGGGGGTGGTGGATGCGGTTGGCTAGCGCGTATTCCTCAGGGAAGCGGCAGCGGTAGTAGGCGTTGCCGTGTGACCACTGGGCCTGCATCCGGCGCGTGCAGGCGTGGCAGGTGATGCGGCCGCGGTAGAGGTAGGGGTTGCGGGTGCGGTGGACGGGGTGGGCGGCACCAGTGTGGGCGCGGCGGTGTAGTAGCTGTTGGGCGTGGGCGAAGGTGTCGTCGTCGATGAGCGGGGTGTGGACGATCTTCTTGGAGATGATCCATTTGTCCTGGGTGTTCCAGCGCATCGCGGTGGTGTAGCCGAGGGAGACATCCTCGATGTCCAGGAGCACCTCGAACTTGCTTTGTCTGTTCCAGATTTGGCGGCCGGTGTAGCGGGGGTTGGTCAGGATGGCGCGGACCGCGCTCTTGGCCCAAGCACGGGCATCGCGGTGGGGGTTGCGGGCCCGGTCGTAGGCGGAAGGGCTGGGAATCGTGTCGCGGGTGAGGCTCTCGGCGATGACGAAGAGCCCCAGGCCGCGCAGGAACTCGCTGAAGATGCGGACGACGATCGGGGCTGTTTCGGGGTCGGGTTCGAGGCCGTGGAGGCGTTTGCCGTCGGCGGCCTTGGCTGGATTGGGGTGCGGGCCTAGGTCGTGCAGCCGGTACCCGTAGGGCGGGCGGCCGCCGAGGTAGCGGCCTTCGGTGAGGGCTTGGGCGGCCATGGCGGCGTGGACGCGGACCTTGATGCGGTTGCATTCGCCTTTGGACATGCCGCCGAACACGGACATGATCAGGTCGTGGGCCTCGTTGTCCGCGTCGATAGGGCCACCGACCTCTGGGACCCACAATGGGACGCCGTAGTGGGTGAAGAGGGGGAAGGTGTTGCCGAACTGGGCGCCGTAGAAGGCCCGCTGGGGTTCACCGATCACCACCGCGTCGAAACCGCGCTGCGGGGAGGCGAGCGCGGCGAGAAGGTCGGCTGCGTGCGGGCGCCGCTTCCACGGCAGGGCCCGGGTGGCGCCGATGTCGAAATACTCGGTGGTGATCGCTGCTCCGGCTGGTTCGATCAGGCTCTGGGCGCGCCTAAGTTGCCATTGGCGGGAGGCTTCGGGGTCTTGCTGGTCCTCGGTGGACACCCGTCCGTAGAAGGCGAACTTCAGCTCAGATCGCAGACGTTTGTCCTCGGTGGCCGTTACGGAGACCGTGGTGGGTGCGGGGAGGAGCCATGGCAGAGGGGGTTCGTTGCCGGTCACGGTCGGGGGTCTTTCTGCTGGTGGTCGGGGTGGTCGTCCACGGATAGCTCGGGGCGGGGAAGAGCGCCAGCTGTTCTGTCTCCGCTTGCTGGGGTGTGGGGATGCGTTCGTGTGGCGTGGCGGGTGAGAATGCGCAGCAGGGCTGCGGCGGCCGGCAGGTTCAGTTCGGGTGTGGGCGGGGTGATGACCACACGGAAACCGTCGGGCGGCGCATCGCTCCGGGGGCGCGAGCTCAAGACGCGCACAGGTGGGAAGAGATGGTGGCGTGCATCGGCGGTTGGCGCCCGGGGCGAGAGGTGAGTTCGTCTGGTGCTGACGTGAGTAATAGAGATCCAGCAGCGCGTCTTCGCCACAGTCGCCGACGGGGCTTGAAGAGTCGGTTGGCTCTGAGTTGGTGAGGGTGTTGGGGTCCACTGCCGAGGAAAGAGGGGTCTGCTGCAGGGTTGGGTGACACCTGACCTGGCTCGCTGAGAGGCGGGCTGGAAGGATGTCGCAATGCCCAAGCCGTATCCGAAGGAGTTCCGCGAGGACGTCGTGCAGGTCGCGCGCAACCGCGAGCCCGGCGTCACCCTGGAGCAGGTGGCCGCTGACTTCGGCGTCCATCCGGCCTCGTTGGCCAAGTGGCTGCGCCGTGCTGGCACCGACGACGGTGTGCAGCCGGCAGCCAGTACGAGCGAGTCGGCCGAGCTGCGCGAGGCCCGGAAGCGGATCCGGATGCTGGAGCAGGAGAACGAGGTCCTCAGGCGGGCTGCGGCCTATCTGTCGCAGGCGAACCTGCCGGCAAAATGATGTACCCGCTCGTCCGTGAGCTGGCCGCCGCCGATGCCCCCGTGCGGGTGCCGGTGGCGGTGACGTGCCGGGTACTGGGACTGGCTCGCCAGCCCTACTACCGGTGGCTGGCCTGTCCGGTCACCGACGCCGAGCTGACCGAGGCGTACCGGGCTAACGCCCTGTTCGACGCGCATCGGGACGATCCCGAGTTCGGGCACTGGTTCCTCGTCGACGAAGCGCGGGCCGCGGGTCAGGTGATGGCCGAGCGGACCGGGTGGCGGATCTGTCGCGACAACCGCTGGTTGAGCGTGTTCGGCAAACAGAGGGGCCGTGGGAAGAACACCAAGGCCGGCCCGCCTGTCCACGACGACCGTGTGTGCAGGAACTTCACCGCCGGTGCCCCGAACCGTCTGTGGCTGACGGATATTACGGAGCATGCGACCGGTGAGGGCAAGCTGTACATGTGTGCGGTCAAGGACGTGTACTCGGGCCGCATCGTGGGCTATTCCATCGACTCCAGGATGAAGTCCCGCCTCGCGGTGGCCGCGCTGGAGTCTGCCGTCGCACGTCGCGGCCAGGTCGCTGGGTGCGTTGTTCATTCCGATCGCGGATCGCAGTTCCGATCACGGAAGTTCGTCGCTTTTCTCGCACGTCATCGCATGATCGGCTCGATGGGTAGGGTCGGTGCGGCGGGCGATAACGCGGCCATGGAGAGCTTCTTCGCGCTGTTGCAGAACAACGTCCTCGACCGGCGCGTCTGGCGGACCCGGCAAGAGCTGCGGATCGCGATCGTGACCTGGGTCGAACGGACCTACCACCGTCGCCGACGCCAGATGCGCCTCGGCCGATTGACCCCCATCGAGTACGAGACCATCATGACCCCACCTGCAGCTCTGGCTGCATAAACCCTGCTGTCACCCGATCATGCAGCAGACCCCTACCTCATGACGGTGGCCCCGACCACCTACCGAGCCCTGCCCGGCTGGCTCGCCACCCTCCCGCTCGGCCTCGACACCCTCAAGATCCGACGCACCTTCGACACCGCCGCCCTCGCCACGTGCTTCCCCTTCACCAGCCCCGACCTCGCCACACCCACCACCACGGACAGCGAGACATCAGGCGTCCTCTACGGCCTGAACGCGGTCTCCGGCGCCCCGGTGCTGTGGAACCGCTTCGCCCAGGACAACTACAACTCCATCACCCTGGCCCGCTCCGGCGCCGGCAAGTCCTACCTCGCCAAACTGGAGCTGCTGCGGCTGCTGTTCACCGACGTCACGGCATCAGTCATCGACCCGGAGGACGAGTACGTCCGCCTCGCCGAAGCCGTAGGTGGGCAAGTGGTGCGGCTCGGTGCGAACGGCGAATGCCTCAACCCCTTCGACCTCCCAACATCCGCACCAGACGGCGAAGACATCCTGACGCGGCGGGTGCTGTTCCTCCACACCTTTCTCGCCGTCCTGCTCGGCACGGACCTGCCCGCCGCCGAAAAGGCCGTACTGGACCGAGCGATCCTCGCGACCTACACCCGTGCCGGAATCACCGCGGACCCCCGTACCTGGCAGCGCACTCCGCCCACCCTCGCCGATCTGGCCACGACACTCTGCGAGGACGGCAGTGAGACTGCAACGCAGCTCGCCGACCGACTGGTTCCCTACACGACCGGATCACACGCCCAGATGTTCAACGGCCACAGCACCGCTGTCACCTCCGGGCACCTGGTCGTCTACGCGCTTCGTAGCCTGCCGGAAGAGGTCACGGCCCCCGCGATGCTGCTCGCCCTGGACGCCATCTGGCGGCAGGTCACCTCCCGCACAGGCACGGGCCGACACCTGGTCGTCGTGGACGAGACGTGGCGGCTGATGCGCGACGGAGCCGGCGCCCGCTTCCTGTTCCGCATGGCCAAAGCCGCCCGCAAGCGCTGGACCGGACTGGCGATCGTCACCCAGGACGCCGACGACGTCCTCGCCTCACCGCTTGGCTGCGCCATCGCCTCCAACGCCGCCACCCAGATCCTGCTGCGCCAGGCCCCACAAGCCATCGACACCATCAGCGAGAACTTCCACCTCTGCCACGGCGAACGGGAATTCCTCCTCTCAGCCTCCCAAGGCGAGGCGCTGCTGCTCACCGGGGACCGCCGCCACAAGGTCGCCCTCACAAGCGTCGCGGCTGCCGGGGAACACGACGTCATCACCACCAATCCCAGCGAACTCGCCGCCCAACACCGAGACGACGCGTCCGACTCTGAATGCCCCAGCAGCCAAGACGCACTCCGTGCCGACAACGGAGGAGGGACGCCGTGACGGCCCACAACGTCCTCGCCGCGAGCCAGCCAGGCGGCCCCTTGGTCAACTTCCTCACCAATCCGAACGACTTCTGGACGCACCTCAGCCGCGGAGCCACCAGCTGGCTCGAAACATATGTGCCTCTTCTCATCCCGTGCGCCGTTGTCATGACGACCGGCGGCTACGTGCTGCGACGCCGATTGCGCCGATGGCTTCAGCACCAACTCGTCGACGGTGCCCGGTGCGTGGAGATCCTGGCCCCGCCCCACGTTGCTCCCAAGGGCGGCGAGGTCCTATGGGCTCAGCTCTCCGGTTTGCTGCGCCCGTGGTGGCGCCGCCTCACCACCGGGCAACCTCACCTGGCATTCGAATACACCTGGTCCCACACCGGAATGCGCATCCGTCTGTGGGCACCCGGAACAGTTCCGTTGGGGCTGGTGCGCCGCGCGGTAGAAGCCGCCTGGCCCGGCGCCCACACCCGTGCCGCCGAACCCACCCCCCTCCTTCCGCCCGACCACCCCACCACGGCCGGACGACTACGACCGGCCCGGCCGGCTGTTCTGCCGCTACGCACCGACCACCCAACCGACCCGCTGCGCCCACTGCTGCAGGCCGCCACCGGCATGGCCGAAGCCGAAGCCGCCTGCGTACAGATCCTGGCCCGCCCTGCCACAGGCAGCGCGCTGCGCCGCGCCCGCTGCCAGGCACGCCGCCTCAAAGCCGGCCACACCCCCGCCCGGCTACCCGCCCTGACCGCCCTACTCCTACACCGCGCCCAGCCCTCCACCACTGGCAAGCAGGACCCCGAACACAGCACCGCCGTGAGGCAGTCCGCCACGAAACTCTCCGGCTCCCAGTGGCAATGCGCCCTCACCTACGCCGCCACCTGCGCACCCGATCACGACAGAGCCCAGGACGTGGCGCGAGGTCGGGCTCACGCGCTGGCGTCCGCCTTCGGCCCGTACGCCGACCGCAACTACCTCGCCCGCACCCGCCTCCGCCACCCCCAACCCCACCTCAACACAAGGCACTTCCCCTCCCACACCGCCCTGCTGTCCGTCCCGGAACTCGCCGCCCTGGCACACCTCCCGTCCGACCCCGACGCTCCCGGCCTACGGCGAGCCGGCGCCCGCTCCGTCCTCCCACCCCCGCAGATCCCCGAACCCACACCCGGCAACGGCGTCAAACCCCTGGGCCACTCCGACACCGGCGCCCGCCGCGCCGTCGGCCTCGCGGTCGCCGACGCCCGCCACCACCTCCACGTCATGGGCGCCACCGGCTCCGGCAAATCCACCCTCATCGCCAACCTCGTCCTCGACGACGTCCGCCAGCACCGCGGCGTCATCGTCATCGACCCCAAAGGCGACCTGATCACCGACCTGTTGGCCCGCCTCCCCGACACCTGCGCCGACCGCCTGGTCCTCATCGACCCCGACGACCCCCACACGCCCCCGTGCCTGAACGTCCTCGACGGCAGGGACATCGACGTCGTCGTCGACAACATCACCGGCATCTTCCGCCGCATCTTCACCGCCTTCTGGGGACCACGCACCGACGACCTCATGCGCGCCGCCTGCCTGACCCTCCTCAAACACCGCGACCGCACCGGGCAGTTGGTCACCCTCGCCGACATCCCCCGCCTCCTCGGCGAGCCCGCCTACCGCCTCCGCATCATCCCCACCCTCAACGACCCAGTCCTGCGCGGCTTCTGGGCCTGGTACGAGTCAATGTCCGAACCCTCCCGCGCCGCCGTCGTCGGCCCCGTCATGAACAAGCTCCGCGCCTTCCTCCTGCGCGACTTCGCCCGCCGCACCATCGCCGCCGGCCCCTCCACCTTCGACCTCACCAACATCCTCAACGGCGGCATCCTCCTGGCCCGCCTCCCCAAAGGCGCCCTCGGCGAAGAGACCGCCCGCCTACTCGGCTCCTTCATCGTCGCCGGCACCTGGCAAGCCGCAGCAGCCCGCGCCCGCACCCCCGAACACCAACGCATCAACGCCACCCTCAGCATCGACGAAGCCCACAACTTCCTCACCCTGCCCTACCCGTTGGAGGACATGCTCGCCGAAGCCCGCGGCTACCGCCTGTCCATGCTCCTGGCCCACCAACACCTCGCCCAACTCCCCCGCGACCTACGCGAAGGCATCTCCGCCAACGCCCGCAACAAAGTCTTCTTCCACGCCTCACCCGAAGACGCCAACACTCTCGAACACCACATCCACCCCGCCCTCACCGCCCACGACCTCGCCCACCTCGGCCCCTACCAAGCCACCGCCCACCTACTGACCAACGGCGCGGAATCCACCGCCTTCACCCTCACCACCCACCCCCTCCCACCCCCGGTCCCAGGCCGAGCCACAGACCTACGAACGGCCGCCGCCGGCCGCAACGGCCCCCGCCCTGCCACCCGCCCCTGAACTCCCATCTCGATCACGTACTCGGTGGTGACTTGCCATGCCCTCGCTCCCTCGCCCTGCCTCCGGCCCCGGCTCCCGCTACACCGCCCGCGTCGCCGCCACTCGGCCCCGACCGCAGCATCACCGCACGAATATCGCAGCGCTATCTCACTTCCTCACCGACCGCGACATCTGGCTGGCCCGCATGCTCCACGAGCACCGCGTCCTGACCACCCATCAGATCGCCCGCCTCGCCTACACCTCACTCCGCTCCGCCCAACGCCGCCTGCGGACCCTCCACCAGTACACGGTCCTCGACTCCTTCCGCCCCCTGACCGTTACCGGCTCCGCCCCCGAGCACTACACCCTCGGCCCTGCCGGAGCCGCCCTGATCGCGGCCCACGCCGGAGTCGAGACGACAAGCCTCGGCTGGCGCCCCACCCACACCGGCCGCATCGCCTACTCCCCGTCCCTCGGCCACGACCTCGGCGTCAACGAACTCCTCACCCACCTTGCAGCCCGCGCCCGCACCACGCCCACCACCGGGCTGCCACTCTGGCTGTCCGAACGCTCCGCTGCCCGACGCTGGGGCGACCTCATCCGCCCCGACGCCTACGCCCACTACCGCGACGGCCAATACCTGCTGCCGTTCTTCCTCGAATACGACACCGGCAGCCAACCCCTCGCCCGCGTCGAAGCCAAACTCACCGGCTACGCAGCCTTCACCACCGCCACCAACACCCGCCCCGCCCTCCTCATCCACACCCGCACCCAATCCCGCGACCAAGCCCTCCGCCGCCGGCTGACCGATCCCGCCCGCGACCTCAAGCTGCATGTCGCAACCTCCTCCGCGGACTTCACGACAACCAACCCTTGGGGCCCCTGGTGGGCGCCACTCGAACCCGGCACCCAACGCACCACTCTCACCGACCTCGCAGCTCGATGGACCGGACTCAGCCCCGCCTCCGGGCTGGAGCCGACAGATGCCGACACCACCCTCACCATCCCCGTACCGCCACTCCCACCTACGCACCGCACGGTCGGGCCGTGAGTTCATTGCTGGTCAAAGCCGCTGGCGGTATTGAGTGCGTGATCCTGGCCCTGCCCCTCCTCCCCGCCCTCACCGTCGCCGCAGCCCTCGGCGGAGTGTCCACGGATAGCACCACGTCGGCCGTTCCCAGTAGGCAGGCCATCAACGACATCCCGCCTCGGATGCTCGCCCCCTACCAGCGCGCCGCCCTCGCCTGCCCCGGCCTGTCCTGGACCGTCCTCGCCGCGATCGGCAAGACCGAGACCGACCACGCCCGACACCCCACCATGATCTCCACCGCAGGCGCCTTCGGCCCCATGCAATTCCTCCCCTCCACCTTCCAGGCATACGCCCACCCCGTACCCCCCGGCGGTAGAAAGCCCCCCACTCCCTGGGATCCAGTCGACGCCGTATACGCCGCCGCACGCCTGCTGTGCGCCAACGGCGCCAGGAACGGCCACAACCTCCCGTCAGCAGTCTTCGCCTACAACCACTCCCACACCTACGTCAGCCACGTCCTCACCACCGCCCACAGATACTCCACCGCCACACCGGCCCCAACCAACGCTGCGGCAAAGGCCGTTGCCTTCGCCCATGCTCAGCTCGGCACTCCCTACGTCTGGGGCGGCAACGGCCACGCCGACGGCGGCTTCGACTGCTCCGGCCTCACCCAGGCCGCCTACGAAGCCGCCGGCATCACCCTCCCTCGCATCGCTCAGGACCAGTACCACGCCGACCCTCACCTCCTGATGGGCACACAACTTGCGCCAGGAGACCTGCTGTTCTTCGGCGCTGGTCCTGGCCACATCAGCCATGTCGCGCTCTACACCGGCGAAGGGCAAGCCATCGACGCCCCGCACCCGGGAGCCGACGTGCGCCAGGGCCCTGCACGTACCAAGACCCGCGCCTTCCAGGGTGCAACCAGGCCCGCGGCGCGAGCGGAAGGCGGTCCCCGGTGAAACAGATCGTCGCCCGCGAAGCCGTCGGCCTCCTCCGCACCATGACACGAGTTCTCTGCGTCGTCGGGATCCTTGCGCTGACCTTCACCACCGTCAACGTCACCCGTTTCGCCACCAGTCGCGACGTCCCCCCTCCCCATCGCCGTCCTCCTCGACCCCATAATCGGCACCGCCCTCGCCGGCGTCCTCTACGTCGACGCACGCCTGGCCGCCTGGGGCATCACCCCACCCGCCTGGTCCACCACCCTCCGCTGGACCGCCGGCTCCACCGCCGCCCTCATAAACACCTGGCAAAGCCTCTGGCCCGACGGCCAGATCGGCTGGCCCCACCACGCCGACCCCGCCGCCGTCCTCCTCCACCTCACCCCCGCCCTCCTCCTCATCGCCCTCACCGAAACCATCGCCGCCTACCGCCGCACCATCACCAACCTCCTCGACCACCTCACCGCCCTGGAACCGCCCACCACCCCCGCCCTCCGGCCGTCCACCGCCCCCTCCTCCCCAGCCGACCGCTCACCGACCGCCCACAGACCACCCCCATCCAGTCCGGCCAGCGAAACCGATCGCTGTCCCAACGGAGCCACTACTCCCGACGTCCCCAACGGGAACCCAACTGGGCCCGACACCGGCGACAACACACCCAACGACCAACCCCCGACCACCCACCGCCCACCGGCCGGCTCCGGGGCGGCCGATGCCGACGTATGGCCCCAGGCCCTCGCCCTCGACGACACAAGCCGCGCTGCCACCGGCAAGCCAGTCAGCGCTTGGCGGCTGCGGAACGAACTCGGCGTCGGTTCCAAACGTGCCCGCCGACTCCACAACCAGCTCCAAACCCGCCCCACCGACCGCCCACCCACGATCGGATGAAGCCCACCGCCCCCACCCGCCCCGGCACCGACCGGATCGCCGACCACCCGCACCACCAGGACCGCCCCCTGCCCCGCGGCGACCGGGTTGCCCCACGGTCGCTCTTCCCACCCGCGGTCCACCGACCGCAACTACCGACTCTGACCAGGCACGTCCGGGGAAACCCGTCGCTTGACTTCGCCCACGGTTCGAGCGTCCATGGTCGCGGCCACCAAGCCCCGTGGGTTCACAAACCATGAACTCGCGCCGCTTACGGCCACGTTCACCGGAACCACGCGGTGCGCACGCGCCGGCGGACGTCCGCGGCTGCACACGCGGCCCACCCCGGCCGGGGACCTCATCACCCCAATCAAACACGGAATCGAGGACCCCACATGTCCGACACCACCCCTGACAGCAACCACACACCACACGCCGCGACCGCCCCAGAATCGCTGACCGGCCTGACCGAGGCACAAGCCGCGGTCTACACCGAACTGGCCGCCCTCACCGACCCCGCCACCGTCGCCGAACTCGCCCGAGCCGCAGGCGTGGGCCACTCCACCGCTGGGAAGGCCGTCACCACCTTGGAGAAGCGAGGCCTCGCTTCACGCATCCCCGGCGGCCACGACGGCCCCCAACGCACCCCCGACCTCTGGCACCTCACTCCCGACACCGGAAACGCCACGGCCCCTGCCAACACCGAACCGGGCCCCTCCGCCACCGACGCCCTGGAACTCACCACCAACGACATCCCCGTGTCCGACAGCCACCAAGTGGACGACCACGAAGCCACAGTGGATGGGACCACCTCCGCCGCCCTCGCCGCGCAGAGTGTCGAGGGCAAGAGCAAGACCCAGCCACACGCCCCGACTTCAGAAACCGACGACCCCCACGACACAGCCGCAGCTGAGCAGCCAGGGCCTGCTGACACCCTCACCGCACCTGACGTCGAGGCCTCAAACCCCACCACAGGGCGACAGGGGAGCGACGCAGGCCAGAGCGAACCGTCGCAGAAGGACGATCACGACGAGGCCAGCGGCCAACCCCCCGCGCCGCTGGCTGTCACCGAACCGCCCACGTCACCGGTAGGTACAACCGCCACTCCGCTGAGCGAGAAGCGACGACTCGCACCGGGAGCGCTGCGGCAGATGGTCATCGACCACCTCCAAGCGCACCCCGACGAGGCTTTCACCGCCACCCGGATCAGCCGCGTCATTGAGAAGTCCTCGGGCGCCATCGCCAACGCCCTCGCTACGCTGGTAGGCCTCGGAATCGCCGAGCAAGTAAGCGACACGCCACGCACATACCGCGTGGCCGAGCCCACGCCGGCCAACAACTCTCAGTAGACGCTGGCACCACCGGCTGGGCGCACCCCGCACGCCACGTGGAGTGCGCCCAGCTGCTGGGTGCCAATAACTCGCCCTCGCCCATCGAACAGTGCCACACCGCTGCCCCCACGCTCCGGACCGCACTGGCCGTCGTAACTTGTGGACGGTGACCCATGTTGCCGAAATGATGGCCGCTCCGGAGGCACATGCCCGCGCGGGAGATGCTGGGCGACAATGGCCGTATGGCTTCCTACGAGACCCCGTCCGCGCCCGAGGCGGTGCGCCCACTGCTGTCGCTTGCAGAGGTAGAGGAACTGGCTCGGCGCGCACACGCGGGGCAAACCGACAAGGCCGGCCGCCCGTACAACGAGCATCTGGCCGCGGTCGCGGCCGGTGTTCGGGAGCGCGGTGGCAGCGAGGAGCAGATCGCGGCGGCCTGGCTTCACGATGCCGTGGAGGACGACGCACTGAGCGAGGAGTGGCTGGCGGAGGCCGCGCTCAGCAAGGCCACCAAAGCCATGGTGCGGGCCGTCACCAAGCGGCTCGGCGAGCCGGTCGAGGAGTACACCGCACGGATCCTGGCCACGCCCGGCGCGCTGTTGATCAAGGAATCCGATCTCGCGCACAACGCCGATCCGGCACGGCTGGCCGTCCTGGATACAACGACCCGGGAGCGGCTGACGGCCAAGTACGCCCGTGTTCGGGCCCTGTTGGGCCTCGACGGTTGCGTCCGAAGGTCCGCCCGCACCGACTCTCAAGCCTGATCCAGCCCTCGGCTTCCACGCCCTCCCCGGTTCCGCCCACTCTGGATCCCGCAGAGCGGATACCCGAGTTGACGCCCTATGCCGATGCTCCCGCCCCATCACACGGAGCCATGGGGCGGGACGCTCTTTCCAGTGTGCGTGTCACATGCGTATCCGCCGGCTCAGTCGCGGGACGGATCAAGAGGAGCCGAGGATTTTTGCCGTCACCGATTCCATGAACGCGGCAGCCTCGATCTCTGTGATCTTGACGTGGTCGACTTCGTTGTGACCGAGGTCGTAACGCTTGAAGTATTCGGTTGGTTCCCAGCGGAGATTCCGGGTGAAGGCTTCGTCATGGGTGTCACCATCGTCGATTCGACGCCGGACGATTCCGCGCGGGCTGTGCCTGGGGTGGCCCTCGCTGACCTTCGCGTAATAAGTGATCTCGCCTTCGGCGTCGAGTGCGTCGAGTGTGGTGGGGAGGAGAGTGAGGAACGGCGTGGCGGAAGCGTTGCTCTCCACGTTGCCGAGCCGGATCATCACGCCATTGAGGTCGAGGTACTCCTCCAGGAAGTACCCACCACCTCGTTCGTACATGAGGAGGAGCGGTTCATAGGGGTCCGGCAGATCGGCAGGCAGGTCGTCGTGGGCGTCACGGAGCGCCGCCCACCGGATTGCAGCTCGGCAGGTCCGCTTCAGCGAAGTCGGGGCGAGCCCGGCCAGGACTTCTTCCACTTCGGTTGCGACGTCGGCGGGTGTCTGGAGCGCGGCATCGACGTGCTCGGCAATGTCGAAGAACGGCCAGGACTGCTCCGCCCCGTAGGCGCGCGCCCACAGAGCCGCTCGTCGCAGATATTCGCGCATGAGGAGAGTACGCGAATTGGCGTGATCAGATGCCGCGTCGTCATCGGCCCAGTCGATGGCACGCAGTCGCTCCAACGTCCTATGCGAAGAGTCCCGGGCGGTAACGCTCACGTCAGTTTCCGGATTTCAGCTTCCGTTGGATAACGTTCACACTCCCTCCTCTTTCCCTGATCAAACGCTCCAGGTCGCCGCCCCCGACCTCCAGAATTCCTCCCTCCTCAACGAATTCAACGGGCCCAAACACCGATCCGGAGAATCCTTGCAGGACCGTTCTGTCATTGAGCCTGACCTGGAAAGAATTTTCCTGCACTATCGCGTCGGTTAGATCTGCCCCGCAGATACTCACGTCCAGAAAAGATGCCCCCATCAGCCGCGCGCCACGGAAGCTTGCATCTGATGCATCCACGCCGTAGAGCGACGCCTTCACGAAATCTGCCGAATCAAGGGTTGCCCCCCGCAGTACCGCGTCATCGAGATTGGCTCGCACTAGCGAGGAACCAGTCAGATTGGCTCCCGAAAGGTCGGCCCCCTCGATGTCAGCGCGATAGAAGTTCGCGTTCGCAAGGTTTGCGTTGGTTAGCTTCGCGTCGGTGAACCACGACTCGCGGAAGTCGCCACCCGACAGGTCCGCTCCGCTGAAGTCGAGACCTACCGCGTCAAGTGCTCGCTCGTCAGTCGCGAGTAGCCATTCTCGTAGGCGCTCTGCAGCAACGGGGTTAGCGGGGAACCTGCGCGGTGCCCAGCCGTTACGGGTACCAGATGACATGGTCTTCCCAGCCATTCTTCTGAACGATGGACTTAATATCGTCGATTGCTGCTTGATTCGCGTTTCGGACGTCCAGGATAACAGTACGCCCCTTGTCAACTATCTGCTCGGAAAGTTTCTTGACCCATCTGGTGTTGTTTGATGGGTTGTACGCGCCCCTGAAGGGCTGCGACTTGTCACGAACATTGTTGAACGGCGGCCAGTCAGAGTGAACGCCCTTGATGTCGTAGTACTTTCCCGTACTCGGCGAGTAGAACTCACCACGATCAGCCTCTATGGGGCGCTGGATGTCATCAGGAATTCGGAACTGCTCGCGAAGATCCAACCCCACCCTGGCTTCGTCCTTCGACGGCTCTGAGATCCCGCCGTTCTTGTCAGGGTCGCGCTGCAGGTGATCGAAATTCTCAAGGTTGCGCTGCTCCACCTCATCAAGGTGACTCCAGTGGTCAGCCCGCTGATGCGCTGTCAGTTCTGGAAGCGGCTCGTTCAAACGCCCAGGGCTGTTGCCCAACGGCGCCTGCGTCCTCTCGCTTCCTCGCGTTTCATCGGCACCGGCCTCCCCGGGCGTCGGCTCGTGCGGCCCCCCAGCCGAGCTACTCCCAGCCCCTGAGCCAGGCGCTGCCTCATGCCCTGAGCCACCGCTCTGCTCGACAGGACCGTGCACAGTACCGCCAGCTGACCCGTCTCCGTGGCCTCTGCTCGTGCCGCCTCTTTCAGCGGTGTGGCCGGTGGCGTTCGTGGAGTTGTCGAGCCCGCCGGTGCCCGGGGTATGGCTGTTGGTGGGCATGTTGGCGGCTGTGCCGCCGATGGGGCGGCTGCCCGCGTTGTCGCTGGCGTGGGCCGGTTCGGAGATATCCGAGCCGACGCGTGTGACGTCATCGCCCCGTCCCCCGATACCCGCCAGGACCGGCTGCTCCTGGCGGACCGGGGTCTCGGTCCGTGGGTTGTTCGCGCCCGTAGTAGGCGTGGCGGTCTGTCCCTTGGGGGCGTCTTCGGCGCGTTGGAGGAGGCTGCCGTCCTCGTTGTAGAGGTCGCCTCTGCCGCTTGCGTACTTCCCGGTGAAGGGGTCCTTCACCGTGTTCGGCGGGAGGGTGACCGTGCCCTCGGGCAGTTTGATCCTGCCGTCCGGGAGCTTGGTGGCTCCCTCCGGGGTGGCGGTGCCCTTGGGCAATTGCACTGTGCCGTCCGGGAGTTTGGTGGTGCCTTCGGGGAGGCTGTAGGCGCCTTCGGAGATCTTCGGGACGTCGAAGTGGCCGGCGTTTTTGAGGTGGGCCATGACGTCGCCGATCTTGGAGATGCCGGCGCCTGCGCCCTTGAAGACGTAGGTCATCGGGTCAATGACCTCGCCGACCTTTCCGGCGATGGAGACGGCTCTGACCGCTGCGCCGGCCTTGCCTGCGCTCTCCACGGCGGCGCCTCCGCCGCGGGTGATGATCGCTGTGACGACGTTGAAGGTGACCGCGCCGGCGGCGCGGGGGCCGTTGGATTCCCATTGGTCCCAGGCGACGAACGCCTTGCCGGTCTCCACCATCGCGGTGCGGGCGTCCCGGAACCAGGAGGGGAGCATGCGTCCTGGCGTCATGAAGTACATGGGAGCCAAGGCGGGCATGGCGGTCAGGAGCGCGGCGGTGGTGGTTAGTTTGGCCAGGTTGGTCCAGGCTTGTTTGGCGGCGTCCCAACCGTCGACGCCGATGAGGGTGCCCAGGCCTCTGATGGCGCCCCACGCGCCGTCGATGAGGACGCCCTTGGCGAAGTCGTTGGCGTGAACCCAGACCTTCCACCAGGGGGCCGATTCCTCGACGGCGTCGCCCCAGGGCAGGTGCTTGGCTTGGGTGAGGGTTTTGGCGTCGTAGCCGTAGCCGCCGGGGTGGGAGGCGTCGATGGTGTGGAGGGGCTTGCCGCCGACCAGGCCGACGATCTTGGCGTGGCAGTCGCGTTCGGCTGCCTGGAACGCGGCCCAGACCGTGGCGATCGTGTCGCGGCGAGCCCGGTTCTCCGTGACAAGGTCACTGTCTTCGCGCCAGTCGTCGTCGCTGGAGTCGGCTTTGTGGCGGAAGTCGGCGGCGTCCTGCTTGAGTTGCTTGAGGTGATTGACCAGCGGGCGGACCTCGCTGGCGTAGGTGCCCAGCGCGCCGGCGATGACACCCACGTCGTGGCCGACGTCGCGGGCCTTGTCTGCTACGGGCTTGGTTACCGCGAACAGTTGCTCTGCTTCGGGTGCCTTGTAGAAGGCGGACAGGCCACCGAAGGACGTGTGGACGTCCGAGCCGGCGGTCTCGACCTTGGGGCCACTGTGGGACAGCGACTTCACCTTGGACTCGAGGAAGTCCAGGTCGCCGGTGAAGACCGGTATCTCGGACGGGTCAACTGGAGCGTCGCTCATCTCTGCTTGCCCCCGAAGTCCTTGAGTGCATCTAGGCGGACGGTCCGGGCGGCGTTCTGGGCGTTCTGCGCCGCCTCCAGGTCACCCTGGACGTACTCGCTGGTGGCCTTGGCCGCGCCCAGGCAGGCCGCCTGGCAACGATCGGCCATCGCCTTGAAGTCGTTCTGTCGGTGCGTTGCGTACTCGGACAGTGCGGCGGCTACCGGGCCCGTCGATGTCTGCGCCAACGGGGACACGCCTGTTGGCCCCTTCAGCGTGCTCCCGCCCATCACCGGTCCGTGCGGTGGTGTGATGGCCTGCGAGCCGGGCACGGCGGTGCCCGCGGCTTGAGCTGCCTCCTGCAAGTCCGAGAGGAGAGAACTCAAGGTGTCGCCCAGGTCCTCGGCATGTGCCCCAACGACTCTCAACTGGCCCTGCACGCCCTGCGGCTGAATGTCCCACGACGCCATGAACGCCCCCTGCATACCTCTCTGCTCCGCCACCCCGTGATCCGCGCGCCGCCGCCACCTCCCTGCGGCTGGCCGCGCGTTGACGCACTGCGGAGGATCGCTGCGCCTGCCCCCGCCGATGCGCCAGGGTGGTTCAGCCGATGTTGTCGACCGCGGACTTCGCGCGCGCGAGGGTCTGGTGCGCGGTCGCGTCGTTCTTCTCCAGCGCCGTCTTGAGGAGGTGGATGATGTTCTTGACCTCCTGTGAGGCGCGGTTCCAGCGCATTTCCTTGCCGTGGTACTCGTCCGCCACGCCGTCGGCCGTGAAGTCCGCCATCGCCTGCTTGACCTGCGCGTCGCGAGCCGCGATCACCTGCTCCAAGCGGGCAATCACCGCCTGGATGTTGCCTTGTGCCTCGGCCGAGGCGCCCGAGTCGTACGAGCGCCGGTCCATGCCAGCAGCCATCACAATCCTCCCCGTCGAAATCTGATCCGAGTCCTGCTGTCGCGGTCAGGTGGTCAGCGGCCGGAGAAGCGGGCCGCGTCGAAGTTGGCCGCCGACATCTGCGTCCGGGCGTTGTCGGCCTGCTCCTGGACGCCGGTGCTGAACGCCGACTCCATCCCCGACTGACCGCCGATGATCCCGGCCAGCGCGCTGTTCAACTCCGTGCTGATCTCGTCGGCGTGCGCCTTGAACGAGTCGAAGGCAGCCTTGCCCGCACCGTTGAACTTGCCCTCCAACGGCTGGGCGGCCTGGACGAGCTGATGGATCAGCGTCCCCAGCTCCGTGCTCGACCCCTGCGACTGAGACCTCAACGTCGAGAGCGTCTGCGCCCCCATGTCGAACTTCATCGGACTCCCCCCACCGACTTGACGGTCGTATGTGTGGTCATGCCTATCAACCGGTGCGTGACCGGTGCAATTCACAATCCAATGCTATGACGAGGGTGTGACAACGACTCAAAACCGCTGCCCGTCTCCCTGCTGCTCCAGGTTTCTTGGTCGTGAGGACGTCGCCCCGTTTACAGGTGCTCTCACTCGTCTTTCAGGTGTCGCATGAGGCGTTCGAAGTCCTGCCAGCCCGACAGGTCCGAGGGGTCGCCGGGGAGCGGGTAGTACATCGCGGGGCGGGCCTTCGGACCCAGGGCGATGGGCGGTTGGGGCAGGGGGGTGTGACGGGCGCGGTCGTTGGGCATCTGGTGGACCTCCTCGGCGCCGAGGACGAAGGCGAGCGGGACGCCCGGGCCCTCGAAGCGGGGCGGGACCGCCAGGTCGCGGCGGGCCTTGCGGAGTTGGACGAGCATCGACTGCAGGTGGTGGCGGGTCGCCAGCAGTTCCGCGGCCGCGGGGAGGGCGTCCACGGGCGGCTGTTCGTCGGGACCGTAGCCGAACATCAGCGTGACGTGTTCCTCCACGCCCGCCTTCGTGCGGCTGATGCGGACGGTTGCCAGGCCGGGGCGGTCCGGGGTGCCGACGACCACGATCCAGGTGGGCTCCGGCGCCCTCTCGCGGGCGAGGTCGGTGATTTGGCGGGGTGAGAAGGGGAGGTTGGCGGGTTCCGCGGTTCCCCATCCGGCCGGAGGCTCGCCGGTCAGCTCGCGCCATATCGACTCCAGGGCGCCGCCGAGTACCAAGCTCTCGTCTGCGGGATGGACGGCGCGGAACGTGATGGCCAGCTGTCGTTCGTCCGTGGCTGTCACGTCCTGGTAGGAGGCGGCCAGCGGGGTGCGTGGATCTTCAGCGGTTGCCTCGGGCGAGGCTACGGGGGCGAACATGCCGTCCTGCCAGCGCAGTACGGCTCCGGTCAGGCCGTCGTAGTAGTCGTCGCGTTCGTCGCGCATGACCCAGCGGGAGGGCCAGTTGCTGAGGTTGTCGCGGACGGCCGGGGAGAGCGTCGTTCCTGGTGGGGTGACGATCTGGAGGCCGAGTCCTGCGGTGGCGGCGGTGCGGAAGGCGTCGGAGAGCCAGGCGGTCATGGCGATGACCGGGCGGTCCTGGATGACGACGGCGACCTTGTCGGTGAGGACGTCGACGGTGGGTTGGGCGGCTGCGGGTGTGGGGACCACAGTCATGCCGTCGGTTTCGACCACGGCCAGGGAACGGGCGGCCTCGGACGGCCAGGCGGAGCCGTCGGCCAGGGTGGCCAGTCGGGCGGCGAAGGTGCCGGCGAGGCGCTCGGCGTGCTCGACGCCGGTGGTGGCGCGGGCCTCCGTCCACCAGTAGGGGGTTGGTGGTGGGGTGGCTCCGAGGAGGCGTTCGGCCTCGCCTTCGACCTGGACGAGCAGGGGTGCCTCTACGGAGACCAGGGGGCGGCCTTCGGCGTCGCAGAGGCGTATGACGGCGCCTTCGCCTGTGGTGTCCACCAAGTTGTCGGGGCCTCCGGAGAGCAGTCCGGCGAGCATGGCCCAGGGGTCGGGCATGCGCTGGGTCAGGGCGATGACGTCCTTGGTCATGGTCGTCGGGTCCTTCGTTGTTCGGGGCGTGGAGGCCGCCCGCCGTTCTCGGGCACAGGAGGGCTGCGGCTCGTCAGGTGGCGGAATACGCGGTCTGGATCAGGCGGTTGGGACGGCCCCTGCGGATGAGGACGCCCCGGCCGGGTGGTTGTGGAGAGGCGTAGACGCCGGGGAAGAGCTGGCCCTCGCCGCGGTCGCCTGCCATGACGAGTGCCGAGGAGCCCGATTCCCGCAAGCTCTGCACCAGGGGTTCGTACAGGCCGCGGGAGGCGCCGGCGACGCGGCGGGTGAGGACGAAGTGGAGGCCGATGTCGACGGCGGAGGGGATGTAGGGGAGGAACGGGGCCAGGGGTTCTTGGCCGGCGGTGGTCAGGACGTCGTAGTCGTCGACGAGGACGACGATGCGTGGGCCACCGCCCCAGTTGCCTGGCTGGAGGTCCTCGGGGCGCGTGGTGTCGTCGGGCAGTCGCTTCTCCAGGACGCCGGCGACGCCGGTGGCAAGTCCCGCGCAGAGCTTGGCGTTGTAGGCGTAGCCGCCGTTGAACTCCTCGGGGATCGCGCCGCGCAGGGATCGCCGGGGGTCCATGACGGCGAAGACCAACTCGTCTTCGCTGTAGCGGTCGATGAGGCCGTGGGCGAGGGTCTTGAGGAGGTTGGTCTTGCCGCATTCGCTGTCGCCCAGGATCAGCAGGTGCTGGTCGTGTTGGAAGAGGTCGAGCAGGACGGGTTCGAGGGCGGTCTGGTCCAGGCCGAGGGGGACCTGGTGGGGTTCGGCGACCGGGCCCGGCAGGAGGTTCGCTTCCAGGAGGTGCGGTAGCACGCGTACGGGTTGGGCGACGTCGCCGCTCCAGGTGGCGCGGATCGTGCGGGTGGTGCGTTCCAGGACCGCGCCCAGGTCGGTGGTGTCGGTGAGTTTGTCGGTGCGGGGCAGGGCGACCTGGGCGAAGAGCTTGCCATCGGTGAGGGCGCGGCCGGGCTCGTCGGGTGAAAGCGTCGCGGCGAGCTTGTGGTCGATGCAGGACTCGCTGGGATCGTTCAGGCGCAGCTCGACGCGGGTGCCGAAGTTGGATTGGACGGCGATGCGGGCGTCGTTCCAGCGCAGCATGCCCGCCACCACGTGGATGCCGTAACCACCGCCGCGTTTGAGGAGGTCGGTGATGTCGTCGTCCAGCTGCTCGAAGTCGTCGCGTAGCGCGCCGAAGCCGTCGATGACGAGGACGATCTCGGCGGAGGCCAGCTGCGGCAGTCGGCCAGCGGCGTGGAGGTTACGGAGTCGGGTGAGGGAGTCGATGCCGTGGTCGCGGAAGAGGTCTTCGCGGGTCGCGAGCATGGTGCGGACCTCTTCGACGGTGCGGGCGGCGCGTTCGCGGTCGGCGCGGCTGGCGATGCCGCCGACGTGGGGGAGGCCGGAGAGCGCTTGTAGGCCGCCGCCGACCAGGTCGAGCCCGTAGATGCCGACTTGCTGGGGGGTGTGGGTGAGGGCGAGGGAGAGGACGAGGGTGCGTAGGAGGGTGGTCTTGCCGGACTGGGGGCCGCCGATGACGGCGGCGTGACCACCTGCGACGGTGAGGTCCAGGTACCACTGACCCTGCCACTGCCTGGTGGGATCGTCGAGCAGACCGAGCGGGACTTCGAGCGGGCCGCGGCGCCCGGTGAGCTGTGTGCCGCGGGCGCCGACCTCCATGGGGCCGGCGACCCTGTCCAGGGGGAGCGCATGGGGCAGTGGGGGCAGCCAGATGCGGCGCACGGCGGTGGACGTGTTTGTTAGTTGCTCGACCATGGTGGCCAGTTCGGTCGGGCCGGCATCGCGGCGCCGCATCGTCGGTTCAGCCGCCTCAGCATTCTGGGCGGCGGTTGCCGAGTTGAAGGTCTCGTAGGGGAGGGCGAGGGGCCCGGTGTCCTCGTTCTCGTCGTGCTGGACGGGCCCGCGGTAGGGGCCGGAGACGTAGCTGGCCTTGAAGCGGTCGTAGTGACTGGTGTCGACCTTGAGGTAGCCAAAGCCCGGCAGGGGTGGGAGGTGGAAGGCGTCGGTGGTGTCCAGGACGGTGCGGGACTCATCCGCGGAGAAGGTGCGCAGGCCCAGCCGGTAGGACAGGTAGGTGTCCAGGCCCTTGAGGTGGCCGCCCTCGATGCGCTGGCTGGACAGGAGCAGGTGGACGCCGATGGAGCGGCCGATGCGGCCGATGGACAGGAACAGGTCGATGAAGTCCGGCTTGGCGGTGAGCAGTTCACCGAACTCGTCGATGACGACGAAGAGATGCGGCAGCGGCTCCAGGTCAGGGCGGTGGCTGGCGCGCAGGGCTGTGTAGTCGCCGATGTCGGCGACGTTGCCGGCGTCCTTGAGGACCTGCTGGCGCCGCTTGACCTCACCGGCGAGCGAGGCATGGACCCGCTCGACCAAGCCGGCCTGGTTCTCCAGGTTGGTGATGACGCCGGCGACGTGCGGCAGGTCCGCGAACGGCGCGAAGGTCGCACCGCCCTTGTAGTCGACCAGGACCAGGGAAAGGTCCTCGGGCGGGTGGGTGGCTACCAGGGCTAGGACGATGGTGCGCAGGAGTTCGGACTTGCCGGAGCCGGTGGCGCCCACGCACAGACCGTGCGGGCCCATACCCAACTCGGAGGACTCCTTCAGATCCAACAGCACCGGCTCGTGGGCGTCGTTGACGCCGATCGGTACGCGCAGGAAGGCACGTTCGCTCCGCGGCGCCCACAGGCGGGGGAGGTCGAGGCGCGCCACGTCGTCGATACCGACGAGGCCGGCGAAGTCGATCGGGCCGGTCAGGGGCGCGTCGGCGAGCGATTCGGCGGACAGGCGCAACGGTGCCAGCATCCGGGCCAGCCCCTCGGCGAACGGAATGCTGACGTCATCCGCCATGCCGTGGGCGCCGATCGGCTCCTGCCCACGCAGGTCCTCGATGACCACCTGGCCGCCGTTGACGGTGATCCGGACTCCGACCTGGCTTGGCTCCTGGACCCGTTGCTCCAGCAGGTGCAGGACGGTGATGCCCATGTCGCGCAGGCCAACCGCCTCGTCGGGACGCGGCAGGTCAACGGCGTCCGCTCCGTGGCCGTCGGCGACGACGAGCAGGCGGGAGGTCATCGACAGGGCGTCGTTGCCGGACAGGCCGCGGCGCACCTCGGCGGCATAGGAGGCACGGCGACGCAGCTCCGGGCCGAGCTGCCGGGCGAGTTGGGGCAAGGAGGGCGCCATGCGGCGCGCCGCAACCGGGCCGTCAAACTGCTCGGAGTCCAACAGATGCGGCAACCACTTCGCCCATTCCCAGTCGGCCAGCCGCTCACCGGGCGCCGCGAGCGCCACGGCCACGTCGTCCGGAGCGTGCGTCGCAGCAGTCTGGACGAGCAGGGCTCGCGCGACGCGCAGACAGTCCTCGCGGGGGCCGATGACGCTGACGTTGCCGACACGGTCGAGCGGGACGGTCAGGGGCAGTTCGGTGCCGGTGCGGAAGCGGGCCATCAGCGCCGATGCCTCGTTCAGCATGAACCGGTCGGGCGGGGTCAGCACCGACGAACCCTGCTGCCCGATCCGCAACTCCCGTACGGGCATGTCGCCGGTGCCCACGCGTACACGTAGGAAGTCGCTGTCAGCGCGGCGGCGCTCCCACAGGCGGGCCGGTTCCCGCACGATGTCGTAGAGGGCGGGTGGCGGTGGGTTGAGGATCTCGGCGCGCTCGCGACGCCCGCGCTCCTCGGCGGAGAGTTCCTCACGGAGGTCTTCCAAGTAGGCCAGATACGCCTCGCGTTGGGTGCGACGGGCGCGCTGAGCCTTGCCCCGCTGGGAGAAGGCCAGCGCCATGGTGCCCATGATGGTGACGACGAGAATGATCGCGCCGAGCCCGGCGAACTGGCTGTTGCGCACCACCGTCATCATCACCACCGACGACATCACGCCGGCCACCGGCAGCAGCGACATCGCGATGTTGCCCGCCTTGCCCTCAGGGAGATTGGGCGGCGGCTCGATGACGCGCGCCTCGGTGGCGGCCGGGGGCCGGGTGGTCCGGGCCGGGCGGTGGATCAGTCGGGTACTCATCGTCGTCGTCCGTCATTCACGGTTCGCCGTCCGGTGTTCACGGTCGGGCACGGCATGGCGGTCAGTAGCGTGTCTGGGAGAGCTGGAAGACGTCCGCGGCGATACGCGCGGCGGCCTCTCTAGTGGGGGCGGCGAGGAACTCGGTCTGGATCGGCCCGCCGGCGGCCAAGTGCCGGTCGTACGGCAGGATCTGGACGCTTACCCCTGTGGACTTGAGTCGTCGGGCCACCTCGTCGAGATCGAGTCCCGAGCGCGGCATCATCTCAGAGAGCACCACGACCGTGCCGGCGATCACCTGTCGGGGCAGCTTCTGCATCCACTGGAGCACGGAGTACGTACTGGTGACGCCCTCCGGCGTCGCCGGCGCAGTCAGCACCCGGCTATGGGCGGCGGCCAGCGCGACCCGGGCCACTTCGGCCGGCAGCGTCTCGCAGTCGATGACCATCACGCCGAAGTAGCGACGCAGCGCCACCACGGCCCGCTCGTACGCCCGGCTGTCCAGCATCGCACCGATCTGACCCAGGCTCGCGGGAAGCAGCCAGGCGTTGTTGGGCAGTTGGACCAGATAGCCGGTGACGTCGAGCAGCGACATGTCCGGCTTGACGATGTCCGCGATATCTCCCGTGGTCCACCGCTGCGACGCGGCACCAAGCCGCAGTGGGAGAGAGCCCAGCGCCGGATCGGCCTCCAGGAAGAGGGCCGGGTCCTGACGGTAGTGCGCATACGTGGTGCCCAGCAGCGCGGCGACGGTCGACTTGCCCGAGCCGCCCCGGATGGACGTCACGGCGATCTGCCGACCGGTCGTCACGGGCTGCTGGAGCACCGCGGCGGTGTGGGTGACCTCGGCGACCTCGCGCGCGGCGGATGACGAGAGCGCGCGACGCAGCGCACGCGCGGCACGTACCGCGGAGGACTCGCCGCGCTGCGGCTTGCGCCGCACCAGGTCGACCGCCGTTTCCTCCACCGTGGGCTGAGGGCTGGACGCAGCGTGCGGTGGGGAGTTCGGGGCGTGCGCGGCCAGGGCCGGCTGCTGGTACTGGTGTTGGTGGCCAGCCTGTTGCGACCGGCTGCCCTGGTGGCCCGCCTGCTGCTCCTGTCCGGGGTGCGGGTAGCCGGCCTGTTGGGGCACACCAGCCCCACCGACAACATCCGGCGCCTGGCTGCTCTCCGCGGGGAGGCCGAGACCGGGCCCGGGGACGTTGTACGCCTGCCCGCCCGAGCCCTGTGCACCCCGCTGCGCGTCGGCTCGCAGATCGCGCAGCACCTCACCCTGCCAACCATCTCTGTTCGGCATGCTTGCTCGTCACCCCACCCCGGTCGCCCGCCCGCAGCGCCTGCGTATCGACTCAGAATCGTCAGAACTGATGCAGCAACTGCCCATACACACCAAACACGCCGACGGCGAGCGGGAACAGCCCCACCATGCCGATGGATTCGACCAGATCAGCCACGCGTCGCAGCCGCACCTGCACATGCTCGGGAACCTGCACGGCCAACACAACCAGCGGCAGTACCGCAGCCACACACAGCACGACGAGCGGCCCGCCACCTCCCGCATGTTCCGTCCACACCATTACCAGTCGCACCACAAGGCACGACGCGGCGGCCAGGAGCACGACGACCTCGGCGACCAGCGGGAAGGCCCGCGCCCTCGACACCAGCACCACCACGACGAGCGAGGCCAACACCACGGTCCAGGCGCTCGGCTGCTGCGTCAACGTCAGCAACCAGCCCGCAGCCGCCGCCGAAACCGCCGTCACGGTCGTCGCCAGGACGAGCCCGCGATGTGTCGCCGCCAGCGCGGTACCCACCTGATGACGGCTGATGGACACCCCGGCCGAGCGGCGGTCATCCAGCGCGGTCAGCCCCGAAGCCATCAGCGCCAGCCGCGGCAACAGACCAAGCACCACCAAGGAGAAGACGGCCATGACCGCGCCGAGCCGGGCCACATCACCCTGAACGGCAGCCACCGCCTCCCACGCCACGGCAAGCACTGCCGTGGCCGCGGCGCCCACGAGCCCGCCCTTGCCGAGCGGCGAGAAGTAACCAAGGGCCCCCAGCATCACCACCAGCGCACCCGCAACGACGGCAAGCCGCCCGGCACTTGGCCAACCGCACGCATCGGCGGCCGTCCAGGCGGCGACAACGCCAAGCCCTCCGGAGGCGACCAACAGCGCGGTCGCCAGGCCCCGGTTTCCCCGCCCGACCTTGGCGACAAGAGCACCTGCCGCCGCAAGCCCGAACGATACGACCGCCAGTACCCCGGCCAGCGCGCCGAGCGGAAACTCACGGCGGGCAATCAGCGCGGCGATCACCATGAACGTAACTGCCGCCACACCCGCGCTGGCCCGGCGCGCGGCGGGACGCCAGCGCCAAGCCCGCAGGTCGAGGTCGTCAGCGACCTGATCGGTGACGTCGTGGACCACAGGGGCGGGTGGCGCGGCGTGCGCCGTGACGAGCCGAAGCACGGCGCCGTCGGCTATCCCGGCCGACGCCAGCGTGCTGTCGTGCGGGAGGGCGGAGCCGTCGGACGTGATCAACTGTCGTACCGTCGGCCGCGATGCAGGCCGATCGCCCAGCAACTGCAAGATATCTGGGATCAGCTGCCCTACCGGCACGTCGGAGAGCAGGACGACATCGGCCCGCCGCCGGTCGCCGACCAACGTCACCCGACTCAGCTGCCCCCTGGAAGTCGTTCCTTTGCTCACCACTCACCGGAACTTACCATCGCGGCGTTGACGTACTCCGGGGTCGACCGAGCATGGCCCATGCTGCCGACTTCCACGCCGACCCCATGTCAGGGACCCCTGCCGTACATGGAGCTCTTCGTGCATGTCCCTGGACGCCGCAGAGCCTGTCCGAATCTGATCTGTGTGCTTCTCTATGATTTCGCCGACCGCGTCGGCGTTCCGTACTGCTGCACCTGTCGCTGCTGCTTGTCCTGCTCCGCCTTCTGCTGCGCCAACGTGTGCTGAAGGAACGACCACCCCACACACCCCGCACACAGGACAGCGGTGATCGCGATTCCCGCGAACACCTTCCCAAGCCGCTCATCCGCCGTACGCCGCCCCCGCTGTGCGCCGAACAACACGGCATCGCGCATCCTGCGACGGCGTACCGCCACCGACTCCAGCAACTGACTGTCGTAATCCCGCGCCATGTCCTCGTCCGTCACCTCGGTCACCCGCCGCCTCAGCCACGGCAGATGGACCCCGGCTGCTGGCGGCTACGCACTGACCGTCCCTCCGAGATCCACCAGCATGATGGCGTACTTCCGCGTCTGCCGCCGCGCAGTCGGATCGCCGAGCAACACCGCCCTCAAGAAGCGAGGGCGCGCCAGTTGGCCCTACAGGCGAGACCCCCCAGCGGGGGGCCTTCGCGGGTCGGCTTTGTGCTCTGTGCACCTCGGCCACCATCAGTCATCCGGTTGTTCAGGTTGGCGACGTGGCCGTCGCTGCAGAGGCCACCGGCTGGGATCCACTGCTCGGCGGACGAGTCCTTCCCGGGTGGGCGCGCGATGCCTACCGGCCCCACTGCGCGGAATGCTGCCGGATTCCTGCTGCTGGGGCCAGTGCCACGCCTCTTCGGGGAAGCCTTCGATGATGGTCGTGAGGGTTTCGGTGAGGGAGAGGATGTCCTCGTAGGTCTTGCGCCCGGATGTCCATCCGATCACGCGGTCGCCCTCGATGCGCCAGCCCATCCGGGCTTTGTGCATGAGCCGTTCCATGGCGTAATTACTGATGAGGACCGCGAAGTCAGGGTCAGAGGCGCAGTAACTAACGAGATGGGTTCCGAGATCGGGCAAGTCCCTGGCACGGCCCGTGACACGGTTGAGTGCAGAACGTTTTTCTGCCCGCACGGACGATGCCAGTTGCCCCCACGTTAGGGCCGTAGCCGGCAGGGCGCGAGGCAGTGGGATTACGGCCACTGAATAGGTCCACGCGACATTGGCCTTACCACTGCGCTGCCATGCAAGGAGGTGGAACAGGCTCACGTCCCGACCGCGGAATCTCCCCTGGAGCAGGTTGCGAATAGCGATGCCATCAGGGCCGAGACTAAACGGGTAGCCAAGGTGGTCGAACGTGGCGAGGTAGTCGCGGGCCGTCTTGCGATATGTCCAGGCTGGGTCGTTCTGGAAGCGCTTGATGCTTTTGTGAACGTCGAACACGATTGATCAATCGTCCGGTGTTGTTGTGTTGTTGGCCTCGTTGCCCATGCCGTAGATGATTCCGTCAGCGGTGATCTGTAGTATGCCGGGAAATTCGGCTGGGCCGCCTTTGCGGTGCTTGCCGCTGATGTCCTCAAAAGCCTTGTCGCCGGCGTGGTTTGCCGCCCCACCAACGGCTCCCGCGGCACCGCTGAAGCCCATATCCCGCAAGACGTCCTTGTCGTCCCCCTCGAACAGCATGTCCCCACCGTCCGCGGCGGCCTGCCCACCCGCGCTGCCCACACCTTCCATCACTGTCCTGCCAAGCAGGTTCCTGCCATCCAGTCCCGCACCTATGGCCTTGCCGGGAGCCCACGATGCTCCATGCCCCCCGGAACTGCGCGACCAATCCTCCAACCTCTGCCCAACCCTCCCCCCGACTTCCGAGAATCCCGCGCTCACGCCCCCGGCGATGGCGGCATCCTGGAAGTCTTGGGCCCAGGTAACCTTGTGCCCTGACAGGGACTGTCCCAAGACGTTTCCAGTGAAGTTGGCTCCGGTGTTCTTGCCGAACTCGATGCCGAACTTAAGCATCTTGTTCGCCTTCATCGCCTCCTTCACCTTCTCAATCGCCTTGGCAGCCCCGATCAGGAGGCGGCCGAGCCGGCCGATCTCCGTTGTCGCCTCTGCGATCTCCATCTCGGCTGCGCCCGCCGCGATGGCGTCAGAGAAGCCGGCAGTCACCACCGACAGGCCGATGCCGATCGCCGCCGTGACCAGGATCTCCTCGACCACGCGCTGGACCTCGTCGTTGGCCTTCTGGATCGCATCCGCAGTGGTGTCCAGTTGCTTGGCCACAGTCTCGAACTGGGGCAATGCCTTCTCTACCTGGCCTCTGGTGTGGTTCCAGTGAGCGTGGAAAGCATCAGCGGCGGTGCCCGTCCAGTTGTCACCGAGTCGGGTGACTTCCTGGTTCTGGGTCTCGATGGTGCTCTTCAAGTCATGGGCCATGCCCCGCCATGCCTCGGCACAGGCCCGCAGGACAGACGGGTCCCCACCAGGGTTGAACAGGTCGAAGCTCTTCTCGATCTGCGGCTGCTGCTCCTGCTGTTGCCCTGCCATGTCAGTTGCCTCCGAACTGCTGAGCCTGCGCGATGTCGGCTCCTTGGTAGGAGGCCATAGTGTGGTGGAGGCCGGAGCCGTAGTTCCGCAGACCGGTGCATAACTCTTGAAGGCTCGTCGCGGTATGACGGGTCATCTCCACGTACTGGGAGAGGACTTCGGTGGACTCCGACATCACGCCGAAGGCGTCGTCCACGTTCTCCGCCCGCTTGGCGAAGTCACTGACGCGGCTGTCGAGATGGTCAGCGGAGGCGGTGAAGTCCTTGGCCAGAGCCGTGACAGGCTCGGGATGAATCGAAAAATGCTCATGCGGCACCGCAATTCCCCCTGATGAAGCTGTATGCGATCAGACCACTCGGCGAGCGTAGGTGGACGAGCCACACAGACTGCGTTTGCGGGGCACCGATTTCACGCATTCTTGACGGCCTCCCCAAGGTCCCGCATACGAGTCCACCGGCCTCGAAGCGTTTCACGACCAGCCGGACCCTCCGCCCCCATCGCCGTTTGAGGGGCGCGGGCCAGAACGGGGACGGCGATCAGGCTCACCACAAGGGTTCCGACTCCGGCCAGTTGGAGAGCACCGACTCCGCCCAGCTGGCCGGCTGCCGGGCCACCCAGCGCGATGCCGGTCAGGTTGGCGCCGTTGAGAGCTGCGTCGGAGAAGATGAAGGCCCGGCGACGTACTTCGGGTGGAACACGATTGTGGATGAGGTTGCGGATGGCCAGGCCCTGAAGGGAGTTGGCCATGCCGGTGGGGACGCATGAGGCGATGGCGGCGGTGAACATGGCAGCGTGATGCGGCCGTCGAACTGCGCCACCAGCACGCCGGCCAGAGTGGGGCCGGGGCCGGCGACGTTGCCGTCCGCCGACAGTTGCGGTTAGGGCCTTCCAATGACTGGGCAAGTGCGGGCTCGGGCAGCGACGTTGGTTGAGGTTGGGGGGTGCCGCCCTGGACAGGGCTGGGGCGGCACCCGGTGGGGGTTAGGGGTTGGTGGTGGTGAGGGCGGTGGTGGCGGCTTTGGCGATGGCGGTGATGGCCTGGGTCGGGTTGGTGAGTTCCAGGAGGGTGGTGCCGGGCAGGGGGTGGGGGTTGGGGGCGAAGGGGAGCCAGAGGACCGCGCAACCTGCTTTGCGGAGGTTGGTGATGCGGGTGGTGGCGCGGGTGGCTTCGTCGGGTTGGTAGCGGCCGTCGGAGGCGATGACGAGGAGGCGGCCTGCTCCGGGGTGGTCGAGGTGGAGGGTGGCGGTGAGGGCGTCGGTGGCTTCGGCGAGGCAGTGACCGCCGCCTTGGGCGGTGAACTGGGTGACGCGGGTGGGGGTGCGTGAGGGGGTGGTGATGGCGGTGAGGGAGCGGTGGTAGGCGATGGTGGCGGTGCGGGAGTCGGGGTCGGTCAGGGCGGTGGCCTTGGCCAGGATCCAGGTGGCGGAGGCGATGGGTGCGGTCGCGGTGTCCATGGAGCCGGAGACGTCGACCGCGATCCCGACCCGGAGGGGTGGGGTGGGGGTGGGGCGGTGGATGGTGCGGGTCCAAGGGGTTGCGGTGGGGGTGGCGCCGGCTGCGCGTTGGGCGTCTCGGCCAGAGCTTGGCGCATGTTGAGGCGGCCGGGTGGGGCGGCGGAGGTAGTGACGGTGGTGGTGCGTTCGCGGTAGGCGGCGGCCCGCAGGACCCTTGCCAGCCGTCCGGCGGCCGCCTTCTCCCCGGCTTCGGGTGCCCGGCTGCCAGTCACTGGCGAACGACCTTGCCGCTTGCTGGAGTTGGGGGTGTAGGGGCGTCCGCTGGGGTTGAAGACCTTCTCGGCGGTCTTGGCTGCCTGCCGTGCCTGGGCGGCCTGGTTGGCCTTGGCCTGTGCGCGGGCCGCGCGGGCGGCGGCGACCCGTGCCTCGGCGGCGGCCTGGGCGGCCTCGTTGACCTGTACATGGGCGACCACCTTGCTGACCGCTGCGGCCAGTTCCCCCGCGCCGCTGCCTGTGGGGTGTGGTGGCGGGGGTGGGTTGGTGGGGGTGGTGCCCAGGGCCTGGCACCAGGCGTGGCTATGTTCCATCATCGTCTGCCCGTCTTCGTCGCCGGTGGCGTGGGCGGCTTTCCAGATGCCTGCGAGGGCGTGGAGGAGGTCGGGGCCCAGGAGGGTGGTGAGGGTGTTTTCCAGGAGTTGGGTTTCGTCCGGGTCGAGGACTCCGGCGTCCCGCCGGGCAAGGACTAGATGATCGATTCCAAGGTTTTTTAGTGGTCATAGGCGGTCAGTGAGCGCAGGACGAGCTGGCCGGTGTGGTCGTTGTGCCAGATCGCGGTGGTGAGGGCGAGGATGCGGTGCATGACGCGGGCGATCACGCCGGCCGGTGTGCGGCCTCGGTGCTGTTCGAGGTTGAGCTGGCCCTTGAAGGTCTCGTTGAGCGACTCGATGACCTGCCGCAACGGCTTGAACAGTGGGGTCCCGGGCCGTTCCGGCTCACCCTTGCGGGCCGGCCGCAGCAGCCGGATGTCCTGCTCGGCCAACTGGTGCTCGAAGTCGCGGCCGAAGTAGTTCTTGTCGCCGATCAGCGTCTGTCCAGGCCGGGCGGCGACGAGGTGCAATTCGGAGGCGAGCAGGTCCAGCAAGGTCTCGCGTTCGTCGGCCTTGGCTCCGGTCAGGGCGAAGGCGATCGGCAGGCCCTGCAGGTACACACCAGGTGCAGGCGCAGGCCCAGAAGAAGCGGCTGTGGCTGGCGCAGTATCCGTACTCGGCCCATCCGGCCAGGTCGGAGCGTTTGACGGTCTCGCGGGAGCGTCCGCACTCCACCGGCGTGGAATCCACGATCCACACGTCGTCGCTCCATACGGAGGTGTCGGTGGCCAGCAGCCGCGTCACCCGCCGCAGCAGCAACTCGGCGGCCTTGCGCAGGCGCTTGTTGTAGCCGGGCTGCTGCGGTAGGTAGGGGAAGAGATGCCGCAGGTGGGAGCGGGCATGGCGAAGCCACTTGGCCTCGGAGGTGAAGCCCAACATCGCCTGCACCATGGCGAGCGTGACCAGCTCGGCATCGGTCAGTCGCGGAGCGATCCCGACCGCCGGACGCCAGGGCGCCAGATGCGGTGATGCCTTCAGCAGGTCGTCGGTCTTCACATAGAGTGCGGTGGCGAGGGAGTCCAACTCTGTCTTCACACACTGACGTTGGACTCCCTCCCCTTGTGCGCGCAGCCGATCCCTTGGAATCGATCATCTAGCCCGCGAAGCCGGCGCCGTCGTCCTCGAACCTGCAACACCGCCCTCTCCGCCCCAGCACCTCCCCGGCTCTCGCCGACCGGAGAGCAGAACCCAGCCCCCACGCACCACGCCCCACTGATCCATCCACCGATGTCAGGCTGCAGAAGGTAGGAGCCGTGCTCTCCAGTCCCGCGGAGAGCACGGCTCCTGGACCAAGGTGGCTCTTCCCAGCAGGGTGGTTCACCCCCGTCTGCCCAGAGACGGGCACGGCCGCTTCCCCCCGGTGCAATTGTTGGCCAGTTCACCTCCGCCCGCGCGGAAAAGGGGAAGCCGCCGCCCAGGCCGCCGCGTTCGCGGTCGGTTCCACCTCGGCCTGCACGGAGAAGGGAGCGCGTCCCAGGTCAACGGCGGGATCGGCTTCGGTTCGCCTCCGCTGGCGCGGAGAGCAGTCCTCGGTCAGGATCCGCGGCCGCCCAGCGCAGTTGCCGTTCGATCCAGTCCGGGTACGTGAAGACGTCGCCGGTGCGCAGGCCGAGCCGGGGGTGGCCCGCCACATCCGCGAGGCGGTCGGTGCGCAGGTCCAGTGCGCGGACATGCCATTCGGTGCGTGTCAGCACGGCACGGGTGAGGTGGTGGCAGATGAAGCCGCCCGCGCCGAGGATGAGTATGTTCACTGGTGCCCTTCGAGCTGGGTGAGGACGACGCTGTAGTGCAAGACGTGCGGGAAGTCGCAGGGTGCGCCACGTCGTCCGTCGATCTCGACGTCCTCCAGGCGCAGGCGGCGGCCGTCGCCGCACAGCACCGACACCTCGGCGGGCCCGGCCTCCACCTCGCCCGCGCGGTGAGGGAGGACGTGGCCCTCGCGGGCGGTGATGAGCCTCGACCCCAGCGGGAAGGGCCGCAAGCGGTGGTCACCCGCTGGAAGCGAGCATTGCAAGCATTCGACATCGCCTTCGATGGCCGCCTCTCAGCAACCCGCATCTGACCCAACAACCACACCAGTTACACCGTTAACTTGGCGGTCTCGTGCGTCGATGCCCGCCTGGCCGCCTGAGGAATCACCCCACCGGCCTGGTCCACCGTCCTGCGCTGGAGCGCCGGATCCACCGCCGCCCTCATGAACACATGGGAAAGCCTGTGGCCGGACGGGCAGATCGGCTGGCCTGACCGGGCCGATCCAGCATGGCCCGGATACGCTTGGTCAGCGGGGCGATCAAGGGTACGGGAACGGGCGGGGAGAGCTGACTGTGGGCCATACGGGGCGAGGACCCATCAAGACGACGGCGCTGGAGCTGCACCAGATCCGCGAGGCATTGATCCGGGGATACCGGGGGCTCATCGACGAGAGCGACCTCCAACGGAATTCCGAGGTGGAGCGGGATCGGGCGTTCCTGTCCCGAGCGGTGGCTGCGACTGCTATCCGCCGGGTGACCGGCTGGGATCACAAGGCATGCGCGGAAGCCGTGATCGACGGCAGCCGGGACAACGGCATCGACGCCGTGGCCGTGACCGACGGCGCTCAGGTCTGGCTCGTCCAGGCGAAGTGGAAGGACTCGGGTACGGCCGGCTTTGACACCCACGCCGCACGTGCCTTCATCGACGGGTTGAGCCTGTTGGAACAGCGCAGGTTCGATCTCTTCAATGACAAACTGCTCCCCTTCACCGCCCGGCTGGATTCGGCTCTCACGGACACTCGGCTCAAGATCACCTTGGTGATCGCGGTCGTCGGCAACGACCCGCTCCACAAAGATACGGAAGCGGTCCTGGAACGGGCGGCCGATGACCATTTCGGTCTCGGGCCGATGCTGGACTACAGGCTCATGGGTGCGGGCGAGCTGCTTCAGCAGCTGAAGAGTGACCGCGCTCCGGAGCCGGTCGACATCACTGTCCGCATGCCGCAGTGGATCAAGAGGGACATGCCGTTCATGGCCTATCAGGGGTCGGTCGCGGCCTCCGAGGTCGCGCAATGGTACGAGAAGCATGGGGATCGCCTCTACGACGAGAACATCCGCAAGTCCCTGGGGCTCACGCGAATCAACTCCGGCATTCAGATCACCCTCAGCGAAGAACCGGACAACTTCTGGTACTTCAACAACGGAATCACCATTCTGTGTGACGAGATCGAGCCAAACTGGCCGGGCAGACGACGCCCAGATGAAACGGTCGAGCTGAGGTTGAGGCGCGCCAGCGTCGTCAACGGAGCGCAGACGGTGACCGAGATCCACAAAGCGAGGGAGCTGACTCCGGAGACTGTTGACGATGCCGATGTCACCGTCAAGGTCATCTCGCTCGGAGCCGAGCGAGGACGGTACGCAGCTCGGATCACGGAGACTACGAACACTCAGAACGACGTGTCCCAGCGGGATTTCGTTGCCCTCGACAACGCCCAAGAGCTGATCCGCGAGGACTTCGACCTCTCGCTGCAGAAGTTGTACGTCTTCAAGCGAGGGGAAGCTGATCCCGCGCCGGAATCGGGATGCTCCGTGGTCCACGCGGCGATCGCCCTGGCCTGCGCCCATCGGACCCCCGAGCTCACCGTCCGTGCCAAGCGGGACACGGACCTGTTGTGGGAGCGGGGCCGGAGCGGGGCCTATCCACGGCTGTTCGGCGAGATCCCGAGTGCGTTCCGAATATGGCGCAGTGTGTGCATCCACCGGGCCGTCGGCGAGGCACTCGACGCATTGCGCAAGCGTGTGTACGGACGGGCCGCGGATACGGCTCAGCGAGGTGACCTGCTGGTTGCCCACCTCGTGTTCCAGCTTCTCGACATCGATGACATCGACGAACCGGCGTACAACCTGGAGGCGGTGATCGCGGCGGTTCCCGACCTCGCCGGGGCCGTACTCTCGTGGCTGATCCACCATGTCGATGCGAGGTTCGGTCCCACATCCTTCCTCACGAGTACGTTCACCAACGAGACCAAGTGCCGGGAGCTTGCCCGCCTCGTCCTGCCAGATGTGCGCAGTCGTCGGCCCGTACCGAAGCTGCCCGAGAACTACCAGCCGCCCGCTCAGAGGACTCGGAGGGCGCGGCGTCCCGACACGGTGCCGACGTTGGTCAATGCAGGGTTGCTTGCGGACAGCACTCCCCTGACGTACATCCCGGGCAATGTTCCCGAGGCTCGTGCCGTGAAGGAATGGATCGCAGCCGACTCCCGCAGGGCGCAGGCGATCTGGCAGAACGACCGCAGCAAGCCGCTTCTCTGGGCCTACGATGGTCAGCACTACTCCGCCAACAAGTTGGTCCTTCGTATCTGGGAACTTGCTGGATGGGACGAGGCCCCGACCTCGGTACAGGCACCGGCGCGCTGGACTCCCGACGGCAAGCGGAATCTGTACGAGCTGGCCACCGAGTGGCTGGACAGCCAGAACGACGAGGACTGACGGGACGGTTACGGCGTCGGGCTGGCGTCGGCGTCGATCTCAGCCCGAGCCGTTTTCCCGATGGGGCGCGGCGCCTTCCCCAGTGGGCTGCCGCAGCTGCGATGAGGAGGAGACCGCAGCCTGCAGCTGGCCGTTGAAGCTACCGCATGGTCCTTTGTCGTCGGGTGCGCGGCGGGGCCCTGAGCGGTCGTAGGGGGAAACGGACCGCGTGCCTCCGAGAACCCCTTTCTACGCCGCGCTTACTCGAACCGCTTCAGTCGCTGGATGAACCCGTCGATGTCAGCGAGCTCTGGGGCGTCCAGCCCGCGATAGCGCCGCGTCGCGTCGCGGAGGGCAATCGCGGCGGCCCGCGCCTGCGGGAACCGCTCGGATCCCGCCTCGAGACGCATGATCTGGGCGAGCGCTTCCAGATGGCGGTCGACGGCGTCCTCGTCGCTCTCGTCCGGGCCGACCTGCACATACGCGGTGAAGGCAGCGACGGCAGCGCTGGTCTCGCCAAGCTCCATACGACACTCGGCCTCGTAGTAGAGGCACCGCCGCACTTCGATGTCATCGGAGCCGAACCGCCGGCCAAAACCCTTCGCGGCCTCCTGGAAGAGGCCGAGGGCCGCGCTGTGCGCGCCGGCGAGAAATTTCACGTGTGCAAGGGACAGGGTCAGTTCGGCCACCAGAGCATTGTCCGTGGCCCTGGCCAGCACGTCCGCCAGCACGTCGGCCGCTTGGGTGAACTGCTTCTGGCCGACGAGTTCCGACGCACGCTCGGCCGCTTCGTCTGCCTCAGCCTCGCTCAGGGACAGTACGCCGGGGTCCGCCGCCGCGGCGTCTAGCACGGTCGGGGTGTAGGCCCTCGCTCGGCCGCGCCCTCGGCGGACCGATTCGCCGAACGGCCGGGTGAAGGGCGTACACGGATCGAGTTCGAGCCCGCCAGCGGCGACCAGCGGCGAAGTGCCGGCCGGAGTTCCCTGAGAGGCCAGCGGCAGCAAGGTCTGGTAGACCGTGGCCGCCGACATCCGGTCCTCGGGGTCTTTCTCCATCATGCCGAGCAGCAGTTGCTCGATGTCGTCGGGTACGTCGGAGCGCACTTCACCCACGGCCGGGGCGTCGGTGTTTACCTGATGCCAGGTGACGGACTTGCCGTCGGACTCAGTGAAAGGAGTGCGCCCGGTGAGGAGTTGATAGATCACGCAGGCGAGTGCGTAAATGTCGGCGGCTGGGCCGACCGCGTTGGCCAGGCTCTGCTCGGGGGACATGTAGGCAGGGGTGCCCACGGTCATGCCGGGCTGGGTCAGATGGGGGTTCGATCCCGAGCCGAGCAGGGCCGCGACGCCGAAGTCGAGCACCTTCACCACCCCGCCCGGGGTGAGCATCAGATTCGCCGGTTTGATGTCGCGGTGTACGACGTCGTGGCGATGGACCTCGTCCAGGGCGGAGGCGATCTGCGCTCCGATGGCCGCTGCCCAGGCAAGCGGTAGAGGCTCGTAGTCGTAGTCCGTCTCGTCGACGAGGGTCTGGAGCTCGCGTCCCCTCAGCAGTTGCATGACCACGTACAACCGCCCGCTCGCCTCGTCGAATCCGGTGTCGTAGACCGCCGGGATACCGGGGTGTTCGTGGAGTCCGGCGGTTGTCCGTACCTCACGCAGGAAGCGTAGGCGCCGGGTCTCCATCGCCTCCTGGTGGGCGGCGTTCCGGATGGCGTACGCGTGCGGCTGCTCGTCGAGCATCATCTTGACGGCGACGCGCCGGTCCAGACTCACGTCGTAGGCCTGCCAGACCTCGCCCATGCCGCCCGCGCCGATGAGGGTGTTCAGGCGATACCGCCCGGCCAGCGCTCTCTCGGTCCGCCCCGCGTCCTGGGTCGGCGTCATGTCGTCCCCCATGCCCGCACCCTCTCCCTCGTGGTGATCTTCAGTGCAGATTACGGTGCCGCAGGCCCGGAAGGCCCGGCGGGTTTCGCACCACGGTTCTTCAACTCCGCCGCCCGTTCGGCAGTTGCCAGCCGGTCGGCCTCACGACGGGCCGGTCGGCGGATCAAGTTGTACGACTGGGCTGTCGCGACCCGCCGGAAGAGGCGGTTCACCTTGTTGTCGTCGAAGTAGCGGACCATCAGCGCGTCGTTGGACTGCGCCTGCTTGATGACGAAGTCGTCCATGTCTTTGGCGAGTTCCCGACCGTAGGTCTCCTCGTCCTGGGCCAGGGCCACCTCCTGCATGTCCGTGTTCTCGGCGATCGTCACAACGAGCTGGCCGAGCAGGATTTGGTCCGCCGTGGACAACTCGGCGCCCAGCTCGTCATTGATGGACTGGATGACCTCGGCGAGCGACTTCTCCTCGACCTCCGCCGCAGCCCCTGCCGCCTGGGCCACCAGACCCGGCAGCACCTGGGCTCCGACCGTCTCCAGCTTGAGTTCGGGGGCTCCGGTCTGCTTGACCAGCATGTGGCTTGGCACCGTCTCGCCTATGTCGGCGGCCGCGGTGCCATCGGGGCGCGGGAGCCGGCGCAGCAGGAACCGTCCGTACTGGAAGAGCCGTTCGAGCTCCAGGTTCTCGAAACCGATGATGTGCGAGAGCCAGCCGTACGCCTTGACGTACGAGTCCAGGGCCCGGCGGAACTCCTCGGCCTTCTCCGGTTCCTGGGCCGCGAGGCCGTTGAAGCGGTCCACGGCGGGGGCTGTGTGACGGTAGAGTCGTGCGTGTGCCTTCTTGACTTGGTCCTCTGTGGCACGGCCGTCGTCGAAGGCTGCGAAGTACGCCTTGACCAGCGCGTCCATCTCGGCTTCCACGAGCAGCTGGTAGCCCATGACCTCGTCCTGCCGGTCGAACAGGAGATTGGGGTCGGTCGGCTCGGTCAGCGACGTCTCGTAGTACGCCTGGAAAGCGTCCTTGACGATCTCCAACTTGTTTGCGAAATCCAGGATGAACAGGTCTTCCTGGGACTTGAGCGGGTGCGTGCGATTGAGGCGCGAGAGGGTCTGTACGGCGGCGACGTTGGCGAGAGGCTTGTCCACGTACATCGTCGTCAGGAGCGGCTGGTCGAAGCCGGTCTGGTACTTCTCCGCGACTACGAGAATGCGGTATTCGGGCTTCGGTACAGACGGCGGATTCGCGTCATCGGCGCGTACGTACCCGAACCGCCCCGGGAGTTCCTTCTCCGGGAAGCCGTTGAGCTTGGACTCGGTGTACTCGACGTCATTGACCGTTAGGGATCCAGAGAACGCGACCAGCGGGGTGCAGTCCGTGGCGGCCCGCTCGTCCACGTACTTGCGGATCGCGAGAAAGAGCCGGATCGCGTGCTCGCGGCTGGGGGTGACGACCATGGCCTTGGCCCGTCCGCCGAGGCTGCCCGCGCTGTGGGAGCGGAAGTGATCCACCATGATCTTCGCCCGCTGAGCCAACGACGCATCGGACAGCAGCGCTGCACGCACCAGCTTGGAACGGGCCTTGCGTGGGTCCACCCGACGCTCGACCTCCTCGACGGCATCGTTCTGCAGCTTGAAGTAGGTGCCGTACGTGATGAAGGTGTCCAGCACGTTGAGGATGAAGCCCTCGTCGATGGCCTGGCGCATCGAGTACACATGGAAGGGACCCGGCTTCTCGGTCACCGGGTCCTTTGTGCCGAAGAGTTCGAGCGTCTTGGACTTGGGCGTGGCGGTGAACGCGAAGAACGACATGTTCGGCTGTTGGCCGCGGGCCAGTGCCTCGGCGGTCAGCGGGTCGCCGTCCGCGTCCACGGCCTTGGCGCCGAGGGCCTTCTTCAGCGCTGCCGAGCCGTCGCCGCCCTGCGAGGAGTGGGCCTCATCGATGATCACCGCATAGCGGAGCTTCCCGAGCCCGCCGACCTTCTTCAGGATGAACGGGAACTTCTGCAGGGTCGTGATGACGATCCGCGCGGTGGACCCGGTGAGTGCTTCGGCGAGCTGCGTGGAGTCCTCGTCAATGCGTCGCACGACACCCGGTGTGTGCGTGAACTGGAAGATAGTGTCCTGGAGTTGCTTGTCCAGGACTCGGCGGTCGGTGATGACGATGACCTTGTCGAAGACCGGCTCGTTGGGCTGCACACCCTTCGCACGGATGGTCTCGCCGAGCAGCGCCGGATCCTCCGGGGTGTGCAGGGACGACAAACGGTGTGCGAGCCACGCGATGGTGTTGGACTTGCCCGAACCAGCTGAGTGCTGGACGAGGTAGTTCTCCCCGGCGCCGTGCCGGGTCGCGTGATCGGTGAGCTTCCGTACGGCATGCCACTGGTGATAGCGCGGGAAGATCAACGGCTGGGCGTGCGCACTGCCGGGGCGGTGCGAGGGCGACTTGCCGGCCTTCGCCTGCTCGTCCTCGACGTGCAGGTAACGCTCGAGCAGCTCAAGCCAGTTGTGGCGGTCCCAGATCTGTTCCCACAGGTACGAGACGGGGTACGCGCCGTCGCCCTGTGCCTCCGTGGTTGGTGGGTTGCCCGCACCGCCGGTGACACCGGGGCCACCGGAGCCAGTGTTGAACGGCAGGAAGCGGGTCTTCTTCCCTGCCAGGCGGGTGGTGAGGAACGCCAGGGTTGGGTCCACCGCGAAGTGTACGAGGGTGCGCTTGGCGAAGAACAGCTCCTTCGGATCGCGGTCGGTGCGGTACTGGTGGATGGCGTCCTCGACGCTCTGCGGGTGTTCCGTGAGGTGGTTCTTCAGCTCGACCGAGGCGGTGGGGATTCCGTTGACGAACAGTGCGATGTCGACGGACTTGGCGGGAGTCTTCGCCGAGTAGTGAAACTGCCTTACGAAGGTGAGCCGGTTGGCGTTGTACTCATGCAGAGCGTCGGCGGCGAGCGAATGAGCGGGCCGAAAGTACGCGAGCTGGATCTTCACGTTCCTGTCGTTCACCCCGCGCCGGAACACGTCGAGTACGCCGCGGGCGTCGATCTGCTGTGCCACGCGCTTGGCGAACCGTTGGATCGAGGCGTCCTCGTCCTCGCCGTATTCGGCCTGGAGGCGAAGCCAGGAATCTTTCTGTGAGGCGCGGAGGAAGTCGCGCAACTCATCGGTCTCGATGCCAAGTTCATGCCGATAGGTTTTGGCCAGACCTGACTTCCATTTGTGTGCGAGAAGCCCTGCCTCAACGGCGTTCTCGAAGGCTTCCTCGGTGTCGACGCGCGCCATGGGGATCAGGCTCCTCGCATTCCGGTGAGACGGTGCTGTGGGTTTCACGGGTGGACGACGCCGAGCCGTTGTGGATGCTGATCACGGGGTGTCAACTCCTCGGCCGGAGGCGGACGAGACGTTGAACTGGCCGGTCACGGCGGCGGTGATCAGGGCTTGGCGGCGCTCAGCGAGACGGGTGATTTGGCGCTCGAGAGCTGACTGTGTCTGACTGAGTAGCTCTCCCATATGGGTCAACTGGGCGATTGCTGAGTCTTGTTCTGCGAGCGGGACGTCAGGGAGCACACAATCTTTCACCACGGGCGTAGGCAAGTTATTTGCCATTCCTGCGGCGCCGGAAATTCCAAGCTTTAGATGTTCTCGCACAGAATGAGTGCGGAGCATGTGAGCGATGAATTCTGTGCGGCCACGAGCCTTGTTGACGTGGAGTCTGTAAATCTTGTCGCAGAGCAGAAGCTGTTGATCGATATCTGGAACAATTCCGGTGCTACCGATGAGATCAGTGGAACCGCTTGCTCGTGACATGAGGAGATCGCCGGGTTTGATTTGGTATTCGCGGCGAGGCTCAATGGAGGGAGGTAGTCGCTTATGTTGTAGTGAATCGAAGATTCCTCCGTTCACGCATCCTGCCTTGATGACTCCCCACTCGCCTTCGCCTGCGAGGCGCTCCTCACACTGCGGCGACCACCCTTGCTCGATTCCCACCAGTACATGCCTCAGGCGCACAGATCCGTACTTCTGGGTGAGTTCCGTAGACAGCTCAGATAGCCAGCTTCGGTGCCGTTCGGTCAGCAGGGTGACTTGATTGCTGTGTGCCTTGGAGATCTCATGAATACGGGCGGTCTCCGCGTCGAGAAAGTCGGCGATGCGGTGCTGTTCCTCTGCCGGAGGTACAGGCAATTGAATTTCGCGTGCTACATCGAGGTTGATGCGGGCGCGAGTTGAGCCGCGTGTCAACGTGTGTACTTGGCCAGATACGAAGGATGAACTGAGCGCCCAGGCCGCGTATCGATGGGAAAGCCGTTCTTCGTCGAGCCGGGTGCGGAAGCAGTCTGCCTTCACAATTGCAGGACCCAGGCCAGGGGGTGCCACGCACGCGCGCCCGACAGGATGATTGGAGTCACCGAGTCCGGCGATGATCAAGTCCCCGGACTTCACCTCGTACTGTCGCAGCTCTTTGAAGTATTCCAAGGAGATGTAAGCGGCATCACCTTCCTTGAAGCGAGCTGCACCGACGTTTCCTAGGCGAATAACACGAGCACCTTCTGCGGCATAGTGGCTACTGGCCAAGGAGCTACCGAATGGGCCATCTGTGATTTCTCGAATGAAGCGCCTCAGAGGGAAGCGTGGGTATGTGATTTCCGGAGCGCTCATGAAGTCACCTCACCCAGCAGCGCCTGGATCTCGGCCTCAAGGGACTTGAGTTCCTTGTCGATCTCCGCTAGCGGTCGCGGCGGTTCGTATACGTAGAAGTGCCGCGTGAATGGGATCTCGTAGCCCACCTTGTAGCGCTCCGTCAGCTTCGTCTTCGGGTTCTTCAGCTCGGCGATCCACGCGTCCTTGACGTGCGGGGTGACCTCTTCCGCCAAGTAGTCGTCGATGTTCTGGCCCATCGGTACGTTCTCGGCGTCGCGGAGGTCGGGGTCGTGTTCGGGCTGCTTGGCCTTCGCGTACTGGACCTCGCCCTCCGGGTCACGTACGCCCACCGCCTCCCGGAGGGCCTTCTGGAAGGCCGCGCCGGACGGCCAGATAAGGCCGGCCGAGGTGACGGCCTCGTGCAGGGCATCCCATGCTTCGGACTTGGTCGGCCAGGACTCCCCGATCAGGGGATGAAGCGCAGCCACGAACTGGGCCTGCCGTTTCGCTACTTCCTCCTCTGACATTTTCTTGTCGCCCAGCACCTTCTGGAGCGCCGCGGAGGTCGCCAGCTCCGTCAGCGTGTCCTCGGTGATCTCGAAGCGGAGCTTCAGCGGGCGGTCCACGGTGATGCGCTGGTAGCCGTACTCCTCGTTGCGGAGGATTTTCACCTTGGCGTGCTGCGGGTGGTTCTCGTCCGCCGCGATCTGCTCGGCGTCGCGATACAGAGCGCAGATACCGGCGATCTGCTCCTCGGAGATCTCCTTACGCTTCTCGCCGAGGGACTTCCGCCGCTTCACCCACTCCCCACGCGCGTCGATCATGACGACTTTGCCCTTACGGTGCTTGGGTTTGCGGTTGCTGAGGATCCAGAAGTATGTGGAGATACCGGTGTTGTAGAAGAGCTGGTCCGGGAGGCCGACGATGGTCTCCAAGTAGTCGTTTTCCAGGATCCAGCGGCGGATCTCCGATTCACCCGACCCTGCGCCTCCCGTGAAGAGCGGGGAGCCGTTGAAGACGATGGCGATGCGCGAGCCGCCAATCTCCTTGCCGTTCTCGTCCTTCTTCAGCGGCTGCATCTTGTGGAGCATGTGCTGAAGGAAGAGGAACGAGCCGTCGTTGATCCGGGGGAGACCGGCGCCGAAGCGCCCGTCGAAGCCGCGGTCGTCGTGCTCTTCGCGGACCGCCTTCTCCGACTTCTTCCACTCCACGCCGAATGGCGGATTGGCCAGCATGTAGCTGAACTTGCGGTCCTCGTGCCAGTCGCGGGTGAAGGTGTTGCCGAATCGGATGTTGCCGGCGACATGCTCCTTGAGGAGCATGTCGGAGCGGCAGATCGCGTACGACTCGGCGTTGATCTCCTGCCCGAACAGGTTGACGCGCGCGCCTGGCTTGAGCTCCTTGATGTGTTCCTCGGCGGCGGCGAGCATGCCGCCTGTGCCGCACGCTGGGTCGAGGATGTCGATGACCGCGCCAGGCCTGCGGATTAGCTCCTCGTCGGGGCCCAAGAGCAGTTCGACCATCAGCTTGATGACCTCGCGCGGTGTGAAGTGCTCACCGGCCGTCTCGTTGGAGGCGTCCGCGAACTTGCGGATCAGCTCCTCGAAGACGTAACCCATGTCGTGGTTGCTGACCTTGCTCGGACTGAGGTCCATCGCCGCGAACTCCTGGACCACCAGGTACAGAAGGTCTGCGTCCTTCAGGCGCTCGATCTGGATGTGGAAGTCGTACCGATCGATGATCTCGGTGACCTCGGGGGAGAAGCCGCGGATGTAGTCCTTGAGGTTGACGTAGACGTTCTTGTCGTCACTGCCGATGGTCTTGAAACTCTGCCGAGAGATGTTGAAGAACGGGAGTCCCGAGACGGCGATCAGGAGCGAGTCCTTGCGCTCGCCTGCGAACGAGTCGTTCCTCGCCCATACCGCCTCGCGCGTTCCCTTCTCCTCCATCACGCAGTCGAAGCGACGCAGCACCGTGAGCGGCAGGATGACCTTGGCGTACTCCGAGCGTTTGTAGTCGCCGCGCAGCAGGTCGGCCACCGACCAGATGAAGTCGGCAAGTTCCTGGTTGGTGTTGCTCACTCAGCACCTTCTCGTGATGTCACGTCGTGTGAAGTCCCCGTTGGCGCGAGGGCGCCGTTGGTCAGCCCGTCGTACGCCAGGCGGGTGGCTTGATCGCCCATCCTGGCAAGTTCCTTCAGCCTTCGCTCGAACTCGCCCAAGTTCCTGAAAGCCGCCCCGTACTGGCGTTGCTCTCCGATGTCCATCTGTGGCAGCTGGGCCCCGCGCAGGTCTGCCCGGTGGGTGCCCGTGGCGGAGGTGTTGCGGCGGGTGTTGCTCGCGCTGCGAAGGAATCCTTGAAGGTAGTCCGTGTCCAACTGATCACTCGTGGAAGCCGTCTCGCCGTCCCCCGTACGTACCAGACCTGCCTTGACCAGATCGCCGACGCTCACCAAGGTGATCTCGTCCAGGGACCCGGTGCCGGGGCCAGGAGGGAGCGGGGGCAGCAGCTCGGCCAGTTCACGCAGTTGGTGTTCCAGGGCGGTGCGGAGAGCCGTGTACTCGGTCGGGTAGTCGGGCTGGGCCTCCGTCACGTACGAGGACGGTCTGAGGTCCACCTCTTCGCGGATGAGATCGATCAGTGATACGTCGGCGACCTGGTCCGGGGTCGGTTCCAGCGGGCCGTCCGGATCGTTCGCCGTCAGGTCGACCATTCGCACGGCCTGAACCTCCTCGCCCGGTGCTGCCGGACGACAGAGCTCCCAGAGCAGGACCGGCAGGTTGTGACTGGTAGCCATGCCCGAGGGCAATGCCACAACCGTGCGGAGGGCTCCGCGGCGCACCAACTCCGCCCGGATCCGACGGCCGCTTCTGCGGTACGCGGCGGATGGCGCGAGCGCGATGAGCGCGCGGCCCCCGGGGGCGGTGTGGAAGTAGCAGTGCTGGAGCCAGGCCAGGTCGCTCTCGGCTCGGGGTGGTGCGCCCAGTTCCCATCGGGCGTCGAGAAGCAGCTCCTCACGACCCCAGTCATTCTGACCCAAAGGTGGTTCGCAGACGACGAGTTGGGCCCGTAGATCGGGGTGACGGTCGTTCCGGAGCGAGTCCCCGGCTTCAAGGCCGGCCGGAGGGCCCCCGCTGAGCTGGGTTCGCAGCTGGGCCAGTCGGAGCAGGCCGGGGCTGAGCTCTTGCCCGGCTCGTCCGGTCGCGTGTGGTCCTGCGACCGTCAGCAGGAGTGATCCGGCACCGCAGGCTGGGTCATACACCAAGCCCTCGGCCTGTCCGGCGAGGTGCGTAAAGGCCCTGATAAGGCGCGGAGAGGAGGTCGCCTGCGCGCCGCTGCGGCCGGCCGAAGCGAGGAAACGGGCGATCAGGTCCTCGAAGAATTGCGGCGCGGTGCGCTCGGCGACCATCTGGTCGACGGACTCCCGGAGCTGGCCCTCGAGCGCCGCGGTGGCCCTCCCGGTCAGGTGTGAGCCGACATCCACGAGGGCGGCAGTCATGTCGTCGCCATACGCGGCGCGCAGGGACTGCCAGAGGACGACCTCCTGCGAGGCTCCTCGCCCCTTGCGCTGTCCGGCCAGCCAGGTCTCGATCTCGGAAAGGGAGAAGAGCGGGCCTGCCGCTGTCCCGCCGACGGGCGCGGGGAAATCGTCGTGCCGGCGTCGCCAATTGGCGACAGCAGCACGAGTGACACCGGCAAGCCGTGCGATCTGGGCCGCCGTGACAACTGGCGCTGAAGCGGATCCTTCGTCCTCCATGGGGCAAGAGTACACGCGAGGCCGCTACAGTGGAATCGAGTGAATTGTTGACAGTGCTAACACGCACTGTCACTCTCTCCATGCGGTCTTGGTGAGCACGATCACCGGGTGTAGACCGCGATTCCCATCACGCTCACCTGGAAGGGCCTCACGATGACCATCACCATGCCGACCACGACCGTCGAGGGGATCCAGCTCACGGTCACCCCGTTCCGCCCGGATGCGGTGATCGGGACGATGGGGCTGCCGACGCTGCTCCAGCTCGTCCCTTCGCCCCGGGCTGAGGAGGACAAGCGGGCCCTGAAGTACGCCTCTGGTGCGGTGCGTCGGCACGCCGAGGTGCGGGGGCTCGTGCAGCGGATGCTGAAGGCCTCACAGAAGGGGCGGAATGTGACCTCCTATGCCTCCTACATCGCCACCGGAATCGGTGGTGGGCACGGGGCAGCTTGGTCCACGCCGCCGATCACGCTGTGGCTGGACGGGCAGCCTGGGGCTGTGAGCGAGGAGCTGATCGCGGGCAGCGGGATCCGTACGATCACAGTGCTGCCAGGGTCGCCGGTCGTGGCGATCGACGGGGAAACGCAGGTCACCGCGTGGCACGAGCTGTTCGACAACCCGGAGCGCTTCGGGACGACGTACGAGAAGCTCAGCAGCGTGCGGCTGTCGTTCGAGCTGTACTTCGGGCTCAGCGTCGAAGACGCGCGGCAGATCTTCTACGACCGCAATGTCGAGGGCGTGCCGGTCGCGAAGAATCTGGCCATGTCGATGGACCAGCGTGACATCGGCACCCAGCTCGCCCACCGGATCGCCGAGGCGGTGAAGATCGAGCACAACGGGAAGATCTTCCCGCTCAGCAAGCTGGTGCAGGCGCGCAAGCGGCAGCTGACGAAAGCCGACCCGGAGGTCGTGACCCTGTCCGCGCTGCGGGTCCTAGTGATCACGACGCTGCATGGGAGGGGCGGGCTCGGGCTCTCCTCCTCGACCGTGCACGAGGGTGAGCTGCCCGAAGGGGTCAGCCCTGAGCAGGCCGAGCGCGAGATCGTTCCGTTGCTGTCGCAGCTGATCGGCTGGCTCTTCCCGCACTTCGAGGCACATGATGCAGTCTCCGCACCAGCGGTACTCGCTGGGCTCGGTATCGCCGCCCACCAGGCCACCAGCTGGGCCCTCGGCGGCACTCGGCTGAACGTCGAGGAGCTGCTGCGGCTGGTCGAGCCGGTGCGCTTCGAGCGCGAGGCCCGGTACTGGGACGGCGTCGCCGCCAGCGCAAACGCGGCCGGAACGCTGAACTTCGGCGGCGGCGCCAAGGACGCCGGCGGGCGCGTCGCCGACGCGCTGCTCCACCCGGACAGCGAGTACGGCCGTAAGATCCGCGGCTGGTAGGGCACCGCGCCCTTCACATGCATGGGAGTCCCAGGCGGAGAACTTCGTGGGTTCCCCAGTGCACCTGCATAACCCTTCTTGCGCCAGGAACAGGTCAACTAAAGTCCTAGTAGAGGCTGTTGTGGTCACGGTGGCCAGAGTGAGGGAGAGTCATGAGCGATGACGGGAACCACCCGGAGCCCAACGACTCGGAGGGAGAGGAGAACGAAGACGAGGAGTGGGAGGAAGATGTACCGGAGAACATCGAGGACCGCAGGCGCGTGGCCCGAGCAATCAGACTGGCCGAGAAGAACCCTGAGAGGTGGGTTCCTGTCCTCCTCGGCATGCTGACGGAGACCGACCTCGACGAGTGCGGTGACTTTGAACTCCGTACGGATGTGATGACCTGTCTGCGATACCTGGGAGGCGCGGCCGAGAGGGCCGTGATGTGGGTGGCAGAGGCCGCGCAGCCCGCCTATGAACTCCACGGCGTTTTCTATAATTCCGACGGCCCTCATAGTGGGACAAGAGCCGCTATGACGGAGGACGAGCACCGGAAGGTGACAATACAGGCCTTCGCCCACCTGGTGGCCGCGACGGAACTCGACGAATACCTGCGCAGACGGGCCATCGACGAGTACTTGCGTCTGGCCGGAGAGCCGGGATATCACCAACTGGGGTCCATCGCACCAGACATCAACGTCGAGACGTTTGTCCACGGGGATGGGTACGGCGGGGACGAGGACCTTCGAGTCCTGCGGGACTTCGTTGCCCAGGACCCGTTCCGCCCCATGAACCTGCGCATCGACATCGTCGACACCTTGTGGGACGACAGCCCTCGTGAAGCTGCCTACGCGCTCGCCGCCGTGATGGAAGAACTACCGCTCGAAGGCGGCCCGGAGCGGCTACTGCGCCTGTTGAGCACGTTGGACAAGGTGAAGGTCGACGCACTGCTGTCCGATGCCGAAATGGACGAGGAGCTCCGTGGGCACAGCCGATTCTGCACGGCTGTCCGCGAGGCTCTGGACGCGACTCACGTACTGCACCCGCTGGGCCGCATCGGGGACGTGCTGCACACCTGGGTGTGCGACGCGACGACGGTGCACTGGGGAGGCGACAGTCCGACTGGTGGGCACCTGGAGCCCGCGGACAAAACAGCGATGATCGATATTGCGGCGCAGTACGAACGCTGGCGTTCCGAAGACCTTGTGGACGACTGGTCTGCGCATTCCCACCGTCAGGGAGCCTTGTTCGAGTCGGACGATCGGTGGCACCGCTTCACCGTGGCCGGCACACACCAATTCCTCTACCTCGATCGCCATGACGTCCGCTGTGCCCTGTACCTGTCCCCGCCCTTGGGTACCAGCTTGGGTTCGCGTTGGCGCATGGCGCTGGAAGACCGGGGCAGCTGCACGGTGGCACGCTTCGAAGGAGCGGTTACCAATCAGCTTGCAGGCAGTTCGGTGGGATTCCCGGACGATCTGCTGCGCCGGCCCGACTGGGCGGGACTTCTCCTAAAGGGGCTGGCCGAGCTCGACTGACGTGTTCCGATCGTCACACTCGGTCAGCCCTGGGTAAGGAATGGTCGGCGGCCGGGGGCCGCTGCGGCCGCGGTCTGGGCAGTGTGACAGGCGGTCCACACTGCCGTGGCCGATATGTGGGGTACGGGCCCAACTCCGTCTTCCACCCATGAGGGCGTCACTTTGGACATCCCCTCACCGTCGGAGACGCAGCTACCGACTGACTCTCCATTTGAGACGGCGGGAATCCGGTGCCACCGGATTCCCGCTTCGTCCGCATCTCACGATGTTGTTCATGGAGAGGGCACGTCGTACCGAATGCCTCCTTCCAAGACCGCCTCTGTTGGTGAGGCTGTTGTTTCCCTTCTGGCCTCAGCACGCTACGGCCACCGCAGCCCCTCGGACACCTATCGCGGCTACGCCGACCTCGCGGCCCATGAGGCCGAGGGCCGGGCATGTGGCACATTCGGCGCTCATCCATCCAGGCGCTCAGCGTGCGGTGCTCCGAACGCCTCGCCGGTTAAGGAGGAGCTGAACGACATGCTGGTGTCCAAAGTCCGCTCCAGTGCGCGCCGGGCTGCCACGGCAACGGCCGTCGCTCTCCGGATCACCGCCGGCCTTGCGATGTTCGCAAAAGTCGCCGATCTGCTGCCGAATGGCATACAGGGCTCATCGACCACACCGTGCTGGACCAGGCTGCCGAACACCGCTACCCGGCCTGGACGGTGGCCAAGGAGACCGCAAGCACCGCTGCCGAGATTCCGCTCATGGCCACGGCCGCACTTCTCGCCTCGGCTTTGCCTGACGGTCCCACAGCTGGCGAACACGTGTCACGCCACGGGCGTTCACACGGACAAGCGATGTACCAGATATCGGCAGAGTGGTAACTTGCGGAAAAGAGAAGGAGCTTCCAGCACAGCACAGCACAGCACAGCACAGCACACGATAGATTTGTATCGGCCGTGAGGCGCTATGTCAGCCGCAACTCACCCCGCATCACCGGCATGTGCGTAAGGTTCAAGTCCCCCCTCGGACACTTACGCAGGTGCTGACTGATTCGGTCAGCACCTGCTGTGTTATGTGCGGGCATATTGGTGCGGTCCGGGGGCGCCCCGCGCCAGATGCCGTGAACAGCGACCGCCAGTGACGGCGCTTACCGTGCGTCCATGGATGACGACGCACGGGAGTCGATCGCGGCTCGGTGCTCGGGACGTACCGGAACCACGCAGTACGCGGCGCCTCTTGAGGGGCGGGATCCGGGCCCGATGCGAGGCCGGAGGGCATTGGGCCGTGTCACGACGTGTGGGTGGTAGGGGACTTCACCCTGTGCGCCGCCCGCGTCTTCTCGGCCCTCAAGTGCGACGGCACTTGGGGCGGTTCTCTCGACCGGGCGTGGAAGGTGAGCCCGCCGACGGTGGGTCGGTGTGCCGTTGTCTCGTCGTGTGCGTGCCGGCGGGCCGGGAATTTTCGGTGCGGGGGCCCCGGGCGCGTGCGTAGGGTGCCCCCGTTCCTGGACGGCGAAAGGGGCTTGTGGTGTTGATTTTTGATGCGGATGACACGTTGTGGGAGAACAACGTGATCTTTGAGCGGGTCATTGCGGAGTTCACGGGGTGGTTGGCGGGGCCGGGGATGGGGCGGGGGGCGGTGCGGGAGGTGTTGGACGGGATCGAGGCGGCGAACGCGGTGACGTTGGGGTACGGGAGCAAGGTGTTCCTGCGGAGCCTCGGGGAGTGTGCGGAACGGGTGCGGGGGCGGGCGGTGACGGCGGCGGAGCGGGCGCGGATCGCCGGGTGGGGGGCGGCGTTCGAGGGGGATCGGGTGGAGTTGATCGCCGGGGTGGCGGAGACGCTGGCGGAGTTGGCCGGGCGGCACGAGTTGCTGTTGTTGACCAAGGGGGATCGGGAGGAGCAGCAGCGGAAGGTGGACGCGTCGGGGCTGACGGGGCACTTCCAGGGGGTGCACATCGTGCCGGAGAAGAACGTCGCCACGTATGCGGAGTTGACGCGGGCCTATGGGCTGGCGCCGGAGCGGACGTGGATGATCGGGAACTCGCCGAAGTCGGATATTTTGCCGGCCCGTTCGGCGGGGCTGAACGCGGTGTTCATCCCGCATGACCACACCTGGGTGCTGGAGCACGAGGAGTTGGATCCGGGGGACGAGAAGGTGTTGCGGTTGGGGGCGTTCGGGGAGTTGGTGCGGCACTTCTGAGGGAGGGGACGGGACGCGCCGGCCGGCCCGGAGGGGCCGACCGGCCGGTGGTTAGAGCGGGGCGGTGGTGGTGAGTTCGCCGGGGTCGAGGGTCAGCCAGCGGGTGAGGGAGAGTTCGCGGAGGAAGTGCGGGTCGTGGCTGACCACGAGGAGGGCGCCCTCGTAGGAGTGCAGGGCGGCCACCAGGCGGCGGACGGAGGACATGTCAAGGTTGTTGGTCGGTTCGTCGAGGAGCAGGAGTTGGGGTGCCGGCTCGGCGAGCATCAGGGCGGCCAGGGCGGCTCGGAAGCGTTCGCCGCCGGAGAGGGTGCCGGCCCGTTGGTCGGCGCGGGCGCCCTTGAAGAGGAAGCGGGCGAGGCGGGCGCGGATGCGGTTGTTGGTGGCGTCGGGGGCGTAGCGGGCGACGTTCTCGACGACGGTGAGGTCGTCGTCGAGGACCTCGTCGAGGCGCTGCGGGAGGAAGCGGTGCGGGACGTGGACCTCCGCGGTGCCGGCGGCCGGCGGGAGTTCGCCGGTGACGGTGCGCAGCAGGGTGGTCTTGCCGGAGCCGTTTCGGCCGGTGACGGCGATCCGTTCCGGGCCGCGCACGTCCAGGTCGGCGCGGGTGCCGTGGCGGGTGCGCAGGCTGGTGAGGGTGAGGACGGTGCGGCCCGGGGGGACGGCGGTGTGCGGGAGGTCGATGCGGATCTCGTCGTCGTCGCGGACCGCCTCGACGGCCTCGCCCAGCCGGTCCTTGGCCTCTTGGAGGCGTTCGGTGTGCAGGGCGCGGTGTTTGCCGGCCGAGACCTGGGCCTCGCGCTTGCGGCCGTTCATGACGATCTTGGGTTCGCGCTTCTGGGCGTACATCTTGTTGCCGTAGCGGACCCGGCGGGCCAACTTGACCTGGGCGTCGGACAGTTCGCGCTGCTGGCGGGCGACATCGGCCTCGGCGGCGCGCACCGTCCGCTCGGCGGCCTCCTGCTCGACGGCGAGGGCGTGTTCGTAGGCGGTGAAGTTGCCGCCGTACCAATGCACCTCTCCCCCGCGCAGGTCGGCGATCCGGTCGACGCGGTCGAGGAGTTCGCGGTCGTGGCTGACGACGAGGAGGACGCCGGACCAGGCGGCGACCGCGTCGTGGAGGCGGCGGCGGGCGGGCCGGTCGAGGTTGTTGGTGGGCTCGTCGAGGAGCAGGACGTCGGGGCGGCGGAGCAGCAGGGCGGCCAGGCGGAGCAGGACGGACTCGCCGCCGGAGACCTCGCCGATGGTGCGGTCGAGATCGAGGGCGGACAGGCCGAGTTGGTCGAGGGTGGCGCGGGCGCGCTCCTCGACGTCCCAGTCGTCGCCGACGGCCGCGAAGTGCTCCTCGCCGGGGTCGCCGTTCTCGATGGCGTGCAGGGCGGCGCGGGTGGCGGCGATGCCGAGCGCCTCGTCGACCTTCAGGTGGGAGTCGAGGGAGGCGTGCTGCGGGAGGTAGCCGACCTCGCCGACGGCCTTGACGCTGCCGGCGGTCGGGGCCAGTTCGCCGGCGATCAGCTTCAACAGGGTTGATTTTCCCGACCCGTTGAGGCCGACGAGACCGGTGCGGCCGGGGCCGACGGAGAGCTGGAAGCCGTCCAGGACGGGGGTGCCGTCGGGCCAGGCGAAGCCGGTGTCGGTGCAGACGACGGCCGCGGCGGGGCTGGTGGCGGGCTTTGACATGCGGGTCTCCTGGGAGGTGTGCGCGAGGTGGGGTGCGAACTGCGCAGGGGGAGACACCGCGGCAAGGGGCCGGGGTACGGGTACGCCGTGCGTACGCCGAGGTCACGGACGGGCCGCGCGGGGCTGGTTCGCTGAGCGAATCGCCGATCGCGGGCGCGGTGTCTTCCGGACCTCAGACGAGCAACGGCCTTCTCCTGTCGGGAGGGAACCCGCCGGGGTGCTGCCCGGGCGGGGTGGACGTCTACGACCGTAGAGGGTCGCGACCGAGAATGCAAACGCTATTTTCGTTGCGTTTGAGTCGACGGGGCTCGGCCGGGCCGGTCCGGCGCCCGCCCGTCGGGGGTGGGGCGGTCGCCGGGCCGGGAGCGCGCGGCTAGAGGGCGCGGAGGCGGATGCGGGCGGGGCCGGTGGCCTGGAGGGTGATGCCGGCGGCGACCGGGACGTCCTGGTCGACGGCCGTCAGTTCGTGGGAGCGGAGCAGCGTCGCCAGGGCCAGGACGGACTCCAGCATCGAGAAGTGCTGGCCTATGCAGGCGCGCGGGCCGCCACCGAACGGGAACCAGGCGTACCGGTGCCGCGCCGCCTCGCGTTCGGGGGCGAAGCGGTCCGGGTCGAACCGCTCGGGGTCCGTCCACAGGTCCGGGTGGCGGTGGGTCACCCAGGGGGCGACGATGACGTCGGCGCCGGCCGGGAGGGGGAAGCCGGCGACCTCGGTGGCCGCCACGGCCCGCCGGCTGACGATCGGGGCCGCCGGGTAGAGCCGCATGGACTCCTTCAACGCCTGGGTGAGCAGCGGCAGTTGGTCCAGGTCGGCGGCGGTGGGGGTGCGGTCGCCGAGGACGCGCGTCAACTCGGCGCGGACCCGGGCCTGTTCGTCGGGGTGGCGGGCGAGGAGGTGGAGGGCGAAGGCCATGGAGGTGGCGGTGGTCTCGTGGCCGGCCAGCAGGAACACCAGGACCTGTTCGCGGACCTCGGTGGCGTCGAGGGTGCCGTCCTCGTCGTTGCCGGCGGCGGCGAGCAGGGAGAGCAGGTCGTCGTGGTCGCCGGCGCCGGCGGCCGTGCGGCGCTCGGCGATGATGCGGTCGCACAGCGCGTTGAGTTCGGCGGTGACCCGGCGGTTGTGGAGGTTCCTGGGGGTGGGCCAGTCGCGCGGGAACTTCAGGGGGGTGTAGGCGCGGCTGACGACGTAGTCGTTGATGACCGGGGCACAGCGGTGGATGGCGTCGACCGCGGCCTCCACGTCGACGCCGAAGAGGATCCGGGCGACGGTGCGCAGGGCGAGCCGGTTCATCTCCGGGACGAGGTCGACCGCGCCGTCCCCGACCGAGCGCCAGCGGGCGGTGACCGCGTCGGCCTCGGTGGTCACGGCCGAGGCGTAGCCGTCGACCCGGCGCTTGGTGAACAGCGGCTGCACCAGCCGGCGTTGCCGGAGGTAGTCGTCGTCCTGGCTGGTGAGCAGGCCGTTGCCGAACGACTGGCGGACCTCCTCGTAGAACGGGTGGTCCTTGCGGAAGTTGGCGGCCTGGGTGGCGAGGATCTGCTGGGCGCCCTCGGGCGCGAAGACGGCGTAGAAGACGCTGCGGAGCCCGGGCGGGCCGGCCTCCAGCCGGACCACGTCGCCGTGTTCGCGCCGGGCGCTTAAGAAGGTGCTCAGGGGGTCGCGGCGCAGGTCGAGCAGGGAGCCGAGCACGGGCAGGCCGGCGGGGCCGGGGACCGTGGGCCGGACGGTGCTGGAGTTGGTCAGGGACATGCCCCGATCCCTATCCAGGAACGGCCGGGAAATGTCGTGGCCCACCGTGGCGTGGGCAACGCGAGGGGCGGCGGGGGCTTGAGGGGTGGATGGCCGGGAGCGGGCGGGCGGTGCGGAGCGGCCACGTAGCATGAACGCATGATCGAAAAGCGTTCCGGAGGGGCGGCGCGGGCCGCCGGGCGACAGTGCCGGGTCACCGTCTGCCGCGGCTGCTGCTGTGGGGACGCGGCGAAGCTGCCGGGGGTCGACCACGCCGGGCAGATCCCCCGGCTGCGGGCGGCGCTTGAGGCGGCGGCGCCGGTCCGCGCCTCGGAGTGCCTGGACGTCTGCGACCAGGCGAACGTGGTCGTGGTGCAGCCGTCGCCGGCCGGGCGGGCCGCGGGCGGGCGGCCGGTGTGGCTGGGGCTGGTCAACGACGACGACGCGCTGGCGGACATCGCGGCCTGGATACGGGCCGGCGGGCCGGGGATCGCTGAGCCGCCCGGGGTGTTGGACCTCTACGCGTTCACGGTGTCGCGGCGGGTGCGGGAGCAGTTGGAGAAGTAGCGGGGCGCTCTCGCCGGGTGGTCTCACCGAGGGCGGGCCCTCCCGGACGGTGGTGGCTTCGGCGCGCGGGGGCGCGCGGACGGGTGTTGGCTGGAGGTATGGGATCGCTCCTGCCGGGGCCGCCGCACCGCGTCCTGGTCGTCGCGGCCGACCCCGCGCTCGCCGCGGCCGTCGCCGACGGACTGGCCCGCGCCGGCCACCCCACCGCCTGCGCCACCGACGGCTTCACCGCCCTCGACCTGGCCGCGGACTTCGCCCCGCACGCCGTCGTCCTCGATCCGGCGCTGCCCGGCGTCGACGGCCTGGGGCTGCGCCGCCGGCTGGGGCGGGGTGGCGGCGGGCCGCCGGTCCCGGTGGTGCCGTTGACCGCGGAGGCAGAAGGGGCCGCGGGGGTGCGGGAGTTGGTGGCGCGGGTGGCCGAGGCGCTGGGCGGCGCCGGGGCGGCGGGAGCGGCCGCCGGGGCCGGTGCCGTGCTGCGGGTCGGGGAGCTGACCGTCGACCCCGGGGCCGGGCGGGCGTGCCGCGGCGGCCGTGAACTCTCCCTGACCGGGCATGAGTTGGCGCTGCTGGCGTTTCTGATGCGACACCCAGGAAGGGTGTTCTCGCGGGAGCAACTGCTCAAGCGGGTCTGGGGGCGGGACTTCGGCGATCTGTCGGCGGTGGCCGCGCGGGTGGCGCACCTCCGGGCCGAGCTCGCACCGGACCCGGCGGCGGCGCCGCTGCTGACGGAGGTGTGGGGGTCCGGCTATCGCCTCGACCCTGGGGGTGGCGAGGTGGTGGGGGCGGGCATGACGGCCGGGGAGGCCGGGGAGGCGATCACGGCGGGTGGGGCGCCGTAGGACGCGGGGCGGGTCGGACCGGATCGGGAGGGGCAAGAGCGCGCGCCGGGCGGAGCCCCAACTCCCCCGCATACCACCTCCGTTGAGCCGTATATCACCGCCGTTGAGGCCCCAACGGCCAGACGTTCAGGGCGACGCGAGCAGATCATCAGCGGCCCGAGCCGCCTCCGGCCGCCGCGGGTGGTGGCGGGTCGGCAGGTCGCGGGCGGTGCGAAGCGGTGAGGCGAGGAGGATCAGGGCGGCCAGCGGGACGCCGGCGGTGGTGATCCACAGGGCCGTGCGGACGCCCAGCGCGGCACCGAGGGCGCCGCCGAGCAGGGCACCCAGCGGCAGCGTGCCGTAGTTGAGGAAGGCGGCGCTGGCGGTCACCCGGCCGAGCAGGGCGGGCGAACAGTACGCCTGTTGGAAGCCGGCCTTGAGAACGTTGCCGCCGACCACGCCGGCGGAGACGCCGAAGCTGCCGACGACGAACAGCGCGGCACCGGGCCCCGCGGTGGTGAGCGGGATGAGCAACGCCGTTATCGGCAGGCCGAGTTCGAAGAGCAGGCTGGCGCGGGCGGTGCCGATCCGGGCGGCGGCGCGGCGGGCGGCGAAGGCGCCCGCGACGCCGCCGGTGCCGGCCACCGCCAGCAGGGTGCCGACGGTGCCCGGCGGCAGCCCGACCTCGCGGACCAGGAAGACCGGCAGGATCGACTGGTATCCCATCAGGGCGAGGTTGGAGGCGGCGCCGAAGAGGGTCAGGGTGCGCAGCCAGACGTCCCCGGCCACCAGGCGCAGCCCCTCGGTGACCTCGGCGCGCAGCGGCCGCGCGGGACGCTCGCCGGCGTCCGGGCGGGGTTCGCGGTGCCGGATGCCGAGCAGGCAGAGGACGGAGACCAGGAAGGTGGCGGCATTGGCGAGCAACCCGTTGGCGGCGCCGGCTCGTTGGACCAGGAAGCCGCCCGCGCCCTGGCCGACGAGCTGCGCCGCCGAGGCGCTGCCGTGCAGCTTGGCGTTGCCCTCGGGCTGGTCGGCGGGGGCCAGCAGCCCGGGGAGGTAGGCGCTGTAGGCGGTCTGGAAGACCACCGCCGCGGCGCCGCTCAGCAGGGCCGCGCCGGTCAGCAGGCCGATGCTCAGCCCGCCGCACCAGGCGACGACGGGGACGGCGGTGAACACCGCGGCCGAGAGCGCCGCGGCGCCCAGCATCAGGGGCCGGCGGCGCTTTCGGTCCACCCAGACGCCGACCGGCAGCCCGATCAGCAGCCAGGGCAGCCAGCCGCAGGCGCTCAACAGCCCGACGGCGAAGGTGTCGGCGCGCAGGGCGGCGACGGCGGTCAGCGGCATCGCCACCCCGGTGACCGCGGCGCCGAACCTTCCCGCGCTCTCGCCGCACCACAGCAGTCGGAAGTCGCGGTGGCGCCGGAGCAGACCGCTCATCGCCCGGCCCGACCGGCGCCGTCCGACCGGCCGTCGGCATCCGGGGTGCGGTCCGGGCGCGCCCTGCGGGGGAAGGACTGGAGCTGGACGATGACGGGCTGCGCGGCGCGGTCGGCCGAGCCCGCGGCGGCGGCCCGGTGCCGGTCCACGACGTCCGCCAACTCCTCGTTCAAGGCGGCCAGTTGATCGGGCGTCAGGGTCAGGTCATGCCACTGGGCGAGGGTGCCGGCGTCCCGCCACCGCGGCCCCCAGTCCTCGGCGAGGTAGTCGACGACCCGGTTGAAGTGCTGCTGGACGATCTCGTGGACGTAGACGGTGAGCGGGCCGCGGGCGTCCGGATCGTCGCGGAAGTCGGTGGTGTTGAGCTGGCGGGAGGCCGCCGCGGCCCGCCACCAGCGCTCGCGCCGGGTGCCGCGGCCGGTCTCCTCCTCGATGAAGTCGTGGTCGGCGAGGTGGCGCAGGTGCCAGCTCACCGTGCCGGTGTTCTCGCCGAGCCGGCGGGCCAGGCCGGTGGCGGTGTCCGGGCCGTCCAGGGTCAGCAACTCCAGGATGCGCATCCGCAGCGGGTGGGCGAGGCCGCGCAGGCTGCGGGCGTCCATCCGTCGGACGGGGCGCGGCGCGGAGGGCGCGGGGGCGTCGGGCGCGGCCGACCGGTCGTCGTGCGGCACGTCGTCGTGGGTCATGGCCGTCAGCGTAGAGATGCAGAGAGTTCTCTGCAGAGGTTTCTCTGCAAGGGGAGAAGTTGGGATTCCGCGGCGGTGGCGCACCGGTTTCGGCCACCGTGGCTGACTATCCTCGGGCGCATCCCCCGCCCCGCGCGATACGAGGTGTGCGACGTGACGGTGATCCTGCTCGCCCTTGCCGCGGCATGCTGTCTGGGCACCGGGTTCGTCCTCCAGCAGCTCGCGGCGCAGCACGCCCCGCCCCAGGACTACCTCTCGCTGCGGCTGCTGCTCGACCTGGTCCGGATGCCCCGTTGGGTGGCCGGGATCGCGTTGATGGTGGCGGGGATGGCGCTGGGCGCGGTGGCGCTGGGGATGGGCGACCTCACGCTGGTCGAGCCGCTGATGGCGACCAATCTGCTGTTCGCGATGGCGCTGGCGCGGCGGATCTCCCGGCAGCGGTTGGGCCGCACCGGCTGGGCCGGGCTGGCGCTGCTGGCCGGCGGGGTGACCCTGTTCATCGTGGCCGGGCAGCCGCACGGCGGGCGGAACAGCGAGGTGGGACAGCTCGCCCAGTGGCTGATCATGGGCAGCGTGCTGTCGGTCGCCCTGGTGCTGGCGGCGGTCGCCAAGCGGGAACGGACGCACATCAGCCTGGAGGCCGCGCTGCTGGGGGTGGCGGCCGGGCTGCTGTACGGGTTGCAGGACGCGCTGACCCGGATCAGCGGCCTCCGCTTCACCGCGGGCGGCTGGCGCGAACTCCTCACCAGTTGGCAGCCGTACGCGATCGTGGTGCTCGGGGTGGTGGCGCTGGTGATGGTGCAGAGCGCGTTCGAGTCGGCGCCGCTGCGGATGTCGCTGCCGGCGCTGACCGCCGCCCAGCCGTTGGCCGGGATCATCTGCGGCGTGGGTTTTCTGGGCGACCGGTTGCGGGTGACGCCGGGGGCGCTGGCCTTCGAGGCGGCCGGGATCGCCGCGGTGGTGACGGGGATCGTGCTGATCGGCAGCCATCCGCTGATGCCGCCGGGGGCCAGGGGGGCCGAGGGCGCGCACGAACTCCAGCCGCGCTGAGGCCGGGAGCACCGCGCGCGGACCGTCGGTACGGGGCCGGCCGCACCACCACCTCCCGTTATTAATGCTCGGCATTACCATGAGGCCATGCCCAGGACATCAGGCCCCGAGACCCGCGAGAAGTTGATCCGCGCCGCCGAGGAGGTCTTCGCCGGACAAGGCGTGGTCGGCGCCCAGCTCCGCGACGTCGTCGCGCTGGCCGGCCAGGGCAACCCGTCCGCGGTGCAGTACCACTTCGGCTCGCGGGCCGGGCTGTTGGACGCGGTGATGGCCGGCCGGCTGGCCCGTACGGAGGCGGCGCTGGCGCCGCTGCTGACCGCGGCGGAGGCCGGCGAGCCGACGCCGCGGGAGCTGCTCGGGCTGCTGGTCACCGCGGAGGCGACCGAGCTGCGGACCGACCGGGGGCGGCGCTGCCTGCGGATCTCCGCGCAGCTCAGCCACGAGAGCGGGGTCCGCACCCGGGTCCCGCACCCGACCCTCGACGGGACCGCGTACTGGCGGCTGATCTGCCGGATCGAGGGCGCGCTGGCGGCGGCCGGGTTGCCGGAGGCGGTGCGGCTGGAGCGGCTGGACCTCGCGCTGACGCTGATCGGCGCGGCCTTCGCCGACCGGGCCCGGCACTACCTCGACGGCGCCGCACCCCTGACGGACGAGGAGCTGTTCCTCGTCGACCTCACCGGGACGACGACGGCGTTCCTGCTGGCCGCCGCCCCCGAACAAAGGAGTTCACCATGACCGGATCCACCCCCGTGACCGCGGAGCTGACCGGCAAGACCGTCGTCCTCACGGGCGCGGCCCGCGGGCTGGGCGCCGCGGCCGCCGAGCGGGCCGTCGCGGCCGGCGCCAACGTCGTCGTCACCGACGTCCTGGCGGAGGAGGGCGCGGCGACCGCGGCCCGGCTCGGCGAACGGGCCCGGTTCCTGACCCACGACGTCACCTCCGAGGAGGACTGGCAGCGGGTCGCGGACTTCGCGGTGGCGGAGTTCGGCGGGCTCGACGGGCTCGACGGGCTGGTGAACAACGCCGGGATATCGAGCGGCGCGCCACTGGAGACGCTCTCCGCCGACGCCTTCCGCAAGGTCCTCGACGTCAACCTCACCGGAGTCTTCATCGGCATGAAGACCGTGCTGCCGGCCATGAAGGAGCGCGGCGCCGGCTCGATCGTCAACATCTCCTCGGCGGCCGGGCTGATGGGGCTGGCGATGACCGGCGGCTACGGCGCGTCGAAGTGGGGCGTCCGCGGCCTGACCAAGATCGGCGCGGTGGAGTGGGGCGCCGCGCGGGTGCGGGTGAACTCCGTCCACCCCGGCATGACCTACACCCCGATGACCGCGCAGGTCGGCATCGAGCGGGGCGAGGGCAAGTACCCCAACACCCCGATGGCCCGGGTCGGCGAGGCGCACGAGATCGCCGGCGCGGTGGTCTTCCTGCTCTCCGACGCCGCCTCCTACATCACCGGCGCCGAGCTGGCGGTGGACGGCGGCTGGACCACCGGGCCGACGGTGAAGTACGTCATGGGGCAGTGAGCCGGCGGCCGTTGGGTGACGTTCCCAACGGGTGCGCGCGCCGCGTCCGGTGGTTCCATGGCCCCATGACCGAGCAACGACCTGACCACGCGCCGGAGCCGCTCAACGCGGACGAGATCCTCGACGTCGTCGACGAGCACGACCGGGTGGTGGGGCAGGCCCCGCGGGCCGAGACCTACGCCCGCCGGCTGCGCACCCGGTGCGCGTTCGTCCTGGTCCGGGACGCCGAGGACCGGATCTTCGTGCACCGGCGGACGCCCCGGAAGCTGGTGTTCCCCTCGCACTACGACATGTTCGTCGGCGGCGTGGTGGGCGCCGGCGAGAGCTACGACGAGGCGGCGCTGCGGGAGGCCGAGGAGGAGCTGGGGGTGTCCGGACTGCCCCGCCCGGAGCCGCTGTTCCGCTTCCTGTACGAGACGCCGGAGCACACCTGGTGGTCTGCGGTATACCAAGTGCGCTGGGCGCTGCCGGTGGCGCCCCAGGAGTCGGAGATCGACTGGCACGCCTTCCTGCCCCAGGAGGAGCTGGACCGGCGGCTCGACCAGTGGCCGTGGACGCCCGACGGGCTGGCCGCCTACCGGGAATTGACGGCCCGGCGGGCGGCCGGCGAGCTCTGAGGCGGCGGGCGCGGGTTGGCCGCCGGCTCCGCCGGAGCCGGCCCGCGGAGTCGATCGGCGGCGGTGACCTGCGGTGCGGTGCCGCGGCCGCCCGTCCGGCGCGGCGCGGCCGGAGGTACCGTTGATCGGGTCCGCGCGGCCAGGGCCGGCGCCGGAGCGACGGCCGGGCGCCGGACCGACCCAGCCCCCACCCGAAAGCGGACCATGACGAACCACCAGCACCCCACGGGCGGCGACGCCCACGCCCTCCCCGAGCCCTACCTCACCGAACTCGCCCCGGGCGTCCACGCGTTCATCCAGCCGGACGGCGGCTGGTGCCTGAACAACGCGGGCTTCGTCACCGACGGGACCGCGACCCTGGTGGTGGACACCGCCGCCACCGAGCGGCGGGCGCGACTGCTGCGCCGCCGGATCGAGGAGAGCGGCGCGCCCGCGCCCCGCACCGTCGTCAACACCCACCACCACGGCGACCACACCTACGGCAACGGCGTGTTCGCCCCCGAGGCCACCGTCATCGGGCACGCGGCCTGCCGCCGGGAGCTGCTGGCCGCCGGCTACCAACTGCACGCCGTGTGGCCCGAGGTGCCGTACGGCGAGATCGCGCTCACCCCGCCGGAGATCACCTTCGAGGACCGGCTGACCGTCCACGTGGGCGCGATCGAGGTGCAGTTGATCCACCCCGGCGTGGCGCACACGCCCGGCGACGCCATCGTCTGGCTGCCGGAGCAGCGGGTGGTCTTCACCGGGGACCTGATCTTCAACGGGGGCACCCCGTTCCTCTTCATGGGCTCGCTGAGCGGCTCGTTGCGGGCCATCGAGATCCTGCGGTCACTGGACGCCACGACCGTGGTGCCCGGGCACGGCCCGGTGGCGGGTCCCGAGGTCTACGACGGCGTCGAGCGCTATCTGCGGTTCGTCGAGGAGCTGGCCCGCGAGGGGCGGGCGGCCGGGCGGACGCCGTTGGAGATGGCCCGGGAGGCGGAGCTCGGCGAGTTCGCGGAGCTGGCCGAGCACGAGCGGCTGGTGGCCAACCTCCTGCGGGCGTACGCCGAGTTGGACGGGGCGGCGCCGGGTTCGCCGCTGGACGCGGTGGCCGGCTTCGGGGCGATGGCGGAGCTGAACGGCGGGGTGCCGCCGGCCTGTCACGCCTGAGGGACGGTCCGGATCAGGGGCGTCGGTGGCGCAAACACGTCGGGTGACCGACGCCCCACCGCCGGGCACTGGACGCCATACCGACTAGTCGGCATGATCAGGCGGGACGGGCCCCGCCGGCCCCGGACCGTCCGACCGTCCACGCTCCCTACGGAGGAAGCACGATGAGCAACGGCACCCCGCCCCCGCCGGCCACCGGTGCGGCACCACCCGGCCTCGACCTGGCGCGCCTGCGGGACCACCTGGACCGGGAACGGCCGGGCCTGGCATCCGGGCCGCTGCGCGCGGAGTTGATCGAGGGCGGACGGTCCAACCTCACCTACCGGGTCACCGACGGCGCCGCCTCCTGGGTCGTGCGCCGCCCACCGCTCGGGCACGTCCTGGCCACCGCGCACGACATGCGGCGCGAGCACCGGGTGATCAGCGCGCTGCACGGCACCGCGGTGCCGGTGCCCGAGGCGCTGCTCCTGTGCGAGGACGAGGCGGTCATCGGCGCGCCGTTCTACGTGATGGAGCTGGTGGCGGGCACCCCGTACCGGAGCGCCGCGCAACTGGCGCCGCTGGGCCCGGAGCGGACCCGGGCGGTGGTGCTGTCCCTCGTCGACACGTTGGTGGCGCTGCACGCGGTGGATCCGCAGGCGGCCGGACTGGCCGACTTCGGGCGCCCGGACGGCTTCCTGGAGCGTCAACTACGGCGCTGGGGCAAGCAGTTGGCGGCCTCCAAGAACCGCGACCTGCCGGGCATCGACGCGCTCCACGAGGCGCTGGGCCGGGCGCTGCCCGCCTCCCCCGCGCCGACCGTGGTGCACGGCGACTACCGCCTGGACAACGTCCTGGTGGGCGAGGACGACGCGCTCAACGCCGTGCTGGACTGGGAGATGTCCACCCTCGGCGACCCGCTGACCGACCTCGGGCTGCTGGCGATGTACTGCACCGACCTGGGGCTGCCGCAGTCTCCGGTCAGCACCACCAGCGGCGCGCCCGGACACCCCGAACCGGACGAACTGATCGCCCGTTACGCCGACCGCTCCGGCCGGGACGTCTCGGGGATCGCCTGGTACGCCGCGTTCGCGTGGTTCAAGCTCGCGGTGATCCTCGAAGGCATCCACTACCGCTACACGCTCGGCCAGACCGTCGGCGCCGGCTTCGACCGGATCGGCGAGCTGGTGCCCGTCTTCATCGACCGCGGACTGACCACTCTCAAGGAAGGCTGAGGCAGCGATGGACTTCGCATTCGACGCCCGTACCGAGGAACTGCGGGCGCGGCTGGAGGCGTTCATGGCCGAGCACATCCACCCGGCCGAGGCGCTCGTCGAGGAGCAGCGGGCCGCGCTGGCCTCGCCGTGGGACACCCCGCCGGTGGTGGAGGAGCTCAAGGCCGAGGCCCGTCGGCAGGGACTGTGGAACCTGTTCTTCGTAGACCGGCACAGCCTGCCCGACGCGGAGCACGGGGCGGGGCTGACCAATCTCCAGTACGCTCCGCTGGCCGAACTCACCGGCCGCAGCCCCCAGTTGGCACCGACCGCGCTGAACTGCGCGGCGCCGGACACCGGCAACATGGAGGTGCTCGCGCAGTTCGGCACCCCCGAGCAGCGCAAGCGGTGGCTGGAGCCGCTGTTGGCGGGCGAGATCCGGTCGGCGTTCGCGATGACCGAACCGGAGGTGGCCTCGTCGGACGCCACCAACATCGAGACCCGGATCGAGCGGGACGGCGACGAGTACGTCATCAACGGCCGCAAGTGGTACATCTCCGGGGCGATGAACCCGCTGTGCCGCATCTTCATCGTGATGGGCAAGACCGCTCCGGACGGCCCGGACATCCGCCGCCAGCAGTCGATGGTGCTGGTGCCGCGGGACACCCCGGGCCTGACGGTCAAGCGCGCGATGCAGGTCTACGGCTACGAGGACCACTACCACGGCGGGCACGCGGAGGTGGTCTTCGAGGACGTCCGGGTGCCGGTGGGCAACCTGATCGGCGAGGAGGGCGGCGGCTTCGCCATCGCGCAGGCGCGGTTGGGGCCCGGCCGGATCCACCACTGCATGCGGCTGATCGGGATGGCCGAGCGGGCGATCGAGCTGATGTGCCTGCGGGCGGTGACCCGTACCGCGTTCGGGAAGCCGCTGGCCGCGCAGGGCGTGGTCCAGGAGTGGATCGCGGACGCCCGGGTGGCGGTGGAGCAACTGCGGCTGCTGGTGCTGAAGACCGCGTGGCTGATGGACACCGTCGGCAACAAGGGCGCGCACACCGAGATCCAGGCCATCAAGATCGCCACCCCGCGCACGGTCGTGGACATCCTCGACAAGGCGGTGCAGTTGCACGGCGCCGGCGGGGTCAGCCAGGACTTCCCGCTGGCCGAACTGTGGGCCGGCGCCCGCACGCTGCGGCTGGCCGACGGCCCCGACGAGGTCCACCAACGGTCGCTGGCACGGCGGGAGATCAAGCGGTATCAGTAGACGGGCTGCACCCGCCAACCGCCCTGGCCCTGTCGGACATGCGAACGGCCACCCCCCCCCGTGATGCTGTTGGGGGGGTGGCCGTTGAGCGTGCGGCCTCAGCGGTGGAACGCTCCACCCTTGAGGGCGGTGACGAACGATGACCAGTCGCCGGCCGAGAACGTCAGCGCCGGGCCATGTGGGTCCTTACTGTCACGGACGGGGACGGTTTCAGGGAAGTCATCGGAGACTTCGACGCAGCTAGATTGCCCATTGCTGTAGCTGGACTTTCGCCACGTAACGCGGTTCAGGTCAGCCCTGTTCATAGTTTCCTGCCATTTCGAGAATCAGACGTCGTGACGCCTCTTCGGGCATTGCCTTGGCCCAGATGTCGCTGAACGCACTGTCATAGCGCTCAACCTCTCGGGGCTTGTCCAAGTAGAGGTCCCCCGTGTAGCCGTCCGCGTAGACGGTCGGGGGTTCCGTTTCTCTCCCATTACCGGTGAGCGGAAATCGGAGAATCTGGAACTGACCCGACATGACGCCTCGGTGCAAGCCGGCGCTGAACGGGACTACCTTGATGGTCACCGTGGGTAGGCGGCTCACCTTCCCCAGGTGTCGAAGTTGCCCCGCCATCACGTCGTTCCCGCCGACGGGACGCCTCAATACAGCTTCATTGAGGGCCACGTTGAGCGTGGGTGGCTGCGTCACTCGGGTCAGAAGTGTCTGGCGCTTGATGCGTACGTGAACCCGTCGAGCGATCTCACCCGGTTCTTCGTCGGGGTTGTCGTCTTGAATGACCGTGTGGGCGTACTCGCCGGTTTGGAGCAGACCGGGGATCAACTCCGGTTCGTACCAGTCAAGGTGCGTTGCTGTCTCCTCCAACCCGATGTAGAGATCAAAACCTTCGGGGATCGCGTCCCCGTACGCGTGCCACCACCCTTTTGCCTTCGTTTCGTGTGCGAGCCCCACAAGAGCCTCAGTGAGTGCTGGTGATGCGCCGTAAAGATCGCACATGGCCTTCACCTCGACGGCGCGAGATGAGACCTTCCCTTGTTCCACGCGCCACATGGTCGTTGGCGAACGCTCCAGCAGCTTGGCTGCCGCGTTCACCTTGAGTCCTGCACGTTCGCGTAACTCGCCCAGGATTCGCCCTAGTTGTCGCCTTGGCACTGTTGATCCAGTCGGACCGTCCGGTTCAGCCACACCTACCCCCTCCGGCCGAAGTGAAAGACTCCCGCGCCCTGAATGAAAGCATCACTTGATGCCGACTGCAATGCACGTCAACTAGCTGAAAAACCACTGCATGAAAGGTTGCACACAGGCATGTGACCGGAGCATTCTGGCACCCCCGACCCGCCCAACTGCCGTACGCGGAACGGGATAGAAGCGGCCGATGGCGCGGTCATGCACCGGCCGCTGAAGACCACGCCACGTAAAGACCCCCGCGACGGGGCGAACGTCCGGGGGCGTGGCCATCAACCGCTTGGAGGTTGACGACGGTGCTGCACACTATCCGAGCGATCTTCGGATCGCTGGTGAGTCGGTTGCTACCAGCCAGGGGGCGTCATCGGTCCGTCGACGCACCAACGACACCGGACGCCCCCACCCTCACGCTCCCCCACCTCCCCACCGCACAAGGGCCGTTGCGGGGTGAGGACGTGGCGTTCCTCCGTCCGTACGTCCTCATCCCCGAGGAGCGCCAGGGGCGGTGGTTGCCGCGTGCCCGGCGGCGGGCGTTGTGGCTGTCGTCGTACGGCGTCGAGGCGGGGCCGCGTTGGAATCACGGCGTGGAGGTGGGGTGCTGATGCCTGGCTTGGGCCGCCCCGTCCACCTGTCGGACCCTACGGCGAAGCCTGAGCCTCGGCCCGTTGCTGGGTGCGACGTGTGTGGGGCGCTGGACCGCCAGCGCTCGCGCGCGCGAGCGACCGGGGACCACTCGAAGGTGACCGACTGCAATGTCGAGATGCGTGACCACCCTCATGGGAAGGCGGTGCGCTGATGGGCGGGAGGCGGTGGTGCTGGCAGGTGGCTAAAGGGGGGAACCGGCACGTCAGGCGTCGGGAGCCGCACCGTCAACTCGACGTCTGGCCCTGGGACTTCAGGGCCGGTACCGCGTGGGTGGATGAGCCGGCCGACGAAGAGTGGAGGAGATGTCGTGCCGTCTCGACGCCTGCGTCGACGCCGTACGAGGCGCGGTCGGTGAAGCGTCGGGACCCGTAGGGCGCGGTCGAACAGTCCCCGTAGGGGTCGGGCGCGCCCCCTGTGGGGCCACAACGGGGGCTGGGGGTGGGGGTATTCCCGCTTAAGGGCGCAGGGCGCGCAGCAGGAGGTCGGCCAGGTGGTCGGCGACCTGGTGGGGGGTGAGGGGGCCGTCCTCGCGGTACCAGGTGCCCAGGTGGTGGACGGAGCCGAAGTGGTAGTCGACGACCAGGTCGGCGGGGACGTCCGCGGTGAAGACGCCGGTGCGCTGGCCCTCTTCGACCAGGGCGCGGAACCGCTCGTGGTAGCGGCGCCGTTCGGCCCGCACCTGCTTGTCCTTCTCCGGGCTCAGGTGGTGCATCGAGCGGAAGAAGATCTTGGTGTCGTCGAGGTTCTGGAGGGTGGTGACCACCACGTCCGCGGCGGCGTCCCGCAGCCGTTGCGCAACCGGCGCGTCGGCGTCCGCGAAGTGGTCCAGCCGCTCCTGCTGGAGTCGCAGCACCCGCCCGTAGACCTCGTGGAGCAGGTCCTCCTTGGAGCCGAAGTAGTGGTACAGCGCGCCCTTGGTGACGCCCGCCGCGTCCACGATCTCCTGGACGGAGGTGCGGTCGTAGCCCTGCTCCGCGAAGAGCCGGGTGGCGGTGGCCAGCAGCCGCCGCGCCACCGGCTTCGCCGTGCCGTTGCCACCGCTGGTGCCGCCCTTGTTGCCGGCCATCGCCCTCACCCGTTCCTCAACGTTCCTCAACTGCGTCGGCCCTGCGCGCCGGACGCCCGTCCGTCGTCCGCCGTCGGTCAGCCGCGCCCGCGCAGTTCCCGTCGGAGGATCTTGCCACTCGTGGTCTTGGGGAGCTCCGGCAGGACCTCCACCACGCGGGGGTATTTGTACGCGGCGAGCCGTTCCCGGCAGTAGTCGGTCAGCTCGTCGGGGGCGCAGGAGGCGCCCGGGCGCAGGCTGACGTACGCCTTGACGGTCTCCCCGCGGTAGGCGTCCGGCACCCCGACCACGGCCGCCTCGCGCACCGCGGGATGGCCGTAGAGGACGTCCTCTACCTCGCGCGGCCACACCTTGAAGCCGGACGCGTTGATCATGTCCTTCTTGCGGTCGACGACGTAGAGCCAGCCGTCGCGGTCCATGAACCCGATGTCGCCGGTGCGCAGTTCGCCGCCCGGGATGGCCTCGGCGGTGGCGTCCGGGCGGCGCCAGTAGCCGGGCACCACCTGGGGGCCGCGGACGGTGATCTCGCCCTGTTCGCCGAACGGCAGGTCGCGGCCGGCCTCGTCGACGATCCGCACGACGGTGTCGGGGGCGGGGACGCCGACCGCGAGGGTGCCGGAGGTCTTGTCGACCGGCGCCCGCATCCCCGGCGGGACGGAGGCGCAGGGGGCGGTGCACTCGGTCAGGCCGTAGCCGTTGTGGAGGTAGCGGCCGAAGGCGGTGCGGAAGGTCTCGACGAGGGCGGGCGGCAGCGGGGCGCCGCCGGAGCTGAGCACCCGGAAGGAGGCGAAGTGCTCGGGGGTGGCGTCCGGGTGGGCCATGAGCGCCATGAAGGCGGTGGAGGGGCCCACGGTGAAGGCCGGGCGGTGCTCCCGGAAGGCGTCCAGGACGGTGCCGGCCTCGAAGCGGTAGGCCAGCGCGAGGGTGCCGGCGCCGGCCAGGCAGGCGGCCAGTTCGCAGACCATGCCGGTGATGTGGAAGAGCGGGGCGAGCGCGAAGTAGGCGGAGCCTTCGGGGAGTTCGAGGCCGGTGCGCTGCCGTTCGGCGTTGTGACTGATGTTGCCGTGGGTGTTGGTGGCGCCCTTGGGGGTGCCGCTGGTGCCGGAGGTGTAGCTGATGAGCGCGATGTCGGTGGCGGCCGGTGCGGGGACGGCGGGGGCCGGGGCGCCGGCGCGGGCCGCGGTGAGCAGGTCGTCGGCGCCCTTCTGGGGGCCGGCCGGTTCGGTGGGCAGCACCCGGGGGTCGCCGCGGGTCTGCAGGCCGCGCTCGTCCGCGGTCAGCGCGACGGTGACGGACGGCGCCTCGGCGGCGGTGGCCCGCAGGAACGCCGCCCAGGTGCGGTCCGCGCAGATCACCGCGGTGACCTCGGCGTCATCCAGGACGTGCCGGGTCTCGGCCGCCTTGTACATGGGGTTGACCGGGACGACCACGCCGCCGGCCTTCCAGACGGCGAGCACGGCGAGCACGTAGTGCGGGGTGTTCTGGAGCATCACCACGGCGCGGTCGCCAGGGCGCAGGCCGCGGGCGGCGAGGTGGCCGGCGAGGCCGTCGGAGAGCGCGTCGGTCTCGGCGTAGGTGAGGCGGCCGTCGAAGTAGGCGAGCGCGGTGCGGTCGGGGGCGCGGCGGACCGCGGCCCGGAAGGCGTGCAGGGCGGAGGGCGGCGCCTGGACGGGGGCCCGTTGGGCGTCGGTGAGTTGGGCCAGCCACGGCTTGTCCTGGTAGGTGGTCACCGGGCCTCCTCGGCGCGCGCCTCCAGCTTCTGTTGGAGGTGGTTCATGCCGGTCAGCCAGCGGTCCGGGTCGGTGGACCGGGTGGTGTAGTAGTCGGCGACCTCGGGGTGCGGCAGGACCAGGAAGCGGCCGGCGTCCATGGCCGCGAAGAGGGCGTCGGCGACGGCGTCCGGTTCGATGGCGGTCGGGGTCAGCACGAGGTCGCCGGCGGCCCCGGTGGCGGCGAGCAGGTCGGTGCGCACGCCCTGCGGGCAGATGGCGTGCACCTCGATGCCGCGGTGGCGGTAGGTCAGCGACAGCCACTCGGCGAAGGCGTAGGCGCCGTGCTTGGTGACGCTGTAGGGGGCCGCGGCGACCATGGTGAGCAGGCCGGCGGCGGAGACCGTGGAGACGAACCGGCCGCTGCCGCGCGCCAGCCACTCCGGGAGCAGCTCGCGGGCCGCCCGGACGTGCGCCATGACGTTGACGTCCCAGGCCAACGCCCAGTCGTCCTCGGGGGCTTCGGGGCCGCCGCCGGTGCCGACGCCGGCGTTGGCGCAGAAGACGTCGATGGTGCCGCCGAGCGCCTCGCGGGCCGGGCCGACGACGGCGGAGGCGTCCCCGGGGACGGCGAGCGCCCCGATCTCCTCGGCGGTCTTACGGGCCTTGGCCTCGTCCAGGTCGTTGACCACGACCCGGGCGCCCTCGGCGACGAACCGGCGGGCCAGTGCGGCGCCGATCCCCCCGCCCGCTCCGGTCACGACAACGCCCTTGTCCCGTACGGCTGCCACGCTGCGTCTCCCTCGGTCGCCTGACTTCACCGGGTCACCGGCAGGGGCAGACTAACCAGTCGGTATGTCCGAGCGGAAGACTCCTTTTCGACGCGGAACCACCGGTGTTCGGCCGTCGGGCAGGGGACGCACCGGTCCGGTGCGGCCGGGCGCGTTCCGCACCGGGCCGGTGGGCGTTAGCGTGCGCACGACACGTATCCGGTCGGCGACCGATCACGAGAGGTGTGCGGATGGCTCTGTCGAGACGTGTTCTGTTGGGGCACTTGGCGGCGGGCGGGGCGGCGGCGGTCGGCGCGGACCCGGCGCAGGCCGCGCCGCGGGTGGGCGTCCTGCGGGTGCGCACCGGCTTCGACCACCTGGCCGCGGACGGCTACCGCCTGTTGGACGGCGAGCGGGTCGGCATCGTCACCAACCCCACCGGCGTCACCCACGACGTGCGGCACATCGTGGACGTGATGCACGCCGACTCCCGGGTCCGCCTCACCGCGGTCTTCGGCCCGGAGCACGGCTTCCGGGGCACCGCGCAGGCCGGCGGCTCCGAGGGGCGTTACCGGGACCCGGCCACCGGCCTGACGGTCTACGACACCTACGACAAGACCGTCCGCGAGCTGACCGGCATCTTCGCCCAATCCGGCGTGGACACCGTCCTGTTCGACATCCAGGACGTCGGTGCCCGCTTCTACACCTACATCTGGACGCTCTACGACTGCATGGTGGCGGCCGCCGTGGCGGGCCTGCGGTTCGTGGTGCTGGACCGTCCCAACCCGGTGACCGGGCGGGCCGCGACCGGCCCGGTCCTGGACCGGCGCTTCGCCTCGTTCGTCGGCCGGGAGCCGATCGCGCAGGCGCACGGGATGACGGTGACGGAGCTGGCGCGGCTGTTCAACGGCGAGTTCGTGCCGCGGGCCGCCGGGCGGCCGGTGGAGCTGGCGACGGTCGCGATGACCGGCTGGCGGCGCGCGGACTTCTTCGACGCGACCGGGCTGCCCTGGGTGCCGCCCAGCCCCAACATGCCCACCCCCGACACCGCGCTGGCCTACGCCGGCACCGGCCTGTTCGAGGGCACCAACCTCTCCGAGGGCCGGGGCACCACCCGGCCCTTCGAACTCCTCGGCGCTGAGGGCCTGGACCGCCGGTGGGCTCAGGCCGCGGGCGAACTCGACCTGCCCGGTGTGCACTTCCGGGAGGCGTACTTCGTGCCGACCTTCTCCAAGTTCCAGGGCAAGACGGTCGGCGGGCTGCAACTGCACGTCCACGACCGGGCCGCCTTCGACCCGGTGCGGACCGGCGTCGGCCTGCTGGTCACCGCCAAGCGGCTCTGGCCGCACTTCGCCTGGCTCGCCGACCACTTCGACCACCTGGCGGGCACCGCCACCGTCCGCACGATGATCGACGCGGGCGCCGGCGCGGACGAGGTGGTGGGGGCGTGGCGGGCGGAGCTGGCGCGCTTCCGGGCGGTGCGGGAGCGGTATCTGCGGTACCGGTAGGCGGGGGCCGGCGCCCCATCTCGGCATCCGGGACGGGCCGTTGTGTCCCTTGACTGCCCTGAACACCGACCGTGAGAGTGCGCAGGTGCACACAGAAGCGACAGCAGCAGCGGAGGCGGCCGACGAGCCGACCGGGGAGCCGGCCGACGGCGAGCGCCTGCGGCGGGTGGCGGTGGCCTCGTTCATCGGGACGGCCATCGAGTTCTACGACTTCTACATCTACGGGACCGCCGCCGCCCTGGTTCTCAACACGGCGTTCTTCCCGACCCTCGACCCGGTCAACGCCACCCTGGCGTCGTTCTCCACCTACGCGGTGGCGTTCGCCGCCCGGCCGCTGGGCTCGGTGGTCTTCGGGCACTTCGGCGACCGGGTGGGCCGGAAGTCGGTCCTGGTGGCCTCGCTGCTGCTGATGGGCCTGTCCACGGCGTGCGTCGGGCTGCTGCCCGGCTACGGCACGCTGGGCCTGTGGGCCCCTTTGCTGCTGATCCTGCTGCGCTTCCTCCAGGGCATCGGGCTCGGCGGCGAGTGGGGCGGGGTGGCGCTGCTGGCGGTCGAGCACGCGCCGCGCGGCCGCCGCGGGCTGTACGCCGCGTTCCCGCAACTGGGGCCGTCCGTGGGGTTCTTCGCGGCGACCGGGGTGTTCTGGCTGCTGTCGGAGGCGATGAGCGACGCGGCGTTCCGGTCGTGGGGCTGGCGGGTGCCGTTCCTGCTGTCGTTCCTGCTGGTGGGGGTGGGGCTGTTCGTCCGGCTGAAGATCAGCGAGACGCCGGTCTTCGCGCGGGTGTTGGACGCGCAGGAGGCCAGCCGGGTCCCGGTGCTGGACGTGTTGCGGCGCCATCCGCGCCAACTCCTGCTGGGCGCCGGCGGGATGGTGATCGCCTACGGCCTGTTCTACACCGCGACGACCTACTGCCTCTCCTACGCCACCGGCACCCTGGGCATCTCCCGCACCACCATGCTCGGCCTGTCGCTGGTCGCCTGCCTGTTCCTGGCCGCGGGCACCTGGTTGGCGGCCACCCGCTCCGACGAATGGGGCCGCCGGAAGCTCGTCCTGGGCGGCTCGGGGCTCGCGGTGGTGTGGGGGCTGGCCCTCTTCCCGCTGCTGGACACCCGACAGCCGGTGCTGATCGCGCTGGGCATCGGCGGCGCGCTGTTCTGCATGGGCGTGGTCTACGGGCCGATGGGCGCCTATCTGCCGGAGCTGTTCGGGGCCACGGTGCGCTACTCGGGCGCCTCGCTCGCCTACAACCTCGGCGGGGTGCTGGGCGGGGCGGTCGCGCCGCTGGTCGCCACCCGGCTCCAGGCGGCGTTCGGCTCGGCGTCGGTGGGCTGGTACGTGAGCGCGATGGCGCTGGTGTCGCTGGGGTGCGTGCTGGCGCTGCCGGAGACCCGGGAGCGGGAACTGCTCGGCTGAGCCGGCCCGTTGGGGAGGGTCAGGGCCGCAGCCACCACCGCTCGCTCTCCCAGGACAGCGCCTCCCACAGCCGGTTGAGGGGGTGCTCGGGGCCGTAGGAGGCCCGTTCGCCGCGCCGGGTGAAGACGCCGACCAGGACCTCCGTGCGAGGGCCGACGTCGCCGGTGACCTCCAGGGTGCGCAGCCCGTCGGCCTCCGGGAGGTGCCCGTCCGACGCGGCCTCGCCCAGGCCCCGGGTGACCAGCATCGCGCCGCTGACCACGCCCGAGCGCAGCAACTCGAAGCCGTAGTGCGCGGCCTCGATCTCGGCCGCGACGGTCAGCCGCTGGCGGTAGTCACTGCCGTACCAGGCGGTCAGGAAGCGGCCGATCAGCCCGCCGGTGGAGACCACCAACGGCAGCCGCGGCAGGTCGCGGGCGTGCACGGTGCCACCTGGCAGCCGTTCCGGCGGGAGGTTGGTCAGCAGGGCCAGTCCGGTGCGCCGCCACTCCAGCACCTCGAACGGGGCGAGTTGGGCGGCCTCCTCGCCCTCGGTGACCACGACGCTGCCGCAGACCAGGTCCAGTTCCTTGGAGCGGAGCTTGGTGAAGAGGTCGCCGGTGCGGACGTGGGTGATCTTCAGGTCGACGCCCTCGCGGTCGAAGTCCTCGCTGACGTACTCCACGGCGTCCAGGAGGAAGCCGAGGGTGTAGCGGGTGGTGCCGACGGAGAGCGTGCGGCCGAGCCGGCGGCGGGCGTCGTGGACGCCCTCGGTCCAGGCGCCGAGGGTGTGCCGGGCGAGATCGACCAGCGCCTCGCCGGTGGCGGTGAACAGGGCGTCCCGGCCGCGGCCCTGTTTGCGGACCAGTTCCTCGCCGCACAGCGCCGCGAACGTGCGGTTCATGGTGTCGAGTTGCTTCTGCACGCTGGATTGCTCACGGCCCAGCCGGCGGGCGGCCGCCAGCGCAGTGCCCGTCTCGTGCACCGTGATCAGCGTGCGCAACTGGTCCATCGTGGTGTCGAGCAGCCCCGACGGGTACTGCTGCGGAATCGGATGTGGCTGCGGACCGGACACGACCATGGCCCTACTCGCTTTCCCTTCCCCCGAATTCAGGAATGAGCAGCATAGCCGCACCCGAAAACTGCTCCGGAGATCACCGGGGATTATCTGCGGATTTCTTCCGGAAGATGCTGGATGCGTTAGCGGTACCCGTGGAATGGTCGGGGCAATCCCGAACCACGCAACAACGTTCTTCACAGGGGGAGTTACGCTCGTGAGTCATTCCCAGGCCGCCCTTAGGCGGCCCGGTACCCTCGTCGCCGCCGTGGCCTGCTCGGTGGCATCGGCGCTGGCCGCTTTCGCCGGCGCGCTCGTCGTCCTCACCCGGGGCCGCGGCCTCGCGGCCGAGAACATCGAGCAGCTCATCCGGGACGCCCCGGAAGAGGTCGGGCTGCGCGTCGGCACGACGCCCGCCGCGTTCAGGGCGATGTCCGGCCCCCTGTGGGACGGGCTGGTGGACGACCGCTCCAGCACGTTGCTGGCCCGCGGCGTACTGGCCGCGGTCCTCGGGCTGTGCCTGCTGGTCTTCGGCCTGTACGCCGGGCAGGGCGCCGTCTGGGCGCGGGTGTTGGTGACCGTCTGCGCGGTGCTGGCGGCGCCGATGCACGCCCTCGTCTGGTGCGACCACGCGCCGACCGCGCTCCTGGTGCCGACGCTGCTCGCGCCGGCGGCCGCGCTGGCCGCCGTGGTGCTCGCCTGGTTGCCGCCGGCCGGGCGTTATGCCGCGCAGCGCAAGGAACGGAAGCGGAATGCGGCGGTGCCACAGCCGACCGGGGCGGTCTCCGCTTAATCCACGGAAAACGGAGGGGAATTGGCGCGGCCCCGGGGTGCGAACACCCCGGGGCCGGGCCCTTACCCGCGCCTACCTATGGGCGGGGAATTCCACCACCTGCTGATAGGTGGGGCGGTTCTGCCAGGTCATCTTGGCGTGGGTGAGGCCGCCCACCGCGCGGTGGACGATGGCGTCGGCGCACCACTGGTCGCCGGCCTTGCAGTTGTCGTCGCCCGGGTAGACCTGGGCGGCGGTTTTGGCGTTGGCCTGTTGGAGGGTGGCCAGCAGGGTGTCCCGGCAGGCGGACAGGTCGCCGTTGCCGCAGTAGCGGGCGGCGAGCGGCCCCTGGACCCGGTCGCCGAGCACCGCGCGCAGGTCCTTGTCCACGTAGGACCACCAGCCGTACTGGAAGGCCGAACCGGCGTGCGCCCCGGTGGGGCCGTGGCCGGCCGACGGGGACTCGTCGATGGCGAGGTTGGCGCCCAGTGCGCCGTACAGGTCGGCGCCCAGGCCCGGTTGGAAGACGCCCTTGACCATCAGCGGCCACCAGGCGTCCATCAGTTGGACGGCGTCGGCGTGGGCGTAGGTGCCCGAGCCGGGGGTGGTCTCGCGGCGCTGGGCGCCGTCCCTGCGCCAGGCGTCCAGCCGCTGCACCGCGGTGCGCAGCGCGGGGTCGGCGATCGGCTTGCTGCCCAGGACCCGCAGCAGGTCGGGCAGGACGTCCTCGCCGCGCAGGTCGGTGAGGGCGGCGTCGGCCATCGCCCGGGTCAGGGCGGCGCGGGTGACGCCGCCGTCCTTGGTGAGCGCGCGGACCCGGTCGTCCAGGAGGTTGGCGCGGTGCACCGAGCCGTTGCCGAAGCCGGCCGAGTCGTAATCCTTGGCCTGCTTGTTGTTCCAGGAGACGTAGTAGTCCTGGTCGATCGACTGCGGGTGCTGGGCCGGCGGGGTGTAGGCGGTGGTGTTGGTGGCGGGGTCGAAGTCCTTCCACTCGTAGGCCGGTTCGGCCCGGACGGGCAGCGCGGGGTCGACGTCAGGGTTGCGGACGGGGTTGAGGCCGCTGTTGTAGTACGCGATGTCGCGGGAGTCGGCGTAGAACCAGTTGAAGGCGTATCCGATGTGCGCGGCGGCCCGCTGGAAGCTCTTGGCGTCGCGGACGTAGGAGGGGTCGTTGAGCATCTGGAAGCCGATGATGGAGTCGGCCTCGTGGCGGTAGGTGGAGCGCAGCGCGGCGTAGGCGACGGGCTTGCCGTCGACGGTGGCGCGGTGGGTGACGATGCCGTACTTGGTGCGGAAGACCTGCATCCGGTAGGAGCCGGCCGCGGTGGGGTCGGCGATGGTGGGCTTCCAGGAGGTGGTGCGCTCCAGCTTCTCCATCGGCAGGCACCGGCCGTGGTAGCGGTACGAGATGGACTCCTTGGTGGGCGTGGAGCCGTCCGCGTTGCACAGGTCCAGGGCGTAGGTGTCGGTGATGTCCTGACCGGCGGAGGTGGCGCTCCAGGCGTAGTCCTGGCCGCGACCGAGCTGGACGTACATCCCGACGCCGGCGAACGAGGCGCCGCGGGCGCTGATGCCGGGCCCCTGGATCTCCTGGAGCATCAGCAGTTGGGGCGCGAAGTAGCCGGTCTGCGGGCCGAAGACGGCGACCGGGTGGCCGCTGGCGGTGTGCTTGCCGGAGACCAGCAGGGCGTTGGACATGCCGCGGTGCTGGGTCGGGTCGAAGCTCCCCTTGGGCAGCACGCCGTCCTTGAAGAGCCCCTCCAACTTCCGGTACTTCTCCGGTGCCTTGACCGGGTCCCGGGGTGGGGTGGCGCTCTTGGAGGCGGCGGCGCCGGTGCGGTCGAAGACCAGCGGCTCGGGGGTGACGCTGCCGGGGTCGGGCAGGGCGGTGCCCCGGGCCTTGGCGGGCTTGACGGCGTAGGGGAAACTCTGGCCGTCGTGCAGGGTCTTGACCGCCTCGGGGTCGTTCCGCTCGCGGAAGGACTCCCAGACCTCGGTGCCCTTCTCCAGGCCGTACTTGTGCTGGGCGGAGAGCAGGGCGAGGGCGGACGGCACCTCTCCCCCGCCGCCGTTGCCGAAGAGGCCGCCGACGACGGAGGCCAGGGCTATCAGGTCGGTGAGTTTGAACGGCTGGATCTCGCCGGCGTTGGTGATCGCGTCGACGTGACCGGTGACGACGTACTCACCGGGGAAGTAGCGGCCCTTCTTGGACTGTTCGCGGTAGGCGTTGATGCCGTCCACGTACGCCTGGGCGTCGGCCATGGCCTGTTTGCCACGGGCGCCGTTGTCGTCCCGGATGGCGTCGACCTGCGCCTGGAGGTCGGCCTCGGTGTACGGGGCGGAGGGCCAGAACTGTTGCTCCAGGCCCTGGTTGGCGGGGGCGCCGCCGGCGAACGAGGTCAACTCGCCGCGCCCGATGTGGCGGAAGAGGTCCATCAGCCACAGCCGGTCCTGGCCCGCGGCGTAGCCGGCGCCGTACTCGGTGCCGTAGCGGGTGGTGCCCTTGATGTGCGGGACGCCGGTCTTCTTGTCGCGGGTGATGGTGACGTCGGGGCGCGGTGTGCTCACCGAGCCGACCTGGTCCTTCGGGACACCGAAGGAGGCGTCGTTGTAGAAGTCGGTGAGGGTGGCGTCGGTGAGCGAACGGTAGCCGCCGGCCAGGGCGTTGTAGGGGGCGATCTGGTCGGTGGTGTGCGGGGGATGGGTGCCGAACAGCTTGTTGCCGAGGATCTGCACCAGGGTGGCGTTGCCCGTCGCGCCCGGCGGGAGGATGTCCGCGCACTGGCCCTGACAGTAGTCCTCGGAAGTCTGCGGTGCGGCCGCGGCCGCGGTGGGGGGCGGTGCCAAGAACGTGGCACCCAAGGCGAACAGGGCTGCCGTGGCGGCGGTCCTGAGCCTTCCGGTACGTCGTCGCATTCCTGCTCCTCGAAGAGGTCCCTGCTCGCCACGAGCTCGGGGAGGCTGCGCCGGACGTTACCGTCGGTTACTCGTTACCGGAAGATGAACAACAGTCACCTTTTCGTATTCCCCACCGTGGGCAGGAGGTTGGGGCCGGACACCCCGGCACATCGCCACCCAAAACCGCAAGAGAATTCGATGGATCCGGGTGGCGGCCGGTTACGTCCATTCCGTGTCCAGTCGGGATCCTCCTCGGAGGTGGAAGCATCATGGCCAGTTTCAGAGCCCTCGCAGAACAGGTCCGCAATCCGCGCCTCGCCACCGTTCGGCGACGCACCGCACTGCGCAAGTGCCTTGAGCGCTTCGCCCCTTACGGGCACCGCGCCACCTGGCACCACCTGTGCACCCGGGCCGGGTTCACCACACAGGACCGCGATCCGGATCCGGCGCGGCTGATGGCCGCGCTCGCCGAGCTGGAGGAGGCACGCGCCCTCTGGCTCGCCTACGAGCAGGAGTTCGCGGCCCGCCGCCGCCGCGAGAAGCACGAGGGCATCCGCCAGCCCAGCGCCCTCGACGACTGGCACCGCCGCACCTGGGGCGGCTGCGACATCGTGCCCTGCGCGTCCCCGCAGCGGCACCCGGCGGCCCGCCTCTCCGAGGTGCTGCGCCGCATGATCGCGGCGATGGAGGCGGGCACCCCGCGCCACGACTGCCCGGTCTGCGGCGGCACCGGCTTCGCGTGGGTCCCCGGCCAGGACGGCTGCCCGGCGAACGGCCCGGCCTGCCGGGACTGCGGGGCGCTCGCCCCGGCGTCCGTCCTGACCCCCGAGGCGCTGCACACCGCCGCCGCCCTGGCCGGCGGGCGGGCCTTCGCGGCGGCCTGACCCCCGCTCCGCGCGGCACCGCACCCCCCTCCCACCGCGGAGTGTCAGACCCGCCTGCCATCATCGAAACCATGCTCCAGATGCTGCAGGTGTGTCTCAACGGCCCCCGGACGGCGGCCGATTCTGGTGCGGTGCCGCTGTCGCCGGCCGCGCTCGCCCAGTCGGCGCGGCGGGCGGTCGCGGCCGGCGCCCAGGACGTCCACGTCCACCCCAAGACCCCGTGCGGGCAGGACTCCCTCTCGCCGCGGGTGGTCGGCCCGGTCCTTGAGGCGATACGGGAGGCGGTGGACGTGCCGGTGGGCGTGACGACCGGCGCCTGGGCCGAGCCGGACCCCGAGCGCCGGGCCGAGCGGATCGCCTCCTGGACGGTCCTTCCCGACCATGCCTCGGTCAACTGGCACGAGCCGGGCGCCGATGCGGTCGCCGCCGCGCTGCTGGCGCGCGGCGTCGGCGTCGAGGCGGGCATCTGGGCCGGCACGGCGGCCGCCGCCCGCTTCGCCGCCTCCCCGCTGGCCCCGCGCGTGCTGCGGGTGCTGGCCGAGGTCATCGACGACACCGACCCCCACTCCGCGCCCCGCACGGCCCGTCGGCTCCTCGCCGAGCTGGCCGAAATACCGCACGGCCGCCCGGTGTTGCTGCACGGCCAGAACGGCGGCGCCTGGCCGGTGCTGCGACTGGCCGCCGAGCTGGGTCTGGCCAGCCGGATCGGCATCGAGGACGCCCTCGCCCTGCCGGACGGCTCACCGGCGCCCGACAACGCCGAACTGATACGCCACGCCCTCGCGTTGACGGGTCCCCTCCCGGCCGCCTGACCGCCCGGCACGGCCCGCTCCGCCGCACGCCCGCCCTCGGTCACCCCCGCGCCGTCACGCCTGGCGGGACGGGGCCGCCGGCGCGTGACGCCCGCCGCCCCCGCCGTCCACCTCGCCTTGGGCCAGGCGTGGGGCTGGCGCGTGTTCAGGCCGTCGCCAAAGGGGCGTTGGGGCGGCGCTCCGGCGCGATCGACCGGAAGCGCGTCGGCCGCCGCCACCCCGGCGCCGGCGCCCTGTCGTATGCGCGCAGGCGCCGATCGCGGTGACGGGCGATGCTTCCCGGCCATTGTTGATCGGCCGCGCGACGCGTGTCCGCCCCTTCAATGAGGGCGGATTCGCCCCCGTACCAACCTGTTTGTGCAATCTGTTCGGCGCCTCACAGGTCGGCGCGCCCCACGGCCGGCGGCTCACCGTCTGCCCCCGCCCGGTCCGCCACCCGGTCCGCCAACGGTGCCCTCGGTCCGCCGGTCGTCAACGCCGTTGCGGGCGCACGGATCGTCCGCCGGCCTCCGCGGCCCGGCGCTCCGCGCCACCTCACTTCCCCACTTCGCCCTCAGGGTCGGCCTGTTGGTGGTGGGGTTCGTCGCCCATGAGCCGATCCGCCCCGTCGCTCCCGGGCGCCACGAGCCCCCGCGCCCGAGGGGCCGCCGGCCCGTCGGCGCCGCCGGTGACGGCCGGCGCGGAAGGGACCGACCGGTGAACCCCGCCGCGCCGCCCTCGTGATCGTCGTCTGGCCGTGGCTGGCCGTCCCGCGCACGGACGGCCTTTACGGGGCGGCCGGGAAGCTGACACAACTGTTCAGGGGCCGATCGCCGGCGGACCGCCCGGCGCCGGCCCGTTCCGCCGATGCGGCACCCGGGCCGCGCCGGCACCGACGAGAGGGTGGCCGTCCATGGCCGAACTGCACGACCTGACCGCGCTCGAACAGGCCGCGAGGATCCGGTCGGGGGAGCTGTCCCCGGTCGAGCTCACCGAGCACTACCTCGCGCGGATCGAGCGGCTGGACGACACCCTGGGCGCCTTCCTCACCCGCACCCCGGAGCTCGCCCGCGAGCAGGCCGCCAGGGCCGAGGCCGAGGCCACCGCGGCTCGCCGCGAGGACCGCGCGCTGCCGCCGCTGCACGGCGTCCCGGTGCCCGTGAAGGACCTCACCCGGGTCGCCGGGGTGCGCTGCACGATGGGCTCGGCCGCCCTGGCCGACCATGTCCCGGACACCGACGACCACGTCGTCACCGCGCTGCGTCGGGCCGGCACCGTCATGCTGGGCAAGACCAACACCCCCGAATTCGGCCTGCCTTGCTACACCGAGAACCGGCTCGCCCCGCCCGCCCGCACCCCCTGGGACCCGGAGCGCTCGGCTGGCGGCTCCAGCGGCGGCGCGGCCGCGGCGGTCGCCGGCGGCCTGGCGCCGGTCGCGCACGCCAGCGACGGCGGCGGCTCGATCCGCATCCCGGCGTCCTCGTGCGGGCTCTACGGCATCAAGCCCAGCCGCGGCCGGATCAGCGGCGGCCCGCTGCTGCACGACGTGACGGGCCTGAGCACCTCGGGCCCGCTGGCCCGCACGGTCGCCGACGCGGCCGCGCTGCTGGACGCGATGGCCGGCACCCGGCCCGGCGACCCGTACACCGCGCCCCCGCTGCCGCCCGGCGAGACCTTCGCCGACCAGGCCCGCCGGGACCCGGGACGGCTGCGGATCGGGGTGCTCACCCAGGCCCCGCTCCCGGACACCGCGGTGCACCCCGACTGCCGCACCGCGGTCGCCAAGACCGTCGCCCTGCTCGGCAAACTCGGCCACCACACCGAGGAGTTGACCCTCCCGGCGGACGACGAGATCCTGCACGCCTTCACCCGGGTCTGGTCGGTGATGGCCGCCAACCGGCCCGTCCCGCCGGGCGGCGAGGAGCTGCTGATGCCGCTCTCCCGCCATCTGCGGGCCCGCGGCCGGGAGGTCTCCGGCACCGCCTTCGCCGGCGCCCTCTACGCCTTCCGGAGGCTGGCGCAGACCCTCACCGACGACCTGCTGTCGCCGGGCACCGGCTACGACGTGATCCTCTCCCCCACCCTGGCCGCGCCACCGGCGCCGGTCGGCGGGCTGCGCAACGACGCCGATCCGCAGGCCGAGTTCGCCGCGGTCGGCCGCTTCACGCCGTTCACCGCCTTCTACAACGCCACCGGCCAGCCCGCGGTCAGCGTCCCGCTGCACTGGAACGAGCAGGGGCTACCGATCGGCGTCATGCTGGGCGGCCGCTACGGCGACGAGGCCACCCTGATCGCGCTCTCCGCCCAGTTGGAGGCGGCCCGCCCGTGGGCACACCGCAAGCCGCCCGTGTGGTGACCGGTCGGCCGGAGGGCGCGGGCGTGCCCGTCGGGGCGGCGCCGCGACGCCGCGGAGATCCGCCAGAAGCGCCCTAGCCGCGCCCGTCGGGGCGGCACGTCCCGGTGTCGGCGCGCTGCTCCGGCGCCGGGTCCGTGGCGCGCCGGTCCACCCGCAACCGGCGGGCGCCCGGGCCCTGTTCGCCGAGGTTGTCGTCGGGGTTGGACAGCGCGCAGCGCGACAGCGAGAGGCAGCCGCAGCCGATGCAGTCGGTCAAGTGGTCGCGCAGCTCGACGAGTTGCTTGATCCGCTCGTCGAGCTCGGTGCGCCAGACCTCGGAGAGCCGAGCCCAGTCCTCGCGGTTGGGGGTCCGCTCGTCCGGCAGCTCCGCCAGCGCGTCCCGGATCACCGCGAGCGGGATGCCGACCCGTTGGGCGGCCCGGACGAACGCGACCCGGCGCAGCGTCTCGCGGGTGTAGCGGCGCTGGTTGCCGGCGGTGCGGGTGCTGCTGATCAGCCCCTTGGACTCGTAGAAGTGCAGGGCCGAGACGGCCGCGCCGCTGCGTGCGGAGAGCTGGCCGACGGAGAGCTCATGGACCTTGAACGGGATCTGGGGCACGCCGTCAACCCTACGACCTCGTGCGGCCGGCCCCGGGGCGGTCCGTGGCGGGGCGTTGACAGCGGGCAGCCGCCCTCGCATGCTGAGCAAGCGCTTAGAAATGCTGCTGAGGCCGAGGAGGCGGACGACGAATGACTGAGCCCCGGGTGTTCGGGTCGGTGGAGGAGCTGCGCGCGGCGGTCGGCGAGGAGCTGGGCCCCAGCGACTGGCTGGAGATCGACCAGCGGCGGATCGATCTGTTCGCGGACGCCACCGGCGACCACCAGTGGATCCATGTCGATCAGGAGAAGGCCGCGGCCGGCCCGTTCGGCACCACCATCGCGCACGGCTACCTCACGCTGTCGCTGCTGCCGGTCCTCGTCCCGCAGTTGCTGCGGGTGGACAACGTGAAGATGGGCATCAACTACGGCACCAACAAGGTGCGTTTCCCGGCCCCGGTCCCGGTCGGCTCGCGGCTGCGCGCCCGGGCCACGGTCGCGGAGGTCGCCGAGGTGACCGGCGGGGTGCAGCTCACCACGGTGGTGACGGTCGAGCGGGAGGGCGGCGAGAAGCCGGTCTGCGTGGCGGAGTCGGTCAGCCGCTTCCACCTGTAGCCCGGGGAGCCGGGGCGGCGGTCAGGCGGGCCCGCCCACCATCCGCAGCACGAGGTCGGCGTAGAGCGCGCCGACCTCGTCGGGCGTGCGCGGGCCCGCCGCGGAGAACCAGCGCGCGACGTCCACGCAGAGCGACAGCACGGCCAGGGTGGTGCCGGGGACGTCGTCCACGGAGAACTCCCCGCTGTCCGCGCCGTCCTGGATGATCTGGCGGAGCAGCCGGTCGGTGCGCCGGCGCAGCCCGGCGACCTCGGCGTAGTGCTCCTCGCTGAGCGCCTGGAGCTCGTACTGGATGACCCGGGCGGTGGTGTGGTGCTCGGCGTGCCAGCGGGCGAAGGTGCGCACCGCGTCGCGGAGCCGGTCGGTGGCGCTGCCCGGGGCCTCGGCGGCCGCGGCCATGATGTGCAGCGCCTTCTCGTGGCCGATGCCGCTGATGCGGTAGAGCAGCTCCTCCTTGGTCTTGTAGTGGATGTAGAGGGCGGCCGGGCTCATCCCGGCGCGGCCGGCGATGTCGCGGGTGGTGGTGGCGTGGTAGCCGCGCTCGGCGAACGCCCGGACGGCGGCGCCGACCAGTCGCCGCGCGGCGTCCGGGGTCACCCCGGACCACTCGTCGCCCGCCTCCGCCGCCCGCTCGGCCGCACCCATCGCCGCTCCCCGTTCCTCGATCCGCCAGGCCCGCCAGGGGCCTTCCGCTGCTCGGCCGTCCACCATACCGCGCCGCTGAGCAAGCGCTTAGGGGTCGGGCGGGACCGGGGTTCTTGGGGCGGGGCGGCGTCGGGGCGGTCCGGCCCGCGCGGGAGTTGACCGGATCCTCCGGCCCGCGGTGAGCCGGTCCCTTTTCGGGCGCCTGCTTACACTTGACGCCGGGGGACGGGTCGGTCCGAGCGGATCACGCCGAAGGGGGCGCCGTGTTCAACGTCGTGGAAGAGCTGTTCGCACCCGGCCGTAAGCGCGCCGACGAGGAGCGGCAACGGATGTCGCTGGTGGTGGACGACGTCGGCGACGGGGACGCCGGTGACGGGCCGATAGACCTCGCCTCCGGGACCGTCGTCATCACGATGCGGGCACCGCGGCCCCCAGCGGACCCGGCGGACGGGCACTAGAAGGCGGAGACCCCGGTCAGCGCGCGGCCGATGAGCAGCTTCTGGATCTGGCTGGTGCCCTCGTAGAGGGTCATCACCCGGGCGTCCCGCAGCAGTTTGCCGACCGGGTACTCGTCGATGTAGCCGTAACCGCCGAAGACCTGGAGGGCGTTGCCCGCGGCGCGCACCGCCGCCTCGGAGGCGAACAGCTTCGCCTTGGACGCCTCGGTGGCGAACGGTTCGCCGCGGTCGATCAGGTCGGCCACCCGCCAGGTCAGCAGCCGCGCCGCGTCCACGTCCACCGCGATGTCGCTGATCAGCTCCTGGACGAGCTGCCGGCCGGCGATCGGGGCGCCGAACTGCTCGCGCTGGCCGGCGTATTCGAGGGCGGCGTCCAGCGCGGCCTGGGCGATGCCGACGCAGCCGGCGGCGACCGACATCCGCCCCTTGGCCAACGCGGACATCGCGACCGAGAAGCCCTTGCCCTCGGGGCCGAGCAGGGCGGCGGCCGGCACCCGCACGCCCTCCAGGACGAGTTCGGCGGTGGCCTGGCCGCGCAGCCCCAGCTTGCCGTGGATCGGGCGGCGGGTCAGGCCCGGGGTGTCGGTGGGTATCAGGAAGGCGCTGATCCCCTTGTGGCCGGGGCCGCCGGTCCGGGCGAAGAGCAGGACGACGTCCGCCACGGTGCCGTTGGTGATGAACATCTTGCCGCCGTCGATGATCCAGTCTCCCCCGCTCCCGGCTCCGCCCGAACGGGAGGCGCCCCCTCCGGCCCGCACCGCGCGGGTGGTCAGGGCGGCGGCGTCGGAACCGGTGCCGGGCTCGGTGAGGCCGAAGCAGCCGAGCGCCTCGCCCGCGGCGAGCCGGGGCAGCCAGGCGCGCTTCTGCTCCTCATCGCCCCAGGCCGCGAGGGTCTTGGCGACCAGCCCGAGCGAGACCGAGACGATGCCGCGGACCGCGGAGTCGCCGCGCCCCAACTCCTCGGTGACCAGGGCGTAGGCGAGGTGGTCGCCGCCGGAGCCGCCGTACTCCTCGGGGAGGGTCAGCCCCAGGAAGCCGAGGTCGCCGAGCTTGCGGACGATGCCCGGGTCGACGCGTTCGGCGCGGTCCCAGTCCCTGGCGTGCGGGGCGATCTCGCGGGCGGTGAAGTCCGCGGCGAGCCGGCGCACCGCGGTCTGCTCTTCAGTGAGCTCCAGGTTCATCTCGGGCCCCTTGTCGACGGGAACGGGAGCGCACGGGGCGCATTAATTAGCACTGCTAGTTTCTTGTCGGCAGCCCCTACTATGTGCGGCATGGCCCGACCCCGCAAGCCCCTGCTGAGCCGCGAGCGCATCGTCACCACCGCGCTGGCGCTGATCGACGCGGAGGGGCTGGCGGCGCTCTCCACCCGGCGGCTGGCGGCGGAGTTGGGGGTGAGCGGCCCCTCCCTCTACAACCACTTCACCACCAAGGACGAGATCCTCGACGCGGTGGCCGACACCGTCATCGCCCAAGTCGACGTCTCCACCCTGGCCACCGGCGCCGACTGGCGGGCCGGCCTGCTGGACTGGGCCCGCTCCTACCGCGCGGCGCTGGCCGCCCATCCGCACATCGTGCCGTTCCTGGCCCAGGGCCCGGGCCGCCGGCCGGCCGGGCTGAAGATGGCCGACGCGGCGTTCGGCGGCATGGTCGAGGCCGGCTGGCCTCCGGCCCTGGCCACCAAGGTGTGCGCGATGGTGCGGTACTTCGTCGCCGGCTCGGCTCTCGGCTCGTTCGCCCGCGGCTTCGTGGACGACCCCGGGGCCTACGACCCGGCCGCCTATCCGCACCTGGGCCAGGCGCACTTGCTGGCCGAGCACCAACGCCGGGTGGACGAGGGCGCGTTCGAGGCCGGGCTGCTGGCGCTGGTGGACGGCCTGGGCCTGCACCACCCCGAACTGGCACCTGGCTGAGGCGATTTCAGGAAACGCATGTACAGTGCACCAGTCCCTGGCGGGCAGGGACGATGTGTGTCCTGCGGAGGCGGAAATGCGCCAACCCAGCACGGCCGAGGGCGGGCCGGTTGCGAAGAGCTTCGACGTGTCGACGACCCGCTGGGGGAGAGGACTCGCGGCGGTGCTGCGCGGCCAGGCACAGGTCGACTTCCTGCCCAGCGCCCTGGCCGGGTTGGTGTTCTCCGTGGCGCTGTTCGCCGCGGGCTGGCAGTACGGCCTCTACGGGCTGCTCGGCGCGGCCGTCGGCACCGGCACCGCGCGGCTGCTGGGCGTGGACCGCGGCCGGATCGCGGTCGGGCTGGAGGGCTTCAACGCCTGCCTGGTCGGCGTCGCCTGTGCGGTCTTCCTCGACGCCGACCACCTCTCCACGCTGCTGATCGCGGTGGCCGCCAGCGCGGCCGTGACCGTCGTCACGGCGGCCGCCGCACGGGTGTTGGGGACCTGGGACCTGCCCACCCTCACCCTGCCGTTCTGCCTGACGGCCAGCGCGCTGACCGTCGCCGCGCCCGGCTTCCAGCGCGTCTGGCACCTGACCGACGATCTCGCCGCGCTGCCCAGGACGGCGTCCGGGCCGACCGCGCTCAGCCTCACCGACCTCTGGCACGCCTTCTTCACCAACATCGGCGAGATCTTCCTGATGCCGCAGTGGTACGTCGGCCTCATCTTCCTGATCGGCATCTTCCTGGCCGACCGCCGCCTGGGCCTGCTGGCCTGCGCCGGCAGCGCCATGTCCATCGCCACGTCCTGGGCGCTCGGCGCCCCCGCCGACCAGGTGCGGCAGGGCCTGATGGGCTACGACGCGGTGCTGGTCGCCATGGCGTTGGGCGGGGTCTTCCTGGTCACCGACGCCTGGAGCGTGGGGTACGCGATGGTCGGCGCGGTCGCCTCCACCGTGCTCAGCCCGGCCCTCGGCGCGCTCTTCGCACCGTCCGGCGGGCACGCCTTCACCTGGCCGTTCGTGCTGGTGGCGCTGGTGTTCCTGGCGGCCGCGCCGGCCTTCCCCCGGCTGCGCCGGGCCGCCGGCTGACGCGCCGGGCGCCCGGCCCGGCGCGCGCCGGACGCCCGGCCCGGCCTCAGAAGACGACCAGCGCCCGGCCGCCCTTCCCGGCGAGCATCGCCTCGAACGCGGCCGGGATGCCGTCCAGTCCGATCCGTTCGGTGATCAGCCCGGAGAGGTCCAGCGCCCCGGAGCGGACGTGCTCGGCGATCACCGGCAGGTCCCGGGCCGGATCGCTGTTGCCGTAGACGCAGCCGGCCAGCGTCCGGCCGAAGTGGAACAACTCCAGGGCGGAGAAGGCGACCTGCTGGTCCTTGCCGCCGATGCCCACCACCGTCGTCCGGCCGCCGCGGCGGGTGGCGGACCAGGCCGCGCGGATGGTCTCCGCCCGCCCCACGCACTCCACCGCGACATCGGCGCCCACGCCGCCGGTGAGGGCCCGGACCCGCCGGGCGCCCTCCTTCTCGAAGAACGCCGGGCCGTCGGCGACCAGGAAGTCGGTGGCACCGGCCGCGCGGGCCAACTCCTCCTTCGCCGGGGAGACGTCCACCGCCACGATCGGGCCGGCCCCGGCGATCCGCGCCGCCTGGAGGGTCGCCAGGCCCACCCCGCCGACGCCGTAGACCACCACCGACTCCCCCGCCCGCACCCGGGCGCTGTGGTGGATCGCGCCCCAGCCGGTGAGCACCGCGCAGCCGAGCAGCGCCGCGTCCACCAACGGCACCCCGGCCGGCAGCGGTAGCGCGGCGCGCGCCGGTACCAGGGTCTCCTCGGCGAACGCGGCGGTGCCCAGGCCCGGGTAGAGCGCGCTGCCGTCGGCGCCGAGGGTGGCGTAGGGGGCGCCGGCGGCCCGCCCGGCGTGTGCGCACAGCCACGGCTCGGCCACCCCGCAGAAGTGGCAGTCGCCGCAGGACGGCGCCCAGTTGAGGACCACCGGGTCGCCGGGGGCGACCCCGGTCACCTCCGGCCCCACCGCGGTGACGGTGCCGGCGCCCTCGTGGCCGAGCACCGCGGGCGCGGGCTGGCGCAGCGTCCCGTTGGACAGCGACAGGTCGGAGTGGCAGACTCCGGCGGCGGCGAGCCGGACCCGGACCTGCCCCGGGCCCGGCGCGGGCAGCTCGATCTCGGTGACCTCCAACGGGGCGTTGACGGCGGGCAGAACGGCGGCGCGGACCACGGGGACTCCTCGGGCGACGACGGGACGGGCGGGCGGGGCGACGCGGGGCGGGCGGAACATGACGGTCATGCGGCCCCGGACCGGGTGAGAGCTGCTCGAAACCGCTCAGAACTGAAGGGACTTGGTCTGGAGGTACTCGGCCAGGCCGTGCGGCCCCAGCTCGCGGCCGGTCCCGGACTTCTTGTAACCGCCGAACGGGGCCAGCGGGTTGAAGCGGCCGCCGTTGATGTCGACCTGGCCGGTGTCCAGGCGGCGGGCGAAGGCGACCGCCGTGGCGTCGTCGGCCGCCCAGACCGCGCCGGCCAGTCCGTAGACGGTGCCGTTGGCGATCCGCACGGCGTCGTCCTCGTCCTCGTAGCGCAGGATCGACAGGACCGGGCCGAAGATCTCCTCCTGGGCGATCGTCATCTCCGGGGTGACGTCGGCGAAGACGGTGGGGTGGACGTGGAAGCCGGGCCCCTCGGGCGTCCGCGGGCCGCCGATGACGGGCCGGGCGCCCTCGGCGACGCCGCGTTCGAGGTAGCCGACCACCTGGTCCCGCTGGCGGGCGCTGACCAGCGGGCCGATCCGCTCGCCGGGGACGTACTTGGCGGCCGCGGTCGCGGCCAGCTCCACCGCCTCGTCGTACTGGTCGCGGTGGACCAGCATCCGGGTCCAGGCGCTGCACGTCTGGCCGGAGTTGGCCATGACGTTGGCGACGCCGACCGCCACCGCCCGGCCGAGGTCGGCGCCGGGCAGGATCACGTTGGCGGACTTGCCGCCGAGCTCCAGCGCCACCCGCTTGACCGCGCCGCCGGCGAGCGCGCCGATGGTCCGCCCCACCGCGGTCGAGCCGGTGAAGGAGACCAGGTCGACGCCGTCGTGCGCGGCGAGGGCGTGGCCGGCGACCGGGCCGCGGCCGGTGACGAGGTTGACGACGCCGGCCGGTATGCCGGCCGCCGCGACGCACTCGACGAACAACTGGGCCACCAACGGGGTGTCCTCGGCGGGCTTGAGGACGACGGTGCAGCCCGCCGCCAGGGCCGGGGCGACCTTGGCGACGATCTGGTGCAGCGGGTAGTTCCACGGCGTGATCGCGCCCACCACGCCGATCGGTTCGTGCAGCACGGTGGAGGTGCCGAGGGTCTCCTCGAAGGCGTGGGTGCGGGCGAGTTCGGCGTAGGTGCCGCAGACCGTGATCGGGAGCCCGGCGTGCACGGTGCGGCTGAAGGCCAGCGGTGCGCCCAGTTCGGCGGTGACCGTCCGGGCGATCTCCTCGGCGCGGTCGGCGAGTTGGTCGCGCAGCGCGGCCAGCAGGTCGGCGCGGGCGGCGGGCGGGGTGGCGGCCCAGGTGGGCAGCGCCGCGCGGGCGGCCCGCACCGCGGCGTCCACGTCGGCCGCGGAGCCGGCGGGGACGGTGGCGATGACCCGTTCGTCGGCCGGGTTGACGACCTCGATGGTCTCGCCGCCGGCGGCGGGCCGCCAGTCTCCGTCGATGAACAACGCCTCGTGGTGCTTCACGTCGCGGTCCTCCCGGGCCGGCTGGGAACGGTGGTCGGCCACCCTAGGGGCGCCCCGGGGCACTTCCTAGGGGGACACCGTCCAAACTAGCGCCGGTAGTTTCGTGGCCGCCAGCGGCACTTCGCGCCCGCCCTGGCCGAATACCCCGCGGCGCCCCTCAGGGTGCACCGTCACCGGCCCCCTCCGCGCCGCCCGCCGGACCGGACCCCGCGCCCTCCGCGCCGCCGCCCTCCGCGCCGTCCAGATAGCGCGCCAGATACGCCCGCAGCAGCTCCTTGGTCTCGGTGACGATCGCGGGATCGCCCGACGGGTCGGTGCGGAAGGCGAGTTGGAGCAGCGCGTCGGCGGTCTCCACGCCGACCAGGAAGGCGGTGCGCAGGTGGGGGTCGGCGGGGTCGAGGCGGAGCCGGCCGGCGAGCAGGAGCAACAGCCGGTCGGCGACCTCGTAGTTGGCCTGCCGGGACTCGCGCGGGGCGGGGACAGTGAACTCCACCAGGGCGAAGCCGGAGACCGTCCGCTTCATGGCGAGGTATTCGTCGATCACCACGTCCATCGCGCCGCGCCAGCCCGGCGGTTGGTCCGGGGCGGTCAGCCGGGCGGTGATGCGCTGCGCGTAGGCGTCGAGGTTGCGGCGGGCCAGCGCCTCGGCCATCGCCCGCTTGTTGGGGAAGAAGCGGTAGACGGAGCCGATCGGGACCCCGGCGCGGCCGGCCACCGCGCGGGTGCTCAGGTCCTCGTAGCCGGTCTCGTCGAGCAGTTGGGCGCAGGCGTCGAGGATCCGGGCCAGGCGCTGGGCGCTGCGCCGCTGGACGGGCGCGCGGCGGAGCAGGGGCGGGGCGGGCGGTCCTGCCGGGGTGGTGGGGGTGGTGGGCCGAGGGGCGGGCGGGGGCGTCGAAGGAGGCACATGGTCATCTTGCCCGGCGCACGGGCCGGGGATGGCGGGGCGGGGCGATCCGGCCAGCGCGGCCGGTATCCGCCGGGTTTCCGGCCAGGCTCGGCCGGGGCGGCGCGCTCCTCGTTGACGCCGCTCCCCGCCAAATCCTAATGTCCTGCATAGGATTCGCTGAGATTCCTGTGGTGCCTTGGATTCCGTGGACGTCCGGTTCGTGAGCGGCGGGAGCGTGTGATGGCAGGTACGACCAACGAGCGGGCGAGGAAGGCGGCGGAGGGGCTCGCCTACGCGTCCGGTTTCGGCAACGAGCACAGCTCGGAGGCGGTTCCCGGCGCGCTGCCGGTGGGCCGCAATTCCCCCCAACGAGCCCCCCTCGGGCTCTACGCGGAGCAGCTCAGCGGCTCCGCCTTCACCGAACCGCGCCGGCACAACCGCCGGTCCTGGCTCTACCGCATCCGGCCGTCGGCCGCGCACCCGCCGTTCGCCCGCGCCAACCGCGGCGAGATCCGCTCGGCGCCGTTCACCGAGTGCCTGCCCGACCCCAACCGGCTGCGCTGGAACCCGCTCCCCGAGCCCGCCGACCCGACGGACTTCGTCGACGGCCTGTGGACGCTGGGCGGCAACGGCGACGCCACCCAGCGCGCCGGGATGGCGGTGCACCTCTACCACATCAACGCCCCCATGGAACGGCGGGTGTTCGGCGACGCGGACGGCGAGCTGCTGATCGTGCCGGAGCACGGCGGGCTGCTGCTGCGCACCGAATTCGGCCTGCTGCGGGCCGAACCGGGCCATGTGGCGCTGATCCCGCGCGGGGTCCGCTTCCGGGTGGAGCTGTTGGCCGACACCGCCCGCGGCTACGTCTGCGAGAACTACGGCCGCCCCTTCGAGCTGCCCGACCTCGGCCCGATCGGCGCCAACGGCCTGGCGAACGCCCGGGACTTCCTCGCCCCGACCGCCGCCTACGAGGACGTCGAGGGCCCGGTCGAGGTGGTCAACAAGTTCGGCGGCCACCTGTGGACCGCGACCTACGACCACTCCCCCCTGGACGTCGTCGCCTGGCACGGCAACCACGTCCCCTACGTCTACGACCTGCGGCGCTTCAACGTCATCGGCTCGATCAGCTACGACCATCCGGACCCGTCGATCTTCACGGTGCTGACCTCGCCCTCGGACACCCCGGGGCTGGCCGGTGTCGACTTCGTGGTGTTCGCGCCGCGTTGGCTGGTCGGCGAGGACACCTTCCGCCCGCCGTACTTCCACCGCAATGTGATGACCGAGTACATGGGCCTGATCGAGGGCGCCTACGACGCCAAGACCGGCGGCAAGGGAGGGTTCGTGCCCGGCGGCGGCTCGTTGCACAACATGATGTCGGCGCACGGTCCGGACCGGGAGACCTTCGAGCGGGCCAGCGCCGCCGAGTTGGCCCCGCAGAAGATCGACGACGGGCTGGCCTTCATGTTCGAGACCCGCTGGCCGCTGACGCTCACCCCGCAGGCCAGGGACGCCGGCCATCTCCAGCGCGGCTACGACGACGTGTGGCAGGGTCTGCAGCGCCATTTCCGCCCGTAGCACCGCCGACCAGCTCCGCAGACCGGGGAACCCACCATGACCACCTTCGCTCCCGACTCGCTCGCCCTGAACCGCAAGCTGCCGCTGTGGTACCAGGTCTCGCAGTCCCTGCGCGCCTCCATATTGGGTCGCTCGCCCGACGCACCACTACGGCTGCCCACCGAGGACGCGCTCGCCGCGCACTACGGCGTCAGCGTCTTGACCATGCGTCAGGCGCTGAAGGAGTTGGAGACGGAGGGGTTGATCAGCCGGCACCGGCGCCGGGGCACCTTCATCGAGCCCCGCGCGCGGCGCGGGGCGCCGGTGCGGCTGTTGGGGTCGGTGGACGCGATCGTGGCCCAGCAGTCCGGGATGCGCACCGCGCTGCTGGAACACGGGCCGGTCCCCGTTCCCGCCGAACTGTCCGAATACTTTCCCGAGACGGCGGAGGTCGCCGGTTTTCGGCGGTTGCGCGGCGACGAGGCGACGGACGAGCCGACCAACCACGCGCGCAACTACGTGCGCCCCGACGTCGCGGCCCGGATCGACCCCGCCGACCTCACCCGGTGGCCGATGACGAAGGTGCTGCGGGACGCGGTGGGCGTGCGGATCGGGCGGATCACCGACACCGTCGAGGCGCGGCTGGCCGACCCCGAGACCGCCCGGCTGCTGCGGGTGCCGCTGCTCAGCCCGATCCTGCACTACACCGGTGTCACCTACGACGCGTCCGGGCGGGTGCTCGACGTCGCGCTGATCCACTACCGGGGCGACCGGTTCTCGTTCACGGTGACGCTGGACGCGCACTGAGGGCCCCGGCGGCCCGCCGCTCAGATCCGCTCCAGGCTCCGCCCGGTGGTGCGCGGACCCAGCAGCGCCACGTCCAGGCAGAGCAGCACCAGCAGCGCCGCGGACCCGGTGAAGACGGCGAGTGGCCCGAGGGCGGTCAGCACCGACAGCGCCACGAACGGCAGCACGACCGAGGTGAGTCGGGACAGCGCGTAGGCGATGCCGATGGCGCTGCTGCGCAGGGCGGTGGGGAAGATCTCGGTCTGGTAGACGTGGAAGGCGTTGGAGAAGACGTTGCTGCACACCGTCAGCAGGAGGCCGAAGGCGATGATCGCCCAGGGGGCGGCGGCGAAGCCGAAGGCCAGGCCGCAGGCGGCCATGCCCAGCGCCGCGGCGATGATCAGGGTGCGGCGCTCGATCCGGTCGATCAGCGGGGCGGACAGCGCGGAGCCGAGCGGATAGCCGCAGTAGCCGAGCGCCGCGTACAGCAGCGAGTCGGTGACGGTGTGCCCCTTGGCGGTGAGCACCACCGGCGCCAGCGAGCCGAAGCCGTAGTAGCCGACGGTCTGGAGCACCTGGAAGATCCACCACATCAGCGTCCGGCGCCGCTGCTCGCCGCGGAACATCTCGCCCAGCGGCACCCGCCGCTCCGGGACGGGCTCGACGTCCGGGACGGACGGCAGGCTGGTGCCGGTCTCCGCCGCCACCCGCCGCTCGATGTCGGTGACGATCCGATCCGCCTCCTCGGTGCGGCCCTGGACGCTCAACCACCGCGGCGACTCCGGCAGTTGCCGGCGCATCACCTGGATGAACGCGGCCCCCAGCGCGCCGGCGGCCAGCAGCCAGCGCCAGCCGTCGACGCCCAGCAACTGGTGTCCGGCCACCAGGCGGGCGCCGAGCAGCGCCGCCACCGGGACGCCGACGAAGCCGAGGGTGTAGGCGTGCGCGAGGTAGCGGCCCCGGACCGCCCGCGGCAGGAGCTCCGCCAAGTAGGTGTCGACCAGGACGAGTTCGGCGCCGAGCCCGAGCCCGGCCAGGAAGCGCAGGCCCAGCAGCCAGCCGAGGTCGGGAGCGGCCGCGGCGGCCAGTGAGAACAGCGCATAACCGCCGAGGTTCACCAGGAACATCCGGCGCCGGCCCAGCCGGTCGGCGAGCACCGACAGCACGTTGGCGCCGACGAACATCCCCAGGAACCCGGCGGCGATCACCGAGGACTTCGCGAGGTGCCCCAGGCCCCACCGGTCGGCCAGCACCGCGGCGAGCACCCCGCCCAGGAAGACCTCGTAGAGGTCGAAGAAGGCGCCGACGCCGACGACCAGCGTGACCCGGCGGTGCCAGCGGGACGCCGGCAGCCGGTCCAGGCGCGCGGCGACCCTGGTCGCGGCGGGGCTCCCCTCTGGCCGTTGGGGCGCGGGGGCGGGGTTCCGCCCGCACCGTTTCGGCCTGGGTGCGGCGTCCGTCATGCCGGTCCTCCCTTGGCAGGTGTCCGAACGGGGACGGTACTGCGCCAAGATCAGCAGGCGGAAGACCGTGTCACCCGCTGGGCTGGAGCGGGGTGGGTGCGGCGAACGGGCGCGGCGCCCGCCGTTACCATGCCGGGGGTCAACCATCGGTCCGGGGAGGGGCTCCGCGTGACGGCGAAGCAGGGCGCGCCGGTTCCGGCCGCGCCGCGGCTGTCCGATCTGATGCCGTGGTCCGTGGCGCCGCTACGGCTCGGCCGCTCCTGGGTGCGGGACCCGGATCCGGCCGCGCTGCGCGCCCGTTGGCGGGCCCTGGCCGACGCCGACCCGGCCGCCCGCGCGCTGCTGTTCCGCCCGTCCCGGGCCCGCACCGTGACGTCCGCGGTCGCCCAACTCCCCGGCGTGGACACCCCGACCGCGCGGCTGTCCCGGGCGGTCGGCCGGTGCCCGGAGCCGGTGCGGGTGCTGCACGGCCCGTTCGACCGGCAGTGGTTGCTGCCCGACCACCGGCTGATCGACGTCGCCCGCCCGGAGTTGTGGCGGGTCGCCGACGAACACCAGCTCTTCCTGGTCGAGTTGGGGCACGTCCCGCAGGCCGGCGGGCCCGCGGTGGTGTGCTCCGCACTGCTCCCGGACGGGCGCTCGCCGGCCGGGCGACCCGGCCGGATCCATCCGCTCTACCGCCGGCCCGGCGGCACCGAGCCCAACCTCGCCCCCGGCCTGGCCGCGCTCCTCGCCGACCGCCTGGGCCGCCCGGTCACCCCGCCCGCCCTGCTGGCCTGGATCGCGGCCGCCGCGGAGCACTCCCCCGACGGCACCGCGGTGCCGCTCACCACCGACCCGGCGCTCTGGGACCGCGGGGTGGCGCTCGGCAGCCGCCTGCTGTGGCTGCACACCTGGGGCGGCCACGGCGCCGACGGCCCCAACGGACCGGGCGGGCGGCCCCGGTTGCCCGGCGGCCGGCGCCCCTACGTACGGGCCGCGCTGCCGACCCGCGGGCTGCCGCCGACCCTGGACTACGACCCCGAGGACGAGGCGCTGCTGCTCGGCGACGGCCGGATCTCACCGGTCCCGGCGGGCGCCTGGGAGTTCCACGCCGGGGGCACCCGGGTGCTGGCGGAGTGGTTCGCGCACCGCGCCGCCGCCGGCGCCGCCGGCGCGGAGCCCGTCGAGTCCGGCTCCCTGGCGGCGCTGCGCCCGGCGGCCTGGCCGCAGGAGTGGACCTCGGAACTCCTGGAGCTGGTCACGGTGTTGGCGCTGCTGGCCGAACTGGCGCCGGAGGTCGCGCAGTTGGCGCGGGCGGTCGCGGACGGACCACGGCTCGGGACGGCGGAGCTGCGGGCCGCGGGGGTGCTGCCGGCGCCGGCCTCGGCGACCCGACCGGCGTCGGTGCTCGATCACCAGGAGGAGGGCCCGGAGGGCCAGTTCGCGCTGCTGTGACCCCGCGGCGACGGCCGCGCTCCGGGGCGTGCGGGCGCACGCAAAGAACCACCCGCCACGAAGTGACGGGTGGTGAGGGGAGGCACCGGGCGGCGCTGTGGCGAAGCCGGGACAATGGGCCACCTGAGGCCGGTGGTGCCGCCGTGCGGGGTGGCTCAGCCGTGGCCGTGGCCACCGAAGAGCGAGCGGCGCAGCCGGCGCAGCGGCGCGAACAGCGACACCCGGTGACCGCGGCTCTTCCTCATGCGCGTGTGGTCACGCGCGGTGAGCTCCTGCATCAGCGATGTGGCACCCGCCACGTCGCGCTGCGGGATGGCGGGACCGCCGAGCACCGCGAGATGACGGTCGAGCCGCGCGCTGGACGCGCCGCTCCCGCATGTGATGGCAGGGACCCGCGCCCTGCTGCGCACTGTTATCTGTTCCATGACTCTCCCCACCCGTACGAGGGCACCCGGCCAACGGGCAGGGTAACCCTATCTCTCTTGGAGGACACGCGTGCATACCGGTCAACGGATTCACCTGCCATGCCTTGACGTTGACGAACACCATACGGAATGTCACGTACAGCGCGTGTAACAGGGCGAGTTGAGCGACCGGCGGGGAGCTCCGGGAGCGCGGGGCGCAGGGGAGTGAGGGGGCTCTCCTCCGCGCCCCGTGCACGGAAGATCACGCAGCGGAGCCGAACACCGGGAGATAGCCGTCGGCTTGGCCGGCGGCGGTGGGGTGGTAGGACTCGTCGATGGGATAGGTCACGCTGTGCAACCAGGGACTGCCGGAGCACAGCTCATGGCCGGTGAAGGTCGAGTTGACATCGGCGAAGGTGAACTCGTGCGCGGCGGCACGCCGGGAGATGACGCCGTTGATGTCGTCGGCGGCGGCGTCGACGGCGGCCCGGGACTTCTCGCTGAGGCCGACCGAGCAGGAGCCGTCGAGCTTGTAGAAGTGCGGGTACCCCAGGACGACGACGCGGGCGGACGGGGCCTTGTTGGCGATGGCCGCGTACACCGTGTCCAGTTTCCCGGGGAGGGTGTTGTCGATGTAGCTGCGGGCCTGGGCGATCCGGGCCAGGCAGGCGCTCTCGCCCTGGAGGGCGCAGGTGGTCATGGTGTTGGCGAATCCGGCGTCGTTGCCGCCGATGGTGATGCTGACCAGGCTCGTGGCCGAGTTCAACGGGCCGAGCTGGCCGCTGACGACATCACCCGTACGGGCCCCGGAGCAGGCGGTGAAGGAGAAGGACGAGGGGGAGTGCGCGGCCGCCCAGAGCGCCGGGTACGCCTTGGTGCTGCGCTTGCAGGAGCCGCTGCCGCTGTCGTAGCTGCCGGCGCCGACGCCGGCGGAGTAGGAGTCACCGAGGGCCACATAGCCCCCGTTGACGGTGAGTTGGGTCGCCGCGGCGGCGGTCGCGCCGGTGAGCGCGAGCGACGACGCGACGAAGAGGGCGACTGTCAAGGCCGCAAAACGGGACACTCTCATGGAACCTCCCATAGCAGGATCTCTGCGTGATCTGTTGGTACCAGCAGTCCCGCGTGGCCGGTAGTGTCCATGCCAAAAGTCGTCAAGAGTTCACGGCTAATCTGCCGATCTGTCAGCTTCTTCGCTGCCGCGCCATTGCCTTTTCATGACGCGTATATGACATCCCGTTGGAACTCTTGATACCGAGCCGCCGCTCGCGGAAGCCTTTTGACGGTCGGTCACGGTCATTTCCGAAACGACCGATTGCGTACCGCTCGTACGTCCCACACGTCCACCCCCGCGCGCACCACCGCGCGCACCGAACGAGGAGGACTTCCCGCGATGGCAGTGATGCGTTCCACCACCCCCGGCGCCGCCCGGCGGCGTTCCACCACCCTGCGGATCGCCGCGGCGACCGCCGCGGCCGCGGCGGCGACCACGCTCGGCGCCCTTTCCCTGCCCGCCCAGGCGGCGCCCGCCCAGGGCACCGTCGTCGGCGCCGGCACCGCGGACGCGGTGCACGGCAGCTACCTCGTCACGCTCAAGCCGTCCGCCGGCCTGAAGTCCGCCTCGGCGGACGGCCGCGGCCTGATATCCACCTACGGGGGCACCGTCCGGCGCACCTACACGGCCGCGCTCAACGGCTATGCCGCCACCCTGTCCGAGGCCCAGGCGAGACGGCTGGCGGCCGACCCCGCCGTCGACCGCGTCTACCAGGACCGCACCGTGCACGCCCTGGACACCCAGACCAACCCGCCGTCCTGGGGCCTGGACCGGATCGACCAGGCCAAGCTCCCGCTGGACAAGAAGTACGCCTACCCTGCCACCGCCGGCTCCGGCGTCACCGCGTACGTCATCGACACCGGAGTGCGGGTCTCCCACCAGGAGTTCGGCGGCCGGGCGACCAACGGCTACGACGCGATCGACAACGACACCGTCGCCCAGGACGGCAACGGCCACGGCACCCACGTCGCGGCGAACATCGCCGGCTCCTCGTACGGCGTCGCCAAGAAGGCGAAGATCGTCGCGGTGCGGGTACTGGACGACTCCGGCTCCGGCACCACCGCCCAGGTGGTCGCGGGCATCGACTGGGTCACCAAGAACCACAAGGGCCCCTCGGTGGCCAACGTCTCGCTGGGCGGCGGTCCGGACGCGGCGCTGGACACCGCCGTGCGCAACTCCATCAAGAGCGGCGTGACCTACGCGGTCGCGGCCGGCAATTCCGGGGACAACGCGCAGAACTACTCCCCCGCGCGGGTCGCCGAGGCGCTCACCGTCGGCGCGACCACCTCCACCGACGCCCGCGCCTCGTACTCCAACTACGGCTCCCGGGTGGACCTCTTCGCCCCCGGCAGCTCCATCACCAGCGCCTGGAACACCAGCGACACCGCCACCAACACCATCTCCGGCACCTCGATGGCCACCCCGCACGTCGCCGGCGCCGCCGCGGTCTACCTCGCCGGGCACCCCACCGCCACCCCGGCCCAGGTCGCCACGGCCCTGGTGAACGGCGCCACTTCGGGCGTGGTGACCAACCCCGGCAGCGGCTCGCCCAACAAGCTGCTGAAGATCGTCCCGTGAGGGGCGCGTCCCTAGTGGACGCCGCCCGCCCTCCCGGGCCGCGCAGGACCACCCGGTGAACGGCCGTCTCCCATAAGGGCCGTCGGGTGGGGGACGTCGACGGCTGGCCGGTCAGCCGTCGGCGTTCCGCCCGTGGGTGAGCCCGGGGACGAGGCAGGCGGTGGCCGCGACGGCGACCGCGGCCAGCAGCACCACCAACGACGTCCGGGTGCCCAGCCCGATCAGCCAGGCCCCCAGCAGACCGCCGCCGAGCATCCCGCCCACCGAGCCCAGCCGGCGGGGCACGGCGCCGCTGCCGTAGCCCAGCCGCCGGTCGCCGCCCAGCGCCGAGCCGCTCACCAGGGCCGTCAGCGCCCGGGTCTCCACCGTCGTGGACAGGTCCGGGGCGGCCACCCGCATCGCGGTGACGTTGCGCATGCCCATCGCCACCGCCATCAACGCGACCACCACATCGCGCTGACCGGCCGCCAACTCCCGGGCCGGGCCGGTCTCCCAGCCGGCCGCCGCGGCGCCGACCAGCAGCGCCGCCTCGACCAGCAGCGCGAGGGGGAACCAGGGCCGCCGGCGGGCGGCCAGCAGCGACTCCAGCCGGGCTCCGAGCACCGCCCCCATCAGGAACGCCCCGAGCGAGACCACCGGCATCACCACCGACAGCCCACCCTGCCCGGCGATGCCGAAGCCCAGGAAGAGCAGGTTGCCGGTCTGGGTCGCGGTGAAGACATGACCGAGGGTCAGGAAGCTGACGGCGTCGAGCACGCCGGTGACCACGGTCAGGCACACCATCACCACCGTCAGGGCGGTTCCGCTCGGCGGCTCCACGGATTCGGCTCCTTCCGGTGGGCACCCGGGGTCGGCGTGCTGCCAGTCTCCGGACGGCCGGCGCGGCGGTGGGCCATTGCGCCGTCTGTGGGCGCCCCGACGGCCTGACGCGCCCTCAACTCCGGTTCGACGGGGTTCGGCCGCGCCCCTTCCGTCCACCGGGTCGGCACGCCGGCCCCCGCCACCCGCTCGCCGCCCGCCCCGCACATCACCAGCAGCAGCGCCAGCGCCGCCACCCCGACCACCACCGCCACCCCGAAGGCCGTCCCCCGACGCCCCCGCAGGTGCCCGCCGTCCGCACGCTCCGGCCCGCCCGGCCGTCCCTGACGTTCCCCACCGCGTCGTCGCACGGCGGACCACCCTAGGGCGGGCCCGGCGGGCGCGCACAGGGCGCGTCCCGGCGCGCTCACCCTCCGCGGACAACCGGCCCGGACGACGCGGACGGCGCGACCCTTGATATTCCGTGTACGCGGGCGGCCGCTCTGCCGGATCATGACGGCATGTGTGCCGACCGGGTCCCGCCCTCCCCCGCCGCCGAGGCGCTGCCGCTCCGGCTGACCATGGACGACAGCGACTCCCCGTCCGACGTCATCGACGCGCTCTTCCTGGGCCGGTTCGCCAACGGCGAGCAGCCCCACGCCCGGAGCCGCACGGTGGACCGGGTGAAGTCCGGGCTGACGCTGCTGCCACCCGGGGTGCGGATCCTGCGCTCGGCCCGGGACGACGACCGCAGCGCCGTCCTCGCCGAGGGCGACGGCTTCACCCTGCTGGTCTCCCGTTGGAACCGCGGCGCCGACGTGACGGTCACCGCGGAAACCGACGCGCTCGCCGAGCAGGTGCTCGGGCAGGCCGCGGACGGTGCCGAGGACGAGCCCCCGCCGCAGCCGGAGAACGTCCCGATGGGCTTCTGGTACTTCTCCCCGCGCCGCGGTCCGCACCGCACCTCCCGACAGATCTCCGCCGGGTCCTGGGAGGACGTCCGGGCCAACTACACCGCCCCGGTGGCGACCGCGCTGGACCACCTGATGAAGGTCTCCCCCGAAGAGATCGCCGGCCGGCTGCTGTTGCTGCACGGCCCGCCCGGCACCGGCAAGACCTCCGCGCTACGCACCCTCGCCCGGTCCTGGCGGGAGTGGTGCCAGGTGGACTGCGTGCTGGACCCCGAGCGGCTCTTCTCCGACGTCGGGTACCTGATGGACATCGCCATCGGGGAGGAGGACCCCACCGGCCGGGGCCGTTGGCGGCTGCTCCTGCTGGAGGACTGCGACGAGCTGATCCGCGGCGAGGCCAAGCACACCGCCGGCCAGGCCCTCTCCCGTCTGCTCAACCTCACCGACGGCCTGTTGGGCCAGGGCCGCAACGTCCTGGTCGGCGTCACCACCAACGAGGACCTGGAGCGGATGCACCCCGCGGTGGTCCGCCCCGGCCGCTGCCTGGCCCGCATCGAGGTCGGACCGCTGACGCAGCCGGAGGCCACCGCCTGGCTCGGCACCGAGGACGGCATCGGCCGCGACGGCGCCACCCTCGCCGAGCTCTACGCCCTCCGCCGCGGCACCCGCCCCACCGCGCTGCCCACCCAACCCCAGGGCACGACCTCGGGGTTGTACCTGTGACGCGGCGCCGCCCCGCCGAAGTGGCGCGCGCCGCACCGGTGTTCACGCCGCAAGCTCGCGCAGCCGCACCGACAGGCAGGCGACGCAGCCCTCCCGCTTCTCGAACTCGCTGATGTCGACGGGGACCGGGCGGTAGCCGAGGCGGGCGAAGAGCTGGGCGGTGCGCGGCGCGGAGGCGGCCAGCAACAGCGCGTCGTCGCCCAGGAGGACGACGTGCGCCCCGGACTCCTCCAGGACCGGCCGGAAGTGCGGGAAGACCGACGGGTCCTCGACCAGCGGCGGGTAGCCGATGACGGTGCCGTCGGGGAGGGCGCTGACCGCCGACGTCAGGTGCAGCGCCCGGCTGATCGGCACCGGGACGACCTGGGCCCCCAACGGCTCGAAGGCGGCCCGGAGTTGCCGCACCCCCTCGGCGTTGGTGCGGCAGCCGCGGCCCACGTACACCGTGTCGCCGACCGTGAGGACGTCGCCGCCGTCGAGCGTCCCGGGGGCGCGCACCGCGTTGAGGGAGCAGCCGAGCGCCTCGGCGGCCTCCCGTGCGCCGGGGAGCTCGGGCCGGCGGTCGTCGGCGCCGGAGCGGGCGAGCAGCGCGACGTTGCGGAAGACGGCCATGGTGTCCTCGACGAAGACCGCGTCGGGGCAGTCGTCGGCGGGGGCCACCTCGGTGGTCACCCAGCCGTGGTCGCGCAGCGCCCGGACGTACCCCTCCCACTGACGCAGCGCCAACGCGGCGTCCACCGGCCGCCGGTCGACGTAGCTGACCAGACCCTCGGCCAGGTGGGGGCCGGGGCGTCGGACGAGGGCGTGCCGGCTGGTCATGGGCTCCTCCCGGGGCGAGCGCGGGCCGGTTTGCGGTCAGGAGTCGCCGTCGTACGTGGCGCGCAGGGCGTCGGTGACGGCGGCGAGGGCGGCGGCGCGGTCCAGGCCGAGGCGGTGGGCGCGCCGGGCGTAGGTCGCGGCGGCCGCGGCGGCCTCCCTGTCGGCGGCGTCGCCGGCCGCGGCGACGAAGCTGCCGTTGCGGCCGCGGGTCTCGATCACGCCGTCGGTCTCCAGGGCGCGGTACGCCTTGGCGACGGTGTTGGCGGCCAGGCCCAGCTCCTCGGCGAGGCCGCGGACGGTGGGGAGCTTGTGGCCGACGGGCAGGGTGCCCGTCCGGGCCTGATCGGCGATCTGGGTGCGGACCTGCTCGAACGGGGCCTCGGCCGCCGCCGGGTCGATGGTGATGGTCAGGGGCTGGGGGGACACGGTGGCGCTCCTGGTGCTGGTGCGGTGGTGGCGCGGCGGGTGCGCGGGTGCGCGGATCCGCCGGCGCGCTGCGCGGTTTTGTCGCATCCATTGTGCGCCAGGAGCGGCCACCGTGCCCGGGATACGGGCACCCCTGCGGGCCCGGGCCTACAGCTCCAGGCTCGTGCCGGTGGTGCGCAGCCAGGCGTCCATGCCGAGGACCAGCTCGGCGCTGGGGCGGACGTCGCCGGTGGCGCCGTCAGCGGTGACCTCGGCGAGCACCCCGGAGTCCAGCAGCGGGCGGACCGGGGCGTCCCGGTCGGCGGCCAGCGCCCGCAGCTCGCCGCGGAGCGCCTCGTTGTAGCCCGGGTCCTGGGTGCTGGGGTAGGGGCTCTTGACGCGGTCGGCGACCAGGTCGGGCAGCACGTCGCGGGCGGCGGCGCGCAGCAGGGACTTCTCCCGGCCGTCGAAGGTCTTCATCGCCCAGGGGGTGTTGAAGACGTACTCGACCAGCCGGTGGTCGCAGAACGGGACCCGGACCTCCAGGCCGACGGCCATGCTGGCGCGGTCCTTGCGGTCGAGCAGGATCTGCACGAAGCGGGTCAGGTGCAGATAGCTGACCTCGCGCATCCGGCGCTGGTGGCCGATGTCACCGTCCAGGTACGGGACTTCGGCGAGCGCCTCCCGGTAGCGGCGGTGCTCGTAGCCGGGCAGGTCCAGCTTCTTCAGCAGCGCGCGGTCCAGCAGCGCCTCGCGGACCGCGTTGCCACCGGAGAACCGGCCGGACAGGCCGGCGGCGACCCAGGGGAAGGTGTCGGCGTTGACCGACTCCGGGTCGTGGAACCAGCGGTAGCCGCCGAAGATCTCGTCCGCCGACTCGCCGGACAGGGCGACCGTGGACTGCTCGCGGACCGCCTTGAACAGCAGGTAGAGCGAGGTGTCGCCGTCGCCGAAGCCGTTGGGCAGGTCGCGGGCGGCCAACACCGCGGCGCGGTGCGCGGGGTCCATCAGGGCGGCGGTGTCCAGCATGATGTCGCGGTGGTCGGAGCGGACGTGCTCGGCCAGCGCGTGCGCGTAGGGGCCGTCGGGGGTGCCGCGCAGGTCGTCGGGGGTGAAGTTCTCGGTGTAGCCGGTGAAGTCGACGGCGAACGAGCGGACCGGGCCGCTGCCCTGTTCGGCCAGCGCCTTGGCGGCGAGCGCGGTGATGGCCGAGGAGTCCAGGCCGCCGGAGAGCAGGGTGCACAGCGGGACGTCGGCGATCAACTGGCGGGCGACGATGTCGTCGAGCAGCTCGCGGACGCGGGCGACGGTGGTGTCGAGGTCGTCGGTGTGCTCGCGGGCCTCAAGGGCCCAATAGCGGCTGACGTGCACGCCGTTGCGGTCGACCCGCACCAGGTGCCCGGGCCGCACCTCGTGCAGTCCCTGATAGACGCCGTGGCCGGGCGTCTTGGTGAAGGTGATCAGCTCGGCGAGGCCCTCGGCGTCGACGGTCGGGCGGACGTCGGGGTGGGCGTGCACCGCCTTGGGCTCGGAGCCGAACAGCACGCCGTCGCGGGTCGGGTAGTAGTAGAGCGGCTTGATGCCCATCCGGTCGCGGACCAGCAGGAGTTGCTCGGTGCGCGGGTCCCACAGCGCGAAGGCGTACATGCCGTTGAGGCGCTCGGCGAACTGCTCGCCCCACTGGAGGTAGGCGTGCAGCACCACCTCGGTGTCGCTGCTGGTCCGGAAGGCGTGGCCGAGCTGCTCCAACTCGGCGCGCAGCTCACGGTAGTTGTAGACCTCGCCGCTGTAGGTGGTGACGAGCAGGGTGCGGCCGTCCCGTTCGACGCTCATCGGCTGCTTGCCGCCGTCGATGTCGATGACCGCGAGCCGACGGTGGCCGAACGCGGCGTGCGGGGCGAGCCATATGCCGCCGGCGTCCGGGCCGCGGCAGGCCATGGTCCCCGTCATCGCCTCAAGGGCGGGGCGCCGGGTGGTGAGGTCGTTGTCGTAGGAGATCCATCCGGTGATTCCGCACATGGTGGCGGCTCCTCCCTCGGGTTACGGCGGGCCGCCGGGGTCCCTCCGACGGCCCGCGCGAGCACCGTACGCCCAGATAGATGCATCGGCCACCTAAGCTTCGGGGGAGGCGCCGGATTGAGCCACGCCTCTACCGGGCGCCGGAAAAGCCGCGGCAATCCGCGCACCGCACACCGGGAAAGCCACGGCAAAGCGGGCGAGTTGGGCCCGCGGTCCGGACCCATGACGCCCACCGTGCGCGCCGCCCGCCCCGTACGCCGGCGGCCGGACGCGACGGCGGGTGATCGGCCGGATCCGGGCCGGGGCGGCGCCCGACGGGGGCGCTGCGGGGCTTACGTCGGGCAGGCGCCCCGGCCGGCCGCGGGAGTACCGTGGGAAGGGCCGGTGGTACGCGGGGGCGGGCCGGTGGCCGGCCCGCACGGGGTGTTGAGCCGGCATGGGAACGGTCTTGTATGAGCGCCTCCCCGAGCAGCCGCCTCCCCGGCAACGGGGCCTTCGACCTCACCCGAACCGCCGTGGTGCTGGCCGATCGCACCGGGGTGGTGCGCGGCTGGTCCGCCGGCGCCGAGCGGCTGCTGGGCCATCCGACCTCCGCGGCCCTGGGCCGGCCGCTGGCCGAGCTGTTCGCCCCGGCGAACCCCGACGCGGCACCCGGCGGGCCGGCCTGGCGGGAGCGGCTCGCGGCGGCGGACGGCTGGAGCGGCCTGACCGCGGTGCAGGACGCCACCGGGCACCGGCTCGACCTGGAGGTGCGGGTGCTGCCGGTCCTCGCCGGACCGGGCCCGGACACCCGGCTGGTGCTGGCCACCGAGACGGCGCGGACGCCCTGGTCGGGCGCCGGCCGCTCGCTGCTGAACGGGATCCTCGGGGCGTCGCCGTTCGGGGTGGCGATGCTCGACCCCGAACTGCGCTACGTCTGGGTCAACGACGCCCTGGAACGGATGGGCGGCGCCCCGCGCGCCGAGCGGTTGGGCAAGCGGCTGGGCGAGGTGCTGCCGGGCATGGCGGTGGAGTCCATCGAGACGGAGATGCGCCGGGTACTGCGCACCGGCCGCCCCTCCCTCGGCTACGAGTACCTCGGCCACCCGGAGTCCGACCCCCGGCACGAACACGCCTACTCCACGTCGTTCTTCCGGCTGGAGGACGAGTCCGGCCGGGTGCTCGGCGTCTGCTACATGGTCCTGGACGTCACCGAGAGCTATCGCGCCCGGCAGCGGATGGCGCTGCTCAACCGCGCGGGCGAGCGGATCGGCGGCTCCCTCGACGTCTGGCAGACCGCCCAGGAGTTGGCGGACGTGGCGGTGCCGGACCTCGCCGACTTCGTCACCGTCGACCTGCTCGACGCGATGGTCAGCGGAGCCGAGCCGGCGCCCGGGCCGGTCGAGCCCGCCGACCTGTTCAGCGTGCGCCGGGCGGCGCAGCAGTCCGTGCGGGACGGCTGCCCGGAGGCGCTGATCCCGATCGGGGAGCGGACCGGCTATCCACCGTCGGCGCCGGTGGTGTTGAGCCTGACCGAGGGCGAGTCGGTGCTGATCCCGGACCTCGATCTGGATCACACCGACTGGGCGGCCGACGACCCGGTCCGGGCCGGGAAGTTGCGGGCGCTCGGCTTCCACTCGCTGATGGTGGTACCGCTGCGGGCCCGGGGCCACTTCCTGGGCGCGGCCGCGTTCGCCCGCTGGCGGCCCACCGGCCCGTTCCAGCCCGACGACCTGGTCCTGGCCGAGGAGTTCGTCACCCGCGCGGCGATCTCCATCGACAACGCCCGCCGGTACACCCGTGAGCACGCCGCGGCGCTCACCCTCCAGCGCAGCCTGCTGCCGCGCGAACTGCCCGAGCAGAGCGCCGTGGAGGCCGCTTACCGCTATCTGCCGGCCGATTCCCGGTCCGGGGTGGGCGGCGACTGGTTCGACGTGATCCCGCTGTCGGGCGCGCGGGTGGCGCTGGTGGTCGGCGACGTGGTCGGACACGGGGTGCACGCCGCGGCCACCATGGGCCGGCTGCGGGCCGCCGTGCAGGCGCTGGCCGACCTCGACCTGTCCCCGGAGGAGGTGTTGGCGCACCTGGACGACATGGTCAACCGGGTCGCGCACGACGCGCACAGCGACGACGGGGTGGTCGGCGCGACCTGTCTGTACGCGGTCTACGACCCGGTCGCCTGCTGCTGCACGCTGGCCCGGGCCGGGCACCCCGCCCCCCTGTTGGTCAGCCCGGCGGGCGGCTGCCAGATGCTGGAGCTGCCCACCGGGCCGCCGCTGGGGCTGGGCGGGATGCCCTTCGAGTCCACCGAACTGCCGCTGGCCGAGGGGAGCTTGCTGGCGCTCTACACCAACGGGCTGCTACTGGGGAAGGCCCTCGACCTGGACGGCGGGATCACCCGGCTGCGGACCGCGCTGTCCGATCCGCAGGCCCCGTTGGAGGAGATCTGCGAGAGGGTCATCAGCACCCTGCCGGGCACCCGGCCGGTGGACGACGTGGCACTGCTGCTGGCCCGCACCCGGGCCCTGCCGCAGGAGCAGTTGGCCACCTGGGACATCGCCGCGGACCCGTCGGCGGTCGGCGAGGCCCGACGGTCCGCCGCCGACCAACTGGCCCAATGGGGGCTGCCGCAACTGGAGTTCTCCACCGAGCTGATCGTCAGCGAGCTGGTCACCAACGCCCTCCGGCACGCCTCGGGGCCGATCGGGCTGCGGATGATCCGGGCGAGGGCGCTGATCTGCGAGGTGTCCGACGGCAGCAGCACCGCGCCGCACCTGCGGCACGCCCGGACCACCGACGAGGGCGGCCGGGGACTGTTCCTGATCGCCCGCTATGCCAGCCGGTGGGGCACCCGCTACACCCCGCACGGCAAGTTCATCTGGGCCGAACTCCCGCTGGACGCCGCCCCCGAGGCGCTGACCGCGGCGGCGCTCGGCGCGCTCACCGACGGCCTGGACGACCCGGCGGCGCCGTTCACCGACGCGGACCGGTGAGGCGCCGACGCCACGGAGGCGCCCCGGAATTGCCCCGGGAGGCTCCCCAACTCCCTTCCCCCGGCCCCCGGATGCCCCTCGCGGGCCGCCTCCCCGCACCCCCGCTTAGCGGCTCCTTACCCGCCCCTTAAGGATCCCCTGAAGTGGGGCACCCTCAAGTTGCCTGCTCCCCCGCAGGTTAGAGCCGCTGGGGCGGCTGCAAGTTGGCGCGGTTGGGAGTCGGGGGAGCCAAACAGGGAGCCATGCCCGCGCATCCTCAGTCAGTGCCGGAGTCCACGCACCTAAAGAAGATCTCGTCCATGGCCTGGGCCCCGTCCGTGACCACAGGGCGGATCTGCTTCCGATACACCTTCTCAGTCGTCTGCGACGTGCTGTGCCCGACAAGCCGAGCGATCTTTTCCAGCGGGATCCCGTGATCCGAGAGGATCGAGACGAAGCTGTGGCGAAGTTCCCTAGGGGTCCACTGCTTCGGGTCGGGAAAGCCTGCTCCCTTCAGCAGCACACGGAAGTTTCGGCGCACGTTCTCCGCCGTTCGCTGCTCACCGCTGCTCGTACCGAAGACCAAGTCGGTAGCCGTCCATGGAAGGCCGAGACCCTCACGGCGCTTCCGCTGCTCAGCCTGGTAGCTCTCCAGCGTCTCCACCAGTTGCCGCGGCATAGCCAAGGTGCGCCGACTCTTCACGGTCTTGGTCTCACCGCGCCGACGCACCGACCTCCAGACTTCAATGTGCGGAGCGACCCCGCCGACGGGGCGAAGGTGGACCCGATCCCAGGTGAGCGGACGCACCTCTTCAGTCCGAATTCCAACTAGCAGTGACACAGCCACATAGACATGCACCCAGGTATCCCGCTGCGCAGTGAGAAGCGACTTCGCTTGCTCCAGGGTGAGGGATTTACTCGGACGCCCGGACTGCCCTTCAGGCAGATCAACAAGCTCTGCCACATTCCTTAGAATCAAGTCGCGACGTTGCGCATGTGTAATCGAGCGCCGCAAGATCGAAAGGATCATTTCCATCGAGCTCTTCGCGAGGGAAATGGATTTTTCATCCAACCAGCAGTCGACGGTGTCAGCCGTGAGATCTTTCAGCCGCGCTTTCCCCAGATCAGCAATTACGTGGTTCTCCGCCATGCTGGTGTACGTACTGATCGACCCTGCGTCACGCCCCTTCAGCCCTTGAGAAAGCCATGCACGCACAGCCTGCTCAATGGTATAGGTGGCACTGGACTTCACTCCCACCTCGAGCTCCTTCCGCTTCTCGCGCAATTTTGCTCGCACCTCGGCCTTGGTCTTCCCTGACACCTTCGGACGGCTCCTCTTACCGGCAGGTGTGAAGCCGAGAGAAATCGCCCCGATGTAGCGATTCTTGGACTTATCCCAGTAGATCGAATCGTCGCCATTCCCTGCCCGGCTTCGCTTCTCGTCAGTCATTCAGATGTCTCCTTCGGAAAGAAACGAGGCCACGCCCTAGCGGGGCGTGGCCTCGTTTGCGTCGCGCTTCAGTTGGAATCTTCCGATTCACGCATCAGCAGGGCGACGTAGTCGTCGATGTACTGGAGTGGCACAAGTCGGCGTCGGCCGATGCGGACGGTGCGGAGCCGGCCGAGTCGGATCTCCTCGCACGCCTTTGAGCGTCCGATGCTGCACAGCCTTGCGGCCTCTTTGATCTCATACAGGCGTGGTCGTACAAATTCGGCTGCGGTGGCCATGGGCACGATCCTTTTGTTTGACCGCGGGGCTCTCCGCCCCCTTCTGGGAGGTCCGCTACATCCGCTACATCCGCTACATCGCAGGTCAGGGGCCTGTTTTGTGTAGCGGGTGGGCGCGATGTAGCGGATAGATGTGCTACGCGGTGCGGGCGACGGTCAGGTGGGGTGTAGCGGCGCTATCCGCTACACCGCTCGTTTCCGCTACAGCCGCCCCCTTGTTGACCTGGGGTGTAGCGGATGTAGCGGATGTAGCGGCTCCCTGGGTAGGGAGAGGGCAGTACCGGCTCCACGCGTCGGCCAGGTCTTCGGCGTAGTACCCCCGCGGCACGCCGCTGGAGGTGCGGATCGAGCGCGGTTTGATGGGCTTGTTGTCCGCGGTGACGTACTCGCCGAGCATCTTCGCCAGCCCCCGGCTCGTCAGGGCCCGGCCGTTCATGTCGCCCCAGGGCGCGTCTTCCAGCGCGACCAACACCTCCAGAATCGCGGCGGTGGGCATGCGGTCAGCTCCCTGGAAGACCTTGTCCCGCAGGTCGGTCAGGAGCTGGACTCCCAGGGAGGCCGGGTCGCCTTCCCGGGCTGCGGCGACGAGTTCGATGCACGCGGCACGGGCCCGCTCGGGCCAGGTGCCACCAGCCGCTTCGGCGACCGCCAGCAATGGCTCCCAGACGTCGGCGGGCCGGTCGGAGATGCCGTCGGGAAGGGTCGGCCACGCGCCGGTGACCTGGTCGCGGACCTGGTCGGCCCATTCGGCGAGGCGGTCGCGAAGGGCGTGCCCTTCCGGCTCGTTGAGCCGCTGACGGAACGGCTCGATCGTCTCGTTGGGCGCGCGCTTACGCATGCGGATGATGACGGAGCGGGACATGATCGTGTCCGGCAGGTGCCCCAACCCGGCCATCGCCACCACGCAGAACGAACGGAAGGGCTGGACGGTCTGGTTGGCGCCGTCGCCGACGCAGCGGTGCATCTTCCCGCTGCGTCGGTAGCCGGAGTTGATGAAGGCGCGCAGCGGCTCGTTGTCGCCGGCCGCGGGCCCGAAGATGGTGTCCACCTCGTCGAAGAGGATCGTGGGGCGTCCCTGGTCCGCCTCCACCATGCGGAACAGCGCGTTGGCGCTGGAGTTGACCGTGGTCTCTGCCCTCGGTGTCAGTGTCTCCACGATCTCCAGGGCGCGCGACTTCCCCGACCCGGGCTCGGGAGAGAGGAACGCGATCCGGGCGGTGGAGTCGAAGGCGTCGAGGAGGTGGGCGTGAGCGTCCCACAGCGCCACGGCGACGTAGGCCGCTTCCCTGGGGAAGATGTTGAAGCGCCGGTGGAAGGCTTCGACTTCGTCCAGCAGGGCGGCGCCGTCGATGGGGGCGGTCATGAGGCTTTCCTCGTTTCGCGGGTAGCGGGGTGGCGCAAGCGGCAGGTGGTGCGGTGGTGTTCCCAGTCCTCGACGAGCTGTTGGACGGCGGCGCGGCCGCGGGCTTCTTTGTCGTAGGTGCCGCAGCGGCAGATGGCGGTGGCGCGGGTGACGGCGCTCCACTGCGGTGGGGCGATGATGTGCAGCCCGAACAGGGCCTGCTCCGGGGGACGGTGGGTGGTCGGGTGCGGGTCAGGGCTTTGAAAGGACGCCCTTCGGGCGACGTCCTTTGAGCCGCTCACGCCAGACGACGGTTGACCGGTGGCGGCGAGGTTCGGTGGGTTGGTGGTCACGTTGCCCTCCGCGTGGTGCTGGCCAGGCCGCGGGTGACGGCGCGTTGGGCGTATGGCTCGGGGACGCCGACGGAGACGGCCGCCTCGACGATCTGCCGGCCCAGGGTGTCGAGTCCACACGGGCCAGGGCAGTTGGCATGCTGGGTGGCCAGGAAGGAGGCGACGCCGTATGCCTTCGAGCCTGCGCCGGATTCGGTGCGGGTGCGGACCATGGCGAGTCCGCGTTCGAGGCCGGTGAGGACGTAGCGCTCGGTGTGGCGGCAGCCGGTGGCGACGGTGCGGTCCCAGGTGGCGCGCTCGCGGGGAGAAGAGACCACCCCCGGCCCGCCCGGCGCGGGGGTGGTTTCTTCCTTCGCTGTCAGGGCGTGGACGGCTGGCGGGAGGTCGGTCATGGTGCCGGTGCCGGGCCCGAGCCAACGGGCATAGACCATGGCGGACTTGATGTCCACGCCGGGGCGCGCCTTGTTGGCGGAGCGCATGGTGCCGCGGTAGATCCAGTGCTCTCCGCGTCCGGTTGGCACGGTCCGAGTGGCAGGCAGCTTCTCGCGGGCCCAGGTGACGGCGTCGGGGTCGTCGAGGTCGACCACGGTCAGGCCGGCGCCGGCCGGGTGGTAGGCGACCGCGGCCGCGTGCTGCCATGCCGGTGCCCATGCTGCGGAGGTGAGGACAGCCGGATTGGTGGTGGCCGCGGCCCAAGCGTGGCACGGGTGCGGGCACTGGCAGGGGCCGGCGGCCTTCATGTGGGGCCGGTCCCCACAGGTGCTGTTTTCACAGGCCGGGCAGTTGCCGAAGGGGCGTTTCCCTCGGCTCAGGGGGAGAACCGGCACGCCGGCGGCGGCCAGAGTCAGGGCGGTATGCCGAATGTCGGCGGGTTGGGTCATGCTGGGGGTCTCCAGTTCTGTGAATGGGGCTGGTTGCCGGGGCGACCGCGGTTCTTTGGCGAGATGCGGCGGTCGCCCCGTGTGCCGTTAGAACGGGGCTCGTTGGCTGCGGCCCGTGCCGGTGGTAGCCAACGGAGCGGTTAGTTCGCCGGCCCTAGGTCAGAAGCGGCGCCCGATGCGGTTGAGGTCTGCGGGCGGCCAGGTGCGGGTGGTCGCGAAGCTGCTGTTCGGTTGCCCAGTCGGCGAGGTCGGCTTTGTGGGCGGCTTTCACGGCATCGGGGGTGGTGTCGGTGAGGATGGCGATGTCGCCTTGGTCCTCGTCATCAAGACCGTGGTAGCGGTTGAGGGGGGGCGTAGAGGGAGGCCACCCACGTGGGGTTGCTGACGCCAGCGTCGGTGAGTTTTGCGACCAGCCACCGCCGGAACGGAGTGTCCTGGGTCTTCCAGGCGGGGTCGTAGTTGTCGTACTCGGGGTCGTCGTAGCCGGGTCCGATGATGGGCATAGGGCCTCTTTCGCAAAGGGTCTGCCAGCGATGACTTCGAAGATTTGTCAGGACGAGCAGGGTGTGGGAGCCAGGATGCGGGGGGTGTCAGAACGGCGGCTTGGCGTCGTCTGCCGCGCCCGCGGGGGCCGAGCCGGTGGTGTCCCACGGGTTGCTGTTGGTCGGGGCTGGGTTGCTGCGCTGGGCGCGTTGGACGGTGGCGGTGGCGAACTGCAGGGAGGGGCCGATGTCGTCGACTTCGACGGCGAGCATGGAGCGGTTCTCGCCTTCCGGTGTCTGCCAGTTGTGTTGGCGGATGCGGCCGGAGAGGACGACGCGGGAGCCCTTGGTGAGGCTGTCGGCGATGTGCTCGGCGAGCTGGCGCCATGCGGCGCAGCGGAAGAAGGCTGCTGTGCCGTCCGTCCACTGGCCGCTGTTCTTGTCGTAGGTGCGCGGGGTGGAGGCGACGGTGAACTTCGCCAGGGCCGCGCCGCTGGGGGTGAAGCGGATCTCAGGGTCGGCGGTGAGGTTGCCGATGATGGTGATCGGGGTTTCGCCCATGGCCATGGGGTGTCTCCTTGGTGTCAGTCGCAGGTGCAGTCGGGGTGTTCGCTGGAGCCGTCGGCGCCACAGCCGCAGCAGTGGGCGTAGGGGTAGGGCTCGCTGTCGTCGCATGACGGCGAGCACAGTTCGCAGTCGATGAAGTCGTCGTCCTCGTACACGAGGTGTCTCCTTAGCGGTGGTTGATGGTGCCGTTGGCGCGGCCGAACAGGCCGGTTGAGGTGATGTGTTGGGTGATGTGCGGGCGTTGCATCTCGCGCTGTGCGGCGGTGATGCGGGCCCGGACGCGGCCGATGACCCCGGCGGCGGCGATACCACCGGTGGCGATGGCGGCCACCGCGGACCACAGAACGTGGCTGACGGCGAGGAGCCCGGGGGCCGCGGCGGAAAGCCCTACCGCGGTGATGGCGATGCCGCCGCCGACCGTCGGCGCCAGCAGCGCAGTTGCTTTGGCCCAGGCCGGGATCGGCTGAGCGGCCGGTGCCGTCGGAACGGTTGGTGCCGGGAGGACCGGCGGGGTGGGGGCGGTGCTGTAGGCGAGGGCCCTCTCGCCGGAGGGAAGGATGACCTCCTGGACGCCGGGTGGGATGTCGTGGGGCGGCAGGGTGGGGTGTTGGGGGTGCACGGTGTCTCCTCCAGCCCGGCGGCCGGGTGTTAGGTGGTGAGGTGGGTGAGGGCTTGGACGATGGCGTGGCAGGCGGCGGTGATGGGCTTGCTGGCGCCGGTGCTGGCGATGAAGAAGCCGAAGAGGAACAGCGCGGTCGCAGAGCCGAGTTGGACGTAGCGGGCGCGTATGAGGACGAGGCTGATGAGGCCGAAGAGGACGGCGGCGGAGATGGTCACGGCCATGAAAGGTGCCTCCGTTTCTGTGCAGTGAGCCCCGGACCGTGGAGGGTTCGGGGCTCACTGGTGGTTACGTTGTGTGCTTGTTGTCGCTTGTTGTCGCTTGTAGCGATAACAAGGAAAAAGGGGTGGTTGGACGTGGGCGGGGTGGGCTGGAGGGGGGTGTGCTTGTTGTCGCTACAAGCGACAACAAGCGGTGTTGGTGACTGTTAGTTGTCGTGGGCGTTGCTGCGGTGGATGTAGTACGCCTGGGTGCCGGTGCCCATTTGGCGGACCTCGGCGGAGGCGACCCAGCGGCGGAGCCAGCCGGAGATGGTGGTGCGGTGGGTGCCGTAGCCGAGGGCTTTGAGGTCGGCTTCCATGCGGGAGGGGCCGGTGCCGTCGGGCCCGGCGTCCAGCAGCAAGCGCATCGCGGCGTCTTGGGCTGAGGGCATCGGCGCCGACGCGGGCGTGGGTGTCGGCGGGGTGGTGTGGGCCGGTGGTTCCTCGCTCTGGCCCGGCTGCTCGACGGTGCCGGGGCTCGGGTGCTCCTTCGGCGGGGTACCGGCGTTGTCGTCGGTGTTGTCGACGACGAGCCGCAGCTTCTTCTCCGGCCCCGGATCCGGTGGAGTAGCCGGGGCCGGAGGTGTGGGTGTGTCGTCGGGCTTGAGGGTGGTGGGTGCGGTGTTACCGCGGTGGGGGAAGAGTCGGCTCCATTCGGTGCTGCCGGGGGTGATGCCGGAGCCGGGGCCGCCGGGGGTGGCGCCGGTGGTCGGATTCTTCGTCAGGTTCGGGGTGTTGGCGGTGGGGACGGCGATGACGGGGATGCCGGTGTAGGGGTGGGTGACGGCGTGGAGGGTCTCGCCTTCGTAGAGGTGGGGGAGGACGCGGGCCCAGCGGGAGGGGTAGTAGCGGCCGTGGGGGACGCTGCGGGAGATCTCGTCGAGTTCGGGGCGGCGGGCGGAGCAGGCGGCGGCGATCTGGTCGATGCGGTCGGGGGTGAGGTTGAAGGCTTTGAAGGGGCGGGGTTTGGTGGAGTTGTAGGCGTTGAAGCCGCAGCCGGGCCAAGGGGCGTCGGCCGGGTCGACCTGCGGGAATCCCGAGAAGAGGTAGGACAGTTCCTCGGGGTCGGTGACGTACATGCCCCAGCGCCATTTGGCGCGCTTCTTGACGGGGACGGGGATGGAGTCGCTGGTGGCCCGCAGCGAGGAGACCTTGACGCGGACGCGGACGGCGCGGCCGGTGTTCATGATGGTTTCGATCTGCTGCTTGATGTCGCGCGGCTGGTCGGCGGTCTCGTCGACCACGATGATGATGGCGGGGACGTCGGCGCGGGCGGGAAGCTTGGTGTCGTTGGCCTGGCGCATGAGCTTTTGGTAGCGGCGCTTGCGGACTTCGATGATCTGCAGGGCCATGGTGAGCATGGCCCGGGTTTCATCGAGGGTGTGGGCGGTCCAGTCGATGACGGGGCGGGTGTGGGTGCCCTCGATGGCCCAGGAGGTCAGCCACGGCAGGGACAGGCCGGCGCCGGTGGTGTCGATGTGCCATACCAACCCGTCGATGGTGCGGATGAGTTGGGCGTTGATGGTGTTGAGGGTGGTGGTCTTGCCCGAGCCGGTGTCGCCGATGCCCAGCCCGCACTGAAACGCCAGCGAGCCCAGTGCGGGGGTGCCGTCGCGGTGGAGGCCGATGGCGAACTCGTCGTCGATGCTGGTCGGCGACAAATCCAAGGGGAATTCGATCTTCTGCTGCATGACGTTGGTGGTGGACACGCGGATGATGGCGGTGCCCTTGCGTCGTCCGCCGGCGACCTCGACGCCGCAGCCCTCGTTCAGGCGCAGGTCGGAGCCAAGGGCGTCCTCGAACCGCTTGAGCTGGCCCCAGGTGGCGCCGCCGGGCAGGTCGGCCTCGACGGTGTAGCCGGTGTTCATCTGCCAGGGCTGGATGGCGACGATCTTGCAGTTGTCCAGCTTGGCGATGCGGGCCAGCCGGTCCTTCCACTGCGCGCCCCACGCATCGTGCTGCTCTTGGCGCTCAGCCTGTTCGGCGGCGCGGGCGGCGGCGGTGCGGCGGAGTTTCTCGGCGCTCTCGTAGCGGCCGACGGCGCTCCAGGAAAGGCGGCCGATCAGGGCGCCGGCGGCGAGGGTGGCCAGGGTGGGAAGGGACCAGGGCGGGCCGCCGGCGGCGGCCCAGGAGGACCAGCCGCCGGCCGCCAGCCACAGCCCGGCCCGGTAGGTGAGGGTGCCGCCGAGCCGGCCGCGGCGGGCGCCGTCCAGGGCCGTGCCCAGCGCGCCGCCGGCGGCGATGGCCATGTCCCACAGCGGATGGATCCCCGACACGTAGGTGAGGGAGGAGGTGGCCAGCGCGGAGGTGACGGCGGTGGCGGTGGCGGTGTTGAGGGTGTGGCGACCCTGCCAGTCGAGGTCAGGCACGCGCTTCTCCGTTCCTGGGGACGGCCCACATGTGCTCGTTGGGGCGGGGGTTTTCGTTGTGGTCGATGTCTTCGGCGTGCAGGCGGCGGAAGGCCGGTTGCAGCTCCATGGCGGCGGAGACGGCCTTGCGCAGGCCGTGGACGACGTCGGCGACCATCTCGGCGATGCACGGATCGACCGGGTAGGTCTCCGCCGACCGCGTCGCCAGCGACGTCACCGCCTCAGCCAGGTGCTCCAACCCCACGGCCACGCCCTCGTACTCGGCGCCGATCACCATCGCGGGACTGTCGCCAGCACCTTCGGGGGACCAGGTCTGGTAGACGCCGCGGACCTCCTCAGCAGCGGTGGCGAGGACGGAGGCCGTGGCCCACAGAGCGCCGTCGCCGTCGATGCCGCCGACGTTCCACCAGTGCTCGTTGACCCGCGGGTTCTCCAGCCGCATCAGGTCGTGGTCGTGGACGGTGCGGAAGGTCGGTTCGATCTCATCGGCGTAGGCGGCGGTGGCCTCCAGGACCTGGGAGACCTGGGCGACGCCCTCGGCCATCGCCGGATCCATCGGGTAGATCGTGGCGGAGTTCTCCGCCAGCGCCATCACCGCGTCGTTGACGTGCCGGATCGCATCCGGCAGGCCCTTGTACTCGGCGGCGACCGCGGCCATGGACGGCGCCTCATAGGCGGCGTAGGCGTTAGCGACCTCCTGTGCGGAGGTGGCGAAGACGCTCACGTGCTCTCCCCTCATCGTGGGTTCCTCGGTCAGCGGCCCGGCATCGGAGCCGGGGTCGTCGCAGACGTGGCCGACGTGCTCGCGCGCATCGGCGGTGATCGGCTGTGCCATGTCGGACAGTTGGGAGTTCAGACGGCGCCGGGAGGCGTCAGCGACCGTGCCGTAGACCTTGCGCCACACCCGGCCCGGCCACGACATCCCCGTATCGGTGAAACGGAACCGCTTGCTCACGGCGGCCGGGACGTTGGCCGCGGCGCCGACGAGCAGGGAGGCGGGCATCACCGCCAGCGCCGCGATGGTCGCGAAGAACACCGCCGCAGCCAGCCGCAACAGATGCCGCAAGTGCGCGTAGCTGCGCCGCCGGAGCGTCCTGGTCGAGTGCCAGAGCCTCGACAGCCTCGACGTCACCCACCCTGCGGCTCGTGCTCCCCAGCCGCGCAGCCACTCAACACCCCGGCCCCACCAGCCCCGCACCCGGTCACCAACTGCCTGCCGGGCCCGGGCCAGACGGCCCCGCGCCGCCTCCACCGTCGACCGCCCCGGACCGCGGCCACGCAACGCCCCAGCGAATACGCCACCGCCTCGACCGGCCCCGGGCGAACCAGTGCCCGAACGCCCACCGCGCCCCAGCCCCAACAGGCCACCACCACCAGGGGTATTGGGCGTGCGGCGGGGCGAGACGAGCCCTGCCGACCGGTTGCGCGCCGACCCAGCCGCCGCCAGACCGGACCTGCCACCAGGGCCCTTGGTCAGACTCACCGGCGTTCGCCCAGCGGAGCCCAGGCCACCGGGCCGCTGCTGACCCAAGCGAGACGCAGCAGCACCAGAGCGCCCAGTTCCGGCACCGGCGCCCGGGCCGCCGCCCATACCTCGATGCGAGGCCGGCCCACGGCCAAACAGCCCTGCGGAGCGGCCCGCCGGTCCAGCGCCAACACCGTGACGCCCGGCTGGACTTGCGCCCTGGCGGCCTCGGCGGAATCCGAAGCCGCCTCGGCCCGCGCCGGCCGCCCCGGCGGTCGCCGCGCCGTGGCGGGCAGCAGCTCGTCCTTGACCGCGGCCCGCACCCATCGTGGTCGCGGCCGCCGCGCGGCGCTGGGCGGTCGTGCGAGACGACCGCGCCGCGGCCAGCCCCAACGCGCCCACACCGGCCGCAGCCACCCCACCAGCCATCACCCCAGCAACGGGGCCCGCGGCACTGAGCGCACCGCACACCCCGACCGTGGAGAGGTTCACGGCATTGGTCAGCAGCGGCACCGCCGCCAACCCACCACGCTCCGGATCGTCTTGCTCCTCCTCGGCTTCGTCGTCCTGGGGCTGCTCCGGCCCGCCCAGGTCGTAGTCCTCCTCCGGCCCCGGAGCCGGCAGGTCCACCACTCCCCCGGCCCCCTCCTGCTGCTGCGGGAGAACCTGCGGCGGGTTTTTCGCTGGTGGGGGTGTGATCTCGTCGGTTTTCTCGGCGGTCGTGTTGGCGTGCGCCATGCTGGAGGTGCTCCTCTCACGGAGTGCGAAGGCGCCCCCGGCCAGGCCCTGAGAAAGCGGGCCGGGGGCGCCATCAGCGAACGGTCAGAGCGCGTTGCGCTCGAAGGAGAAATGCGCGATCGAAAGCGCCCGGGTGCCCATGTGCTCGGCCAGCAGCCCAAGGACGTAGTGGAAGGCGCTCTCCCGCGTGGCCTTCGGGTGGCTCAGGTCGAAGTCGACGACACCGGAGACCAGCCCAAACGCACCGCGCGGGGTGGTGCCGGACATGGCGTAATGGAAGGACACCAGCCCGGTGCCCTGACCCGTGGCCACGGTGTTTTCGTGGGGCATGGCGAGCTCCTCAGCTCAGGTCGAGGCAGTCGGGGATCTCACCGGCACGCAGTTCGCCGGCGATGTGGCGGTACTCCCGGGCGTTGCCACGAGCGATGGCAGCGCAGCGGGAGGCAACGCCCTGGGTGTAGGCGTCGAGGTTGGGGTCCTTGGCGGCGCGCTCACCGTCGCGGGCAGCAGCGTCGGCGCGCTTGGCCTCCCTCTCGAAGCCATCGGCTTCCTCGTTCAGGCGAGCGCGAGAGAAGAACGACATGAGCAAACTCCTTGTGGGACAGGTGGGTTGGTCAGGCGCGGTAGAGGTGGGTGGGGTGCTCGGCGGCGGTCTCCTGCCAGCGGCGGTTCTCGGCGGCGTCACTGCGCCGGACGCGCACGGTGAAGGCGCAGTCCGGATCGGCGCAGCGGTACGTCGTTGAGCCGAGGAGGTCGACCAGGGTGCCGACGACCCAGACGGTCGTGGCGAGGCAGGCCATGGCGCAGGAGACGATCAGCGACAGGGGCACGTGGTAGGCGGCCAGCTTCGTGCCGATGGAGAGGGCGTTGGCCACCCCCAGCACGGCGCTGACGGTGACGACGAGTCGAGAGACGGTCTTGCGGGACATGAAGAGGTCTCCGATCAGGCGGCGAGCGCGAGGGACTTCGCGCAGTTCAGGCAGGTGCCGAGAGAGGTGGGCAGGGTGTATCCCGCATCCCTCCCGCAGACGGGGCAGGTGCGGCGGGCGGCCAACGCCCGCTCCACAGCAGCCCACTTGGCCGGAGTCATCGGCCGGACGGGGCGGGCGAGGTCGAGGCGGTAGAGGTAGGCGGCCCGCACCCCGCTGCGGGTGCGGCGGGAGCGCCACAGGACTTGCGCGGCGACGGGCTGGCCGCCGGGCCGCAATCCGCGGGCGCGGAGTTGGCGGCGGGTGACCAGCCCGTCAGGGGCCAGGTGGTAGGGGTAGGTGGGGATGCCGTAGCGGGCCCCGTCCGGGTCCCAGAACTGCGGATGCGGCATCAGGGGCGGCCGGGGCGAGGCATGCGGGCCGGAAGCCACAGGCGGCGCTTGGGCTGCGAAGTCGACGGCTCGATGGCGGACTTGTCCAGCGCGGCGGCAATCCGGTCGAGGCTGTCGGCGATGCTGGCGAGATGAGCGTTCGTCGCCTCTTGCTCGGTGACGAGAGCGAGCAGTGCGTGAGGCACAGCCCTCTGCGAACCGTCCTGAACGGACCAGCCGTGCATGGGGTCCTTACCGTCCACGCCTTTCTCCGCGCGGCGGATATGGGTGGCGGTCGAGGTAGTGGTCATCGTTTTCTCCTCCGGTGGCCGGGTGGTGGTGAAGCGCTAGATGCGTTCACGGCTGCTGGTGTGTCGGGTTGGGCAGCGCTCGCCGGGTCTGCTGGCGGATCTGCTCGCCGGCCGCGGGCATGGCCGCGCGGTCGGGTCACTCACCGGCTACTCGCCGGGTCTGCGGGGCTTGTGTCGACTTCCGGCAGTCGCAGCAACGGCCAGCCCGAACCGGATGGGCTGGCCGTCACTGGTGGTGCCGGACTACTGGTCCTTCTCAATCTCGCCGACCTCGGCCGCGTCCTCGGCGGCGTCAGCTTCCTCGTGGGACATCAACTCTCCCCACGCCTTGCGCACGCGCTTTTCCGCACCGACGTATCCGGCGTCACGGAACGCGGCGACGGCCTGGCGGTAGGACAGCGGCGGGTCGTCGCAGTAGCGCAGGTGCCGCAGGACCACGACGAGTTGCGTCTCGGTCAGCTGCTCGCCCGTGGCGGGCGTGGCCACGCCCGCCACGGCCGCGACCTCCTCCAGCGTCACGGCCGCGGCATCGTCCGACTCGTCCTCGCGGTCGACGTCGTCGGACGGCGTGGGCGTGACGCCCTCCACCAGGGCCGGCGTCACGGGCGTCACGGACCGCGTGACGGGCCTCTCGACTGCTGGCGGGACCGGGTCGGCGGCGGGTACTGCAGGCGGGTCTTGTGCGGTGACCTGCGCTTGGTCGTCCGTGCTGGCCGAAGTGGCGCTCTCCAGTGCGGGTTGGGTGCTTGCGGTCGGGAGGGGTGCCGTCACGGGGGTCGGGGCGGGCGTCACGGGGTCCGTGACGGCCGTGACGGTGGGCGTCACGGCGAACATGGCACCCAGGGCAGTGTCGGCGCCGTCCGTGACGCGCTCCCGCTGAACCTCCAACAGCCGTGACGCCAGCGACGTGTCACCGGCACCGACCTTCCGGGCCAGCTTCCACGACTCCCGCTCCGACTCCTCACGCAGGTTCTCGTCCGGGTGGTTCGCAGCGCGGGCCCGGTGATACGCCAGCGACTGCACTGTCGAGGCGGCCTTGCGGTCGGCCTCGATGTCCCGGCCGTCCTGGTGGACGACGATGCGACGGGCCAGAAACGCGATGCCCTCGGCCGCCACGCACATGCCCATCGGCGTGATCGCGTAGATGACCATCCGGCTGGCATCGGGCGCGGCCATGGCCGACATCGCCGATGCCGCGGCCGGCAGCGCCCACAACCCCGCACGAACCACCAACGGAGAGGTCTGGCCCAGCATCGTCAGGCCCAGCAGCACCAGCGCCAGCACGGCGGTGGCGCCCTCACCGGCAGCCACCGCACCCATCGCGGTACCCCTGCCATAGGCACGCGAGACGTTGCTGAACGTGCCGATACCACCGGCGATACCGGTGACGAGCATCGGGACGAACGCCGCACCCAGCACCCACCGTTGGGTCGTGGAGAGCGGCCTACGAGACGCTGCGTGCATCACGCCACCGCCTTCCCGGCCTCGACCTGGCCGTAGCCGACCAGGCGCAAACGGGTGCCGGCGTAGTCGGTGCTGGCCTCCAGCACCGAACTGTGCCCCGCCCCCAGTTCCCTCAGGCCCCTGTACGTCACCGCGTCGGGCGGAACCTCCAGGGCTTCTCGCCACGCCTCGAAGGCGCCGAAGCCGTCGTAGCTGATCAGCCTCAACTGGTCGGGGTAGATGAGGTTGATGTCGATGTCGAGGGCGGGCAGGTCGGGGAAGTCCGCGGCCAGCAGACGCAACGCCCGCAGCGGCGCCACAAGGTCAGCCATGGTCAGCGTGCTCACGCGGCATCACCCATCTCGAACGCACCGTCGGCGGCACCGTGCCGGGCGCTCAAGAGGCTTGCCGGGGCAGCGGTGTTGTGGTGGCGAAAAGGGCCGCGGCCGCTGTGGTGCAGGGCGCCCAGGCGGCGGACGCGGTCGTCGCCGAGCACGGTGGCGGCGGTACGCACGGCGCGGTCGTAGAGGTCGGGGTCGGCGCCCAGAATGTCGCGGGCGGCATCCAGACGCGCGGCGCGCTCCTCCCGGCTCTCGCCGTCGGCGCCGAGCCAGAGGTCCAGGGGCGTGCCCAGGGCGAGTTCGAGAGCGTCGACGGTGGTGACAACCTGATGGCTGCCGATGAAGGTCTTCATGAGGTACTCCGAAGTCAGGGTGTGCGCAGGGCGCCTGCCGGCCATGCGGCCAGGGACGCCCTGCGTGAAGTCGTGGTTAGCGGGAGACCAAGCGGCCGGTGACGGTGTGGGTGTCCTTGTGGACGTTGGGGCCGCCGGTGATGTCGATGGCGCCGGAGACGCTGCGTGCGGTGATGGTGCCGGAGGCGGACTTGGTGGCGTGCAGCGTGATGGCGCCGGAGGTGGTGTCCAGTCGGGCGTCGTGGCCGTCGTAGAGGCCGAGGTCGATGTGGCCGGAGATGGAACGGGCGTTGGCTGTCTCGGTGATCCGGCCGGCGGCGATGTAGCCGGAGGTGGTGTCGGCGGTCAGGCGGCGGACGCCGTCGGCGTCCAGGACGCCGGAGATCGATCGGAATTCCATCTCCTCGACGTAGCCGGAGATGAGGGTGTCGGCGGAGGTGGTGACTACTGCGAGGGACGAGCCGGGCGGAAGCGTCACCACGGCCTCGGTCGGGCTGACCGTCTCCAGCGTGGTGCCGCCGGTGATGATCTGGCCGTTGACGATGGTCATGCCCGTGACCGTGCCGTAGACGGTGCCGAAGCTCTGGACGACCTGGCTACCGCGTGCGGTCTGGGTCATCACGGTGCCGGGCAACTCCGGGACCTGCACCGTCAGAGCCTGACCCACCTGCCCGAAGTGAGCCTTGTTGAGGGCGTCGACGGCTTTGCCGGAGGAGTCGTCCGTCCGCAGGGCCACGGTGGCGTACTTCGCGGCGTCGTCGACCTGGACGCGGACGCTGCCTGTCGGCAGGTCCACGCCAAGGACGACGGGGCCGGCGGTCTGCGAGGTGTAGGAGCGTTCAGTCATGTTCCGGTCTCTCCTGGCGTGTTGAAGGTCGGGCGGTTGGCGATCAGGTCAGTCGTGTCAGTGGCGGATGCCGTGCTTGCACGACGAGCACGGCCAACGGCCGATCCCGTAGATGCGGATCGTCTGCACGGTCAGTCCGGCGGCGCGGGCTTCGGCCAGGCCCCGGGCGCAGTCGCCCAGCCAGCCGAAACCGTCGGCGTCGATGATCTTGTAACCCTTGCGCGACTTCATCAGCGATGTCCCTTCCGATGGGGCGTGGTGTGGAGGCCGAGCACGTGGCGGCCCGCGGCGTAGGCGCCGGCGACAGCAACAGCCGCCGCGCCGAGGAGGGAAGGTGCTGAGTGCCCCGGCCGGGAGTCGAACCCGGCCTGCGACCATCGGGGCTGTTGACTGGTCAGATGCAGGTCGTTGCGAGCGCGAGCCCAATACGCAAGTGCCGCTCGGCTCGCCGGAGCAGCACTTGCTCGTCCTCGTGGCCGTCGGGGTAGAGCGCGCCGTCCAGGGCGCGGTGAGCGGCAGCGAACGCGTCGTCGGCGGCCGTCCACCGCGCCTGGTCGCAGGACTCCAGCGCCGAGGCCAGAAGGACGTAGTCGCGGGCGGCGAGCACGGCCGTGGTCAACTCCCAGGCGGTGCCAGGGGAATGCTCCTCGCTATCCCAGAGGCGGGCGAGGGCGGGGCCGTAGGCGACGATAAGCGCCTTAAAGGTCGGCTCCTTGGCCGGCATCAAGTGCACGAGCATGATTCCTTCCGGTAGGCGCAGTCAGAGGGAGCCACCGGGCTCCCGCTGAGGCAGCGGCGGCAGTTGATCGGTGGACTCGGATGCGCGGTCGTGCTGCGGCTCGGGCTCGCTCACCGGCCGCCCCTGTTCTCCGCGGAGCGCCGGTTGGCTTCACGGACCTTGTCCGAGAGCTCACGGCGCTCGTCGTCGGTCAACCGCGTCACAACTCCTGTGAGCGTGGCGGGCGGAGGTGCGAAGATGTGCGTCAACACAGGTGTGCCTCTCGCTAGGTGTGCCTGTGGCGGGCCCCGGGGATTGCGCCCCCGGGGCCCGCGCCTTGTCGGCGCTCGGACGAGCAGCCACGGCCGCCCACCTGCAAGTGCGGGTGGGCGGCCGTGGCCGTTCGTGCTGCGAGATCTACAGACGCCACCACAGCGCCTCGGCCAGCTCGGTGATGCGGAGGTCAAGGCGCGCCCGCTCGAACCGGTCGAGCCGGCCGTTGATCTGCCGCAGCGTGGCGACGAGTTCGTCACGCACTCGCCGGATCGCGGCCTCCTGCGCGGCCGGAGCGACCGCCGCCCACTGGTCTTTCCGCGGCTTGGCCTTGAGCCGCTTGGCCTGCTCCTGACGCCTCAGTTCGGCGTAGGCGAGGGCGCGACGGGTGCCGATCACACAGGCCGTGCTGCTGGAGCAGACCGGGCACTGCTTGCGGTGGGCCCCGTAGGCCGCGAGCGCCTTGTCAGCGGTGGGGCGATGGGACTGGTTGAGTCGGTGGATGGGGGTGGCCGGCGCCGGCAGCGGCTTGTAGAACTGACGGCGCTGGCGCCGGGATTGAGCGTCCCGGGTCACGCCGTCCATCTCCAGGCGCCAGTCCTCCACGGTCATGTCGACGGCCACGCGCCGGTTGCTGCCCGTGCAGCGCTGGCCGAAGCACTTACCGTCGTGCGGGACGAGCTTGGGGGTGCTCACACCCGTGATCGGGCACCACGTCCGGCAGTCGGGGCAGACCAGGCGCTCCGTCCCAGGTTCCAGATCGAATTCCTGGACCGGGAGGGCGCTCAGCTCAAGGGCAGGGAGGTGAGACACGTTCTTCGTCCGGGTGCGCTTAGGACGCTCCCGCTTGGTGCGGGTGTGGTCAGGGCGCTTGCGGGTCTCAGTCGTAGACATGAGGGCTCCTCGATGCGACGAGAGGGGATGCGGGTGCTCTCTCCGCCTGACAGGCGCACACAGGGATCGTGGTGTCCTGGCGAGCGGACAGCGCATCAGCGATGTCCTCGTACAGCAGCCGTCGCCGGCCGGGGGATTTGGTGGAGCTATCAACCCCGACCGCTACATGTAAGCAGCGACGACTGTTCGTGCACCAAGGCCGGGAATCACCCGCCCCCTGGTGCGCACCAGTAGATTGGCATCTGGTGCGCACCAGAGTCAAGGTGGTTCGCTGAGTTGAGTCAGCGTCACCGGCCTTGGCGCACTTCTAGGGGACCCGATAGCGCGTGAGCGCCGGTAGCCAACAGGGGTTAACTCCGTTGCTATTAACCCCTGTTGACCTGCTCTGATGTAGGGCATCCTGAAGCGAACGGCAACCGGAGCTATGGCTAGGTGGTTACCTGTGGGCGCAGGACTTCGGAAAGTGCGTGCGGCGCGCGGATGGTCTCAGGAGCGACTGGTTCGCGAGATTGAACAGTTCGCCCGACGACACGTCATCGACGTTGCCTCGACCGCGAGTCTCAAGGTCTACGTGTCCGAGTGGGAGAACGAGCGGCGCACCATCTCGGACCGCTACGCGGCGATCCTCCGACGTCTTCTCGGAGTCACGGATGATGAGTTGAGAGCTTCCTCGCCAGCGGCTGTACCGGAGATGGCCGACGGATACGACGAACTTCTGGCCAGGATCGACTCGGCGCGAAGCGTCAGCGAGTCCATGGTGAAGGCATTCAACGACCAAACCGAGGTACTGCGCACGATGGACCGCGAGCGGGGTGCATCCTCGCTGGTCGATCAGATGACGGGGCATCTGTCCCGGCTCGAAGACACACTCAGCTTCGCCGTCCTCCCAAGTGCTCGCCGTCCCGTCGCACTTGCTCTTGTCGGCGCCTCGACCCTCGCCGCTTGGCAGGCCATCGACGCCGGTTCAGTAGATCGAGCGTGGCGACACTACGAACTCGCGAAGCGGGCCGCCCGAGACGCGGAAGCGCCAACGCACCTTGCGCATGCCACGGCGGAGCAGGCGTACGTTCTCATGGAGGCTGGCCGCCCTGGTCTCGGCGTGGACCTAATCCGCGAGGCTCACCGCTCACTTGGCCGGGCAGGGTCGCCGCGTCTTCAAGCGTGGCTGCATGCGGCCGAGGCGGAGTTGTGCGCTCACGCCGAAATGCCCGATGACGCTCGCCGGGCGCTCGATGCCGCAACCGCGGTCATCCCTTCCGGACCGGAAGTTCGCGATCCAGACCTGGCGAGCATCTTCCTCAACGGCGGGCATCTCGCTCGTTGGCGCGGGCACGTCCTTGCGATGCTCGGCGACGGTGGCGCTGTCAGCAGCCTGTACGACGCTCTGGAGGCGATGGATCCGACGTTCGTACGCGCTCAGGCTGGCCTGCATATCGACCTTGCGCACGCCCATCTGGTGCGGGGCGAGTACGACGATGCGGATACCCAGGTCCGGCAGGCTCGGCTGCTGGCGAACCGCACCGGGTCGGTTCGCCAACGCCGCCGCATCGATCGCCTCAACTCGAAGCTGTAGAGCGCTTTCCGCGGTTCGCCAGGACGTGAAGCAGGGCGACGAGCGTGCCTGACCCCATCAGTTGCCCGCGAGCCATCAGCCCCGGAATGTCCGCGAGGGGTACCCACTCGATGTGGCCGGCCTCCTCAAGGTCTGTGGGCTCGCCGATGCGCTTTGCGCCGTGCCCCACGTAGATCTCATGAGGTGAGTCCACCATGCCGACCATGGGCTGATAGGTGACGACGTGCTCCAGCGACTTCGGGCGCCAGCCGGTCTCTTCCTCCACTTCACGACGCGCTGTCTCGGCCGGATCCTCACCGGCGTCGACGATGCCGCCCGGAAGCTCCCACCCCCACTGCTGAGGAACGAATCGGTATCGCCAGAGCATGAGCACTCGGTCTTGATCGTCCAAAACAGCCGTGACGGCGACATGTTGAAGTTGCACCACGTGATGCTCGAAGCGCTCGACTCCAGGGGGCTCGACGTCCCAAAGCTGGAGCTTGACCCACTTGTTGTCGTAGATGTCGCGCTCACCGTGGATCTTCCACGCCTCTAGCCCCTCGGGTGCCTTCACACTGATCGCCCCCGGAACTCGGTAGCTGCTCCGGCCCCGTACCTCCAGCGCGCCTTCGGCGACCAGCCGTGCCAGAACCTGTCGAAGCGCGGTTCGCCCAATGTCGAAACGTTCAACGAGCGTTCGCTCGGAGGGCAGCTTGGCACCGGGCTCATACTCGCCCGAAGCAAGTAGCGCCCGCAGCTCCTCGTAAACCTTCGCCGTCTTGGGTCCCATTCGGGGGGCACCCTCCATTCTCTGGTGGTGCGTACCAGCGTAACGGGCGAGTGACACGACGCCTCCTTGCGTATCTGTGGATGCATGAAGCCAGCGATATGCGTCGACTGGCTCTTGAGGAACTACTGGGGAGCCAGAGTCGGAGGGTCCGGGAGCCAGAAAGGGTGCCACTACAGGCGAACCCGGATGGACTTCTATGGACGCTCACGGGCTCATGGCACCTCAACTACTGGCTCCCGCAGGCCCTTTCCTGTGGTCTCACTTAGCCGCCCCTTAAGCGCACCATAAAGATCCACGAGATCGCCCGTCCGCCGCCGATTCCGCTGCTCAGAGCGGTTAGCGTCGCTTCCGCGAGGCGGGGTTCGGGGGTCCGCCGGTGCCGTTCACCGGGAACGGCACCGCTACCGGACGGACCCCCGACCCCCCACACCCCGCCTTCCGTCCCCCGCCGCGCGCGGCGCACCCCGGGTGCGCCGCGCGCCGCAACCGTCCCCCCGATGAAGGAGACCCCCACGATGACCGCTCGCCGCACGGCCACCGGGATCGCGCTGTTCGGCCTCGCCCCGTTGGCGCTCACCGTGCTCACCGCGACCCCGGCCGCCGCACACGGGTCGATGTCGGACCCGGTCAGCCGGGTCTCGGCCTGCTACGCGGAGGGCCCGGAGAGCCCCAAGTCCGCGGCGTGCAAGGCCGCGGTGCAGGTCGGCGGCGCCCAGGCGCTCTACGACTGGAACGCCGTGCGGGACGGCAACGCCGGCGGCACGTCGCGGCAGCGGATCCCGGACGGCAAGCTGTGCAGCGCCGGCAGCGACGAGTACAAGGGGCTGGACCTGCCGCGCGCCGACTGGCCGGCCACCCCGATGAAGGCCGGCAAGCACACCTTCCGCTACAAGGCGACCGCCCCGCACAAGGGCACCTTCGCGCTGTACCTCACCAAGGACGGCTACGACCCGACCAAGCCGCTGAAGTGGTCCGACCTGGAGGCGAAGCCGTTCGCTGAGGTCACCAACCCGACCCTGACCGACGGCAGTTACGTCTTCGACGGCACCGTGCCCGCCCGCTCCGGCCGCCACCTCATCTACAGCATCTGGCAGCGCTCGGACAGCCCGGAAGCCTTCTACACCTGCTCCGACGTGGTCTTCGGCAAGGACAACGGCGGCGCCGGGGGCGCCTCGACGCCCGCTCCGACCGCCTCCGCGCCGACCGACCACCAGATCGCCGCCGGCGCCGACAGGTCCTCGATGGACATGAGCCACCACGACCACGCCATGACCGGCACCGGTGGCCAGGACGCGCCGGCGGCCGGCAACAGCGCGGGCGGGGCGCACCCGGACGGCGCGGCGGCCCCGGTCGACGGGAAGCACCTGGCCAAGACCGGTGGCGACGGCAGCACCGCCCCGCTGGCCATCGGGGGCGCCGCGGTGCTCGCCCTCGGCGCCGGCGTGCTGTTCGCCGCGACCCGCCGCAGGGCCGCCCGCCACCAGGGCTGAGCCGCCCGGCCGCGCACCGCCGCCCGCCGGTCCGTCAGGACCGCGCGGGCGGCAGCGGTTCGATGACGTCGCCCGCGACGTGCTGGTAGATCACCGAGCTGCGGCAGTCCACCACCTCGCGGCGCTTGAAGATCCGGTCCATCAGCAGGGCGTGCAGCCGGTCCACGTCCGGGACCGCGACATGCACCAGGAAGTCGTCGCCGCCCGCGACGACATAGACGTTGAGCACCTCGGGCAGCGAGGTCAGGAACGCCTTGAACCGCTCGATCACCTCCCGGTTCATCGGCCGGATGCGGACCGTCAGCAGCGCCTGCACCGGGCGGTTGAGGGCGCGCAGGTCCACCGTCGCGCGGTAGCCGGTGATCACTCCGCGGGCGCGCAGCGCGCGGACCCGCTCCAGGCAGGTGGAGGGGGCGATGTTCAGTTTGCCGGCCAGCTCGCGGTTGGTCTGCCGTGCATCGCGCTGCAGTTCGCGGACAATCGCCGAATCAATGTCGTCCATGCCCCCATGGTGCCGGCACACGCCGAATGTTGTTCGGAGACACCGCCATTTGATCAACGTTCCTATTAGCGTTTGCGGCCGTGACCGTACAAGAAACATCGCTCGCCCCTTCTGCACGGCCGGATGTACGGCGCCTGGGGATCGGCAGTGGCACCGCGCTGTGCGCCGGCGCCGTCCTGGGTCCCGGCGTGCTGACCCTGCCGTCGCTGGCCGCCGCCGCGGCCGGCCCCGCCTCCCTGCTGGCCTGGGTCGTCCTGCTGGCCATGTGCGTCCCGGTGGCCGCGTCGTTCGCGGCGCTGGGCGCGAAGCACCCCGACGGCGGGGGCGTCGCCACCTTCGTGCACCGGGCGATCGGGCCGCGGGCCGCGGCGGCGGTCGGCTGGTGGTTCTACGGGGCGGTGCCGCTCGGGGTGGTCTCGGCCGCCTGGATCGGCGGCACGTACGTGGCCGACGCGGCCGGTTGGGGCCAGGGCGGGGCGGCCGCGGTCGGCGCGGTGGTGCTGGCCGGGTCGCTGGCCTCCAACGCGGTCGGGCTGCGGATGTCGGGCCGGGTGCAGTTGCTGCTCGGCGGGCTGCTGGCGGCGGTGCTGCTGTGCGCGGTGGTGGCCGCCGCGCCGCGGGTGTCCGCGGACCACTTCACGCCGTTCCTGCCCGGCGGTTGGACGTCGGTGGGGTCGGCGGCGGCGGTGCTGTTCTTCGCGTTCGCCGGGTGGGAGGCGGCCAGCCACCTCTCCGGCGAGTTCGCCGACCCGGCGCGCGACCTGCCGCGGGTGACCCGCCGCACGCTCGTCGTGATCACCGTGCTCTACCTGGGTCTCGCGGTCACCACCATCGGGGCGTTGGGCCCGGCCGCCGCCAGGACCGACACCCCGCTGACCGCGCTGCTCGCACAGAGCGTGGGCACCGCCGCCCGTCCGGTGGCCGCCGCGGCGGCGGTGTTCCTCACCTTCGGGGCGGTCAACTCCTACCTGGCCGGGGCCTCCCGGCTCGGTGCGGCGCTCGGCCGGGACGGCGCGGCGCCGCGCTGGCTGGCCGAGGGCGGCGAGCCCGGCGAGGTGCCGCGCCGGTCCCTGGCGGTGCTGGGTGTGGCGGCGGCGGCGCTGGCGGTGCCGGCCGCGGTCGGCGCGGCCGACCTGGACCTGCTGATGCGGGCCACCGCCACCTGCCTGGCCGCGGTGACCCTGGCGGGGCTGATCGCCGCGCTGGTGCTGCTGCCGCGGCGCACCCCGCTGTGGTTCGGCGGGCTGGCCAGTTCGCTGCTGACCGTGGGGGTGCTCGCCTTCTCCGGGTGGCTGCTGCTGATCCCGGTGGCGCTGGCGGCCGCTTCCTACGGATTCCTGACGCTGCGTCGGACGGGTCGGGCCGCCCGCTGAACCGCCGCGGGCGACCCGGCCCCGGCCCCGGCCCGCGCGCCGACCGCGGGCCGGGCACCGCTCAACTGGCGGCGGAGGCGCAGGTGGTCGGGGTGGCGTGCGCCGGGTCGAGCGCGTTGGCCGTCTCGTGGAAGGCGATCCGGTCGACGGTCCCGATGGCCACGTGGTCGGAGAGGTCGACCGGACACAGGTCCTGGAGCAGGACGTTGTGGACGTCCGGGCCGCTCAGGTAGCCCGAGGCGTAGGGCGTGACGACCTCGTCGTACCGGGTGGCGATGACGGTGTAGTGGATGCCGGGGAGGGTGTCGCCGCCGGCGTTGAGGCGGCCCAGGATCGCGGACCCGACGGCCTGGTCGGTCAGCCCCGGGGTGAACGTGTCGAGGTACTTCTTGGCACCGGGGAAGAGGTCGAGCAGGTTGGTCAGCCCGTCGAGGGTGGTGCCGTGGTTGTCGGGGGACAGCCCGACCAGCGTGTGCACCTTGTCCGCGCCGCCGTGGAACTTCAGGTAGACCCGCGGCATCATGCCGCCCTGGGAGTGCCCAACCAGGTCCACCTTGTCCGCGCCGGTCGCGGAGCGCACCCGGTCGACGTAGCTGGCGAGTTGCTGCGCCGAGGCGTCCACGGGGCCGAGCCCGTAGAAGAGCGGGACGCCGGGCAGTTGGCCATAATCCAGGGAGAAGACGCAGTAGCCGCGGGCCACCAAGTAGGGTGCGAGGCCGAGCCAGTTGTCGACGGAGTTGCCGAAGGTTCCGTGGACCAGGACGACGGGCCGGGGGTGGGCGGCGGAGGGCTTGCAGGAGAAGTCGTTCCAGCCGCTGGTGGTTTGAAGGGGGCGGCGCGAGGCGTCTCCTGCCGGGGCGGCGGCGGGCGACGGGCGGGCAGCGGCGGCGGGGGTCGCCGCGGTGAGACCCATGGCGAGGGCGACGACCGGGAGGACGGCGCGCAGTCTCGACCAACGCTGTTTCATGCGGTGCTCCTTGCGGGGTGAGGGGGACTGGCGAAGAGCTCGTGAGCCGTTCACCTGCGATCCGGATCGCAAGGACCAATGGGGGTGACTGCACAGTAAGTTACGGGCGGGTAAGCGCGACGTACCAGTGGCGTGACGGTGAAGGAACGCGCACCCGATCCGCACCGCACGGCCGGGTGCGCAACGCCGGTTGCGTGCCGGGGAGATGACGGTCGGTCCGGCGGGCCGGCCCCGGTCCGGACGCCGCCGGCCGGGCCGGGCTGTCAGTGGCGTCGCGTAGGGTCGAAAACGCATCGGAGACCCGATCGACCAGGGCGTCCGGGCGAAGAACGAGGGGAGACACCATGGACGCGACGGTGGACGGACCGACGGAAACGGCGGGCGGTCGGGGGCGCGAGGCTCCGGTGGAGCCGGCGCCCGCGCCGGACGTCCTGACGGGGATCGAGGAGGTCTCCTCGGAGGCGGAGCTGCGGGCGCTGGTCGGCGAGCCCAGCCACCACGCCGCGCACAAGACCCGCGACCGGCTGCACGCGCTCGACCGGCAGTGGTTGGCGCAGTCGCCGTTCTGCCTGATAGCCACCGCGGACGCGGCCGGCAACTGCGACGTCTCGCCCAAGGGCGACCCGGCCGGCTTCACCCACGTCCTGGACGACACCACCCTGGTCATCCCGGACCGCCCCGGCAACAAGCGCGTGGACGGCTTCCGGAACGTCCTGGTCAATCCGCGCGTCGGGCTGCTCTACGTGCTGCCAGGGCGGGGCGACACCCTGCGGATCAACGGCCGGGCCCGGCTGCTGCGCGATGCCCCGTTCTTCGACGAGCTGGTCGTGAAGGGGCACCGCCCACGGCTGGCGCTGCTGGTCGAGATCGAGGAGGTCTTCTCGCACTGCCCCAAGGCGCTGCTCCGCTCGGAGCTGTGGAAGCCGGAGAGCTGGCGGCCGGAGGCGGTGCCCTCAAGGGCCAAGATAACCAAGGAGCTTGAGGCCCAGGACGTGCCGCTGGCGGCGCTGGAGGAGCACTACGGCCCGCGGTACGCGGAGCGGCTCTACGGCTGAGCGCGGTGGGGCGGCCGGGCCGGCCCCGGGGAGGGTCCGAGGGCGGCCGCGGGGCGCACCGCGGTGGTGCCGAAGCGGGCCCGGGCCCGGTCGACGGCCGCCTCGATGCGGTGGGCCCTGTCGTCGGCAGCGTCGAAGGTGAGCTGGCGGGCGGCGCGTTCGGCGCGGCACAGGTCCTCGGTGCGCAGGGCCAGCGCGCGCACCCGGGCCCGCTGGAGGCCGAGCGCGGCGTGCAGTGCGTAGGCCGCGGCGGTCAGTGCGGGGCCGTGCGCGGTCGGCGCGTCCAGGCGCCGGGTGCGGGTCGTGGTGGAGCGGTCGGCGTAGCGGACGGTGAGGGTGAGCGCGCGGGCCGCCTGCCCGGAGGCCCGCAGCCGGGCGCCGAGTTCGTCGGCGAGCGAGAGCAGCGCCCGGCGGCGCCGGTCCGGGTCCAACTCGTCGTGGGCGAAGCGGTGTTCGGCGGCGAGCGAGCGGGCGGCCGCGTTGGGCGTGACGGGGGTGGGGTCGATGCCGCGGGCGCGCTCCAGGACCGCCCGGCCGGCCCGGGCGCCCAGGATTCGCTGGAGGGTGGCGGGCGGCGCGGCGGCGATCTTGCCGACGCTGTCGAGCCCGTAGGCGGACAGCGCGCGGGCGGCCGCGGGCCCGACGCCGTACAGCGCGGAGGCCGGCCGGCGATCGAGGAAGGCGGCGACGGCCCGGGGGTCGGCGGGCACCGCGCGGATCCCGCCGGGCGGGGCGTCCTGGGCTGCCAGCCGGGCCAGTTGCGGGGTGCCGCCGACGCCGATGGTGCACCGCACGCCGTGCCAGGCCAGCGCGCGCAGCCGGATCAGCGCGGCGACGCCGGCCGCGTCCCGGTCGAAGTAGCGCAGGGCGCCGCGGACGTCGGCGAGCGCGGCGTCCGGTGGCAGCGCCTGGATGACGGGGGTGAACTGCCCCAGCAGTCCGAGCAGTTGCTCGTACTGCCGGGCGTCGACGGGCTCGCCGGCGGCGGTCCGGAAGCGGAGGTACAGCGTGCCTGCACCGGGGCGGCTCATCCGGCGCTCCCGGGGCTGGCGTGCCACAGCTTCCGGCCGGTGGCGGCGCGTTCGCCGGGCGGCTGGAGGTCCGCCCAGGGGTGCAGCTCGTAGCCGGTCTCCAGGCGGAGGGTGCGGCCGGCGCCCGCGCCGGAGGGTTCGGGCGCGCGGGAGGGCCCGTCCGCCGGGGCGCCGTCGGGGGCGGTCGCGGGCGCCGTGCGGTCCGGTTCCGGCGTGGCGGCGAGGTGGGCGGTGACCGCCTCCAGGCCGCCGGTGCGGCGGAGTTCGGCCAGCTCGGCGAGGTTCCAGGCGGCGCTGCCGACCACGCTGAGGCTGCGCGGGCCGCGCCGCTGCACCGTTCCGCGCACCAGCAGCAGCCACGAGTGGAAGACGGTGCGGGCGCACGCCTCGTGGCTGTCGTCGAAGAAGGCGCAGTCGACCAGGCCGGTGCTGTCGTCGAGGGTGGTGAAGATGACCCGGCGGCCGGAGCGGATCGGCGGCGTCTGGGTGGCCGCCTTGGCGCCGGCGACCAGCACCGTCTCGCCGTGCCGGGCACCCCGCAGCAGCCGGGCCGGCACCGCGCCCAGTTCGGCGAGGAACTCCCGGTGGTCGGCCATCAGATGGCGGGAGGCGTCCATGCCCAGGACGCCGAGCTCGGCGCTGAGCCGCTCCACGTCGGTGAGGTCGGGCAGCCCGGCCGGCTCGACCGGTTCGACCTCCCCCGCCTCCTGGTCGGTGTGGAGCGTCAACTGCCCGCCGGGGGCGGTCCGTCCGTGGTGGTGCAGTTCGGCGACGTACAGCAGCAGGTCCCGCCGGTTGGCGCCGAAGGCGTCCAACGCGCCGACCCGGGCGAGGCGTTCGGCCACCGGGCGGCCGGGCCGGGCCCGCTGCCAGAGGTCCTGGAGCGAGCGGTAGGGCTGACCGTCCGCGATCCGCCGGGCCTCGACCTGGCTGATTCCGTACACGTCGGAGAGGGCCAGCCGCAGCCCCCAGACGTCCGGGGCACCTCCACCATCGGACACCAGTTCGATTCGATGGGTGACCGCGGACCGGTTCACGTCCAACGGCAGCACCGGCACCCCGCGCCGCCGGGCGTCCGCGAGCAGCAGCCGCTTGGGGTACATCCCGGGGTCGTGGGTGAGCAGCCCGGCGTAGAAGGCCGCCGGGTGGTGCGCCTTGAGCCAGGCGGACTGGTAGGTGGGCACGGCGAACGCGACGGCGTGCGCCTTGCAGAAGCCGTACGCGCCGAACGCCTCGACGATCTCCCAGGTGTGCGCGATGACGTCGGGGGCGTAGCCGCGGGCGGCGGTCCGCCGGGCGAACCAGTCGCGCACCCGCCCCTGCTCCTCCGGGTCCGCCAGCGCGCGCCGCTGCTCGTCCGCCTCGTCCCGGTGACATCCGGTCATGATCCGCAGGATCTCGATGACCTGCTCGTGGAACACCACCACCCCGTAGGTCTCGCGCAGCGGTCCCTCCAGGTCGCGGTGCGGGTAGCGGACGGGCCGCCGGCCGTGCCGGGCCTCGATGAAGGGCCGCACCATGTCGGCGGCGACCGGCCCCGGGCGGAAGAGGGAGATGTCGACGACCAGGTCGTGGAAGGTGGCGGGTTGGAGCCGGCCGACCAGGTCGCGCTGGCCGGGCGACTCGATCTGGAAGCAGCCCAGGGTCTCGGTGGAACGGATCAGGTCGTAGGTGGCCGGGTCGCCGGGCGGCACCTGCGCCGGGTCGTCCAGGTCGAGCCGGGTCCCGGTGGCCCGACCGAGCTCGGCGACCGCGTGCGCCATCGCGGACTGCATCCGCACGCCCAGCACGTCCAGCTTGAGCAGCCCCAGGTCCTCCACGTCCTCCTTGTCGAACTGGGACATCGGGAAGCCGTCGCCGGCGGTGGGCACGACCGGGGTGCGGTCCAGCAGGGTGGCGTCGGAGAGCAGCACCCCGCACGGGTGCATGGCGATCCCGCGGGGCAGCGCGTCCAGCGCCTCGACGAGCTGCCACAGCCGCTCGTCGGCGCCCTCCCGCACCCCGCGCAGCTCGGGCAGTTCGGCCAGCGCGGCGCGGGCGTCCCGGGCCCGGATGTGCGGGAACGCCTTGGCGAGGCGGTCCACCCGCGCCGGGTCCATGCCGAGGGCGGCGCCCACGTCGCGGACCGCGTGCCGGACGCGGTAGGTCTCGGGCATCGAGACGGTCGCCACCCGCTCGGCGCCGAAGCGGTCGAAGATCGCGCGGTAGACCTCCAGCCGGCGGGCCGACTCCACGTCGATGTCGATGTCCGGCAGCGCGGCGCGCCGCGCGGACAGGAAGCGCTCCATCAGCAGCCCGTGCGCGACCGGGTCGGCGTGGGCGATGCCCAGCAGGTGGTTGACCAGGGACCCGGCGCCGGAGCCCCGGGCGGCGACCCGGATACCCAACTCCCGTACGTCGTCGACGACTTGGGCGACCGTCAGGAAGTACGAGGGGTAGCCGAGCCGCTCGATGGTGCGCAGCTCGTCGTGGAGCCGCGTCCAGTGGGCGCGGTCGCGGTCGTAACCGTGCAGCACCATCGCGGCGGCGCAGCGGGAGCGCAACACCCGGGCGGCGGTGCGGTGTTCCGCGCCGACGAGGTGGGGTTCGGGGAAGTGGATGCGGCCGAGCCCGATGTCGGCCCGCGGGTCCACCCGGCACTCCCCCGCGGTCTCCTCGGTCATGGTGAGCAGCCGGTGGGCGAGGTCGCGCCGGAAGCCGGCCGCCTCAGCGATCCGCTCGGCGGTGCGACCCATCGCGTCGGCGCCCTTGAGCCAGCGTTCGCCGCTGTCCCAGGTCTCGGGGCGGCGGCGGTCCACCGGCATCAGGCGGCGGGCGGAGTCCAGGACGTCGGCGACCGGGCCCTGACCGGGGTCGGCGTAGCGGACCGCGTTGGTCAACACGGCGTGGACGCCCTGGTCGACGGCGAGGCCGAGGGTGCGGGCGGCCAGCCGCAGGGAACCGGGGCCGCTGCCGGTGCGCCCGTGGTCGACGACCTCCAGGCGCAGCGCGTCGCCGTACCGCTCGCGCCAGGGGGCGAGGAGCCGTGCGGCGCGGTCCGGGCGGCCGGCGGCCAGCGCCCGGCCGACGTCGGAGTCCGGGCCGAGCAGGACGGTGAGCCCGTCGGTGGCGGATTCCAGGGCGTCGCGCGGGAGGACGGGCTGCTCGCCGCGGTGGGCGTGGGCGGCGGAGACCAGTCGGCAGAGCGCGGCCCAGCCGGCCGCGCCGCCCCGGGCCAGGAAGACGGCGCGGGCGGCGGACTCGTCGAGGAAGGCGCCGCCCCGCACCGGGGTGCGGGGGCGGGCGGCGGGCCGGGGCGCCGACTCCCCGTCCGCGACGGCGAGTTCGGCGCCGAACAGCGGGCGGACGCCGGCCTCGGCGGCGGCCTTGGCGAACCGGACGGCACCCAAGAGCCCGTCCCGGTCGGTCAGCGCGAGGGCGTCCAGGCCGCGTTCGGCGGCGCGCTCGACCAGCCGCTCCGGGTGGGAGGCGCCGTAGCGCAGCGAGAAGCCCGAAGCGGTGTGCAGATGCGTGAACCCGGGCATCCGCACCTCCTGCACCTCATACGCCCCCCGGCTGTATTCGCGTCCCTTGTTTCACTTCCTCCACCATAACGCCTTTCTCGAACACTCGTACGAACACGCGCCCAGGGGGCCCACCGACCGGGAGATATCGACCAAAACGGATATAAAGCCCGTGGAGCAGCTACGAGCAGCTACGAACCCAGAACGGAGCGGCGCATGGCCACGAGCGACGACGGCACCCGCCTCACCTTCATCGGGGAGGTGAAGAGCGCGGTGACGACCCGGGCGGCGCTCCTGGTGATCGGGGTGCTGGGCCTGATGGTCGCCTTCATCACGTCGTACACCGGCGCCTTCCACCACCCGAAGCCGGACCGGATGACGCTGGCGGTGGTCGCCCCGGCCCAGGTCCGCGGGGAGTTGGTGAGCAAGCTGGACCGGCTCCCGGGCGCACCGCTGGACCCGCGCCCGGCGGCCTCCGAGGCGGTCGCCCGGCGCCAGCTCGCGGACCGCGAGATCGACGCCGCGCTGCTCTTCGACCCGCGCGGCACCACCGACCGGCTGCTGGTCGCCAGCGGTGGCGGCGCCGCGCTCTCCCAGGCGGTCGAGGCGGTCGTGACGGCGGTCGAGGCGGAGCAGCACCGGACCGTTCGCACCGAGGACGTGCTCCCGACCGGCGCCGGCGACAGTCGCAGCCTGTCGTCCTTCTACCTGGTGGTGGGGTGGTGCGTCGGCGGCTACCTGTGCGCCGCGATCCTGGCGATCAGCGCCGGGGCGCGCCCGGCCAACGGGCCGCGGGCGGTCATCCGGCTCGCCGCGCTGGCGCTGTACTCGATCGCCGCCGGGCTGGCCGGGGCGATCGTGGTCGGCCCGGTCCTCGGCGCGCTGTCCGGCAGCCTCTTCGGACTGTGGGGGCTGGGCGCGCTGGTGGTCTTCGCGGTGGGCGCCACCACCCTTGCCTTCCAAGGGCTGTTGGGCATCATCGGCATCGGCCTGGCGATCCTGGTGATCGTGGTCTTCGGCAACCCGAGCGCGGGCGGCGCCTACCCCTATCCGCTGCTGCCGCCGTTCTGGCGGGCGATCGGGCCCGCGCTGCCGCCGGGCGCCGGCACCTGGGCGGCGCGCTCGATCACCTACTTCCGGGGCCAGTCGCTGACCGGGCCGCTGCTGGTGCTCTCCGCCTGGGCGGTGGGCGGCACCCTGGTCACCGTCCTCCTGGCGACGCTGCACCGCACGGCCGACGAGCGCAGCGCCGGGCCGACACCCGAGGGCGGGAAGCGGCTGCCCGCCTGAACCGACCCGACGCACGACGGCGCCCCGTGCCTGCCACGCCCCTCCCGACGCGGCACGCACGGGGCGCCGTCCATTCTCCCGCTCCGGCCCGCGGCGGCTCGCCCGCGGGCCGTCGCCTTCCGGCCATGCCGGCCGTCACATGTGCGTACCGCCGTCGATCCGGATCTCCGTGCCGGTGATGAAGGCGCCGTCCTCCGAGGCAAGCATGGCTATCACGCCGGCGACGGTCTCCGGACCGGCGAAACCCCGGCCGAGGGCCGGCGCCAGCTTCACGAACAGGCTCATGTCGGCGTCCTCCGGCAGCCCCGGGCCGCGGCCGGTGGTCATCCCGCTGGCGATGGAACCCGGCGCCACGCACACCGCGCGCAGCCCCTGCTTGCCGTACTCGCTGGCGATGGCGTGCGTCATGGACTGGATGCCGCCCTTGCTCGCCGCGTACGCCGCCATGTACGGGTGCGCGAACGAGGCCGAGGTGGAGCTGAAGTTGACGATCACCGGGGCCTGGCCCGCCAGCAGGGCGGGCAGCGCCTCGCGGATCATCAGGAAGGTGCCGGTGAGGTTGACCGAGATGACCTTGTTGAAGAAGTCCAGGGTGGTCTCGTGGGTGTGCGCGGAGCGCAGGATGCCGGCCGCGTTGACCAGGACGTCCAGCCCGCCGAGGCGCTGCACCGCGGCGGCCACGCCGGCGCGCACCGCGGCCTCGTCGGAGATGTCCAGGGGCGCGGTCTGCAGGCGGTCGGCGGTGCCGTCCGCGGCGGCCCGCTCGGCGGTGGCCGCCAGGCCCGCCTCGTCGACGTCCACCGCGACCACCCGGCCGCCCTCGGCGAGGATCCGGTGGACGGTGGCCTGTCCGATGCCCGAGCCGGCCCCGGTGATCAGTGTGCGACGTCCGTCAAAGCGGTTCATGGTGCTGCTCCTTCGTGAAGTGCCTCAGGGGACGTTGTGCGCACCGTACGCCCACTTGGCACGTTGTGCCACATTCACATGACATGCCGATCAGGCACGCGCTCCGTAAGCTGGGCGCATGCCCACCGCACCCCGCCCCTCCCTCACCCAGCGCCGGAAGGCCGAGACCCAGCTGGAGATCGCCCGCACCGCGGCCGCCCTGTTCGCGGAGCGCGGCCCCGGGGTCACCGCGGACGAGATCGCCCGCACCTCGGGCGTCGCGCTGCGCACCTTCTACCGGTACTTCCGCACCAAGGAGGACGCGGTGGCCCCGCTGTTGGCCGTCGGCGTCCGGCAGTGGATCGACGACCTGGCGGCCACCACCGCCGGGCCGGACGCCCCGCCCGCCCGCGCGGCGCTGGAGCGGGCCGCCCGCCGGGCGCTGACCCCCACCGACGAGCGGGCCGCCGAGGCGCTGCGCTGGACCCGCGGGCTGCTGCGGGCGATGCCCGACGACCCGGCGCTGCGCGCGGTCTGGCACCGCGTCCACCACGACTCCGAGGAGGCGCTGCGCCCGGTCCTGGCGCGGCTCACCGGCGCCGGCCGGCTCCAGGTGCGGCTGGCCGCGGCGGCGGCGAACACCGCGATGCGGGTCGCGGTCGAGGAGTGGGCCGCGGGCGACGCGCGGGCGGACGGGCCGCACGGCCCCGCGGAGTTGGTGGCCCGCGGCATGCGGGCGCTCACCGCCGGCCTGCCCGAACTCGACCAACGGCCGGGCGACCAGGGAGATTTCGGCGACACCGAGCAGGGCGCACCCTAGGGCGTACCACCCCTGATCCACCGGGCGGACCCCGGGCCGCCCAGGCCCCGCCCTTCGGACAATCGGCGGAGATCGACTCCCGTCCGAACGGACGGTCGGCGGCCGGATTCCCTCCTCGCGGAGGTGAATCGAGGGCCTCCGGACGGCCCCCATCGGCGCTGGCAGCGCCCCGCGCCCCGGCGCCCCGCACCCCAACTCCCGGACACTTTCGCGCCATTACCCTCAGCTTTCACCTATCGACCAAAAGTGATCGGGGCGCGTGCGTTTGAGATGCGGTTGGGCCAGACTCCCGTCCGGTATCTGGACCTACGAGCAAGGGAGTGTTCGTCATGCGGTACATCACTGGGGCGGTCGCGCTCGGGGCGGCGCTGATTCTCGGCGCGCTGTCCACCACCGCGCAGGCCGCCACGCCGGCCCAGCCCGCCCGGACCGGTGGCCTCTACGCCCCGTCGGAGCTGGTGCTGACGGTCGGCCGGGGCGAGACCCGGGCGGACGCCACGGTGGAGCGCGCGGCGACGCTGAGCTGTATGCCGATGGCGACCGGCACCCACCCGGCCCCGATGGCCGCCTGTACCCAACTGCGCGCGGTCGGCGGCGACTTCGAGGCGGTGACCGAGGGTGCGACGAAGAGCACCCGGGTGTGCAACATGCTGTGGGACCCGGTCGTGGTCACCGCGGACGGGGTCTGGCAGGGCCGTCGGGTCTCGTACACCCACACCTTCGCCAACTCCTGCGTGATGACGGACGGCAAGGGCTCGGTCTTCGAGTTCTGACCGACCGCCGGCCGATCCTGACGCACCACCAGGAAACGGCGGACCGCGGACGGCGCCGGCCCCCGGACGAGGAGAGCGTCCGGGGGCCGGTTCATGCCGTCGACCGGGGCCGGTCGGCCGGGTCGGTCAGCCGATCTGGGTACCGGTCGCCTGGAGGGCGGCCGGAACCGGCTGGAAGAAGGTCTCGCCGCCCTGGCTGCAGTCGCCGCTGCCGCCGGAGGTGAGGCCGAGCGCGCTCTCGCCGTCGAAGAGGGCGCCGCCGCTGTCACCGGGCTCGGCGCAGACGTCGGTCTGGATCAGCCCGTCGACCGTGCCCTCCTGGTAGTTGACGCTGGCGTTCAGCGCCTTGACGGTGCCGTCGTGCACCTGGGTGGTGCTGCCGGACCGCTTCACCTGCTCGCCGACGGTGGCGTCCGCGGCCTTGGTGATCTTCTGGGTGCTGCCGTTGTAGAGGTCGACCTCGCTGGGGTGCTCGGTGCTGCCGCTGTACTTGGCGATCGAGTAGTCGTTGCCCGGGAACTTCGACGTCTCGGTGGTCGCGATCGTCTGGCCGCCCTGCTGGTCGGACCACTCCTGGACGGCGTTGCCGCAGTGGCCGGCGGTCAGGATGTACGGGTCGCTGCCCTTGACCACGTTGAACCCGAGCGAGCAGCGGGCGCTGCTGCCCCAGATCGCGTCGCCGCCGGCGATCAGCGGGCGGAACTGGCTGTTGGTGTGGCGGAGTTCGACGGTGTCGCCGAGGCCCTTGGCCACCTTGGTGAGCCGGTCCAGCTTGGCGCCGGTGACCGTGCGGTCGGAGGTCACCACGACCTTGTTGGCCTTCGGGTCCATCGCCCAGGCGGTGCCGGGGATGGTCGCCTTGGCCTTCAGGGTCTGCCGGGCCGCGTCGAGTTGGGCCATCGTGTGCGTGACCATTCTCGGCTCCGCGCCCTTGGCCCGGACCTTCGCCGCGGACGCCTGGTCCACGACGTTGACCACCAGCTTCTTGGCCTGGGCGTCGTAGTACGCGCCGGCGGTGCCGGACTTGAGCTGGGACGCCAGCGTGGTCGCGGCGGCCGGCGAGAGCTTGGCCGTCGCGGGCGCCGGTGCGGCGTGGGCGTTGGCGAGGGTGACGGTCGCGGTGGCGGCCAGCGCGAGTGCGCCGGCGCCGGCCAGCATCGTGCGGCGGCGGGGTATGCGTCGGTGCTTCAACTCAGGGCCTCCCGTGGGGGGTTGGGCCCGGACCGTGGGGAGTCCATGCGGGCCCGAGAGTGAGGTGTGAGGTACCGAGCACGGACGGCACCACCCCGTGGCGACCACCTCGGGGAGTCGCGTCCATGCCAACGGAGCCGAGTATTCCCACCCGTCCCACTCGTGCACAAGACCGGGTTCCGGTCTCGGGTGCGGGAGTTCACGCTTTCCCCACATCTCGTTCACACCGATATCCGACCGCTTTACTCCTGAGTACGGACATCAGAGGGCGGGTGGCGCGGTCGGCGGCCACCGGAAGTGTGAGGATCGCGGCTGTCCGGAAAAAGTCCCGCCATGGGTGGCCTCAGCGCGCCAAGTGCCCTACGCACCGCGCCATTTCGCCGTCCCACCCTCGTTCTACGTGGAGGTACCCGTTCGCACCGGCCGACGAAGGCGTCATCGGCGGCGGGGCCGCCCCCCTGGGCGCGGCGGGCCGAAAGGCGCTCCGGTTCCGCGGCGGTGCGGGAGAACTCCAGCTCCTGGTGGGCGCATCGGACGGCCGCCGCGTGCGCGGTGACCACGGTGGCGGCGGTGGCGCCCCCGTAGGCCAAGCGGGGACACCACACCCACGGCGGCCACTAACGCCAGCTCCACCCACCGGACTTGGGCAGCTCAGCGCGGTCCGCGCACCCTCCCGGCGCCGTCCCGCGAGGGGCCGGGCACGCCGCTACGGGGGCGGTCGCCGTACAGCGGGCGACCGCCGTACCCGGGTGCGGCGGTCGTCCTCGGTGGCGGTGCGGGGCGGGCTACGGCGAGCCGCTGCGGAGGTTTTCGGCCCGCGGGAGGTCTTCGAGGGCCGGGAGGGCGTCCTCGACGACGCCGTCCGGGACCGACGGCGCGGGCGGGGCGGCGTCCGTCGGAACCGTCCGCTCCTCCGACGGCCGCTGCGCGCGGGCCCGTTCGGTCTCCGCCTGTGTCTGCGCGGTCTGCGCCTGGGCCTGGTGCCCGGCGTGCTCCAGGAACCGCAGCAGCTCGACGGGGAACGGCAGGACGAGGGTGGAGTTCTTCTCGGCGGCGACCGCCACCACGGTCTGGAGCAGCCGCAGTTGGAGCGCCGCGGGCTGACCGGACATCGCCGCGGCGGCCTCGGCCAGCTTCTTGGACGCCTGGAGCTCGGCGTCGGCGTTGATCACGCGGGCCCGGCGGTCCCGGGTGGCCTCCGCCTGGCGGGCCATCGAGCGCTTCATGGTCTCCGGCAGCGAGACGTCCTTGATCTCGACCCGGTCCACGCTCACGCCCCAACCGATGGCCGGGCTGTCCATCATCAGCTCCAGACCCTGGTTGAGCTTCTCGCGGCTGGACAGCAGGTCGTCCAGCTCGCTCTTGCCGATGATCGAGCGCAGCGAGGTCTGGGCCATCTGCGAGACCGCGAACCGGTAGTCCTCGACCCGGACCACCGCGTCGGCGGCGTCCACGACCTTGAAGTAGACCACCGCGTCGACCCGGACCGTGACGTTGTCCCGAGTGATGCCCTCCTGCGCGGGCACCGGCATCGTGACGATCTGCATGTTGACCTTACGCATCCGGTCCACGCCCGGGATGATCATGGTGAAGCCCGGACCGCGCGCCGGGCTGGTCAGCCGCCCCAGCCGGAGCACCACGCCCCGTTCGTACTGCTTGACCACCCGTGCCGCGGCCATCAGATAGACCGCACCCGCGGAGACCAGCCCCACGCCGGCCGCCACCAGTTCTCCGACCATCACGGCCCCCTGAACTGCGCCGATACGGCGCACTAAGGGTTTCTACGGCTCTTGGATCCCATGGTAGGCCCGCGGCCGGCCGGCTTTCCACGTTGGCGGCTGACGCCGCAGGCCCCGTACGTCGTCGGCCTCCCCGCCGTGGTGGGGTTTCCGCCTTCGGCGGAAGGGGTGTTGGGGCGGGGCCCGGCTTTGCGATGGGTGCCGGGTGCGGGCCCACCCCTCCGGCCCCGCACCCTCCCGTACGTAACGGGACCCCGCCCCGGCGGGAGAAGAGGCACAAGCACCACCCCGTTTCCGACTCCCCCTCCGGCGGAAGCAGGGATACGAACAGCACCCCACTCCGCCCCCTCTCCCCTCACCCCCACCGGGCGGAGGCGCCCACCCCACGGGAGGGGGCGGGCCGGAGGGGGCGGGGTTTTCGGACGTAAAGCGAAGCAGTCCGAAAACCCCGCCCCCGGAGGACCGCACCCGCCACCACAGACCCACCAGACGCCCCGCCCAACACACCCCTCCGCCGAAGGCGGAAAGACAGCAACCCGCACGGCGGGAGAGCCAACAACGTGGGAAGCGAGCCGGCCGCAGGCCCTCGTCAGGCCAGGCTCACGCCATACGCGCTGAGCGCCGCCGTGACCGGCTGGAAGAAGGTGGTGCCGCCGCTGGTGCAGTTGCCGCTGCCGCCGGAGGTCAGGCCGAGCGCCGTGCTGCCCGCGTACAGGGGGCCGCCGCTGTCACCGGGCTCGGCGCAGACGGTGGTCTGGATCAGGCCGGAGACGATCTGGCCGTTGCCGTAGTTCACCGTGGCGTTCAGGCCGGTGACCTTGCCGCTGTGGACGCCGGTGGTGGAGCCGCGGCGGGTGACCGTCTGGCCGACCGTGGGGTTCCCGGCGCCGGTGATGGTCTGGCCGCCGACCGCTCCGGGGTGCGCCAACGCGGTGTTGGTGTACTGCACGATGCCGTAGTCGTGGCCGGGGAAGCTGGAGCCGGTGGTGGGGCCGATGCTCGTGGCGTGCGAGGAGTCGGTGTACCAGGGCGGTTGGCCGTCGGTGCAGTGACCGGCCGTCAGGAAGTAATAGGTGCTGCCCTTGCGGACGTTGAAGCCGAGCGAGCAGCGCCAGCTCGGCGCGTAGATGGCGTCGCCGCCGGAGATCAGCTTGCGGAGCGTGCCCGGGGTGCGCTCGATCCGGACGGCGTCGGCGTTGCTCCCCGCGGCCCGCCGGATCGTGGCGAGCTGGTCCTGGGAGACGGTGCGGTCCGCGGTGACGACGAGGGTGCGGGTCGTCGGGTCGACCCGCCAGGCGGTGCCCGCGACGTCCGCGGCGCGGACCGCGTCGCCCGCGGCGGTGAGTTGGGCCGCGCTGAACGTCCGTGCGGGGGTGGGGGTTTGGGCGGCGGCGTTCGGTACGGCGAGGGCGCCGAGGGCCACCAGTCCGGCGGTCGCGGCGATCAGCCGGCTGCGTCTTGCGCCGCTGCGGGGGGTCATGCGCGCATTCCTCACTGATTCCTCCGAGGGGGATCGGGGGCCGCCAACGGGCGGCCCGTGAGGCGCAGTCGAGGAGCACGCGGGCGCGCCGGAGGGAAGCCCCGCGGCACATTTTTAACGTGCCCCTGACAAGCGCTTGACCGGATTTTGAGGGTCGCCGCCCCCGCGGCGCAAGAGGGCTGCCATGATCCCGCACTCCTCGCACCACCCCGCCGGGCTCCGTCAACGCGCCGTCCCGGGCGCCGAGTTGACGGCACCCGGGACGGTCACGGCCCGCGCGGGGCGGCCTCCGGCTCAGCGGACGCGGACGTTCCGCTCCCCCGCCCGCAGCGCGAACGGCAGGGTGTTGCCGGGCGGCGGGAAGGGGCAGATGAAGTGGTCGGCGAAGGCGCAGGGCGGCAGCAGCGTCCGGTTGAGGTCGACCGTGACGGTGCCGTCGGCGGCCGGCGCGGGCGGCCGCAGGAAGCGGAAGCGGTAGCTGTCGGTGCCGCTGGTGGCGTCGGCCAGCACCGCCCACAGCGAGCCGTCCGGCTCCACCGCGACCTTCAGGACGTGCTCGTCGCCGTCGAGGGTGAAGGCCAACTCCCCGCCGAGGACGAAGCCGCGCTGCCGCCCGTCGGCGTTGGCCACCCGGATCGTCTGCCGCTCGGCGTACGGGCGGAACAGGCCGGGCCGCACCCAGCGCGCGTCGTGCGGGTAGGCGTCGATGCCGGCGAAGGCCCGCCGGGTCGGGGCGTCCGGGTCGAAGTCGCGGACCGCCCACAGGTCCTCGCGGCGCAGCACCACCAGGCGGCGCGCGCCGTGGGCCACCCGGGCCGCCGCGGGCCCGGCGTCCGCGTCGAGCCGGAACTCCCCGACGGCGGGGGTGCCGTCCACGGTGAGCCCGTCCTCCGGCGCGGCCGCGAGGACGACCGCGGCCCCGTCAGTGGCGACCGTCCAGCGGCCCGGCAGCCCCTCGATGCGGCCCTCGGGGTGGTCGGCGAGCCAGTGGGTGCCGGCGAGCGCGAGCGGTCCGTGGGGTCCGCTGACCGCGGCCCGGCGCCCCTCGCGCCACTCCTGCCACTCCTGGACGGCGTCCGGCGGGGTCGTGCTGCTGGTCATCTCAGTCCTTCCTTACGGGGCGCGCCGGATCCGGCAGCCCCAAGTGGGAGCGCAGGGTGGTTCCGGTGTATTCCGTGCGGTACGCGCCGCGCTCTTGGAGCAGCGGGACGACCCGCTCGACGAACGGGTCGAGGCCGCCGGGCGTGAGGTGCGGCACGAGGATGAAACCGTCGGCGGCGTCGCCCTGCACGAAGGCCTCCAGCTCGCGGGCCACGTCCTGGGGCGTGCCGATGAACGACTGCCGCCCGGTGGTCTCGATCACGGTCTCCCGGATGGAGAGCCCCTTGGCGCGGGAGAGCGCCCGCCACCGGTCGGCGACCGCCCGCGGGTCGGCGATCCGCACCCGGCCCTGGGCCAGTTCGCCGTGCGGGTCCGGGTCGATGTCCGGCAGCGGCCCGTCGGGGTCGTAGGAGGACAGGTCCACGCCCCAGACCTGCTCCAGCGTGAGCAGCGCGGTCTGCGGGGAGACCTGCTGGCGGCGGATCTCGGCGGCGTGCTCCTGGGCCTCGGCGGGGGTGTCGCCAAGGACGTAGGTGACCCCCGGCATGATCTTCAGGTCCGCCGGCCGCCGCCCGTACGCCGGGAGCCGGCGCTTGACGTCCGCGTAGAAGGCGCGGCCGGCCTCCAGCCCGCTGTGCCGGGTGAAGATCACGTCGGCGGCGGAGGCGGCGAACTCCCGTCCCTCCGAGGAGTCCCCGGCCTGGATGATGACCGGGTGCCCCTGCGGGCCGCGCGGGACGCCGAACTCGCCGCGGACGGTGAAGTGCGCCCCACGGTGGTCCACCGGCAGCGGCTCCCCGGCGTCGGCCCGGGAGTCCCAGAACTCGCGTGCGGTGGCGAGGAATTCGGCGGCGCGGGTGTAGCGGTCGGCCCGGTCCAGGAAGCCGCCGCGCCGGAAGTTCTCCCCGGTGAAGGCGTCGGAGGTGGTGACGACGTTCCAGGCGGCCCGGCCGCCGCTGAGGTGGTCCAACGAGGCGAGCCGGCGGGCCAGTTCGTAGGGCTCGTTGAAGGTGGCGCTGACCGTGCCGGCCAGGCCCAGCCGCTCGGTGACCGCGGCCAGGGCGGCCAGCACGGTGAGCGACTCGGGCCGGCCGAGCACGTCGAGGTCGTGGATGCGGCCCTTGTGCTCGCGCAGCCGCAGCCCCTCGGCCAGGAAGAAGAAGTCGAACAGGCCGCGCTCCGCGGTGCGCGCCAGGTGCTCGAAGGAGGCGAAGTCGATCTGACTGCCGAAGGAGGGGGGACGCGCAGCGTCTCGGCCAGGGGCGGTGGTCGGGCCGGCGGGCGGGGCGGCCCAGACGGTGGTGTTGTTGACGCCGGGGAAGTGCGCGGCGAGGTGGATCTGCTTGCGGGGACCGGCGGTCGGGCTCATCGGACGGCCTCCCGGGCGGGCGCGTAGATGCTGGCGGGGCGCGGCAGTCCGAGGTGGTCGCGCAGGGTGGTGCCCTCGTAGGAGTGGCGGAACAGGCCGCGCTCCCGCAGGGTCGGGACGGTGCCCTCCACGATCCGGGGCAGGTCGCGGGCGGGGTCGGCGGGGCGCAGGTGGAAGCCGTCGGCGGCCCCTTGGGCGAACCAGTCGCCGAGCAGGTCGGCCAGGCCGACGGCGTCGGCCGGGGACTCCAACTCGACCGGCAGCGAGGCCAGTACCCGCAGCGCGCCGGGGTCGCGGCCGTGCGCCCGGGCCCGGTCGTGCAGGGCCGCGCGGGCGGCGCCGGCGGTCCCCGGGTCCTCGGCCCGGACCAGCACCACGTCGGCGCGGGCGGCGGCCACCGCCCAGCGGGCCCGCTCCGCGTGGCCGGCATCGGGGGCGTCCGCGACCTCGACGACGGTCACCGGGCGGCCCTGTGGCGGCCGGGGGACGATGGACGGCCCGCGGACGGTGAAGGTGTGGGCGGTGAAGTCGACGTAGTGCAGCCGGTCGCGGTCGACGAAGCGGCCGGTGGCCCGGTCGCGGATCTCCGCGTCGTCCTCCCAGCTGTCCCACAGCCGCCCCACCACGTCGGCGACCTCGTCGGCCTCCGACCAGACCTCGGCGGCCGGGGCGGCCGGGCGCCGGCCGACGAGCGCGGCCTCGGCCTCGCTGGTGGACGCCGCCACCGTCCAGCCGGCCCGGCCGCGGCTGACCCAGTCCAACGTGGCGACGCCGGTGGAGACGTGGAACGGCTCGGTGTGGGTGGTGGTCACCGTGGCGACCAGGCCGAGGCGTTCGGTGGTCGGCGCGACCCGGGCGAGCACCGAGAGCGCGTCCGGGCCGGGGCCGCCGAAGCGGTCGCCGAGGGTGACGAAGTCGAGGGTGCCGCGCTCGGCGAGCCGGGCCAGGGCGAGGTAGGGCGCGGCGTCGGACGGGGGCGGGGCCTGCGGGGCGTCCAGGGCGACGGCCAGCCGCAGCGGGTGGTGCGGGACGGGCATGGGGTCAAGCCTTCCTGTGCGTAACGGCCGGGTCCGAAGGGTCAGTTGGTGGTCCGGGGCAGGCCGGGCGGGTTGATCCGGGAGTGCGGCACGGCCTCGCCGGACAGTCCCCAGCGGGCCAGGACCTTGGCGTAACGGCCGTCGTCGATGACCTTGTTCAGGGCCGCGGCGTACGCCGCGGCCAGGCCGCTGCCCTTGTGGGTGGTGGCGGCGATCTCGCCCTTGAGGTGGGCGCCGCCGCCGGAGAAGGTGCCGGCGATCTCGGTCTGGCCGGCGGTGGCGACGTGGTACGCGGCGGTCGGGTTGGGGCCGAAGTAGCCGTCGATCCGGCCCGATTGGAGCGCGAGGTAGACGTCGGTGGCCTTCTGGAAGTACTTGATGTCCACCGGCTTGCGGCCGGCCTTCTCGTCCGCCCTGCTCCAGTCGAGGAGGATCTTCTCCTGATTGGTGCCGGAGCTGACCGCGATCGACTTCCCCGCCACGTCCGCGGCGCCGCGAACGCGCCACCCGCTGCCCTTCTTCGTCTCCATGGCCAACTGGTCCAGCCGGTAGGTGGCGAAGTCGTACTTGTCCTTGCGCTCCTCGGTGACCGTGACGTTGCTGAGGACCGCGTCCAACTTGCCGCTGTCCAGGCCGACGAAGAGGTTCTCCCAGGACAGCGGCTCGAAGCGGGGGGTCAGGCCGAGGGTGTCGGCGACCAGCGTGGCGAGGTCCTCCTCGACGCCGATCAGGGTCTTGTCGTCGGTGGCGTAGAAGCTGAGCGGGGGGATGCCGCCGGCGTCCACGCCGATCCGCAGTTCGCCGGTGCCCCGGACCCGGGCGGGCACCAGCGCGGCGCTCTTGGGGTCCTTGGTGCCGCGGACGCGGTGCTGGTCGGGGCCGATGTTGAGCTTCGGGCCGCCGCCCGCGGTGCCGACCGCCGCGTCCGCCGCGTCGCCGGCGCCGCAGGCGGTGAGCAGGGCGGAACCGGCGGCGAGGGCGAGGACGGCGGCGAGCGTGCGGCGGATCACGGGAGGTCTCCTTCGGAGCGGTACGGAGGGTGCTGCGGGGACGGCGGGCGCGGCGGTCACGGTCACAGGACCTTGGAGAGGAAGGCCCGGGTGCGCTCGTGGCGCGGGCGGTCGAGCACCTGGCCGGGCGGACCCTGCTCGACGATCCGCCCGTCGTCCATGAAGACGACGGTGTCGGCGACCTCCCGGGCGAAGCCCATCTCATGGGTGACGACGACCATGGTGGTGCCCTGGTGCGCCAAGTCCCGGATGACGTCCAGGACTTCGCCGACCAGCTCGGGGTCGAGGGCCGAGGTCGGCTCGTCGAAGAGCAACAGCTTGGGTTCGAGGGCCAGTGCCCGGGCGATGGCGACCCGCTGCTGCTGGCCGCCGGAGAGCTGCTTGGGGTAGGCGTGGGCCTTCTCCACCAGCCCGACCCGGGCCAGCAGTTGGCCGGCGGCGGCCTCGGCCTCCTTGCGCGGGCGGCGCTGCACCGCGATCGGGGCCTCGACGAGGTTCTCCAGCACCGTCAGGTGCGGGAAGAGGTTGAAGTTCTGGAAGACGAAGCCGATGCCGGTGCGCTGCTTGAGGATCTCCCGCTCGCGCAGCTCGTACAGCTTCTCGCCCACCCGTCGCCCACCACCGCCCTTGCCGGTGGCCCTTCGGGCCGCGGGTTTCGCTTCCCTCCGGTATCCCACCAGCGCCCCGTCCACGCTGATCCAGCCGCTGTCGACCTTCTCCAGGTGGTTGATGGTGCGCAGCAGGGTGGACTTGCCCGAACCGGACGGCCCGAGCACCACCGTCACCTCCCCGGCCGCGACCGTGAGGTCGATGCCGCGCAACACCTCGGTGGACCCGAAGCTCTTGTGCACGGACCGGACTTCGACCATGGCGCTCATCGCGCGGCCCCCTTGGCGTAGTGGCGTTCGACGTAGTGCTGGAGGACGGAGAGCACGGTGGTGAGGAGGATGTACCAGGCGGTGGCGACCATCAGCAGGGGCACCACCTGGCCGTTCCGTCCGTAGATGACCTGGACCTGGTAGAAGAGTTCGCCGATCGCCATCACGGAGACGATCGAGGTGCCCTTGAAGAGGGAGATCACCTCGTTGCTGGCGTTCGGCAGGATCGAGCGCATCGCCTGCGGCAGCACGATCCGGCGCAGGCGGCGCAGCCGCGGGATGCCGAGCGCGGCGGCCGCCTCCAACTGGCCGCCGTCCACGGACGAAACGCCGGCCCGGACGATCTCGGCGGCGTACGCGGCCTGGTGCAGGGCGAGGCCGAGCACCGCCGCGCCCATCGCGCCGACCAGCCCCATGGTGTCGAGGTGGAAGAGGCCCGGGCCGAACGGGATGCCGAAGTCCAGCCGCTTGTAGAGGTAGGCGAGGTTGAACCAGAACAGCAGTTGGACGATGAGCGGGATGGAGCGGAAGGCCCAGATGTAGCCGAACGCCACCCAGCGCAGGAACGGGCTGGCCGACAGCCGCATCAGCGCCAGCACCAGACCGAGGGCGAAGCCGAGGGCGGTGCCGTAGACGGTCAGTTGGAGGGTGACCCAGACCGCCCTCAGGACCGTCTCGCTCGCGAAGAACCGGGCGAACACCCCCCACTGCCAGGCCGGGTTGGTGATCAGGCCGTGCGCGAACTGGGCGAGCAGCACGGCGGTCACCGCCACCCCCACCCAGCGCCAGGGGTGGCGGACCGGGACGACCTTCAGGGCCGTCGGGTCGTCCGGGCCCGGTGGCCCGGCGCGCTGCGGTACCGGTTCGCCGGCCGGGGCGGCCTCGGTGACGGCGGGTTCACTGGTCAGCGGCATCGGCAGTCCTGGGGGTGGATGCGGGGACCGGGACCGGTGGGGCGGTGCGGTCGCGGAGGAAGGTGAGCAGGGCCCGCGCGCTCGCGTCGTTCTGCCGGAAGGCGGGCGCGTTGGTGCGGGGGCGGGTGAACGCCCCGCCGGCGCGGGCGTCGGTGTGCGGGCCGAGCGCGAAGCGGCGGGGGTGCGGGCGGCCGGACCGGTCCAGCACCCGGCCGTCCACGGGGTCAACGGCCAGCAGCCCGCCGGCCGTTGACCGGGCGCCGTCGGTGCCCAGCGCGCGCAGCAGCCCGTCCCGGGTGCCGGCCACGGTCGGCTCCGGCAGCCGCGCCTCGACCAGCGCGCGGGCCCGCGTCCAGTGGCCCGGCACGGTGGCGGACCCGGCGCGGAACACCCCGCGGTCCTCGTCGGCGGTGACGGCGAGGTCGGCGCCGAGGAAGCGCACCACGCCGGCCCGGGAGAGCGCCAGCAGTTGCCGCAGCCGGGGGCCGGGCGGCCCGGAGGCGAGGAAGCTGAAGAAGCCGTGCCACCAGGGCCCGTGGTCGCCCAGCTTCGGCAACTGGCCGTAGACGGAGAGCAGGGCCAGGAAGACGGCCAGGTCGGGACTGTGTACGGGGTCGTGGCGGCGCGCCAAGTCGGCCTCGATGTGGGCGCGCAGCCCGGCCTGGAGGGCGTCGCCGTCGGGGTGGCGGATGCCGTCCAACGGGCGGTCCAGCGCGGCCAGGTCCAGCCGGTCGGCCGGGTCGGGGACGGCGGCCGAGACCAGGGCCTGGAGGGCGGCGCTGCCGGGCTCGGCGACGGCGTACTTCTCCTCGAAGTCCGGCCAGGCCATCAGGGTGCGCTCGGCGTGCGCGGTGAACAGCCGGTGGTAGTGGGCGAACCCCAACTCCTTGTCGATCAGCGGCCAGACGTCCCGCTGGAAGTCGAACCCGCCGGGGCGGGCGAGCAGCGCATCGACCTCGGCCGGGCCGAAGAACCGCGGCAGCGGCGGCAGGTCGCCGGACGGCCCGTAGCCGATCTTGGAGTGGTAGGGGACGCCCCGCCGGGACCCGACGTGCAGCACCGGCTCACGCCCCGAGGGATGGTAGGTCAACTCCCCGTCGGCGCCGGTGGTGTACGTCCCGCCGCGCCCCTCGGTCAGCAGCACCATCAGGTCGACGAAGGCCAGCCCGAAGCCGCGCACCAGCACCGGCTCGCCGGGCCGCAGCGCGTCGAGGTCGCTGTCGGCGGTGAAGGCCGGCGGCAGGTACACCAGTCCGTGCCGGTCCGCGAAGTTCGTCAACTTCCTCTCTTCGTCCGTCGGTTGGGCCTCCAGGTGGCCCAGGGTGAGCACCACCAGGTCGGCGAGGAGCGGGGCGGGCCGGCCGGCCAGCCACACGTGTTGACGCCCGTCGCGGGGGCCGGTGACGCGCAGCGCGGCCCGCCGGTGCTCGTGCACCGTGACCCGGGGCGGCAGCGCGGCCACCGCCTCCTCGTAGACCCAGCGGAGGTAGCCGCTCTGCAGCCGCCGGCCGGCGAAGTCCCGCGGGCCGAGCGCCGCCAGGTCGTCGGCGAGGTCCGGCGGGGCGGCGATCTCACCGTCCCGTACCGCGCGGGACCACTGCGCGAGCGAGGGCCCCGGCCGCACCGGCCCGGCCAGCTCCACGGTCTCGTCGGTGAACATGGTGACGTCCTCGGCCATGGAGTTCATCCACAGCAGCGGGGACTGCTCCCGGCGCCAGATCCGGCCGCCGCCGGGCGGATGCGGATCGACCAGGTGCACGTCGAGGGGCGCGTCGCCGTACAGCTCGGGGGCGTTGGCGGCGATCCGCTCCAGCACCCCGGTGCCCCGCGGCCCGGCGCCGACGATCACCACGGACGGCCGGTCCCGGCCCGGTGCGGTCGCGCTCATCGGGCACCGGCCGTTCCGCGGGCGTAGTGCCGCTCGACGTAGAACTGGCCGGCGTTGAGGACCGAGGTGACCAGGACGTACCAGAGGGTCGCCACCAGCAGCAGCGGGATGACCTGGTAGGTGCGGTGGTATACCAACTGGGTCGAGTACAGCAGGTCGTTGACGGCGATCACGCTGACGATGGAGGTGCCCTTGAGGGTGCCGATCAGCATGTTCCCGGCCGGTGGCACGATCGACCGCATCGCCTGCGGCAGCACGATCCGGCGCAGCCGCCGCCAGGCGCCCAGCCCCAGCGCCTGCGCGGCCTCCCACTGCCCCCGGTCGACGGAGAGGATGCCGCCGCGGACCACCTCCGCGGCGTAGGCGGCCTCGTGCAGGGTGAGCCCGATGACCGCGACGGCGACCGGCGAGAGCAGGTCGACGGTCTTGACGCCGAGGACGACCGGGTAGAGCGCCCCGACGTTGAACCAGAACAGCAACTGCACCAGGATCGGCGTCGACCGGAACAGCCAGACGTAGCCCCAACCGACGCCGCGCAGCACGGGGTTGGCGGACAGCCGCCCCGCCGCGAGCAGGGTGCCGAGGGCGAAGCCCAGCACCATCACCACGACGGTCAGCCAGAGCGTCAGCCCCAGGCCGCGCAGCACGGCGGAGGTCAGGAAGTAGTCGGCGACCACGTCCCACTGGAAGGCGGGGTTGCGGGCGACGGAGAAGAGGGCCAGCGCCAGCAGGGCGAGCAGCACGGCGGCGGCCGTCCACTGCCCGGTACGGCGGCGCGGCACGATGCGCGGGGCGGCGGGGGACGGTTCGCCCGGCGGCGCCGCGGACACGGCGGGGGCGTCGAGGGTGTCGGAAGGCATGCGAAGGCTCCGTGGACGCATCGATCGAGCACGGGAGTCGAGCGCCTTCACACGGGAAGAGACTTCACACGGGAAAATGCGGGCCGCGCCCCTCAGCACGACCGGCACTTGAGGCTATGGGGTGAACACCGCGGGTTGTCAAGGGCGTTGGGCGGACCGTCTCGGACTGTGAGCGATGGATCACGTCACGGTTGACGCGGAAACGGATGCCTGTTCCACTTAGCCCCATGCATCCATGGCAGCGGCTGGTCACCCGCGACCACATCGACTTCGGTCGCGTGTGGTCGTCCTCCTGTTGAGCTGACCCCCTGCCCCCGCGGCCCGTTGCCGATCGGCCGGGCCCCTTCGCGGTCTCTCCCTCTCCCTCGCCGCGCGCCTTCGCACCGCTTCACACACCGCGCCGCCGTCCGGCGCCCCCTCCCCTCGCCCTACCCTCGTCCTCTCCTACCTGCATCCCGCGCGCCCGCCCCGTCGAGCGCCGCCACTGGCCACGGAGACGCCCCCGATGACCGCCGCGCCCCGGCCGCTCCACGCGGCCCACCTGACGATCCGTCACACCACCGTCACCGACCCGCTCGCCCGCCCGCTGCTGGCCGAGCTGACCCACGAATACAGCACCCGCTACGGCCACCCCGTGGACCTGGACCGGGAGTACCCGCCGGAGGAGTTCGGCCCGCCCGGCGGCGCGTTCCTGCTGCTCCTGGAGGACGGCGCCCCGGTCGCCGGCGGCGCCTACCGCCGCTACGACGCGACCACCGCCGAGCTCAAGCGCATCTGGACGCACTCCGCGCACCGCCGCCGCGGCCTGGCCCGACGCGTTCTGACCGCCCTGGAGGAGGACGCCGCCGGCCGCGGCTACACCCGGCTCTACCTCACCACCGGCCCCCGCCAGCCCGAGGCCAAGAACCTCTATCTCGCGGCGCGTTACCGCCCGTTGTTCGACCTGACCGCCGACCCGGAGTCGATCGGCCCGCTGCCGTTCGAGAAACATCTGGAGATCCCGCGCCCATGACCCCCACCCGCCTCCCCGCCGCCGCGCTGCGCACCGCCGCGCTCCTGGTCACCGCGGCCCTGACGGTCACCGGCTGCGCCTACGGCCGGGCGGTCACCGGTGCCCGGGACGCCGGACCGGCCGCCGCGCACGACGCGGTGCCCACTGCGGACGTGGTCTCCGGCGAGCGCAGGGACCCGGCGGCCGCCGCGCTGCTGCCCGCCGCCGTCCGCGCCCGCGGCACCCTCGCCCTGGCCGCCAGCGTCGGCGCCCCGCCCAGCTCGACCTACCTGCCCGACGGCACGACGGTGGTCGGCCAGGACATCGACGTGGCGAACGCGGTCGGCAAGGTCCTCGGCCTCAAGCTCACCCGGGAGGTGGCCAGCTTCGAGGCGATCCTGCCGGCGCTGGACAGCGGCAAGTACGACGTGGGCACCGGCAACTTCGGCGTCACCGACGACCGCCGCAAGACCCTCGACTTCGTCACCTACGTCAACGACGGCCAGGGCTTCGCGGTCCGCGGGGACAGCCCGCTCGCGAAGGTCACCTCGCTGACCCAGCTCTGCGGACTGACCGTGGCCACCGGCGCCGGCACCACCTTCGAGACGACGCTCGAACAGAACAGGCCGAAGTGCGCCGAGGCCGGCAAGCGCCCCTACGACGTCAAGACCTACGCCGAGCAGGGCGCCCTGTGGCTCTCGCTCCAACAGGGCCGCAGCGACGTGGTGATGAGCACCATCAACGGGCTCCGCTACGCCGTCAAACAGCAGCCGGGCCTGCGCTTCCTCAACGAGTTCAAGCGCCTGGACGTCGGCTTCGCCTTCAAGAAGGGCACCGCGCTCGCGCCCGCCTTCCAGGCCGCGGTCAACCGTCTGATGGCGGACGGCACTTACGCCCGCATCCTGGCGAAGTGGGGCACCACCCCCTCGGCCCTGACGACCTCCCGGATCAGCCCGCCGGAGAAGCACTGATCCGGGTGGGCGGCGCCCCGCGCCGCCGCGCAAAGGGACGCGGGGTCCCGATCTCCGGCCGGAGATCGGGACCCCGCGTCCGTCCGCCCCGCGAGACGGACCGCCGGTCAACGGGCCACCCCTGACCTTCTTCGCCAGCGCCCGCCCCGCGGCGGCGCGGCAGGCGCTCCACCCCGGCCGGTGTGGTCACGTGCTGAACCCTCGGAGAGTCCGTGGAGGGGAGGTGACGATTTCCGCTCCCGCGTCAACGACGCTCCAAGAGGTCGGTCACCCGATGACCGGGCCATCCGGCGCGCCGCCGCCAAGACCGCGGACATATGTCCTGGTCCCCATGGCGAACGTACTCACAAGTCGAATCCAGTCTTTCGCGTCAACTTGTCGACATCACCGCGCCGGTGCACCTACCGTGATGCCCTTCGTACTGTCAGTTCACCGCCAGGGCACGCGGCCTGACGGCGCACCACCCTCTTTGCACCAGATATGTCACGAACCCCCCGTGCGGCGGCTATCCGCTTGGCACACCCTCGCCCTCATGGACGACGATAGGGCGAACGGAACGCACACGCCGCGGGTGAGAGGAGGCGTCAATGGGATCGGTACGCAAGGCGAGCGCCTGGCTTGGCCTCGTCGACGACAACGATGACGAGCGCTACTACGACGATGACTACGCCGAGGGACCCGAGTCCGCCGACTCGGGCGGCAGCCCCTGGGTGACCGACCCCCGGGTCCGGGTCGCCGACGAGGCCGCTCAGGACCAGGGCACCCGCATCGCCACGATCTCCCCGGCCTCGTTCCGGGACGCCCGCGGCATCGGCGAACTCTTCCGGGACGGCGTGCCGGTGATCGTCAACCTCACGGCCATGGAGTCGGCCGACGCCAAGCGGGTGGTGGACTTCGCGGCCGGCCTGACCTTCGGTCTGCGCGGCTCCATCGAGCGGGTCGCCACCCGGGTCTTCCTGCTGACCCCCGCCGACTACAAGGTGGTCACGGGCGAGGCCCGCGCCCACCGCAACGGCGGCTTCTTCAACCAGAGTTGAGCCGGCCCCGGCCGCCCGCCCCGGCGGGGCCCGACGGGCCCGACCGGCGCGGCGGTCGGCGCGGGGTCGCGCCCCTCACCGGAAGGCGTCGAGTCCGGTCAGGGCCTTGCCCAGCACCAGTTGGTGCATCTCCGCGGTGCCCTCGTAGGTGAGCACCGACTCCAGGTTGGTGGCGTGCCGCATGACGGGGTACTCCAGCGAGATCCCGTTGGCGCCGAGGATCGTCCGCGCGGTGCGACAGATCTCGATCGCCTCGCGGACGTTGTTGAGCTTGCCGAAGCTGATCTGCTCCGGCCGCAGCACCCGGGCGTCGAACCGCCGCCCCAAGTGGTGCGCGAGCAGCACCCCCTTGTGGAGCTCCAGCGCCATGTCGGCCAGTTTGGCCTGGGTGAGCTGGAAGCCGCCGATGGGCCGGCCGAACTGCTCGCGGGTGCGCGCGTAGTCGAGCGCCGCCTCGAAGCAGGCGCGGGCGGCCCCCATCGCGCCCCAGACGATCCCGTAGCGGGCCTCGCCCAGGCACCGCAGCGGCGCGCCCAGCCCCTTGGCGTCCGGCAACACCGCCTCGGCGGGCAGCCGCACCTCGTCCAGGACCAGTTCGCTGGTGACCGAGGCGCGCAGCGACCACTTGTGCTTGATCTCGGGTGCGGCGAAGCCGGGGCTGTCGGTGGGGACGACGAAGCCGCGGATGCCGTCTTCGGTCCGGGCCCAGACCACCGCGACGCCGGCCACCGACCCGTTGGTGATCCACATCTTGCGCCCGGTCAACACCCAGTCGGTGCCGTCGCGCTTGGCGTGGGTGCGCATGCCCGCCGGGTCGGAGCCGTGGTCCGGCTCGGTCAGCCCGAAGCAGCCGATGACCTCGCCGGCGGCCATCCGCGGCAGCCACTGCCGCTTGAGCTCCTCCGAGCCGAACCGCCAGATCGCGTACATGGCGAGCGACCCCTGGACGGAGACCAGCGAGCGGATGCCGGAGTCGGCGGCCTCCAACTCCAGGCAGGCCAGCCCGTACTGGACGTGCGAGGCGCCGGCGCAGCCGTAGCCGGTCAGGGACATCCCCAGGGCGCCGATCCCGCCCAGCTCGCGGGCGAGTTCGCGGATGGCGGGGAGTTCGCCGCGCTCGTACCAGTCGGCGATGTGCGGCAGGACCCGGTCGGCGGCCCACTGGCGGACGGTGGCGCGGACCGCGCGGTCCTCGTCGGTGAGCAGGTCGTCCAGGCCCAGGGGGTCGTCGGGGTTGAACGGCGGAAGCTGGGACGGCGTTGCGGACATGGCGGCCTCCGGCGGGTTCAGCGCTCGCGCGAAAAACTAGCAGTGGTAGTTACGCGGCTCCGACGGTACGGTCCCCGACACCGCGCGGGCAAGGGTCACCGCCGCGGCGCCGGTCCGGAAAACGACGCGGGGCCGGCCCGACGGATCGGACCGGCCCCACCGCTCAACGGCCGGTGCCCGCGGGGGCCCGCGCCCCCTCGCACCCGGCGGACGCCGGGCACTCCCCGGGCACCACCATGGCGCCCTCCTCGGCGGTCCGGTCCGTGGACTCCGCGGCCCGGCGCGGCAGTCGCAGCGCGATCCCGGCGCCGACCAACAGCAGCACCGCGCTGGCGACGAGGGTGACCCGCAGGCCGTGGACGAAGGAGTCGCGGGCGGCCACCCGGAGCGCCGCCTTGGCCTGCTCCCCCAGCCCGCCGGCGACCTTGTACGCCTCGCCGAGCGAGTGCGCGGCCGATCGGGAGGCCGCCTCGGAGACCCCGGAGACGTGGTGCAGCCCCGGCGCGTAGGCGGCGTTCATCACGCTGCCGAGCAGCGCCACGCCGATTCCGGCGCCGAGTTGGTAGGCGGTCTCGCCGAGGGCCGCCGCACCGCCCGACTGCGCGGCCGGGGCCTCGCTCAGCATCGACTCGTACGCCCCGAACAGCGTGGCCTGGAAGCCGAATCCGAGCAGCACGAAGCCGAGCGAGAGCTGCCAGAAGCGGTCCTGACTGCCCATCGCGGTCAGCGTCAGCACCGCGGTCGCGGTCAGCGTGAAGCCGCCCGCGACCATCACCCGCGGGCCGAGCGCCTGGAGCAGTTTGGAGCCGGTGAGGCCGGCGGCCATCGCGGAGAACACCAGCGGCAGCATCCGCAGCCCGGTCGCCAGCGGGCTCAGCCCCAGCACGAGTTGGAGGTACTGGACGGCGATCAACTGCAAGCCGACGAGGGCCAGCATGGCCAGCACGATGCAGCCGATGGAGGTGCCGAACGCCGGGCGGGCGAAGAGCCGCATGTCGATCAGCGGGTGCGCTCGGCGGTGCTGCCGACGGACGAAGACCACCAGCAGCGCGACGCCGAGCAGGATCGGCAGCAGCGTCGTCACCCCGAACACCGGGGCACCGCTGCCCAGTCGCTTCACCCCGAAGACCATGCCCACCACGCCGAGCGCCGCGACCACCGCGCCGATCAGGTCCCAGGGCCCGTTGCGCTCGCCCCGGGACTCCGGCAGCAGCCAACGCCCTATCAGGAACATCGCCGCCATCATCGGGATGTTGATCAGGAAGACCGAGCCCCACCAGAAGTTCTCGACCAGGAAACCGCCGAGCACCGGGCCGACCGCGGCGCCGACCGCGGCCACCGCGCTCCACACCCCGATCGCGACCGCCCGCTCCCGCCGGTCGGGGAAGACCTGCCGCAGGATCGACAGCGTCGCCGGCATGATCATGGCGCCGCCGATGCCGAGCAGCGCCCGGGCCGCCATCAGGATCTGCGGATTGGGCGCGAGCGCGGCGACGGCCGAGGCCGCGGCGAAGAGCCCGTAACCGAGCAGCAGGATGCGGCGACGGCCGACGCGGTCGCCGAGCGTGCCGAAGAGGATCAGCAGCGAGGCCGCCATCAACGGATAGACGTCGACGATCCACAGCAGCTCGACCGGTCCTGGCCGCAGGTCCTCGGTGACGGACGGCACCGCCACATAGAGGATGGTGGTGTCCAGCGCGACGAAGAGCAGACTGACGCAGAGCACGGTCAACACGGTCCAGCGGTTCGCGCCACCACCTGTGTGCCGGGGAACAGCACCCGCCCGCCCCCTGCCGGACGCGGTCGTCCCTGACATCCAGTACCTCCTGTCATGCGCTCGCCGTGCTGCGCTCGCGGCCGCGGTCCAGGGCGCGACGACGCGCCGGCGGAACCGGCGGCACGGGCGAGTTGAGACGTCAGACTACGCGAGTCCCTCCACGGCACGCGTGGCCCACCTCACGGTGAGACGCTCATCGCAGCCCCGACGTTGCCCCGGACCGACCCCATCGGGTGGGCCCGGCGCCACCTGGATAATCGTCCGGATGAACGATCTCGCCTCCACCGCCGCACCCGGCCGGACCCTGTGCCCGCCCGCCGTCCGTGCCGCGCTGCGCCGCGCCGTCCCCGGCCTCGCGGCCTTCGCGGCGATCCGGCTGCTGGGCCTGGCCGTGCTGATGGTCTGGTCGGCGGCGAACGGCAAGAGCTGGCACACCCTGCTGACCGCCCGCTGGGACTCCCTCTGGTACACCCGGGTCGCCGAGCAGGGCTACGGCTACACCGTCCATCTCGCCAACGGCGACGTCCACTCCAACCTGGCGTTCTTCCCGTTGCTGCCCTGGCTGGAGCGGGGCGTCTCGGCGCTCACCCCGCTCTCCGCGGCGAACGCCGGGATGACGGTGGCCTGGCTGTCGTCGCTGGCCGCGGCCTGGGCGCTGTACGCCACCGGGGAACGGCTGCACGGACCCCGGGCCGGAGTGCTGCTGGCCGCACTGTGGGCCGCGCTGCCGGTCGGGATCGTCCAGTCGATGGCGTACTCGGAGTCGCTGTTCACCGCGCTCGCGGCCTGGGGCGTCTACTGCGTGCTCACCGGGCGCTGGGTGTGGGCGGGCGTGCTGGCGTCGCTGGCCGGACTGACCCGGCCGATCGGCGCCGCGGTGGTCGCCGCCGTGTGGATCACCGCGGCGGTGACGGTCGCCAACGAGCGGGCCGGCGGGACCCGATGGCGCGCCCTGCTCCGCGGCCGGCACCGACGGATGCTGCTCGGCGTCGCGCTGGCCCCCTTCGGCTGGTGCGGCTACGTCCTGTGGGTCGCCGCCCGACAGGGCTCGCTCGCCGGCTACCTGGACGTCCAGGCCGGCTGGCACAACGGCTTCGACGGCGGCATCGCCTTCGGCACCTTCGTCTGGCACCAGTTGACCGGACCCGCGTTCGCCGCCGGCCTCGGCCTGCTGATCGGCGTGGCCCTGGTGATCTGGTTGTACGTGCACGGGGTGCGGAAGGGCCAACCGCTGCCGTTGGCGGTCTACGGCGGGCTGGTACTGCTGATCGCGCTCACCGCCAAGGGCTACTTCGGGTCGAAGCCGCGGCTGATGATGCCGGCCTTCCCGCTGCTGCTGCCGCTCGCGACCGGCCTGGCCCGGTGGCGTCCCGTGCGGTCGTGGCTGGTCATCGGCGTCGTGGCGGTCGGCTCCGCGCTCTACGGCGCCTTCTGGCTCAACGGCTCGGGCCCGCCGTGACCGGAAGATCCCGCTCCGTAATCGCCGGCCCGAAGAAAACACGCCGCGACACCCGTGCGAATGGCGGATAAACTCCGCCGCCGAAAAACAGATAAGCACCTATGCGAGCGACACCCGGCTGACTGGAAGGGAATCAGATAGCCGGGTAATTCTCTTCGAAATCCCGGGAAGCCAGCCCGGATTGAGACCCATTCCACATCACATCGTCATTACAAAGCGCACGGTTTGACCAAGTGCATACATCACACGCGGTAACGTCGTTTGAGTGCGTACCGATGACAAGCTCGACCAGATGGAGGAGCACCTCCCGACCGATCGCATCAAACCGCCGCGCATGACCCGGACCCGCCTGTGGCTGCTCTGGGGCACGCTGGCGGTGTATGCGGCGATCGTCGCGGGGGTGCTCGCCAACACCTCCCTGGTCACCATCGACTGGCAGTTGATGTTCTTCCGGCCGTACAAGCAGTGGCCGGAGTTCCACGCCTTCCTCGACTACTTCGTCGTGCTGGGGCAGCGCGGCCCGACGGCACTGGCGGTGGCGGCGTGGCTGGGCTGGCGCTGCTGGCGGCAGCGCAACCTCCACCCGCTGCTGGTGCTCGGCGCCTCGCTGCTGCTGCTGAACATCACCGTCGGCGCCGCCAAGCTGGGGATGGGCCGCCTCGGCCCGCACTACGCGACGGTGGTCGGCTCCAACGAGATGTGGCTCGGCGGCGACATATTCCCCTCCGGCCACACGGCCAACGCCGTGGTCACCTGGGGCGTGCTGGCCTACCTGGCCACCACCTCGCTGCGCCGCCGCATCCTGTCGGTGATCGCCGCGCTGGGCGCGCTGGGTGTCGGCATGACCACCGTCTACCTCGGCACGCACTGGGTCAGCGACGTCATGCTGGGCTGGGCCGCGGGCCTGCTGGTGCTGCTGGCGATGCCGTGGCTGGAGCCCGGCGTCACCTGGGTCGAGGACCGGCTGATGGGCATCCTGCTCCGGCTGTGGCTGCGGCTGCGCCCGGACTCGCTGCGCGGCCCGCTGCCGGCCGGCGCGCTGGCGCCCGAGGTCTCCCGGCAGCGGGCCGCCGCGGACGGCGAGGTCCTGGTGCGCGAGGCGGTCGGTGCGACCACCGGGAGCCGCGCCACCCACGCCCCCGAGGGCTGGCCGCACCACCCGCCGCGCCCGCACACCTCCCGCGCCGAGCGCAGCCCGGTCACCCCGACCGGATCCCGCCGGCCGCCGCACGCGGACCGCTTCCCGCGCGGCACCACCCCGTTCGGCCCGGCCCCCGGCCGCCCCCGCAACGGCGCCTGACCCCCGCGGCGCGGACCCGGTACGCACCCCGCCCGCCCGCACCGAGGCCCCGGCCGCTCCGTCCAGGAGCTGCCGGGGCCTTCGTCGTGTTGCTGCCGGCCCGGCCACGGGAGCCACGCCGACGGGCCGTCAGCCCCGCCAGGCGCGCGCCACCGCCCCGTCCTTGACCTCGAAGTTGATCCGGCCGACGAGGTACTCCATGGTCAGCATCGCGCCCGGCTGGACCGCCCGGACGGTGGACCAACCCCGGGCCCGGGCCAACTCCTCGGCGGCCTCTCGGTCGAGGCCGACGTACGCCTCGGGGTCGTCCTGCACATCGGGGGTCTCGCCGGGAAGGTTCGGTTCGGGTGCCATGCCAGCCACCGTAGGCGCCAGCGGAGGTGGGCGGAAGGCCCGCCCCCGCGTCCCGTCACGACTTCCGGCCCGGCCATTGGTCACGCTTCTGTCACGGCGAACGCCCCTCCGATTGACTGGGCAACGCTTCCCGTTACCCGCCGTACAGCACCGCGAACGGGCACAAAACAAAGCGGCCGGAATTCCCCCTTGATCGGCAACGGAAGGGTGTGCCGGCGTATCGGACAACGCCGGGCAGCCCACCGGAATTAATCGTGCAACGCCCCGGGATTCCCCTTACCCGACGCCCTTTTCCGGCCGCCCTCGAATTGACCAACGAGACACATTCCACACACATTTCGTGCACATCACCCGAGAGCACTCGGCCAACCTCCGGCCAACTCCCGCCCGCCTTCCGGCCCCGGGGGCCCGCGGGGTCCCCGAGCCGCCGGGTCCTCCGGGGCCCTCGCCAGCGGCCAACGCCGCCCGGCCCGCGCGCCGTTCCGTCGCCCACTCGGGCGTCCGCTCAGGCACCCGTTCGCGGGCGGCTCCCCTCGGGGGCGGTCGCGTCGGTCACCTCGGCGACGTGCCGCCACCACGCCCGGAGGCGCGGGTCGTCGCCGGCCCGTAGGGACGCGGCCAGGCCGGTGCGGACGGCGGCATCCCGACGGCGCGCAGGTCCCGGATCCGGTGCCGCCGGGCCACGGCGTCCGCCCCGTAACGACGGTGCCCGCCGGCGCCGCGGCCGGCCTCCGGCGACAGCCCGGCGTCCGGGTAGTGCCGCGCGGTCCGGACCGTCACCCCCGCGCGCCGGGCCAACTCCCTGATTCCCCACGCCACTTGGCCCGGCTCCCGTGCCGCGGGCCCGCCCCAGGTCCGGTCCGGCGGATCAGGGTCGGACAGGGGCCTGGTCCGGCTCGTTCGGGCCGGTGACCCGTACGGCCAGGTCGTTGTCGAGCGTGTAGTACGGGCCGATCCGGAGCTCGCCGCCCGGTGCCGGCACCGGGCGCGTCGGGTAGCTGAACACCTGCTCCTTCTCCGGGACGTCGTCCAGGAGGCGGGCGATCCGGACCGGCGGGGCGCCCTCGGCGGGGCGCAGCCACAGGTCCCAGGGCTCGCTGCCGTGCCGCCAGTGGGCGACCAACTCCCCGTACGGGAGGGTGAAGCGGAAGAGCGGTCCCTCCTCGGCCAACGGGACGGCGACGACCGGGGCCCGTCCGGGGTGGCGGGGCCGGGCCTCGGCCTGGGCGCCGGTCGCCGGACTCGCCCCGTACAGGCGGCCGATGACGGTGATGCCCTCGGGGGCGACCAGGATGTCGCCGGCCTCCGCGTGCGGCCCGCGCAGCCAACTGCGCAGCGCGAGGTTGCCCAGCTTGGTGGCGTAGGGGATGCGCACGCCGAGCCGGCCGATGCCGGCCAGCGGGCGGCGGTCCACCAGGGACCGCAGGTCGTTGACGCCGGGCAGCAGCCGGCGCGGATCGGCGCCGTCGCCGAGGTCGGCGTAGGCGTGCCAACGGCCCTCGGCCAGCGCGACGGTGCTGGGCAGCACGGCGCGCAGCCGGCCGGGCCCGTTCGGCCCGAGCGGCAGCCGCACCTCGTCGTCGGCCGTGGTCGCGACGGTGCCGGGGTCGGCCGCGCGCAGCCGCAGCACCAGGGCAGCGCTCCAGGAAGTCCCGGTGTCCTGCGGGACGTTCAGGTCGAAGGTGAGGCCGCCCGCGGAGTCCGCGATGCAGTCGGCCTTCAGGTCCACGGGCACCGGCGCCCCTCCTCCCGTCGCCGCGGTACGCCGCGGGCGCTTCGCCGCTCCGGGCCCGGTCACGGGTGACTGCGTCGGGGAGTTCATGCCGTCCGCACCCCTCTCACCGCGGCGCGGGCCGCGTGCGCGGCGGCGTACTTGGTGGCGTAGGCGCCCCCGATGAGGGTCCCCCGGGCGCGGTGCAGCGAGCCGCGCAGCCCGCTGCCGCGGCGCCGGGCGATCAGCTCGGCGAAGAGCGCGGCGTGCCGCTCGGCGACCTCCGCCGGGTCGAAGCGGGCCGAGGAGGCGAGCGCGGCGGCGCCCATCCGCGTCCGGGCGGCGTCGTCACCGATCAGCTCCAGCAGCGCGGCGGCCAGCGCGGCGGGGTGCCCGACCGGCACCACCCGGCCGGTGGTCCCGTCCGCGACGATCTCGCCCGGCCCGTAGGGGCAGTCGGTGGCGATGGCCGGCAGCCCGCAGCGCATCGCCTCGGCCAGCGCCGTCCCGAGCGGTTCCCGGCCGGAGGAGTCCACGGCGAGCGCGCCCTTGGCCCACTCGCTCTCCAACGGGCCGGCCGGGCCCATGAGGAAGACGTGGTTGTAGAGGCCGAGTTCGTCGATCAGGGCGCGCAGCGCGGGCTTCTCCGGCCCGCCGCCGTAGATCCGCAGCCGCCAGTCCGGGCGCCTGGCGACCACCGCGGCGAACGCCCGGACGAGCACGTCGAAGCGCTTGGTGCGGGTGAGCCGGCCGGCGGCCATCACCCACCGGCCGGTGCCGTCGGCCGGCGCCAGCCGCGGCGCGGGGACCGCGCGGGGCACCGCACTGACGGTCACCCCGGGCAGTCGCAGACGGCGCAGATGGGCCCGGGCGTCCGCCTCGGTGGCGGTGACCAGCCCGTCCAGCCGCGGATAGGCGCCGCGCAGCGCCAGCCGCAACTCCCGGCTGTGCGCGGCCAGACAGAGCGGTTCCTGACCGACCCGGAGCGGCCCCCGGCGGGTCTGCCGGGCGACGTGCACGGTCAGGCCGGGCCGGGTGCCGACCACCACGTCGGCCTCGGTCCGCCGCAGGTACTGGGCGATCCGCTGGTCGGTGAGCTCGCTGTACTGGCGGGAGGCGGGCTCGGCGGTCGGGAACACCTTGGCAGGCCGGGCGTGCGCCGGCGCCATCCGGTCGCCGGACCGGCCGTGCTCCCGGAGGTCCACCAGGTGCCGGAGCGCCACCTTGGGGCCGAGGTCGAGTGCCGGGGCGTCGCGGTGCCGCAGGACGGAGACGATCTCGACGTCGTGCCGTTCGGCGAGCGCGTCCGCCAGGCTGAAGGTCGCCCGCACCGTCTCCCCGCTGCCGTAGGCGTGGTGAATCAGGAATGAGATGTGCATCCGTCCCCGTATCCCCTGGTCCCTCGCTCGTCCTGGTCCCCCGCTTCCCGGACGGTAGCCCTACGGGCGTCCGGTGTCCGGCTGTTGAAGGGTAAGACTGCGAAGTGACCTTCGAGGTTGGGGGTATTGGCCAAGTCGTGCCGAAATAGTTAGGGCATCGGTATGGCGGTGCGGGAACTCTCGCGGGGGCGGCGCCGGCGCGCAGGTCAGCGCAGCTTCAGCCGGGTGCCGATCGCCAGGACGTCCGGGTACTCCCCGACGGCGTGCCGGTTGACCTCGTAGAGCCCGTGCCAGCCGCCCTTGACGTGGTGGCGGCGCGCGATCCCGGAGAGAGTGTCACCGTGCTGGACGGCGTAGACGCGGTCGCCGAGCAGGCCGTAACGCCGGGCACATGTGGGCCAGGCGCCCCAACCCTGGTCGGCCTGGACCCGCTTGGCGATCTCGATCTGCTCGTCCCGGGTGGCGAGATCGGCGCGCCGGGCGTACTTGAGGCCGCCGTACGCCTCCCAGGTGGGCTGCCAGAACTGCAGGCCCCCGTAATAGCTGTTGCCGGTGTTGATGTGCCAGTCGCCGCTGCTCTCGCACTCGGCGAGGCAGCCCCAGGGCCACTGGTCGTCGGCGCAGGCGTACGACGACCGGCCGCCGTCCCCACCGTCGTCGTCACCGCCCGGTGCCCCGTCGGCGGCCGCGCCGCCGGGCAGGCACAGGAGCAGGGCTGCGGCCGCCGCGACGAGCAACCCGACGGATTCCACGCGGCGCCACGGCGCCGAAGAGTTGTCCGACATAGCCGGTGACGGTAGGCAGCGGTCCGCCGGGCCCCCGCGCGCCGCGCCCTCGCGGGGTCCGACCGCACCCCGTCCGGTGTACAAAACGCGGCCACCTGCGCCGTGTTCTGCGTAGAAATTGGCGGTGTGTGACCGGCCCAATGACGACTTCTCACCGAATCTCCGCCGTGCGACGCGTGGTTCGATTCTGTTCGCGCCCGCGCGTGACTCTGCAGGAGGTCGCCCGTTGTCCTTGTACGAGCCGGGAGACCACCCGGCAGCCGCTCATGAAGATCGAGGAGCCACCCGTGCCGCGCATGCTCGACGTCAGCGACGACGTTCGCGCCGAGATCGGCGACGCAGAAGCCGACCGGCTGCTGGCCGGGGAAGACGCCCCCGGCAGCTACGACTGCACCTCCTGCCGGACGCCCGGCAACAGTGAGCAGGAGCGGACCAGCACCGTCCTGTTCGTCGGCGAGGAGACCGCGGTGCTCGCGTTCGCCCATGCCACCTGCATCCCCTCGCAGGTCGTCCCCGTAGCCGAGGAGCAGCTCCGCGGGGCCGTGCGCTCCATCACCGGCTCGGACGCCGCGCCCGCCCCGGGGGCCCCGGCCGCCCCGATCCCCACCAGCGACCGTCAGGCCACCCTCGGCATCACCTGCGGTCTGGTGCTGGTCAAGGAAGAGCTGCACCCCGCCCTCGTCGTCGAGCCCAACGGCCCGATCGCCCGCCCCGGTTCGACCAGTCAGAACGACGACTTCCTGCCGCTGCTCCTGGAGCACGGCTTCGCCCCCGTGCGGGACGTGAACGAGCGCCCCGCACCGCTGGAGGGTTGGTCCGCGCTGCTGGCCATGGGCAAGCTGCACGCCGTGCTCCAGCCGGGCACCAACGGCACCCAGTCCGCCTGGTGGCAGGCCCACCAGCCGCTGGCCGTCTCGGACGGCTGGCGCACCGCGGCCAACAAGGAGCGGACCGTGCTCATGTACGCCGCGCCCTCCGGCACCATCGGCCACCAGCCGCGCGAGGACCTGATGCGTCAGGCGCTGGAACAGGCCGCCGCCAAGGGCCTGTTGGTCGCCGGGTCGATGCCGCTGGCCGGAACCTGACGCTCCGGCGTCCGATCGCGGGAGCAGGACCGCCCGGTGTGGCGGGATTGCACCCGCGATCAGCCATTTCCCCCCGAAAGCCGCATCCCGCCGGCAGCGGGGTCGTTGGCACCTACGTGCACGCATATGACCCCGCCCCTCGCGCCCCGTACCCCCACCCCATCCCCGGCATGCGCCCGGCCCGCGACCACGGGGGGCCGCTCCGCGCGGACCGCGGTGGGAGCACGCCGATCTACGACGAGCTGTACGCCGAGTACCGCCGCTCCTTCCGGGCGCTGCCCGGGGACCGCACGGACGAGCCCGAGGTACCGGAGTCGCTGCGCGGCGGGAACTGGCGCCCTACGGCGGCGTCGCCGGGGCAGTGGGAGGTGGTGGGCCGGCAGCCGTTCCGGCCCCGGGGCCAGCTTCCGGCGGCGCTGCCGCCGGGGCCCCGGGAGGCGCCGCGGCCGCCCGGCGGTCACTGACGCCGCCGGGCCGCACCGCGGCCGCCGCGCGCCCGCTTACTTCTTCTTGCCCTTGTTGGTGCCGCGCTTCTCGCGCACCCGCACCGAGATGTGGATCGGCGTGCCCTCGAAGCCGAACTCCTCGCGCAGCCGCCGCTCGACGAAGCGGCGGTAGCCGGCCTCCAGGAAGCCCGAGGCGAAGAGCACGAAGCGCGGCGGCTTGGTGCCGGCCTGGGTGCCGAAGAGGATCCGGGGCTGCTTGCCGCCGCGGATGGGGTGCGGGTGGGAGGCCACGATCTCGCCGAGGAAGGCGTTCAGCCGCCCGGTGGGGATCCGGGTCTCCCAACCGGACAGCGCGGTCTCGATCGCCGGGACCAGCTTGTCCATGTGACGGCCGGTGCGCGCGGAGACGTTGACCCGCATCGCCCACGGCACCTGGACGAGGTCCCGCTCGATCTCCCGCTCCAGGTAGAAGCGGCGCTCCTCGTCGAGGGTGTCCCACTTGTTGTAGGCGATGACCAGGGCCCGACCGGCCTCGACGGCCATCGTGATGATCCGCTGGTCCTGCACGCTGATGGACTCCGAGGAGTCGACCAGGACGACCGCGACCTCGGCCTTCTCCACGGCCGCCGCGGTGCGCAGCGAGGCGTAGTAGTCGGCGCCCTCCTGGAGGTGCACCCGGCGGCGGATGCCGGCGGTGTCCACGAACTTCCAGGTCTTGCCGCCCAGTTCGATCAGCTCGTCGACCGGGTCGCGGGTGGTGCCGGCCATCTCGTTGACCACCACCCGCTCCTCGCCGGCGACCTTGTTGAGCAGCGACGACTTGCCGACGTTCGGGCGGCCGATCAGCGCGATCCGGCGGGGGCCGCCGACGGCGGCGCCGAAGGTCTGCGCGGGCGCCTCGGGGAGCGCGTCCAGCGCGGCGTCGAGCATGTCGCCGGTGCCGCGGCCGTGCAGCGCGGAGACCGGGTGGGGCTCGCCGAGGCCCAGCGACCACAGCATGGCCGCGTCGGCCTCGCCGGACAGGCCGTCGACCTTGTTGGCGACCAGGACGACCGGCTTGCCGGCGCGGCGCAGCAGCTTGACCACGGCCTCGTCGGTGTCGGTGGCGCCGACCTTGGCGTCCACCACGAAGACCACCGCGTCGGCGGCCTCGATGGCGAACTCGGCCTGCATCGCCACGGACGCGTCGATGCCGAGCACGTCCTGCTCCCAGCCGCCGGTGTCGACGACCTTGAAGCGGCGGCCGTTCCAGTGGGCCTCGTAGGTGACCCGGTCGCGGGTGACGCCCGGCCGGTCCTCGACGACCGCCTCGCGGCGGCCGATGATGCGGTTCACCAGCGTCGACTTGCCGACGTTGGGGCGGCCGACGACGGCGAGGACCGGCAGCGGGCCGTGGCCGGCCGCGGCGATGTCGCCCTCGACGTCCTCCAGGTCGAAGCCCTCTTCCGCGGCGAGCTCCATGAACTCCGCGTACTCGGCGTCGCCAAGCGCACCGTGCTCGTCGCCGGTGGGGATCTGCTCGTTCATGAAGTCCGTTCCTCGTTCATCCATGTGGTCGGTGGGCCGCTCGCGAAAGGGCCCACTGCTCAAGTGTGGGTCAGCGCCCGGTAAGGCGCCGGGCCTGTGCCAGGTGGGCGGTCAGCCGCTCCTGGATCCGTACGGTCGCCTCGTCCAGCGCCTTACGGGTGCGCCGCCCGCTGCCGTCACCCGCGTCGAAGGCGTCGCCGAAGACGACGTCGACGCGGCCGCGCAGCCGCGGCACGGCCGGGGTGAGCCGGCTGGGGCGGTCGGTGCTGCCGAGCACCGCCACCGGGACGACGGGGGCGCCGGAGCGCACCGCGAAGTACGCGAGCCCGGCGCGCAGCGACGCGAAGTCGCCCTCGCCGCGGGTGCCTTCGGGGAAGATGCCCAGCACGCCGCCGGCGGCCAGCACCCCGAGCGCATCGGTGATCGCCTTGCGGTCGGCGCTCTGGCGATCGACCTTCAACTGCCCGATGCCCCGCAGGAACGGGTCCAACGGGCCCACGAAGGCTTCCTTCTTGATCAGGAAGTGCACCGGTCGCGGCGCGGTGCCCATCACCATCGGGCCGTCGACGCCGTGGGAGTGGTTGACGGCGAGGATCACCGGGCCGCTGGCCGGCACCCGCCAGGCGCCCAGCACCCGCGGCTTCCACAGGCCGTACATCAGCCCGATGCCGATCCGCCGGCCGATCGCGGCCCCGCGGGGGCTCGGCGTCTTGCCGCCGTCGGTCACCGGATGTCTCGCCCCGCCTTCTCGGCGCGGACGCCCTCGATGAGGGTGACCACGCATTCGATGACCTGATCCAGCGTCAGGTCGGTGGTGTCGACCTCGACGGCGTCGTCGGCCTTGGCCAGCGGCGAGGTCTTGCGGGAGGAGTCCGCGGCGTCCCGCTTGATCAGCGCCTCACGGGTGGCGGCCAGGTCGGACGCGAGCTGCGGGCCCTGGGCCTTGATCTCGCCGTTGCGACGGGCCGCCCGCGCCTCCGGGGAGGCGGTGAGGAAGATCTTGAGGTCGGCGTCGGGCAGGACCGTTATGCCGATGTCCCGGCCCTCGACGACGATGCCGTGCGGCGCCCCGCCGGCGATGGAGCGCTGGAGCTCGGTGATCGCGGTGCGCACCTCGGGGACCGCGCTGACCGCGCTGACCGCGGCGGTGACCTCCGCGCTGCGGATCGGGCCGGCGGCGTCCGTGCCGTCGACGGTGATGGTCGGCGCCGCCGGGTCCGTGCCGGAGACGATCACGGGCTTGGCGCAGGCGTCGGCCACCGCGACCGGGTCGTTGACGTCGATGCCGTTGGTCAGCATCCACCAGGTGATCGCGCGGTACTGCGCGCCGGTGTCGAGGTAACCCAGGCCCAGCTTTCCGGCGACGGCCTTGGACGTGCTGGACTTGCCCGTGCCTGCGGGGCCGTCGATGGCGACAATCACTGCAGCCTGGGCGGTCCGATCGGCGGTTTCCACGGTGACGAACACCTTTCTTGATACACGGGGCGTGGTCCAGGGCGCCGGGTCTCGTCGTCGCGCTCCCGCCGTCCGCACACGGGGCGGACCGGCTACGACCGGCGGGTGGGAGTTCGGCAACGGGACCTAGGGCCTCGGACAAGGTTACTGTCTCGGCCACAGCGCGCCGTCCACGGTGTCACTGACGGATCGACCACCCCCGCTCCCGCAGCTCCGCGGTCAGCACCGGGACGGCCTGCGGCTCGACCATGAGCTGGATGAAGCCGGCCTGCTGACCGGTGGCGTGCTCGATGCGGACGTCCTCGATGTTGACCCCGACGCGGCCGGCGTCGGCGAAGATCCGGGCCAGCTCGCCGGGCTGGTCGCCGATGTAGACGGCGACGACCTCGTAGGCGGCCGGGGCGGCGCCGTGCTTGCCGGGGACCCGCTCGCGGCCGGCGTTGCCGCGGCGGAGGACGTCCTCGATGCCGCCGGCGCCGGTGCCGCGCTGCACGTCGTCGGCGGACTCCAGGGCGCGCAGCGACTGGACCGTGGCGTCCAGATCGGCGGCGACCGCGGTGAGGACGTCGGCGACCGGGCCGGGGTTGGCGGAGAGGATGTCGATCCACATGGCCGGGTCGGAGGCGGCGATCCGCGTCACATCGCGGATGCCCTGGCCGCAGAGGCGGACGGCGGTCTCGTCGGCGCCCTTCAGCCGGGCCGCGACGAGGCTGGAGACCAACTGCGGGGTGTGCGACACCAGGGCGACGGCGCGGTCGTGGGCGTCGGCGTCCATCACCACCGGGACGGCCCGGCAGAGCGCGACCAGCTCCAGGGCGAGGTTGAGCACCTCGGTGTCGCCGCCGGGCGACGGGGTGAGCACCCAGGGGCGGCCCTCGAAGAGGTCGGCCGTCGCGGCCAGTGGGCCGGAGCGCTCCTTGCCGGCCATCGGGTGCGTGCCGAGGTAGCCGGACAGGTCGCAGCCGAGGGCCTCCAGCTCGCGGCGCGGGCCGCCCTTGACGCTGGCGACGTCGATGTACGCCCGGGCCGCGCCGCGCCGGATCGCCGCGGCGAGCCCCTCCGCGACGTGCGCCGGCGGCACCGCCACGACGACCAGGTCGACCGGGCCCGGGGGCGGCTCGGCGGTGCCGGCGCCGAGCGCGGCGGCCGTCAGGGCCTGGGCGTGGTCGTGGTCCTCCAGGTGGACCTGGACGCCGCGGGCGCTGAGCGCGAGGGCGACCGAGGTGCCGATCAGGCCCGTTCCGATGACGAGTGCGGTTCTCACTGGGCGATGTCCTTCCTCAGGGCCGCGGCCGCGCCGAGGTAGACATGGGCGAGGTCGGCCTTGGCCAGCCCGGTCTCGACGTGCGCCAGCACCCGCACCACCCGCTCCATGGCGCCGGCCACCGTCAACTCCTGGGCGCAGATCAGCGGGACGTCCGTGATCCCCAGGGCCCGGGCGGCGGCGGCCGGGAAGTCGCTGTGCAGATCGGGGGTGGCGGTGAACCACACGCTGATCAGGTCGTCCGGCACCAGCCCGTTGCGCTCCAATATCGCGGTGAGCAGCTCGCCGACCCGCTCCCGCATGTGCTCCGCGTCGTCCCGCTCCAGCTGGACGGCCCCGCGCACGGCCCGTACCGCCACGTCCTCAGCTCCCCTGCGTCGTGCATCCGCGCACACGTCCGCGTACGCACTGATCAGCGTAACCAGCGCCACTGACAACCGTGCCCGGAGCTCCGGGCATCCGACGTCCGGCACCGGCTCCGTCCGCCGCGGCGGACGGAGCCGCACCGCTCAGGCGTCCCAAGCCGCCCCGAGGGCCAGGAGTTCCCCGCGGTACTCGATGCGGTCGGTCCAGTCGCGGGGCCAGGCGTCGGCGCCGAGCCGGGCGCCCGCGAAGGCGCCGGTGAGGCAGGCGATCGAGTCGGAGTCGCCGGAGGTGCAGGCGGCACGGCGCAGCGCGGTGCTCGGCTCGTCGGGGAAGAGCAGGTAGCACAGCAGGCCGGTGGCCAGCGCCTCCTCGGCGATCCAGCCGGCACCGGTGGCCAGGCACGGGTCGGCCTCCCGGTCCGGGGCGGCCAGCGCGGCGTCCAGCCGGTCCAGGACGGCCAGGCAGTCGTCCCAGCCGCGGGCCGCGAAGGCCGTCGGGGAGGGGGCCTGGGAGCGCCGCCACAGGTCACCGAGCCAGTCCTCGCGGTAGAGGGTGCGCTGGGCGTGCGCGTACGCCCTTAGCAGGCCCGGCAGTTCGGCGGGGCGCGCGCCGTCGACGAGGACGCGGACCGCGTACGCGGTGAGGTCGCTGGCGGCGAGCGCGGTGGGGTGCCCGTGGGTCAGCGCGGACTGGAACTGGGCCGCGCCGGACCGCTGCTGCGCGGTCCGCCCCGGCACCAACCCCAGGGGCGCCACCCGCATGTTGGCGCCGCACCCCTTGGAGCCGATCTGGCTGGCGTCGACCCAGGGCAGGCGCGGGTCGGCGAGCAGTGCACAGGCGCGCAGGCAAGTCCCGCCCGGTGCCCGGTTGTTCTCCGGCGAGCGCCACCAGGTCACGTACTCCTGGCGGACCGGCGCCTCCAGGGTGCCGGCGGTCAGCGCGCCGCGCTCCAGGGCCGTGCGCAGCCCCCGCCCCAGCGCCAGCGTCATCTGCGTGTCGTCGGTGACCAGGGCCGGCGTGGGCAGCCCCAGCTCCCGCCACGGCCCGTACGCGGCGGCGATCGCCGGTACGTCCTTGAACTCGGTCGGGAAGCCGAGCGCGTCCCCGAGCGCCAGCCCGAGAAGTGAACCGGTCGCCGCGGACGATGCCGCCATGGAAGCCCCCATGAGAAAACCACCCCTTAATCGTCATGGTGACGTTAAGGGGTGGTGGGCGGCGACCGCAAGCCGTATCGGCTAGAGGTCGACCTCCCGCATCAGCATCCCGACCTCGGTGTTGGTCATCCGGCGCAGCCAGCCCGACTTCTGGTCGCCCAGCGCGATCGGACCGAAGTGCGTGCGGACCAGCTTCTCCACCGGGAAGCCGGCCTCCGCGAGCATCCGGCGCACGATGTGCTTGCGGCCCTCGTGGAGGCTGACCTCGACGAGGTAGTTCTTACCGGTGTTCTCCACGACCCGGAAGTGGTCGGCGCGGGCGTAGCCGTCCTCCAGCGGGATGCCGTCCTTGAGCCGCTTGCCCAGGTCACGCGGGAGCGGGCCCTGGATGGCCGCCAGGTAGGTCTTGGTGACGCCGTACCGCGGGTGCGTCAGGCGGTGAGCCAGCTCGCCGTGGTTGGTGAGCAGGATGATGCCCTCGGTCTCGGTGTCCAGCCGGCCGACGTGGAACAGCCGGGTCTCCCGGTTGGTCACGTAGTCACCCAGGCACTGGCGCCCGTCGGGGTCCTCCATCGTGGAGACCACACCGGCGGGCTTGTTCAGCGCGAAGAAGAGGTACGACTGGGTGGCGACCGTGAGGCCGTCCACCTTGATCTCGTCCTTCTCCGGATCGACCCGGACGCCCTGCTCCATGACGACCTTGCCGTTGACCTCGACCCGCGCCTGGTCGATCAGCTCCTCGCAGGCACGCCGGGAGCCCATACCGGCCCTGGCCAGCACCTTCTGGAGCCGCTCGCCCTCCTGCTCGCCGAAGGTCTTGGGGGTCTTGACCTGCGGCTTGTCGTAGCGGGCGCGGTTGCGCTCCTCGATCTTGGCGTCGTACTCGCGGGACCGCGCCGGCGACTGGCCCCGGCCGCGCTGCTGACCACCCTGGCCACCCGGGCGCCCGCCCTGGGACGCGCCACCCGTACGGGGACCACCCTTGGCACCGCCGCGAGCCCCCGCGCCCCGGGCACCGGTCTTGCCCCGGCGCTCGTCGCCGCCCCCGGAACCGCCCACGTCGTAGCGGCGCTCCTCGGGACGGGGACGGCCAGCGCGCTGCTGCTTCTCGTCCCGATTGTTGCCGGCGCCGCGGTAGTTGCCCCTGCCGCCGCCGCTGCTGCCCCTGCTGTTCCTGCCGCTGCTTCGCATCAATGATCCGTCTGAGAGTCGCCGCTGTCGTCTACGTCGAACGACGGGATACCTTCCGGGGAGTCGCCCTCGACCGCGTCCGCCTCCGGGAGGAACGGTGCGAGCTCAGGGAGCTCGTCCAGGCCGCGCAGGCCCATCCGCTCCAGAAAGTAATTCGTCGTCCTGTACAGGATCGCACCTGTTTCAGGTTCCGTCCCCGCCTCCTCCACCAGGCCGCGCTGGAGGAGCGTGCGCATCACACCGTCGCAGTTGACCCCGCGGACGGCCGAGACACGGGAACGGCTGACCGGCTGACGGTACGCGACCACGGCCAGAGTCTCCAATGCGGCCTGGGTGAGCCGGGCCTGCTGGCCGTCCAGCACGAAGCTCTCCACGGCGTCCGCGTAGGCCGCCCTGGAGTAGAACCGCCAGCCGCCGGCCACCAGCCGCAGGTCGAAGCCGCGGCCCTGGCGGGTGTAGTCGTCGGACAACTCGCGCAGCGCCAGCGCGACGGCCCGGCGGGACCGCTGGAGGACCCGCGCCAGGTGCTCCTCGGTCGCCGGCTCGTCGACGACCATGAGGACGGCCTCCAGCGCGGGCTTCAGCTCCAGGTCGGCCACGCCCAGCGCGCCGGCCGGCCGCTCCGGCCCCGACCGCCCGTCGCCCGACTCCTGCTCGGTGATGTCGTACGCCGCGCCGCTCACGCCGGCTCCTCCCGCTGCTCTTCGCTCTGCGCGCGGCCCACCGGGTCCGCGTCGCCGTCCGCGTCCTCGCCGCCCGCGGCGGCCTCGCCGGCCCCATCGGTCAGCCCGTCCGGTTGCCGGTCGAACTCGTCGGTGACCCGAGGGGACGCCCCCTCCTCGCCCGTCCAGCGGACCGTCAACGCCCCCAGCGCCTCCTCCTGCTCCAAGGCGACCGCCCGCTCCCGGTAGAGCTCCAACAGGGCCAAAAAGCGCGCGACGACGGTGAGGGTGTCCGGGGCGTCGGCGATCAGCTCCTGGAAGCCGGCCTCGCCCAGCGCGCGCAACTGCGCCATCACCACCTCGGCCTGCTCCCGGACGCTGACCAGGGGCGCGTGGATGTGGTCGACGTAGACCTGCGGTTTGGCCTTGGGCTGCATCGCCTTGACCGCGAGCCGGGCGAACCCCTCCGCCCCGATACTGATCACGACCTCGGGCAGCAGCTCCGCGTGGTGCGGCTCCAACCCGACGGTACGGGGATGGCAGTGCGCCTCCTCGGCCAGCCGTCCACTGAAGATGTCCGCGATCTGTTTGTAGGCGCGGTACTGCAGCAACCTGGCGAACAGCAGGTCCCGGGCCTCCAGGAGGGCGAGGTCGGCCTCGTCCTCCACTTCGGCGGCGGGCAGCAGCCGGGCCGCCTTCAGGTCGAGCAGGGTGGCCGCGACGACCAGGAACTCGGTGGTCTGGTCGAGGTCCCAGTCCGGCCCCATGGCCCGGATGTGCGCCATGAACTCGTCGGTCACCTTGGACAGCGCGACCTCGGTGACGTCCAACTTGTGCCGGGAGATCAACTGGAGCAGGAGGTCGAAGGGCCCCTCGAAGTTGTCCAACCGCAGCGTGAACCGGCCGTCCTGGCCGCCCTTGCCGTCCGGGCTGTCCGGTCCGTCCCGACCTTCCGGGCCGTCCTGGCCGCCCGTGAGCGCCTCCGCCGCCGCACCCGGGCCCCCGCTCCCGAAAACCTCCCCCGGGCCGCCCACGCCCCCGTGCACGGCCGCCTCGGCGGTCTCTGCCGGCGCGGCCGCCTCCCCGTCCCCCCGCACGTCCGCTCGCGCTTCCGCGGGGGCCTCGGGCGCCGCCTCCTGAAGGGTGCCCGGCCCCGGTCCGAGGGCGCGGCGGGTGCGGCGCGGGGCGGCGGGATCGTCGTCGGTCGTCGGCATGGCGGTCCAGGGTGCTGCGGTCCCGCGCGAAGCGGCGGGCTGGTCACGGGCGGGACACCCCGCCGGAACGGCAGGCTATCCCGCCGCGCCCCGACGACCGGCCTCCAGGGCGTGTCGGACGGATCCGGAACCACTCCGGGGCGCTGGGGCCCGTCTGCCGGGTCAGGTCCCAGCCATGGCCCACCGGACAGGCCCTAGAACGCTTCTGACGGACCTCCGACGCCGCGGAGGTCTGTCAGAAGCGCCCTAGCGGCCGCGGAGCCGCCGCACCAGGATGCTGGCGTCCCCGCGCGACTCCAGGTCGGCGAGGACCACGGCCACCGCCTCGCGGACGATCCGGCCGCGGTCGACCGCCAGGCCGTGCTCGCCGCGCAGCACCAGGCGGGCGTGTTCGAGGTCCATGAGCTCCTCGGCGGAGACATAGACGGTGATCTTCTCGTCGTGCCGTTCCCGGCCGCTGGGACGGCGGTTGGCGCCGCGCGACCGACGACGGCCCGACGCACCGGCCGTCGCCGCGGCCTCCCGTTCGGCGCGGGCCGCCCGCCCGCCCGACGTCCGGTGCCCCGCGGCGGCCTCCGACTCCGGCTCGCGGCCGCCGTGTTCGGCCGGCGCCGCGGCGGACGCGGAGCGCGCCGCGGCTGAGCCACCGTCACCGGCCGCCGGAGCCTCGGCATCCGAGCCGCTCCGGGACCGCCGGCGGCCCGCCTGGGCCTCCTCGGGAGCGTTCGGCGCCGGGTCCGACTCGCCGGCCGGTGCGGGCACCCGGGCGTCCTCCCCGCCAGTCGCACGGCGGGGAGCGGACGACTGAAGGCCCACTCCCCCGGTGGTGCGGAACAGTTCGTCGGCTCCGGGCAGACTCACTCGGCGTGACACCGGGCGAGCACCTCCCTGGCGAGCTGACGATAGGCCGCGGCCCCCACGGAGTTGGAGGCGTAGGTGGTGATCGGCTCGCCGGCGACGGTGGTCTCCGGGAAGCGGACCGTACGGCCGATGACGGTGTGGTAGACGTGGTCGTCGAACGCCTCGACGACGCGCGCCAGGACCTCGCGGCTGTGCACGGTACGGGAGTCGTACATCGTCGCCAGGATGCCGTCCAGCTCCAGGTCGGGGTTGAGCCGCTCCTGGACCTTCTCGATCGTCTCGGTCAGCAGCGCGACCCCGCGCAGCGCGAAGAACTCGCACTCCAGCGGCACGATGACCTTGTGAGCGGCCGTCAGGGCGTTGACGGTCAGCAGGCCGAGCGAGGGCTGGCAGTCGATGACGATGTAGTCGTAGTCGGACAGCAGGGGCTTCAGCGCCCGCTGGAGGGTCGACTCACGGGCGACCTCGCTGACCAACTGCACCTCTGCCGCTGACAAATCGATATTGCTGGGCAGCAGGTCCATGTTGGGGACCGCGGTCTTGAGCAGGACCTCGTCGGCCGACATGCCCCGCTCCATGAGCAGGTTGTAGACCGTCAGATCCAGTTCCATCGGGTTGACGCCGAGTCCGACCGACAAGGCGCCCTGCGGGTCGAAGTCGACGAGCAGCACCCGGCGGCCGTATTCGGCAAGTGCGGCGCCCAGGTTGATGGTCGAGGTGGTCTTGCCGACCCCGCCCTTCTGGTTGCACATCGCGATGATCTTCGCCGGACCGTGGTCCGACAGCGGCCCCGGGATGGGGAAGTACGGAAGCGGGCGCCCGGTCGGGCCGACCCGCTCGCGCCGCTGGCGCGCCGCGTCCGGCGCGAGCGTCGCCGCGTATTCGGGGTCCGGCTCGTACTCGGCGTCCGGGTCGTAGAAGTGCCCCTCGGGCAGGTCGTCGTAGGCGGCGAGACGGGTGGGCTCTCCACTGCCCCGGTCGCCGGCCATGCCGTTCACGTGTTGGCCGTCCATGCTCTGGTGGGCTGTCGTGGAAGTGCTCTCTTGAGCTGCGGAGGTGTGGACCGCTACGGAGCCGACAGCCTCGCGCCCCGAGGGACCCTGGCCCCGTGCAACCGCTCCTGGCCGACCACCTCCGGGAGTAAATGTCGACTCATTCACAAGTCGTCTTACCTCCTTGGATGTGACCAGGAAACTTATCGATAGGTCAGCGTGGCACCATGCCGACGGTTGGCGACTCTATGGCGTGTCGGGCGTCCGCAGCAACACAATCCGCCGGACCCGGCCCGATGTGTCGGTAACGGAACCCCTCGATGTCAAGAGCGCGCAGCGTCCGAGACGGATGTTTTGGGCGTACGCGAATCGGTTAAAGGGCTACGTTCACGGCGAGTTGGGAGTCGGACGCCGGAAGTCGCTCCCGGGGCATGTCGCACATGCGACCGGCCGGGCCCTGTCGACAAGGCCCGGCCGGTTGCGCGGCGTTTGACGCGTGCGGTTGACGCCGTCGTCAGCCGAGGAGGGTGCGCAGCTCCACGTACTCCAGGCCGTGGGCCTGGGCGACCTCGGGGTAGACGACCTTGCCGTCGTGGGTGTTCAGACCCTTGGCGAGCGCCGGGTCGCGGCGCAGCGCCTCGGCCCAACCGCGGTTCGCCAGCTCGACGATGTAGGGCAGCGTCGCGTTGGTGAGCGCGTAGGTGGAGGTGTTGGGCACCGCGCCGGGCATGTTGGCGACGCAGTAGAAGACCGAGTTGTGGACCGGGAAGGTCGGCTCGGCGTGGGTGGTCGGCTTGGAGTCCTCGAAGCAACCGCCCTGGTCGATCGCGATGTCGACAAGGACACTGCCGGGCTTCATCTTGGCGACCAGCTCGTTGGTGACCAGCTTCGGGGCCTTGGCACCCGGGATCAGGACCGCGCCGACGACGAGGTCGGCCTCGACGACGGCCTTCTCCAGCTCGTAGGCGTTGGAGACGATCGTCTGCACCTTGGTGCCGAAGATCTTGTCGGCCTCGCGGAGCTTGTTGATGTCCTTGTCGAGCAGGGTGACGTGGAAGCCGAGGCCCACCGCGATCTGGACGGCGTTCCAACCGGAGACGCCACCGCCGATGACGACGGCCTTGCCGGCCTGGACGCCGGGGACGCCACCGGGCAGCACGCCGCGGCCGCCGGCCTGGCGCATCAGGTGGTAGGCGCCGACCTGCGGGGCGATGCGGCCCGCGACCTCGGACATCGGGGCGAGCAGCGGCAGCGCGCGGTTGGCGGTCTCGACCGTCTCGTAAGCGATCGCGGTGGTGCCGGACGCGAGCAGGGCGTCGGTGCACTCCTTGGACGCGGCCAGGTGCAGGTAGGTGAAGAGGGTCTGGTCCTTGCGGAGGCGGTGGTACTCCTCCGCGATCGGCTCCTTGACCTTCAACAGCAGGTCGGCGGTGGCCCACACCTCGTCGGCGGTGTCCAGGATGGCGGCACCGGCGGAGACGTACTCCTCGTTCGGGATGGACGAGCCGAGGCCGGCGTCCTTCTCGATGAACACCTGGTGGCCGTTACGGACGAGCTCGTGGACTCCGGCGGGCGTGATGGCCACGCGGAACTCGTTGTTCTTGACCTCGCGGGGGATGCCGACCTTCACGTCGATCACGGTCCTTGAATGAGTGCTTGCGATAGGAATTATCCCTCATGCGATGCATGGCGGGAGCGACCGCGCCGTACGCGGCTCGCCCAGTCTATTGAAGGACCTCGTGTTGTCTAGCCTTGTAAACAACTAATTTTTCGGAAGACCACTACCGATTTCGTAGGTCACTCGGGGATCTCCTTGCGGCAGCGCTCCCCCGCAGCCCGGTGGAGCCGTGCCGCTTCCGGGTCGCCGAGCCGGTCGAGCAGCTCCGCAATCCGAAGCTGAAGATCCGCCTCCAGCTCCCCGTCGGCCGCGGCGCGGGCCAGATCGAGGGCTTCCAGGCGCCTGCCCAGCGCCGCGTCGAGCTGCCCGGCGCACTCGTGGACCCCCGCCGCGACCTCCTCCGCACCCGCCTGGCCCGCGGGATCACCGAGCCGACGGAAGGTGCGGGCGGCCGCCCGGCAGTCCCTGAGCGCCTGCTCGTAGCGGCCCGTGCGGCCGTGCGCGCCCCCGATCCGGGCGTACAGCCGCGCCGCGTCGGACCGCTCGCCGCGGGCCAACCGCAGCTCCAGCGCCCGCCCGTACCAGTCGGCGGCCCGGACCCAGTCGGCCAGCTCGGCGTAGCTGTCGCCCAACGATTCCAAGGCGCGGCCGGTGGCCGTGGGGTCCTTCACCGACCGGGCCGCCTCCAGGGCACCCCGATAGCGGCCCAGCGCCTGCTCGGTGCGGCCGGCCCGGGCGTCGAGGTCGCCGAGGTTGAGCAGGGCGGCGGCCCGCTCGCGCGGCACGGTGCGGCGCTCGGCGACGCGGAGCACCAGCTCGTGCAGGGCGTAGAGGTCGGCGGCGGCCTCGGGGCCCTGGTGGGCGAGCAGCGCGCGGGTCAGCGCGGCGATCAACCGCCGGTCCAGCGTGTCGAGTTGGCCGTCCGCGACGGCCATCGCGGCGGCGTCCAGGAGGGCGCCGCGGTGGGTGCGCAGCCAGTGCGCGGCGGCGGCCCGGGTGGGGAAGCGCAGCGGGCGGGGCAGCTCCGCGGCCTTCCGGCGGGCCGGGGAGCCGTCCGGTTCGGCGGCCGCCCAGCAGGAGCGGACCAGCCGCACGGTCCGCTCCAGCATCCGGGCCCGGGCCAACTGGACGTCGGCCGGCCGCTCTTGCTCGTGCAACAGCGCCCGGGAGAGCGGGGCGAGGCAGCCGGGGAGCCGGTAACGGGGGCCGGCGCCGGCGTCGACGGGACCGGCCCCGGTGGGGTCGGTCCCGTCCACCGGGCGCAGCAGGCCCAGCGCGACGAAGTCGTGCAGCACGGCGGCGGCCGCCGGCATCGTGCACCCGCCGAGCGCGGCCGCGGTGTGCACGTCCACCAGGCCGTCCGGGGCGAGAGTGGCGAACCGCAGTATCCGGGCGGCGGGTTGCGGCAGCGACCCGTAGGTGAGGTGGAAGGCGCGGTGCAGGGGGCGGGCGCCGGCCGGCAGGTCCGGCGGCAGCGGCACGGCGAGCAGCGCCTGGCGCAGGTCGGCGACGGACAGCTTGGGGCGGGCGGCGAGCCAGGCGCCCGCCAGTATCAGCGCGGCCGGTTGGCCGCCGCTCTCCTCGGCCACCGCCTCCGCGGTGCGCGGATCGACGGTGACCCGGGTCGGCCCCGCGTAGTGGCACAGCACCTCGACGGCGGACGCGGTGTCCAACCCGCCCAGGACGCACGGCCGGACGTCCGGGATGCCGGTCAACGGGCCCTGCGCGACGACCACTACGAGGCAGTCCGGCGCGTCCGGGATGAGCGGCTCGACGTGCTCGGCGCCCGGTGCGTCGTCCAGCAGCAGCGCCGCCCGCCGGCCGGCCAGGGCCGTGCGCACCGCCTCCGCCAACGCGTCCTCGTCGGCGCCGGCCGGGACGTCGGTGCCGAGCGCGGCGAGCAGGTCGCGGGCGGTGCGGGCGAGGCCGGCGGGGGCGCCGTCCCGGCCGGTCAGGACGGCCCGCAGCACCCCGTCGGGATAGTCGTCCGCGACCTCCCGCAGCAGCGCCTCGGCGAGCGTGGTGCGGCCGGATCCGGGGCGGCCGGCGATCAACAGCACCCGGCTGCGGGCGCCGCGGCGGCCGGTGAGAGTGTCCAGACCGGCCCGCCCGATGTCGGCGCGCAGCGCCTTGAGTTCATGGCGGCGGCCGGCGAAACCCGGGAGGCCGGCGCGGGCGGTGGCGGCGTCCCGGCGGGGCAGCGCGCCCCGCCGGTCCCGTGCCGCCGCGCCGGCCCCGCGCGCCACTCCCGGTGCGAGGTGCCCCCCGCCCACCGCCTGGTCCGTCACCGGTCACGCTCCCGTCCGCCCTGCGCGTCGGTCCCCGTCGCGGGCGCGCACGGGAACCCTGCCGAGCGTAGTTCACGAACCGTCACGACCCGTGCGGAGCAGGGCTGTTGGATCACTCGATCGGATCGGACGATCATCCGACCGGAGAGTGGAACCGGGCGGCCGGCGACGGGTCAGACCGTGAAGGGGCGGGCCGGCCAGGGCGCGTCGGCGGGCCGGAGGGCGGACAGGCCGTCGCCGGCCCGGGCCGCGATCAGCGACAGCGCCCCAACGACGAGGCAGTTGTTGTGCAGTTCGCCGGCGAGCACGCCGCGGGCCAGCTCGTCGAGCGGGACCCGCGCCAGCTCCATGTCGGCCTCCTCCTCGGAGACCTCGAAGCGCGCCCCCTCGGCCTCGGACAGCCCGCGGGCGAGGAAGATCCGCACCGCCTCGTCGCAGCCGCCCGGGGTGGTGTAGACGTCGGTCAACACCCGCCAGTCCTCGGCCTTGACGTGCGCCTCCTCGTACAGCTCGCGCTGCGCGGCGTGCAGCGGGTTCTCGCCGGGGACGTCGAGCAGCCCGGCGGGGATCTCCCACAGCTTCTGCCGCACCGGGTGCCGGTACTGGCGCAGGACCAGTACGCGGTCGGCGTCGTCGAGGGCGAGGACCGCGACCGAGCCGGGGTGGACCTGGTAGTCGCGGGTGGCGGTGGAGCCGTCCGGCATGACGACCCGGTCGGTGCGGACGCTGGTCTTGGCCCCGGTGAACGGCGTCGTGGTCCCGGTGACGGTCCACTCCTCCGGGGTGTCCTTGATCGCCATGCGCGTCCTCCTGTGTGTGCCTGTGCCAACGCGGAAACCGGGGTACCGCCTCGCTGGACGAGGCCGTACCCCGGCAACCGTAACGGGAGGGGTTCCGCTTACTTCTTGGCGCCCGGCTTCGGGGCACCGACCTTGCGCTCGACGGCGGCCTTCACCAGGCCGGCGAAGAGCGGGTGCGGACGGGTCGGGCGGGACCGCAGCTCCGGGTGCGCCTGGGTGGCGACCAGGTAGGGGTGGGCCTCGCGCGGGTACTCGACGTACTCGACCAGCTTGTTGTCCGGGGAGGTGCCGGAGAACAGCAGGCCGGCCTTCTTCTCCAGCTCGCCGCGGTAGGCGTTGTTGACCTCGTAGCGGTGGCGGTGGCGCTCCTCGACGTAGGGCTCGCCGCCGTAGACCTCGCGGACGATGGAGCCCTCGGCCAGCTTGGCCGGGTACATGCCCAGCCGCATGGTGCCGCCCATGTCGCCCTCGCCGGCGACGATGTCCATCTGCTCGGCCATGGTGGAGATCACCGGGTCGGTGGCGGCCGGGTCGAACTCGGTGGAGTTGGCGCCCTCGATGCCGGCGAGGTTGCGGGCCGCCTCGATGACCACGCACTGCAGGCCCAGGCAGAGGCCGAGCAGCGGGAGCTTGTTCTCCCGGGCGTAAGTGATGGCGCCGACCTTGCCGTCCACGCCGCGGTCGCCGAAGCCGCCGGGGATGCAGACCGCGTCGCAGTCCGCGAGCTGCTCGCGGGCGCCGGCCGGGGTCTTGCAGTCGTCGGAGGTGACCCACTTGATCTTGACGCGGGCCTTGTTGGCGAAGCCGCCGGCGCGCAGCGCCTCGGTGACCGAGAGGTAGGCGTCGGGCAGGTCGATGTACTTGCCGACCAAAGCGACCCTGACCTCGTGGTCGGGGTTGTGAACCCGGTCGAGCAGGTCCGCCCACTGGGTCCAGTCCACGTCCCGGAACGGCAGGTCCAGCTTGCGGACGACGTAGGCGTCCAGGCCCTCGGCGTGCACGACCTTGGGGATGTCGTAGATCGAGGGGGCGTCCGGGCAGGCGATGACCGCGGCCTCGTCGACGTCGCACATCAGCGAGATCTTCCGCTTGATGGCGGTGGGGACCTCGCGGTCGGCGCGCAGCACGATCGCGTCGGGCTGGATGCCGATGTTGCGCAGCGCGGCGACGGAGTGCTGGGTCGGCTTGGTCTTCAGCTCGCCGGACGGGCCGATGTAGGGCAGCAGCGAGATGTGCACGACGAAGACGTTGTCCCGGCCGACCTCGTGGCGGACCTGGCGGACGGTCTCCAGGAACGGCAGCGACTCGATGTCGCCGACCGTGCCGCCGACCTCGGTGATGACCACGTCGACGTCGTCGGTGGCCAGCCGCCGGATGCGGTGCTTGATCTCGTTGGTGATGTGCGGGATGACCTGCACGGTGTCGCCGAGGTACTCGCCGCGCCGCTCCTTGGCGATCACGGTGTTGTAGACCTGGCCGGTGGTGACGTTCGCCGAGCCGTCGAGGTCGACGTCGAGGAAACGCTCGTAGTGGCCGATGTCCAGGTCGGTCTCGGCGCCGTCGTTGGTGACGAACACCTCGCCGTGCTGGAACGGGTTCATCGTGCCGGGGTCGACGTTGAGGTACGGGTCCAGCTTCTGCATCGTGACCCGCAGACCGCGCGCCTTCAGGAGCGCACCCAGGCTGGAGGCGGTGAGCCCCTTGCCGAGCGAGGAGGCGACGCCCCCGGTGACGAAGAGGTGCTTGGTCGTCGTGGATTTGGGCGGCATGGCCAAGAGGGAGCTCCCGTGGTCGCGAGGTGGAGAGGGGCGACAGGGCGCCGGCCCTGGGATTCAGGGGGCGGTGTCGCTGCGGTTCGGGGGTGCCGCATTTCTGCTGGGTCCCACCGGTCCACGGGGTACCAGGCTATCAGCGACCGGGCGTGGTCGCGTCCGGCCGCGCACCCGGAGCGCCCTCGAACACGGCCACCCTTTCGGACCAGCCCCACTCGACGCGAGCATCGCGCGCCCCGCCCGCCTGCGTCGTATCCTGCTCGGACACTCGCTACGAGCCGTCCGGGAAGGCATCACCCCCGCCCGTTTTCCGGTCCCACAGCTCGGCGACGTTTCATGGGCAGGACGGACAGCACACAACGTCCCATGGGGGGCGTGACTCCAGTTCGACGGGAGATGCACGTGGCCGGGCGCATCGAGGACTACGCACTTATCGGTGATATGCAGACCGCCGCTCTCGTGTGCCGGGACGGCACCGTCGACTGGCTGTGCCTGCCTCGTTTCGACTCGATGGCGGTCTTCGCCGGGCTGCTGGGCACCGAGGAGCACGGCTTCTGGCGGATGGGGCCGGCCGGGGAGGGTCCGCGGGCCGCGGACCGGCGGCGCTACCGCGGGGATTCACTCGTCCTGGAGTCCGAGTGGGACACCCCGCGCGGTACCGTCCGGGTGATCGACTTCATGCCGCCGCGGGACGGCGTGCCGCAGGTGATCCGCATCGTGGAGGGCGTCAGCGGCCGGGTCCCGATGCACTCGGAGCTGCGGATGCGGTTCGCGTACGGCTGGGTGGTGCCGTGGGTGCACAAGGTGGACGGCCGGACCGTCGCGGTGGCCGGGCCGGACGCGGTGTGGCTGGACACCTCGGCCGAGACCTACGGCAAGGACCTGACGACGTACTCCGACTTCACGGTGTCGCCGGGCGAGCGGATCGCGTTCACGATCAGTTGGCAGCCCTCGCACCAGGAGCCGCCGGCGCTGGCCGAGCCGGAGGCGTCGCTGGAGGCGACCGAGGATTTCTGGCGGGAGTGGGTCGAGCACTGCACGTACCACGGGCCCTACCGGGACGCGGTGGTGCGCTCGTTGATCACGCTGAAGGCGCTGACGTACGCGCCGACGGGCGGGATCGTGGCGGCGCCGACGACGTCGCTGCCGGAGTGCATCGGCGGGGTCCGGAACTGGGACTACCGCTTCACCTGGCTCCGGGACGCGGCGATCACCCTGTCGTCGCTGCTGCGCACCGGCTACCGCGAGGAGGCCCGGGCGTGGCGGGAGTGGCTGCTGCGGGCGGTGGCCGGCGACCCGGAGAACCTCCAGATCATGTACGGCATCGCCGGTGAACGGGAGTTGGGCGAGACCGAGCTGAAGTGGCTGCCCGGGTACGAGGACTCGCGCCCGGTGCGGGTCGGCAACGGGGCCGCCGGCCAGCTCCAGTTGGACGTCTACGGCGAGGTCACCGAGGCGCTGCACCTGGCGCACATGACCGGGCTGGCGCGCAACGACTACGCCTCGCTGCTCCAGATCAAGCTGATCGACTGGGTGGAGAAGCACTGGGACGAGCCGGACGAGGGCATTTGGGAGGTGCGCGGGCCGCGCCGGCACTTCGTGCACTCCAAGGTGATGACCTGGGTCGCGGTGGACCGCACGGTGAAGCTGATCGAATCCGGTGACGTGGACGGGCCGTTGGAGCGGTGGAAGGACCTGCGGGAGACCATCCACCGGGACGTCTGCGAGCGGGGCTACGACAAGGAGCGGAACACCTTCACCCAGTCCTACGGGTCGCAGGAGCTGGACGCGTCGCTGCTGCTGATCCCGCAGGTCGGCTTCCTGCCGCCGGACGACAAGCGGGTCATCGGCACCATCGAGGCGATCCAGCGGGAACTGTCCACCGAGGACGGGTTCGTGCTGCGCTACCCGACGGCCGGCGAGGGGCTCGGGGTGGACGGGCTCGAAGGGGAGGAAGGGGCGTTCCTTGCCTGCTCGTTCTGGCTGGCCGACGACCTGGCGATGATCGGGCGGGTCGAGGAGGCCCGCAAGCTGTTCGAGAAGCTGCTCTCGCTCCGCAACGACCTGGGGCTGCTCGCCGAGGAGTGGGACTCGAAGCTCCAGCGCCAAGTGGGGAACTTCCCGCAGGCGTTCAGCCACGTTCCGCTGATCGACACGGCGCTGCGGCTGACCGCGAGCGGGGCGTACGGGGGGTAGCACCCCGGTCCCCTTGCGGGCACCCCCTCCGGCCTCCTTGCGGGCGGTCCGGAGGGGGTGCCCGCGTTCGGGGTCAGAACGGGGTCAGGGTGAGGGTGAGTTCCTTGGGGGCGTGGTCCTCGATGTAGGAGGCGAAGCCAGCGACGTCGTCGAAGGCGAAGCCGTACGCCTTGCCGTCCTTGGTGGCCGCGTGCAGGGCGCGGGCGTAGTGGTTGGTGTGCGGCTGTCCGTAGAACGCGGCCGGGTCGGTGACCGGTTGGGCGGCGTGGGTGGCCAGGTTGGAGCGGTTGAGGGCGGCACCCAGGACGGCGGCGACCGGGCCGCGGATCCCGTCGTTGGGGGCGGCCAGGACGCCGTCGCAGAAGAGGACGTCGCGGGTGCTGGGCTTGGTGAAGGAGATGTTCGCGGGGCCGGTGAAGGCGAGTTGGCCACCGCTGGTGCGGCCGGTGAAGGCGCCGGCGTTGGTGGTGACCTTGAGGTCCTTGCTGGCGTAGGCGGACCATGCCTCGTCGATGGCGGAGTTGAGGTAGTCGGCGGCGAACAGGCCGGTGTCCAGGCCGTGTCCGGGGGCGATCACCCGGCGGTCGCCGACGACCAGGCGGTCGAAGCCGGCGGCGGCCCTGACGTCGGCGAAGACCTTGGCGCGGGCGCCCTCCTTGAGGGTGCCGGTGGTCTGGTCGGCGGCGCCGGTGAGGTGCAGCGCGAGCGGGACGCTGAACATGTCGACCATGGTGGTGTTGCAGTGCATCCCGCTGGCGTCGTAGGTGAACTCGGCGCAGTCGTGCAGCACGTCGTAGTTGGGGTCGCCGGCGACCCAGCCCGCGGGGTAGGCCAGGGCCGGTTTGCCGTTGCCGTCGGCGACCGCCTTGATCTTGAGCTTGCCGCCGAGGGACACGTAGATCCGGCCGGACATCGGGGGCAGTTGGAGCGTGGTGGGGCCGGAGCCGGCGAGCGGGATGGCGTAGTCGGTGAAGCCGTCCTTGCCGTTGTCGGCGAGGGCGACGGGGGCGAGGCGGCCGTCGGGTGTGACGCGGACCTGTTGGCCGCCGGCGCTGCCGAGGACGTAGATCCAGGCGGAGGTGTTGGCGTAGGCGCCGGAGGTGTTGACGATGTGCAGCGGGAGCGGGCCGGCCGCGCGGGGGGCGGGGGCGCCGGCGGCCCGGCCGGCGAGGGCGGCGGCGGTGGCGGTGGCGGCTATGCCGCCGAGCAGGGCGCGGCGGGTGATCATGGGGCGGCTCCTCGTGGGGGGGGTGAGCGCTCTCCTGGTCCGGGCACCCTGCCGAGTGATCCCCGATGCCGTCAAGTGGGCGGACGGGAGGGGGAGTTGGGGAGGGGCGGGGCGAGTGCTCCCCAAGGGCGGCGGAGGTCATCCGGATGGTGTTCCTCCGGATCGGCGGATGCGCGGTAGCGTTCGCGGCATGGGGCCGCACGCGACGATCGAAGCCGAGATCACGGTACGCAGGGCACTGGAGCTGCCGTCGTTGCGGCGCGGGCTGCCGGAGGTGCTGGCCGGCGAGGGGCGGCTGGACCGGCCGGTGCGCTGGGTGCACGCCGGGGAGGTGCCGCACATCGCCTCGCTGCTCAAGGGCGGCGAGCTGCTGCTGACCACCGGCCTCGGGGTGGGCACCCGGCCGTCCGAGCAGCGCGCCTTCATCCGCAAGCTGGCGGACCGGGACGTGGCCGCGCTGGTGGTGGAGCTGGGGTCGCGGTTCGACGCGCTGCCGGCGGCGCTGATCGACGCGGCCCGGGACTGCGGGCTGCCGCTGATCCAACTGCACCGCGAGGTCCCGTACGTCACGGTGACCGAGGAGATCCACACCGAGATCATCAACAGCCACTACAGCCTGCTGCGGCGCGCCGACGAACTGCTGCGGCGCTGCACCGCCGTGCTGTTGCGGGGTGGCGGCGCCCCGGAGGTGCTGCGGCTGCTCGCGGTCTTCACCGGCAATCCACTGTGCCTGGAGGCGCCCGACGGCAGCCCGCTCTACGCGGCCGGGCCGGAGGGCGACGACGGCGGCGCGGACGCCGATCCGCTGCTGGCCTGGGAGGGGCTGCGGGAGACCGGCGTGCGGATCGAGGTGCCGGGTGGCGGGCCCGGGCCGGACGCGGTGCGCGCCCGGCTGGTGCTGCTCCCGGTGAACGGGCCGCTGGCGCCGGTGCACCGGATCGCCGCGGAACGGGCCGCCGATCTGCTGGCGGTGGTCATGCTCCAGTCCCGTCAGGAGGAGGTGCTGGCCGCCCGCGGCCGCGGCGACTTCCTCGCCGAACTGGCGGAGGGCCGCGTCTCCGCGGCCGAAGCTCCGGCGCAGGCCCGGCTGTTGGGCTTCCGGCCGGGCGCCGAGGCGATCCTGCCGGTGGTGATGCGGCTGCCGGCGGCGCTGCCCTCCCCCGGGAGCTGGGCGCTGCTCGCCCAGGCACTGCGCGAGGAGTTGGCCGGGCCCGGGGTGCCGGTGCTGCTCGGCGTGCGGCCCGTCGAGGGCCGGGTGCCGCTGCTGGTGACACTGCGCGGCGGCCAGGACCGGGCGGCGCTGGCCGACCGGATCGCCGAGGCGCTGCGCGCCGGCGTCGTCCGGGCCGGCCTGGACCGGCCGTCCGCGCAGCGCCCGGTGGTGGTGGTCGGCACGGCCGGCGACTGGGCGGCGGCCGGCACCGGGCTGCGGCACGCGGCGGAGGCGGCGGCCGCGGCCCAGGGGTTGCCGGAGGCGCCCTGGTACGACGCCCAGCGGCTGGACATCGAGCTGCTGCTGTGGCGGATGCGGGACCACGGCGAGCAGGGGGTGCTCGGCGACTTCGTCGAGCGCGCCATCGGCCCGCTGCTGGCCCACGACCGGACGGCCCGCCAGCCGCTGCTGCCGACGCTGGAGGCGTACCTGGCCAGCGCGGGCCGCAAGGCCGAGACCGCCCGCGATCTGAACGTCAACCGACAGACGCTCTACGACCGGTTGGCGAAGATCGCCCAGTTGCTGGGGACGGACCTGGACGATCCGGGGACCGTGCTGGGGCTGCGGCTGGCGCTGCGGGCGCGGCGGCACACCGGGCGGTAGCAGCGCGCCGGCGGGCTGGGGTCAGGCCGGGCGACCCGCAGGGGTCGGCTGGGTCAACTCGTCGTAGACGCTGAGGACCTGGGCGACGGTGTCGTTCTCGCTGGGCCAGTGGGCGGCCTGGGCGCGGCCGGCCGCGGCGAGCGCGGCGCGGCGCACCGGGTCGGCGAGCAGTTCCAGGACCGTACGGGCCAGCGCGGCGGCGTCGCCGTAGCGGACCAACGCGGCGGCCCGGCCGACCAGTTCGCGGGTGCCGCCGGTGTCGGTGGCCACCAGGGGGACGCCGGCGCGCAGCGCCTCCTGGGCGATCAGCGACCGCGCCTCCCAACGGCTCGGCAGCATCACCAGGTCGGCGGCGGCGAGGAGTTCGGGCACGTCGTCGCGGCGGCCGAGGAGCTGGACCGGCAGCCGTTCGCCGTCGATCCGGCGCTGGAGCGCGGCCCGTTGGGGCCCCTCGCCGGCGATGGCCAACAAGGGCTGGGGGTCCAGCCCGCACCAGGCGTGGGCCGCGTCCAGCAGCACGTCGTGGCCCTGGGAGGGGTCGAGCCGGCCGACCGCGAGCAGCAACGGCCGGTCCACCGCGCCCAGTTCGGCGCGCTCCTTGTCGGGGCTGCGGTCGGGGTCGGCGGCGGCCCGGCCGGGGCGGAGGTCCGGGACGGCGACCGGCGCGAGGCGGGCGTCCCTGGCGCCGCGCGCGCGGGCCCGGTCGACGAGGTCGGAGCAGACGCCCAGGACGACCGCGGCGGCCCGGGCCGCCCGACGTTCCATCAGGTGCACCATCTGGGCCCGGGCGCCCTCGGTGTGTGCCTTGGTGTGCCAGGTGAGGACGAGCGGGACCCGGCCGCCCCGGGGACTGCGCAGCCCGCGCAGGGCCGTCGCCGCGCGCACGCCCGCCCGCAGGCCGTGCGCGTGCACCAGATCGGCGTCCCAGCAGGTGCCGCGGAGCACGGCCAGGCCCGCCGGGTCCAGCCGCGGGGTGACCGGGACGAAGCGGGCGCCGGCCGCGGCGAAGCCGTAGGTCTCCTCGGCCTCCGGCGGGGCGCAGACGGTCACCCGGATCCCGCGGGCGACCAGCCCCTCGGTCAGGGAGCGGACGTGCGCCGCGCTGCCGGCCCCGCCCCGGCCGAGCACCTGGACCGTGCGCAGCGACGACGGCCCGTGCGGCGGGGTCGGGGTGCAGCTCACGAGGGCGGGCTCCTGGGTCGGGGGGCGGTACGCGCGGTACGAACCGTACCGGCGGGGCGGTTTGCCACTGCGAGGTGCCGTGATGTGTCGGGGCGTGACTGCGTGCCCGGATCGTGGGCAGGGCGGAGCGGGCGCGCCCCGGCACTGCGCACCGCGCCCAGGATGCCAGTTGGGCACCGTCAATTCGGCACCGTGCGCACGCCGTTCCGGTGGGAAGTCTCATCCGCGGATCCGCGGATTCACCCACATGGGCGACATGATGCGTGCACGGATTGCCACCCGAACGGGGTGAACCCGCCCCTGAAGCCACACCCCGCCACTGTCCGGAACCCGACCTTCACTGTCCGGATCGGGTGGCGCCGGATCTTCCCCGGGCCGGCGGCCGGAAGGCCGGGCCGGCGCCGGGCGTGGGTCAAGGCGCCCCGGCGAGGCGGCTGATGCGGTCGCCGGCGGCCGCCGCGGCGACCAACCCGGCGGCGTGCGCGGCCAGTCCGGCCCGCCCGTTGCCGGCGACGACGGCCAGGCCGAGGGCGGCGCCGAGGGCATGCGCCCCGGCGTCGCCGAGCATGGTGCGCTCCCCGAGGTCGTCCGCGACGACCGCGGCCGCGGCGCCGAGGGGGACGGCGGAGAGCGGCCCGGCCGGCCCGCGGCGCAGCAGTCCCGGCGCGGCCAGCGCCAGCGCGGCGCCGGCCGCCCGGCCCGGACGCACGTCGAGGAGGTTGACCAGATGGGCCGAGCCGGCGATCACCACGCCCGCCAACACCCGTTCCGCCGGGCGGTCCTTGAGCAGGGCGCCGGCGGCGAGCCCGGCGGCGCCGATGCCGAACAGCTTGACCGCGCCGCTGGTGACCTCGCCGTGCCGCAGCGCGGACAGGTGCGCCCGGAAGCCGCGCCGGGGGTCGCCGGCGCCGGCGACGTCGTCGTAGCCGCCGCAGCCGCCGGCGGCCAGCACGGCCAGCGCCGCCGCCGCGCGGGCCCGGGCCGGCAGCCCCGGCGCGCCGGCCGCGGCCAGCGCGGTGCCGAGCGCGGCCGCCGGGCCGGCGTGCAGGGTGACCGTCCGGCCCGCGTAGTTGGTCCGCTCCCAACGGGCCGGGCCGCCCGGTGGCCGGCGGCGCAGCGCCTCGTAGGCGGCCCGGGTCGCGCCGGCCGCCGCGAGCAGCGCCGCGCCCCGCCGCGACGGCCCGCCGCGGCCGCTGGTCCCCGTCATGTCGCTCCCCCTGGTGGGTCGTTGCCGCGCTACGCGCTGGTGCGCGCGGTCTCCAGCAGTTCCTCGGCGTGCGCGCGGGCCGTCTCGGAGTCCTCCTGGCCGGCCAGCATCCGGGACAGCTCGCGGACCCGGTCCTCGCCCTCCAGGACGGTGACGCCGCTGCGGGTGACCGAGCCGTCGTTGGTCTTCTCCACCAGCAACTGCCGGTCGGCGAACGCGGCGACCTGCGGGAGGTGGGTGACCACCACGACCTGCGCGGACTTGGCGAGCCTGGCCAGCCGCCGGCCGACCTCGACGGCCGCCTTGCCGCCGACGCCGGCGTCCACCTCGTCGAAGAGGTACGTCGGCACCGGGTCGGAGCCGGCGAAGACGACCTCCACGGCGAGCATCACCCGGGACAGCTCGCCGCCGGACGCCCCCTTGGCGATCGGCCGGGGCGGGGCGCCCGGGTGCGGGGCCAGCAGGATCTCGACCTCGTCGGCGCCGGCCGGTCCGTAGGCCACCGTGCGGCCGCCCACGACGATGCCGTCGGCGTCCTCGGGCACCTCGCTCTGGTGCAGCGCGACGCTCACCCGGGCGTGCGGCATGGCGAGTTCGCCGAGCTCGGCGGTGACCGCGGCGGCGAAGCGCTCCGCGGATTCGGTCCGGGCGTCGGTCAACTGCTGGGCCAGCTCGCCCAGTTCGGCGCGGAGCGCGTCGCGCTCCGCGGTCAGTTCGGCGATCTTGTCGTCGTCGCCGTCGAGTTCGGCGAGCCGGGCGGCGCTCTCCTCTGACCACGCCAGCACCGCGGTGAGGTCCTCGCCGTACTTGCGGGTGAGGTGGGTCAGGGCGGCGCGGCGCTCCTCGACGGCGGCCAACCGCAGCGGGTCGGCGTCCAACCCGTCGGCGTAGCTCGCGAGTTCGGTGGCGACGTCGGCCATCAGGATGCCGAGCTCGCCGAGCCGGTCGGCCAGGGCGGCCAGCTCCCGGTCGTGGCCGCGGACCGCCTCCAGGGCGCGGTGCGCGCCGGCGACCAGGGTGGTGGCGTCGACGCCCTCGGGGTCCACGGGGTCGCCGGCCAGCGCGCCGTGCGCGGCGGTCGCGGCGGAGGCCAGCGCCTCGGCGTGGCCCAACCGTTCGGCCTCGGCGGCGAGTTCCACGTCCTCGCCGGGCAGCGGCTCGGCGGCGGCGATCTCGTCCAGGCCGAAGCGGAGCAGATCGGCCTCCTGGGCGCGCTCCCGGGCCCGGGTGGTCAGCTCGTCCAGCTCGGTGGCGACGGTGCGCAGCCGGCGGTGCGCGGCGGTGTACTTGGCGAGCGGGACGGCGACCGCGTCCCCGGCGTAGCGGTCCAGGGCCTGGCGCTGGCGGGCCGGCCGCAGCAGGCCCTGCTGGTCGGTCTGGCCGTGCACCGCGACCAGGTCGTCGGCGAGTTCGCCGAGCAGCCCGACCGGCGCCGAACGGCCGCCCACATGGGCCCGCGAGCGGCCCTCGGCGGAGACCGTGCGGCTGATCAGCAGCGCGCCGTCGTCCAGCTCCGCGCCGGCCTCCTCGGCCCGCACGGCCGCGGGCGAGGCGGACGCGAGGGTGAGCCTCCCCTCGACCACCGCCGACTTGGCACCGATCCGCACCAGGGCGGGGTCCGCCCGTCCGCCCAGCAGCAGGCCGAGGCTGGTGACGACCATGGTCTTGCCCGCGCCGGTCTCGCCGGTCACGGCCGTGAAGCCCGGGGACAGCTCGACGACCGCATCGTCGATGACGCCCAGGGACCGGATCCGCATCTCCTCCAACACGGGTATGACCTTACGAGGTCCCGGGCCCGCCCCGCGACGGCCTCCCCCACACCGCCACCGCCACCGCCCCCTCTCCGCTCCCCGCCCGGACCCGCCGCGCGCCCGGGACCTGCGGAAAACCCCACCGGGAAGAGGGGAGGCCGCCGCATGGTCGCCGGTTTGGGCCGGCCGGCAGGCTGGCAGCGCACCGGATCGGCCCGGCGCCCCTTCTCCCTCGTTTCCGCCCCTTCGACCCTTGTGAGGTACTCCCATGCGTGACCCGGCGACGCTCCGGCCGACTCCCGGCCGCCGCGCCCCGACCCCGCCGTCCCGCCCGGCCCGCCGTCACCGCACCCCGGTCCTGTTGGCCGCCGCCCTGGCCGCGGTGACGGTGCTGCCCGCCTGCACCGCCGCCGCGGCGCCCGCCCACGCGGCCGGGACGGCGCGGACGGCCGCGCCGTCGCTGGACGGCGTCTGGCGGACGGACGGTTACGGCACCCTCGTCACCCTTCAGGGCCGCACCCTGAAGACCTACGAGACCACCGCCCTCAGTTGCCTGCCCGGCTCGCTCACCGGCGGCCGGGCCGGCACCCCCGGCCCGGACGGCACGGTCCGCTTCACCGTGCCGGACGGGGCGCCGCTCACCGTGGCCCCGGCGGGCCGGGACGAGGCCCGGCTGTCCTCCGAGGACAACGCCGGCCACCGCATCCTGCACCGCGTCGGCGCGCTGCCCCAGCGCTGCGCGACCCCGCCGGCCCACGACCCGCGGACGGTCTTCGACGTCTTCTGGCAGACCTACGCCGAGAACTACCCCTTCTTCCGGGCCAAGGGCATCGACTGGAACGCCGTCCGGGACCGCTACCGCCCCCGGATCACCGCCCGCACCACCGACGCCCAACTCTTCGCGGTGCTGCGCGAGATGATCGAGCCGCTGCACGACGCGCACACCCGGGTCGTCGCCGACAAGGACCACTGGTTCGCCGGCAAGCGCCCCGGCACCGTGCTGCCCACCCCGGAGTTCACCACCCGGGTCGACGCGGCGCTCGCCGCCAACCTCGGCCCGGGCACCGTCCAGCGGCACTGGGCCGACGGCAAGCTCTCCTACGCCGATCTGCCCGGCCGGATCGGCTACTTCCGCGTCACCCAGTTCGCCGGCTACACCAAGAACGGCGGCTACCCGGGCGATGTCGCCGAGCTGGACCGGGCGTTGGACGCCGTCTTCACCAAGGAGCGCACCCAGGGGCCGCACGCGCTCCGCGGCCTCGTCCTCGACCTGCGGCTCAACGGCGGCGGCTCGGACGCCCTCGGCCTACGGATCGCCTCCCGGCTCACCGACCGCCCCTACCTCGCCTACCGCAAGCGGGCCCGCAACGACCCGCGGGACGCGGGGCGGTTCACCACCCCGGAGCCGCTCGTCGTCCGCCCGCACCGCGGCCCCGTCTACACCGGCCCGATCGCCCTCCTCACCGGGCGGCTGACGATCAGCGCGGGCGAGACCTTCACCCAGTCCCTGATGGGCCGCTCGCCCGCGCCCACCCGGATCGGCGAGAACACCCAGGGCGTCTTCTCCGACGTGCTGGACCGGAAGCTGCCCAACGGCTGGGGGTTCGGGCTGCCCAACGAGGAGTTCCTGACCGCCGACGGCCGCACCTTCGACGGACCCGGCATCCCGCCCGCCGTCCCCACCCCGGTCTTCACCGCCGCGGAGCTCTCCGCCCGCCGCGACACGGCCCTGACCCGGGCCCGGGAACTACTGGCGCGCGGCGGCGCGTAGTCGCGCACCCGCCCGCGACAACGGCCCGGACCGGGCGCTCTCGCGCGGTCCGGGCCGCTTCCGTACGGACGGCACCAAGGACGGCCCTAGTGGGGGGCGCCCCGCCAACCGGCCACCGGGAGGGCGAACTTGGCGACCAGCCGGTCCGTGAAGGAGGCGTGGTGCAGCCGGGCCAGCCGGACCGGGACGGCGCCGCGGCGGACCTCGACGCGGGCGCCGGCGGGGAGTTCGACGGTGCGCCGGCCGTCGCACCAGAGCACCCCGTGCGGGGTCTTGGGCTGGACCTCGACGGCCAGCACCGAGGTCGGCGCGGTGACCAGCGGCTTGGCGAACAGGGCGTGCGCGCTGATCGGCACCATCAGCAGCGCCTCGACCTCCGGCCAGACGACCGGCCCGCCGGCCGAGAAGGCGTAGGCGGTCGAGCCGGTCGGCGTCGCGCAGACCACCCCGTCGCCGCCGAACCGGGAGACCGGCCGGCCGTCGACCTCGGTGACCACCTCCAGCATCCGCTCCCGGGCGGCCTTCTCCACCGACGCCTCGTTGAGCGCCCAATCGGTGTGCACCACGGCGCCGTTGTTGCGCACCAGGACGTCGAGGGTCATCCGCTCCTCGACCTCGTAGGAGCGGGTGACGACCCGGTCGACGACCTTGTCGAGGTCGTCGCGCTCGGCCTCGGCGAGGAAGCCGACCCGGCCGAGGTTGACGCCGAGCATCGGCACCCCGGACGTCCGGGCGAAGTCCGCGCCGCGCAGCAGCGTGCCGTCCCCGCCGAGGACGACCAGCAGTTCGCAGCCCTCGGCCGCGCACTGCTCGGACTCCACCCGCTCCACCCGCTCCGGCAGCGGCAGATCCGCGGCCTCCTCGGCCAGCACCCGCACGCCGATCCCGCTGCGCAGCAGCCCCTGGACGACGAGTTCGGCGCTGCGGACGGCCGCCGGGCGGCCGGTGTGCGCGAGCAGGAACACCGTCCGCCCGGCGCGGCCGGTCTCGGGTGCTGCGCTGCCTTCAACTGCCTGGGTAGTGGTCAACTGGGCCCCTCCGCCACTGCACGGTCGACATCCGCCGGGTCGAGTGCAGGCGCCCCGGCGCGCAGCCACAGAAAGTACTCGACGTTGCCCGACGGACCGGGCAACGGGCTCGCGGTCACCCCCAGGACGCCGAGCCCCAGCCCGGCCGCGCGGTCGGCGACGTCGCGGACCGCCTGGGCGCGCAGGGCCGCGCTGCGCACCACTCCGCCGCTGCCGAGCCGCTCCTTGCCGACCTCGAACTGCGGCTTGACCATCAACACCAGGTCGGCGTCGGGCGCCGCGCAGCGGACCAGCGCGGGCAGCACCAGGCCGAGCGGGATGAAGGAGAGGTCGCCGACGACCAGGTCGACGGGCCGGTCGTCGATCTGCTCCAGGGTCAGCTCGCGGACGTTGGTGCGGTCCTTGACGGTGACCCGGTCGTCGCTCTGGAGCTGCCAGGCGAGCTGCCCGTAGCCGACGTCGACGGCGACGACGTGGCCGGCGCCGGCCCGCAGCAGCACGTCGGTGAAGCCGCCGGTGGAGGCGCCGGCGTCCAGGGCCCGGCGGCCCTCGACCCGCAGCCCCAGGGGGCCGAAGGCGGCCAGCGCGCCGGCCAGCTTGTGGCCGCCGCGGGAGACGTAGTCGGGGTCGGACGCGTCGGCCCGGACGACCACGGCCGCGCTGGTCTCCACCTGGGTGGCCGGCTTGGTCGCGGTGGTCCCGCCGACGGTCACCCGGCCCGCGGCGATGAGCTGGCTCGCGTGCTCCCGCGAGCGGGCCAGCTTGCGGCGCACCAGCTCCGCGTCGAGTCGGCGTCGTGCCACTCCTGCCACCTGTGGTTCAGCTCCTAGTGATCGGGACGGTCGTGCGTCGGGGACGGTGCGGACGGCCCGGGGTGCTGGTCGAGCGAGGCCAGGGTGTCGCGCAGCCCTCGGTGCACATCCTCGTACATGACCAGGTGACCGCTGACGGGGAGGTGGTCGGCTCCGGCCAGGCGCGCCAGGCCGGCGTCGACCGCGGGCTGGCCGGTGGGGGTCACCGCCAGACCCAGCGGCCGGGGACCGGCGGGCTCGGCGGGGTCGGTGCCGCCGGGGAGTTGTGCCCCTTCCGGGCCTTCGGCCGGGGTGTCGGGGGCCGCCGGCTCCGGGTCGTTCGTCGGGTCTGCCATGCCCCCGACGCTACCTCGGACGGACGCCCCCGGCCGTCCGTGACCTGGCGTATCGTCGGGCGCGATGGCAACTCTCGACCAGTGCCGCGCCGCGCTCGAACGGCTGGCCCACAATCTGTCCTCGGCGGACGGCGAGGTGCGCGGCGCCGCGGCCCTCGACCGCTCCGTAAGCTGCCGCATCACCGACCTGGACACCACCTTCGTCGGCCGGCTGGCCGACGGGGCGCTGCGGGACGTGACCGCGGTGCCCGGGCCGCCGCCGGAGAAGGCCGAGATCCGGCTGACCATGACCGGGGACGACCTGGTCGCGCTGGTGGCCGGCGACCTCAACTTCGCCCGGGCCTGGGGCAGTGGCCGGGTGAAGCTGGAGGCCGGCTTCCGCGATCTGCTGCGGCTCAGGACGCTGCTGTAGCAGCGGCCGGCACGGCCGCCTTGGCGGACCGGCGGGCGGCCGGGATGACCAACGGGGTGCCGGACTCGGGGTCGTCGATGATCCGGCAGTCGATGCCGAAGACCCGGTGCACCAGCTCGGCGGTGACGATGTCCGCGGGCGCGCCCTCGGCGATCACCTCGCCGTTCTTCATGGCGATCAGGTGGGTGGCGTAGCGGGCCGCCTGGTTGAGGTCGTGCAACACCGCGACCAGGGTGCGGCCCTGCTCCTCGTGGAGGGTGGCGCACAGGTCCAGGATCTCGATCTGGTGCTGGATGTCGAGGTAGGTGGTCGGCTCGTCGAGGAGGAACAGCGGGGTCTGCTGGGCCAGCGCCATGGCGATCCAGACCCGCTGCCGCTGGCCGCCGGAGAGCTCGTCGACGTAGCGGTCGGCGAGCTCGTCGACGCCGGTGGCGGCCATCGACTCCTGGACGACCCGCTCGTCCTCGGCGGACCACTGGCGCAGCAGGCCCTGGTGCGGATAGCGGCCGCGGGCCACGAGGTCGGCGACGGTGATGCCGTCGGGGGCGACCGAGGACTGCGGCAGCAGGCCCAGGGTGCGGGCGACCTGCTTGGCCGGCAGGGCGGAGATCCGCTCGCCGTCGAGCAGCACCGCGCCGGCGGTCGGCTTGAGCATCCGCGACAGGGCGCGCAACAGGGTCGACTTGCCACAGGCGTTGGGGCCGACGATGACGGTGAAGGAGTTGTCCGGGACGGCGACCGAGAGGCGTTCGGCGATGGTCCGCTGGTCGTAGGCGAGGGTGAGGTCCTCGGCCGCGAGACGGCTGCTCACTGGGTGGCTCCTGGGGTGGTGGGGGTCGTCGGGTCAGGGGCGCCGCGGGGGCGCGGGGGCCGGGCGGGGACGGGCGCGCCGGCGCGCTGGCTCACACCCGTCCCGCCTTCCGCTCGATGACCAGCAGCCACAGCAGATAGCCGCCGCCGAGGACGCCGGTCAGCACGCCGACCGGCAACTGGTCGGCGCCGAAGAGCCGTTGGCTGGCCCAGTCCGCGCCGACCAGCAGGGCGGCGCCCATGAGGGCGGCGGGCAGCAGGTTGGGGCCGGGCGAGCGGGTGGCCCGGCGGGCGAGCTGGGGCGCGGTGAGGGCGACGAAGGAGATCGGGCCGGCCGCCGCGGTACCGGCCGCGACGAGGATGACGGCGGCCAACAGCAGGGTGATCCGGACGCGTTCGGTCCGCACGCCCAGCGCGGCGGCCGCGTCGTCGCCCATCTCCAGCATCCGCAGCGGGCGCGCCTGGAGCAGCACCACCGGGACGAGCACCGCGCAGACCGCGGCCAGCGGCCAGACCTGGGTCCAGTCGCGACCGCTGAGCGAGCCGGTCATCCAGGCGGTGGCCCGGGTCGCGTCGTAGATGGTGCCCTTGGTCAACAGGTAGAGCACGACGGCGTAGAGCATGGCGGCGGCGCCGATGCCGACGAGGACGAAGCGGTAGCCGTGGATGCCGCGCTTCCAGGCGAGCAGGAAGATGGCCAGCCCGGTGAGCACCCCGCCGGCGACCGCGCCGCCGGCCACCGCGAAGGTCCCGCCGTGGAACCACACGATCACGATCAGCGCGCCGACCGACGAGCCCTGGGAGAGGCCGAGCATGTCCGGGCTGCCCAGCGGGTTGCGGGAGACGGCCTGGAAGACCGCGCCGGCGAGGCCGAAGGCGGCGCCGACCAGCAGCCCCACCAACACCCGCGGCAGCCGCAGTTCGTGGACGATGAACTCCTGGCCCGTCGTGCCGCCGCCGGTCAGGGTGGACAGCACCTGTGACGGCGTCATCGGGTAGTCACCGGAGCCGATCAGGGCGACCGCGGCGGCCAGCGCGACGGCCAGCAGCAGGCTCCCGACCAGTACGGCGCGGGCGTCCAACCGGAGCGAGAGGCCGCCCGCGGTGCGCACCGCGCGGGCCCGCCGGCCCGGCGTCCCCGTGGACGGCCCGGCCTTCTGGGGCTTCACTGTCGCGTTCACTGCGCTCTCTCCTCGTTCCTCCCCGGCGCGGCCCGGGCGCTGTCCGGTGGCCGGCCCCGGCCCTCCCCGTGCGGCCGTCACAGTTGGGCCATCCGTCGGCGCCGGACGAGGTAGATGAAGACCGGGCCGCCGATGACGGCGGTGACGATGCCGACCTGGAGTTCGCCGGGCCGGGCCACCACGCGGCCGAGCACGTCCGCGCCGACCAGCAGCACCGGCGAGAGCACCGCCGAGTACGGCAGGATCCAGCGCAGGTCGGGGCCGGTGAGGGCGCGCACCGCGTGCGGCACCATCAGGCCGACGTAGACGATCGGGCCGCAGACCGCGGTCGCGCCGCCGCACAGCAGGGTGACCGCGACCATCGCCAGCACCCGGGTGCGGGTGAGCCTGGCCCCGAGCGCCCGCGCCTGGTCGTCGCCGAGCGCGACGGCGTTCAACGGGCGGGCCAGCAGCAGCGCGAGGACCGCGCCGGCCACCAGGAACGGCGCGATCTCGGTCACCGTCGGCATGGTCGCGGAGGCCAGCGAGCCGACCGTCCAGAAGCGCATCCGGTCCAGCGCCGCGGAGTTCAGGAGGTTGACGGCGTTGAGGTAGCCGGTGAGGACGGCGGTCAGCGCGGTGCCGGCGAGCGCGAGCCGGACCGGGGTGGCGCTGCGGGTGCCGCCCAGGACGTAGACCGCGACCGAGACCACCGCGGCGCCGGCGAAGGCGAACCAGACATAGCCGGACAGCGAGGTGACGCCGAGGAAGCTGATGGCGGAGACCACCGCGGCCGAGGCGCCGGCGTTGATGCCGAGCACGCCGGGGTCGGCGAGCGGGTTGCGGGTGAGCGCCTGCATGACGGTGCCGGCCAGGCCGAGGGCGGCGCCGGCCAACAGCCCGAGCAGGGTGCGCGGCAGCCGCACGTCGCGGATGACGACGTCGGTGTCGGAGCCGGAGTAGTGGAACACCCCGTGCCACACCTGGTCGAGGGGGATCTGCTTGGCGCCGACCGCGATGCCGAGGACCGCGACGACGGCGAGCACGCCGACGGAGGCGGCGAGTCCCGCGGCACGGGCGGCCGATCGTCGGCGGGGCGCGGTGGGGGGCGGCGCCGCCTCGGGGGGACTGGCTGCGGGGGGACTGTCGACCAACACGTCAGTTAGGTTAGCCTACCCTCACACGTTGTCGATCTGCCGGCCCTTCCGGTTCGGCCTGCCCACCATGCCCGTTGGGGCGTGCAGCTCCAGAGAGAAGCACCAAAGCCATGCGAACCACCCGAAGCGTATCCCTGTCCCGTCGCGGCGTGCTGGCCGCGGGCGGCGCCGTCGGCATCGGCGCCCTGCTCGCCGCCTGCGGAGGGGGCAAGGAATCCGGGGGCGCGGGCGGCGGCAAGGGCGGCCCGTGGTCCTTCACCGACGACCGCAAGCAGAAGGTCTCGCTCTCCGAAACCCCGCGCCGCATCGTCGCGTTCACCGGCACCGCGGCCGCGCTGCACGACTTCGGCATCGGCGACCAGATCATCGGCGTCTTCGGCCCCACCAAGCTCGGCAACGGCAAGCCCGACCCGCAGGCCGGCGACCTCGACGTCGACAAGGTCACCATCATCGGCAACGCCTACAACCAGTTCAACGTCGAGAAGTACGCGGGCCTCGCCCCCGACCTGCTGGTGACCAACATGTACGAGCCGGGCGCGCTCTGGTACGTCCCGGACGACAGCAAGGACAAGATCACCAAGCTGGCCAAGTCCGTGGCCCTCACCGCCTCCCGGAAGCCGCTCGACCAGATCATCGGGCGCTACGCGGACCTCGCGGCCGCGCTCGGCGCGGACCTGAAGGCCAAGAAGGTCACCGACGCCAAGGCCCGCTTCGAGCAGGCCGCCGCGCGGCTGCGCAAGGCCGCCGCCGCCCACCCGGTCAAGGTCCTCGCCTGCTCCGGCAGCGCCGACCTCTTCTACGCCTCCAACCCGGGCGTCAACGCGGACCTCATGTACTTCAAGTCCCTCGGCGTGGACCTGATCGTCCCCGACCACCTGGACAAGGGCGGCTACTTCGAGTCCCTGAGCTGGGAGAACGCCGACAAGTACAAGGCGGACGTGCTGCTGCTGGACAACCGCACCGCCACCCTCCAGCCCAAGGACCTGGCCGCCAAGCCGTCCTGGACCAAGCTCCCCGCCGTCAAGGCCGGCCAGATCGCCCCCTGGTCCAGCGAGCCGCGCTTCTCGTACGCCGGCGCCGCCCCGCTGCTGGAGTCGCTCGCCCAGGCCATCGAGAGCGCGAAGAAGGTCAACTGACCTAAACCCGGGCCGGCTTGACCGCCGGCCCGGTCCACCCGCCCCAGCCCGCCCCGTCCCGGGAGGTTCCGACATGACCGCGACCGCCGCCCCCACCACCGCGCCGTTCCGCTTCTTCGACGTCCAGGTCGTCCGCACCCGGCGGCTCGGCCCGTCCATGGTCCGGATCACCTTCACCGGGGAACGGCTTGAGGAGTTGGCCTCCGGCGGCCGGGACCAGCGCTTCAAGCTGTTCCTCCCGCAGCCCCACCAGGCCGCGCCGGTCTTCGAGGACATGGGGGACGGCTGGTACGCGGCCTGGCGAGCCCAGGACCCGGCCGAGCGCCCGGTGATGCGCTCGTACACCATCCGCGAACAGCGCCACGACCCCTGCGAGTTCGACGTGGACTTCGCGCTGCACGGCGCCGACGACCCCGCCTCCCCCAGCAGCGGCCCGGCCAGCCGCTGGGCGCTCGCGGCCCGGCCCGGCGACCGGCTGACCGTCCTCGCGCCGGCCGTCGAGGACAACGGCGGGGTGGACTTCCGGCCGCCGCCCGGCACCGACTGGATCCTGCTGACCGGCGACGAGACCGCCCTGCCGGCCATCGCCGGCATCCTGGCCTGGCTCTCCCCGGGCACCACCGTCAAGGTCTGGATCGAGGTCGGCCACGACGGCGACCAACAGCCGCTGCCGACCTTCGCGGACGCCGACGTCACCTGGCTCGCCCGGGACCGCTCCACCGCCCACCAGGGCGAGGCCGTCCTTTCCGCGCTGCGCGCCGCCGAGCTGCCCGAGGGCACCGGGTACGCCTGGATCGCCGGTGAGGCCGGCACCGTCAAGGCGGTGCGCCGGCACCTGGTCGGGGAGCGCGGATTCGACCGCCGGGCGGTCAAGTTCACCGGCTACTGGCGGCGCGGGGCCACCGAGGAGGACCTGATCGCGGAGCTGACCGCGGCGGCCACCGCCACCGCCAAGTGAGCCGTCGGGCCCCGCCGCTCCCCGCGGCGGGGCCCGCCCGCATCCTCCGGTCACGCACCTGACGTGACGTCACATACTGATCCGGTGCAGCGCCTTGGCCGGGTCCACCGGGCAACTCCCCCCGCCCGCTTCGGTCCAGGCCGCCGCGCACAGCGCCCGCAGCCCGTCCAGCGGCTCCCCCTCGCCGTCCACGACCAGTTCGCCCCCGGCGGCCTCGGCCCGCCAGCCGCCGCAGGCGAAGCCGGCGCCGTCCGCCGTCACCTCCGGCTGCGGCCGCAGCAGCCCGCGCAGGTCCGCGTCCACGTAGCTCGGCCGGTGCGCGGGCGGCGCGGCCAGCAGCTCCGCCGGCGTGGTCACGCCGGTGAGCACCAGCAGGGAGTCCACCCCGCCGTTCCAGGCACCCTCGATGTCGGTGTCCAGCCGGTCCCCGACCACCAACGGCCGCCGCGCACCGGTCCGCAGCACCGTCTCCCGGTGCATCGGCGGCTGCGGCTTCCCGGCCACCTGCGGCGCCCCGCCGGCGGCGATCCGCACCACCTCGACCAGCGCGCCGTTGCCGGGCGCGATGCCGCGCTCCTTGGGGATCGTCAGGTCGGTGTTGGAGGCGAACCACGGCACCCCGCGCTGCACCGCGTACGCGGCCTCCGCCAGCCGCGCCCAGTCCAGCGTCGGGTCGTAGCCCTGCACCACCGCCGCGGGGTCGTCGTCCGCCGAGTCGACCGGCACCAGGCCCCGCTCGCGCAGCGCCACCCGCAGCCCCTCGCCGCCGACGGCCAGCACCCGGGAGCCGGCCGGCACCTGCTCGGCGATCAGCCGGGCCACCGCCTGCGCGGAGGTGATCACGTCCTCGGGGGTCGTCGGCAGACCGAATCCGGACAGTTGGTCGGCCACCGTCCGCGGCGTGCGGGCCGCGTTGTTGGTGACGTACGCCAGGTGCATCCCGCCGTCCCGGGCCGCGGTCAGCGACGCCACGGCATGGTCGATCGCCCGTCCGCCGGCGTAGACCACCCCGTCCAGATCCAGCAGCGCCGTGTCGTACGCCTCGCTCAACGCGCGCCGGCACCCGTCGGGTCGACCTCGCCCGCGAACCTGCTCGTTCATGCCGTCCCGCTCCTCGCTCCTCCGTGCCGCACGGAGGGGGTCCCTCGTGCGCGGTGCGCGGGTCGTTCCCGAACCTCACCGGGCCCGCCCGTCGGCACCCGCGCGGCTACCGATGTTTCCGGCCGAACGCGGCCGCTCCCCCGATCATCCCGCACCCCCTTCCCGGCATAGCATTCTTCAATGACCACATCCGACGGCCTCCGCCTCCTCCCGTTCCGCGGCCTGCGCTACGCCCCGGACCGGGTCAGCAGCCTCACCGCGGTCACCTCCCCGCCCTACGACGTCGTGGTCCGCCCGGACGGCGTCCGGGCGTTGGAGACCTCCGATCCCTACAACATCGTCCGGCTGATCCTGCCGCAGGCCCCCGACCCGGCCACCCGCCACCGCCAGGCCGCCGACACCCTGCACCGCTGGCGCGAAGAGGGAATCCTCACACCGGACCCGCAGCCCGCGCTGTACGTCTACGAGCAGCGCGCCGGCGACCTCCTCCAGCGCGGCCTGATCGGCGCGCTCCGCCTGGACGGTCCGGTGCTGCCCCACGAGGACGTCATCCCGGAGGTGGTCGCGGACCGGGCCGCCCTGATGGACGCCGCGGCCGCCAACTTCGAGCCGCTGCTGCTGTCGTACTGCGGCGACGGCACCGCCAACGGCGCCGCCGGCGTCATCGAGCGCACCGCCCAGCACCCCCCGTTGCTCGCCACCACCACCGAGGACGGCTTCGCGCACCGCCTGTGGGCGGTCACCGACCCCGCCGAGTTGGCCGCCGTCGACGCGGACCTGGCCCGCCGCCGGGCGCTGATCGCCGACGGCCACCACCGCTGGGCGACCTACCGGCGGCTGTACGAGCAGCGCCCGGACGCCGGGCCCGATTCCCCCTGGGCCTCCGGCCTGGTGCTGCTGGTCGACACCGCCCGCTACCCGCTCCAGGTCCGGGCCATCCACCGGGTGTTGCCGCACCTGCCGCCCGTCAAGGCGCTGGCGGACGTGGCCGGCGCGTTCCGGGTCCGCCGGCTGCCGGGCGAGCTGTCCGCCGCCCTGGAGGCGCTGGCCAAGACGTCCGGCGCGGCCTTCGTGCTCGCCGGCGGCCCGGACTGCTTCCACCTCCTGGACCAGCCCGACCCCGGGCTGCTCGACCGCGCGATCCGCACCGACCGGCCCGAGGCGTGGCGGCAACTGGACGCCACGGTGCTGCACTCGGTGCTGCTGGACGAGGTCTGGCGGATCCCGGACCACCCGTCGGACATCGGCTATCTCCATCACACCGAGGCGGCGGTGGCGCAGGCCGCCCGGCACGGCGGGACGGCCGTCCTGATGCGCCCCACCTCCGAGGAGACGGTCCGTCAACTCGCCGAGCAGGGCGTCACGATGCCCCGGAAGTCCACGTCGTTCGGACCGAAGCCGGCCACCGGTCTGGTGCTGCGGACCCTGGAGGAACAAGGGGACTGACGGCCCCCAGCGGGCACCCCGAATCCACCCGGTGATCCAGTTAGGTTAGGCTTACCTCACTGCGTCATCGGGCGGATTCCCTGCCCCTGTGCACCACCTGCCTGCACAGGACGCGGTCGACCCGCACCAGGGAGGGCCCCTCATGAGTCTCCTCGCGCACCCCGCCGAGGACCCGGCCGACAGCCGCACCCATCTCCTCAACCACCGCACCGCCGACCGCTACCACGCCGCCGTCACCGACAGCGTGACGCGGCTGCGCGACCGGTTCGCCACCACCGAGCGCCCCTTCACCGGCGTCCGCGTCGACGAACTGGCGCCCACCGTCGCCGCCGTCGACCTCGACGCCCCGCTCAACGACCCGGCCGCCGCCCTCGACGAGCTGGAGCACCTCTACCTCCGCGACGCGATCTACTTCCACCACCCCCGCTACCTCGCGCACCTCAACTGCCCCGTGGTGATCCCCGCGCTCGTCGGCGAGGCCGTGCTCTCCGCCGTCAACTCCTCCCTCGACACCTGGGACCAGAGCGCCGGCGGCACCCTGATCGAGCGCCGCCTGGTCGACTGGACCGCCGAGCGGATCGGCCTCGGCCCGGACGCCGACGGCATCTTCACCAGCGGCGGCAGCCAGTCCAACCTCCAGGCGATGCTGCTCGCCCGGGACGAGACCTGCCACCGCGAACTGGCCCGCGACGACGCCGACGACGCCGAGAGCGCCGACGCCCGCCGCGCCGCCCTGCTGCCCCGGCTGCGCATCCTCACCTCCGCCGTCAGCCACTTCAGCATCCGCAAATCCGCCACCCTGCTCGGCCTCGGCGCCGACGCCGTCATCGCCGTCCCGGTCGACGACACCAAGCGGATGCGCACCGACGCCCTCGCCGCCGAACTGGAACGCTGCCGCCGCGACGGCCTGATACCCATGGCGGTCGTCGCCACCGCCGGCACCACCGACTTCGGCTCCCTCGACCCGCTCCCGGAGATCGCCGACCTCGCCACCCGGTATGGCGCCTGGATGCACGTGGACGCCGCCTACGGCTGCGGCCTGCTGGTCTCCCGCCGCCGCGCCCTCCTCGCCGGCATCGAGCGCGCCGACTCGGTGACCGTCGACTACCACAAGTCCTTCTTCCAGCCGGTCAGTTCCAGCGCCGTCCTGGTCCGCGACCGCGCCGCGCTGCGGCACGTCACCTACCACGCGGACTACCTCAACCCGCGCCGGATGGTCGAGCAGCGCATCCCCAACCAGGTCGACAAGTCGCTCCAGACCACCCGCCGCTTCGACGCCCTCAAACTCTGGCTGACCCTGCGCACCATGGGCGCGAGGGGCATCGGCGAACTCTTCGACGAGGTCATCGACCGGGCCGCGGACGGCTGGAAACTGCTGCACGACGACCCGCGCTTCGAGGTCGTCGTCGAGCCCCAGCTCAGCACCCTGGTCTTCCGCTACCTCCCCGGCGGCACCCAGGACCCCGACCCCGAGCTCACCGACCGGGTCAACCTCCACGCCAGGGAAGCCCTGTTCGCCTCCGGCGCCGCGATCGTCGCCGGCACCAAGGTCGACGGCCGGCACTACCTGAAGTTCACCCTGCTCAACCCCGAGACCACGCTCGACGACATCGCCGCCGTCCTCGACCTGATCGCCGAGCACGCCGGCCGCTACCTCGCCGAGCAGCCCGGCGCCGGCCGCCCCGCCCCGGCCCTCAGCGCCCCCTGACACCTCCCCGACCGACCACCCCCCTGCGGAGAGACATCCCGTGACCGTCCCCCACGAGACCCCCTACGACTTCCTCGCCATCGGCCTCGGCCCGTTCAACCTCGGCCTGGCCTGCCTGACCGCGCCCATCGAGGAGCTCAACGGCCTCGTCCTCGACGACCGTCCTGGCTTCGACTGGCACCCCGGCATGATGCTGGACAGCACCCACCTCCAGGTGCCGTTCATGGCCGACCTGGTCACTCTCGCCGACCCCACCTCGCCCTTCTCCTTCCTCAACTACCTGAAGGAATCGGGCCGGATGTACTCCTTCTACATCCGCGAGAACTTCTATCCGCTGCGCGCCGAGTTCAACGACTACTGCCGCTGGGCCGCCGGCAAGCTGGACAGCATCCGCTTCTCCCACACGGTCACCGCCGTCGAGTACGACGAGCGCGCCGAGCTCTACCTCGTCCACGCCGACCACCGCGGCGAGCGCCACACCTTCCGCACCCGCAAGCTGGTGCTGGGCACCGGCACCCCGCCGCACCTGCCCGAGTCCTGCCGCGACCTGGGCGGCGACGCGGCGCACAACTCCGGCTACCTGGACGCCAAGCCAGCCCTCCAGGCCAAGGACAGCATCACCCTGATCGGCAGCGGCCAGAGCGCCGCCGAGATCTACTACGACCTGCTCCAGGACATCGACGCCCACGGCTACCAGCTCACCTGGGCCACCCGCTCCCCCCGCTTCTTCCCCCTCGAATACACCAAGCTCACCCTGGAGATGACCTCCCCGGAGTACGTGGACTACTTCCACGCCCTCCCCGCGGCCACCCGCGACCACCTCAACGCCACCCAGAAGCACCTCTACAAGGGCATCGACTCCGAGCTGATCAACGCCATCTTCGATCTGCTCTACCAAAAGCGCCTGGCCGGCCCGGTCCGCACCCGCCTGCTCACCAACTCGGCCCTGACGGAAGCCCGTTACGACGAGGCCACCGGCACCTACACCCTCGGCATGCACCAGGCCGAACAGGACCGCGACTTCACCCTCACCACCCAGGGTCTGGTCCTCGCCACCGGCTACCGCTACCGCATCCCCGCCTTCCTGGACCCGGTCCGCGACCGCATCGCCTGGGACGCCCAGGGCCGCTACGACGTCGCCCGCAACTACAGCATCGACACCACCGGCCGCGACATCTTCGTGCAGAACGCCGAGCTGCACACCCACGGATTCGTCACCCCCGACCTCGGCATGGCCGCCTACCGCAACTCCTGCATCATCCGCGAACTCCTCGGCCGCGAGCACTACCCGGTCGAAAAGGCCATCGCCTTCCAGGAGTTCGCCGCCCCGGCCGGCCCGCACGACCCGATGGAGATATCCGCGTGAACGCCCCCCTCTTCACCCGCACCGACCCCGCCCTCGGGGAGTTCACCCTGCGGCCCGTCGACCCGCTCGCCGACGCGCCCGTCCTCCACACCTGGGTCACCCACCCCAAGGCCGTCTTCTGGCTGATGCAGGAGTGCGATCTGCCCGCCGTCGAGAAGGAGTTCACCCGGATCGACGGCGACCCCCACCACGACGCCTTCCTCGGCCTGCACAACGGCACCCCGGCCTTCCTCATGGAGCGCTACGACCCCGCCCACCGCGAACTGGTCGGCATCCACGCCGCCCGCCCCGGCGACGTCGGCATGCACTTCCTCACCGCCCCGACGAACGCCCCCGTCCACGGCTTCACCCGCGCGGTGATCACCACCGTCATGGAGATGCTCTTCGCCGACCCGACCGTCGAGCGCGTGGTCGTCGAACCCGACACCCGCAACACCGCGGTGCACGCCCTCAACGAGTCCGTCGGCTTCGAGGTCGTCCGCACCGTGCAACTCCCCTCCAAAGACGCCCACCTCAGCATCTGCACCCGCGACCAGTTCCTGGCCACCCGAGGAGACCACCGCCCATGACCGCCCCGCAGCAGCCCGCCCAGGACGCCGTCGCCCACCTCACCCCCGAGCTGTGGGCGCGCGCCAACCGCGCCCTGGTCCGCAAGGCCCTCGCCGAGTTCACCCACGAACGCCTGCTCACGCCCGAGCCGTTGGGCGTAGCGGACGGCGCCGACCGCTACGCCGTCCGCAGCGACGACGCCACCACCACCTACCGCTTCACCGCCCACAGACGGGCCCTCGACCACTGGCAGATCGATCCGGACAGCATCAGCCGCCACCGCGACGACGCCGAACTCCCCCTGGACGCACTGGACTTCATCACCGAGTTCCACACCTCCCTCGGCCTGTCCGAGACCATCCTCCCGGTCTACCTGGAGGAGATCAGCTCCACCCTCTCCGGCACCGCCTACAAGCTGGCCGGCAAGGCCCCCACCGCCGCCGAGCTCGCCGCCGCCGGCTTCCAGGCCGTCGAGACCGGCATGACCGAGGGCCACCCCTGCTTCGTCGCCAACAACGGCCGCCTCGGCTTCGGCGTCCACGAGTACCACGCCTACGCCCCCGAGGCCGCCGCCCCGCTGACGCTCCTGTGGCTGGCCGCCCACCGCGACCACACCACCTTCACCGCCGGCGCCGGCCTCGACTACGCCACCCTCATCGACGCCGAGCTCCCCGCCGAGACCCGGGCCCGCTTCACCGCCACCCTCACCTCCCTCGGCCTCGACCCGGACGCCTACTTCTTCTTCCCCACCCACCCCTGGCAGTGGTGGAACAAGCTCTCCGTCACCTTCGCCGCCGAGGTCGCCCAGCGCCGCCTGGTCTGCCTGGGCCCCGGCGACGACCAGTACCTCGCCCAGCAGTCCATCCGCACCTTCTTCAACACCACCAGCCCCGAGAGGCACTACGTCAAGACCGCCCTGTCGGTCCTCAACATGGGCTTCATGCGCGGCCTCTCGGCCTCCTACATGGAGGCCACCCCCGCCATCAACGACTGGCTGGCCCGCCTGATCGACGCCGACGACACCTTCCGCGCCGCCCGCTTCTCGATCATCCGCGAGCGCGCCGCCATCGGCTACCACCACCGCCAGTACGAGGCCGCCACCGAAAAGGGCTCCCCGTACCGCAAGATGCTCGCCGCCCTCTGGCGCGAGAGCCCGGTCCCCACCCTCGAACCGGGCCAGCGGCTGGCCACCATGGCCTCCCTCCTCCACGTCGACCGCGCCGGCGACTCCTTCGCCGCCGCCCTCATCGCGGAATCCGGCCTGGCCCCCGAGGTCTGGCTCCGCCGCTACCTCGACGGCTACCTCACCCCGGTCCTGCACGCCTTCTACGCCTACGACCTGGTCTTCATGCCGCACGGCGAGAACGCCATCCTGGTCATCGAGGACGGCGCGGTGGCCCGGGTGATCTTCAAGGACATCGCCGAGGAGATCGCCGTGATGTCCGCTGACGCGGTCCTCCCGCCCACGGTGGAGCGCATCCGCGCCGACGTCCCCGACGACCAGAAGCTGCTCTCCGTCTTCACCGACGTCTTCGACTGCTTCTTCCGCTTCCTCGCCGCCACCCTCGCCGACCGCGGCACCCTCGACGAGGACACCTTCTGGCGCACCGTCGCCGCCACCGTCAGCGACTACCAGGCGGCCCACCCCCACCTCGCCGACAAGTTCGCCGAACACGACATGTTCACCCCGGAGTTCGCCCTCTCCTGCCTCAACCGCCTCCAACTGCGCAACAACGAGCAGATGGTCGACCTCCAGGACCCCGCCGGCGCCCTCCAACTCATCGGCACCCTCCACAACCCCATCGCCCCCTACGCCCCCTGACCACCTCCCTCCCCCACAAAAAGAAGAAGGGCGGGCCCACCCGGGCCCGCCCTTCTCGCCGTCTCGACTACCTCAGCGCATCCATGCGCCGACTCGCCTACTCACCCTTGTCCGTGCCCTCCTCGGAACCGGACCCGACCGTGCGCTCAGCCTCGGACCCGGCCTCCGCCTCGTCCTCCTCCAACGCATCGGTGAACTGCACCCCGTCCAGCTCAGCCAGCCGGTCCGACGCATCCGTGGCACCGGCCTGATCGGCCTCCAGCGCCCTGGCGAACCAGTCCCGCGCCTCGCCCTCGCGCCCGACCTCCAACAGCGCGTCCGCATACGCGTACCGCAGCCGGGCCGTCCACGGGTGCACCGCGCCGGACGCCAACTCAGGGCTCTGCAGCGTCACCACCGCGGCGTCCGCCTGCCCCATGTCCCGCCGGGCCCCTGCCGCGACCAGCCGCATCTCGACCTGGCCGGCCCGGTCCAGCCGCTGCACCTCGGGCTCACCGGCCATCGCCAGCGCCTTCTCCGGCCGCCCGAGCCCCCGCTCGCAGTCGGCCATGACCGGCCACAGCTCCGCGCTGCCGGTCATCCGCCGCGCCGCCCGGAACTCCTTGAGCGCCTCGCCGTACTTCCCGGACGCGTACGCCGCGAAGCCCGCGGCCTCGCGCACCGCCGCAACCCGGGACGCCAGCCGCAGCGCCACCAGCGAGTACCCGTACGCCTTCTCCGGTTCCTCGTCGAGCAGCCGCGCGACCATCACCAGGTTCTTGGCGACGTCCTCGGCGAGCGTCTTCGGCAGGCTCTGCAGCTCCTGCCGCACCGCCTTGTCGATCTCATCGCCGGTCACGTCCTCCGGAATCGGCAGCCGCCTGATCGGCTCCCGATCCCGATCCCGCCGCTCATCCCGCCGCTCATCCCGACGGAACCCGCCACGGTCCTCACGCCGGTCGTCCCGTCGGAACCCGCCACGGTCGCCGCCCCGGTCATCGCGACGGAACCCACCGCGGTCGTCACGCCGGTCGTCCCGACGGAAACCGCCACGGTCGCCGCCCCGGTCGTCCCGACGGAAGCCACCGCGCTCGCCACCACGGTCGTCCCGACGGAAACCGCCACGATCGCCGCCGCGGTCGTCCCGGCGGAAGCCACCGCGCTCGCCACCACGGTCGTCACGCCGCTCATCGCGACGGAACCCGCCACGGTCGCCACCGCGCTCGCCACCACGGTTGTCACGCCGCTCATCGCGACGGAAGCCACCACGGTCATCGCGCCGCTCGTCCCGACGGTCATCCCGACGGAACCCACCGCGCTCGCCGCCACGGTCATCGCGACGGAAACCACCACGGTCGTCACGACGCTCGTCTCGACGGTCATCGCGCCGGACCCCCCCGCGCTCACCACTCCGGTCGTCCCGGCGGAAGCCGCCCCGGTCGTCACGACGCTCGTCCCGTCGGAACCCGCCGCGGTCGTCACGCCGTTCGTCCCGACGGTCGTCACGACGGTAACCACCGCGGTCGCCGCCCCGGTCGTCACGCCGTTCATCGCGCCGGAAACCGCCACGGTCATCGCGCCGTTCGTCCCGACGGTCATCCCGACGGAACCCGCCACGGTCGCCGCCACGCTCATCGCGACGGAACCCACCGCGGTCGCCACCCCGGTCGTCACGACGGTCATCCCGACGGAAACCACCGCGGTCGCCGGCGTCGCGCCTCGGCCGGCGCTCCGAACGATCGTCGGAAGAGTTGGTGGACATCGACGTGACTCCTGTCTTCGGTACTGCGTTCATTCTCACGCACCGACCCCTGCGGCGCGCTCCGGCAAAACAAAAGGACCCCTGGTCCCAGCTGAACGCTGGGACCAGGGGTCCTGGAAAAATTGTTCGGCGGCGTCCTACTCTCCCACAGGGTCCCCCCTGCAGTACCATCGGCGCTGAAAGGCTTAGCTTCCGGGTTCGAAATGTAACCGGGCGTTTCCCTAACGCTATAACCACCGAAACCCATTCGGTTTCGAGCGAACAAGCACACTCTTCAGTTAGTAAAGTGAATCTGGCACCCCGCAAAGCGGGACATCAGCTAGTTCACCGAATCCGAAAAACTTCGAAACTTAGAACAACCGTTGGTCTGTTCGTGGCTTCAGAACCAACACAGTGGACGCGAGCAACTGAGGACAAGCCCTCGGCCTATTAGTACCAGTCAACTCCACACCTTACGATGCTTCCATATCTGGCCTATCAACCCAGTCATCTACTGGGAGCCTTACCCCATCAAGTGGGAGGGAGCCCTCATCTCGAAGCAGGCTTCCCGCTTAGATGCTTTCAGCGGTTATCCTTTCCGAACGTAGCCAACCAGCCATGCCCTTGGCAGAACAACTGGCACACCAGAGGTCCGTCCGTCCCGGTCCTCTCGTACTAGGGACAGCCCTTCTCAAGACTCCTACGCGCGCAGCGGATAGGGACCGAACTGTCTCACGACGTTCTAAACCCAGCTCGCGTACCGCTTTAATGGGCGAACAGCCCAACCCTTGGGACCGACTCCAGCCCCAGGATGCGACGAGCCGACATCGAGGTGCCAAACCATCCCGTCGATATGGACTCTTGGGGAAGATCAGCCTGTTATCCCCGGGGTACCTTTTATCCGTTGAGCGACGGCGCTTCCACAAGCCACCGCCGGATCACTAGTCCCTACTTTCGTACCTGCTCGACCCGTCAGTCTCACAGTCAAGCTCCCTTGTGCACTTACACTCAACACCTGATTACCAACCAGGCTGAGGGAACCTTTGGGCGCCTCCGTTACCCTTTAGGAGGCAACCGCCCCAGTTAAACTACCCACCAGACACTGTCCCTGATCCGGATCACGGACCCAGGTTAGACATCCAGCACGACCAGAGTGGTATTTCAACAACGACTCCACACCAACTGGCGTTGGCGCTTCACAGTCTCCCACCTATCCTACACAAGCCGAACCGAACACCAATATCAAGCTATAGTAAAGGTCCCGGGGTCTTTCCGTCCTGCTGCGCGAAACGAGCATCTTTACTCGTAATGCAATTTCACCGGGCCTATGGTTGAGACAGTCGAGAAGTCGTTACGCCATTCGTGCAGGTCGGAACTTACCCGACAAGGAATTTCGCTACCTTAGGATGGTTATAGTTACCACCGCCGTTTACTGGCGCTTAAGTTCTCAGCTTCGCCTGAACGAATCCAGACTAACCGGTCCCCTTAACGTTCCAGCACCGGGCAGGCGTCAGTCCGTATACATCGCCTTACGGCTTCGCACGGACCTGTGTTTTTAGTAAACAGTCGCTTCTCGCTGGTCTCTGCGGCCACCCCCAGCTCAGACAGAAAATGTCATCACCAGAAATGGCCCCCCTTCTCCCGAAGTTACGGGGGCATTTTGCCGAGTTCCTTAACCATAGTTCACCCGAACGCCTCGGTATTCTCTACCTGACCACCTGAGTCGGTTTAGGGTACGGGCCGCCATGAAGCTCGCTAGAGGCTTTTCTCGACAGCATAGGATCATCCACTTCACCACAATCGGCTCGGCATCAGGTCTCAGCCTTAACATGTGACGGATTTACCTACCACACGGCCTACACCCTTACCCCGGGACAACCACCGCCCGGGCTGGACTACCTTCCTGCGTCACCCCATCGCTTACCTACTACAAGTCTGGTCCGTCGGCTCCACCACTCCCCTTTGCCCGAAGGCTCCAGGGCGGCTTCACGGACTTAGCATCGCCTGATTCAGTATTGGGCGCTCCAAAGCGGGTACCGGAATATCAACCGGTTGTCCATCGACTACGCCTGTCGGCCTCGCCTTAGGTCCCGACTTACCCTGGGCAGATCAGCTTGACCCAGGAACCCTTAGTCAATCGGCGCAAGAGTTTCCCACTCTTGTATCGCTACTCATGCCTGCATTCTCACTCGTGAACCGTCCACAACTCGTTTCCACGGCTGCTTCACCCGGCACACGACGCTCCCCTACCCATCA